>NZ_CP172298.1:795000-3812500 GCF_044336385.1 Aeromonas mytilicola subsp. aquatica | reverse complement strand
TGTGAGTGGTAGGGGAGCGTTCTGTAAGTCTGCGAAGGTGTGTCGAGAGGCATGCTGGAGATATCAGAAGTGCGAATGCTGACGTAAGTAACGATAAAGGGGGTGAAAAGCCTCCTCGCCGGAAGACCAAGGGTTCCTGTCCAACGTTAATCGGGGCAGGGTGAGTCGACCCCTAAGGTGAGGCCGAAAGGCGTAATCGATGGGAAGCAGGTTAATATTCCTGCACGACTTGTAATTGCGATGGGGGGACGGAGAAGGCTAGGTGGGCCAGGCGACGGTTGTCCTGGTGAAAGTGCGTAGGTGGTGTTTCTAGGCAAATCCGGAGACACAACACTGAGACACGAGACGAAGCCACTACGGTGGTGAAGCCATTGATGCCCTGCTTCCAGGAAAAGCCTCTAAGCTTCAGATTACAAGTCATCGTACCCCAAACCGACACAGGTGGTCGGGTAGAGAATACCAAGGCGCTTGAGAGAACTCGGGTGAAGGAACTAGGCAAAATAGAACCGTAACTTCGGGAGAAGGTTCGCTCTTGACAGTGAAGTCCCTTGCGGATGGAGCAGTTGGGAGTCGCAGTGACCAGATGGCTGGGACTGTTTATCAAAAACACAGCACTCTGCAAACACGAAAGTGGACGTATAGGGTGTGACACCTGCCCGGTGCCGGAAGGTTAATTGATGGGGTTAGCGCAAGCGAAGCTCTTGATCGAAGCCCCGGTAAACGGCGGCCGTAACTATAACGGTCCTAAGGTAGCGAAATTCCTTGTCGGGTAAGTTCCGACCTGCACGAATGGTGTAACCATGGCCATGCTGTCTCCACCCGAGACTCAGTGAAATCGAATTCGCCGTGAAGATGCGGTGTACCCGCGGCTAGACGGAAAGACCCCGTGAACCTTTACTACAGCTTGGCACTGAACATTGAACCTACATGTGTAGGATAGGTGGGAGGCTTTGAAGGCGTGACGCCAGTTGCGCTGGAGCCGTCCTTGAAATACCACCCTTGTATGTTTGATGTTCTAACGCAGGGCCCTGAATCGGGCTCGCGGACAGTGCCTGGTGGGTAGTTTGACTGGGGCGGTCTCCTCCCAAAGAGTAACGGAGGAGCACGAAGGTTGGCTAATCCTGGTCGGACATCAGGAGGTTAGTGCAATGGCATAAGCCAGCTTAACTGCGAGACGGACAGGTCGAGCAGGTACGAAAGTAGGTCATAGTGATCCGGTGGTTCTGAATGGAAGGGCCATCGCTCAACGGATAAAAGGTACTCCGGGGATAACAGGCTGATACCGCCCAAGAGTTCATATCGACGGCGGTGTTTGGCACCTCGATGTCGGCTCATCACATCCTGGGGCTGAAGTCGGTCCCAAGGGTATGGCTGTTCGCCATTTAAAGTGGTACGCGAGCTGGGTTCAGAACGTCGTGAGACAGTTCGGTCCCTATCTGCCGTGGGCGTTGGATGATTGAAGGGAGTTGCTCCTAGTACGAGAGGACCGGAGTGAACGAACCTCTGGTGTTCGGGTTGTCACGCCAGTGGCACTGCCCGGTAGCTAAGTTCGGAATCGATAACCGCTGAAAGCATCTAAGCGGGAAGCGAGCCCTGAGATGAGTCATCCCTGACCCCTTGAGGGTCCTAAAGGGCCGTTGGAGACCACAACGTTGATAGGTGGGGTGTGTAAGCGCGGCGACGTGTTGAGCTAACCCATACTAATTACCCGTGAGGCTTAACCATACAACACCCAAGAAGTGTTCTGGGCCTTGTAGCAAGTGTATGAACTACTAACTAATTCAGTGATAGTGATGAAGCCACGAGCGACATCATTACTCACGTCAGCTTTCTAGATTAAGAATTTGCCTGGCGGCCATAGCGCCGTGGAACCACCTGATCCCATGCCGAACTCAGAAGTGAAACGCGGTAGCGCCGATGGTAGTGTGGCATTCGCCATGCGAGAGTAGGACACTGCCAGGCACCCAATTAGAAGAAACCCCGCTCATCGAGCGGGGTTTTTTTATTGCCTGATATTCAGAGCTTCAGCACTGATTTTCTTATGGATCAGAGACGTTCAGGCCATCTGCCTCAATAAATGGCCCGTTGTTTAGCCACTTGATTACCTTTCGACCCTTCTACTCTCTCGCCCACCAACCCTGATAGCCCCTGGCTATGCCTCCTGCTTATGCCCACTATTGCCGTAATGGGGAGTGACAAGGCGGGCTGGATCCATAGACTGTGAGTTTCATCTGCAAGGGAGCTGTGTATGTTGGGGATCCACGATCTGGCGTTGTTTGTCGTATCCGGGCTGTTGCTGAACATGATGCCAGGGCCGGACTCTCTGCTCATCATGCTGCGCAGTGGCTCGCAAGGCTGGCGAGCGGGTTCGGTGGCCGCACTGGGCATAGGAGCGGGCACCATGGTGCATGTGCTGGCTGCGGCGCTGGGGCTGTCGGCTCTGCTGAGTACCTCGGCCGAGCTGTTTACCGTCATCAAGTTGATGGGGGCACTCTATCTGGTCTATCTGGGGATTTCCCTGCTCAGGCAAGGCGCCACGACCACTGCGACGACCGAGCCCCCGGTGATGCTGCCAGCGCTCTCCTACGGGCGGATCTTTCGGCAAGGCTTGCTGACCAATGTACTCAATCCCAAGGTTGCGCTCTTCTTCCTCGCCTTCGTACCGCAATTCATCGATCCGGTGGCGCCACAGAAGGCGCTGGCCTTCATCGTGCTGGGCTGCATCTTCAACCTCAACGGCATGATCTGGTGCCACCTGCTGGCCTTCTCGACCGCCTATGCGAGCCACAGGGTGCGGCTGCCTGCCCGGTTGGGGCGCTGGCTCAACCGCTTGATGGGAGGCCTGTTTGTCGGCCTTGGCCTCAAGCTGGCGACGGAGTGATGTTCGGCCATTGCAGGCATTGCAAAAGCCGGCTATAGAAAAAGGCGTATCCCATCGCTGGGATACGCCTTTATCTGCACTGCAGCAGGATGACTGAAATCAGTTCATGCCGTAGCGCTTGAGTTTCTTGCGCAGGGTGCCACGGTTGATGCCCATCATCACGGCGGCGCGAGTCTGGTTACCACGGGTGTACTGCATGATCACGTCCAGCATGGGGGCTTCGACTTCGGAGAGAACCATATCGTACAGATCAATCACTTCCTGACCGTTCAACTGGGCCAGGTAGTTACGCAGGGCCTGTTGCACAGAGTCACGCAGGGGGCGCTGGGTCGGCTCGGCAGCGTGATTGTGAGTAGTTGTTACCAATGCATCAGAAGTCAGGGTTTGTTCGAACATATTCGGTCGGCTCTTTAGTTATGCGTTAACCTAATCCATCGAAATACATTTCAAGCGCGTTCAACTGTGCGTCTGCACAATCCAGGGCATTGAAGTGCTTACGGAATTCTCGGCCCGTCTCTTCTTCATCCAGATACCAGCCCACGTGTTTACGGGCAATGCGCGCTCCCAGATATGCACCGTAAAACTGATGCAGATTGGTAACATGCTCGTTCATCAGGGTGCGAACCTCTTCCCTGTCGGGAGGCGGCAGCTTGGTGCCCGTCTCAAGAAAATGACGGATTTCCCGGAAAATCCAGGGTCGTCCTTGCGCAGCACGGCCGATCATCACGGCGTCGACGCCGGTATAGTCGAGGACATACCGGGCCTTCTCCGGGCTGTCTATGTCACCATTGGCGACAACAGGAATCGATACGGCCTGCTTAATCGCCCTGATAGTGTCGTACTCCGCTTCGCCCTTGTAGAGGCAGGAGCGGGTACGACCATGCACGGCAAGGGCCGCGATACCGCAATCTTCGGCGATTCGGGCGATCTCCTCGCCATTGCGGTTATCCGGATCCCATCCTGTGCGGATCTTCAAGGTGACAGGTACCTCTACTGCATTCACCACGGCCTGGCAGATGGATCTGACCAGATCGGGTTGGCGCAGCAGGGCGGAGCCTGCCAACTTTTTATTCACTTTTTTTGCCGGACATCCCATGTTGATGTCGACGATCTGAGCGCCCTGCTCCACGTTGTAGCGGGCAGCAAACGCCATCATCTCGGGGTCGGCTCCGGCAATCTGGACCGATCGCAGTCCGGTTTCGGCAGAGTGGCCCATTCTCATCCTGGTTTTCTGGGTATCCCAGACATCCGGGTTGGCCAGCAGCATCTCGGAAACGGCCATGCCTGCTCCCAAACGTAAACAAAGTTCACGAAATGGTCGGTCTGTTACACCGGCCATGGGGGCCACGATCAAGGGAGTTTCAAGCGTGTGGGGACCTATCTGCATTCCACGGTTACCATCGGCTTAGGGCGGCGTATATTACGCATTTTTTAGTCAGGAGAAAAGGTTAGTATTTGAGCGTCAGCCATTTTTTTCTGAAAAAAACGTCGCGCCAAGGCTTGCAAATTCAGGAGTGCTTGAAAATCAGACATATTGTCTGGGACCATGGTCAGGGTCAAATGAGTGAGGGACTCGGTGATTTGCCAGTCTCTTTCCGGCGCCTGTTTACGCTATGATAGCGAGCCTGAATCGAGCAAAGGCTCCACACAATTTTATTACAAACATAAATTGGGGATGTATGACGTCAAGGTTCATCAAATTGCTCTGCCCGGGCCTGCTGGGAGCCATGCTGGGCTCGGCGCAGGCGCAGACCGTCAGCTTCACCGAGGCCTGGAGCCGGGTCATCCAGCAAGATGACGGGCTGGCGGCGGAGCAGGCCGGGGTGGCGCGGGCAGAGCAGCTGCGCGAGGCGGCCAAGGGCATGTACCTGCCCAAGGTGGATGTGGGGGCCAGCTATACCCACCTCGATCAGCCGATGGAGCTGGACATGCTGGATCTGAACCCCATTGCCAATCATCCGGAATTTGGCAAGGTGCTGGGCCCCGTCATGCAGGCGCTCAACCTCAGTCCCAGCGACTTCGTCACCCCCCTCACCAAGCAGAACGTGGTCACCAGTTCGGTCAAGATGCTGTGGCCCCTGTTCACCGGTGGACGCATAGATGCGGCTCAGGACATCCGCCAGGCGCAGGTGAGCGAGGCGCAGCAGTTGCTGGTGCTCAAGCAGCAGTCCACCTTCGAGAGCCTCTCCCAGACTTACTTCGGCGTGGTGCTGGCGGCCCAGGTAGTGCAGACCAAGCAGGAAATAGAGCAGGGGTTGGCCCACCACCTGGATCATGCCAAAAAGCTCGAAGCCCAGGGCCAGATAGCCCGGGTCGAGCGACTCTCCGCCCAGTCGGCCTATGACAGGGCTCGCATCGATACCCAGAAGGCGCGGCGCAGCCTGGAGATAGCCCAGCTGGCGCTCGGCCACATGCTCAAGCTCAAGCAGGCGGAGCCCAATACCCGGCTCTTCATCAACGAGGGGATGCCACAGCTTACGCCCTTCGTGGAGGAGACCCTGGCGGTGCACCCTGGCCTCAAGCTGCTGGCGGCCAAGAAGGAGCAGGCCCAGGGCATGATCAAGCTGGAGAAGGGCAAATACGCCCCCGAGCTCTTCCTGTTCGGCAACTACAACCTCTATGAAGATGACTCCATCGTCTCCAAGACCACCCCGGACTGGCTGGTCGGGGTCGGGGTCAGCATGCCGCTGGTGAGCCGTGATGGCCGCTCCGAGACTGTGCAGGCGGCCAAGAGTGCCGAGCTGCAGGTCAATCTGCTGCAGGCCAAGACCCGCCAGGATTTGGAGTTGCTGGTCGAGAAGACCTGGCGCGAGGCGGCGCAGGGGCTGGAGGAGTATCACGCCCTCTCCTCGACCCAGGCCCTGGCCGAGGAGAACGTGCGGCTGCGGGACAAGGCGTTTGGTCAGGGGCTCTCCACCTCCCTGGATGTGGTGGATGCCCAGAGCCAGCTGGCCGGGGTCAAGACCCAGCGCGCCGCGGCAGCCTATCAATATGTGATCTCCCTGGCCCGCCTGCTGGCGCTCTCCGGTCAGATGAACAGTTTCAATCAATATCAGCATGCTCAGGCGACAGAGGTGAATTCATGAGTCATCCCCCCATCAAGAAGAAGATGAGCCAGGGCAAGCCTTGGTTGCTGCCACTTGCCCTGGTGCTGCTGGTCATCTGGTTGGGCTGGCGTTTCTGGCTGGCCTATCAGCCGGAGCCGGTGCGCCTGCAAGGGCAGATAGAGGCGCAGCAGTATTCGGTCTCCTCCAAGGTGGCGGGGCGCATCGACGAGGTGTTGGTGAAGAAGGGAGATCAACTGGCCAAGGGTCAGCTGGCGTTCACCCTGGCGAGCCCCGAAATCGAGGCCAAGCTGAGCCAGGCCAAGGCCGGTCAGGCGGCCGCTGGCGCCATGGCGCAGGAGGCCGAGAAGGGGGCGCGGGCCCAGCAGATAGCCGCAGCCAAGGATCAGTGGCAGCAAGCCAAGGCGGCCGCCCTGCTCCGTGGCAAGACCTATGAGCGTATCGCCAGCCTGCATAGGGACGGCGTCATGCCGCTGCAAAAGCGTGACGAGGCCTGGACGGCCTGGCAGGCGGCCAAATACAGCGAAGGCATGGCCTGGCAGCAATATCAGATGACCCTCGAAGGGGCGCGGGAGGAGACCAAGATCGCGGCGCGGGAGCAGGCCAAGATGGCGGCAGGCGGGGTGGCCGAGGTCGAGGCCTATCTTGCCGACACTCGCATCGCCAGTCCGCACGAGGGGGAGGTCGCCCAGGTGCTGCTGCGCAGCGGCGAGCTGGCGCCCCAGGGCTTCCCCGTGGTGACTCTGCTCGACATGAAGGATGCCTGGGCCCAGTTCCATATCCGCGAGGATCTGCTGCCCCGTTTCCCTGTCGGCACCGAGTTTGATGCCCGCATCCCGGGCCTTGGCGATCAGACGGTGCGCTTCAAGGTGGCCCATGTGGCCGCGATGGGGGATTTCGCCACCTGGCGAGCCACAGACACCCGTCAGGGGTTTGACATGAAGAGCTTCCAGGTGGAGGCGCGCCCCTTGCAACCGGTTGAAGGGTTGCGGGTTGGCATGAGCGTGCTGGTCGAACTCTGATGGGACGCGAATGGCGGCTGCTGTGGCAAGACCCCTTCAGCCGGGCCCTGACCAGCTGGATCCCGCTGCTGCTGATCGGGCTCTTGTGCTGGATCTTCTCGGCGGGGCTGGCGCGGGATCTCAAGGTGGGTCTGGTGGATCTGGACAGGAGCTCGCTCTCCCGCCAGCTCGCCTTCTCGCTGGATGCCTCCGCCGGGCTTAAGATAGCGCAGCAGTTTGACACCATAGAGGAGGGCGCCAGGGCGCTGCGCGGGGGAGACATCTATGCCCTGGTGGTGATCCCCAACCACCTGGAGCGGGATGCCCGTGAGGGCACTCAGCCGCAGGTGACTGTGTTCAACAACGGCCAGTTCATCCTGATCGCCAAGCTGGTCAACGCGGCCCTGGCCCAGGTGGTCGGCACCCTCAACGGCCAGGTGGGCGTGCTCGCGGCCATGGCCGACGGCAAGGCGCTTCCCGGGGCGCTGGGGCAATCGGTGCCCATCGCCAGCCAGGTGACGGCGCTCTACAACATCAATTCCAGCTACGCCCAGTTTCTGCTGAGCGCCCTGCTGCCCGCGGTGTGGCAGATCCTGGTGGTGCTCTATGGCCTCAACGCCCTGGCCCGCACCGATCGACTCGGTCTGGACTGGACCACCAGAGGGGTCTGGTTCGGCCTCTGGCGCACCTTGCTGCCCCATGTGCTCATCGGGTGGGGGTGGGGGCTGGCGTGGAGTCTGCTGCTGTTCAAGGGGCTGGGTTATCCCATGCAGGGGAGCTGGCTGGTGTTGACGCTGGGGTTGGGGTTGGCCTCGGCCGCCTGCGTCAGCATGGGGGCCTTCTTCTACGGCGTCATCCGGGATCCGGCCCGTGCGCTCTCCCTGGCGGGAGCCTACACGGCGCCGGGCTTCGCCTTCATGGGGGTGACCTTCCCGGTCAGCGCCATGGGGGATGTAGCCCAGTTCTGGCGCAGCCTCTTGCCCATCTCCCACTATGTCGAGCTGCAGATAGGCCAGACCAACTACGGCCAGCCGCTGACGGCGGCCCTGCCCCAGTTCGGCGCCCTGCTGCTGTTCCTGCTGCCGCTGCTGCTGGTTGTGCGGCGCTATCAACCTCAGGCCCATGCGGCCCGCCAACTGGCCACCAAGGAGCCTGAATCATGATGGGTTTCTGGGATCTGGTGCGCCTCGAGTTGCGCACCCTGCTGGCGGACCGCGCCATCATGCTGACCCTGTTTGGCGGCGTCTTCTTCTACTCCTTCCTCTATCCGCAACCCTATCTGCATCAGTTGCCTCGCGAGGAGGCTGTGGTGGTGGTCAACGATGATGGCAGCCAGCTCTCCCGTCAGCTGGAGTTCATGGCCGACGCGACGCCCCAGGTGAAACTGGTGGCTCGGGTCGACAGCCTGACACAGGCCCGTCAGTGGCTGCTGACCGGCAAGGCCAGCGGCATACTGCACATTCCCCGTCACTTCTACCGGGATCTGATGCTGGGCAAGAGCGTTACCCTGGGTTACGCCGGGGACGCTTCTTACTTCCTGGTCTACGGCACCATAGCCGAAGGGCTGGCCCAGGCGGGTGGCACCCTGGCCGCTCAGGTTAAGGTGGCCCGGCTGCTGAGCCAGGGCGAGGCGCTGCCCCAGGCCGCCATGGGCTGGAATGCGGTCGGGCTCAACGTGGTGCCTGTGTTCAACCCCACCATGGGTTATGTGAACTACGTGGTGCCGGCTGTCTTCGTGCTGATCCTGCACCAGGTGCTGCTGATGGGCACCGGCATTTTGGGGGCGACCCAGAACCAGCGAAGCGGGCGAGGGGAGCAGGGCTATTGGCAGCAGGTGCCCGTGCTGGCGTTGCTGCTGGCCCGCACTCTGGTGGTAGGGGGGCTGTTTGTGCTGCCGGTGACCTACTTCTTCGGCTTCTGCTTCGACTACTACGGCATAGCCCGCACCGCCGAGCCGGCCGCCTTGTGGCTGTTCACCCTGCCCTTCCTGCTAGCCACCACCTGGCTTGGGGTGGTGCTGGGGGCCTTGTTTACCCGTCGCGACCTGCCGACCCAGGTAGTGCTCATCTCCTCGTTGCCGCTAGTCTTCCTCGCGGGCTTCATCTGGCCGCTGGAGCTCATTCCGACCCCTCTCAACTGGCTGGCCCAGTGGGTGCCGAGCACGCCGGCCATAGAGGGGTTCCTGCGCCTCAACCAGATGGGGGCCGAGTTTGCTCAGGTCTCCCACTACTGGTGGCAGCTATGGGGGCTGGCACTGCTTCATGGCGCCCTCGCCTGCCTGCTGCTGCGCTGGCGTCAACAGTCGCTGCCGGTTGCCAGCCAGGTGGCGAGTGTCACGGACGCCAGCCAAGCGAGATAACGCGGCGGCGACAGAGTGTGAAACGGTCAGCCCAGGGGCTGACCGTTTTTTTATGTGGTGGATTGGGTCTTGGATGGGTCAGGCGCGATGGAGCTCGGGATCGCCGATGGCGTAGATCTGCCCCAGCGCAGCCTCATCGGCCAGCAGGCGCAGGCCATGGGCGGCCACGTCGGCGCGGCGCACCAGTCCATGCACCTCCTCACCCTGGCTCAGCTCGGCACGCCCGGTTGCCTCCCCATCCTGCAAGCCGGCCGGCCTGAGGATGGTCCAGCCGAGCGCGCTGGTCTGCAGCCAGCTCTCCGCCAGGCTCTTCAAGCGCACCTCATGACCAAACGCCGCCCTGGCCCGCTCGGGCAGATACTGCCAGCTGTCGCCGCAGCCGAGGGACGTCACCAGCAGCAGGTGTATGAGCCCGGTCTGCTCCATGGCGTCGATGACGTTGCGATTGCCTTGATAATCCACGGGTTGTGGCTGACGGAAGCTGCCGAGGGTGGAGATGACCCGGGCAGTTGGACCCGCTTGCGCGCAGGCCTGCTGCACGGCGGCCGGGTCCAGCGCATCTCCTTCGATGACCTCGACCCCCAGGGTGCGCAGCTCGGCGGCCATCTCAGGTTGGCGAACCAGGGCCAGGACCCTGTGACCCTGGCGCAGGGCCTGATCGGTGAAGGCGCGGCCCAGCCCGCGGCTGGCTCCGAAGACAAGTGTGGTTGGCATGTGCTGCTCCCTGTGGCGAAAGGGTTAGCCTAAAGGGTTGGCACAGCGCTGTAAATGAGAGTTGTTTTTATTTGAGAGGAGGGAGAAATGCGGCGAGCCCGGGCAACTGGCCCGGGCTCGCACAGGGTCAACCGTTGTAGTGGCCTATGCTGGGGCGACGACTGGGGCCGCTCAGGTGGATATCCACAGGGTTGAACGCCTTGATCGCCTCGAAGCTGAAGTCACCTATGGCCTGATGCAGGCTCTGGGGACTGTGGTTGGTGATGATGATGACGCTTTTCGAGAGGTTGCGACGGCGGCGCAACAGGTGGCCGAGGAAGCTGGACTGGCTCTCCGCCATCTTGGCGCGGTTGGCCGCGACCTCGTCGATGATCAGCAGATCCACCTCTTCCAGGGCGCGGCGGTACTGATTGCGCTCCTCCTGATCCTGGATGACGTTGAAGAAGAGCCTGTCCACTATGGAGGCCCACTGCTGGAAGATCACAGATTTCTGGTGGCGCTCGATCAGCTCATGGGCCACGGCGCCCGCCAGGGTGGACTTGCCGGTGCCGTAGTCGCCGTAGATGAGCATGCAGCCACCGCCGCTCTTCTCCCAATGCTCGAAGCCGCTGATGAAGTAGCGGGCCGTCTCCATGGGGTATTGCAGCGCGGGGTCTCCGGCATCCATCTTCTCGAAGATCCAGTCCGGGTTGAGGTCGGCCTGGGCGATCAGCTTCTGGATCCGCTCCTGGCGCGCCGCCTTCTGCAGTTCGCGCACCTCGGCATTGGCCTTGGCGTCGTACTCCTTGCGCAGGGTCTCGTAGTCGTACTGGCCGCCACCGGTCTGGGCCTGCAGGCGACGAATGCGCTCGAGCAGGCCGCCCACGTGCTGGCTCAGCTCGGGATCGTGCACACGATGGTCCTGTTTGGCCTTGGCGATCCTCCGGCGCTTGGCCTCGATCTCCTCCAGCTCCTGGCGCAGCGGGTCGTGCGGATCTGTCATGGAATACTCCTTCTGCTGGGGCTGGGGTGGCAAGGGGTTAATAGTGCCTGCTGCGGGCATCCGGGATCAATCATTGTCCGGCTCCTGGGTCTGGGCCAGCCGCTTGGCGGCCTCGATCATCTCCTGGGCCCGCTTGCTCGGCCCCGAATCGACGGGGGCTGGGGTGATCTGCTGGTAACCGGCCACCTCGGTCGGCTGGCGCCTTGTGTATCGCCGGCTCTTGAGGGTCCGGATGAATTTGAGCATCCACTGATGCTGGGAGTCGAACACCTCGGGGCGGCCCAGCCAGTAGGCGATGAACTCCCCCAGATCCTCTTCGCTGTAGCTGGCATCGATCACCCCGCACAGGCGGGCGAGGGCGGGCAGCTCTTCATCCGGCCGCCACCGCAGATGCATCTGGAAGGGGCGCTCCGGTAGCGGGCTGCGCACCCGCTGGCTCAGCAGGGGCAGCTGGAAGGGGCACTGATGGTAGTGCTCACTGTCCGCCTGTGCCTCGACCTGCAACAATTCGGCTTCCATCAGCTCATCGAGCAACTCGGTGAGCTGGCGGGCATTGACCTGATAGCAGAACCCGCTGGGATTGCCCGGATCGACCACCGCCAGGGCGCGCCCGAGTTCGGGATAGTTGAGCCTGGGCAGCCGATTTTCCAGCACCAGCCGGCGCAGCTGCAGGGTATAGAGGCTGCGTGCCGGATGGGAGAGTCTGGGATGGGCGAGGGCGCTGTATTCGGCTGGCGTCATGGTCTGCTTCACGATCTGGAGTGGGGGGCATTATCCCTCATGGCGGGGTTGCATACAATTCACGGTGCCCATGGATGACAGCCTGATGATGCCGGGGCGTCCCTTCATCCAGTGTGGAATTGGGGTGCTGACCCTCCCGCTCGGCAAGGAAGAGGCATAAATTGCTGACAAAATAATCAGCCCATTTCAAATGCTTGGGTGGCCGACTGGCCATTTGAAGGGGCTGTCCGGCAATATTGGGTGGCGAGATGGCGCTCCCATGATCTAGGCTTAGTGCTCAAATAACCGTTTGACTAATAAGAGCTTTGTCAAGATGTCAAAAGCCGGACTACGGATCTTGGTGGTGGAAGATGAAGCGGTTTTTCGCCACTCTCTGGTCACTTATCTCGAGCATGATGGGGCCTGTGTCTTTCAGGCCGAAGATGGAATCGAAGGGCTCTCTGCAGCCGCACTCTATCACCCCGATATCGTGTTATGCGACCTGAACATGCCCAACATGGATGGGCATGAGGTGATCGCCTGCCTCACCGCCCGCTATCCTGAGGTGCCTGTCATCGTCATCTCGGGCCAGGATCAGATGGCCGCCATCGAGCGGGCGTTGCGGGCGGGGGCGAGCGACTTCTTCATCAAGCCGGTGGATGACTATGGCCAGATCCGGCGCAGCATAGATCAGTGCCTGACGAGCAACGCCCACCAGAGTCAGCAACTGGAGCTGATGGAGCACATCGACTTCTTCCGGGCTCACGATCTGGCGTCCAGCCGCCTGCTGGCCTGGCTGGCACCACCTGGCATGCAGGAGTGGGGGCCCTGGCAGGTGACGTTCGCCGGCATGGGCAATCTGTTCATTCCCGACACCTTCAAGCTGGGCGACAAGCTGCTGGTACTGGTGATGGAGCTGCCCATCCTGGGGGTGGATGCCGCCTTCTGCGGCGCCCTGGTACGCTCCTTGATGAACGCCCCCTATCGCCAATACCAGCAGCAGGAGAGCCAACTGCTGACCCAGCCCCACAGGTTGCTCGACTACCTCAATTTGCAATTGCTTGAGTCGGGTCTGCGCCACTCCTTTTCCATGGCGGCATTGCTGTTCGATCAGGAAGACGGATTGGTGTTTGCCAATGCGGGCCTCACTTCGCCCCACTGGCTGATGCGCTCGGGTGGCTTGCCACTCGGGCTGATGCGCAGCAGCCGCTATGGGTTGCACAAACGCAGCTGGCACGAACCCTTCGAACTGCAGTTTCGCAGTGACAACGGCAGTGCCCTGAAGATGCAGGTTCGTCATCACTGAGGCCGTGCTTTAGAGCCGAAACAAACAGGGCGCCCAATGGGCGCCCTGTTTGCTGTGCAGTCCGGACCGGTTAGACGGCGGCGGATTGCAGCTTCTTGTCGTGCTCGTCGGCCTCTTTGGCGGGGCCTTCGGCACCGTGCATCCAGTAGACCAGGCGGTTGGCCATGGTCAGCAGGATCAGGGCACTGATCACGGCGGCCAGGGCGATGCCACCGAAGATGGCGATCGGACCTGCTTCACCGACGAAGGAGCCGATGAAACCGGCCGCATAGTTGGCCAGGGCGACGAAGCCGAACCAGGCACCCATCATCAGGGAGGCCAGGCGCAGCGGAGCCAGCTTGGTCACCATGGAGAGGCCGATCGGGGAGAGGCAGAGCTCGCCCAGGGTGTGGAACAGGTAGGCACCGACCAGCCAGAACATGGAGGTCTTGACCGCCTGATCGCCGCCTTGCTCCAGCACGGCACCGATCATGAAGAGGAAGCCGACGGCCAGGAACAGCAGACCCATGGCGAATTTCACCGGGGAGTTTGGTTCCTTGCTGCCGAGCTTGATCCAGATGGCGGCCACGATCGGGGCGAGCGTGATGATGAAGAAGGGGTTCAGGGACTGGAACCAGGCGGTCGGCACTTCGAAGCTGCCGATCATGCGGTCGGTATATTCCTGTGCGTACAGGTTCATCAGACCACCGGCCTGCTCGAAACCGGCCCAGAAGATGATGGTGAACAGACCCAGCACCAGGATGACCTTGATGCGATCCACTTCCTGCTTGGTCAGCGGGGCTTTCTGCTCCTTGGAACGCTGCATGGCGGCGCGCTGGGCGGCCGGCACGCGGCCGATGTCGCCGAGGAAACGCTGGGCCATGGTGGCTTGTACCACCAGGGAGAGCAGCATGCCGATACCGGCGCTGACGAAGGCGGCTTGCCAGCCGTAGGCGGTGGCGGCGGCACCACAGATCACCCCTGCCAGCAGGGAGCCCAGGTTGATGCCCATGTAGAAGATGGTGAAGGCACCGTCACGACGGTGATCACCTTCCTGATACAGGTCGCCCACCATGGTGGAGATGTTCGGTTTGAACAGACCGTTACCCAGGATCAGCAAGCCAAGGCCCGCGTAGAAGACGGTGTTGACCATGTCCGGGAACATGGCGTGGGGCAGGGCCAGGGTAAACTGACCCGCGGCCATGAAGATGGCACCGATCAGGATGGCGCGGCGTTGACCGAGGAAGGTATCGGCCAGCCAGCCCCCGATGATCGGAGTGATGTAGACCAGACCGGTATAGATGCCGTACAGCTTGAGGGCGTCGGCCTGGGTCCAGCCCATGCCGCCGTTGGCCGTCATGTCAGTCAGATAGAGGACGAGCACGGCACGCATGCCGTAGTAGGAGAATCTCTCCCAGAGTTCAGTACTAAAGAGCAAAAAGAGCCCTTTAGGGTGACCTAAAAAGGTCCCTTTGGACGGGTTATTCATTGGAACTTCCACCTGTGTCTTATATTTTTTTAGAAATTTTATGCAAGGGCTAGGAACAAGCCATATTCCTTATAAAACAAGCAGGATTGAATTACAACGAGAGCTTTTGACGATATTTTATCTATCAATGGTTGAATTTTTGTTTATAAAATGAAAATGGGCATCGAATGATGCCCAGTCTTTTATTCTGTGTATTGTGTGAATTTTCAGCAATTACAACTGTTTGACGAACTGCTTGAGCCAGGCGGTAAATTCGCTGTCCATCTCCCGATGGCGTACCGCGTATTCCACGTTGGCCTTCATGTAACCCAGCTTGCTGCCGCAATCGTGGCTGCGACCCTTCATGAAGTAGGCATTGACCTGTTCGTGTTCCATCAGCATAGCGATGGCATCGGTCAGCTGGATCTCGTCGCCCGCCCCGGCCGGGGTCTTCTCCAGCAAGGGCCAGATGTTGGCGGAGAGCACATAGCGGCCGACCACGGCCAGGTTGGAAGGCGCCTCGTCGCGCGGCGGCTTCTCGACGATGGCCTGCATCGGCAGTGACATGCCGGCGCTCAGGGCCTCGCCCTTGATATCGGCGATGCCGTATTTGTCTACTTCGCTCTCGGGGACGGCTTCCACCATGATCTGGCTGATCTGATCCGCCTCGAACATATGCACCATCTCGGCCAGGTTGTCCTGCTTGAGATCGCTGGCCACCTCGTCGATCAGCACGTCAGGCAGCAGCACGGCGAAAGGCTGATCCCCGATCAGCGGGCGGGCGCACAGCACCGCATGACCCAGGCCCTTGGCCTCACCCTGGCGCACGTGCATTATGGTGACGTCTTTCGGGCAGATATGCTGCACCTCTTCCAGTAGTTGGCGCTTGACTCGCTTCTCCAGGGTCGCTTCCAGCTCGAAGCTCTTGTCGAAATGGTTCTCGATGGAGTTCTTGCTGGAGTGGGTCACCAGGATGATCTCCTTGATACCGGCGGCGATGGCCTCACGCACCACATACTGGATCAGCGGCTTGTCGACCACAGGCAACATCTCTTTGGGGATGGCCTTGGTGGCGGGCAGCATGCGGGTACCCAGACCGGCAACGGGGAGGACGGCCTTGCGAACAACGAGGGGTGTCTTTTTCATGGAATGAGTCCGAGGATACAAAGTGCGTTCATGATACTCCAAGACAAATAGGGCAGCCACAGGCCGCCCTCGGATGACAGGGATTCAAACCGGTTACTTGACGATAATCATGTCCCGGTTCGCATCCAGGGTGGCGGGCCCTATGCCGCTAACCTCTTCCAACTGATCCACCGAGGTGAACTTGCCCTGCTTCTCGCGGTAATCGACGATGGCTTGCGCCTTCTTCTCGCCAACGCCCTTTAGCGCCGCGAGTTCATCGGCACTGGCGGTGTTCAGGTTGATCTTGCCGGCCTCCTTGGTGCTGGTGATGGTCGTAGCGGGCTTGGCGACCGGCTTGTCGGCGGCGAGCGCAGGCTGGCTCAGCAGGGGCAGGCAACCCAGCAGCAGGGCGGCGATCAGTGTTTTTCGGTTCATGGTGTCATGTCCTTATGTAGTGTCAATTGACTATTGATAATTAGCCGAGCTGCGCCACTTTTTGTCTGTCATTTTTGACACTTTATAAGTCAGTGCAAACGGCTATAAGCCAGACAGGTCCGAAATAGGTACACTGGCTAACCATTTGAGCGAGATGTCTTTTCTATGTTCTTACCCGCCATTTCCGAGCTGGAACCCATAGCCCGCGCCGCCGGTGACGCCATCCTGGCCATCTACCGTCAACCCTTTGCGGTGGAGTACAAGCAGGACGAGAGTCCACTCACCGCAGCCGATCAGGGGGCGCACGAGGTGATAGTGCAGGCGCTGGCCCGCTTGACACCGGATATCCCTGTGCTGTCGGAAGAGTCGGACGCCGAGACGATGCAGGCGCGGCGCGGCTGGTCCCGCTACTGGCTGGTGGATCCGTTGGATGGCACCAAGGAATTCGTCTCCCGCAACGGCGAGTTCACCGTGAACATTGCGCTGATCGAGGATGGCAGGCCGGTCTGGGGACTGGTTTATGCCCCTGTGCTGGACAGGCTCTGGTATGGCGGCAAGGGGATAGGAGCCTGGCGTGTTGCCGATGGCACGCATAAAGCCATTCAGACCCGCCCCCATGAAGCAGGGCAAGCGTGGCTCGTGGTGGGCAGTCGCAACCACCTGTCGCAGGAGACCCTCGACTATCTGGCACCTTTTGGCGAGATCGAGCTGGTCTCCATGGGCAGCTCCCTCAAGTTCTGCATCATTGCCGAAGGGGGCGCCGAGCTCTATCCGCGCCTCGCCCCCACCTGCGAGTGGGATACGGCAGCGGCGCAGGCTGTGCTGGAAGGGGCGGGTGGGTCAGTAACCCAGCTCGATGGCACTGCGCTTGCCTACAACAAGCCGAACATCCTCAACCCCTGGTTTGTGGCGCGGGCCTGATTGTCGCCGCCAAGGCGTGCAGATGTAAAAAGGCCGGACAGTGTCCGGCCTTTTGCATTCTCGCGCTCAATGATGCCAATCGACCCGCTTCAGAACACCTTCTTGAACGGCTTGATGGTCACCTTGGCATAGACGCCTGCCGCCACATAAGGATCCGCATCGGCCCAGGCCTTGGCGTCGGCCTGGCTGGAAAATTCGGCGATGACTGTACTGCCGGTGAAACCCGCATCGGCCGGATCCTCGGCATCGATGGCTGGATTGGGGCCGGCCGTCAGCAGGCGCCCCTCATCCTGCAGCGCCTGCAGACGGGCGAGGTGAGCGGGGCGAGCCAGCTTGCGCTGGGGCAGGCTGCCGGCGACATCTTCGGAGTAGATGAGATACCACATGAGAGGATCCTTTTCTGGTTGCGGTTATTTTTTCTGTTCTGCTTTCTGCTCGGCCGGCATGTGGCGATAGAGGTAGACGCCGCTCAGCAGGGTGAACACCAGCGTCATGCCCAGCAGGCCGAAGACCTTGAAGTTGACCCACATCTCCTGGGAGAGGTTGAAGGCCACATAGAGGTTGAGCAAACCGCAGAGGGCGAAGAAACCGACCCAGCCGAGGTTGACGTTGTCCCAGACGCGGTCGGGAGCTTGCAGCTCCTTGGCCAGCATCTGCTTGATGAGATTCTTGCCAAAGCCGTAGCGGCTGATGAGCAGGGCCAGGGCAAAGAGTGCATTGATCACGGTCACTTTCCACTTGATGAAGGTATCGTCGTGGAAGAAGACGGTGAGGCCGCCGAAGAAACCGACCAGCAGGAAGGTAAACAGCTGCATCTTCTCGACCTTGCGATAGCGCACCCAGCTGTAGAGCAGCTGAAGGCCGGTGACGACCACCAGGGCGCCGGTGGCGGTGTAGATGTCGTAAAACTTGTAGACCGCGAAGAAGACGATCAGGGGAATAAATTCAATAAACTGCTTCATGCTGGGCTCTAACCTCAAAATTTCACTCAGTGTACCTGCCCGTTAGGCAACGGCAAATGAATAAGACCGTTCATTTAGTATGCAGTTCCCCGCTGCGGGGTCGCCATCCCTGGGGGTAAGGATGGCACTTGCTGCCCTATGCCACAGATCCTGGTTGCTCTGCCTGGTCGAATAGCTGGCTGGCAATCAGGCTGCCGAGCCGCAGCTGGTCATCCAGCAAGCCGCGGATATGGCGCTCCTCGATGAGGGGATTGAGCAGGACGGCGCGCAGCAGGGTGAGCGGCTGTGTGCCGTAGCGACTCACCGCCCGCTGGGTGCGGGAGACGAAGCTGTGGCCCTCGGCGCGCTGGGCCTTTTGCAGCGCCACGTTGAAGGCGTTGATCTGCTCGTTGGCCGCCTCGTCCAGGGCCTTGCCCTGCAGATGGGGCGGAATGCAGCGATAGGAGAGCAGGTTCATCACGGGGGCCGACATCAGCTCAAAGGCGGGGTGGGCATCGATGAGCTCCGCCATCCGCCGTGCCCTGTCGTAATTGGCGTCGATAAGCTGGGCATAGCCCTGCTGGCCCAGCAGCTGGAAGGCGGCATCCAGATAGAGCGCGTTGGCGGGGCGGGTGCCCTCCAGGGTGAAGCGGCCCTGATCGAAGGAGCTGGCGCGAATGGCGTAGGGAGCCTCCCGCTTCACCGTCATCATGAGGTCCGGCTGGCGGCAGAGCAGCATGCCGGTGCCGAGCGGTACCAGCAGCTGCTTGTGGCCATCCAGGGTCACGGTATCGGCCTGCGCTATGCCGTCCAGCAGGCCCTGATAGCGGGGGGAGAACAGGGTCGGGCCACCCCAGGCGGCATCCACGTGAAAGTGGATCTGCTCGCGTCGGGCGATGGCCGCGAGCTCGGGCAGGGGATCTATTGAACCGAAGTCCGTGCTGCCGGCGACCCCCACCAGGGCCAGCACCTTGAGCTTCTGCTCCCGGCATTGAACCAGTGCGCGCTCGAGGGCCGAGAGGCAGAGCCGGTTGTCGGCATCCGTCTCGAGGCGCCAGACGCGGCCAGCCCCCAGCCCCAACAGATCCATCCCCTTGTCGAAGGAGTAGTGCATCAGCCTGGACCCCAGGATCACTGCGCCACGGTAGCCCTGCTCGTAGAGGGAAAACAGATCGTCGCCACAGGCTCGGTTGCGGGCCAGCCAGAGTGCGGTGACGTTGGCTATGGTGCCACCGCTGGTCATGACGCCGAGGGCCGCATCCTTGGCATGCATCTGCGCCTCGTAAAAGCCGTCGTTCTCCCGATAGACGAGGCGGTGCAGCTTGGCCAGCACCTCCCGCTCCAGAAAGCTGAGCAGGCGGGAGGACTCCATCTTCATTGGATTCTGGTTGAGCATCACCAGCAGCCGGGAGAGCTCGGCGGTGAAGGCCGGCAAGGGCGCCGTCATGTGCCCCATGTAGTGGGGCGAGGTGAGATGGGAGGCGCCGGGTACCAGGGCGGCGAGACGCGCGAGGTACTCTGTCGTGCTTATGCCGCTGGCGGGCATGGACGACTGATCGAGCTGGTGGACGAAACTGTCGCGCTGATAGGGGGCCTGACTGTCATCCGAGTGATGGAAGGTCTCCAGCAGGGCCGTCATGGCCTGGCCGAAGTCAGGATCCGGTTGTGTAAACAGTTCAGTCAGCTTCATCAGGTTCTCCAGACCAGCCTGTCGGGCAGAAAGTACCGGGCGCGCGCCGTGCCGGACAGACACGGCCATCTGCGCGGGTGGCGTCGGCCGCAGAGCATACACCAAAGGGGCGGGGGGAACAGCCACCTCCTGACGCCGAGGCTCCCCCTGGGCAGACCCTGTTTATTTTGAGCTAACACTTGTAGCCTGAAACGTCGGCCGCTAGAGTGGATCGGATCTTGGCTGGAGGTAGTGATGACGGATGTGACGGGGTATTCCCCACGGGAAGAGTGGGCCAATCGTCTCAGCCACGGGCTGGGGCTGCTGCTGGGGATCATCGGCCTTATCCTGCTGCTGCACAAGGGTTGGGATCAGGGGCCCCAGGCGTTGCTGAGCTACGGCCTCTACGGCTCCAGCCTGGTGCTGCTCTATCTCGCCTCGACCCTCTACCACAGCATGGGCTCGGCGGTGGCCAGACGCCGGTGCAAGCTGCTTGATCACTGCGCCATCTACCTGCTGATCGCCGGCACCTACACCCCCTTCCTGCTGGTGGCGCTCGATACCCCGCTGGCGCAGGGCTTGATGGTGGTGATCTGGGGGCTGGCCCTGGCCGGGGTGGTATTCAAGCTCTTGTTCATCAATCGCTTCAAGCGCTTGTCTCTGTTCACCTATCTGATGCTGGGCTGGTTGTCCCTGGTGGTCGTTTATCAGCTCTACCTCCATCTGGATGGCACCGGGCTCCTGCTGCTGGGGCTTGGCGGGCTCATCTACAGCCTGGGCACCATCTTCTACATGGCCAGGCAGATCCCTTACAACCACGCCATCTGGCATCTGTTCGTGCTGGGGGGGAGCCTCTGTCACTTTGTGGCCATCTATGGCTATGTCGCCTGACTAGCCCTTAATTGGTATTTTTGCACCCATCAAAGCCTGAATTCGTGCGGCATCCCACAGTTGCCCCCTTCGTTTGCTGACAAGCTAGTGCCAGTTCAGCTTGGAAAGGATGCAAAAATGAGTGAGATCGCGCTTTCCATCAGCATGTTGTCGCTGGTGGCGGTGCTGGGACTCTGGCTGGGAAACTGGCGAGTCTATGGCGTTGGTTTGGGAATTGGCGGTGTGCTGTTCGGCGGCATCATAGTGGGTCATTTTGCCGGGCTATCCGGCCTGAAGCTGGATGAGCAAACACTTCATTTTATTCAAGAATTTGGTCTGATCCTGTTCGTCTACACCATAGGCATCCAGGTCGGTCCCGGCTTCTTCTCTTCCCTGCGCAGCTCGGGGCTCAAGCTCAATGGCTTCGCCGCCCTGCTGGTGCTGCTCGGCTGCGTGGTGGCCGCGGCGCTGCACCAGCTGTTTGACGTGCCGCTGCCGGTGATCCTCGGGGTCTTCTCCGGTGCCGTGACCAACACCCCTTCGCTGGGGGCGGGTCAGCAGATCCTGGCCGAGCTTGGGGCGGATCCGGGCTCCACCGGCCTGATGGGGATGGGCTATGCGGTGGCCTACCCGTTCGGGATCTGCGGCATCCTGCTCACCATGTGGCTCATTCGCATGTTCTTTCACGTCAAGATCGACGAAGAAGCAGCCGCGTTCGAGCAACAGGCGGGTAAGACCAAGGAGAGCCTGCAAACCATCAATATCGCGGTGCGTAACCCCAACATGCACGGCTTGATGCTTGGCGAGATCCCGAGCCTGGACGAGGCCGATGTCATCTGTTCCCGCCTCAAGCGGGGTGACGAACTGATGGTGCCCAAGCCCGACTCTCGCATCGAGCTCGGCGATCTGCTGCACCTGGTGGGGGAGCGCCACGCCCTGCACAAGGTGCTGCTGGTGCTCGGTGAGGAGGTGGATACCTCCCTCTCTACCCGGGGCACGGATCTGCGGGTCGAGCGGGTGGTGGTCACCAATGAGCAGGTGCTCGGCAAGCGGATCCGGGATCTCGACATCAAGCAGAAATACGATGTGGTCATCTCGCGCCTCAACCGGGCCGGCATCGAGCTGGTCCCGACCAGCCAGACCAGCCTGCAGTTTGGCGACATCCTGAACCTGGTGGGGCGGCTCGATGCCATCGAAGCCGTGACCAGCGTGGTCGGCAACGTCCAGCAAAAACTGCAGCAGGTGCAGATGCTGCCGGTCTTCATCGGCATTGGATTGGGTGTATTGCTCGGCTCCATTCCCTTCTATCTGCCGGGATTCCCGGCGGCCCTCAAGCTGGGTCTGGCGGGCGGCCCCCTGGTGGTGGCCCTCATACTGTCGCGCATCGGCAGCATCGGCAAGCTCTACTGGTTCATGCCTCCGAGCGCCAACCTGGCGCTGCGGGAGATAGGCATAGTGCTATTCCTGGCTGTGGTGGGGTTCAAGTCAGGGGCCGGCTTCATCGACACCCTGATCAACGGGGATGGTCCCGCCTGGATGATGTACGGCGTGGCGATCACCCTTATACCGCTGCTGGTGGTCGGGGTGCTGGCGCGCCACTATGGCAAGGTCAATTACCTCACCCTGTGCGGCCTGCTGGCCGGCTCCATGACGGATCCTCCCGCCCTGGCCTTCGCCAACGGCATGCACCCCACCAGTGGCGCCAGCGCCCTGTCATACGCGACCGTCTACCCCCTGGTGATGTTCCTGCGGATCATCTCTCCCCAACTGCTGGCCATCCTGCTCTGGGCCGGGGCCTGAATCGACGTGAAATGGGAGCCAATAAGGCTCCCATCTTCGTTCTGTCATTTTTGATGCTATTGATTTAACTAATTTTATTCCCCGTCAAACACCCTTCGTTTTCGGCGCGAATCCAAGCCTCATTTCGGTCTGTTCGTTCGATTTTTCTCACTGGTATCTGGTCGGACTAACGGGCACATTGGAGGCTGGAAATCTATGCCCATTGATATTTCAGGAGAAACCATGAGCAGCAAGAGCATCGTACTGGATCAGGATGTCGTCGTTACCCAATTGCAAGGCAAAGTCTACCTGGTTGCCGCTGACGGGAGCCAGACGCTTCTTTCTGAAGGCGATGTGCTGCCCAAGGATGCAGTATTGCTCGCTCCTGAAGGGGCCAGCTTCCAGGGGGGGGAGACCACCTTTACCCTGAGCCCGAGCAACACTCCCGAGTCTGAAGAGTCCCAGTTGGCACAGGGGGATGTACCTGACGACATCGCCGCCCTGCAGCAGGCGATTCTGGCGGGGACAGACCCGACCCAGGCATTTGAAGCGTCGGCGGCGGGCGGGGCACCCGCTGCGGGCAACGTAGGCGGCGTTGCTGGTGCCAGCGGCAACGGTGGCTTCATCACCATCGACAGAACCGGTGATGCCACCATCTCCAGCGCTGGCTTTGATTCCGCCAATCCGGATGATGCCGCTCCGCTGGTCGAAGCGCAGGATGACGAGGATGAGCTCCTCGATCTCACCGCACCCACCATCACTGTGTCCGCGCCGGACAACATCAACGACAGCACCCCGACCCTCACCGGGACCACGGATGCCGCTCCCGGCAGCACAGTGACCCTGGTGGTGACCGATGCCAACGGCAACCAGCAGACTCTGATCACCACTGTCAATCCGGATGGCAGCTTTAGCGTGGATGTGGAGACTCCTCTGCCGGACGGCGGCTATGACGTGACCGCCAGCGTGACAGACCCCGCCGGCAATACCGGCACCGCCACCGACGATGGCAGCGTGGACAGCACGGCGCCTTCTGTCACTGTGACTGGGCCGGACAACACCAACGACAGCACCCCGACCATCACGGGCACCACAAATGCCGCCCCTGGCAGCACAGTGACCCTGGTGGTGACCGATGCCAATGGCAACCAGCAGACCCTGACGGCCACAGTTCAGCCGGATGGGACTTACAGCTCTAATGTGGTCACCCCCCTGCCGGATGGCGGCTATGACGTGACTGCCAGCGTGACCGATCCTGCCGGCAATACCGGCACTGCCGCCGATGATGGCAGCGTGGACACCACCGCCAACATCACGGTGAGCCTGGATGACGTGAACGCGGGCAATGTGGCCGACGCGCCCATCAGCGGCACCTCCGATGTCGGTGCCAACCGCACCGTGACCCTGGTGATCACCGATGCCAACGGCGACAAGGTGACCGTCACCGCCGTCACTGATGCCAATGGCAACTACAGCACCACCGCGGACCTGAGTGGTCTGGCGGATGGCAGCCTGACCGTCGAGGCCAGCGTCACCGACGCGGCGGGCAACCGCGCTGATGCCCGTGATGACACCACCTTGCTCGACACCACGGCGCCGGTAGACCTCGCCATCAAGCTCGATGGCGACATCACCGCCGACGACGTCATCAACGCCACCGAAGCGGGTCAGCAGATCCCGGTCACCGGTCGCGTGGGTGGCGACGTCCAGGTGGGCGACACCGTCACCCTGACGGTGAACGGCAAGACCTTCACCGGCCAAGTGCTGGCCGACAAGACCTTCAGCATCAAGGTGCCGGGAGCGGATCTGGTGGCGGATGGTGACAAGGTGATCGACGCCAGCGTGACCAGCACCGATGCGGCGGGCAACAGCGCCACTGCGACTGGCAGCGAAGGCTACAGTGTGGACACCCAGGGCCCGAGCGTGCTGGTCAACATCGTCGACAGCCAGATCATCGCGGGCGAGACCAGCCCCGTGACCTTCACCTTCAGCGAGCAGGTGACCGGGTTTGACCTGAGCGACCTCGACGTGGTGGGCGGCACCGTCAGCAACCTCACCACCGCCGATGGCGGCAAGACCTGGAGCGCGACCTTCACCCCGGATGCGAACTTCACCGGCACCGCCAGTGTGACCGTCAAGCCGGAGAGCTACACCGACCTGGTGGGCAACAAGGGCACCGGCGGCAGCGACAGCGCGGCCACTGATACCCAGGCGACCGGTGCGCCGACCGTGGTCATCACCGAAGATGCCAACAACGACGGCACCATCAGCAACACCGAGATCAGCGGCCAGGTGAACGTGGAAGTGGGCCTGCCGGGCGAAGCCAAGGCGGGTGATACCCTCAAGGTGAGCGGCCAGGCAGACCGGGTGCTGACCGATGCCGACATCAGCGCAGGCAAGGTGGGCTACGAGTTTGACCGTCCGGCGGACGGGGTGAAGCTCACCGTGACTGCCACCATCGTCGACGGGGCGGGCAACGAATCCCTGCCGGGCAGCGACAGCGCGACCATGGGCGACACCACCGCGACCGGTGCGCCGACCGTGGTCATCACCGAAGATGCCAACAACGACGGCACCATCAGCAACACCGAGATCCGCGGCCAGGTGAACGTGGAAGTGGGCCTGCCGGCCGAGGCCAAGGCGGGTGACACCCTCAAGGTGAGCGGCCAGGCAGACCGGGTGCTGACCGATGCCGACATCAGCGCAGGCAAGGTGGGCTACGAGTTTGACCGTCCGGCGGACGGGGTGAAGCTCACCGTGACTGCCACCATCGTCGACGGGGCGGGCAACGAATCCCTGCCGGGTAGCGACAGCGCGACCATGGGCGACACCACCGCGACCGGTGCGCCGACCGTGGTCATCACCGAAGATGCCAACAACGACGGCACCATCAGCAACACCGAGATCAGCGGCAAGGTGAACGTGGAAGTGGGCCTGCCGGGCGAAGCCAAGGCGGGTGATACCCTCAAGGTGAGCGGCCAGGCAGACCGGGTGCTGACCGATGCCGACATCAGCGCAGGCAAGGTGGGCTACGAGTTTGACCGTCCGGCGGACGGGGTGAAGCTCACCGTGACTGCCACCATCGTCGACGCGGCGGGCAACGAATCCCTGCCGGGTAGCGACAGCGCGACCATGGGCGACACCACCGCGACCGGTGCGCCGACCGTGGTCATCACCGAAGATGCCAACAACGACGGCACCATCAGCAACACCGAGATCAGCGGCAAGGTGAACGTGGAAGTGGGCCTGCCGGGCGAAGCCAAGGCGGGTGATACCCTCAAGGTGAGCGGCCAGGCAGACCGGGTGCTGACCGATGCCGACATCAGCGCAGGCAAGGTGGGCTACGAGTTTGACCGTCCGGCGGACGGGGTGAAGCTCACCGTGACTGCCACCATCGTCGACGCGGCGGGCAACGTCTCCCTGCCGGGTAGCGACAGCGCGACCATGGGCGACACCACCGCGACCGGTGCGCCGACCGTGGTCATCACCGAAGATGCCAACAACGACGGCACCATCAGCAACACCGAGATCCGCGGCCAGGTGAACGTGGAAGTGGGCCTGCCGGGCGAAGCCAAGGCGGGTGACACCCTCAAGGTGAGCGGCCAGGCAGACCGGGTGCTGACCGATGCCGACATCAGCGCAGGCAAGGTGGGCTACGAGTTTGACCGTCCGGCGGACGGGGTGAAGCTCACCGTGACTGCCACCATCGTCGACGGGGCGGGCAACGAATCCCTGCCGGGCAGCGACAGCGCGACCATGGGCGACACCACCGCGACCGGTGCGCCGACCGTGGTCATCACCGAAGATGCCAACAACGACGGCACCATCAGCAACACCGAGATCAGCGGCCAGGTGAACGTGGAAGTGGGCCTGCCGGGCGAAGCCAAGGCGGGTGATACCCTCAAGGTGAGCGGCCAGGCAGACCGGGTGCTGACCGATGCCGACATCAGCGCAGGCAAGGTGGGCTACGAGTTTGACCGTCCGGCGGACGGGGTGAAGCTCACCGTGACTGCCACCATCGTCGACGCGGCGGGCAACGAATCCCTGCCGGGTAGCGACAGCGCGACCATGGGCGACACCACCGCGACCGGTGCGCCGACCGTGGTCATCACCGAAGATGCCAACAACGACGGCACCATCAGCAACACCGAGATCAGCGGCAAGGTGAACGTGGAAGTGGGCCTGCCGGGCGAAGCCAAGGCGGGTGATACCCTCAAGGTGAGCGGCCAGGCAGACCGGGTGCTGACCGATGCCGACATCAGCGCAGGCAAGGTGGGCTACGAGTTTGACCGTCCGGCGGACGGGGTGAAGCTCACCGTGACTGCCACCATCGTCGACGCGGCGGGCAACGTCTCCCTGCCGGGTAGCGACAGCGCGACCATGGGCGACACCACCGCGACCGGTGCGCCGACCGTGGTCATCACCGAAGATGCCAACAACGACGGCACCATCAGCAACACCGAGATCCGCGGCAAGGTGAACGTGGAAGTGGGCCTGCCGGGCGAAGCCAAGGCGGGTGACACCCTCAAGGTGAGCGGCCAGGCAGACCGGGTGCTGACCGATGCCGACATCAGCGCAGGCAAGGTGGGCTACGAGTTTGACCGTCCGGCGGACGGGGTGAAGCTCACCGTGACTGCCACCATCGTCGACGGGGCGGGCAACGTCTCCCTGCCGGGTAGCGACAGCGCGACCATGGGCGACACCACCGCGACCGGTGCGCCGACCGTGGTCATCACCGAAGATGCCAACAACGACGGCACCATCAGCAACACCGAGATCAGCGGCAAGGTGAACGTGGAAGTGGGCCTGCCGGGCGAAGCCAAGGCGGGTGACACCCTCAAGGTGAGCGGCCAGGCAGACCGGGTGCTGACCGATGCCGACATCAGCGCAGGCAAGGTGGGCTACGAGTTTGACCGTCCGGCGGACGGGGTGAAGCTCACCGTGACTGCCACCATCGTCGACGCGGCGGGCAACGAATCCCTGCCGGGCAGCGACAGCGCGACCATGGGCGACACCACCGCGACCGGTGCGCCGACCGTGGTCATCACCGAAGATGCCAACAACGACGGCACCATCAGCAACACCGAGATCAGCGGCAAGGTGAACGTGGAAGTGGGCCTGCCGGGCGAAGCCAAGGCGGGTGATACCCTCAAGGTGAGCGGCCAGGCAGACCGGGTGCTGACCGATGCCGACATCAGCGCAGGCAAGGTGGGCTACGAGTTTGACCGTCCGGCGGACGGGGTGAAGCTCACCGTGACTGCCACCATCGTCGACGCGGCGGGCAACGAATCCCTGCCGGGTAGCGACAGCGCGACCATGGGCGACACCACCGCGACCGGTGCGCCGACCGTGGTCATCACCGAAGATGCCAACAACGACGGCACCATCAGCAACACCGAGATCAGCGGCCAGGTGAACGTGGAAGTGGGCCTGCCGGGCGAAGCCAAGGCGGGTGATACCCTCAAGGTGAGCGGCCAGGCAGACCGGGTGCTGACCGATGCCGACATCAGCGCAGGCAAGGTGGGCTACGAGTTTGACCGTCCGGCGGACGGGGTGAAGCTCACCGTGACTGCCACCATCGTCGACGCGGCGGGCAACGTCTCCCTGCCGGGTAGCGACAGCGCGACCATGGGCGACACCACCGCGACCGGTGCGCCGACCGTGGTCATCACCGAAGATGCCAACAACGACGGCACCATCAGCAACACCGAGATCAGCGGCAAGGTGAACGTGGAAGTGGGCCTGCCGGGCGAAGCCAAGGCGGGTGATACCCTCAAGGTGAGCGGCCAGGCAGACCGGGTGCTGACCGATGCCGACATCAGCGCAGGCAAGGTGGGCTACGAGTTTGACCGTCCGGCGGACGGGGTGAAGCTCACCGTGACTGCCACCATCGTCGACGGGGCGGGCAACGAATCCCTGCCGGGCAGCGACAGCGCGACCATGGGCGACACCACCGCGACCGGTGCGCCGACCGTGGTCATCACCGAAGATGCCAACAACGACGGCACCATCAGCAACACCGAGATCAGCGGCAAGGTGAACGTGGAAGTGGGCCTGCCGGGCGAAGCCAAGGCGGGTGACACCCTCAAGGTGAGCGGCCAGGCAGACCGGGTGCTGACCGATGCCGACATCAGCGCAGGCAAGGTGGGCTACGAGTTTGACCGTCCGGCGGACGGGGTGAAGCTCACCGTGACTGCCACCATCGTCGACGGGGCGGGCAACGAATCCCTGCCGGGCAGCGACAGCGCGACCATGGGCGACACCACCGCGACCGGTGCGCCGACTGTGGTCATCACCGAAGATGCCAACAACGACGGCACCATCAGCAACACCGAGATCAGCGGCCAGGTGAACGTGGAAGTGGGCCTGCCGGGCGAAGCCAAGGCGGGTGACACCCTCAAGGTGAGCGGCCAGGCAGACCGGGTGCTGACCGATGCCGACATCAGCGCAGGCAAGGTGGGCTACGAGTTTGACCGTCCGGCGGACGGGGTGAAGCTCACCGTGACTGCCACCATCGTCGACGGGGCGGGCAACGAATCCCTGCCGGGCAGCGACAGCGCGACCATGGGCGACACCACCGCGACCGGTGCGCCGACCGTGGTCATCACCGAAGATGCCAACAACGACGGCACCATCAGCAACACCGAGATCCGCGGCCAGGTGAACGTGGAAGTGGGCCTGCCGGCCGAGGCCAAGGCGGGTGACACCCTCAAGGTGAGCGGCCAGGCAGACCGGGTGCTGACCGATGCCGACATCAGCGCAGGCAAGGTGGGCTACGAGTTTGACCGTCCGGCGGACGGGGTGAAGCTCACCGTGACTGCCACCATCGTCGACGGGGCGGGCAACGAATCCCTGCCGGGTAGCGACAGCGCGACCATGGGCGACACCACCGCGACCGGTGCGCCGACCGTGGTCATCACCGAAGATGCCAACAACGACGGCACCATCAGCAACACCGAGATCAGCGGCAAGGTGAACGTGGAAGTGGGCCTGCCGGCCGAAGCCAAGGCGGGTGATACCCTCAAGGTGAGCGGCCAGGCAGACCGGGTGCTGACCGATGCCGACATCAGCGCAGGCAAGGTGGGCTACGAGTTTGACCGTCCGGCGGACGGGGTGAAGCTCACCGTGACTGCCACCATCGTCGACGCGGCGGGCAACGAATCCCTGCCGGGCAGCGACAGCGCGACCATGGGCGACACCACCGCGACCGGTGCGCCGACCGTGGTCATCACCGAAGATGCCAACAACGACGGCACCATCAGCAACACCGAGATCAGCGGCAAGGTGAACGTGGAAGTGGGCCTGCCGGGCGAAGCCAAGGCGGGTGATACCCTCAAGGTGAGCGGCCAGGCAGACCGGGTGCTGACCGATGCCGACATCAGCGCAGGCAAGGTGGGCTACGAGTTTGACCGTCCGGCGGACGGGGTGAAGCTCACCGTGACTGCCACCATCGTCGACGCGGCGGGCAACGAATCCCTGCCGGGTAGCGACAGCGCGACCATGGGCGACACCACCGCGACCGGTGCGCCGACCGTGGTCATCACCGAAGATGCCAACAACGACGGCACCATCAGCAACACCGAGATCAGCGGCAAGGTGAACGTGGAAGTGGGCCTGCCGGGCGAAGCCAAGGCGGGTGATACCCTCAAGGTGAGCGGCCAGGCAGACCGGGTGCTGACCGATGCCGACATCAGCGCAGGCAAGGTGGGCTACGAGTTTGACCGTCCGGCGGACGGGGTGAAGCTCACCGTGACTGCCACCATCGTCGACGCGGCGGGCAACGTCTCCCTGCCGGGTAGCGACAGCGCGACCATGGGCGACACCACCGCGACCGGTGCGCCGACCGTGGTCATCACCGAAGATGCCAACAACGACGGCACCATCAGCAACACCGAGATCAGCGGCAAGGTGAACGTGGAAGTGGGCCTGCCGGGCGAAGCCAAGGCGGGTGACACCCTCAAGGTGAGCGGCCAGGCAGACCGGGTGCTGACCGATGCCGACATCAGCGCAGGCAAGGTGGGCTACGAGTTTGACCGTCCGGCGGACGGGGTGAAGCTCACCGTGACTGCCACCATCGTCGACGCGGCGGGCAACGTCTCCCTGCCGGGTAGCGACAGCGCGACCATGGGCGACACCACCGCGACCGGTGCGCCGACCGTGGTCATCACCGAAGATGCCAACAACGACGGCACCATCAGCAACACCGAGATCAGCGGCAAGGTGAACGTGGAAGTGGGCCTGCCGGGCGAAGCCAAGGCGGGTGATACCCTCAAGGTGAGCGGCCAGGCAGACCGGGTGCTGACCGATGCCGACATCAGCGCAGGCAAGGTGGGCTACGAGTTTGACCGTCCGGCGGACGGGGTGAAGCTCACCGTGACTGCCACCATCGTCGACGGGGCGGGCAACGAATCCCTGCCGGGCAGCGACAGCGCGACCATGGGCGACACCACCGCGACCGGTGCGCCGACCGTGGTCATCACCGAAGATGCCAACAACGACGGCACCATCAGCAACACCGAGATCAGCGGCAAGGTGAACGTGGAAGTGGGCCTGCCGGGCGAAGCCAAGGCGGGTGACACCCTCAAGGTGAGCGGCCAGGCAGACCGGGTGCTGACCGATGCCGACATCAGCGCAGGCAAGGTGGGCTACGAGTTTGACCGTCCGGCGGACGGGGTGAAGCTCACCGTGACTGCCACCATCGTCGACGGGGCGGGCAACGAATCCCTGCCGGGCAGCGACAGCGCGACCATGGGCGACACCACCGCGACCGGTGCGCCGACCGTGGTCATCACCGAAGATGCCAACAACGACGGCACCATCAGCAACACCGAGATCAGCGGCCAGGTGAACGTGGAAGTGGGCCTGCCGGGCGAAGCCAAGGCGGGTGACACCCTCAAGGTGAGCGGCCAGGCAGACCGGGTGCTGACCGATGCCGACATCAGCGCAGGCAAGGTGGGCTACGAGTTTGACCGTCCGGCGGACGGGGTGAAGCTCACCGTGACTGCCACCATCGTCGACGGGGCGGGCAACGAATCCCTGCCGGGCAGCGACAGCGCGACCATGGGCGACACCACCGCGACCGGTGCGCCGACCGTGGTCATCACCGAAGATGCCAACAACGACGGCACCATCAGCAACACCGAGATCCGCGGCCAGGTGAACGTGGAAGTGGGCCTGCCGGCCGAGGCCAAGGCGGGTGACACCCTCAAGGTGAGCGGCCAGGCAGACCGGGTGCTGACCGATGCCGACATCAGCGCAGGCAAGGTGGGCTACGAGTTTGACCGTCCGGCGGACGGGGTGAAGCTCACCGTGACTGCCACCATCGTCGACGGGGCGGGCAACGAATCCCTGCCGGGTAGCGACAGCGCGACCATGGGCGACACCACCGCGACCGGTGCGCCGACCGTGGTCATCACCGAAGATGCCAACAACGACGGCACCATCAGCAACACCGAGATCAGCGGCAAGGTGAACGTGGAAGTGGGCCTGCCGGGCGAAGCCAAGGCGGGTGATACCCTCAAGGTGAGCGGCCAGGCAGACCGGGTGCTGACCGATGCCGACATCAGCGCAGGCAAGGTGGGCTACGAGTTTGACCGTCCGGCGGACGGGGTGAAGCTCACCGTGACTGCCACCATCGTCGACGCGGCGGGCAACGAATCCCTGCCGGGCAGCGACAGCGCGACCATGGGCGACACCACCGCGACCGGTGCGCCGACCGTGGTCATCACCGAAGATGCCAACAACGACGGCACCATCAGCAACACCGAGATCAGCGGCAAGGTGAACGTGGAAGTGGGCCTGCCGGGCGAAGCCAAGGCGGGTGATACCCTCAAGGTGAGCGGCCAGGCAGACCGGGTGCTGACCGATGCCGACATCAGCGCAGGCAAGGTGGGCTACGAGTTTGACCGTCCGGCGGACGGGGTGAAGCTCACCGTGACTGCCACCATCGTCGACGCGGCGGGCAACGAATCCCTGCCGGGTAGCGACAGCGCGACCATGGGCGACACCACCGCGACCGGTGCGCCGACCGTGGTCATCACCGAAGATGCCAACAACGACGGCACCATCAGCAACACCGAGATCAGCGGCAAGGTGAACGTGGAAGTGGGCCTGCCGGGCGAAGCCAAGGCGGGTGATACCCTCAAGGTGAGCGGCCAGGCAGACCGGGTGCTGACCGATGCCGACATCAGCGCAGGCAAGGTGGGCTACGAGTTTGACCGTCCGGCGGACGGGGTGAAGCTCACCGTGACTGCCACCATCGTCGACGCGGCGGGCAACGTCTCCCTGCCGGGTAGCGACAGCGCGACCATGGGCGACACCACCGCGACCGGTGCGCCGACCGTGGTCATCACCGAAGATGCCAACAACGACGGCACCATCAGCAACACCGAGATCAGCGGCAAGGTGAACGTGGAAGTGGGCCTGCCGGGCGAAGCCAAGGCGGGTGACACCCTCAAGGTGAGCGGCCAGGCAGACCGGGTGCTGACCGATGCCGACATCAGCGCAGGCAAGGTGGGCTACGAGTTTGACCGTCCGGCGGACGGGGTGAAGCTCACCGTGACTGCCACCATCGTCGACGGGGCGGGCAACGAATCCCTGCCGGGCAGCGACAGCGCGACCATGGGCGACACCACCGCGACCGGTGCGCCGACCGTGGTCATCACCGAAGATGCCAACAACGACGGCACCATCAGCAACACCGAGATCAGCGGCAAGGTGAACGTGGAAGTGGGCCTGCCGGGCGAAGCCAAGGCGGGTGATACCCTCAAGGTGAGCGGCCAGGCAGACCGGGTGCTGACCGATGCCGACATCAGCGCAGGCAAGGTGGGCTACGAGTTTGACCGTCCGGCGGACGGGGTGAAGCTCACCGTGACTGCCACCATCGTCGACGCGGCGGGCAACGAATCCCTGCCGGGCAGCGACAGCGCGACCATGGGCGACACCACCGCGACCGGTGCGCCGACCGTGGTCATCACCGAAGATGCCAACAACGACGGCACCATCAGCAACACCGAGATCAGCGGCCAGGTGAACGTGGAAGTGGGCCTGCCGGGCGAAGCCAAGGCGGGTGACACCCTCAAGGTGAGCGGCCAGGCAGACCGGGTGCTGACCGATGCCGACATCAGCGCAGGCAAGGTGGGCTACGAGTTTGACCGTCCGGCGGACGGGGTGAAGCTCACCGTGACTGCCACCATCGTCGACGGGGCGGGCAACGAATCCCTGCCGGGCAGCGACAGCGCGACCATGGGCGACACCACCGCGACCGGTGCGCCGACCGTGGTCATCACCGAAGATGCCAACAACGACGGCACCATCAGCAACACCGAGATCCGCGGCCAGGTGAACGTGGAAGTGGGCCTGCCGGCCGAGGCCAAGGCGGGTGACACCCTCAAGGTGAGCGGCCAGGCAGACCGGGTGCTGACCGATGCCGACATCAGCGCAGGCAAGGTGGGCTACGAGTTTGACCGTCCGGCGGACGGGGTGAAGCTCACCGTGACTGCCACCATCGTCGACGGGGCGGGCAACGAATCCCTGCCGGGTAGCGACAGCGCGACCATGGGCGACACCACCGCGACCGGTGCGCCGACCGTGGTCATCACCGAAGATGCCAACAACGACGGCACCATCAGCAACACCGAGATCAGCGGCCAGGTGAACGTGGAAGTGGGCCTGCCGGGCGAAGCCAAGGCGGGTGATACCCTCAAGGTGAGCGGCCAGGCAGACCGGGTGCTGACCGATGCCGACATCAGCGCAGGCAAGGTGGGCTACGAGTTTGACCGTCCGGCGGACGGGGTGAAGCTCACCGTGACTGCCACCATCGTCGACGCGGCGGGCAACGAATCCCTGCCGGGCAGCGACAGCGCGACCATGGGCGACACCACCGCGACCGGTGCGCCGACCGTGGTCATCACCGAAGATGCCAACAACGACGGCACCATCAGCAACACCGAGATCAGCGGCCAGGTGAACGTGGAAGTGGGCCTGCCGGGCGAAGCCAAGGCGGGTGATACCCTCAAGGTGAGCGGCCAGGCAGACCGGGTGCTGACCGATGCCGACATCAGCGCAGGCAAGGTGGGCTACGAGTTTGACCGTCCGGCGGACGGGGTGAAGCTCACCGTGACTGCCACCATCGTCGACGCGGCGGGCAACGAATCCCTGCCGGGCAGCGACAGCGCGACCATGGGCGACACCACCGCGACCGGTGCGCCGACCGTGGTCATCACCGAAGATGCCAACAACGACGGCACCATCAGCAACACCGAGATCAGCGGCCAGGTGAACGTGGAAGTGGGCCTGCCGGGCGAAGCCAAGGCGGGTGACACCCTCAAGGTGAGCGGCCAGGCAGACCGGGTGCTGACCGATGCCGACATCAGCGCAGGCAAGGTGGGCTACGAGTTTGACTGTCCGGCGGACGGGGTGAAGCTCACCGTGACTGCCACCATCGTCGACGCGGCGGGCAACGAATCCCTGCCGGGCAGCGACAGCGCGACCATGGGCGACACCACCGCGACCGGTGCGCCGACCGTGGTCATCACCGAAGATGCCAACAACGACGGCACCATCAGCAACACCGAGATCAGCGGCAAGGTGAACGTGGAAGTGGGCCTGCCGGGCGAAGCCAAGGCGGGTGATACCCTCAAGGTGAGCGGCCAGGCAGACCGGGTGCTGACCGATGCCGACATCAGCGCAGGCAAGGTGGGCTACGAGTTTGACCGTCCGGCGGACGGGGTGAAGCTCACCGTGACTGCCACCATCGTCGACGGGGCGGGCAACGAATCCCTGCCGGGCAGCGACAGCGCGACCATGGGCGACACCACCGCGACCGGTGCGCCGACCGTGGTCATCACCGAAGATGCCAACAACGACGGCACCATCAGCAACACCGAGATCAGCGGCAAGGTGAACGTGGAAGTGGGCCTGCCGGGCGAAGCCAAGGCGGGTGATACCCTCAAGGTGAGCGGCCAGGCAGACCGGGTGCTGACCGATGCCGACATCAGCGCAGGCAAGGTGGGCTACGAGTTTGACCGTCCGGCGGACGGGGTGAAGCTCACCGTGACTGCCACCATCGTCGACGCGGCGGGCAACGAATCCCTGCCGGGTAGCGACAGCGCGACCATGGGCGACACCACCGCGACCGGTGCGCCGACCGTGGTCATCACCGAAGATGCCAACAACGACGGCACCATCAGCAACACCGAGATCAGCGGCAAGGTGAACGTGGAAGTGGGCCTGCCGGGCGAAGCCAAGGCGGGTGATACCCTCAAGGTGAGCGGCCAGGCAGACCGGGTGCTGACCGATGCCGACATCAGCGCAGGCAAGGTGGGCTACGAGTTTGACCGTCCGGCGGACGGGGTGAAGCTCACCGTGACTGCCACCATCGTCGACGCGGCGGGCAACGTCTCCCTGCCGGGTAGCGACAGCGCGACCATGGGCGACACCACCGCGACCGGTGCGCCGACCGTGGTCATCACCGAAGATGCCAACAACGACGGCACCATCAGCAACACCGAGATCAGCGGCAAGGTGAACGTGGAAGTGGGCCTGCCGGGCGAAGCCAAGGCGGGTGACACCCTCAAGGTGAGCGGCCAGGCAGACCGGGTGCTGACCGATGCCGACATCAGCGCAGGCAAGGTGGGCTACGAGTTTGACCGTCCGGCGGACGGGGTGAAGCTCACCGTGACTGCCACCATCGTCGACGCGGCGGGCAACGAATCCCTGCCGGGTAGCGACAGCGCGACCATGGGCGACACCACCGCGACCGGTGCGCCGACCGTGGTCATCACCGAAGATGCCAACAACGACGGCACCATCAGCAACACCGAGATCAGCGGCAAGGTGAACGTGGAAGTGGGCCTGCCGGGCGAAGCCAAGGCGGGTGATACCCTCAAGGTGAGCGGCCAGGCAGACCGGGTGCTGACCGATGCCGACATCAGCGCAGGCAAGGTGGGCTACGAGTTTGACCGTCCGGCGGACGGGGTGAAGCTCACCGTGACTGCCACCATCGTCGACGCGGCGGGCAACGTCTCCCTGCCGGGTAGCGACAGCGCGACCATGGGCGACACCACCGCGACCGGTGCGCCGACCGTGGTCATCACCGAAGATGCCAACAACGACGGCACCATCAGCAACACCGAGATCAGCGGCAAGGTGAACGTGGAAGTGGGCCTGCCGGGCGAAGCCAAGGCGGGTGATACCCTCAAGGTGAGCGGCCAGGCAGACCGGGTGCTGACCGATGCCGACATCAGCGCAGGCAAGGTGGGCTACGAGTTTGACCGTCCGGCGGACGGGGTGAAGCTCACCGTGACTGCCACCATCGTCGACGGGGCGGGCAACGAATCCCTGCCGGGCAGCGACAGCGCGACCATGGGCGACACCACCGCGACCGGTGCGCCGACCGTGGTCATCACCGAAGATGCCAACAACGACGGCACCATCAGCAACACCGAGATCAGCGGCAAGGTGAACGTGGAAGTGGGCCTGCCGGGCGAAGCCAAGGCGGGTGACACCCTCAAGGTGAGCGGCCAGGCAGACCGGGTGCTGACCGATGCCGACATCAGCGCAGGCAAGGTGGGCTACGAGTTTGACCGTCCGGCGGACGGGGTGAAGCTCACCGTGACTGCCACCATCGTCGACGGGGCGGGCAACGAATCCCTGCCGGGCAGCGACAGCGCGACCATGGGCGACACCACCGCGACCGGTGCGCCGACCGTGGTCATCACCGAAGATGCCAACAACGACGGCACCATCAGCAACACCGAGATCAGCGGCCAGGTGAACGTGGAAGTGGGCCTGCCGGGCGAAGCCAAGGCGGGTGACACCCTCAAGGTGAGCGGCCAGGCAGACCGGGTGCTGACCGATGCCGACATCAGCGCAGGCAAGGTGGGCTACGAGTTTGACCGTCCGGCGGACGGGGTGAAGCTCACCGTGACTGCCACCATCGTCGACGGGGCGGGCAACGAATCCCTGCCGGGCAGCGACAGCGCGACCATGGGCGACACCACCGCGACCGGTGCGCCGACCGTGGTCATCACCGAAGATGCCAACAACGACGGCACCATCAGCAACACCGAGATCCGCGGCCAGGTGAACGTGGAAGTGGGCCTGCCGGCCGAGGCCAAGGCGGGTGACACCCTCAAGGTGAGCGGCCAGGCAGACCGGGTGCTGACCGATGCCGACATCAGCGCAGGCAAGGTGGGCTACGAGTTTGACCGTCCGGCGGACGGGGTGAAGCTCACCGTGACTGCCACCATCGTCGACGGGGCGGGCAACGAATCCCTGCCGGGCAGCGACAGCGCGACCATGGGCGACACCACCGCGACCGGTGCGCCGACCGTGGTCATCACCGAAGATGCCAACAACGACGGCACCATCAGCAACACCGAGATCAGCGGCCAGGTGAACGTGGAAGTGGGCCTGCCGGGCGAAGCCAAGGCGGGTGATACCCTCAAGGTGAGCGGCCAGGCAGACCGGGTGCTGACCGATGCCGACATCAGCGCAGGCAAGGTGGGCTACGAGTTTGACCGTCCGGCGGACGGGGTGAAGCTCACCGTGACTGCCACCATCGTCGACGCGGCGGGCAACGAATCCCTGCCGGGCAGCGACAGCGCGACCATGGGCGACACCACCGCGACCGGTGCGCCGACCGTGGTCATCACCGAAGATGCCAACAACGACGGCACCATCAGCAACACCGAGATCAGCGGCAAGGTGAACGTGGAAGTGGGCCTGCCGGGCGAAGCCAAGGCGGGTGATACCCTCAAGGTGAGCGGCCAGGCAGACCGGGTGCTGACCGATGCCGACATCAGCGCAGGCAAGGTGGGCTACGAGTTTGACCGTCCGGCGGACGGGGTGAAGCTCACCGTGACTGCCACCATCGTCGACGCGGCGGGCAACGAATCCCTGCCGGGCAGCGACAGCGCGACCATGGGCGACACCACCGCGACCGGTGCGCCGACCGTGGTCATCACCGAAGATGCCAACAACGACGGCACCATCAGCAACACCGAGATCAGCGGCAAGGTGAACGTGGAAGTGGGCCTGCCGGGCGAAGCCAAGGCGGGTGACACCCTCAAGGTGAGCGGCCAGGCAGACCGGGTGCTGACCGATGCCGACATCAGCGCAGGCAAGGTGGGCTACGAGTTTGACCGTCCGGCGGACGGGGTGAAGCTCACCGTGACTGCCACCATCGTCGACGCGGCGGGCAACGAATCCCTGCCGGGCAGCGACAGCGCGACCATGGGCGACACCACCGCGACCGGTGCGCCGACCGTGGTCATCACCGAAGATGCCAACAACGACGGCACCATCAGCAACACCGAGATCAGCGGCAAGGTGAACGTGGAAGTGGGCCTGCCGGGCGAAGCCAAGGCGGGTGATACCCTCAAGGTGAGCGGCCAGGCAGACCGGGTGCTGACCGATGCCGACATCAGCGCAGGCAAGGTGGGCTACGAGTTTGACCGTCCGGCGGACGGGGTGAAGCTCACCGTGACTGCCACCATCGTCGACGCGGCGGGCAACGAATCCCTGCCGGGCAGCGACAGCGCGACCATGGGCGACACCACCGCGACCGGTGCGCCGACCGTGGTCATCACCGAAGATGCCAACAACGACGGCACCATCAGCAACACCGAGATCAGCGGCAAGGTGAACGTGGAAGTGGGCCTGCCGGGCGAAGCCAAGGCGGGTGATACCCTCAAGGTGAGCGGCCAGGCAGACCGGGTGCTGACCGATGCCGACATCAGCGCAGGCAAGGTGGGCTACGAGTTTGACCGTCCGGCGGACGGGGTGAAGCTCACCGTGACTGCCACCATCGTCGACGCGGCGGGCAACGAATCCCTGCCGGGCAGCGACAGCGCGACCATGGGCGACACCACCGCGACCGGTGCGCCGACCGTGGTCATCACCGAAGATGCCAACAACGACGGCACCATCAGCAACACCGAGATCAGCGGCAAGGTGAACGTGGAAGTGGGCCTGCCGGGCGAAGCCAAGGCGGGTGACACCCTCAAGGTGAGCGGCCAGGCAGACCGGGTGCTGACCGATGCCGACATCAGCGCTGGCAAGGTGGGCTACGAGTTTGACCGTCCGGCGGACGGGGTGAAGCTCACCGTGACCGCCACCATCGTCGACGCGGCGGGCAACGAATCCCTGCCGGGTAGCGATAGCGCGACCATGGGCGACACCACCGCGACCGGTGCGCCGACCGTGGTCATCACCGAAGATGCCAACAACGACGGCACCATCAGCAACACCGAGATCCGCGGCCAGGTGAACGTGGAAGTGGGCCTGCCGGCCGAGGCCAAGGCGGGTGATACCCTCAAGGTGAGCGGCCAGGCAGACCGGGTGCTGACCGATGCCGACATCAGCGCAGGCAAGGTGGGCTACGAGTTTGACCGTCCGGCGGACGGGGTGAAGCTCACCGTGACCGCCACCATCGTCGACGCGGCGGGCAACGAATCCCTGCCGGGTAGCGACAGCGCGACCATGGGCGACACCACCGCGACCGGTGCGCCGACCGTGGTCATCACCGAAGATGCCAACAACGACGGCACCATCAGCAACACCGAGATCCGCGGCCAGGTGAACGTGGAAGTGGGCCTGCCGGCCGAGGCCAAGGCGGGTGACACCCTCAAGGTGAGCGGCCAGGCAGACCGGGTGCTGACCGATGCCGACATCAGCGCAGGCAAGGTGGGCTACGAGTTTGACCGTCCGGCGGACGGGGTGAAGCTCACCGTGACCGCCACCATCGTCGACGCGGCGGGCAACGAATCCCTGCCGGGCAGCGATAGCGCGACCATGGGCGACACCACCGCGACCGGTGCGCCGACCGTGGTCATCGTGGACGATGTCAACAACGACCAGATGCTGACCAAGACCGAGATCGGCAACGATCAGATCCAGGTGCGTGCCGGGGTCAGCCATGCCGATCTGGTCGCGGGCGGCAAGGTGACGCTGATCATCAACAATGGTGTCGTCAGCAATACGGTTGAACTGACGTTGAAAGCCGATGGCACGCTGCAATCGAACAATGGCAAGAGCTATGGCTATCAGAACGGCATGATCAGCTGGACTGAGGCGACGCCGGGCAGTGGGACATCGTTGACGGTGACCGCGACCCAGACCGACAAGGCGGGCAACACCTCTCTGCCGGGCAGCGATACTGCGCTGGTATTGGCCGTTCCCGTCACTTCCGGCGGCTACGCCAGTGGCGCCGAAGACACACCACTTTCCCTGAAGTGGAGCGATTTCAAGGCCAGCGATGCCGATACACCAGATGCTCAGCTGTCGATCAGGATCACCTCACTGCCAGCCGATGGCTTGCTCCAGTACAAGGATGCTGACGGTAAATGGCAGACAGTGACACAGGCTCTGGTGAATAGCGGGCTGACATTCAGCAAGGGGGATATTGATGCAGGCAAGCTGCAGTTCTTGCCTGATCTTCATGAGTCGAGCTCGGCTGCGGGCAACAATGGCGGCACTCCAGGCAACAAGCTTGGCGATTATGCCGCTTTTGATTACCAGGTCAGCGATGGTGTCAATTCCAGTGACAACGCCAAGTTCGTTATTGATATCAAGCCAGTGGTTGATGGCGTGATACTCAAGGTTGAGCTGGTGAGTGGCGGTTTGACCCCGGGGGCGGCGAAGGTGGAAGAGATCCTGGACTCCTTGCAAGGCAAAAATCCATCATCGAACCCGACCGGGGGGAATGATTATCTGGTTTCCAGCAATGGCACCTGGGTAGATGGCGGGGCTGGCAACGATACGATCAAGTTCGGCAGCGGTACAAGCTTCCAGGCTATCGGTGGGGCTGGCAACGACACCCTGATCGGTGGGGCCAGCGTCAATGAGCACCTGATTGGCGGTGACGGAGATGACATTCTGATCGGTGGCAAGAATGCAACGTCCTCGGTCAAGCTGCAGGGGGATGGGGGCAACGACACGCTCATCTCTCAAAGCCTGAAGGCAACCACTTCCTATTACGGTGGTGACGGCCAGGATGTTGCCTACATGCCCGGCTCGATGAAGGCGCTGAAACTGGTCACGACCGGTTTACCCAACAGCTGCGACTACCGGCTTGTCTATACAGACCCCGTCACTGGGGCGGTGACCAACCATGACTTCTACAGTGTCGAAACCCTCTATCTTCAAGATGGCAAGTACGAGTTTGAGGGTGGCCAGCTGAGCAAGGTTGCCGACCTTGCAACCCTGAAGATAGATGCTGACTTGATAGACACAGACGGTAGCGAGCGCTTTACCGAGCTGACCATCAAGGGACTGCCGCAGGGGACTGAGGTCTCCGGCGGTACTCTGCAGGCTGACGGCAGTTGGAAGGTGCCAGCCAGCATGCTGGATCAGGATGGCAAATTGTCGCTGCAGGTTGAACTGCCGGTCGGTAGCCAGAATATCAAGGTTACCGTTGTGGCGGGCTCGCAAGAGTACGACATGAATGGTCAACCTATCTCGGGTGAAGTGAAATTTACCGAGGCAGACGCCGGCTTCATGATCAAACCGGCCAATCCGAATGGTGACAACACCGTTGATGGCGGCGGTGGTGATGATGTGCTGCTGGGCGATATAGGTGGCATCAAGACGTCGGTCGAGCCTGGCAAGAATTACAATGTCGCCTTGATTGTGGATACCTCAGGCAGCATGAAATATGGCCTCAATGGGAGTCAGAATCCCAGTTCAGGTCAGGATCGGATGACATTGACGATCAATGCACTGAAAGTGTTGGCCAACCAGCTGACCAGCCACGATGGCGTGGTCAACGTGACGCTGATCGGTTTCGCCGGGTCGGCCAGCAATATGTTGAAGATCGAAGATCTCAACTCGGCAAACCTGCAGACGCTGATCAACAAGATCACGACCCTGTCTGCCAATGGGGCGACCAACTACGAGGATGCCTTCATCAAGGCGACCGAGTGGTTCAATACCAAGCCGGGTAGCGGGACAGGCCTGAAATTCGAAAACCTGACCTACTTCCTGACCGATGGCGATCCCACTGTGCACAACGGCGACTCCTCGTCTGGTGGTACCACGAATGATGCCGACATGCAGAAGGCAATCGACGCCTTTACATCTCTGTCGGGATTGAGCGAGGTCAAGGCGATTGGCATAGGTACCGGTGTGACGGAGGGTAACCTGAAGTATTTCGACAATACCCAGGTGACCGGTGCGGGCAGTCAATATGGCCAGTCGCAAATACTGAATGACTTCTCGAGTAATAGTGGTGTGTGGAGAGCGAGCAGTTGGGGTAAAGCTGGCGATAGCTCCGGCACCGTTGTGAGAGACAACGACAAGATTGAGTTGACTGATAAAGCCTCTTCCGGTGCGTCGATCTTTACCAGTGCAACACTGGCGGTCGCTGCAGGTAATGGCATCCGCTTTGATTTGTCTACAGATCGCGATTTTTCTTCCGGTGACAGTTTCTCGGTGCAATTACAGCGTTTGAATGGCTCGAGCTGGGTCAATGTCGGTAGTGCTTTAAATACGACAGGGATGATCGACAGTGGTCCTCTGGCCGCAGGCGATTATCGCTATGTCTTTACATTGAATGATGTAGAAGATTGGTGGGATAACACATCGGCCACGCTGGTGATAGATAACCTCGGCAAGGTGACGTACCCGCCGATCGGTCAACCCGACATTATCACCAAGGCCGAGGATCTCCAGGCCGTGCTTGTGGGTGGCTCGGTGACGAATACTCCCGCAGAGGTTGGTTCGGATACGGTCAAGGGCGGCGCAGGCAACGACATCCTGTTTGGCGATGCCATTAACACAGATTATCTGCCCTGGGGCGCGGCGGGCAATCCGGCCAAGCCGACGGACTGGGTCAATGGCAAGGGACTGGATGGCTTGACCCAGTTCCTGACCTTGAAGAACGGCTATGCCCCCAGCACCGTAGAGCTGTACGAATATATCAAGGCCAATGCCAAGTCATTTGATGTCGCGGGTGATACTCGTGGCGGACATGACAAGCTGTATGGTGGCCTGGGAGACGACATCCTCTTCGGCCAGGGAGGTAACGACGAACTCTCCGGCGATGCTGGCAACGACACCCTCTATGGCGGGACCGGCAATGACATACTGAGTGGCGGGCTGGGCAACGACATCCTCATCGGTGGGCTTGGCAACGACGTTCTCAAGGGAGATGCCGGGGCTGACACCTTCACCTGGCTGAAGGGGGACACGGTCGCAGGCTCCGTTGCCAAGGACTATGTGGTCGATTTCTCCAAGGCCGAAGGGGACAAGCTGGATCTGAGTGACCTGCTCGACAGCGATGGCAGCAAGAACCAGAGCTCCCTGAAGAGCCTGCTCTCTGTGTTCCAGGACAGCGAAGGGGTGCACCTGCAGGTGAAAGAGAGCAGCGCGGCAGCGGTGACCCAGGAGATAGTGCTGGTGAACCACACCTTCGACACCCTGACCGGGGGATCGGGGTCCACGGCCAACCAGGTCATCGACTACATGTTGAACAACAATCTGCTGGATATCGACAAGTAAGCCAGCCAGATGGACACAAAGCGGCAGAGCAATCTGCCGCTTTTTTTATGTGCGTCATTCGGCTTGTGGGGTGATGGAAAGTGGGGTGAAGGAAAGAGGGGGGTATGCAGGTCAGGGGAGGGGGCTGCAGACCCTGTGTTGCCGGGTAAAAGAAGGGCGCCGACTCGAACGAGGGGCGCCCCGGGGTCATCCGCATTGGGTGCTCAAGGATCAGGCATTGACCTGGGCCAGACGGGAATCGCGCTGAAAGCAGTTCACCAGCAGCAGCAGGGTGGTGACGCCGACGGTGCCGAGCACCAGCCAGGGCAGCCAGGGTTGTCCCTGGGCCATGGCGTAGTCGTGCAGGGCGCCGCCCCCCACGTAACCCGTCATGCCACCCAGCGCCAGACCCAGGCGACTGAACCCCATGTAGCTGCCGCGCGCCCCCGGCTGGGCCAGCTTGGTCATGAGCGTCTCCCGCGCCGGCTCGGCGATGACGATGCCGAGATAGAAGCAGGCAAGCAGCATGAAGACGGCGGGCAAGGTGGTGGCAAAGGCCACCAGCCCTATCCCTGCCGTCATCAGCAACACCCCCGCCATCAGGCGGTTTTCCAGCTTGAAGTGGCGCTCGCCGTAACGGGCAAGGGGGTAGAGCAGAGCCAGGGAGATGGCCGTCTCCAGGGTATACATCCAGCCCACCGCCGTGGTGCTGCCTGCCATCTGCTTGACCAGGATGGGGAAGATCAGCATCACCTGTACCCAGAGCGCGTAGTAGCCGCTCAGGATCAGCACCAGCCGGCAGAAGGCCTTGTCCGCCAGCACCTGGCCGAGGCCTGTCCGGATCGGCGTCGGGCGCAGGGAGAGCTTGTAGGGGGGCAGGATCAGCAGGTTGCACAGGGCCGCGCAGACGAACAGGCCGGCCCCCAGCAGGCAGACATATTCAAAGTCGAAGTTGAGCAGCCAGCTGCCGAGCAGGGCCCCCACCACGGCGCCGGCGCTCTCCAGCATCATCAGCAGGGAGATGTAGCGGCCGCGCTCCCGCGGGCGGGTGAACTTGATCACCAGGGCGGCCCGGGGGGGATCGAACAGGCAGCCGCCTAGCCCCGAGATGATGCAGGAGACGATGAGTTCCAGCCCGCTCTGGGCATAGGCCAGGCTGGCAAAGCCCAGCGCCCGCAGCAACATGCCGCAGACGATGAGGGGGCGAGCCCCGAACTTGTCGGCGAGGGAGCCGCCGAAGACCCCCAGCCCCTGCTGGGTCAATTGACGCAGGCCCAGCGCCAGTCCGACCACACCGGCGGCCCAGCCAAGCTGGTCCACGAATCGCAGGCTTATCATGGGCATCACCACGAAGAACCCCAGGATCACCAAGAGGGAATCCAATGCCAAGAACCACCGCCCCAACCGCCTCGCCCGCTCCACCATGACCCTTATACCCCTGCTTGCTTCGATGACATTATTTGTTGTGTACTCATCATCCGAATGGCGCCGTCACCAAACAGAGCCAAGGGCGACGATAAGTCCCTGACTCGCTGGCGTTCTGCCATTTCACGACGATTGATGCTGCTATTCTGGTGGGGCTCCAGATATAGTGGTAGCCGACAACTGGCTATATTTCATATTGGATTTGGTTATGGCTGTGACACTCGACGATTTGCAATTGCTGCTGGATGTGGCCAACCGTGGCAGCTTCAGCAAGGTGGCGGCCATTCGCGGCTGGTCACAACCCATGGTCAGCCAGCGGATCGCCGTGCTGGAGCAGGAGCTGGGCCAGTCCCTGTTCCGCCGTCACCGCCGTGGCGCCACCCCCACACCGGCCTGCGAGCAGTTCCTGCCGGCGGCCACCAGCGCTTTGAGTGCTCTGGAGGGGGGGCGGCTGGCGATGCAGGGGGCACCCGCCTTGCCGCGGATCCGGCTCTCCTGCCTTCCCTCCCTGACTACTGTGGTGTTTGGTCCCCTGCTGCTGGCCCTGGTGGACGAGGCGTTCGAGATCCGCTGCAGCACGGATCACTCCGGCGTCATCATGCAGGAGCTGCTGACCGGCGAGACCGACGTCGGCTTCATCCTCAAGTGTCCCGCCATCGCGGGCATCCAGCTCGAGCTGCTCTATCGCTCCCCCATCATAGCCGTGGCCTGCGCCACCCACCCGCTGGCCGGACGGCAGGGGCTGACCCTGCAAGACATCGCCAACGAGCGGCTGGCCCCCCAGCAGTGGGGCACAGGCTGTGACGAGCTGATCCTGCAACTGCGGCTGCTGCGCCAGGTAGCGAGCCCGCTGCACGCCATCCAGCCCGCCAGTGCGGCGCGGGAGCTGGCACTGGAGCACGGCTTCATCACCCTGATGCCGGCGCTCGCCATCACCCGGGATCTGGAGTTTGGTCGCCTGGTGAAACTGGATGTGACGGATCTGCCGCCGGATCACTGGGATGTGATGATGGCCTGGCGCAGCGGCAAGCGGCCCAACCCCGCCAAGGAGCGGGTGCTGGAGGCGGCGCGCACCCTGGCCCGGCGCTGGTCGGGCAAGTCCACATAAAAAAGCGCCGGACAAGTCCGGCGCTCTCCCTTCACTGACATTCGGGCTCAGTAGCTGGCCTTGAGGCTCACCCCCGAGAAGGCACCGAAACCGCTCAACTGCACGTGCCAGGTCCCGGCCTTGGGCGCGTTCAGGGTACAGGTTTCGGCGTTGCCGCTCTTGTAGGGGCGGCAGTCATAGCTGTTGCTGGTCGGCTCGCTGCCAAATTTCACGTAGAGATCCGCATCCCCGCTGCCGCCGCTGCTGGCGATCACCAGTTGGCTCTTGCCGGTCGGCACCTCGACGGTGTAGTTCAGCTTGCCCCCCTTGGCGGCGGTGAGATTGGTCACAGCGACCCCGTTTTGCAGCACCTTGTCGGGCTGGGGCGTGGCGCCACAGCTGGCGTTGACTCCGACAGCGGTGAAGGCGGTGGCGACGTCGGTCAGGCTGTAGCCGAGATCGGTAGCCGCCCTGGTCACGCCGCAGGCGCCCTGATCGAAGCTGGTGTTGGCCCCCCAGTAGAGGCGGTTTGCCAGCACGAACACCTCGAACGCCTTGCGGGTGTTCCAGCCGCCGGTGTTGGCCAGCAGGTAGAAGGCGCGGTTGTAGACCCCCGAGCTGTGGTGCACGTCGATGCCGTCATAGTAATCGCTGGCGTGGCCGATGGAGCTGCCATCCCGGGTCGGATCCTCGAAGTAGCGCAGAGAGCCGTTGCCCTTGAAGATCTGGGCCCCCACCAGCCAGTCGTTGCTGCCCTTCATGTAGTTCTCGGCCGCTTCCCCCGCCATGTCGGAGAAGGCCTCGTTGATGCCGCCCGACTGACCCGAGTAGACCAGTCCCGAGTTCTGCTCGGTGAAGCCGTGGCTCACCTCGTGGGCCGCCACATCCAGGCTCACCAGCGGATAGAAGGTGGTGGCACCGTCGCCGAAGGTCATCTGGCTGCCGTCCCAGAAGGCGTTCTCGTAGTTGCGGCCGTAGTGCACCCGCATCTTGAGCTTGAAGCTCAGCGGCGCCGTGTTGTACCAGTTGCGGTACATGTCGAACACCACGTTGCCGAAGTAGTGGGCATCGTTGAGGGGGGAGTAGGCGCCGTTGATCTCCTTGACCCTGTTCTCCGGGCAGCTGAACTGGTGCACTGCGCCCCCACTGGTGGCGTGATTGAGGTTGATGGTGTCCACGTTGCTGCTGCTCATGCGGCAGCTGTCGTCCACCTTGAGGGGACCAAAATCGGCGCCATAGAAGTACTTGCCGGTCTTGAGGTTGCCCCCCGGGCCTGTGGCGTCCTGGTGGTTGATCCCCTCCCAGCGCTTGAGCTCGTTGCCGCTCTGGGCATCTATCATCACGAAGGGGCGGCTCGGTTGTTCGCTTGTCGCGAGCCAGGAGACCAGGTAGACCAGGCGGGCCTGACCGGTCTCATCCTGCATCACGAACAGTTTGACCCGCTCGTTGCTGCCCTTGGCACCGGCGCGGGCCTTGAGGGCGGCATCGGCAGGGGAGAGGGTGGCGGTCGGGCCCGTCAGGTCGGTATCTATCTTGCGCAGCATGGTGCCGGACACTTGGTTGACCTGGCCCCCCAGGGCCTGATCGGCCACCAGCACCTGACCCCAGACCGGGATGCCTTGCCAGGTCTGCTCATAACGCACCCGCTGCTGGCCATTGGGCAGCGTCACCGTCCGCACCTGGCGAAACTCGCCATCCCCTGTGGCGAGGGCGCCTATCCTGGCGGCGCCGCTCACAGCGCCGGTCAGGTCGGAGACCTGGTTCACTTCCACCTGTTCTGCCGCCATGGCGGCGCTTCCCGAGCAGGCCAGTACCACGGCCAAATAGACTTTGTTCATCTCGTCTTTCCTTAGTCGATGAAGATTGCACGCCGGGTCCGTTGCCCGGCGCTCTTACACTAGTGCGGTGGTCTGAAATAACTGCCTGTCATATGTGACAGAGCAGCATAAAGGCGTAGCAGATCTGACTGTTGCCATCCTTGGCTGCTGAAATTTGTCATGAATGTGGTGACTTGTGCCAAGGGAAGGGCTGATTGCTGCAAGGCCCAAAACAGTGCCCAAATGGGCACATCCATATGGGGATTGCCTGCCGGTGACAGGCGCCGAAAGTCCTTGGCAAACAAGGGATTGATTGACTACATTGGCTCCCATGACGGCGGATGCCGGACCAAAGGCGGGGGAGGAGCAATGTTTTCATGGCAACTGGATGACGAGCTGGCGCTCCTGTTTCTGCAGCCCGACATGGCCAGCGAACTCTTTCGCCTCTGTCAGCGCAATCGCGACTATCTCTCCCAGTGGCTGCCCTGGGTGCCCCATATCCAGCAGCCCTCCGACAGCGCCACCTTCATTCGCCACGCCATCGAGAAATTTTCCCGAGGCGAGGGGCTGACCACCGCCATCGAGTATCAGGGGGAGGTGGTCGGTGTCATCGGTTACAACCAGATCGATCAGGGGCTGGCCAAGGTCAGCATCGGCTACTGGCTGGCGGAGCGCTGGCAGGGCAATGGCATCATCACCCGGGCCTGTCAGGCCCTGATCCATCACGCCTTCGAGGAGATGGGGATGGAGAAGGTGGAGATCAGCGCCGCGCTGGAGAACGAGCCCAGCCGGGCTGTGTGCGAGCGGCTCGGCATGCAGCAGGAGGGGATCACCCGGCGGGCGGAGCGGCTGGCGGACAGGGTAGTGGATCATGTCCACTACGGTCTGCTGCGGGATGACTGGCTCAGGCTGCGGGAAAGGGATCACTGATGGGGTCCCGGCCCAGTCCGGTTACTGGCACCCTGCATGGCCAGCATGGGGAGGCACAGTGCTGACCCTGCCCCATATCACCACGGCCCGCACCCGGCTGACCGTCCTGCCCCCGGAGCGGGCCGAGCTGATGCTGGATTTCTACCGGCGCAACCGCACCCATCTGCAGCCCTGGGAGCCCTGGCGCGACGAGAGCTTCTATACCCTGGGTCACTGGCAGGGGCGGCTGCGCGACGGTTATGGCCAGTTTTTCGACGGCAGCGCCGTGCAACTGGTGGCGCTCGATCCCAAAGGGGAGCGGGTGCTCGCCACCTGCAATTTCACCCACATCATGATGGGCATGTTCAAGGCATGCCATCTGGGTTATGCCATCGATCAGGATCACGAGGGGCAGGGGCTGATGCAGGAGGTGGTGGCCGCCGGCATCGACTACCTGTTTCGGGAGCGCGACCTGCACCGCATCATGGCAAGCTACATGCCGGTGAACCGGCGCAGTGGCGCCCTGCTGGCGCGTCTCGGGTTCGAGCAGGAAGGCTATGCCCGGGACTACCTGATGATCAACGGCCGCTGGGAGGACCACGTCCTCACCGCGCTGCTCAATCCGGCCGGTTGAGGAGCATGTGGCTTTCTCCGTGCGGGACCAGTCCCTCGCCAAGCCATGGGCGCAGGCCGTCCTGGATCCTGGCTCCCCATGATTTGGCGGCTTTTTCACGGCAAGATCGCACTATCTGTATGCCTCTCATACCCCTGACCCCAAAAGCGTGTAAAATTGCGCCCTGAATTTTCCCGGCCAGCAGCAGCTGGTCGCGACTCCATACATGCAAGGCTGACATTGTGACAGAAGTAGATAGATTCGCGGACATTCGCCCCTATCGCGATGACGAAGTGCCGGCTGCCATCGAGCGGCTGATCCAGGATGACGAGTTTATCGGCGCCATCGCCAAATACCGTTTCGGTTCCCTGATGAGCTGGCTGGGCTGGGCCATTCGCCCGCTGATCCGCCAGTTCCTGCGCCACAAGTGGGCCAAGGTCAGCACCATCCATCAGGTGCAGATGGGGGTGACCCGCTACATGAGTCGCATGATAGCCACCTCCACCCAGGGGGTGAGCTTCTCCGGCCTCGAGCATCTGAAGAAGGAGCAGGGCTACCTGTTCGTCTCCAACCACAGGGACATCGCCATGGATCCGGCGTTCGTCAACTGGGGGCTGCACACCCATGGCTTCGATACGGTGCGCATCGCCATCGGCGACAACCTGCTGCGCAAGCCCTGTGCCACCGAGCTGATGAAGCTCAACAAGAGCTTCATCGTCAAGCGCTCCGCCAAGGGGCCGCGGGAGATGATGAAGGCCCTCGGCGAGCTGTCGGCCTACATAGGTCAGTCGGTGCACGAGGGCCACTCCATCTGGATCGCCCAGAAGGAAGGGCGCGCCAAGAACGGGGACGACAAGACGGATCCGGCCATCCTCAAGATGTTCTATGTGGACGGCAAGAAGCAGAAGATCGACTTCGTCGATTACATGCGCAGCCTCAACATAGTGCCGGTCAGCATCAGCTACGAGGTGGATCCCACCGACAAGGCCAAGGCGCGGGAGCTGTACGAGAAGTCAGTCAACGGCAGCTACGAGAAGGGCGAGTTTGAGGACATCGAGAGCATAGTCGCCGGCATCGTCGGCCAGAAGGGACGGGTACATGTCTCCTTCGGCGCCCCCATCACAGAGGGCTTCAGCGATCCGGACGAATTGGCGGCGCTGATCGACAAGGCGATCTGGAGCAGCTACCGCCTCTTCCCTGGCAACTACCTGGCCGCAGATGTGCCCGGCAAGGCCAGCACCATAGAGCAGACCGCCTTCCTGACCCGTCAGTCGGAGGTGCCGGAAGAACACAAGGCCATCTGGCGTGCCATGTACGCCAAGCCGGTGGAGAACGCCAGCAAGGTTTGAATGACGCCGATTCGGTGAAAAAAACGGGAGCAGATGCTCCCGTTTTTGCGTCTGGTCAAAGTCGGTGGCAATGGACTAGTGAATAATATTGTTTCAACTGGTACGATCATCGGGTGATTGAGCGGGTATCTCTTGGCAAGGGGCGGGCGACTGTGCAACAGTGACTCGGCGCCAACAAGATGAGTCAGGCGCTTTTCGAGTCTGCAAGGATGGCAGACGACGCTGAATAAGGACCTTTAGGGGTCCTTTTTCATTGATGGACAAAGATAGATGGCAGATATACCTAAGGATGCGAACCCCATGATCACCGGCAGTCTGGATACCTTGCAACGTACCCCCTTGCCCGCGCCGCTGGCCCGCATCATGGCCGAGGTGGTGCAGAGCGTCGAACAGTGGCTGCAGGCGCCGCTCGGCAAGCAGGACATAGACGGCCTCAAGCTGTTTTGTCTGGTGAGCGAAGCGCTGACCGAGCCGGTCGCGGATCGCCGCGGCGAGTTTCATGAGCAGTATCTGGATATCCAGCTGCTGCTGCGGGGGGAGGAGTGGATCGGCGTCGGGCCCCATGCCTATGTGAGCGACGGCGCCGATCATCCCCACCCCGATCTCTGGTTCGTCGATGACGACCAGACCAGTTATCTGGCGTTGCAGCCCGGCGACTTTGCCATCTTCTGGCCGGGAGAACTGCATCGCCCTCTCTGTACCCTGACTACCCCAGGCTTGGTGAAGAAGCTGGTCGTCAAGGTCCACCAGTCGCTGCTGACCTCGGTCTGAGCCGCAGCGCCGGGTGCCCGGGCACCCGCCACGACAGGGCCGCGTCGAATGGGCGCTGGCCTGTCCCGCATTGACGAATCGATGTGCGCGCCAGCCTCCGGGTCTGCACCAGAGAGTTTGAGAAAGATGAGCGCGTCAGACCATGGGTCGGCGCCAGAGAGTTTGAAAGGATAAGCGCGCCTGGCCCAGAGTTGGCGGTCGGCGTTAGAGAGTTTGAAAGGATGAGCGCGCCAGACTATGGGTCGGCGCCAGAGAGTTTGAAAGGATAAGCGCGCCTGGACCAGAGTTGGCGGTCGGCGTTAGAGAGTTTGAAAGGATGAGCGCGCCAGACAATGGTTGGCGCCAGACAGTTTGAAAAATTGGGCGCACTTTCCTGCGACCATAACGCCCCCGGCAGGGGAATCCCATCCATGTTGGATGACACGACACTGTCGGCATAAAGCCGAAGCACAGGAAGATGTAGAACATGAGCAAGTTGGTATTGATCCTTAACTGCGGTAGCTCTTCCCTGAAATTTGCCGTAATGGACGCCGAAACAGGTGAGGACATGCTGTCCGGCCTGGCCGAATGCTTCAATCTGGATGACGCACGTATCAAATGGAAACTCCACGGAGTCAAGGGCGAAGCCATGCTGGGCGCCGGTGCCGCGCACCAGGCCGCCCTTGACCACATAGTGGGTCACATCCTGCCCCAGGATCCGACACTCGCCGAGCAGCTGGTCGCCATCGGCCATCGCATCGTGCACGGTGGCGAGCAGTTCTCCCGCTCCGTTCGCATCGATGATGGCGTGATCGCCGGCATCGAGGCCGCCATTCCGTTCGCCCCCCTGCACAACCCGGCGCACCTCATCGGCATCCGTGCCGCCCTCAAGGTCTTCCCGGCCCTGGCCGAGAAGAACGTGGCCGTGTTCGACACCGCCTTCCACCAGACCTTGCCGCAGGAAGCCTACCTCTACGCGCTGCCCTACAAGCTCTACCAGGAGAACGGCATCCGTCGTTACGGCGCTCACGGCACCTCCCACCGCTTCATCGCCGAAGAGACCGCCAAGGCGCTGGGCAAGCCGCTGTCCGAGCTCAACATCATCAACTGCCACCTGGGCAACGGTGCCTCCGTCTGCGCCATCAAGAACGGCGAGTCCGTCGATACCTCCATGGGCCTGACCCCGCTGGAAGGGCTGGCGATGGGCACCCGCTCTGGTGACATCGACCCCGCCGTGGTCTTCTTCATGCACGACCAGCTCGGCTACAGCGTGGACGAGATCAACCATGTGCTGACCCGCGAGTCCGGCCTGCTGGGGATGACAGAGGTGAGCAGCGACTGCCGCTATGTCACCACCAACTATGCCACCGACGCCGGCGCCAAGCGGGCGCTGGATGTGTTCACCTACCGGGTAGCCAAGTATGTCGGGGCTTATGCCGCCGCCATGGACGGTCGCCTGGACGCCCTGGTGTTCACCGGCGGTATCGGCGAGAACGCCGCCATGGTGCGCGAGATGGTGCTGGCGCGGCTGGCCCTGTTCGGCTTCAAGGTCGATAAAGAGGCCAACAACGCCGCCGTGCTGGGCGGTGAAGGCCCCATCACGGCCGAAGGCAGCCGCCTGGCCCTGGTGATGCCCACCAACGAAGAGCTGGTCATCGCCCGCGATGCCCTGAGCCTGGTCGGCTAAGGCCTACTCGCACCGAAACAACGCCCGGCCTGTGCCGGGCGTTGTCGTTTCAGCGGCACATTGAGCAAGCTGTCATTTGACATGAGGGGCCAGATACGTACCCTGACGGCAGTTTCACGTCGCAGAGGTAGAGATGAAGGAGATATTTTTCAACTGGTTGTCCGGTCTCGGGGTGGAGGTCACCGCCATGATGGCGCTGGTGATCGCCCTGAGCTTCATCGTGCTGACCGCGTTGGCACTGCACCTGGTGCTGCACCGCATCCTGCTGGTGCGCCTGGTGGGGCTGCTCGGCAAGACCAAGCAGGTGTGGCTGCCGCCCCAGTTGCAGCAGCGGCTCTTCTACCGGCTCGCCCTGGTCCTGCAAGGGGCCGTGCTGCTCGGTCAGGCGGAGATCTGGCTGCCCAAGGCATCCGACAGCCTGCAGCTTATCGAGATGCTGGCCCAGCTCTGGATCCTGCTGTTCCTGCTGCTTGCCCTGTTCGCCCTGCTCGACTGTCTGCTGTCGGTGAGTCGATATACCCGGCTCGGACGGGACCTGCCCCTGCGCGGCATCTTCCAGGGGGTGAAACTGGTGGCCAGCATACTGGTCGGCATCCTGATGATAGCCCTGCTGCTCGGCAAGTCGCCGCTCTTCCTGTTCAGCGGTCTGGGGGCCATGACTGCGGTACTGATGCTGGTGTTCAAGGACCCCATCCTAGGTCTGGTGGCCGGGATCCAGCTCTCCGCCAACCGCATGCTGAGCGTCGGTGACTGGCTGCAGATGGACAAGTACGGCGCCGATGGCGAGGTGACCGACATCGGCCTCACCACGGTCAAGGTGTCGAACTGGGACAAGACCATCACCACCATTCCCACCTATGCCCTGATCTCCGACTCCTTCAAGAACTGGCAGGGGATGACGGAATCCGGTGGTCGGCGCATCAAGCGCAGCGTCAACATCGACATGACCAGCGTGCGCTTCCTGACCGCCGAGGAGCAGCTGACACTCAAGCAGGCCAAATTGCTGGCCCCCTATCTTAGCCGCAAGGAGCAGGAGCTGAGCAGCTACAACCAGCAGCTCAGCGACGCCATCAGTTGCCCCATCAATGGCCGTCACCTCACCAACCTCGGCACCCTGCGCGCCTACCTGGATGCCTACCTGCGCGCCCACTCCGGCATTCGCAAGGACATGACCCTGATGGTGCGCCAGCTGGCACCGACTTCCGACGGCCTGCCGCTGGAGATCTACTGCTTCACGGCGACCACCGCCTGGGCAGATTACGAAGGGATTCAGGCCGATATATTCGACCATATATTCGCCATTATCGGGCAATTTCATCTGCGGTTGCATCAATCGCCAACCGGTTATGACATGCATGCCTGGAAGAACGAGTGATTTGATTCTTGTTACAGGATGAGGCCAGGGGAAAACGCCATATTAATCATCGACCCGTCACCACGTGTCGGTTGAAATTTGCGGTGCAGAGGAGAAAAATGGCGGCCTTCTCTTCGCCCCGGGCGCGCACGCCCCGGCCTGGCCAGAGTCCTGAATCACCCCAATATCACAGGAAAGTTATGAAGCTCCTCCACAACACGGCGGCTGCACTGTGCTGCAGCCTGCTCCTGACCGCCATGCCCGTGCTTGCCGTCGAATATGCCCTGCCTGCGGCCAACAGCCGCCTGGTGGGCGAGAACCTGGAATACGTGGTGCCGGCCGAAGAGGCGGGCCAGCCCCTGGAAGCGGTCGCGGCCAAGTTCCAGCTGGGATTGACCAACATGCTGGAAGCCAACCCCAAGGCGGATCCCCTGCTGCTGCAGGCGGGCGAGAAGCTGGTCGTGCCGCACCAGCTGATCCTGCCGGATGCCCCCCGGGAGGGCATAGTGCTGAACGTCGCCGAGATGCGCCTCTACTACTACCCGAAAGGCAAGAAGGTGGTGGAAGTGCTGCCCATCGGCATAGGCCAGCTCGGCACCGACACCCCGGAAAACTGGGTGACCAGCGTGCAGCGCAAGAAGGCGGGCCCGACCTGGACCCCAACCGCCAAGATGCATGCCGAGTATGCCGCCCGTGGCGAGAGCCTGCCTGCGGTCTGGCCGGCCGGTCCGGATAACCCCATGGGGCTGTTTGCGCTCTACATCGGCAAGATGTACGCCATCCACGGCACCAATGCCCAGTTCGGCATAGGTCTGCGGGTGAGCCACGGCTGCGTGCGGCTGCGTAACGACGACATCGAGTATCTGTTCAAGCAGGTACCGGTCGGCACCCGCGTCCAGTTCGTGAACCAGCCGATCAAGGCCTCGGTCGAACCGGATGGCAGCCGCTACCTGGAAGTGCACCAGCCGCTCTCCCGCAGCCAGGAGGAGTTCAACTCCAGCCTGCCGGCGCCGCTACCCATGACCCCGGCCGTGACGCGCTTTATCGCCCATGCGGACAGCGATTCCCAACTGGTCAAGCAGGCCCTGGAGCAGCGCAGCGGCATGCCCATCGCCATCAACCGCTGATCCGGTTGCCCTCGATATCGAGCCCCGGCCAAGGTCGGGGCTTTTTTTATGATGGGTAAAGGAAGGGGCTGCCCGGGTAAGTCCTTGCACCGTCGGGATAAAATCCGGCCTAACCCCTCTTGATTGGTTACTTGATTAGGTATGAAACGTTTTCTCTGTGTTTTTTATTTGTTAAAAGTGGTTGTGATCAGGCGATCTGCTGATTAATCTAGGCCGGTTTTTTAAGGAAGAGCCCGTCGCGAGAACGGGTACAAGAGTCACATAACGGAGTTTTGAATGACAGCTAGCACCCCAATGCTCATCACCTTTCTGGTGTACATCCTGGGTATGGTCCTGATCGGCTTCATCGCCTATCGCGCCACCCGTAACTTTGACGACTACATTCTCGGCGGCCGCCGCATGGGGAGCTGGGTGACCGCCCTCTCCGCCGGGGCCTCCGACATGAGCGGCTGGCTCCTGATGGGCCTGCCTGGCGCCGTCTTCATCGGCGGCATCTCCGAGAGCTGGATCGCCATCGGCCTCACCATAGGTGCCTACTTCAACTGGCGCTGGGTGGCCGGTCGGCTGCGGGTTCACACCGAGAAGAACCGCAACGCCCTGACCCTGCCGGACTACTTCACCTACCGCTTCGAGGACAAGAGCCGGGTGCTGCGCATCCTCTCCGCCCTGGTGATCCTGCTGTTCTTCACCATCTACTGTGCCTCCGGCGTGGTGGCCGGTGCCCGCCTGTTCGAGAGCACCTTCGGCATGAGCTATGACACCGCCCTCTGGGTCGGTGCCGCAGCCACCATCACCTACACCTTCTTCGGCGGCTTCCTCGCGGTGAGCTGGACAGATACGGTGCAGGCCACCCTGATGATCTTCGCCCTGATCCTGACCCCGGTGTTCGTCATCATCGCCGTCGGCGGCATCGACACCGCCATGGTGCAGGTAGCGGCGCAGAATGCCAGCAACCTCGACATGTTCAAGAACCTGGACTTCATCGCCATCATCTCCCTGATGGCCTGGGGCCTGGGCTACTTCGGCCAGCCCCATATACTGGCGCGCTTCATGGCGGCGGACTCCCACCACTCCATGGCCAGCGCCCGTCGCATCAGCATGACCTGGATGGTGTTCTGCCTGGGCGGCGCCGTGGCCATCGGCTTCTTCGGCCTCTCCTACTTCTCCACCTTCACCGAGCAGGCTGCCGGCGTCACCGCCAACCCGGAGCGCGTCTTCATCGAGCTCTCCAAGATACTGTTCAACCCCTGGATTGCCGGCGTGCTGCTCTCCGCCATACTGGCGGCCGTGATGAGTACGCTGAGCTGTCAGTTGCTGGTCTGCTCCAGCGCCATCACCGAAGATCTCTACAAGCCCTTCCTGCGCAAGAATGCCTCCCAGAAAGAGCTGGTGTGGGTCGGCCGCGCCATGGTGCTGGTGATTTCGCTTATCGCCATCGCCGTGGCCGTGAACCCGGAGAACCGGGTGCTGGGGCTGGTGAGCTACGCCTGGGCCGGCTTCGGTGCCGCCTTCGGTCCCGTGGTGCTGCTCTCCGTGCTCTGGTCGCGCATGACCCGCAACGGCGCCCTGGCCGGCATGCTGGCCGGTGCCCTGACCGTCATCGTCTGGAAGCAGTTCGGTTGGCTGGGTCTGTATGAAATCATCCCGGGCTTCGTCTTCGCCACCCTGGCCATAGTGGTGTTCAGCCTGCTGGACAAGGCGCCCTCCAAGGCCATGCTGGATCGCTTCGACGAGGCAGAGCGTGAGTTCCAGACTCCCCCTCTCTCGGCTGAGCCGGTCATGGTGAGATAAATCACGCACGCTGAATAAACAAAGCCCCGCATTGCGGGGCCTTTTCATGGTGGCGCGGGTTTATTGGCCGCTGACCCGGCACTGCCGGGTGGGTTGGTCATAGCGCTCCAGCCTGGCTTCGTTCCCCTTGGTCAGCAGCGTGAGATTCTGCCCCTCGTAACGGGCACCGCTGGCGCTGGGGGCTTCAAAGGCGAGCACCTGCGACTGCTGCGCCCCCTCGCTCAGGTTGATCACGGCGGCGGGCCGCTTGGCCTCGTTATAGAAGTAGGTCGAGAGCCGGAGCTCGCCGTCGCACTGGTAGTCGACCGGGCTTGGCACCATCAGCTGGCCCCCTTTTATCTGCAACTCTGTGATGCGTAGCTGGTAGCTCTCCTCCACGCATTGGCGCGAGTCGCTCTCTTTCCAGCACTCGTTGCGCCCCTTGATCCAGCCGCGCTGCATCGCCTTCTCCGTCTTCTGCTGCTCGGCCGACAGATTAGCCAGCGCCTTGGGATAGAGGGCGGCGAGTTCGTTATCCAGCGCCGCCAGCCCGGCGTCCTGGCAGACTAGCTGCTCGGCCGCGCTGTGGGCCTTGGCACAGTCAAAGGAAGGGGTAGCGGCATTGGCCAGCAGCGGCATCAAGGCGAGGGTGCCAAGCAACATCTTGTTCATCGAAAAGGCTCCAGCAAGGGGGATTCCCACTTACTACAGCACAAGGGCGCCGAGCCGCCGAGGACTTTTTCACCCCAGACTCCCTTGCCCGTCTCTCTGGTCCCCACTTCCGACAACCCTAGTCACCAGGGGCGCCGCCGCCCTGACTCAGGTACGTCGCCGCGCCAGCCGCTGCGCATCACTGCGGGCCGCGGCCGCCGCACGGCCCAGCCAGCGCTGTCGCTCCCGTTCGCTGGCGGTATGGACAGGCCCCAGATGCTGGCGGTGAGTCAGCCTGATGCCACAGAGCCCCAGCACGGGCTTGTCGAGGGTGCGCTCGACGGGGGAGCCCAGCCACCAGCGGTAGTACCAGAGCGGGCTGTCCATGGTGAGCAGCAGGCGCGCCGTCTTGCCGGCGAGCAGGCGCTCGGGAAGGGCTTTGTCCTTCTGATAGCGAAAGGCGAACCCCGAGAGCAGCACCCTGTCCAGCAAGCCCTTGAGCCGGGCCGGCAGGTGGCCCCACCAGAGGGGGGCGACGATCACCAGATGCTGGGCCTGCTTCAGACTCTGCTGCAATGCCAGCAGATCGGGCTCGAGGGGCTGCGCCTCGTCATAGCCATGGTGCAGATCCGGCTCGAAGGCGAGCTCCCCCACGTGATGCAGGGTGACTTCTGCGCCGCCCTCCTCGGCGCTGCGGGCATACTCTCTGGCCAGGGCATGGCAGAGGCTGTCGGGTTTGGGGTTGCCGTTGATGATAAGCAGCTTGGGTGTCATGGCGTGGCTCCTTGAAGTGAGCCCCCATTACACCCCTTGTCCCATGGGACAGAGTCAAGCCACCTTGTGCGCCCGTCCTGCAAGCCCTTGCTCAGCCTGTGGGTGCGGCTCGCTCTGGCCGGGGGCGCCATAGCGGCAGGGGTGCTGCGCCAGCAGCGCGGCGCACTGGGTCAGGGAGTGGTGCTGGTGCTGCAGCCTGGCCACCTCTGCCGCGATCTGGGCCAACTTGCCCGCGATAAGCTGCTCCACCTTCTGCCAGGGAAACTCGGCGAGACTGGTGAGGCCCGCCAGTAAGGGGACAAGCTCGCTCAATTTGCAGCCGAGCTGCTGGGCCTGGCGAATAAAGCCGACCCACTCCAGATCCTCAGTCCGGTAGACGCGATACTTGCCGCGCCGCCTGGGCTCGGGCAGCAGCCCGAGCTGCTCGTAGAGACGGACTGCCTTGGGTGTGGTGCCCGCCAGTCGGGCAAATTCGCCGATATACATGGTGCTGCTCGCAAAGGTTGTTCGAGTAGGGGCTCACTATAGGCCAGTGGCAGGGGGGAATGCATCCCCAGGGGGAGGGGGCGCCGTTGGCGCAGTGCTGGGAGGATAATGATGTTGCTCTGTGACTGCGTCGCCGCGTTCCTGGCATTCCGTAGGTGCGGGATATGGCTTTGCCCCATAGAATGCGAGGGCCTTGCCCTCGACGGGGTTTCGCCCGCCCTTCGGGCCGGGGCGGGAAATGGCCGCTCTGACCCCTGATGGGGCCAAAATGGGCGTCAATGGACAAGTGAGCGCCACTATAAGCAAATATGGGGTCATTACCGGAAAACCCATAAATTGATCTTATAGTGGCTCTGGAACGCGAGTCAGGGCAATCAGGTGGCCGAAAGGGGCTCCCCAAGGGGATTTCCCGACCCTTATTTATTTCGTGGCTGGGTTATACGTGATGGTATGAATATGCTGAGCTATTCGAGGCTACGGGCTGAGCTGCCAAAGCTCCACACAAGGGGACGTCTCTACACGAGCAAGCCGCCTGTGACCTCGGTGCATGTACTCAACGAAACGGTACTACCGTTCTTCGAGGTTCAAGAGACGCAGGTTTATAATTTTCTGTCGGACAACGGGCGTGAGTTCTACGAACACCCTGACCATCATCCCTACTAGCTGTTCCTGCAATTGAAGAAGATTGAGTACCGGACCACCAAGGTGCGCTGGTCGCACAGTAACGGCTATATCGAGCCGCTGCATCGTACCCTTTCCGTATCAAGGAGAAAACAAACTGGTATGAGTCGGTTGAGCCGACGCAGATAGACCTGGACAACTACCTAGCGCACTACAACATTTAGCGGCCACATCAAGGCAGGATGATGGAAAGACAGGCTCCCTACTGCATGTTCAAAAAGGGTCTGAAATTGATAGTGAGGGAAGTGCGTTCTAAAGTAGTGTAAACAAGACACCGGTTTGAGGCCGGTGTCAGGTGATAACTAGAAATGTACAATTAATACTATCACACGAGGCCTATTCAAATTTAACAAAATCTAATCCGATTTTAGTTAAATCCTGCCCAAGAAGTTGAAGTAGATTAAGAGCATATTCATATCGCAGCTGACCTACAACGTGACAATCTTGGGGGACGGTAATGAGCTGATCTTCATTTTGTAATTGCGTTCGCACTAGTTTAACCATTACATTATTAGTCTCACGAGTGAAACGACCTTGATTCATAGCGAAAATTTGTTCATGGAATACTGACTTTCCAGATTCAGCAGCTAAATATACACTAGTGTTTTCATCAGTAGTTAAAACTAAAACTGGTTTGCTATTAATCTCTTTTAAATATTTCCTCTCATTGTCTTGCTTTAACAGTCTAATGATTTTAACAGGCAAGAAAGAGGGGGCTAAATCAGTTTTCCAACCTCGTTCTGCGGTTCTACCTGGGACCAAGTCACAAGCGGGAGTTAGGCATAGTAACATCTCATGCTGGTTATTAGGCTTAGTCCATTTAATTATGTGGCCAGTTACTAGATGTTCTCCATCAACTTTTTTTGTACCTATATAGCTATTTAGTAGCTTGAATACATTTAATCTATCTGACTCATTAGACAATTTAATAGAAGAATTACTTTCTCTATCAATGGTCTCATTCAAACTAATACTATTTATATGTTGCTTTAATAGGTTGGAAAAATCCTTAAGAGAATGGCTATCTAGCAATGAATTTTTTAAACCCTCCATCAACCTAGATACAGTCAATTGATAGCCATTCGAACTTTCTGAAAACTGCTTAAGCCATCCAGCATTGGTAAAAATGCATTTTAATACCGAACTTTCAAAGGTTTGACCATTATCATCCAATTCGCTTTTAATTCTAGATAATAATAGGCGATGAGAGGTTGGGCTCCAATTTTCTAGAGCACTTAATAAGGCGTCAGGTAATTCTGATGGGGTGACATTACTCTTTGATACTATTGAAATAAATGACCTGTTAGTCTTAAGCCAAATAGTTTCGCTGTCCGAAGAGTTAGTCTGAACATTGGATGAACCATTAAACTCTCCATTTTTATTAAGTATTGATGATTTGCATTTTAGCAAATACAGATAAAAAATTCTTTCATCAATTTCATGTGGAATCTCCAGATAATAATTATTCAGCACCGTCCGCGTTTGGTTAAAAATAGCATTGAAAACATCTGTTTTCAAAATATCTGGTTTTTTAATGATCTGGAATAACTCGTCATTTGAAATATTATCTATTAATTCATCTAAAATTTCAACACCATTGTCACTCCAAGTGTTTATTACTTCTTCGATACAAGTAAAGTCTTGATTAGTAAAGTCAAGAGCAGAAAAGGAGGATAACTTGAAAAATATCTCTCGTTGAACTTTTTTTAAATCTTCATCACTTGTATAAACGACAGCTAAGTTGAAATGATGGTTTTTATCAATAATGGATAGTATATTTAATGCTTTTGTTGCGTCGGAGTGCTCGGTGGGGTCTAGATGATAGTCTAACAGTAATAGGTCGCATTGATGTAACCTACTATACAATTGGTCACCGGTAGCTTCGACGTGCCCGTCATGCATGTCAGCCAACCAGCATTTTGCGCGAACCATTTCTAGAGTTTGCCTTTGTCTAGATATGTCGAGCTGGTTGTTATCAGAGGGTTTTCCTTGCTGATCTATCAAAAATAAATCTAGGGATTTGTATTGGTCATCAATGGCTAGAACTGACTTTATTGGTTCAATAAAAGCTTTTTTTACTAATTCTCTATAGCTATTATTAGTCATGTTTAGCCCCTTTAAAGTCGATAACAAAATTTGCGCCATTCAGTGCTATGAATTTTGGGTCAGTCGCATAGCTTATTGTATGTCCACTTGATGCTAGATTACGCATGCACAGATATAGGCCGACACCTCGACCACCTCGCACCTTTTTTGTGAAAAAAATCTGAAATAAGTTATCTAAATCATCATGATAGACACCTGTACCATTATCTGACACAACGACCTTTCCATCGATAACATCTAACTGGATGATATAATCACTTTGTTCTTTTTGTCTAACCCAATAAAGGGAGTTGTTAATAAGATTTATGAAAACTGGGTATAATCTAGTTTGTTCATCAAAAATCCTTATTTTTTCGAATTTTGGTGTGACTATGAAATTAATAGAGGTGAGTTTATTTCCAAAGAACTCTTTGCAATATGCAGATATCTCGTAACCTGTAATCCATGTTCTAATTTTCTCACCAGAGAGCTTCATTTTTGATAAAAAACTTAGCTTGTCATTTAATACAGAGTATGCGCGAATGAGGTTGTTTGCATCAACTGGATCTTGAATTTGATTGGCGACTCTAGTTAATGCTGTATCAACGTCATTTTTCATGCTATGCAATTCATGACCAATTATTTCGACAGTGATACCTAACTGTGCCAAAGCATTTAATCTATCAACCTCTTCTTGTAGCCCACTACTTTGATCCATGGCAAAATCTAGCAGCCCAGACAAATTAATATTCTCTCTTAGGCTCTGTAGTGTATTTACATAAGGTACGAATATATATTCGCATTCATTCTGAATCTCCAGTAGCTTGGAGTCAATTAGGTCCAGCCCTTTACCTAAACTTATGCTCTCTGAATTAATATCATTAATAACAGTAGAGGTGCTTTCTCTGTATGTATCTTTTTTTAATGTGATTAAATCTGAAAGACGTTGTTTCTCGGCGTTTAAGATTTCATCTACTTCTTTTTCCCAGCCTCTCAGTTTCGATTGGAAAATTCTTGCATTTCGCGTTGCTTTATTATTTGCAATTTCTTCAGGTGCTTTTGGTTTTAATATTTCTAAATGATTATTTAATGAATCAATGGCTGTTTTCACCTTGTTAAGGCTAGTGTTGTACTGCTCTTTGTACTGTCGATATTTTGACTCTTGTGCTCCTTTTAGTTTCCTTGGAGGAGGTGCAAGCTTGATCTTATATAACTCCTCCATTATTTCTTCGGCCATGGAATGGTACTCAAAAACACCTTCAACAGTTACCTCAGAGTTCAGTGTTTCTATTTTAGATATATATTCATTAGTTCTTTCTGATAGCAATTCTACAATTGGTAAAAACTCTCGAAGATTCTTGTTGAATACCCTATTTTTCCTCTCTTGCTCTTTTTTGAAATCGGCTTCAGCCTTTCTTTTGTCATAGCTTTTTGAAAGCGACTTTATAAAATCTTTTCGGATAGACGTGTTGTCACTACCAAAATAACGCCTTGCCAATTCAACAAGAAGCAAGATTACAACATCTCTAAAACATTTAGATGCTTTATTTTCTATAAAGCCTTCCCGACCAGCTTTATCTTTTAAATTTAAATTATGTTCACTACTCAATGAGATGGCTCCGACCATGTTTCTCAATGAGTAATGGTATCGGCCTGCATTTTTTGTTCTACGCTGCTCAATTTCAAAGAAGTCATTGTCAGGTCTTCCATAAGGCATAACTCTGAGCCCGTCTCGATAGACTTTTAGGCCACCATATTTTTCTGTCTTCTCTGAAATGTCTGCCCAGATTGCTGGCTCCATAGATGTCTGCTTTCCTCCCAGTTCAGCTTCACCTCTAGCAGCTTCATAGCTTCCAAGTTGTACATGAAACTGCCCTACACGACTTCTGCTGTGGGTCGGCATGGACATTTGTAGTGGGATTTCAATTTCACCAAAATCCTGGCCATATGCAACTACTTGCCCTTTAAAAATTGCTTTCTCATCAATGACACCGATAACTCTATGTTCCATCATTTCAAAATCTGAATGAGAGAACTCTTTTTCTGGTGATACTAGATATCTTGAATTTAATCCTTTATGGATTTTTGCTTCATAACGAAATTCATTAAGGTGATCAGCTACAATCTGATTTGTAAATGATATTAGGGTAGAGAAAAAAGTTTCTTGAGCTCTGGCTACTGTCGGATCTGTTTTATCACCATATTGTGCTTTTAGGTCTTCATGTATTTCAGATAATAATAGAGCTGTCCCATTCTTCGACTTCCCACTCCAAACTGACCATTGCTGAAAGTGATAGTCATTAAAAGTGGAGCATATTATAGATTCAGCTATTTTTGATTGTGTAGTGTTTTCTTTACCACTTAACATTTCTAGGCTTGAGTAATCATTCCATGCATCATTTATTCGTTTTTTTCGGTCTTTTTCAGAACTGTCTGTTGGCCCCCAAATATTACTCATTAGTGCATCAAACATATGAGGAAGCAATTCATGAAGTTGCTCTTTTGTTTCAAACTCTTCAATTGGTATTTTTATGTCGTCAAGATATAAGTAAGGATTCTCAAAAAGTCGCCAGTCTATAAGTAATGCTACAAATTTTGATTTTTTCTTCTTAGAAACCAAAAGTAAGAGTGAACCGAGAGCAGCACTAGATAACCGTCCAATACCTTTTTGCCCTTGTCTCGGCCGTATCGATAAACCATCTCTATCTTCATCTTCATCTTCATCTTCATCTTCATCTTCATCTTCATCTTCATCTTCATTACTATCTTGAGCTGATTTTTTATATGAGGTTATTTTGGATTCAGTACCTATAACTAGCCACTTTTCCATAACATCTTGTATAGTCATACCATGGCCGTCATCGGTTAATGTCGCCACCTGATACTCGTCATCGAAGAGATGAAGTTCCGCATTACGTGCGTATGCATCGAATGAATTTTTCCATAACTCTGATATTGCTGTGGGAGCATCAGCAATTTGCTCTCGACCTAGATGGTCCACTGCTCTGGCTCGGGTTTGAAATGATATTGATTGTATCATTATTATGAGTCCTGGTTACTGAATGTCATAGCATATATTTCGTTCTTAATATATGAAATAAGTTCTTTTCCCAATGAAATAGGTACTGCATTGCCGATTTGTTTCGCCTGCTGTGTGGCATTGCCGTAAAAAACAAAATCATCGGGAAATGTCTGAAGCCTTGCAGCATGACGCATAGTGATACCATGATCTTCCCATGGATGAACAAATCTACCTTTTGATGGGTTAATACATCCTGTAGTGATTGTATTTGAAGGTAGATGGATCATTATGCGTCCGTATACATCTTTGTGACCATCGTGCTCCTTGTGGCACGGTAAAACTCGATTCGAATCGGCCCGGCTACCATTGAGTGGCGTTGATCTAAATACATTTATCATTGCTGTAGTATGACCCATATTAAAATTAAGTGGATCATTTAAATCTAATTCATATCCAAACTCTAGATTTTCCAAGAGCCTAATGCTCTCCTCTCTCGATAACTTACTCTTCTTCGAGAAATACTCTGACCAATAGCGGTCAAGAATGAAATCTGAAGGTTTCTCGAATACGCAAGAGGCAGTTTTCCAAGAGGGATATAATTCAGATTTTGGTGGGAAATGAGTCGGTTTTGGTGGAAACACAACATTGCTATGATCAAGGTCGCTGCGAATGCCAAAAATGAAAACTCGCTTTCGATTTTGTGGTACACCATAATCTCGAGCATTCAACAAGTCGCAAAACCTGATGGTATAGCCGTTTTCTTCTGCATTTTTCTTCAATGTTTCAAGATAAGACTCATGCCGTTTCCACAGGAGACCTGCCACATTCTCGATAAGGAAAATTTTCGGCTGAAGAGCATGAACAAATTCGTAATACTTAAGTAATAATTTATTACGCGGATCATCAACACCAGCGTTATTTATTCTATGGGTAGAAAAACCTTGGCAAGGTGGCCCCCCAAGCAGAAGATCAAGTTCCCCTGGCTTTACGCCCACTTCATTCATGAATTGCTGGAGATCAGTTATCTTGTTGATATCAGTGTTGTAGACCTTAGTATTTACACTATTAAAGGTGTTTTTTATGTTCTTTTCATAGGTGTTTGCAGCGGCGGCATCAAACTCGACTGCTGCCAAAATGTTGAATCCGCATTGAAGAGCAGCTAAGGAGAAACCACCTGCGCCAGCAAAGAGGTCAATTGCGGTTAGTTTTTCTGTCATTCTGGTTTTTCGTTTCACTTCAAAAAATGTCTCGATTATATCGAGCTTGGGATGATTGGACAGAAAAACAATCAATTTCTTCCATCGAAAGACTCAATCAGCTGCATCTTACAAGATGGTTATCTGGTTGATAGCCGCACTCTTCGGGGGGCTGTTATCCTAGCCGCCTTGGGCCAGCGCCGCCCAGAAGTAACCCTCACCCGTGCCACCCAGCGGAATATCGAAGGCGGCCAGCGTGGCCCTGTAAAAGCGCTCGCTGGCAACCAGGTCCTTTACTACCAGCTGAATGTGGTCGATCAGCCGACCCCGATGCAGTGTTTGCGTTTCCATGCACAGCCTCCACTCAGAAATTTTTGGACAAGAAACAGCTCTGCTTGCTGGCTACCGCTTTTGGGCAAGCTACCGCCCCTGAATGTCAGCTTCCAGTGTGCTGCTATTTGGCTGCGCTTTGGGGATGGCGTGGATCATGGGTGACTCCAACGAGGGATGTATTGCCATTCGGGTATGTTAGCGAGGGTGGCGCTGAGGGGAAGGGCAGGGTGATGGATTTTCGGGCGGGATCAAAGAATGAGTCGCTATGGCAAGGGGAGCGTCGGCGTAGTCGAGCTGTGAGAGGGGGTTATGCCCCCTCATTGGACTCATGGGGCTTTAGGCCAGTACCAGGGTTTGGCGGCTGTTATAGCCGCTCGTGAGGGGGAAGGGCTGGTCGCCCTCCCTTATGCCAGTGCCAGTTGCTGGCGGGCGCGCCACAGCCGCTCGTGGAAGAAGAAGACGACGGTGTTGATGGCAGGCTCTATCAACGCCATCACGCCACCGGTCAGCAGCTCGCCGCTCAGCAGGTAGGCGACGGCGAAGGCCACCGAGAAGTGGACCAGGGCGAAGCTGCTGGTCTTGGCCTGCAGGCTGTGATCGGGTTTGAGCTTGTGCCAGCCGAGGTCGTGGAAGTAGAAGGCGATGGTGTTGACGGCGGGCTCTATCAGGGCGATCAGGCTGGCGGTGAGCAGTTCGCCGGTCAGCAGGTAAGCCACGGTGAAGGCGACACTGAAGTGCAGAACGGCGAAGCTGATGGTCTTTTTCATAATGGTGTCTCCTCTGGCGATGAGTGCAGTATCACCCGGAATTATATCAAATGAAAACTATTCTCATCTATCGGCTGGATAGAAAAAGCCTATCGACCGAGGTCGAAACCACCTGATTGGGGACTTGCCTGGGGCCATGGCGGCGATAGAGTGTGCCTTTGCCATGAAAAAGGAGCTTTCATGACCATCAGTGCCAATATTTATGTGCTGTTCATCCTGCTGCTGATGATCGTCGTCGGCGTCGTGGCCTGGCGACTGGCCCGCCGCAAGAGCCGCCACCCCGTGCTTGTCACCGTTCTGTGCGTGCTGCTCTGTCTGTTCCCGCCCTTGGCCCTGCTGGCGCTGCTCATTTTGGCGCTCTGGCGGGATATGCCCGTCCGGGCCTGAGTCGTCATTTCGGCAACGGCAGACAGAGAAAAGCCCCTTTCGGGGCTTTGTCATTTTTGTGAGCGATGAGGGCTCAGTCGGCGGCTTTGTTGAGCCACTCCACCCTGTACTGGGCGCCAGCGCCCTGGGCCAGTTTGGCGCACAAGGGTTTGAGGAAGGCTTCGATCTGCTCGGCCAGCATCCAGGGGGGGCTCACTATCAGCATGCCTGAGCCGTTCATGCCCCAGTCGGCAGTCTGGCCGGCCACTTCCAGCTCGGCCACCAGGACGTTGCCGAAGTTCTCCCGCTTGATCGCCTTGAGCATGTCGCGAGACTTGTCCGCCTCCTGCCCGAGGATGGGATACCAGAGGGCATAGATGCCGGTGGCCCAGCGCTTCTGCGCCTTTTTCAGGGTATCGACCACGGCGAAGTAATCTTCCTTGAGCTCATAGGGGGGGTCGATAAGCACCAGCCCCCGGCGCGGAGTCGGCGGCAGCAGGGCGACCAGCCCCTCGAAACCGTCACGGTGGTGCACGGCCACGCGGGGGTCATAGCCCATGTTGGCGCGCAGGTCCTCCACCTCGTTGTTGTGCAGCTCCATCAGCGCCAGCTTGTCCTGCTCGCGGGCGAGACGGCGGGACAGCTCGGGGGAACCCGGGTAGTAGTGCAGCTGACCATCGCTATTCATCTCTTCGATGACGCCAAGATAGGGGGCCATGGCGGACCACTGGGCGCGCTCGTCCCACAGCCGGCCTATGCCGTCGGCGTACTCCGCCTTCTTCTGGGACCAGTCGCCGCGCAGGTCGTAGAGACCGCCGCCGGCATGGGTGTCCAGCACGATGAAGGGTTTCTCCTTCTTCTTGAGGGACTCGATGATCAGGGCCTGGACGGCGTGTTTCAGGACGTCGGCATGGTTGCCTGCGTGAAAGGCGTGGCGGTAGCTCAGCATATTAGGTCTCTGAGGGGGCCCTGCTGGGCACCCAATAACGATAGGTAGTTCAACAAGTTGTGGCTCTTGCCACGAAACAGGGAGAGGCCGCGCAGGGTCTGCAGCAAGACCCCCTGTTGCAACCGCTCCAGCTCCAGCTCGTGGGCCAGCATGGCCTGGTATTCTTCCTCGGCCAGCCGCGCCTTGGCTTGCTGGCGCAGGGTGCGCCAGGGGAGCAGCACGGCCTCGGTCTGGACCAGGGCCGGTTGCAGATCGGTGAGATCGACCGGGATGCCGAGCAGATCCAGGTGGTGCAGCAAGAGCGCCAGATTGACGTTGCCCCCCAGCGTCTGCACGTTGAGCCAGTCCTGGCTGCGCTCACCATAGACCTTGCCGCTCCAGTGCCAGAAGCCGAGCGGCGTCGGCAGCTCGTGCACGGCGACCCGCTCGCTTGCCATCAGCTGTTCGTCACGCAAAGAAGGCCTGCTCCATGGTTTCCAGCTCCTCACTGAGGCTCATCCACTCCAGCTCCACCTCTTCCAGCTGCTCCTTGAGGGGGCCCTGGGATTTGAGCAGCTCGGAGAGCCTGGTTTTAGCGCTCTCTTCGTAGATGGCGGGATCGGCCAGTTGGCTCTCGATGTCGCCTAGCTTGCCCTGCAGCTTCTCCATGCTGGTCTCGAGTTTCTCCAGCTTCTGGCGCAGGGGCCGGGTCGCTTGCCGGAACTGGGCCTCGAGCCGTTTCTGATCCTTGCGCGCCACTGCCGAGTTGGCGGAGACGGTGCCGTCCACCGGCTTGGCGTTGGCCTCTTTCTCCTGCTCGCCGAGCCATTTGTGGTAGTCATCCAGATCGCCGTCGAACGGCTCGACCCGGCCACCGTGGACCAGGTAGAAGTCATCCGTGGTGGTGCGCAGCAGGTGACGGTCGTGAGAGACCACCACCATGGCGCCCTCGAAGCCTTGCAGCGCCATGGTCAGGGCGTGGCGCATCTCCAGATCCAGGTGGTTGGTCGGTTCATCCAGCAGCAGGAGGTTGGGCTTTTGCCAGGTGATGAGGGCCAGCACCAGCCGCGCCTTCTCGCCACCGGAGAAGGGGGCCACCTTGTCCAGCGCCTTGTCGCCGTGGAAGCCGAAGCTGCCAAGGTAGTTGCGCAGTTCCTGCTCGGACTTGTCCGGCGCGAGGCGGGCCAGGTGATCGAGGGGGGTGTCGTCCAGACGCAGGGTTTCGAGCTGATGCTGGGCGAAGTAGCCGATGCTGACCCCGGCGCTCACCTCCAGCTTGCCCGACAGCGGCGCATTGGAGCCCGACAGCATCTTGATGAAGGTGGACTTGCCGGCGCCGTTGCGCCCCAGCAGGCCGATGCGCGAGCCCGGCACCAGGTTCATCTTTATCTTCTCCAGGATCACCTTGTCACCGTAACCGGCACACAGGTTCTCCATGGCGATGAGGGGGGTCGGCAGGGCTGAGGGCTCGCGAAACTCGAAGCTGAACTCGGAGTCGGCGTGGGCGGGCAGTATCTTCTCCATCCGCTCCATGGCTTTGAGGCGGCTCTGGGCCTGGCGCGCCTTGGAGGCCTTGTAGCGGAAGCGGTCCACATAGGCCTGCATGTGGGACATCTCCCGCTGCTGCTTCTCGTACATGGATTGCTGCTGGGCCAGTTGCTCGGCGCGCTGCAACTCGAAGTCGGAGTAGCCGCCGGTGTATTCGTTCAGCTTGCCGTTCTCGATGTGGATGATGCGATTGATGACCGAATCGAGGAAGTCGCGGTCGTGAGAGATCAGCACCAGCGTGCCCTGATAGCCCTTGAGCCACTTCTCCAGCCAGATGACGGCGTCGAGATCCAGGTGGTTGGTCGGTTCATCGAGCAGCAGCAGATCGGAGCGGCAGAGCAGGGCCTGGGCCAGGTTCAGGCGCATGCGCCAGCCACCGGAGAAGCTGCGTACCGGCGAGTCTAGCTGATCGCCACCAAAGCCAAGACCGTGCAGCAGCTCGGCGGCGCGGGCGCGGATGCTGTAGGCGCCTATGGTGTCGAGCCTGCCGTGCAGCTCGGCGACCAGGAGGCCATTGTCATCCGCCTCGGCCTGGGCCAGCTGGGCTTCGAGGGCGCGGAACTCCTTGTCGCCATCGACCACGTATTCGAGCGCGGAGCAGTCCAGCGCCGGGGTCTCCTGGGCCACGCCGGCAATCTGCCAGCCGGCGGGCAGGCTGAAGCTGCCGTTGTCGATGGCCAGCTCGCCCCGCACCAGCGCAAAGAAGGTGGACTTGCCACAGCCGTTCTTGCCCACCAGGCCCACCTTGTGGCCGGGGTGTATGGTGGCGGACGCGTTGTCCAGCAGCGTGCGGCCGCCGCGGATCAGTTCGATTTGACTGGCAACTATCATGGATGGATCTGCTTGGCTCAATGAAGGGGAGAAACTGGCGCGGATCTTACGTGAAATGACTCGGATTTGCACTTGAGGCTGGGGGGCATGGCTGGCTGCGGCAAGAAAAACGTGCCATAACAGAGACATCTGTCAGGGGGCAGGAGGCTTCCATGTTGATTAAAGAGATCATGACGACCCGGGTCGCGACCGTTTCCATGGATGACAGGCTGGGTGTCATCAAGGAGATCTTCGAGCAGGCCCACTTTCGCCACCTGCTGGTGCTGGAAGAGGAAGTGCTGGTGGGGGTCATCTCGGACCGGGATCTGCTACGCGCCCTCAGCCCCTATCTCGACACTGATGCCGAGATGAACCGCGACACCGAGACCCTCAACCGGCGGGCCCACCAGATCATGAGTCGCCAGCCCATCACCATCTCTCCCGAATCGTCTTTGCAGGCCGCCAGCGCCATCATGCTGGAGCAACATGTCTCCTGCCTGCCGGTACTGGAAAACGGCGCCCTGGTCGGCATCGTCAGCTGGAAAGACCTGCTGCGCGTCATGCGGGACTGGCAACCTGCCTGAGGCCTCTTTGGGAGCGAGTGGAACCCGCTCCCTCGAGCTTTCATTGACCCCTCCTCGATATAACCCTCTGTCATTTATAGTTATGGCATTCCTGTTGTTCTGAATTGTTCATTTAATTGGCTTAAAATTCTGCAGCTATCTTGATTTGCGACATTTGATGTCGCAACAGGCAGGATAAATCGAGTATTTCTAATTAATCGACCCCTTCTTCAGTTCCCATCAAGGTTCGCAGATCTACCCTAGGTCATCGGAAATGAACCCGATTCAAAATGACAACGACCGAGCACAGGTCTGGTTTACACCTCAGAGGAACGAACAATGAAAAAGACAGCATTGACGATGGCCATCTCCAGCCTGCTGCTGGCCGGTGGTGCACAAGCTTCTACCGTTTACAACCAGGATGGTACCAAGCTTGACATCGGTGGCCGTGTTCAAGGCATGTACTACGGTAGCGACAACGACGACGAGAGTGGCGATCAGAGCTACCTGCGTCTGCGCATCGGTGGTGAGACCCGCATCAACGAAGAAACCGTCGCCAACGGCTTCGTCGAGTACAACGTACCGACCAACGGCTCCGACACCGAACTGCGTTATGCCTACGTTGGCATCAAGAACGATCGTTTCGGCGCCTTCAGCTACGGTCGTCAGGATGGTCTGATTGCCAAGGCCGTTAACGATTACACCGACGTTCTGCCGGAGTGGGGCGGAGATGGCCTGGGCAAGGGTACCGAAGTGTTCGGTACCGGTCGTACCAACGGCCTGGCTCAGTACCTCTACACCTTCGACGGCCTGGTGCTGGGTGCCCAGTTCACCGGCGAGAACGAAGCGCAAAATGGTGATGATGTTACTGTCGGCGGAGTTAACACTGGCTACAAATCTAGCTGGATGAGAGGCTCTGAAGAGGGCTACGCCCTGTCTGCCAACTACAACTTCGACATGGGCATCAGCCTGGGTCTGGCCTATAACCAGGCTGGCAAGACTGCCGATCAGGCTGCCAACTCCAACTTCGGTGGCAGCGAAGACGCCAAGCTGACCGCTGTCGGTATCAAGTACAACGCCAACAACCTGTATGCTGCCGCGACCTACGCCTATGGCGAAGACCACGTCTATGTGAACCAGTCTGGCTACAACGGCTACGCCGAAGAGAGCAACGGTTACGAAGCCGTGGTTCAGTACACCTGGGGCCAATGGAAGCCGTCCCTGGCGTATAACCGCCTGGATGTGAAGGGTGAAACCTTCGACGACACCCTGACCGAATACGTCTCCATCGGTGCCTGGTACAACATCAACGATAACTTCGACGTCTACGTTGATTACAAGGCCAACCTGCTGAGCAGCGACGGCACTGACGGGTACAACAAGTTTGGCCAGAACACCGACGACGTCGTTGGCGTGGCCATGCAGTACCACTTCTAAGTCGTTCCCTGACTGCCTACTGTATTTTTTTGACCGGCCGCCTCGCGGCCGGTTTTTTTATGGGCGCAAAACCCGCAGTGCCCTTTGTCGGCCGTCTGGCCAATCCCGGGTTCAGCATTGTCCCCTCCTGGTCGATAACTCTTATTGTCGGGTCGATGGGGATGAGGGGTTGCTGGCATGGGGCTATGGGGTGAGGATCACGCCCCGCGGTCAAGATCCTATCTTTTCTCGACCCTTTTCATTATTTGTATAGAGACTTGCGTTGCTCCTGTCGGGGAAATGCGGGTCTGGTTGGCATGCTGGCGCCCCATCGCGGGGCGGCACTCGGGAAACGGACGTAAGGGCTTTATATGGCGAGCATATTGGATTCAGTGGATCAACGTACCCAGCTGGTGGGGGAGAATCGCCTGGAGTTGTTGATGTTCCGGCTGGGTACCCAGCAGCTGTTTGCGATCAACGTCTTCAAGGTGCGGGAGGTGGTGAAGCTGCCCCATCTCAACAAGATGCCGGGCTCCCATCACAACATCAGCGGGGTGGCGAACATCCGTGGCGTCTCCATTCCCGTCATCAACCTGCGCGGCGCCATCGGCATGCGCCCCATGGCGGTCGACAACGAATCCAACCTCATCATCACCGAATACAACCGCACCATTCAGGGGTTCCTGGTGGGGCAGGTGGCCCACATCGTCAACATGACCTGGAAGGACATACTGCCGCCTCCCCGTTCGGCGGGTCGTGCCAACTACCTCACCGCCATCACCCGCATCCCGGAGGGTGGGGTCGACCAGATAGTCGAGATCATCGACGTGGAGAAGGTGCTGGCGGAAATCATCACCTATGACATCCGCATCTCGGCGGAGGTGCTGGATAGGGAGATCCTGCCCCAGATGCAGGGGCGCCGGGTGCTCATCGTCGATGACTCCAGCACGGCACGCAATCAGGTGCGCGAGACCCTAGCCCAGCTCGGCCTCGAGGTGATCGAGTGCCAGGATGGGTTGCAGGCGCTCAAGCTGCTCAAGGGGTGGTGCGATGCGGGCAAGAAGGTGACCGACGAGATCATGCTGATGATAACGGACGCCGAGATGCCGGAGATGGATGGCTATCGCCTGACCCACGAGGTGCGCAGCGATCCGCGCATGGCCGATCTCTTCATCACCCTCAACACCTCCCTGAGCGGCAACTTCAACGAGGCCATGGTCAAGAAGGTGGGGTGTGACCGCTTCATCTCCAAGTTCCAGCCTGATCTGCTGGTTGGGGTCACCCAGGAGCGCATGCGCCAGATCCTGGGGGTGTGAACCCGCATAGCCGGCTGCGTCGTGCCTTGCCAACTGACAGTCGAACTGGCCTGCTGGCAGGGGGATTCAAGAATGCATGGGTCAGAACCTGAGGCTCTGGATCTGGCAAAGACAGATAGCAACGCACCCGCCTTGGCGGGTGCGTTCGTTTTGGTGGGTTGGCTGCCAGCGTTCGCCCCCTGGGGTCACTGGGTCAAGAGGGGCTCGATAAAGCTGGCGACCCGGTCGCGGATCTGGGGCTGCGCCGCCGCCGTGGGGTGGAGCCCATCGTTCATCATGAGTTCAGGGCGCAGCACAATATCATCGATAAAGAAGGGCATCAGCGGCAGGTCATTGGCCTGCGCCAGCTCCGGAAAAATCTGCTCGAACTGCTGCAAATAGCGGGCGCCATAGTTGCGGGGCAGCTGGATCTGGGTCAGCACCGTCTTCGCCTGGCTGGCCTTGGCCAGCTCCACCATCTTGGTGAGGTTGGCCCGGGTGATGGCGGGGGCAAAGCCGCGCAGGCCATCGTTGGCCCCCAGCTCGATCAGCACCCAGTCAGGCTTGTGCTCTTCGAGCAGGGTGGGCAAGCGGGCCAGCCCACCCTGGGTGGTTTCACCACTGATGCTGGCGTTGATGAGCCTGTGCTCGCCACCCTGCTGCTGCCACTTCTCATTGAGCAGGGCAGGCCAGCTCTGTTCGGCCTGCATCTGGTAGCCGGCACTCAGGCTGTCCCCCAGTACCAGCAGGGTTTGCGCCTGGACCGATGAGATCCAGCAACACAGGCAACTCAAGACGAACAAGACACGCGTCATGCATTCAACTCCCACGATCTATTGTCATTACAGGTTAAGGCAAACAGGAAACGCATCATGAGTTCAACGCCCATTATCACCGTCAGGGGGCTCGGCAAAACCGTTCGCCTCGGCCAGGAAAGTCTCACCATCCTTGAAGGGATCGATCTGCAAGTCAATACCGGCGAGACGCTGGCCCTGGTCGGCGCCTCCGGATCCGGCAAGTCCACCCTGCTCGGCCTGTTGGCCGGACTCGACCTGCCGAGCAGCGGCGAGATAGAGATCCTGGGCCAGTCCCTGACCCGGCTGGACGAGGAGGGGAGGGCCAGATTGCGCGCCGAGCAGGTGGGGTTCGTGTTCCAGTCCTTCCTGCTCTTGCCCACCCTGAGCGCCCTGGAGAACGTCATGCTGCCGGCCGAGCTGCGCGGCGAGACCGACTGTGAGCCCAGGGCCCGCGAGCTGCTCACCCAGGTCGGTCTGGCCGAGCGACTGCACCACCTGCCGCCGCGCCTGTCCGGGGGGGAACAGCAGCGGGTCGCCATCGCCCGGGCCTTTATGACCCGCCCCAGCCTGCTGCTGGCGGACGAGCCGACCGGCAACCTCGACAGCAAGACGGGGGAGACGGTGATCGAACTGCTGTTTCGTCTCAACCGTGAGCACAACACCACCCTGGTGGTGGTGACCCACGATCATGAGCTGGCCCAGCGCTGCCAGCGGCAGCTGGTGATGGCGGCGGGACGGCTGGAGGCAGATGCGCCAGCATCCGAAGCCACCTTGGCTCCCCGTGTCAGGGAGCTGTCATGAGCCAGTGGAGAAAGAACCGCCCGGGACGGTCAGGGCTTTTGCTGGCGCTGGCGATGGGGAGCAAGCCATGAGTCAATGGAGGAAACGGGAATTCAAGCTGCTGCGCCGGGATGGGTTCAGCAATGATCTGTGGCTCTGGCTTGTGCAGGCGCCGGGCATGGGGAGCAAGTCATGAGTCAATGGAGACTGGGTTTCAAGCTGCTGCGCCGGGAAGGGTTCAGCGGCGAGCTGCGCTGGTTCGTGCTGGCGCTGGCCCTGAGCGTGGCCTGCGTGCTGAGCGTGGCCCTGGTGGCGGACAGGTTGGATGCGGGGCTCAAGGCCTCGGGCCGGGACTTTATCGGAGCGGATCGGGTGCTTCGCTCCGCCACACCGGCGCCCGAGGCCTGGCTCGCCCAGGCGAAGCAGGAGGGGCTCCTCGTCCAGACCACGGTCAGCTTCAACAGCATGCTGTTTCACGGCGACGGCCTGCAGCTGGCGTCCATTCGCGCCGTGCCGAGCGATTTCCCCTTCTATGGCAAGCTGGAGCTGATGCCCCAGCGCGCCCCTGCACCCGGCGAGATCTGGCTCTCCGCCCGGGTGATGCAGTTGCTCGGCGCCAAACTCGGGGACGAGCTGGAGGTCGGCAACACCAGATTGAAGGTGGCGGGGGAGCTGGGCCAGGAGCCGGATCAGGGCTTCAGCCCCTTCCAGATGGCGCCAAGGGCGCTGATCCACAGCGCCGATATCGAGGCGACCGGCGCCCTCTTGCCGGGCAGCCGCCAGCAGTGGCGTTATCTCATCAAGGGTCCCCGGGAGGGGATCGCCCGCTATGAGCGCTGGCTGACGTCCAGACTCACGGCCGGGCAGAAGCTGATCAAGCCCGACGATCAGGGCTCTCAGGTCGGCAAATCCCTGGCCAATGCCGAGCGCTTCTTCCGCCTGGCGTCCCTGGCCGGCGTGCTGCTGGGGGCCCTGGCCATGGGCATAGCGGTGCGTCACTTCGCCGAGCGCCAGACCAACATGGTGGCCCTGCTCAAGACGCTGGGGGCGTCGCGGCGTACCCTCTGGCAACTGATGGGGACCCTCCTCGCCTCCCTGACCCTGATAGGTGCCCTGATCGGCCTGGTGGCGGGGAGCGCCATGCAGTGGCTGACGCTGCAACTGCTGGGGGATCTGCTGCCAGCTGATCTGCCACCGCCCTCCTGGCGTCCCTTTGCCCTGGGTCTGGCGGTCGCCTTCTTCATCACCCTGCTGCTGGCCTTCATCCCCTTCCTGCGCCTGCTCAAGGTGCCGCCGCTGCGGGTGCTGCGCCGGGAGCTGGAGGCGGGCATTCCCCCCTGGCTGACGGTGCCCGTGGGCCTGCTCGGTCTGTTCGCTCTGGTCTGGGGCTTTACCGCCGATGCCAGGCTGGCGCTCGGTCTCATCGGGGGCATGGGATTGCTGATGGTGCTGCTGGCGCTGCTGGCCTCCGGGCTGCTGCGACTCGGTGGTCGGCTCAAGGGGCCCCATGCCCTGCGCCTCGCCATCAGCCACCTCTCCCGCGAGCGCGGCAGCGGCCTGTTCCAGCTGGCGGGCTTTGCCCTGGCGCTCATGCTGTTCGGGCTCCTGTGGGCGGCGCGGGTCGATCTGCTGGATGATTTTTCCGCCCGTCTGCCCGCGGATGCCCCCAACCGCTTCCTGGTCAATGTGGCCGACGGGGAGCGCGACGGCATACTGGCGGACTTGCACAAGGCCGGTGCCATCACCTCGGACTTCTACCCCATGGTGCGCGGGCGTCTGACCCGGATCGCCGGTCAGGCGGTGGGTGAGGATGCGGCCCGGGAGGGGGTGAACCGCGAGCTCAACTTCACCACTACGGCGACCCTGCCCCCCGACAACCTGGTCACCTCGGGCCAATGGCTCGGCGGCAAGGGGGAGGTCTCCGTCGACGAAGTGCTGGCGGGCCAGCTCGGCATCGCCCTGGGGGATGCCCTCAGCTTCACCATAGAGGGGCGCAGCTTCGAGGCCAGGGTGACCAGCCTGAGGTCCATCAAGTGGGATAACATGAGACCCAACTTCTACATGATCTTCTCGGCGGACGTGCTGGCCCCCTTCTCCCAGACCTGGCTTGGCAGCTATCGTCTGCCGCCACAAGGACGCAGTGCCGAGGTGGAGCTTATCCGTCGTCACCCCACGGTGAGTCTCATCGATGTGGAGGATCTGATAGGGCGGCTGACTGTGGTCTCGGATCAGGTGAGCCGGGCACTGGGGCTGATGCTGGGGCTGGTGACGGTAGCCGCCCTGCTGGTGCTGCTGACCCAGACCCAGGCCAGCATGGCCGCCCGGCGCCGCGAGCTGCTCTTGATGCGCACCCTGGGGGCGGGCAGCAAACTGCTGGAGAAGATGCTGCGCTGGGAGCTGGTGGCCAGTGGCGCCCTGGCGGGGCTGTGCGCCGCCATGGTGGTGGAGCTCTGCTCCTTTGGCCTGCAGTGGTGGTGGTTCGATGGCCAGTGGCAGTTCCACTGGGCCATCTGGGCCGGCCTGCCCTTGCTGGGGGCCCTGCTGGTGACCCTGGCCGGTCAGGGCATGCGCCGTCAGCTGCTGGCGGGCACCCTGAGCGACCGGCTAAGAGGCTTGGGGCAGGGGTTGCTGTAGGTTCGATTAGCCACGAAGTGGCGTAATCGGACTAACGGGGATGCTGATGCTTGGTTGCCAGCTACGCGAGCGTTCGATGACTAATCGACCCAGCACCCTTCTCTCAAAAAGCGCCCGGCCTTGGCCGGGCGCTTTTTTATGGATCTCAGCGCGGGGGCTGCAGCAGGTTGCCGAGGGCCTCGGGGAGGGCAGGATAGGTGAAGTGGAACCCCGCCTCCTGCAAGCGTGCGGGAAGGATGTGCTGGCCGGTGAGCAATAGATCGGCCGCCTCCCCCATCAGCAGCCGAAGCAGCTGGGCCGGCACCATGCAGAAATGGGGGCGATGCAGTGTCCTGGCCAGGGTCTGGCTGAACAGGCGATTGCTGACCGGCTGCGGGGCCGTGCCATTGAAGATCCCCTCGCACTCGTCGTGTTCGAGGAGAAACAGCATGGCCCGCACCAGATCCTGCACGTGGATCCAGCTCATCATCTGGCTGCCCGGGCCCATGGGGCCGCCGAGCCCCAGCCGATAGGGGGGCAGCATCCTGGGCAGGGCGCCCCCATCGGTGCCGAGCACCAGGCCGATGCGCACTACGCAGACCCGGGTCTGGGGGCTGCGGGCCTGCAGGGCCAGCTGCTCCCACCGTTGGCAGAGGCGGTGGGTGAACTCGTCGTGGGGATGGTGGCAGCGCTCGTCCAGTGGCTCATCCCCCTGGCGGCCATACCAGCCGATGGCGGAGGCGTTCAGCAGCAATCTGGGGGGCGTGCTGGAGAGCTTGACCAGATCCACCAGTTGCTCGGTCAGCAGCCAGCGGCTGTTGCACAGCAACTGCTTGCGGGATTCGCTCCAGCGGCCACTGGCGATGGGCTCCCCGGCCAGGTTGATGACGATGTCCACATCGTTGAGGTGGTCCAGCCGGTCCAGGTTGTCCAGCAGAGTGACGTCATGGCCAAGCAGCTCATAGGCCCGGCTGCCCTGGCGGGTCAGCACCACCACCTCGTGTTGCACCTTGAGGTGTGCCACCAGGCGGCGGCCGATAAAGCCCGTTCCCCCCGTGATCAGTATCTTCATGTCCTGCCTCCCAGATGGCTGTTGGCTCTACTCTAGAGGCTGTGCACTGGATGGACAAGCTCCTGTTTTTATGAGCATTATAAATTCATGATGGCGCCGCCTCGCGCGCCTTGCGCCAGGGGACTTGCGCTGGCGCAAGGCATGGGATCTGGATGGGGAGTGGGGCTTGCCTCCCAGAGTGGGCGCCATTCGGGTTTTACCCGAGCGCATTATCATTGCTTGCCAAGCGGGCTGTGGCGGGTAAACTTGTCCGCTTTTTCGCCGTTACCATGAGGACGGTTATGCCATTTCGTCGTTTAAGGGTGCGTCAATTCTATGTCCGGCTGGTCTGTGCCCTGCTGGCGGGTCTGCTGCCCATGGTGCTGGGGCTCGCCGTCATCACCTGGCAGACCGCCACCGGGGTACGGCAGGATGCGGTGGAGCGGCTGCAACACGCCAGGCTGATGTTTGATCGCACCCTGGACAACGCCCAGCAGGCGGCATCGGCCCTTGCCGGCAGTTTGAACAAGCCCTGCCTCGAGGTGGTTCAGGGGCTGCGGGATCAGGTGGCGACAGTGCCGGATGTGCGCAGCGTCAACCTGGCCGAGGGCACGACCATCTACTGCACCTCCCTCTATGGCCCGGTCAGCGGGGAGATCCAGCTGAACGACTACGTGGGTGGCAAGCTGGATCTGATGAAGGGCAACCCCGTCACCCCGAATCGCCCCCTCATCGTCTACCGGGAGGAGATCGGCGCCTTCAGCGTGCTGGTGGGGGTCGATGGTTACTACCTGCTCAACATTCTGGACATGCTGAGCCGCAACTCCCCCCTCGGGCTGGTGGTGGGTCAGAAGATGCTGCAGCGGGACAGCCAGCTCACCGATCGCCTCATCCCGCCGGACAGCCAGGGCTATCTGGAGGAGACCTCCGGCAAGTATCCGTTCAAGGTGGTGACCCGAGTATCGGTCGATGAATACAGGGCCCACATCTGGGACTACTCCAAGGTCGGCATCATAGTTTATCCCCTGCTGAGCGTGCTGTTCGGGGTGGGGATCTTCTGGCTGACGGGGCGCTCGACCTCCCCGACCCAGGAGCTGAAGCGGGCGCTGGATCAGCAGGAGTTCATCCCCTATCTGCAACCCGTGGTGACGGGGGAGGATGCACACTGGAGCGGCTGCGAGGTGCTGATGCGCTGGCAGCATCCCCGTCAGGGCATGATCTCGCCGGATCGCTTCATTCCGCTGGCGGAAGACAGCGGCCTCATAGTCCCCATGACCCGGCTGCTGATGGCCCAGGTGCGGGAGGCCTTTGCCCCCCTGGCGGACCAGATGCCCAGGGGGTTCCACTTCGGTTTCAACATCAGCGCCAGCCACTGCAAGGATCTGAGTCTGCTGGACGATTGTCGGGACTTTATCGGCGCCTTCCGGGGGAACCCCATCAAGCTGGTGCTGGAGTTGACCGAACGGGAGCTGATAGTGGCGGACGAGACGACGGATCGGCTGTTTGCCGAGCTGCATCAGCTCGGTGTCTTCATCGCCATCGACGACTTCGGCACAGGCCACTCCAGCCTGACCTATCTGCAGGCCTTCCAGGTGGACTTCCTCAAGATCGACAAGAGCTTCGTCGGCATGATTGGATCGGATGCGCTCTCCAGCCACATAGTCGAGAACGTCATCGATCTGGCGACCCGGCTCGGTCTGCTGCTGGTGGCGGAAGGGGTGGAGAACCAGGTGCAGGCCGATTACCTGAAGGAGCGCCAGGTGAGCTTCCTGCAGGGCTACTTCTATGGCAGGCCCATGCCGATGACGGCCTTTGCCAGCCTGCTGCCCACCCAGACGTCGCCGTCAGCCTGAGGGAGCCGCGCCAAGGCGCTCGGCTCCAATGGCTTGCCGCTCGCTCACAGGGGTTGACGGCGAGGCATAAAAAAACCAGCGACCCAGGTCGCTGGTTTTTTTTCATCCCCGGAGGGCTCAGAGCATGCGGGACAGGGCGCGGCAGAGGCGCTTGATGCCCTCTTCCGTGGTGGCCTCATCCACACAGGAGAAGCTCAGGCGCAGGGTGTTCTGGATCTCGGGGCGCACATAGAAGGGGGCGCCGGGCACGAAGGCGACCTTCTCCTTGATCGCCTCGTCGAACAGGGCCATGGCGCTGATGCTGGGCGGCAGGGTCAGCCAGAGGAACATGCCCCCCTCGGGGCGGGTGTAGCTGACGCCGGGCGGGCAGTGACGGCTCAGGGCGGCCTCCATGGCGGCCCGCTGGCGGCCATAGACCTCCTTGATCTTCTCCAGATGAGCGTCGAGCGAGTGATCGGTCAGGAAGCGGTGCAGCACCTGCTGGCTGAAGGCGTTGCTGTGCAGATCCGTGGCCTGCTTGGCGATGGTGACCTTCTTGCGCAGCCAGTCCGGCACCAGCATCCAGCCGAGACGGAAGGCGGGCACCACCGTCTTGGAGAAGGAGCCGAGCAGCACTGTATTGTTCGGCGCCAGCTTGGCGATGGGGGGCAGGTGTTCACCCTCGAAGCGCAGCTCGCCATAGGGGTCGTCTTCCACCATCAGCAGATCGTGGCGCACCAGGCGCTCGGCCAGTGCTTCGCGATTGGCACGGCTGTAGGAGACCCCACTCGGGTTCTGGAAGTTCGGCACGCCGTACAGCAGCCTGGCGCTGGAGCCCTGCTCCAGCAGCGCATCCAGCGCGGCCAGATCCAGTCCCTCTTCCCCCAGGGTGATGGGCTTGAAATTCGGTTGATAGACGGAGAACGCCTGGATGGCACCCAGGTAGCCCGGCTCTTCGATGATGAGATCCTGCCCTTCGTTCACCAGCACCTTGCCCAGCAGATCCAGCGCCTGCTGGGAGCCGCTGGTGATGAGGATGTTGTCCGGGTTGACCACCATGCCGTGGCGACTCTGGTAGCGATCGGCGATGTACTGGCGCAGCGGGGCGAACCCTTCGGTGGTGGCATATTGCAGCGCCGCGGCGCCCTGTTCGCGCAGCACGTCCTGGCAGGCTTGCTCTATGGCCTTGACCGGGAACAGGTGGGGATTGGGCAGGCCGCCGGCGAAGGAGATGATCTCCGGATTGGCGGCGACTTTGAGGATTTCACGGATAAAGGAAGGCTCGACCTTCTCGAAGCGCTGGGCAAAAAACGGCTGCATAGGGTTCTCTCTGACTAGGTGGCGGTCGCTCCATTCAACCGCCAGGTTATCCGTTTGTATCAGATTTCAGAAATGAGGCAATGGCTGTCACAAAAATCCATAAAAAAGGGCAGGTTTGGCACCTGCCCGAATTTTATCGTCTCTACCCTGGCCGGGGGCGCAAAAACCCCTGTCAGGTGTTCATCTGCCCTGAGCCTGGAGCCCGGGTTCTTTCAGCCTGAAGACGCAGATCATCGGCTCGGTGCTTAGAGCCCGGGTTCTTTCAGGAAACTGATCATCAGATCCGTGTTGGCACCGAGTTGCTGCTGGACCCGGCCCGGGAACAGTTCGGCCATCTTGTCGAGGCGGTCGTGCTCTGTGTGCCAGATCTTGCCCCACTGGGTCTCGCTGTCCCGATCGCAGGCGCTCTTGCTGGCCTCGTCGTAGCAGTCCCATAGCGCCGGGTTGGTGCTCTGGGAGTAGCCGTCATAGCCATCTTCCCCGTTGATGGTGAAGTTGGTGGCTTCCACGTAGGCTATGGGCACCCCCAGGCAGGCAAAAGGCGCATGATCCGACCAGCTGCCGGTCTCCCCTTCCGGGTAGCCGCCGTAGCTGGGGTGAATGGCGAACGGGGTGGCGCTCTGCTTGGAGATGGCCAGCAGGCGGTCACGCACCTTGGGATCGAAGCTGTAACGGCTCGGCTCGGCGCAGTTGTACTCGGCCACGTCCGAATGGGCGGAGTGGACGTAGACGATGTCGCCCCCGGCTATGGTGTCGTAGTTCACCATGGCCAGCAGCTTGGCGACGGCGTCGGCATCCAGGCTGGCGGCATAGGCCTTGGAGCCGTTGAGGCCGTTCTCCTCAGCCCCGAAGAAGGCGAAGCGCACCGTGTAGGGCAGGGTTTGATCCTTGAGCGCCTCGGCGACCGCCAGCAGGGCCGCGACACCGGCACCGTTGTCGGTGGCACCTTCGGAGCCCTTCTTCTCGCCTGTGCTGTCGTAGTGGGCGCCGATGAGGATCACCTTGTCACTCTGGCCCTTGAGCTCGGCGACCAGGTTCTGGGAGTGCTTCTCGGTGCCGCTTCGGGTGTAGGTGAAGGGCTGGTTCTGCACCTCGTAGCCCCAGCCGGTCAGATGGTCCTGGATCCAGGCGGCGGCGCGGGTCTCGGCCTCGGTGCCCGTGGGTCTGGCACCTATTCCCTCGGCACTCGAGCTCAGCTGCACCAGGTATTCATAGGCCTGGGTGGCAGGGGCGGGGGGCTGGGAATCATTGTCCGAGGGGTTGCACCCGGCCAGCAGGGCCGAGATGGCGAGGGTCAAAAGGGCTTTTTTCATACTGCAATCCTTTGTTGTGTATGGTTTTATTTTTCCGCGTCAGGATGCACCTGACGCCCCGCAGATTCTGTGAAGGGGGTGGCATTTGTCAACCGCAGTGGCGGAATTGGTCAGTCAGGGGGGATTTGTTTTGCGAAACACTTGCGCCTTGGGCCTATCTTGGGATAATTCGCTCCCCTGTTTTTGCCGATTGATGAAATAACGAACCACCCAGGTCGGCCTAAACCCGGATTGACCCCGGTTCTGTTACCCGGATTGATGAAATAACGAGACAATTATGCCTGTGACCCAAGATGTATTTAACGAAGACGGCAAGTTCATGCGCAAGATCCGCAGCTTCGTCCGTCGCGAAGGCCGCCTGACCAAAGGGCAGGAGAAGGCCCTGGAAGAGCTCTGGCCGGTCATGGGCATAGATTTCGCACCACAGCCCCTCGACATGGTGGCGCTGTTTGGCCGCGAAGCCCCGGTGGTGCTGGAAATCGGCTTCGGCATGGGCGCCTCCCTGGTGGAGATGGCCAGGAATGCCCCCGAGAAGAACTTCATCGGCATAGAGGTGCACTCCCCTGGCGTGGGTGCCTGCCTCGGCACCGCACAGGAGGCGGGCGTCACCAACCTGCGCGTCATCTGCCACGATGCGGTGGAAGTGCTGGAGCACATGATCCCGAACGGCTCGCTCTCCTGCCTGCAGCTCTTCTTCCCGGATCCCTGGCACAAGAGCCGTCACCACAAGCGCCGCATAGTGCAGCCGGCCTTCGCCCAGGACATCCGCCAGAAGCTCGCCATAGGTGGTGTCTTCCACATGGCCACCGACTGGGAAAACTATGCCGAGCACATGCTGGAAGTGATGAGCGCCGCCGAAGGGTACGAGAACACCTCCGCCACCGGCAACTGGGTGCCCCGTCCCGACTGGCGTCCGCTGACCAAATTCGAACAACGTGGCCATCGTCTGGGCCACGGTGTCTGGGATCTGATTTTCAAGCGTGTCAGCTGAGCTGGCACGTCAACTCGCGTATCAACTAACTTGAGGAGCTATCATGGCCAATCGTAGCCGCCGTCTGCGTAAGAAACTGCGCGTCGATGAATTCCAGGAAATGGGTTTCGACATCAGTTTCAACTTCCCGGTCGGCACTGCCGAAGAGACCATCGATGCGGTAGTCGATGCGATGATCGATGAGGTTGTTGAACCCCGTAAGCTGGCCTTCGCCGGTTCCGGCCACCTGGCCTGGGAAGGGATGATCTGCACCCAGCAACTGGGCAAGTGCACCGAAGAGGACCGCGCCGTCGTCAAAGCCTGGCTGGAAGGCAAGGGAATGGAGGCCGTGGTGGTCACCGAGCTGTTCGATCTCTGGTACGGTGAGCCGGCCTGATATCTGACTGCCTCTCGGGCAGATAGAAAATCCCGCCGCCGGCGGGATTTTTGTCGGTGAGCCTGGCCTCACCCCGTCTCACGTCATGGAATCGTCTATGGTGTTGTCATCCGAATTACTGGCCAGCATCCTGGAAGAGGTGCGCCCGCTGCTCGGGCAGGGCAAGGTGGCCGATTACATTCCCGCGCTGGCGCAGGTGCCGGCGGACAGACTCGGGATCGCTGTCTGCACCGTGGAGGGGGAGCTGTTCACCGCCGGTGATGCCTTCGAGCCCTTCTCCATCCAGAGCATCTCAAAGGCCTTGAGCCTGACCCTGGCGCTCACCCTCTATCAGGAGGAGGAGATCTGGGCCCGGGTGGGCAAGGAGCCCTCCGGCCAGCCGTTCAACTCCCTGGTGCAGCTCGAGTTCGAGCACGGCATTCCCCGCAACCCCTTCATCAATGCCGGCGCCCTGGTGGTGAGCGATCTGCTGGAGACCCGGCTAACCGCCCCGCGCCAACGCACCCTGGAGCTGGTGAGACGCCTCTCTGGCAATCCGGCCATCATGGCGGACCAGGTAGTGGCCCGCTCCGAATATCAGCACGCCGCCCGCAACGCCGCCATCGCCTACCTCATGAAGGCCTATGGCAACTTCGAGAACGAGGTGGACAAGGTGTTGCAGAGCTACTTCAATGCCTGCGCCATCCGCATGAGCTGCGTCGATCTGGCCCGGGCCTTCATCTACCTGGCCAACCGCGGCGCGCCGCTCGGCGAAAATACACAGCTGCTGCCTGCCCGTACCACCAAGCAGGTCAACGCCCTGCTCGCCACCTGCGGCCTCTATGACGAGGCTGGCGACTTCGCCTACCGGGTCGGCATGCCGGGCAAGTCCGGGGTAGGGGGTGGCATAATGGCGCTGATCCCCGGCGAACTGACGGTCTGCGTCTGGTCCCCCGAACTCAACAAGGCGGGCAACTCCTTGGCGGGCACGGCGGCGCTGGAGCTGCTGGCCGAGCGCCTCGGCCGCTCCATTTTTTAACTTTGTTCACTATGCATCGAGACAACATCATGAAACGAATGACTGGACTGTGGCGAAGCGGCCTGGCCGCCTTGCTGCTCTGGTGTGCCTGGCCCGCCCTGGCCGCCGAACTGCCCCCTCTCTCCCTGGCCGATGCCAAGGCGAAGCAGGCCGTGATCCTGGATACCCGCCCCAGCTACTTCTACCAGGGCTGGCCCATGGCGGGCGAGAAGCAGGGGGGCCACGTGGCTGGCGCCGAGAACCTCTCCGCCGAGTGGAAATACAGTGACGAAGAGTGGCCCAAGGCGCTCGCGAGCAAGGGGCTGAAGGCCGATCTGCCGGTTGCCCTCTACGGCGCCCCGCGGGAAGTGGCCGAGGTGGCCCGCCTGCTGCGCCAGCAGGGCATCAAGCAACTGTTCGAGCTGCAGGGCTGGCAGAGTGCGCCGCGCGAGCACCTGGCCCGCTGGCAGCAGCTGGTCTACCCGCTCTGGCTCGCCGATCTGCAGGCAGGCAAGCAGGTGGCCGCCGCTCCCAAGGGGGACTGGAAGGTCTTCGAAGTCGACTGGGGTGCCCCCAAGGCTTATCTGCTGAGCCACATCCCGGGGGCCGGTTACATCGACACCAACCGCCTGGAAGAGGAGCCGCTGTGGAACAAGGTGTCTGACGAAGCCCTCAAGCAGCTGCTGCTGGAGAACGGCATCCGCCACGACACCACCGTCATCCTCTACGGTCGCAACACCATGGCGGCGGCCCGTGCCGCTCACCTGATGATGTATGCCGGGGTGGAAGACGTGCGCCTGCTGGACGGCGGCCTGGATGCCTGGTTCGTGCAGCACCTGCGTACCGAGACCGGCCTGGCCAACAAGTTTGAGCCGGTGAAGGAGTTTGGCGTGGCCATTCCGGCCCACCCCGAGTATTACACCACCCTGGACCAGGCCAAGGCGCTGCTCAAGCAGCCCGATAGCGCCCTGGTCAGCGTGCGCACCTGGGACGAGTTTGTCGGCAACACCTCCGGCTACAGCTACATCAAGCCCAAGGGCGACATCCCAGGGGCCAAGTGGGGTCACGGTGGCGTGGATGCCAACAGCATGAGCGACTTCCACAACCCGGACGGCACCATGAAACCGGCCCGCGAGATCCTCGCCATGTGGGACCAGTGGGATATAGCGCCCACCCAGCAGGCCGCCTTCTACTGCGGCACCGGCTGGCGCGCCTCCGAGGCCTTCTTCTACGCCTGGCTGATGGACTGGAAGCGGATCAGCGTCTACGACGGCGGCTGGTACGAGTGGAGCTCAGACCCCAAGAACCCCACAGTCACAGGTGAGCGCAAGCCGCAGGGCTGATCGCAAAGATCCGTGCGCCAGAAACAAAAAAGCACCTTCATGGAAGGTGCTTTTTTATCTGCGACGGGCAGTCATTTCACATCAGAAGGAGGCGACACTGCTCTGGCTGTAGAGTCCGTACTTTCTGGCCAGCATCTGACCCCCGTCCCGGGTCAGGGGGACCCAGCTGATGGTACCGCTGTCTATGGTGGACTTGAACATCATGAGGTCGAACGGGATTGTGATGTAGAGCCCCTTGGTGAAGCTCCCTTCACCGTACTCTTCTGCCGACACATTGGTGAAGGTCGCAAAGAAACCGGCGCTTATTCCCGAATCAAATTTCTTGGCGAAGTTGAGGGTGGCACCATAGTCCCCTGCCAGGTAACGACCCACCGAGATCTGTGCCGTCACCTTGTCGAGAAACGTCGGCTGCCAGTAGGTGGTGACATGGCCAGTCGCCACCTGATAATCAGCCAGCTGGAGGGTGTTTTCCCAGTCCCGCTGTTTCACCAGGTTGATGTCTGCCCCTATGGCCCAGGAGCGATTGAAGGGGCGATACAGGGTTTCACCACCGACCCCGGCGTACATCATCTCCAGATAGCCGCCATATGCCTGGGCGTACCAGGCATCATCATATTTATCCATATGGGTGAGCTGAAGGTTATTCAGGAGCACATCCGAGGAGGTGACATATTCCCGGATCCAGGTTCTGACCCGGGGCAGGGCCTCGCCATCGGGCGGGGGGGCCGTGTAATTGAACTTGTCATAGTTGTTGAACAGATTGAAGAAGAGCGTGCTGCTCAGCCAGTTGTGCTCTGTCATGTACCAGTCGGTATTGGCATTCAACCCGACCTGATACATGTAAAAGCTCTCTGAGCCCCCGATGGACTGGCTCAGTTTGGGCGCAATCTTGAAACTCCATGAGCGAGGCTCCGCCTCATGGCGCCTTGTCCCCTGAACCTGGGTCGGCGACTGACGGCTGACCTCGATCTCCTGTTTCTGGCCAAGGGGAAGATCGCTGTTGGCGCGGCGCACCGAGTCCAGATCGACGCGGGTCTCCTGCAGCGGCATTCCTTGCTTCTGCTCGATAATCCGCAACTGCTTCACCGACGCAGGGGCGTCATTGACGGCGAGCATGGTGGCCCTGTGCTCGCCCTGAGTCTGCTCCCGGAAGCGGGTCTGCTCACCCACCAGGGTAAGGGTGTCGTCATCGCCGTAGAGGGAAACCTCTTGCCAGCCTGCATTGGCGGCCAGCTGTGAGGACAAATCCTGCCAGTCCACCTCATCCAGAGAGGCAGTTTCGCTGGTCTGATAGGCCGGAACTGGGGGATCCATGAGTTTTGGTAGCGACAAGGAGGGATCGTTGAAATTGGTATGCAGTGTCATCCCCCACATCAGCGTGTTGCCGCGCTGATAACTGAGATGCATGTCGAGAGCATCATAGGGCTGGTAGACTATGCCCACATTGATGGGGGTGCTTTGTGTTATGACGCCCGCCGACTCGTGACTGTAATCATTGCCATCGTATTCAAGTTTCAACCTCAATGGTTGCCAGGGCGTCTGGTACTCTATCCCGCCAAAGAGAGCGGCAGGCCCATGGAACAGGCTGCCAAATTCAAATTTGCCACCACTGCCCGAGAACCCGTCGTCGCGTTGGCACCAGCCATCGCGGAGTTCACAGAAGGGGTTCTTGATGTTGCCACTCTGCCCCATATTTCCCCATGCCATGCCCAGGGTGAAATCCAGGTTCTGGTAACGCTTGCTGGCAACTATGTACTCGCTGTCAAAGAGTCCGGTCCCCATGACATCGCGAAGCCCGACAGAGACATGAGGGCGCCAGGTGGATTCATTCCATAGTCTGGCTTTGACATCCATCCCCTTGTCTTTATAGGTTTGATCGCCACTGAAGCTCTCATCATTGCTATACAGGCGGGTGCGAATATCGGTGTATCTCAGGGTGGCTTCCAGCCAGTCAAATGGCTGCATGGAGATAGACCAGCGTCGATATTCCTGGTTATCCATGTAGTTGAACGAGAACTCACCTTCTGGGGCCATGCGCGCCGTTGGCATCTGAAGCAGACCTACGCCACCAAAGTCACTCTGGGTGGGAAAGGTAGGGGAGAAACTATCCGTATTGGCGCAAGCGATAGGAGAGACAAGAATAGAGAGAGTGGCGATTCTGGTTAGCATTACTCGGGTATCCGATTAGCAATCATTTCGGCAATACGGAGATTGATGTTTTTAAATTTGGCTGGCAGCAACTCGGGAGCGAACCCGGCAAACAGTGTTGCACCGGGCATGGGCTCTATATGATATTCATTCCATACGGCCACGGGTGATAACTGGATGCTGCCATCTGGCTGGATAAGATATACCTGACCCGGGTTGGCACCGGCCAACAAGCTATGGCCTTGCCAATATTCAGCCAAACCTTTTCCATGTTCATGAGGCAATGACTTGCGGCTATTGATTAAACCCATCAAATATAAACGGGATGGCCGAGGAGAGACATAGAGTGAATAGTCACCGGCCAAGCGAGGGTTGTTGGCAGGTTCAATTCTGCTGAGATCGGGATCCAGCTTTATGTCAATCCGGCCTGTGATATCAAGCTGATCCAGCTCTCGCAACAGTTGCTGGGTTGTTTGAACCAGACCACCTTGATGTTCTCTCATCCATATCACCTGGAGTGATTTCACATCGCTGAGCAATCGCTCCTTGGCTTGCTGTGCCAGATGCTCTTCTGTGGGGGATGAGATGATGGCGGCAGGCCAATAGATATGGTCAGGTAGCTTGTTGTTATTCAGTAGCTGTTCAAGACGCTGACTATCCGAAAGGGAAATGGTGGTGCCATTGACATTACCGAAGACTACTTTGGTAACGCTGTCAGCGTGAAGCCAGGGTGCATAGCCTATCAATAACGAGAGTATTATTTTTTTCATGATGAGTAAGGCTTGGTAAAGACCATCTCTATGGTGCTGTTGTCAGGGCCTAGTTTTTGAATGGTCTTTCGGATCAGGCCAGATTTTTTGTCCAGCCAGTAATAATTATTCCATGTTTGACCATCTTTTATCGACTGTACTGTTTCCTCATAGAGGGAGGTCGCAATGATGGTGCCATTGATATCCAGGCTTTCATCCGCGAGCTGCCGGAATACACTATGCATGCTTCTCCCGCTGCGGCGATCATTTTCCCATTCGGCGCTGTAACTGAACTGTGCACCTGAGGTGATGGATGCCTGAGATAATGGGTCCTGAACCGTACCCAAGAAGTAATCAATATCATTGTCGAACTTCAATGTCTTTGTTATTCGGCCATGCTCGGTAACTATTATCCCTCTGTTACTGCTGATCCAAGACAATCTGTTGTTATCCACAAATGCAAGTACGACGAATATTTTTGGTCTGTCATCAATCGTTAAAAATGCACTGGCATAAGGCAATTTATTGATGGCCTCCGGGGTAATCGTTATTTCTTCATTCCCGGAGAAGAGAAACTTTAGTTGCTGATAGCTATCAAGGTTGTTATCTGCACAGCCAAATAATAACATGGATAGCATAATAACAAGGCGCTTTGTTAGCATGCGAGCATCACTGAATGAATCGGTATAAAAATAAAGACTGCCCTCGGGCAGTCTTTAAATCTTAATATCAACGAGCTGTGCTGGTCACAGTCGAGGTAGAGCTGTTGTCATCGTCGTTGCTGGCAACGGCGACGGCTACGCCGACGGCAACCGCGGCAGCTACACCCACAGCGACAAGGGCAGTGGTACCGGCAGCGGCGCCAGCACCAGCAGCACCAGCAGCACCGGCAGCAGTTTCAGCAGCCATGGTCTGGCCGGACAGGGCCAGCAGGGCAGTCATAATCAAAACACTCTTCTTCATATATTTCCCTTATAAAATCAGAATAGTCGAGGTTCGTTCTACTCTATTATGATGGCAAGCCATCGTTTTTGATCAGTTTGCATCCATTATCTTTTATCATGACGGAATGCAAACCGAACCAAAACTATCATCACTCCCAACATACCGCCCAACAGTGCACCCAATACAACAATCAGTGCCCGTTTGGGTTTTATTTTTTCTTCGGCTATGACGGCAGGATCAAGTACCTTAAATACGTATTCCTGATTGACCTCGGCGAGCATCAAGGTCTTGGTCTGCTCTTCGATCAGCTGATAAAAAACCTTCTGCATATCGGCGACAGAGGTTTTGGATAATTGCTCGGTCAGATAGGAAATATTGCGCTTTGCCTCCTCCTGATCCCGTTGTTTCATGGTGTGGTTGAGATCATTGATCAACCAGTCCACCCACTGCTTGGCTAACTGCGGTGAATAAAAGTCGACGCTGACTGTCAACAACCCTGTCTTGGGATCGCTATTGAGGGAGACCAGCCCCCTGAAAGCCTTGATCAGTTCCCAGTCAGTGGGCTCGGGTGACTTGCCAGCAGGTACTTCGCGCACCCACTTCTGGGTCACCGTATCGTAGATCTGAGGGTCGATGATCAACTCGCCAGTTGCTTTATCTATGCCAGTGGCGGCGATCAGAGGGACAGCCAGCTGGTGGTGGCGGATGAAATCCCCAAGAAACAGCCGTGACTTGCCCACTTCGATGGCTATCGAGGCTTTATCTCCGCCTTTGTTGCCAAGATCGACACCGGCCAGGCTGGCTAGCCCACCGAAGCGGGATGCCAGCGCGGAGAGTCCACCACCTTGCTGCTCAAGGGAGGGGGTCAGCAAGGCCTCGGCACGATAGATATTGGGGCTCCAGAGTGCAAAGGCTACGGCAAGGCAGGTGGCAATGAAGGTGGTGGAAAAGATCCACCACTTGCCATGCCACAAGGCAATCATCAGCTCCCGCAGGTCGATTTCATCACTTGCCGGAGACATGTCTCTCGGTAAGGGAATGACATTCACTTTTTGTGCTTCCATTATGATGTCGTGAGTCCTATGGAATATGAAATGACGCGTCCAGCGCGTTATTTGATGGCGGACCAGGCTACGCCCAACTGATACATGATCTGGGTTGCTGAGGACATGATGCTCAGGTTGTCCAGATAATCGGAGTCCACCGGCACTATGATGGTATCGCCAGGTTCAAGGCTCTTTCGTCCGCCAAACCAACTGTCATTGGGCAACAACACGCTGCCGTTGGCCTTGATGACATAGACGCGATCGGTATCGGCCTGTTTTTTGGTTCCACCGGCCAGGCTGATGTATTCGTTGATGCTGGTGTCCTCTTTGTAGATATGGGAAGAGGGGAACTGCACCATGCCTGCGATGGAGACCACATTCTGCATGGTCGGGATATATAATTTATCGCCATCCTCCAGCAATATATCGGATTGCTTTTCTCCGGAGAGCAGTGCTGGCATATCTATGGTCATCCGCCCAATGGCCTTGCTGTTCTCCAGTTGATTCACAACCGTCATGGCCTCGGCAGGAGAGCTGCTGTAGTTGGCAATGGTGCTCTGTCTGCGCAAGGTCATGGTCGATATCTCTTGGCGAAGTTCATCCCGCAGCATCACCAACCGTTGTTCTTCCTGCTGACGCAGGGCTTTACGTGCAAATATTGCACCGTTGGGATTGGCGTAGGCAGTAATACCACCCACACGTTCGATCAGATCGTGCAGGCTTTCTCCGCGACGCACGGTATAAGTGCCGGGGAATTTCACTTCACCGAAGACCTGAACGGTCGCCTCTTCCCGCCACTGTGGGTGGGGCAGGACGTTGATATTGTCTTTGGATTGCAGGAGGGGCGAACTGTACGGGCTATTGGCTGTGTCCAGAGAGAATCGCTCATTTTGGACCAGGATGCTGTCACCACGCTCATTGACGCGGGACAGTTCGACAATGTTGGCCTGCTCATTGAACCCACCGGCGGCGAGAATGGCATCGGACATGCGACTGCTCTCGGTCAGTGGGTAGAGGCCCGGGTATTTCACTTCCCCCCTGACTTCCATGATTTTGACCGGCTGGCCCTGAGTCGACTGCGCTTTCAGGCGCTCGATGACTGGCGCCAACAAGGCTTGTCTGGAGTCCGCCACAACGGCATCTGTTGCGGTTTTATCGGAAAGTGAAGAGAGCTTGATCTGGCTATCAGTATTCAATTCATCGTTTGTGACATTGGCGCCGGTGGATGCATCTGTGCGCATCATGGCAGCGTTGTCCAGTTCTCGAGACTTCGCCTTGAGATCCTTCACCTTGGTTGAGGTTGTGGCTGTCTCTCTGAGGCGGTCAGTAGCATCGTTGCGGAACACCAGCACCTGATCCCGGGCCTGAAGCAGGACATCATCCTTGCCACCAGGGTGTTGCATGGCATTGCCCAAATTGAATTGAATCACGCTGATATTACGTTGGGAGTCAATCTCTCTGACCACCAGAGCGTAACTCAAATCGGTAGCCGAAATGAGGTCTCGCTCAACACTCTGCAAAATAGTGCTGACCCGAGTACCGGGAGAGAAGCTGTAGACACCATCACGAACTACTGCACCTTTGACCACAATCGCCTGGCTATATTCGGTGCTGCTCGGTTTGACCGATATCTTGTCCCCGTCCCGAATACTGAAAAGGCGATCATGGGCGTTGGCCAGTGTCAGGTTGAACACCCTGAGACCGCTATCGGAGTGGCGCTCTACGGAGACTTCTTGCAACGCGGCGGCTTTGACGCCGCCAGCCAGTGCGAGCACATCTGCCAGCGGTGCCGAATTTCTCAGCTCGTAAATGGCGGGGCGCTTGACCAGCCCGTTGATAGCGACCTCACTGCCCTTGGCAGGAACAAACACAGTATCTCCGGCTTGTAAACGGATGTCTTGGCTGGTATCACCCCAGACAAGCATCTTGTAGAGATCCACATCGATGACATTTTGCCCTGCGCGTTTCACCTGGATTTTTCGCAAGGAACCGACTGTGTCTATGCCACCAGCGGCCTGCAATACCTGAGTCACGGTCGCCATGCCACTGACATTGTAAGCACCTGGGCGGTAGGCGTCTCCCATCACAAACACCTGCATGGAACGCATTGAACCAAAGCTGATGAAGGAATTTACACCAATCATCTGCTCCTTGATCCTGGATTCAAGGTCACTTCTGAATTGCTGGAAGGTTAAGCCACTGGCGGAGATAGGGCCGAGACTGGGAAAATCAATAAAGCCTTCCCGGCCGACACTCAAATCGTAAACCGCATTTTCTTTACCGTAGAGTTGAACATGAATTTCATCTCCAGGGCCAATAACATAGTCATCTGCAACTGGCATATCGGTAATAGGTGCATCCAGGATGGGCTCACCGGCAAATACATTATACCCAAATGGTTGCAAGTCCCCTGGTTGTGCCACTCCGGCAACGAGGGGACGCTGGGATACCTGGCTATAATCGAGTTCACGTGGGGCGGCAACAGGAACCGATGGTGTGACAGGTGTAATGGCACTGGCACTATTTAGCTGTTCAGTGGATATACCATACTGCTTTGCCAGAGCCTGCTGTTCTGCCGGTGGCAGACGCTTGAATTGCTCCATCATCTGCGGGCTTATCTGCGGTGCAGCGAATATATTCAAACTAATCGCAGCTAAGATCCATGGCGCTGTTATAACTTTCATTTTACGTAAAGCCTTGCAATGTGTTTGTTTTGACTGCTACAAGTCATCGACATAAATTAAATCATGTTTACTCATGAATTAAGTGGATGATCTTTTTATGCGATATTTCCTGTAAAAGGATTGGGCTCCATCATTGCAATATCTGTGAATGATCTCTTGTGTTTTATCGTTGGCAGTTAATTTAACTGCTCACTGACTCGTGTACTGTGCAATCAGTACAGGTCGTGACCATCATATATTGGCGACATAAGGGCATCACACAAACAGCATCAAATTGCTGCTCTGTCACAGTATTGCGAAGTTACTCAATGAGGGGCTCATCGTGGTGTCCATGTGGACTGGAGGTAAAACAGACATAGCTACCGCATCCGAATGACATATCGGCATTGAATGTAATTTTTTTGTTATGAAAAATGCTCACCAGACAGATCATGTCGCATCTGATGAGGCGAAAAAGATGAATTATTGATGGTTTTAGTAATTATGTTGCCATTTGAATTCAGTGTCGGAATCTATCAAAGGTGTATTTTTTTGCAACATATATCAGACAATTCTCAGTCTGAATGTCGGATGATTCTCAATCTCTGATGTTCTGAGTGCAAAATGCCGCCGAGTGTAGCGATTCGGTTTCCTTGTTGTTGGTTTTTTGTTTTTTTGTTTTTCTATGTCAGGGGTTAAATGGAAACATTGCTTCGGAAGTTGACTTCTAATTAATTTTGCTTTAGCCGGACAGGGGCTCAGCCCTGAATCCGCCTGAGCTAGGCTTCACTTATGAACCTAATGGTGAGAATGAAGAGGAGGATGGGCGATGAAACGACTGATGATGGTCCTGGTGTGCATGCTGGGGCTGGTGGCGTGCAGCTCTCAATACATCATGAGCACCCGGGACGGGAAGATGATTACCACCGACAGCAAGCCCAAGCTGGATGAAGACACGGGCATGTACCGCTACTACGACGAAGAGGGGCGGGAGATGTTGATCAACAAGGATGACATCACCCAGATCATGGAGCGCTGACCCTGACTGGCTGCTGGATGTGTTCACAGGGGCGTCTCGAAGGAGGCGCCCTTGCCATTTTCTGGCAGGCATTTATTCATCGTTACAAGAGGTGGCCCCATCCTTGGTCGACATGTCCAGCCAGGGTGACAGCCCTTAAATAATGAGGCTATACCTGCCTTCTTCATCCTCCTTTCTATGACTTGAATCCCATGGTGGTGCTGGCGAACCCGTTGTCTGGCTGGGATAAAAAGGCAATATTTTCCAATACAAATTCATCATGAATGGTGTCATATGACCTCATATTACATGGAGGTAAATGATGAAGATGGAATTTTGGCCCCCCAGGGCGACGCACTCTGTCCATATGCTGACGCTGATGCCGCCCCCTGCGCTCCCACCCAGGCTGCGGGAGTATATCTGCCGCGTGCTGAGCCTGGTTGCCAGTCTGCGTGAGCTGGAGGGAGACCTTGAGGGAACACGCCCTCAGCAAAACCGTCTGTGCGAGTCCCTGATGATATTGCTCGCGGAGATGGCCCAGCGGGCAGAGGATCCCGAGCTTGGACAGCTGTTCGGTGCCTTGTCGGAGAGCCTGGTTGGTGAGAGTCAAAAGAGCTCGATGTTGGCCGCGTCTTGGGCAGCAGGGCCCTGGCAGGGAGAGGGTGACCGTTACCATCAAACCATCTGGGAGAAAGTGTGACATGGCATTTTACAATGGATTTCTGTTGAGTCTTTCTCTGTGCCTGGACATAGGCCTGGCCAACATGGCGATGATCACCCTGGCCATGTCTCGCGGTTTTTCCCACGGCTTCTGGCTCGGGGTGGGAACCTGTGTGGGGGACCTGATCTATGCCATGCTCGCCATGGCGGGCATGGCCGTGCTGTTGCAGTTTGAAATGGTGCGCTGGAGCCTCTGGATCTTTGGTTCGGTCACCCTGATCTGGTTGACCATCAAGATGGGCTACGCGGCGCTGCAGGCACAGGATGGCGAGTTGAATGGCGTTGCGCAGTCCGGGGGGCGCTGGCGCCTGTTCGGCCGCGGCATGGTACTGGCGCTCTCCTCACCGACCGCCATCCTCTGGTTCGCGGCCGTGGGGGGCGCCATCATAGCGAGGCAGGGGGCGGATCCCCTGAATGCCGGGCTCTTCCTCTCCGGCTTCTTCAGTGCGGGGATCTTCTGGGCCCTGGTGCTCTGCACCCTTGCCTATCAGGGCGGGCGGTTGCTGGGGGAGAAGATGGTGCGCTTCTCCTACCTGGCGTCGGCACTGATCTTCGCCTATTTCGCCTGTTACGTGATCTATCAGGGTTATGTCGAGTTTGTGCCGGGGGCTCCGTAGCGGCTCGGACTGATCCCCATGACGCGGCGAAAGGCGTTGCTCATGTGGCTCTGGTCATAGAAGCCCAGCGCCAGCGCTATCTGGGAGGGCTTCTCTCCTTGCAGCAGGCGGCGACGGGCCTCCATCAGTCTCAGCTGGTTGAAATAGTGGATGGGCGGAACATGCAGCGCCTGCTGAAAGCTGCGAACCAGGTGGAATTTGGAGCAGCAGGCCACCTGGCAAAGATCATCCAGGCTGATCTCCTGGCTGAGGTGGTCGCGCATGTAGTCAAGCAGTTGGGGCAGCCGCCCCTGCAGCAATCGCGGTGTGGGGTCGCTACTGCGTTGCAGAGCGGCGAGCAGGCGCACCAGCCCCTCTTCCCGCTGGTTGGCCGAGGGGTGTCGATGCAGGTCCAGAATGGCGTGGAACAACGCCGGGAGCTGGTGTACTCCCTCCATGAATGCGGGGGGCGACTGGCCGGGCAGGAGTCCCGCCTCATCCAGCAGACTCTTCACCCGCTCCTGTGACAGATGCAGGCTGATGAAGCGGGTATCTTCCCCAAAGGTGGAGGCCTGCATGGTCAGCGGGTTGTAGAGCGTCACCTGGCCCGGCACCACCTCCTGCTCCTTGCCGTCAAACCAGATACGTTCCTGGCCGCTCAAGTTTGCCGAGAGCACATATTCCTCGTGGGTATGGCGAGGGTAACCCCCTCCCTGGCTGCTGATCAGGGCGACTTCCAGCTGTGGTTGGCGCGCAACCACCTCCATCCTTGGAGACATGACACATCCTTGTGATCCTGACTGTTTCGGGCTCTTTTTATAGCAGCTTTGCTGCTCGGTTGGTATCCACATGAGAATTGCTTTTTGCGATGCTTCCGATAAAGCAAGGGCTGCCCGCGGGCAGCCCTTCTGACGTCGGCGAGGCAACGCCGATCTTAGCCCGTCAGCTCCCCTACCTGGCGGTTCACCTGACCGGCAAACAGCTGGTGGAAGCGGGAACCCGGATTGGCCAGCAGGCTGACCGGGGATCCCTGTTCCACCACAGTGCCGGCCTCCATCACCACGACTTTGTCCACCGACAAGAGCGGCTCCAGATGGTGGGCGATCACCAGGTAGCTGGCCTCTGGCCGGTAGCGATAGAGCAGCTCCGCCATCTTGCGCATGCCGCCGTGGCTGAGATCCGAGGTGGCTTCGTCCAGCACTATGAGGGGGCGGCGCGACAGCAGGATGCGGGCGATGACCAGCAGCTGGGTCTCGCCGGCGGAGAGCTGCAGCCTGTCGAGGTCCTCGTCCAGCCGGCCAGCGCAGCGCTCGGCCAGACCCACCCGACTCAGCGCCAGCTCCAACGCCTCGTCGCCGTGGCAGGTCAGGGGGGCGAGATTGGCGCGCAGAGTGCCGAAGAAGGTGAGGGGGATCTGGGAGACGGTGTCGTACAGATCGCGCACCGCCTCCGGCGCCAGGGCAGAGAGCGGCTGATCGCTGTAGTAAATCTCTCCCTGTGAGGCCGGATACATGGCCTGCAGCACCCCGAGTAGCGAGCTCTTGCCCGCGCCGGTGCGGCCGCAGACCCCCACCTTCTCGCCGGGAGCCAGCTCGAAGTTGACCCTGTGCAGGGCCCACTGGCTGGCGCCCGGGTAGCGCAGCCCCAGGTTGTCGAAGCGCACCGCCGGATGGGGGGTGGCGAGGGCCTCTCCCTCCTGGCGCTCACTCTCTATCTCGCTGTATTCGCGTACCCGCTCCACCGCGTTCATCACCTGCTCCACTTCGGCGAAGGTACGGATCAGGGAGTTGAGCATGGCCGAGGCGGTGAAGGCGTAGGTGATGGCCACGGCCCCCAGCAGCGGGCTGTTGCCAAAGGCCACCATCAGCGCCACTGCTCCCACCAGGGCGGCGGAGAGCAGGGTCTGGTGCATGCCAAGCCAGCGGTTGATGGAGGTGGTGGTGTACCAGCTGCGCAGGTTGTTGTCATAGTGATGCAGCACCTGATCCAGGGCGAAGCGCTCTGCCCCGGCCAAGCGCAGGGCGGGGGCGCCGCGAATGGTCTCGCTGATGCTGATATAGAGCGGCGAGCGCAGCACCGAGGACTGGCGCCGCAGCTTGAGCTGCACCGCCCGGTAGCGTCGTTGCAGCACGTAGAGCGCCCAGCCCACCAGGGGGGCGATGAGCAGCAGCAGGGGGATGTTGATGCCGATGACCACCACCTGGAGCAGCACAGAGACCAGCATGCCGAACAGTCCCATCAGCATGGAGAGCAGCACCTCCTGGGCCTCCCCAAGATCCCGATCGAAGCGGTTGAGGATGCGCCCCTGGGGCACCTTGTCGAAGAAGGCCATGGGGGCGCGGCTGATGCGGCCCAGCATGCCGTCGAACAGGGTCCAGGCCAGCTTGAGGCCGAGTTTGTAGTTGATGACCCGCACCACCATGATGCAGACCAGCGACCCCGCCCCCAGCAGCACATAGATGCCGAGCAGGGTACTCACATCGCTCACCTCGGCCTTGCCGCCGAGCCAGAGATCCGAGGCGATGCGCAGCCCCTCCTGACCTAGCGTGAGCAGCAGGGCGATCAGGATGGCGCCTGGGGCGGCCAGGCGCTGCCACATGAAGCCAAACAGGCCCCAGTCCACCTTGCCCTCCACCACCTTCTCCTCGCTGAACTGCTCCGCCTCCTGGGGCGCCACCAGAGGGGTGGGTTGCGGGTGCTGGATGAGATCCGCCAGCTGGTGGGCGCCTAGCTCCACCAGGCGGCCCTGCTCGATGCGGATCACCCGATCGCAGTGGGCCAGCACGTCCGGATCGTGGCTCACCAGCAGCCGGGTCGGCCCCGGCTTGAAGGCGAGCCCCTGCTCCAGCACCTGGGCCGAGACCATGGGGTCCAGCGCCGACAAGGGGTTGTCCAGCAGCAGGATGTCGGCCTCTGCATAGAGGGCGCGGGCCAGGGCGACCCGCTGCTGCTGGCCACCGGAGAGGCGGGTGCCAAGCTCTCCCACTAGCGTCTGCTCCCCGTGGCTCAGCAGCCCCAGATCCGTGGTGAGGGCGCAGGCACCGAGTACCCACTGGTAGCGATCCTCGTGCCAGGGTTGGCCGAACAGTATGTTGTTGCGGATGCTGTCGTTCATCAGCCAGGGTTTGTGGCCGAGGTGCGCCACCCGGCCGTTGCGACGGATAGCCCCCTCAAAGCCGTTGTCAAAACCGGCGACCAGGTGCAGCAGGCAGCTCTTGCCCGCCCCGGTCGCCCCAGTGATCCCCACCAGCTCCCCCGGTTGTATGCTGAGGCTGACCTCTTGCAGTACAGGTTTTTGCTGGTGCAGGGCGGTGACCTCTTCCAGCACCAGGCTGCCGACGGGCAGGCTGGTGTCGGTGAGATCCCTGTGCTGCTCCGGGCTGCTCAGAAACTCGCACAGCCGGTTGAAGCCGGTATTGAAGTTGATCAGGGTACGGATGAGGTAAGGCAGCCGCATCATGGGGATCCGCAGCACGGCGAACAGGGCTATGGTAGTGAACACCTGGGGCAGGGTCAGGCTCTGGCCCGAGGCCAGATAGGTGGTGAAGGTGGCGAGCGTCACCAGCAGCGGGGTGCTCATCATCAGGAAGCTGTTGATGGCATCGAGCTTGAGCACCCGACCCAGCACCCCCAGCTCCTGCTGGCGCTTGGCGTTGGCCGCCCGGGTGAAGAAGGCGCCGAGACCGTTTTGGCGCACCAGCCGCAGCTTCTTGATGTATTCGGCCAGTATGCCGTTGCGCTCGTCCTGCTGACGCTTGAGCTGCTGCTCCTGCTGGTTCATGCGGCGCACCACCCGGGTGGAGAGCAGCAGCAGCAGGGTGAGCACCGCAAAGCCCACCAGACCGGCGCTGCCCACCTGCCACACCAGCAGGGCTATGGTGCCCGCCAGTTGCAGCGCCATGGTGAACGGCATGGCGGGGTCTGCCAGAATCCAAGTAATGTCCCACACGTCCCGGTTGATGAGGTTCTGTACCCGGCCGCCGGCCCTGTCGTCGAAGCTCTTGCCGCCGAGCTTCATCACCTTGGCGAGCAGGGACTCGGCCAGCAGGCGGCGAATGGGGACGTGCATCTTGAGCGCCAGCTGCAACGAGTGCTCCGCCAGCATGCCGGCGGCGAGCACAGAGGCAAACAGGGCGAAGGCCAGCAGCAGCTTGTGGCCTGTGCTGGCCCCGGTGCCGAGCTGGGTCATGCTGTGGTTGAGCAGCCAGGGACTGGCCAGGGTGGCCAGCATGCCGATCAGCTGCAACAGGGTGAGCAGGCCGATGCGGCGGCGGTAGTGGCGCCAGATAAAGGCCATGATGGGCCAGGGGCGCACCGGCGCAGCGGCGGTGAGCGCGAGGAAGGCGTCGGCCCGCTCGTCGCGCCTGTCTTCCGGCAGCAGGGGGTAGAGATCGTCGAGACCGACCTGGGGCTCGGTCAGCCCCTTGCGTTGCAGCGGGCCCGTCCAGTGATAGAAGAGGCGGCTCAGCCAGCCGGCCGAGATTTCCGGATGATCCAAAGGGTGTCCTTGTTGTTTTGTGTTGCTTCCGACAGGGCGGGGCGGCTCATGGGCCGCCCTCGATATTCTTTTTATGGCGGGTTCGTCGCCCGCGGGGGATCAGCAGCCCCGGTTCAAGCGGATGAGTCTGTCCAGGATCTGCTCACCGTCGACTCTCAGGCCGTTGTGCTCGTACTCGTTGGTGATCCAGGCTCGGCTGTTGCCAAGGCCCTTGAGGGTGTCGCGGCTGTAGTCGAACTCCACGTACATGTCCTCGGCATAGACGGCGCAGGCCACTGGCACTGTGTTCTGGGCCAGCTGCGCCTGGTCGTAGAGGGGGCCCCAATCGGCCTTTTGGGCCAGCAGGTGGGCGGCCTCCTTGAGCGGCATCAGCTCGCGGAACTGCTCGAACATCCAGGGGAAGATCATCTCGCCGGTGAAGGCGAAATCCTTGCCGGGCGCCCAGGCCAGGGCCGGAAACTCCCCTCTGACCCGCTCGGCCGCCCAGTTGCTGGCGGCCCCTTCGGCATAGATGGATTCATGCAGTATGGCGAACACCGGATTGGTGTTGAACGGTTGCATGGCCTGCACCTTGTAGAGGAAGGCGGGGTTGATCCGCTCGCCGATGAAGGCATCCTCCAGCAGGTAGTAGAGCTCCTCGAAGGCGCCGCTGGCGCCGAGATCCAGCCCCTGCTGCTGCAACTGCTCCACCGTCAGGCGCTGGCCGTTGGGCAGGCGCACATCGTGGCGGTGCAGGTGAGTCGCCAGCCGGTTGGCGATGGCCTGGGCATGGGGGAAGCGGGCGAAGAAGGCGCGGTTCTTGTCCGCCACCCGCTGATAGGTGGCGCGGTAGACCTCGTCTGCGCTGCGACCTATGGGGGCCACGCCGCCGGTGAGGTAGACCTCGTGCAGGCTGTCCGGGAACAGGGAGAGATAGGTGAGGCTGCAAAAGCCGCCGAAGCTTTGGCCAAGCAGGCTCCAGGGCCGGTCCGGGCTCAGGGTATCGCGAACGTATTCGGCGTCCCGCACTATGCTGTCGGCGCGAAAATGACTGAGGTAGTCGGCCTGCTCCCCCGGGGTGAGCCCTGCCAGCGCCTCGGCGCTGATGGGGGTGGAGTGGCCTGTGCCGCGCTGATCGAGCAGCAGTATCCGAAATTCCTGCAGGGCCCGCTTGATCCAGCCGCCGCTCGCGGTCGGGCGCGGCGCGCCAAAGCCCGGCCCCCCCTGCAGATAGAGCAACCAGGGCAGCTCATCGTCCAGCCTGTCCTGGCGACAGAGAGTGCGGCCAAACAGGGTGATGCCCTCCTCGTCATCCGGTTTCTGGTGGTCGAGGGGCACGGTAAAGAAGTGTGGCTCGCAATGGATGCCATCCAGCACATAGTGCAAGGGGCTGCTCATCTGGGGTCTCCCTGGGATCGGAAATCGTCGGCCTCATCATAGCCCTGGCTCGCAGACGGGTCACGCCGGTTTTCCCGATAATGAGCGGACCTATGACGAGGCCCTCTCCCAAGTGCCCGGCCGCTTTATTGTTGCGGACCGATTGACCTTGAACTGAACCGGGATCAAGATGAGCGGCCTGCCGAGGAGGGCAGGGGAGCTGGACACAACAGGATGAGGTGGGCTCGATGAAGCCGCGATGGATAAGGTTCAGAAAGAGAAGAAAAGAGACGGATCCTGAGGGCGTGCTGCAGGCGGGGTTGCTGGTTTTCAGCGCCACCTGCGGGGCGACCCTGTTGCTGGCGGCCTGTAACGGCGGCTAGCAGTCATGAAAGGCCCATCCGGCAGGGTGGGCCTTTTCATTTGCCCCCCTTTCCCGGCAGCGATGGACCGGCCTGGAGCCCTTTGCTGGCGCGGGTTTGCGGTAGTCAGATACCTGCTGCTATGGTCAATTTACGACGGGATCCACAGAGGGAGGCGATCATGAATAGTCGTGAAAGAGTACTGGCTCATTTGGCCACAGATCACCGGGTTGCAGGATTGACCGCTGGCGAGGCTCTGGCCGGTATCAGCCACTCGATGAGTTCGCTTCTGCTGCAACAAGATCAGCATTTCTTCCGCAGTCATGCCGATGACCCTTGCCACGAGGTCGCCCGGGCATGTTCTGCCGGACATGTCTGGCACGGCGATGAGAATCGCTATTAGGGGATGACATTTCGGGAAGGGGAGATGCAGAAAGGCCCGCTCAGATGAGCGGGCCTTTCGAATTTGGCTCCTCCTGCTGGACTTGAACCAGCGACATACGGATTAACAGTCCGCCGTTCTACCGACTGAACTAAGGAGGAATTATTGGTGCCCAGAGACGGAATCGAACCGCCGACACGGGGATTTTCAATCCCCTGCTCTACCGACTGAGCTATCTGGGCAACGGCGCGCATTAAACCCTTTCTGCGTCTAGGTGTCAACCGCTGGGGGAATAATGCGGTGCCGTTCGCTCGATAACCGAGCAATCGATCCTGCTTTCCCCCATTTTTCCCGCCCTGTCGCGCTGTGTTCATGGGCAACGTGAGTAAAGGAGGCCAGATCCCTTGAACGAACGTCATGGCTCAATGACGGCCATGACCTGATGCCCAATCACAAGGGGCGAGCCGATGAGCGGGGGCCTTGCTTCTGACGGTGTGTCATTCAAACGAGTTCTTTTATGCTCCCGGGCTGACCCTTGGTCATCAGTAGCTCCATGGTGGAAAACACTGATCCCCAAAGATCCTGCAATGTATTTTGTTTTCCTTGAGCTGGGGGGGGACGGTATCTGTGGTGGCGCCTGTCAAAGGCGGGTTATTGCACTTTTTGACCTTTTTGCGGACACCGCCATTTGGGCGGGGGTCGGGCAAGGCAGTTATCTTGGTCCGCCGCATTGAGCCGGTTGCGCTCTGCGGGTATGCTTTGCCGCAACCATCCCCCTGGCGGCGACCCGGGCCAACGCGGCCGCAGCGTGCCTGCCAGCAGGGACTGACATCCATCCAATACCGCCTGGGGTTTATATGAGTATCAACATGCAAGAGTGGCGCGACGAGACCACCGCCATCGTCAACGAGCTGCTGGCCGATGGCAGCAACCCGAGTCTGGACTACGAGATTGAGCACCACTTTGCCTGTCAGAACTTCGATCTGCTGGAGAAGGCGGCGGTGGACCTGTTCAAGGCCGGCTTCGAGGTGACAGATGCCGAGGAGATGGAGCTGGATGACGGTGCCACCATCTTCTGCTTCGATGCCACAGTGGAGTGCAAGCTGGATATCGAGACCATAGTGGCCGATATCGAGAAGATGCTGCCGATCCTCGAAAAATACGGCGTGGATTACGACGGCTGGGGCACCTACTTCCAGGAGTAAGAGTGTCTTCCTGGTTGCCGGTGAGAAGATGCTGACCGTTTTTCCCTCGAAAAATACGGCGTGGACTACGACGGCTGGGGCACCTACTTCCAGGAGTAAGGTGTACTCGTCAGCGCATCGAGAAGATGTTGCCCATGCCCTCGACAGATAATAAAAAGGCCACCTCGGTGGCCTTTTTGCTGTGTGCGAGTCAGTCGGGCAACTGGTAGTTGCGGGCAAACTCGGCGGGGGGCAGGGGGCGGCTGAACAGGTAACCCTGCAGGCGATCGCAGCCCGCCTGTGCCAGCCAGGCCTGCTGCTCCACGGTTTCCACCCCTTCGGCGGTGATCCTGATGCCGAGTTCATGGCCGAGCCCGATGACGGAGCGGACGATGGCGGTGGTGGCCTGGTTGCTGGCCAGCCCCTGGGTGAAGCTCCTGTCGAGCTTGAGGGTGGCCACCTGCAGCCTCGGCAGGTAGGCGAGGGAGCAGTAACCTGTGCCGAAGTCGTCGATGGCTAGCTGGAAGCCCGCCTCGATGAGGCAGGCGAGGTTGCTCTCTATCTCGTCGGCATTCTCCATCAGCACCCCTTCGGTGATCTCCAGCTCCAGCTGCCAGGGGGCCAGCCCGTGGCGCTCGATGCAGTCGAAGATCTGCGGGCAGAGTTCGGGATCGCGGAACTGCAGCGGTGACAGGTTGATGGAGAGCACCAGATCCGGGGCCGCCACCTGCCAGCGTGCCAGCTGGGCACAACCCAGCTCCAGCATCAGCTGGCCGAGCTGGCCGATGAGGCCCAGCTCTTCCGCCAGCGGAATGAACTCGTCGGGGGAGATCATGCCGAACTCCGGATGAGGCCAGCGGCAGAGCAGCTCGGCCCCGTGCAGCCTGTTGCTGTGGGTGCAGATGATGGGCTGGTAGACGGCGGTCAGCTCGGCCGACTTGATGGCCAGCGGCAGCTGGGCGGCGATGAGCTGACGGCGCTTGAGCTTGGCGTCCAGCTCGGGGTCGAACAGGGTGCAGTGCTGCTGCTGGCGCTTGCCCTGGGCCAGCGCGGCTTCAGCGTGGCTCAGCAGGCGCTCGGCCTCCTTTGCCTTGCCGTGGGCTATGCCGAGGAACACCGGGATCTGGATCCTGTGCTCCTCGACCTGGTAGGGGGCCATCAGCTCCTGTTGCAGGTTGCGGCTCCACTCATCCAGGGAGAGGGGGAGTTCGGGCAGCAGCAGGGCGAAGTCATCGGCGGCAACCCGGCAGAGCAGGGACTGGGGCGGCGCCAGCCGTTGCAGGCGGCGCGCCACCTGGCTGAGCAGGCGGTCGGCGACCCGGATGCCGAAGCGATCGTTGATCTCGCGGAAATGTTGCAGATCCACCAGCAGCAGGCTGGCCTTGCGGGCGCCGAGGTGGCGGCTGGTTTGCAGGAAGTGGGAGAGCTTGAGCAGGCCGGTGAGGCTGTCGTAGTGCTGTTCCTGTTGCAACTGGGCCTGGGTGGTACGCAGCCCTGTGATGTCACGGCTCAGGGTGAGAATGCCGAGGGAGTTGCCCTCGTCGTCCGGCACCTCGACCCGGGTGACCTCCAGGTGACGGCCCTTGCCCTGGGCATCCACCACGCAATACTCCCCCTGTCCCAGGGTCTGTTCGACGGGCAGGCGGGGCGGTACTCGCCGACCCAGGGCGTCGCTTGCCGACAGTCCCATGAAGTCGAGGAAGGCCTGATTGCAGTCGATGAGCACGCCCTGGTGATCTTCGAGGCGAATGAGGTCAGGGATGGCATCCAGCAGGCGGCGTTGCAGCAGCTGCTGCTGGCGGAAGGTCTGCTCCAGCTCCTTGCGCTGGTCGATGGCGCTGACCATGGCGAAGAGGGCGAGGGGGTCACCCTGCTCGTCATAGAGCGGCACCTTGTGGATCTCCATCCAGTTGGCGCCGGCCCCGCCGTGGCAGTGCAATTGCTGGTGCAGCAGGGGTTTGCCTTCGGCCAGCAGGCGCCCGTCTTCCTCGCGGAACAGATCGCCCCAGGGCATTTCGGCGTCCGTCTTGCCGATGAGGTCGCCCGGCTGTGACAGCCCGGCCTCCCGGGCGAAAGCCTTGTTGGCAAACAGGTACCGTCCGGCCGTATCCCGGCAGAAGATATTCATGGGTAACTGGTCGATGATCTGCTGCAGCAGCGCCAGGGAGAGCGAAGAATTCACGTGAGCACTCACGGAGGAGACTTCGAGCAAATCTATGATAACAGGCCAGTTTTGTAAAGCGTGGGTTAAGAATCCGCCATTTATGTGGATCCCTGCTGACAGTCTGTGTCGTGATCGCCATAATAGCCGCCGGTTGGCCTATGGCCTTATGGACGAGAGAAGCAGCATGAAGAAGATAATGGGGGGCGCCCTGGCCCTGTTGATGGTGGGTTGTGCCAGTGACAACAATGGTGGCGAGCAGTACCGCTATACCCCGCCGGTTGCCAAGGCGACCAACAACACCCAGGAGATGGCAATTCCGGTGGATCTGGTGTGGGCCCGCGCCGAGAAGTGGTTTGGCGATCACGGCCTGAACATCGAAAACAGCCAGCGTGGCTCAGGTCTGATGACCGCCAACGTCGAAAACGCGGCCGAGGGGCTGGAGTGGCTGGATTGCGGCACCATGGGTTCCAAGGTCGCACTGGGCAACCCCAATCTGCAGATCAACCTGATCATCACCCAGAGCGGCAACAACAGCGTGGCGACCGTCAACGTCAAGGGCAACACCCAGCTCTACTTCGTCGAGTCCTCCGGCGAGCGCGTGCTGGCTCCCTCCATCACGCCGGTCTGCGTCTCCCGCGGCAGCCTGGAGCAGAGTCTGTTCGCCACCCTGGGCAACTGATCCTGCCCTGCCGGAGCGCATGAAAACCCCGTTGCCTGCAACGGGGTTTTTGTTTTGGGTCGCGAGCGCCTTGAACCCGAACCGGCTCTGGGCCAAAAACAACACCCCCGGCTGAGCCGGGGGTTTTGTCGTACTGGCGGCGGTTGCCGTTAGAGGGCGCTGTCACCGTGAAACAGCGTCCGCTCGCCGGACTTGAGCACATAACCCTTCCAGGGGAAGAGCTGGTAGGCTCCTCCCTGCCAGGACCAGCTTCCTTCCTCGCCCTGGCGCTCAAGGGGGATCAGCTCGCCGCTTGGCAGGGTTAGCTCTGCCTTGCTCTGATCGGCGTTGAACAGCACGAAGGCGCTGCCGGTCTCGCTGGCCTCGAGGGATTGCAGGCGCACCGCCTGCTCGAACAGGCGTACGCACTGGCCGAGCAGGGGGGACCACTGGTAACCGGCGCTGGCACGGCAGCCGTGGGCATCCTGATCGTTGCCGACCAGCTGGGGAGGCTGGGTGCTGCAGGCCGCCAGCAGCAGGGAGGCGGCCATCAGAGTCAGGGTTCGCATGCTTACTCCTGCTTGTCTTCGAGATTGTCCCGTTCGATCACGACGTTGGAGAAGCCCAGCTCCTTGAAGTAGTTCTCTCTGTAGTCCTTCACGCTCTTCTTGTCGCGGCGGCACACCTGGGCCAGCTGGGCCTCCATGGCGTGGAAGCTGGAGAGATCCAGCCCCTCGGCCGCGGCAATGGCGTCATAGATGCTGTTGAACTTGTCGTTGGCGTAGCCTATCTCTTTGGCCTGCTTCTTGTAGGTGTAGGTAATCTTAAACGCCACTGGGGTCTTCCTTCTGTTTGGCCTGTTTGCGTTGAACATAGAGATAGAGACTCTCTACCTTCTCTCGCGCCCAGGGGGTCTTGCGCAGGAACTTGAGGCTCGACTTGACGCTGGGATCCTCGGTGAAGCAGCGGATGTTGATCTGCTGCCCCAGCTCTTCCCAGCCGTAGTGCTCGACCAGGGCGGTGACTATCGCCTCCAGGGTCAGTCCGTGCAGTGGATTGTTTTTTTGCGAGGCGCCTGGTTTGGACTGGTCACTCATGCCTGATCCGCCAGCTTGGCAAAGGGCTGACCCATGCGGGTGGTGACGCCGTTGGCCAGATGGGGTTCGAAACCGGCCAGCATGCCGGGGCCAAACAGGCAGACGACTGTGCTGCCGAGCTTGAACAGACCCATTTCGGCGCCTTTTTGCAAGGTGATGGCCTCGTCGCCGGTGTAATCCCAGCGCACCACTTCCTTCTGCTTGGTCGGCGCTATGTTGCCGGCCCAGATGGTTTCGATGCTGGCGACTATAGTGGCGCCAACCAGCACCAGCGCCATGGGGCCGTGGGGGGTGCGGAAGGTGGCGACCACCCGCTCGTTGCGGGCGAACAGGTTGGGCACGTTTTCGGCGGTGAGCGGGTTGACGGAGAAGAGATCCCCCGGCACGAACACCATGCTCTCCAGCACGCCGTCCAGGGGCATGTGGATGCGATGGTAATCCTTGGGCGCCAGATAGATGGTGGCAAAGTCGCCATCCTTGAACGGCGCCACCAGATCCTCGAAGCCACCCAGCAGCTCGCGGGCGCTGTAGTCGTGGCCCTTGGCCTGGATGATGCGGCCCTGATGGATGGGACCGAGTTGGCTGACGGTGCCGTCCACCGGCAGGGCCAGGGTCATGGCATCCTCGACCAGCGGACGGATCCCCGGCTTGAGCTCGCGGGTGAAGAAGGCGTTGAAGCTCGCATAGTGGGCCGGATCTTCGTGCAGCGCTTCGCTCATGTCGACGCCGTACTGCTTGATAAAGGCCTCGATCACCCGGGTAGTGAGGTTGCCAGCCTCGGCGGCGGCAAGCTTGCCGACCAGGCGGGAGAGGGCGTGTTTGGGCAGGCAGTATTGACCGGCAATTTTCAGGTTGTCAGTGATGCTCATGATCTTCATCTGCTCTTTCTAAAAAGAGGGAGGTTGATTGGGTCACAGCCGGGCTTGTTGCCGACCGTGGCGGGCTTCCTGCATGGTTTCCAGGATGCGGTGATAGTTGTGGAAGCGGTCAGGGCTGATGGCGCCACTGCTGACCGCCGCCCGCAGGGCGCAGCCGGGATCGTCCTTGTGGGTGCAGTCGCGGAACTTGCAACTGCCGAGGTAGTCGCGAAACTCCACGAAACACCAGGTGATGCGATCGGCTTCCAGGTGCCAGAGGGCGAACTCGCGGATCCCGGGGGAGTCGATGAGATCGCCGCCGCTCGGGAAGTGATAGAGCCGCGCCGTGGTGGTGGTATGGGTGCCCAGCCCCGAGTTTTCGGAGATCTCGCCGGTGAGCACGCCGAGCCCTGGCATCAGGGCGTTGGTCAGGGACGACTTGCCCACCCCGGACTGGCCGACGAAGATGCTGATCTTGTCGGTCAGTGCGGCCTTGAGCTGGTCGAGCCCTTCGCCGCTCTCGCAGCTCACCAGGATCACCGGGTAGCCGAGCTTGCGGTAGGCGGCGAGCTGTCCCTCGACCCGTGTGCGGGCCGCCTCGTCCAGCATGTCGACCTTGTTCAGGACGATGAGGGGGGCGATTTCCACATCCTCGGCGGCCACCAGATAGCGGTCGACTATGTTGGTGGAGAACTCGGGCATCACCGCCGAGACGATGACTATCTGGTCGATATTGGCGGCGATGGGTTTGACCCCGTCGTAGAAGTCCGGCCGGGTCAGCACGGAGTGACGGGGATGCACCGCCTCGATGACCCCGGCGGTCGCGGCATTGAGGCCGGGACGCCAGACCACCTTGTCACCGCACACCAGGCTGTTGATGCTGCTGCGACGCAGGTTGCTGCGGTGTATGGTGCCGTCGACGGCTTCCACGTCCGCGTGCTGGCCGAAGCGGCTGATCACCACCCCTTCGATGGCCGGGCCGAACAGGGTGTCATCCACCACTGTGGTGTGATCTTTTTGCAGCCGCCGCTCGCGGTTGGCCTGAACGCGCCTCTGTTGACCCAGATTGAGTTTTGCTTTCTTTGCCACTCGATTCGCCAGTTTATGAACAGATCCAAAGCCAGTATGATACATGCAAATTGGCAAAATTCCGCCATTCCTCCCAATAGAGAGAGCAATCATGACAGTCAGCGCGCAGAACCTGGTATGGATCGACATGGAGATGACGGGTCTCGACCCCGAAGAGAACGTGGTTCTGGAGATTGCCACCATCATCACCGACAAGGATCTGAACGTGCTGGCACAAGGGCCCGTCATCGCCATTCACCAGAGCGATGAAGAGCTGGCCAAGATGGACGACTGGAACGTCAACACCCACACCAAGAGCGGACTGGTCGCCCGGGTCAAGGCGAGCGAGCACGACGAAGCCCGCGCCGTGGCCGAGACCCTCGACTTCATTCGCCAGTGGGTGCCCGAGCGCACCAGCCCCCTGTGCGGCAACAGCATAGGCCAGGATCGCCGCTTCATGGTCAAACACATGGGCGAGTTGGAAGCCTTCTTCCACTACCGCAACGTCGACGTCAGCACCATCAAGGAGCTGGTGCGCCGCTGGCAGCCGGAGCTGCTGGATCAGTTCACCAAGAGCGGTTCTCATCAGGCGCTGGACGACATCCGCGAGTCCATCGCCGAACTGCAGTTCTACCGCAGCCACGTCTTCAAAATCTGAGTCCCCGGCAAGGGGTTGCCGTCGCTCGGTTGCTAAAATCGGCAGTTCGGCCAGCTTTTGAGCGAACGGCTGCACAGTGACAAAAAAGCCCTTGCAATTGGAATGACTGCTCTTATAATTCGGCTCCCGTACAGTAGCGCAAGCAACCAAATGCTGTACGGCCGTTTTAAGGCAGTTGCGGGAATAGCTCAGTTGGTAGAGCACGACCTTGCCAAGGTCGGGGTCGCGAGTTCGAGTCTCGTTTCCCGCTCCAAAATCTGATGATGACACTGGTTCAATCCAGCCCGATGCGGGAATAGCTCAGTTGGTAGAGCACGACCTTGCCAAGGTCGGGGTCGCGAGTTCGAGTCTCGTTTCCCGCTCCAATCATCAGTCAGCCTCAAGACAATCTATGTTGCGGGAATAGCTCAGTTGGTAGAGCACGACCTTGCCAAGGTCGGGGTCGCGAGTTCGAGTCTCGTTTCCCGCTCCAATACGTATTAGTAAGCTACTGCAGATGATTATTCCGATGCGGGAATAGCTCAGTTGGTAGAGCACGACCTTGCCAAGGTCGGGGTCGCGAGTTCGAGTCTCGTTTCCCGCTCCAAATCACTTGCAGAAGACATCCTGTTGCGGGAATAGCTCAGTTGGTAGAGCACGACCTTGCCAAGGTCGGGGTCGCGAGTTCGAGTCTCGTTTCCCGCTCCAATACGTATTAGCAAGCTACTGCAGATGATTATTCCGATGCGGGAATAGCTCAGTTGGTAGAGCACGACCTTGCCAAGGTCGGGGTCGCGAGTTCGAGTCTCGTTTCCCGCTCCAATCACTTGCAGAAGACATCCTGTTGCGGGAATAGCTCAGTTGGTAGAGCACGACCTTGCCAAGGTCGGGGTCGCGAGTTCGAGTCTCGTTTCCCGCTCCAATCTCTCCTCGAAGTTCATGAATCCAATATTTCAATACACTCATCGCCACATTCAGTTGGCAGAGCATGATCCGCGCCTTGCCAAGGCTGGGGTCGCGAGTTCGAGTCTCGTTTCCCGCTCCAATCTCTCTTCGTAGTCCTAGTCGTTCATTCTTTTTCTTATCCCCATTCGAATAGATTCCGTATCGCGCCGCGATGCTTTGCCATATCCGCTTGTCAGCACCTGTGCCGGTTTCCCGTCATTGCCCCCGGTCCATGGACTATGGCGGCGGCAGCTGAGCGTAGGCGGCTTGGGAGAGGGGAGAGGCAGGTCAGGGCGGCGAAGAGCTCGCCTGATACGGGGCGGGGAATGGCAGGCAAAAAAATAGGAGGGGCCTTGGCTCCTCCTGCGAGTTCACGGGTGCGGCTTAGAGCAGAGTCACGTTCTCAGCCTGCGGGCCTTTCTTGCCCTGGGTCACGGTGAACTGGACTTTTTGACCTTCAGCCAGGGTCTTGAAACCTGTGCTCTGGATGGAGGAGAAGTGAACGAAAACGTCCGGTCCCTGGGATTGCTCGATGAAGCCAAAACCCTTGGTTTCGTTGAACCATTTTACTTGGCCGGTGCGAATGTCAGACATGTGGTAAGTCCTATCTATAACAAAATGAAACTAACGCCTTGTTGGGCAGCATTTGCCTAGAATGCAGGGGCCTACCCATGACTGACTACGTCGATGTGTTCCAGTGGCATGCAGTACAATCCCTGTCTAAAGCACAACCGATTGTACTGGAGCCCGATCCCTTGTCAATTTGGCACTTTTCATTTTTTGAGCGAGCTAAAAGTATTGGGAAGTCAGCGGCTTGTTTCATGCTTCTGGTCAAAAAAACGGGAGGCCATGGCCTCCCGTTTCATCACTCCTTGAGGGCGAACCCTTCGCCCTGTCGGTCGTAGCGGTAGTTTGCCTGACCAAAGGAGCGGATCTCGACTCGCTGGATGCGGCGGCTTGTGTCCACCAGGATGAACACCGACTTGCCCGATTGCAGCCGGGTCAGCGGCCTGTCCGGCCCCTCTATGGCGATCAGGCGGCTCAGCTCGGCCCCGGGCAGTTCAAACTTGCGCCAGATGGAGTAGAGGGTCTCGCCAGCCTGCACCTCGTGCTGCAGCCAGGTGCCATCGACTTTCTCCTCGACAGGTTTGGCCGCGGCCGGCGCACTGCTTGCGGCCCCGTTGCCCACGGTCAGCGCCTGGGTCGGGACGGCCAGCGGCACGGCGAGCGAACCGGAAGGCGCCGCCTTGGGGGCGGCGGGGGCGGGTTCCCAGGCCAGCAGCAACAGCCAGAGAGGCACCAGCACCAGCAGGCCTATGGTGTGCTTGTGCGGCAGCGGGCTCGCCAGCTTGAATGAAGCCGCCTTCGGCTCCTTGTTACGCTGACCAAGGCCGCTCAATCCCTGGCCAAGACGTTGACGCAGGGGCAGGGTTGCGGCATTGATACGATGGAGCAGGGTTCCTTGTGATTCGTCTTGGCGACGCTGCTGGGCTCGTCTGTTATGGCCACGTGGGCGACGGTCCGGGGTGGGCACGGCATTTACCTCTCACTACATTGCCTGCCATCAGGCAAATATAGTGCCTATGGTAAACGGACTCGCCCCCGAGGGGGAGAGCCCTGAGCATGAAAATTATCAGCTGAGACGAAATTGCCCCAGCAACTGCTGCAAACGCTCGGCCGCCTGGCGCAAGGCCTGGCTGGCTTTCGCCGTATTGGTGGCATCCTGGGCTATGTCGTTGGCCAGTGCGTTGGTTTTTGACAGGTTGCCTGAGACTGTCTCGGAAACCGAGCTCTGCTCCTCGGCGGCGGAGGCTATCTGATAGGTCATGTCGTTGATGGTGGCGATGGCCTGGAAGATGCTGTCCAGCGCCGCCTCCGCCAGATCGGCCTCGCCCACGGCCTGATGGGTCAGCTGCTGGCTCTGCTGGATGGCGTTGACCGCATTGGCCGAGCTGTGGCGGATCTTCTCGATCAGCTCCTGGGTGTTCTGCACCGCCTGCTGGGTGTTGCCCGCCAGCTTGCGCACCTCGTCGGCCACCACCGCAAAGCCGCGCCCCTGCTCGCCAGCCCGGGCCGCCTCGATGGCGGCGTTCAGCGCCAGCAGGTTGGTCTGATCGGCGATGCCCTGAATGACGGTGAGTATGCTGGTGATCTGCTCGCTGTCGTGGGCCAGCCCTTCTACCACCTCGGCTCCCTTGCCCGCCTCGGCCGCCACCTTGTGCATGGACTGGATCACCTGCTGGAAGCGCACCTTGCCCTGATCCGCCGCCCCCTGCGCCTGCTTGGCCGAGTCGGCGGTGTTGTTGGCGTGGGTGGCCACCTCCTGACTGACATAGGACATCTCCTGCACCGCGGTCAGCATCTGTTCCATCTCCGCTTGGTGATGCTGTAGGTTGCTGTCGGTCTGGCCGGCGATGCGGTCGGTATCTCCTGCGTGGCGATGGACCTCGCTCGCGGTTTTCTGCACGTCCCCGAGCAGCACCTGCAACTTGTCGATGAAGCGGTTGATGCCGCGGGCCAGTGCCCCCAGCTCGTCCTGGGCACGAGTGTTCAGGCGCTTGGTGAGATCCCCCTCGCCATCGGCGATGTCATCCACCAGGCTGACCATCTGGCGGATGGGGCCCGTGATGCTGCGTGCTATCGCCAGCATGGTGGCCAGGGCCAGCACCAGTACGATGAGGGCACCGATGAGCTGCTGGGTCATGGCGGCCCGGTTCATCTCGGTGAGCTGGCTCTCCAGCTCGTCGGCCCCCGCCAGCACCACCTGGTAGGGCAGGGTGACTATGATGGCCCAGTTGCGGGCCATGCCCGGCACCGCGATGGGCACAGAGATGCGAAACGCCTCGTCGAGCTCCTGGCGTTGCAGCTCGGGTTTGAGGTATTGCTGCCAGCCGTCGCCCAGCAGCTTGTCGGCGCGGCTGCCGAGCAGGCTGGCGTCCCCGCTGGTGCCTGTGATGACGCCGGCGGAGCTGACGATCAGGGTCTCTCCCTTGCCGTCATAGATGTTGCTGTTGAGGGACTGGGCCTGGCGGCTGATGGAGTCCACCGCCAGATCCAGCGCGGCAATACCCTTGAACTGACCGCCCACCAGTATGGGGGTGGTGATGGTGCTCACCAGCACCTGCTGGCCGTTGATGTCCACCTTGAAGGGATCGATGAGGCAGGAGCGCCCCTCCCGTTTCGGGCAGGCGTAGTAGTCGTTGGCCGGATTGCCGAATTCGTCCGCGTCGCTCTTCTCGATGGAGAGCAGCAGATCCGAGCCAATGTTCTCCTTGTCGCGATAGAAGTAGGGGACGAAGCGCCCCTTGTCATCGCTGCCAAGGGCGCTCTGGCCTGCGAAGGCGCTGTCCTGGCCATCGAAGCCGTTCGGCTCGAAGCCCGCGAAGGCACCATAGAGTTGCGGCTCCAGGCCGAGCTGCGCCTTGAGCAGGTCCGTGGCCTGCTGGCGATCCAGCGGCAGCTTGCCCTCCTGCTGCAGGGCGAAGACGCTGGCCATCTGCTGGGTATAGGAGAGCCCCTTTTGCAGCAACTGGGTGATGGTGGCGGCCTCGGCGCGGGCGTTGGCACTCACCTTCTGCCACGCCTCCTGCTGCAGGGCCGCGCGACTGGAACTGATGGTCAGTTGCTGGGTCTGCTTGCTCGAGTATTGGTTGAGCAGGATCAGGATGACCAGGGCCGTGGTCATGGCGACCCCCGCCAGTACCAGGATGCGATTCTGGATAGAGCGAAACTGCATCTCGTGTTCCTTGTGAGTAGAAAGTTGTATGAATTATCGGCATGACGGGAGATTCCTCCAGCAATGTTGATCAGCAAAGCTGAAAATGAGGGGAGGTTTTGCGATCCCTCTCAAAGAACGGCGCCCCGGCCGAATCAAGACCTGTTTAGGCCCCGGCTATTGCATGGTTTTCCCATCCGTGATTCTGAGTGCTAAAATGCGACGGTTTTTTCTAACGCATTGGCCCAAGGCCCTCTACACAAGGCTTAAAGATGAAAGTCAAAACCCGTTTTGCTCCCAGCCCGACCGGCTTCTTGCATGTCGGCGGTGCCCGTACCGCACTCTATTCCTGGTTGTTCGCAAAGAGCCAGGGCGGCGAGTTCGTGCTGCGTATCGAGGATACCGACCTGGAACGTTCCACTCAGGAGGCGATCGACGCCATCATTGAGGGCATGGAATGGCTGGAGCTGAACTGGGATGAGGGCCCCTACTACCAGACCAAGCGCTTCGATCGCTACAACGGCATCATCGACGAGATGCTGGCCGATGGCCGTGCCTACAAGTGCTTCTGCTCCAAGGAGCGCCTGGAGGCGCTGCGCGAAGGCCAGATGGCGAGTGGCGAGAAGCCCCGCTATGACGGCAAGTGCCGGGATGCCGCCCACGATCACCCGGCCGATGCACCCCACGTGATCCGCTTCCGCAACCCCACCGAAGGCTCTGTGGTGTTCGATGACCACGTCCGTGGCCGCATCGAGTTCGCCAACACCGAGCTCGACGATCTGATCATCCGCCGCACCGACGGCGCGCCGACCTACAACTTCTGCGTGGTGGTCGATGACTGGGACATGGAGATCACCCACGTGGTGCGTGGCGAAGACCACATCAACAACACCCCGCGCCAGATCAACATCTACAAGGCACTGAATGCGCCCGTGCCGGAGTTTGCCCACGTCTCCATGATCCTGGGCGACGACGGCGCCAAGCTCTCCAAGCGCCACGGCGCTGTCTCCGTGATGCAGTACCGCGACGACGGCTACCTGCCGGAAGCCCTGCTGAACTATCTGGTGCGTCTGGGCTGGTCCCACGGCGATCAGGAGATCTTCACCCTGGACGAGATGATCAAGCTGTTCAGCCTGGATGCCATCTCCAAGTCTGCCTCCGCCTTCAACACCGACAAGCTGTTGTGGCTGAACAACCACTACATGCGCAGCCTGGATCCGGCCTATGTTGCCAAGCACCTGGAGTGGCACATGGCCGCCCAGAACATCGACACCAGCAAGGGCCCGGCGTTGCCAGCTGTGGTCACCCTGCTGGCCGAGCGCTGCAATACCCTGGTAGAGATGGCCGCCCAGAGCCGCTATCTGTTCGAAGAGTACGAGGCCATTGACGAAGCGGCTGCCAAGAAGCACCTGCGCGGCGTGGCTGCCGAGCCGCTGGCACTGGCCAAGGCCAAGCTGGCGGCGCTGGACACCTGGACCACGGAAGCGCTGCACGAGCTGATTGAAGCCACCGCCGCCGAGCTGGGTCAGGGCATGGGCAAGGTCGGCATGCCGCTGCGCGTCGCCGTCACCGGTCTGGGTCAATCCCCGGCCATAGACGCCGTGATGGCGCTGGTGGGCAAGGAGCGGGTGCTCGCCCGCATCGATCACGCCCTGGCCTATATCGAAGCGCGTATGGCAGCCGAGTAATACCGGTCTGGGCCAATCTCCCCTGGCATCGCCGACGCCGTGATGGCGCTGGTGGGCAAGGAGCGGGTGCTCGCTCGCATCGACCGCGCCCTGGCCTATATCGAAGCGCGGATGGCCGCCGAATAAGCGTCAGTCGCTGACAACAAAGGGCTCCCTGACGGGGGCCCTTTGTATTTTGGCCTCAAGCGGATTTGCGACGTAAAACAGCGACATAGCGCCGCTCTTGGCGGTAAAAACAGCTAACTGCCTGAATTTTGACTAAACGCTCCAACCGGCGAAAATTTTGGGTTGACAGCAAAGCGGGTGATGCCTATCATGCGCCTCCGTTGCCAGAGATAACTTTGGTAGCGCCGAGGTGAGTTGGGGTTATAGCTCAGCTGGGAGAGCGCTTGCATGGCATGCAAGAGGTCCGCGGTTCGATCCCGCGTAGCTCCACCAAATTCTCCTCGAACAATCTGGAATCCAAGGGGTTATAGCTCAGCTGGGAGAGCGCTTGCATGGCATGCAAGAGGTCCGCGGTTCGATCCCGCGTAGCTCCACCAGGTTCCTGATTGTAGACGTGCAGTACCCAGGGCAGTGCGGTGTGTATCACCCAGGCCGACCTTTGTGGGGTTATAGCTCAGCTGGGAGAGCGCTTGCATGGCATGCAAGAGGTCCGCGGTTCGATCCCGCGTAGCTCCACCACTATTTAGCAGTAAGGCAAACGGACACCAGAACCGATTGTCTAAAGAGTAAAGATTTCGGGGTTATAGCTCAGCTGGGAGAGCGCTTGCATGGCATGCAAGAGGTCCGCGGTTCGATCCCGCGTAGCTCCACCACTATTTAGCAGTAAGGCAGCCGGCCGCCAGAACCGGTTGTTCAAAGAGTAAAATTTGGGGTTATAGCTCAGCTGGGAGAGCGCTTGCATGGCATGCAAGAGGTCCGCGGTTCGATCCCGCGTAGCTCCACCAAACAGTAAAAGGCCACCGCATCGCGGTGGCCTTTTTGTTTGTTCAGGCATTTGTTTTTTTCATGATTAGTGCCCCTTCATTTACAAATCAAATGATCTAAATGAGAAAGCCCGCGACTGTCGCGGGCTTTTTGCGTTATTCAGCGCGGATCATGAGGTGTGCCGACGGCGCCAGGCCAGCGGCAGCAGCGCCAGCAGCAGTGCCCCCATGGCCCCGCCACCGCCGCCCTTGCTCTGCTCGTTGAGCTTGAGGTCGACGATGATGGGGTCGTGGTCGGAGGCGCTGAACGGGTTGTCCGACTTGATCAGATCGCCGGTGAAGGCGCTGCCATATTCGAACAGGTTGCTCTCGAAGGAGTTGATGTGCCAGTCGGCGACCGCGATCACCCGCTTGGCCAGCGCCGGGTTGGCGAGGGCGTAATCCAGGGTGCCGAGCTCGGCCTCGTAGCTGTAGGAGATGGCCTTCTCCTGATTGAACTTGAGGTTTATGTCGATCAGCCCGTAGTTCTTCTCCACCGCGCGGCCCATCTGCTCATAGGGCTGCTCGCCGATAAAGGTGTGGGAGGCGGAGTGGATCTGGCGATCCACCGTGGCCGGATCGTAGTCGGTGAGCACCCGGATCGGGTCCTCCTTGGCGTAGGAGTTGAAATCACCTACCAGCAGCACCTGACCCGGCATCTTGCTCACCGCCTCACCCAGCACCTTGGCGGCACTGACCCTGAACTCGGTGCACTTGCCCTGCAGATCCGCAGGCTCGCTCTTGCCATCCCCGTTCTCATAACAGCCAGATCCCTTGGATTTCAGGTGGTTGACCACCAGAGTCAGGGGCTCGTCGCTGCCCGCCACGGTGAAGCGCTGCACCAGGGAGTCCCGCTGGCCTGCGCTCCTGGTGATGCCGCCCGTGATGTAGCGCTGCTCTGGCAGACGAATGACCTCGGCATCCCCGCTCGGGGTGAGCAGGGCGGGGCGATAGATCATGGCCACCATGATGGCGTCGCCGCCAAAGAAGCGATCCTGGGTGAGCAGGGCCTTGGGCAGGGTGACGAAGGCGTACTGCTTGCTCGCCTCTTTCTGCCGGGCGTTGAGGCTCTGCACCAGATCGCTGATGGCGGCGTGCTCGTCGAAGCCGTTGTTCTCCATCTCCATCAGGCCGAGCAGGTCTGCGTCCATCTCTGTGATGGCGTTGACTATCTTGGTGCGCTGCAGCTGGAACTCCTCCAGGCGCTTGGCGCCGCGGTTGCAGCCCTTGGCGCTGTCCGCATCCGCCTGATCCACGCAGAGCACGTTGAGGGCACCGCCCACGCTGGAGTGGCTGGTGAAGTAGTTGAGTACGTTGAAGCTGCCGATGCGCAGGTCGGTGCCATTGGCGCGGGCCGGTGCGCCCTGGCGGTCGTTCTCATCGGTGCGCAGCAGATCCCCCGCCGTGATGCGCTGATCCTTGGGCACTATCAGCCGGTACTCGTCAAAGCTGTAGCCCACCATGGCCTCCAGATTGACCGGGGCATCGCCGATGCGCAGGTAACCCTGCTCCGGCTCCCAGGCCGGCAACCAGGGCAGCTTGCCGTTGGCGGCCTTGAAGTCCGACTCGAGGAAGACGCGGTTGCCCGCATTGGCCTCGGCCAGGGTGTTTGCCTCCTGACTGCCAGCTACATGGAGCTGGGTCGGCTTCATCAGTGGGGCGCCGTGGGAGAGCACCAGGTTGTTGCGCTTGGCGGCGTAGTCGTAGCTGAAGTTGCGGCTTACCTTGAGGGCGCTCTCCCCATCGAGGCGCACCCGCATCCCCTCGTGACGCTCCAGGGCCCGGGCCAGGGTTTCCCCCTCCAGCACCCGCAGCGCCGTGGCGGCCGGGGCGTCGCCCTGGGCCAGCACCGCCAGACGCGGCGTGCTGCCGTCAAACAGGGGCTTGAGCTGGGTGTGGCCATGATACTCCTCGACCTTGGCCTCCAGACAGACTTGGGCACCCGGCTGTATGTCCGGGTACTTGCTGGCGAACTGCTTGTCGCTCAGGTAGACGAAGATGCCGTCCGAGCTCTGGGGATTGCCGTCCCCTTGCAGATCCTGCAGGTAGAAGCCCTTGTTCAGGCTCTCGCCGAGGGCGGAGACCACGGCCTTGACCGAGACGCTTCGGGGGCTTTCGAACTGATGGTCCGGGACGAGGGGGCTCTTGTCGCCGCTGCCCTGGATGGCGGGGATGGGGGTGAGGGCGCTGTCGGCCGGGCAACTGAAGCCGGCGGCATGGAGAGACGGGGACGCGAGGGCGAGCCCCACGGCCAGGGACAGCAGGGTAGGTCTTCCTTTCATGGGTATTCCTTTTTTATTTTTTTGCCAGTGTTTCCATAGCCTTGGCGCTCTGGCCAAGGGCGCGCATTGTCACATTTCTGGCAGCTCTGACCAGTGAGGCAGCGCACATTATGGGGAGACAAAAGAGGCTGAGTCCGTTTTTTTGATGTGGCTAACAGATTGATATTAATGACTTAATTATTAGTTGGCCGATTGAGGGAGGATGTGAGCTGGCCGGCATTCACATATTTTCCTTAGAGAATAAAGATTGAGCGGCCGCCACTTGCTTTCTATACTCGATCCGTTCCTCACGGAACCCAGGTTAAGGGCAAACCGGCAGTGATGCCGGGACGCAAAGCCTCCGATCTGTCCCAAGCGGGCCAGACAGCGGGGTTACCCCGGGGTGACATGAGGGTATGTGGCCCCGTCCAAGGCCTGTTGTCGTTCCCTGCTCCCCTGTTGCGATTGCGCTTTTCCCGGTGTTGAAGCCAAGACAAAACAAGGATGATAACAAGATGCAACAGACCCTCAGGCCCAGCAGGCTCGCCATGCTGGTTGCCCTTGCGGCCATGCCCGCCTGGGCGCACGCCGCCTATCCCGCCTATCAGGCTGGCACCGCCTACAAGGCCGGCGATGTCGTCAGCAACGCAGGCGCCCTCTACGAATGCAAAGAATTCCCTTATTCCGGCTGGTGCGGGGCTTCCCCCTACCACTACGAACCCGGCGTCGGCGCCGTCTGGGCCGATGCCTGGAAACTCTATGGCGGTGAGGTGCCGCCGCCTGCTCTGGTCGTTGCCATCGGCTCCCCCGCCGTGGGCAGCAGCGTCAGCGAAGGTGCCAGCGTCGCCCTGGGGGTGACCCTGAGCGGCCCGGTCACGGCGCTGGCCAAGGTGGAATACCTGGTCGATGGCACCCTGGTCGCCACGGCCACGGCCTCTCCCTGGAGCGCCAGCTGGTCTGCCGCCGGCGTGGGTAATCACGCCCTCAAGGCCCGGGCGCTGGATAAAGATGGCAAGGTGCTGAGTGAGGCGGATTCCAGCTTCAAGGTCGCCGCCGTGGTGGCGCCAGAGGCACCCAAGGCGAGCATCGCCAGCCCCGCCGCCGGGGCCAAGGTGACCCTGGGCCGCGCCCTCACAGTGACTGGCAATGTGACCGACGCCAATGACGACGTCGCCAAGGTCGAGCTGTTCGTCGATGGCAAGAAGGTGGCTGAAGACAGCAGCGCCCCCTGGCAACTGAGCTGGACACCCCAGAGCAAGGGGCTGGCCGGTCTCAAGCTGGTGGCGACCGACAAGGAGAACCTCTCCGGCGAGTCGGCCCAGGTCGATGTCCAGGTGGAAGAGGCGGCGCTGCCCCCCACAGGTGGCAACCTCTCCTGCGACGTGCGCCAGATCTATCGCGCCGATGGCAGCGAGTGCATGGGGGATGACCATGGCCGCCGGGTCATCGGTTACTTCACCTCCTGGCGGACCGGCAAGAACGGGCTGCCCTCCTACCTGGTGGGCGACATCCCCTGGGACAAGATCACCCACATCAACTACGCCTTCGCGGCGGTGGACGAGCAGAGTCACCTCATCAAGGTGGATGACGCCGCCACCAAGCTGACCTGGGACGGGGTGCCGGGCGCCGAAATGGATCCCGAATTCGCCTACCAGGGTCACTTCAACCTGCTGTCTAAATACAAGAAGCAGTATCCTGACGTGAAGACCCTGATCTCCGTGGGTGGCTGGGCCGATACCCGCGGCTTCTACACCGCCACCACCAAGGGCGACTGCTCGGTCAACACCGCCGGCATCAACGCTTTTGCCAACTCGGCGGTGAGCTTCATCCGCCAGTACGGCTTCGATGGGGTGGATGTGGATTACGAGTACCCCACCTCCATGAAGGATGCGGGCAACCCCAACGACTTCCCGCTCTCCAACCAGTGCCGGGCCAAGCTGTTTGCCAACTACGAAGTGCTGATGAAGACACTGCGCGAGCGGCTCGACAGCGCCGGCACCGAGGACGGTCGCAAGTACATGCTGACCATAGCCTCGCCTGCCTCGGCCTACCTGTTGCGCGGCATGGAGAACTTCCAGGTCACCCAGTATCTGGATTACGTCAACCTGATGACCTACGACTTCCACGGCGCCTGGAACCACTTCGTCGGCCACAACGCCGCCCTGTTCGACAACAAGGCGGATCCCGAGCTGGCCCAGTGGGGTGTCTACAACCAGGCCCAGTTCGGTGCCATCGGCTACCTGAACTCCGCCTGGGCGGCCCACTACTTCCGTGGTGCCCTGGCGGCAGGCAAGATCAACATAGGGGTGCCTTACTACACCCGTGGTTGGCAAGGGGTGACAGGTGGTACCCACGGCCTAGGGGGCAAGGCGGCGCTGCCGAGCCAGAGCGCCTGTCAGCCGGGCACGGGGGGCAGCACAGTTCCCTGCGGCAATGGTGCGGTCGGCATCGACAACATCTGGCATGATCTCGACAAGAACGGCAAGGAGATAGGCGGTGGCGCCGTGCCCATGTGGCACGCCAAGAACCTGGAGCACGCGGCCAGCCTCGGCATCACCACACTGCCGAGCTATGGCACGGCCTGGGGTCTGGATCCCAACAACCCGGCCCACGTGATGCAAGGCCAGTACGTGCGTTACTACGATGACAAGGCCCATGCGCCCTGGCTCTGGAACGAAGAGAAGAAGGTGTTCCTCTCCACCGAAGATGAAGAGTCCATGGGTCACAAGCTCGACTACATAGTCAATCGGGGCCTGGGTGGCGTCATGTTCTGGGAGATGGCGGGGGACTACGACTTCGACGCTGCCAAGAACGAGTATGTCATGGGCAGCACCCTCACCAGCCTGGCCTACGACAAGTTCAGCAAGGCGAGCAAGGCCAGCCTGAAGCAGAACGATCTGCCGGCCCCGGCCGCTCAGCTCGACATAGGCGTGAGCCTCTCGGGCTTCAAGGAGGGGGATTCCAACTACCCGATCAACCCGACGCTCAAGCTCACCAACAAGTCGACCCAGACCATACCGGGCGGCACTCGCATCGAGTTCCTGATGCCCACTTCCACCTCTGACACCATCACGGATCAGAGCGGCATGGGGCTCAAGGTGGTGGAGAGCGGCGGCAACCAGAACTCCGACGGCATCGCCAATGAGAAGGACTTCCACAAGGTGGCCCTGACGTTGCCGGGCTGGAAGGCCTGGGCGCCGGGCACCGAGGTGGAAGTGGCCATGACCTACTACTTGCCGGCGGCGGGTGTGCCGAGCGGCATACGCCTGATTGCCGGCAGCCAGACCATAGGCCTGAAGTCCGACTTCCCAGCCCTGGCTGAGGCGGTGCTGGGTGGCAGCAGTGGGGGTGATGGCGGCAGCGGTGGCACCAGCTGCACCAGCCAGAGCGTGGATCCGGCGGCCTATCCGGCCTATCCGAGCTGGCCGCGCGGGGATCACGCCAATGGCAACGATCGCATGACCAACGGCAAGGCAGTCTGGCAGGCGAACTGGTGGACCAGCAGCGAGCCCAAGGCGGGTGACGGCAGCTGGAAGCTGGTATGCAACTACTGAGTTGCCCCGGCTGCCGTACCAGCAGCGAACTCAGAGCGGGTGATGGCAGCTGGAAGCTGGTATGCAACTACTGATGACCTTGTGAGGGGGCTGCCCCCTATAGAGGCAATGACCCAATCCGGAGCCCAGGCTCCGGATTTTTTTGCGCCTTATATAAGGAAGGAATTTCGTGACCACGCGGGGAGCTGCCCATAAAAAAGACCGCTCCGAAGAGCGGCCAATTGCCACCAGGCAAGCTGCGGGGCTGACCCCCTTGTGGATGGGCAGTCGCCATGGGCGGATTCTTGCCCATGACGTGCCGGTTTATTGAGTGACGGCGCCGCCCTGCTGCTCCTTCAGGAAGCTGATCCAGGGGGAGGCGCGGCCACTGACGTTGCCATTCTGGGCGGCCTGGGTGAAGGCGCTGAGCGCCTCCTTCGGCTTCTGCTGCTCGAAGTAGGCGACCCCGGTCAGGAACTTGAGATCGGCGCGTTGTTCACCGCTGGCATTGGCGGCCGGCTTGGCGGCCAGGGCCACCAGATCCTTGTATCGCTTGCTCTGGATCATCATGCGCGCCATCTTCAGCTGCAGTTCGGCATTGGGGGCCAGCTGATAGGATTTCGCCAGGGTATCGATGGCCGGATCCAGCTCCTTGGCCTGATGCCAGTAGTTGGCGAGGGTCTTGTAGTTGGCGGCGCTCTGCTCAATCACCCCCTCCTTCATGGCCTTCTCCATCACGCGGGCGGCGCGGTGGGGGATGCCGGCGAAGGCGAGGTAGTTGGCGAGGCGCTGCAACTCGGTCGCCTCGGTCAGCATGCCGAGGTTGTAGGCCGACTCGAGCGCCGCCAGCGCCTTGGCATCGTTGCCCGCCTGCATGTGCATGGCGGAGAGCTGGGTCCAGTACTTCTTCTTCTCCGGGTATCTGTCCACCAGGGCGGTCAGCACCTCGGTAGCCGGCTTGTACTGTTTCAACTCGTAGTGGGCCGCCATCTTCAGCAGGTACCAGGACTCCGGCGCCTTGCCTGCGGAGAGCCTGATCGCCTGATCCACCGCCGGTATGGCCTCCCGGTACTGCTTGAGCTGCACATGGGCGTTGGCCAGGGTGATGTAGGCGTGGGGGGTCGGCTTCTCATCTTTTCCAAGGTTCGCAAACCACTCATTCATGGTGCTGATGGAGGCCTTGAAGTTGCCTTCCGCCATATAGAGCTGGGCCAGGTTGTAGCGCACCTGCTGGGCCACCGGCTGCGGCAGGCCGCCGGTGGCGATGGCGTCGGCGAAGTATTTGGTCGCCTGGCCGTATTTCTCCTGCTGGGCGGCCACGAACCCCAGGGTCTGCAAGATGACCCCCTTGTCGTAGACCCGATCGCCTGCGCCCGAGAGCGCATCCTGCAGCTTGGCATTGGCCTCGCCGTATTTCTTCTCGGTGATCAACGCCTGGGCCTTGTTGACCGCGCGATAGGCGCGATCAGACAGGGCGGGCTGCTCGGCGGCCCAGCTGGCGGTGCTGAGCAGCACCGCCATGGCCACCGGGGCGAGGATCAGGGTATGTAACTTTTTCATCGCCACCTTCCTTAGTTGACCGCGAACTCGATCTCTTGCTGCATGCGACTGGCCTGGGGCTTGCCATCCACCATGGCCGGCTTGAAGGTCCACTTGGCTATGGTCTTGCGTGCCTCCTTGCCGAGGTCGTAGCTGCGGGGCTCTTCCTTGACAATCCGGATGTTGCTGACGGTGCCGCGCTCGGTCACGGTGAACTCCACCAGTACCTTGCCGGAGGCGAGGCCGGCCAGCGCCGCCTTGCGGGGCATCATGGGCTCGAAGGTCGCCATGGGCATGGCGCCGTTGTTGCCGCCCATGCCGCCGCCACCGCCCCCTGTGCTGTAGGCACCCAGGGCGTTGCCGCCGCCGATGTTGACCGGGATGTCGAGCTTGGGCATGTCCATGGGGGCACTGTCCATCTTGGGCCTGTCGGTGCTCGCCACCTCCATCTCGGGTGGGGGAGGCGGGCGGTTCGGGGGCGGCGGCTTGGGCAGTTCCCGTTGTTTCTCTTGCAGTGTCTCCTGGGGCTTGAGGCGAATGAAGTCGGTCATGGTGACGTCTTCTCTCTCCGTCAGCTCCCGGTGATCCGGTGTGATCAGCTTGTTCATTCCCAGAAACAGGAAGAACACCACCACACAGGAGACAGCTATCGCTATCAGGTATCTCATGGTGCTCGCTCCGGCATCAGCTGCTCTTGCTCGCCGCGATGGAGATGTTCTGGACACCGGCCATGCGGATCTGATCCATGACCTGGACCACAAGCCCGGAACGGGACTCGGTATCGGCCTGGATCACCACGGCGCTCTCCGGGTTCTCCGCCCGCAGCCGCTCGATGTTGGCACGTACGGCGCCCACCTCGACGACCCGTTTGTCGACCCAGACCTGGCCGTTCTCGCGGACCGCGACCATGATGTTCCCCTTCTTCACCGTCTCGGCCGTGCTGGCGCTCGGGCGGTTGATCTCCACGCCGGACTCCTTGACGAACGAGGTGGTGACGATGAAGAAGATCAACATGATGAACACTATGTCCAGCATGGGGGTCAGATCGATGGCCGCCTCATCGGCACCGCTGTCGCTGTGACGTTTTCTCATGGCAAAAACTCCTTGCTTGTTCTGTGCCCCGGCGGGCAGTGCCCGGCCGGGGGAGTGCATCCTGCATCAGCCGTGTTTCAGGTTGTCTTCCAGCTTCTGCACCGCCAACTTGGCCTTGTGATCGAGCTGGTTGACAAAAAACAGGCCGGAAAGGGCGGCAATCATGCCCGCCATGGTCGGTACCGTCGCCTTGGAGATCCCCGAGGCCATGGCCCTGGGGGAACCCGTGCCCGTGATGGCCAGGGTGTCAAACACCTGCACCATGCCGACCACGGTGCCGAGCAGCCCCATCAGCGGACAGAGGGCGATCAGCACCTTGATGACCGGCATCCCCTTGTCCACCGCCATGGCGACCCGGGAGACCAGCTCGCGGCGGATCTGTTTGGCAGACCAGGAGAGATGATCGCTGCGTGCCATCCAGGTCGCCTTGGTCTGCTTCACCTGCCGGGGGTAGACCGCCATGAAGTAGAACCAGCGCTCCAGCAGCAGGGCCCACATCATCAGGGTCAGGAAGAACAGGGCGACCAGCACGTCGCCCCCCAATCCCAGAAACCGGCGGACCGACTCGACTTCTTCAATCAACCAGAACCACATGGGTGACTCCTTAGGCTGCGGCTTTGGCGGCGTGCAGACGTTCCTGATAACGGGCGACGAAACCGGCGCTCTGCTCTTCCAGGACCTGGATGAGACGACGGCTCTGGGTCTGCACTATTGTGTAGAGGAACAGCATGGGCACCGCGACCACCAGACCCTGCATGGTGGTGACCAGGGCCTCGGAGATGCCGCCCGCCATCAGCTTGGGATCTCCGGTGCCGAACAATGTGATGGCCTGGAAGGTGGCTATCATCCCCACTACGGTGCCCAGCAGGCCCAGCAGCGGCGCCACCGAGGCGATCAGCTTGATGATGCTGATGCCCTTCTCGAACTTGGGCACGTTGCGCAGGATGATCTCGTCGAGCTTGGATTCCAGATCCTCTATGTTGTCACCACGATGGCTCTGGTAAGCCCCCAGCATCTCGCCTATGGGGTTGCCCTTGACGATCTGCTCGGATTTTAGCTGCTTGCGCATGGCGCTGCCGATCATCGACAGGCGCAGGCCGCAGAAGATCGCCAGCAGGGTGCCGAGCACGCCGAGCACCATGATGACGTAGCCAACCTCACCCCCCTGATCGACGCGTTCCTTGAAGGTCGGCGACTGCACCAGCAGGGAGAGGATCACCCCGCGGGAGGGGTCGATGAAGATGGGCTCGACGGCGCCGTTGCCCTGCTCAAACTGGGCGATGGGCTCCAGCACGGCGTTGTCCGGCTGACGGGAGAGCTGCTCGAACTTGCCGGTCTCAGGCACGAAGGTGAGGTACTTGCCCTCGGAGACGGTGTTGAACTCGCCTATCTGGGTCACCGTCTTCTCGGCCTGGTTGCCCTCGCCGTAGACCACGGTCGCCGGGATCTGGCTCACCTTGCCACCGTCCACCATGCGGCCGAGGGTGGTGGTCCAGAAGGCGGTCAGGTCGTCGCTGGAGGGGAGCTCCTTGCTCTCCGCCAGGCGGGTCAGCAGCGCCGTCTGCTCCGGGTGTTCGACCCGGCGGGCTGAGGCGTTGAAGATCCCCTTGAACTCGCCGGCGAACTGGCGCAGCACGCCGAACATCTCGCCCATGTTGCCGGAGCGCTGGCGCAGGGTCTCGGTCAGCTCGGTGAGCTGCTTGTCGTTGGCATCGAAAGTGGCCTTGAGCTGCTCGCCCTTGGCGGTCTCGGCGGCGAGCTCGGCCTTGGCCTTGGCCAGCAGGGCTCCTTGCTCGTTCTTGTCAGCCAGGAAGCGGGCCTCCCGCTCCTTGTTGAGCTGGGATTCGCTGGTGCTGGCGGCCTTGACCTGATTGAGCAGGGCGTTGAGATCCACCGGCTTCTCGGCGGCGGTCACCGGCAGTGTGATCAGGGTGGCTCCCGCTATCAGGGAGGCAATGGCGAGTCTGATTCCTTTCATGATGCTTTCTCCGCAGTTTGAACCGGCAGCTTGATGAGGGCGGGAGGCGCCTGCTTCTTGGCGATGCGAAGGCCCTGTTCCACCGCGCTGCGATACTCCTGGGGCAACTCTTCCCACTGGCGGGTCTGCTTGTTCCACATGCCGGTCTCGTTGCCGTCCGGGGACTGGTAGAGCAGGGCGATGCGACCGACCCGCAGAAACTCGTAGGTCTTCTCGCCGCCGTCCTTGTCCAGGCTGGCCTTGTAGGACTCTATGGTGCGGCTGAAGCCCTCCTCGATCTGGTAGGCCTCCAGGATCTTGCGGTACTTCTCGGAGATGGTGACATCGGCGCGATTCATCAGATCGGTCAGGGCCGCCACGCGGTCCTCCCGCTCGACCTTCTGGAACGGCAAGTCCAGGGCGACGAACTGATCGAGGGAGTCGATCATCTTGAGCATCAGGGGCACCACCTCGGTGCTGGTCTGATCTATCTGGGCTATCTGGCGCTGCATCGAGGCCAGCTCGGCACTCTGGGAGTCGACCATCTTGCCCACTTGCTCGTTGTAGGTGCGCAGGCTGTCGACCTGACGCAGGGCGGCCTTGTACTGGGCCAGGGCAGACTCGGCAGACTCGGCGTAGCTGTCGATCTTCTGCTGGGACACTTTGGAGGCATTGTCGGTGGCGGCTTGAGCGTCCACTGCCTGACCGGCAGAGGCGGCACTCAGATTGAAGCTGGTCAGCAGGGCAGCCGAAACCAGGCTGCCGAGGAGCGCTTTCTTCATTGTAATAGTCCTTTTTTTCATAGGATTACCCTATCTCCGTGACTTCCTTGGGGCATGGGGCAGAGCCAGCCCGAGGGGGCCGGCTCGTCACTTTCCTGGTGGATCAGAACTTCTGGGCGTAGTCGAGGTAGTAGATGCGACCGTCGATGCTGTAGAGCTCCTCGTCATAGGTGAAGCCATCGCTCTCGAGGGACGGGCCCGCGTTGAACATGTTCTTCACCCCGACCTGGATCTTGCCGTTCCAGGGGGCATCCACGCCGACGTTCAGGTTCCAGGTGGTCTGGGACGCGATGTGGCCCACTTCCTCACCTGTGTCGGCGATGTAGTCCTGGCTCTGGGAGTCGATGTAGTTGGCGCTCAGGTAGCTATCCATGTTCCACCACTGGGGCACGTTGACACCCACGCCGGTGCTGAAGCGCATCTGCGGCTTGCCGTTCTGGCCGATCTTGTCGATGACGGGGCCACCGGCGTACAGACCTTCCTTGTAGTCCAGGATGTAGGTGCCACCGAGGTCATAGCGAATGGTGGCGGAGGTCAGGTCGTAGCGGTAATCCAGCTTGAGATCCAGGCCGCTGGTGTTCAGGGTGCCCCGGTTGACCATGGGGGATATGGCGTTGCTGATCTTGCCCTGGCTGTTGCGGGTGATGTTGCTGGAGCCCCCGTTGTTCAGCTCGTCATAGATGACGGACTGCAGGGTGTTCAGCTGGATCACGTCCTCGATCTTGATGGTGTAGTAGTCCAGGGAGAGGTTCAGGTCATCCAGCGGGCTGTAGGCCACCCCGAAGTTCCAGGTGTCCGCCGTCTCTTCCTTCAGCTCTTCATTGGCGGTGCGGGTGGTGTCGTACTGGCGGTTCGGGCAGTCTGCCGCCGAGATGCCGTTGGCCTCGCAGTAGACATAGTCCTTGGCCCAGTCGGCCGAGAAGGAGTCAGCCGCGTAGAGATCGCTCAGGCTGGGGGCGCGGAAGGAGCGGGACCAGGAGGTGCGCAGCATCAGGTTGTCCAGCGGCTGGTAACGCAGGCTCGCCTTGGGGGAGAAGGCGCTGCCGAAGTCGCTGTAGTCATCGAAGCGGCCGGCCAGGTTCAGCTCGACCTGCTCCGTGATGGGCACCAGGGACTCGATGTAGGCGGCGGTGACGTCGCGCACCCCGCCGGAGGAGTTACCGGCGGAGCCTATGATGTTGCCGGCCTCGGACTGGGCATCGTACTTGTCGGTATAGACCCAGTCGTTGTACTCGGCGCCCGCGTACCAGCTGACCGGCCCGGCCGGCAGCTCACCCATGTCCCACTGGACACCGGCGTACCACTGGTAGAAGTCCATGGTGGAGCGGCGGCTGGTGTCGGCTGCCATGGCGGCCGTGCTCTTGGGATCGAACTCGCCACCGACGAACTTGCCGTCGGCGATGGCCTGCTGGGCGGCGGATTGCAGCACGTAGCCGGTGCCGTTCTCCTTGTTGTCGGTCTTGGAGTACATGTAACCGGCGTTCCACTGCATGTCGCCCACGGATTCTGTGGTGACAGTGCCCTCGAAGCCGAGGTTGAGGCTGCCGGTCATGTCGGTGACATAGTTGTCACGGGGACCGACGTTGCTGAAGCGGTAGTAGGCGTAGGCGGCCTCACCCAGACCCTGGGTGGCGGCGGCGTCCAGGCCGTTGTCGGTGAAGAACTGGGCGTTGTTCGGGTTGGACGGGTCTATGGCGAAGGCGCCGGCGGCGGGGGCGAAGCGGCCGAAGCTCTCGACCCGGGAGCCGATGATCTGCGGCACGAAGTCGACATTGTCGTTGAGGTGGTAGCGACCGTTCAGATAGAGGGTGTCACGGCTGCGGGAAGCCGTGGTGGCCGCGACCTGACCGTAGTTGAAGTTGCAGCCGCCCTCGAAGCCGATGAAGGGCTCCTTGCAGCTGCCGTCGGCATTGGTGGCACCGGCCAGGGGGCCGTATTTCCAGATGGGATCCCCGTTGGCGTCGAGGCCGGTGATCCCCTCCACGTTGCGGCCGTAGGCGCTGGGGGCGTCGTTGCCCTGCTTGGCGAGATAGTCACGATCTCGGGCATAGACGACGTCCTTCTTGTCGTGCTCGTAGACCGCCATCAGCGAGCCCTTCTCGCCGTTGACGCCCGCCACGACGGAGCCGCTGGCTTCATCGCCGCCCGGCTCGGTCGGGGAACCGAGACGTCCCTGGAAGGTCAGGCCCTCATAGCCCTCCTTGAGCACCACGTTGATGACACCGCCGATGGCGTCGGAACCATAGATGGCCGAACCGCCGTCCAGGTTGACTTCGACCCGCTCAACGGCGGCCATGGGGATGGTGTTGAGGTTGATGGAGGTGCCGCCCATGGTGGGGGAGCCTGCTACCCGCTTGCCGTTCAGCAAGACCAGGGTGCGCTCCGAGCCCAGGCCGCGCAGGCCGACGGTGGATTGGGACTGGAAGGAGCTGCCGGAGGCCGGCGAGACGCCACCGAAGGAGTTGTAGGAGGCCTGTTTGAGGTAATCGGCGACGGTCTGCTGACCCGATGCTTCGATCTTGGCCTTGGTCACCGAGACGACAGGGGTGGACCCTTCCACATCGACCCGGGAGATCCGCGAGCCGGTGACCTTGATTTTTTGCAGTTTTTCGACGTTCTGGCCCTCTTCGGCCAGGGCAGGGGTGACCACAACTGCCGCGCTCGCCAAGGCAAACGCTACGGCAGCAGAGAGTCTGCTTTTCCTAAGCATCGTTAGTATCCTTCCTGATTGTTTTTTTGTTTGCTTCCCTTACCGCCCTCGTTGGAGCGGTGCGTAAGGCTTATCAAGCTTTGATGATTGACGTCAAATGGAGCGGCCAGGATGGTGACTGGAGGGGGAATTAGAAGACTGTGCAGGATTTAGGCGATTTTTTTGGCGTTTTATTCCGTAAAGAATGCGGATGCTCATGTAAATATGTTGTTAACTTTGTATTTTCCCATTTTATTGATTAGTTTTGAACTTATCGATAAACCGCCTGTCGCCATGACCTCGGTATCGTGGAATGACATTTTTGCAGTATTTAAATCTATCTTCGGTGCTAGGGGGATTTCAGTTCAGGTTCAGGCTGGAGGATATTTCCCTCTTCTTTAATAGGTAAAATGAGATGAGAGGGTGTTTGATTTTATCTGTATGTTTTTATTTGTATTTTTTGAATTTCAAACGGATGTGTAATTAATTTTTTAATAATTAAAAACAAGTTAAATGAGAAGGCGTAGCAGTTTTTTATATTGAAGTTGGATTTTTATGAAAAAAACATCGGTGAGTTATGCTGCGGACCTCACTGACGATCGATGGGCTTAGTTCTACTTGATTTTTGTTGCAGAGCTTTTACAGTGGCCGAGCGGGATTGTCTGCCAATACCAGTCAATTCAGTGAGTAATGCCAGGAAGCATAGGCCGGTCACCGGATGTGACTGACCATAAAAGAACAACAAGGACGAGGTTCCACCATGCTGTCGTATTTCTTACGTCGGATGCTTCTGATCATCCCTACGTTTCTCGGTATCACCCTGCTCGTCTTCACCATCACCCGCTTCGTGCCGGGCGGCCCGGTCGAGCGCATGTTGCTGCAGGCGCAGGTCTCGCAGAACGAGACAGGTCGCTCCAGCGGCAGCAAGGGGGCGCAGGCGCTCTCCGATGAGCAGATAGAGGAGCTCAAGGCCTTTTACGGTCTCGACAAGCCCATGCTGATCGCCTACTGGGAGTGGCTGCAGAAGCTGGCGGTGCTGGATCTCGGGGAGTCGACCCGCTACTACGAACCGGTGTGGGATCTCATCAAGGAGCGGCTGCCGGTGACGGCCTTCTTCGGGCTGGCGACCTTCCTGCTGAGTTACGCCGTCTCCATCCCGCTCGGGGTGGCCAAGGCCCTCAGGCACAACAGCCGCTTCGATTCCCTGAGCTCCATGCTCATCTACATGGCCTATGCGCTACCCGCCTACGTGGTGGGGATCTTCCTCATCACCGTCTTCGCCTTCCACCTGGAGTGGCTGCCCATGGGGGGCTTCCCAGGGGACGATTTCGATTCCATGGAGAGCAGCTGGGATCAGATCCGCACCCTCTTCGCCCACGCCCTGCTGCCCCTCATCGCCTACGCCATCGGGGATTTTGCCATCCTCACCATGACCATGAAGAACAGCCTGATGGAGAACCTGTCGGCGGATTACGTGCGCACCGCCGTGGCCAAGGGGCTGCCGTTTCGCAAGGCGGTCACCGACCACGCCATGCGCAACAGCCTGATCCCCATCGCCAGTCACCTGGGGTCCGTGCTCACCGTCTTCTTCGGCGGCTCCTTCCTCATCGAGACCATCTTCAACATCGACGGCATAGGTCTGCTCGGCTATGAGGCCATCGTCGAGCGGGATTACCCCACCGTCATGGGCATACTGGCCATCACCTCCATGCTGATGCTGGTGGGCAATATCGTCTCCGATATCTGCGTTGCCCTCGTTGACCCCCGCGTACGGTTTGGAGACTAACCATGAACCTGAACCCGGTAACGCTGAAAAAACTCAAGCGCTTCAAGTCGATCAAGCGCGGTTACTACTCCTTTGTCATCTTCTCGGCCCTGGTGGTCATCTCCCTGCTGGCGGAGCTCCTGGTCAACAGCCGGGCGCTGGCGGTGAGCTATCAGGGAGAGCTCTACTTTCCCACCTATGGCGACGTGATCCCGGGCCAGCAGTTCGGGCTCGATTACGAGTACGAGACCAACTACCGTCAGTTGCAAGCCCGCTTCGCAGAAGCGGGAAAAGGGGACTGGGTGCTGCTGCCCCTGGTGCCCTGGAACCCCTACGAGCAGGACTTCAAGGAGGAGGCCTACCCACCCTATGCTCCCAGCCTCACAGAGCGCCACTTCCTCGGCACCGACACCAGCGGTCGCGACGTGCTGGCGCGCCTGGTCTACGGCTTTCGCATCGCCATCGGCTTTGCCTTCATCACCCTGGTGGCGAGCTATGTCATCGGGGTCAGCATCGGCTGCATGATGGGCTTCCTCGGCGGGCGCTTTGACCTCATCTTGCAGCGCTTTATCGAGATCTGGTCCCAGGTGCCCTTCCTCTACGTCATCATGATACTGGTGTCACTGGCCAAGCCGAACTTCGGCCTCTTCGTGGGGATCAACGTGCTGTTCGGCTGGATGGGGATCACCTGGTACATGCGCACCCTCACCTACAAGGAGCGGGCGCGGGACTATGTGATGGCGGCGCGGGCCCAGGGGGCGAGCACGAGGCGGATCATCTTCAACCACATACTGCCCAACACCCTGATGATGATAGTCACCCTGGCCCCCTTCGCCGTGGTGGGCAACATCTCCACCCTGACGGCGCTGGACTACCTGGGCTTTGGCCTGGCCCCGCCGACCCCGAGCTGGGGGGAGCTGCTCTCCCAGGGGATCAACAACCTGGATGCCATCTGGATAGTGAGCTCTGTGGTGGCGGCGGTGAGCCTGGTGCTGATCATGGTCTCCTTCATCGGGGAGGCGATCCGCGAGGCGTTCGATCCGCGCAAGTTTACCCGTTATCAGTGACCCGGGGCCCGCCTGAGGGCCCTGGGTATCCAACCCTTAATTGAGACGCCCCCGGTGCAGGGGCATGACCTGGAAGTCAAACATGAACAATAAAATCAAATGGATAGGTGCTCTCTTCGTGTTGGTGAACGGATCCTGGGTGTGGGCCGCCAGCCTGCCCGCGGATCTCAAGTGGGAGACCAATGACACAGACCCCGTGTTTGCCTCTCCCAAGGCGCAGCCCGGCGGCACCCTCAACCTCTTCATCGACAGCTTTCCGCTGACGTTTCGCACCGTGGGGCCTGACTCCAACGGTTCGTTCCGCTCCTTCATCCTGGACAACCAGCTGAGGCTCATCAGTTTCCACCCCAACACCGGCAACCCCATTCCCTCGCTGGCGAGCGCCTGGGCCATAGCGCCAGACAGTCAGACCGTCTATTTCAAGCTGGATCCCCGCGCCAAGTGGTCTGACGGCAAACCCGTCACCGCCGACGACTACACCTTCGGCTACGAGATGATGCGCTCCAAGGACATCAAGGGGCCCTGGTTCAACAACTACTACACCACAGAGGTGGTGGCGGTGGAGAAGATTGACGATCACACCATCCTGGTGAAGGCGGGCAGCCGCAAGGCCAGGCTGGATCTCCTCAACACCACGGAGCTGTGGCCCCAGCCGAAGCACTACTACAAGATGGGGCCGAACTGGGTGAAGCAGTACAACTGGGCGGTGGTGCCGACCACGGGCCCCTATGTGATGAGCGAGGTGAAGAAGGGCAAGTCCATCACCTTCAGCAAGCAGAAGGATTGGTGGGCCCAGCAGGATCGCTACAACCAGCACAGATTCAACATCGACCGCATCAAGGTGCAGGTGATCCGGGATCACAACATAGCGTTTCGCCACTTCCTCAAGGGAGAGATAGATACCTTCGAGATGATACTGCCCAACTGGTGGCATGAAAAAGCCGTGACCCCGGAATACAAGAAGGGCTATGTGCAGAAGGTGATGGCCATGACCGACACCAAGCAAGGGGGGCAGGGGGTGCACCTCAATGTGGCCAACCCCAAGCTGGCGGACGTCAATGTGCGCCTGGGCATTCAGCACGCCATGAACCTGGACAAGATGATAGCGACAGTGCTGCACGGCGACTATGACAGGGCCACCACCTTCGGCTCGGGCTTTGGCGAATTCACCGACATCAAACTGCCGGAGCGGGCCTATGACATCACCAAGGCACGGGAGTACTTCGCCAAGGGCGGCTACAACAAGCCGGGGCCGGACGGCATCTTGCAAAACGACAAGGGGGAGCGGCTGACCCTGGCCCTCACCTACACCAGCCAGGAGCACTCCAAACGGCTGACGGTGCTGAAAGAAGAGGCCAAGAAGGCGGGCCTGGATCTGGAGCTCAACCTGGTGGATGGGGCCACCGGCTTCAAGGTGATGCTGGAGAAGAAACACGAGGCGGCCTGGCTCGGTTGGGGTGGCGGCGGTCTCTATCCGCAATATTGGGAGTCGTTCCACTCGGCCAACGCCAACAAGCCCCAGACCAACAACCTGTTCAACGTGGCCGACAAGGAGCTGGACGCCCTGATCGACGCCTACAACGTCGAGTTCGACATGACCAAGCGGGCCGAGATCTCCCGCCAGATCCAGCAGCGCATCTATGACCTCGCCATCTTCGTGCCCGGGGTGCAGCTCAACTATGTGCGGGCCAGCAGCTGGCGCCACGTGATGCTGCCGGAGGTGCCCGCCACCCGTAACACCCCGGATCTGCTCTACTGGCCCATGGATGGCTACCCCCACAGCAGTGGCGGCCTGCTCTGGCTCGATCCCAAGGTGCAGGAAGAGACCCGAAAAGCCAAGGAAGCGGGTGAGTCGCTCGCTCCCATCACCCTGATCGACAAGACCTATGCGCATCATTGAGAAGGGGGAGGCGATGACAGAGACACAGGCCCCCATCCTCGACGTCCGAGACAATGGGGGGAAGTTCACCGCTGATAACGGTCAGGGCAGGGCCCCCATCCTGGAGGTGCGGGATCTCGAGGTGGAGTTCAGCGTCGACGACGGCAAGATCAAGGTGCTCGACGGGGTCAGCTTCCAGGTCGCCCCTGGCCAGACCCTAGGGATCGTCGGTGAGTCAGGTTGCGGCAAGAGTGTCACCTCGCTCGCCATCATGGGGTTGCTGCCCAGGCCCCACGGTCAGGTGGTGGCGGGCTCCATCCGCTTTCAGGGGGAGGAGCTGCTGTCGCTGCCGCCGGATCAGATGTACAAGGTGCGCGGCAACCGCATCTCAATGATCTTCCAGGAGCCGATGACGGCGCTCAATCCGGTGCAAACGGTCGGGGCTCAGCTGATGGAGGTGTTCAGCCTGCACAGGCCCGATTTCAGCAAGGCGCAGCGCAAGGAGGCTGCCATCGCCATGCTGCAGAAGGTGGGGATCCCGGAGCCGGCCCAGCGTTTTGAGGTCTATCCCCACAACCTCTCCGGCGGCATGCGCCAGCGGGTGATGATCGCCATGGCGCTCGCCTGCGAGCCGGATTTGCTCATCTGCGACGAGCCGACCACTGCGCTGGATGTCACCATCCAGGCCCAGATCCTGGATCTGATGAAGGCGCTGCAGGCCCAGACCGGCATGGCCATTATCTTCATCACCCACGATCTCGGGGTGGTGGCGGAGCTGTGCGACGAGGTGGTGGTGATGTATGCGGGTCGCGCTGTGGAGCGGGCCGACATCTTCGAGCTGTTTGACCATCCGCGCCATCCCTATACTCATGGTCTGATGGCCTCGATCCCGCGCCTCGAAGACGTGCCAAAGAGCCTGCTCAAGACCATCAAGGGTCAGGTGCCCGCCCTGCACGAGATGCCGGCGGGCTGCCGCTTCTCCAACCGTTGTCCCCACGCCACCGAGATCTGCGTGGGCACCATACCGGTGACAGAGCAGCTGAGCGAGCGCCACGCCGTGGCCTGCCACCACTGGAAGGAGTTGAGCATATGAGCATCTTGTTGTCGGTACGGGAGTTGAAACAACACTTCAGCAATCGGGAAGGGGCTATGTCGGCTCTTCACCAGGATGGACAGGAGCGGCGGCGATGAGCGTCTTGTTGTCGGTAAGAGACTTGAAGCAGCACTTCAAGATGGGTGGTGGCTTTTTGCGCAAACCCTACACCGTCTATGCGGTGGATGGCATCAGCTTCGATCTCAAGCAGGGGGAGACGCTGGGGCTGGTGGGGGAGTCCGGCTGTGGCAAGTCCACCCTGGGGCGCTCCCTGCTCAAGCTGTTTGAACCTACGGCGGGGCAGATAAGCTTCGAGGGGCGCGATATCACCCGGTTGTCACCCGGGGAGATGCGATCCCTGCGCCAGGAGATGCAGATAGTGTTTCAGGATCCTGCAGAATCCCTCAACGGTCGCCACACCGTGGGCCAGATCCTGGAAGAGCCTTTTATCATCCACGGTAAAGGCAACACAGCGCAGCGACGCGGCTGGGTGCTGGAGCTGCTGGACAAGGTGGGCCTGCCGACGAGTGCGGTGGATCGCTATCCTCACGAGTTTTCCGGCGGCCAGCGCCAGCGCATCGGCATAGCCCGCGCCATCGCCCTCAAGCCCAAACTGCTGGTGTGCGACGAGGCGGTGTCGGCGCTGGACGTCTCGGTGCAGTCCCAGATAGTGAATCTGCTGCTCACCCTGCAGCGGGAGATGAATCTGGCCATCATCTTCATCGCCCACGATCTCTCTGTGGTCAAACACATCTCGGACAGGATTGCGGTCATGTACTTGGGAAGGATCGTCGAGCTGGCCGAGGCCCAGCAACTCTACCTGAGCCCGCGCCACCCCTATACCCAGGCGCTCATCTCGGCGATCCCGGTGCCGGATCCCCGCAGGCGCAACCAGCGGATCCTGCTGACCGGGGACGTCCCCTCACCCATCTCGCCGCCGAGCGGCTGCCATTTCCATCAGCGCTGCCCCTATGCCACAGAGTTGTGCCGAGGCACCTCGCCGAGTCTGGAGCCCTGTGGCACAGAGGCCCATCAGGTGGCCTGCCACTTCCCCTTGTCCGTGGTGGAGGCGGCGCCGCTGGGAAAGGCGGTCTGATGCCGGCGTCCGCTTCGCCAGGGCCGGTATCGCAGCAGGGTGGCGTCGGGGACGAGCAATAAAAAAATGGGGCCTGTGGGCCCCATCTTCATGGTTGGAGTTCAGGTTTGGCCGTGGAACATCTGGCCCGGGCAGGACAGCGCCCCGAGGGGGTGGCTGTGGTGTGAATTGTTGAGTTTTTTTGTAGTTTTATTACGTCGTAATTTTCAACTTCCGGACGGGCGACATCAGGCGCCATAGCGGAAGTAGTAGTTGCGAGTCGAAGGCGCATAGGTGTCTTTCTCTTGTGTGCCTTTCTTGCTGGATGCACCCTTCAGGTGGAACAGCACTGCCAGGTTCTCAAACATAGTCTTACCTCTTCGCTCTGTTGATTATTGTTTCCTGTGACCTTGGTCACAATTTGATGCTAGAGGCTTTTGTGATCTCGATCAACTTATTGTGTTGTAAATTTACATAAATCATGGAAAAGGTTTTCAAATCCAGGGTTGCTTATGGATACGATTTCAAGGGGGATCGGCAGGGGCAGTGAAGGGGGCAACGCAGAGAAAGGAGGGGCACAGCCCCAATGACATGCCCCGCACTGGGCGGGGCATGGAGTGGCTCGGGAGGCCGTGCTTACTTGGCCGGGATCTGTTCCAGCACGTGGACCAGCAGTTGCCAGAAGCGCTCGACCGCCGGGATATGAACCCGCTCGTCCGGTGAGTGGGCACCGCGTATGGTCGGGCCGAAGGAGACCATGTCCCAATCTGGGTAGGCGCTCTTGAACAGACCGCACTCGAGACCGGCGTGGATCACCATGACGTTCGGCATCTCGCCGAACAGGGTCTGGTAGCTGCTCCGCACCAGGGCCATGACGGGGGAGTCCACGTTCGGTGCCCAGCCCGGGTAGGCGCCGGTGAATTCGCAGCTGGCACCCGCCAGGCTGAACAGGGAGCGGGTCATCTGCTCGACGCTCTCGCGACCCGAGTCGATGAGGGAGCGGATCAGGCACTGCACATAGACCTCACCCTCGAGGGTCTTGATGACCCCGAGGTTGGTGGAGGTCTCGGTGACGCCCGGGATGGCATCGCTCATGCGGATGACGCCGTTGGGGCAGGCCATCAGGGCGTCCAGCAGGCGGGTCTGGAGGGATTCGCTCATCAGCTTGGCGGGCATGTCCCGGCCGCTCAGCAGCACGGTCAGGTTGGCTTCCGTGGCGGCCAGCTCGCTCTGATAGATGCCGGCGTAGCGGTCAACCAGGGCCTTGAACTCGCTGACGCTGGCGGTGGGCACCAGCAGGGTGGCGCGGGCTTCGCGGGGGATGGCGTTGCGCAGGGTACCGCCGCTTATCTCGGCCAGACGCACCCCCAGCGGCTCGGCGGCCTTGAGCAGGCGCACCAGCAGCTTGTTGGCGTTGCCACGACCGCGGTGAATGTCGACCCCGGAGTGACCGCCCCGCAGCCCCTTCACCTGCAGCTCGAACCCTTCACCCTGGGTGGCGGCAACTTGCTCCAGCGGGAAGCGGATATTGGCATCCACGCCGCCGGCGCAACCCATGTAGACTTCGCCATCCTCTTCGGAGTCGGTGTTGAGCAGGATCTCGCCCTCCAGCCAGCCCGCTTCCAGGCCGAAGGCGCCTGTCATGCCGGTCTCTTCGTCCGTGGTCAGCAGCACTTCCAGCGGGCCGTGCTTGATGGTCTTGTCGGCCAGCACGGCCAGACAGCCTGCCATGCCCATGCCGTTGTCGGCTCCCAGGGTGGTGCCACGGGCGGTGACCCATTCACCGTCGATGTAGGCATCGATGGGATCCTGGGTGAAGTCGTGCCGGGTGTCGGCATTGGCCTGGGGCACCATGTCGATGTGGGCCTGCAGCACCACGGCCTTGCGGTTTTCCATGCCCGGGGTGGCCGGCTTTTTGATGATGATGTTGCCCACGGCGTCTTGCTTGACCGCCAGGCCTTCCCCCTGGGCCCACTGCACTATCCAGGCGCTCAATTTGGCCTCGTGCTTGGAGGGGTGGGGAATGGAGCAGATCTGCTCGAAGAATTGCCAAATCAACTTGGGAGACAGAGAACTAAGCTGTGCCACGTCGGGACTCCTTACCAGCACGGAAATGGACAGGGCCCAGTGGGCCGCAGAAGAGGGTAACGATAATACAGTCAATCACACAAAAATGTGAGCGATCTGCGCAAATTGCGGTCTGCTTGTGCTGATAAAGGGAGCCTGAATGGCGAACATGACTGCCTTGCCCGTGGTTACCAGCAGAAGATGAAATTCGTGACGCACATCACAAAAATATTGTCTTTTCGCCGCCGGGTGGTAAATTAGCCGCCGTGGGTCAACCACTTGTCAGGACGACAATGAATGCCTCCAGGGAACCGAAGCAAAGCAAGTGCGCCTCCACGGAACCGAGTGTCTGTTCAAGGATCTGAACCCGCATTAAAAGGTACGTAACTTGTTAAGCAATCAGGAGTTCATTATGTCAGGCAGCAATTCAACCTATTGGTTTGCCCAGTCTCTCTATACCCAGGGTTTCAACTATCCGAACCCCTACGCCGGTCGTCGTTAAGACGGGCAGTCAGCCGGGCTGACAGAGAAAGCAGAAAAGCAGCAGGTGTGTGAGGGTTCCATCCTCCCCCTGCTATTTTTTTACCCGAAATTCGAGGTTTGCTCTTCGAATGAGCACCCTGTTGATGAGGACTGAGCCCAGAGGGGAGGCCAAACGGGCAGGAGATGGCCGACTTTTCCTGTTTTTCGCATACGTTTGCCAGTCATTTTATCTGCAAAGGGTGCTATCATACCGGCCCAACAGCTGGCCTGAGGTCTGGGTCTAGATCGAGATGGCCGCCAGCCATGCCCGTCCTGCTTTCAATGCATCTGCTTTTTGCTGCCGAGGGTTCATCCCTGAGGCCGCAAAAGTGCAAGCAAAATTCAGGAAACGGGGGCCAGAATTTACCGGATCCCGTGTGTCTGCCGGGACTCTTATGTCTTAAGTGATTGCCTTTATAACTCGTTGAGATCGATAGCATGCCAAAGAAATTCTATGTGTCGTGGGATAACCTGCAACGTGAAGCGCGCCGTCTGGCCCGTCGTCAACTGCCCGTCAGCCAGTGGAAAGGGATCATCGCGGTCAGCCGTGGTGGCCTGGTGCCTGCTGCCCTGATGGCCCGCGAACTTGGCATTCGCAACGTCGAAACCCTCTGCATCTCCAGCTATGACCACAACAGCCAGCGTGAGCTGGTGGTCGTCAAGGCCGCTACCACAGCCGGTGACGGTGAAGGCTGGCTGGTAGTGGAAGATCTGGTGGACACAGGAACTACCGCCAAGGCGATCCGCGAGCTCTATCCCAAGGCCAAGTTCATCGCCATCTTCGCCAAGCCCATGGGTGAGCAATTGCTGGATGACTTCGAGGTCGCCATCCCGCAGGACACCTGGATTGAGCAGCCCTGGGACATGGCGCTGGAGTTTGCCAACCCGATCTGCGACGAAGAGTAATCGCCGCCTGCCTTGGCGCACCGTCTGCCCCTGACTTTGGTGGGGCGGCTCGCTCGCGCTGATGGCAAGACGGTTTCATAGGGCCCCTGTTTGGGGCCTTATGCGTTTATGATGTGGCTGCCCGCGGTGAAAAGTGGTTAAGATGGACCATTGTTTGAGACAGAAGAGTCACCATCTTGGAACCAAACGACGATACCAACCTGACGGAAAAGCTGTTCACCCGGGTCAAACAGGTATTGGAAACCTCCGAAATATCCAACTCCAGCCCGGTCGATGAGCAGGACAGCTCCCTGGCCGAGAGCTTCATCGACGGCGCCCTGTCGCCCCATTGGTACCGCCTGCTGCGCCGGCCGACCTGGGCCTGGCAGGGGGCGGATCCGGTGGAAGTGGAGCAGACTCTTGCCCGCATCGCCATGGGTCAGGGGGAGCGCAGCCACGAGCGCTATCTGGATACCATCAAGGGCTATGTGCCCGGCAACTGGGTCTATGAGTGGAGCCAGCTGGCTGGCCGCTATTTCAATGCCGGGCGCGAGCTGGTCAGCCAGGGCGATAGCGCCGGGGCGTTGAAGAATCTGCTCAAGGCGGTGCGCTACTACTCCATCGCGAGCTACCCCCACCTCAAGAATGACGAGCTGGCGGATCAGGCCCAGCTGCTCTGCAACATGGCCTACCGCGAGGCAGGCAGATTGTTCAAGGTGCCCCTCAAGGAGCTGCAGGTCCCATTCCGGGGCAAGACCATTCAGGGCTATCTGCACCTGCCCACCACCGACAGGCCTGTGCCCCTGGTCATCGTCAGCGGTGGCATAGACGCCCTCCAGGTCGACTTCCTCAATTTCTACTTCAAGTGCCTCGAGCCTCACGGTATCGGCATGCTGTCGCTGGACATGCCGGGAACCGGCTATGCGGAGCACTGGCCGCTGGTGCAGGACACCAGTCGCCTGCACCAGGCGGTGCTCAACCACCTCTCAGAAGTGGCCTGGGTCGATCATCAGCGCATCGCCATGGTGGGGTTCCGCCTCGCTGGCAATGTGGCGGCGCGCCTCGCCTTCATCGAGCCCTTCAAGCTCAGGACTGTGGTCTGCATCGGGGCCGGCATCAATCAGGTGTTTACCAATCAGGAGATGTTTGCCCGCTGTCCGCGCATGATGCGAGACGGGCTGGCGAACCGCCTGGGGGCTGATGCCGCCCAGTGGGATCTGCTGCGCACCAAGTGCCAGGTCTTCTCCCTCAAGACCCAGGGGTTGCTGGGGAGCCGCACCTCTGTGCCCATCTTGAGCATTGGCCACAAGCGTGACTTCATTTGTCCCGAGCAGGATGTCCGGGCCCTGGCCTCCGCCAGCCGCAATGGCAAGGCGGTGGTGTTCGACAAACAGCCTCTGCTGGAGGTGTATGACGAGGCGCTCAAAGAGACGGTAGATTGGCTAAAGAAACACTTATGTACATGATATAGAACTAAAAATGTAACATCACCATGTGATGGTATGGCTTGTTCAACAGGGAGGTTAGCATGTCAGAAAGAGTGACCTACAAGCGATTGCTGAGGCAATTCGCGGCCATTGGCCCCTATCTGCGCGAGGATCTGTGCGAAGAGGGACGCTACCGCTTCGACTGCCTTTCCGTCTGCGTCAGCGCCAAACCGGCGCCGGACAAGCGGGAGTTCTGGGGCTGGTGGCTGGTGCTGGAGCAGGAGGACCACAGCTTCAGCTATCACTATCAGGTCGGCTTCTACAATGCGGACGGGGAGTGGATCAACAAGCCGCTGCCCAAGAAGCATCAGGCCGAGGTCGAGCGTACCCTCAACCACTTCTACAAACTCATCAGCGCCAAGCTGACCCTGCTGGAGTGCACCTTGTCTCCCGCCAAGCAGGTCACCGCCGAGCTGAACGTGACGGCGGCCTGATCCGCCCGGGCCCTGCGGTCATATCCGCGGGGCCTCCTTCTTTGCCATGACAGCTGTGAGGCTTAATTGCCTTGCAGGGCAACAGGGCCGTGGGTATAAAGGGATTCCTTACTTTTCTAACCCTTTGTTCCCATGGAAAACAGAACCATAGTCGTCAAATTGGGCACCAGCGTGCTCACCGGGGGATCTGCCCGTCTCAACCGTGCCCACATGGTGGAGCTGGTCAGGCAATGTGCCGCCCTGCATCGACACGGACACCGTGTCGTTCTGGTGACCTCCGGCGCCATCGCCGCCGGACGTGAGCACCTGGGGCACCCTCCGCTGGCGCCGACTCTGCCCAACAAGCAGATGCTGGCGGCGGTGGGCCAGACCCAGCTCATCCGGGTATGGCAGGACCTGTTCAACCTCTACGGGCTGCACATCGGCCAGATGTTGCTGACCCGCGCCGATCTGGAGGACAGGGAGCGTTACCTCAATGCCCGCGACACCCTGCGTACTCTGCTCGATCATCGCATCATCCCCGTCATCAACGAGAACGACGCCGTGGCCACCGCCGAGATCAAGGTGGGGGACAACGACAACCTCTCCGCCCGCGCCGCCATCCTGGCGGATGCAGATCTGTTGATCCTGCTCACCGACCAGAAGGGGCTCTTTACCGCGGATCCCCGCACCAACCCGGATGCCCAGCTCATCGAAGAGGTGCAGACCATAGACGACACCCTGCGCTCCCTCGCCGGTGACAGCGTCAGCGGCCTCGGGACCGGCGGCATGGCCACCAAGCTGCAGGCCGCCGACGTGGCGCGCCGCGCCGGGGTCAACGTGGTGATCGCCACCGGCCAGATCCCGGAAGTGATAGGTCGCCTCGCCGCCGGCGAGCGGGTGGGGACCCTGTTCCCGGCGCTGGCCTCGCCGCTGGAAGGACGCAAGAGCTGGATCCTGGCAGGGCCGCCCCCCCATGGGGAAGTCCAGGTGGATCAGGGGGCCGTGGCCGCCATGCAGGAGAAGGGCTCCAGCCTGCTGCCCAAGGGCATAGTCGCGGTCAAGGGAGACTTCGTCCGTGGCGACGTGGTGCGGATCCTGGGCCCTCAGGGGAGCGAGCTGGCCCGCGGCATCTGCCGTTACGATCATCTGGAGCTTGAGAAGCTGCGGGGCCTACACTCGGATCAGATAGAGGCCGTGCTGGGTTACGGCTATGGCGCCGTTGCTATTCACAGAGACGATATGGTGCTGCTGTAAAGCAGCTGGCTCGATAGAAACTGCGGCCATGGCTATGGGATCATGGGCTATCCACAGAGACGACATGGTGCTGCTGTAAAGCAGCTGGCTCGATAGAGACTGCGGCCATGGCTACGGGATCATGGGCCATCCACAGAGACGACATGGTGCTGCTGTAAGCGACACCTATGAAAGAGAAAAAGGATGACGTTATGAGTCTGGAGAAAATGGGGCAGGCGGCCCGCGAGGCCGCCTATCAGCTGGCGACCATCAGTACGGCGCAGAAAAACCGGGCGCTGGCCGCCATCGCCGATGAACTGGAGGCGCACAGTGCGCAGATCCTGGCTGCCAACGAGAAGGATATAGCGGCTGGCCGCGACGCCGGCTTGTCGGAAGCCATGCTGGATCGCCTGCTGCTCAACCCCGCCCGCCTCGCCGGTATAGTGGCGGACGTGCGCAAGGTGATCTCCCTGGATGATCCGGTCGGCGCCGAGATCGACAGCCGGGTGCTGGAGAACGGCCTGCGCCTCTCCCGCCGCCGGGTGCCCATCGGCGTCATAGGCGTCATCTACGAGGCGCGCCCCAACGTCACCATCGACATCGCCAGCCTCTGCCTCAAGACCGGCAACGCCAGCATCTTGCGCGGTGGCCGCGAGACCTTCCACTCCAATCTGGAGCTGGTACGGGTGATCCAGAGCGCGCTGGCAGCCTCGGGCTTGCCTGGGGATGCGGTGCAGTACATCGACAACCCGGACCGGGCCCTGGTGGGCGAGCTGCTGCGCCTCGATCGCTATGTGGACATGATCATCCCCCGCGGCGGTGCCGGGCTGCACAAGATGTGCAAGGAGAACAGCTCCATCCCCGTCATCATCGGCGGCTTTGGCATCAGCCACATCTTCGTGGACGAGAGCGCCGATCTGGAACGCTCCCTGGCGGTCATCGACAACGCCAAGGTGCAGCGCCCCTCCGCCTGCAACGCCCTCGATACCTTGCTGGTCCACGAGCAGATCGCCGCCCGCTTCCTGCCGCAGCTGGTCTCCCTGATGAACGAGCGCAAGGTGACCCTGGTGGGCGCCGCCAACGCCATGCCACTGCTGGCAGGGGCCGACAACCTGTGCGAGGCGGGAGCGGAAGATTTCGACACCGAATGGCTGGGGCTGACCCTGGGGGTCAAGCTGGTGGCTGACGTCAACGAGGCGCTGGCCCACATGCGCGAGCACAATGCCGGCCACTCCGATGCCATCCTGACCAACGACCTGGCCAATGCGGAGCGCTTCGTCAACGGCGCCGGCTCTGCGGCTGTCTACGTCAACGCCTCCACCCGCTTCACCGACGGTGGTCAGTTTGGCCTGGGGGCGGAAGTCGCTGTCTCTACCCAGATGCTGCACGCCCGGGGCCCCATGGGGCTGACCGAGCTGACCAGCTACAAATGGGTCGGTCAGGCGGACTACCTGATCCGTGCCTGAGCAAGGTCGTCAACATATTGCCGTCAATGCCGACTCAGGTCGGCATTTTTGTGGTTTTTTATTGCGCACTATCAGTGGCTTGCATATAACTATCCAGCGAGACATGGCGTCATTCAGAGCGCCAGTTCAGGAAGGGGAGCGACTTCAAGGATGAAGCGACAGTATTGGATGTCGCGGCTGGCCAGCCTCTGGCTGGGGTTGCCGCTGCTGCTGGGGGCGCTCTGCTTCAGCAGCCAGGGCCACGCCAGCTGGGATCAGGATCTCTATCGCCAGCTGGGTCTGGCGGGTAAGCTGGACAAGCAGGTATTCCGCAAGGCCCTGCAGGGCTATCAAGATGTGCGCCACAAGCGCAAACCCATACTCACCATCATCGACTACAGCAAACCCTCGACCATGCGCCGCCTCTTCGTCATCGACGTGAAGCGTCACAAGCTGCTCTACCACACCTGGGTCAGCCACGGTCGCAATTCGGGGGAGCTGGCCGCGCGCCAGTTCTCCAACCAGCTCAACTCCCGCCAGAGCTCCCTCGGGGTCTATCGTACCGCCGAGACCTATCAGGGCAAGCACGGCTACTCCCTGCGCCTGGACGGCCTGAGCCCCGGCAAGAACAGCAATGCCCGCAAGCGCGCCATAGTGGTACACGGGGCTGACTATGCCAGCCCGAGGCATTTGCAAAAATATGACAAGCTGGGCCGCAGCTGGGGTTGCCCGGCCCTGCCGCGAGAGCAGTCCAGGGCCATCATAGACACCATCAAGGGGGGCAGCGTCATCTATGCCCACGGTTGAGGGGGCATAGAGAGCAAAAAGGCCAGCATATGCTGTCCTTCCGGTCGGGGGTTGGGGTTACTTGCGCACCACCAGCACGGGGCAGGGAGCGTGACGCACCACGGATTCCGCCACGCTGCCCACCAGCAGGTGGCTGATGCCGGAGCGACCGTGGCTGCCCATGACCAGCAGATCCACCTTGTCTTCCTTCGCCTGGATCACTATCTCGTCGGCGGCGCGGCCGAAGCGCACCTCGAACTTGGCCGGGATGGGCAGGCTGGCGACCAGCTCCTTGAGCTGGCTCTTGGCCTGACGCTCCATCTCATGGGTGATCTCGATGGCGGTCATGTGCAGGATCTTGTAGCTGTCGAAACCGTGCAGCTGATCCACCACGTGGACCAGCTTGAGCTCGGCCTGATGGCTCTGGGCCATGAAGACGGCGTAGTCGAGCACGGCCTTGGACATCTCGGAAAAATCGACGGGACAGAGCAGGGATTTGATGGTTGGCATGAGAAGGCTCCCCTCAGTTAGGTCACTAATGAATCTTATGATCCATGATACCGATCGAGGGGGCAATAACCCTCGACTCGCTCGCAAAATCGGGAAAAATGTAACCAGGCAGGCTGGCTTTCTATGCTATCAGTATGCTTGAACGGGCCGTCTGGCGCTGAGTGCCTGCCGACGGTCATACCACTGAGGAAACCCATGGTTCGTCTTTTTCTGTTCTGCTGCCTGCTGCTCATCTGGCCCGTGCGGGCCGATACCCTGGATGTCTATTGCGATGACTGGCCCGGCTTCTGCCAGAAGGATGGCAAAGGGGTCTATCTGGACATAGTGCGTGCCATCTACGAGCCCGAGGGGTATGTGGTGCGCCCCCATCTGGTCCCTTACAAGCGGGCGCTGGCGGTGGTGTCGCAGAAGGGGGGGGACATGGCGATGGGGGTCTATCGGGGAGAGGTGAAGGGCGCTCATCAGCCCGATTACCCCGACTCGGCCGACAACGTGAATGTGGTGATGCAGCGTCGCTGGTTGCCGCACTGGGACGGCGAGCACAGCCTGAAGGCGCAGGAGGTGCTCTGGCTGCGGGGCTGGGCCTTCGACAAGTTCATCCCGGTGCCGATGCGCTGGTACGAGATAGACAGCCATGAGATGGCGCTGCAATTGCTGCTCAAGGGGCGCTACCGCTACTACCTGACCGACGGCGCCCTCTACCCCAAGGAGGCCCTCCCGACCGAGCTGGCACAGGTGCACCTGCGCTGGATCCCGACCTACCCCATCTTCGCCGATAACGAGAAGGGCAGGCAGTTGCACGGGCTCTGGGATCCGGGCATGCGCACCCTTATAAGGCAGGGGACCCTGGCAGGGATCTATCGGGAAAACCGGCTCTACGACGACTACCTGGACTTTATCAGGGAGCAGGAGGCGAGGGTGCGCAGGGAGGCGCCATCACAGGATTGAGGCGGCCTGCGGTCCGGCCACCTTGATCACCTTCTTACACAGCCCTCAGCTTCTTGGCCAGCCGATCGTAGAGGATCACATTGACCGAGGCAGCGAGGTTCATGCAACCCTGAGTCGGTACATAGACCACCTCCTTCACCGCCGCGAAGCGGGCGAGCTCCAGGGTGCCATCCTCAGGGCCGAAGATGTAGAAGGCCCGCTCGGGGTGCTCGTAGTCCGGCAGCGAGGTGGCTCCCTCGATGAGATCCACCAGCACAGGGGTGCAGCCATCGGGGACGAAGGCCAGCAGATCCTCGACCCCGAGCAGGGGGATCTTCTCCACCATCTGCTTGGTGTCGGTGGCAAAACGCCGCGCCAGCTCGAAGCGTTGACCCGTGTAGTAGACCTCTTCTGCCCCGTAGCAGCCGGCGGCCCGCATCACGGCCCCCACGTTCTCCGGTGACTTGGGGTTGACCAGCCCGATGGCGCAATACTCGGGGGCCGCATCCGGCCGCGCATCGACCCGCTCTGCGGCGCCGTAACCTGACTCTTTCATCTCGTTCTCCTCTGTGGCGGCGCATTATACCCCCGGTGGGCCCCTTGCCCAGCCTGTGGTGCCGACTCCCGCCCGGCGGGCCCAACAAGGGAGCAGTTGCACCGCCCTGGCGCAGCCCTGCGCCCTGGCGCCCAATGGCGACGCACCTTGCATCCTGGCGCGGGCTTTGCAGTCACTTCCCCAGACAAGATGATCGAGGCATCCGGACAACGGCGTCCGTCCCCGCAGGGGGGCGGACGCTTTTTTATGTGGCCGTCATCGAACAGGACAAGGAGGCGGCCCCCGGGGCCGCCGGCGACAAGGAGCGAGGGAATGAAGACCACCTGTGCCTATTGTGGAGTGGGGTGTGGCATCCGGCTCAGCCGGGAGGGGGAGAGCTGGCAGCTGCAGGGGGATGAACAGCATCCGGCCAACGCGGGCGCCCTCTGCGTCAAGGGGGCCAGCCTGCTGGAGAGCCTGGCTTTCCCCGACCGTCTGCTCTATCCGCGCTGGATGGGGCAGCGCATCGGTTGGGAGGAGGCCCTCGATACCCTGGCGGATCGCCTTGCCGCCATCATGGCCCAGTCCGGGCCGCAAGCCATCGGCATCTACCTGTCGGGCCAGCTCACCACAGAGGATTACTACGTCGCCAACAAGCTGATGAAGGGGTATCTGGGCAGCGCCAACGTGGACACCAACTCCCGGCTCTGCATGTCGTCGGCTGTGGTGGCCCATCAGCGCGCCTTCGGGGAGGATCTGGTGCCCGCCTGCTACGAGGATCTGGAGCTCGCGGATCTGGTGGTGCTCACCGGCGCCAATACCGCCTGGACCCACCCTGTGCTGTTTCGCCGCCTGCAGCAGGCGCGGGCGCGCCGCCCCGAGCTAAGGCTGGTGGTGCTGGATCCCCGCCGCACCATGACGGCGGAGCAGGGGGATCTGCATCTGGCCCTCAAGCCCGGCAGCGACGTGGCGCTGTGGAACGGCCTGTGCCGTTATCTGCTCGACAGCGACGGCTGGGACAAGGCCTATGTGGCGCAGCATGTGAGCGGCTTCGAGGCACTGGCGGTGGCGCTGGACGATCCGGCCTGGCAACTGGACGAGGTGGCCCGCAGTTGCGGCCTCTCCCGCAGCGACTTGCTTGGCTTCTACCAGCTGTTTGCTCGCACCCCCAGGACTGTCACCCTGTTCTGCCAGGGGATCAACCAGTCCAACCAGGGGGTGGACAAGGCCAACGCCATCATCAACGCCCACTTGCTGTGCGGCCGCATCGGCAAGCCGGGGGCTGCCCCCTTCTCCATGACGGGGCAACCCAATGCCATGGGGGGGCGCGAGGTGGGCGGCCTGGCGACCCAGCTCGCCGCCCACATGGGCTTTGGCGAGGCCGAGTGCGATCGGGTGCAGCGCTTCTGGGGAAGCCCGACCATGGTGCGCGGGCCTGGGCACAAGGCGGTGGCCTTGTTCGAGGCGGTGCACCGGGGGGAGATCCGTGCCCTCTGGGTGCTCGGCACCAACCCGGCGGTCTCCCTGCCGGACGGCAACCGGGTGCGCGAAGCCCTGAGCCGCTGCGAGCTGCTGGTGGTCTCCGAGGTGACGGCCAATACCGACACGGCGCGCCTCGCCCACCTGCTGCTGCCCGCCGCCGCCTGGGGGGAGAAGAGCGGCACAGTCACCAACTCCGAGCGCACCATCAGCCGCCAGCGCGCCTTCCTGCCCCTGCCTGGGGAGGCCAGGCCAGACTGGTGGGCCCTGACCCAGCTCGCCCGCCGGCTCGGCTTTGGCGAGGGGTTCGCCTATGAGCACGAGCACGAGATCTTCTGTGAGCACGCCGCCCTCTCCGGCTTCGAGAACGAAGGGGCCCGCCAGTTCGACATCTCGGGGCTGGCGGATCTTAGCCGCGCCGAGTTCGAGGCACTCGCCCCCCTGAGCTGGCCCGTCAACGCCGACTGGCCAAAGGGGCGAGCCCGTCTGTTCGAGGACGGGTGCTTTGCCACCCCGGACGGGCGGGCCCGCCTGCTGCCCCTGGCCCAGCACTTCCCCCCCCAGCCGGAGGCCGCCGCCCCGGGGGAGGATCTCTCCCTGCTCCTCAACAGCGGGCGGCTGCGGGATCAGTGGCACACCATGACCCGCACCGGTCACGTGCCCAGGTTGCAGGAGGCCGAGCCCTGGCCCAGGGTGCGGGTGGGTGCCGCCAGCCTGCTGGCGCTCGGCGTCAGGGAGGGGGATCTGGTGCGCCTTTACAACGAGCTCGGGGAGGCCCTGCTGCTGGTGGGGCTGGACGAGGGACTCAGGGAGGGGGAGGCCTTCCTGCCCATGCACTGGACCGACAGCCAGTGCAGCCAGGGGGCGGTCAACCGTCTCATCGCCGCCGTGGTGGATCCCCTCTCGGGCCAGCCCATGTTCAAACAGGGGCGGGTGCAGGCCAGGGCGCAAGCCACCCGCTGGCAGGGGCTCTGGTGCGGCCGCCATGAGTGGCGCGAGCCGGTGGACTGGTGGGCCAGGCGCCCCCTGCCCGAGGGCAACTGCACCCTGCTGGCCTCCTGGTCCGACAGCCCCCAGGGGTTGTGGCAGCGGCTGGGGGCAGAGGGGCACTGGCTGCGGCTGCCCATGAAGGAGGGCTGGCTCGCCCTGGCCCTGGCCGGGGATCGCATCGAGGGCATATTGCTGGTGGGGGAGCAGCGCCCTGACATCAAGGTCGATCTGCTGGCCAGCCTGCTCGGTACGCCGCTGCAGGCGGGGGCCCTGAGCCAGACCCTGAGCCTGGCCCTGGCCGGGGAGAGCCGGCTGGTCTGCTCCTGCCTGCGGGTGTCGGAGCAGCGCATCGTCGATGCCATCACCCGGCAGGGGGTGAGCGAGCTGGCGGGGCTGCAGGCTCTGCTCGGCTGCGGCAGCAACTGCGGTACCTGTCTGCCCGAGATCGACAAGCTGTTGATCAAGCATGTTTTTATCGCCCAGGCCTGAGCCCTGGGCAGCAACACAAGGAGTGTGAGATGAGCCAAATCAGTCTGGTGGGAGCGGGCCCAGGGCCCCTCGAATTGTTGACCCTGCGCGCCCTGCACCGCATAGAGGCGGCTGAGGTGGTGGTCTATGACCGCCTGGTGGGGAGCGAGATCCTGGCCCGCATTCCCCAGGGGGCGGCCCGCTTCGATGTGGGCAAGCGCTGCGGTGAGCCGAGCCCCACCCAGGAGGAGATCAACGCCTTGCTGCTGGCCCTGGCTCGCACCGGCAAGCGGGTGGTGCGTCTCAAGGGGGGGGATCCCCTGGTGTTCGGCCGGGGCGGGGAGGAGGCGCTGCACCTGGCCCGCCACGGCATAGAGGCCGAGCTGGTGCCCGGCATCACGGCGGCCCTGGGCTGCGCCGCCAGCACCCTGATCCCCCTGACCCACAGGGGACTGGCGCGCTCCCTGACCCTGGTGACGGGCCACCTGATGGACGAGGGGGACTATAGAGGCTGGCAGGGGCTGGCCCGGGCCGGCCACACCCTGGTGTTCTACATGGGGCTGGAGCGGGCGGCCCAGATCCGGCAGGGGCTGCTGGCGGCAGGGGCATCCGGGGATCTGCCGGTGGCCCTGGTGGTGGCCGGGTGCAGTGCGCGCCAGCAGGTCCATCACGCCCGGCTGGAGGGGCTGGAGCAGGCCGCCCGTGCCCTGCTCGGCCAGAGCCCAGTGCTGATGATCATGGGGGAGGTGGTGAACCTGGGCGCCGAGCTGCAGGCCCTGCTGAACCAGACCATGGAGCGGGTGGCCTGAGCCGGGGTTTCCCCTCTACCCCCACTACCTCTGGATAGATAAAAAGGAGGTAGATTCAAATAGTTGGCCTTCATGTTGCGGCATGTTCAGCAGACACGTTGCGATAGCCGTTGGCAAGGAGCGCCATGACTACTCTTCCCCGGGGCCAGGATGGCCCCCCCTCCCGCCTGCTGATCCACGCCGATGATCCGGGTCAGGCCAATCGCCTGGCCCTGCTGGTGAGCCACTACGGCCATCAGCCCAGGATACTCGACACCCGCCAGCTGCTGACCCCGATGGAGCAGGGGGACGCCCTGCTGGTCAGTTGCCGCCAGTTCGGCGCCGAGGTGCGCCTCGGCCTCTCCCTCTGGCCGGGCTTGCCGCGCCTGCTGTTCTGCGAGCGGCTCGGGGGCGACACCCAGCTCGCCCTGTTGCAGCAGGGGGTGCTGCTGGTACCCCACCCTTGCGGCGAGCGGGAGCCGGTGGAGCAGTGGCTGCGGCTCGCCCGCAGCCAGCTGGCCATGGTGCAGGCCCTGATGCAGACCGAGAGCGAGCTGCGCCAGAAGCTGGAGGAGCGGCGGCTTATCGAGCAGGCCAAGGGGCGCCTGATGCGCCATCAGGGGCTGGACGAAGAGCAGGCCTACCGCCTGATGCGCAGCACCGCCATGAGCCGCCACCTGAGCCTGGGGGAGCTGGCGCGGCAACTGCTGCAGGCACTGCCCGCCTGAGCGCTCCGCTGGCAAACCGTTTTGGTGCAACTGCGCCTAATTGAGGCAAACGAGAAGGCAAAGCGGGAGGAAAAAGGCGGAATAGGGCCAGTTTTGGCGGCTTGGCCAATTTGGCACGGAAAGTGGATTACCCAGAAGACAAGGAGTGATGGCACCCACGGGCCCGTCACTCGCAACAGGGCAAAGAGGCCTCACCGATCCCGGATCGGTGAGGTTTTTTTTTGGCCGCGACCCTGCAACGGCGCAGGGGAATGGCCGCCCATGACTGTGATCTGAGCGAGGAAGGCGAATGAACAAGAGACAAGGATGTGCGGGTCTGCTGCTGGCGCTGCTGTCACTGCCGACGCTGGCGCTGGGGGCTCCGGAGCAGGAGGAGCTGAGGCTCGGCTTCATCAAGCTGACCGACATGGCGCCGCTGGCGGTGGCCTACGAGCGGGGCTACTTCGAGGACGAGGGGCTCTACGTGACCCTGGAAGCTCAGGCGAACTGGAAGATACTGCTGGATCGGGTGATAGACGGCGAGCTGGACGGCGCCCAGATGCTGGCGGGCCAGCCCCTGGCGGCCCACATCGGCATCGGCACTCAGGCCGAGCTGGTGACGGCTTTTGCCATGGATCTCAACGGCAACGCCATCACGGTTGCCAACAGCGTCTGGGCAGCCATGGCCCCCCAGCTGCCCAAGGCGAAGGCGGGCCAGGTGCCGCCCCCTGTGAGCGCCGCGGCCCTCAAGCCCGTGGTGGCGGAGTACCGTCAGGGGGGCAAGCCCTTCAACATGGGGATGGTGTTCCCCGTCTCCCCCCACAACTACGAGCTCAGGTACTGGCTGGCGGCGGGCGGCCTGCACCCCGGCTTCTACGCGCCCAAGCTTGGCGACAACTCGGGCCAGCGTCAGGCTGACGTGCTGCTCTCGGTGACGCCGCCACCCCAGATGCCCGCCACCCTGGAGGCTGGCACCATAGCTGGCTACAGCGTGGGGGAGCCCTGGAACCAGCAGGCGGTCGCCAGAGGCATAGGGGTGCCCGTCATCACCGACCTTGAGATCTGGCGCAACAACCCGGAGAAGGTGTTCGGCGTCACCCGGGAGTGGGCAGAGCGCCACCCCAACACCCATGTCCGGCTGGTGAAGGCGCTGCTGCGGGCGGCCTGGTGGCTGGATGCGGAGCAAAACGGCAACAGGCGCGAGGCGGCCAAGCTGCTGGCCAAACCCGAGTACGTGGGGGCCGACGAGCAGGTGATTGCGAACTCAATGACCGGCACCTTCGAGTACGCCAAGGGGGACAAGCGTCAGCTGCCGGATTTCAACGTCTTCTTCCGCCACCACGCTACCTACCCCTACTACTCGGACGCCATCTGGTATCTGACCCAGATGCGGCGCTGGGGCCAGATCCCCGAGGCCAAGCCGGACGCCTGGTTCGAGCAGGCGGCCAAGGCCGTCTACCAGCCGGGCGTCTATCGCCAGGCCGCTGAGGCGCTGATCGCCGAGGGCAAGCTCAAGGCCACCGACTTCCCGGACTTTGCCAGCGAGCAGGGCTATCGCGGCCCCCAGGATGGCTTCATCGACGGCCTGATCTACGACGGCCGCCACCCCAACGCCTATCTGCAGCAGTTTGCCATCGGCCTCAAGGGCGATGAGCGGGTGCAATGAGCAAGGAGAACCCAATGAACCGACACAAGTGGCCACTCATCCATTGGAAAGCCGTCAACTGGAAAGTCATGGTGCAGCCCCTGCTGGGCGTGCTGCTCTTCCTCGGCCTCTGGCAGTGGGGGGCGAGCCAGGTGCAGACCAGTCTGGGCACCCTGCCTGGGCCGGTGGCCACCGCCAGCCAGTTCTGGTCCCTGGGCCAGGATCACCTGGCCGAGCGGGACAAGGCGGCGGCCTTCCTCGAGCGCCAGCAGGCGCGCAACGCGGCAAGGCTGGCGGCGGATCCGGCGGCCGAGGTGAAGCTGCGCCCCTACACAGGGCGTCCCACCTTCTTCGATCAGATAGCCACCAGCCTGCTCACAGTGTTGTGCGGCTTTGGGCTGGCGACCCTGATCGCCATCCCGTGCGGGGTGTTGCTCGGCATGAATCAGGGGCTCTATCGCGCCGCCAATCCGGTGATCCAGCTGCTCAAGCCGGTGTCACCCCTGGCCTGGCTGCCCCTCATCACGCTAGTGGTGAGCGCCCTCTACGCCAACCCCAGCCCCTGGCTCGCCAAGTCCTTCCTCACTTCGGCCCTGACGGTGACCCTCTGCTCCCTCTGGCCGACCCTGATCAACACGGCGGTGGGGGTGGCGGGGCTGGACAGGGATCTGCACAACGTCAGCCGGGTGCTGCGGCTCTCTTTCGTGACCCATGTGCGGCGCATAGTGCTGCCCGGCGCCCTGCCCATGATCTTCACCGGGCTGCGGCTCTCCTTGGGGGTGGCCTGGATGGTGCTGATCGCGGCCGAGATGCTGGCCCAGAACCCGGGGCTCGGCAAGTTCGTGTGGGACGAGTTCCAGAGCGGCGGATCGGCCTCCCTGGCCCGCATCATGGTGGCTGTGATCACCATAGGCCTCATCGGCTGCGCCCTGGACAGGGGCATGCTGGCCCTGCAGCAGTGGCTCTCCTGGGACAAGCGCCAGGTCTTGCGCTAGGGCAGCCAAGGCAGCACAGGCCCGGCAACAGTGGCCAGGTACTGCGTTAATCACATTCCTATTCAGGCAGGAGAAGAGCCAATGAAGAGTTATCTGGAGATAAGCGACGTCGGCATCTCGTTCGAGACGGAGCAGGGCAGCTTCGAAGCCCTCAGCCGGGTCAACCTGCGCATCGAGAAGGGGGAGTTCGTCTCCCTCATAGGTCACTCGGGCTGCGGCAAGAGCACAGTGCTCAACCTGGTGGCCGGACTGCTGGAGCCGACCCTCGGCGGCATCATACTCGATGGCCGCGAGGTGGCGGGCCCCGGGCCCGAGCGGGCCATGGTGTTCCAGAACCATGCCCTGCTGCCCTGGCTCAGCGTCCAGCAGAACGTGGCGCTGGCGGTGGGGCAGGTTGAGCCGAACCGGCGGGCGGCTTCGGAGCGGGTGGACTACTACCTCTCCCTGGTGCAGATGGACCACGCCAGCCGGAAGATGCCCCACGAGCTGTCGGGGGGCATGAAACAGCGGGTCGGTATCGCCCGGGCGCTGTCGCTCTCCCCCAAGGTGCTGCTGATGGACGAGCCGTTCGGCGCCCTCGATGCCCTGACCCGGGCCCATCTGCAGGATGCCCTGATGGCTATTCAGGCGGAGCTTGGCAACACCGTCATCATGATCACCCACGACGTGGACGAGGCTGTGCTGCTCTCCGATCGCATCTGCATGATGACCAACGGCCCCAGTGCCACAGTCGGGGAGATCCTGACAGTGGACCTGCCAAGGCCCAGGGACAGGGTCGCCCTGGCGGACGATCCCCACTACCACAAGCTGCGCCAGCAGGTGCTGCGCTTCCTCTACGAGAAGCAGCGCAAGGTGACCCCCCTCAAGGCGGCCGAGAAAGTGCGCAGCAAGCTGCGTGCCTGAGCCAAACGGATTCAAGGAAGAGAGATATGGCTGACAAAGAGCAACAGTGGGTGGTAGGCGACGGCATGGACCTGATCGATAGCCAGAGCACCGGATCCACCGAAAAGCAGCGCCTGCTGGTGGTGGGCAACGGCATGGTGGGTCACCACTTTATCGAGCAGTTGGTGGCGGCCGGCGGGTTGGCGCGCTTCGAGGTGACCGTATTCGGGGCCGAGCCGGACTCCGCCTACGACAGGGTGCACCTCTCCGAGGTGTTCGGCGGCAAGGCCCCGGAGGCGCTGCGCATGGCGGATCCCGCCTGGTATGAGGCGCAGGGGGTCGAACTGCGGCTGGGGGCCGGGGTGGAGGTGCTCGACAGAGCCGCCCGCACCCTGACGCTGGCCAACGGCGAGCAGTTCCCTTACGACCGTCTGGTGCTGGCGACCGGCTCAGTGCCCTTCGTGCCCCCCATCCCCGGCCACCAGCGGGAGGGGTGCTTCGTCTACCGCACCCTGGGGGATCTCGCCGCCATCCGCGATGCTTGCGCCCAGGCCCGCAGCGGCGTGGTGATCGGCGGCGGCCTGCTGGGGCTGGAGGCGGCCAACGCCCTGCGCCTGCTCGGTCTCAAGACCCAGGTGGTGGAGTTCGCCCCGCGGCTGATGCCGGTGCAGCTCGACGAGAGCGGCGGCGCCGTGCTGCGAGACAAAATTCAGGCCCTCGGGGTCGAGGTGCTGGTGGAGAAGGCCACAGAGTGCATAGAGCAGGGGGAGCAGGCTCGCCACCGCCTGCGCTTCAAGGACGGCTCTCATCTTGAGACCGACGTGCTGCTGTTCTCCGCCGGCATACGCCCCGCCGACGCCCTGGCCCGTCAATCAGGGTTGGAGGTCGGGGAGCGCGGCGGCATCTGCATCGACGACGGCTGCCACAGCTCGGATCCCGCCATCCTCGCCATCGGCGAGTGCGCGCTCTGGCAGGGGCGCATCTTCGGCCTGGTGGCCCCCGGCTACCAGATGGCCCGGGCCGCCGTGGCCAGCCTGTGTGGCGGCGAGAGCCGCTTCGTGGGGGCCGACATGTCCACCAAGCTCAAGCTGATGGGGGTGGACGTGGGCTCCATCGGCGACGCCCACGCCAGCACCGCCGGGGCCCAGGAGCTGCTGCTGCTGGACAGGGTCAAGGGCATCTACAAGAAGCTGGTGACCGACGGCGAGGGCAATCGGCTGCTCGGCGCCATCCTGGTGGGGGACGGAACCGATTATGAGCGGTTGCTGCAGTACTACCAGAACGGGGTGGCGCTGCCCCAGCCGCCGCTCTCCCTGCTGGTGGGGGAGGTGGGGGCTGCCCCCGCGCCCCTGGTGCTGCCGGACAGCGCCATCCTCTGCTCCTGCCACAACGTCAGCAAGGGGGAGGTGGTGGCCGCCGTTCGGGCGGGCAACCACGAGCTTTCGGCGGTCAAGAGCTGCACCAGGGCGGGCACCGGCTGCGGCGGCTGCGGCAACCTGCTCAAGCAGGTGGTGGAGCAGACCCTGAGCGAGATCGGGGTCGAGGCGGACAAGGGGCTGTGCGAGCACTTCGCCTACAGCCGCCAGGAGCTCTATCACCTGGCCCGGGTCGGCGAGCTGAAGAGCTTCGAGGCGCTGCGGGACAAGCACGGCCAGGGGCTGGGGTGCGACATCTGCAAGCCGACGGTGGCCTCCATACTGGCGTCCCTCTGGAACGAGCATGTGCTGGAGAAGCCCCACCGTGGCCTGCAAGACACCAACGACGCCTTCCTCGCGAACCTGCAAAAGGACGGCACCTACTCAGTGGTGCCGCGCATCCCGGGTGGGGAGATCACCCCGGACGGCCTCATCACCATAGGGGAGGTGGCGCGCAAGTACGGCCTCTACACCAAGATCACCGGTGGCCAGCGCATAGATCTCTTCGGTGCCCGGGTCGACCAGCTGCCCGCCATCTGGGGCGAGCTGGTGGCGGCGGGCTTCGAGACTGGCCAGGCCTACGGCAAGTCGGTGCGCACCGTGAAGTCCTGCGTCGGTTCGACCTGGTGTCGCTACGGGGTGCAGGACTCCATGACCCTGACCCAGACCCTGGAGCACCGCTACAAGGGGCTGCGGGCCCCCCACAAGCTGAAGTTTGCGGTCTCCGGCTGCACCCGGGAGTGCGCAGAGGCCCAGAGCAAGGACATAGGCGTCATCGCCACCGAGCGGGGCTGGAACCTCTATGTGTGCGGCAACGGCGGCATGCGGCCGCGCCACGCCGATCTGTTTGCCACCGACCTCGACGAGCAGACCCTGATCCGCTACATAGACCGGTTGCTGATGTTCTACGTGCGCACCGGGGATCGGTTGCAGCGTACCTCGGTCTGGATGGAGAGCATGGAGGGGGGGCTCGACTACCTCAAGTCGGTGATCATCGAGGACAGGCTCGGCATAGGGGCCGAGCTGGAGGCCATGATGGGAGAGATAGTCGGCACCTGGCAGTGCGAGTGGAAGAGCACCTTGGCGGATCCGGACAAGCTGAAGCTGTTCGAGGCCTTCGTCAACCGGCCCGAGGACGAGACGCCGCCGCGCCGTGAGGAGCGGGGCCAGTGGGTGCCGGATATCAGTATCAAGGAGGTGGTATGAAGGATTTCAAGGAAGGCACAGCGCACCCCGAGCATGGGCAGTGGCATAGGGTGTGCGAGCTGGCTGCCCTGCCGGAGCAGGCCGGGCGCAGCGCCTGGCTGGAGGGGCGGGTGCTGGCGCTGTTTCGCCTCGGGGGGCGGGTCTATGCCCTGGACGGGGTGGACCCTCTGGCCGGCGTGGCCGTGCTGGGGCGCGGCCTGGTGGGGGACGCCGGGGGCGAGCCCGTGGTCGCCTCGCCGCTCTACAAGCAGCGCTACGCCCTGATGGATGGCCGCTGCCTGGACGATCCTGCCCTGAGTGTCGCCTGTTGGCCGGTGCGGCTGGATGAGGGCGCTGTCTGGGTGCAACTGGGCTGAGGGGGTCGTGTATATCGTATTGAGGATCACCGGGCTTGCCCGGTGATGTTCTTGTTGCTGACCCGACATTACAAGCAGCGCTATGCCCTGATGGACGGTCGCTGTCTGGACTATCCGGCCCTGAGTGTCGCGAGGCTGGGCTGAGTGCGCCGCACATATTCCATGAAGGATCACCGGGCTTGCCCGGTGATGTTCTTGTTGCTGACCCGACATTACAAGCAGCGCTATGCCCTGATGGACGGTCGCTGTCTGGACCATCCAGCCCTGAGTGTCGCGCGGCTGGGCTGAGTGCGCCGCACATATCCCATGAAGGATCACCGGGCTTGCCCGGTGATTTTTTGTGGCTGACCCGACATTTCTTGCACGAGAGGATGGCGGGAAAACGTTTTTCGGAAATAATGGACAAACGTTTGCAACTGGATGTTTGTCTATGACGGAACGTGAACAAGAGATCCTCGCCCTGCTGCGCCAGGATCCCATGATTGCCCAGCAGGAGCTGGCAGACAGGCTGGGTATCAGCCGCTCCGCGCTGGCGAGTCACATCTCCAGCCTGATGCGCCAGGGCTATGTGCAGGGGCGCGGCTATGTGCTGCGAGAAGGCCCCTACGCCGTGGTGATCGGCGGCGCCAACATGGACATCTGTGGCTGCAGCCACGACAACCTGCGCATCGGCGACTCCAACCCGGGCCGGGTCCGCACCTCCGCCGGCGGGGTGGGGCGCAACATAGCCGAGAACCTGGCGCGGCTCGGCACCGACACCCGGCTGCTGACGGCTGTGGGCAACGATCAGTACGGTCATCACCTGCTGGAGGTGAGCCAGCGCGCCGGCGTCGACGTGCGCCAGACGCTGGTGCTGGAGGGGCAGGCGACCTCCTGTTACCTCAGCCTGCACGATGGCAGCGGCGAGATGAGCTGCGCCGTCAACGACATGGGCATCATCGACGAACTCACCCCGGCCAGGCTTACCCCGCTCAGCGGTTTCCTTGGCGCGGCCCGGCTCTGGGTGCTGGACACCAATCTCGCCACCCACACCCTGGACTGGCTGTTCGAGCGTCAGGGTGAGCACATCATCTTCGTCGACACCGTCTCTGTGGCCAAGGTGGAGAAGATCCGCCCCTGGCTGCATCGGATCCACACCCTCAAACCGAACCGCAGCGAGGCCGAGCAGCTGTGCGGCTTCACCATAGCTGGGCCAGATACCTGGCCCATGGCGGCGGCCTGGTTCCACCGGGCAGGGGTGCAGCGGCTGTTCCTGAGCCTCGGGGATCAGGGGATTTTCTACAGCGACGGGGAGTGCCAGGGCCATCTGCCCGTGCTCGGCAGCCCCGTCGTCAACGTGACCGGCGGTGGCGATGCCTTCATGGCAGGGCTGGCCCACGCCTGGTTGCAGGAGCAGGGCATCATGGAGACGACCCGTTTCGCCCTCGGCTGCGCCGCCCTCACCGTCAATTGTTCCGATACCGTCTTTTCCGGCCTATCCAAGGCCGCCGTTGAACGCATGCTGGAGGAGTACCCATGTTGAACGCTTACCTCGATATCCAACCTGAAGTCGCTGCGGCCCTGGCCGCCGGCAAACCCGTCGTAGCCCTGGAGTCCACCATCATCTCCCACGGCATGCCCTATCCGCAGAACGTGGAGACGGCGCGCCAGGTGGAGCAGGTGGTGCGCGACAACGGCGCCGTGCCGGCCACCATCGCCATTCTGGATGGCCGCCTCAAGGTGGGGCTGGATGCGGGGGCGCTGGAGGCGCTGGGCAAGGCCGGTCACGCCGCCACCAAGTGCAGCCGACGGGATATCCCCTTCGTGCTGGCGAACAAGGGGCTGGGGGCAACCACGGTAGCCTCCACCATGATCATCGCCGCCATGGCGGGGATCCGGGTGTTCGCCACCGGCGGCATCGGCGGCGTGCACCGCGGCGCCCAGGAGACCTTCGACATCTCGGCGGATCTGCAGGAGTTCGCCCAGACCCCGGTGGCCGTGGTCTGCGCCGGTGCCAAGTCGATACTCGACATCGGCCTGACCCTGGAGTACCTGGAGACCCAGGGGGTGCCCGTCATCGGCTACCAGACCGATGAGCTGCCCGCCTTCTACACCCGCGAGAGTGGCTTCAAGGTGGATTACCGCCTCGACACCCCGGCGGCCATTGCCGAGGCGCTGCGCCTCAAGTGGGAGCTGGGGCTGGCCGGTGGCGCCGTGGTCACCAACCCGATCCCGACCCAGTTTGCCATGCCCAAGGCCGACATAGATGCGGCCATTGCCCAGGCGCTGCAGGAAGCGGACGAGCAGGACGTCAAGGGCAAGGCATCCACCCCCTTCCTGCTGGCGCGGGTGTGCGAGCTGACCGGCGGCAACTCCCTGGCGGCCAACATCCAGCTGGTGCTGAACAACGCCGCCCTGGGGGCAAAGATTGCCGCCAGCCTGTAAACATCTTTGTGATAGATGCAAAAGAGGGCCAATAGGCCCTCTTTTTATTGCGAAAATCGCTTACATAAAACCCTATTGCAGCACCTGGCGCCCGTTGAGAGGCTGGACGGGTCTGTTGTTGGGGTGGTGCATCACCGCCTTGAAGGCGTCGATCTGGGCCTGACTCACCTGCACCGGCTGCTTCATCACCAGCCAGCGCACTCCTTCCGAGCAGGGCGGTGTGGTCAGCGAGCCGCTGAAGCGGTAGTAGTCGCGCTGGGTGGGCAGCAGTTGCTCTGCCGAGAGCGGCACCTTGAGGGCGCGAGTTTCCCCCGCCTTGGCTGGCAGCGCCTGCCAGGCCTGGCTCAGGGCCGGGTTGGCGCGGCCCGCCTCGAACATCACCGCTACCACCGCCAGCTCCCCCTTGTCGTTGGCGTGGACCAGGTGCCCCTCCAGGGGGTAGGACCTGCCCTCGATGAGGTTTTCGCTGGGGGCGTGGAAGTGGAACTGCTTGAGCTCGAACGCCATACCGTCGAGTTGCAAGTTGCTGCCGGGGGCATAGTTGACCTGTACCGTGTGGCCATTGTTGACCAGCGTCTTGCCGCCTGGCAGGTAGTGGAACTGCAGCGGCGCCAGCTCGGCCTCCACCAGAGCCGTGAGGTTGACCGGCGACTGGTTGCTGCCGGCGCACTGGCCAAACTCCGGGGTCAGCCTTGCCCATTTCGCCGGGCCGGCCTCGCCACTGTATTCCCAGTGCACAGTGGCGGCGAAGGCGGCGGGGCAGAGCAGCAGGGCGCCGGCCAGCAGGGACTTTATCATCATATATCCTTATCTTGATTGAAAAGCACAACCATTCGCCTCCTTGATTAAGTGAAGGAATAACAAATGGCATCGTCTGAAATAAGGGGAACAGCAGTTCAGACCGGCTTCTTTATTATTTATGGCGACAGCTGACCATATTTATGATGCATATTAAATGGATCTAATTAATGGACTGTCGCCACTGCATATTGAATAATCGCTTTATTCAATGACAGCAATCTAATTAATAGGCTGTCGTTGCTGATGAATTAGCTCATAATTCACGCATCGAAATTCAGCTTGTTTTTACCTCGCAAGTCCCCGCCGTTATTCCGTCTAAAATAAATCAATCCATTGTTTTTGTTGTAGTTTTTTGTAACTCATATTGATCTTGGGCAAATAAGAGACAGCCTTTCCCGGGCAGGCTGAGGCTGCGATTGTTCGCAGACTCAAGGGAGAGAAAAAAGATGAATAAATATTGTCTGCTGCTGGCACTGGCCTTGCCCGGGATGGGGTGGGCGAGTGAGCCGATACAAGCGGTCGAAGCCGCCAAGGTGAAAGACCCGGCGAAAGTCGAGCTGGGCAAGATGCTGTTCTTCGAACCGAGACTGTCAAAATCCAATGCCATCTCCTGCAACTCCTGCCACAACCTAGCGACCGGCGGGGTGGACAATCAGGTCAGCTCCCTCGGCCACAAGTGGAAGGAGGGGCCGATCAACTCCCCGACCGTGCTCAACTCCAGCCTCAACTTCGTGCAGTTCTGGGATGGTCGCGCCAAGGATCTGAAGGAGCAGGCGGCCGGGCCCATCGAGAACCCGCTGGAGATGGCCTTCACCCACAAGCTGGCGGTGGGCACCCTGCATACCCTGCCCGAGTACCGCGCCCGCTTCGATGCCGTCTACGGCAAGGCGGACTTTGGCATAGATGAAGTCACCGATGCCATCGCCGCCTTCGAGGAGACCCTGATCACCCCCAATGCCCCCTTCGATCGCTGGCTGAAGGGGGACGGCAAGGCGCTGACGGCGCAGCAACTGAAGGGGTACCAGCTGTTCAAGGAGAAGGGCTGCACCGCCTGCCACAACGGGGTCGCCATAGGTGGCAACTCCTTCCAGAAGATGGGGCTGGTCAAGCACTACCAGACCGACAACCCTGCCCAGGGACGCGGCGCCGTGACCGGCGAGCCGCAGCTCATCGGCTGGTTCAAGGTGCCCACCCTGCGCAACATAGAGCTGACCTACCCCTACTTCCACGACGGCGCCGTCTGGGATCTCAAGGAGGCGGTGCAGATCATGGCGGACATCCAGCTCGGCCAGCGCCTGAGCGAGCAGGAGGCCGACGACATGACCGCCTACCTCGAGAGCCTGACCGGGGAGCAGCCGCAGATAGTGCTGCCCATACTGCCGCCGTCCCGGCCCGATACCCCCAGGCCTGAGGTGAAGAGCTGAGCTACATGAGGAGAGTGGCGGAGCCGGTGGCTCCGCTTTTTGTCTGCCTATCTATCTGATAACCAAGTCAAAGTGCCGTTCCTGTCACAGCGAGGACGGGATGGCAATCCCCCAGCTGGCGACAGGGATTTCACCGATCTGCCGTCCCCCTCACATTTCCGCACTGCTCGCTATTTGTGCGATTGCCTTGCTCATCCGACCTGGTGTCAAATCACTCCGCCTAACACAAGGAGTGGCATAATAATGAATAATATCAATAAATTAGTTCTGGCTATCGGATTTACTCTCACCACTTTCCCGACCCTGGCGGCGGGCTTCCAGTGCAAGGATCACGTTGCCCTGGGAGTGCCTGGTCAATCCAGTCAGCTGTTGTGCCGGGAGGGCTATGCCGCCGGTTACAACTACGACACCAAGGTCTCTGACTGGGTCTCTTACCGGATGACGGTGGCCAGCGCCCAGGGGCAGGTGCCGCGCAAGGATGCCTTCGCCGAAGACAAGGAGGTGCCGGTGCAGTACCGCGCCACCCTGGCGGACTACAAGGGCTCGGGCTTTGACCGCGGCCATCAGGCGCCCGCGGCGGACATGCGCACCAGCGCCACCACCATGAAGCAGAGCTTCCTGCTGACCAACATGACGCCGCAGTTGCCGGCCCTCAATCAGGGGGCCTGGCGCATTCTGGAGGAGAAGACCCGGCAGTGGGCCATCGCCTATGAGAATGTCCAGGTGATCACGGGCCCCATCTTCACCAATTCCGATGGCGCCATCGGCAATGGCGTGACTGTGCCCCATGCCTATTACAGGGTGGTGATGGACGTGGCCAACCAGGAAGCCATCGCCTTCATCCTGCCCCAGGAGAATGTGTCGGCCAGCCGGCTTGCGGACTACATAGTGACTGTGGATGCGGTGGAGGAGCAGACCGGGCTCGATTTCTTCGCCGCGCTGCCGGATGAGGCGGAAGAGGCCATGGAATCCCAGCTGATGACCATGTGGGGCAACTAGTCTCCCCAGAGGTGATGACGGGGGCCTGAGTCCCTGTCATCACAGGTCCCGGGCGTGAGGTGCCATCATCGGAATGAGCCTCGCCTGGCTATTGCCTTGCCCACTGGTACAGCTCCAGTACAGCTTGGGTTTGGCTATGGGCCCTTATCATGCCCCTTTTTTCAGGAGGCATAATGTCAGCTCTGTTTTCTCTTCATCTCTCATCCCCCTTTACCCGCGCCTTGCGCATCCTGGTGCCGATGGCGCTGCTCGGCGGGGTTGTGTCCCCGGCCATGGCCGATGATGAATTTCGGCTGGGCAATACCATGCTGCTGGGGGTGGGCGACCATGCTGCCATCATTCCCGTCATCATCTGTCGTCCGGCCAAGTCCATCATGGTCAAGGCGGGGCGGGAGCTGACCCTGGACAGGGTCAAGGTGATCTACGGCAATGACCGCAGCAAGACACTGCATTTTGACAAGAGCCTGAAAGAGGATCAGGAGTCCGGCTGGAAGTCCCTCGGCAGCCGGGTCTGCATCAAGCGGATCGAGGTTTATGGCAATTCGGAAGGGAGCAAGGCGGGGGTCAAGGTGTACGGCCGTAAATAAGAGAGGGACGGGGGCTTAACATCCCCCGTCCATTTAGCTATTTCTTGGGGCGGAATGGCTTGATGACGGCTTCATCGCACTCGAGATAGGGCCCGTCCATCAGGTCGATGCAGTAGGGGATGGCGGGGAAGACCGCATCCAGGCACTCGCGGATGGACTTGGGCTTGCCCGGCAGGTTGACGATGAGGGAGCTGCCGCGCAGGCCGGCGGTCTGGCGTGACAAAATGGCGGTGGGCACGAACTTGAGTGACTCGGCCCGCATCAGTTCGCCAAAGCCCGGCATCATGCGATCGCACACGGCTTCGGTGGCTTCCGGCGTCACATCCCGCTTGGCCGGTCCTGTGCCGCCCGTGGTGACGATGAGGCAGCATGACTCCTCATCCGCCAGCCGAACCAGGGTCGCCTCAATCTGATCCTGCTCATCCGGGATTACCTGATAGACGGGTTCCCACTCCGAGGTCAGATAGGCGTCAAGGGTGTCGATGATGGCCTTGCCGGAGAGATCTTCATAGATGCCCGCGCTGGCGCGATCGCTGACGGTGACTATACCGATTCTTGCCTTGCTCATGCTCAACCCTTGGTCATTGGAAAAAGTGGTAAATAAAATAACATAATCAGTGAGATATGTTAAACCACCGGCTTGGGTGCGACATGGCAAGGTCTAAATTGAGAGTCGAACGAAAAGCAGATCTATTCGCTATCGATGAATAGGGAATAAGAAGAGCCATAAAAGCCTTTAAAATTTATAAAAAAAGTGACGCATGGGGCATCACTATAATTTCATGAATCCTAAAGAATTAATCTTTCCTCTCGCCCAATATCCGCCCACTGGATGAAAAAGCGGACTCCTGTGACTCGGAGCCGACAGACCCAAATCCCCACTATCTTATATAACCTTCCTATGGACAGCGAAATGATGTGCCGGGCGTGGTCGCACTTGGATGTGGGAGGCGTCTGGCCAGGAGGGGATATGGAGCTGCCAGATTTTGATACGCTCAAACACTGGGCCCTGGCCGAGCCGGAGCGGCTCGATGCCCTGTTGCATCAGCAGATAGAGGCCCTGATAGCGCAGGTGGGGCCGGATCGGCAGCGGCGGTTGCGGGGCCTGCAGTTTCGCATCGATTGCCAGCGCCGTCTGGCCAGGAACAATCTCGACAGCTGCATCCGGATTGCCAACATGATGCACGACTCCGTGTATACCATGCGCCGCCACATCATTCAGCTGCAGGAGGAGTCTCTGGCGCAAGCCGAAGAGAGGCTGCCGCCAGACAATGTGATAGTGCTGGCGGATCATCCGAGGAATAAATAATTTATTGGTCGCCACCCTGCTCCGTTATTTTCAATATTTTCTTCAGCGCAAACCACCCAATGTTAATAAAAAGGGTGGTTTGTTTTTTATTTGCTGCAAATTCACATTGCACACTCATTTAATAACATGGGGCCCGCTAAATCCGCAGATATGGATGAAGGAATATAACGCTTGAGGTAATATCTCGGCACATTTCATCTTGCTACGACTCTAAGGGATTATGAGAAGTATCACACCAAGAAGGGTGCTGTCGCGGGAGCAACAGACAGAGATCACCCGGATCATCGTCAAGGTGGGTCAGTTGCTGGCCCAGCATGGTGCCGAGGGGCGCATCATAGAGCAGACCACGGTCCGGCTCGGGTTGGCGCTGGGGCTGGAGAGTGTCGAGATGGCCATCTCCGCCAGCGCCATAGTGCTCACCAGCCTCTATCAGGGGAGTTGCGTCACCACCACCCGCCGGGTGCGGGATCAGGGGATCAACATGCAGGTGGTGTGCGAGGTCCAGCGCATCTGCATCCTGGCGGAGAAGGAGCTGATCGGTGTGCGGGAGGTGCGCCAGCGGCTCGACGGCATAGTGCCGTTCCATTATCACCCCTGGCTAGTAGTGCCCATGGTGGGGCTCTCCTGCGGCGCCTTCAGTCTGCTGTTCGGCGGCGACTGGCCCATCTTCCTGGTGACCTTCATCGCCGCTGCGGTGGCGATGCGAGTGCGCCAGCTGATGGCTCGCCATCACCACAGTCCGCTCATCAACTTCGCCGCGACCGGCTTCGTCGCCACCCTGATCGCCTCCTGCGCCACCTACTTCCAGTGGGGAGACCAACCCTATCTCGCCATGGCGGCCAGCGTCTTGCTGCTGGTGCCGGGTTTCCCGCTCATCAATGCGGTCTCCGACATGGTGAAGGGCTACTTCAACCTGGGGCTGGCCCGCTGGGGCATGGCGACCCTGCTCACCATCAGCGCCGTCATCGGCATAGTGCTGGCCATGTCGGTCACCGGGATCTGGGGCTGGAAACTGTGGTGGAACTCCATATGAGATGCAATGACGCTATCCGCGCTCGAAGCGGGACAATAGCGCGCCGTTTCGGTGCCACTAGTGTGAGTGTTGGGCCAGGACCTCGTCTGGTGGTCTTGGCGGGAGGGACGCGGCCATGATGGAACTGCTCTTGCTGCTCGCCAGGGATGCGTTCTGGTCTGCCATACCGGCGGTCGGCTTTGCCATGCTGTTCAATGTGCCGCCTAGGATGCTGAAGTATTGCGCCATGGGAGGCGCCCTGGCCCACAGCCTGCGCACCCTGCTCATTCATTACGGCATGCCCATAGAGTGGGCCACCCTGGCGGCGTCTACTACGGTGGGCTTTGTCTGCGTCTACTGGTCGAAGCGCCTGCTGGCACCGCGCCCCGTGTTCAGCGTCGCCTCCATCATCCCCATGATCCCGGGTGTTTATGCGTTCAAGACCATGATTGCCGTGGTGGAGCTCAACATCTCGGGGGTGACCACGGAGCTTATCCATCACGCCGTGACCAACGGCCTCAAGGTGCTCTTTATCGTGGGGGCCCTCAGTTTCGGTTTGGCGATCCCCTCTCTGGTCGTGTACCGTAACCGGCCCATTGTCTGAGACAGGCTGCAAGAGGCTGAACCCATGCACATTTCCATGATTGCCGCCATGGCGCACGATCGCGTGATTGGCCTGGACAACCAGATGCCCTGGCATCTGCCCGCCGATCTGGCCCACTTCAAGCGGGTGACGCTCGGCAAGCCGGTGCTGATGGGGCGCAAGACCTTCGAGTCCATAGGTCGCCCGCTGCCCGGACGCCGCAACCTGGTGATCAGCCGCAACCCTGACTATTGCGCAGAAGGGGTGGAGGTGGTCGATTCGGTCGAGGCCGCGCTCACCTTGCTGGCAAGGGGCGAGAAAGTGGATGAGCTGATGGTGATAGGGGGGGGTCATCTCTATGGCCAGCTGCTGCCCCGGGCCGACAGGCTCTATCTGACACGCATCGATCTGGCGGTGGCAGGGGATACCCGCTTCCCCGCCTTCGATGAGGGAGACTGGGTGCGCACCGAGAGCGATCCCCATCAGCCCGACGAGAAGAACCCTCATCCTTATTGCTTCGAAACCTGGCTGCGACGCTAATCCTTCCCGTCAGCAAGGCCCCTCCACTGCGAGGGGCTTTTTTTCGACTTCGCCGCCGCGCTCCGCATAGGCCCCTTTCCTGCTCAATCCTCCCCTAACCCCCCCCCTTCACAGGGATTAAATATGATTAATGTTGTAATTGTTTTATGGGTCTTGATGAAAGGGGTCCTCAGTCCGGGGGTTACCCTCATTTATGCTCCTCACTCCCTTGATTCTACTCATGATATGGATAATAAACGGACTATTCATGCAGCTACCTCATATTTTTCCGATCCATTTCGGTCATCTGTTGAATTTTTGTTACCTTAAATAAGTTATAAAAATCAGTTATTTATGTCGATACTTGTTTTTGTGGACTCTTATGGTTCTTTTGTTATTTGGCCTAATTGTTTAGTGTTGAAAGTAATTGGTGCGCGTTCGGCAGCAGGAACAGCAATATGCCGGCCATAGAAAAAGGACAGTATGACAGTCAAACTCGAAGTGAAATCGCTCTATAAAATATTCGGAGAACATCCGGAAAAAGCGTTCAAATTGCTGGCGAAAGGGCACGACCGCGCCAGCATACTGCAAAAGACCGGGCAGACCCTGGGGGTCCAGGATGTCAATCTGGCCATCAACGAGGGGGAGATCTTCGTGGTGATGGGCCTCTCCGGCTCGGGCAAGTCCACCCTAGTGCGTCTCTTCAACCGGCTGATCGAGCCGACCCGTGGCCAGGTGCTGATCGATGGCGAGGACATAGCCGCCATCTCGGAGCGCGAACTGCGCCAGGTGCGCCGCAAGAAGATCAGCATGGTGTTCCAGTCCTTCGCCCTGATGCCCCACCTGAGCGTGCTGGAAAACACCGCCTTCGGCCTGGAGCTGGCCGGGGTGCCGCTGGCGGAGCGCCAGCAGAGTGCCCGTCAGGCGCTCCATCAGGTGGGTCTGGGACAGTGGATCGACGCCTTCCCCGACGCCCTCTCCGGCGGCATGAAGCAGCGGGTCGGCCTGGCCCGGGCGCTGGCAAATGACCCTGACATTTTGCTGATGGACGAGGCCTTCTCGGCGCTGGATCCCCTGATCCGCACCGAGATGCAGGACGAGCTGCTCAAGCTGCAGGCGAGCCAGCAGCGCACCATCATCTTCATCTCCCACGATCTGGACGAGGCGATGCGCATCGGCGATCGCATCGCCATCATGCAGGATGGCCAGCTGGTGCAGGTGGGTACCCCGGACGAGATCCTGAACCAGCCCGCCAACGACTATGTGCGCGCCTTCTTTCGCGGGGTGGATCTGGCCAACGTCTTCAGCGCCCGGGATGTGGCCAGCCGCAAGCAGACGCCGCTTATCAAGAAACACACCACCGACGGGCCGGGCAACGCCCTGCGCCAGCTCAAGGAGCTGGAGCGGGAGTACGGCTACGTGGTGGATCGCAGCCGCCGCTTCCTCGGGGTTGTCTCGGTCGAGTCGCTCGGTCAGGCGGTCCGTGACAAGGGGAGCCTGGAGCAGGCGCTGCTGGCGGACATCCAGCCCATCCTGGCCGACACCTCCCTCAACGAACTCATCAGCCAGGTGGCCGCAGCACCCTGTCAGGTGCCCGTGGTCGAGGAGGATGGCACCTATCTGGGACTCATCTCCAAGGCCAATCTGCTCAACACCCTGGACAGGAGTACCCCGGTATGAATCTCAACCTCTTGAACCGTCTGCTGACCGGCTTGCTGGCGCTGTTGCTATTGACGAGCGCTCCCGCCTGGGCCGACGAGGCGCAGGCCGATCCCTGGGGCGCTGCGACCACCACCACAGCCGAGGATCCCTGGGGCAGTACGGCCACAGAGGCGGCAGACTGGCAGAGCCAGATCGCAGTCGTCGATAATAGTGCCGCCGTCGACTGGCTGGATCCCTTCCAGCAGGCCCTGGTGCCGCTGGATACCTGGGTCGAGGGGGGCATCGGCTGGCTGGTGGAGAACCTGCGGCCTGTGTTCCAGCTGATCCGCGCCCCTGTGGAGCTGGCCCTGGGGGCCATGACCCAGCTGCTGCAGACTGTGCCTTCCACCCTGATGATGGGGCTCTTGACCCTGATCGCCTGGCAGCTGGTGGGCGGCCGCATGGCGCTCGGCACGCTCGCGTCTCTTGTTGGGATCGGCCTTATCGGCGCCTGGTCCGATGCCATGGTGACCCTGTCCCTGGTGCTGACCTCGCTCTTCTTCTGCGTGCTGATAGGCTTGCCGGTCGGCATTTTGCTGGCCCGTAGCGAGCGGCTCTCCACCTGGACCCGGCCGCTGCTGGATGCCATGCAGACCACCCCGGCCTTCGTCTACCTCATCCCCATCGTCATGCTGTTTGGCATCGGCAATGTGCCCGGGGTGGTGGTGACCGTCATCTTCGCCCTGCCGCCGATGATCCGTCTCACCATGCTGGGGATCCGCCAGGTGCCAGCTGACTTGGTGGAGGCGGCCCACTCGTTCGGTGCCAGCCCCTCCCAGCTGCTGTTCAAGGTGCAGCTGCCGCTCGCCATGCCCACCATCATGGCAGGGGTCAACCAGACCCTGATGCTGGCGCTCTCCATGGTGGTGATCGCCTCCATGATAGCGGTCGGCGGTCTGGGCCAGATGGTGCTGCGCGGCATAGGCCGCCTCGACATGGGGCTCGCCTCCATCGGTGGCCTCGGCATAGTGCTGCTGGCCATAGTGCTCGACCGACTGACCCAGGCGATGGGACAGCCGGATCGCAGCCGGGTCGGCCGCTGGTATCAGCGCGGTCCCGTCGCCCTGCTGCTGCGCCTGTGCGGCCGCGGCAAATCCCTCGATTACAAAGGAGTAAATGCATGAAACAGATCACCAAAGGATTGACCCTGAGCGCCCTGCTGCTGAGTTCCCTCGCCATGGCCAATACAGCGCTGCCGGGGGAGGGGGTCAAGGTGCAGCCCCTGCAGAGCTCCTTGCCGGAGGAGGCCTTCCAGAGCCTGCTGATCAGCAAGCTGATGGGTCGTCTCGGCTACGAGGTGCAGCCCGCCCAGGAGGTGGATTACAACGTGGCCTACGCCTCGGTGGCGCAGGGGGATGGCACCTTCCTCGCCTTCAACTGGATACCGCTGCAGGACAACAAGTACGAACAGGCGGGGGGCGACAAGGTGTTCTTCCGTCAGGGCACCTATGTGGCCGGCGCCGCCCAGGGCTACCTCATCGACAAGAAGACGGCGGCCCGGTACGGCATCACCAACCTGGGTCAGCTCAAGGATCCCAAGCTGGCGGCGCTGTTTGACGGCGACGGGGATGGCAAGGCCGATCTGGTGGGCTGCAACCCGGGCTGGGGCTGCGAAGGGGCCATCAACCATCATCTGGACGAGTTCGGCCTGACCCCGACAGTCACCCACAAGCAGGGCAATTACGCGGCCCTGATCGCCGATACCCTGGCCCGTTACCAGGCCGGCAAGCCGGTGCTCTACTACACCTGGACCCCTTACTGGCTCAGCAGCGAGCTGGTGCCGGGCAAGGATGTGGTGTGGCTGGAGGTGCCCGCCGATGCCCCTGATGGGGACAAGACCCGGCTGCCGAGCGGCAAGAACTACGGTTTTGCCGTCAACACCATGCACATAGTCGCCAACAAGGCCTTCACCGATGTCAACCCGGCGGCAGCCAAGCTCTTCAGCATCGTCAAGCTGCCGTTGAACGACATCAACATCCAGAACGGCCTGATGAACAAGGGACAGAACAAGCCGGCGGATGTGGAGCGCCACGCCGATGCCTGGCTCAAGGGACACCAGGCCCTGGTCAATGACTGGCTGACCCAGGCACGCGCCGCCGCAGCGCAAGACAAATCAGCGGGCTAAGGCCCCCTCGGCGCGGCCCAGTCCATGGATGTCAGCAAGCAAAACGCCCGGCCATTGCCGGGCGTTTTTTATGGTCAGCCGCTTGCACCCGGGCTCAGATGCCGGATCCGTCGTGCTCACCGCTCTCTTCGTGCAGGCCGCATTCACGCTTGAGGCCGAAGAAGCGGGTCTGCTCCTCGCTCATGCCCGGCTCCCACTTGGTGGTGGTGTGCACATCGCCCACCGAGAGGTAGCCCTGCTCCCACAGGGGGTGGTAGGGCAGATCGTGCTCCTTGAAGTAGTAGAAGACGTCCTTGTTGCTCCAGTCGATCACCGGCAGGAACTTGAAGCGGCCGCGCTGTATGGCAAGCACCGGCAGCTTGCCGCGGCTACCCGCCTGCTCCCGGCGCAGGCCGGAGAACCAGGTACGGGCGCCGAGCTCGCTCAGGGCGCGGTCCATGGGCTCCACCTTGTTGAGCTGGTTGTAGCGGGTGATCCCCTCCACCCCCTGCTCCCACAAGAGGCCGAAGCGGGCCTCCTGCCAGGCCGGGCTGAGTTCGGCCCGGTAGATCTTCAGGTTGAGGCTGAGGCGCTCGGTCAGCTGGTCGATAAAGCGGTAGGTCTCGGGGAAGAGATAACCGGTATCGGTCAGCACCACCGGCACGTCGGCCCGCTCGCGGCTCACCAGGTGCAGCATCAGTGCCGCCTGGATGCCGAAGCTCGACGACAGCACATGTTCCCCCGGCAGATTCGCCAGCGCCCAGCGCACCCGCTCGGGGGCGCTCATGGCGTCCAGCTCCCGGTTGAGGGGGGCCAGCGCCTCGCTCTGCTCCTCCCGGCCGAGGGCCAGCAGGGCGTCGAGGTCGAGCCGCCCGTTGGTGGTGCGCGCCAGCAGCCCGCTATCAGTCAGTTCAGTCTGCATAGAAGTCCCTCGCGGAGTCGATGACGGGGGCAATCACCCCAACCCGGATCACGAAGTCGCCGAAGCACTCGTTCGGGTTGCGCTCCTTGGCCCAGCGGCCGATCAGGGAATCGAGTTCGGCCAGGATCTGCGGCTCCGTGATGTTCTCCTGATAGAGGCGCGGGATCCGGGTCCCCTCCAGGTTACCCCCCAGGTGCAGGTTGTAGCGGCCGGGGGCCTTGCCCACCAGACCCACTTCCGCCAGCATGGCGCGGCCGCAGCCGTTGGGGCAGCCGGTGACCCGGAAGATGATGGCGTCATCCGCCAGCGCGTGTTTGGCCAGCAGACCTTCGATGTCTGTGACGAAGGCTGGCAGCATGCGCTCCGCTTCTGCCATCGCCAGCGGGCAGGTGGGCAGGGCCACGCAGGCCATGGACTGCTTGCGTTGCTCGCTCACGCCGTCATCCAGCAGACCGTACTGGCGCGCCAGGGCTTCGATGCGCGCCTTCTCGCTGGCAGGCACGCCTGCGATGATCAGGTTCTGGTTGGCGGTGAGACGGAAATCCCCCTGGTGGATCTTGGCGATCTCCAGCATGCCGGTCTTGAGGGGCTTGCCCGGGAAGTCCAGCAGGCGGCCGTTCTCGATGAAGAGGGTGAGGTGGTGCTTGCCGTCTATCCCTTCCACCCAGCCGAAGCGATCCCCACGGCTGGTGAACTCATAGGGGCGAACCGGCTCGAACTGGATGCCGGCGCGACTCTCCACCTCGGCTTTGAAGGCCGGGGCGCCGACCCGTTCCAGCGTGTACTTGGTCTTGGCGTTCTTGCGGTTGACCCTGTTGCCCCAGTCGCGCTGGGTGCTGACCACTGCGGCGGCCACCTCCAGCACGTGGGAGAGCGGGATGAAGCCGAAATCGCTCGCCTTGCGCGGATAGGTGCTGGTGTCGCCGTGGGTCATGGCCAGACCCCCGCCCACCAGTACGTTGAAGCCCACCAGCTTGCCGCCATCTGCGATGGCCACGAAGTTGAGATCGTTGGCGTGGATGTCCACATCGTTGTGGGGCGGGATCACCACAGTGGTCTTGAATTTGCGCGGCAGGTAGTTGGAACCCAGGATCGGCTCCTCGTCATCCCCCAGCTTCTCGCCATCCAGCCAGATCTCCACGTAGGCGCGGGTCTTGGGCAGCAGGTGCTCGGAGATCTTCTTGGCCCACTCGTAGGCCTCCTGGTGCAGCTCGGACTCCACCGGGTTGCTGGTGCAGAGCACGTTGCGGTTCACGTCGCCGGCGGTGGCTATGCTGTCGATGCCAGTGCTGTTGAGGGTCTGGTGCATCAGCTTGATGTCGCGCTTGAGCACGCCGTGGAACTGGAAGGTCTGACGGGTGGTCAGGCGGATGCTGCCGTAGAGGCTGTGCTCCTCGGCGAACTTGTCGATCACCTGCCACTGGGCCGGGGTGATGATGCCGCCCGGCAGGCGGGCGCGGAGCATGACGTTGTGCAGGGGCTCCAGCTTCTGGGCGGTGCGCTCGGGGCGGATGTCTCTGTCATCCTGCTGATACATGCCGTGGAAGCGGATCAGCTGGAAGTTGTCGCCATTAAAGCCACCGGTGAGGGGATCCTGCAGATCCTGCTCTATGGTGCCGCGCAGGAAATTGCTCTCGCGCTTGAGGCGTTCGTTGTCGGACAGTGGCCCTTCAACCGGTCCTGCTGCTTGTTTCGAGATTGGTTGCTTGCTCATCAGTAGACATCCCTTTGATAACGTTTGGCACGACGCAATTCGCTCAAATACTCTTCTGCTTCTTCACGGCTCTTGTGGCCATGATCGCTGATCACATCCAGCAGGGCCTCCTGCACATCCTTCGCCATGTGGTTGGCGTCGCCGCACACATAGAAGTGAGCACCTGCTTCCAGCCACTGGTAGAGCTCAAGCCCCGCTTCGCGCAGGCGGTCCTGCACATAGATCTTGTTGGCCTGATCCCGGCTGAAAGCCAGGGAGATCTTCGACAGCAGGCCGGATTTCACATAACGCTGCCACTCCACCTGATAGAGGAAGTCCTGGGTGAAGTGAGGGTTGCCGAAGATGAGCCAGTTCTTGCCCTCGGCCCCTTGTGCCTCACGCTCCTGCATAAAGGCGCGGAAGGGGGCTATGCCGGTGCCCGGACCCACCATGATGACGGGGGTATCGGGATTGGCCGGCAGGCGGAAGTTGTCGTTGTGCTCCACGAACACCCGCACCTCGGCCTCCTCGGCCAGACGGTCCGCCAGATAGGAGGAGGCGCCGCCAGATCGCACTGTGCCATCTTCCTGGGGATAGCGCACCACGCCGACTGTCAGGTGCACCTCTTCCTCCACTTCGCTCTGGGCGGAGGCGATGGAGTAGAGGCGCGGGGTCAGCGGGCGCAGCAGTTTGACAAGCTGATCCGCGCTCAGGGAGGAGGGGAAGCGCTTGAGCACATCCACCACCTGGGCGCTGGCCACCAGGGCGTTGACCTGGGCCTTGTCGCCGGCCAGATCCTTGAGCGCCGGATTGCCCGATAGGTCAGCGAGTCCTGTGATAAAGCCGCCGTGCAAGCGGGTCAGCTCGAAGTGGCGGGTCAGGGCCGCGCGCAAGGGGCCCTGTGCGGTGGTTTCATCGCCGGAGAGGCCGGTCAGGGCCAGCACTTCGCCCACCAGATCGGCGTCATTGTCGAACCAGATGCCGAGCGCATCCCCCGGCTGATAAGTGATGCCGGACTCTTCCAGGTTGATCTCGATGTGGCGGATGTCCTTGGTGGAGTCGCGGCCGGTGATCTTCTGATTGACCGAGAGCTTGGCCGGGAAGGGGTTCTCCTTGTGATACTGGCTGTGGCCGATGGCTTGCTGCACCGAACCCGCTACGCTGGCTGTCGCGGCGCCAGCAGACAGGGTGGCGGCGACGGCAATGACAGCCTGCTCGCCCCAACTCTTGGCTGCATCCTGATAGTCCACATCCAGGCTCGCGAGTTCATGAATGCGCTCGGCACCCGCTTTTGACAGGAAGTCGTCGAAGTCCTTGCCGGTCTGGCAGAAGAATTCGTAGGAGCTGTCACCCAGCCCCAACACGGCGAACTTGAGACCTTCGAGTTTGCCTATCTTGCCTTTTTTAAGCTGCTCGAACAGATCCACCGCGCTCTCCGGCGGCTCCCCCTCCCCGTAAGTGCTAACGATCACCAGCAGATGGCTCTCTTTCTTGAGCTGCTTGGGTTTGTAGTCTGCCATCGAGGTCAGGGTCACCGGCAGGCCGTGGGCCTTCGCCTGAGCCTGGATGGCGCTGGCAACACCCTTGGCGTTGCCGGTCTGGGAGCCGTAGAGAATGGTCAGGCTGCCACCGGGGGCGGCCACGGCGGCGCTGGTGGCGACGCTCTGGACGCCTGACTGGGAGAGGCCGTAGAGATAACCGCTCACCCAGGCGAGTTGCTGGGTGTTGAGGGTCGACAAGACCTGATTCAGCTGGCGCTGCTGCTCGTCAGAGAGCGGGCTTATGGTGGGTATTGGGGCTGTCAATTGCATCACACACGTCTTCCATGGTCTGATTTTTGGTCAGGTTAAGGGGTGCAATGAATAACAACAAAGAATAAAAATATCTTCTTTATGCGATTTATGAATTTATAAAGCCGAAATCCGCCTCAGCGGCTCCCCGGCTGTGGTATAAAAATCGCAATATTGAGTCCCCTTCCGCCTCTCAGGATCTGCCGATGTCCAGACTGTTCCATGTCAATGCCTTCAGCCAGCGCCCCTTCGGGGGCAACCCCGCCATCGTCGTATTGGGCCCCGAGCGCAGCGATGCCGAGCTGCAGGCCATGGCGGCGGAGTTCAACCTGTCGGAGACCGCCTTCCTCACTCCCCTGGGGGAGGCGCACTATCGGCTGCGCTGGTTTACCCCGACGGTCGAGGTGGATCTCTGCGGTCACGGCACCCTGGCGGCCGCCCATGTGCTGTGGCAGACCGGGGCTGTGGCCCGCTCTCAGGTGCTGCGCTTCGAGACCCGCAGCGGCCTGCTGGAGGCCAGCGCCGAGGGGGAGTGGATCCGGCTCGACTTTCCGCGCATCCCCCTTGCTCCGCTGGCATTGGATCCCGCCTATGCCGAGGCCCTCGGCTGCACGCCGCTGCAGACCCTGGCCGCCGGCGCCAAGTTCCTGCTGGTGCTGGGGAGCGAAGAAGAGGTGCAGGGGCTCAAGCCGGACTTCCACGCCCTGCGGGCCCTGCCAGGTCGTGGCCTGATGGTGACGGCGCCCTCCAGCCGGGGAGGCGATGACTTCGTCTCCCGCTATTTCGCCCCCTGGGTCGGGGTGGAGGAGGATCCCGTCACCGGCTCCAACCACTGCGCCCTGGTGCCCTACTGGGCCGAGCGCCTCGGCAAGACGCAGTTGCGGGCGCGCCAGATCTCCGCGCGGGGCGGGGAGCTGGTGCTCGAGTTGCAGGGGGATAGGGTGTGGATGTCGGGTCAGGCGCTGACCCTGTGGCAGGGGGAGTGGCTGCTGCCGCCTGCCCCATAAGTCGCCAGCCGGGTGTGCCCGGTTCGCCGGCTTTGGTTTTCGTCATAAAAAACGCCCCGCAGTTGCGGGGCGTTTTCAGTGCCATCGGGCATCAGGCCAGGCCTGAGGCGATCGCTTATTTCTGTTGCGGACGCAGGGCCGGGAACAGGATGACGTCGCGGATGGTGTGGCTGTTGGTGAACAGCATCACCAGACGGTCGATACCAATACCCTGACCGGCAGTGGGCGGCAGGCCGTGTTCCAGCGCGGTGACGAAGTCGGCGTCGTAGAACATGGCTTCGTCGTCGCCCGCTTCTTTCTGGTTCACCTGATCCTGGAAGCGCTTGGCCTGATCTTCCGCATCGTTCAGCTCGGAGAAGCCGTTGGCCAGCTCGCGGCCGCCGATGAAGAACTCGAAGCGATCGGTCACGTCCGGGTTCTTGTCGTTGCGGCGAGCCAGCGGGGAGACGGCAGCCGGGTACTCGGTGATGAAGGTCGGTTGCAGCAGCATGTGCTCAACTGTCTCTTCGAAGATGGCGGTGATCACGTGGCCCAGCTCCCAGCCCTTCATCAGCTCGATGTGCAGACGCTTGGCGACGGCGGTGGCGCTCTCCAGGGTGGCCAGATCGTCCTGGGTCACATCCGGGTTGAACTTGAGGATGGACTCGACCATGGTGAGGCGCTGGAACGGCTGACCGAAGTCGATGGTGAGACCCTCTTCGCCCTCTTTGGCGTAACGGATCTTGGTGTCACCCAGGATGTCCTGGGCCAGGGTGCGCAGCAGCTCCTCGGTCAGGTCCATCAGATCGATGTAGTCGGCATAGGCCATGTAGAACTCGATCATGGTGAACTCGGGGTTGTGACGCACCGAGATCCCTTCGTTACGGAAGTTGCGGTTGATCTCGTAGACGCGCTCGAAACCACCGACCACCAGACGCTTCAGATAGAGCTCGGGGGCGATACGCAGGTACATGTCGATGTCCAGCGCATTGTGGTGGGTGACGAAGGGACGCGCGGAGGCACCACCCGGGATGACCTGCATCATGGGGGTTTCCACTTCCATGAAGCGCTTCTCGTTGAAGAACTTGCGGATGCCGGCAACCACCTGGGTGCGGATCATGAAGGTCTTGCGGGACTCTTCGTTGGCGATCAGATCCAGGTAGCGCTGACGGCAGCGGGCTTCCTGGTCGGTCAGGCCCTTGTGCTTCTCGGGCAGCGGACGCAGTGCCTTGGTCAGCAGGCGGATTTCGCCCACATGGACGGAGAGCTCGCCGGTGTTGGTGCGGAACAGGGTCCCTTCCACGCCGACTATGTCCCCCAGATCCCACTTCTTGAACTGCTCGTTGTAGAAGCCTTCCGGCAGGTCGTCACGGGTCACGTAGATCTGGATCTTGCCAGCCATGTCCTGCAGGGTCGCGAAGGAAGCCTTGCCCATGATCCGGCGGGTCATGATACGACCGGCAATCTTCACCCGTTTATTCAAGGCCACCAGCTCGTCGGCGCTCTTGTCGCCAAACTCGGCGTGCAGATCGCCGGACAGGCTGTCACGACGGAAGTCGTTGGGGAAAGGGTTGCCCTGGGCGCGCAAGGCGGCCAGCTTGGAGCGACGCTCAGTCATCTCGTTGTTCAGTTCGAGAGTCTGGTCGACTTCCGGAGTAGTGGTTTGTTCAGACATGGTGATTCCTGCTGCTCTGTTTACAGGCCTGATTTCAGGCTGGCTTCGATAAACTTGTCCAAGTCGCCGTCGAGTACCGATTGGGTATTGCGGGTCTCGACGCCGGTGCGCAGATCCTTGATACGGGAGTCATCCAGTACGTAGGAGCGGATCTGGCTGCCCCAGCCGATGTCGGACTTGGTCTCTTCGAGGGCTTGCTTCTCAGCGTTCTGCTTCTGAATTTCCAGCTCGTAGAGCTTGGCCTTCAGCTGCTTCATACACTGATCTTTGTTCTTGTGCTGGGAACGGTCGTTCTGGCACTGCACCACCACCCCGGTGGGGACGTGGGTGATACGCACCGCGGACTCGGTCCGGTTGACGTGCTGACCACCGGCGCCGGAGGCACGGTAGACGTCGATGCGCAGATCCGCCGGGTTGATGTCGATCTCGATGTCGTCATCGATCTCGGGGTAGACGAACACCGAGCAGAACGAGGTATGACGACGGCCACCCGAGTCGAACGGTGACTTGCGGACCAGGCGGTGCACGCCGGTCTCGGTGCGCAGCCAGCCGAAGGCATACTCGCCGGTGAACTTGACGGTGGCGGACTTGATGCCGGCCACGTCGCCGTCAGACAGCTCGATCAGCTCCGGCTTGTAGCCGTGGGCATCGCCCCAGCGCAGGTACATGCGCAGCACCATGTTGGCCCAGTCCTGGGCCTCGGTGCCGCCGGAACCGGACTGGATGTCGATGTAGCAGTCGGAGCCGTCGTGCTGACCGGAGAACATGCGACGGAATTCGAGATCCACCAGCTTGGCTTCCAGCTGATCGGCTTCGGCCACGGCCTCGTTGAAGGTCTCCTCGTCTTCGCCTTCGACCGCCAGGCTGACCAGCATCTCGACGTCCTCAGCACCTTGTGTCAAGACGTCTATGGTGTTGACCACGTTGTCCAGCGACACGCGCTCTTTGCCCAGCGCCTGTGCGCGCTCCGGCTCATTCCAGACATCCGGCTGTTCCAGCTCGGCATTGACCTCTTCTAGACGCTCTTTCTTGGCGTCATAGTCAAAGGTACCCCCTAAGCAGCTCGGTCCTCTCAGACAGCTCCTTAAGCTTGTTTAATACAGGATTGACTTCAAACATCGTGAAAACTCTCGGGGTCGATGTGATTTAAAAACGGGATATTCTAGCCAATTGCGGAAGGAATAAACAGGGTTGGCTGGCCCTGGCCGCCTTCTGTCACCGATTTCGGAGGCTATTTTGTGCTTTCTTGCAGAAAATATCGCCAGCCGCGCCATTCTCCGCTTCAGTTTTGTGCGCTTTGGCCGCTAACAACAACATGGAGTGCCGCGCACTTTTCGAGTAATCCTGTTCCTGACCCCACAAGAAGAAAGCACGATGAAAAACCTATCACTCAAGCAGAAGATACTGTTGTCTGTGGTGATCGCCCTCTCCCTGGTGATCCTGCTGCTCTCCTGGCAGAGCTACAGCAGCCAGAAGTCCCTGTTGCTGCAAGGCAGTCAGGAACAGGTGCAGCGCCTTGGCAGCCAGCAGGCCGCCAGCGTCAGTGACTGGCTCGCCGCCCGTCGCGATGTCATCCAGGCCCTTGGCAACAAGGCCGGCCCCGAGCCCCTCAACGCCCTGCAACAGGCGCAAGTTTCCGGCCGTTTCCAGCTCACCTATTTCGGTGAGGGCAGTGGCAAGATGAACGACTCTGACCCTTCCATCAACCGTGACGGCTATGATCCCCGCTCCCGTGGCTGGTATCAGGAAGCCATGGCCAAGGGCGGCATGATAGTGACCAAACCCTACCTGGACGTGGCCTACAACGTCATGGTGGTGACCCTGGCCCAACCGGCCCAGGGCGGCGTGGTCGGCGGCGATCTCTCCATCGCCTCCCTGGTGGAGGATGTCACCAAGATGGCCCTGCCGGCGGACGGTGTCGCCATCCTGATGCACAAGGACGGCACCGTCATCGCCTATAAAGATGCGGCCAAGGCGATGAAGCCCGCGAGCGAGATCGACAACGATCTCTCCAATGCCCTGATCGAGCAGAGCAAGAGCAGCAACAGCCTGCTCCCCGCCTATTTTGACAACGAAGGCCGCGACAAGCTGCTGTGGGCGACGGACATCCCGAACACCGACTGGGAGCTGGTGCTGGTGCTGGACAAGGCCACCCTGGAGGCGCCGCTCTCCTCCCTGCTGATGACCCAGCTCGGCCTGGCCCTGCTGGTGCTGGTGGGCAGCATCATCGCCATCTCCTGGCTGGTCAGCCTGCTGCTGGGCCCCCTTGGCAAGGTTTCCCAGGCTCTGGCCCGCATCGCCGACGGTAACGGCGATCTGACCCAGCGCATCAAGATCGATGCCAATGACGAGGTGGGCCAGCTGGCCAACAGCTTCAACCGTTTTGTGGGCAGCCAGCACCAGCTGATCGGCAATATCCGCCAGCTGGCCAACGAGCTGAATGCCGATGCGGAGCGCAGCCTGGTGACCAACCAGGCCGCGGTGGAAGAGCTGCAGCGTCAACAGCAGGAGGTGACCATGGTCGCCACCGCGGTCACCGAGATGGCGAGCGCCACCATGGAGATCGCCGGCAACGCCGAGAACACAGCCGCCGCCGCCCAGCAATCTGCCCAGAGCAGTGAGCAGGGCAAGATGCTGGTGAACCAGACTCGCCAGTCCATCAACAACCTGGCCGAGGAAGTGGGTCAGGCCACCGGCGTCATCGGCGAGCTGAGCCGCCACGCCCAGGCCATCTCAGGCATCCTCTCCACCATTCAGGGCATTGCCGAGCAGACCAACCTGCTGGCGCTGAACGCGGCCATCGAAGCGGCCCGTGCCGGTGAACAGGGTCGCGGTTTCGCCGTGGTGGCGGACGAGGTGCGGGTGCTGTCGCGCCGTACTCAGGACTCCACCCAGGAGATCCAGTCCACCATAGAGACGCTGCAGCAGACCACGGCCCGTGCGGTCAGCCTGATGCAGACCAGCCAGGGGCTGGCGGACAACAGCGTCAAGGATGCCGATGCCGCGGCCGCGGCGTTGGAAGAGATCACCCAGGCCGTCTCCCTCATCTCCGACATGGCGGGTCAGATCGCCACCGCCGCCGAGGAGCAGACCCAGGTGACCGGCGAGATCACCCAGAACACCACCGCCATCAAGGATGTGAGCGACGAGATCACCGCCGCCGCCATGCGGGATTTGGATCAGGCGCACCACCTCAAGGGACGTGCCACCAATCTGAACCAGCAGGTATCGACCTTTATCCTGTAAGAAAGGGTCGAGAAGCGGCGCCACTGCGGCGCCTGATGTAAAAAGCCCCGCACTGGAGTGCGGGGCTTTTTGTTGTCCGTCATCCGGCCAAGGCCGTGATGCGTCCTGACTGTCGCAGGGGCTGAATCCCGGGATGCTCTGGCCTTCCTGGGAACCAGGGGGGCGGGAGAGCGCCAGCAAAGAGCCCACCAAAAGGTGGGCTCTTTCATATGGGGTCTGGCGCCCGGGCTTACAGGAAGGGCAGGGCCAGGAACAGCTTGATCACCACGGCGTTGATGATGTCGATGAAGAAGGCGCCCACCATGGGCACCACCAGGAACGCCAGGTGGGACGGGCCGAAGCGCTGGGTGATGGCCTGCATGTTGGCGATGGCGGTGGGGGTGGCCCCGAGACCGAAGCCGCAGTGGCCCGCCGCCAGCACGGCCGCGTCATAGTTGCTGCCCATGACCCTGAAGGTGACGAAGATGGCGTAGAGCGCCATCGCCACCGTCTGGGCGGCCAGCAGGATGAAGATGGGCAGGGCCAGGCTGGCGAGATCCCACAGCTTCAGGCTCATCAGCGCCATGGCGAGGAAGAGCGACAGGCTGACGTTGCCGAGCAGGGAGACCTCCCGATCGCTCACCTCGTGCCAGTTGAGCAGGGTCAGCAGGTTGCGCAGCAGCACGCCGACGAAGAGCACGCAGACGAAGACCGGGAGCTCCAGGGCACTGCCCTTGAGGTAGAGGGAGAACATCTCGCCCCCCTTGAGGCTGATGGCGATCAGGGCCAGGGTCTCGATCAGGCTGAAGGTGGTGAGCGGCCGCTCCATGTCCGGCATCTCGAAGCCCTGGGGGGCGCCGTCACGGTTGTGCTCCTCACCGGGCACCTGCACCTTCTTCACCAGGTAGCGGGCGACAGGCCCGCCGATGAGGCCGCCCAGCACCAGGCCGAAGGTGGCGCAGGCGATGGCGAGCTCGGCGGCGGATTGCACGCCGTACTTCTCGGTGAAGATGGAGCCCCAGGCCGCGCCTGTGCCGTGGCCGCCGGAGAGGGTGATGGAGCCGGCCAGCAGCCCCATGTGCGGGTCCAGACCCAGCAGGGTGGCCAGACCGACCCCCAGGCTGTTTTGCACCAGCAGCAGGCCGGTGACCACCAGCAGGAAGGTGATCACCGCCTTGCCGCCGCGCTTGAGGCTGCCCAGATCGGCGGAGAGGCCGATGGAGGCGAAGAAGGCCAGCATCAGCGGGGTTTGCAGTGTGGTGTCAAATTGCAGTTCAAGCTGCATGGTGGAGCGCAGCAGCAGCAGCACCAGGGCGACCACCAGGCCGCCTGCCACCGGTTTGGGGATGTTGAAGGTACGCAGGGGGCCAATCCGGTTGACCAGCAGACGGCCGAGCAGCAGCACCAGGGTGGCGGCGACCAGGGTGGCGTAGGAATCAAGTTGTATCATGCGGTACTCCCATGTTGATCGGCTGTGTCTTTGGCGAGAAAGACTCACAGATTCAGCCGGGATAAAAACAGTGTGGCGCAGGCGCCAGTTCAAGAGGGGGCCACAGCCCCAGTCCCAGGCAAAAATGGGATCGATGCGAGCCCGATTTCATCAGGCATCCAGATGACATTCATGAAAAATCCGCCGGATAGTAGCAAAAATCACCGTTTATATCCATGTTCATCATATTAATGCTCAAAACAGTGCATTAACCTAGCATTTAAAACTATGCCTTGGGTGTGCTCCGGCCCGCAACAATGACTGCTGTCATTTGCAGCGGCAGTCTCTATAATTCGCCAGTTTCCCGCCCATGAGCGGAACCGGAATAGGAAGTGAAGGAATCGGTTGAACCTTGAATTGTCCGCCGGTTGTCAGTACAGAGAGAGGAGAGGGTGTGAAGAAGTCTATCTATATCGCCTACACGGGTGGCACCATAGGGATGCAGCGTTCCGACCACGGTTATGTGCCGATGGCGGGTTTCATGGAAGATTGTCTGGCCCGGATGCCCGAGTTTCACCGGCCCGAGATGCCGGATTATCATATCCACGAATATGCCCCCCTCATCGACTCCTCCGACATGACCCCGGCGGACTGGCAGCGCATCGCCGAGGACATTCGTGACAACTACGAGCAGTACGACGGCTTCGTGATCCTGCATGGCACCGACACCATGTCGTTCACCGCCTCGGCCCTCTCCTTCATGCTTGAAGATCTGCACAAGCCGGTCATCATCACCGGCTCCCAGATCCCGCTCGCCGAGCTGCGTTCAGACGGCCAGCAAAACCTGCTCAATGCGCTCTATATCGCGGCCAACTACCCGATCCACGAGGTCACGCTGTTTTTCAACAATCAGCTCTATCGCGGCAACCGCAGCAAGAAGGTGCACGCGGACGGCTTCCACGCCTTCGATTCGCCGAACTACCCGCCGCTGCTCAATGCCGGCATCGCCATCTCCCTGGAAGCGGGGGAGCTGGGCGTGCCGTCCGAGCGTCCGCTGGTGCTGCACGACATCACCCCCCAGCCCATCGGCGTGGTGACCCTCTATCCCGGCATCTCGGCCGAGGTAATCGCCAACATCTTGCAGCAACCGGTGCGGGCGCTGATCCTGCTCTCCTTCGGGGTGGGCAATGCGCCCCAGAACCCGGCCATGCTGGCGCTGCTCTCCGAGGCCTCGGCCCGGGGCGTCATCATAGTCAACCTGAGCCAGTGCCTGCACGGCAAGGTCAACATGGGGGGCTATGCCACCGGCAACGCCCTCTCCCGGGCCGGTGTCATCTCGGGCTTTGACATGACAGCCGAGGCGGCGCTCACCAAGCTGCACTTCCTGCTGAGCCAGGATCTGCCGGCCCCGCGCATCCGCGAGCTGATGCAGCAGTCCCTGCGGGGCGAGCTGACCCCCTGAGCATTGCGGCCCTCACCCTAGCCCTCTCCCAGGGGGAGAGGGGATAGATCGAGGTGCTGCTGGCAGCGAGGCCCGTCATGGCGATCGCTGGCAGCTTGTCCACTCGCTATCCGCCAGCTGCGGGCCTAGACCCTTCTCCCCTGGCGGGAGAAGGGCTGGGGATGAGGGGGATATCCTCACCCGGCAGAGAGACAGGAAAAAAGAGGGGAGCCACTATGGCTCCCCTTTTTGCTGTGGCGTGCGAACCATGGCTCGCGGCAAGGCTCAGTGACTGAGATCGGTACGGACTATCTCTACCTCATCGCGGTGCTTGGATGCTTGAGCTCGCCCTCAGTGACTGAGATCGATCCGCACTATCTCTTCCTCGTCGCGGTGCTTTGATGCTTGAGCTCGCCCTCAGTGACTGAGATCGATACGGACAATCTCTTCCTCATCGCGATACTGGCGCTTGAGCTCGCTCTTGCTCTTCATCACGATCTCGCCGTCGCGGCCTATGTTCATGTGCTCGGGATCGGCAAGGTGCATCGCCTGCCAGGCCATCACGGCCTGCAGCGAGGTGGCCTTCTGCTCTTCGGTGAGGGGCTGGCCGTCCGGCCACTTGCCCAGCTCGACCGCGGTCTTGAGCCGCTCGTACACTTCTTTGGGCATCTGCCCTATCACCTGTTGAAACGACATTGGCCTCTCCTTGCAAATTGAGCCATGAAGGGATCTGGCGGGCAGATCCTAGCGGACTATGCCGGTAGATCCTGGCGGACTACACCGGCCATCTGCTCCATCACCCGCACCACCTGACAACTGTACCCGAACTCGTTGTCATACCACACGTAAAGCACGCAGTGATCCCCCTCGGCTATGGTGGCCTGGGAGTCCACTATGCCCGCGAAGCGCGAACCCACCATGTCGGAGGAGACCAGCTCTGTGCTGGCGCTGTAATCGATCTGGCGATGGAGGGCCGAGCTCAGGGCCATCTGCTGCAGATAGGCGTTCAGGCTCTCCCGATCCGTGCCCTGTTCCAGCGACAGGTTGATGATGGCCAGCGACACATTGGGGGTCGGCACCCGGATGGCGTTGCCGGTCAGCTTGCCCTTGAGCTCGGGCAGCGCCTTGGCCACCGCCTTGGCGGCGCCTGTGCTGGTCATCACCATGTTGAGGGCTGCGCTGCGACCGCGGCGCTCGCCCTTGTGATAGTTGTCGATCAGGTTCTGATCGTTGGTGTAGGAGTGCACCGTCTCCACATGGCCGTGGCGGATGCCGTACTTGTCCTGCATCACCTTGAGCACAGGTGTGATGGCGTTTGTGGTGCAGGAGGCGGCAGAGATGATCTTGTCATCCGGGCCTATCACCTCGTGGTTGACCCCGAACACCACGTTCTTCATCTCCCCCTTGCCGGGGGCGGTCAGCAGCACACGGGCGGCGCCGCGCGCCTTGAGGTGCTCGGACAGACCCCCCTCATCGCGCCAGACCCCGGTGTTGTCGACGATCAGCGCATTGTCGATGCCATAGGCGGTGTAGTCGATGTCGGCCGGGCTGTTTGCATAGATCACCTGGATGAAGGTGCCGTTGGCGATGATGGCGCTGCGCTCATTATCCACCTCGATGGAGCCGTTGAAGGGACCGTGCACAGAGTCGCGGCGCAGCAGGCTGGCCCGCTTCTCCAGATCCCCCTCGCGACCGCCACGCACGACTATGGCGCGCAGGCGCAGGGAGTTGGCGGCGCCGGTGCGCTCGATCAGCAGCCTGGCCAGCAGGCGGCCGATGCGGCCAAAGCCGTAGAGCACCACGTCGGTCGGGGCGGGCACTGAATTGCGGTTCAGGGCCGGGGCCAGCTTGGCGCGCAGGTAGTCGTCTATGCCGGCTTCATCCTGGTGATCCTGCCAGTAACCCACCGCCAGCTTGCCGAGATCCACTTCGGCGGCGGTCGGATTCAGGGCGACCATGGCCTGGAGCAGGGGGAAGCTTTGCTGGATGGGGAGGGGAGTGCCCTGGTGGCGGCGAACGACCCTGTGGGCCTTGAGGATGTCGATGGTGGAGGCGTTCTGCAGGGGGCGCCCGTAGAGGGTGATTTCTATCCCTTGCTGTCGGTAGAGGCGACCAATCAAGGGCTGCATGGCTTCGGCGAGCTCCTGGCTCTCCTGCCACGCCTGCAAGTAGTGCTCGTGGGTCATTAACCAGATCCTTTATTTCACGTTGTTGAAGCAAGTTGCCTGGGCAAATTGAAATTCGTCGAATGCAGATCAGTGTAGGGCTGACGGTTTCGTTATATTATTCTGCAGTCGCGGCCTTATACGGCGCGCGCATTGTAATGGATATGTAGCCTGTTTGCTAGTTGGCGGTGGCCAGGGCGGGTTGCGATTGTTACCAACCAGATGTGAACCATGACCCTATTCTCACAGCGTCCGTTACTGCTCCCCCTCGCCTGTTGTCTGACGCTGATGGCCTGCGATGACGACAGGATCCACAACATCTGCACCCAGTCTCCGGCGCTCTGTGCGGATCTGGTGGACGACGGCTGGTGTCGCCATGAGCGCAGCGATGTCATCCGCGCCCGCTACTACCTCCAGGAGGAGGGCACGGACAGGCACAGGTACGAGCTGATGCGTGACCTGGAGCGCTACCTCCAGTGCGCCGAACACTCCACCAACATCGAATACAAGCGGGCCCGCGAGCAGAAGAGCCCCAGGGTGGAGGGCATGCTGGCCGCCGGCGCTCAGCTGGAGCAGCTGGATGCCCAGACCCGTGGCTCCCAGGATCCCTATCTGCTGCTCTGGCACTGGACCAACAACACCAATCCAGCGGCCCGTGCCAGCTTCCTGGCGCTGGAAGGCACCCCCGCCCTCGAGGAGCCGGAGCTGCAGCTGGCCCTGGGGGGCATCTATGCCAAGAGCGAGCCCCAGAAGGCCATCGCCCTGATGCATCACGCCCTCTCCCTCTATGGGGAAGGGGACAAGGTCAACAGCCGGATCCTCACCGCCCTCAGCACCCTCTACATGGGGCAGAAGGCGTTTGATCTGGCCTATCAGTGGGGCAAGGTGAGCGAGTCGTTTCAGGAGACCCCCGAGGTCTCGTCCACCCGTCTCGGGATCTACCACGCCATCGGCAAGGAGCAGCAGGAGAGGCTGGATCAGGCGGCCGCCACCATAGTCGAGGCGCTCAGACAAGGGAGCTACCAGGCCCCATGATACCGCTGCCATCCGGAGCCCTTGAGTGGGCCCATGCCTTCGACATTCGCCTCGTCCATGGTCAGGTCCCTTGCGAGGGGCGGGTGCTCGAGCGGACCACGGTCAGGGCCGTGGTGATGCGCGGGGATGAACTGCTGCTGGTGCACTCTCGCGTCAACGGGGATCTCATGTTCCCCGGGGGCGGCATAGAGGCGGGGGAGTGCCACCATACGGCCCTGGCCCGGGAGCTGCGGGAAGAGTGCGGCGCCGAGCTGGTGGCCGTGGGTCTGCTGCTCGGGCAGACCCGGGAGTTTCGCGCCGCCCGCGAGGCCGACTATGACGCCTACTGCATCCGCTCCTTCTATTACCTCTGTCAGGTGGGGGAGGACTGGTGCGAGCCGCACCCCCAGCCCTACGAGATACGTCTTGGCTTCACCCCGGGCTGGTTCGCCCTGGAAGAGGCCCTGCAGACCAACAAGACCCAGCTGGCCGGCCCCTGCCCCCAGTGGACTGTGCGCGAGACCCGGGTGCTGGCCGAATTGCAGCACTGGGCAGAGGCCGGGTTGCTGAGCTGATAGTCATGGGTTTCTGAAGACAAAAAAACCGCCTTTCGGCGGTTTATTTGTTTTCGGCACACTGTCAGTCTCAGGGCACGCAGACCGGGCAGAAGGCGTAGGTGCCTTGCGGGTCATTGAAGCGGGTCAGCGGATCCAGACTGCGGTTCATCTCCACCAGCGCCTGGCCCAATCCTGCGGGCAGCCAGCTTTGCAGGTGCGGGGCCAGCGCCTGGGCGCTGCTGTCAAACAGCTCGCGCAGGAACTTGTCCCTTGCCGACTCTTCCGGCGCTATGGGGGTGACCTGCCAGCTCTTGAGGTTGGCGAGCTCGGCGGCGGCCTTGAGGGCGTCGTCCAGGTTGCCGAACTCGTCCACCAGCCCCAGCTCCTTGGCATCCTGACCGGTCCAGACCCGGCCTTCGGCGGCTTTCTCCGCCTCTTCCGGGCTCAGGCCGCGGCCCTTGCCGACCAGACCGACGAAGCGTTGGTAGGTGTCTTCCACGCTCAGCTGGATGGCCTGGCCGACGTGCTCCGGCAGGGCCCGGGTCAGCCCGACCCCCACGAAGTCTGTGGTGCCGACGCCGTCGGTGTGTACCCCGTACTGGGAGAGCGCCTTGTCGATGGTGGCGAACATGCCGAACACACCGATGGAGCCGGTGAGTGTGGTGGGGGAGGCGAAGATCTTGTCCGCATCGGCGGAGATCCAGTAACCCCCGGAGGCTGCGTAGCTGCCCATGGAGATGACCACCGGCTTGCCCGCCTGTTTCAGGGCCAGCAGCTCGGCACGGATCTGCTCGGCGGCGAAGGCGCTGCCCCCTGGGCTGTCGACCCGCAGCACCACGGCTTTGATCTGGTCGTCGCGGCGGGCCTCTGCCAGCAGCTCGGAGAGGCTGTCACCGCCTATGGTGCCGGCCGGCTGGATCCCGTCCATGATGGCGCCGCTGGCGGTGATGAGACCCACCTCGTCCTTGCCGCTCTGGGGATATTGCTCGGGGATGGCGGCCAGATACTCTTTCAGGCCGACCCCTTTCCAGCCGTGATCCTCGCTCTCACCCACCTCCTTGATGACCGCCTGGGTCATCTCGTCGCGGGTGGCGAGCTGATCCACCAGACCGTTGTCGAGGGCGTAGCTGGCGGCATTGCCACCGGCCTTGCGCAGCAGCTCGAGGAAGTGATCCTTGTCTGGCGCGACGGCATCGGGCTCTATCTCCCGCTGCTCGGCCACGTCGGTGACATAGGATTGCCACAGCTGATCCAGCCAGCGCTGGTTCGCCTCCTTGCTCTCGGGGGACATCTCGTCACGGGTATAGGGCTCGACGAAGGATTTGTAGGTGCCGACCTTGAACACATGGGGGGTGACGTTGAGCTTCTCCAGCGCCGACTTGAAGTAGGTCTGGTAGACCCCAAAGCCTTCGATCAGCACGGCACCGCTCTGGTTGAGCAGCACGTGATCGGCATGGGCGGCGAGCAGGTAGGCGCCCTGGCTGTAGTAGTCGGCCATGGCGATGACCGGCTTGCCGCTCTCCTTGAATGCGTCTATGGCGCTGGCCACCTCCTGCAGCTTGGAGAGGCTGGCCCCCTGCAGTCCCTGGGGCTTGATCACCAGCGCCTTGATGCGATCGTCCTCCCCCGCGCTCTTGATGGCCCACAGCAGGTCGGAGAGGACGATTTCACTGGGCTGATCGTCGCTTTTCTCCATCTGTCTCAGCAGCTGCACCGTCGGATCGGTTTGGGTGCGTTGCTCCACCAGTACGCCGGCGAGATTGAGGGTGAGGGCGCCCTCTATGGGGGTGCTGGGGGTCTCGCTCTGGTTGAGGCTGAAGGCGATGACCAGCACGACGATGAGAAACAGCAGATTGACCAGCATCAAGCGGGTAAAGTTGAGCAGACGCCAAAGGCTGCGAAACAGCCACCCCAGACCTTTGAAAATAGACATAGCCGTGCTAACGCCCTGTTAATGGGTAGAGAAGGGCATTATTAACCAGTTGACCCGCCAATTGCCATTTTCGCTTGGCCGCGATCGCTCCCCCTGGCTTCGGGATACGGCTGTTCGCCGAAAAAATGTCCAAACATTTGTTTGAAAAAGGATTTTTGATTCTTTACTCTAGCCTCAATTTGATAACAAAAAATTAACTGGAGGCCCTGTGAGCCGCTACCCGACGTTGCCGATCCCTCTTGAGTCAGCTTGTGCCCCCTCGCGTCGCAGTGTGCTCGCGATCCCCTGCGCCCCTGTCTTGCAAGGAGCCACATCATGAGCCTTTATCCCACCCTGCTGACTCCCCTGGATCTCGGCTTTACCCAGTTGAAGAACCGGGTCTTGATGGGCTCCATGCATACCGGCCTCGAGGAGGAGAAGGGGGGCTTTGACAAGCTGGCCGCCTTCTACGCCGAGCGCGCCCGCGGCGGTGTCGGCCTTATAGTCACCGGCGGCATAGCGCCGAATCTGCGGGGGCGCCTGGTGCCCCATGGCTCCCAGCTCAGCTTCCCCTGGCAGGTCGCCAAGCACAAGAAGGTGACCGGCGCCGTGCATCAGGAGGGGGGCAAGATAGCCCTGCAGATCCTCCATGCCGGTCGCTATGCCTACCATCCGTTCAGCCTGGCGCCGAGCGCCATCAGGGCTCCCATCTCTCCGTTCAAGCCGCGGGCCATGAGCGAGCGGCAGATCCGTGGCACCATACGGGACTTCGCCTCGACCGCGGCCCTCGCCAAGGCGGCGGGCTATGACGGGGTCGAGGTGATGGGGTCGGAAGGTTATCTCATCAACCAGTTCATCTGCGAGCGCACCAACCAGCGCAGCGACGGCTGGGGCGGCAGCAGCGAAAACCGCATGCGCTTCCCGCTGGAAATAGTGCGGGCCATTCGCGAGCGGGTCGGCACCGACTTCATCATCATCTTCCGTCTCTCCATGCTGGATCTGGTGGAGAAGGGCTCCTCCCTGGAGGAGGTGATAGCGCTCGGGAAAGCGCTGGAGCAGGCAGGGGTGAGCCTCATCAACACCGGCATCGGCTGGCACGAGGCGCGCATCCCCACCATAGCCACCAGCGTGCCGCGGGGCGCCTTCAGCTGGGTGACCGCCGAGCTGAAAAAGCACCTCACTGTGCCGCTTATCACCACCAACCGCATCAACACCCCCGAGGTGGCCGAGCGCATCTTGGCGCAGGGGGAGGCGGACATGGTCTCCATGGCGCGCCCATTCCTGGCCGACCCTGAATTTGTCATTAAGGCCGCCGAGAACCGGGCGGACGAGATCAACACCTGCATCGCCTGCAACCAGGCCTGCCTGGATCACGTGTTCAAGCAAAAACGCGCCTCCTGCCTGGTCAATCCCCGCGCCTGTTTCGAGACCGAGTTGACGTTTGGCCGGGTGCCCCAGCCCAAGAAGCTGGCGGTGGTGGGGGCCGGGCCTGCCGGGCTGGCGTTCGCCTGCTACGCCGCCGAGCGTGGCCATCAGGTGAGCCTGTTCGATCAGGCGCCGACCATAGGCGGTCAGTTCAACTTCGCCAAGCAGATCCCGGGAAAGGAGGAGTTTCATGAGACCCTGCGCTACTTCGCCAGACGGCTGGAGAAGTGCGGCGTCGAGCTCTATCTCGGCCAGCGCCAGAGCGCAGAGAGCCTGCTTGGCGGCGGTTTTGACGAGGTGATCCTCGCCACCGGTATACGCCCGCGCACCCCCAACATCCCAGGGATCGAGCATCCCAAGGTATTGAACTACCTCGATGTATTGCGCGATGGCAAGCCGGTGGGCCAGAAGGTGGCGGTGATCGGGGCTGGCGGCATCGGCTTCGACGTGGCCGAGTTCCTGGTGGAGAAGAAGGCGGAGGGGAGCGCGGATCATCATCGCGATCACTGGCTCAGGGAGTGGGGCATCGACAAGAGCCTGGGTGAGCGCGGCGGCCTGATCAAGCCCGAGATAGACGCTCCCGAGCGCCAGATCTGGTTGCTCCAGCGCAAGGAGAGCAAGGTGGGGGATGGCCTGGGCAAGACCACAGGCTGGATCCACAGAACCGTGCTCAAGAACCGCAAGGTGCAGATGCTCTCCGGCGTGCAGTACCTGCGCATCGACGACGAGGGGCTGCACATCCAGGTGGGTGAGACCAGGCAGTGCCTGCCGGTGGATCAGGTGATCATCTGCGCCGGGCAAGAGCCCCTGCGGGAGCTGCAGGCCGGTCTGCAGGCGGCGGGCAAGCCGGTGCACATCATAGGCGGTGCCGACGTGGCGGCGGAGCTGGACGCCAAGCGGGCCATCCGCCAGGGGGCCGAGCTGGCGTCCGTTATCTAGCGCCCTGGCCTTGGCTGACAGCATGATGATAACCCCCTGACTATCAGGGGGTTTCTATTGGTGGCGCGGGCCGGCCCTGGCTGTGCTCCCCTTCGGGCTGTGCTAAGGTAGCGCCATCATTGCCCCCTGATAAGGAACTGACCATGGATGCCCTCTCCCTGTTACTCAACCGCCACTCCTGTGGCCGTCTGACCACTCCGGCTCCGAGTGGCGAGGTGCTCGACAATATTCTGAAGGCCGGCCTGCGGGCACCGGATCACGGCACCCTGACCCCCTGGCAGTTCATCCTGTTTGAAGGGGAGGGGCGCGAGCGACTGGGGGCCCTGCTGGCGGATGCGGCTCGCGCCCGGGGCGAGGACGACGAGAGCATCAAGAAGTGCAGTGAGGCGCCTCTGCGAGCGCCCTTAGTGGTGGCCGTCGCGACCCGCTATCAGGCACACCCCAAGGTGCCCAGGCTGGAGCAGGAGCTTTCTGCCGGCTGCGCCCTGATGGCGATGCAGATGGCGGCCCTGGCACAGGGGTTCAACGGCATCTGGCGCTCCGGCTGGTTCATCTTCGACGAGGTGATCAATCAGGGGCTGGGGCTGGCACCGGAGGATCAACTGGTGGGCTTCCTCTACCTGGGCACCCCTATGTTGGAGGCGCGTAAGCTGCGGGAGTTGCCTGTCGCTGACTTCGTGCGTCGCTTCTAAGCCAGGGACAGTGCAGAAAGGCCCTGATTATCCAGGGCTTTTTTATTTACCCCAAAATGATGGCAGGCTGTACTGATAAATGGAAACTTGCCAAGGGGGAGTTCGGGCTTGCCTGGGAATTTTTTGAATAGTGAGAGGCTGTTCTCAATCCTGGTTGATTACCCTACGTAAAACGTTTGCGCCCCGTTATTATCCCACTGCCAGTTTAGAAGGTGACCCCTTCTAATTTTCTGCGATGAGAGTCGCAATTCCGTAGCACCTTTTTACAGCCCAACGTCGTTATGACATTGGGCTTTATTTTTATGGGCGGTTTTCTGCTTCAGCCCCAGCCCCAGCCCCAGCCCCAGCCCCAGCCCCAGCCCCAGCCCCAGCCCCTCTGCGCCTCTGGGCGGCCTCTTTTTACCGTCTTACGGGCCTTGATGATATCGGGCTTTATGTTGATGGGAATTTTTGCCCCTGGCTCTCGGTCACTGGCATCTTGTCCCTGGCGGGCAGGATGTGGGCCGGGTTGCCCACCACCCGGGCTCCGGCCGGGACATCTCTGGTCACCACGGCGCCCGCGCCGACTATGGCCTCCCGCCCTATGGTGATCCCAGGCAGCAGTATGGCGCCACCGCCGATCCAGACCCTGTCTTCTATGGTGACCGGCAGCGCCGTCTCTACCCCCTGGATGCGCTCATCGGCATCCAGGGCGTGGGCGGCGGTATAGATCTGTACGTTCGGCCCTATCATGACGTCCGTGCCGATGCGAATAGGCGCGTTGTCCAGCAGGGTGGCCCCCATGTTGATGTAGCTGCGCTCGCCAAGGTGGATGTGGCGGCCATAGGTGCAGTAGAGGGGCGGGCAGATAAAGGCGCTTTCTGCCAGCTCGCCGACGATCTCTTTGAGCTGCGTCAGCTGCTCCTCCTCGTCCGCGCGATTGAAGCTGCGATAGCGGCGCGCCGTCTCCCGGCGCAGGAGATCCAGCTCGGGGGCCATGCAGTTGTAGGGCTGGCTGGCTAGCATCTTTTCGTATTCTGTCATGGCTGGGCCTCAATGGAATGGAGGAAGAGAGGATAAGTCATCGAGAGGCAGAGAAGCGTGAAGCTCTCCCCAGAGTGGGCGAAAGGGCGCGCAGCTGGCGCCGGAAACAACAAGGGCACCCTGGGGTGCCCTTGTTGGTATGCTGCTGCAGATATAGAGGATGACTGTTGTTATCAGCCGTGTTTGCGGCCGCAGTGTTGCCACAGTGATGGCCTCTTGCAATCAGTCGTGCTTGCGGCCTGAGAGGCGGCACCACTCTTCCTTCACTGCGGTCGGGTCCATGTCGAACCACTGACCGTAGATGGTCTCCAGCTCGGGGGCTTGGCTCTCCAGCACGCCGGAGAGCGCCATCAGGCTGCCGGGCTTGCCGTGGCCGGCGATAAGCGGCGCCAGCTCGCGCAGCGGGCCGGCCAGTATGTTGGCCACCACAACGTCCGCTTCCACCCCTTGCGGCTGGTCGGCCGGCAGATAGAGCTCGATCTGGCCGGCGACGCCGTTGCGTTCGGCGTTGTCATGGCTGGCCTGGATGGCCTGCGGATCTATGTCGATGCCGATAACACGGGCGGCGCCCAGCTTCAGGGCGGCGATGCCGAGGATGCCGGAGCCGCAACCGAAGTCGACCACAGTCTTGCCGGCCAGATCCAGCCCGTCTAGCCACTGCAGGCAGAGCGCCGTGGTGGGGTGGGTGCCGGTACCGAAGGCCAGGCCCGGATCCAGCATGACGTTGACCGCATCCGGGTTGGGTACGTCGCGCCAGCTCGGGCAGATCCAGAGCCGCTCGCCGAACTGCATGGGGTGGAAGTGATCCATCCACTCGCGTACCCAGTCCTTGTCTTCCAGCTGCTCGACCTTGTAGCCGACGTCTTCCCCGAAGATCTGCTGGAAGAAGGCGATGGTGGGCGCCGGGTCGGTTTCGGCATCGAACAGCCCCATCACCTCGGTCTCGCCCCAGAGCGGCGTTTCACCAGGCAGCGGCTCGTAAACGGGCACATCCTGGGCATCCATAAAGGTCACCGCCTGGGCTCCACGCCCCAGCAGCATGTTGCTCACCTTGTCCGCGGTCTTGGCGGTGGCGTTGATTCGAATTTGTATCCAGGGCATGGGGTCGACTCTTCATAAATGTGAAACCGCGGGATTCTATCATCATGGGCCTGTGCTGTCGTGGTTTGCCCATGATGGGATGGGGAAGGAAGGCAACTCTGCCAAGTTGGCACGGTTAATGTATTCCTTACTGGGTGACGGGAAGCAACTTGTTCCCGCTGAATGCTTTGCTCTATGAAGTTCCGTCATCTTTTTCAGCCACCTTAGGGTGGCTTTTTTTATGCCGGTGCGCCGAAAAACGGTCATTTTGCGGGTAAAAGCAGACATTGGCACGCAATCTGCAAAGTTACACATGTCCTGCATAAGGATATGTGTGTGATTGTTACCCCAACGTTCAGGTTTTGAGGGCCATCCCGGCGGGATGGCCTCTTTTTTATGGTTTTTTCGGGGGGAAGGCCCCGCCAGGGGCGCAGATTGGCGGCGGGGCTGTGCACTCTTGGGGCTTGTCACTGGTGATCTCACCCCATGATGGTGCATTTTTTACCTATAAGGGAATAGGTTGCATGGCTGCAGGGAGTCTCAGCTGGCGAAGCCGCTCATGTCGATCACCAGCTTGCCCACCATGCGGCCTGCTTCCAGTTCGCGATGGGCCTGTGCCAGGCTGGCCGGGGTCAGTTCGGGCAGGGTGCGAGTGAGCGTGCTCTTGAGCACCCCTTGGTCCAGCAGGGCGGCGACCCGGCCGAGCAGCTTGTGCTGCTCTATCATGTCCGGGGTCTGGAACAGGGAGCGGGTAAACATGAACTCCTGGCTGAAGGTGACGCTCTTGGCCTTGAGCAGACCCAGATCCCAGGGCTCGCTGGACTCGGCGATGGTGCAGATGTGGCCGAAGGGGCGAATGAGGCTAGCCATGGCGTTCCAGTGCTGCTCGGTGGCATTGGTGCAGAAGATGGCATCGAGCTGGCTGATGCCAAGGCCGGCCAGCTCTTCTTGCAGCTTGTGATGACTCACTACCTGGTGGGCGCCCATGGCCAGACACCAGTCACGGGTTTCAGGCCGGGAGGCGGTGGCGATCACTTCCATCTTGGTGAGCTGGCGGGCCAGCTGGATGGCGATGGATCCGACGCCGCCGGCACCACCTATGATAAGCAGTCGCCCGGTACTTTCGCTGGTGAGGCCGATGCGGTCGAACAGGGTTTCCCAGGCGGTGATGGCGGTCAGCGGCAAGGCGGCGGCTTCCAGGTCGTTCAGGGTCTTGGGGGCGAGGGCGGCGATGCGCTCATCCACCAGTTGCAGGGCACTGTTGCTGCCGGGGCGGCTGATGTCGCCGGCATACCAGACTCTGTCCCCCGCCTTGAACAGAGTTACCTCGCTGCCCACGGCCACCACTTCCCCCACGGCATCCCAGCCCAGCACGCGGGGCGTGGCTTCAACCTTGGCCTTGGGGGCGCGCACCTTGGTGTCAACCGGGTTGATGGAGGTGGCCTTGACCCGTACCAGCAGGTCGCGCGGGCCCGGGGTCGGATCCGGCAGCTCGGTCTCGATGAAGCAGTGGGGGTGATCGCTTGGCAGATAATGGGTGAGGGCGATGGCTTTCATGGCAGTTCCTTTCAAATCGGTATGAGTGGGATTGCCAGAGAGTCTAGTCTGGTTGATTATTAAGATTAAGATGGGTAATTGGGACAGACTGTTTGTATATATGAACAATGTCGAACTGGAGTTGATGGGGCTGTTCGCTACCGTGGTGGAGCAGGGCAGTTTTACCGGGGCGGCCGAGGTGCTCGGCATGCCCAAGTCCTCGGTGAGCCAGAAGATCTCGCGCCTCGAGTCCCGGCTCGGGGTGCGGCTGTTGCAGCGCACCACCCGCAGACTGAGCCTGACCCCCCAGGGAGAGGTCTATGTGGAGCATTGCCAGTCCCTGCTGGCCCTGGCGCGCAGCGCCAATCTGGCCATGGCCAGGTTGCGCTCGGCCCCGGCGGGCCGGGTGCGGATCACAGCCCCCGAGGCCACGGGCACCCTGCTGCTTGGCCGGATCCTGGCCCAGTTTCGCGCCCTCTACCCCGAGGTGGTACTGGAGCTGACCCTGAGTGACGAGCAGCTGGATCTGGTGGGGGAGGGTTACGATCTGGCGCTGCGGGCGGCGCCGCTGAAAGACTCCAGCCTCATCTGCCGGCGCATCGGCCAGGTGGCACGCCATCTGGTGGCGGCCCCGGGTTATCTGGCGAGCCATGGCACGCCGCAACAATTGACGGAGCTGGGAGATCATGCCTGCCTGGTGCATGGGGCGCTGCCGCTGTGGCCACTGCAGGAGGGGGGCTGGCGACCTCAGGGTGCCTGCCTCAGCAACAGCCTGCTGGCGCTGAGGGAGCTGGCGCTCCACGAGGGGGGAATAGCCCTGTTGCCGGATCATGTCTGCCGGGAGGATCTGGCGGCGGGGCGCCTGCTGAAGGTGCTGCCAGCTCACCCCATACCGCCCAATCCCTTCTACCTCATCTATCCGAGCCGCGAGCACCTGGCGCCCGCCCTGCGCAGCCTGATGGACTTCGTCGCCGAGCGGCTGCCCTTCGCCTGATCAGCGGTGCTGGCCGAGGGGGGCCTGACCGGGCTCGAGGCCGAGGGGGACCGACTGGCGCTCTGCCAGCATGCGGATCTGCCCCTCGATCAGGCCGGCGTTGGGGCCCAGCACCAGCACCAGCTGATGGTCATTCAGGACTATCCAGGAGAGGCAGCCGAGCCTGGCCAGACGGGACTGATCCACCAGCGTCATCTCCCGCACCCGCAGGCTGAGCCTGGTCAGGCAGACGCTCATGGCCTGCAGGTTGTCCATGCCCCCCAGCATCTTGAGGTACTGGATGGCCAGCATCTGCGGATCCGTGGGGGCCACGGCCGCGAGCTGGGGCAGATCCTCGGCGATGGGCTTGCTCGGCAGGCTGAGGGGGGCGTATTCAAGCAGCCGGGAGAACACCAGGGCATAGATGACGAAGAACAGTATGCCGAGGGGAATGAGCCAGAAACTGTGCTCACCCGAGCCGTAGCTGAGCACCAGATCCAGCAGCCCGGCGGAGAAGTAACTGCCCACCTGGATGCCGAGCCCGCTGCAGATGGCCAGCGACAGCCCGGTCAGCAGGGCATGGGCCAGGAACAGCCAGGGGGCGGTGAAGGCGAACAGGAATTCGATGGGTTCGGTGATCCCCACCAGGGCCGAGGTGAGTGCCAGGGTGAGCAGCAAGCCCCCCTGCGGCAGGCGCCGCATCCGCTGGCGATGGAGCCAGATGGCAAAACAGGCGCCGGGCAGACCAAACATGATGACGGGATAGAGACCCGCCACATAGCCCTCGTGCAGCGGCTGGGCGGCGGAGAGCGCCTGCAGGTTGCTCTCCCCCAGCCCCATCAGGCTGCCCAGCACCTGGTGCAGGCCGAGGGGGATCAGCAGCCGGTTCAGCACGCCGTAGCAGAAGGCGCCAAACGGCGTGGTGAGCAGATCGGAGGCGAGCAGCGTGATGCCTTGCTCCAGCAGGGGCCAGAGCAGGGCCAGGGGCACGACCAGCAGCAGGCTGGCCAGGGCCGAGAGCAGCAGGCCGGGCAGCTCCTCCTGCAGCGGTCGCAACCAGCCGGGGAGGGAGAGGTTGCGGGTCCAGGAGCAGACCATGGCGGTGGTCAGGCCTGCCAGCAGGCCGCAGATCATGTCCGCATGGAGGCCGGGCTGCAGGGTGGCGAGCGCCGAGCTCAGCAGCAGGAAGTTGACCGCGCCAGCCAGGGCCTGTGCCCCTTGCCCCTGTCGGCTCAGCCCGAAGGCGATGGCCACCGCATAGATGAGCGGCATCTGACTGAAGAGGGCACGTCCGGCCAGGGAGAGCACCGCCAGATCCAGCACGTCCGGCTGGCCGAGCCGATAGAGCAGGGCCGCCAGCGGCAGAATGGAAACAGGCAGCAACAGGGCATAACCGAGCCGTTGCAGGGACTGGGTCAGGATCTTTCTGGCGTTCTGAACTGGCATAAGGGCGCGGCATTTTGTGACGTGGCGCACATTTTACCCACTCGCACCCATTTGGGAATAGGTGCGAGCCCCTTTATTGGCTCCTTTCTTATTTCTGATCAAACAATCGGCGAACCGACTGATCCGGAGGCGGGGTCAGCAGGCTGACCAGGATGAAGGCCACCAGCCCGAGCCCCAGGCTGGGCACTATGGCGTGCAGGCCGGCCAGCTTGATCCCCCACTGACTCAAGGCCCCGTAGCAGACAATGCCTGACACCATGCTGGCCAGCGCCCCGGGGCCGTTGGCCCGCGACCAGTAGAGGCCGAGTACCAGTGGCCAGAGGAAGACCGCCTGCAGACCGCCGAAGGCGAGCAAGTTGAGCCAGATGATCATCTCTGGCGGCTGCAGCGCCGCCAGCAGCACTAGCGTGCCGAGGATCAGGGTGCAGAGCAGGGAGAGCCGTGGAATGCGCACCTCCAGCTTTTCTTGGCGAGGATTGAGGTAGTTGAGGTAGAGATCCTTGACCAGGGTCGCCGAGGCCTGGATCAGCTGGGAGTCGATGGTGGACATGATGGCCGCCATGGGGGCCGCCAGGAAGACCCCCGCCAGCCAGGGGGGCAGCACCTCCATCATCAGGGAGGGCATGATCTTGTCCGGGCTGTCCATGCCGGGCAGGATGGCGCGGCCCAGGGCGCCAGCCAGGTGCATGCCCAGCATCAGCAGGGCGCTGACTACTGTGCCGATGAGGATGCCTCTGTGCAGCGCCTTGCTGTCGCGGTAGCCGAAGCAGCGCAGGGCGGAGTGGGGCAGCCCCACCACACCGACGCAGACCAGGATCCAGAAGCTCAGCATGAAGGGCTGGGTCAGCATGTCACCGGCGCCGGTCGGGCTCACCAGCTTGGGATCTATCACCTTGAGCTGGTGGATGAGGTTCGGCAGGCCGTCACCGGCAATCAGTATCCCCGCCAGCAGGGCACCCGTGCCTATCAGCATGATGATGCCCTGCAGGGCATCCGTCATCACCACGGCGCGAAAGCCGCCGATCACCGTGTAGAGCAGCACGCAGCTGGCAAACAGGAAGAGCCCCTGCTGGTAGCTGAGGCCGGTGGCGGTTTCCAGCAGGCGGGCGCCGCCGATGAACTGCACCACCATGGTGGCGATAAAGGCGAGGATGATGGTCACCGAGCCCAGCACCACCACCCACTTGCTGCGGTAGCGGGCCCACAGCATGTCGTTGATGGTCACCGCATTGACCCGACGGGCTATGATGGCGAACTTCTTGCCAAGCACCCCCAGGGTGAGCCAGACGGTGGGCAGCTGGATCATCGCCAGCAGCACCCAGCCCAGGCCTATCTTGTAGGCGGCACCGGGCCCGCCGATAAAGGAGGAGGCCGAGGTGTAGGTGGCCACCAGGGTCATGGCCAGCACCAGGCCGCCCATGCTGCGGTTGCCGATGAAGTACTCCTGCACGAAGTCACCACCGGCGCGGTGGCGACCGGCCCAGAAGCCGACCCCCAGCACCAGCACCAGGTAGATGAAGAGCGGCAGCATCAGCTCAAGATTCATGGAGAGATCCCTCGGTGTCGAGCGTTGTGTCTATAGACAGGTTGAACCCGCTCAACCTGGGAGTCATGGGTTCGCAGCGCGGCTCAGGATTCATGGGAGAGATTCCTCGGTGTCGAGCGTTGTGCCGATAGACAGGTTGATCTCGCTCAACCAGGGCGTCATGGGTTTGCTGCGCGGCTCAGGATTCATGGGGAGGCTCCTCGGTGTCGAGAGGTATGTCGATGAAGAGGCGGTCCACCATGAGCGCGCACAGGCCGATAAACAGCAGTGGCATCAGCATGCAGCTGAGCAGGAACCAGAGCGGCATATCCCAGAGTTCCAGCTCTTCCGGGATGAAATAAGCGGTGCCATACCAGGCAACGAAATAGAGCAGGGTCAGCAACAGACAGAGGGCTGCTTCCCGACGGGCGAGCGCGAAACGATTCACCTTGGCCTCCGACAATTTTGAGGGGCGCAAGGATAACAAAAAAGGGCCATGTCGCCATGGCCCTTTTTTCGTTGCCGATCCGGAGGGACCGGACAATCTCTGTTGAAGAGTCCTTACAGACCCAACTTCTTGTGCAGATGGTGGCTGTTAATGCCACCGTGCGGCAAGTTATCGGGTCCTGGCACCTCTTACAGACCCAACTTCTTGTGCAGGTAGTGGATGTTGGTACCACCGTGCTGGAAGTTCTCGTCCTTCATGATCTCTTTTTGCAGGGCGATGTTGGTCTTGATCCCTTCCACCACCAGCTCGTCGAGAGAGTGACGCATGCGGGCGATGGCGATGTCACGGTTCTCGCCGTAACAGATCAGCTTGCCGATCATGGAATCGTAGTAGGGCGGCACCTTGTAACCCGCATAGATGTGGGATTCCCAACGCACACCCAGACCACCCGGCGCGTGGAAGCGCTGGATGAGACCTGGAGACGGCATGAAGGTGGCCGGATCTTCGGCGTTGATCCGGCATTCGATGGCATGGCCACGGATGCGGATGTCCTGCTGGGTGATCGACAGGGGCTGGCCGGCGGCGATGCGCAGCTGCTCCTTGATGAGATCCACGCCGGTGACCATCTCGGTGACCGGGTGCTCGACCTGGATCCGGGTGTTCATCTCGATGAAGTAGAACTCGCCGTTCTCGTACAGGAACTCGAAGGTTCCGGCACCGCGGTAGCCGATCTCGAGACAGGCGCGCACGCAGCGCTCACCGATGAACTTGCGCATCTCTTCGGTGATGCCGGGTGCCGGTGCCTCTTCCACCACCTTCTGGTGACGGCGCTGCATGGAGCAGTCCCGCTCACCCAGATAGAGGGCGGTACCCTGGCCGTCTGCCAGCACCTGGATCTCGATGTGGCGCGGGTTCTCCAGGTATTTCTCCATGTAGACCATGTCGTTCTTGAAGAACTGGCCCGCTTCGGATTTGGTCAGGGCGATGGCGGCGGCCAGCTCTGACTCGTTGCGCACCACGCGCATGCCACGACCACCACCGCCACCGGCGGCCTTGATGATCACGGGGTAGCCGATCCGCTTGGCGATGGTGGCGTTGCGCTTGGCATCGTTGTCCACCGGGCCGTCGGAGCCGGGTACGCAGGGTACGCCCGCCTTCTTCATGGCTTCGATGGCGGAAACCTTGTCACCCATCAGGCGAATGGTCTCGGCGCGCGGGCCTATGAAGATGAAGCCGGATTTCTCGACCACTTCGGCAAAGTCGGCGTTTTCGGAGAGGAAGCCGTAGCCCGGGTGGATGGCGACGGCACCGGTCACCTCGGCGGCGGCTATGATGGCCGGCACGTTGAGGTAGGACTCACCGCTGGCGGGTTTGCCGATACAGATGGTTTCGTCGGCCAGGAGCACATGCTTGAGCTCCCGATCGGCAGTGGAGTGAACGGCCACTGTCTTGATCCCGAGCTCTTTGCAGGCGCGCAGGATCCGCAGGGCAATTTCACCGCGGTTGGCGATGACTACTTTGTCCAACATGGGTGGCGTCTTCCCTTATTCGATGATGAACAGCGGCTCGTCAAATTCGACGGCCTGACCATTTTCAACCAGGATCGCTTTGATCACACCGGCCTTGTCAGACTCGATTTGGTTCATCATTTTCATGGCTTCGACGATGCACAGGGTATCGCCGACATTGACGTGCTGACCGACTTCCACGAATGGCTTGGCTTCCGGGCTGGAGGAGCGGTAGAAGGAGCCTACCATGGGGGAGCGCATCAGATGGCCACTCGGGGCGGCATCGGCAGCAGGGGCAGCGGCCTGTGCGGCAGCGGCGACCGGAGCGGCGGCTTGTTGAACCTGTGCCGGCTGCATCATCATCTGCGGGGCAACGCTAACCTGGCCGGAGAAATTACGGCTGATGCGAACGGACTCTTCCCCTTCGGAGATTTCCAGCTCGGCGATGCCGGACTCTTCAACCAGTTCAATCAGCTTCTTGATTTTGCGGATATCCATTAGCATTCTCTTTCTTCTTTATCTGATCAGTGATTATCAAGCCGCGCGCAATTGATGCACGGCCGCGGTTAAAGCGAATTGGTAGCCATCGGCACCCAGCCCACAAATGACCCCCTTGGCGACATCAGACAGATAGGAGTGATGACGGAAGGGTTCCCTGGCATGAACGTTTGACAGGTGAACCTCGATAAAGGGGATGGCCACGCCCAGCAGGGCATCGCGCAGGGCGACGCTGGTGTGGGTGAAGGCGGCCGGGTTGATGATGATAAAATCCACCTGGCCCATGGCCTGATGGATGCGGCCGACCAACTCATGTTCGGCATTGGATTGCAGGTGTTCCAGGGTGACACCGAGTTCGTTGGCGTACTGGCTCAGATCGGCGACGATCTCATCGAGCGTCTTGCTGCCGTAGATTCCCGGCTCCCGCTTGCCCAGCAGATTCAGGTTGGGACCGTTGAGCAGGAGAATTCGGTGATGTTGCGACATATTGAGTACATCCTCGATGATTATGCTGCTATCTATCAGCTATCTGTGGACCACCAAAAATCTAGCCACTTTCTGCACAATTCGGTGTGCCCTGGCACACAGATTTCGCAATTATATTGATTTCGTGAAAATTAGCAGCATTTTACTGGTCTAATCTCTACATCTGGCCATTTATTAAGCATGTTGGTGCGCGGAGCCGCTCTGCCGCAATGCCCGCCTCTTCAGGCTTTCCAGACACGACAAAGCCGGCACAAGGCCGGCTTTGTCGAGAGAGGTGGGAGAGGACTCAGGCCGCTTCCGACTTCTCGCGGATAAGCTTGTCCACCACACCTGGATCCGCCAGGGTGGAGATATCCCCCAGGCTGTCGGTCTCGCCGGTGGCAATCTTGCGCAAGATCCGGCGCATGATCTTGCCGGAACGGGTCTTGGGCAGGCCCTCGGCCCAGTGGATCACATCCGGGGTGGCGATGGCGCCTATCTCCTTGCGAACCCACTCCTTCACTTCCTTATGCAGCTCGCGACTCGGCTCCTCCCCGGCGATCAGGGTGACATAGGCGTAGATGCCCTGACCCTTGATCTCGTGGGGGACGCCCACCACGGCCGCCTCGGCTATCTTGGGGTGGGCCACCAGGGCCGATTCAATTTCGGCGGTACCCATGCGGTGGCCGGAGACGTTCAGTACATCATCCACCCGACCCGTGATCCAGTAGTAGCCATCCTGGTCGCGACGGGCACCGTCGCCGGTGAAGTAGCGACCGGGGAAGGTGGAGAAGTAGGTCTGCTCGAAGCGCTCGTGATCGCCGAACACGGTGCGCATCTGACCCGGCCAGGAGTCGGTGATCACCAGGTTGCCCTCGGTGGCGCCCTCCAGCGGCTCACCCAGGTTGTCCACCAGGGCCGGCTGCACCCCGAAGAAGGGACGGGTGGCGGAGCCGGGCTTGAGGGCGGTGACGCCGGGCAGGGGGCTGATCAGGATGCCGCCTGTCTCGGTCTGCCACCAAGTGTCGACTATGGGGCAGCGCTCGTCGCCTATGGTGCGGTAGTACCACTCCCAGGCTTCCGGGTTGATGGGTTCCCCCACAGAGCCCATGATGCGCAGGCTGGCGCGGGAGGTGCCTTCGATGGCCTCCTTGCCCTTGGCCATCAGGGCGCGGATGGCGGTGGGTGCGGTATAGAGGATGCTGACCTGGTGCTTGTCCACCACCTGGCTCATGCGGTTGGTGGCCGGGTAGTTGGGCACCCCTTCGAACATGAGGGTGGTGGCGCCGTTGGCGAGCGGCCCGTAGACCAGGTAGGAGTGACCCGTGACCCAGCCCACGTCGGCGGTACACCAGTAGATGTCCTCTTCGTGATAGTCGAACACGTACTTGAAGGTGAGGGCGGCATAGACCAGGTAGCCACCCGTGGTGTGCAGCACTCCCTTGGGCTTGCCGGTGGAGCCCGAGGTGTAGAGCACGAACAGGGGATCCTCGGCGCCCATGGCTTCGGGCGGGCAATCCGGGCTGGCAGCGGCGACGGCGTCGTGCCACCAGATGTCCCTGTGGTCATGCCAGGCGACCTTGCCGCCGGTGCGCTTGAGGACGATCACCTTGTTGACCCGGGTATCCGGGTGGGTGAGCGCCTCATCCACGTTCTTCTTGAGGGGGATGGGGCGGCCGCCGCGCAGGCCCTCGTCGGCTGTGATGACGATGGAGGAGCCCGAGTCTATGATGCGACCCGAGAGGGCCTCCGGCGAGAAGCCGCCGAAGACGATGCTGTGCACGGCGCCGATGCGGGTACAGGCCAGCATGGCGATGGCCGCCTCCGGCACCATGGGCATGTAGAGGCAGACCATGTCGCCGCGCTTGACCCCTTGGGCTTTGAGCACGTTGGCAAACTTGCACACCTCGCCGTGGAGCTCGCGATAGGTCAGCTTGCGATCCTCGGCCGGGTTGTCCCCTTCCCAGATGATGGCGACCTTGTCACCCCGTTCGGCCAGATGGCGATCCAGGCAGTTGGCCGACACGTTGAGCAGGCCATCCTCGTACCATTTGATGGAGACGTGGCCCGGATCGTAGGAGGTGTTCTTGACACGGGTGTAGGGGGTCATCCAGTCGAGGATCTTGCCCTGCTCCCCCCAGAAGGCGTCCGGGTTCTGCACCGACGCCTGGTACATGGCTTCATAACCTTCCTTGTCCAGCAGGGCGTCGCTACCTATGTGGGCCTTGACCGGATAGACCTTGCTCTCGCTCATCTCTCACTCCTGTGAATACATTTTTGTAATGATTGAGTAACAACTTATACCTTTGGCACGGGAGGGCAATTAGACTTTTGGATAGCGACGAGAGGAGGAGGGGCGCCTGTGAGCGGGCCCTGACGGGAGCAAGCTGAAGGGAATAAAGAGAAGGGAGCCTGGAGCTCCCTTCTTCATTGGGTCCCTTGAGGCGGCCATTGTCAGCGCTGGGGGGCGAGCATGGAGGTCATGTGGGGTTCTGACAGGGGGTGGCTGAACAGGTAGCCCTGGCCCTCCTCGCAGCGCAGAGACTGCAAGAACTGGCGCTGGGGCTGGGTTTCTATGCCTTCCGCCGTGACCGCCATGCCGAGGCTGTCGGCCAGGCTGACTATGGTGCGGCACAGCTCCCGGCTGTGCTTGTCGTCGGGCAGCGCCTGGACGAAGGCCCTGTCTATCTTGATGCGGTCTATGGGCAGGCTTTTGAGCAGGCTCAGGGAGGAGAAGCCGGTGCCAAAGTCGTCGATGGCGATCTGCACTCCCAGCGCCTTGAGGCGGGTAAAGAGACTCAGGCTCTGATCCACACTCTGGATGATGCTCTCGGTGACCTCTATCTCCAGCCGCTCTGCCGGGAAGCCGGTCTGCGCCAGGATGGCGGTGACCCTGTCCACGTAGTCGGGGGAGCGCATCTCCCTGACCGATACATTGACGGACAACCTGGGCACGGCGAACCCTTCCGCCAGCCACCGCTGTCCCTGCTGGCAGGCGGTGCGCATCACCCATTCCCCCAACTGCTCTATCAGACCGCACTCCTCGGCCACCGGAATGAAGCGGGCGGGAGAAATCATGCCCTCGCTCGGGTGCTGCCAGCGCACCAGGGCCTCGAGGCCGCTGAGGCTGTCATTGGCCAGATCCGTCATGGGCTGGTACAGCAGGCGGAACTGCTGCTGCTCCATGGCCTTGATCAGCCCCTGCTCCAGGGCCATCCGCTCCCTCATCTGGGCCATCATGCCGGGAGAGTAGAACAGATAGCCGTTGCGGCCCCGGCGCTTGGCCTCATGCATGGCATTGTCCGCCGCACTGATGAGGCCGTCCGGGGTCAGGCCATGCTCCGGGTAGAGGGCGACGCCTATGCTGGCCGAGAGCCTCACCCGCTCCTGCCCTATGTCGGCCGGATCGTGGAGCCTGTGTTGCAGCCGCTCGATCAGCTCCACCAGGTCCTGGGGCTGCCGGACGTCGGGAAGCAGCACCAGAAACTCGTCTGCGCCTAGCCGGGTGGCGAGATCCCCCGGGCGCAGGCTGTGGCGGATGCGCTGTGCCAGCAGCTTGAGCAGCAGATCCCCGGCGCTGTGTCCCAGGTTGTCGTTGATCAGCTTGAAGCCGTCGAGATCGATGAACAGCAGGGCGAGGGCCTGCTTGTTCAGGCGGGCCGTCTCTATCTCCAGTTCGAGCCGCTCCTGCAACAGGTTGCGGTTGCCAAGATCGGTGAGGGGGTCGTGATAGGAGAGGTGGTGGAGCCTGGCTTCCGCCTGGTAGAGCCGCTGTGCGTGCTGGTTGCTGGTCTCCTGGATCTCCCCGGTGAAGCGGGTCACGCCCAGGTAGGCGCGGGGATCCTGGGTGAGATCGCGGGCGATGAGGAAGATGCCATTGAAGATCCCAGCGGCATCCACCAGGGGGCTGCAGCTCATCTGCCAGCGCCTCGGCCCGCCGGGGCGGGAGACATGGATGCAGCCCAGATCCAGCTCGGCCCGGGGGACGCCATGGAGCAATTGCTTGAGCCGGGGGAGCAGCATGGGGGCCTGGGCCGGCGTGATGTCGAACAGCGTCTTGCCGAGGTGATCCCCCTGGGCCAGACCGCTCAGCTCGGTGAAGATACCGTTGACGCCACGGCACCTGAAGTCACGATCGAAGACCCCTATCCCAAAGGGTGCCAGCTCGAACAGTTGTTGCCATTCATGAAGGAATAACGGGCCTGACAAATGCAGTGTCTGAACCGATTCGGGTAGCACTTTTTCCATGGCGGCTCCTGAATTGATTTCTTTGTCATTTAGATGACTGTGACAGTATGGCAGGAAGTTTCAAGAGGGAGAGAAAGTCTGGGAGTGATGTTAAATCAACGGGATGTCAGCCTTTCTGGCGGCCGAATGCCTGAATGCCGCGCACCAGTACCAGCCAGCCGAGCAGGTGGAACGGCAGGGCCAGCAGGTAGAGCAGCAGAAAGTGCGTCTCGCTGCCGCTGCTGTTGATGAAGTCTACCCAGGCCACCAGCAGGGTCAGCATGCCCGCTATCTGGAAGCGGCGGCGCAGCACCACCTCGACACCGAGATTGGCAAGGTAGAGGGTGAGCAGGATACCGCCAAAGCCGGTGAGCTGGGCGGCGCCGTACAGTTCCCTGTCCGGGTGAAACAGCAGGACGGCGAGGGGGGTCAGGCCCTGATCCAGCGGGATCAGGGCCAGCAGCCAGCATGCAATAAGAAGCAGGGCTGTTTTCATGCGAGGCTTAGTCGGCAGACTGCGCCGGCTTGACCAGGCTTAGGTAGTTGGCATCCATGGTGAGGAAGACCCCCAGCAGCCGGGCGCTGGCGCCGTAGAAGCCAAACCGGTCGGCGGCGCGGCAGGCGGCCTCGAAGCGCGGGAACCAGGCCAGCAGATGCTCGTGCAGCAGTGCTTCCTGCTCCCCGAGCCAGCTCTCCCGCTGGGCGGCGGTGGTCGCTTCCGCCGCGTGTATGATGAGGTTGCCCATCAGATCCAGCTCTATGGCCAGGTGATCGGCGGGCTCCTTGTACTTGTCGCTGACATTAATGCCGAGGCGATCCAGGCGGGCCTGCATCTCGGCCATGGGGGCCTGCATCAGCAGCTTGGCATCGCCCCGGTAAAGGGACTCGTAGGGCAGGGCCCCCTGCTTGGGATCGACCAGGAAGAGGCCGGCAAAATCGGCTGCCAGTTCGAGCTGGCGATCGGTGCGCACCAGCAGGCGGGCGATGGCGTCATTGAGTTCGGCCACGGCCTCGCGCATGGGATCCAGAGTGGAGAGGCTTTTCAGGAAGCTTCGCACGTCATAGGTGTCATATTCGGCGATCTGCTCATCACTGAGTTCGGCGGCAAACAGGGTGGAGAACCACCAGTAGAGTTGGGCCCGGCGTTCGCTGGTAGCCATAAATTCCTGCATTTTTCCTCCGTGGATGGCAATCGGGAGCCTTGATGGCTCCCGATTCTAACGACTTTAAAAATAAAGGAAACTCAAGGGGGCGCTTTCGTTCCCCCCTGGGTCAGAGCGCCGGGAACATGGGGTCTATGCCCTTGGCCGACTCAGGCGCGCCGAAGGCGGTGACGGCGGGCGCCTGTCCACTGAACTTCTCGATCTCCACCAGTGCTGTGTGGGCCGTGGTGGCCTGCGCCAGGCTGGAGGAGCCGATGTCGGCGGTCAGTACATTGGGATCCCCATAGGTACAAAGGGTGCCCACCTTGCCGCCCTCTTGTGGCCCATACCAGGCCCCCTCCTGGATCCTGACGACGCCGGGGGCGTAGTCCTCGCTCACCAGCAGACCGGCCAGCACCTGACCGCGACCGTTGAACACCCGCACCAGATCCCCGTCCTTTAGGCCGCGGGATTTGGCATCCAGGGGATTCATGTAGACAGGCTCGCGACCCTGCACAGTGTAAGTGGCGCGGTAATTATCGGAGGAGCAGAGCTGGCTGTGCAGCCGCTTGTCCGGGTGGCAGGATTGCAGGTGCAGCGGGAAACGCGCACTGCCCGGCCCGCCGTGGGATCGCTCGTAGGGTTCGATCCAGACCGGGTGGCCCGGGCAATCCCCATAGCCGTAGTCGGCTATGGTCTTGGAGTAGATCTCGATAAGGCCGGACGGGGTGCCCAGCGGTTCCAGATCCGGCTCCTGACGGAACGAGGCGTGGCGCACCCAGGGCTGGCCCGCCGGGAAGGTGACGAAGCCTTCGCCGTGCCAGAACTGGCTGAAACGGGGCAGACGGATGCCGATGCCGCGGCCCTGCAGGCGGGCGTCGTCATAGATGCTCTGGATCCACTCCAGCTTGCTCTTGCCGCCGGTGAACTCGGCCTCGCGACCGAAGCGACGGCAGAGATCGGCGAAGATGTCGTAGTCATCGCGCGCCTCGAACAGCGGCTCCACCACCTTGTACATGGCCAGAATGCCGGCATTGGAGTGGGAGCCCCACTGCTCGATGTCGTCCCGCTCATAGGTAGTAGTAGCTGGCAGCACTATGTCGGCGAAGCGGCAGCTGGCGGTCCACTGGTGATCGATGCTGACCACGGTTTCCAGCTTGCGCCAGGCCGCCACCATCTTGTTGCGATCCTGCTGGTGGTGGAAGGGGTTGTTGCCGCAGAACACCGCCATCTTCATGTGGGGGTAAGTGATGGTCTGGCCGTTGAAGGCGATGGTCTCGCCCGGATTGAGGATGCAGTCGACAAAACGGGCCACCGGGATGAATTTGGAGTAACCCTTCCAGTCGCCGTCATGGATCGGCTTGACCCCGGGAATGACAGAGCTGAAACCGGACATGATGGGGCCGCTGGAGGTGATGGTGCCCGCCCCGTTGTAGTGCCAGCCAAAGCCGTAACCGCCCCCCGGCAGGCCGATCTGGCCAATCATCGAGGCCAGTACTACCAGCATCCAGGCGTACTGCTCGCCATGGTGCATCCGCTGCACACACCAGCCGCCGATAAGCTGGGTGCGGCCGCTGGTCATGGCGCGGGCCAGCTCACGAATGGTCTCGGCAGGCACGCCACAGATGGCGGCGGCCCACTCGGCATCCTTCACCTGACCGTCACTGGTGCCCAGCAGGTAGGGCAGGAACTTGTCAAAGCCGGTGGTGTAGTTCTTCAGGAACGCCTCGTCGTGGCGCTTCTCGCTGTAGAGGCTGTGGGCTATGCCCAGCATCAGCGGCACGTCGGTCTGCGGGTTCAGGGTTATCTGATCGCAATTGAGGTACTTCTGGGTTTTGGATTTGACCGGATCGACACTGATCACCCGGATCTCGCCCTTGGCCACCTTCTCTTTGAGCTGCGCCCAGTAGTCGTAGACGCTGTGATCCGGCACCAGCCAGCCCACCTGCAGGTTCTTGATGGGGTCAGATCCCCAGATGACTATGGTCTTGCTGTGCTCCAGCACCAGTGGCCAGGAGGTCTGCTGCTCGTACACCTCCATGGCCCCCGCCACGTGGGGCAGGATCACCTGGGCGGCGCCGGTGGAGTAGTCACCTGCCTTGGCCAGATAGGTGCCGTGCAGGTTCATGGCGCGCCCCAGCATGGCGCCGGCGGAGTGCAGCTTGCCCACCGACTGCCAGCCGGAGTGACCGGCATAGAGGGCGCTCGGGCCATGGGTTTTCTGCACCCGCTCCAGCTCGTGATAGAAGAAGTCCAGCGCCTGGGACCAGGTCACCCGCACGAAGCGGTTCTGGCCGCGCTCGCTGGTGTCGGACTGGTGGCCCTTGCGCAGCCAGTCCAGCCGCACCATGGGGTAGCGGATGCGGGAAGGGTTGTAGACAACTTCACTCAAGGCCTTGAGCATCTCTGTGGGGTGCTTGTCATGCTCGAACGGCAGGGTCTCGACCCAGAGGCCGTCCACCACCCGGGCACGGAAGGCGCCCCAGTGGGAGCCGGACTGCACCAGCTTGTCGCCAGACTCGGCGGCCATCACGGCGCGACCGAGCAGGGAGGGGCCGATCAGGGCAGAGGCACCGCTGGCCAGCAAGCCACCCAGAAAACCACGACGGGAAATATTGATCATCTTGTTATTCCTCTTTCGAATCCGGACTTAGTGGCTGCCCTGACCACCGGTGTCGGCGGCATGGTTTTGCAGGTACTTGAGCAGGGTGCGCTCCTCTTCCTTGCTGAGGCGGTAGTAGGCAGACATCGCCTTGAGCCCCGAGATCCAGCCGTTGGCGGTGAAGTGAGCGGGATCCGGCGCGCCGTGGCAGGAGTTGCAGGTGGACTTGTACATCTCGCCGGCATAATCCCAGATGGGCTTGAGGGAGGGCTCGAGCCCCTTGCCATCGACCCAGGCCTGCACCTGCACCTGCTCCCACTGGATATGGGTGGCGCTGTCGGTCTCCTGCTTGAGGACTTTCTCGCTTGTTTTCAGCTCGTCACGGACTGTGGCCACGAAGACCCGCTTGCCCATGTATTCGCTCAGCACCCGGCCCTTGCCTTCGCGCTCGCGCCACCCTTCGATGGTCACCTTGAGGCGATCGCCGCTGCGGGCAATGACGTCGATGCGGGAGGCGGGCAGCAGCTTGCCGACGGGATCAGTGCTCTGCTCGCTGGCGTAGAGGTCTTTTTCACCCAGGGTGTAGAGGGTGTCACCGGTAGGCGCCTGCTGGGCTTCGCTGGCCAGGGTGGCGTAGGTGGCCCTGAAGCCCCCCGCCATATTGGGTAGTTCGTGGGCTATGCCCTTGTGGCACTCGATGCAGTTCATGTTCTTAGCTGCGGCATCCTTCATGGCCAGGGCGGCGGCGGGGGATTGCTTGGCGTGATCCATGTTGTCGTAGCTGTGGCAGGACTTGCAGGTCTTGGAGTTCTGGCTGCTCATCCGGGCCCACACCTTCTCGGCCAGGTGCAGGCGCCTGTCCTCGAACTTCTCCTGGGTGTCGATGCTGTGGCCTATGTACTCCTGATAGAGGTCATTGGCCGCCTCCATCTTGCGGGCCACCTTGCCGACAAAGTCTTTCGGCTGGTGACAGTCGGTACAGACAGCCTGGACGCCGGAGGCATTCTTGAAGTGGATGGACTCCTTGTACTCCGGATAGACGGTGTCCTTCATGGAGTGGCAGGAGATGCAGAACTCGAGGCTGCTGGTCTTCTCGAAGCCGTAATGCAGGCCGACGGTACCGGCCAGGGTGACCCCGACGCCGGCCAGAAGCAGCGCCAGCACCGACCAGCGGCGGCTGGGTGTGCGCAGGAAGTGCCACAGTTTTTTCATAGCTGTCTCTCATCATCATGACTTTTTGATGAGGGCCATGATAGGGAGAGGCTGTGAACAGGGTTGTCGCCACAAATTAACGAAATAGGGGTATTTATGACAAAATGTGAATAGAATAATCCTCCCTTGTCGACCTTCGTGAACCCTGCCCATGAGCTACCACATTCTGGTTGTTGAAGATGATGCGGTTACCCGCGAGAAGCTGACCGGCTATTTCGAGCGGGAGGGCTATCGGGTGACGGCGGTGGAAAACGGCCAGGAGATGCGGGCCGTGCTGGCACAGCAGGAGGTCGATCTGGTGATGCTGGACATCAACCTGCCGGGGGAAGATGGCCTGCTGCTGACCCGCGAGCTGAGGGCGCGCAGCACTGTCGGGATCATACTGGTCACCGGCCGCAGCGATGCGGTGGACCGGATAGTCGGCCTGGAGATGGGGGCCGATGACTATGTCACCAAGCCGTTCGAGCTGCGGGAGTTGCTGGTGCGGGTCAAGAACCTGCTGTGGCGGATCTCGTTAGCGGCGCCTGCCACCCGAGTCGCCGAGCCCCTCGACGACGCTGTCTATTTCGGCCCCTGGCGCTTCGATATTCCCCGCCGCCAGCTCAGCAAGGACGGGGTGCCGGTGCGCCTGACCAAGGCCGAATACGAGGTGCTGGTGGCCTTTGTCGCCCACCCCGGGCGGGTGCTGAGCCGGGAGCGGATCCTGACCCTTATCAGCCACCGTGGCGATGGCCCGAGCGATCGCACCATAGACGTGCTGATCCGGCGGCTGCGGGGCAAGATGGAGCTGGATCCCCGGGATCCCCAGCTCTTTGTCACCGTCCACGGGGAAGGCTATCTGTTTGCCGGCGAGCTGGCCCCCTGAGTCAGCTGGCGGGGCTAATGGTCTGCGGGGGCTGCACCGACCCGGTAGACGGGGCGAAATGCCCCATCGGAGAGGGAGTCGCCGGTATCGGCCAGGGGGCCATCCAGGGTCAGAATGGGTGGCCCCATCACCCGCGGGCACTGCTGCTCGCCCGCCTCGGGATGCTGTAGCAGGCAGACGGCCTGGGCCACGGCGAGGCGGCCTTGCAGCCGCATCTGATCGCTGTTGGCCGCCAGCATCTTGCCCCGCAGCAGGCCGCGCTGCACCCCGTGACTGAAGTAGGTGCTGAGCACTTTGGGGTGGTCGAGATGGCGCTGCGCCAGTTCGTTCACCGCCACTTCGGCGGCAATAGCCCCCCCCACCAGATAGTCGAGGTCCGGGTGGCGGGCCAGGGTCTGCTGCACCAGGGTGCGCTGGATCTCGCGGCTGTTGTCGCCGCGGGCCGTGGTCACCAGCTTGATGGCGCTCCCCCGGATGGCATCGGCAAAGCCGGGCTCGACCACGTTGTTGCCACCGCTGCTCTTGGGGCCCGGGAACAGGGCCACCGAGACGGGTTGGCTGCCCGCCGGGTGACGCAGTGCCAGCCAGTGCCCCATCTGCCAGCCCATCTGATACCAGGAGACGCCCACCTTGGCTTGCACCAGGCCAGCGGGCAGATCGTTGACCAGGCCGAATACCGGCAGCGGGCTGGCGGTGATTGCCTCCCTCAGTCCCTCATGACTCACGGCGCCGAGCAGGATGGCGTCGCTCCCCTCCCTCAGGCACTGCTGCAACTGCTGGCGCTGCTCGGCCAGGGCACCGTAGCCTCCCGCCTCGTGGATCCGCAAGCTGACCCCCAGCCGTGTCGCCTCTTCCACCATGCCCTGATTGACCGACAGCCAGTAGGCGTCCCGCAGATGGGGATAGAGGGCGCACAGGGTCAGGGGTTTGGTTGTGGCGGCGGGTTCCGGCCACTGCTGGCGCACGGGCTGGCCGCCAAACTCGCCACCTGGCCAGTGATCCACCTCGAAGGCGAGCAGGGGGCCAGGGAGCAGCATGAGCAACAGTGAGAGATAGACGCTTCGCATGACCCGGGGTTTTGTTAAAGTGTGGGCCCACATTATCCGGTCAAAGCCGGCCACAACCAAGGTGCTGAGCGTGAGAATCTTTTCCGGCCTGGGAGGCAGGCTGCTGCTGGCCTTCTCCCTGATGGCGCTGCTGACCCTGAGCGCCTCCCTGCTCGGGTGGATTGGGCTCACCCACCTGCGCCAGCTGGAGCAGGGGGTGCAACAGACCCTGGCCGATCAGGAGCGGGCCCGTACCCTGGCGCGCCTGAGCGGCGAGATCCAGAGCGCGTCCCATCTGCTGGCCACGGCGACCAGCGAGGCGGAGCGTGAGCATCAGGGGCGCTTGCTCACCCTGCAGGGGCAGCAGATGCAGCGCCTGCTGGCCCAGCTCGGCGGTGAGGGGGAGAGGCAGGTGCAGGAGCAGCTCCATCCCCTGAGCCAGGCCATCATAGGCAACCTGGGGCAGCAGGGCTGGCTGGTGGGGGAGCGCCTGACCCTGATGGCGCAAGGTGACGCCCTGCGCGCTCGCCTGGTGACCGCGGCCGGCGAGGTGGCCGAGCTTGCCCGCAGCCAGATGGAGAATGCCGAAACCGTGATGGTGGCGGGGCTCGGCTCCCTCTACCCCTTGCAGGGGCGCGCCGCCGCCGCGGCGATAGACAGGTTGCTGGAGCAGGATCTCGACTGGCTGGAGCAGATGACGGAGCTGCGGCACAGAACCCTGATGCAGCAGCAGCGCATCGAGGAGATCTGGCGCGGCGAGCGGCAGGAGCGCTTGCAGGGACTGTTGCGGGATGGACAGCGGGAGCTGGCAATCTTGCAGCTGCGCGCGGGGGCAGTGACGGATCCGGCGCGCCGCCAGGGGGTGGAGCAGGCGCTCGCCGTGCTGGCGCAGAGCGACCAGCTGGTGCAGCTACGCAGCGACTGGCTCGGCAAGGGGGAGGCGCTGCGGGTGCTGGCCAGCGCCAATGAGGCCTTGATGAGCAGCCTCAACCAGCAGGTGGATAACCTGGTCAACCGTGCCCGCGACTCCCTGGGGGAGAGCCAGCAGGCGTTAAGCCAGCGTCTCAAGCTGCTGGAGCAGGCCCTGATGGGGATAGGCCTGCTCACCCTGGTGCTGCTGATGCTGTTGATGTGGCGCATGGTCTACGGCCGCATCGTCTGGCCGCTGCAACACGCGGTAGCGGGGATGAGCCGGTTGGCGCGTGGGGATCTGGCCCCCCTGGACCCGATCGTCGGGGCGGGTAGTGACGAGCTGGCGGAGCTGGGGCATGCCCTGCAGGTGTTTCGTGACAATGCGGTCGAGCTGGGTCGCTACCAGCGGGAGCTGGAGTTGCGGGTGGTGGAGCGCACCCGCCAGCTCAGCCATGCCAACCTGCGCCTCAACGAAGAGGTGGAGAACCAGCGCCTGGCCCGCGCCGAGGCGGAGCAGGCCAATAGGGCCAAGTCGGTCTTCCTCGCCACCATGAGTCATGAAATTCGCACCCCCATGAACGGCATTCTGGGGGGGCTGACCCTGCTGGAGGATACCCATCTCAACGAGACCCAGCGGCGCTATCTGGCCGCCATAGAGCACAGCGGCGAATCCTTGCTGGAGATCCTCAACGACATCCTCGATTACTCCAAGATTGAGGCAGGCCACGTGGAGGCGCGCCGGGAACCCTTCCCGCTGCATCAGCTGGTGGATGAGCTGAGCGCCCTGTTCAGGCCCAAGGCAGAGGCCAGGGGAGTGGCCCTGGTGCTGGAATATGCCCCCGCCCTGCCCCCCGTGGTGGAAGGGGATCTGGGCAAGCTGCGCCAGGTGCTCGGTAACCTCTTGGGCAACGCGGTCAAGTTCACCGCCAGGGGGCGGATCTGCCTCGAGGTGAGCCCCCTCCCATGCGGTGGCCCCTGCGCCGAACCCTGCATCCTGTTCGTGGTGAGCGATACCGGTCCCGGCATTCCGGAGCATGAGCAGGAGGCGGTGTTCGAGGCGTTCCGCCAGCGCAAGCGGGACATGGGCCACCAGGGGGGCACAGGGCTCGGGCTTGCCATCAGTCGCAAGCTGGTGGTCGCCATGGGGGGCGAGCTGTGCCTCGCCAGCCGGCCCGGGGAGGGTTGCCGCTTCAGCTTCAGCCTGCCCCTGCAACGCTCGGCCGCCCAGTTGCCGGCTGCGGCCCAGCCGCTGCATCTCGGCCAGCCTCGCGAGATCCTGCTGGTGGAGGACAACGAGATCAACCGACTGGTGGCGCAGGGCATGCTGGTGCGCCTAGGCCACAGTGTCACCCTGGCGGAAGACGGGCGATCGGCCCTGGCTCGGGTGACAGAGCGGGGTTTCGATCTGGCGCTGCTCGACATCAATCTGCCGGACATGGATGGCCTGACCCTGCGCGAGGATCTGGCCGCCATCAGCGAGGAGGTGCACGAGCGCCCCCTGCCCGCCATCGCCATCTCGGCCCAGATGTACCCCGAGGATATCCGTCTCTGTCTGGAGGCGGGCTTTGCGGACTTTGTCGGCAAACCGGTGCGTCTGGCGGCGCTGGCCAGCGCCATCGACCGGCAGTTCCAGGGAGAGACAACGCAGGCCCCGCCGGGCGCGAGGGAGGGCACCGTCAACCCGCCCGCCCCCCAGGCCGCCAACCCAGTGCTGGACGCGGATCTGGCCTTGCTCGGCAGCCAGCGCATCCGTCAGCTCATCGGATTGTTTGAATCCCAGGGGGCGGTCCTGGTGGCCGCGCTGGTGCGGTGCGAGGGGGAGGAGCGCAAGGGGATGGCCCACAAGCTCAAGGGCAGTGCCCTGGCGCTCGGGCTGGATGACTTTGCCGCGCAGTGTGCCGCCCTGGAGGCGGGGGAGGGTGATCCTGCGGGGCTGGCCGGGGAGTTCGATGCGGCGGTGGCGACGCTCAAGGCGTGGCAGGAGAGGCAGCTGCCAACCCCGGCATGATCCTCAGCCTGGTCTGCTGCCGACGGTTTCTCCGCCGCTTTCTTCCTGCTCCTCGTCTCTATAGAGCGCCTGCTTGCAGCGGGGGCAGATGTGCTGGCGCCGGTAGTCGGCCTGGTGCACCACCCCCACCTCGAGCTGCTGATGGTGGCCGCAATGGATGCAGAAGATGATATCGCCATCGACGGCCTCGGGGTGGGCCGCCAGGTACTGCGCCCGGGTGGGCAGCGCCTCCCAGCTGGTGGGGCAGGCGCCCTTGCGACTGCCGGTGTAGTAGACCCAATAGAAGATGGCAAAGACAGCGACAATCACAAACAGCATCAGATGATCCATGGTGGAGTTCCCCCTTGTGGTGAGAGAGGCAAATGCAGGGCTCTGGTATGACCCTGTGCGCCAAAGGGCCCTGCCGTTGCCAGCCCATGGCCGCTCGCCAGGCTTCGCAACCGCTGTGCTGTCTAAAGATGTTATCTGTTAGTAAATGCTATATCCATGATCTGGCTCTGGTTTTTGCCCTTCACTGGGGAAGACTCGGAGTGTGAGCCAGGCAGGAGCATCGGGCGCCTGAGGAGGGGCTGAGCCAGCGCAGGGCGCATGGGGCCCGCGAGAGGCAAGGGGGAAGAGGGGCGTCCGGCTTCGAAAATTGCGACGTATTTTACATTTTATAAACAAGTTTTTGGGTGGTTGGACTGTCTCTTTGATCCAGCTCACGTTACAATGCGCGGGCCCACTTCACCTATCGCGCAAACGATTTTCAGGAGATAAACGGATGTTGAAACGTGACATGACCATCGCCGGCTATGATCCAGAGCTGTGGCAGGCCATCACAGACGAAACCCGTCGTCAGGAAGAACATATCGAGCTGATCGCGTCTGAGAACTACACCAGCCCACGCGTCATGGAAGCCCAAGGCTCCCAATTGACCAACAAGTACGCTGAAGGCTACCCGGCCAAGCGTTACTACGGCGGTTGCGAGTACGTCGACGTGGTCGAAACCCTGGCCATCGAGCGCGCCAAGGAACTGTTTGGTGCCACCTATGCCAACGTGCAGCCGCACTCCGGCTCCCAGGCCAACAGCGCCGTCTACATGGCCCTGCTGCAGCCGGGCGACACAGTGCTGGGCATGAACCTGGCCCACGGTGGTCACCTGACCCACGGTTCCCCCGTCAACTTCTCCGGCAAGCTGTACAACATCATCCCCTATGGCATCGATGAGTCCGGCAAGATCGACTATGACGAGATGGAGCGCCTGGCCGTCGAGCACAAGCCGAAGATGATGATCGGCGGCTTCTCCGCCTACTCCGGCGTGGTCGACTGGGCCCGCATGCGCGAAATCGCCGACAAGATCGGTGCTTACCTGTTCGTCGACATGGCTCACGTGGCCGGTCTGATTGCCGCAGGCGTCTACCCGAACCCGGTGCCCCACGCCCACGTGGTCACCTCCACCACCCACAAGACCCTGGCCGGTCCCCGTGGTGGTCTGATCCTCTCCGCCGCTGACGACGAAGATCTCTACAAGAAGCTGAACTCTGCCGTCTTCCCGGGTGGTCAGGGTGGCCCGCTGATGCACGTCATCGCCGGCAAGGCCGTGGCCTTCAAGGAAGCGCTGGAGCCAGGGTTCAAGACCTATCAGGCCCAGGTCGTGAAAAACGCCAAGGCCATGGCTGCGACCTTCATGGAGCGCGGTTACAAGATAGTCTCCGGCGGTACCGACAACCATCTGATGCTGGTGGATCTGATCGGCCGCGAGCTGACCGGTAAAGAGGCCGATGCCGCCCTTGGCAAGGCCAACATCACCGTCAACAAGAACTCTGTGCCGAACGACCCGCGTTCCCCCTTCGTCACCTCAGGTGTGCGGATCGGTACCCCGGCCATCACCCGCCGTGGTTTCAAGGAAGCCGAGTCCATCGAGCTGACCAACTGGATCTGCGACGTGCTGGACAACCACGACAACGACGCCGTGCTGGCCACAGTTCGCGAGAAGGTGCTGGACATCTGCCGCCGTTTCCCTGTCTATGCCTGATCGGCCAGACAGCCTGGTTTGAGACCAATGCCACCTTAGGGTGGCATTGTTTTTTCTATCGCGGCCCATGGGCTGTGCACTGATGCAACAGTCCGTGTTTAACAACAGCAAGAGGAGGCATGATGACCAGTCAGATCCCGATCGCCGACGAGGAGGCTATCTCGTCCATCCGCCCCCAGTATCACTTTCGCCCGGCGCCCGAGGGGCTGCTGGCGTGGGATGTGCGCAGGCTGGTGAGGCTGAGCCGTGAGCTGCCGGTGCAGGCTGTGCCGCTCTCGCGGATTGCCGAACTGGACAGCGTGCACTGGTACGGGCATGGCAGCGTGAAACCCACTGTGCGCAGCATCATAGAACACTGCCAGCTGATGCTGGCCGCCGATCTCGCCTATCCCATCATACTGGACAGTGCCGGACGGGTGATGGATGGCATGCATAGGGTGAGCAAGGCCCTGATGCAAGGGGCTACCCAGATAGCGGCGGTACAGTTTGAGCGAGATCCGGCTCCCGACTATGTGGATTGCGATCCGGATCTGTTGCCCTACGACGACTGAGCCTGCGCCATTTCAGCCCCAATGCCACCTGCGGGTGGCATTGTTTTTTCTGGGCTTTTACCGGCTTTGGATGGCCGTGCTACACTGGCCGGCCAAGATCCTGACCCCGCGGGGCAGGTGCCTTTTCCGTTAACGCCGGAGGTCCGATGCATTGCCCTTTCTGTAGTGCGGTTGATACCAAGGTGATCGACTCCCGTCTGGTGGCAGAAGGTCATCAGGTGCGCCGCCGTCGTGAATGCCTGCTCTGCCACGAGCGCTTCACCACCTTCGAGATGGCCGAGCTGGTGATGCCCCGTGTCATCAAGTCCAACGGCTCCCGCGAGCCCTTCAATGAAGACAAGCTGCGGGCCGGCATACTGCGGGCCCTGGAGAAGCGGCCGGTGAGCATGGAGGCCATCGAAAAGGGGGTCAACCACATCAAGTCCCGGCTGCGTGCCACCGGCGAGCGCGAAGTCGCCTCCCAGCTGGTGGGCAACCTGGTGATGGATGAGCTCAAGAGCCTGGACAAGGTGGCCTATATCCGCTTCGCCTCCGTCTATCGCAGCTTCGAGGACATCCGCGAATTTGGCGAAGAGATCGCCAAGCTGGAGAAGTAATGCTATTGGGTGGGCAGGTGATATGCGCTTCGTTTCCACCTATCGCAGCTTCGAGGACATCCGCCTTGTTTATGACAAGAAGCGGTGAAGAGATCGCCAAGCTGGAGAAGTAAGCTTCCCAATGTCCGATTACGCTGCGCTAATCGAACCTACAACGCCCATTTTCTCGCTTTGAACGGGAGCCCAGATGTTTAGTCAAGATGATTACCAGTGGATGAGTCGGGCCCTCGAACTGGCCCGCCGCGGTCGTTACACCACGGCCCCCAATCCCTGTGTCGGCGCCGTGCTGGTGAAGGCCGGGGTTGTGGTGGGGGAGGGTTGGCACCAGCGTGCCGGTGAACCCCATGCCGAGGTCTATGCCCTCCATGCCGCCGGGGAAGAGGCCCGCGGCGCCACCGCCTATGTGACCCTGGAGCCCTGCTCCCATCACGGTCGCACCCCTCCCTGCGCCGAGGCGCTGATCAAGGCCGGCGTGACCCGGGTGGTCGCCGCCATGGTGGATCCCAATCCCCAGGTGGGGGGACGCGGCCTGCGCATGCTCTCCGAGGCGGGCATCAAGACCGACTTCGGCCTGCTCAGCGCCGAGGCCGAGGCCCTCAACCCGGGCTTCTTCAAGCGGATGCGCACCGCCTTCCCGCAGGTGACGGTCAAGCTCGGTGCCAGCCTGGACGGTCGCACCGCCATGGCGAGCGGCGAGAGCCAGTGGATCACCTCCCCGGAGGCGCGCCGCGACGTGCAGCGGCTGCGTGCCCGCCACGATGCTGTGCTCTCCAGCGCCGAGACTGTGCTGGCCGACGGCGCCTCCCTCAACGTGCGCTGGGACGAGCTGCCAGCCTCGGTCAAGGCAAGCTATCCCAGGGAGACCCTGCGCCAGCCGTTGCGGGTCATCGTCGATTCCCAGAACCGGCTCACCCCTGATCTGCCCCTGTTCCAGAGCGAGAGTCCGGTGCTGCTGGCCCGTCACAAGGTCGACGGGGACTGGCCTGCCTGGGTGCAGCAGCTGACCCTGCCGCTGCTGGATGGCAAGCTGGATCTGGTGAGCCTCTTCATGCTGCTGGCCAAGCAGAACATCAACTCTGTGCTGGTGGAGGCGGGCCCAAGGCTGTGCGGCGCCCTGCTGGCCAAGGGGCTGGTGGACGAGCTGGTGCTCTATCAGGCCCCCAAGCTGCTGGGGGATGAGGGGCGTGGCCTGTTCCACCTGCCGGAGTTGACCAAGCTGTTCCAGGCCCCCAAGCTCCAGCTCAAGGATGTGCGTCTGGTGGGGCAGGACATTCGCATCACAGCGAAAATTGCCTGATTTTTCACTGTCTATCGGGGCCGGTTCGGCCCCGTCATCATCAAGGTGATCTGCATGTTTACCGGAATTATCGAAGCCATGGGCACCCTGGCCGCCCTGCGCCGCCAGGGGGATGACATGGCCCTCACCGTCCATGCGCCGACCCTGGACTTTGGCGACGTCAAGCTGGGCGACTCCATCGCCACCAACGGCGTCTGCCTGACGGTGGTGGCCCTGGGGGACAAGAGCTACACCGCGGACGTTTCCCTTGAGACCCTCTCTCGCACCGGTTTTGCCGAGGCCAAGGTGGGGGATCCGGTGAATCTCGAGAAGGCGCTGATGCCGAGCTCCCGCCTCGGCGGCCACCTGGTCTCGGGCCATGTCGATGGCATAGGCGAGGTGAAGAGCAAGTCCAGCAGCGGCCGCGCCATCGAGTACTGGATCCAGGCGCCACAGGAACTTTCTCGCTACATAGCCGAGAAGGGGTCTATTGCGGTGGATGGCATCAGCCTGACGGTCAACGCCGTGCAGGGGGATCTCTTTCGCCTGACCATAGTGCCCCATACGGCGCAGGAAACCACCATAGCCCGCTGGAAACCGGGCCACAGGGTGAACCTGGAGGTGGATCAAATCGCCCGCTATCTGGAGCGGCTGATGCAGGGCAGGGCGCAGGAGCAGGGCGGATCCAGCCTGACCCTGGAGACTCTGGCCCGATCCGGGTTTATCTGACAGGCAGGCGAGCGGGCAAAATACGGTTCTGTGATCCCGCTCCGATTGAAATGGGGCCCCGCGCCCCCATCTAGCACACAATGATGCAGTATCAAGCCGAGCCGGCAGGCTCAATTCCCCAAGCATGTTGATGGAGTAGCCCATGGCGCTGAGCACAACCCAGGAAATCATTGCCGATATCAAGGCGGGCAAGATGGTGATCCTGATGGATGACGAAGACAGGGAGAACGAAGGGGACCTCATCATGGCCGCCTCCTGTGTCCGTCCGGAGGATATCAACTTCATGGCCCGTTACGGCAGGGGCTTGATCTGCCTGACCCTGACCCGGGATCGCTGCAAGCAGCTGGCGCTGCCGCTGATGGTGGACAGGAACAACGCCCAGTTCTCCACCGCCTTCACCGTGACCATAGAAGCGGCCGAGGGGGTGACCACCGGCATCTCCGCCGCCGACCGCGCCGTCACCGTACAGGCCGCCGTCGCACCGAACGCCAAGGCAGCCGATCTGGTGCAGCCTGGCCACATCTTCCCGCTGATGGCCCAGGATGGCGGCGTGCTGACCCGTGCCGGCCATACCGAGGCGGGCTGCGATCTGGCCCGTCTGGCCGGTTACGAGGCGGCCTCCGTCATCGTCGAGATCCTCAACGAGGATGGGAGCATGGCGCGCCGTCCCGACCTTGAGATCTTCGCCGAGCAGCACGGCATCAAGCTCGGCACCATCGCCGACCTCATCGAGTATCGCAACCAGCACGAGACCACGGTCGAGAAGGTGGCCGAGTGCAAGCTGCCCACCGAGTTCGGGGAATTTGATCTGGTCACCTTCCGCGACACCATAGACAACCAGGTGCACTTCGCCCTCAAGAAAGGCGAGGTGAAAGCCGACCAGCCGACCCTGGTGCGGGTCCATCTGCACGACGTGCTGAGCGATCTGCTGCTGACCGACCGCCACGCCGCCCGCAGCTGGCCGCTGCCCAAATCCATGGCCCGCATCGCTGACGAAGGCGGGGTGCTGGTGATTTTGGGGGCGGAATCCCACGGCGCCGAGCTGCTGGCCCGGGTCAAGGGTTTTGAAGCCGCCGACAAGGGACTGGCACCGGAAGGAGCCAAGTGGCAGGGCACCTCGCGCCGGGTCGGCGTGGGTTCCCAGATCCTCAAGGCGCTCGGGGTCGGCAAGATGCGCCTGCTGAGCTCGCCGAAGAAATACCATGCCCTAGGCGGCTTCGGCCTTGAGGTGGTGGAGTACGTCGGCGAGTAAACGCTTTGGTACTCGTTTGACGAAATACCATCCTCGTCAGCGGCTTCGGCCTTGAGGTGTTGGAATACGTCGGCGAACAAGTCCCTGATGGCTTGAATGACTATCATGGCCGCACGTTGCGGCCATGGTTTTTTGTCGCGGCTCTGTTGTGCTAGAATGCGTGCACTTTTGGCCCCGGCCCCTATTGATTGCACAGAGACAGGATTTCCAATGAAGATTATCGAAGGAAATATCGCCGCTCCCGAGGCGCGTGTTGCTATTGTCGTTGCCCGTTTCAACAGCTTCATCAATGACAGCCTGGTGAACGGCGCGCTGGACGTGCTGAAGCGTCAAGGCCAGGTCCAGGACAGCAATCTCACCCTGGTGCGTGTGCCGGGTGCCGTCGAAATTCCCCTGGCAGCCAAGAAGCTGGCCAAGAGCGGTCAATACGACGCCATAGTCGCGCTCGGTACCGTCATCCGTGGCGGCACCTATCACTTCGAACTGGTGGCGAGCGAGAACGGCAAGGGGCTGGCCCAGGTGATGATGGAGTATGAAATTCCCGTCGCCTTCGGCGTACTGACCACTGAAAACATTGAACAAGCCATCGAGCGCGCCGGTACCAAGGCGGGTAACAAGGGTGCAGAGGCTGCACTGAGCGCGCTCGAAATGATCAACGTCCTGAAACAACTGGACGTGTAACGAGGAGAAGTACATTGAAACCGTCCGAGCGCCGTAAGGCCCGCCATTGCGCCACCCAGGCCATCTACCAGTGGCAGATGACCCAGGCCAACGTGGGCGACATCGAAGAGCAGTTCAAGATCGATCAGGACACCAAGGGTGTGGACCTGAGCTATTTCCGCGATCTGCTGTTCGGGGTAGCGGTCCACTGCAACGAGCTGGACAAGGTGTTCTCACCTTTCCTCTCCCGTCCGCTGGAAGAAGTGGACATGGTGGACAAGGCGATCCTGCGTCTGGCGACCTACGAGCTGACCCGTCGTGATGATGTGCCGCCGCGCGTGGTGATCAACGAAGCGATCGAGCTGGCCAAAGCCTTCGCCGCCGATGACAGCCACAAGTTTGTCAACGGTGTACTGGACAAGGTGATCAAGACGCTGCCCAAGCGTTGATCCCGCCGTCCATCAGCATTCAGTGCTGATAGATGCTCTGTCGCGAGAAGTCGTCAGCAAGGTGAAGGGCTGCGCAGGGGCCGGAGTGTATAGAGATACATGAGGAGCCCGAGCAGCAGATGAGCCTTGATCACTATGTCGCAGCAAGCGCATCAACAGCATCTAAGAGAGGAGCCAGCTTAACCGCTGGCTTTTTACTGTATGGGTGAATTTGAGCTGATTGAGAAGTACTTCAAGGTCCCCCACGCCCGCAAGGACGTGGTGATGGGCCCAGGGGATGACTGCGCCCTGCTGACCCTGCCCGCCGATACCATGCTGGCGGTGAGCACCGATACCCTGGTGAGCGGCGTGCACTTCTTCCCGGACATGGATCCGGTGGATCTGGGCTACAAGGCGCTGGCGGTCAACCTCTCCGATCTCGCCGCCATGGGGGCCGAGCCGCGCTGGGTCTCCCTGGCACTGACCCTGCCCGCCGTCAACGAGGCCTGGGTCGCGGGCTTTGCGGAAGGGTTCCTCGAGCTCGCCGAATATTACAATGTGGCCCTGGTAGGGGGGGACATGACCCGCGGGCCACTCTCCATCACCGTCTCGGTGAAGGGCTCAGTGCCGACCGGCCGTGCCCTGATGCGCAGCGGCGCCAGGGTGGGGGACGGCATCTATGTCACCGGCACCCTGGGGGATGCGGCCCTGGCGCTCTCCCATCTGCTGGGCAAACGCACCCTCAACGAGAACCAGCTGGCGGCCGTGCTGCCCAGGCTCGATCATCCCCATCCCCGTATCCTGGCCGGTCAGGCCCTGCGCGGGCTGGCAAGCAGCGCGCTGGATCTCTCCGACGGCCTGGCTTCCGATCTCGGTCACATCCTCAAGGCGTCCGGTGTGCGGGCCCAGATAGATCTGGACCTGCTGCCCCTCTCGCCCGTGTTGCAGGACGCCGTGCCCGCACGGGATGCCTGGCAGCTGGCGCTGGCCGGTGGCGATGACTACGAGCTCTGCTTCACTGTGCCACAGGAGCATCACGGTGCCCTGGACACGGCGCTGGCCAACTGTGGCGTCAGGTTCACCCGCATCGGACGCATCCAGGCCGGTGACCCCGGCATCGACTATGTGCAGGATGAGCAGCCGGTCGAGCTTCATCTCAAGGGCTGGGATCACTTCGCATGAGCTTTTTCAAGATAAGGCCCGAGCTGAACAGCCTGAGCCTGAAGAACCCGCTCCACTGCCTGGCGCTGGGCTTTGGTGCCGGTCTCTCCCCCAGGGCGCCGGGCACCATGGGGACCCTGGTGGCCATTCCGCTCTACCTGCTGGTGAGCGGTCTGCCGACCCCCTGGTTCATCGCCCTGCTGGCGGTGGGGTTCGTGGCGGGCATTCGCATCTGCCAAGCGGCCACCGATGCCATCGGCATGCCGGATCACGGTGCCATCGTTTGGGACGAGGTGATAGGCTTCGGCGTCACCATGATAGCGGCGCCCGCCGGCTGGGAGTGGGTGCTGGCCGGCTTCGTGCTGTTCCGGCTGTTCGACGTGCTCAAGCCCTGGCCCATCTCCTGGTTCGATCGCCGTATCCACGGCGGGCTCGGCATCATGCTGGATGATCTCATCGCCGGTCTGTTCGCCCTGCTCTGCATGCAGTTGCTGGCTCGCTGGTAAGGCGGGTCGGCGGTCGCGGCGGGCTATCTCATCGCCGGTCTGTTCGCCCTGTTCTGTATGCAGTTGCTGGCCTGCTGGCCTGCTGGCCTGCTGGTAAGGCGGGGTGGCGGTTGCGGCCGTCATGGCGGGCTTGGCCCTCGATGCCGCGCAGTGTCATCCTCTGCCTGCCCGCTCTTTCCATACAATTAAGCTTCAGGCGCAGTTCCTTGGTGGGACTGCGCCTTTTTGTATGCAATCCCCCCGGCTTGTCCGGTGACGGCGCGCCGGGCTCTGGCAGATCATTCTGAGTTGACCCTATTTATCTCTGCTTAGTTTTCCTTCATCCAGATATGCTGCCGTTAAAAAATCATTTCACATAAATATTCACTACTCATTCGAAGCCGCGTAGTCTGTATTGAATAGTGGATTCGATTGCTTGTTACATCTTTGTTGAAATTTAAATAAGCTAATCTCTCGCATTGCCATCACAATCTCTGTTAATGTGATATTTATCGACATTTTGCGCCAATGGCGAGTGCGTTATCTGCGCAAAGTATTGCGAAATTGTATAACTGGATCATTTACACCCGCGGGCAAACCGACTAACTTACTCGCGGGTTATTCCAAAAAAATGCAAAAAACCCGCCCGGATCGCTGGTTTGGCTGCCTCATGGATTGAGCGTTTATTACACAAGACAAGCTCTCAACATAAGTACCAAGGCACAACCAGCATCTGCGGCTGATTTACGGACGAATTATTTGGGACGGATGTCCCCCGCAGAGGTAACCATGTCCTTGCTCGAAGTGAAAAACTTGCGGATCGAGTACCCCTCCCGCTATGGGGTGCTGGCCGCGGTCAAGGATCTCTCTTTTTCCGTGGAAAAAGGCGAGATCGTCGGTGTGGTCGGTGAATCAGGTGCCGGCAAGTCCACCATAGGCAATGCCGTCATCGATCTGTTGAGCCCGCCCGGTCGCATCGCCCGTGGCGATATCTACCTCAACGGCGAGCTCATCTCCGGCAAGAGCCAGAACGAGATGCGGGCCATCCGTGGCTCCCGTATCGGCTTCATCTTCCAGGATCCCATGACCTCCCTCAATCCGCTGTTCACCGTTGAACAGCAGTTGGTGGAGACCATACTGGCCAATACCGATCTCAATCGCGAGGCCGCCTTTGCCAAGGCGCTCGAGCTGATGGGGGCGGTCGGGATACCGCAGCCGGAAATCCGCATCAAGCAGTACCCGCACCAGTTCTCCGGTGGCATGCGCCAGCGGGTGGTCATCGCCATAGCGCTGTCGGGGGATCCCGAGCTCATCATCGCCGATGAGCCGACCACGGCGCTGGATGTCTCCATTCAGGACCAGATCCTCCAGCTCATCCGCAACCTCTGCAAGGAGCGTCAGGTGGGCTGCATGCTGGTGACCCACGACATGGGCGTGGTCTCCAACGTCACCGACAAGGTGGCTGTCATGTATCGCGGGGACCTGGTGGAGTTCGGCACCACAGAACAGGTGCTGGGTCGCCCCAGCCACCCCTATACCCGCAGCCTCATCTCGGCGGTGCCCCGCTCGGATGTGAAGCTGGTGCGCTTCCCCCTGGTCTCCTACATCGAAGACGCCAGTGCGCCGGATCTCAGCATAGATCTCAAGACCCACTGGCTCGGCCAGAGTCAGGACGAGCGCAGCTATGAAGGTGCCCTGCTGCGGGTGGAGAACGTGGATCTGAAGTTCGTCACCAAGGATTCCATCTTCCCGAGCCGCCGCCAGTACGTGCGCGCCTGCAACAACATCAGCTTCGAGATCTTCGAAGGGGAGACCTTCGGTCTGGTGGGGGAGTCGGGCTCCGGCAAATCCACCATAGCCCGTGCCATCACAGGCCTCTATCCGCCCGATACCGGCAAGATCTTCTTCGAGGGGATCGACCTCACCGCCCTGAAAGGGGAGCATGAGCGCCGCCCGCTGCGCCGCCAGATGCAGATGGTGTTCCAGAACCCTTACTCCTCGATGAACCCGCGCATGAAGGTGCGTGACATCATCGCCGAGCCGATCCGCTTCCACAAACTGGCGAGCAGCGAGAGCCAGATCCAGGGCATAGTGAGCGATCTGCTGGATCACGTCGGCCTCGGCCGCGGGGCAGGGGTCAAGTATCCCCACGAGTTCTCCGGTGGTCAGCGCCAGCGCATCTCCATCGCCCGCGCCCTGGCGACCCGGCCGCGCTTCCTCATCTGCGACGAGCCCACCTCGGCGCTGGATGTCTCGGTGCAGGCCCAGATCCTCAACCTGCTCAAGGATTTGCAGCAGGAGCTTGGGCTGACCATGCTGTTCATCAGCCACGATCTGCCGGTCATCCGCCAGATGTGCGATCGCATCGGCGTGATGCAGCACGGCCACCTGGTGGAGGTCGCGGAGACCGAAAAACTGTTTACCAATGCCGAGCATGAGTACAGCCGCAAGCTGATCTCCCTCATGCCGGAATTTAAGGGAATGTCCCGCGAGGGGCTGGAAATCGCAAGCTAGGAAAGCACCGGTTCGCCGGTTTGTCTGTCAATAAAAAGCCAAAAGCATGGAGAAAGACATGAAGAAAGGATTATCCAAGATCGCCATGGCGCTGTTCGCCGCTGGTCTCGCGTTCAACGTTTCTGCCGCCGACATCAAGGTTGCCGTCGCCTCTGACGCCACCTCGCTGGACCCGCAGGAGCAGCTCTCCGGTCAGACCCTGGAGATGTCTCACCTGGTGTTCGATCCCCTGATGCGTTACACCCAGGATCTGCAATTCGAGCCGCGTCTGGCCGAGAAGTATGAGCGCATCGACGACAAGACCGTCCGTTTCCACCTGCGCAAGGGTGTCAAGTTCCACTCCGGCAACGACTTCACCGCCGATGACGTGGTATGGACAGTCAACCGTCTGAAGGCCTCCCCGGACTTCAAGGCGATCTTCGACCCCATCGCCGAAGCCAAGAAGGTGGATGACTTCACCGTGGATCTCGTCACCGCCAAGCCGTTCCCGCTGGTGCTGCAGACCGTCACCTACATCTTCCCGATGGACTCCAAGTTCTACAGCGGCAAGGATGAAGCCGGCAAGGACAAGGCCGCCATCGTCAAGAACGGCGACTCCTATGCCTCTACCCATGTTTCCGGTACTGGTCCGTTCAGCGTCAAGTTCCGCGAGCAGGGCGTGAAGCTGGAGTATGCCCGCAACGCCAACTACTGGGACAAGGCCTCCAAGGGCAACGTCCAGAACCTGACAGTGGTGCCGATCAAGGAAGACGCGACCCGCGTAGCCGCCCTGCTGGGTGGTGACGTTGACATGATCTACCCGGTTGCCCCGAACGATCTGGAGCGCGTGAAGAACGGCAAGGACTCCCAGCTGGTGACCCTGTCCGGTACCCGCGCCATCATCATCGAGCTGAACCAGAACACCAACCCGGCGCTCAAAGACAAGCGCGTGCGTCAGGCAATCAACTACGCCATCAACCAGGTGGGCATTGTCGACAAGATCAACAAGGGCTTCGGTACCCCCGCTGGCCAGCTGAGCCCGAAAGGCTATGCCGGTTACAACGAGGCGCTCAAGCCCCAGTATGATCTGGCCAAGGCCAAGGAGCTGATGAAGGAAGCCGGTTACGAGAAGGGCTTCAAGATGACCTTCATCTCCCCGGCTGCCCGCTACGTCAATGACGTCAAGATCGCCCAGGCTGTCTCCGCCATGCTGTCCAAGATCAACATCAAGGTGGATCTGAAGACCATGCCGGTTGCCCAGTACTGGCCCGAGTTTGACAAGTGCGCCTCCGACATGCAGTTGATCGGCTGGCACTCCGACACCGAAGACAGTGCGAACTTCTTCGAGTTCCTGACCTTCACCAAGGATGCCAAGACCGGCATGGGTCAGTACAACTGCGGCGGTTATGCCAACGCAGAAGCTGACAAGATGGTGATGGAAGCGAACACCGAAACCGATCCGGCCAAGCGTGCCGCCATCCTGCAGAAGGTGGAAGCCATGCTGATCGACGACGCTGCCTACGTGCCCTTGCACTGGGAAGACCTGGCCTACGGTGCCAAGAAGAACGTCGACATCAAGCCTGTGGTCAACGTGATGAACTTCCCTTACCTGGGTGACCTGGTGGTCAACAAGTAAGTGAAGCGCTAAGGAAGGACCTGGCGGGGCGCCCATGGGTGCCCCGTCATTAACAGAAGCCTGTGCCAAGACACAGGCCACGTAGAAGGACAAGCATGTTTACATTCCTGCTGAAACGGTTCTATCAGGCCGTGATAGTGATGTTCGTCATCAGCCTGGTCGCCTTCTCCATCCAGGACAACCTGGGGGATCCGCTGCGCGAGCTGGTGGGACAATCCGTCTCCGAGTCCGTGCGCCAGGAGCTGCGCGACAAGATGGGCCTCAACGATCCCTTTTTGGTGAAATACAGCCGCTTCTTGCAGAACGCGGTGCAAGGGGATCTGGGCACCTCCTATTTCTTCAAGCGACCGGCCCTCGAGGTGATCCTCGACAAGCTGGTGGCTACCCTTGAGCTGGTGTTTGCTGCCGCGCTCATCATCGTCGTGGTCTCCATTCCGCTGGGGGTTTATTCGGCGATAAGACCGCGCAGTTTCCTGACCAAGCTCATCATGGCGGTGAGCAGCATCGGCATCTCGATCCCGGTCTTCCTGACCGCCATCATGCTGATGTACCTCTTCTCCATCCAGCTGGGCTGGCTGCCGGCCTATGGCCGTGGCGAGACCTACAACCTGCTGGGCTGGGAGTCGGGCTTCTTCACCTGGGACGGTATCAAGCACCTGATCCTGCCTGCGGTGTCCCTCTCCTCCATCATGCTGCCGCTGTTCATCCGGCTGGTACGCTCCGAGATGCTGGAGCAGCTCTCCTCCGAGTACGTGAAGTTCGCCCGTGCCAAGGGGCTGGACAACAACAAGGTCTACTACAGCCACGCGCTCAAGAACACCATGCTGCCGGTCATCACAGTCGGCGGCGTGCAGATCGGCACCATGGTGGCCTACACCATACTGACCGAGAGCGTGTTCCAGTGGCCGGGGACGGGTTTCCTGTTCCTCGAGGCGATCCACAGGGTCGATACCCCGCTGATCACCGCTTACGTCATCTTCGTGGGCCTTATCTTCGTGGTGACCAATACCCTGGTCGACCTGCTCTACGGGTTCATCAACCCGACCGTCAACCTGACCGCCAAGGGGTAACAGATGACTAACGCTGTAACTGCAAGCCCAAGCCGTTGGGCGCGATTCAAGAACTCTGACATCGTCTACTACTTCCTGCGGGACAAGGTAGCCATGTTCAGCTTTGCGGTGTTTGTGGTGTTCGTACTGGCGGCGCTGCTGGCGCCCTGGCTGGCACCGCACAACGTCTATGACCAGACCAGCTTCGATCTGATGGATGCGGAGCTGCCTCCCTCCTGGCTGGAAGGGGGCGAGGCGCGCTTCTGGCTCGGCACCGACAACCAGGGTCGTGACATCTGGAGCACCATCCTCTATGGCGCCCGAATCTCGTTGACCATAGGCCTGTTCGCCGTCGGCCTGCAGCTGGTGCTCGGCATCGTCATCGGCCTCATCGCCGGTTACTTCGGTGGTCGCATCGACAACCTGCTGATGCGCTTTGCCGACGTGCAGCTGTCGTTCTCCACTATGATGGTGGCCATCATCATCTCCGCCATCTTCCAGGCGACCTTTGGCTCCGAGTTCTACTCTAAGTTCGCCATCCTGATGCTGGTGGTGATCATCGGCATCGCCGAGTGGCCCCAGTATGCCCGGACGGTGCGCGCCTCCGTGCTGGCGGAGAAGAAGAAGGAGTACGTGGAAGCGGCCCAGGTGATGGGGTTCCGTGCCCCGCGCATCATGTTCCGCCACATACTGCCGAACTGCCTGTCGCCCATCCTGGTCATCTCCACGGTGCAGGTGGCGAACGCCATCATGAGCGAGGCGGCACTCTCCTTCCTGGGGCTGGGCATGCCGGTGGATCAGCCGTCCCTGGGTTCGCTCATCAGCGTGGGCTTCAACTACATCTTCTCCGGCTCCTGGTGGATCACCGCCTTCCCGGGCATCTGCCTGGTGGTGCTGGTGCTGGTCATCAACCTGCTCGGTGACTGGCTGCGGGATGTGTTTAACCCGAAGATCTACAAGGGGTAAGAAAGGTCAGACACGCAGAAAACAAGAAGGGCGCCATCAGGCGCCCTTCTTTATTGCTCGCGTTTGCCCTTGTCGGGCCTGCCGTTCTGCGTCAAGCCTGCAGCCAGGCCTCTATGCTGGCCTGAATGCCCGTGGCATCTAGCCCCAGCTGGGCATAGATCTCCTCCTGGGTGCCTTGCTCCACGAAGCGATCCGGCAAACCGAGATTCAGCACAGGTTTGCACTGCTTGGCACGCATCAGCAGCTCGTTCACCGCAGAGCCGGCCCCGCCCATGATGGCGTTGTCCTCGAGAGTGACAAACTGATCGTGGGAGGCGACAAGGGAGAGCACCAGCGCCTCGTCCATGGGCTTGACGAAGCGCATGTCCACCAGGGTGGCGTCCAGCGCCTCGGCGGCGGCCTTGGCTTGATGCAGCAGGGTACCAAACGCCAATATGGCGGTGCCCTTGCCTTCACGAATGACGCGACCCTTGCCGAGTGCCAGCGCTGTCATCTCGCTCTGGATCTCGGTGCCGCAGCCGCTGCCACGGGGATAACGCACTGCCGCGGGCTGGTTGCACTGATAGCCGGTGTAGAGCATCTGGCGGCACTCGTTCTCGTCGGACGGCGTCATCACCACCATGTTCGGCACTGTGCGCAGGAAGCTGATGTCGAACGCCCCCTGATGGGTAGGGCCGTCGGCACCTACCAGACCGGCGCGGTCTATGGCGAACAGCACCGGCAGGTTCTGCAGCGCCACGTCGTGGATCAGCTGGTCATAAGCCCGTTGCAGGAAGCTTGAATAGATGGCAACCACGGGTTTCTTGTCGGCGATGGCAAGGCCGGCGGCGAAGGTGACCGCATGCTGCTCGGCGATGGCCACGTCGAAGTAGCGATCCGGATACTGCTGGCTGAACTTGACCAGGCCCGAGCCCTCGCGCATGGCGGGGGTGATGCCGACCAGACGCTCGTCCTTGGCGGCCATGTCGCACAGCCACTGGCCGAAGATGGCGGAGAAGGTCGGCTTGCCGCCGGCACTCTTGGGCAGGGCGCACTCGTCCGGGTTGAACTTGGGCACGGCGTGGTAACCGATGGGGTCTTTCTCGGCGGGCTCGTAGCCCTTGCCCTTCTTGGTCTTGACGTGCAGCAGCTGGGGACCCTTGAGGTTGCGCATGTTGCGCAGGGTCTCGACCAGAGCGTGGATGTCGTGGCCGTCGATGGGGCCTATGTAGTTGAAGCCGAACTCCTCGAACAGGGTGCCGGGAACCACCATGCCCTTGAGGTGCTCCTCGGCCCGCTTGGCCAGCTCCTTGACCGGCGGCAGCCCCGCTAGCACCTTCTTGCCGCCTTCGCGGATGGTGGTGTAGAGCTTGCCGGACATCAGCCTGGCTAGGTGGTTGTTGAGCGCCCCGACATTTTCGGAGATGGACATCTCGTTGTCATTGAGCACCACCAGCATGTCCTTGTGGACATCCCCAGCGTGGTTGAGGGCCTCGAAGGCCATGCCCGCCGTGATGGCGCCGTCACCTATGACGGCCACCACCTTGCGGCCCAGCCCCTCGCTCTCGGCGGCAACCGCCATGCCGAGGGCGGCACCTATGGAGGTGCTGGAGTGGCCCACGCTGAGCACGTCGTACTCGCTCTCTTCCCGCCAGGGGAAGGGGTGCAGGCCATCTTTCTGGCGAATGGTATGAATGCGCTCGCGCCGACCGGTCAGGATTTTGTGGGGATAGGCCTGATGGCCCACGTCCCACACCAAGCGATCGAAGGGGGTGTTGTAGACGTAATGCAGCGCCACCGTCAGCTCGACGGTGCCAAGGCCGGAGGCGAAGTGGCCGCTGGAGCGGCTCACCGAGCGCAGCAGATACTCGCGCAGCTCTTCGCACAGAATAGGCAGCCGCTCTTTGGGCAGGGATCGCAACTCGACCGGCGTATCCGCGAGGGCCAGGTTGGGGAAATCGCTAATATCAACGCTCATATTGTTACTGTTATCCAGCGTTTAGTGGGTTCGCTCGATGATGTAATCGGCAAACGCTTCCAGAATGTCGGTATTGTAGGGCAAGGATTGCAGGGCTGTTAAGGCCTTGTCATGCAGTTCGCGAGCCAGCTCACGGGCAGGGTCGAGACCGAGCAGGGCCGGATAGGTGCTCTTCTCCTGCGCCAGATCCGAACCTTGCGGCTTGCCGAGGGTCGCGGTGTCGCCCGTGATGTCGAGAATGTCATCCTGCACCTGGAAGGCGAGCCCGATGGCGGCGGCATAGGTTTGCAGCGCGGCCAGGGTGGCTGGCGCCACGTCGGCCTTGCACAGGGCCCCCAGGGTGACGGCGCACTCGATGAGGGCTCCCGTCTTGTGGCGGTGCACCTGCTCCAGCTCGGCCAGGCTGATGCGGCGGCCTTCGGCCTCCAGATCCAGCGCCTGACCGCCGCACATGCCGAGATAACCGGAGGCACGGGCCAGGGCGCTCAGCATACGTACCCGGTTGGCCAGCAGCTCGTCGGGGAGGGGATGATCCGCCAGTATGGAGAATGCCAGGGTCTGCAGGGCATCACCGGCCAGGATGGCAGTACCTTCATCGAATGCCTTGTGCACTGTCGGTTGGCCGCGGCGCAGATCGTCGTTGTCCATGGCGGGCAGATCGTCGTGCAGCAGGGAGTAGGCGTGAATGCACTCCACCGCGGCGGCGGGGCCGTCGAGCCGCTCGCTTGGAACCCCCAGCATCTCGCCCACGGCGTAGACCAGGAAGGGGCGTACCCGTTTGCCGCCGAGCAGCAGGCCGTATTTCATCGCGTCCCGCAGGCGCGGCGCCATGGCGGGCAGAGCCTCAAGCTGTGCCGAGAGGCAGTCGTCGATGCGGCGCCGGTGCAGGCGGGAGAAATCGTCCAGGGTCACTCACTCCTCTCCTTGCTCTGATCGAAAGGGGACCGCCTGTTCGCTGCCGTCGGCCTGGGTCAGGAGGATCTGGATCTTCTGCTCGGCTTGCTCCAGCTTCTGCTGGCCGGCCCGCACCAGATGGATGCCCTGTTCGAATTGTTTGAGTGCTTCCTCGAGGGGGAGCGACCCCTGTTCGAGTTGATGCACTATGGTTTCCAGCTCTTCCAGGGTGGCATCAAAACTCAGACGGTCGATTTTTTTACTGGCCATGTCCATCCTCGGGGATTGAAAAAAACGGCTCATCTTAACATCGACCGGGCACAGGAGGGAGGCAGAAAAGTGTGCCGCCCTCAAACTATCCTGACCGCGGCCGATAACAGGGGGCTGGCATCCATCTATTGCCGACCTGTTATGAAGGCGTGCCGGGCTTGCTGCCCGAGGCGCAATAGCAGAAAATTCAACGCAATATAAATAAATGGCAAGTTCGGCGACAGGAGTAGGGATGTGGATTTAGGCAGTCTGATAGGCATAGTGCTGGGATTTGGGGTCGTGGTGTACGGCATGCTGCTGGGGGGCCCCATGAACATGTATGTGGATATGCCCTCGGTCTATATCACCATACTGGGCTCCCTCTTCATCTGCATGATGAAGTTCAACCTCAGCCAGTTCCTGATGGCGTTCAAGGTCGCGGGCAAGGCCTTCATGTACAAGGGCGACAAGCTCGATGACCTGATTGCCAAGGCGGTAGAGCTGGCGGACGCGGCCCGCAAGGGGGGCTTTCTGGCGCTGGAAGCGGCGGAGATCCCCAATGCCTTCATGAAGAAGGGCATCGACATGCTGGTGGACGGCCATGATGCCGATGTGGTGCGCGCCGTGATGGAAAAAGACATAGAGCTGACCTCGGAGCGCCACGTCATCGCCATCAAGGTGTTTCGCTCCCTGGGGGATCTCGGCCCCGCCATGGGGATGATAGGTACGCTAGTGGGGCTGGTGGCCATGCTGGCGAACATGAGTGATCCCAAGTCCATAGGCCCGGCCATGGCGGTGGCCTTGCTGACCACACTTTACGGGGCGATCGAAGCCAACATGGTGGCCATTCCCATCGCCGACAAGCTGGAGCTGCGCAGCGGCGAGGAGCAACTGAGCCGCACCCTGATCCTTGACGCCATCATGGGCATCCAGGACGGCCAGAACCCTCGCGTGATCCAGGCCATGCTGCAGAACTACCTCAACCAGTCCAAACGCAACAACGGGCTCGACTAGGAGGCCCCATGGCAAAGTGCAAGTGTCCGCCTCCCGGCTTGCCGGGCTACATGGGTACCTTCGCCGATCTCATGTCCCTGTTGATGTGCTTCTTCGTGCTGCTGCTCTCCTTTGCGGAGATGGATGTGCAGAAGTTCAAGCAGATCGCCGGCTCCATGGAGAAGGCGTTCGGGGTGCAGAACATCCTGGAGGTGAAGGATATTCCCAAGGGGACCTCGGTCATCGCTCAGGAGTTTCGCCCTGGCCGGCCCGAGCCGACCCCCATCGACACCATCATGCAGCAGACCATAGACATGACCCAGACCGAGCTGGATTTTCAGCCCGGGGATGCGGATCAGGCGGGGGGGCATGACAAGACCGAGGGTCAGCAGAGCGGTGGCGACACCGCCCAGCAGGCCCAGAAAGCGCAGGCGCAGTCCAACGAACTGGCCAAGGCGCTGGCCGAGCAGATGCAGGCCCAGATCCAGGACGGGGCCATAGAGATAGAGGCGCTGGGTCAGCAGATCATCATTCGCATCCGCGAGAAGGCGGCGTTCCCGGCGGGTTCCGCCTTCCTGCAGCCACAGTTCTGGCCGGTGATCCGTAAAGTGGCGACCCTGCTCAAGGATGTGCCCGGGGAGATCACCGTCTCCGGTCACACCGATGACGTCGCCACCGAAGACGAGCTGTTCCAGTCCAACTGGGAGCTTTCGTCCCAGCGGGCGGTGGCGGTGGCCCACCAGATGATCAAGGTGCCCGGCTTTGACGGCAACCGTCTGGTGGTGCAGGGAATGGCGGACTCCCAGCCGTTGGTGCCGAACAACAGCCCAGAGAACAGGCGCATGAACCGGCGGGTGGAGATCGCCATCATGCAGGGCAAACCGACGGTATCTGCCCCTATCGGGGTGGCTGATCCCAAGTAGCTTTCGCCAGTCTGCACCATCCCGCTCGCAGCGGTTGTCTCCGATAACCGCTGCTTCTCTTTTTCTGTTGAGTCGGAGTTGCCTAGCATAGGGCCTCCGCTCGCCGCATGTTCAGGCAAATCGGGTGAGAACAGTGGCCGATTGAACCGCGCCTCTGCGGTTTGCCCGCCTATCAGTCACTCCCAATGCGCTGCCGATGATGCGGCAACGCTCCCCCATCTATCCCCTGATCTCATGCCGCTCCCCCGTGGCCTTGTCGACCTCCGGCGTTATGTACGATGCCGTACAGAACTGCGCGCTGCCCCGTGTTACATCTTCGTCACGGCGAATGGATAGCACCCGGGCTGCCGGACGTGCGTTTTTTCAGCCCTCCAGGAAGGAACCACCATGAACCATATCTTCAGTGCCAGCTTGCTCCTCACCGGACTGCTGTTGCTCCCGTTAGCCAGCCGCGGCGCCGGGCTCACCGACGACACCGATGCCGCGCAGTCGATGCCATCTGAATCGACGACCATGGAGTCCTCGACGCTGGAATATGTCGAGGACTCGGTCATCACCACCAAGATCAAGGCGGGGCTTGCGGCCGAGCAGATGTCCAGCCTGGTCAATATCCATGTCGATACCGATGATGCCGGGGAGGTCACCCTGAGTGGCGGCGCGGTGGATCAGGCGGCGCTGGACAAGGCCGTGGCGATTGCCATGGGCGTCGAGGGGGTGACCTCTGTCAAGAATGACATCAAGGTCGAGACCGACCGCTAGGCAAACACCCGACGACCTCTCATGGCAAGGCGTCATGGTGTGCAGGGGAACCCTTGACCCTGCGGATCCGGCACGCTGCCTGTGTGGCTACCGCCATCGGTCGATGGGGGTCCTTAGGCAGGTCGCCCGTTCGGGGTTGCCACTCTGTTGTCAGGGTGGCCAGCCTTGAAGCCGACCACCACACCGGCGGCCATGAGCCGGGCGACGCCACAGGCGCTGGTGCTGTCGGGATCCTGGACTGCGCTCGGTATGGGCAGGCTGACAAGCGAGCTCGACTCCCTTGCCGTCCCGGCTGGAGAGCATTGGGCCATCGACGCCTCTGGTATCGAGGCCCTCGATACGGCCGGGGCCTGGATCCTGCAGACACTGCTGCGCCGGCTGCGTGATGGTGCGGCTGGCGTCGAATTGCACCAACTGCGCCCGGAGTTCGCCAGGCTGTTCGATGCCCTGGCTCAGGAGGCCGCTCCGGGGCCCACATTTCTACCCCGGCCTCTGTCCCGCCTGGAAAGCCTGGGCCACGGCACGGCGACTCTGCTGGCACAAGGCTGCGCCCTGCTCGCCTTCATCGGCGAGTGCACCTTCGCCTTGGGTGGCTGGCTGGCCCATCCGACACGGATTCGCTGGCGCCCAATTCTTTACAACATCCGCAGCGCAGGTGTCGATGCCCTGCCCATCGTCGGTTTGCTCTCCTTTCTGCTCGGCATCGTCGTCGCCTATCAGGGGGCCGCGCAGCTGCGCCTCTATGGCGCCAACATCTTTGTCGTCGATCTGGTCGCGCTCTCGATGCTGCGAGAGTTTGCACCGCTGATCACCGCCATCATAGTCGCCGGCCGCTCCGGTTCCGCCTACGCGGCGCAGATCGGCACCATGGCGGTGACCGAGGAGATAGACGCCATGCGTACCATAGGCATTGGACCACTCGACATGCTGGTGCTGCCCAAGGCGCTCGCTCTCCTGATCGCTCTCCCCCTGCTCACCCTCTTCGCCGATCTCTTCGGCGTCCTGGGGGGCATGCTGATGGCGCACATCCAGCTGGACGTCGGCACGGCCGAATTCCTCGATCGCTTCGTCAAGACGGTGAGCGTCACGGATCTGCTGATCGGCATCGGCAAGGCGCCGGTATTTGCCGCCATCATAGTGACCGTTGGCTGCTTCCAGGGGTTTCAAACCAAGGGAGGTGCCGACAGCGTCGGACGGCAGACGACGCGTAGCGTCGTCCACTCCATCTTTATGGTGATAGTGGCCGATGCGCTCTTCTCGGTTGCATTCAGCGCCCTGGATCTCTGAGATGAAGGCGCCAGATGGCATTGTCACTCCGGCCATCATCATCAGCCAGCTGATGACGCGCTTTGGCGAGCATGTGGTCCATGACGGGATCGATCTGGTCGTCAACCACGGCGAGATCTTCGCGCTGATCGGCGGCTCAGGATCGGGCAAGTCGACCTTGCTTCGGGAGATCATCCTGCTTCAGCAACCCGAGTCGGGCTCGATCCGGGTGCTTGGGGTCGATCTCGCCAACATCGGAGACGCCGACGCCCTTGCCCTGCGCCAGCGCTGGGGCGTCATGTTTCAGAGTGGCGGCTTGTTCGGCTCCCTGACCGCCAGGGAAAACGTGGGTCTGCCGCTGAGTGAGCACACCGAACTCGCACAAGGGCTGATCGACGACATCGCCGACCGCAAGCTGGCGATGAGCGGCCTGGAGCCGGTCGTGGGGGATCAGTACCCGGCCGAGCTGAGCGGCGGCATGTTAAAGCGCGTCTCGCTGGCTCGTGCCCTGGCCCTCGATCCCGAACTGCTCTTTCTCGATGAGCCGACCGCAGGTCTGGACCCCGAAAGCGCTGGCGAGATAGACAGCCTGATCCGCAAGTTACGCGATCTGTTCGGCCTGACCATAGTCCTTATCACCCACGATCTCGATCTGCTGTGGCAGGTGGCCGACCGCGTCGCCGTGCTCGGCGACGGCAAGGTGCAGGGGATAGGGTCGATGACAACGCTGGCAGAGATGGATCTGCCGGCAATCCGGCCATTCTTCGAGGGCCCGCGAGGGCGGGCCGCCGAGCAACGCAGCGAGGGGACATGATGGAAACCAAGGTCAGTTACGCCCTGGTAGGGGGTTTTGTCGTCATCCTCGGCACCCTGCTGGTGGCCGTCATCCTCTGGCTCGCCTCGGGAGGGGCTTTCCAGAAGGCATACGATCTCTATCTGGCGATCTCGGAGGAGTCGGTCGCCGGCCTCAATCTCAATGCACCGGTCAAATACAACGGTGTCGATGTCGGCAGGGTCAGGCAGATACGGCTCGATCCGGCCAATCCCGAGCAGGTAAATCTGCTGTTCGCCATCGAGCGAGGCACGCCGATCAGGCAGGACACTGTGGCCGTGCTCAAGACACAGGGCCTGACGGGCATCGCCTATGTCGAGCTGAGCGGCGGGGCCAGCGACATGCCCCTGTTGCAGGCCACCCCTAGCTATCAGTATCCGGTGATCCGCACCCATCCCTCTCTTGCAGCTCGCCTCGAGAACGTCCTCACCAGCGTGCTGGCCAAGCTGGACAGTACCTCGAACAGCCTCAACGCCCTGCTCGGTCCGGAGAATCAGGCCGCCTTCCAGAGCACCCTGACCGACATTGCCCGGGTGGCGCATACCCTGGCCGAGCGCAACGAGAGCATAGATGCCGGCCTGAAGGATGCGGCCAGGGTGATGAAAAACAGCGCAAGCGCGAGCCACGAGCTCGCCCCCCTGATCGCGCGTATCGGGCGGGCGGCGGATGCCGTCGAGAAGATGGGCAATGAGATCGCCGGCACCAGTGCCAGCGCAGGCAAGACCCTCAACGCGGTCGGCAGCGACATCAACCGCTTCACGGCGGAGACCCTGCCCCAGCTGGAACGCCTGCTCGGCGAGCTCAGCGTGTTGACGACCTCGCTGCGCCGTCTCAGCGAGCAGACCGAACGCAACCCCTCCGGGCTCCTGTTCGGCCGCAAGCCGGTGCCGGATGGCCCGGGAGAATCATCCGAAGGAGGGAAACAGCCATGATCCGCCAGCCAGCACCTCCCTTCATCCGGCTCGCCGTCGCCGCGCTGTTGCTGCTCCTGCCCGCTGCCTGCAGCATGTTCGATGCGGCCAAGGTGCCGCCACCGGCCTTCTATTCGCTCTCCGGGGTGGGCGCATCCCCCCCGACCAAGGCCGCAGCGGCCAGACTGGGCGCCGCGCCTACGCTGATCGTCAACCCGCCTCGGGCCGCCCCCGGTTTCGACAGCCAGCGGATCATCTATGTTCGCGAGCCCTATCAGCTGGAGTATTTCGCGCACAGTGAATGGATCGATACGCCCGCCCGGATGATAGCCCCGGGCATAGTCGCCGCGCTTGAGGGCACGGGGGCCTTTCGCGCCGTCGTCCTGGCTCCCAGTGCGGCTGCGGGGGATCTGCGCCTCGATGTCGAAATCATCCGCCTGCAGCAGGAGTTCGACAGATCACCCAGCCGTACCCGCTTCACGCTGCGGGCCTACCTGGTGGACAGCGACAGCCGCCAGGTGCTGGCCTGGCGCGAATTCGACGAGACAGTGCCAGCAGCGCAGGCCAATCCCTACGGCGGCGTGATGGCGGCCAATAGTGCCGTTCAGCAGGTCGTGCAGCGCCTGGCCAGCTTCTGTGCCGGCGCCACGGGCAACTGGCGCCCCTCACCCGGGGCGCGCCGCTGAACCGCAGACATGGCAGAGAAAAGGGGGCTGGCACAGGCCGGGGAGCTGCAGGCGCTCTTGGTTCTGACATCTGGATGGGGCTTCATCTTGATGCCTGAGGCTCAGCCTCTCCTGTCGGCGGGTTGTGTCGCCTCGGGGCCTTGCCGGCGGTAGCCGGGGGAGGGGATCGAGCAAGTGGAGCTCTGATTTAACGCAGCATCAGCGAGCCATTGGTCAGGTGCCGGGCCCGTGCTCTATGTGGGTCAACGTACAGACCCCCTGTTGTGTGCGGCTTATTCTCACGATGGCTGGTGCGGGATCCCATTCTCGGTGCTCGCACCCTCATCCAACTGACTATCAGGAGTTCATCATGAACAAGGACCAACTCAAGGGTCGTACTGAAGAGACCAAAGGCAAGGACGATAAGGAATCAAAGGGGGCGATTCCAGTGTCCGCCGGCAAACACCAGGCAGCCCCCGACGATAGAAAAGAAGAGCGCAGGGACGCCAGAAAGGGGAAATAAAACGTCACCGCGTTGGTGAGCGTTCTGCCAACGCTCTTTCCCCTCACTCTTTCTTCCAACAATGTCAGGAGTATCAAATGAACAATATCATTCCATCCAGCCGTCTTGGGTCAAGAGTACTCAGCGCCAGCACGCTCAGTGGCGACGATGTGTACGACCCGAGAGGTGAAAAGCTGGGCAGCATCAAGGAGCTCATGCTGGATATCGAAAACGGCAAGGTGTGCTATGCGGTGCTCTCCTTCGGCGGTTTCCTCAGTCTCGGCGAGAAGCTGTTTGCCGTACCCTGGAGCGCCCTGAAGGTCGATACTGAAAACAAGCGCTTCATCATGGATACCACAGAGGAACGCATGAAGAATGCCCCGGGATTTGATAGCGACCACTGGCCCAACATGGCAGATACCTCTTGGGAAAAGAGCATCTACAGCTATTACGACACCAGGTACTGAGGTGGTTTTGCACGCTGGCTTGATGTTGGTCTGCCTTTTGATCCCCTCCGGCCTATGATCGCCAGCAAGGCATGGAAACGTGTCTGCAAGCATGATTTCACCTAGGCAAGGCGAGGCTCGATGCGGTGGTGAGCCTGATCAGACAACCAAAACGAAAATATTGCAGCCAGGGTCAAGGTCGCCGTGGCTGCCTCTGGTCGCCTCATCCTCTCGATTTTCTTCAGCCTCCCGGCAGGCCTCTGGTCATTCAAAGCGCGATCCCGCTCGCAGGGGCTGACATGGATTTTGTGGCGGCTTCATATTAAGATGCCTCATCCGAACCGATAGCTGCGGCTCTCTTTGATTGCCGCAGCTTCTCTTTTTCAAGCAACCCAGGTTTCGACTATGAATCATACTCCGATGACTGTTCGCGGCGCTGAAAAGCTGCGTCAAGAGCTCGACTATCTGAAGAGCGAGCTGCGTCCCCAGATTATCGAAGCGATTGCTGATGCCCGTGAACATGGTGATCTGAAAGAAAACGCCGAATACCATGCCGCTCGCGAGCAGCAAGGTTTCTGTGAAGGCCGCATTCAGGAAATTGAGAGCAAACTCTCCAATGCCCAGGTGATCGATATCACCAAGATTGCCAACAATGGCCGCGTCATCTTCGGTGCGACCGTGACTCTGCTGAAAAGCGAAACGGAAGAGGAAGTGGTCTACCGCATCGTGGGTGACGACGAGGCGGACATCAAACAGAACATGATCTCCGTGAACTCGCCCATTGCCCGTGCCCTGATCGGCAAGGAAGTGGACGACGTGGCCATCGTCAAGACACCGGCTGGCGATGTGGAGTACGAAATTCTGGAAGTCGCCTACCTCTGACGATGAGGGGCGATGAAGAGACAGGGGAGCCCGGCTCCCCTGTTGCATTTAGTCCCCCTGATAGGTCTGGACGAAGGCGTCCTGATGACGCTGGAAGAGCCAGTCCCGCAGTTGCTCCTGATCTCCCTTGTCCAGCTGGAATTGCAAGGCCCAGTCATGGAGCTTCTGGTGGGACTGGACATGCCTTATCAGGGTGCCGCTCAGTGCCAGGGGGGGCAATCCCTCGATGCCGAGGGTGCCGTGCAGCCGATCGCCCTTGGTCAGAGTCGGTGGCAAACCGGCCACGATGAGACCGCCAAGGGAGAGGCTGTGCACCTCATACTCGGCATCGCTGGTGTGCAGGACGGCTTTCTCATCGAGTCGCCAGGCGCGCAGGTGAGGGGAGCCCAGCTCTGTGATGGTGGGGGCGGCGATGCGCAGCTCGGTGTGGCCTTCCGCCGCCAGGGTACAATGCAGCGGAAAACGCAGTTGATGGCCGGCGATACGGGCCTCGATCGTCAAGGGGCTGGCCCGTTGCAACAGGCTCTGTAGGGGAAGACTCAGGTTGCCTCGCAGGAACTGGCCGGCGGCCATGTCCTCTGCGTCTCCCAAGTCCTGCAGCATGGCCAGTTCCTCGTCGGTGAGAATCTGATGCTTGTCCATAGTGGATGTCCGCAAGTATTCATCGCAGGTTAAGGGCCTGACGACTATTTTGGCAAGCGACTTGGGAAGAAGAGAAATGAAGGAAAGAGCGAACGCTCTTTCCTGTTACTTGCGGGGCAACTGGATCTTGGGTTCTGTGGCCTGACGATAGATGGTCAGTACATGGCCCATGCTCTGTACCTTGATGGCGCCTGTCTCACGGACGATGGCTTCCATCACCAGCTGTTTCATCTCACGATCTTCAGACGACACCTTAACCTTGATCAGCTCGTGGTGGTTCAGCGCCAGATCGATCTCGGCCAGCACCCCTTCGGTCAGGCCGTGTTGTCCCAGCAGGACGACCGGCTTCAGGCTGTGGGCTAGGCCCTTGAGGTACTGTTTCTGTTTATTGTTGAGAATCATGGCAATTTCTTCATAAGTCAGGGTTGAAAGGGGCGTATTCTACCCCCACTTAGCCCTTAATACTAATAACCCTTGTGGTTTTTTAAAGTCGACAATCATGACCCAGAAAAAACATTCCCCCAGTTCAACCCGCTGGTTAAAAGAACATTTTGACGATCATTACGTCAAAAAAGCCCAGAAGTTGGGACTGCGTTCCCGTGCCGTGTTCAAGATCGATGAGATCCAGGGCAAGGACAAACTGCTCAAGCCGGGCATGACGGTGGTGGATCTGGGGGCGGCCCCCGGTGGCTGGTCCCAGTTTGCCATCGATCAGGTGGGTGACAAGGGGCGAGTGATTGCTTGCGATATTCTGCCGATGGATTCCATTGCCGGTGTCGATTTCCTGCAAGGGGACTTTCGGGAGGAAACTGTGCTTGCCGCCTTGTTGGCACGAGTTGGCCCGGACAAGGTTGATGTGGTCATGTCTGACATGGCGCCCAATATGAGCGGGACCCAGCAGGTGGATCAGGCTCGCTCCATGTATCTGATCGAGCTGGCGCTGGACATGTGCAATCAGGTCCTGCGCAGTAATGGCAGTTTCGTGGTCAAGGTATTCCAGGGGGAGGGGTTTGATGCCTATCTCAATGAAATTCGTAGACTTTTCTCTGTCGTCAAGATTCGTAAACCAGACTCCTCCCGTGCCCGTTCACGAGAAGTCTACATTGTGGCTACCGGTTTTAAACTGTAGTACCCTAACCCTCATCGTTAACTGTCAGTCTGCGAGGTCATTGATTTGAGTGACATGGCGAAAAACCTAATCCTGTGGCTGGTCATCGCCGTCGTGCTGATGTCGGTGTTCAATAGCTTCAGCCCCAGCGATACCACCAGTCGCCAGCTGGACTATTCCAGCTTCGTGAAAGAAGTGACCCAAGAGCAGATCCGTGAAGTGCGGATGGATGGCAAGGTCATTAATGGCGTCAAGCGCACCGGTGAACGTTTCACCACCATCATCCCTGCGCCGGATCCCCAACTGCTCAACGACATGCTCAACCACAACGTGAAGGTGATGGGTGAGAAGCCGGAAGAGCCGTCTCTGATCACGTCCATCTTCATCTCCTGGTTCCCGATGCTGTTGCTGATCGGTGTCTGGGTCTTCTTCATGCGTCAGATGCAGGGCGGCGGTGGCAAGGGTGCCATGTCGTTCGGCAAGAGCAAGGCTCGCCTGATGAGTGAAGATCAGATCAAGACCACCTTCGTCGACGTGGCGGGTTGTGACGAGGCAAAGGAAGAGGTCAAAGAGCTGGTCGACTATCTGCGCGATCCGACCAAGTTCCAGAAACTGGGCGGCAAGATTCCCACTGGCGTGCTGCTGGTCGGCCCGCCCGGTACCGGTAAGACCCTGCTGGCCAAGGCCATCGCGGGTGAGGCCAAGGTGCCCTTCTTCACCATCTCCGGTTCCGACTTCGTCGAGATGTTCGTGGGTGTCGGTGCCTCCCGGGTGCGCGACATGTTCGAGCAGGCCAAGAAGTCCTCCCCCTGCATCATCTTCATCGATGAAATCGATGCGGTCGGTCGCCAGCGTGGCGCCGGTCTGGGTGGTGGCCACGATGAGCGTGAGCAGACCCTGAACCAGATGCTGGTCGAGATGGATGGCTTCGAAGGCAATGAAGGCGTCATCGTCATCGCCGCAACCAACCGTCCAGACGTGCTGGATCCCGCGCTGCTGCGTCCGGGTCGTTTCGACCGCCAGGTCGTGGTCGGTCTGCCGGATGTCCGCGGTCGCGAGCAGATCCTTAAGGTGCACATGCGCAAGGTTCCGTTGGCGGATGACGTCAATGCCGCTGTGATTGCACGTGGTACCCCGGGCTTCTCCGGCGCCGATCTCGCCAACCTGGTCAACGAAGCCGCCCTGTTCTCCGCCCGTGAGAGCCGTCGTGTGGTCTCCATGCTGGAGTTCGAGAAGGCCAAGGACAAGATCATGATGGGTGCGGAGCGTCGCTCCATGGTGATGAGAGACTCCGAGAAGGAGATGACCGCTTATCATGAAGCCGGTCATGCCATCATCGGCCGTGTAGTGCCGGATCATGATCCCGTCTACAAGGTCTCCATCATTCCCCGTGGCCGTGCCCTTGGGGTGACCATGTACCTGCCGGAGCAGGATCGCTGGAGCCACTCCAAGCAGCATCTGGAGTCCATGATCTCCAGCCTGTATGGCGGTCGTCTGGCGGAAGAGCTGATCTACGGTGCCGAGAAGGTATCGACCGGTGCCTCCAATGACATCGAGCGCGCCACCGACATCGCCCGCAAGATGGTGACCCAGTGGGGCATGTCCGAGCGTCTGGGCCCCATGCTCTATGCCGAAGAAGACGGTGAAGTCTTCCTTGGTCGCAGCATGGCCAAGGCCAAGCACATGTCCGATGACACAGCGCGCGTCATCGATGCCGAGGTCAAGCAGGTCATCGATCGCAACTATGCTCGTGCCAAGCAGATCCTGCAGGACAACATGGATGTGCTGCACACCATGAAGGATGCCTTGATGAAGTACGAGACCATAGATGCCAAGCAGATCGACGATCTGATGGCCCGTCGTGAGGTCCGTGCTCCCAGCAACTGGCACGATGAGCACGGTGACACCCCGCAAGGCGGCGCCAGCGTGAGCAGCGAGCCCGAGGTCAAGGCGCAGGCCGATGACAACAGCGCACCGCGCAGTGACATCGACAAGGCGAACGATGTGCCGGCCAAATAAGCTTTCATGATCCAGACCCCGGGCTTGCCCGGGGTTTTTCTTTATGCGATACCCAGATTTTCTTGTGACAGGTAGATGTAAAGATGCAACTAATCAGCAAGGGGCGCAGCCTCTCCCTGGATCGTCCCCACGTCATGGGGATCCTCAACGTGACGCCGGACTCCTTCTCCGATGGCGGCCGCTTTAAGCCGCTTGAACTGGCCCTGGCCCATGCCCGCCAGATGATGGAGGAGGGGGCCACCCTCATCGACATCGGCGGCGAGTCGACCCGCCCTGGCGCCCCCGACGTGAGCGAGCAGGAGGAGCTGGACAGGGTCATCCCCGTGGTCGAGCGGATGGTCCAGGAGCTCGATGTGATGATCTCCCTCGATACTTCCAAGGCTGCCGTGATGAGGGCGGGCTGCGCGGCAGGCGCCCACCTCATCAATGACGTGAGGGCCCTGCTCGAGCCCGGTGCCCTGGCTGCCGCGGCAGAGGCTGACGTGCCCGTGTGCCTGATGCACATGCAGGGACAGCCAAGAACCATGCAGGCCGAACCCCATTACGACGACTTGCTGGGGGAGGTGAGGGCCTTCTTCGACGAGCGGATAGCCGCTTGCCTGGATGCCGGGATCCGGCGCCAGCACCTGCTGCTGGATCCGGGTTATGGCTTTGGCAAGACGGTGGCACACAACTATCAGTTGCTGGCCGAGCAGCAGAAGTTGCTGGATTACGGTCTGCCGCTCTTGGTGGGGATGTCGCGAAAGTCTATGATAGGCAATCTGCTTGGCCGCCCCGTTGATGAGCGGCTGGCCGGCAGCCTGGCCTGCGCCCTGATCGGGTTGCAACATGGCGCCAGGATCATTCGGGTGCACGACGTGCGAGCCACCATGGACGCGCTGCGCGTAGGCTGGATGACCATGACGGGACAAGATTTCGTATCCAGATAAAATAACGAGAACAGACAATGACCAGAAAGTACTTCGGCACAGACGGTGTGCGCGGCAAGGTGGGTGAATACCCGATCACCCCGGATTTCGTGATGAAGCTGGGCTGGGCTGCCGGCAAGGTGCTCTCCAAGAAGGGCACCAAGAAGGTGCTGATCGGCAAGGACACCCGGATCTCCGGCTACATGCTGGAATCGGCGCTGGAAGCGGGCCTCTCCGCTGCGGGCCTCAAGGCCATATTGATGGGCCCCATGCCGACGCCGGCGGTGGCCTACCTGACTCGCACCTTCCGTGCCGAGGCTGGCATCGTCATCAGCGCCTCCCACAACCCCTATTACGACAACGGCATCAAGTTCTTCTCCGCCGACGGCACCAAGCTGCCCGATGAGGTGGAGCTGGCCATCGAAGCCGAGCTGGATCACGAGCTCAAGTGCGTGGAGTCCGCCGAACTTGGCAAGGCCCAGCGCATCGACGATGCCGCCGGCCGTTACATCGAGTTCTGCAAGAGTACCTTCCCCACCCATCTGAGCCTGGAAGGGGTGAAGATGGTGGTGGATTGCGGCCATGGCGCCACCTATCACATAGCTCCCTCAGTGTTCCGCGAGCTGGGTGCCGAGGTGATTGCCATCGGTTGCAGCCCTGATGGCCTCAACATCAACGATGGGGTGGGCTCCACCGCACCTGAGGCGCTGGCCGCCAAGGTGCTGGAGTGCAAGGCCGATCTCGGTGTCGCCTTCGACGGTGACGGCGATCGCCTGGTGATGGTAGACAGCACTGGCTACATCATCGACGGGGACGAGATCCTCTACATCATCGCCCGCGATGCCCTGCGCAACGGTCGCCTCAAGGGCGGCGTAGTCGGTACCCTGATGGCCAACATGGGCCTGGAGCTGGCATTGCAGACGCTCGGTATTCCGTTTGCCCGTGCCAAGGTGGGTGACCGCTATGTGCTCGAGATGATGAACGAGAAGGGCTGGCGCATCGGTGGCGAGAACTCGGGTCACATCATCTGTCTGGATCAGACCACCACAGGGGATGGCATAGTCGCCGCCCTGCAGGTGCTGACGGCGGTGTGCTCTGCGGAGATGCCGCTGGCCAAGCTGCGCTCCGGCATGAGCAAGTTCCCCCAGGTACTGGTGAACGTACGTTTTGCCGAGGGCAGGGATCCGCTGGCGGCCGAAGCCGTGCAGCAGGAAGTGGCCAAGGTGGAACAGGAACTGGGTGGCCGTGGCCGTGTCCTGCTGCGCAAATCCGGCACCGAGCCCCTGATCCGGGTGATGGTGGAAGGGGAGCATGAGCAACAGGTGCGTGACATGGCACAACGCATCGCCCAACAGGTCGAATCGGCGTTTTAATGAGCATTCAGGGCGGTTTTTTAACCGCCCTGGTTGTATCTTGTTCAAACGATTCGAAAATTTGAAAATAGCACTTGTCAGCTGATCATCCTCTGGATATTATCAGCCCCGCTTTCGCAAGGGAGTTGCCGATGGGACATCGCAAGCCGTTTGTAGCAGCCAACTGGAAGTTACACGGTAGTAGGTCGCAGTTAGAGCAGTTTACGAGTCAATGCCTGAAGGGTGTTGGTGATGATGTAGATGTCGTTCTCTGTCCTTCCCATGTGCATATCGACTTTACAGCACGACTGCTCGATGAGCAGAAGGCGATAAGGTTGGGGGCTCAGAATGTGAGCCAGCACCGACAAGGCGCTTATACGGGTGAAGTCTCGTGTGAGATGCTGGTCGAGGCAGGGTGCCGATACGTACTGGTTGGGCACTCCGAGCGCAGGCGTCTCTTTGGTGAGACCAGCTTTATCGTCGCAGAGAAGTTTGCGGCAGTCAGAGCGGCAGGTTTGATTCCCATCCTTTGTCTGGGGGAGTCAGGTGCTGCGAGGCAGGCGAGAAGAACCTTCGAGGTGATCGCTGAAGAGCTGGATATCGTCATAGAGAAAAATGGCGCGATGGCTTTCGATAATGCTATCATCGCCTACGAGCCGATTTGGGCTGTAGGTACAGGTAAATGCGCCACACCCGAGCAGGCACAAGAGGTTCATTCCTTTATTCGTGGTCGCTTGGCGGAGGATACTCCGGTAATAGGTGAGAAAGTCAGAATCATCTATGGTGGGAGCGTGACGCCGACCAACGCGAGAGATTTGTTTGCCCAGCCCGACATTGATGGCGGACTGATAGGTGGAGCAAGCCTCGACAGCGATGCGTTTTTAGGAATTGTTGAAGCGGCAAAGGGTGCAAGTTAAATGTACGAGATTCTTTTAGTCGTTTATCTGCTGGTGTCACTGGCTCTGATCGGTCTGGTGATGATTCAGCAAGGTAAAGGGGCTGATATGGGCGCCTCCTTCGGCGCAGGGGCATCGAATACTGTATTCGGCTCCGGTGGTTCAGGCAGTTTCCTGACCCGCACAACTGCAATTTTGGCCACTCTGTTCTTTTTGATCAGCTTGGTGCTTGGATCCATGTCAAGCAACAAGGTAAAACAGGGTAGCGAATGGGAAAATCTGCAACAGACTCAGCAAGTTGAGCAGACCAAAGCGCCAGTGAAGAAAGACACTGACGTTCCCGAGTAAAGAGTTTTTGCCGTGGTGGTGGAATTGGTAGACACGCTATCTTGAGGGGGTAGTGCTCTAGGGTGTGCGGGTTCGAGTCCCGCCCACGGCACCAATTAAGCAGTGAGCCCGGGCAACCGGGTGTATTATAGTCACTCAGTCTTGTATGAAGAGAATGATCTGGCTATAATCTCGCACGATTTCGGACGCGGGGTGGAGCAGCATGGTAGCTCGTCGGGCTCATAACCCGAAGGTCGTCGGTTCAAATCCGGCCCCCGCAACCAAATTTCACGCATTTCCTACGCTCAGGAAGGCGGTCGCTGCGAGGCGACAATCAGGGTAAAGCGCCAAGCCCCGATTTGACATCGGGGCTTTTTGTTATGTGCGATTTACTCTGAATCGATCTCTATCTGGGCTATATGCCCTTTTTTTGTTTTTCGGAGGGTGACTTTGGCTACGTTGGAACAACGTTTGACCGATCTGCTCGAGGCTCCGGTCGTTGCCTTGGGTTTTGAACTTTGGGGTGTCGAGTTTATCCGTGCGGGTAAGCACTCGACCTTGCGCGTCTTCATCGACTCAGAGCAAGGTGTGACGGTGGAAGACTGTGCCGAGGTGAGCCGCCAGGTTGGCGCCATCATGGACGTTGAAGATCCCATCACCGAGGAGTATTACCTCGAGGTTTCCTCCCCGGGCCTGGATCGTCCGCTGTTCAAGGTTGCCCAGTTCGAAAAATACGTTGGCCAAGAGGCGGCGGTTTCGCTTCGGATGGCAACAAACAACCGCCGCAAGTTCAAAGGCGTAATCAAAGCTGTGCAGGGGGACATGGTCACCCTGACAGTAGATGGTAAGGACGAGGTGTTGGCTTTCACCAATATCCAAAAAGCGAACATAGTGCCGAACTTTGGTTAACGAGGCTATCGGATATGAATAAAGAGATTTTGCTGGTCGTTGACGCTGTGTCCAACGAGAAGGCTGTCCCCCGCGAGAAGATTTTCCAGGCTCTGGAGACTGCGCTGGCGACTGCGACCAAGAAAAAATACGAAGGCGAGATTGAAGTTCGGGTCGAGATCGATCGCAAGACCGGTGACTACGACACCTATCGCCGTTGGGTCGTGGTGGCCGATCAGGCTTCCATGGAGAACCCGTACGGGGAAATCACTCTCGAAGCCGCTCAGATCGAGCAGCCGGATATCCAGATCGGCGACTATGTTGAAGACCAGATTGACTCTGTGACCTTCGACCGCATCACCACCCAGACCGCCAAGCAGGTTATCGTGCAGAAAGTGCGCGAGGCCGAGCGTTCCCAAGTCGTTGACCAGTTCAAGGACAAGGAAGGCACCATCATCAGCGGCGTGGTCAAGAAGAGCAACCGCGACAACGTGATCCTGGATCTGGGCAGCAATGCCGAGGCCGTGATCTTCCGCGACGACATGCTGCCCCGTGAGACCTTCCGTCCCGGTGACCGCATCCGTGGCCTGCTCTATGCCGTCCGCCCGGAAGCCCGTGGTTCCCAGCTGTTCGTCAGCCGCTCCAGCCCGGATTTCCTGAAAGAGCTGTTCCGCATCGAAGTGCCGGAAATCGGCGAAGAGATGATCGAAATCATGGGCGCCGCCCGTGATCCGGGTTCCCGCGCCAAGATCGCGGTCAAGACCAACGATCGTCGTATCGACCCGATCGGGGCTTGTATCGGCATGCGCGGTGCCCGCGTTCAGGCCGTCTCCGCCGAGCTGAGTGGTGAGCGTGCCGACATCGTGCTGTACGATGACAACCCTGCCCAATACGTGATCAATGCCATGGCGCCTGCCGATGTGGCCTCCATCATCGTTGATGAAGACAACCACACCATGGACATCGCCGTGGAAGCCGCCAACCTGGCCCAGGCCATCGGTCGCAACGGTCAGAACGTGCGTCTGGCCTCCCAGCTGACCGGTTGGGAGCTGAACGTCATGACCGTCGAGGACATGCGTGCCAAGCACCAGGCCGAGAACGATCGCATCCTGACCCTGTTCACCAGCGCGCTGGACATCGACGACGATTTCGCCGGTCTGCTGATGGAAGAAGGTTTCTCCACCCTGGAAGAGATCGCCTTCGTACCCGTCAATGAGCTGCTGGCCATCGACGGTCTGGACGAAGACATGGTGGAAGAGCTGCGCAAGCGTGCCAAGGATGTCCTGACCACCAAGGCCCTGGCCAAAGAAGAATCCTTCGACGGCGTAGAGCCTTCCGAAGAACTGCTCAATCTGAACGGCCTTGGCCGTGAAATGGCGTATGCCCTGGCCGCTCGCGGCGTCGGCACCCTGGAAGATTTGGCAGAGCAAGGTATCGACGACCTTGCCGACATTGAAGAGCTGACCGCTGAGAAAGCCGGTGAGCTGATTATGGCTGCTCGCAATATCTGTTGGTTCGGAGAAGAGCAGTCTGAATAAGATCAAACGGAGGAAAATGAATGGCAGAAGTATCAGTCAAACAACTTGCCACTGACATCGACACGCCGGTTGATCGTCTTCTCCAGCAGTTTGTCGATGCCGGTATCAGCAAGAGCAAGGCCGACGACCTCGTCAGCGAGTCTGAAAAGCAGACTCTGCTGGCTCACTTGAAGAAACAGCATGGAGGTGACGAGATCACCGCACCAGCCCGCATGACGTTGCAGCGCAAGACCAAGAGCACCCTGAGTGTTCAAGGGACTGGCGGCAAGAACAAGGAAGTGCAGGTTGAAGTGCGCAAGACTCGCACCTATGTAAAACGCTCGGCGCTGGAAGATGAACAGCGTCAGGCGGAAGCCGAGGAAAAAGCGCGTTTGGAAGCAGAAGAAAAAGCTCGTCACGAGGCCGAAAACAAGGCCCGTCTCGATGCTGAAGAGAAGGCTCGCCGTGAGGCTGAGCAGGCTCGTCGTGAAGCTGAGGAAAAGGCGCGGATCGAGGCACAATCAAAGGCTCGACAGGCTCCACAGCCCGCCAAAGTAGCCGCTAGCACAGCTCAGCAAGAGGCAGAAAAGATGGCCAAGCGCGAAGCAGAAGAACTGAAGCGCCAACAGGAACAAACCGCTTTGCAAAAAGCAGAAGAACTCGCCGCGAAGAAAGCCGAAGAGGCTCGCGTCATGGCGGAACAGAACGGCCCTCGCTGGGCTGAAGAAGAAGCTGCTCGCGCCAAAGAGAGCAGTGATTACCATCTGACCACCAACAAGCATGCGCAAGCCGCAGAAGACGAGTTGGACCGGAAGGAAGAGACCAGTCGTCGCACTGCTGCTGCAGCTGTCAAGGCCCCGAAAAAGGCCACTCGCCGCGAAGACGACCGTGACTCCCGCAACCCTCGTGCTCGCAAAGGCAAGCGCGGCAAGGTCGCCATGCCCAACGCCATGAAGCACGGCTTCAACAAGCCGGCCGCCGTGGTGAACCGTGACGTCGTCATCGGCGAGACCATCACAGTGGCCGAGCTGGCCAACAAGATGGCCGTCAAGGGTGTCGAAGTCATCAAGGCGATGATGAAGATGGGCGCCATGGCGACCATCAACCAGGTGATCGATCAGGAGACCGCTCAGCTGGTCGCCGAGGAGATGGGTCACAAGGTATTGCTGCGTCGTGAGAACGAGCTGGAAGAGGCGGTACTGTCCGATCGTGACGAGACCTCCGAAGCCAAGCCGCGCGCGCCTGTCGTGACCATCATGGGTCACGTTGACCACGGCAAGACCTCGCTGCTGGATTACATCCGTAAAGCCAAGGTTGCCGCTGGCGAAGCCGGTGGTATTACCCAGCACATCGGTGCCTACCACGTCGAGACCGACAGTGGCATGATCACCTTCCTGGATACTCCGGGTCACGCTGCGTTTACCTCCATGCGTGCTCGTGGTGCCAAGTCGACCGATATCGTCGTTCTGGTTGTTGCTGCTGATGACGGCGTCATGCCGCAGACCATCGAAGCCATCCAGCACGCCAAGGCGGCAGAAGTGCCCATCGTGGTTGCGGTCAACAAGATCGACAAGCCTGAAGCGGATCCGGATCGCGTCAAAACCGAGCTGGCCCGTTACAACGTCATGTCCGAAGACTGGGGTGGCGACAGCCAGTTCGTTCACGTCTCCGCCAAGTCTGGCGAAGGCATCGACGACCTGCTGGAAGCCATCCTGATCCAGTCCGAAGTACTGGAATTGAAAGCGGTTGTCGATGGCATGGCCAGCGGCGTCGTGATCGAATCCTTCCTGGACAAGGGTCGTGGTCCGGTTGCCACCGTGCTGGTACAAGAAGGTACCCTGCGCCAGGGCGACATCGTACTCTGTGGTCTGGAATACGGTCGTATCCGTGCCATGCGTGACGAGCTGGGTCGCGAGATCAAGGAAGCGGGTCCGTCCCTGCCGGTGGAAATCCTGGGTCTGTCCGGGGTGCCGTCTGCTGGTGATGAAGCCACCGTTGTACGTGACGAGAAGAAGGCCCGTGAAGTGGCACTCTATCGTCAGGGCAAGTTCCGCGACGTCAAGCTGGCTCGCCAGCAGAAGGCCAAGCTGGAAAACATGTTCGCCAACATGACCGAGGGCGAAGTGTCCGAAGTGAACGTGGTGATCAAGGCCGACGTACAGGGTTCGGTGCAAGCTATTTGCGATGCGCTGGTTCAGCTCTCTACCGACGAAGTCAAGGTCAAGATCGTGGGCTCGGGTGTCGGTGGCATCACCGAAACCGACGCTACCCTGGCGGCTGCTTCCAGCGCCATCCTGGTGGGCTTCAACGTCCGTGCCGACGCTTCTGCGCGCAAGGTCATCGAGTCCGAGAGCCTGGATCTGCGTTACTACTCCGTCATCTATGATTTGATCGACGAAGTGAAGCAGGCCATGAGCGGCAAGCTGGCTCCTGAGTATCGTCAGGAGATCATCGGTCTGGCTGAAGTCCGTAGCGTCTTCAAGTCACCGAAGTTCGGCGCCGTTGCCGGCTGTATGGTTACCGAAGGTGTGGTCAAGCGTTCCAACCGTATCCGTGTTCTGCGTGACAACGTGGTTATCTATGAAGGCGAGCTGGAATCCCTGCGTCGCTTCAAGGATGACGTCAACGAGGTCCGCAACGGTTACGAGTGTGGTATCGCGGTCAAGAACTACAACGACGTACGCGAAGGCGACCAGATCGAAGTTTACGAGACCATTGAAATTCAACGGACTCTGTAAGCCGACAGTTAGACAAAATAGGGGGCTGCGGCCCCCTTTTATCGCAGGATAGAATATGGCCAGAGAATTCAGCCGGACCCGTCGGGTCGGGCAGCAGATCCAGCGTGAAATCGCGCTGATCCTGCAGCGCGAGGTGAAAGACCCGCGCATCGGCATGGTGACCGTCTCCGACGTGGAAGTGTCCAAGGACCTCAACTATGCCAAGATTTACGTCACCTTCCTGCAGCTGGAGAATGACGCCGAGCGCATCGCGGAAGGGCTCAAGGGCCTGACCGAGGCGGCCGGTTACATTCGCAGCCTGCTTGGCAGCGCCATGCGTCTGCGGGTGGTGCCTGAGCTGCGTTTCTACTACGACCAGACCCTGGTCGAGGGGATGCGCCTCTCCAACCTGGTGACCAACACTGTGCGTGAAGACAAGCGTCGCATGACCGAAGCCGGTCGTGAAGAAGACGAAGCCGCACCAGATGATACTACTGAGGACAAAGCCTGAGATGTCTCGAAGACGTCGTTTCAAGGGCCGTGACGTACACGGTATCCTGCTGCTGGACAAGCCGACCGGTCTGACTTCCAACGATGTGTTGCAGAAGGTCAAGCGGATCTACAACGCGGCCAAGGCCGGCCACACCGGCGCCCTGGATCCCCTGGCGACCGGCATGTTGCCGATCTGCCTAGGTGAGGCCACCAAGTTCTCCCAGTATCTGCTGGAGGCGGACAAGCGCTATGAGGTGACCGCCAAGCTGGGCGAGCGCACCAACACCAGCGACTCCGACGGCGAGGTAGTCTCCACCCGTCCGGTGAACGTGGCCGTGGGTACCCTGATCGAGGCGCTGGACCAGTTCCGCGGCCCCATCATGCAGGTGCCGTCCATGTACTCCGCCCTCAAGCACAACGGTCGTCCGCTCTACGAGTACGCCCGTGAAGGCATAGAGATCGAGCGGGAAGCCCGCCCCATCACCGTATTCGAGCTCAAACTGCTGAGTTTCGAAGGGGATGAGGTGCGCCTCGAGGTGCATTGCAGCAAGGGCACCTACATCCGCTCCCTGGTGGACGATCTCGGCGAAGTGCTGGGCTGTGGCGCCCACGTCACCCAGCTGCGTCGCACCCAGGTGGCCAGCTATCCCTATGACAGGATGCTGACCCTGGATCAGCTCGAGTGCATCTTCGAGCAGGCCAAGGCCGAGAGCATCCCGCCGCGGGAGCAGCTGGATCCCCTGCTGCTGCCGATGGATACCGCAGTGGCGTCCCTGCCAGAGGTGAACATGCTGACGGCCGTGGCCGCCTATGTGAACCAGGGCCAGGCCGTGCAGGTGGCAGGTGCGCCGCAAAGCGGCCAGGTCCGCATGACGGTCGGTCCTGAGCGCGAGTTCATCGGCGTCGGCGAGATCGACGACGAAGGGCGGGTCGCCCCCAAGCGACTGGTGCGTTATCACGACGATAACAACGAGGAGTGATCCTCTGGCGGTATCGCCCTGGCCCACCGGCCTGGGTGCGTGCAACTCGCCCCTCTTTATCGTTGCGAAAAGGGGCGGCTGCGATTATGATACCGCCCTCATTTCACGGCTGAATTAGAGATTGGCTGTGAACCTTTAAACACTCTACTGGAGTAATACCATGTCTCTAAATGCTGAGATCAAAGCTTCCATCGTTGCTGACAACGCTCGTTGCGCCAACGACACCGGTTCCCCCGAAGTGCAGGTTGCCCTGCTGACTGCCCAGATCAACCATCTGCAAGGTCACTTCAAGGAGCACTCCAAGGATCACCACGGTCGTCGCGGTCTGCTGCGCATGGTTTCCCAGCGTCGTAAGCTGCTGGACTACCTGAAGCGTAAAGACGTTCAGCGTTACGCTGCTCTGATCGCCAAGCTGGGTCTGCGTCGTTAATCGACCATCAGATTTCGCGAAAAAGGGGAACCGTGAGGTTCCCCTTTTTTATGGATCATTTTTATCGCGCGGCAAAGCGTTGCCTGCCTCACAGAATGCGCGCCACCGCTTACCTTTTGATGCGAATCAAGTATACTTGCACGCGAATTTAAAGCGCCAAATTGTAAAAAGGAAATTCACGTGAATCCTATTGTAAAGTCATTCCAGTACGGTCAACACACCGTCACCCTGGAAACCGGTGTGATGGCCCGTCAAGCCACTGCGGCCGTCATGGTCAGCATGGACGATACCTGCGTATTTGTGACCGTCGTTGGCAAGAAAGAGGCCGATCACGGCCGTGATTTCTTCCCGCTGACCGTCAACTACCAGGAGCGTACCTATGCTGCTGGTCGTATCCCGGGTGGTTTCTTCCGTCGTGAAGGCCGTCCGAGCGAAGGTGAGACCCTCATCTCCCGCCTGATCGACCGTCCTATTCGTCCGCTGTTCCCGGAAGGCTTCCTCAATGAGGTTCAGGTGGTTGCCACCGTCATGTCCGTGAACCCGGCCGTGTCCCCCGACATCGTTGCCATGATCGGTGCCTCTGCTGCCCTGGCCATCTCAGGTATCCCGTTCGGCGGCCCGATTGCTGCTGCCCGCGTGGGTTACATGAACGGTCAGTACGTACTGAACCCGACCACCACCGAACTGCCCCAGAGCGATCTGGATCTGGTGGTTGCCGGTACCGCCAACGCCGTGCTGATGGTGGAATCCGAAGCGGCCATCCTCTCCGAAGAGGTGATGCTGGGCGCAGTGGTCTATGGCCACGAGCAGATGCAGGTGGTGATCAACGCCATCAACGAATTCGCCGCCGAGGTGGGTACCCAGCCGTGGGACTGGACCCCGCCTGCCGTCAACGAAGCGCTGAAAGCCAAGGTTGCCGAGCTGGCCACTGCCGAACTGGGTGAAGCCTACCGCATCACCGAGAAGGCCGTGCGTTACGCCGCCATCGGTGCCATCAAGTCACGTGTAGTTGAGCAGGTCATCGCCTCCGGCGTGGAAGAAGATGCCAAGAAGATCGGCGAAGAGTTCCACAGCCTGGAAAGCCGCATCGTCCGTGGCCGTGTGGTCCGTGGCGAGCCGCGCATCGATGGTCGCGATCCGGAAATGATCCGTGCCCTGTCCGTCGGCACCGGCATCCTGCCCCGTGCTCACGGCTCCGCTTTGTTCACCCGTGGTGAGACTCAGGCCATCGTGGTTGCGACCCTGGGTACCGAGCGTGACGCCCAGAACATCGACGAGCTGGCCGGCCACCGTGCCGACCGCTTCATGCTGCACTACAACTTCCCGCCGTACTGCGTCGGCGAGACCGGCATGATGGGCAGCCCCAAGCGTCGTGAGATCGGTCACGGTCGTCTGGCCAAGCGCGGCGTTGCTGCCGTGATGCCGAGCGCCGCCGAGTTCCCGTACGTGGTACGCGTGGTGTCTGAAATCACCGAATCCAACGGTTCCTCCTCCATGGCCTCCGTCTGTGGTTCCTCCCTGGCGCTGATGGACGCGGGTGTGCCGATCAAGGCCTCCGTTGCCGGTATCGCCATGGGTCTGGTGAAGGAAGAAGAAGGTTTCGTCGTGCTGTCCGACATCCTGGGTGACGAAGATCACCTGGGCGACATGGACTTCAAGGTAGCCGGTACTACCCAGGGTATCACCGCGCTGCAGATGGACATCAAGATCGAAGGCATCACCAAAGAGATCATGGAGATTGCCCTCAAGCAAGCCCGTGGCGCTCGCCTGCACATCCTGAAGGTCATGGACGAAGCCATCCAGGCTCCCCGTGCCGAGATCTCCGATTTCGCCCCGCGCATCCACACCATCAAGATCAATCCTGAGAAGATCAAGGATGTCATCGGCAAGGGCGGTTCCGTGATCCGTGCCCTGACCGAAGAGACCGGCACCAACATCGAGCTGGATGATGACGGTACAGTCCGCATCTCCGCCGTTGCCAACGAAGCCGCCATGGAAGCCATCCGTCGCATCGAGGCCATCACCGCCGAGATCGAAGTGAACCGCATCTATGAAGGCAAGGTTGTGCGTCTGGCCGATTTCGGCGCCTTCGTCAATATCCTGCCGGGTAAAGACGGTCTGGTACACATCTCCCAGATCACCGATGCCCGCGTGCAGAACGTGGCCGACTTCCTGAAGATCGGTGACGTTGTGAAGGTGAAGGTACTGGAAGTGGACCGTCAGGGCCGTGTGCGTCTCTCCATCAAGGAAGCGAATGCACCGACCGAAGCCGCCGCCCCGGTTGCCGACGTGGCCGTTGCCGAAGAGCCGGCTGCCGAATAAGGCATTCGCTCTGTGAAAAGCCGACCTCAGGGTCGGCTTTTTTGTGCCTGTCTGCCTGTGGGGACCAGGGAGAAGAGGCCTTGTTCCTTTTGGCGCCAGTTGCTATAAGGGACGACTCGCCGTCACGTTGTCAAAAGGAAGTGCAGCATGTCATGGGCCTATCTCAGGCAGTTTCCCCCGCTAGTCTGGATCGTCATCCTGGGCACCTTCATGGTGCGCACCACCTTCTTCATGGTCTGGCCCTTTCTCTCCATCCTGCTCTACCGCGACTATGGCCTCTCGGCGACCCTGATCGGCCTCATCCTGGGGGCCACGGCGGCCCTCTCCACCCTGGTCAGCTTCTATGGCGGCTGGCTGTCGGACAAGTGGGGGAGGCGCAACATACTGCTGTTTGGCTGCCTGGTGTCCGCCCTGAGCGTCGCCCTGCTCGGCCTCTCCCATCAGGTGATCTGGCTGGCGATGGGGGTGATCGGCAGCGGGCTCTCCTACGGGCTCATCGACTCGCCGGGCAAGGCGCTGATGGCCGATAGCCTGGCCGAGCCCAAAGCCCGCGAGTTGGCACTGCACCTGCGCTATTTTCTGCTCAACCTGGGGGCGGCCATAGGCCCCCTGCTCGGGGTCAGCTACGGCCTGAGCGCCCGCCAGGAGACCTTCCTGCTGCTCAGTGTCAGCTATCTGCTGCTGGGCTTCATTTTCTTCGTCGGCTTTCGGCTTGCCGCCTGTCAGGCGAGCCATGCCGCCGGTCCGGGCATGCGCGCCGTATTGCGGGTGCTCTGGCAGGACAGGGGCTTCCTGCTGCTGACGATGGCCAACATGCTGCTGATGCTGGTCTATGCCCAGTTCGAATCACCGCTCATCCAGTATCTGACCCGGGCGGGCACCCCGGAAGTGGAGCGCCTCATCGGCTGGCTGGTGAGCACCAATGCGCTGACCATAGTGATCCTGCAGTTCCCGCTGCTGCACCTGACCGCCAACTGGTCTATCAAGCGCCGACTGCAGCTCGGGGTCGCCTTCTTCCTCAGCGCCCAGCTGCAGTTCGCGCTCGGGGATACCGCCATCTGGTGGCACTGGATAGTGGCGGTGATCCTGCTGAGCGTCGGCGAGTGTATCCTGTTCCCGCTGCTCAATGTGCTGGTCGATCAGATGGCGCCGGAGCACCTCAAGGGCAGCTACTTCGGGGCGGCCTCCATGTCCGGGCTCGGGATCGCCATCGGTGCCCTGCTGGGGGGCTGGATCCTGGCCAACTGGGGGGGCGGCTGGCTCTATGGCTGCATGGCGCTGCTCTGCCTGGCGATCCTGATGCTCTATGGCCTGAGTACCCGGACCTCACGCACTGCGCTGGTCCGGGCCGAGCCCTGATCCCTAGAAGGTCAGCACCTTGTCGGCCGCCAGGGTCCACTGGGCCAGCAGGGGCAGGGTGCCTATATCTATGCCCTCGATAAGTGGCAGGGAGCTGATGCCCCGTGCGTCCGTGCAGCTCTTGCAAAGCCGGATCAGGGTGCCCTGTGCCAGCAGGATCTCCAGCATCTGGCGCAGGTTGTAACCCTCGGCGGGGGATTGGCCCGCCAGGGCGGCGCCGACGGCATCGGACATCAGGAATATCTTCAGGATGACGCCTTCCTGCTCGTTGAGGGCTATCCCCAGACGCAGGGCATTGAACAGGGACTCGCTGCCATAGGGGGCGCCGTTGGCGATGATGAGGATCTCTTGTTTCATGGGACTCTCCGGGTTGAAAGGGGCATTGTAGCGTCGCCAGCTTGGCGGCGGCATGACCCAGTGCAAACTCTGTCGTAGCCCTTTCCCTGTGCCTTGACCTCGGGAGATGAGTCAGGTTTCATAGGCGGCCATCCAGTATGACAGAGCAAAGAGGTCGTTATGTGGAAGATTGCCGGAATAGGATTATTGCTGTTGGCCGGACAGGCCTATGGCAGTGAAAACGTCGGCTGCAAGGCCAGACATCAGGCGGTGACCGAGCAGCTGACCTTCGCCCGGGCGCACGATAACGCGCAGCAGGTGGCGGGCCTGGAGCAGGCCCTGCGCAACATCGAGGCCCATTGCACCGATGCCGGGCTCGTCGAGGAGCAGCAAGAGAAGGTCGCCAAGCAAAAGCAAGAGGTGGAGGAGCGCCTGTCGGATCTGCAGAGCGCCCGGGTCTCGGGCAAGCCGGACAAGATCGCCAAGAAGCAGGCCAAGCTGGAGGAGTCCCAGGCCGAGCTGCTGGAGGCCCAGCGCGAGCTTGAGGCGCTGCAAAAACTGGTCAAACCCTGAGGGAAGGGCAGCGCAATAGAAAAAGCCGGGCATGCCCGGCTTTTTCTATTTCTGGATGACCCGCAGGTCCGGCATTACTGCCTGTGCATCAGCACAAACTTGTCCATCAGCTGCTCTTCTGTCTCCACATGGGCGGGATCCCGGAGGATGCAGTCAACAAGGCGCAGACGCTGATGCCGGTTTACTGCCTGTGCATCAGCACAAACTTGTCCATCAGTTGCTCTTCGGTCTCCACATGGGCGGGATCCCAGATGATGCAATCGATGGGGCAGACGCTGATGCAGGTGGGCTTCTCATAGTGGCCGACGCATTCGGTGCAGCGACTGGGATCTATCTCGTAGATCTTGTCCCCCAGGCTGATGGCCTGGTTCGGACACTCGGGATCGCACATGTCACAGTTGATGCACTTGTCGGTGATGAGCAGCGCCATCTCAGGCCGCCGAGTGGGGCTGGCGGGTGTCCTGACGATCGCCCAGGTTGCGCAGCAGTATGCCGTAGTTGATGTCGATCTCTTTGGGGACAGGCACATAGACCACGTGGCCGTTGCCCGGCGCCGTGTCGATGAGCTCGCCCTTGCGGTTCTGCATCTGCTCCAGGTTGAAGCTGACATTGCCCTGCGGCGTCATCAGCTCCAGGCTGTTGCCCACCAGGAACTTGTTCTTCACTTCCACTTCCACCATGTCGCCCTGGCGACCGGTGATCTCGCCGACGAACTGCTGGGTGTCGGAGACGGAGTAGCCGTAGTCGTAGTTCTGGTACTCGCTGTGGTTGTGACGACGCAGGAAGCCCTCGGTGTAGCCACGATGGGCCAGGTTCTCGAGGGTGCCCATCAGGGTCGGATCGAACGGACGACCGGCGACTGCGTCGTCGATAGCCTTGCGATAGACCTGGGCGGTGCGGGCGCAGTAGTAGAAGGACTTGGTGCGGCCTTCAATTTTCAGCGAATGCACGCCCATCTTGGTCAGGCGCTCCACGTGCTCGACGGCGCGCAGGTCCTTGGAGTTCATGATGTAGGTGCCGTGCTCGTCCTCGAACGCCGTCATGTATTCGCCGGGGCGGTTGGACTCTTCCAGCAGCACCAGGGCATCGCTCGGCTTGCCGAGCCCCAGGGTGTTGTCCGGGCGCACGGCGATGGGCTCCTGACGGTGGACTATCTGGCCCACGTCATCTTCCTTGCCCTCGTGTACCTTGTACTCCCAGCGGCAGGAGTTGGTGCAGGTACCCTGGTTGGGGTCACGCTTGTTGATGTAACCGGAGAGCAGGCAACGACCTGAGTAGGCCATGCACAGCGCCCCGTGGACGAAGACTTCCAGCTCCATCTCCGGCACCTGCATGCGGATCTCTTCGATCTCGTCCAGGGACAGCTCGCGGGACAGAATGGCGCGGGTCAGGCCCATCTGATGCCAGAATTTCACCGTGGCCCAGTTGACCGCGTTGGCCTGCACCGAGAGGTGAATGGGCATCTCCGGGAAGGCTTCGCGCATCATCATGATGAGGCCGGGGTCTGACATGATGAGCGCATCCGGCTTCATGTCCACCACGGGGCGCATGTCGCGGATGAAGGTCTTGAGCTTGGAGTTGTGGGGCTGGATGTTGGCCACCACATAGAACTGCTTGCCCAGTGCATGGGCCTCGTTGATGCCGAGCTGCAGATTCTCGTGATCGAATTCATTGTTGCGCACCCGCAGGCTGTAGCGCGGCTGGCCCGCATAGACGGCGTCGGCGCCATAGGCATAGGCGTAACGCATATTCTTGAGGGTCCCGGCGGGGGAGAGCAATTCTGGTCTGAACATGTTGGACTCTTTCTGTCTGATTGCAAATCAGGACGGCGCCACCTGATGGCGCCGTATAGGGTCATCGGCATGGTGCGACCGTACTCGACGCACGGCCACCCGATGAGGTACACCCAGAGCACGAGATGACTCGATACTCCTGATAAAAGGGGTGCGAGATTGTACTCGTGACGGCGCCATCATGCAATTTGGGGCTAGGGTGGCGGGCCGGATGCATGTTCATTTTGCGCTCAGATTGGCGATGTTAGGCTGACAGGCACCCGATACGGTCGATTGTTGGGGGGAGAATGGATCTTTTCCGCGAAAAAGCCCCCTCTTCAAGTTGAAATTTTGTCCGACTCGGGAAAGAATGCGCGCTCGGTATTGGCCTCGGGCGAGCGCTACTCGTGACAAGGGACAGACCGAGGATGAACCGGCTTCAGGCCAACAGGTACAGGAAACCATACAGGAATTTTATGAATCCCCTTCGCATTGCCGCTTCGGCCCTTTTTTGCACTCTGACCCTGGTCAGCCAGCAGGCCGCCGCCGTTGAATACGCGCTGCCAGCCGCCAACAGCCGTCTGATCGGTGAGAACCAGGAATACGTGGTGCCCGCAGACAACCGTCCGCTGGAGCAGATCGCCGCCGACTTCCAGCTGGGCCTGACCAACATCATGGAAGCGAACCCGGGCGTCGACCCCTATCTGCCAACGCCGGGCAGCAAGCTGACCATTCCGCATCAGCTGATCCTGCCGAATGCACCGCGCGAGGGGATCGTCATCAACGTGGCCGAGATGCGTCTCTACTACTACCCGAAAGGCAAGAACGTGGTGCAGGTGCTGCCCATCGGCATCGGTCAGCTGGGGGTCAACACCCCGGAGAACTGGATCACCAAGGTAGAGCGCAAGCGCGCCAACCCGACCTGGACCCCGACCGAGAACATCCGTCGCCGCTACGCCGCCCAAGGCAAGACACTGCCTGCGGTCTGGCCGGCCGGTCCGGACAACCCCATGGGCCTGCACGCCCTCTATATCGGCAACCTCTATGCCATCCACGGCACCAACGCCACCTTCGGCATAGGTCTGCGGGTGAGCAGCGGTTGCGTGCGTCTGCGCGCCGATGACATCAAGTACCTGTTCGACAACGTGCCGGTCGGTACCCGCGTCCAGTTCGTCAACCAGCCGGTCAAGACCACGGTCGAGCCGGATGGCGGTCGTTACATGGAAGTGCACGAGCCGCTGTCGCGCACCGAGGAGGAGTTCAACTCCACAGCCTCTGTGCCGCTCCCCATGACCCCGGCCACCACCCGCTTCATCGCCCACATGGACAGCGACTCCAATGTGGTCAAGCAGGTGCTGGAACAGCGTACCGGCATGCCGACTCGCCTCAATCCTGAAGCCTGATCGCTTCTGATAGGTGTCAGGTAACAATAACGGCGACCCCAGGGTCGCCGTTATTGTTTATGCGGCTCAAGGGGCGGGCGGGGCATAGAGGGCCAGCCAGTTGCCTTCGGTATCCTCTATGATGACCCGGGAGCCGTGACCGCTGCCGATGGAGTGCAGGGGTTTGAGCACCCGCCCGCCGAGCCGGGGAACCAGCTGCTCCGCCTCCTGCAACCTGTCCCCCAGGGAGAGATAGATGAGGGGGCCGGCGCCACCGGGCTGGTGGTATTTGTCCATAGGGCCGAGACAGGCCGCCGCGTTGCTGCCATCGTAGCGCAGCATGGCAAAGCGCATCTCCTCCTCCTGTATGGGGGTGACCTGCACATCGAGCAGGGCCGAGTAGAAGTCCATGGCGCGATCCAGATCCCGTGTCGGAATGTCGGCCCAGACCAGGGTGTTGTCCATCTTCGTATTCTCCAGCATGTTCCGGCCGATGTGGTCGGTGGCTCTTTGAGGTTAGGAGTGGCCGAACAGGGGCGCCATCAATGAAAAAACGGCGCCTGATGGCGCCGCTTTTGCTTGGGGAAGATAACCGCTTTTCCCACTAGATACAGTCACTTGCCAGCGACATTCAAGCCACCGAAACGGATGGATGGAGGAGCATGGCACTCCTTGTCATCCCTTGATTGTCACTTGCCAGCGATATTCAGGCCACCGAAACGGATAAGCGGCGCATAGAAGCCCTTGCCATCGTTGTGGTGCAGCACATTGCCGACCGCTTCCAGCTCCCCGAGCAGGCGGTAGAAGTTGCCCGCCACCGTGATGCCGCGCACCGGCTGGAGCCGCACCCCATCGCGGCACAGGAAGCCCGAGGCGCCAAAGGAGAAGTCACCGCTCACCGCATCGGCCCCGGAGTGCAGGCCGTCGAGCTTGACCAGCTCCAGATAGTCGCCGCTCTGCACCTCGCCCTCGCTGTGAGGACCGGTGCCGAACACCAGGTGGCGGGCGGTCACATCGAGGGCGCTGCGGGCGCTGCGGGCCGCCGAGCCATTGCTCGCGACCCCGAAGTGGCGGGCGGTGGCGCTGTTGTGCAGCAGGGTCTTGAGCTCCCCCTCGCCGATAAGCAGGAGATCCGAGGTGGCGGCCCCTTCGCCGTCAAACGCCTTGATCTTCATGCCCCCCGGCATATAGGCACGGCTCTCCAGGGTGAGCCAGCGGGAGGCCACAGACTGACCCACCTTGTCCCGCCAGGGGTTGATCCCCTGCTGGGCCCACTTGCCCGAGAGCGCTGCCTGGAAGCAGCCAAACAGGCTGGCGAAGCAGTTGGTGCTGAAGAGGACGCTGTAGCGACCGCTCGGTACCGCTTCCCCCGGCAGCAGGTCATGGGCCACGGCATGGATCTGTTCGATAAGGGTCTGGCTATCCAGCTCGTCGAAGCGGCGGCCATACTGCCCTTGCGAGTGCATCGACTGGCGGCCATCCCGCTCCACCAGCGCCGAGGTATAGCAGCCGACGCTGAATTCACTGTGCTGGCAGAGGCTGCCCAGGCTGTTGGCGAGCCAGAGGCGGCTCTCCCCCTCGAAGAAGCTGTTGTAGGGGGCGCCTGTCACATCAGGTTGCGCCAGCATATCCGCCTCGAGGCGCAGGGCCAGGGCTATCTTCTCCTCCACCGCCGTGGTATCGGGCTGGTTTATCTCGGCGCAGTCGGTGCTGATCCGGCTGCCCGCCACCGAGATGCGCTGATCCGGGTCCACCTTGGCAAAGCGGCTGGCATCGAGAGCATCCTGCAGCATGGCATCCAGCGCCAGCTCATCGAGGGACTCCGAGTAGGCGATGCCGACCCGACCCTCCTTGATCAGGCGAATGCCGAGCTGCTGGCTGCTGGTGACCTTGTATTCGCCGAGTTCCCCCTTGTCGGCCTTGAGGGAGAAGGCCTTGTCCTGATTGGCGATGATGTCCGCCTCGGCATCGAGGTCGGCGACCTTCTCCAGCAGGCGGCTGAGCAGTTGATTCATATCGAGTGCGCTCATCAGGCGTTCCCTCCTACCAGGATCTTGTCAACTTTCAAGGCGGGTTGGCCGACAGAGGTGGGCACCGAGCCCGAGACTGAGCCGCACATACCTGCGGCCAGGGCCAGATTGCGCCCCACCATGGAGATCTCTTTGAGCACTTGCGGGCCTGTACCGATCAGGGTCGCCGACTTGAGCGGCCGGGTTATCTTGCCATGCTCGATGAGGTAGGCCTCCTGCACGTTGAAGTTGAACTCGCCTGTGCCCGGCTGCACCGAGCCGCCCCCCATCTTCTTGGCGTAGATGCCGTGCTCGACGGTGGCCAGCATATCGTCCAGGCTGTGGCTGCCCGGCTCTATGTAGGTGTTGCGCATGCGGGAGGTGGGGGCGAACTTGTAGGACTCGCGCCTTCCTGAGCCGGTGCGGGCATGGCCGGTCTTGATGGCGCCCATTCTGTCCACCAGGAAGCCGGTCAGCACCCCATCCTTGATGAGCTGGGTGTGCTGGGTCGCCATCCCTTCGTCATCGACGTTGATGGAGCCCCAGGCGTTGCTCTGCAAGCCTTCATCCACGGCGCTGACCGCCGGATTGGCGATGAGCTGCCCCATCTTGTCGTGGAACACCGAGGCCTTCTTGGCCACCGAGGTGGTCTCCAGCAGGTGGCCGCAGGCCTCGTGGAAGATGACGCCGCCAAAGCCGCTCTCCATGATGACCGGCAGGGTGCCGCTCGGACAGGGGGCTGCGCCCAGCTTCACCAGCGCCTGACGGGTGGCGGTGAGGGCCAGCTCCCGCGGGTCTATGCGCTCGGCATGTTCCCAGCCCATCAGGGCGCCGGGCGCCTCGTAGCCCACGCTCTGCTCGCTCCCTTCCACCGCTATGGTCTGGGCCATGATGCGGTTGTAGTGGCGGCGATCGCTCACCTGCAGCCCTTCGCTGTTGAAGATCTCCACCTCCTGCTCCCAGCCCAGCACGTTGCCGGAGAACTGGCTCACCTTGCCGCTCTCGGCGCGGGCCACCGCATCCATGGCATGCAGGTAGGCAATCTTCTGCTCCAGCTGCTTGTCGACCGAGAGCGGCAGGGCCACCGGATTGCGGTCTGTGATGGGGGTGAAATCGAAGGCAGTGGCGGTGACCACGGGGTCACGCCTGTCCTTGGCCGCCAGTAGGCTGACGATGCGCAGCAGCTCGTCGCGGCTGGCCAGGTTGGTGTAGCCGTAGAGCACCTTGTGGCCGTAGCACAGGCGCACGCCTATGCCAAAATCGAGGCCGCCGCTGATGTTCTCTATCTGGCTGGAGAGCAGGCTGAGCTGGCTGCGGCGCTTGCGCTCCACAAACAGCTCGGCGAAGTCGGCACCCAGCCGCAGGGCGTGATCGAGCACGTCGCGGGCTATGGTGGGGGCCAACAGGGAGAATGAGGTCATAGAATTTCCTTTTCTGGTCTGTTTCCTGTTTGCTTCCGACACCCGTTCTGATTGTGTTATGGGGTGTCGGTTGCATTGTTGCAGACCAGCAGCAAAAAGTCGCTATAGCGTCAGGCGATGATACCGAACGAGAAAATCGGTGCGATAACTGCGCCCGGCAGCCTGTGTGGCCGGCTGCCGGCAGGGGAGATCAACGCCGCTTTCGAGGGGCGATGAGGGAGCCAGGTCGTCGACGCTCTGTGGCGCCGCCAGGCGGGATCACAGCAGCTCGTGGATCTCATTCAGGATCTGGTCGACCCACTGCTCGATGCGGGATTCGGTCTGGTCGTACTGGTTGGCGTCATCGAGGGCCAGGCCGACGACAAGATGATGGCCATCGTCACTCCGCATCCAAGGGATCATCGAACATGCAAGCTACCTGGATCACAGCAGCTCGTGGATCTCATTCAGGATCTGATCGACCCACTGCTCGATGCGGGATTCGGTCTGGTCGTACTGGTTGGCGTCATCGAGGGCCAGGCCGACGAAGTGGCGGCCATCGTCGATCAGCGCCTTGGAGGCATCGAACTCGTACCCCTCGTTGGGCCAGTAACCCACCAGCCTGACCCCCTTGGGCACCAGCTGATCGTGCAACAGGCCGAGGGCATCCTGATACCACTCGCCGTATCCCAGCTGATCGCCCATGCCGAACAGGGCTATGATGCGTCCTTCCAGAGGCACATCCTTGATGTCTTCCCAGCGGGATTCCCAATCTTCCTGCAGCTCGCCGAAGTCCCAGGTGGAGATGCCGAGGATCAGGATGTCGTACTCCTGCATGCGGGCCAGGGGCACGTCCTTGATGTTGTGGAGATCAACCAGCTCGGGGCCAATGAGGGCGCGGATCTTCTCGGCGGCCATCTCGGTGTAGCAGGTGGTTGAGCCGTAAAACAAACCTATCTTCATCGCTCTTCTCTTGATCGCAGTAGGCAAGGGGGGGTCGGGCAACCATGGGGCCGGACCGCCCGAGTGAGGGCGCCAGTCTAGCAGATTGCCCCTCGCGCTTCACCGCCTGGTATGCCTGCCGGGGAAGCGCAAGCCCCTGATGTGCGCGCCGGCCTGGCAGGCTACAATGGGCCACCGTTTGCCCAAGACCGACACCCCATGACCAAGCCAGCCCCTGCCGTGCACAACCATCCCCTGATCGAGCCCTTCCTCGATGCCCTCTGGCTGGAGCGGGGGCTGTCCGACAATACGGTCAGCTCCTATCGCACGGATCTGGAAAAGTTTGCCCTCTGGCTCGACGGCCAGGGGGGCTCCCTGCTGCTGGCGGGGATGGACGACATCCAGCACTACCTCGCCTGGCGGGTGGACAAGCAGTTTGCGGCGAGCAGCACAGCCCGCTTCCTCTCGGCCCTGCGCCGCTTCTATCAGTATCTGAATCGGGAAAAATTGCGCGGCGACGACCCGACAGTGTTGCTGGAGGGCCCCAAGCTGCCCAAGAAGCTGCCCTCGGATCTCAGCGAGGCCGAGGTGGATGCACTGCTGACGGCGCCCCTGGTGGACGACCCGCTGGAGCTGAGGGACAAGGCGATGCTCGAGCTGCTCTATGCCACCGGACTGCGGGTCTCCGAGCTGGTGGGGCTCACCGCCGAGCATGTCAGCCTGCGCCAGGGGTTGGTGCGGGTGGTGGGCAAGGGCAACAAGGAGCGGCTGGTGCCCATGGGGGAGGAGGCGGTTCACTGGCTGGAGCGTTACTACCGGGAGGCCCGCACCCTGCTGCTGGGAGGCACCAGCTCGGATGTGGTCTTCCCCTCCAAGCAGGCCAGGATGATGACCCGCCAGACCTTCTGGCATCGCATCAAGCTCTATGCCCAGCGGGCGGGGATCAGGGGAGAGCTCTCCCCCCACACCCTGCGCCACGCCTTCGCCACCCATCTGCTCAACCACGGCGCCGATCTGCGGGTGGTGCAGATGCTGCTGGGGCACGCGGATCTCTCCACCACCCAGATCTACACCCACGTGGCCAACGAGCGGCTCAAGGCACTCCATGGGGAGCACCATCCCCGGGCCTGACCCGTGCCGCCGTCAATAAAAAACCGCCTCATGGCGGCTTTTTCATCACAGCACGACAGGAGCTGGCGTCTATTTCCCCTGCTGGGATTTCAGCAAATCGCGGATCTCGGTCAGCAGCTCCTGATCCTTGGTGGGGCCGGCCGGGGCAGGGGCTTCCTCTGCCTGCTTCTTCTGCAGGGTGTTGACTGCCTTGAGCCCCATGAAGATGGCGAAGGCGATGATCAGGAAGTCGATGATGGTCTGGATGAACTTGCCGTAGGCGATGACCACGGCAGGGATGTCACCTTCGGCGGCCTTCAGGGTGACGGCCAGATCGCTGAAGTCCACTCCCCCCAGGATGAGGCCGATGGGCGGCATGATGACGTCGCCCACGAAGGAGGAGACTATCTTGCCGAAGGCGGCACCTATGATGATACCGACCGCCATGTCGATGACGTTGCCTCTGGCCGCAAAGGCCTTGAACTCTTTAATCAGACTCATTTTTCCCCCTAAAAAATGGACAGGATGCGGTGCGACCACATCGCTGTTTGGACGATAAAACATCAATAAAACAGAGGGATGACCATGGTGTCTCCCGTCGTCCTGATTAGCTTGCTGGGCCTTAGCCCAATTGGCAACCTGTCAGATCGGGATTTTTTTGCGATCCACGCTATTAATCAATCGCTAATTAAGAGGTTGGGGCAAGGATGTGCACTGAGTTACCTTATGAATCCATTCAATCATGCCAGGTGAGTCATCAAGTGCGACATTTACTGCTGGGAATGATGCTGCTGTGCACCTTTGCTGCCAGCGCGGGGATGGATCCCCAGCTGTTGAAACAGACCATAGGGCAGCGCCTCGGGGTGCAGGTCTTCCTGGTGGACGAGACCCCGGTGCCCGGGCTCTATCTGCTGGGCACAGCCCAGGGGCTGCTCTATAGCGATGCCAGGGGAAACTATGTGCTGCAGGGCTCCATGCTGGATCTGGCCCACGACATGCAAAACCTCACCCGCCTGAGCCAGCAGCAACAACGTCGGCTGGCGCTGGCGCAGGTAGGCGAGGCGCGACTCTGGCTCAAGGCGCCGAACGAGCGCTACCGGGTTACCCTGTTTACCGATCTCGGCTGTCGCCGCTGTCACGCCGTGCTGGACGATCTGCCCCAGTTGCAGGCCAGGGGGGTGAGCGTGCAGTTGCTGCCCCTGGTGGCCCCCTTCGCCGAGCTGGCCGAAACGCAGGCGCTCTGGTGCGATCCCGCCCTGCTGGGTGAACTCAGTCTCAGTGATCGTTTGCCTGCGGCCGGATGTAATGAGATCCTTGCCCATCATATCGGCCTGAGCCAGTGGCTCGGGATCAAGGCGTCACCGAGCTGGGTCCTGCCAAACGGGGATCTGGTGCGGGGATATCAGAGCCCTGAACAACTGCTCAAGATACTGGATCACATCAATGCCCCTGCAAATCCGTCGTCGTCCGCGAGTTGATGATTCCCATCTGCCCGCCACCCTGCATCCCCTGCTTCGTCAAATCTTCGCCAGCCGCGGCGTGGAGGATCCCGCCCTGCTGGAGCGCAGCGCCAGCCAGCTGCTGCCGCCCCAGCGGCTGTTCGGCATGGAGCAGGCGGTGCCCCTGCTGGCGGATGCCCTGACGGCGCAGCAGCGCATCCTCATCGTCGGCGACTTCGACTGCGACGGCGCCACCAGCTCGGCCCTGTGCGTGCTGGCCCTGCGGGCCATGGGGGGCCATCACGTCGATTTTCTGGTGCCCAACCGCTTCGAGTTCGGCTACGGCCTCACCCCCGAAATCGTCGAGTTGGCGGTGGCCCGGGGCGCCGAGTTTCTCATCACTGTGGATAACGGCATCTCCAGCATTGCCGGGGTGGCGGCGGCCAAGGCGGCCGGGATGCGGGTACTGGTTACCGATCACCACTTGCCGGGCCAGGAGTTGCCTGATGCCGATGCGATAGTGAACCCCAACCAGCGTGGCTGCGACTTCCCCTCCAAATCCCTGGCCGGGGTCGGGGTGGCCTTCTATCTGATGGCGGCCCTCAACACCCATCTGCGCCAGAGCGGCTGGTATGAACGCCAGGGCATTCGCGCCCCCAATGTGGCGGACTATCTCGATCTGGTGGCGCTCGGCACAGTCGCCGACGTGGTGGCGCTGGATGGCAACAACCGTATCCTGGTCCATCAGGGGCTGCAGCGGATCCGGGCCGGTCGCTGCCGCCCCGGCATCCAGGCGCTGGTGGACGTATCGGGCCGCGATGGCCGCCGCCTGTGCGCCGCCGATCTCGGCTTTGCCCTGGGGCCTCGCCTCAATGCGGTGGGCCGTCTCGATGACATGTCCCTCGGGGTCGCCTGTCTGCTGAGCGATGATCTCAACCTGGCGCGCCAGCTTGCGGCGGAGATGGACAGCCTTAACCAGGAGCGCAAGGAGATAGAGCAGGGGATGCAGCAGGAGGCCCTCGCCACCCTGGAGCAGATCCGGTTTCGCGACGGCGAGGTGCCAAGCGGCATAGTGCTGCACAGGGACGAGTGGCATCAGGGGGTGGTGGGCTTGGTGGCCTCCAAGATCAAGGAGAAGTACTACAGACCGGTGATTGCGTTTGCGCAGAGCAGCGACACCGAGCTCAAGGGCTCAGGGCGCTCCATCCCCGGGGTGCACCTGCGCGATGCGCTGGAGCTGCTCGATACCCGCCATCCGGGCCTGATGGGCAAGTTTGGCGGCCACGCCATGGCGGCGGGGCTGACCCTGCCCAAGGCCAATATAGAGGCGTTCGGCCGGGCATTTGAAGCCGTCATCGCCGAGCTGGTGACCCCGGAGCTGCTGACCGGGGTGCTGCTCACCGACGGCGAGCTGCTGCCGGACGAGCTGAGTCTGGAGCTGGCGGAGCTCATCCGCGCCTCCGGCCCCTGGGGCCAGGCCTTCCCCGAGCCGCTGTTCGACGGCGAATTCGTGCTGGTGCAACAGCGGCTGGTGGGGGAGAAGCACCTCAAGCTGATGCTGACCACGGATTCCGGTCATGCGGTGGATGCCATCGCCTTCGGGGTGGATCTCAAGCGCTGGCCAGATGCCTCGGTGAAACGGGTGCGGCTGGTCTATCGGCTCGACGTCAACGAGTGGCGCGGCAACCGCAGCGTCCAGCTGCTGGTGGAGCATCTGGAGGCCGCCGGTCTCTAGTCCTGCCGCTTCAAACGTCACGCAAGCCAACGGCCACCCTCGGGTGGCCGTTTTGTTTGCGAAAAGGAGTGTTCTCCCGTTGACCCGTCTACAGCTTCACAGTTTAAGCTCTCCTTCATCGGGTCAGCTGACGACCCGCACAGCGAGTTGTTGCCATGAAAATATCCGAACTGGCCCAGCGCTGCGGGTTGGCCCGCTCCACCCTGCTCTACTACGAGAAGCTCGGCATCATCGAGGGCAAGCGGGCTGCCAACGGCTATCGCCACTATGACGAGGGGGATCTGCAGCGGTTGCAGATGGTGCAGGCCTTGCAGGCCGGTGGCCTCAGCCTCAAGCAGTGTCTCGCCTGTCTCGCGGGTGACATCGATCAGGGGGCACTGCAGGCTCGGGTCAAGGAGCTTGATGACGAGCTGGTGCGGATGCAGCGCGCACGGGATCTACTGGCTGATCTGGCTGGGATGAGTACTCACTCAGGCGACGCGTTCAAGGACTGGCAGTTGCAGTTGCAGCGGGAGGCACCGGAGGCCTACTTCGAGTGGGTGATGAAGCAGGGGTTTGGCGAGAAGGATCGCTACCACCTGCAATGGCTGAGTAAAGACATGAACGAACACCAGAGTTACATCCGGGATTTCAAGCAGTTGCTCTATGGCATGAGCCATTGGGGGCCGGGGGATCGTGCTTTCACTCAACAGCAGTTTGCCGCGCTGCCAATTCAGCCGCGCCGGATCCTCGACATGGGCTGCGGGCGAGGTGCTTCTACCCTGGCGCTGGCGCAGGTGACCAATGCCACCATCGTTGCCATCGATCTTGACGAGGAGGCGCTGGCTGCCTTGGCCAGGTCGGCCAGTGCGGCTGGTTATGACAAGGTCACTACCCTGCGCGCCAACATGGCGACACTGCCGGCGGATCTGGCGCCCGCCGACCTCATCTGGGCGGAGGGGAGTGCCTATGTCATGGGGGTGGCCAAGGCGCTGAACGCGTGGCGTTCGCTGCTCGCAGGCCCCGATGCCTGCATAGTGCTGAGCGATGCGGTCTGGTTGACCGATGTCCCGCCAGAGGAGGCGCAGGCGTTTTGGCAACAGGCCTACCCCGCCATGCAGACGCTGGCGGGCCTGCTGGAGACGGTGCGGGCCGCGGGTTATCGCTGCCTCTCCCACACACTGCTGCCTATGGGGGCGTGGAATAACTATCTGGATCCCATCGAGCGCAATCTGGCGCGCCATAGCGCCGAGTTGGGGGAGAGTGCGGCTTATCAGGACTTGACCCGCGAGCTGGCCATGCATCGCCAATATCTGGGCAGCTACGGCTATGTGATCTGCTGCCTGCAACTCACCTGAACGAGTCATCACACAACAAGAGAGAATATGGAGAAAATATGATGAATATCCTTATCCGGCCCGAAACGAGCACCGACCATGATGCCATCGAACAACTGACCATAGCCGCCTTCCTGACGGCGCCTCATACCTATCACAACGAGCAGCTGATCGTGTGTGACCTGCGCAAAGCCGGGGCACTCAGCCTGTCGCTGGTGGCGGAGCTGGAGGGTAAGGTGGTCGGTCACCTCTGCTTCTCACCGGTGAGCATCACGGATGGCAGTGAAAAATGGTTCGGCCTTGGCCCCATTTCTGTCTCTCCCGAGATGCAGGGCAAGGGGGTGGGGTCGCGTCTGATGAAGGCGGGTCTGGCCGCCCTCGAGGCAAACGGGGCGGCAGGTTGCGTGGTGCTGGGGGATCCCGGCTTCTACGGCCGCTTCGGCTTTGTCGCCGATGCCCACCTGGTACTGCCCGGAGTGCCGGCCGAGTACTTTATGGTCCGGCGCTTCGATGACGAGAGGGCCAGGGGGGAGGTGAGCTATCACGCTGCGTTCACCCAGGGTTGATCCCACAGAGTGATGGGGGCATGGCCCCCATTTTCATTGAGGGTGTTAAATGTCCCCTTTGTGGGGAAAACAGGTTGTTTTTATCGAATTTCTCCGGTTACTGGATGCCAAAATTCAATATAAGGAGGGATTGTGATATATTCGGCCCCGTTCAACCCCTTGCCTTTTCAAGGAGCCTGTCCCCTTGCCACCCCTTGGCCGACCATTGTGCTGGCCGATGGCGCTCGCCGTCGCCTGCCTGCTGTGGCTTGCCGCCTCTGCCGCGGCAGGGCTCGGTGCGCCCGCGCTGTCGGACCAGGGGACATCGACATCCTCGATGCAGTTGCACGAGCCCCCCGCGCCTGGGTTGGCCGACAACCTCAGCCTGCCTCCGGCCTCCCAGTGGCGGCTCAGCTTCGAGCAGGGGCGACGGCTGGAAGGGGCCAGGGACCCGGATCTCTACCAGATGCTGCTGGCCTGGTTCCAGCACGAGATCCTCGGTCTGCTCTGCGGCCTGCTGTTCTTCCTGCCCCTCATCTACCTCAGGCAGTGGCCAAACTGCCTCGGTCATCTGCACCAGCGGCAACTGCTTTGCCATCACCTGCAATTTCGCTTCTGCCACGGCGACTAGTGCCGCTCCCCTCGCCGGGCACACGCCGACACCGTCTCTGCCGCTGATCCCTGTCTGTTGATCCGCCGACCCCCGTCGTCTGCGATCGCGCCCGTGCTGACTGTCATCCCGTTCCTGCCGCTGGCCCCTGGTCAGGGCGGACCCTCTCTTTGCACAATCAAGTGGTGAGCAGCCTTCATGGACTATTACGTCAATTTGTTTATTCAGTCGATCTTTGTGGAAAACCTGGCCCTGGCCTTCTTTCTCGGCATGTGTACCTTCCTCGCGGTGTCGAAGAACATCAACACCGCCTTCGGCCTTGGCATGACGGTGCTGGTGGTCATGGTGATCGCCATTCCCCTCAACAACCTGATCTACCGCCATATACTGCGCCCGGACAGCACCTTCCTTGGGGAATTTGACCTCAGCTTTCTCGATTTCATCATCTACATAGGCGTGCTGGCGGCCCTGGTGCAGGTGATGGAGATGGTGCTGGACAAGCATTTCCCGGCGCTCCACCAGGCCCTGGGGATCTACCTGCCGCTGTTGACTGTGCACTGCGCCATCTTCGGCGGCGTCATGTTCATGGCCCAGCGGGATTACGACTTCATCGAATCCGTGGTCTATGGGGCGGGCTCAGGACTCGGCTGGCTGCTGGCCATCGTCGCCATCGCGGGCCTGCGCCAGAAGATGAAGTACTCGGATGTGCCACAGGGATTGAGGGGGATTGGCATCACCTTCATAGTGGCGGGGCTGATGTCGCTCGGCTTCATGTCCTTCTCCGGCATCTCGCTCTGAGCGTCGGCTCGCCATGGCATGACGGAAGGGGGTTGATGGCGGGAGCCATCAAGCCAGCGTCTTGGCCATGTTGTAGCCCGTGATGTGAAAGCCGATCTCTTCATAGAGCGCCCTGGCCCTCGGATTGTCATAGGCGACTCTCAGCTTGATCTGGCTGACGCCAAGGCACTTCAAGTCGGCCTCCAGCACCGACATGGCGGCCTTGCCATATCCCAGTCCGCGATGGGTCGGGAGTGTGTAGAAGTCATAGATAAAGGTGGTGTGGGCGGCGCTGTCGATGCTGTGCCAGAGATAGCCGGCAATGCCCGCAGTCGGTGCGACTGCGCTCCCGACATTGTCACTCACAGGGATGATGCAGAGCAGGCTCTGGCCCGGCGTGGCGGCTCCTTGGGGCAGGTGTTGCAGCAAGGAAGCCTCGGCTTGTTGGCGGGCATAGGCCAGGGTCAGCCCGTGATTGCAGGCGAGATCCTGGGCGTAGTCGTCGATGAAGTAGTCGCGATAGGCGGGGAAAGCCGCCTCATCCATGGGGATCAGACGAACGATAGGGGTTGGCATCGGAGCTTCACTCAAGGAAAGGGAGTCGTCACCTTAACCCCGGAACCGGGAATTAGCCAAGGGGTTGGCCGGGAGTGTCGAGTCCGACATGTTCAACAAGAAGAGCGCCCTTGGGCGCTCTTCTTTTAGCAGGAGAGGTTATTCGACCCCTCTTTCCGGGCGAGGTTATTTGACCTCTTCGCCCTTGGCCTGCAGATCCGCATGGTAGGAGGAGCGCACGAAGGGGCCGCAGGCAGCGTGGGAGAAGCCCAGCCCCATGGCGACGTCTTTGAGCTCGTCGAACTCTGCGGGCGGCACGTAGCGCTTCACCGGCAGGTGGTGGCGGCTCGGCTGCAGGTACTGGCCCAGGGTCAGCATGTTGACGCCGTGCTCGCGCAGATCCTTGAGCACCTGGACTATCTCTTCGTTGGTCTCGCCCAGACCCATCATGACGCCGGACTTGGTCGGCACATGGGGGTGCATCTCCTTGATGCGGCGCAGCAGCTCCAGGGACCACTTGTAGTCGGCACCCGGGCGGGCGACCCGGTACATGCGCGGTGCGGTTTCCAGGTTGTGGTTGAACACGTCCGGCGGGGTCTCGCGGAACACCTCCAGCGCCTGCTCCATGCGGCCGCGGAAGTCCGGGGTCAGGATCTCGATGCGGGTCTGGGGGCTGTGCTCGCGGATCTGCTTGATGCAGTCGGCGAAGTGCTGGGCACCACCGTCGCGCAGATCGTCGCGGTCCACCGAGGTGATGACCACGTATTTCAGCCCCATCTCCTTGATGGTGAGCGCCAGCTTCTTCGGCTCTTCGGGATCCAGTGCCAGCGGGCGGCCGTGGGCCACGTCGCAGAAGGGGCAGCGGCGGGTGCAAATGGCGCCCATGATCATGAAGGTGGCCGTGCCGTGGTTGAAGCACTCCGCCAGGTTGGGGCAGGAGGCCTCTTCACAGACCGAGTGCAGCTTGTTCTTGCGCAGGGTGCTCTTGATGTGCTCGATCTTCTGGCTCGACGGCGGCAGCTTGATCCGCATCCAGTCCGGCTTGCGCAGCACTTCCTCGTTGGGATCCGGCATGAATTTCACCGGGATCAGGGCCATCTTGTCGCCATCGCGCAGCTTGACGCCCGGCTCCATACGAACGGGTTTGCTCATGATTCACTCTCGGTGTTTGTTATTGTCTGATTGATAGCCATCAGGGTCCTCTCTGGGCCCTCATGGCCACGCGGCATGGGCTTGCTCATGCTGCCTCTTCGGTATTCGTGATCGTTTCATAGCCAATCAGGCTGGCCAGCTCCATCACCAGGATGGATTGCGCCTCGGCCACGCTCTGCGGGCCGCCCAGGGCGCTGGTCTGGGTCATGGCCATGCCCGCATAACCGCACGGATTGATGCGCAGGAAGGGGGTCATGTCCATGTTGATATTGAGAGCCAGTCCATGGAAGGAGCAGCCCTTTCGGATCCGCAGCCCCAGGGAGGCGAGCTTGGCCTCGATGCCGAGATCGTTCTTCACGTAGACGCCGGGGGCATCGGCCTTGGCATAGGCCTGGATGTCGCTTCTGGCCAGGGTGTTGATGATGGCGGTTTCCAGGCAGGTCACCAGCTCGCGCACCGAGAGCTTGCTGCGGCGCACGTCCACCAGCACATAGAGCACCAGCTGGCCGGGGCCGTGATAGGTCACCTGGCCGCCGCGATCGCTCTGCACCACAGGGATGTCACCGGGGGCGAGCAGATGCTCGGCCTTGCCGGCCTGGCCCTGGGTGTAGACGGGATCGTGCTCCACCACCCAGAACTCGTCAGGCGTCTCGCTGGTGCGGTTGTCGGTGAAGGCCTTCATGGCGTCCCATACCGGCTGGTAGGGGCGGCGACCCAGGTGTCTGACAAGCAGCTGTGGCTGGGCGGGGATCTGGGGTGACATCTTTTCCTCACAGGCAGGCGCTTGCGTCGGCAAAACAGAATGGCAAATAATCGCTCGCCCCGATGGCGGGGCGAGAGAGAAATTACAGTACGTATTTCACCAGCTCGATCTTGCCAAGGGCGTGGTACATCGCTTCGATATGCTCTTTGCTCTGGGCAGTCACGGTTACGCGGACCGAGTGGTAGTTGCCCTTGGAGCTGGGCTGAACGGTCGGGCTGTAAGTACCTGGGGCATGTTGCTGCAGCACTTCAACCACTTGATCCGGCAGGGCGGGATCGGCCACCCCAAGCACCTTGAACGGGAACTTGCAGGGGAACTCCAGCAGCTCATCAAACTTGGTATTCATCTCACTCACCTTTAGCGTCGTCACGAAACGACTTCATCTTGCATCTTGTCTGGCCGAAGGACTCGGGCCGCCAGTCGCGTCAACCATGGGCACGGCTCCATCTTATATGGGCATTGCCCGGCACGGGATCAAGGCCCGCCAGGTCGACAGGACGTGGGAATGCTGCTTTTTACCACAAATGGAGCGTCGGCGGAACCTGCAGATTGCAGGGTTATTCACTGCTCCGGCGCGGCAAAGACAGCAGCGGCGCCTGTTGGCGCCGCTGCTTGCTCGGGATTGTGCGGTAGATTACTTGAACCAGCTGGCGACCAGCATCACCAGGTAATCCCACAGACGGCTCATCAGGCCACCTTCCTGCACCTCTTCCAGGGCGACCAGCGGAACCTGCTTGATCTCCTTGTCGCCCTGCTTCAGGAACACTGTGCCGACGCGTTGACCCTTGGCCAGCGGGGCCTTCAGCTCGCTTTCGAGCTGGAAGTCCGCCTTCAGGTTGTTGCCCTGGCCACGGGTGACCAGCACGGAGACATCCTGATCGACCCCGAGTTTCACTTCGGACTTGTCGCCCATCCAGATCTTCTGGGTCACCAGCTCGGTACCCGCTTTGTAGGGGGTCAGGCTCTGGAAGAAGCGGAAACCGTAGGTGAGCAGCTTCTTGCTCTCGGCGGCGCGGGAGCCTTCGCTGCTGGCGCCCAGCACCACGGCGATCAGGCGCATGCCCTCGTTGTTGGTGGCGGAGGAGACCAGGTTGTAGCCGACCTGGCTGACGTGGCCTGTCTTGATGCCATCCACTTGCAGGGACTGATCCCACAGCAGGCGGTTGCGGTTGTGCTGGGTGATGCCGTTGAACACGAAGGATTTCTGGGAGTAGATCTTGTACTCCTCAGGCTGATCGTGGATCAGGGCCTGACCCAGGCGGGCCATGTCGCGGGCGGTACTGTAGTGACCTTCCGCATCCAGACCGTGGGGGTTCTTGAACTGGGAGTCTTTCATGCCGAGCTTGGCGGCCCAGGCGTTCATCAGGCTGGCGAAGGAGTCGGTGCTGCCCGCCAGGTGTTCGGCCATGGCGACGCAGGCGTCGTTGCCGGACTGGATGATGATGCCCTTGTTGAGGTCATCGACGGAGACCTGCTTGCCCACCTCGATGAACATCTTGGAGGAGTCGGAGTAGTTCTTGGACCAGGCGTTCTGGCTGATGGTCACCATGTCGGTGCCCTTGATGTTCCCCTTGAGCAGCTCGTTGCCGACTATGTAGGAGGTCATCATCTTGGTCAGGCTGGCGGGGGGCAGGCGCTCGTCGGCGTTCTGCTCGGCCAGCACCTGACCGGAGAAGTAGTCGATCAGAATATGGGCCTTGGCGGAGATCTCCGGCGCGGCAGGCACCACCATGGGGGCGCTGTTCAGGGTGGGGACCGGCTGGGCAGTCGGCAGAGCCGAATCCGGCGTCGGTACCGGCTGGTTGGCCTGGGCGGTCGCGCTTAGCAGGGAGGCCAGAATAACGGAACGGGCAAATTTGGACATCTTGAAATTCCTGGTGCCTGGATGGGGATTACCCAAGTTGAAAAAAAGCGGGCTCCACTATACCAGATGTGCCGGTCGGTCATAGTCCGGCGTGCCATCTGGTCTGGTTTTTTATCCATCGGTTGTCGGCGTTACGCCGGGAAACGACGTGACGCCGGGGGAGAGTGACGATTCACTCTGTGAGCCCTGCCATCAGGGAACGATGAAGGCCTGCTCCAGCCCCCCCTGCCGGATCTGTTCCAGCAGGCTTGCCTGTTGATCGGCGGCGACCGGTCCCAGCAGCACCCGGAAGATGGCGTCGTGGGCCACCACCTGGTAGGGCACGCCGTAGCGCTGGGTCATCACCTTGCCCATGGCCTCGGCCCTGGGTTGGGAGCCGCTGGCCAGCACCTGGATCATCTTGCCCTGGCCGCTGGCGGCCTTGGGGGTGGAGAGGGTGCTGGTCGCCGTGGCAGCCGCCGCGGGAGCGGCCTTGGCCGGGGTGACGGTGGCCGCTGCCGCAGGCTGGGCCTCACCCAGGAGGGCGGCCTCCTGGGCAGCCGGCTGCATGGGCGCCATCGGCGTCATGGGCACCATCTCGACCATCTGATCCGGCTGATCGGTGATGAGCTCAAGCCGCACCCTGGCCTCGCCCCCGTCGACCATCTCCAGCTGTTTGGCCGCGGCATGGGAGAGATCGATCAGGCGCTCGCTGCCGAAGGGGCCGCGATCGTTGACCCGCACTATGGTCTCCAGCCCGTTGTCCAGGTTGGTGACCCGCACATAGCTCGGCAGCGGCAGATTGCGGTGGGCGGCGCTGAACAGGGTGCTGTCCTGCACGTCGCCGTTGGCTGTCTTGTTGCCATCGAGATCCTGGGACAGCCAGCTGGCGGTGCCCTCCTCGCTGTAGTGCTTGATGTCGCGCCACACCTCGTACTTCTGCTTGCCGATCCAGTAGTCCCGGTTGCCGCTCTCGCTCATGGGCTCGGGGCGCGGGATGGCACCGGTCGCCTGCGGGATTTCGATCACCTGGGGTTTTTCCGGCTGCACCGGGACCGGCGGCGGGGGCGCCTGCTCAGGTTGGCTGCTACAGGCGGCCAGCAACAAGGTCAGCGTGAGGGGGAGAAGTTTGTGGCTGTAATGCATAAGCGTCCTGGATTGCTTGACTGAGTTGATGCACCGCCATCGCATAGAGAGGGCTGCGGTTGTAGCGGGTGATCACATAAAAATTGTGGCGCGCGACCCAGTATTCCGGTCCATCGGCCTGCTCCAATGCCAGCAGTTTCACCGGCGTGTCCGGTGCCAGCGGGGTGGCGAGTTCAATCCCGGCGGCGGCCAGTTCGGCCCAGCGCTGCTTGAGCTCGGGCTCGGGCCCCAGCAGGGTACCTACTGGCGCCAATCCGATCAAGGCGGGTTCCACCACAGACTCCCCCCAGCGCCAGCGGTGCTCGGCAAAGTAGTTGGCCACGCTGCCGATGGCGTCCGCCGGGTTGGCAAACAGATCCCGTTTGCCATCCCCGTCAAAATCGACGGCGTAGTGGCGATAGCTGGAGGGCATGAACTGGCCCATGCCCATGGCGCCTGCATAGGAGCCCTTGAGAGAGGTGAGTGGCCACTTCTCCTCCCGGGCAAGCAGCACCAGCTGGGCGAACTCCTTGGCGAAGAACTCCTCACGGGCGGGGTAGTGGAACCCCAGGGTGTAGAGGCTGTCGAGCACCGGATGGCGGCCCATCTGGCGGCCATAGAAGGTCTCTATGCCTATGATGGCGACTATGAGAGCGGCGGGCACCCGGTAGTGCTGCTCGGCTCTGGCGAGGGTAGCGGCGTGGCGTTGCCAGAAGCCGACCCCGTCCCGGATCCGCTCCGGGGTGACGAACAGCGGCCGGTAGCTATGCCAGGGCTTGGCCTCCCAGGGGCGGCTGATGGTGTCGAGCACCTCCTGACGCAGTCGCGCCTGGGCGGCGGCGGCCTGCAACTCGGCCAGCGGCACCGAGTGCTGCTCGGCCAGCAGGTTCAGCCGCTCGGGGGAGATGCTCGCCCCCGCCGTGAGCGAGCAGGCACAGAGCACCAGCCAGCCAGCTCTCATCAAGCCAGTAGTCTTCTGTGGGTCTGGATGGACATCAGGATGCCGAAGCCTGCCATCAGGGTCACCATTGAGGTGCCGCCATAGCTCACCTGCGGCAGGGGGCCTCCACGACAGGCAGAATATATCCACCTCATCAGGCCAGTAGCCTTCTATGGGTCTGAATTGACATCAGGATGCCAAAGCCCGCCATCAGGGTCACCATGGAGGTGCCGCCATAGCTCACCAGCGGCAGGGGCACCCCCACCACCGGCAGTATGCCGCTCACCATGCCCATGTTGACGAACACATAGACGAAGAAGGTGAGGGTCAGGGCGCCGCCGAGCAGGCGCTCGAAGCTGTTCTGGGCCTGCATGGAGATAAACAGGCAGCGGCTGATGATGTAGAGATAGATGACCAGCAGCAGGGCTACCCCCACCAGGCCGAACTCCTCGCTGAACACCGCGAAGATGAAGTCGGTGTGGCGCTCGGGCAAGAACTCCAGCTGGGACTGGGTGCCCTGCAGCCAACCCTTGCCGAACACGCCGCCGGAGCCGATGGCTATCTTGGACTGGATGATGTGGTAGCCGCGCCCGAGGGGATCCTTCTCAGGATCGAGCAGCATCAGCACCCGCTGGCGCTGGTAGTCGTGCATCAGGAAGAACCAGAGCACCGGCATAAAGGCGCAGATCAGCAAGACCGCCAGCCCGATCAGCCACCAGCTGATCCCCGCCAGGAAGATGACGAAGAAGCCGGAGGCCGCCACCAGGATGGAGGTGCCGAGATCGGGCTGGGCGGCGATGAGCAGGGTGGGCAAGAGCACCATCACCAGGGCGATCAGCACATGGCTGAACTTGGGGGGCAGGGAGTGCCGGCTGAGCCAGGCGGCCACCATGATGGGCATGGAGAGCTTCATCACCTCGGAGGGCTGGAACTTCATGAAGCCGAGGTCCAGCCAGCGCTGTGCCCCCTTGCCGATATGGCCGAACACGTCCACCGCGATGAGCAGCAGCACCACCAGGGTGAACAGGGGCACGGACCAGCGGGCATAGAGGGAGGGGGGCAGCTGGGCCAGGCCTATCATCAGGCCGAAGGCGAGGCCGCCACGCACCAGCTGGCGCACTATGGAGTCAAAGTCCTGGCCCGAGGCGGAGTAGAGCACCACCATGGAGAGGGTCATCAGCGCCAGCAGGCCGAGCAGCAGCGGCAGGTCGATGTGCAGCTTGTACCAGATACTCTGCTGACGGGCGGAGTTACTCATGAGAGAAGACCTCGTTCTGCATGGATGGCCTCGGGAGGAGAGGCAAGGTGCGTAGCAGGCGTGCGGCGTTATTCATTGGGCACGGCCTCGCGCTGATCCGGGCCAGGGGTGGACGGCTTGTCGGGCGCCGGCGGCAGTTGGGGTTCTGGCGGCAGCAGGTAGGCATCCAGCATGTGGCGGGCGACCGGCGCCCCCATGGCACTGCCGCCACCGGCGTTTTCCAGCACCAGGGCCACCACGGCCTTGGGGGCCTCGAACGGGGCGAAGGCGACGAAGAGGGCATTGTCGCGGTGCTCCACCTTGGTGGTAGCCGCGTTGTAGACCTGGTTCTCCTTGAGGCCCACCACCTGGGCGGTACCTGACTTGCCTGCCGCCTTGTAGGGGGTGCCCGCAAAGGCGCGGCGTCCCGTCCCCTCATGGCCGTTGATGACGCGCCACATGCCGTCCTTGGCCACCTGCCAGTAGGTGTCGCTCTTGGCGGCTATGGCCACGTTCGGGTTGATGGGGGCGTTGACCACGCCGTCCACCGAGGCGGTGCTCTTGAGCAGGTGCGGCGTCACGTCGTGACCGTTCTGGGTCAGTATGCTGATCGCCTTGGCCAGCTGGATCGGGGTGGAGCTCCAGTAGCCCTGGCCTATGCCGATGGAGATGGTGTCCCCCTGATACCAGGGCTGACGCCAGCGCGCCATCTTCCAGTCGCGGGACGGCATGACCCCCTTGGTCTCTTCATAAAGGTCGACGCCACTGTACTGACCGAAGCCGAACTTGGTCATGTAGGCGTGGATCTTGTCGATGCCGACCCGGTAGGCGAGATCGTAGAAGTAGGTGTCCGCCGACACCTCGATGGCGCGATAGACGTCGAGCCAGCCATGGCCCCAGCGGCGCCAGTCACGAAACTTCTTGGTGGTGCCCGGGATGGAGAAGCTGGGACCGCCGAAGTAGCGATAGTTGGGGGTGATGGCCCCCTCGTTCAGCCCCATCACCGCCATCATGGGCTTGACGGTGGAGGCGGGGGCATAGATGCCCTGGGTGGTGCGGTTCACCAGCGGGCGCGCCGGATCGTTGAGCAGCGCCGAGTAGTTGGTGTTGGAGATGCCGGTCACGAACAGGTTGGGGTCGTAGCTCGGGCTCGACTCCATGGCCAGGATGGCGCCGGTATTGGGATCCATCATGACGATGGCGCCCCGGCGGCCGGCCAGCAGCTCCTGCGCCTTCAACTGCAGGCGGATGTCGATGTTGAGGTAGATGTCCTTGCCCGGCTCCGGCGGCTGGAACTTGAGGGTGCGCACCACCCGGCCGCGGTTGTTGACCTCGACCTCCTGGTAACCCGCCACGCCGTGCAGCTGATCCTCGTAGAACTTCTCCACCCCCTGCTTGCCGATGTCCTTGGTGGCGGCATAGTTGGCGAGCTTGTCCTCCTTGTCGAGGCGCTCCACGTCACGGGTGTTGATCTTGGCCACATAGCCCAGCGCATGGGTCAGGGTGTCACCAAACGGATAGTAGCGCTTGAGATAGGCCTCTATGCTGGCGCCCGGGTAGTTGTGCTGGTTGACCGAGAAGAGGGCGACCTGGTACTCGGTCAGCTTCTCGAACAGGGGCACCGGCTTGAAGCGGCGCTGGCGTTTCACCTCGGCCAGGAACCGCTCCTTGGTCCCCTCCGGCAGGGCCAGCAGGGTGATCAGCTCGTCGGCGGTCTTCTCCAGATCCTCGGTCTCCTCCGGCACTATCTCCAGGCTGTAGACGGGGCGGTTCTCCGCCAGCAGCACGCCGTTGGCGTCATAGATGAGGCCCCGCGGCGGTGCCACCGGCACGACCCGGATCCGGTTGTCGTTGGAACGGGTCTGATAGGTTTCGTAAGACTCTACCTGCAGGTAGTAGAGATTACCCAGCAGCACCAGCATGAGGACGACCATGCCGATGTAGGCTACCAGGGTGCGCCGGAAGAACAGACGTCCCTCGGCACTGTGATCGCGCATTTCGATGCGATTCTTCAGCATGCCGTTACCTTATGGCTGACGGGGAGCAAGGGCGGGTACCACATGGACTATTCCCTGTGGTACTGGGTGTATGAGGGAGTGATGTTCCAAGGGGTCATGGCTCATTCCCTGTGATACGGATGATTGGTGGTAATGCTCCAGGCGCGGTACAGGCTCTCGGCCACCAGCACCCGCACCAGCGGATGGGGCAGGGTCAGGGGTGACAGGGACCAGCTCTGTTCGGCGGCGGCCTTGCACTCGGGGGACAAGCCTTCAGGCCCGCCCACCAGCAGCGCCACATCCCGGCCATCGAGCTTCCAGGCCTCCAGCGACACGGCGAGTTGCTCCGTGGTCCAGGGCTTGCCGGGAATGTCCAGGGTGACGATGCGCGAGCGGCCAGCGGCGGCCAGCATGGCTTCCCCCTCCTTTTGCAGGATGCGGGGAATGTCGGCATTCTTGCCCCGTTTGCCTGCGCCTATCTCGACGAGTTCGAACGGCATGTCTTTCGGGAAACGGCGACGGTACTCTTCGAAGCCATGCTCTACCCAGGCAGGCATCTTGGTGCCCACCGCAATCAACTGGATCTTCATCGTTCGTTACGCTTGCACCTGGGTGCCACCCCAGAGTTTCTCCAGTTGGTAGAAGTCGCGGTACTCATCCTGCATCACGTGGACGATGACGGAACCCATGTCCACCAGCACCCATTCACCTGTGAGCTGACCTTCCACGCTGAGCAGGTCGAGCCCCGCATGGCGGGCCTCACTGGCCAGGTTGTGGGCAATGGCGCTGACGTGGCGATTGGAGTTGCCGGAGCAGATGATCATGGTGTCCGTGATGCTGGATTTGCCGCGTACATCCAGGGTGATGATGTCGCGGCCTTTCATGTCATCGATCTTGTCGACGATAAAGGCGAGCAGTTCTTGGCCTTGCAATGTCTTCTCCTATCTTCCGGCGCCAGAGGGCGGCGGATTATATCATGGTCACTCCCGTTTCCCAGTCTGGCAAAGGGGAATGGATCCGGGGCTGCCGCCCATGGGCAAGGCAGGCCCTTGTTGATCACTATAGTGCGCAACCGGGCGCGACAATAGTCAAGCCCGTGCCGGGTGCGCCTCAGGGTGTCGGCTGACAAACCCGCGTGGCGCCGCTCACCGGCTTGGCAATGGCTGATAGAGCCGGTGCCGCCGGATGTAGTCGGCGACCGGGGCCGGCAGCAGGTATCTGGGATCCTGCCCCGCCGCCAGCAGGGCCCGCAGCCGGGTGGCCGACAGCTCTATGGGCAGGTTGTCGGCGATCCAGACATGACCCTGACGGTGTCGATGAAGATCCTGCACATCCCGGGTCTGGTGGCGGGCCAGCAGGCTGGCCACCTCGCTCGGGTAATCCGGTTGCCAGCCCGGGCGCTTGCTCACCACCAGGTGGGCATGTTCGAGCAGCTCCTGCCAGCGATGCCAGCCCGGCAGGCCGAGCAGGGAGTCCATGCCCATCAGGAAACAGACAGGGGTATCCGGCAGCTCCTGCTTGAGCTCGATGAGGGTGTCTATGGTCCAGGAGGGGGTGTCCCGTTGCAGCTCCCGCTCATCTACCAGGAAGCCCGGGTTCTCCGCCGCCGCCAGCGCGACCATGGCGAGCCGCTGCTCGCTGGAGCAGAAGGGATTGGCGCGATGGGGCGGGATATGGTTCGGGAGCAGGCGCACCTCGGCCAGGCCCAGGGCGTCGCGGGCCTCGATGGCGGGCCTCAGATGACCTATGTGGATGGGGTCGAAGGTGCCGCCCAGGATGCCGATAGGGGCCTTCAGCATGAGGCTCCCCCTGTCAGATCATGGAGGGGGGCCAAGGGGCCGGCCTGGCGTTCGATGGGGGCGCTCAGCATGGATCCGCCTCCAGCAGGGGCAGCTGCGTGCCATCGCGAAAACCCAGGGCTATGGTCTGCAACATCAGCCAGGCCTGCTCGGTGTCGAACCGGCGCTGGGCGTCATCCAGCCGGGCCATCAGTTGCCACAGCTGCTGTATCTTGCCAACGGGCAGCCGGGTCAGGGCTTGCTGAATGAGCTGCTGGCGGCTCTGCCAGATGCGCAACCGGCTGAAGTGTTCCACCAGAGGCTGACCGGCACGGGCGGCCAGGGCCAGCTCGGTGAGCTGCTCCAGCTCCCGGCACAGGGTCCAGGCCAGCATGCCGGGCTCGGTACCCTCGGCCCGCAGTGCCAGCAGTATGCGCTGGGCCCGGTTCACCTTGCCCTCCAGCAGGGTATCGACGAGCTGGAAGGGGGTGAAGTGGGCGTGGCGTATGATGGTCTCTTGCAGATAGGCGACGCTGATGGGCTGGGGCGGGCCGAGCAGGGTCAGCTTCTCTATCTCCTGGCTTGCGGCCAGCAGGTTGCCCTCGAAGGCGTGACACATGAAGTTGACCGCATCCGGCAGCGCCTTGAGGCCGAAGCGTTGAAACCTCGCACTCATCCAGCGCGGGAAGAAACGGGGCTCGGGGTGATTGACCGGCACATAGGTGCCGCTCTGGCTCAGCTTGTCGAACCAGGCTGCCTTCATCTGGGTCTGATTGAGACGCCCCCCCGAGAGCACCAGCAACAGGTCGGGATGAAGCTGCTTGCCGATTTCGGTGATGCGGGCGGCCAAGTCCTTGTCGACCTTGGCGGGCAGCTCCAGCTCGATGATCTGGCGGGCCGAGAAGAGACTCATGGCCTGGCAGGCGTCATAGACCTGATTCCAGTCCAGCCCGGCTTCCACCACGAAGCTGTGGCGCTCATCGAACCCCTGTTTGCGGGCCACCTGACGCACGGCGTCTATGGCCTCGAGCTTGAGCAGCGGTTCGTCACCAAAAACGAGATAGCAGGGCTTGAGCCCTGCCTTGAGATGGTCCGCAAACTGCTCGGGATAGATCCGCATCAGCACTTGCCCTGGTTGAGTTGGTGTTCCGCAGACTGCTTTGGGCAGACTCGCATCAGAACTTGACCTGGCTCAGGTTGATGGATCACCAGGTCGGTGACCTGCTCGGGGTAGATTCTCATCAGGATACCCGCATCAGAACTTGACCTGGCTCAGCTGGCGGATCACCAGGTTCGCGGCCTGTTCCTGCATCTCCTTGCCAAGCTGCTCCTGCTCGCGGGAGGAGGCCAGCGCCGCATCCGGCTTGTTCAGGAAGCTGCGGTTGAAGGTGATGGGGAAGACCTGGGTCGGCTTGCCCGGCATGGAGACGGTGAACTGGGTGCTGTAACCCAGCAGGTACTCGCGGTCCTGGCCGATGGAGTCGACGGAGGCAACCTGGCTGCTGCTGCGTACCCCGGACAGGGTCAGCACCGGAATGCCCTCCTTGTCCGCCAGGGTCACCCCCGAGGCCTTGAGGCGGGTGGTGACCAGCCGATAGAAGTCGCTCTTGTTGTCACCGACCACCTTCATGGTCATCAGCTCGGGGGGAATGGCGGTTCCCCGCATCTGAAAACCGCAGGCCTGCAGCAGCAGGCCCGTCAGCATGATGGCAATCCAGCGAGTGAGGGGCATGCCCATGTGAATTCCTCTTTGCATCAAGTGAAGAACGGCGGGCGCCTGCCCGCCGTCACATATAGATTCAGACCCTGCCGCCCTCCTCCCCCGACAGGGGAGGAGGGCGGGAGTGCGGGTCAATCTCAGTTTGCGACTATGTTGAGCAGCTTGCCCGGTACATAGACGACCTTGCGCACTGTCAGGCCTTCGGTGAACTTCTGCACCGAGGCATCGGCCATGGCCAGCTTCTCGACGTCGGCCTGGCTTATCTCGGCCGGGACTGTCAGCTTGCCGCGCATCTTGCCGTTGATCTGTACCACCACCAGCTTCTCGGTCTCGACCATGGCCGCTTCATCCGCCACCGGCCAGGCCGCGACGTCTATGTCCCCTTCCTTGCCCAGCATCTTCCACAGCTCGAAGCCGATATGCGGAGTGATGGGGTAGAGCATGACGACGACGGCTTCCAGCGCTTCCTGCATCAGGGCGCGATCCTGCTCGTCAGAGCCTAGCTTGGCCAGGTTGTTCATCAGCTCCATGATGGCGGCGATGGCGGTGTTGAAGGTCTGACGGCGACCCACGTCGTCGCTCACCTTGGCGATGGTCTTGTGCAGCTCGCGGCGCACTGCCTTCTGCTCGTTGGAGAGAGCCGCCACATCCAGCGCGGCAACGGCGCCACCGGAGACGTGCTCGAAGGTGGTGCGCCACAGGCGACGCAGGAAGCGCTGGGCGCCTTCTACGCCGGAGTCGGACCACTCCAGGGTCATGTCGGCCGGGGAGGCGAACATCATGAACAGGCGGACGGTATCGGCGCCGTAACGCTCCACCATCAGCTGAGGGTCTATGCCGTTGTTCTTGGACTTGGACATCTTGGTCATGCCGGAGTGGATCACCTCGCGGCCCTCAAGATCGACGGCCTTGGTGATGCGACCCTTGTCGTCGCGCTCTACCTTGACGTCGGTCGGGCTGACCCAGACGTTGCCGCCCTTCTCGTCTTTGTAGTAGAAGGCGTCGGCCAGCACCATGCCCTGGCAGAGCAGGCGCTTGAACGGCTCGTCGCTGTTGACCAGCCCTGCATCACGCAGCAGCTTGTGGAAGAAGCGGGCGTAGAGCAGGTGCATACAGGCGTGCTCGATGCCGCCTATGTACTGATCCACCGGCAGCCAGTGGTTGGCAGCAGCCGGATCCAGCATGCCCTTGTCGTAGTCCGGGGAGCAGTAGCGGGCGTAGTACCAGGAGGACTCCATAAAGGTGTCGAAGGTATCGGTCTCGCGGAACGCTTCCTGGCCGTTGTAGGTGGTCTTGGCCCACTCGGGGTCGGCCTTGATCGGGCTCTGGATGCCGTCCATCACCACATCTTCCGGCAGCAGCACCGGCAGTTGATCTTCCGGGGTCGGCACTACTGTGCCGTCAGCCAGGGTCAACATGGGGATGGGGGCACCCCAGTAACGCTGACGGGAGACGCCCCAGTCACGCAGACGGAAGTTGACGGTACGCTTGCCGTGGCCGAGGGCTTCCAGCTTGTTGGCGATGGCGTCGAAGGCGCCCTGGAAGTCGAGACCGTCGAACTCGCCGGAGTTGAACAGTACACCCTTCTCGGTGTAGGCGGCGGTGCTCACGTCCACCTCGCCATCAACCGGTTTGATGACCGCCTTGATGTCGAGGCCATATTTGGTGGCGAATTCGAAGTCACGCTGGTCGTGACCCGGTACTGCCATCACGGCGCCGGTGCCGTAGTTCATCAGCACGAAGTTGGCGACCCAGACCGGCACCTTGCGGCCATTGAGCGGGTGAATGGCGTAGAGGCCGGTGGCCATGCCCTTCTTCTCCATGGTCGCCATGTCAGCCTCGGCGACCTTGGTGTGCTTGCACTCCTCGATAAAGGCGGCCAGTTCCGGATTGCTGGCAGCAGCCTGTGCGGCCAGCGGGTGACCGGCGGCTATACCCACATAGGTCACGCCCATGAAGGTATCAGGACGGGTGGTGTAGACCTCCAGCTGCTCATCCTGACCGTCGATATTGAAGCTGATGTTGACCCCTTCGGAGCGACCAATCCAGTTGCGCTGCATGGTCTTGACCATCTCCGGCCAGCCTTCCAGATTGTCGATGTCGTTGAGCAGCTCTTCGGCATAGTCGGTGATCTTGATGAACCACTGGGGGATCTCTTTCTGCTCCACCGGGGTGTCACAGCGCCAGCAGCAGTTGTCGATCACCTGCTCGTTGGCCAGCACCGTCATGTCGTTCGGGCACCAGTTGACGGAGGAGGTCTTCTTGTAGACCAGGCCCTTCTCGTAGAGCTTGGTGAAGAACCACTGCTCCCAGCGGTAGTAGTCCGGCTTGCAGGTGGCCAGCTCTCTGTCCCAGTCATAGCCCAGACCCAGCATCTTGAGCTGGTTCTTCATGTATTCGATGTTTTCGTAGGTCCAGGGCGCCGGCGCAGTGGCGTTCTTGATGGCGGCATTTTCTGCCGGCAGACCGAAGGCATCCCAGCCGATGGGTTGCAGCACATTCTTGCCATTGAGCCGTTGATAACGGGAGATCACATCACCTATGGTGTAGTTACGCACGTGCCCCATGTGTAGACGACCAGACGGATAAGGGAACATGGAGAGGCAGTAGAACTTTTCCTTGTCTACTTTCTCCACGGCCTTGAAGGTTTTCTTGGCATCCCAGTGCTTTTGCACTGCTGGTTCTATGGATTGGGGAACGTATTGCTCTTGCATTGGTGACATCCGGATCTGTGAAATGAATAGATAAATCAGCTGGGAAATCCCGATAGAATACCCATATCCTGCGGCGGCAACAACCGCCAGCATCCGCCCAGTCTCAGGCCGACCCGGGCAGCATGGAGGTTTCGCGGAGCAGCAAGGGTGACAGAGGGCGGCAACCACCGCCTGCACCGCTCAGTCTCTGGCTCAGGCCGGGCACGATCAGGGTTCAGCAGAGGAGTAATGGCCATGGACAAACGTCGACAAGGGTATGAAGCCTTCATCGCCCAGCTCAAGAAGCAGTGGGAGGAGACCGAAGAGTTTCAGGGGGAACGCCTCAACCGGATGATCGCCAAGGTACAGGCCTATCTGGAGGCGGCCGGCGATCTGACCCAGGACGAGCTGGCGCTGATCGCAGAATACGTGAAGCGGGATCTCGGCAACTATGACGAGAGCCGTGCCGAGGTGCCCGAGTCCGCCTTTATGCTGGCATTGAAAGATACAGTGTGGTCCTGGCTGGCGGACGTGACCGACCGCGCCCAGGTGGAGTGGAGCGAGCTGGCGGACGAGCTGGAGCACAAGGGGGTCTATCGGGCCGGCGACTGGGTGGGGCTCGGCGTGCTGGTGTGCGATCACTGCGAGTGGCGCCACACTGTGCTGCACCCGCAGCAGCTTGGCACCTGCCCGGAGTGCGGGGCCAACGAGTATCACCGGGAGCCGCTCTCCCCTTGAGTTCAGTGAACCGATGAAAAAAGAGGCGCCCCATAAGGGCGCCTCTTTTATATGGGCCAGGCTAGCTTAACGCTGGCGAGCCCAGGGGTGGGCGCGGGGCCGCAGCACCAGCGCCAGTCCGAGCAGCAGGGCGGCCAGCGCGTACATGGGCCAGCTGCCAAAGCGCAGATAGGGGGTCGAGCCGTGGGCAGGGCGCACCTCGGCACGCAATACCCCGGCCTCGAACTGGGGGATCTGGCCTATGATGCTGCCGTCGAGCTCGGTGACTATGGTGATGCCGGTGTTGGTGTCACGCAGCAGCGGGCGAGCCAGCTCCAGGGCGCGCATCCGGGCGATCTCCATGTGCTGCCAGGGGCCTATACTGGTGCCGAACCAGGCGTCGTTGGAGACGGTCAGCAGGAAGTCGGTGTCCGGCTGCACGTTGCGGCGCACCTCGTCCGGGAAGATGATCTCGTAGCAGATGGCGGCGGCAAACTTGAGCCCCTTGGCGATCAGGTTCGGCTGCACCTCGTCCCCCCGGCTGAAGGAGGACATGGGCAGGTTGAAGAAGGGGGCTATGGGGCGCAGCAGATCTTCAAAGGGCACGAACTCGCCGATGGGCAGCAGGTGGTACTTGTAGTAGCGGTTCTTGTGCTCGTAGTGATAGGACTCCTTGCCGTCCAGATCCTGCACCCCCATGCCGAGCACGGTGTTGTAGAAGCGCTGTTGCTTCAGATCGTAATGAATGATCCCCGCCAGCAGGCCGGTGTCGTTCACCTTCATCGCCTTGTCCAGGCTCTCCAGATAGGTGCCCATCTCCTTCTCTATGGCCGGGATCGCCGATTCCGGCCAGATGATGATGTCGGCGTCCTGGTTCTCGCGGCTGAGATCCTGATAGGTGCGCACCGTGGGGATCAGGGCCTCGGGATCCCATTTGAGGGACTGGGCTATGTTGCCCTGCACCAGGGCCACCTTGACCGGCTCACCCCGGGTCACCCAGTTGAGCTGCATCAGCCCCTGGGCGGCGCCCACCAGCACGACCGGCAGCAGCAGCCAGGCCGGCTTGCGGCTCTGCCAGGTGAGCCAGAGGGCGGAGGTGGTGAGCAGCAGGGCGAGGGTGATGCCCTGCACCCCGAGAATGGGAGCGAAGCCCTTGAGGGGGCCGTCTATCTGGGTGTAGCCAAACCAGAGCCAGGGATAACCGGTCATGATGGCGCCCCGCAGCCAGTCGGCCATCAGCCAGAGTGCCGGGAAGGCGAGCAGCCAGCGGCTCCAGTGGCGACCGCCAAAGAAGCGGGCGAAGGCCCAGCAGGCCAGGGTCGGATAGAGAGAGAGATAGGCGCAGAGGCCGGCCAGCAGCACGAAGGCGGCGGGCAGCGGAATGCCGCCAAACTCCGTCATGCTGACATGGATCCACCACTGTCCCGGCAAAAACAGCCCCATGGCATAGCCGAAGCCGCGCCAGGCCGCCTGCTTGGGGTTGGCCTTCTCCAGCAGGGCATAGAGGCCGAGCAGGGAGAGGATCACCAGAGGCCAGTAGCCGAAAGGGGAGAAGGCCAGCACGGCGATGGCGCCAGAGGCCAGGGCGAACAGGCTTGTCAGAAGTTTCGATTTCACGGGGGATCGGGGCTCGAATTGGGCTGAATAAAAGTGGAATGGCCGACATCTTAACCGCAAACCGCGCCAACGGCGAGCCTCCCGGCCAGCCGGATGTCGAAGGGGGACACCGCAGGGGAATGGGAGGGGGTGGGGGCGGCAGAATGACAAACGCCCCTGAAAGCAGGGGCGTTGATTGACGGCGCGGGGAGCGCGGGATCAGGACTCCGGCTGGGCCGCCGCGTGATTCTCCGGGATCTTCACCTGCAACTGCTGCAGGCGGCGACGGTCCGCGTGCATCACCTTGAACAGGTAGCCGTCCAGCTCTATCTCCTCGCCCTTCTTCGGCAGGTGGCTGAAGGCATGCATCACCAGGCCGCCCACGGTGTCCACCTCTTCATCGCTGAACTGGGTGCCGAAGAAGTCGTTGAAATCTTCGATCTCGGTCAGCGCGCTGACGGAGAAGACCCGTTTGCTGATGCGGCGGATCTCTTCCGGCTCATCCTCGATGTCGTCAAACTCGTCGTCTATCTCACCGACAATCAGTTCGAGTATGTCTTCTATGGTCACCAGACCGGAGACGCCGCCGAACTCGTCCACCACTATGGCCATGTGGTAGCGCTCTTCGCGGAACTCCTTGAGCAGGCGATCGACCCGCTTGCTCTCCGGCACTATCACTGTGGGGCGCAGGATCTTCTCGAGCTGCAGCGGCTCGCTGGCGTGATGGCCGCCGAAACCGAACGGCAGCAGATCCTTGGCGAGCAAGATGCCCTCCACGTGATCCTTGTCTTCGTTGATCACCGGGAAGCGGGAGTGGCCGGATTCGATGATGACGGGCAGGAAGTCGTCCACAGGCTGGGACTTCTCTATGGTCACCATCTGGGAGCGGGGGATCATGATGTCACGCACGCGCAGCTCGGCAATTTCGAGCACGCCCTCGATCATGTCCTTGGTGTCCTGATCGATGAGGTCGCGTTCTTCCGCATCGGCGATGACTTCCACCAGATCATTGCGGTCTTTTGGCTCGCCCTGGAAGAGTTGGCTGAGCTTGTCGAGCCAGGTTTTCTTCGGCGAGCCGGTACTAGGGTGATCGTCGGTCATTTTCTCTCTTGGTTACTCGTGTGAACATTCGGGATGTTGTCTTGCCGATATAAGGATGGCGGCTGTCTGTTTCAAGACGGTGACCCCCTTACCGGCCTGTCACTCTTCTACGTCGTCGTCGAGGTAGGGATCCGCAAAGCCGAGCTCCTGCATGATGTCGCGCTCTGGAACTGCACCATCTCCTCGGCTTCTCATTCACCTTATCCTTCGACTTCGTCGTCGAGGTAGGGATCCGCAAAGCCGAGTTCCTGCATGATGTCGCGCTCTGGAACTGCACCATCTCCTCGGCTTCTCATTCACCTTATCCTTCGACTTCGTCGTCGAGGTAGGGATCCGCAAAGCCGAGTTCCTGCATGATGTCGCGCTCTGGAACTGCACCATCTCCTCGGCTTCTCATTCACCTTATCCTTCGACTTCGTCGTCGAGGTAGGGATCCGCAAAGCCGAGCTCCTGCATGATGTCGCGCTCGAGCTGCTCCATCTCCTCGGCCTCCTCGTCCTCGATATGGTCATAACCTAGCAGATGCAGACTGCCGTGCACAACCATGTGAGCCCAGTGGGCCTCGAGGGGTTTGTTCTGCTCGAGGGCCTCGGCCTCGACCACCTGGCGACAGATCACCAGATCCCCGAGCAGGGGGAGTTCCATGCCGGGAGGAGCCTCGAACGGGAAGGATAGCACGTTGGTGGGCTTGTCCTTGCCGCGGTAGGTGAGGTTGAGCTCGCGGCTCTCCGCCTCGTCCACCAGCCGTACCGTCACCTCGGCCTCCTCCTGGAAACCCAGAATGGTGCCATCGAGCCAGCCTTGCAGCTGGGCTTCGGTCGGCAGGCCGTCGGTGCTGGCGCAGGCCAGCTGCAGATCCAGGGTCACGCTCATTGGGCACTCTCTTTGCTGGTGTTCTCGTTGCGGGTAGTGGGGGGGCTCTTCTCGCTCGCCTGCCGGGCGTCGAACGCCTCGTAGGCCTGCACTATGCGGGCCACCACGGGGTGGCGCACCACGTCCTTGGATTCGAAGAAGTTGAACGACAGGCCATCGACCCCCTGCAGCACTTCCAGGGCGTGGCGCAGACCGGATTTGGTGCTGCGCGGCAAGTCCACCTGGGTGATGTCGCCGGTCACCACCGCCTTGGAGTTGAAGCCGATGCGGGTCAGGAACATCTTCATCTGCTCTGTGGTGGTGTTCTGGGCTTCGTCCAGGATGATAAAGGCATCGTTCAAGGTTCTTCCGCGCATATAGGCGAGGGGCGCCACCTCTATGATGTTGCGCTCCATCAGCTTCTCGACGCGCTCGAAGCCCAGCATCTCGAACAGGGCGTCGTAGAGGGGGCGCAGGTAGGGGTCCACCTTCTGGGAGAGATCCCCGGGCAGGAAGCCGAGCTTCTCACCGGCTTCCACCGCCGGGCGGGTCAGCAGGATGCGGCGGATCTCCTGGCGCTCCAGGGCATCCACGGCGGCGGCCACCGCCAGATAGGTCTTGCCGGTACCGGCCGGGCCTATGCCGAAGCTGATGTCGTGACGCACTATGTTGCTGATGTACTGGGCCTGGTTCGGGCTGCGGGGCTTGATGAGGCCGCGCTTGGTCTTGACCGTCACCTCCTTGCCATAGGATTGGCTCGGCGCCTCGTCATCGTCCTGCTCCAACACCCGGGACTCCTGCACCGTCAGGTGCACCATCTCGGGGGTGATGTCGGTCACCTTGCCCCCCTTGAGGGGCTGGGTCTCCACATAGAGGTGCTTGAGGATGACGGCCGCCGCATCTATCTGGGCCTGCTTGCCGAGCAACTGAAAGTGGTTGTCACGGTAGCTGATCTCGATGCCGAGACGGCGCTCCAGCTGCTTGAGGTTGTCGTCAAAGGGGCCGCACAGGCTGGCGAGACGCAGGTTGTCGGCGGGTTCCAGGTGCAGGTTCAGGGTCGAGATGTGTCGGCTCAAGGTGTCCTCGTATCGGCTGTTCCCCCCGCCCTCGGGAGGGGGGAGAAAATTAATGGGGTCTGAAGGCCGCCACCCCGAGATCATCGGGGACGTTGTCCGGACGGCGAGCCAGGATTTCGCTCGGCGCCGTGGCGATGCGCAGATTCATTTCGTCCTCGCCGCGGATGAAGCGGCCACGCAGGGAGTAGGGGCGCACGTCGGTGATCTCCACGTCGGCGAAGCCACCGATGAGGCGGTGCGGGCCTTCGAAGTTGACCACCCGGTTGTTCTCGGTGCGGCCACTGAGCTGCATGGGATCCATCTTGGAGGGCCCCTCCACCAGGATGCGCTGCACCGAGCCCAGCATGGCGCGGCCGATGAGCATGGACTGGTGATTGATCTGGTTCTGCAGGCGGGTGAGGCGGGCCTTCTTCACCTCCATGTCGACGTCGTCCGGCAGATCGGCGGCCGGGGTGCCGGGGCGCGGGCTGTAGATGAAGCTGAAACTCATGTCGAAGTTGATCTCCTCGATGAGCTTCATGGTGGCCTCGAAATCCTCGTCCGTCTCGTTCGGGAAGCCGACGATGAAGTCGGAACTCATGGTGATGTCGGGACGGGCGGCGCGCAGGCGGCGGATCTTGGACTTGTACTCCAGCACTGTGTGCGGGCGTTTCATCATGGTCAGGATGCGATCCGAGCCGCTCTGCACCGGCAGATGCAGGAAGCTGACCACTTCCGGCGTGTCTTTGTAGACCTCGATGATGTCGTCGGTGAACTCGATGGGATGGCTGGTGGTGTAGCGAATGCGGTCGATGCCGTCGATGGCGGCCACCAGGCGCAGCAGCTCGGCGAAGGTGCAGTCATTGCCATCGAAGGTCGGGCCGCGGTAGGCGTTGACGTTCTGACCGAGCAGGTTCACCTCGCGGACCCCCTGCTGGGCGAGCTGGGCGATTTCGTAGAGCACGTCGTCGAGCGGTCGGCTCACCTCCTCGCCGCGGGTGTAGGGCACCACGCAGAAGGAGCAGTATTTGGAGCAGCCTTCCATGATGGAGACGAAGGCGGTGACCCCCTCGGCACGGGGCTCCGGCAGGTTGTCGAACTTCTCGATTTCGGGGAAGGCGATGTCCACCTGGGCACCGCGCCCCTCCTGGACCTGCTTGATCATGGCGGGCAGGCGGTGCAGGGTCTGGGGGCCGAAAACGATGTCCACATAGGGCGCACGTTGGCGCAGGGCTTCCCCTTCCTGGGAGGCGACGCAGCCACCCACCCCTATCACCAGTCCCGGTTTTTTCAGCTTGAGCTTCTTCCAGCGACCGAGCTGGTGGAACACCTTCTCCTGGGCCTTTTCACGGATGGAGCAGGTATTGAGCAGCAGGACGTCTGCCTCCTCGGGCTCTTCGGTCAGCGTGTAGCCATTGCTGGCGTCCAACAGGTCGGCCATCTTGGACGAGTCGTACTCGTTCATCTGGCAGCCCCAGGTCTTGATATGAAGTTTCTTGCTCATTGCTACTCTTGACTGTGTTTAAGATCGGCAGGGTCAAAGGACCGGCCATTTTACTCCGCAATCCCGGTGCTGACCAGTCTGGGGCCGCGCCGCCGCCAGATGGCCTGGCCCGTCGCGGCAATTGCCCGTCTGACTCACTGTTTATCCGGTCTCCTTGCGTTATCATGCCCCATTCGGTTCGCCCCCTCTCTCCTTGTCCGGGGCGACCCCTTGCAGGAATCAAGTTATGGAACAGTGTGATATCGCCATCGTCGGCGCCGGCATGGTGGGCGCCGCCACCGCCTGCCTGCTGGCGGCAGAGGGTCTCAACGTGCGGGTCATCGAGACCCGGTTGCCGGAACATTACGCCCCGGAGCAGCCGCTGGATCTGCGGGTCTCCGCCATCAGCCAGGCCTCGGTGGCGCTACTGGACAAGGCCGGTGCCTGGTCGCACCTGCAGCAAATGCGGCTGTGCCCCTACCGCCGGCTGGAGACCTGGGAGCTGGATGGCTTTGCCACCCGCTTCGACTCGGCGGATCTGGGACTGCCCCAGCTCGGCTACATCATAGAGAACCGGCTGGTGCAGCTCGCCCTGCTGAGGCGAATGGAAGATTTTCCCAATATCCAGACCCACACCCCGGCGGCTGTGGTCCGGCTGCAGCAAAGTGCCGGGCACGCCAGCCTGCTGCTCGACGATGGTACCGAGCTGCAGGCGCGCTGGGTGCTGGCCTGCGATGGTGCCGAGTCGCTCACCCGCCGCCTCGCCGGGATAGGGGTGTCGCGCTTCGAGTACCGCCAGCACTGCATGCTGATCAACATAGATACCGAGTTCGAGCAGGAAGACATCACCTGGCAGCAGTTCACCCCGAGCGGCCCGCGCGCCTTCCTGCCGCTGCCGGGCCGGCACGGCTCCCTGGTGTGGTATGACAGCCCGGCCCGCATCCGGGCGCTGGCCGCCATGGGCAATGAGGCCCTGGCCGCCGAGGTGCGCCGTCACTTTCCGGCCCGGCTCGGCGGTTTCCAGGTGACAGGCAAGGGGAGCTTCCCCCTGGTGCGCCGCCACGCCAACCATTACCACGCCGGCCGGGTTGTGCTGCTCGGCGATGCCGCCCACACCATCAATCCGCTGGCGGGGCAGGGGGTCAACCTCGGCTTCAAGGACGTGGCCTGCTGGGCCGAGTTGCTCGGCAAGGCGGGGGCTGACTGGCACGACATCACCCTGGCCAGCCGCTACGAGCGCCGTCGGCGCCCCGACAACTTGCTGATGCAGTCGGGGATGGATCTCTTCTACGGGGTGTTCAGCAACGACATAGGGCCGCTACGCCTGACCCGCAACCTGGCCCTGACCCTGGCGGACAAGGCGGGCCCGCTCAAGGAGATGGCGCTGCGCTACGCTCTGGGGCTGGTGTAGGCAGCAGGACATTGACGACGAGGAGGCAGAAGCATGAACAAGGCATTGCTGGTGATCGACTTTATCAACGACATCGCCCACCCGGACGGGCGCATCGCCGCCTCGGCGGCCCATGTGCAGGAGCAGGATGCCATCACCCACGCCAACCAGGCGCTGGCCCATGCCCGTGCCAGAGGCTGGCTGGTGGTGCTCATCAAGGTTGGCTTCGATGGCGGCTATCTGCTGCAACCCAAGGGCTCCCCCATGTTTGGCCGGGCTCACCAGCAGGGCGCCCTCTCCCTGGCCGATAGCGGCACCGACTTCCACCCCGAGCTGGATGTCGAGCCCGGGGATCTGGTGCTGACCAAGCCCAGGGTCAGCCCCTTCTACGGCACGGCGCTGGAGCCTGCACTGCGGGCCAATCGGATCGATCACCTCTATCTGTGCGGGGTGAGCACCGGCTGGGCCATTCAGGCCGCCGCCCGGGATGGCCACGATCGGGATTACGCCATCACCATACTGGAAGATGCCTGCGCCGCCGCCGATGCCAATGAGCACCATGCCTCCCTGCGCCAGCTCGGCCGCATCGCCGAGGTGATCAAGGTGGCCCAGCTGCTGTCAGATCCCGGCTGAGACCTTGAGGACGCGCACATCAGATGGGTGCGTGTCCCTGCTCCCACTCTTCCTGCTAGCACGAGAGAGCGTGGTTATCCCTTTGGTTTGCCGCCGTTTTATTCAGCCTCCGGGTGCATGGCTCTGACCAGGGTCAGGAAACGATCGCGAATGGGATCCGCAAAGTCGGGGTTCCACACCAGGCTTATCTCCCACTCGGACCAGGGGCCGGACAGGGGATAGAGGGTCACATCCTTGCCCGCGATGAAGCCGACGCTGCGGGGCAGTATGGCGTTGCCTATGCCGGCGGCCACCAGGGCCACCAGGGTCTGGATGTCTTCCGCCTCCTGGATCATGCCGGTCAGCCGGTTGGCGCCGAGGAAGCGGGCGATCTGCTGGCTGAGGCCGGGGCAGCGGTGGCCCACCATCTGCAACAGCGGCTGCGTGGTCAGCGCCCGCTCCACGTCGAACGCAGCCGGATCCGGCCCCGTCATCTGGCTCGGCACGGCCAGCACCAGCCGGTCGGTCAGCAACCTGTGCTCCCTCAGCTGTGGCGCCTCTGGCCTTCGCATAAAGCCTATCTGCAGCCGCCCCGCCAGCAGCAGATCGTGCTGGACGGCGGAGGTCATGTCCTGCAGGTGCACCATCACATCGGGGGCCTGCTGCTTGAAGCGGGCCACCAGGGAGGGGGCCAGTGCGAAGCTCGACAGCCCGAACCCTATCTTGAGGCGCCCGGCGGCGCCACTCGCCAGCGCCAGGGCGTGGTGCTCGAATCCCTTGCCGTGTTCCACCAGGGCGCGGGCCTGGGGCAGCAACTGGGTGCCGATGGCGGTCAGCTCGGCGCCGTGGCGACCCCGGTTGAACAGGGTGCTGCCGAGCGCCAGCTCCAGCCCCTGGATCTGCTTGGTCAGCGCCGGTTGCGTGATGAAGAGCCGACTGGCGGCCTCCCGGTAGTTGGCGGTCTCGGCCAGCATGACGAAGGCCTGCAGTTGCCTTAAGTCAAATTTCATTCCATTTGGTTATCCAATGTGGCGATTTATTGATTATAAATTATCTAACTGCCTTGTTCTAATGGTCTCGAAACGGGCCTTTGGCCCTCTGACCAGCCACAAGGAGTCATGTCATGTCGAGCGAACGTTATCTGTTCTTGATCAAGGGAAGCCTGGTAATGGCCCAGCCACTGGCGGCGCCGGAGACGGGTGAGCTGTTGACCAGCCTGTTGCAGCAGGGATTTGCCGTCGGGCCCCTGCCGGTATGGGCGAGCAATACCGAACAGGCGCTCGCCTGCTATGAGCAGTCGGCCCAGCGGCAGGCCTTCGTCGACGTGCTGGCGGGGAGAACCGCATGACCATGCTCACCCTGAGGGCCGAGGCCCTGCTGCTGGACATGGACGGCACCCTGGTGCACTCCACCACCGAGGTGGAGACCGTCTGGCGGCTCTGGTGCCAGGGCCATCGGCTGGATCCCGCGCCTGTGCTGGCCATGTGTCACGGGGTGCGCTCGCGGGAGGTGATACGCGCGCTGGCGCCACAGCTGGACCTGGCCCGGGAGGTGGCGCTGCTCGACGAGCTGGAGATCCAGCATGCGGGAGTGGCCGAGGCTGTCGCCGGGGCCCGCACCCTGCTGGCGGCCCTGGCGCCGGATCGCTGGGCGCTGGTGACCTCCGCGAGCCTGCGGGTGGCGCGGCACCGCCTGGCCAGTGCCGGGTTGCCGTTGCCCAAACTATTGATCGGGGCAGAGGAGGTGGAGCGGGGCAAGCCGGATCCCGAGCCTTATCTGCTTGCCGCGCGCCAGCTGGGTCTTGCCCCCGCCGACTGCCTGGTGTTCGAGGATGCCCCGGCGGGGATACTCAGCGCCCTGCAGGCCGGCTGCCCCGTGGTGCAGATCGGGGGCGACAGGCGGCTCGACCCGGCGGTCGTGGCGGTGATCCCCGATTGGTGCCAGGTGACTGTGGTCGCGAAGGAAGCTGGCCCCTTGCTGGTGACGTTGCCGACCCGAGAGGCTGGCAACAAAAAGCCCCCGGCGAGCGAGGGCTTGAGCGGGCGAGGCCCCGTGATTATTTGAAGACCCGGAAGCGGACCTCGTCGTCCATGAAGGTCTTGTCACCGGCCGGTTGCTCTATGCTGCCAAAGGGCATCTGGGCACGCAGCAGCCAGCTGGCGGGCAGGTCCCATTCCTTACGAACCGCTTCGTCGATCAGCGGGTTGTAGTGCTGCAAGGAGGCGCCTATGCCTTCCTGGGCCAGGGTGGTCCAGACCGCAAACTGGGCGATCCCGGTGGCATGTTCGGACCAGATGGGGAAGTTGTCGGCATAGAGGGCGAATTTCTGCTGCAGATCCTTGATGACGGCGGTGTCTTCGAAGAACAGCACAGTCCCGAAACCGGCGCGGAAGCTGCCGTTTACCTTGGCTTCGCTCTGGGGATAGGCCTCTGGCGGCACAATCTTTTTCAATTCAGCTTTGACGATGTCCCACAGCTTGTGGTGCTGCTCGCCAAACAGGATGACGGCACGGGAGCTCTGGGAGTTGAAGGAAGAGGGGCTGTGCTTGATGGCATCCTTGATGAGGGCCGTCAGCTGGGCCTCGGAATGGGTCACCTGGTCACCCAGGGCATAGATGGTACGACGTACTTTGATCTGTTCGATAAACGGACTGCTCATAACATCTCCTTGGTTGATGAATCGTTGTTGCCAGCGTTGCCGACAAAGGTCATCTGGCTCCGATTTCTCGAGTCATGGACTATAACACCTTCTGTGCAAGAAACCGTCAACGCTGGGTGATGACTGTTTCTACTTTTTATGGATATTCAGATGACGAAACCGGGCATGGCCCCTTGATGTCTTTGTTGTCATTAACCTTGGGTGTTAATGACTTCAATCAATATAACGGCGGTGTTTTCCACTATAAAATGCATCTTACGTGACATTTTATAGAGGGTGGCATGCCTGCAACCATCATCAAGGAACGCTACTACATACTGACGCCGCTGTCGTTTCTGCTCGGTGCCCTGGTGCTGATCGCCACCCTGTTGCTGGCGGCGGCCAGCTACCTGCGCAGCATAGACAAGACCCTGGCGGGCTATGACCACATGCTCACCTCCATAGACGCCACCCTGATCCACGAGATGGTGCTGGCCAATCGGCGCCAGCTCGGCGTGCTGGAGGCCTCCCTGGACAAGCAGGCCATCGCGAGGGGCGACTCGGCCATCAACGGGATCTGGGCCATAGCCCACCAGTTCAAGCACGACGCCCACTTCCTCTACTTCTACAACGCCCGCTTCGACCGTCTCGACAGCTATCCTGACTGGCCGGTACCGACCGACTATCAGGCGCAGAGTCGTCCCTGGTATCAGGCCCTGGCCAGCGACAGCGACGAGCTCATCTGGTTTGGTCCCTACCAGGGGTTCGGCAGCGACGCAGAGGTTCTGACCCTGATCAAGCGGGTCAAGGATGACGAGGGGCAACTGCTGGGCCTGCTGATGGTCGACATGTCGTTCAACTCGCTGCAGGCGGCGCTGCAACGGGCGATGGGCAGCGACCAGGCCGCCCTCTACATCACAGAGCGCAAGGATGGGCGGCTGGTGGTGGGACACAACCTGTCACTGCTGCCGGCGGTCTCCGGCGCCTCTAGCCAGGGAGCCGGGCTGAGCGTGATCCGCAAAGGCTGTCACCTGAGGTTGCCGCTGTCGGATATCGACTGGGATCTCAACATCTATCTGCCCCCCACCCACTTTCGCGGCAACCTGCAAGATACCCTGCTGATGGTGGTGCTGCCCGCGCTGGCGCTGCTCGCCATCTGGCTGTGCAGCCTGCTGTTTCTGGTGCGGATCTTTCGCCAGGAGCAGACCCTGGTGCAGCGCTCCCTCTGTGGCCTCGTTCAGGATGAGGCGCTGATGGAGATCCAGCTGCGCCAGCGCACCTGGTTCGTGCACGGCAGCCTGGGGGAGATCCATCAGGTGAGAAACAGCCTGCAGCAGGGGCAGGATGCCCTGCTGCACGATCCCCTCACCGGCATCATGAACCGGCGGGCCTTCGAGCAGGACAGGGCCAGGCTGGCGCAGGAGGAGAGGCCCCACTGGCTGGTGCTGTTTGATGTGGATAGCTTCAAGCGCGTCAATGACAGCTGGGGGCACGGGGTAGGGGATGGGGTGCTGTTCCGGGTGGCCACCATAATGGCAAGAACCCTGGGAGAGGCTCAGGTCTACCGCATCGGGGGGGATGAGTTTGCGGCCCTGCTGCCTTGGGAGCAGGAAGAGGTCGAGGATCGCCTGACCCATCTGCTGGCCCGGGTGCGGGCGCTGAAGTGGCGCGAGTTTGAGGAGTCCATCACCCTGAGTGCGGGGGGGGCTCGCTACCCGGATGACGCCGCTGCCCTGCTCGATCGGGCGGATGAGTGTCTGTACCAGAGCAAGCGGCAGGGACGGGACTGCTGGCATCTGTCAGCCACTTCGCCTCCCTCCAAAGGGGCTGTAGTGACAGTATCTGTCTGACCGCCATCGGGAGAAAAAGGGCCTGAATGGCCGAGAAAGGGGTCACAGTGGGGATAATTTCCCATGTGACCTTTTTTTTTAATTCATTTTCAGTCGGTTAGCCCATGTGATTGAGCCATGTCGCGAAGCAGAGACAGTCAGCCTGTCGGCGAAGACGTCGTAATCCCGGTAGCGGAGTCCGGGGCGCTTTGTATAGTGCAGGGAAAAATAATCAATCAGACATCAGGTTTGACAGGAGTACCCCATGGAGATGAACAAATACGGCATGAGCGCAGTGGCGCTGCTGGGCGCGCTGCTGTTGGGCAATGGTCAGGCGCAGGCGTCCGAGACCCTCAACACCATACTCGGTGGTGGCGTCGGCGGAGTGGCTGGCACCATGATAGGCAAGCAGCTGGGGGGCGACACCGGCGCCCTGGTGGGAGCCGCAGTCGGCGGTGCGGCGGGCGGTGCGGCCACGGCCGACAGGGGCAACAAGAATGAGGCTGCCCTGGGTGGCGCCGTCGGTGCCCTGGGTGGCGCCGCCATCGGCAAGAGCGTGGGTGGCGATACCGGTCGCCTGATCGGCGCCGGCATCGGCGGGGCTGGTGGCTCTGCCATCGGGGCCAGAACCGGCGATAGCCACGAGTCCAACAACGACTACCGGGGAGGTCACCGCTACCGGGGTGACAACGGCTATCACAATGGCCACCACAAGCATCACAAGAAGTACAAGAAGCGCAGATGGCACGACGATGACTGATGTCATCCCGAGCATAATGAAAAAGGGGCCGGTGGCCCCTTTTTCGTCTCCGTCGTTTAGACCAGGCGGTGCTGGCGCCTGCCGAGGGCGAAGGCGTTGATGTTGTCGATAAGCTGATCCGCGAGACGCTGCATCGACTCCTCGCTGGCCCAGGCCACATGGGGCGTCAGGATGAAGTTGGGGTAACGCAGCGCCTGCATCAGGGGGTGGTCGGGGGGCGGTGGCTCGACGCTTGCCACATCGAACCCGGCACCGCCGAGGCGACCGTTGCCGAGCGCCTCCAGCAGGGCCTGCTCGTCCACCAGGCCGCCGCGGCCCACGTTGATGAGCAGGGCGCCCGGTTTCATCATGGCCAGCTCCCGCTCCCCGATGAGGTGGCGGGTGTAGGGGGTGAGCGGGCAGTGCAGGCTGATCACATCCGAACTCTGCAGCAGGGCCTCCAGGGGCAATCTGTCTTCATCCCCGGGGGCGCCGACCTGGCTCTGGGCATAGAAGACCTCCATGCCTATGGCGCCGGCTCTCTGCCCCAGGGCCTGACCCAGGGTGCCCTTGCCTATGATGCCGAGCCGCTTGCCGTGCAGATCCATGATGGGGTGATCGAAGAAACAGAACTGGCCGCTCTGCTGCCAGCGCCCCTCCTGCAGGGACTGGCGCCAGGCGAACAGGTTGCGTGACAGGGCCAGCATCAGAGCCATGGCGTGTTCGGGAACCGAGGGGCCCGAATAGTTGCGGATGTTGCACACGGCGACATTGGCGGCGCGGCACGCCTCCAGATCCAGGTTGTCACTGCCGGTGGCCGCCAGGGCGATCAGGCGCAGCTTCGGCAACTGGGCCAGCTCGTCCTTGCCGATGCGGATCTTGTTGATGATGGCGATGCTGGCGCACCTGAGCCGCTCCACCACCTGTTCCGGTCTCGTCTCGGGGTAGCTTTGCCAGTGATGGGGGAAATCGGGGCGACGCAGATTGATGCCGGCGTCCAGGGTGTCACTGTCGAGAAACACGATTTGCTGCATGAAGCCTCCTGCCGTTCGCTGCCGCGTGGGAGTCGTCATGATGCCAAAGATGGGGGGCGGCTGACCAGCCCGGATGCAGACAGGCCGAATGGCCCAATTCCATACTTGCTAGTCGTTCGGGTCAGATCCAGCCCAGATGGGTCAGCCAGCCCTGGATGCGCCCCGGCGTTTCGTCCAGCTCCATCAGGGCGTAGGGGCGGTAGTTGAGCTTGTGGCTGCGGCGGCTCTCGCTCTTGCGCGCCTCGGCGGCCAGCAGGGGCCAGCGCCCCCCGTCTTCCTGATAGAGATCCAGGGTGGGAATGCTGGCCTGGGCCACCTGCTTGGCCAGGGTCTGGTTGCTCAGCTGGTTGGGAAAGAAACCGTCGAGCAGCACCAGGGCATCGGGGGCGGGCAACTGCTCGCTGGTGATGAGATTGGCGGCCCAGGCCGCGCTGGTGCCTTGCGCCAGCAGCAGCTTGAAGCCGCCCTCCTGCAGCTTGGCGTCACCTAGCTTGACGATACGCTCGGCAAATTGCTGGCGAAACGCCTCTATGGTCTCCTGCTTCTTCTCGGAGGCCGGATCCAGCTCTGTCTGTTGGGGGGAGGGGAGCAGCAGCAGGGTGTCGAAGCCGAGTCGCCCCAGCTCCCGGGTCAGCTGCCACAGCTGGCCGCTGCGCTGCCAGTCCGGCAGCAGTATGGCGAGCCCCAGGTAGCTGTCGCCGTCGTGCTTGGCAAAGAGCACCCTCTGCTTGTCGATCCGGGTGCTGTCAGGCACCCCCTTCCAGTCGCTCTCCTGCCAGTGATCCAGGGGGGCTGGGGGCGAGATCTCGTTGGCCGGCAAGGTGGTGCTCGCCAGCAGGGTCAAAAACAGCAGTGGTAAGGATAATCTGGCCATGATGCGCTCCCCGGTTGACTGGGTTAACGGCGGCGTGCCGGATTTCTGAAGGGGGCCGGGGGGATCCAGGAGAAAGAGGGAAGGGGCAAGCCCTTCCCTCGACGGGCTCAGGGCCTGGCAAGCCTGCCGAGCTGGCGGTCGTGCAGGGGGGAGAGCAGCAACAGGGCGCTGACGGCCCCCACCAGGGCACAGAAGATGTCGGACTGGGTATCCCAGGGATCCCCCTGGGTGCCGAGGAACTCGTCGGCGCCCTGGCCCAGTGCCAGTGCGGCGCCCCATTCGATGAGTTCATAGCTGGCGCTGATGGCCAGCACCACGCAGATCACCAGAAACGCCAGCATGCGCTTGCCTTGCACGTGGTGACCGCGCAGCAGTATCTCCCGGCAGGCCAGGGCGGGCACCAGACCCTGGAAGAAGTGGCCAATCTTGTCATAGGGGTTGCGGCTGAGTTCGAACCACTGCTGCAGATCGAAGCCGAGCGGCACCCGGGCATAGGTGTAGGCGCCCCCCAGGATCAGCACCAGGGCGTGCAGGAAGATGCCGAGATAGAGCAAGGTGGTGAGGGGGTAGCGCTCGTGGCTCAGGATCAGCAGCGGCATGACGATCAGCACGGGGATGACTTCCAGCAGCCAGGTCACGCGGTCATAGGGTTGCCAACCAGAGACGGTCAGTGCCAGCAAGGTGAGCAACAGCAGCAGGATTTTTTGATGAGATGTCATAGGGAGCCCGTGATGAAGGAGAAGTCTGACTTCATGGTGTAGCCCCGATTGACGCGAGATGGAAGGGGGCGAGCGAATTCTCCCCCAACCTGCGGCTCACTGTCACTGACCCGGGCTGAACAGCACTGGCGCTATTGCGCGCAAAGAAAAAGCGAGCCTGGGGCTCGCTTTTTTCAACACGGGCGTGAAGCCGTCAAATCAGTTGACGCGACGCTTGAACTCGCCGGTGCGGGTGTCGATTTCGATCTTGTCGCCGATCTCTACGAAGGCGGCAACGGCCAGCTCGTAGGTGGTGCCCTTCAGGCGGGCCGGCTTGGTCACTTTACCGGAGGTGTCGCCACGGGCGGCCGGCTCGGTGTACTCGACTTCGCGAACTATGGTGGTCGGCAGTTCGACGGAGATGGCTTTCTCGTTGTAGAAAGTCACTTCGCAGATGTCTTCCATGCCGTCAACCATGTAGTTCAGGGCGTCACCCAGGTTGTCTTTCTCGACGTCGTACTGGTTGTACTCGGTGTCCATGAAGACATACAGGGGGTCGGAGAAGTAAGAGTAGGTGCACTCTTTACGCTCCAGCTGAACGACTTCCAGCTTGTCGTCGGCCTTGAATACGGTCTCGGTGGCGCTGCCGTTCAGCAGGCCTTTCAGCTTCATCTTGACCACGGCGGAGTTACGGCCGGATTTGTTGAATTCGGCTTTCTGGACCACCATCGGCTCGGTACCGATCATGACGACGTTACCAGCGCGGATTTCCTGTGCGGTTTTCATGTAAAAATTCCTGTTCGTATACGGGCAGATAAAAACTGCCAGATTATATACGGCTTTCTAAAAATTTCACCAGCCGAGTGACGAGATCCCCTTCCCGCAGCAACTTCTGTGACCAGCTTCGCGCATGTTGTTGCCAAAGTGTGCCGTGGATCGGCCATTGGGCCCAGAGTTCGCTGCAATCTTCCCCTCTGTTGAGGGCCAGGTTGAGCTCGCGCAGCCACTGGCCGTCATCGGCGGGCAAGGCCTCCAGATAGTGGTCGAGGAAGTGCGCCAGCTTGACGAGGTGGGCCTCCTCTTCCTGCTGATAGATGTGCCACAGGAAGGGGCGGGCCGCCCATTGGGCTCGCACGAAGGAGTCTTCGCCGCGCACCAGGTTGAGATCGCAGCTCCACAGCAGCCGATCGTAGCCCGCCTGGCTCGTCATCGGCAGCAGCTTGATGGCGAGCTGGCCCGCCTGCAGCAGATCCCCCGCCCGGGCCGTGCCGATGGCACTCTCAAGGCCGGCGCCGCAGAGCACGTCGGGGAGGGCGCGCCCCATGGGCAGCAACAGGGTGATCGGGGTGGCGCCCTGGCTCCAGCTAGCGACCAGGCTTTTCAGCGCCTCGCTCTCGTAGGTGAAGAGGCTTATCCGCAGCTCGTCTTGCGCCTTGGGCGGCAGCCCCAGGCTGGCCCAGTAGGCGGCAAGGCCAGCCTCGTCTTGCTGCCAGCGTTGTCGTTCGGCGATGAGCCCCTGCTCGCACAGCAGGCCACCGGTTCTGGGGGTGAAGCCCGGGAAGAAGAAGTATTTGTTGAGGCTCAGCTTGCCCACCCGCTGGGGGGAGGCGAGGCCGTGACAATCCTCGACCCAGGCTTCGGCGGAGAGGTACTCCAGATTGATCCAGCAGGGGGGCGGGCTCTGCTCGGCCATGCGTTCAATAAAAGGGGCGGGCAGCTCGCAGGCGAATGCCTCTATGACCACGCTAGCCGGGATGGCATCCGTTGGCAGGGGGCCCTGCCAGCGCTGGATGTGGATCCCCTCGACCCACTGGCGATCCAGCGCGGGATCCAGCCCCGGACAGATGCGGGCGAAGCTCGCCAAGTCATCCACCCAGAGCCGCACCTGACCATGACCCTCCCGCTCCAGCTGGCGGGCCAGCCGCCAGGTGACGCCTATGTCGCCGAAGTTGTCCACCACGGTGCAGAAGATGTCCCAGTCAAAGGGGGGCAGGGGGCTTGTCATGGCTCGGGGTTCCAGATGCAAAAAAACCGGTGCGCAGGGTAGCACACCGGTGGATTGGCTTCTAACTGTGGGGCTGCCAACCCCCTCCCTGCCTCCCCCTTCGAAAGGGGGAGGAGTCAACACGCCCTCCTCTGGTTAAGGGGAGGGCCGGAGTGGGGTTATCGCTACTCCTTGCCGTAGACGTTGTTCTCCTGCTCACGCACCCGGATAAAGGTGGTGTGTGCTGAGTTCAGCTCCTTTCTCGGGGCAAGCTCATTCCTTGCCGTAGACGTTGTTCTCCTGCTCGCGCACCCGGATAAAGGTGGTGCGCTTGGTCAGCTCCTTGAGCTGGCTGGCGCCGACGTAGGTGCAGGTGGAGCGCACGCCGCCCAGGATATCGCGCACTGCGTTCTCGACCGGGCCGCGGTAGGGCAGCAGCACCGTCTTGCCCTCGGAGGCACGGTACTCGGCGACGCCGCCGGCGTGCTTGTCCATGGCGCTCGACGAGCTCATGCCATAGAACTTCATGAAGGGGGCGCCATCGACGTCCACCACCTCGCCGCCACACTCCTCGTGGGCCGCCAGCATGCCTCCCAGCATCACGAAGTCGGCGCCGCCGCCAAACGCCTTGGCCACGTCGCCCGGGCAGGTGCAGCCGCCGTCACCGACGATCTGGCCGCCGAGGCCGTGGGCCGCATCGGCGCACTCTATGATGGCGGAGAGCTGGGGATAACCCACCCCTGTCTTGACCCGGGTGGTGCAGACCGAGCCCGGGCCTATGCCTACCTTGACGATGTCGGCGCCGGAGAGGATCAGCTCCTCCACCATCTCGCCGGTGACCACGTTGCCCGCCAGGATGACGTGGTTGGGGCAGGCTTCACGAGTCTTGCGCAGGAACTCGACGAAGTGCTGGGAGTAGCCGTTGGCCACATCCACGCAGATGAAGCGCAGGGCCTCTGACATGGCGAGGATCTGGCGGGTCTTGATGAAGTCCTCTTCGGAGGTGCCGGTGGAGACCATCACATGGCCGAGCAGGGCTGGATCGGTTTCGCTGACGAAGGTTTGCCACTGGGCGAGGCTGTAGTGCTTGTGTACCGCCGTCATCATCTCGAAGCCCGCCAGGGTACGCGCCATGGCGAAGGTGCCGACGGTGTCCATGTTGGCGGCGATGACGGGCACCCCCTGCCACTGGGTCTGGGTGTGCTTGAAGGTGAACTGACGGGTCAGGCTGACTTGGGAGCGGCTCTTGAGGGTAGAGCGCTTGGGACGAAACAGTACATCCTTGAAACCGAGCTTCAAGTCTTCTTCGATACGCATTGCAAATTCCTTATTGAGCCTTGTGAAAGTCACTGTTGCAGTGGGCAAAATTTTCGGCAGGCACAAAAAAACCGCAGGTTTTCAAGGCCTCCGGTTTACAACAGTCTAGGCAAAAATCCCGCCAGAACAAGACTGATAATTCGCTCATCATTGTGTTAGCCTTTGGCGTCACAACCTGAGGTTGGCCACCAGCTTCATCCAGCACCTCGCCACGGCCCCTCTCTTCCCTCTTTTTGCCCCTTGAATCACGGTCAACTGCTGTCGGATCCCCCATGCCGTGAACGCCAGAAACTCGGGGTCTGGGCGCCTGCGCCCCTTTTGCCAGTTGACAGTGGCCTGTGTGCTGCCCACTCTGGCGCAGAGGGCCAGCGTGGGCCCGCTTCGACGAGGAGAACACATTGTCCGTATCACACAAAGCAGGCTGGTTGTTGCTGGCCAGCCTCTGCCTCTCATCGGGCGCCTGGGCCGCCCCCACCGTCTATGGCTGGATAGAGAAGGGCGTGCTCATGCCAGGTGGGGTGGCGGTCAAGATGAAGCTGGATACCGGCGCCCTCACGTCGTCGCTCGATGCGCGAGAGCTGCACCACTTCAAGCGTGACGGCAAGCCCTGGGTGCGCTTCACCCTGGTGCTGACCGATGCCAACACCGGCAAGGAGGTGCGCCAGACCCTGGAGCGCCCGGTGGAGCGCAGCGTGACGGTGCGCGGCGCCGGTGGCATGGAGGAGCGTCCCACTGTGACCATGTCTGTCTGTGTCGGTGACAAGCTCTACAAGGAGTGGTTCACCCTGCGGGATCGCAGCGACATGATCTATCCCGTGCTGCTCGGTCGTCGCCTGCTGGCGGAGCTGGGGCCGGTGGACTCTTCCCGCACCTTCACTGTGCAGCCGAGCTGTGGCTAGGAAGGCCTCTTTGGGATCACAAATGGTGCGCGGGGGCTTGGGCCCCCGCGCTTTTTTCCCTGAGGCTTGCGCCGCCTATGCCTGGCGCGGCGGGGCGGGCAGCAGCACGCTCACCTCAAGGCCCCCCTCGGGCCTGTTGTGGATGTCGAGATCCGCGCCGTGCAGCTGCACTATGCGTTGCACTATGGCCATGCCAAGGCCCACCCCGTCCCCCTGCTGGGGATTGACCCGGAAGAAGCGCTCGCACAGGCGCGACAGGGCGGCGGTGGGGATGCCGGGGCCGTTGTCCCGCACATCCACCCTGACCCTGTTGCCCTCCTGGGTGATCACCACGGCGACCTCGCCGCCCACCTGGGTGTAGCGCAGCGCGTTGTCGATGAGGTTGCCAAACATCAGATCCAGCAACATGGCCTGCCCCATCACCTGCAGATGCTCGTCCCCTTCCAGGGAGAGCTGCAGATCCTTCCTCAGGGCTATGGGGGCCAGGGTAGCCAGGGTGCCCTGCAACAGCAGGCTCAGATCCAGCTTGCCGAGCGCCGGGGCCTGCTGGTTGTCGATGCGGGCCTGGGTCAGCAGTTGGCGGATCAGCCGGTCGCTGCGATCGAGCGCCAGCAGCATCTTGCGCAGCGCCTGCTCGCGGCTGGCGTCATCCTCGGCGGCCAGGGCATTTTCACTGTGGATGCGCAGCACCGCCAGCGGGGTGCGCAGTTCGTGGGCGGCCTCGTTGGTGAACTGCTTCTCCCGCTCTATGGTGTCCGCCAGGGTGTGCATCAGGCGGTTGATCTCCGACACCAGCGGCGTCAGCTCCTCGGCCTTGATGGCCAGGTTGAGCGGGCTCAGGTTGGCGGGATGGCGCTCGCCGATGGCCTGGGTGAGTTGATTCAGTGGAGCCAGCCCCCGGGTGACCAGCCACCACAGCAGGCCGAGCAGGAAGGGCAGGGTGATGAAGAGCGGCAGCATGGTCAGGGTGGCCATCTTGCTGGCCAGCTCCCCCCGCTCGTCATCCCGCTCCGCGACGATGAGCCAGGTCTGCTCATCCTCGTTGTAGAGGGTGAAGGTGCGCCACTCGTGGTGATCCTTGGTCTCGCTGTTGAAGCCGCGCTCCAGGGTGGTCAGGGGCTGCTCCGGCGCATTGGGTGAGCGCAGCAGTATGGTGCCTTGCTCGTTGAGCAGCTGGAAGTAGAGGTTGTGTTCGAACTCGTGGCCGTAGGGGGTGAACTCGTTGTCCCGCCCCAGCTGGCTGAAGCTGCGCTTCTCCTGATGGGGGTCGGCGGGCACGGCCTGCTCCCACTCCTGGTAGACGGCCCCGTTGCTGGGCAGCTCGCCGCGCTGCTTCAGATAACGGCTGAGCAGCTGGTTGGTGATGCGGGCGGACTGGGCGAGACGGGCATCGAACAGCTCTTCCATCTCGTGGTTGGCTTCCAGGTAGCCGATGAGGCCGCTGACGGCCAGGCTGAGGCTGACCAGGGCCAGGATGCCGGAGAGCAGGAAGCGGCGAATGGAGCGGACGCGACTCATCGGGCGGGCATCCCTCTGCTGCCCGGGGTATCTGGCTGCGGCACTATGTAGCCGACGCCGCGGATGTTGCGGATGAGCTCGGGGAAGAACTTCTTGCGCAGGTGGTGAATGTGCACCTCCACCGCATTGCTCTCTGCCCCCTCATCCCAGCCATAGAGGCTCTGCTGCAGCTGATCGCGGCTCAGCACCCGGCCGCTCTGGCTGATGAGCTCCTGCAGCAGCTTGTACTCGTGGGGGGTCAGCTTGACCGCCTCTCCCTGATAGGTGACCTGCTGGGATTCGGGGTAGATGAGGATGTCGCCATACTCCAGCACAGCCTGGGCCTGGCCCTTGCTGCGGCGCACCAGGGCGCGCAGGCGGGCGTTGAGCTCCTGCAGGGCGAAGGGCTTGACCATGTAGTCATCGGAGCCCGCATCCAGCCCCAGCACCCGATCGTCCAGGGCATCCCGGGCGGTGAGGATGAGCACCGGCAGCGTCTGTCCCTCCCGGCGCAGCTTGCGCAGCAGGCTGATGCCGTCGATGTCCGGCAGATTGAGATCCAGGATGAGGGCGGCGAACTCCTCGCTCTTGAGCGCCGACAGGGCGGGCAACCCCTGCTGCAGCCAGTCCACTGTGTAACCGCTGCTGCGCAGGGCATCCACCATGCCATCCCCCAGCATGACGTCATCTTCTACCAACAGGACTCGCATTGTTCTCTCCCTCAAATGACGCTGCCCACCAGTATGCAAGTTGGTGGGCAGAGTTTAAATAGCGCACTGATCTGCTTGTGTTTATAGCTTGGCGAGACGTTCGCGGATTTCCGTCCTGCGTCCTTCGTCCGCCGCCTCGCGGCCCGGTCTGGCCGGGGCGGCCAGGGCCTTGTCCAGATAGATCTTCGCCTGGGCCTTGTCCCCCTGATCCAGCAGGAAGTCGCCGTAGAAGAAATTGGGATCTATGCCGGTGGGGTTGATGGCGAGCGCCTGCTTGAGCAACTGCTCGGCCTTGTCGTCATCCCCGAAGCCGACCGGCCAGCCCGGCACCTGGTAGTAGAGGGAGCCCAGGCTGGTGTAGGCGGAGCCCTCCAGCGCCTTGGGATCCTGCTTGATGGCGATCTCCAGCTTGGCCTTGGCCTCCTTCACCAGGCTGAGGGCCCCGAGGCCGCCCTTGGCGCCGGCCCAGGTGCTCTTGACGATGGCGGACCAGATCAGCAGATCGGTGCGAAAGGCCTCCTTGGCACTGGCCTGCTCCGCCTGGGCGCTCAGGGTCTCCAGACAGCTCTCCTTGGCCTTGCCGGTCTCTTGATACTGGCAGTGGGCCCACTGCTGCTGAATGGTGGGCAGGGCATCGGCGGCCTGAACCAGGCTGCTTGCCAGGGCGAGCAGCAGGAGACTGTGACCAAATCGGGGGCGGAAAGTGGCGTGTTTCATCTCAATGTTCCTTCTCGTGTGTGGCACAGGCGGGGTTGTCCCCGTGATCTGTGGCCAGGGGGACAGGGTGGCGGGCATGGCGTTCTATGATGGGCAGTTGTCTGGCCAGCGCCTTGTCGACCAGGGCGGGCAGCAGGGCATTGAGCCGCACGAACAACTTCTCCGGCCAGCCGAGCCAGCTGCGGCGCGTCTCGTTGCACAGGGCGATGACGGCCTCCTCGGCCACGTCCTGGGGGCTGTCGGTCCGGGTGCCGAGCTCGGCGTTCATGGCGTAGGCCGCCTGGGAGTTGAGGTGAGTGCGGGTGGCGCGGGGGGCAAAGTGCAGCACCTTGATGCCGGTGCCCTCCAGCTCCCGCCCCAGAGACTCGCTAAAGCCCCGCAGGGCGAACTTGCTGGCGCAATAGACGCTGTAACCGGCATAGCCGATGGCCCCGAGGCTGGAGCCTATGTTCATGATGACGGCGGGCTTGCGCAGCCGGGGCAGCAGGGCGCGGGTGAGCTGGATGGGCGCCTCTATGTTGAGCAGCAGCTGGCGCGTCACCTGCTCGCCGCTCTGGTCTTCCAGCCAGGCAAACTGGTTGCAGCCCGCGCTGTTGATGAGCACATCCAGCCCCTGCTCCAGCGCCGGGTGTTGCAACAGCCTGGCCCGCTCCTGGGGCGAGCCCAGATCGGCGGTCACCGTCTGGTGGCGTTCGGAATGAGGCAGCTCCTTGCGCAGGCGATCCAGGGCGCTGGCCCGGCGTCCGTGCAGCAGCAGGTGCGCCCCCTGGGCCGCCAACTCCATGGCCAGGGCTTCCCCTATGCCGCCGCTGGCGCCGGTGAGCAGTATGCGTTTCCCTTCAAGCTTCATTGGCAGGATCCCGTGAGCTGATGGAGCATGTCGCCATAGAGGCGGTAGACCACCCTGGCCGAATGAATGATGGCGACCTGATCCGCCGGGTCTTCCACCCGGTTCATCAGGGACTCGAAGAACTTGAGGTGCTCCTGATCCAGGGCGCCGTGGGAGCTCAGGTAGCTCATCGCCTGGGGCGGCAGGCCCAGACCGCTCTTGAGCTGGTCCGCCACCGTCAGGGCGATGGCGACGCTGGTGCCCTCCAGCACCTGCACCATGCCGAAGAAGCCCATGGGGTTGCCGCGCTGGATCTGGTCGTAGAGGAAGGCCACCATCAGCTCTATGGGCAGACCCGGCTGGCCGTGGCGCACCGCCTCGGCGTCACCGCCGCAGGCGCGGATGTCGTTCAGGATCCACTCCTGATGACCGTACTCCTCGTCTATGTACTCCCGGATGGCGCCGCGCACCCACTCATACTCCTGTCCCAGCTTGCCGCCGGTAGCCATCAGGAGCGGCACAGTGTGGCGCACGTGGTAGTAAGCCTCTGCCAGGAAGGCGAGGTAGGTCTCCCGGCTGATGTCGCCGCGGCGGCAGGCCTCGATGATGGGGGCATTGAACAGGTGCTCGCGCTCGGAGGCGGTGGCGTGTTGCAGGGTCTGGTAGAAGCTCATGAGGTCTCTCCTGTGAGGCCTTGGGTCAGGCATTGGTCGATCTGCCGGGAAAAGTGGTGATAAATCTCGTTGCGACGGGGGCGGCCGTTGGCCGTCAGCAGGCCGGGGTGCTGATCCAGCGCCACCGGCAGCCAGTGATGGATGCGGGCGTAATCGGGCAATTGCTGGTTGAGCCGGGCAATCTGCTCGGGTAATTGGGACTGGCTGCCCGGCAGCGGCTGGATCAGGGCGACGTTGGCGGGCTGGCCGTCACCGAAGATCACTATGCGGGCGATGGCCGGACAGAGCTGGGCCTGGGCTTCCACCCACTCCGGCGAAAAGTTGCGGCCAAAGGCGGTGATCTGGACGTTCTTCTTGCGCCCCGTGATGTGCAGGTAGCCCTCTGCGTCCAGGTGACCCAGATCCCCGGTGGCGATCTGCAAGTCAGCAGGCTCGCCTGCAGTGCTCTCTTCCCCCAGATAGCCGAGCATGGCGCTGCCGCTCACCATGACTTCGCCATCGGCGGCCAGGGTGACCTGGCAGTGGGGCAGGGGGCGGCCGACGCTGCCCATCAGGTCGGCGTCAGGGCCGTTGAGCGCCACGACAGAGCCGCATTCCGACAGGCCATAGCCCTCATAGACAGGGAGCCCCAGGGCGCGGGCATGGCGGATGAGATCGGGGGCGACCTTGCCGCCACCGACGGCGACGAAGCGCAGCCCCTTGAGCCGTTCGGCCAGGGCCTGGGTGTTGGCGCACAGCGCCAGCAGCAGGCGCAACAGCTCGGGCACCAGCACCAGGCTGTGGCTGGGCCAGCGTGCCAGGGCCTGGCCCAGCATGGCCGGGTCGAGGGTGCTGGATCCGGTGAAGCCGAGCTCGCCGAGGGAGGGGATGCGGCTGCAGGCGCCGGTGAGCAGCGGCACGTACAGACCGGTCAGGTTCTCCAGCAGGGTGGCCAGGGGCAGCAGGGTCAGGTGCTGTTCGACCCCGGCCGGTGTGACCCGCAGGGCCAGTGACTCGCAGACCGCCGTCATCTGGGCAAGGGACAGGCAGACCCCCTTGGGCTGGCCCGTGGTGCCCGAGGTATAGGTGATCTTGGCGGTGCCCAGGGGCAGGGCCGGGGGGGCGACCGGGGTGCGCCGCCACAGGGGCAGCGCCTGTTCATCGGCGGCCCCCGTCATCAGGATGAGGGGGGCGGCGGCCTGCCAGCCCTCATGCTCGGGGCCCACCAGGGCATCGGCCCCGCTGCTCTCCAGCAGCCACGCCTGCTGCGCCGGGCTGAAGAAGTGGGGCACGGGAATGACCACTATCCCGGCCCGGGTGCAGGCCAGATCGATCAGCGCCCAGGGCAGACCGTTGTCGAGCTGCAGGGCTAGGCGGCGAATGCCGGCTTGCTGCAAGCGGTCGGCCAGGTGCTGGATCTGATGCCACAGGGTCTGGTAATCCAGCTCTCCCTGGCTGCCTTGCAGTGCCGGTCGTTGCGGCGTCAGGCTGGCGTGGCGGGCGATGGCGTCGAACAGGCTCATTGGGCGCACCTCTTGTCATGGCCGGCATGGTTAAAAAGCATGGGCATGGGCCCCAGCAGGTTGAGCAGCAGGCTGCTCTGGGCGAGCACCTCGCGCCCCTGGTTGATGTCCCCCGCCATCACCTTGGGCTGGCAGCGGTAGTATTCCCCCCAGGCGCTGGCGTCTTCCCCCACCTGATGGGCCTGGGCAGGGGCCAGCTCTACCGGGTTGAGGCGCAGCCGGGCAAAGCTGTTGCGCAGCTTGGCGGTGCCGGTGAACACCACGTAGTCGAGGGCGTTGTCACACAGCAACCGGCACAGGGCGGCAAACATCAGGCGGGCATTGCCCGGCTCGCTGCAGGCGAGGTTGCCCACTTCGATGATGCGGCTGCGGGCCGGACGTACCCCGAGGCGGGTTTCGATGGCGGCCTCGATGGGCTGCTCCAGATACTGCTCCAGATAGAGGGGCTGCTCACGCTCCCCCGTGCTGGCGTGGTTGAGGCCACAGGCGCCGACCAGCACCCCATCGGCCCGGTAGAGCCCGAGCAGGCAGGGCAGAAAATGGGGAATGCGGGCGTTGAATTCGAGGGTGTAGGCGGCCTGGATATAGGCTTGCAGCGCCATGACCTGCTGCGGGGACTGTGCCAGCAGCAATCTGTAGGGGGCTTGGATCTCTATGGTCATGGTTGGCTCCTTCTCTTGGGATGGCTTGAGAGTAAAAGGGCAAACTTAAGAAACCCTTAAGGAGTAAAAAAAGTTGTCAGCAAGGCGGCGGGCAGGCAATCTGCGCGGCTGTCACCCAGGAGGATCCGTCATGTCATCAAGCGCCATCTGCCCCCTCTGCTCGGCTCGCCACAGCTACCCCCTGCCGGTGGTGGGCAAGCGCTATCACCGTTGCCTGGCGTGCGAGCTGGTCTGGCTGGATGAGGCGGATCACCTGGACGATGTGGCCGAGAAGGCGGTCTATGACGGGCACGACAACCAGGTGGACGATCCCCGCTACCGCGGCTTCCTGATGCGGGCCTTCGGCGAGGTGCTCTCCCGAGTGAGCCCTCCTGCCAGCGGCCTCGATTTCGGCTGCGGCCCCGGGCCTGCCCTCATCGCCATGGGACGGGAGGCGGGCTTTGAGATGGTGGGTTACGACAAGTTCTACGCCGACCAGCCCGAACTGCTGACAAGGCGGTACGATTTCATCACCAGCACCGAGGTGATCGAGCACCTGGCCGCCCCCCGCGCCCTGCTGGACGGCCTCTGGGCCTGCCTCAACCCCGGCGGTGTGCTGGTGTTGCAGACCCAGCGGGTACTCGGTGACGAGCGCTTCAAGACGTGGCGCTACCGCCACGATCCGACCCACATCGTCTTCTTCGCCGAGGCCTCGTTTCGCGCCCTGGCGGCCCGCTGGCAGGCGGAGCTCTGCTTCCCCCACGCCGATGTGGCCGTGTTCACCAAACCCTGAACGGGGCGTTTTCATTTGGCGGCGGCTTGGGCATGCTGGTGGCCTGACACCCAGGAACGGATGCCCCTATCTTCATGTCGATCCCCCATTTGTCATTGCAAGACGCCCGCCACCTGCAACTCGCAGCCCAGGGGCTGCTGACCCCGCGCCGCGCCAAGGCTGCTCCCTCCGATCTGCTGGCCTGCATAAGGCGCATGGCGCTGCTGCAGATAGACACCATCTCTGTGGTGGCCCGCAGCCCCTATCTGGTGCTGTTCAGCCGGCTCGGCCACTACGATCCGCGCTGGCTGGAACAGTTGCTGGCCGAGGGTGATCTCTTCGAATACTGGGCCCACGAGGCCTGCTTCGTCCCTCGCGAGGATTACCGGCTGCTGCGCCATCGCATGCTGGATCCCGCCGCCATGGGCTGGAAGTTCTCCGCCCAGTGGCTCAAGACCCACGTCGGCGAGATAGAGCAGATAGTCGAGCGGATTCGCAGGGATGGGCCGGTGCGGGCCGCCGACTTTGAGCGCAAGGAGGGCAAGGGCAACGGCTGGTGGGACTGGAAGCCCGAGAAGCGCCATCTGGAGGTGCTGTTCACCGCAGGGCGCCTGATGGTGCGCGAGCGGCGCAACTTCCAGCGGGTCTACGATCTCGCCGAACGAGTCATGCCCGAGTGGGACGATGGGCGGGATCTGCCGAGCCCTGAGCTCGCCCAACGAGACATGGTGCGCGCCAGCTGCCGGGCGCTGGGGCTGGTCAAGACCGGCTGGGTGGCGGATTACTACCGCCTGCGGCGCGGCAAATACGACGCCCTGCTCCATCAGCTGGCGGACGAGGGGGAGCTGTTGCCGGTGCGGGTGGAGGGCTGGCAGCACGGGGCCTTCGTGCACGCATCGCTCTCCGATGAGCTGGCCCGGGCCCAGGCCGGCAGTCTCAAGGCGACCCACACAGCCGTGCTCTCGCCCTTCGATCCCCTGGTGTGGGATCGCAAGCGGGCCAGCGAACTCTTTGGCTTTGATTATCGCATCGAGTGCTACACCCCGGCCCCCAAGCGCCAGTACGGCTACTTCGTGCTGCCGTTGCTGCGTCGGGGCCAGCTGGTGGGGCGTCTGGATGCCAAGGCCCATCGCAAGGAGGGGGTGTTCGAGGTCAAGAGCCTCTATCTGGAGCAGGGGGTCAGGGTGAGCGCCAGCCTGGCGCAGGATCTGGAGAAGGCGCTGCAAAAGCTGGCGCAGTGGCACCAGACCCCGCTGCTTCGCCTCGGCGCCATGCCGGCGCCCCTGCGGGCCCTGTGGCCGGAGCCATCGCTGCGTCCTTAGCCCGCAGGCTAAACGACAGCCAAACAAAAACCGGGCACTGGGCCCGGTTTTATCATCTGTTGCTGGCAACCTAAGGATTACTGGAGTACCAGCACCATCAGCAGACCGACCGTGATGGCGGACACCAGGAAGGCGAAGCCATAGAACACATAGTGGTGCAGCTTGGTGGTGTGGATCCCAAGGTCGTGCAGGCCGTGGTAGATGCGGTGCATGCCGTGCCAGATGGGCAGGGCTATGATCACCAGCAGTATGCAGGCACCCCACCAGGAGCTGGCGAAGGCGTGCACGCGCTCAAAGCTCATGGTCTCCACGTCCATGATGCCCATGGGCACCAGCAGACCGGTAATGAGGACAATCACCGGCAGCAGCATGGCAACCACCATGCCACCGGCACCAAAGAGTCCCCAGTAAATGGGTTCGTCAGAACGTCTCATCATTAATCTCCTCAAGCCACGATGATCAGGATCAGCAGGGATACCGCCGCCAGCGCCACATATTGAGCGATGACGATCGGCTTCTCCGGCACCAGGTCTTCGCCACGGAAGATGCGCATGGCCTTGGGAGCCAGGGCAAACCAGGTCTTGGCGTGGAACAGGCAGGCTGCCAGCGCGATGACATGGAACAGGATGGCAACCGGGCTCTGCAGGGATTCCAGCCAGCCGTTGAACGCCTCCTGACCCTGCACCAGACGCAGCAGACCCCACATCAGCACCACGGCATAGATGGAGACGAAGATGCTGGTGCCTTCGCGGATCATGTAACCGGTGTAGAAGGCATTCTTCAGCCACCAGTCTTTCTTCATCTCGCGCACGTAGGGCTTACGTTTGCTTTGGGTGTTGTTCATGGTCTCACTCCTGGTCTCAATCCGGCTTGAACATGGCGATCATGTAGTCCTTGGCGCTCTCGACCTTGCCAAGCTGGATGGCTGCGGCCGGGTCTACGCCTTTCGGGCACACGTCAGAGCAGTAACCCACGAAGGTACAGCCCCAGACGCCTTCGTCCTGGCTGATGATCTTCATCCGCTCTTTGGACGCGCTGTCGCGGTTGTCGGCGTTGTAGCGATAAGCCAGCGCCAGGGCCGCGGGACCGGTGAACTTCTTGTTGATGCCGTACTGCGGGCAGGCGGCGTAGCACAGGCCACAGTTGATGCACATGGAGAACTGGTGATACTTCGCCATGTCAGCTGGGGTCTGGGTGTACTCGCCGTCGCACAGGTTGCGCGGCTCGGACGGGATGATGTAAGGCTTGATGCTCTCCAGCTTCTCGATGAAATCGGACATGTCGACCACCAGGTCGCGTTCGATCGGGAAGTTGTTGAGGGGCTCTATGGTCATCTTGCCCGGCAGGTAATCCCGCAGGAAGGTCTTGCAGCCCAGCTTCGGAATGCCGTTGACCATCATGCCGCAGGAGCCGCAGATCGCCATCCGGCAGGACCAGCGGAAGCTCAGGGTGGAGTCGAGCTGATCCTTGATGTATTGCAGGGCATCCAGCAGGGACATCTCTTTCAGGTAAGGCACCTGGAAGGTCTGCATCCAGGGCTCGTTATCCTGCTCGGGACGGTAGCGCAGGATTTCAATTTCGATCATCTCAGCCATTCTTCTTAGCCTCGTCTTGTTTCTCACCCTCGGAACCGGGTACTGGTTTAACCGGTTGGGACTCAGTGTCCGCTGCCAGTTTAGCCTTGTCTTGTTGCTCACCCTCGGAGCCATAGACACGTTTTGCCGGTTGGGATTTAGTGATCTTCACATCGGAGTAATCGATGGTCGGGGCGCCTTCCTGGTTGTAGAAGGAGAGGGAGTGCTTGAGGTAGTTCACGTCATCCCGCTCTTCGTAACCGTCCAGACGCTGGTGGGAACCACGAGACTCTTTGCGGTTGATGGCGGAATGGGCCATGGCTTCGGCCACGTCCAGCATGTAGCCCAGTTCGATGGCGTACAGCAGGTCGGTGTTGAAGACAGAGGACTTGTCGTTGATCTTGACCTTCTTGTAACGGGCCTTCAGCTCGTTGATCTTGTCGATGGTGCCCTGCATCAGCTCTTCGGTACGGTAGATACCGACGCCGGCTTCCATGGACATGCCCAGTTCGTTGCGGATATCGGCCGGGTTTTCGGTCCCGTCGATGTCGAGCAGGGAGAGGTGCTGCTTGATGAGCGCCTCGGCCTTGGCGGCCAGTGCTTCGGTGTTGCCGTGCTGCTGGGTCGCCGCGAATTCGGCTGCCTGCTCACCGGCCACCTTGCCGAAGACCACTATCTCGGACAGGGAGTTGGAGCCCAGACGGTTGGCGCCGTGCAGACCGACGGAGGCACACTCGCCAGCGGCGTAGAGGCCTGGCATGCGGGTGGCGCACTTGCCGTCAGTCTCGATGCCGCCCATGGTGTAGTGGGCAGTCGGACGGACCGGGATCGGCTCCTTGACCGGATCCACACCCACGTAGGCCTTGGCCAGTTCGCAGATGAAGGGCAGACGCTCTTTCAGGTACTTCTCGCCGAGGTGGCGCAGATCGAGGTGAACCACGTCGCCCATGGGGCCCTGGATCACGCGGCCTTTCTGCTGCTCTTGCCAGAATGCCTGGGAGAGACGGTCACGGGGACCCAGCTCCATGTGCTTGTTCTTCGGCTGGCCGACCGGGGTTTCCGGGCCCAGACCGTAGTCTTGCAGGTAGCGGTAGCCATCCTTGTTGAGCAGGATGCCACCCTCACCACGACAACCTTCGGTCATCAGTATGCCGGTGCCCGGCAGACCGGTCGGGTGATACTGGACGAACTCCATGTCACGCAGGGGCACGCCGTGACGGTAGGCCAGCGCCATGCCGTCGCCGGTGACTATGCCACCGTTGGTGTTGTAGCGGTAAACGCGACCGGCACCGCCGGTGGCCAGCACCACTGACTTTGCCTGGATGAAACGGGTGATGCCGTTCTGGATGTCGAAGGTCAGTACGCCCTGGACGCGGCCATCTTCCACGATCAGATCCAGACAGAAGTGCTCGTCATAGCGCTTGATGGTCGGGTACTTGATGGAGGTCTGGAACAGGGTGTGCAGAATGTGGAAACCGGACTTGTCTGCGGCGAACCAGGTGCGCGGGATCTTCATCCCGCCGAAGCGGCGGACGTTGGCCTTGCCATCCGGCTTGCGGCTCCAGGGGCAGCCCCAGTGCTCCAGCTGGATCATCTCGTTGGTGGCGTTGTTGACGAAGTACTCGACCACGTCCTGCTCACACAACCAGTCGCCACCGGAGACGGTGTCGTTGAAGTGGTTTTCGAGGGAGTCGTCATCACGGACGACGCCTGCGGCGCCACCTTCGGCGGCCACTGTGTGGCTGCGCATCGGATAGACCTTGGAAATCAGGGCGATTTCCAGCTCCGGGTGGGCTTCTGCAATGGCGATTGCGGCACGCAGGCCACCGCCACCGGCACCGATGATGGCAACATCGGTCTTGATAATATCCACATCTGCCTCCTTAGGGATAGATTTGCTGGGCACGATTTTGCTCTATGAAAAAAATTCAGGCTTGATGCAAGTCAAACTGCTTTGTTTTAGTGCTTGGCAACGGTGGTTTTTATTACAACCACCCCATTCCTTGGATGAAAATGCCGTCATTATCGCCATCCATCAGTGATCTGGATCAGCCGTACTCGCTACTCTGGTGATTTTAACCCCAAGATTGTACGTAGTTTTCTTTCAAAAAAATGAGAAATGCCTCTCTTTTTAGGTATTACCCCTAAAGTTTTTAAGTTTTTTATCAGAAATGTTTAGTGATAACTATTATCACCTTGGGGGCTGCTGAAAAAACATCGAAAAAAGTAATGCGAATATAGTCAGGGCAGGCATCAGTTGCGTCAGAAGGATACTCGAATGGAGAGGCGGATCACAGAGTGTCCGCTGTCGAAGGGGAATTATAACCATTGAAACGAAAAGGGTTTATATAAAAAAAGGGGCCTGGACGGCCCCTTTTCATTGGCTCGATCAGATGCGGAACATGCCGACCTGATTGTTGAGCTCACCTGAAATATTTTTAAGTTGAGCCGAGAGATTGCGGGAGCTGTCCGCATCCACCGCCAGCTCGTCCGAGACGTCCTTGACCGCCTGGATATTGCGGCTGACCTCGTCGGTCACCGCCCGCTGCTCCTCGGCGGCACTGGAGATCTGGGTCGCCATGTCGGAGATCTGGTTGATGGAGGTGGTGATCTGCTCCAGGGCCTGGGTGGCATCGTTCGCGTCTTCCACGCTGTTCTGGGCCAGCAGCTGGCCCTCGTGCATGGTGCTGACGGCCCCCTGGGTGTTGCGCTGCAGCGTCTCTATCATGCTGCGGATCTCGACGGTGGAGCTGTGAGTGCGTTGTGACAGCACCCGCACCTCGTCGGCGACCACCGCAAAGCCGCGACCCTGCTCACCGGCCCGGGCGGCCTCGATGGCGGCGTTGAGTGCCAGCAGGTTGGTCTGCTCGGCGATGCCCTGGATGGTGGAGAGTATGGTGTTGATCTCCTGGGCGTTCTTCTCCAGCTCCTGGATGATGCCGGAGGCCTGCTTGACCTGGGTGGCGAGATCCGTGATGGAGCGCTGGTTGCGGGCGATCACCTGCTTGCCGTGCTCGCAACTGCTGGAGGAGCTGCGGGCTGCCTCCGCGGTCTGCTCGGCATTGCTGGCGACCTCGACGGCGGTGGCGGACATCTCGTGCACCGCTGTGGCTATCTGGGAGATCTCGTTCTGCTGGCGCGCCAGACCCTGGTTGGATTTCTCCGCCATGTCGTGGGAGGACCTGGCCTGCTGGTTGAGCTGCCCGGAGGAGTTGGAGATGTCCTGCACCATGACGTGGATGCGTTCGATGAAGGTGTTGACGTGCTTGGCGACTGTGCCGACCTCGTCTTCCCGCTCGATCTTGATGCGGCGGGTCAGGTCACCGTTGCCGCGGGAGAGATCCGCAATCGCCTCGCCGAGGGTCTTCAGCGGGGCCAGGGAGCTGTTGATGGCCACGTAGGAGAAACCGGCGACTATGAGGATGGTCAGCAGACCTTGCAGCAGGGCTGAGGTGACCATGCGGGAGACGGACTGGTAGGCGACCGCCTTGTCTACCACTATGCCGAAATACCAGTTGGTGTTGGGGATCTCGGTGAGGTCGAACACGCTGGCCTTGCCGCTGATATCCATCTCGGAGATGGTGTTGTCATGGGCCAGTTCGTTGACCTTGGCCGCCGTCAGCTCGGGGGAGAGGGCGGTGGCGGGCTTGAGGGTCAGCGCCTTGTCCGGGTGGGCTATGATGGTGCCGTTGCTGTCCACCAGGATGGCGTAGGTGCCTTCCGAGTTGATGGCCAGCACGTCGCGCACCAGGCCGTCGATGGAGACGTCACCGGCGATGACGCCGTCGGTGTTGCCACGGCTGAAGGGCTCGGCGATGGTGATGATGAGGTTGCCAGACGAGGCATCGGCATAGGGAGCCGTGATGGCGAGCTTGCCGGCCGCCATGGCGTCCTTGTACCAGGGACGCTGGCGCGGATCATAGCCAGCGGGCAGGTTGGTCTGCTTGCTCTGGATCATCCGGCCATCCTTGGTGCCCACATAGACGAGGTCGAAGTTGCCTGCGTTCATGGACTGGGCCAGGTGGCTGAGGGGCTCATCCTCCTTGGTGAAGGCTTCCTTGGTGGCGGTGACCAGGCCGATGCGCGCATCGAGCCAGCGGGAGATGCCCTTGACGTTGGCGATGGAGCTGTCGTCGATGAAGCTCCAGATCAGCCGCTGGGTTTCGCTGCGCAGCTGGGTGGTGTTGTACCAGACCTGCAGGCTGGAGATGACCAGGATAATGGCCCCGATGGCGAGGACCAGCTTGTTCTTGATGGATAGATTCATGTTTACATCCTTGTGAGCGTCAGTCTGAGATCCGTGTGGTGTTTGTTATTGTTATGAGCCAACTCTGTATCGGCTGAAAGTGGACTTTATGTATCCCGGTGAACAGGAAATTTTCGATCTTTTTTCACCTCCTGATAGGCCGCCAGGCCGCGCCGATACTCAGCTGAATCGATCTGGCCGGTTGGTAAAGATGCCATCGACACCCATGGCCGCCAATGCAGCCCCATCACTCAACTCGTCGACCGTGTAGACCAGGATCTTGAGCCCACGGCGATGGGCATCCGCCACCAGCCCGGCGTCGACAAAATCCACGTCGCAATTCAGCGACCAGGCTCCCAGCTCTTCGGCGAAGCGGGCACCGTGCAGCGGCAGGCTGGCGGTCAGGGCCCCGAGGCGCAGATCCGGCCGCAGCCGGGCGAAGTGCGCCAGCTCGGGATGGTGAAAGGAGGAGACGACCCAGTGGGCCGGGGTGAAGCCGAGCTCGCGCTCGGCCCGCCGGGTCAGGGCCGCCACCGGCTCGGCGGTGTGCGCCCCCTTGAGCTCTATATGCAGCTCGCAGCGCCCGGCAATCAGGCTCATTACCTGCCACAGGGTCGGGATCCGCTCCCCGTCACCCGCATCCAGGCTCGCCAGATAGTCCCGGGACTGCTCGGTCAGCACCCCGTGGCCGTCGGTGCAACGCTCCAGCCGCCGGTCGTGGAAGACCCAGAGCTCGCCGTCTGCCTGCTGCACGTCGAGCTCGATGGCGCCGACTCCGAGTGCGATGGCTATCTCCATCGCCTTGAGGGTGTTCTCCGGCGCCAGCTTGCTGGCACCGCGATGGGCAATGATCTGCATGATTGGCTCCTGTTGTCATAACAACCCCTCCCTCGCCCTCACTAAGGGGGAGGCGGGAGGGGGTCTGTCAGCCCCGGCTCATCCGAATGTCGATCTGCTGGTGGGGCAGAGGCATGCCGAGCTGGTTGAGTTTCTCCAGGATCAGCGAATGGACTTCATGGGTGATCGGCATACGGTGATCCATGTTGTTTACATAGAGCCGGATCTCGTAGATGAGGGCCGAGTCGGTGAACTCGATCAGGAACACCTCGGGGGTGGGGGTATCCAGCACCAGGGTGGACTCCTGTACGCACTGCTCCAGCAGCTGCTGCACCCGCTTGGGCTCCTGGGTCAGGCCGATGCGGATGCGCAGCTTGACCCGGGTGATGGCATCGGACAGGGACCAGTTGATGAACTGCTCCGTGATGAAGGCCTTGTTGGGGACAATGATCTCCTTCCTGTCCCAGTCCACGATAGTGGTGGCGCGGGTCTTGATCTTGGTGACTGTGCCGGTCAGATCACGAATGGTGACGGTATCGCCGAGCCGGATCGGCTTCTCGAAAAGGATGATGAGGCCGGAGACGAAGTTCGCGAAGATCTCCTGCAGACCGAAGCCCAGGCCCACCGAGAGCGCCGCCACCAGCCACTGGGTCTTGGACCAGTCGATGCCGAGCATGGAGAAGCCGGTGAGGGCGCCGATGAGGATCACCAGATACTTGCTGACCGTGGTCAGGGCGAAGCCGGTGCCGGGGGAGAGGCTCAGGTGCTGGAGCAGGGTGAGCTCCATCAGCCCCGGCAAGTTGCGGGCGGTGACCACCGTCAGGATGAAGGCGAAGGCGGTCAGCATCAGATCCTGCAAGGTGATGGCGGAGAGCTGCTCTATGCCGGCCACCTTGCTGCTCACCTGCCACACCTCGATGCTGCTGAGGAAGCTGAAGGCCGAGTTGAGATCCGACCATTGCACCACCACCAGCATGGTGAAGCCCAGCATCAGCAGGGTGCGCACCAGGCCCAGCGACTGGGCGCTGATGGTGTCCAGATCCAGCTCGGGCTCTTCCACCACGTCCGGGATCTCGGAGCTGAGATCGTCCTCGTCACGCTCCCGCTGGGCCAGGATCTCGGCCCGCTTGCTCTTGGCGCGATCGAAGGCGAGGCGGCGGCGCTGGATCAGCATCCAGCGATGGGCCAGGTAGTAGACCAGCAGGCAGCCGAGCCCCGCCAGCAGGCTCAGTTCCAGCTGGCGCAGCAGGATGCGGGAGGTATAGAAGTAGCCAAACAGGGAGCCCAGCACCGCCAGCAGGGGGGCCAGCATCAGGCTGTTCCAGATGAAGTGGTGCAGAAGATGGGGCTTGGTCATGTCCGCCTGGCCCCAGGTGAGCGGCAGCTTCTCCCGGTTGAGGCGGGCGAAGAACAGCAGCAGCCAGAGGGCGCCGACGATGAAGGCGAGGCGACCCAGGGAGTCGTAGAAGGCGTGCTCCTGATAGCTGTTGGCCATGCCCTGCACGAAGAAGCTGGGGATCAGCACCAGCAGCAGGGTGCGGAACTGGCCCCAGACCCGCTGCACCGGCTCCTTCGGCCAGCGGAAATGGAGGATCAGGATCCCCTTCTCCAGGGTCAGATGGCGGGCGACCAGCAGCGCCAGCAGCAGGAACCAGATCTCGCCAAGGCCCCGGGCCACGGCCACCGCGAAGGGGTATTGCCAGGCGCCGTCCAGCAGGCCGCGCATCATCAGCACCATGGCGGGCAGTGGCAGGGCCGCGAGCAGGGAGCGCACCAGCAGCCGGCTGGTGAGGCTGAACTTGTCCTGGGTCACCTTGCCGATGCGCGGGGCTATGTAGTGGCTGTACTGCACCAGGTGGCGCCCCAGCTTGGCCCAGCACCAGGCCAGCACCAGCAGACCGAGCCCCGCCAGGGTCAGGGTCATGGGGTTGTTCTCCACTATGGCTCTGGGCAGTTGCAGCCAGTTGACGGGATCGAGCAGCAGGCTCAGGGCGGTGGGCACGCCGAGCAAGACGGCCGGGGTGAGCGGGCGCACGTCCGGCATCCAGAACAGGTGGCTGGCACTGATCTCGCGGATCTCGTCGATCTTGCTGTTCTGGCGGCTGTAGAGCAGCTTGAGCCGGGTCTGCTCCTGAATGAGGGTATCTGAGGCGTCGTTGAGCCGGGTCAGCAGTTGCCGTCTGGCCTTGAGCAGGTTGTCGAGCACGGCCTGCTGGGCCCTGTCCAGGGTGATCTCATCCCCGCTGAGCAGGTTGTTGCGGATCTGCACTGTATCCTTCAAGGCATCCTGCTCTGTCTCGTACTGGTACTTCGCCATGCGCGCCTTGACGATGTCGGACTCCAGCTTCTCCAGGGGGAAGTAGTTGGGCAGATCGGCCAGCTTGCTGCGCAGGTTTTCGCCGTAGGCGTTGCTTATCTGTAGCCATTCCAGTTGCTCGCGCACCGAGTTGACCAGATCGTTCAGTCCTGACAGGGAGGTGTCGATGCCGCGCTGCTCGTCCTGTACCCGCTCTATCTGATCTTCCAGGGCGCCGAGTTGCAGGGAGAGCGCCTGGTTCTGCTGTTGCTGCTCCTGCAGCAGGGGCAGATCCGAGGTGAGCTGCCGGCGCAGCCGCTCGCTTTCCGCCAGCGCCTGCTCCGTTTTTTCCCGCCGCAGCTGGTTTTGCTGGTTGAGCAGGCTGTTCTGCCACTCATCTTCGTCTGTGATGGCGAGGTTGAGCTCCTGCAGCTTCAGTTTGCCGAGATCGTTGCGCTGCTGGGCGGAGAGCTGCTCCAGCTCCAGCATCTGGATCCGGTCCGACAGGCTCTGCTCCTTGAGGCGGGTGGCCAGTTGCTGGGCCTCCTGCAGGCGATCCGACTCGTTGCTGAAGCTCAAGCGATCGAGCTGGGAGCGGGTCTGCAGCAACTGCTTGCGCAGCTCATCGACCCGCACATGGTACTCCTGGCCCGTGCTCTCCAGCTGGTTGAGGCTGTCGGTCACCGCCTGGCGCTCCTTGCGCAGGTTGATCTGGCGGTTGCTGCTCAGGCCAATGGCCTGGCGCAGTGCCTCTTCTTTGAGGGAGGAGAGGGGCGGGCGGGACTGGGGCTGATAGTTGTGCAGGCTCTCCTTGAGACGGGCCGACTCCTTGGGGTAGTCGATGAGGATCTGCTGATAGGCCTTGCCCTGCTCCCGATAGCGCTGGGCATCCCGGGCATACTGCAGCGCCTGCTGATAGCTCTCCCGCAGTTGCTGGTTCTCGGGGCTGTCGGTCTTGGGGACGCTTTGCAGCAACTCTTCCACCTGAGTGACGGCATCATCGGCCTGGGCAGCGGAGAAGGGGAGCAGGCTGAGACAGAGCATCAGGCAGAGCAGGCGTTGCAACATGGCGCACGTTTCCGTTCATGAGAAGTCGCCTTAGCCTAAAGCAGGGGCAGGGGTGGGTAAAGCCTTCCACATTAATGATCTGCAACATAAATAACGGGTGATCCGGGTCTTGTTTGGCTATTATTCTGGCCGTTCCCCTCCCTTGAGCAATTTATGTCCACTGTCGATCTGGGCACGGCCCCCCTCTCTCGCCTCTTCCTGCGTTACGTCACCCCGACGGTGGCCGCCATGCTGGTCACCGGCGTCTATGTCACCATAGACGGCATCTTCGTCGGCCATATCCTGGGCCAGGACGGCCTGGCCGGCATGATGCTGGCCTACCCCATCTGCGCCGTACTCTATGCGGTGGGGGCGCTGATCGGCATGGGCTCCTCGTCGCTCGCCTCGTTCTATCTGGGCAAGGGGGAGCAGGCAAAGGCGCGTCACATAGTCGGCAATGCGCTGGTGATGGTACTCATCGCCTCCGCCGTGCTCGCCTTCATCGGCATCCGGTACGGCAAGGAGATGCTGATCTGGATGGGGGCCGAGGGGGTCATCTTCGACGCCGGTTTCGCCTACCTGCAGTGGTACGCCTGGCTCGGAGTCTTTGCCGTGCTCTCCATGGCGTTCACCGCCCTGCTGCGCAACGACGGGCGACCCGGCCTCACCACCTGGATCCTGGTGGGGGGCGGCGTGCTCAACGTACTGCTCGATTACCTCTTGATGGCGGTGATCCCCTGGGGGCTGGCGGGGGCGGCCATCGCCACCATGCTCTCCCAGGCGGTGACCGGGGGCCTGTGCCTGTGGCACTTCTTCACCCCCCGCAGCCAGCTGCGCATCCGCCTGGATACCCTGGTGCCGGACTGGCGGCTGATGCGGGAGACCCTGCGACTCGGGGTGTCGAGCTTCCTGATGTACCTCTATCTGTCTGTGGTGCTGGCGTTGCACAACAAGGCGCTGCTGTCGGTCGGCAGCTCCCTGCACGTGGCCGCCTACGGGGTCATCAGCTACAGCGAGGCCTTCTTCTATCTCATCTTCGAGGGGATCGCCATGGGCATCCAGCCCATCGCCAGCTTCAACGCCGGGGCGGGCAACTGGCAGCGGGTGCTGCGGGTGCGCAACCTGGCGTTGGGGGTGACCCTGGTGGTGGCGCTGTGCGGCATGATACCGCTCTACCTCTGGCCGGAAGGGGTGGTCTATCTGTTCGCCGGTGACAACGCGGCCCTCTTGCCGGTGGCCAGCCTCGGCATCTGGCTCTACTTCTGGGGTCTGCCCATGGAGGGGCTGCTGCTGGTGGGAGCGACCTACTTCCAGGCCATCAACCGGGCCCGCATCGCCTCCCTGCTCACCGGGGGCAAGCTGGTGCTGATAGGCGGTTTCCTGTGGGGTTTCTCCTCCCTGTGGGGGGTGGCCGGGGTCTGGCTGGCGCTGCCTACCTGCAGCACCTTGCTGGTGCTGGTGATGTGGCGGGCCATGGGCAAGGAGGCCGGGCAGCATGCCGCAGCCCCGTGATTAACGCCCTCTCTCCATGAACGACAAAGGCAGCCCAGGCTGCCTTTGTCGTTTCGTGCTGCCCGGTTCAGGGCTTGAAGGCACCGATGAAGATGGCGGGGTCGACGCGGGCATCGTTGAGGCTGACGTTCCAGTGCATGTGGGGACCTGTGGCGCGGCCGGTGGCGCCGACCCGGCCGACGATGCCACCGCGGGGCAGGCTCTGGCCCAGGGTCACGTCGATCTTGGACATGTGACAGAACATGCTGATGAGCCCCTGGCCGTGGTCGACGAACACCGTATTACCGTTGAAGAAGTAGTTGCCGATCAGGATCACCTTGCCGGCGGCCGGTGCCTTGATGGGGGTGCCGGCGCCGACCGCGAAGTCGAGGCCGGAGTGGGGATTGCGCTCCTCGCCGTTGAAGAATCGGCGCAGCCCGAAGGGGCTGGAGAGGGGGCCGTTGACCGGCTTGTCGAACAGCAGGTTGCTGGGCTGAATAGGACTGAAGGTCTGGTAGGCCTTGTTTTGTTCGGCCAGCTCACGGTTGATGCGCGCCATGTCCTCGGCCAGCGGATTGACCTGGCGGCTGTTTTTCAACTTGATGTGCTGCTCGCGATAGTGCTTGCTGCCGACGGTGAAATTCAAGGTGCGGCCATCGCTCACCTGCAGCTGATGGGGGCCCGCCTGACTCTTGAGCGGAATGCCGACGATGGCAATCCAGTGCCGTCCCTCTTCGTGCACCACCAGCACAGGTTTGTCCAGATAGCGAGCGGCGGGCGCCTTGGGCCCATCCCCCAGCGGCACCACGGCCACGCCCCCCGGCACCGGGTGGTTGAGCAGGCGGCTGATGAAGCCGGGTTCGGCATGAAGGGAGGCGCTGCCGAGCAGCAGAAGGAGGAAGAACAGGCGGCGCATGGTGGCTCCATCGAATAAGGCGGTGAGATCAAAAGGGGGAAAATGATGCCACATTCTTGCCCGGCTGTCCGTCACCTCGGGCCATGGCGCCGGAAAGGGAGTCGTACGGCGGCGGGATTGAGAATCCTGTGCTATTTACTAATATGTCACTAAAGGTGTCTTTGAATGGCACCTATGGCGGCAGGCAGTAAGGCACTGGCAGGAGAAAAGCAGTCGCCAGCGACATCCAGGGACAGGTGGAGGTTGTGATGAAGACGAAGGCTCTCTTGATACTCGGACTCACCATGGGGATGTCGGCACCCGTTGCCGCCTTCAACGGGGTCATTACCATCAATGGCGAGGTGACCGCCGGGACCTGTGCCATCGCGGTCAATGGTGGTACGGCGTCGGCAACCGTGACCCTGCCGACCGTCAGCACCAATGCGCTCGGCAGCATAGGCCAGACCGCGGGGGCGACAGGCTTCAACCTCGCCCTCACCAGCTGCCCGACCACGGGGTCGGTGCGGGCCTACTTCGAAAACATCGGGGTGGAGCAGACCACGGGCAACCTCAGCAACAAGGCCGTCGCCTCGGGCGGCAAGAACCCGGCCCAAAACGTGGAGGTGCAGATCCTCTCGGCCAACAGCACCCCCATCGATCTGAGGACCAACACAGGCAACAACGTACTGGTCAACTTCAGTGCCACCGGGGGGGCCACCCTCTACTACAGCGCCCAGTACATAGCCACAGGTGCCGTCGGCGCCGGTCTGGTCTCGGCGGATCTCATCTACTCCCTGGACTACCACTGAGCGCTCAGTCATGAAGGCGCTTCGTATTCATAGGCCCCGCAGGGTGGGGCTGAGCCTCATGCTCTGGTGCGTGCTGCTCCTGCCCTGGCTGGCCTGGGGCCATGTTCAGATCTCGGGCACCCGTGTCATCTACCCGGCCAACGCCCGTGAGGTCACCCTGGAGCTGACCAACAAGGGGAGCAGCCCTTCGCTGGTACAGGTGTGGATAGATGCGGGCGATCGCCGCATCCGGCCGGGCGCCGAGGCGCTCCCCTTCCTGGTAACCCCTCCCATCACCCGCATCGAGGCCCAGCGTGGCCAGTCCCTGCGTCTGGCCTACGTGGGGCAGGGGTTGCCCCAGGATCGCGAATCGGTGTTCTGGCTGAACGTGCTGGAGGTGCCGCCGAGCGTGAAGTCGACCCAGGCGGGTCAGAATCTGGTGCAGCTCGCCTTCCGCTCCCGGATCAAGATGTTCTACCGGCCATCCGGGCTGCCTGGCAATGTCGAGCGCTCCGCCCGGCAGTTGAGCTGGCGCCTGATCCGGCAGGGGGACGGTTACGCACTGCGTGCCAGCAACCCCAGCCTCTATCACGTCAGCATCAGCAATCTGGAGCTGCAGGCGACGGCGTCATCGAAGCGCTACAGCAACTCAAGTGGCGGCATGGTGGCGCCGGGGGGCAGCTTCGATTTTCCCCTTGAGCAACTGTCTGGGGCCGTCAATGCCAAGGCCGTGACCTTCTATTGGCTCAACGACTATGGTGCCCGCGAGGTGGGCCAATTCGTCTTCAATTGATTCCGGAAGATGCCGGAGCTGGACTCAAGGTTCGGCGCTCCCGGTGCACAGGCCGGCGCTGAGGGGGAGCTATACAGTGACAGCCAGAATGCCCCTCTCTTGCTGCCTTCATGCCACCGCCCTCTGGCACGCCGGCTGCTGTCTCTCCCTGTTGCTCTGGTGCCCCCTTGCCATGGGGGACGAGGTGGCAGGACAAGCGGTCAGTCCACCCGCTGACATCGAGTTTGACAGCCGCCTTCTCGACAGCCTGGGGGTCAACATCGACCTGGCCCGCTTCTCCCGTGCCGACTTCATCCCCCCCGGGCGCTACCAGCTCGACATCACCATCAATGGTAAGGAGAGAATAAGCCAACAGGTGGAGGTGAGAGCGGGGCAGGATCCCGGGACGCCCCTGTTCTGCTTTCATCCGGATCAGCTGACGCAGTGGGGGCTCTTGGTCGACAAGCTGCCCGATCAGGGGTCGGTGCAGCAGCAACTCCAGGGCGACTGCATCGAGGTGGGAGCCCTGGTGCCGGGGGCCAGCTTCACCTTCGATCTGGCCAGCCTGAGCGGGGCACTCAGCCTGCCCCAGGCTTATCTCGGTCAGATCAGACGTGACTATGTGGGGCCTGAGCAGTGGGTGCAGGGGATCAATGCGGCCTTCGTCGGTTATAACGCCAACCTTTATTACAGCGAACAGGAGAGCATAGGGGAGCCATTGAGCAGCAGCATCAACCTCAACACCGGCATCAACCTAGGTGCCTGGCGCCTGCGTCACAACGGCTCCTGGCAGGGCAACCAGGGGGGCGGCTATCAACCCCTCAACAGCTATGCGCAGCGAGATGTCACCTCCCGCAAAGCCCAGCTGACCCTGGGGGAGTACTTCACCCCGGGCGACAGCTTCGACAGCGTGCCCTTCACCGGCGTGCAGCTCGCCAGCGATGACGCCATGCTGCCGGATTTCGAGCGGGGCTTTGCCCCCGTGGTGCGCGGGGTGGCCCAGAGCAATGCCAGGGTCACCATACGGCAGGGCAGCGCCCTCATCTATGAGACCCAGGTCGCCCCCGGCGCCTTTGCCATCGACGATCTCTATGCCACCAGCTTTGCCGGTGATCTGGATGTGACCATCACGGAGGCGGATGGCAGCGAGCGCAGCTTCACCCTGCCGTTCTCCTCCGTGGTGCAGATGTTGCGAGACGACACCTCCCGCTTCAGCCTGACCCTGGGACGCTATCGCAACGATGCGGGGCCCGATGGCCCGGATTTTCTGCAAGGCACCTACAGGCGCGGCTTCTCGGATGCCCTGACCCTCTATGGCGGAACCATAGCCGCCGAGGATTACGGCGCCCTGCTGGGAGGCGCGGCCATGGGCTCGGACTACGGCGCCCTGGCCCTGGATGTGACCGGCTCCTGGGCGCGGGCGTTGCCCGCCAGTGCGAACGTGCCTGATTCCCTCGCCGGTCAGAGCTATCGCCTCACTTACAGCAAGCAGATGGAGAGGACCCAGACCTACTTCACCCTGGCCGCCTATCGCTTCTCCAGCGAAGGCTATCTCGACCTCAACGACGTGGCGGCGATACAGACCCAGGCGCTGGACAGGTTGCAGCGGGAGCGCAATCGCTTCCAGCTCAACATCAACCAGCCGGTAGGGGAGTGGGGGGACCTCTACTTCAACGGCATTCGCCGCGACTACTGGGGTGGCCAGGGGGAGAGCAGCAGCTTCCAGCTCGGTTACAACCGGGGGTTTGACTGGGGCAGTCTGACCCTGTCGGCCAGCCACTCGTTGGAGGAGGGGGTGGGGGATCAATACGTGCTGAGCCTCAGCATCCCCATCGGGGACAAACTGGGGGCGCCGCGTCTTGGCAGCACCCTCTCCTATCAGGAGGGGCAGGGGGCCAGCGCCAGGCTGGATCTCAATGGCGGCTCCCGGGATGGGCGCTTCTATTACGGTGTCTATGGCAATCAGAGTCGGGGGAGTGGCAACTCGGCCCTGAGCTATGGTGCCAACCTGCAGTATCAGACGGCGGCCACCCAGCTGGGGTTGAGCACCAGCCAGGGGGAGGGTTACGCCCAGTATGTGGCCTCGGCCAAGGGAACCCTGCTGGTCCATGAGGAGGGCTGGGTGCTGGGGCAGACGCAAGGGGAGACGATGGCGCTGGTGGAAGCCAAGGGCGCCCAGGGGGCCAGGGTCAGTCACGGGATCGGCAGCGAGGTGGATGGGGATGGCTATGCCGTGCTGGCCGGGCTCAACCCCTATCGCACCAACATCATAGGCCTGGATCCCGGCGGCTTGCCGCTGGATGTGGAGATAGATGGCAGCGCCCAGATGGTCGCCCCGCGCCGGGGGGCCATCGTCAAGCTGGCGTATGAGACCCATGTCGGCCAGCCCTTGCTGCTCAAGGCCGTGCGTCAGGATGGCAGTGCGCCGCCCTTTGGTGCCGAGGTGGTCGATGGCCGCGGCGACGCCGTGGCCGTGGTCGGCCAGGGGGGGCTCATCTTCGTGCGTGGCGAGCAGGGAACCCTCCATGTCCAGTGGGGCAATGAGGGGGATGAGCGGTGCCGGCTCGATTATCGGGTTCCTCGGCCGGATCCTGCCATGCCCTATCAGCAGGTCGCCGCCCGCTGCCTCACTCCGGGAGCAAGTTCATGAGAGACCCCATTGGTTGGCATGGCTGGTGCCGGGCCCTGGAAGGGTACGCCGTGCTGTCATGGCTGGCGCTGGGCTCCCTGTTGTGGTGCTCAAGCAGCGAGGCCGCCCTGAACCTGATGCGTACCCGGGTGATCTATGAGGGGGGCACCGAGGCCAGGCTGATGGTACGCAACGACGGCAGCGAGCCCAGTCTGCTGCAGGCCTGGGTCGATGGCGGCAATGAGCAGCAGGGACCGGCCGATGTCTCGACCCCCTTTCTGGTGGTGCCGCCCATGATGCGGCTGGGGCCGCAGAGGGGGCAGGTGCTGCGCATCCTGGGCGCGGATCTGAGCCGGCTCCCCCGGGACAGGGAGTCCCTGTTCTGGCTCAATGTCCTTGGACTGCCCCCCAAGACGCAAGCCTCGCAGGCGAGCGTACAACTGGCTTATCGCACCCGCATCAAGCTGTTCTACCGGCCGGCCGGATTGGCGGGTTCCCCGGCCGAGGTGGTTAGCCGGCTTGGCTGGCAGGGGCAGGCGGGGGGCGGACTCAGGGTCAGCAATCCGGGCCCCTTTCACATCAGCCTGAGCGAGGTGTTGCTGAGCGGGCAGCATCTCGCCTGGCGCGAGGGCGGGGTGCTGCCGCCTTACGGTTCCCTCTCTCTTCCCATGGCGGGCGCCGTACCGGCGGGGGCCCGCGGGCGGCTGCGCTGGATAGACGACGATGGCAATTATCATGAGCAGGAATTTGTTCTGGGCAGGCATGGAGGAGAGCGGGATGAGTGACGGCGTCGGAAACCTGGGCCTGTCTTCCTTGCTGTTGGCGGCACTCCTGCTGGTGGCGGCTTCATGGCCAGGCGAGGTGCAGGCCGTCAATGGCCAGTGCACCAGTCCCTTCGTGGCGACCGGCGCCATCACCGCCGATAGCGGTCTCTATCAGCCCGGTGGGACCAGTGGTCCCACCTCCTTCTCGACCACGGGCACGGCCACCTGTAATTGCACCGGGATCTCGGTGGGGCTGCTGATGACAGTCTATTACCAGGGAACCACCAGCCTGCCTACCGTCTCCGATCCTCTGGGGACCCTTATCAAGCTCAACCCCTATTTCGGCCTCAAGGTCGAGTTCAATGCGGCAGGGAATTATCGGACTATACCCTTCAACGCGACCAGCAGCGGGTTGCTGGCCGTCTGCATCGGTAACCTGTTGAATCTGGCCTTGGGCGGGATTGATGTTAATGGCGGCCGTTATACCCTGAAACTGCTCAAGGGGGTCACGGGTACCCAGACCTTCAGCGGCACTGTCGCCCACCTCTTCGTGAGGCGAGCCAATGCACCGGACACCAGCCCGGTCAATGCCTTCAGTACCCTGGCGATGAACATCAGCGTCACCTCGACGCCGACCTGCCAGTTCCCCGCCGGCACCAGCATTCCCATCGATCTCGGTGCCGTGGCGCAGAGTGCCTTCGTCGAGGGGGAGATCCCCAGGGGCTATGCCCCGCGCAGCGTCAATGTGAGCGTGACCTGCAGCCAGATCCCGAGTGACTACCTGGTGCCGCTGCAATACAGCTTCGGTGGGGCGCTCAGCAGCCAGAATCGCTTCGTCACCACCAGCCTGGCCGGGGTCGGGGTGGGCATGGTCGAGCAGGATACGCTGACCCCTATTCCATTTGATACTGCCATCGCGGTACCCTACTCGGCGGCCAGCCACAACACCCAATATCAGGTGAGGCTGTATCCGACCCGGTTGCCGGGTCAGGTGGTGCGCCCCGGTGCTTACACGGGCACCATCATGGTCACGGTGAGCGTGCCCTGATGACAGGGTTTTCTGCCCCTATTTTCGACGAGGTCAATGATGAACAGTGACAGCGCCCTGCGCCGCGAACCCAGACGCCACACCATAGGGCAGGGCTGGATCTGGATCCGCACCGGGTTCGACATCTTCAACAAGGGCATGGGCGCCAGCGTGGCCATGATAGTGATCTGGTTCCTGGTGGGCATGTTGCTGGAACAGCTGCCGGCGGGGGGCTTCATCTCCCAGCTGCTCTACATGGTGTGGGGGGCCGGTTGGGTGGCGGTGGCCCGTCGGGGCTATGAGGGTCACCCCCTGCAGTTTGCCGACTTCTTCTCCGGTTTTCGTCATCGGCTGACCCCGCTGATGCTGGGGGGGCTGATGGTGCTCGCTCTGTTCATGGGGATACTGCTCATCTGCGCCTTCATGCTGCATCAGTGGGGCCTGACCGGCCTGCTCTCCCAGGATCCGGAGACCCTGACCCTGACGCCCGAACAGGCGCAGGGGTTTCTGCTCTGCCTGTTGCTTGGGCTGGCCTTGCTGGTGCCCGTGCTGATGGCCATCACCTTCGCCCCCGCCCTTATCTTCTTCCATGGCGTGGGAGCCTGGCAGGCGGCCCGGCTCAGTTTCAAGGGCTGTATGTGCAACATGTGGCCCTTCCTCTGGTGGGGGCTGCTGGGGGCAGTGCTGATTTTCTTTGGTGCGCTTTTGATGCTGGTGGGTCTGCTGGTGGTGCTGCCGGCCATCAACTACTCCATCTACGCCGCCTATCGGGACATCTATGTGGACGAGGAGGCTGCCGACGACGGCGAGTCGCCGGTCAAGGCGTTTGGCTTCGAGGCATAAGCCGACACAGGAATGACAGGGGCCGACAGGCCCCTTTTTCATGGGCCTTCAGCGGGCCTGCCACAGGGGATCGTCCGCCATGCGCGCGATCAGGAAGTCGAGGAAGCTGCGCAGCAGGGGGGACATCTGCTTGCGGGTGCCATAGACGGCATAGACGCCGAGCTGCTTGGGCTGCCATTGGGTCAGCAGAGGCACCAGGGCGCCACTCTCCAGGTGGGCCTGCACCGAGTAGGCTGGCTGCAGGCTGATCCCCGCCCCATCCAGGGTCGCCGCCAGCAGCAGGTTGGAGATGTTGGCGCTGAGGTTGCCGCTCACCGGTACGGATTCGGGACCATCGGGCCCCTGAAATTCCCACAGGCTCTTGCCGAAATAGGTGTAGGTGAGGCAGTTGTGCAGGGCCAGATCCTGCACTTGCTGCGGCGGCGCATGGCGGGCCAGATAGGCGGGGCTGGCGCACACCACCGAGTGGCAGGTGCCAAGGCGGCGCGCCACCAGGTTGGGATCCAGATCGTTGGTGATGCGCACCGCGAGATCGATGCGCTCCTCCACCAGGTTGACGGTTCTGTCCAGCAGCAGGATGTCGATGGCCGTACCGGGGTAGCGAGCCAGGTAGTCGTCCGCGGCCTGGACCAGCAGGGCTTCGGACAGGGAGTAGCTGCTGGTGATGCGCAGTTGCCCCTTGGGGGCCTCGTCACTGCGAATGGCCAGGTGCTCCATCTCTTCTCCCAGCGCCAGCATGGCCCTGGCCCGATTCAGTGCCTCTTCCCCCGGCCCGGTCAGGCTGAGCCGGCGGGTGGTGCGGTGCAGCAATCTGGCCCCCATCCAGCGCTCCAGCTCGGCCAGATAGCGCGACACCATGGCGCGGGACATCTCCAGTTTCTCTCCAGCGCCGCTCAGGCTGCCCTGTTCGACCACGCAGACGAAGACCCGCAATGCGGTCAGTCGATCCATGCTCAGTACCTCTATATGCTCGATTTGTGCAACAGTGATGCGCTTATTATGCGGTATTTGCGCTGAAAAGTTTGCAATAAACTGTGTCCATTCGATGACCACTTACCCACGAGGCATACCCATGAACACAGTACTTCGCACCTTGACCCTGGCCACCACCCTGCTCGGTGGCGCCGCCCTGGCAAGCCCCCTGACAGTGACCGTCTACAACCCCGGCGACAAGGCCATCTTCCCCGTCTCCTCCGAGCTGGTGACCGGCGACAAGGAGGCCATCCTCATCGACGCCCAGTTCGGGGTGAATGACGGCAAGGCGCTGGTGGATCTGATCAAGCAGAGCGGCAAGCGACTGACCACCGTCTACATCAGCGGCGGGGATCCCGACTTCTACTTCGGGCTGGAACCCATCAAGGCAGCCTTCCCCGACGTCAAGATCCTGGCCAGCCAGCATGTGGTCGATCACATCAAGCAGACCAAGGATGCCAAGCTGGCCTATTGGGGCCCCATCCTCGCCGAGCAGGCACCCAAGACCCTGATAGTGCCGCAGGTGATGACGGCCTCCCACCTGACCCTGGATGGCGAGAAGATCGAGATCAAGGAGATGAACACGCCGAGTGCCTATCTCTGGGCTCCTTCCATCAAGACGGCGTTTGGCGGCGTGCCGGTATACAGCGGGGTGCACGTCTGGATGGCGGACAGCCAGACCAAGGCGGCGCGGGCACAGTGGATGCAGGCCCTCGACGGCATGCTGGCCCTCCAGCCTGAGCGGGTCATTCCGGGGCATTTCCTGGGGACCGAGCCCAAGGGCACCCAGGCCGTGACCTTTACCCGTGACTACGTCCAGCGCTTCGAGCAGGCGCTGGCCACCGCCAAGCACAGCGATCAGCTGATCGACGGCCTGAAGAAGGCGTTCCCGTTCCTGCCGGTGGACGATGTCCTGGCCATAGGTGCCAAGGTCAACATGGGCGAGATGAAGTGGTAATGGCCTGAGTCCTTTTCCCTGTGTTTTTTTGCCGGGCATTCATTGCCCGGTTTTTTGATCAATTGCCGAGGAACACGCAGATGAACGACACCACACTGCACTATGTATATGACCCCCTCTGTGGCTGGTGCTATGGCGCCGCCCCCCTGCTCGAGGCCGCGGCCAGGATCCCGGATTTGCAGATAGCGCTGCATGCGGGTGGCCTCTGGCTGGGCCCGCGCCGCCAGCAGATGGGCCAGGCCCTGCGGGACCATGTCCGCCCCCATGACGAGCGGATCCAGGCCCTGACCGGCCAGCCTTTCGGTGAGCGCTACTTCAACGAGCTCTTGCTCAGCGACGGTCTCTTCCTCGACTCCGAGCCCCCCATCCGGGCCATCTTGGCGGTCACCGAACTGGGGGGCGATGGTTTGAGCCTGCTGCATCGCATTCAGCAGTCCCATTACCTTGACGGTCAGTGGGTTGGCGACCAGGCCCGTCTCGCGCTGCTGGCGCAGGAGCAGGGCATCACGGCGGAGGCGTTCGCCCAGACCTGCCAGAAGGTGGATCTCGCCGGGCATCTGGCCCAAAGCCAGGGCTGGCTGCGCCGGTTCGGCGGGCAGGGATTCCCGACCCTCGGGCTGATGCGGGGGGGAAGCCTCATCCCGCTACCCGTCTCTTCATTCTTGGGGGAGCCGCAAGCCTTCGCGAGCCATCTCGCCGCCCTGATGGCGGCCTGATCCTGGCCATGCCCGGGTTTGCCGCATCGGCCCCTGGGGTCAGGGCAGCGGGGTAGACCGGGTTAGCGGGGTGGGGGAGGTCACTCCTCGTTTCGGGCTTCCCTTGTCCCCCGCACCGTTCTTGGGCATGCTAACGGCCTCTTTAGATTGGCAGGATGCAGTACCTATGAACCTTCGCGATCTCGAGTACCTGGTAGCGCTGGAAGAGGAGAAACATTTTCGCAAGGCGGCGGAGCGCTGCTTCGTCAGCCAGCCGACCCTGAGCGGCCAGCTGCGCAAGCTGGAAGATGAGCTGGGGGTGATCCTGATCGAGCGCACCTCCCGCAAGGTGTTGTTTACCCCGGCCGGCGATGCCATGGCCCTGCAGGCTCGCAAGGTGCTCAAAGAGGTGCGCGAGCTCAAGAGCATAGGCCAGCACTTCGCCGAGCCCATGTCCGGCGAGATCCACATCGGCTTCATTCCCACCGTAGGCCCCTATCTCTTGCCCCACATCATTCAGGATCTGCGGGAGCACTTCCCCAAGCTGGAGTTCTATCTCTACGAGGAGCAGACCCAGGTGCTGCTCAAGCGGCTGGAGGAGGGGGAGCTGGATTGCCTGGTGCTCGCCGAGCTGGAGGGCATGGACGGCTTTGGTTCCATCCCTCTCTATCAGGAGCCTATGTGGCTGGCGGTGCCCCAGCATCATCCGGAAGCCAGTGCCAGGGCGGTGCCGCTTGGCAATCTGAAGGGCAAGAAGTTGCTGATGCTAGCCGATGGCCACTGCCTGCGGGATCAGGCGATGGGCTTCTGTTTTGCCGCCGGCATAGGCGAGGATCAGCGTTTCAAGGGCACCAGTCTCGAGACCTTGCGCAACATGGTGGCGGCCGGCAGCGGCATGACGCTGGTGCCCAGGCTGGCGGTGCCCGCCAACGCCGAGGAGGGGGGCGTCAGCTATCGTCCTGTGGTAGACCCGGTGCCGGGGCGCACCATCTCCCTGCTCTATCGCCACTACTCGGTGCGCCGCCCCTGCTTCAATGGACTGGCCTCCCGCATCTCAGCCCTGATGAAGGGGCTGCTCGGCTGAAGGGCAGATAAAAAAACCGGCGCCAGGGCGCCGGTTTTTTTGCCGCTACGGGCAGCTTAGAAGATGTCGTCGGTGGAGACGGGGCCATCGCTGCTGGATCCATCACCGCCGTAGACCTCATTGCCATCGGAGAGCTGGCTCGCATAGCGGGTCGGTTCAGTTCCTTCCTTGAAGAACTCCTCCATGCTGGCGCCATCGGCGCGGTTGGTCAGCAGACCTGTCTCCCGATCGATGCGTACCTGCATGATCCCTTCGGGGACCGGCATCTTACGCTCGGGCACTTGCTGCAGGGCCGTCTTCATGAAGTCGATCCAGATGGGCTGGGCGGCGCCGCCACCGAATTCGGCCCGGCCGAGACCGCGCTGGTGGTTGTCAAACCCTATCCAGGAGGTGGCCACCAGATTCGGGGTGTAACCGGAGAACCAGGCATCCCTCGATTCGTTGGTGGTCCCCGTCTTGCCCGAGATGTCGTGACGCTTGAGGTCACGGGCCGCGCGCCAGCCGGTACCACGCCAGCCATTGCCACCCCAGATGGCGGTGGTCAGGGTGTCGGTGATCAGGAAGGCGCTCTGGGCACTGATGGTCTGGGGCGCCATGTTGTTGGGCACCACGGGATCAATCGGGCACTGGGCCTTCCAGTCAGGGACAGTGTTGGCGTAGGCATCGGCGCTGTCGAGCCCGGCGGCGGCCAGTACACCGCAGTCGCGGCAGGCGGCGGCCGGATTGGCCTGATACAGGGGAGTGCCAAAGCTGTCGGTCACTTCGGTGATGAAGTAAGGGGTCACCTGGAAGCCGCCATTGGCCAGTACCGAGTAACCGCGCACCACTTCCAGCGGGGTGAACTCGGCGGCCCCCAGGGCCAGGGATTCGTTGGCGGAGATGTGCTCGCGGGCGAAGCCGAAGCGGGTCAGGCCATCGATATAGGTATCCAGCCCGATGGCGCGCATCAGCCGGACCGACATCACGTTCTTGGACTTGGCGAGGCCAAGGCGCAGTGTGGTCGGGCCCTCATAGATGGCTGGCGAGTTCTTGGGCTGCCACATGGGGCCCTTGGCGGGATCCCACTGGTTGATCGGGGCGTCGTTGATGAGGGACGCCAGGGTATAGCCCTGCTCCAGTGCGGTGGCATAGAGGAAGGGCTTGATGTTGGAGCCGACCTGGCGGCGAGCCTGATCGACCCGGTTGAACTTGGAGAGCTCGAAGCTGAAGCCGCCGACCAGGGCCTCGATGGCACCGTCCTGCGGGTTCATGGCGACCAGGGCGGCGTTGACGTCAGGGATCTGGGAGAGCAGCAGCTCTTCCCCTTTCTCCCGCACCCAGATCTGGGCGCCGACTTTGAGCACATCCCGTGCCGATTTAGGTGGATAGGTCTGGCGATCGTCGGTGATGAAGGTTCGGGCCCACTTGATGCCGTTCCAGCCGAGTTCGGCCTGCTTGCCATTCTTCAGCACCAGGGTGGCGCTCTTGTCACCGACCTTGGTGACCACGGCGGCCATCAGGGGTTGGTAGGTCGGTTGCTTGGCCAGGTGGGCCATGATCTGGTCGTAGTCCCAGGCCGTTTCCCCGGTCTTCCACAGCAGGGCGGTCGGGCCGCGATAGCCGTGGCGGGTGTCATAGTCGAAGACGCCGTCCAGCAGCGCCTGGTGGGCGGCGCGCTGGCGCTTGGCGGTGACAGTGGTGTAGACGTGCAGCCCCATGGTGTAGGCATCTTCACCAAACTGCTCCACCATCTTCTGGCGCACCATCTCGCTCAGGTAAGGGGCGTTGAGGGTCGTCTCGGCACCGTGATAACGGGCCTTGACCGGCATCTTGGAGGCCTCGTCAAACTGGGCCTGGGTGATCTTGCCGGTCTCCAGCATGCGGCCCAGCACCACGTTGCGGCGCGCAAAGGCGCGCTCCGGCGAACGTATGGGGTTCAGCATGGAAGGGGCTTTTGGCAGCCCGGCTATGATGGCGATCTCGTCCAGGGTCAGATCCTTGACGTCTTTGCCGAAGTAGACCTGGGCGGCGGCGCCGACCCCGAATGCCCGGTAACCGAGGGGGATCTTGTTGAGATAGAGGGTGAGGATCTCATCCTTGGAAAGGTTCTGCTCGATGCGCCAGGCCAGGAAGACTTCCTTTATCTTGCGCACCAGTGTCTTCTCGTTGCTCAGGAAGAAGTTGCGCGCAACCTGCTGGGTGATGGTACTGGCGCCCTGGCGGGCCTGGCCGGAGACGGCCCAGACGGTGGCGGCCCGGATGATGCCGATGGGGTCTATGCCCGGGTGCTCATAGAAGCGGGCATCTTCGGTGGCGAGCACGGCATCTATCATGGACTGGGGAATTTCATCCAGCCGCAACGGGATACGACGAATTTCGCCGAACTGGGAGATCAACTCCCCATCCCGGCTGTACACCTTCATCGGGGTGGCCAGTTTGACATCGCGCAGGGCGCTCACATCCGGCAACTGGGGCTTGATGTAGAAGTAGATGCCGATGAGGCTGGCAACACCCAGCACTGCACCCAGCATCATGACAATAAACAGGCGAACGAGCCATTTCAGCATGGAAGAACTACCAATCGTCTTAAAATTAGCCAACGGGCGCAGAGTATAGCCTTTTTACCCTCGCGGATTCGAGGTTTTCCTGTCCGGGGACATCGACCTCGAGAAGAGGCGGGAGGGTAGCATTCCAGGACGCAATTACCAAGGGGGCCGCAATCAAGGCCGAAAGGAGAGCAGCGTCAACTTTTGACATAAACTTTATGACATTGATAGTTAGAGCATTATATTGAGTTAAGTCATCACCTCGTGATGCGCTGTCCTACAATAAGTCCTAAAACCCAATAACGCATGGATGTGTATATGTTTGGGCTATTAAGTAAGGGATCCCTCCTCTCCTTGGCGGGCATTGATTTTGGCAGTCAAACCATCAAGGCCGTCACCCTCAGCGGACGTCCTGGCAAGGTGCATCTCGAATCGGTTGCCGAGATCCCCATGCCCAAGGGCACCCTGGTCGATTATCAACTGCAGGACATTGAACGGGTCAGCCAGTCCCTCAAGTCGCTCAAGCGACTCATTCAAGGGGATTGTCAGCAGGTGGCCACGGCCGTAACAGGCTCGAATGTCATCACCAAGGTCATTCAGGTTGATGCCAACATCAACGAGAGCGAGCTGGAGAACCAGGTTCACCTGGAGGCAGAACAGCTCATTCCCTTCCCTCTCGATGAGGTCAGCCTGGATTTCGAGATCCTCGGTCTGACGGCCGACGAGAGCCGCCAGGAGGTGCTGCTGAGCGCGGCGCGTACCGAGAGCGTCAACGGCCGGGTCAGTGCGCTGACGGAGGCTGGCATGAATACCATGGTGGTGGACGTGGGGGCCCATGCGCTGGGACGTGCCGTGCTGGCCTGTCTGCCCGAGCTGCAAACCTGGGACAAGCCGGTCGGCATCGTCGATATAGGCGCCAGTGCCATGACCTTTGCCGCCCTGCTCAGGGGGGAGGTCGTCTATTCCCGCCTGCAGAATTTCGGTGGCGATCAATACAGCCAGGCCCTGGCCTCTTTTTACAGCATGAGCCTGGAAGAGGCGGAGCTTGCCAAGGTTCAGGGCAGCTTGCCTGCCGACCATGAGGTGGATGTGTTGTTGCCCCACCTCAGCACGCTGGTGTTGCAGGTCAGGCGCAATGTGCAGCTCTTTTGCAGCTCGTCCGGCAACAAGGAGTTGTCAAAACTGGTGCTGACGGGAGGGGGCAGTCTGCTGCCGGGTCTCGTCGGGCAGCTAGGCAGCGAGCTTAACTGTGAAGTGCTGCATCCCGACCCCTTCGCCTTGTTTGGCAAGCCCAGGGGGGAAGGGGGCCTCATCCATGGGGCCAAATACATGGCGGCATTCGGTCTGGCACTGCGGAGCTTCACACCATGTCAAATATAAACCTCCTGCCCTGGCGGCTGGCCAGGGCCCAGCGCCAGAAGAAGCAGTTTGGCATCATGATCGGCCTTTTTCTGGCGGCCACCGCCTCCCTTGCCTTTGCCGTCGACTGGCTGGTGCAGCAGCAGATCGGGTATCAACAGCAGCGCAACCAGCGTCTGCAGCAGGAGATGGCCACACTCGATACCCAGCTCGGCGAGATCCGGCTGCTCAAGGAGCGCCGAAAGGAGCTGATCGATCGGATGCAGCTTATCGAGCAGTTGCAGACAAGGCGCAACATACCGGTACGCCTGTTCAATCAGTTACCCGTGCTGGTGCCCAATGGGGTCTATCTCAATACCCTGGCCTTGCAGGCCAACAGAATCGATGTCAACGGCAAGGCCGAAGCCTATGGGCGGGTTGCCAGCATGATGAGGCGCATCGATGGGTCTGGCTGGCTGGGACAGTCTCAGCTCAGCACCATCTTCACGGCAGACGTGGCGCCCGTGGCCCTCAGCCAGTTCTCCATGATGTTCCAGATTGCTGGCGTCGCTCCGGTCGCGACTAAGGGGCAACAATGAACCTGCAACAGCTCAATGACCTGGATCTCAATGACATCGCGCGTTGGCCGAAAGTTGCCAAGGGGATCTTCATCCTGTTTTGCTGTGCCCTGCTGGGTGGCGCCATTTACTACTATGTGATTGCCAACTCCCTGACAGCCTTGCGGCAGGAGGCCGCTAAAGAACAGGAGCTGAAGGCCCAATTCGAGAGCAAGGCCATGCTGGCCGCCAACCTGGAGGCGTACAGGAAGCAGATGGTGCAGCTTGAACATTTGGTGGATACCCAGCTCAAGCAGTTGCCCAATACCCATGAAGTGGCGGGGCTGCTGGATGACATCAGCTTCATTGCCACCGATAACGGGCTCAAATTGAACAGGATCAACTGGGAGGCAGAGGTCAAACACGAATTCTCGACCGAATTGCCCATGCGCATCGAGGTGGTGGGCACCTATCACGAGCTCGGCAAGTTCACGGCAGACATGGCCGCGTTGCCGCGCATCGTGATCCTGGATTCGTTTCAGCTCAATCAAGGCCAGGGCCAGGACGAGTTGATAGGCATGTCCATGCAGGCCAAGACCTACAAGTACAACGGCAAAACCCTGGAGCAGAAGCCATGAGCATGAGAGTGATCGGACTCCTCTTGCCGGTGCTGTTGTTGACGGCCTGTGGCGGGCAGGAGGACATGGACGAGTACGTACAACAAACCAAGGCGAGGAAACCCATCCCGATCGAGCCCTTGCCGGAGATAAAACCATTCTCCCCCATGGCCTATCAGCGCAGTGATCAACGCAGCCCCTTCATTGAACCGCAACCAGAGACCAGCTCCAGGGTGGATGCCAAGACCAAGCCGGACTGCGCCCAGATAGTGGCCAGTCGGGAGAAGGAGGTGCTGGAGCGCTACTCGCTGGCCAGTTTGAGCATGAAGGGATCCATCGGCAAACAGGGACAGTTGTGGGCACTGATCAGGACCCCGGACGGGCAAGCCGTGCGTGTGGGGCTCAATCAGTACATGGGGCTGGATCAGGGAAGAGTCATCAAGATAACGAATACCCATGTTGACTTGATGGAAACGGTACCGGATGGCAAAGGATGCTGGGTCACCCGAGAAACTCAGCTGGCCATGGCCAATCTCGACGCAAAACTATGATCAGGGATGAGCAGAGATGAGAACAACAATAAGAAGGATGAGGGGTGTGGCGCTGCTGTGGCTGGGCGTATGCACTCAGGTGTGGGCGGTGCCGGCGTTGCAGGAGGTCAAGGTGAATCCGCTGCTGGCCGATCAACTCTTGCTGGAGCTGAGCTTCAGCGAGCCAGTGAGCGGATTTACCGACAGACTGTCGTATGAGCCCAATCAGCTCCTGCTGCACGTGCCCGGCGCCATAGGGGCGCTGACGGTCAACCCGCTGCCCATCAAGCAGCAGGGGGTGGACAACCTCAAGGTGGAGGGCAAGGGAGAGGGGCTGGATATCAAGATAGCGCTCGATCAGCTGACCCCTTATCAGGTCCATCAACAGGGCAACAAATTGCTGGTGTCATTGGGAGAGAAGGCCGGCCAGCCGGTGGCTGCGACTGCGGTCTCCCCTGCTGCCAGTCCGTCGGCGCTTGTCAGGAGCCAGCCTGTTACCCAGTCTGCACTGATTGATACCCAGCGGGTCGCCCAGAACCAGTCTCAGTACCAGCCCGCGGCTGTCTCCTCTCCCTTGGCGGCTCCCGCCCCTGTTGCTGCCAGCAAACCCGTGTTGTCCGTCTCGCAGGCGAATACAGGCGGTGCTTATTTCAACTCGGTTAAAGGTGTGGATTTTCGCCGTGGCAAGGAGGGACAGGGGGAGTTTCTGGTGACCCTGGACAACAGCTCGGCGGCAGTGGATGTGAGCAGCCGCGGCCAGAAGGTGCTCGCCAAGTTCCACGGTACCCGGATCCCGGATGATCAACTGAATCTTATCAATGTGCAGGATTTTGCGACCCCTGTCTCCCAGGTGGAGGTGTTCCGCCAGGGCAATGACACCCTGTTTGAGCTCTCGGTCAACGGCCAGTTTGATTATCGCTACGACCAGGCCGACAAGATGTTCATCATAGAGGTGAAGAAGCGGGTCGCGACCACGACAGCGAAACAATATCAGGGCAAGCCAATCTCGTTGAACTTCCAGGATATTCCTGTTCGGACAGTGCTGCAGATCATCGCCGACTTCAATAATCTCAATCTGGTGACCACTGATTCCGTCTCCGGCAATATCACCCTGCGTCTCGATGGTGTGCCCTGGGAGCAGGCGCTCGACATCATCCTCAAGGTCAGAGGGCTCGACAAGCGACTGGACAACAACATACTGCTGGTGGCCCCGGCGGACGAGATTGCCGCACGAGAGAAACAGCAGCTGGAGAGCCGCAATCAGGTAGCCGACCTCGCGCCGCTCTACACCGAGTATCTGCAGATCAATTATGCCAAGGCATCCGAAGTGGCGGCCCTGCTCTCCTCCGATAGCACCAAGCTGCTCTCTCCCAGAGGGGCGGTGAGCGTGGATGAACGCACCAACGTGCTGGTGGTCAAGGACACGGCGGATGTCATCAGCAACGTCAAGCGGATGCTGGATATCCTCGATATCCCGGTGAAGCAGGTGGTGATCGAGGCGCGCATGGTGACCATAGACGACGGCTTCGACGAGGCCCTGGGGGTACGTTGGGGGGTGACCAAGACGGATGGTCATGGCAATGGCACCTCGGGCACCATAGAGGGCAATGATGGCGCCGGTAATAATGACGGCAGCTCCACCATCACGCGCCCCGGCGTGGAAGACAGGCTCAACGTCAACCTGCCGGTGACCAATGCCGCCGGTACCCTGGCCTTCCAGGTCGCCCGTCTGGCCAATGGCACTCTGCTGGATCTCGAACTCTCCGCCCTGGAGAAGGAGAGCAAGGCCGAGATCATCGCAAGCCCCAGGGTGACCACCGCCAACCAGAAGCCGGCCCTGATCGAGCAGGGGACAGAGATCCCCTATGTGGAGTCTTCATCCAGCGGGGCGACCTCGGTCACCTTCAAGAAGGCTGTGCTGAGTCTCAAGGTCACGCCACAGATCACCCCGGACAACAGGGTCATCCTGGATTTGACCGTGACCCAGGATACCAAGGGGGAAACCGTCCCGACCGGTACCGGGGATGCGGTCTCCATCAACGCCCAGTCCATCACCACCCAGGTGCTGGTCAACAACGGCGAGACCCTGGTGCTGGGCGGCATCTATCAGCAGACCATCAAGAGCGACGTCAGCAAGGTGCCGCTGCTGGGGGATATTCCCGGTCTGGGTTACCTGTTCAAGAAAACCACCAGCGAGAACAAGAAGCGTGAACTGCTGATCTTCGTGACCCCGAGGATAGTCACCGACGCCCTCTGAAAACTTTACATGTGAGGGTAAAACACATATAACCTTACGCCCCGATGAGGCTGGGGCGTAAGGGCTGCGGTTGCCAGTCCTGGTTTCTATTGAGATAATCCCCCTCCTGATCCATCGCAAGATAAGGTTCATAGGTACCCCGGTCGAGTAGTTACCGGGGCCATACAGTTTGTAATTACTAACGAAAAGACATGGCTGAGAAACGCAATATTTTCCTGATAGGTCCCATGGGTGCGGGCAAGAGCACCATAGGTAGACATCTGGCAGAACAACTGCACATGGAGTTTTTCGACTCAGATCATGAGATTGAGCGCCGCAGTGGTGCCGATATCGGCTGGGTGTTCGATGTTGAAGGCGAAGAGGGTTTCCGGATCCGCGAAGAGAAGGTGATCGGTGAACTCGCCGAGCAGCAGGGTATCGTGCTGGCAACGGGCGGCGGCGCCATCAAGAGCCGTGAAACCCGCAACAAACTCTCTGCGCGCGGCATCGTGGTCTACCTCGAAACCACCATTGAAAAGCAACTGGCGCGAACCCAGAGAGACAAGCGTCGCCCCTTGTTGCAAACCGAAGAGCCGCCCCGCGAAGTGCTGGAGCGTCTGGCCCTAGAGCGCAACGCCCTGTATGAAGAAGTCGCAGACTTTGTCATCCAGACTGATGATCAAAGTGCAAAAGTTGTAGCTAATCAAATCGTTAAGTTGATTGGTATGTAATCAATAGAGGACGTCCATGGAAAGGTTGAAGGTCGAACTGGGTGAGCGCAGCTACCCGATTGAGATAGCTGCTGGTCTGTTGCAACGCCCCGAGGTGCTGGCACAGACGATCAAGGGCAAGCGGGTCATGATAGTGACCAACACAGTCGTCGCCCCCTTGTATCTTGAGCAGATCATTCAGTTGCTACCCGGTTTTCAGGTTGAACACCTGATACTACCGGATGGCGAGGCCTACAAGACCCTGGCTACCTTCGAGCGGATCATGTCTGCTCTGCTGGAAACCAGTCATGGGCGTGACACCACCCTCATCGCCCTGGGGGGCGGCGTGATAGGCGACGTTGTCGGCTTTGCTGCGGCAAGCTATCAACGAGGCATTCCGTTCATTCAGGTGCCTACCACACTGCTTTCCCAGGTTGACTCCTCCGTCGGCGGCAAGACCGCCGTCAATCACCCTCTTGGCAAAAACATGGTGGGTGCCTTCTATCAGCCCAAGCATGTGATCATCGACACCGACTGCCTCAAGACCCTGCCTGCGCGGGAATTTGCCGCTGGCATGGCCGAGGTGATCAAGTACGGCATCATCTGGGATGCGGCCTTCTTCTCCTGGCTCGAAGTCAACATGGCGCGGCTGCAACGCCTTGACGCCGAAGCCCTTTCTTACGCCATTCGCCGTTGCTGTGAAATCAAGGCCGACGTGGTCGGTCAGGACGAGACCGAGCATGGCGTGCGCGCCCTGCTGAACCTGGGTCACACCTTCGGCCATGCCATCGAGGCCGAGAAGGGCTATGGCAACTGGCTCCATGGGGAAGCGGTGGCGGCAGGCATGATGCTGGCGGCCGAAACGGCCCTGGCCCGTGGCGACATGACGGCGCAAGAGGTTGCACGAGTCCGCGATCTGCTGCTGGCGGCGGACCTGCCGATGCTGGCGCCGCCCGAGATGGACTTTGCCGCCTTCATCCGCCATATGCGCCGTGACAAGAAGGTGCTGGAAGGCAAGCTGCGGCTGGTGTTGCCAGTCGGGATCGGGCAGGCCCAGGTGGTGGCCGATGTGACGGATGCGCAGCTGATGGCGGTGATCGAGTCTGGTCGTGACCAATAACAAATTGCTGAAATTGCCTTCCCAGCGGCAGCTGGTTGACCGGCTGCTGCACCTGATTGAGTTCAATCACCCCTATATTTTTCTCTCAGGCAAGCCCGGCAGCGGCCGTGGCACCCTGTGTGAATCCCTGCTTGCCCAACTCCCTGACACGGTTCGGGTGGTGAGCCTCATCGGCAGCCCGGCCATGAAGATGGCGGACGTGCGCCAGTTGCTGCTTCAGCAGGTGGTGGCTCGCCCCCTGTTCAATGCGCAGGATGCGCTGGCCGACAGCTTCTTTCGCATGCTGGAGGGCAAGCCCTCCAGCATGCTGCTCATGATCGAGCGCGCCGACACCCTGCCCGCCGAACTGGTGGGGGAGCTGTGGGCGCTCTGTCGCCACAACGATACCCTGGCCTCTCCCCATAAACTGGCCATCCTGCTCTCGGGCAGTGACGTCTGGTGTCGCGATCAGAAGGGTGCCCTCAAGGGGCGGGCCATGCCCGCGCTCGAGCTGGAAGTCGCGCCACTGAGCGCGCCTGAGCAACGCATCTTCCTGTATGAGAAGGCCAAGGAGCTGAAGATCCCGGCGGCCCTCTTGCCCAAGCCGAAAGTGGAAGAGATCCTGAAGGGGGCGGAGGGACACCCGTCCGCCATCATGCAGTCATTGGAGGATGTCATGACCGACAGAAGGCCCAAGAAACGTCAGGCCGAGTTGCCCGTCAAGAAGATTGCGACCGTGCTGGCCCTGGCGGCCGCCGGTTTGCTGGCCCTGAGCTATCTCCCCCTGTTCGAGGAGGCAGGCAAGGAGCAGGCCCCGGCCTCGTCCCAGGGGATGGCATTGCCCGACCCCGTCGCCACCGATCCGCTGAATGTCGGTGCGGCGAGCGGGGCTCAGGGGAGCAGCGGCGCCGATGCCAGCTCCTCAAGCAACCAGCTCGCCCGGGATTGGCAGCCCGATGCCAAGACCTTGCCCAAGAAGGTCGAGAGCGAGACGGTCACCACCGAGTCGAGCAATTACGAGGGGCGCCGGGTCGTCATCTCCGATGAAGTGGTTGAGAAACTGATGACACAGCCCAACGTCAGCGGTGCCCTGCCGACGGCTGTGGTGGACGAGCTGGTCGGCGGGAGTTCCCGTGCGGCCCCGACCGGGGCGGCTGCACAGGCACAGAGCACGGCGCCTGTTGCCAAGGCGACGCCCACTCCTGCCGCGACTGCGCCCGCCGCGGCTGCGCCCGCCGCGGCACCGGCACCCAAGGTGGCCCTGACGCCGGTGGCGACCCTCAACAAGAAGGTGAGGAACCACTACAGCATCCAGCTGATGGGGGCGAGCAACACCCAGGCGGTCGACAGCTTCGTGGCCGAGCATGGGCTGGCGGGCAAGGTCTGGGTCTACAAGACCCGCTTCCGTGGCAGTCCCTGGTACGTGGTGGTGCAGGGCGACTATGCCAACAGCACCCAGGCCAAGGCGGCGATCCGCAAGCTCTCCCCCGCCTTGCTCAAGGGACAACCCTGGCCCAAGTCGTTTGCCCAGATACAAAAAGAATTGAAGCAATAGCCAGTCGCCCGGGGAAGGGGGTAGAATCGTCCCCCTTTTTTGGGCATTGCCTTCTTAACACCGGACTTCCATGAAAAAAACACGCGCGTTTTTAAAATGGGCCGGGGGAAAATACTCCCTGGTCGAAGAGATTGCCGAGCGCTTGCCGGCCGGGCGTGTGTTGCTGGAGCCCTTCGTCGGAGCGGGCTCAGTGTTTCTCAACACGGATTACGATGCCTATGTGCTCAACGACATCAATCCGGATCTGATCGGTCTCTACAACCATCTCAAGCGGCAGCCGGACAACTTCATCCACGAGGCGCGCAAGCTGTTTGTGGCCGAGCACAACCACAAGACTGCCTATTATCGGCTGCGCACCCAGTTCAACCAGACCGAAGCCGGGTTCGAACGGGCCCAACTGTTCCTGTTTCTGAATCGCCACGGGTTCAACGGCCTGTGCCGCTACAACAAAAAGGGCGGCTTCAACGTGCCGTTCGGTTCGTACAAGAAGCCCTATTTCCCGGAGAAAGAGCTGTGGGCCTTCGCCGAGAAGGCCCAGAAGGCGACCTTCATCTGCGAGAGTTATGCCGATGCCATGGCCAGGGCGGAGGAAGACTGGGTGATCTACTGCGATCCCCCCTATGCGCCGCTCTCCACCACGGCGAGCTTCACCAGCTATTCGGCCGGTGGCTTCACCCTGGATGACCAGGCCCTGCTGGCCAGGCTGGCCCGACATACCGCCGCCCACAAGGGGGTGCCCGTGCTCATCAGCAACCACGACATCGAGCTGACCCGGGAACTCTATCGCGGGGCCCGGCTGGACGAGATCCTGGTCAAGCGCACCATCAGCCGCAACGGTGGCAGCCGCAACAAGGTGGCCGAGCTGCTGGCGCTCTACCCGCCTGGCATAGCCCCCGAGCAGGGCCATTATCCTGGCGAGGCCGAGCTGGTCTCTGTCGGTTGAGTCATGAACGGTCCCTGCGGGGACCGTTGTCGTTTCTGCCCGGGCAGTCACCTGTCTGGTGGGGCAAGCGCAAGGCCCGCGTCTTCTGCACCTGCGGTCCGCATTCCCTGTACGTGCGGGTCGTTTTCATCGCCCATTTGCGATAAAATTGCGCCGCTTTTTCTGCCACGCTGCCAATGGATGACGCTGATGAAAGACTTTCTGATTGCCCCCTCTATCCTCTCCGCCGACTTTGCCCGCCTGGGTGAGGATGTGGCCAAGGTGCTGGCCGCCGGGGCCGACGTGGTGCACTTCGACGTGATGGACAACCACTATGTCCCCAACCTGACCATAGGCCCCATGGTCTGTCAGGCCCTGCGTGACTACGGCATCGAGGCCCTCATCGATGTGCACCTGATGGTCAAGCCGGTGGATCGCATCGTCCCCGATTTCGCCAAGGCGGGTGCCAACCTGATCACCTTCCACCCGGAAGCCTCCGATCACGTGGACCGTACCCTGGGTCTCATCAAGGAGCAGGGTTGCCAGGCCGGTCTGGTGCTGAACCCGGCCACGCCGCTCACCTGCCTCGAGTACGTGATGGACAAGCTGGACGTGATCCTGCTGATGTCGGTCAACCCGGGCTTTGGTGGTCAGAGCTTCATCCCTGGCACCCTCGACAAGCTGCGTCAGGTGCGTCGTCTGATCGACGAGAGCGGCCGTGACATTCGCCTCGAGATCGACGGTGGCGTCAAGGTGGAGAACATCCGCGAGATCGCCGCCGCCGGGGCTGACATGTTCGTGGCGGGCTCCGCCATCTTCGGCAAGCCGGATTACAAGGCGGTGATCGACCAGATGCGGGCGGAGCTGGCTCATGTCCGTTGAACGTCCCTTCGATCTGGTGCTGTTCGATCTGGATGGCACCCTGATTGACAGCGCCTCCCAACTGGCGCTGGCGGTCAACCGCACCCTGACCGATCTGGGGCTGCCCGAGGCCGATGAGGCCGTGGTGCGCACCTGGGTCGGCAATGGCGCCGACAAGCTGATCCAGCGCGCGCTGGACTATCGCGAGGCGCCCGAGCAATTTGCCAAGGCCCGCCCCCTGTTTGACCAGCACTATCAGGCCTGCCTGCTGCAAGGGCTGGCCATGTATGACGGGGTGGAGCAGAGCCTGCGCCGCCTGCAGGCGCTCGGTTACCGCCAAGCCGTGGTGACCAACAAGCCGAGTCACTTCGTGCAGCCCATTCTGGATGCCCTCGGCATCGGCGACTGCTTCGCGCTCTGGCTGGGGGGCAACTGCGTGCCCGTCAAGAAGCCGAGCCCGGATCCGCTGCTGCACGCCTGCCACGAGCTGGGGGTCAGCCCGTCCCGTACCCTGATGGTGGGAGACTCCGAAAATGATGTGCTGGCCGCCCAGGCTGCCGGCATGAAGGTGGTGGGGCTCACCTACGGCTACAACTATGGCCGCCCCATCGCAGATTCCCGCCCTGACTGGGTATGCGAGCAGTTTGCAGAGCTCGATGCCCTCTTGGCTGAATAACAAGGATCAACACATTCATGGCTAAACCAATCGTTTTGAGCGGGGCCCAACCCTCGGGCCAGCTGACCATAGGCAACTACATGGGCGCCTTGCGTCAGTGGGTCAACATGCAGGATAACTTCGACTGCCTCTACTGCATCGTCGATCTGCATGCCATCACCACCCGCCAGGAGCCTGCCGCCCTGCGCAAGGCCTGCCTGGATGCCGCCGCCCTCTATCTGGCGGTCGGCATAGATCCGGCCAAGAGCACCGTCTTCATCCAGTCCCACGTGCCCCAGCACGCCGAGCTCGGCTGGATCCTGAACTGCTACACCCAGATGGGCGAGCTGTCGCGCATGACCCAGTTCAAGGACAAGTCCGCCCGTTTCGAGAACAACGTCAACGTCGGCCTGTTCGGCTATCCGGTGCTGATGGCGGCGGACATCCTGCTCTATCAGGCCAACCAGGTGCCGGTCGGCAACGACCAGAAGCAGCATCTGGAGCTGACCCGCGACATCTGCACCCGGTTCAACAACCTCTACGGCGAGGTGTTCACCCTGCCTGAGCCCTTCATCCCGACCGACGGTGCCCGGGTGATGAGCCTGCAGGATCCCACCAAGAAGATGTCCAAGTCCGACGACAACGAGGCGAACTTCATCGGCCTGCTGGAAGATCCCAAGCAGATCGTCAAGAAGATCAAGCGGGCGATGACCGACTCCGACGAGCCGGCCGTGGTGCGCTTCGATCCCGAGAACAAGCCGGGGGTCTCCAACCTGCTGACCCTGATGTCCGGTGTGACAGGTCGCTCCATTCCGGAGCTCGAGCAGCACTTCGAGGGCAAGATGTACGGCCACCTCAAGAGCGAGACGGCCGATGCCGTGGTCGCCCTGCTGGAGCCCATCCAGGCCCGCTTCCGCGAGTTGCGTCAGGATGAGACTCATCTGCAGGCAATTTTGGCGGCTGGCGCACAAAAGGCGCGGGAAAGGGCTGAAAAAACCCTGATCAGCGTATATGATGTCGTCGGCTTCGTTCCTCGAGCCTGACATACTGGGAAGGTGTAGTTGTAGAGAGCTGGGTATTTGCCTGGCTTTCTTTGTTTTACCCGACCCCTGGTTCGTCATCTCCTCTTCCAATGTCAAACGCGGGCGCTTGCCCCAAGAGAAAGCATGTCTGTCGAATCAAATACAATGATTGAAGAACTGAGTGACAAGGGCCACTGGCTGCGCAAGTTCCGCAAGGCCAAGAACCTCAACACCCTGCAGCTGATGGTCTCCAATGCCATCGACAAGCACCACAAGACCCCGGCCATTGCCGCCGCCATCTATCTGGCCGAATGCCAGCGCGAGCGCGAGCTGGAGCAGGGGCGTTATCTGGATCGCTGAAGCGCTCCCGGGCTCTGCCCATCTGCCGATGGGCCGCCATTTCACACCCCGCTTTCGGCCCTTGCGCCTTGCTCCGTCTTTTTCCCCTGTTTCCCTGCCCAGTCATGGACTATCTGGCCTATTTTGCCTGCGCTCGTCTGCTTCCCTGCTAAAGGGCATGAGTTGCATGGGGCAATGCCATCGAGCTGGCAGAGAGTTGGTCTTGCAGAAATGAGGCTGCCATCCATACCCGCGCATAGCCCCTCAGCGGTTTATTAACGGGGGCAGACATGCCAGAATGCGCGGCGTTTGTCCGTGGACGGCCGGCATGGGCAGTCCGATCACCGTCTCTGTTCTATTCCCAGGGCTCTCTCATGCTGCTACTCATCGACAACTACGACTCCTTTACCTGGAACCTGGTGCAATATTTTGGCGCCCTGGGTCAGGAGGTGCAGGTCAGGCGCAACGACGAGCTGAGCCTGGACGAGATAGTCAGGCTTGCCCCCCGCCATCTGGTGATCTCCCCCGGTCCCTGCACGCCGAACGAGGCGGGCATCTCCCTGGCTGCCATCTCCCGTTTTGCCGGCGAGCTCCCCATCCTCGGCGTTTGCCTCGGACATCAGTCCCTGGCCCAGGCGTTTGGTGCCCGTGTGGTGCGTGCCCGTCAGGTGATGCACGGCAAGACCTCCCTTATCCGCCATCGGGGGGAGGGGGTGTTCAAGGGGCTCAAGGATCCGCTGCGGGTCACCCGCTACCATTCGCTCATCGTGGAGCGCGAGACCCTGCCCGATTGCTTCGAGATCACCGCCTGGAGCGAGCACGCCGATGGCTCCATGGACGAGATCATGGGGCTGCGGCATAAAACACTGGCGCTGGAGGGGGTTCAGTTCCACCCGGAAAGCATCTTGAGCGAGCAGGGGCACCAGTTGCTGGCCAACTTTTTGGCCGTTTCCTGAAAAAATCGTGATCCTCATCTCATAATCGAAATGAGGCCAAAAAATTTTTCCCTGACACTTTATTCACCCTGCTTCCTGCCCAAATTATCTCTTGCCAACACCCCCTGAGCCGTTATGCAATGCGGTTGCCTAAAATCTCACAGGCAATCGAACATTGTTCCTCATTGGCGGTTAAGTTACAGACTTTTTACTTTTTTTCTGTGATAATTCCGCCACGTTTACACGGATTTAACTTTTGGGCGGTGGATTATTCTGCCGCGATATAGCAGGAGAGCAATATGTCAGAGTTGTTGGCAGTGACACGTGAAGTGTTTGATGAAGTGATGGTTCCCAACTATGCGCCGGCCAAGATCATTCCGGTGCGCGGTGAGGGATCACGTGTCTGGGATCAGGAAGGCCGCGAGTATGTCGACTTCGCGGGCGGGATCGCGGTCAATGGTCTGGGCCATTGCCATCCCAAGCTGGTCGAAGCCCTGAAAACCCAGGGCGAGAAGCTGTGGCACCTCTCCAACGTGATGACCAACGAGCCGGCCCTGCGCCTGGCCAAGAAGCTGGTCGCCGCCACCTTTGCCGATAAGGTCTATTTCTGCAACTCCGGCGCCGAAGCGAACGAAGCCGCCCTCAAGCTGGCCCGTCGTTACGCCATCGACAAGTTCGGTGCCCACAAGACCCAGATCATCGCCTTCCACCAGGGCTTCCACGGCCGCACCTTCTTCACCGTGAGCGTCGGCGGCCAGGCGGCCTACTCCGATGGTTTCGGTCCGAAGCCCGCCGACATCACCCACGTGACCTACAACGATCTGGCCGAGCTGGCCTCCGTCATCTCCGACAATACCTGCGCCGTGGTGATGGAGCCGCTGCAAGGTGAGGGTGGCATCATCAGCCCCACCGACGAGTTTGCCAAAGGGGTGCGCGAGCTGTGCGACAAGCACAATGCCCTGCTGATCTATGACGAGGTGCAATCCGGGGTCGGTCGTACCGGCGAGCTGTTCGCCTACATGGGCCTTGGCGTCACGCCGGACATCCTCACCAGCGCCAAGGCGCTGGGCGGCGGCTTCCCCATCGGCGCCATGCTGACCACCACCGAGATCGCTTCTCACCTGAAAGTGGGCACTCACGGCTCCACCTACGGCGGCAACCCGCTGGCGTGCGCCGTGGCCGAAGCCGTGCTTGACGTGGTCAACACCCCACAAGTGCTGAGCGGTATCAAGCAGCGCGAGCAGCTGTTCCGCGACGGTCTCGCCGCCATCAACGCCAAGTACCACTGCTTCAGCGAAGTGCGTGGCCAGGGCCTGCTGCTGGGCGCCGTGCTGAACGATGACTTCAAGGGGCGCTCCCGCGACTTCCTGCTGGCCTCCATCGATCAGGGGCTGATGGCACTGGTGGCAGGCACCAACGTGGTGCGCTTCGCACCGTCACTGGTTATTCCGGAAGCGGACATCAAGGAAGGGTTGGCACGGTTCGAAAAAGCGGTCGCTCAGGTGGTTAACGCCTGATCCAAGTTGAGGTGGGGAGCCCTCCCGGCAGGAGCCGGGACCCCACCTGTCGTCAATGAAAGGGAGTTGTCATTTATGTTGGTTATCCGTCCTATCGAGCAGCGCGACTTCGCCGGCCTCAAGACCTGTGCCATCGAATCCGGCACTGGCATGACTTCGTTGCCGGTCAACGATGAACTGCTGCAACGCAAGATCGATGCCTCGACCCAGACCTTCCTGGACAAGCCCGCCGGCAAGGGCGATTGCCTCTACTTCTTCGTGGCCGAAGACCTGGAGACCGGCGAGATGGTCGGTACCTGCGCCATAGACGCGGCGGTCGGCCTGTCCCAGCCGTTTTACAACTACCACATCGGCAAGGTGGTGCACTCTTCCCCCAAGCTCGGCATCTACAACGTGGTCGAGACGCTCACGCTCTCCAACGACTACACAGGCAACTCCGAGCTCTGCACCCTGTTTCTGCGCGAATGTGCCCGCGAGGGGCTCAATGGCCGTCTGCTCTCCAAGCACCGCTTCCTGTTCATGGCCGAGCACCCCGAGCTGTTTGACAAGACCGTCTTCGCCGAGATGCGCGGCGTCTCCGATGAGAACGGTCACAGCCCCTTCTACGAGTGGCTGCAAAAGCATTTCTTCTCGATGGACTTTCCCACCGTCGACTACCTCACCGGCATCGGCAAGAAGCGCTTCATCGCCGAGCTGATGCCCAAGTACCCGATTTACGTCAATCTGCTGAGCAACGAGGCGCGCGCCGTCATCGGCCAGACCCACGAGAAGACCCGCCCTGCCATCAAGATGCTGCAGGACGAGGGCTTCGTGAACCGGGGCTACGTCGACATCTTCGATGCCGGCCCCACAGTCGAGTGCGACGTGAAGCACATCCGCAGCGTGCGCCGCAGCCAGAAGCTGGCGGTGCTGGTGGGTGAGCCCATCGGCGGTCACACCTACCTCGTCTGCAACGCCAGGTTCGAGCAATACCGCGCCTGCTACGGCAACATCCGGGTCGATCTGGACAAGCACGAAGCCATCATTCCGCCCAAGATGGCGGCCGCCCTCAAGGTGGAGAGTGGCGACATGGTTCGGGTCGTCGATCTGGAATAACGGGTCCATATCACCGCATTGAAACAGGCTGCCGAGGCGGCCTGTGCACCACAGGGAGTGAATTGATGATGTCTTTAGTCCAGTTTATCGATGGCCAGTGGCTGGCCGGTGAAGGCAAGCCGTTCGAGTCAAAGGACCCGGCCAAGAACGAAGTGATCTGGCAGGGGGAGGCGGCGAGCGCAGCCCAGGTGGATGCCGCCGTCAAGGCGGCCCGCGTGGCCTTCTACCATTGGTCCGATCTGGCCCTCGAGGATCGTCTGGCCATAGTGCGCCGCTATGCCGATCTGCTCGGCGAGCACAAGGAGGCGCTGGCCCTGACCATAGCCCGGGAAACCGGCAAGCCGCTGTGGGAGACCCGCACCGAAGTGGCCGCCATGCAGGGCAAGATCGCCATCTCCATCCGCGCCCATGACGAGCGCACCGGCACGGTCGATAACCCCATGCCGGGCGCCAAGGCGTTCGTGCGTCACAAGCCCCACGGCGTGGTCGCCGTGTTCGGCCCCTACAACTTCCCGGGCCACCTGCCCAACGGTCACATAGTGCCTGCGCTCATCGCAGGTAACGCCGTGGTGTTCAAGCCCTCAGAGCTGACCCCCATGGTGGCCGAGGCCATGCTGAAGATCTGGCAGGAGGCGGGGCTGCCCAAGGGGGTGCTCAACCTGGTGCAGGGCGAAGTGGAGACCGGCAAGGCGCTGGCGGGCAATCCGGACATCGACGGCCTCTTCTTCACCGGATCGTCGCGCACCGGCCACTTCCTGCACCAGCAATTTGCCGGTCAGCCCGGCAAGATCCTGGCCCTGGAGATGGGTGGCAACAACCCGCTGATCGTGAAAGACGTGAGCGACATCGATGGCGCGGTGCACGCGATAGTGCAATCCGCCTTTATCACCTCCGGCCAGCGCTGCACCTGCTCCCGCCGCCTGTTCGTGGAGCGTGGCGAGCGTGGCGATGCCCTGGTGAAGCGCCTGGTGGAGGTGGTCGGCCAGATCAAGGTCGGCCTCTATGACGCCGCCGAACAACCCTTTATGGGCGCCATGATCAGCGAGCGTGCGGCGCTTGGCATGGTCGAGGCGCAGGCCAAGCTGCAGCAACTGGGGGGCGAGAGCCTGCTCACCCTCAAGCACCTGGAAGCGGGCACCGGCTTCGTCTCCCCCGGCATCATAGACGTGACTGCCGTGGCGGCATTGCCGGACGAAGAGTACTTCGGCCCGCTGCTGCAGCTCATCCGCTATGACGACTTCGATGCCGCCATCGATCAGGGCAATGCCACCAGCTTCGGCCTCTCCGCCGGCCTGCTCGGTGACAACGAAGCGGACTGGCAGCATTTCTTCAAGCGGATCCGCGCCGGCATAGTCAACTGGAACAAGCCCATCACCGGTGCCTCCAGCGCCGCGCCCTTCGGCGGCATAGGTGCCTCCGGCAACCACAGGGCGAGCGCCTACTACGCCGCCGACTACTGTGCCTATCCGGTTGCTTCGGTGGAAGACAGCAAGGCTGCCATGCCTGATCAGCTGTCTCCGGGTTTGACCTTCTAATCGAGAAGGAGGGGGTTGATGTGGCAGGAGAGACCCAAAGTCGCCGATGACTGCGTCATACCCCCGGTCTGATCTTCTGATAACAAGAAAATAAAAGAGGGGCACTCAGAGGTGCCCTTGTCTGTACCCGCAATCAAAGGAAAGAGAGATGCAAAAGGATATCGAGACCCTGTTTGGCCATCTGTGGGACAACTACATTCAGGTCACCCCCAGCGCCCACAAGGTTCACCAACTGCTGGGGGGCGGTGCCCCCATCATCAACGATCACGTGGCGTTTCGGACCTACAACCTGCCCAAGCTCGGTCTCGAGAAACTGGCGGCCCACTTTCGTGCCCTGGGGTACGAGGAGAAGGGCGAGTATGTGTTCAAGGCCAAGAAGCTCTATGCCAAACACTTCGAGCACTCAGACCCGGACGCCCCCAAGGTGTTTATCAGCGAACTGAAGGTGGAGGAGCTCTCCGCAGGCGCCCAGGCCATCATCCACAAGCTGGTGGATCAGGTGCCCGATCACCTGACCGACACCCCGGCCTTCCTTTACACTGGCGCCCCCTGGCAGGTCTCCTGGAGCGATTACCAGACCCTGCTGGCGGAGAGTGAGTACGCAGCCTGGATGGCGGCCTGGGGTTATCGTGCCAACCACTTCACGGTCAACATCAACCGCCTGAGCGATTTTGAGACCATAGAGCAGGTCAATGCCGCGCTCAAGGCGGCGGGCTTTGTGCTCAATACCGTCGGCGGCGAGGTGAAGGGGGATCCCCAGGTGATGCTGGAGCAATCCTCCACCATGGCGGACAAGGCCGAGGTGCCCTTCAGCGACGGCGTGCGCACCATACCGAGCTGCTTCTACGAGTTTGCCCGGCGCTACCCGCAGCCGGACGGCGTGCTCTACCCGGGCTTCGTCGAGGCGTCCGCAGACAAGATCTTCGAATCTACCAACGCCATGTGATTGCCCCGCCCGCTAAAAACGCCCCAGATGGGGCGTTTTGTTTTTTAAGGGAGCAGGGTGAAGCGTAGTCGGCCCAGCGCCTTGGCCTAGTATCACACCCGCTGCAGTTCACCCTCGGTGGCGAGCACAGTCGCCATGCCGCCGGCCTTGCCTGCCTCTATGCCGATGGGGGTGTCTTCGAACACCAGGCAGTTGGCCGGGTTGGCGCCGAGCAGCTCGGCCACTTTGAGGAAGGTGTCGGGATGGGGCTTGTGGTTGGTCACGTCATCGGCGCTCACCAGCACTGGGATGAAGGCATCCAGGCCGGTATTTCTCAGTATGTGCGTCGCATGATCCCGGGTTGAGCCTGTGCCTATGCCCATGGGCACCTTGCCGTGGCAGCGCTTGACCAGCTCCCACATGGCGGGGAAGACGCTGACGCTGTCGATCCGCTCCAGATAGAGGGCTATCTTGCGGCGGGCGAAGGCCTCCACATCGATCTCCAGCCCGTGCTGCTCGGCCAGCATGGCCACTATCTTGCGGGTGGGAATGCCGCCGTACTCATTGAGTCGAACCCGATCGAACGGCAGGCCGAATTCGGAGCTGGTGATATCCCAGGCATCCAGGTGCAGGGGCATGGAGTCCACCAGGGTGCCGTCCATATCGAAGATCAGGGCGTCGTATTGCTCAAACTGGAACTGCTCGGACATGGGGTACTTCCTCCTCGGCTAAAAGAGCACACTACCAGATCCGCTCCCCCTATGCCGCGACAGCCGTCATGGTGGGGGCAGGCAGCGGGTTTGACCATGGGCTGCTGATTTATGAGACAATAATGCGCTCTGCGCCTCGGGTGCCGGCATCTCACAGTAGCGAGCCTCTTTATGTCCCCAAAAACCGTCTTCTCAAGCGTGGCCCTGGTGATCGCCCTGGGCTCGTTGGAAAAGAGCATAGTCACCACCCCCTTGCCCATCATAGGGGCCGAGCTGAACGCCGGCGCCGCCCTGACCTGGGTGGTCACCGCCTACCTGCTGGCGGCCACCGCGGCCCTGCCCATCTACGGCAAGCTGAGCGATCTGTTCGGCCGGGTGCGGATGCTGAACATCGGCATAGGCCTGTTTCTGGCGGGGTCGGTAGCCTGCGCCCTGGCTCAGGATCTGCCCACCCTGCTGGCGGCCCGCGTGCTGCAAGGACTGGGGGGCGGGGGGCTGATCGCGCTGGCCTTCACCGTCATCGCCGACTGTATTCCCCCGCGGGAGGTGGGCAAGTATCAGGGGTATATTTCGGCCGTCTATGCAGTTTCCAGCATCGCCGGGCCTCTGCTAGGGGGCTACTTCACCGAGCAGCTCAGCTGGCGCTGGATCTTCTGGATCAACCTGCCCCTCGGGGCGCTCGCGCTCTGGCTGGTGAACCGCAACCTGGGCCACCTCAATGTGCGCCGCCACAGCCGCTTCGACTGGAAGGGGGCGGGGCTGCTGATTACCGTCACCACACTGAGCTTGCTGCTGCTCTCGCCGGAGACGGCGCTCCCCGCCATCTGGCTGGCGGCGGGGCTGGCGATTGCCCTGCTGCTGCTGATCCTGGTGGAGCGGCGGGCCCACGACCCTATTCTGCCGGCCCATCTGGCCCGCTTGCCCGGTTATCTGGTGAGCGTGCTGCTGGCGCTGGCCTCGCAGTTGCTGATGTTCGCCGTGCTGGTCTACCTGCCGCTTCAGATGCAGTGGCAGAAGGGGATGGGGGCCAGCGAGAGCGGCCTCTACATGGTGATCTTCATGGTCTGCATCACGGCGGGTGCCTTCGTCGGCGGCAAGCTCATAGGTCGCACCGGTCACTACAAGCGCTTCGTGGTGGCGGGCTTCGCCCTGGCTGCGCTGGCCCTGTGGCAAATTCACTTCGATCTCTTTGCCAATCTGGGGTTGGGCTTCGCCGGTCTGGGGCTCGGACTGGTGCTGCCGGCGCTCTCTGTGGTGGTGCAAAACGCCCTGCCGCGAGAAGATCGCGGCATCGGCATGTCGCTATTCAACTTCGGCCGCGAGCTGGGGGGCGCGGTCGGGGTGGCTATCTGCGCCGTGTTGTTCCACGGGGCCCTGCCGGCCGGGACCAGCCATAGCCTGGCGAGCCTGAGCCCCGCCGAGCTGGCCCCGGGTTTCAGCGCCACCTATGTGGGCATGGCAATGATCGCGAGCGCCGCCTTCCTCATCACGCTGCTGGCATTGAAGCGCCACGAGCTGGCCAGCATCCCGGCCTGATGCGCTCCCTTGACACAAAAAAGGGCTCCCGAGGGAGCCCTTGTTGCGTGTGATCGTGCTGGTCTGCCCATCAGATCCGGAGGCTGACGGGGCGCAGGGCGGCGATAGCCCCGCCAAAGAGCGCCATGGCCAGCAGCGCCAGGGCCACAGGCCCCGCACTGTAGGCAACCCCGGCGACGGCGGACCAGAGCGCCACCCCAAGATGCATCATGGTCATCGCCAGCGACATCAGCATGCCCCTGTGGGCCGACGAGAGCCCGGCAATGTGGCCCTGCAGGGCGGGGGATCCTATGCCACCCGCCAGCGCCCACAGCCCGAGCGGCAGCAGCAGGGCAGGCAGTGAGGCGGGAGAGAGATAGAAGCCGACGCTGGCCGGCACGCAGACCACCAGGGCCAGGCGCATCAGGACGCGCCCGCTCTCGACCCGGCCAGACAAGCGGGGCATCAGCAGGTTGCCGATGACGCTGATGATGCCGAGGGCCCCATAGAGGAGCCCCACAGACCCCATCGACAGGCCCTGGGTGTCGCGCAGGTGCTGGCCGACCAGGTTGAAGAGGCCAATGCCGCCCCCCAGGCCCAGGCACATGGCCAGCAGGGCGCCGACCGCACCCGGGATGGCCAGCAGGCGGACACCCTTCTCCTCCTGCTGCGCCGCAGATATGTCTGCCGAAGGCCTGCCGGCGGGCAGCAGGGCCAGGGCCGCCGCCACCCCCCAGGCACAGAGGCCGAGCAGGATAAAGGCTGCGCGCCAGGAGTGCCACTGAGCGAGCAGCGCCCCCAGCGCCGGGCTCGCTATCATGCCCAGCGTCAGGCCGGACTGCACCCAGGCAATGCGCTTCATGGCATCTTTGCCCGTGCCGTCTGCCGCCATGGCAAAGGCGATGGGCAGCATGCCGGCACTGGCGAGACCGGTGAGCACCCGGCTTGCCAGCCCCCACTCGAAGCTATCGACCAGGCCGGTAGCTATGGAGGCGGCCCCGAACAGCAGGGCGGCGGGCAGCATGATCCTCGCCCTGCCGAGTCGATCCGAGAGGCTGCCGAGCAGGGGGGCGATCAGCGCCAGCGCCAGGCTGTAGGCGGTGATAAACAGTGTGACCCGCTCGGGCTGGACCCCCAGCTCCCGACCTATGGGGGTCAGCAGGGGGCCCAGCATCAGCTCATCGGCACCCACTAGAAACGCAATAAAAAAGAGCAATACTTTCAATATCATGATGTTCACCTTACGCATGTGATACCGAGCCGGTGGCCGCGAGGGAGTGAATGTCCAGCACCCGATCCGGCCAGTCGGCCACGAAGGCCTGCTCGTGGCAGACCACCACCACAGTCCCGGCATAGTCCTGCAACGCCTGTTGCAGGGCCGCCTTGACGGCGGCATCCAGGTGGGTGGTCGGTTCGTCCAGGATCAGCAGGTTGCTGGGTTGCAGGGCCAGTCGGCACAGTTTCACCTTGGTCTGCTCCCCGCCACTCAGGGCGGCGATCGGTTGCAGTGCCAGTTTGCCCCTGATGCCGATCCGGGCCAGATGCAGCCTGGCGTCTTTGTCATCGAGGGCGGGGCAGGCGGCTTTCACCAGGGCCAGTGGGCTGGCATCCGGATGGGGCCAGTGCAGCGCCTGTTCGAAGTAGCCCGCCTTGACCCCGGGGGAGAGGCTGAGCCGACCGCGCAGGGGGGCCAGCTCGCCCGCCAGTGTCTTGAGCAGGGTGGACTTGCCGACGCCGTTGAAACCGGCGATCACCACCTTCTCCCCCCGGCTCAGGGTCAGGGTCAGGGTCAGGGGTGCCAGCAGCGCGCTATCATGGCCTATGACCAGTTCAGAGGCGGCGAGTACCTGCTGGCCGCCGCCCCCGGCGCTGCGAAACGCGAGGGAGACCCCCTTGTCCCGCTCCGGGTTGGCCAGGCGCTCGATGCGCGCCAGCTGCTTCTTGCGGCCGTTGGCTATGCTGGCGTTGACCCCGGCGCCGTTCTTGGCGATGAACAGCTCCAGCTTGTCGATCTGCCTCTGCTGCGCCTGGTATTGCCGGGCGTGAGCGGCATCATTCGCGACCTTTTGAGCCATGGCCTTGTCGAGGTTGCCCTGGTATTTGCGAAGCTGCAGGCGATCGATATCGCAGATGCCGGTGGCGATGTGGTTCACAAAATCCCTGTCGTGGGAGACCACCAGGAAGGCGCCCGCGAAGCCGTCTAGGTAGGCTGCCAGCCAGGCCACGTGGGCGCTGTCCAGGTAGTTGGTCGGCTCATCGAGCAGCAGCAGATCCGGCGAGCGCAGCAGCAAGCCGGCCAGCATCACCTTGTGGCGCTGGCCGCCGCTCAGATTGGCCAGCCGGGTCTGCATGCCAAGCTGGGTGAGGCCAAGGCCGGCGGCCACCTCGTCGATCCGGTTCTCTATCTGGTAGAACGACTGGCTCTCCAAGGTGGTCTGGAGACTGGCGGCCAGGGCCAGCTGATGGGGCTGGGCACAGCGCGCCGGGCTGGCATAGATGGCCATCATCTCCGCCTCGGCCCGATAGAGGGGGGCAAAGGCCGTTTGCAGATATGTCCGTATCGTCAGTTGCCCGTCCAGCTCGGCATGCTGGTCGAGGTAACCCCGGTCAAGACCGGGCTGCCAGAGGATATCCCCGGCGTCAGGCTGGCGCTCTCCCTGGAGCAGCTTGAGCAGGGTGCTTTTGCCGACGCCGTTCCTGCCCGTGATGCAGATATGTTCGCGGGGAAGCAGGGTGAAGCTGGCGTCCTGGTACAGTGTCTTGTCACCGAGGTGACAGGTCAGATGGTGAATGTTGAGCAGACTCATGGTGCTATATCCATAAAAAACGGGGGCGGTACTTGGCGTACCGGCCCCCGTTTCACGCAATATTGAAACTTTGTCCTGAAGATCAGAAACAAAAAGGCCGGCGATGAAGCATCTCGCCGGCCTTTCTCCTGTTCTCATCAGATGCGGGGTCGCCTCCCTCTATGGAGGGCGCCAGCGCTATCTGATGAAGATTCAGAAGAGATGTGGCTCCGGGCAACACTTCATCGTGTTAGTGCACGGAGCACAGCCTCCTGACAGAGCATTTGAACAGGATGTACAACATTGCAGAGCAGTCCAACATGAAATCTGGACGCAAAATACGCAGATTCCGGGGGACAGTCAACCCGCTCGCCCCTGAACTGGCCTGCTCTGGTCGGTTCTATGCGTGCCTGGCGCGAGCGCCATGGCGGGCTCCACAAGAAGCCAGACCGCCGTCTGGTAGGGGGCAAAGCAGGGCTCTGGCTGGCCGGGGTAGTTGCCCATCAGCAAGCTGGCGTCGCTGGTTAGCTTGTCGAAATGGGGCATGGGCAGGGGGGTTGCGGTGAGATTGGCGAGCAGCAGCAGAGTCTGCGTCTGGCCGGTGCCCGGATCCCGCCAGCGGCGGCGGTAGCTGATGCGCAGGGGATCGTTCTCATCCAGCAGTTCGAAGTCGCCATGGCGGATGACGGGATGGGCCTTGCGCAGGGCGATGAGCTGGCGATAGCAGTGAAACAGGGAGTCGGGGCGGGCCAGCTGCTCGGCGGCGTTGATCTCCATATAGTTGTCGTTGAGTGCGATCCAGGGCTCTGCCGTGCTGAAACCTGCCCGGGGGCCCGAGTCCCACTGCATCGGCGTGCGGGCGTTGTCACGGCCGATAGCATCGAGGCGGCGGGCGAGCTCGGCGGGGTCCAGTCCCGGCTGGCTGGCGCTGTAGTTGATGGCCTCCACATCGCGCAGCTCCTCTGGCTGCCAGCGGCGGTTGGTCATGCCAAGCTCCTCCCCCTGATAGATGAAGGGAGTGCCCTGCATCATGTGCAGCACCAGGACCCACTGCTTGGCACTCAGCTCGCGCCACTCGGGGCTGTCGTCGCCGAAGCGAGAGACGGCGCGGGGCAGGTCGTGGTTACCCAGGAACAGGCTGTTCCAGCCTTGGCCGTGCAGTCCGCTCTGGTGGCGGGCCATGGCGTCTTTGAAGGTGAGGGGGTCAAAGCGGGAGGTCCATTTATCGCGCCCCAGCCCCAGGTGCTCGAAGTTGAACACCATGCTGAACTCGCTGTCATCCGGGTTCGAATAGTGCCGCATCTGGGCCAGATCAGCCCCCCAGGTCTCACCGACAGTGATGATCCCCTTGCCGCCGAAGCTGGCGCCGCTCAGCTCGCGGATATAGTCGTGCAGACGGGGGCCGTTGCTCATGGCAAGCCGTGACCACTCCTTGCTCACCATGTCGATCACATCGAAGCGAAACCCCTTGATGCCTCTGGCCAGCCAGAAGTTGATCACCTCCGCCATCTCGGCCCGCACCGCCGGGTTGTCCCAGTCGAGATCGGCCTGGCTCGCATCGAAGTTGTGCAGGTAGTAGCTGCCAAGCGCCGGCACGAATTCCCAGGCGCTGCCGCCGAAGATGGAGTCCAGCGGGTGGGCATCGACGAAGGCCTGGTCCCGAAAGACGTAATAGGCCTGATAGCGGGGATCCCCGGCCAACGCCTGCCTGAACCACGCATGTTCGGTGGAGGTGTGGTTGGCGACTATGTCCATCATGATGCCCATGCCGTGAGCGGCCGCCTCTGCTATCAGCAGGTCCATCTCGGCCAGGGTGCCGAAGGCGGGATCTATGGCGCTGTAGTCCGCCACGTCGTAGCCGTTGTCCCGCCTGGGGGAGCGGTAGACGGGGGTGAGCCAGAGCAGGTCGACCCCGAGCGTCGCCAGGTAGTCGAGACGCTGGCGGATGCCCTTGATGTCCCCCATGCCATCGCCGTCGCTGTCCTGAAAGCTCATGGGGTAGATCTGGTAGATAACGCACTGATCGAGAGTGAGAACGGGGTGAGGATGCATCCGCGTGGCCGGTGGCGAAGTGGTCCCGCCATGTTACGCAGAGGGCGCCGGGGTCGACAGGGTGAGGTGGGCCTTGAAAAGGGTTCCATTGTTGACCGATTGCCAAAACTGCGGGCAGGGTCACAAAGGCGCCATCCCGGACCAGGGGGCGGTCGGGATGGCGGCGTACTCACATACCCGCCGGCGTGGCCCTTATCGGGTCGCCTCGGGCTGTTCGGCGCCGGGTGCTTGCTGGCGTTCGGCCTGGGCGTCCAGCTCCTTGCCGAGGAAGTAGTTCAGGAAGGTGCGGATCACCGCGATGATGGCGAGGCGGATCAGCTCCTCCTTGCTCGGCGCGACCGTGGTGGCCAGGATATCGGCGGCGAGCTGGAACTCCAGCGCCAGGATGAGCCAGCTGCCGAAGCAGAGGCGAATGCGCGGAAAGCCGGGCTCGTGATCCCGCACCCGCGCCGCCAGCCAGAGCGTCTTGCCAAGCCCTATCACCACGCAGGCGATGGAGATGATCTCCAGCAGCAGCTGGAACAGCTCGACCCCGTGCATCATGCCCTCTTTCAGGCTCGCTATCTCAAACACTAGGGTCACCTCCCTGATTCAAAAGAGACACTTTTAGCACGGCATGGGGGTTGGGTCCAACTCAGAGCCCCTTGATCAGCATGGCGACCTGCGCGATGGCATGACGGGCCGCAGGGCTTATGCCCGCCAGCTGGAAGAAACCGTGGATCACCCCGAGCTGCCGCTGACAGCTGGCGGCAACACCGGCTCGCAGCAGTTTGCCATAGAGGGCTTCCCCCTCGTCACGCAGGGGATCCCACTCGGCCGTGAGGATATGGGTGGGCGGCAGCCCCGCAAGATCAGGATGGTGCAGCGGGCTCGCCTCGGGATGGCTGGCGGGCAGCCTGCCCAGATAGGCCTGAAACCCGCTGAGCAGCATGTCACGGGTGATGAGGTAGTCGTCGCCAAGGTCGCCATAGCTCTGGCTCTCTCCCAGGGCATCGAGCATGGGATAGATGAGGATCTGGGCGGCGGGCAGTGCCGCTCCAGCCTCCTTGAGCCGCAAGCTGGTGACCAGGGCAAGGTGGCCACCGGCACTGTCGCCTGCGAGTGCAACCCGCCCGGGATCGCCGCGCCACTGCGGCAGCGCGGCCATGATGGCGAGGGTCGCGGCCAGCGCATCGTCATGGGCGGCAGGATAGGTATGCTCGGGGGCGAGGCGCGTGTGCACGGCAAACACCAGGGCATTGGCACTGTTGCACAGCATCCGCATCTGGCGATCGTGGGTCTCGAAATCCCCGCTGACGAAACAGCCGCCGTGGAAATAGATCAACGCCGGATAAGCGGGATCTGGCATGTCTAGGGGTTGGTAGCGGCGGATGGCGTAGTGATCGGCCTGCCACTCTTCGATGGCGCCCACCTCTTCCCGTTCACCGCCCAATACGGCAGAGGCAAGGTAGCTCTCCCGCCGTGCCTGCCAGCTCATCTCGCTTGCCCTGGGTCTGCCAGCGGCAACAAATTCCACCACCATGGCGGCGATTGCGGGTTCGAGTCCTGTGTTCATGCTGCACCGTTAACTGTATATAAAAACAGGTATTGTGCGCTTCTGGTCTGAGAGCGCAACCGGCGTTAGCTGAGGCAGCTCACAAAATCAGGCTTCAATCAGTTTGAATTCAATCACATAGAGCGGTGGCAGCGCGGGGTAGATGTCCCGGATGACGGTCTGGAGTTCGGCCAGGGTCATGTTCTCCTGGCGGGCGTGCTCGTCGGTCAGGTCATCGAAGGCCAGGGGCGTGACCGAGAGCACCTCCATGGCGCCGAAGGGCTGGTGCTCCGGATTGGTGAAGAGCGCGAGCCGCTGACCGGGCTGCCAGTCGGCTTCGCTCTCGTCGCGTATGGTGATGGTCTTGCGGCCGGACTGGATGTCGGCGACAAAGCGGCCGAAGAAGGTGAATTCCGGGTAGGTTGGGGTGTGAACTGACATTTTCTCTCCGAAGGACAAGGGGTGGGCAGGGGGCGGATCACGCCGCAGCGGGCCCATTCTAGGAGTGCCGGGGAGGGCGCGCAGCACTTTTCGCCCGGACGTGCGGGTGGAGTGGGTTGGCGCGCTTGCTCTGCCCTGCAAAGTGGCTGCAAGTGAACCCGAATGTGCGATGATGTGGGCTCCCCTTTCTTGATATGTAACAAAATGGAGGGGGGCTGGCTGTGGTCTGATGGCGTCTGGCGCGGTTCCCCGCCCGGCGGACATGAACGAAAGGAGCGAGTGTGAATTCCGAGTTGATCTGGGTGCTCAGCATGCTGGTGGGCGCCATCTTCCTGTTTATTACCAACAGGGTGCGCATGGATGTGGTGGCCTTGTTGATCATCATCCTGTTCGTGTTGAGCGGCACCCTGACTCTGCCGGAGGCGCTGGCGGGGTTCAGCGATCCCAACGTCATCCTGATCGCCGCCCTGTTCGTGGTGGGGGAGGGGCTGGTGCGCACCGGCATCGCCTATCAGGTGGGGGATGCCCTGGTGAAGGTGGCGGGCAGTAGCGAGACCAAGCTGCTGGTGCTGCTGATGGTGGCGGTGGCGACCCTGGGGGCGGTGATGAGCAGCACAGGGGTGGTGGCCATCTTCATCCCCGTGGTGCTGAGCGTGGCGAACCGGATGGGGATACCGGCGGGACGGCTGATGATGCCGCTGGGCTTTGCCGGTCTCATCAGCGGCATGATGACGCTGGTGGCCACGCCGCCCAACATGGTGGTGAACAGCGAGCTGATGCGCCACGGCATCCAGGGCTTCGGCTTCTTCGGTTTCACCCCCATGGGGGTCATCATTCTGGGGATGGGGATCCTCTACATGCTGCTGATGCGTAACCGTCTGGTGCGCGAGGGGGAAGAGGGCAAGGGCAAGCAGGCGGGGCGCAGCACAATGCGCGACCTCATCCGCGATTATCGGCTGGCCGGCCGGGCGCGCCGCCTGGCGATCCGACCCGATTCTCCCCTGATAGGCCAGACCTTGGACGAGCTGCAACTGCGTGCCCGCTTTGGGGCCAACGTCATCGGGTTGGAGCGGTGGCGCAAGTTTCGGCGGGTGATGGTGACCGTCTCCGGCGTCACCGAGTTCCAGGCCAAGGACGTGCTGCTCATCGACATGTCCGACCCCGAGGTGGATGTGCGGGAGTTCTGTGCCGAGGCGCGACTCGAACCCATGATATTGCGCGGGGAGTACTTCTCGGATCAGGCGCGGGAGGTGGGCATGGCCGAGGTGTCCCTCATTCCGGAGTCCCGTCTGCTTGGCAAGAGCATCCGCGAGGTGGCCTTTCGTTCCCGCTACGGCCTGAGCGTGGTCGGGATCCGCCGCAACGGTGAGGCGCTCACCGGCAAGCTGGTGGATGAGCCGCTGCTGATGGGAGACAGCCTGCTGGTGGTGGGCAACTGGAGCCTCATTCGCCAGTTGCAGACCCACCACAGGGACTTCCTGCTGCTCGGCCTGCCTGCCGAGGTGGACGAGATGGCGCCGGCTCGCAGCCAGGCCATCCACGCCCTGATCGCCCTCGCGGTCATGATAGGGCTGATGGTGACGGAGCCCGTGCCCAACGTCATAGCGGCGCTCATCGCCTGCCTGCTGATGGGCAAGTTCCGCTGCATCGACATGGAGAGCGCCTACAAGTCCATCCACTGGCCGACCCTGATCCTGATCGTCGGCATGCTGCCCTTTGCCCTGGCATTGCAGAAGACCGGCGGGGTGGATCTCATCGTCGGCGGGCTGATCTCGGCGGTGGGGGAGATGGGGCCCCGTGTCATGCTGGCCAGCCTGTTCGTGCTCTGCGCGGCCATCGGGCTCTTTATCTCCAACACCGCCACCGCCGTGCTGATGGCACCCATTGCGCTCGGTACGGCTCAGCAGATGGGGGTCTCTCCCTATCCCTTCGCCATGACCATCGCCATCGCCGCCTCGGCGGCCTTCATGACGCCGGTCTCCTCACCGGTCAACACCCTGGTGCTGGGGCCCGGCAACTACAAGTTCATGGACTTCATCCGCGTGGGGGTGCCCTTTACCCTGTTGGTGATGGTGGTGAGCGTCATCGCCATTCCCTGGTTCTTCCCGTTCTGAGCGCGCTCGAGGGGAACAAGGAGTGCAAGCGGCCTGCGGGCCGCTTTTTATTGGCCATTAATCCTGACACTGTGGGATAAGGTCCTGGGCTGACAAGCCAGTGAGCAGGGAGAGCGGCAGGGAAGGAGAGGAGACAAGGGCCGAAATCCAGGCACAAAAAAACCAGCATGAGCTGGTCTGTTTGGTACTGCCTTGATGGTGCGGAAGGAGAGACTCGAACTCTCACGCCTAGGGCGCCAGAACCTAAATCTGGTGCGTCTACCAATTTCGCCACTTCCGCAATATTAATGGTGGCTATGACGGGATTCGAACCTGTGACCCCCGCATTATGAGTGCGATGCTCTAACCAACTGAGCTACATAGCCGTCTTGTATCCGACATTGTCGTGTACAAGTAAAATGGCTGGGTACTAGGGTTTGGACCTAGGCACGTTGACGAGATCAAGACCTCTCACGTTTACCACAGCGATCACCGACAAGGTCGATGAAAGGCAATAATGGCTGGGGTACTAGGATTCGAACCTAGGGATGGCGAGATCAAAACCCGCTGCCTTACCGCTTGGCGATACCCCAACAGCGCTCCTCAACAGTCGTTAGACTGGCAAAGAACCTTTAAAAATGGCTGGGGTACTAGGATTCGAACCTAGGGATGGCGAGATCAAAACCCGCTGCCTTACCGCTTGGCGATACCCCAACTGAACAACTTGTAAATGGTGGCTATGACGGGATTCGAACCTGTGACCCTCGCATTATGAGTGCGATGCTCTAACCAACTGAGCTACATAGCCGTCTTGTATCCGACATTGTCGTGTACAAGTAAAAATGGCTGGGGTACTAGGATTCGAACCTAGGGATGGCGAGATCAAAACCCGCTGCCTTACCGCTTGGCGATACCCCAACTGCGCTCCTCAACAGTCATACGACTGGCAAAGAACTTTAAAAATGGCTGGGGTACTAGGATTCGAACCTAGGGATGGCGAGATCAAAACCCGCTGCCTTACCGCTTGGCGATACCCCAACTGAATGATTAATGGTGGCTATGACGGGATTCGAACCTGTGACCCTCGCATTATGAGTGCGATGCTCTAACCAACTGAGCTACATAGCCAACCGTGCTTCCAGTGAGTCGTTGCCTCGTCACTGTGCGGCCGGAATTATGCGTATCTGGCTCTGGGGCGTCAACCCTTTTTTTGCCAGAAAAACCGAATTTGGGTGCGTTTGGCGAGTTATTGGACGCTGTCGCGCAAAAGCCCAACAATCTGGTTTTTTTTGCGACATTTGGCAGCAGATCCGCAACCTGTGCCCATAACAAAGAGGCCAGCAAATGCTGGCCTCTCATGGGGTTAGACGTTGAACAGGAAGTTCATGATATCGCCATCCTTGACGATGTAGTCTTTCCCTTCGGCGCGCATCTTGCCCGCTTCCTTGGCGCCTTGCTCACCCTTGTAGGTGATAAAGTCGTCGAAGGCGATGGTCTGGGCGCGAATAAAGCCTTTTTCAAAGTCTGTGTGGATCTTGCCCGCCGCCTGCGGGGCGGTGGCGCCGACCGGAATGGTCCAGGCGCGCACTTCCTTCACCCCGGCGGTGAAGTAGGTCTGCAGGTTCAGCAGCTCGTAACCTGAGCGGATCACCCGGTTCAGACCCGGCTCTTCGATCCCCAGATCGGCCATGAACTCGGCGCGGTCGGCGTCGTCCAGCTCGGCGATGTCCGCCTCGATGGCGCAGCAGACCACGACCACAACGGCGTTCTCGGCGGCGGCGATTTCACGCACCTTGTCGAGGAAGGGGTTGTTGTCGAAGCCATCTTCCGCCACGTTGGCGATGTACATGGTGGGCTTCAAGGTCAGGAAGTTGAGGTGGCTGACGGCCGCCAGCTCTTCCTTGTCCAGCTTCATGCCGCGGATCATCTGGCCGTTTTCCAGGGCAACCCGAATCTTTTCCAGGGTTTCCACTTCCAGCTTGGCATCCTTGTCGCCGCCCTTGGCGCGCTTGGACTGACGGTGGATGGCGCGCTCGCAGGCGTCCAGATCCGACAGGGCCAATTCGGTATTGATCACCTCGATGTCATCGGCCGGGGAGACCTTGCCCGCCACGTGGATGATGTTCTCGTCCTCGAAGCAGCGCACCACGTGACCTATGGCTTCGGTCTCGCGGATGTTGGCCAGGAACTGGTTGCCCAGACCCTCGCCCTTGGAGGCGCCCGCCACCAGGCCGGCGATGTCCACGAACTCCATGGTGGTCGGCACCACGCGCTGGGGGTTGATGATGGCCGCCAGCTGGTCGAGGCGGGGATCCGGCATGGGGACCACACCCGTGTTCGGCTCAATGGTGCAGAACGGGAAGTTGGCGGCTTCGATACCGGCCTTGGTCAGCGCATTGAACAGGGTGGATTTACCTACATTGGGCAGGCCCACGATACCGCATTTAAAACCCATGAATTGTTACCTTACGTGATGGATGCTGTGTGAGGGCCGCCGAACCTGCCCACACTCTTACTGCGAGGCTGTGATCAAGGCTCATGTGCTGCTCGGAATCCTCACGTATACCTATACGCTCCGGTTCCTGTGCTGCGCTTCGCCTTGCTGACAACCTCTCGTTACAGAGAGTGACCAGATTCTTAGGCAGCCCTGTCATATTGTGCGAGCCTGACCCAGGTCAGGCATCTGTATTCAGACTTTCTCGGCCTTGAAGCTGTGCAGCCGGTTCATGGCCTTGGTCATGTCCTGCTTGAACAGGTGTCGGTGGCGTACATGGGCACTCATCCAGTACGTCATCGATCAAAGCCTGCTTAGACTTTTTCAGCCTTGAAGCTATGTAGCCGGTTCATGGCCTTGGTCATGTCCTGCTTGAACCGGTGTCGGTGGCGTACGTGGGCACTCATCCAGTACGTCATCGATCAAAGCCTGTTCAGACTTTTTCAGCCTTGAAGCTGTGCAGCCGGTTCATGGCCTTGGTCATGTCCTGCTTGAACAGGATGTCGGTGGCGCGCAAGGACTCATCCAGTGCGGCCTCGATCAGGTTCTGTTCACTGCTGGGCGCCTTGGTCAGCACGAAGCCGGCGACCAGCTCCTTGGCACCGGGATGACCGATCCCGAGGCGCAGCCGGAAGAAGTTATTGTTGTTGCCCATCCTGGCGATGATGTCCTTGAGGCCGTTGTGGCCGCCGTGGCCACCGCCCTGCTTGAACTTGGCGATGCCGGGAGGCAGGTCCAGTTCGTCGTGGGCCACCAGTATCTCTTCGGGGACTATCTGGTAGAAGCGTGCCAGGGCCGCCACCGCCTTGCCGGAGAGGTTCATATAGGTGTTCGGGATGAGCAGCCGCACATCCTGCCCCTCCACCAGGATGCGGGCGGTGTGGCCGAAGAACTTGGGCTCTTCGCGCAGGCTGACATTGTGCCAGCGGGCTAGCTGCTCCACATACCAGGCCCCCGCATTGTGGCGGGTCTTGGCGTATTCGGGGCCGGGATTACCCAGCCCGACAATCAGTTTGATTTGATGCGTCACGCTTGATGTCTTCACTCGCTGCTTGCACTACTGGTTGCCATAAACAGAGGGTCCAGGGCAATGGGACGCAATATTCTAGCCGCCGACTGGCGATCACTCAACCAAAGCTCGGCAAGCCGGGGGGAATAACCCGGGAACCGGGTGCCAACGGCCGCCAAAATGGGCCAGATCCGGCCCGTTTTGGCGCAGCGGCTCAGGGGGTGTCGGCTTGACCGGCACGCAGCAGGGTCACCGTCTCCTCGGTCAGGGCGGTCACCAGGGGGCGGGCATAACGCACATAGTCCACGAACGAGGCCGCGTCTGTACCGCAATCCACGTTGGCTGCCTTGCAGTCGAGGGCCTTGCCCGGCCCATAGACGGCGCTGAGCTGCTCGCCGTGCTTTGTCACTGCCAGCACCGGGAAGGCGGTCAGCTGGCCCGCCACCCAGGCGAGATCCACGCGCTCGGCACCCTGGCTCTCAGCACTCTGACGCTGCGCCCGTGCCAGGGCCTGCCAGCCGTCGTTGCCGTTGGCGCTGTAGGCGTTGGTCACCACCCGGTAGCGCCGCCCATTCGCCAGATCCTGCCACTGACCCTCGGCCGTCTGCCACTGCAGCCGGGTCAGGTGACCCGCCTTGCCAGCTTCGGTCTCCTTGAAGGTGTAACGCAGGTGGCCGCCATAGGGGAACTTGCCCGCATGAGCGCTGGCGGGCAGGGTGGCCGTGATGGTCTCGGTCAGCAGGGCCCGCACCTCGGTGCCGGAGAGGGTCAGTACGCTGAGCGGGTTCTTGAACGGCAGCAGGCTGAGGGATGCCTCCCCCTGTCGCAGTTCACCGGCGGGCAAGTCGGCGCGCACGCCCCCCACCGCCAACAGGGCGAAGTCGACCAGGCCGCCGGTCAGTGCCTGCACCGCCGGGCGGTTGGCCCAAAAATATTGGCCTTCCGCCACCAGGGGCGCGACGTCGGAGCCGTGGCTGTCGCTGCCGTTGTCGCCGGGGCGGCGGGCATTTTGCAACGGTGCGGGAAGGGTGCCGATGACGGGGCCGTAGGCCTGCTCCAGCGCCGGTTTGTAGTGGCTGTCGATGATGCCGCGCAGGCGCGGATCTTCATCCACCGTCACCAGGTTGGGCTGGGCGTCGATGAACTTGCCGGCCTGCTGGCTGCGAGTCTTGTCCAGCCTCTGCTGGCGGGCCGGATCGGCGAAGAAGTCGCGGCTGGCCAGCAGCTGGTTCTGACCCTTGCAGGCGATGACCCGGCCCTGGGCGTCGAAGCTGACCCGGGCAAGACCGATGGCCTGGGCGTAGGAGCCCGCCTGCACCACGCAGGTCAGGCCCACGCCGTCCGGATTGGTGACCAGCGCTGCGTATTCCCCCGTCTTGCCCCAGCCGACGTTGCTAAAGTCACCGAGCAGGCTGTGGGAGTGGCCGCCGACGATGGCATCGAGGCCGTTCACCTTGGCCGCCAGCGCCAGATCCCGGGCGTTGCCGATGTGGGTGAGGGCCACTATCCGGTTGATCCCCCTGGCCTGCAGCAGGTCGACCGTGGCCTGGGCCGAGGCCACCTCCTTGGCAAAGCGCAGCTTGCCGACGTTGGGAGAGATGTTGGTCATGTCCTCCAGCACCAGCCCGATGACGGCGACCAGCTGCTTGTCTGCGGGCAGGTGGGCGAGATCGCTGACCGGGCTCTTCTGGTTGCCATCGAAGGCATAGACCACGAAGGGCTGGAGGTTGCTGGCCTGGCTCAGATCCGGGTCGTCGCGGCTGTCCAGGTTGGCGGCCAGCACCGGGAAGTTCACCCCCTGGATGAAGCGGGCCAGCTTCTGGTTGTCGAGATCGAACTCGTGGTTGCCAAGGGCCATGGCATCGAAGCCGAACTGGCTCAGCAGCTCGGCATTGGCCATCCCCTCGTTGAGCTTGAAGTAGCCGCTGCCCTGCCAGGCGTCGCCCCCGTGCAGCAGCAACAGCGGCTGGTTCTTGGCGAGCGCCTCGGCCTGGTAGGCTTTGGTCATGGTGAGCAGGCGGGGATAGCCGCCAAGGCGGGTGTAGAGGGTGTCGGTTTCCCCCTGCTTGCCGAAGAGGGGCCCCTTCAGCTCGGCATTGACCGGATCGAACTGGGAGTGGGTGTCGTTCATGTGTGCCAGAGTCAGGGTGAAGGGCGGATCCTGCTGGCCGGTCAAGCAGGCAGAGAGCAGGGCGCACAGCGGGAGGAGAGTGAGGAGACGCAAGCACTTCATGGGGACATCCTTAACCTGCGGGGGCAGGGCATTACTTTGACCAGGCTTGAAAAAACAAAAACCGCCAGTTGGCGGTTTTTGTCACAACGGGGTCTATCAATGCTCAAACATGGCAGAGATGGACTCTTCGTTGCTGATACGACGGATGGCTTCGGCCAGCACGGAGGAGAGCGTCAGCTGCTTGACCTTGCCGATCGCCTTCATCTCGGCGGTGAGCGGGATGGAGTCGGTGATGATCAGCTCGTCGATGACCGAGTTCTTGATGTTTTCCACGGCGGTGCCGGAGAAGACCGGGTGGGTCGCATAGGCGAACACGCGCTTGGCGCCACGCTCTTTCAATGCTTCGGCCGCCTTGCACAGGGTGCCGCCGGTATCGATCATGTCGTCGACGATGACGCAGTCACGGCCGGCCACGTCGCCGATCAGGTGCATGACCTGGGAGACGTTCGGGCGGGGACGACGCTTGTCGATGATGGCGATGTCGGTGTCGTCCAGCAGCTTGGCGATGGCACGGGCACGGACCACGCCGCCGATGTCCGGCGATACGACAACAGGAGACTCGAGGTTCTTGGACAGCATGTCTTCCAGCAACACAGGGCTGCCGAACACGTTGTCGACCGGAACGTCAAAGAAGCCCTGGATCTGCTCGGCATGCAGGTCAACGGTCAGCACGCGATCCACACCCACGCTGGAGAGGAAGTCAGCGACAACCTTGGCGGTGATAGGTACACGAGCGGAACGGACGCGGCGGTCCTGACGGGCATAACCAAAGTAGGGGATAACGGCTGTGATACGGCCAGCTGAAGCACGACGCAGTGCATCCACCATAACGATCAATTCCATCAAATTGTCGTTGGTCGGGGCACAGGTGGATTGAATGATGAAGATATCGCCACCACGTACATTCTCATTGATCTGTACGCTGATCTCGCCGTCGCTAAAGCGACCTACGGCAGCATTGCCGAGTTTGATAAACAGGCGATCTGCGATCTTCTGGGCTAGTTCCGGCGTTGCGTTACCAGCAAACAGCTTCATGTCAGGCACGGTTTGAAACCTCGGGGTTGCATCCAGTATGTGGGGGAGTCTGAAACCAGACCCATATCGTTTTGGGGCAAACGATTTATCAAGATAACGGACAAGGTCTCTGGAAGTTCATGGTGGCGCCAGATTACCCGGGTGGACAGCAGAGCCGTCACCTTCGGCACCATTATGTCAGATTGGCTGGGGTACTAGGATTCGAACCTAGGAATGGCGAGATCAAAACCCGCTGCCTTACCGCTTGGCGATACCCCAATCACTGACTTGTTGCAAAGTGGCGAAGAGTGGTGATATGTTCTCGCCCTTGGCGACAAACCCATCCCAGCCTTCCGGCACCCTTGCCAACACCTTCCGAGCAGCCACTTCGTCTTCAAATTGAGCAAAGACGCAGGCGCCAGTGCCCGTCATTCTTGACGGCGCGTATTCTAGCAACCAGCCGAGCGCATTGGCAACCTCGGGGTGGCGCTTTTTCACCAGCAATTCGCAATCGTTTTTCCACACCCCTTCCAGCAGGTTGTGCAATGTCATCCTGGGGGTGTTGCGGGGCAGCTCGGGATCCTGAAAAACCGCCGCCGTTGCCACATGACAATCGGGTTTGAGCACCAGATACCAGGCGCTCGGCACCTCGACCGGTTGCAGCTTCTCGCCGACCCCTTCCGCAAAGGCGGCCCGGCCGCGCACGAACACGGGCACGTCGGCCCCCAGCTGCACCCCGAGTTCCGCCAGCTCGTCTTCACTCAAGCCCGCCTGCCAGAGATGATTCAGCGCCACCAGGGTGGTGGCGGCGTCAGACGAGCCGCCGCCGATGCCGCCTCCCATGGGCAATACCTTCTCCAGCCGGATATGGGCCCCCATCGGGCTTGGCAGCCTCCCCTGCAACAGGCGGGCGGCACGGATGATCAGGTTCTGTTCATCGGGCAACCCGGGGATGGCAGGGCTCAGGGTGAGCAGGCTGGTTCCCGGCAGGGGCTCAAACTCCAGCCAGTCGCCGTGATCCAGGAAGATGAACAGGGTCTGCAGCTCGTGATAGCCGTCGGGGCGACGGCCGTTGACGTGCAGGAAGAGGTTGAGCTTGGCTGGCGCCGGCCAGCGGATCGCCGTCATCGGCGCGCTTTGGTCTGGGAGGCTCATCATGGCGCCAGGGTCCATTGGTTGATCTGCAACTTGAGGCGGCTGCCCTGACCCGTCATGGTCAGCAGGTGCGGTAGCCGGTAGTTGTCCTGATCCCGATAGTCCCCATAGACGATCTGCCACTGGCCGTCGCGCACCGAGGCCAGGCTGGCGTCGGGGTTGAGCTCGAATTCGGCCTCACCCGGCAGTCCCTTGATCCACTCCGGCAGCCCGGTGACCGGAATATTCCAGCCGGTGAGCTGATAGACCAGGGCCTCGGCATCCTGGCTCTGGTGCACCTTGCCTTCGTTGTCGGTCAGGGTGATCTCCCCCTTGCGGCGGGAGAGCTCCAGGATATGGGTGCCGATGAGGCTGGTGAGGTTGAGGCGATAGTCGTCGCCCTCCTGCTGCCAGTTGAGGCGGGCGCTGCCCTTCTGGCGGGCCGTGATGATGGCCATCTTGCCCGACAGCTCCCAGTGGGTCAGCTGTTCGAGACGGGCCCGTTCCTGTTGCCAGTTGACCTGATCCCGCTGGGGTTGAGTGGTGGTACAGCCGGCCAGTACCAGCAGGCAGGCGAGGGAGAAGATACGCAAGAACAAGGTCGTGCTCCGGATAAGAGATTTGCCACAGTATAAGGGGCGGCCGTATCGCTTTTAAAGACTTACCCTTTCTCGTACAATTGTCGGCCTTCATACCCTGTGCACGAAACGATCATCACCCACCCATGAGTCTGCTTGCCCTCGGAATCAACCACAACACCGCCAGTGTCGCCTTGCGGGAACGGGTCGCATTTGGCCCGGACTGCATCGATCGCGCCTTGCGTGAGCTGGTGGAGCAGCCCGGTGTCAGCGAGGCGGTGATCGTCTCCACCTGCAATCGAACCGAGCTGTATTGCAGCCTGGAGCAAGGGCAGGGGGAGCAGGTGCTGAGCTGGCTGCAGCGGTTCCACCAGCTGGAGGCGAGCGAGGTGGTCTCCGCCATCTACCGGCACCAGGACGAGGAGGCGGTGCGCCACCTGATGAGGGTCGCCTGCGGGCTCGACTCTCTGGTGCTGGGAGAGCCGCAGATCCTGGGGCAGATCAAGCAGTCCTACGCCCACGCCCAGCAGGCGGAAGCGGTGAAGGGCTCGCTGGAGCGGCTGTTCCAGAAATCCTTCTCGGTGGCGAAACGGGTGCGTACCGACACCGAGATTGGCGCCAGCGCCGTGTCGGTGGCCTTCGCCGCCGTGAGCCTGGCCCGCCGCATCTTCTCCGATCTCTCCCAGACCAAGGTGCTGCTGGTCGGTGCCGGCGAAACCATAGAACTGGTGGCCCGCCACCTGCGCGAGCAGAACGTCACCCAGATGATGGTGGCGAACCGCACCCTGCAGCGGGCCCAGCTGCTGGCCGAGGAGTTCGGCGCCCAGGTGATGACCCTCGAAGAGATCCCGGACTACCTGCACGAGGCTGACATCGTCATCAGCTCCACCGCCAGCCCCCTGCCCATCATCGGCAAGGGCATGGTGGAGCGCGCCCTCAAGGCCCGCCGCTTCAGGCCCATGTTCCTGGTGGACATAGCCGTGCCCCGCGACATCGAAGCCGAGGTGGACGAGCTCTCCGACGCCTATCTCTACACGGTGGACGATCTGCAGGGCATCATCGAGCAGAACCTCGAGACCCGCAAGCGGGCGGCCGCCGAGGCCGAGCTCATAGTGCAGGAAGAGCAGGGTGACTTCATGGGCTGGTACCGCAGCCAGCACTCTGTGGACCTCATTCGCGATTATCGCCACCAATCCCAACAGGTGGCGGATGAAGAGTTGCAGCGTGCCCTGCTGGCCCTGCAACAGGGCGAGAATGCCGAGCAGGCGCTCAAGGCCCTGGCTCACCGCCTCACCAACAAGTTGATCCACGCACCGACCCAGGCCCTGCGCCAGGCCGCAGCCCAGGGAGACACCCACAAGCTGTCCCAACTGCGTCAGGTGTTGGGATTGTCACAAGAGTCATAATTTTCGGGCAACCTGCCGGTTGTCCCGTCCTCCATCGAGAACACAAGATTTATGAACCCGTCATTGATCAGAAAGCTGGAAGGCCTCATCGAGCGCCACGAAGAAGTACAGGCCCTGCTCGGCGAGCCCGGGGTCGCCTCGGATCAGGACAGATACCGTGCCCTGACCCGGGAATATGCCCAGCTAGAAGACATAGTGCACGCCTTCCAGCGCTTCCGTCAGGCCGAGGAGAACCTCGAGACCACCCGGATGATGCTGGAAGAGGACGACGCCGACCTGCGCGAGATGGCGCAGGAGGAGCTGCCGCTCGCCAAGGCGACCTTAGAGGAGCAGGAGCAGGCGTTGCAGGTGATGCTGCTGCCGCGCGACCCCAAGGATGACAACAACTGCTACCTGGAGATCCGCGCCGGCGCCGGTGGTGACGAGGCGGCGATCTTCGCCGGGGATCTGTTCCGCATGTACTCCCGTTATGCCGAGCGCCAGGGCTGGCGCGTCTCCATCGTCAGCTGCAACGACGGCGAGCACGGCGGCTACAAGGAGGTGATTGCCAAGGTGGACGGCGAGCACGTCTACGGCCGCCTCAAGTTTGAATCCGGCGGCCACAGGGTGCAGCGGGTCCCCGAGACCGAATCCCAGGGCCGGGTGCACACCTCCGCCTGTACCGTGGCCGTGCTGCCGGAAGTGCCGGAAGCCGAACAGATCGAGATCAACCCCTCCGAGCTGAAGATCGACACCTTCCGCGCCTCCGGGGCCGGTGGTCAGCACGTCAACAAGACCGACTCCGCCATCCGCATCACCCACCTGCCTACCGGCCTGGTGGTGGAGTGCCAGGATGAGCGCTCCCAGCACAAGAACCGTGCCAAGGCGATGTCGGTGCTCTCCGCCCGGCTGCAGGCCGCCGAGGACGAGCGCCACCGCGCCGCCGAGCAGAGCACCCGCCGCAACCTGGTGGGCTCAGGGGATCGCTCCGAGCGTATCCGTACCTACAACTACCCCCAGGGGCGCCTCTCCGAGCACCGCATCAACCTCACCCTCTATCGTCTGGGGGAGATCCTCGAAGGGGATCTGGATTGCGTCATCACCCCCCTGGTGCAGGAATACCAGGCCGATCAGCTCGCCTCCCTGGCCGAGAGCAATTAATGCAAATCCAGCAGGCTCGTGCCCACATCATGGCGACGTTGGCCTCCGGGGAATCCCCCCGTGCCGACGCCGATGCGCTGCTCTGCCATCTGCTGTCTTGCCGGCGCAGTTACCTGATGACCTGGCCGGAGCGCGAGCTCGATGCTGCCCAGCAGGCCACACTGCAAGCCTGGCTTGACCGCCGCCTGGCCGGTGAGCCCATAGCCCACCTCATCGGCGAGCGGGAGTTCTGGTCGCTGCCCCTCAAGGTGAGCCCGGCCACCCTGATCCCGCGCCCCGACACCGAGGTGCTGGTGGAGCAGGCGCTGGCGCGCCTGCCTGCCGGCCCCTGTGCCCTGCTGGATCTGGGCACAGGCACCGGCGCCATCGCGCTGGCGCTCAAGTCCGAGCGGCCCGATGCCGATGTATGGGCGGTGGACAGGATGCCGGACGCCGCCGCCCTGGCCCGCGCCAACAGCGCCGCCCTGGGGTTGCCCATAGAAGTGCGGGACGGCAGCTGGTTCGAGCCCCTGCTGGATGCGCCACGTTTTGCGATGATCGTCTCCAATCCGCCCTATATCGACGGGGCTGATCCCCATCTGGAGGAGGGGGACGTGCGCTTCGAGCCCCGCTCCGCCCTGGTGGCGGACGAGCAGGGGCTGGCGGACATTCGCCTGATAGTCGCCGGTGCCCCCGCCCATCTGTGCCCGGGGGGATGGCTCTTGCTGGAGCACGGTTGGGAGCAGGGGGCAGCGGTGCGTCAGCTTCTGCTGCAACAGGGCTACTGCCAGGTGGAAACCGTGCGGGATTATGGGGATAACGAGCGGGTGACCCTGGGTCGTCTGGCGCCGTGATGATGACGGGCGGAACTGTCCGCCCCTGTGCAAGGAAACCATATGTATGTTGTTCTCAAACATCTGCACCTCACCCTGATTGTCGGGGCCGTGCTGATGTTCATGCTGCGCTTTTACTGGGCCCAAACCGGCTCCATTCATGCCCGTAACGGCCGGGTGCTGCAGGCCAGTGGCTGGCTCAATGGCCTGGTGGTGCTCTCCGGCGTGCTGCTGTGCATGGTGCTGGATCTCAATCCCCTCAACAACGGGATCCCCTGGCTCAGCGAGAAGCTGAGCGCCGTGCTGGCGGTGGCCTTCCTCGGCATGATGGCGCTGCGCCTGGCGCGCAGCAACAGCATCCGCTGGTTTGCCTTCCTGGGGGCCCTGGGGTGGATCTTCTTTATCGCCAAGCTGGCGGTGCAAAAGCAGGCCAACCTGTTCGGTTAGGGATGACGACGATGATACGTGTGGATGAGTGGACCGACTTCGAGGCCCACGACCTGGCCGAACTGGCACTGTCGGTGAGCGATGAGATCCTGGGCCATGGCGGCGCAGGAGAGGCCGAGCTGGCCCGTCTCGATAGCTGGCTGGACGAGGCCATAGTCGAAGGGGACTGTGACGAGGTGCGCCGTCAGCTGTTGCAGGGGTTCTACCAGACCTTAGGGTTTCGGGGCGACTGGCAGGATTATTTCTCTGCCGCCAACTGCGACCTGAACCAGGTGCTGGTACAACGCAAGGGCATACCGGTGAGCCTTGGCATCCTCATCATCCAGCTGGGTCGCAAGATTGGCCTGGATGTGGAGGGGATCTGCTTCCCGGGCCATTTCCTGGTGAGCTTCGCCGGCCTGGAGGGTGAGGTTTATGTGGACCCCTTCAACGGTGACGAACTGAGCCTGCACCGCATCGAGCTGCTGCTGCGCGGTGCCCTCGGCAACCTGGCGACCTTAAGCGATGACCATCTGCAGCCCTGCGGGCAGTGGGAGATCATCGAACGCCTGCTCAACGTCAGCAAGGGGGCCCTGCTGCGGGAGGAGCGCATGACAGAAGCATTGCGCTGCAGCGAGCTGCTGCTGCGCATGAAGCCCGGAGATCCGCTGGAGACGCGGGATAGGGGCTTCATCTACGAGCAGCTCGACTGCCCCCGTTTCGCCGCCGACGATTTTGAATACTTTATTGAACAATGCCCGGACGATCCTGTGGCCGACGTGCTGAAAACCCAGCTGGCCAGTCTGGATCTTAGCCCCAAGCCCCTCCATTGAGGGGGTCTGGGGAAGCCTCTTCACTTAAGGATGCTGAGATGGAACAGAAGAATATCAAGATCAACGCGATCGACGTCGCCAACGACAAGCCCTTCGTGCTGTTTGGCGGCATGAACGTGCTGGAATCCCGCGACATGGCGATGGCGGTGTGCGAGAAGTACGTGGAAGTGACCAGCAAGCTGGGCATACCATTCGTGTTCAAGGCGAGCTGGGACAAGGCGAACCGCTCCTCCATCCACTCCTACCGCGGCCCGGGCCTGGAAGAGGGGATGAAGATCTTCCAAGAGCTCAAGGCGACCTTCGGCATGCCGGTCATCTCCGATCTGCATGAAGTGCATCAGGCCAAGCCGGTTGCCGAGGTAGTGGATGTCATCCAGCTGCCCGCCTTCCTGGCGCGCCAGACCGATCTGGTGGAGGCCATGGCCCGCACCGGCAACGTCATCAACATCAAGAAGCCGCAGTTCCTGAGCCCGAGCCAGATGAAGAACATCACCGACAAGTTCGAGGAGTGCGGCAACGATCGCCTGATCCTGTGCGAGCGCGGTGCCAACTTCGGTTACGACAACCTGGTGGTGGACATGCTGGGCCTGGGCGTAATGAAGAAGAGCACTGGCGGCTATCCGGTCATCTTCGACGTGACCCACTCCCTGCAGTGTCGCGATCCCCTGGGAGCCGCCTCCGGTGGTCGTCGGGATCAGGTGACCGAGCTGGCCCGTGCCGGCATGGCGGTCGGCCTGGCGGGCCTGTTTATCGAATCCCACCCGGACCCGAAAGTGGCCCGCTGCGACGGCCCGAGTGCCCTGCCGCTGGACAAGCTGGAAGGCTTCCTCAAGCAGATGAAGGCCATCGACGATCTCATCAAGGGCTTCGAGCCACTGGATACCTCCGCCTGATCCAGCACGCCGCTTTAGTGATGCCAGGTGCCCCGCCATGCGGGGCATTTTTTTATCCAAAATGTTTTCAATAGGGTCTCAAATACATCGTCGACCAACTATATCGCAGTTGCTGTGGTGTTAATGATGTTAAATATGTTGTGTGATTAATGTCTCTTAATTGCTTCTTATAACGTGTGAAAGTGGCGCCGTTGCGATGATGAAATAGCATGACGCCAACGAGAGAAGGATATTTTCTCGTGACGGCTCCCTGCATGCCTATTTCTGCCATATGAGATGTCAATTAATTAACAGGACGTTAATCATGCACAAGAAAGTATTCAGCAGCCTTTATTTCCAGGTGCTGCTTGCGATCACCCTGGGGGTATTTCTGGGACATGTCTATCCCGACCTCGGGGCTGATATGAAGCCATTGGGTGATGGCTTCGTAAAATTAATCAAGATGATCATTGCCCCCGTTATTTTCTGCACCGTAGTGACCGGCATCGCCGGCATGGAGAGCATGAAGGCGGTGGGGAAAACCGGTGCCATAGCGCTGCTCTACTTTGAAGTGGTGAGCACCATAGCCCTGGTCATCGGGCTGTGCGTGGTGAACTTGCTGCAACCCGGGGTCGGCATGAACGTGGATCCCGCCACGCTGGATGCCAGCTCCATCTCGGCCTATGCCGAGCAAGCCAAGTCGCAGGGCATCATCGCCTTCCTGCTTGATGTGATCCCGGGCAGCGTGATCGGCGCCTTTGCCAGCGGCAACATTCTTCAGGTGTTGCTGTTTGCGGTGCTGTTTGGCTTCTCCCTGCACCATATCGGCGAGAAGGGGAAATTGGTCTTCAATGTCATCGACAGCTTCTCCCAGGTTATTTTCGGCATCATCAATATGATCATGAAATTGGCACCGGTTGGCGCCTTTGGTGCCATGGCCTTTACCATAGGGAAATATGGGATCGGCTCGCTGGTCCAACTCGGCCAGTTAATTGCCTGCTTCTATGTGACCTGCCTGCTATTCATCTTCATGGTGCTGGGCAGCATTGCCAGGGCAAATGGCTTCAGCATAGTGCGCTTTATTTCCTACATCCGTGAAGAGCTGCTGATCGTGCTGGGCACCTCCTCTTCCGAATCCGTATTGCCGCGCATGTTGGTGAAGATGGAGGCGCTCGGCTGCAAGAAGTCGGTGGTGGGCCTGGTGATCCCGACCGGTTACTCCTTCAACCTGGATGGCACCTCCATCTACCTGACCATGGCGGCCGTCTTCATCGCCCAGGCGACCAATACGCCGCTGGATCTGTTCCAGCAGCTCACCCTGCTGGTGGTGCTGCTCATCTCCTCCAAGGGGGCGGCCGGGGTCACCGGCAGCGGCTTCATCGTGCTGGCGGCCACCATCTCGGCGGTGGGGCACCTGCCACTCGCCGGGCTGGCGCTGATCCTGGGGATAGATCGCTTCATGTCGGAGGCGCGGGCCCTGACCAACCTCATCGGCAACGGCGTGGCGACTCTGGTGGTGGCGCGCTACTGCGATCAGCTCGACGAGCAGAAGATGAACGAGGTGCTCGCCAACCCGGTCGCCGTGCAGAAGGTCGACCAGCACGGATAGCCGGCAGGCGCGGTCTGCAAGGAGAGATGGGCAGGCACTGTGGCTTGCCCATAAAAAAACGGCCCGAGTGGGCCGTTTTTCATGGTGCAGATGACCGCAGAGGGAATTACAGGCTCTGGGTGAAGGTGCGGGTGACCACATCACGCTGCTGTTCCGGGGTCAGGGCGTTGAAACGCACTGCGTAGCCAGACACGCGGATGGTCAGCTGCGGGTACTTTTCCGGATTGGCGATGGCGTCTTCCAGGGTCTCGCGGCGCAGCACGTTGACGTTCAGGTGTTGACCACCCTCGACCACGGGTTCGGTCTGGACCGGCAGTTCACGGTATTCGAACTGGCCCAGGTCGGACAGTGCGACTTCCTGATCGGCGACGAAGCTGTCGCCCTTGGCGCAGATGCAGCGAGCTTGCTGCTTCTCTTCATCCAGCAGCCAGAAAGAGTTCAGCAGTGCGGCGTTGGCGGACTGGGTGATTTGGATGCCCTTGATCATGGTATGACTCCTCATAGGAAAGCGGATTCAACGGTAAGCACATTACCCTGATGTTTTTAAACCACCTTGATGACGGGATGATTTAACGGGGCCTTGCCTTACACCTTTACTTCGTTGGGGTCATATATACCACGATGGTAATAATACGAAAATTGATCCAAATCAATAAAGGCGCATTTTGCGCGCGAGGAAAGGGATTAATTCATTGAGATTAATCAAAAATAGATCATTTTTATGATTTTGTAAGATATATGAATTATGCATTTTTTATTGGGTATATCTAGTAATTTAACTACATCTTTAGCGCTTATTCTCTTTATAAGCTCAGGGCAGAACGTCACTGGATGGTCAGGTGTGCGGCCGCCAAGGCGCGGATGGCTACGGCCATCGGCCGTCATCTCGATAGGCAGGGTGCCAGGAGTTTTGGCAGACACAGGGGCGCAGGTGTTGCCATCCCCCAGCGCCGAGTCGCGGTTGCGTCTTGCTGCCCGGCCCCCTATCCTGAGCCCCTTGCGGCATTCATCGAGGATATTGGGGTGCCAGAGGTAGTGGATTCACAGAGAGAGGAGACTGGCGTGCTGACCTGGAAGGATGTGATCGGTTCTGAGAAAGAGCAGGACTATTTCAAGGCAACCCTGGCGACCGTCAGGGAGGAGCGGGAAGCGGGCAAGGTGATTTACCCCCCGGCCACCGAGGTGTTCAATGCCTTCAAGTTGACCGAGCTGGATCAGGTCAAGGTGGTGATCCTGGGGCAAGACCCCTATCACGGGCCGAGTCAGGCCCACGGCCTCTGCTTCTCCGTGCTGCCCGGGGTGCGCACGCCTCCCTCCCTGGTCAACATCTACAAGGAGATGCAGCGGGATCTGCCGGGTTTTGTCACACCCGGTCACGGCTTCCTGGAGTCCTGGGCCACCCAGGGGGTGCTGCTGCTCAATACTGTGCTGACGGTGCAGGCGGGCATGGCCCACTCCCATGCCCATCTGGGCTGGGAAACCTTCACCGACAGGGTCATAGAGCGGATCAACTCCCACTGCCAGGGGGTGGTCTTCCTGCTGTGGGGAGCCCATGCCCAGAAGAAGGGACGCTTCATCGACCGGTCGCGTCACCATGTGCTGACGGCTCCCCATCCCAGCCCATTGTCCGCTCACCGCGGCTTCATCGGCTGTGGCCACTTCTCGGAGGCAAACCGCCTGCTGGTGCAGCAGGGGATGAGCCCCATCGACTGGCTCTCGGTCTGCCATCACCAGCCGGTGCCGGCCTGACCCTCTTCCCGCCTCTGGGCAGGCAAGGGCGCCCAAAGTTGTCAGGTCGCTTGCGTCGCCGGGGCGGGGATTGTCTGCAACTGACTTGATTGAGTGCAAAGTTCGGGTAATAAATGACCGTATACTCGAGACAGTACCTTTTTCAATTCAGCGCAAGGAGTGCTCATGTTATCCAGTCTCCATAAGGACCACCTCAACATCGCCAGGCTGCTGACGCTGCTCAAGCACAAGCTGGCAGCCATCCGCAATGAGCAGCCGGTGAGCTATTTCCTGCTCAGGGACGTGGTGGACTACTTGCGGGAGGTCTCCGACAAGTTCCATCACCCCAAGGAAGACATGATCTATGACTACTACCTGAAGTACAGGGTGGTGGAGGGGGAGGTCGCCAACCGGCTGCATGAGGAGCACGCCCGTCTGCTGGTGGCCGGCACCGAGCTCAAGGAGATGGTGGAGATGATACTGATGGACGCCGTCATTCCGCTTGAGCAGTTCACCGCCAAGCTGGAGCAGTTCATCGAGCAGCAGGAGGCCCACATGAACTACGAGGAGGGGGTGATCTTCCCCCATCTGCGTGACTCCCTGACCGAGGATGACTGGCGTCAACTCGAGCAGCTCTGGCAGAACAGGGCCATCAATGATCCCCTGTTCGGGGCCGAGGTGAGCCAGCACTTCCAGGCGCTGGCCAAGCAGCTCTCGTTGCCTCCCTCATCCTGAAGTGCAAAAAACGACGCCCCGGCTTGGCCGGGGCGTCTTGTTTTACTGTGTCAGTGGGTCTGTGCCGCCACGGGCGACGTCGGTGACACTACAGCTCCAGTTCTTCCGAACCTTCATAGGCGATGTCGATGGCTTGCAGCTCCTTTTGCAGGCGGTGCTTGTCTTTAAGCGCCTCTATCTCACGCCATTTGCGTTTCTTTCCCGTTGTCCCGCGGCTACGTGAACCCAGCTCAACGACCTCGTCAAAATCGAAGTTGAACATGTCCATGGCTCCCTCCTTGGTTTTATGGTTTTCACCATTCGTATAACACGACGCATTTGAAAATAAAACGCTTTTATGACCAAGTTGTGACAATCGGGAAGGTGGATAAAAAAAACCGGGCTGCCCTTTCGGGAGCCCGGTTTTATCGGCGCAACACCTCCTGTGAAGGGGGCTGGCCGAGATGGCCTCGGCCCGTCTTTTACAGACGGCTGGCCAGCATGGTTTCCAGTTTGCCCTGATCGACGGCGAACATGCGAATGCCTTCGGCCAGCTTCTCGACCGCCATGGCGTCCTGGTTCAGCTCCCAGCGGAACTGTGCTTCTGTCATGGGGGTCGGCTTTGCCTTGCGCTCGCCGGTGTAGTTCAGCTTGCGTACCACGGCGCCTTCGGTCTTGCTCAGCTCTTCCAGCAGGGCAGGGCCTATGGTCAGGCGGTCACAGCCAGCCAGCTCCAGGATCTCGCCGGTGTTGCGGAAGCTCGCACCCATCACCACTGTCTGGTAGTCGTGCTGCTTGTAGTAGTCGTAGATGGCGGTGACGGAGACCACGCCCGGATCTTCGCTCGCGGTGTAGTCACGGTTGTGCTTGGCCTTGTACCAGTCGAGGATGCGGCCCACGAAGGGGGAGATCAGGAAGGCGCCGGCTTCGGCACAGGCACGGGCCTGGGCGAAGGAGAACAGCAGGGTCAGGTTGCACTGGATGCCCTCTTTCTCCAGGACTTCGGCAGCACGGATGCCTTCCCAGGTGGAGGCCAGCTTGATCAGGATGCGATCGTTGGTGATACCGGCTTCGTTGTAGAGGCGGATCAGCTTGCGGGCCTTGGCGATGCTGGCGTCGGTGTCGAAGGAGAGACGGGCATCCACCTCGGTGGAGATGCGGCCCGGGACTATCTTCAGTACTTCCAGACCTATGTTGACCGCCAGCTTGTCGCCCGCGTCGATGATTTGCTGTGCCTTGTCCTGGCTCTGGGACTTGGCCCAGTTGATGGCGTCTTCGATCAGCGCCGCGTACTCGGGGATCTCGGATGCCTTCAACACCAGGGAGGGGTTGGTGGTGGCATCGATGGGCTGGTAGCGCTTGATGGCTTCGATGTCGCCGGTGTCGGCAACTACCGTGGTCAGGGCTTTCAGCTGGGTTAATTTATCGGCCATAGCAAATATCATCTCTATATGAGGGAGCAATCCCAGGGGTTGCGGGCGTGAGACGGCCGTTCTGAAATAAAATTACAAAATCCCGGCGACTCAGGCTCAGAAAAGCACGATGGGGGTGGCCCATCGCCACTGCCTGCCTAATTAATACGGATGTGGCGCTTCCTGCAATAGGGAGCCTTGTACGTGAATCACCCAGGTGGTGGGAGAGGGGGAGGCGATAGGAGGAAAGTATCTGATAAAAAACGACTTTTACTGATTTTTTGGCAACGCCCTGCGACCGGCACAAAAGCAATTTTTTTAGTTGATTCTTCATTTTGTGCAGTGGGTCACACAAATACTCTTGTCAGCTACTTGAAATTTAATTACGTGTAAAACGTTTGGCGTGACAAGCCCCTGGCTGGGCGACATCAGAGGCAAACGCTTGCCTTACCACCGCCGGTGAAGGCATCTGTTTTTACCGTCATGGGAATATCGACAAATGAGCCCCTTTCGGGTCTTATTTATCAACTGTAGAATCGCACATCAAGTTTTGTTGATTATTTGCGTGCTAAATGAAGCTTTTTTGCATCAAATCGCTCGTTTTTTGTCTTTCCAGTGAGCCTAATCACTATTCTGAATTCCCTCCCTATGCTAGATTCCGCCCCTTCGGCGCAATGCTAATTCGGAAATTGACAGAGAGCGGTCAGCGCAGACTGACCATGGATGTGATAACAACGAGAGAATTATGGACACCTTGATTGCAATGATTAACGACCTGATGTGGGGAGCCGTGCTCATTTACCTGCTGATCGGGGTCGGACTCTTCTTTACCTTCCGCCTGGGGTTTATCCAGATCCGTCACTTCGGCCACATGTTCTCGGTACTGCGCAATAGCCGCAAATCCGACAGTGCCGGCATCTCCTCCTTCCAGGCCCTGTGTACCAGCCTGGCCGCCCGTGTGGGCACCGGCAACCTGGCCGGCGTGGCCGTCGCCATCTATCTGGGGGGCCCTGGCGCCATCTTCTGGATGTGGCTGATCGCCTTCATCGGCATGGCCACCGCCTTCGTCGAGAGTACCCTGGCCCAGCTCTACAAGGTCAAGGACGAAGACGGCAACTACCGTGGTGGTCCCGCCTACTACATGGAGCGTGGGCTCGGCATGCGCTGGATGGGGGTGGTCTTCTCCCTCTGTCTGCTGCTGGCCTTCGGTCTGGTGTTCAATGCGGTGCAGGCCAACTCCATCAGCCTGGCCATGAACGTGGCCTTCGGCATCCCTGACTGGGTCAGCGGCCTGGCACTGGTGGTGCTGTCCGGCCTCATCATCTTCGGCGGCATCCGTGGCATAGCCCGCTTCGCCGAGCTGGTGGTACCCTTCATGGCGCTGGCCTACATCCTGATGGCGCTGTTTGTGGTGGCGATGAACATCAGCGAATTGCCAGGGGTGTTTGTGCTCATCATCAAGTCGGCCTTCGGTATCGAGCAGGCGGGTTCCGGCGCCATGGGTTACGCAATCTCCCAGGCGATGATCAACGGCATCAAGCGCGGCCTCTTCTCCAACGAAGCCGGTATGGGCTCTGCTCCCAATGCCGCCGCGACCGCGACCCCCTATCCGCCGCACCCGGCGTCCCAGGGCTATGTGCAGATGCTGGGGGTCTTCCTCGACACCATAGTCATCTGTACCTGTACTGCCGCCATCATACTGATGTCCGGCCAGTTCGAGCCGGGCTCCGGCGTAACCGGGGTCGAGCTGACCCAGCGTGCGCTCTCCTCCCAGGTCGGTGGCGGTGGCAACATCTTCATCGCGGCGGCCATCTTCTTCTTCGCCTTCACCTCCATAGTGGCGAACTACTCCTACGCCGAGACCAACCTGGTGTTCCTGGAGCACAACCACAAGGGCGGCCTGATGCTGTTCCGGATGTTCGTGCTGGGCATGGTGATGTTCGGTTCAGTGGGTGAGCTGCCGACCGTGTGGGCCCTGGCGGATGTCTCCATGGGGATGATGGCCATCGTCAACCTGATCGCCATACTGCTGCTCTCGGGGGTCGCCATCAAGCTGGCCAAGGACTACAACGATCAGCTCAAGCTGGGTCGCGTCCCCACCTTCGATGCCAACAAGTACCCGGAGATCCGCAGCCAGCTGGAAGCGGGGATCTGGGACAACCCGCCCAAGAGCAAGCAGGCCTGAGTCCTGGGTTGATCCGGTTGGGTAATGAAAGAGGGGAGCCATGGGCTCCCCTCTTCTATATGGGCCCATGCCCGCCCGGGGCTGTGGCATGGGATGACTGGGCTCACAGGAGGCGGGCTGAAGGCCTCCTTGGCAACAGCGACGAGACTTCACGCCACTTCACATCCAGCACACCTTGGCCCGTTATGCTGGCCCCATAGCTCGTCGCTGGTGCGGCGATCCCAAGCAACCGAGAGGATAGAATGACCATGCAACAACAGGTGCGGATGACATTGCTGACGGCGGGCACCCTGCTGTGGGCCGGCCTGACTCAGGCCGCAGCGGACACCCAGGGCGATCCCCTGCGCCCCCTGGTGGATGCCAGCATCCGGCCCGTGCTCAAGGAGTACAGGATCCCGGGCATGGCGGTGGCCGTGCTGAAGGATGGCAAGGCCCACTACTTCAACTATGGGGTGGCGAACCGGGAGAGCGGGGCCCCCGTGAGCGAGCAGACCCTGTTCGAGATTGGCTCGGTCAGCAAGACTCTTACGGCAACTCTTGGGGCCTACGCCGTGGTCAAGGGCGGCTTCCAGCCCGATGACAAGGTGAGCCAGCACGCCCCCTGGCTCAAAGGCTCCGCCTTCGACGGCATCACCATGGCCGAGCTCGCCACCTACAGCGCAGGGGGCCTGCCGCTGCAATTCCCCGACGAGGTGGATTCCATCGACAAGATGCGTGCCTACTATCGCCAGTGGACGCCAGCCTACCCGGCGGGTACCCATCGCCAGTACTCCAACCCCAGCATCGGCCTGTTCGGCCACCTGGCCGCCCATAGCCTGGGGCAACCCTTTGAGCAACTGGTGAGCCAGACCCTGCTGCCCGGGCTCGGCCTGGCCCACACCTATCTCAAGGTGCCCGCCGCGGCCATGGGGAACTACGCCTATGGCTACTCGAAAGAGGACAAGCCCATCCGGGTCAACCCGGGGATCCTGGCGGACGAGGCCTATGGCATCAAGACCAGCTCGGCGGATCTGCTGACCTTCGTCGGTGCCAACATGGCAGGTGGTGGCGACGAGCCGCTGCAGCAGGCGATCGCCATGACCCACACCGGTTTCTACTCGGTGGGAACCATGACCCAGGGACTCGGCTGGGAGAGCTACCCCTATCCCGTCAGCGAAGCGGCGCTGCTGGCAGGCAACTCCCCAGCGGTGACTTACAATGCCAATCCGGTCAAACCCGTTGCCGGGTCCCAGGAGACGGGAGAGGCGAGGCTCTACAACAAGACAGGCTCGACCAACGGCTTCGGTGCCTATGTGGCCTTCGTGCCCGCCAAGGGTGTCGGCATCGTTATGCTGGCCAATCGCAACTATCCCAATGACGCCCGTGTCAAGGCGGCCCACGCCATCCTGAGCAAGCTGACGGAGTGACAGCTCGGCCCCGTTGATTGAGGTGAGTACGCCGGGATTGCCCGGCGTACTTTTTGGTACCGCCGGCGCGGTTACGCTTCACTGAATGGCCAGAATGGCTCACCACTGACAATTCGATTTCCAAATTGGAATCTACCGATCGCCATCTCGTCACTAGGTGCGAGCGGGCCCCTCTCCTATAGTGCAGCGCATATTCATCCGGTCCCCCATGCTCCCGCCATCGACGCTGGTTGGGCATAGTTTGTGTGGGCGGGCCCTTCGCAATGGAGCATCCATGGCCATTTTCCTGCTGTGCACTTTTCTGATGATCATCCTCTACCCGGTCGGGATCGATCTCTATCTGGTGGCCGTGCCCCAGATTGCCGATACCCTGCAGGCGAGCGAGGCGCAGATCCACACCGCCTTCTCCATCTACCTGTTCGGCATGGCGGCCACTGTGCTACTGGGGGGGATCATTGCGGATCGCCATGGGCGGCGCTGGGTGGTACTGGGGGGCGCCCTGATTTTTGTCCTCGCCTCCCTGGTGGCGGCCAATGCGGCGGGGATCAGCCAATTCTATCTCGGCCGCTTCTGGCAGGGAGTCGGGGCGGGGGCGCTCTATATCATGACCTTTACCGTGCTGCGGGATGTGCTGAGCCAGGAGCGGCTGGCGATGGCGCTCTCCATGATCAATGGGGTGATCTGCGTCATTCCGGTGCTGGCGCCTGTGCTGGGTTATCTCATCCTGTCGCATTTTGATTGGCGCGGGATCTTCGTGGCGATGGCGCTGGTGGCGGCCGTCAGCGGCCTGGTCAACCTGCTGCTGCTCAAGGAGACCCGTCCGGCCCGCCAGCAGAGTGGTGCTACCCGACCAATGGCCCTGCTGCGCTCCCCGCGCTTCATGCTGTTCTCGCTGCTGACCAGTGTCAGCGTGACCGCCATCCTGGTCTATGTCAGCGTCTCGCCGCTGATCCTGATGCAGCAGTACGGCTTCACCACGGAGCAGTACGCCATAGTGATGATGGTGATGGCCGGGGTGAGCATGTCCACTTCCTTCCTGACCCCGTTGCTGCTGCGCTGGCTGGGCAAGCAGAGGGTGCTGGCGCTCTCCCATCTGGCCTACCTGCTGGCGGCCTGCCTCCTGCTCGGCAGCTGGCAGCTGGGGGGCGACATCCCCTTGCTGCTGCCGGGCTTTGCCCTGGTTTGCATCGGCTTCTCCTGCGGCTTCGGGGTGGCGATGGGGGAGGCGCTGGCGGAGTGTCAGCACCAGGCGGCATTTGCCAGCGCCCTGCTCTGCATCATGCAGATCAGCCTCTCCGGCTTCTATATCTGGCTGCTGGGCCAGCTTGGCGTGGCCCCATCCTTGATGCTGATCTCTGCCCTGCTGTTGACCCTGCTCAGTTACCTGGCCGTCAAAGGGCTGCTACCATGGCTCGCGCTGCGTGAAGCGCGGTCGCGGGGATAAGGGGAGAGGAAAGATGCGCAACCTGGGTGAACTGGATTTGAACCTGCTGGTGGTCTTCAAGCACCTGATGCAGGAGCGCAGCGTGACAGGGGCGGCCAAGAAGCTCTGCGTCACCCCCTCGGCGGTGAGCAAGGCGCTCGCCAAGCTGCGGGACTGGTTTGACGATCCCCTCCTGGTGCGGGTGCGTCAGGGGCTGCAGCCTACCCAGCTCTCCCTGACCCTGGAGGAGGAGCTCAAGGCCTGGTTCCTGCTGACAGACAGCATCACCTCTCTCAATAGCGAGGCGATCCCCGAGGGGGCCCGCTTCAGCCTGGTGATGGAGTCCCCCTTCAGCACCAGCTTCCTGAGCGAGCTGCCCATGACCATCTACCAGAAGTATCCCCACTCTGTGGTCAGGATGCTGGGGTGGGATCATCACTCCCTCAACGACATAGTCAACGGGGATGCGGATCTCGGCTTCTGCGCCCGGGAGACCCACGGTCGCTCCCAGGCCAGGGTCAACCGGCTGCCCTACTACATCGATCACGAGGTGCTGTTCAGCGACAGGCCCGTGGTGTTCCTGCGTAAAGATCACCCCCTGCTCCAGCAGACCTGGTCCCTGGAGAACTTCCTGGCCTGTCCCCAGGTAAGCGTGGTGTGGGAGGCCAGCGATAGCTGGGCGCTGGATGATCTGCTGGAGGACGAGGGGCAGAGGCGGGAGGTGCCCATCATGGTGGCGAGCTTCGAGCAGGCCCTGCATATCGCCTCCCAGTCGAGCCATGAGCTGATCGCGGTGGCGCCCTCCTATTGCGCTGGTTATGCCGCCAGGCACCACGACAACCTGAGCGCCATGCCTCTGCCGCTCCCCGAATCACTCTACAAGCAACTTGAGATAGCCTTCATCCTGCTATGGCACAAACGCCATAACCAGGATGCCAAGGTGATGTGGCTGCGCAATGAGACGAAGCGGCTCTATGGCCTGGCGGCGGAGGGACTTGCCCTGTTCCCATGGGGCGGGGGAGAGGCTGCGCTGGCGCCGGCGGGAGATGCCTGATGCAGGGGGCCAATGGCCCCCTGAACTCAACCGTATTGCTCTTCCATCCAGGCTTCGACGATAAGCTGGGCGGAGACTCCGTCCACGCTGCCCTTGTCGAGCGCCTTGTAGCCGCCGCGCTCGAACAGGCGGGCACGGGCATCCGTGGTGGTGAGCCGCTCGTCCTTGAACTCCACCGGCTTGCCGAAGCGGCCATGGAGGCGGTTGCCGAACTTGCGGGCCCGCACCGTGATCTCCTGATCCGTGCCATCCATGTTGAGCGGCAGGCCGACGATCAGCAGATCCGGCTGCCACTCCTTGAGCAACTTTTCAATCTCGTCCCAATTGGGAATGCCGTCGTTGGCCTTGAGGGAACGAAGGGGTTGGGCCGTGCCCGTGAGCTCCTGGCCGATGGCGACGCCTATGCTCTTGGTGCCGTAGTCAAAGCCCATGATGCTGCGTGATGACATGGATGTCCTCGAAATAGATGAATAAAAAGATGTCGTATCCCCTCACCCTAGCCCTCTCCCGAAGGGAGAGGGAACCTGCCGAGGTTATGCTCGCTCGAATTTGGCTAACTCCGTTTTAGCTGACTGGTTGCCGCAGATATATCCGAAACGTGCCGATTTACCCCCTTCTCCCCTCGCGGGAGAAGGGCTGGGGATGAGGGGCACTAAATGGGAACTGCACCAACTAAAGAGCGTGACAAGGGATCTAACTGTGCCCCACCTGGCTGGAGAGATGCAGAGGATTGACGCCTATGCTGGCGGCGGCCTGCTGCCAGCGCTGGTGAATGGGGGTGTCGAACACCAGCCTGGGGTTGGGGGGGATCACCAGCCAGGCGCCATCCACCAGCTCCTGCTCGAGCTGCCCTGCGCTCCAGCCGGCGTAACCCAGGGCCACCAGCCAGTGGTCCGGCGCCTCGGCGGTGCCCAGGGTCTCGAGGATGTCCTTGGAGGTGGTGACCATCATCTCGTCGCTCACCTGCAGGGTGGAGTTGAAGCCGGGCCTGAAGCTGTGCAGCACGAAGCCGCGATCAGCATGGACCGGGCCGCCCTGCAGCACCGGCTGCTTCATCTCGGCGGTGGCAGGGGGGCTCAGCTTGAGCTTGGTCAGCATGGCGTCCAGGGACATGTCCACCGGGATGTTGACCACCAGTCCCATGGCTCCCTCGCTGCTGTGCTCGCACAGATAGACCAGGGCGCGTTCGAAGTAGGCGTCCGTGAGGCTCGGCATGGCGAGCAAAAAGTGGTTTTGCAGTGTTTGCATAGATATCAAAGAGTGCAAAGGTATTTGGGGTGATTATGGCAGTTGACGGCGGCGGGCAAAACCGCTTTTTCGCACAGAAAAGCCGGAAGTCCGGGGGCTGGCTCACATCGTCGCGCAACAGAAAAGAGCAGGGGCCGCACTGGCCCCTGTGGTGTCACTGCCTGGGTGACGGCCTCGAGGGGGTGTCTCCTGGGGTTATTTTCCCAGACGGCGTTCGATGGCATCCATCAGCATGCCGGTGATATGCACCGGGAAGGCCGCCTCGATTTCACGGATGCAGGTCGGGCTGGTGACGTTAATCTCGGTCAGGCGGTCGCCTATGATGTCGAGCCCGACGAAGATGAGTCCCTTCTCTTTGAGAGTGGGGCCCACCGCACGGGCGATGGCCCAGTCCGCCTCGCTCAAGGGACGCGCCTCGCCGCGGCCGCCGGCCGCCAGGTTGCCACGGGTCTCTCCCTGGGCCGGGATGCGGGCCAGGCAGTAGGGCACTGGCTCGCCGTCCACCACCAGCACCCGCTTGTCGCCATCCTTGATGGCGGGCAGGAAGGTCTGGGCCATGCAGTACTGGCTGCCGTGGGCGGTGAGGGTCTCGATGATGACCCCCACGTTGGCGTCATCTTCCTTCATGCGGAAGATGGAGGCGCCGCCCATGCCGTCCAGGGGCTTCAGGATCACGTCCTTGTGCTCGGCGTGGAAGGCGCGCAGCTTGTCGGTGCGGCGAGTGACGAGGGTGGTCGGGGTGTGCTCGGCAAACCAGGCGGTGTAGAGCTTCTCGTTGGCGTCGCGCAGACTCTGGGGCTTGTTGACGATGAGGCAGCCCTCGTCCTCGGCCCGTTCCAGCATATAGGTGGCGTAGATGAACTCGGTGTCGAAGGGGGGATCCTTGCGCATCAGGATCACATCCAGGCTGGAGAGCGGCTGATCGACCACTTCCCCCAGGCTGAACCAGTGGGCGTAGTCATGCTTGACGGTGAGCGGACGCATGGTGCCGAAGGCGCGCCCCGCCTGCATGTAAAGATCCTTCATCTCCAGATAGAAGAGCTCGTAGCCGCGCTTTTGCGCCTCTTCGAGCATGGCGAAGCTGGAGTCCTTCTTGATGTTGATGGCCGAGATGGGGTCCATCACGATGCCGAGTTTAATGGTCATCCGCTGTTCCTTTTTAATGGCTCGATAGGGTTGTAGGGTCGATTAGCGCAGCGTAATCGGCCGCTTGAGTCTGCCATCATTCGATGCCGTCACTCAGCTTATCGACACTGCCCGATGGTATTAAGCGAGATCGCCGAAGCGGCACTGCAGCGCCGTAATGGCGGTCAGGGCGGCGGTTTCTGTGCGCAGCACCCGCGGCCCCAGCAGCATTTCCTTGAAATCCTCTTGCACGGTACGGGCGATCTCGTCGCTGGACAAGCCCCCTTCCGGGCCGATCAGCAGCCGCACCCCGTGTTCGGGTACCGGCAGTGTGCTGATGCTGTAAGGGGCGCGCGGGTGCAGGTTGAGCTTGAGCTCTTGGGTCTCTTCGCGCAGCCAGGCGTCCAGCTCCATGGGCGTGCGAACGATGGGCACCACATTGCGGCCGCACTGCTCGCAGGCGCTGATCACCACCTTCTGCCACTGCTCGCGTTTCTTCTCCAACCGATCGGCGGGCAGCTTGACGCCGCAGCGCTCGGAGAAGAGCGGGGTGATGCAGGTGACGCCCAGCTCCACGGATTTCTGGATGGTGAAGTCCATCTTGTCGCCACGGCTGATCACCTGGCCCAGATGGATGGCGAAGGGTGACTCCACCGAGCGGGCCTCGCAGCTGTCGATGCGCACCTCCACCGACTTCTTGCCGACGCCTGTGATGGTGGCGGCATATTGGTTGCCGTCGCCGTTGAACAGCTCGAGCTGCTGACCCGGCTGCATGCGCAGCACCCGGCCGATGTGGTTGGCACCGTCTTCCGACAGGGCGAGAGTCTGGCCCACCTGCAGGGCGGCCGGTTCATAGATACGTGGAATGCGCATGGCTGATCACAATCTCTTGGCTTGAACGCGTTTCATGATAGGAAGGGGGTGTCCCTTCCCTGTCAAATGGGGCTATTGGCACTGCTTTTCAATGAAGGGGTTGGTATTGCCCTGCAGTTTGCCGATGCGGAGGTTGCGCTCGCACTCCCAGCGGTCGGCCGGGTACTGCCTGTCCCAGGCCTCGAACAGTTTACGCTGTTGGGCGGCCAGGCGCAGCCCATACTGCTGGCCCATGTAGAGGTAGGCACGGGCTATCTGGCCGCGTACCGGCCCCTTGGGCGGCTGCACCCGGCGATCCTTGAAGTCCACCAGCATCTGGCACTTGCCGTACTGGTTCGGCTTGCCGTTCCAGTCGGAGAAGCGGTAGTTGGCCCGATCGCCGTTCACCTCGCCGATGGCGGGGAAGAGGTTGTGCATGTCCCCCTCCATCTTGTTGAACTCGTCGCTCTTGCCGCAGTTCTTGCGCCCGCCCTCTTGCCAGCACTGGAGCTGGTGGCCGAACTCCCATGCGGGGACCACGTGCTCCCACTCGATGCGAGAGGCGCGATTGGCCTGCTTGCGTGGCAGATAGCCGCAGCTCTCCCAGTCGGGGGCCATCTGCTTGCCGCTGAACTTGATGTTGCAGCCGCAATAGAAGGTGGTGGGGTGGCTCTGATAGAGCTTGTTCAGATCCTGCTTGGCGGCGCGAAAGGTCTGGGCCTGCAGGGGCGAGCTGATGAACGGCAGGCTGATGAGCAGGCCGACACTGAGGGTGAGCAGAGAGCGAAACATGAAGATCCTTGGCAATGAAACATTTGGCTGAAGAAGCTGCGCACCCTAACACAGGGGCGCGACACGGGTTGACTCAATCCGCTGGCGAGCCCGGCTGCAACACCAGGGGCTGGCGACAGCGGCGGCAGTGATAGCGGGCCTCGCCGCGCACCACCTTGTTGTGACGGCGCACCGAGAGCCGATGCTGCTGGCAGGCGCACGCATAGGCATGGGTGCGCTGGGCCAGCACGGCGAGATCGAAGCTGTGGGTGGTGTTGGGGGCGAGCGCGAACAGCTCCCGCATCACCGACTGCCATTGGCGGCCGTGGGGCAGCACCCGGGACTTGCCGCGCCCTTCTCCCCAGAGGGCATAGACCAGCAGGTGCGCCACCTCGTGGGGCACCACCTCGGCCAGAAAGGCCTGCTGGTTGGCCTCATAAAGCGCCGGGTTGAAGCGCAGCTCCCAGGTTTGCAGCCGTGCCGACCCCGCCGCCCGGCCCCGCATGTTGCAGTGGATCTGCGGGCGCGGGAAGGAACGGCCGAGGCGTGCCTCCGCCTGCACAAAGCAGGCGTCGACCCGCTGGTGCAGCAGCTGGAGCAGGGAAGCGTCGAGTTGGGATCTGGTGGCAGACATCGAGGTCTCGTCGGGTAGCGGATAAGCAAAAGGGGAGCCAGGCTCCCCTTTTATCACAACGGCCAGCCTTACAGACCGGCGGCGTCGCGCAGCAGAGCGGCCTTGTCGGTCTTCTCCCAGGGGAACTCGTCACGGCCGAAGTGGCCGTAGGCGGCGGTCGCCTGGTAGATGGGACGCTTGAGATCCAGCATCTCGATGAGGCCGTAGGGACGCAGCTCGAAGAACTCGCGCACCAGCTTGACCAGCAGCTCCTCGGCCACCTTGCCGGTGCCGAAGGTCTCGACGCTGATGGAGGTCGGCTCGGCCACGCCGATGGCGTAGGAAACCTGGACTTCACAGCGGGCAGCCAGACCGGCGGCGACTATGTTCTTGGCGACATAGCGGGCGGCGTAGGCGGCGGAACGGTCAACCTTGGACGGGTCCTTGCCGGAGAAGGCGCCACCACCGTGACGGGCCATGCCGCCGTAGGTGTCGACGATGATCTTGCGACCGGTCAGACCGCAGTCACCCATGGGGCCGCCGATAACGAAACGGCCGGTCGGGTTGATGAAGTACTTGGTGTCCTTGGTGATCCACTCGGCCGGCAGCACCGGCTTGATGATCTCCTCGCGCACCGCTTCCACCAGATCCTTGTGGCTGATGGAGTCGCAATGCTGGGTAGAGAGCACCACGGCATCCACACCCAGGATCTTGCCTTCGTTGTCGTAGGCGAAGGTGAGCTGGCTCTTGGCATCCGGGCGCAGCCACGGCAGGGTGCCGTTCTTGCGCACTTCGGCCTGACGCTTCACCAGCAGGTGGGAGTAGGTGATGGGGGCGGGCATCAGCACATCGGTTTCGTTGGTGGCGTAGCCGAACATCAGGCCCTGGTCACCGGCGCCCTGCTCCAGCGGATCGGTACGATCGACGCCCTGGTTGATGTCCGGGGACTGCTTGCCGATGGCGTTCAGCACGGCGCAGGAGTCGGCATCGAAGCCCATGTCGGAGTGGGTGTAACCTATCTCGCGAACTGTGTCGCGCACGATCTGTTCGATGTCGACCCAGGCAGAGGTGGTTACTTCACCGGCCACCATCACCATGCCGGTCTTGACCAGGGTCTCGCAGGCGACGCGGGCCTTGGTGTCTTGCACCAGGATGGCGTCCAGCACCGCATCGGAGATCTGGTCGGCGATTTTATCGGGATGGCCTTCGGAGACCGACTCGGAAGTAAACAGCTTTGCCATGATTGGTTCTCGATTCGTATGGGGTTATCGCCTTGGCCATAACCGGAAAATGACGGTATGTCTGTAGAGGTATCTACATCTGGACGTCTATTTTAATTAGGTCACAGTGTGATTGCCAGCACTATTTGGGGTTGGACCCGCCCGGACCAAGGCTGAGGGGGCAACCACCCCGATGGAGGTAAGGGAGGGGGCGGATTGAATCGTTTTCCCTGGCCAGAAAAGCGATTGTGCTCCCAAAGCCACTTTATTCGCCCAGATAATATTTGCACCGCGCCCGCCCTGCTGGGACAATAACGCGCCTTAATCTTGGCCATCAAATGAAGCAATCGCAGGAGATACAGATGCCTTCTCGTAAAGAGCTTGCCAATGCCATTCGCGCATTGAGTATGGATGCCGTTCAAAAAGCCAACTCCGGTCACCCGGGCGCCCCCATGGGAATGGCAGATATCGCCGAAGTGCTGTGGCGTGGCCACCTCAAGCACAACCCGAACAACCCCAAGTGGGCCGACCGTGACCGCTTCGTGCTGTCCAACGGCCACGGCTCCATGCTGCTGTACTCCCTGCTGCATCTCTCCGGTTACGACCTCTCCATCGATGATCTGAAAAACTTCCGCCAACTGCACTCTCGCACCCCGGGTCACCCCGAGTACGGTTATGCCCCTGGCATCGAAACCACCACTGGCCCGCTGGGTCAGGGCATCACCAATGCCGTGGGCATGGCGATCGCCGAGAAGGCCATGGCCGAGCAGTTCAACCAGCCGGGTCACGACATCGTCGACCACTACACCTACGCCTTCATGGGCGACGGCTGCCTGATGGAAGGTATCTCCCACGAGGCTTGCTCCCTGGCCGGTACCCTGCAACTGGGCAAACTGATCGCCTTCTGGGATGACAACGGCATCTCCATCGACGGTCATGTGGAAGGCTGGTTCACCGACGACACCCCCAAGCGTTTCGAAGCCTACGGCTGGCACGTCATCCCGGCTGTTGACGGTCACAACCCGGAAGCCATCAACGCCGCCATCGAAGCCGCCAAGGCCGAGACCGGCAAACCGACCCTGATCTGCTGCCGCACCATCATCGGCTACGGCTCCCCGAACAAGTCCGGCTCCCACGATTGCCACGGCTCACCGCTGGGCAACGACGAGATCGCCGCCGCCCGTGCCTTCCTGAAGTGGGATCACGCGCCCTTCGTCATCCCGTCCGAGATCGCCGCCGAGTGGAATGCCCAGGAGAAAGGCACCAAGCTGGAATCCGACTGGGCTGCCAAGTTTGCCGCCTATGAAGCCGCGCACCCGACCCTGGCTGCCGAATTCAAGCGCCGCACCGTTGGCGAGCTGCCGGCCAACTGGGCCGCTGAATCCGCCAAGATCATCGAGACCCTGCAAGCCAACCCGGCCAAGATAGCGACCCGTAAAGCATCCCAGAACGCCTTGGAAGCCTTCGGCAAGCTGCTGCCCGAGTTCATGGGTGGTTCCGCCGATCTGGCCCCGTCCAACCTGACCATGTGGTCCGGCTCCAAGTCTCTGACTCCCGAGAGCGCCGCAGGCAACTACATCCACTACGGCGTGCGCGAGTTCGCCATGTCCGCCATCATGAACGGCATCGCCCTGCACGGTGGTTTCATCCCCTACGGCGCCACCTTCCTGATGTTCATGGAGTACGCCCGCAACGCCCTGCGCATGGCCGCCCTGATGAAGCAGCGCGCCATCTTCGTTTACACCCACGACTCCATCGGTCTGGGTGAAGATGGCCCGACTCACCAGCCGGTTGAGCAGATCGCCTCCCTGCGTCTGACCCCGAACATGAGCACCTGGCGCCCCTGTGACCAGGTAGAGTCTGCCATCGCCTGGAAGCACGCCATCGAGCGTCATGACGGCCCGACCTCCCTGATCTTCTCCCGTCAGAACCTGCCCCAGATGGACCGCACCGCCCAGCAGTTGGCCGATGTGGCCAAGGGTGGTTATGTGCTGAAGGATTGCGCCGGTACCCCGGAACTGATCCTGATCGCCACCGGTTCCGAAGTGGAGCTGGCCGTGGCCGCCTATGAGCAGCTGACCGCCAAGGGCCGCGCCGTGCGCGTGGTTTCCCTGCCGGCCACCGACGTGTTCGACGCCCAATCTGCCGAGTACAAGGAGTCCGTCCTGCCGTCCAGCGTCACCAAGCGTGTCGCCATCGAAGCGGGTATCGCCGACTACTGGTACAAGTACGTGGGCTTCGGCGGCAAGATCATCGGTATGACCACCTTCGGTGAGTCCGCGCCGGCCGAGTTGCTGTTCAAGGAATTCGGCTTTACCGTGGAAAACGTGGTAGCGACCGCCGAATCCCTGTAATAGCCCCTGTAAGCGCTGAATATTGGGCCGTCTGGCCCAATAGCCGGAACGATAAAACGCCCTCCATCGCAAGATGGGGGGCGTTTTTTATAAGAAAAATTTATTCTTTGGGAGACATGGTCAACCCTGAGTGAATAATTCAGTTTTACAACTTAGTATGTTGGCGACCTCCAATTTCTCGGTATGGCTGCATTTATTTGGTGCCATACGATTCCGTTCATAATATGCTGTGCATCTGAATGGTGATTAATCCGTATTCGTTGCAGTATCGTTTCCAGTGATATAGGGCAGGCGAGTTATTTGTCGTTCGATCATGGTAGTGAGTGATTTTTAAGTAAATCAGTTGATTTACAGCATTTTAAAAAGGATGGGGTATTTACAATGGCTTGTTCTGTATTGATTGATAAGTCAGAGGGAAAGCTGAAGATAAATTCTGATTCGTATGATTTGAACAGGATCTCTGATGTACAAGTAAAAGTGCTTACATGGAAGGACAAACTAATAAACATGTTATTGTTCGGGTTAATTACATCCAGTATCCTCTTCTACTTTATACCTACTGAAGCGCAGGGTAAGGGTATGACGTTGTTTCTCCCCGCCGTCGCTTTTCTGGCAGGAATGGTGATGGCTATGGTCACCAGTGCAAAATACGTATTCAGACTGGAATTCAAACATGTCGATGAAACCGGCGTACAATGGATCACTGCCGCCAAGAGCAGAAATTCGCAGGAATATGAGGCCTTTAAATTGAAAGAGGTGGAGCTTAAACAATTTATCGGTTAACGAAGGAAAACTTGAAGCATAAGGTTGTCAATGTTGACACCCGATAAAAAGACACCGGCTTATGCCGGTGTCTTTTTATCATTTAAGGCAAATCTTACGCCTGCGGCGGGGTGCTTTCCGCATTGGACATCACCGCATCCATCTGGATCAGGGCGCCGGCGGGCAGTTCGCTCACGCCAATGACGGTGCGGGCGGGCAGGTAGCTCGGGAAATGGCGGGTATAGACGGCATCCACTTCGGCCAGATCCTCAATATTGGCGACCTGGATATTGACCTTGACGATATCGTCCATCACATGGCCGATGCTCTCCACTATGGTCTTGATATGGCCGAGGCACTGGGCGGTCTGCTCTTTGATGCAACCGGTCAGAACCTTGCCGGTGGCCATGTCGATCGGCAGCTGGCCGGCAATATGGTTGTAGTGGGAGAAGGCGACGCTCTGGCAATGGAGCGGGCTGCGCGGTGCCTGGTCGGTATTGCGGGCGCTGATCACCAGATTGTGGCGATCTTCCACCAGTTGCGGCGGGGTGCCGTCACCGTGGGAGATCACCGCATCCATCTGCACCCGGGCACCCAGCGGCAGGGCAGAGGCCACGATCAGGCTGCGGGCCGGCAGATAGGCGGCGGCGCGGGCGATGGCGGAGTCCGGGAAGAAGGTGCGGTAGACCTCATCGATGGCACCCTGATCCGCGAGGCTGGTCAGGTAGAGGGTCACCTTGACGATATCGTCAAAGGGCACATCTATGCTCTCCAGCACGTTTTTGATATTGCGCAGGCACTGGGCCGCCTGCTCCTGGATGCCACCGGCAACCAGCTGGCCGGTGGCGGCATCCACCGGCAGCTGGGCGCCGATATTGTTGTAGTGGGAGAAGGCCACCGTATGGGTCGAGAGGGGATCGGCCGGTGCCCGGCAGCTGTTTCGGGCGAGCTTGATAAGGGGGCAGGGGGCTTGCGGGAAGGTGCCTTCCCCGTTTGAAAGCAGGGCGTCCATCTGAATGGCTGCGCCGAGCGGCAGACCGGCCACCGCCAGCACGGTACGGGTTGGCAGGTTGCGGGGGAAGAATTCGCGATAAACGGCGTTGACCGCCTCCAGATCCCCCATGTTCTTGAGGAAGAGGGTCACTTTCACCATGTCGTCCATGACGTGGCCGATGCTCTCTACGATCGCCTTGAGGTTACTCAGGCATTGTCTGGCCTGTGCCTGGATATCGCCACTCACCAGCTTGCCTGTCCTGGGATCGACCGGCAGCTGGGCGGCAATATTGTTGTAATGGGAGAAGGCCACGCTCTGGGTGTAGGGGCCCAGATCCTGGGGGGCATGGGGGGTATTTCTTGCAGCCTTGATGATGGTGCCACTCATAGGATATTCCTCTTCTTGCTATTCGTTGTTATCGCAGGGTATGGGTCACCCCATTCGATCGCGCTCCTCCATACCCGACAAGGCAGATCCGGTATGGCAACCGATGGCCCGTTGTCGCATATAGAAGGGCGTCGGGTCCTCGGTGTTCATTGTCAATCCGCGCCCGAGAGGGAGTGGATAAAGGAGGCTGGAACAGGGTGAAATATCTCAGACAGGGGGATTCTATGAGTGGCCAAGGGGGGAGGGCAAACCGGGATCTCGTTTTTATGCGTTGGCTCAACGCACTGAAATATAGTCCCGTTGCGATTCAATTCAGGGAATAAATGCCCTGCTGATGGTGTAATCAGCCCCATTTTTCGGAGGATCAGCCTGAGACGGGGGCTCACTCCCGTCAGATAGGGAGCCGGGCTGTGAACCATAGGTTAATCAGCGGTAACGCCGTGCAGTTAATTCAATTGTTCATGCATGGATATGTATTTTATGCACGGATGATGGGGCTGTTATGGCGATTGAAAATATGCTAGCCATGTTCGGCAAGAATATGAGTGGCGATATGGCTGGCATATCATGCAATATATTTGCATGGGCAAGTCATGCAGGCCATGAAATAGCGCCATGGCGCAATCTCTGGGGTGATTTTTTATCTGGCCTCATAGACCCGAAGCATGCCATGGCAGCACCGCCACTGCGCCTCTGGGCTGAGGCGGCAGATCCTGGGGCGAGACGCCCTGATTTGCGATCAGCATCTGGCTGGCGACGAGCGGCGATGAAGCAAAGGAAGATGAAGATGGAGTACGGAAATATAGCTGCGGCTGAGATCCCCCTCGCCTTGTTGCTGGAGGCGGATCCCTCAGAGAAGCGCATAGGGTCATACCTCCCAGGGGCCTGGTGTTTTGCCGCCCGGGCCCAGGGCATCCTGGTCGGGGTCTGCGTCGTCAGGGCCCTGAGCCCGGGGACGGCCGAAATTTTCAATGTCGCCGTGAGGCCGGATCACCAGCGCCAGGGCATAGGCTCCGGCCTGCTGCGCCATGGGCTGACCGAGCTTGCAGCCCGCGGCATCAGGCGGGTGGAGCTGGGTACGGGCACCTTTGGTTATCCGCTAACCTGTTATCAGCGCCTCGGTTTTAGGGTGGATGCCGTGGTGAAGGATCACTTTCTGCACCACTACCCCGACCCCATTTTCGAGAGCGGCATCCAGCACAAGGACATGCTGCGACTCTCTCTCACCCTTGAGGCTGGCGCTCGGGAGTGGGAGAGTGAGCGCTGACCACAGGGCGAGCCGCCCGACGCTAACCACGCCCGCCAGGGCAGGATGGAATCAATGAGAGTTGAAGCAGAGCAGCTGGAAGCCAAGGGTGTCGCAGCGCAGCAGACAGGACAGATAGAGCAGATAGGACAGATAGAGCAAATAGTGCAGACGCAGCTGGATGCCTATAACAGCAAGGATGTGGCGGCCTGGCTGGCCACCTATGCCGATGATGCTGCCCAGTACAGCCTGGAGGGGGAGATCATCGCTCGGGACAAGGCGCAGATGGCGGCGAACATGGTCTCGCGCTTCGCAGAGCCGGATCTGCATGCGACCCTGCTCTCTCGCCACAGTTACGACAATGTGGTCATCGACCATGAGAGCGTCACCCGCAACTTCCCGGAGGGGCCGGGCACCATAGAGATGCTCTGCATCTATCTCATAGAGCAGGGCCTGATCGCCAGAGCCAGCTTCAAGCTGTTCAACAAGCGGCTCGCCCCCCGCTGATCTGCCTTTACCACCCCAATGCACAAATGCCGCCTTTGGGCGGCATTTGTTTGAGCACGTGATTGCTCAGGGGTTAATGGCGCTGGTACTCAGGCGCTCAGGCGGGGTAGAGGGCGCCGAGCACGGCGGGTCGGCTGGCGCCGGTGACGGCAGGCAGGTTGCCGGGCTGGCGCGTCATAAAGCGCTGTGCCAGCCAGGCAAAGGCGGCTCCTTCCACCCAGTCCGGGGCTAGCCCCAGTGCCGCCGTGCTTTCAAGGCGCCAGCGGGGCAGCAGGGCGGCGAGTTCCGCCAGCAGCGGCCCGTTGTGGGCGCCGCCGCCGCAGACAAACAGCTCTGGCCTGGCTTGCGTCTCATCCACCGTAGGCAGCTGGCGGGCTATGCTGTGGCAGCTGAGAGCCTGCAGGGTGCGCTGCACATCCACCGGGGCATATGCCGTGCCTGCCAGCTCGTCGTCGAGCCACTCCAGAGTAAACATCTCCCGCCCCGTGCTCTTGGGAGCGGGGGCGGCGAAGTAGGGGTGAGCCAGCAGTTTTTCGAGCAGCGCGGGCACAAGCTGGCCACTGGCCGCCCATTGGCCACCGGCGTCGTAGCTGCCGCCCTGGGGTTGATGGCGGCGATACCAGCCATCGAGCAGGGTATTGGCGGGGCCGGTATCGAAGCCATAGACGCCGTCGGCGTGGCCCGGCAGCACAGAGATATTGGCGATGCCGCCGAGGTTCAGCACCACCCGAAGGGCATGGGGTTTGGCAAATATCGCCTGATGGAAGGCGGGCACCAGGGGCGCTCCCTGACCGCCGAGGGCCATGTCCAGGGTGCGAAAGTCGGCAATTACATCGATACCCGTGAGGGCAGCCAGCAGGGCCGCATTGCCTATCTGCAGGGTAAAACCGAGCTGGGGGCGGTGGCGCACTGTCTGGCCGTGGGAGCCGATGGCGCGGATATCCTTGGGTTCAAGCCCTGCCTTGGCCAGCAGTGCCAGGGTGGCGGCGGCAAATTCCTGCGCCACTCGATTGTCGGCCACCCCCATGCGGTCTATCTCGTTCTCCCCCGGGGTGCAGAGGGCGTGGAGCTCGCGGGCCGTTGCCTCTGGCCAGGGGTGGCAGAGCGCCGCCTCCACCCGAAGGGTGTCACCATCCATAGTGACCAGCACCGCATCGATCCCATCCATGCTGGTACCCGACATCAATCCGATATAGCGCTCGCTCATGACATGCCCTTCTGTGACGAGAAACCTGGCCAAGGAGTGGAGGAGGGCACGGCATCTATCCCATGCCAGGCTCTGGTGCCCGACATCAATCCGATATAGCGCTCGCTCATGGCCTCTCCTTGTTCTCTTCGTTTCAGCTTCAGCTGTGCGGTCAGGCGCTACAGGCTGATGGCTGATTAGCTGCCGTTGCTGTCCCGCTTGTTCTGGGCCAGTTGCAGATCCGTGCTGTCGAGCTTGGCCAGTTGTGGCCTGGCCTCGGCCTTGAAGCTGGCCAGCGCCCGCCCGGTGAGGGTCTCGGCCTGGGGCAGGGTGAGGGTGCGCGGGTTCTTGTGCACGCCGCCCACCACGAATTCATAGTGCAGATGCGGGCCTGTGACGCGGCCCGTGCCCCCCAGCAGGCCTATGGTCTGCCCCTGTTTCACCCGCTGGCCCTTGTTCACTGTGCGCTTGGAGAGGTGCAGGTACTTGGTCACGTAGTTGCCGGCGTGCTTGATGAAGACATAGTTGCCGTTGAACTGGTTGTAACCGGCCGCCACCACGCTGCCGCCACCCGCCGCCATGATGGGGGTGCCCACGGGGGCCACGTAGTCGATGCCGTTGTGGGGGCGCACCTTGCCGGTGACAGGGTGCAGGCGACGCGGATTGAAGTTGGAGCTGATGTATTTGAAGTTGACCGGCGCGCGCAGGAAGCTCTTGCGCATCGCCTTGCCTTCCGGGGTGTAGTAGTTGCCATCCTGGTTCAGCACGGCGCGATAGATGGCCCCCTGGTTGATGAACTCGGCGGCCAGGATGTCGCCGGAGGCCACCCGCTCGTCATCCTGATACTTGTCCTGATAGACCACCCGAAAGCTGTCCCCCGGCTGCAGGTCCTGGGCAAAATCGATGTCCCAGCCGAAGATGGCGGCCAAGTCCATGATCTGATCCTCCGTCATGCCCGCCTCGCTGGCGGCGCCCCAGAAGCTGGATCGGATCTCCCCCTTCGCCACCTGCTCGCGGGTGTCGAGCTCGAGGCGCACCGGTCTGGCCACGAAGCTGTCGTCCTTGCGGCTCACCTTGAGCGCCTGCTCCAGGCTGTGGGGGTAATAGAGGCTGTGCAGCTCGCCCTGTTCGGTGAGCTTGAAGGTGAGCTCCTGTCCCGGCTGCAGCATGCGCAGGGGATCGCTGCCGTCGAGCTGATCGATCAGATGAAGATCAGTGGTATTGAGCCCGATGCGCTGGAAGATGACCCCCATGTTGTCGCCACGGCGCACCTTCACCTGCTTGGTGATGTATCGCGGCTTGGGCGGGGTGAGGGGCTGCGCGTCCTCAAGTTCATCGGTTGCGGCGGCCGCGTCGGCGGGCTGGTGCAGGGCAAGTTCGTTGCCGTTGTCATCGACCCGGGTGGCGACGGCCTGTTCGCTTGGCCAGGCTGCCAGCATCATCACCAGAATGCTCAGAATAAGCACCATCTTGCGGTGCCAGGTAGGAAGAGAGTTGAAGGCGTGCCAAATGACCATGAGAAGCTGACGAAGTTGAACCCAGAAGAAGGTCGGAGTTTACCGCCTTTCCAATTGGCCTGCCATTCCAGTAATATGTCTGGCCCTGTGGAATCGTGATTGGAGAGTCAAAAAATGTCCCAGCTCGAGGTGGCGCTAGCCGAGATCAAGCGCGGAGCGGAAGAAATTCTGGTTGAAGAAGAACTTGTCGCCAAGTTGAAGGAAGGGCGCCCGCTGCGCATCAAGCTGGGGATGGACCCGACGGCTCCGGACATTCACCTGGGTCACACAGTGATCCTCAACAAGCTGAAGACCTTCCAGGATCTGGGCCACGAGATCATCCTGCTGATCGGTGACTTCACCGCCATGGTGGGCGACCCCTCCGGCAAGAACAGCACCCGCCCGCCGCTCTCCGAAGAGGCCATCAAGCACAACGCCCTCACCTATGCGGAGCAGGCGTTCAAGATCCTGGATCCCGCCAAGACCCGCATCGAGTACAACTCCAGCTGGCTGGGTGAGCTGGGCGCGACCGGCATGATCAAGCTGGCGGCCAAGCAGACAGTGGCCCGCATGATGGAGCGCGACGACTTCAAGAAGCGCTACAGCGGCGGCCAGTCCATCGCCATTCACGAATTCCTCTATCCGCTGCTGCAAGGCTATGACTCGGTCGCGCTGAAGGCGGACGTCGAGCTCGGCGGTACCGATCAGAAGTTCAACCTGCTGATGGGTCGCGAGCTGCAAAAAGATGCCGGCATGGCCGCCCAGTGCGTGCTGATGATGCCACTGCTGGTGGGTCTGGACGGCGTCAAGAAGATGTCCAAGTCCGCCGCCAACTACATAGGCGTGCACGATGCCCCGGGGGAGATGTTCGGCAAGATCATGTCCATCACAGACACCCTGATGTGGAACTACTACGAGCTGCTCTCCTCCCGCCCGCTGGCGGACATCGAAGGCTTCAAGGCCGGCATCGAAGCCGGTACCCTGAACCCGCGCGACGTGAAGATCTGGCTGGCGAAAGAGATCATCACCCGCTACCACGATGAAGCGGCGGCCGAAGCGGCCCACGAAGACTTCACCCAGCGCTTCTCCAAGAACGCCATCCCGGACGAGATGCCGGAAGTCGAATTGGCCCTGGAAGGGGACGGCCTGGCCATCGCCAACCTGCTCAAAGACGCCGGTCTTGTGGAGACCACCTCCGAGGCACTGCGGATGATCAAGCAGGGCGCGGTCAAGGTGGATGGTGACAAGCTGGACGATGGCAAGGCGCTGATCGCTGCCGGCACCGCCGTCTATCAGGTCGGCAAGCGCAAGTTTGCCCGGGTGACCGTCAAGTAAGCGCGTTCCCCTGATAGAAAGAAGGCCTCCATCTGGAGGCCTTTTTGTTGCGTCATTTACCGGGTCAGCGGGGATTACCCCTCTTTTTTCAGGAAGTTGCGATAGAGCATATAGAGGTGGGCCGAACTCCAGCTGAAGTTGCTGGCCCCCTGCATGGCGCCGGTTTCCGGGTTGTAGTTCTCGCGGATGGGGCCGCTGCCCGCCAGCCCCTTGGCGTTGCTGAACAGCTTGTTGACCAGCGCCTGGGCGTCGTCGCGATAGCCGTAGTTCTCCAGCCCCTTCACCCCGAAGTAGAACTGATCCAGCCAGACCCGGCCACGCCAGTAGATGTCGGGGTCATAGGCAGGGTTGGTCAGCGCCGCCGTGCCGAGCGGCACCTTGGTGTTGAACTCCTGGCTGCTCAGCATCACCTCGCGCACCCGCGCCGCCTTCTCCTTGTCGGCCACCTCGGCCCAGAGCGGGCTCCAGCCTTCCGGCCCACGGCCACGGGCGGTCAGCAGCTTGCCGACGCAGCCGTTGGCGTCCGCCACATCGCCCTGGGCAATCTGGCGATCGTAATAGAAGCCGGAGGTCTCATCGAACAGGCAGCTGTTGATGTAGCCGGCCAGCTGGCTGGCGCCCTCGCGGTAGCGGCTTGCCTCGTCCGGCTTGCCGAGCAGATCTGCCATGTCCGCCAGGATGCGTTTCTCCTTGGCGAGGAAGGCGTTGAGCTCCACCGACTCCTGATCGATGGAGAAACCGATCAGTTCACCGCTCCCCTCGTGGTTCTCGAAGAAGGCGACGTTCCAGTCCTGGCGGGCTTTGTCTATGTCACCGCCATAGGCCTTGTCGGCGTAACGCTTGAGCTGATCCTGCTCGATGAAGCCGAAGCGGGCGGCGTTGTCCATGCCGGACTCCCAGCCGGCGCCGTGCTGGGCACCTATGTCCATCTCGTCGTAACCGCCAGTGCTCAGCACCTGCTGGTAGAGCGGCATGCCGGCGCAGCCGTACCAGCCATCCCCCTCGTCGGTGCAACGCGCGAGATCCAGCACGGCGGGCACGCCGTTCCCATATCGCACCTTGAAGGTGATGTTGCCGAACTCGTCGTTGTGCTCGACGTGGCGGGTGGCACCGTACTCTATGATGCCGTTGCGGTTGTTGTCCCGCGCCCGATACCACCAGTCGTGATAGGCCTGGATCTTCGGATACATCTCGGCGATGAAGGCCTTGTCCTGGGTGGCACTGTAGATCTCCCAGATGGCCCAGGCGGAGAGGGGCGGCTTGGTGTCCCGCTCGTTCCAGTTGCCGCCATCGCCGCCGCGATCGGCGAGCTTGTTGTAGAAGACGGCGTCTATCACCATGCCGGCGTCCTGGGGGCGCACCGGATCATTTGGCTGGACCTGGTAGTCATACATGGCGCGCACGTTGTTCTTGGCGACTTCGGGGTTGAAGTGAGCCATGGCATAGGCGTGCTTCCAGCTATCCCAGGCCCAGACGCCGTCGAACCAGCGGGCCGTGTTGGAGGGGGTCACGCCGTCGTGGAGGATGGCACCAGCCGGCGAGCGCCAGTTGCCGTTGAGAGTCTCCACCGCCTTGACCGCGATGCGGCGCTCCGATTCGGGGATGCCCTGGTTGGAGAGGCCGCGCTCGAGGTAGCCCTCCCAGCGGCGGATGGAGGCATCGAAGGCGTTGGCCGGGTCGGCCAGCAGGGTCTGGCGGCTCTGCTGGTAGCGGCTCGCCTCATCAGAAGAGTGGACATAGCTCTGCAGGGTGTAGATATCCTGCTGACCCTTGGCGGCCAGGGTGAGGCTGGCCTCGCTCACATAGCCGAGCCCCTTCTCGTCCAGGGTGGTGCGGCTGGGCAGGGTGCGGTCGATGCGATAGCTGGCGCTGCCGCTCTGCATTATGTTCCAGGTGCTGCGCAGTTCGCCGAACTGGAATTCGATCCCCTGCTCGCTCTGGCGGAGGGTGCGGGTCCAGTCGGGATACTGCTCGGCGACCGTCTTGTTGGCATCCCACTGCTGGAGCAGCTCACCCTGCCAGTTGAGGGTCAGGGTGAGGGGGGCATCCTGATTGTTCACCAGACGGGTGCGGACAAGGGCGGTGCGGGCATCGCCGTAGCGCAGCTCCAGCTCCAGGGTGAAGGGCTCGAATTCGAAGCGCTGCACCAGGGCGCCGGGGATGGCGTAGATCTCATGCTTGCTGGCGCTGGTGAGGGGGTACTGGCGGCCGCTCTCATCCCCCAGACTGAGCCTGTCCAGTTCCCTTGCGAAGAAGAGGCTGTACTCTTCGGCGATCACCATGGGGCCGGTGAAGCCGCCCCACTCGCTGTCGCTTTTGGGCAGCAGGAAGCCGTGCCAGGCCCCGAGATCGAGCAGGGGGTTGTATTTGAGGTTGGAGTAGCTGTCAAAGTCACGGAACTGGAGCGGGGTACCGGTGCGATCGATCACGTTCCTGTACTGGTTCGCCAGGGTGGCGTCGGGCTGGGTCGGTGCGCTTGAGTCATTGCCGTTGCAGGCGGCTAGACCAAACAGGGCGACACCCAGGGCGACGGAAAGTAAATTTTTACGAAACATATCTCGCTCCAATGACGATTTTGCAGGTTAAAGAAGGTGCTTTTTTTGTGTTTATTTTAGTAAAAACGTTTTCAAGGCCATTCTAGGGGAAAGAAAGCGGAAAGGTTGGCGCTACGTCACAGTACGGGCGGGGAGAGGTGTGATCGGGATCACCGGGTTACATGAGATTACACAGGAGTTGTTTTTAGTAACTATTTACTTGGCGTTGCGGGGTCGTTGAGGGGCAGGTGCGCAGATATTGGTGGGGGGGCAGACCGAACTCCTGCTTGAAGCGGGCGGCGAAGCGACTGGGGGAGTCGTAACCGCAGGCGAGGGCCGTCTCCAGCGGGCTCAGTCCCTGTTGCAGTAGGGTGAGGGCATGGCTCATACGCACCTGGGCCAGCAGCTGGCGAAAGCTGCGCCCCTCGGCGGCCAGCTTGCGCACCAGGGAGGCGCGGCTCATGGAAAAGTGGGGGGCCAGGGTCTCCAGCCTGTGATCGGCGCCGGGCTCCACCCCGAGGTAGCGAGCCAGCCGCTCCCCGAGCGTCATTGTGCTGGCGGGAAACAGCAGGTCGAGGGCATGGGCGGCGTGCAGCTCGGCATAGAAAGCGTGCAGCAGCTGGATCTGGGTCGCCTCGCTCAGCGTGCGGCCGGCCATGGAGCAGACCAGATCGAAGCAGAACGCCAGCGCCGGGCTTATCTCAAGGCGCGGCTCCCTCTGCGGGGTAGCCGGGGCGCCGGTCAGCCACTCGGCGGGGGGCGGGGCCAGCAGGGTCAGGGCATAGGAGCTGAACTTGCCCTGCTCGGGCTGGTTGACGAAGGTGAGCTGGTGGCCCGCCGGGGTCAGCAGCCAGCTCCCCTTGTCAAAGGACAGACGCCTCTCCTGCCACCAGAGCTGTTTGTGGCCCTGCTGCACCCAGATGAGGGTCGGCGCATAGATGAGCACCCTGTGCAGGGGCTGCTGGCGGATCCCGAAATAGTGATTCAGTTGCAGCAGGGGAGTGCTCATCCGGCGGGCTCCTAGGGGGTGACGAAGGTGGCGGTCAGGGTGGCTTTGCCCAGCGCCATGGCATTGAGCATGTAGCCTACCATGGCGGGCGGGGTATCTGCCTTCACCTCGAGATCCTGGGGCAGGGCCCAGGCGGTGAACTGGTAACGGTGCATGCCGTGCCCGGCCGGGGGGCAGGGGCCGCCGTAACCCTGGCTGCCGAAATCGGTTCTAAGCTCCAGCCCCTGCTTGAGCTTGCCGGAGGCGTTGCTGGCCAGCTCGCTCTGGTTGGCGGGCAGATTCACCACCAGCCAGTGCCACCAGCCGCTGCCGCTGGGGGCATCGGGATCATAGGCGGTGATGGCGACGCTCTTGGTACCGGCCGGCAGGTCCTGCCAGCTTAGCTGGGGGGAGTGGTTCTCCCCCTTGCAGCCGAAGCCGTTGAAGCTCAATGCCTTGTCCATCAGCTGGCCTTCCTGGATGTCCGTGCTCTTCAAGGTCATGGCGGCGGCGGGCAGGGCCGCCAGGCACAGCAGGGAGAGCAGGGCGGAACGCAGGGGTAATTTCATTGTGATGCTCCTTTATGAATGAGGGGATCCCCATGGGGAGATCCTGATGACGGGATCAGTCTAGCGGCGGGGGACGAGCCAGGTTCAACCATGCTGCTCAATATTGGATTGAAAGATGCCTGTTTTGAGCCGAACTGCGCTTTGTGGGGAAATGAGAGGGATTGAGAGAGGGTTGGGGACGCCGCAGCGGTTAGTGGTGGGCGGCCATAAAAAAAACCGGCCTCATGGAGACCGGTTTTTATCTGCCTTAGCGGCAGCGATGCGAGCGGCTTAGCGCAGTATCATCTGCTCGCGGCCCGGGCCGACGGAGACCATGGGCACCGGCACACCCAGCAGGGCTTCGATGCGCAGCACATAGTGCTGGGCAGCCTTGGGCAAGTCTTCGAACTTGCGGATGTGGGAGATGTCTTCGCTCCAGGCTTCCATGGACTCGTACACCGGCTTCAGACCAGCGGTCTGCGGCCAGATCGGGTTCTCGGTGTTGGCACCTTCGTAGGCCACGCAGATCTTCAAGTCAGGCATGCCGGAGAGGCAGTCCAGCTTGGTCAGGGCGATCTCGTTGGCGGCCTGGATCTCCAGACCTTGCTTGGTGGCAACGGCGTCGAAGTAGCCGATGTCACGGGGACGGCCGGTGGTGGCGCCGAACTCGTTGGCGAACTTGCGGAACTCTTCCTGGTTCTCCATGGCGGTGATCAGGGTGCCTGTACCCACAGAGGTACTGAACGCCTTGGCCACGGCAATCACGCGCTCGGGGCGCAGGGCCGGCAGGCCGCCACCGATACCGGCGTAGGCGCCGGAGACGTGGGAGGAGGTCACCCAGGGGTACTCACCGTAGATGAGGTCACGGCCGGCGCCCAGCTGGGCTTCGAACAGCAGGGTGCCGTTCTGGGCCTGGATGGCCTTGAGCGGCTCGCTGACGTTGCAGACGGCGTCGATCCAGGGGGCAGACACTTCCAGCAGCCAGTCGGCCATCTCCTGGGCGGTCTGGCTGAATTCGAAGCTCGGATAGAGGGCCTTGAGCTGCGGCAGTTTCCAGTCGAGGAAGAACTGGATGCGTTCGACCAGTACTTCCGGCTGTTTCAGCCAGCCGACCAGGATCGCCTTTTTCATGACCCGATCACCGTAAGCCGGGGCAATGCCCTGACGGGTGGAGCCATAGGCGCCATCACCCAGACGAACTTCTTCCAGGGTGTCTTCCAGGGCGTGGATCGGCAGGCAGAAGGTGGCGCGGTCGGAGATGGCGAGCTTCGGAGTCACGCCGGCGGCCTTCACTTCAGCCAGTTCCTTGGTCAGCGGCTCCGGGCTGATGACCATGCCAGGGCCGAGGACAACCAGGCAATCCGGGTTGAAGACGCCGCTTGGCAGCTGGTGCAGCTTGAAGGTGCCAAGATCGTTGACCACGGTGTGGCCGGCGTTGTTGCCGCCCTGGAAACGGATGCTGGCGGCGGATTGGCCTGCCAGATAATCGACGATGCGGCCTTTGCCTTCATCACCCCAGTTAGCACCTACGACTACGATAGACGACATGACTCTTTCTCCTAAGACGTTAGGCGTCCATCCTAGGAGCCCTCTGCGGATTAGAAAAATTAATTATCTTTATAATTCCGATAAGAAAACCATATAATTGTGGCCAATTTATCGGCACACAACGTGCCATGGTGCGCCAAGCCGCGCCAGCGCTGGATGAGAACGTCGTCATGCTGGATATTCACTGGTTAAATACCTTCGTCACCCTGGCCCGCCTGCAGCACTTCGGCCAGACCGCTACCGAACTGCACATGACCCAGCCCAACGTCAGCCTGCACCTCAAGAACCTGGAGCAGGCCACCCGGGTCAAGCTCATCGATCGCAGTCCGTTTCGGCTGACCCAGGCGGGGGAGCGATTGCTGCAAAGCGCCGAGCGCGCCATCAACGAGCTGCAGCTCTGCCAGTCCGATCTCAACGCCCTCAGCCAGTTGAGCCAGGGGACGCTCGCCATCGCCGCCAGCGACATCATCTCGCGGCTGCTGCTGATCCAGCCGTTCCAGCGCTTCAAGCAGGCCTTTCCCGGCATCGATCTCACCCTGTTCAACACCACCTCGGATCAGGCGGCGGATCTGGTCAGGGCGGGCAAGGCGGATCTCGGCTTCGTGATGGCGCAAAAGCGCAGCGAGCCACTCTTCTACACAGAATTGCAGCAGGTGACCTGGTGTGCCCTGGGGCAGGGGCTCACCCGCTGGCAGGCCCGTGCCAAGGCCGGGGAGAGCGATCCCCTCGACGAGCCGACCCTGATCCTGCTCGGTCACGACACCCGCACTCGGGCGCTGATCGACCCCTCATTGCCCCTGCTCGGGCTGCCGAGTTGCCGCATCATGGAGGTGGGCAGTGTGGATGCCCAGCTCGACTGGGCGGAGGCGGGCTTTGGCGTCGCCATAGTGCCGGACTTTTCGCTCCACCCGCGCCTCAAGCTCACCGCTCCCGTGACCCGGCTGACCGACTTCCCCGGCACCAGCCTGGGGTATGTGGTGCGCCAGAACCAGGTGCTGTCGCGGGCCATCAAGCAGTTGCTGCACTGGGTGGAGGAGGAGATCCTGAGCCCGGACTCGTTGCCGCTTCCCAAGGGATAAGCCCGGTGCCGCTCGTCGGCGCACATCCAGATGACAAGAGGCCACCCTGGGGTGGCCTCTTGCATTGTGCTCTCTCCGTCATTGGGCGGGGGCGGGCGTATCGCCGGTGACCGGCGAGGCGCCGCTTGGGCTGACCGGTGCGGGCGTCGCGGTCGGCGCTGTGCTCTTTGCTGCCGAGGGGGTGGCGACCCCGGCCGCGTCGGGCTGGGTGCCCTGCGTTATCGCGGCCTCTGCCTGTGTCGGGAGCGTGGTCAGCGCCGGGGCTTGCTCTGTCGTCACCGCATCCGAACTGGCCGGCAGGGTGGCGCCGGCGGGTTGCTCCGGCAGCACCTCTGCCCCTTCCAGCGGGGTGGCCGCACTGGTGGGGGCGGACGGCGCCGTGGGGAGCGCCCCCGAGGTGGCCTCGGCCCCGGAGGGGGCGTCTGGCAACAGGGTGGGCGCGGCATCCAGCATGCCGGGGTGGAGCGGGAGTATGTCCCCCGCCTGCATGGATTCCGGGGTGAGCGTGGTGAGCGCCGGGTGCAGCCGAGTGAACTGCTTGAGATTGCGGCTCAGCACGTCCCGCAGGGTGCGCACCTGATCTTCAGGCAGGCTGGCCTCGGCCACCAGCTCGGCGGTCACGGCAAAGGTGGCGACGGCGCTGGTCTGCCCCGGGTAGAGGTTGGCGCCGATGCGGCTGCGCTCATAGTAGGGATACTGCTTGAGCAGCTTGTCGACCTGCTCCCCCTCGATGGGAATGAGGCGGGCCTGGCAGCGCCCTGTCAGATCGCCTATCCCCTGGTTGGGGTGGCCGGCGACCAGGAAGGCGGCATCCAGGGTGCCGTTGCAGAGTCCCTCCAGGCGGTTGCTTGCCGAGGCGACGGGAGGCACGGCGAACTGGCTCTCCTGCCAGCCCATGGCATCGAGCAGTGCCCGGCTGGTGACCCTGTCCCCTGAGTTGGGGGCGCCCAGATCGACCCGCTTGCCTTCGATGTCCGCCAGGGTGCTGATGTTGCTGGTGGCGCTGGCGAGCAGGGTCAGGGACTCCTTGTGGAGCCGCAACAGGCTGCGCAGCTGATCGTTCGGGGTCTGGCCCGCGAAGGGGCCGCTGCCGTGAGCCGCATGGTACAGGACATCCGACTGCACCAGCGCCAGCTGGATGTCGCCCTTGGCCAGCGCGGCCAGGTTGGCGATGGAGCCCGAGGTGCTCTGCACCGTGCAGTGCAGCCCGTGGTTGCTGCTGTCGTCGTTGAGCAGACGGCAGATGGCGCCCCCCGTGGGGTAGTAGACGCCGTTGAGCGCCCCCGTGCCTATGGTGACATAGGCGGGGGTGGCAGAGAGGGGCTGTGCCAGCATGGCCGCCAGCCAGGGCAGGGCGGCAATTGACAGGCGCAACAGGGGACGCAGGGCTCGTGGGTGCATAGTGAACCGGAACAATGGCTGAAAAAAAGATGAGCCAGGCTCATCCCGTCATGTGTCACATCTTATCTATATCAGATGTGAACATGAATGGCTTTCACCATTCCCGTCAAGGGAGCGGCGAAATGGCCGCCGCCCCCTTGCGGTCAGCGGCGCGCTCCTTGTCAGGCGCTGCGCTGGAGGATGGCCTTCTCCATGCGCGACAAGGCTTGGGTGAGACGAGCCCTGGTGCAGCCAGCGTTGGAGCGCGCGTTCCTTGTCAGGCGCTGCGCTGGAGGATGGCCTTCTCCATGCGCGACAAGGCTTGGGTGAGACGAGCCCTGGTGCAGCCGGCGTTGGAGCGCGCGTTCCTTGTCAGGCGCTGCGCTGGAGGATTGCCTTCTCCATGCGCGCCAAGGCGTGGGTGAGACGAGCCCGGGTACAGCCAAAGTTGAGGCGCACGAACTGGCCATCGCCAAACTGGGCGCCCGGGGAGAGACCGACCCCCGCCTGCTCGAAGAAGGCGACGGGATCATCCAGCCCGAGGGCGCTCACATCGATCCAGGCGAGATAGGTCGCCTGATTCTTTGCCAGCTTGACGCCGGGCCAGCGGGCCACCGCCTGCTCGATCAGGGTCAGGTTGGCCCTCAGATAGTCGAGCTGTTCGCTGAGCCACTGCTCGCCGCCCTCGTAGGCCGCTTCGGCGGCGACGAAGCCCAGCAGGTTGACGTCGGCGCTGATGCCGCGCATCGCCTGTTGCAGCTTGAGCCGCAGGCGGGCGTTGGGGATCACGGCGAAGGAGCAGCACAGGCCGGCGATGTTGAAGGTCTTGCTCGGCGCCATCATGACGGCAGAGCGCTCGGCGGCCGACGGGCTCAGGGCACCGTAGGGAATGTGGCGGGCCTCTTTATCCAGCAGCAGATCACAGTGAATCTCGTCCGAGCAGACAACCAGATTGTGGCGCTCGGCGATGGCGTCGATGGCGAGCAGCTCCTCGCGGGTGAAGACGGTACCTCCCGGATTCTGCGGGTTGCACAGCAGCAGCAGGTCGGCGGAGGGAGCCTGGCGCTCCAGCTCCTCGAGATCCAGCACCCAGCGTCCGGCCTCCTCCATCATGGGGACTGTCAGCAGGGGGCGATCGTTGAAGCCCGGCGCCTGCAGGAAGGGGTAATAGACCGGCTTGGGGGTGATGATGCCACGGCCGTGCTGGCTCCAGGCCTTGCAGGCGAGGTTCAGACCGGGCACCACCCCCGGCAGGAAGACCAGCCACTCAGGGGATATGGTCCAGCCATAGCGCTGCTGCAGACAGGTGATGATGAGTTCGATCAGCCGGGGGGAGGGGCGGGAATAGCCGAAGATGCCGTGGGCCACCCGCGCGGTGAGGGCCTCGATGACGGCAGGGGGCGAGGCGAAGTCGGTGTCGGCTACCCACATGGGCAGTACATCCTGACCCTTGTACTTGTCCCACTTCAGGCTCATGGTGCCGCTGCGATCTATCTCCCGATCAAAATCAAACATGTGAAATCCTTGTACTGGCCAGAGGGCTTACCAATGTACGGACTTGGACCTGGCCTCGCAAGCCTTGAGGTGGCTGTTGATAATCGCATAAAATAATCGCCGTCATACTGTACATCCGCCGGCTTCTGGCTTCCTTTTCTCTTCCATATCAATGGTATCTCTATGAGTTTGCTGAGTGCTGCCCGCAAGAGGCCGGATCCCGTCTCTCTCTCTTTCCTCGCCGTGACCTTCATGACAGGGGTAGCGGTGGCACTCCAGGTGCCCACCTTGAGCCTGTTTCTGGCCGAAGAGGTGCAGGTGCGCCCCTTCCTGGTGGGGCTCTTCTACACCGTCAACGCGGTGATCGGCATCCTCATCAGCCAGTGGCTCGGCCATCGCTCCGACAACGGGGGGGATCGCAAGCAGCTGATCCTGCGCTGCTGCCTTGCCGGCATAGTGCTCTCCCTGCTGTTTGCCTGGAACCGGCAATACTGGCTGCTGGTGAGCCTGGGGGTGGTGCTGGCGAGCCTGACCGCCACCGCCAGCCCCCAGCTGTTTGCCCTGGCGCGCGAATACGCCGACAGCCGCAACAAGCGGGCCGACATGTTCAGCTCTGTGCTGCGGGCCCAGTTCTCCCTGGCCTGGGTGATAGGGCCGCCGGCCGCCTTCGCGCTCGCCATCGGCTACGGCTTCGAGGTGATGTATCTGGCTTCCGCCCTGGCTTATCTGGTCTGCGCCCTGGTGGTCTGGCGCTGGCTGCCTTCCCTGCCGTTGCCGAGCAGCCATGGCGGGGGGGAGCGGGTCAGCAGCTGGCGGGACCCTTCGGTGCGGGCGCTCTTCATCGCCTCCACCCTGATGTGGACCTGCAACAGCATGTACCTCATCAACATGCCGCTCTACATCACCCGGGAGCTGGGGTTGGAGGAGAAGCTGGCCGGAATCCTGATGGGCACGGCGGCGGCTCTGGAGATCCCCTTCATGCTGCTGGCGGGTTACTACACCCGGCGCTTTGGCAAGCGGCCCATGATGCTGCTGGCGGTACTGGCCGGGGTGGGGTTCTACGCCGGCCTGGTGACACTGTCGAGCCAGGGGGCCCTCATCGCCCTGCAACTGCTCAACGCCATCTTCATCGGCATTGTCGCCGGCATTGGCATGTCCTATTTCCAGGATCTGATGCCGGGTCGGGCCGGGGTCGCGACCACTTTGTTTGCCAACAGCATCCGCACCGGTTCCATCATGGCGGGTGCGATCGCGGGGACTGTGGCGGAGATCTGGAGTTTTCACGGGGTATTCATGGTGGCCACCGCATTGGCGCTGGCTGCGCTGGCCGCCTGCTGGCGGGTGCCCAATGTGTGAGGCGCCCATGGCGGGGGCCACGGCATTGACGCTGGGGGGATAAGCGGGGGCCGACCGCTGTGGTCGGCGGCGCATTACTTGCCACTGTCGGCCTGGTATTCGTTGCGCAGGCAGCGCAGCAGCAGCTCGGCCGCCGGGCCCAGGGCATCGGTCGACGGTGTGAGCAGGTAGGTGTAGAGGTAGCGCTCGCTGCCTCCGGCCAGATCGAGTTGCACCAGGGCGCCGCTGGCGAGCTCTTCCCGCACCAGATGGCCAGGTACCCAGGCGTAGCCGAGGCCGAGGCGCACCATGCTGAGCACCTCGTGATAGTGGGTCGCCTTCCAGCCGGTGTCGTCTGCATCGTTCCAGTCCACCGAGCGGTGGATGGGCGGGTGCAGGCTTATCTGGTTATGGCTGGCGAGCAGCTCGGCCGTGATGGGCTCCTCCTGCCCGGCGAGGGGATGCTCGGCTGCGCACAGCGGCAGCAGGCAGACTTCGTCCAGCGGCAGGCCGGTGCGATCGTGGGGCAGGTGTTCTGAGAGCATCAGGTCCCCCACCTGGAGCGCATTGAAGTGGCAATGGATCCGCTCGTGCAGATTGATGCGGCAACCACGGCTGCGGGGATGGAAGTGCGCCAGCGCCCGGTAGAGCCGCTCCCTGGGCTGCAGCGCGGAGACATAGAGGTTGATCTGCGGCTCCCACTGGCGCTCCAGGTTGTTGGCCAGGTTCTCCAGCTCTTCCACCTGCTGGCTGAGCTGACGGGCCCGCTTGAGGAAGATCTCCCCCGCTGGCGTCAGCACCGCCTTGCGCCCTCTCACCTCCAGCAGGGCCAGCCCCAGGCTCTGTTGCAGCTTGGCGACCGCATGATTGAGGGAGGATTGGCTCTTGTTCAGCGCCTCTGCGGCCTGGGCGTAACCGCCGCAGTCCACCACGGCCTGGAAGATCCGCCATTGCTCAAACGTGCTCTTGGGACGAAACATAGTGCAACCTGTCAGGGGCCGATGGGATTCAACAGGGCGCGACTGGCGCCCCTCTTCACTTTAACCCCATCTGGTTAGTTTGTTGATTTATTTGGGCTGGGCCACGAAGGTCTGGCCTGTCTTGCCACGGCTGTCCGGCCCCATCAGATAGAGATAGAGCGGCATCAGGTCGGCCGGGGTCTTCAGCAACTGGGGATCTTCCGCCGGGAAGGCGCTGGCCCGCATCCTGGTGCGGGTGCCGCCCGGGTTCAGGCTATTGACCCGCACCCCGGTATTCTCCAGCTCGTCCGCCAGCACCTCCATCATGCCTTCGACGGCGAACTTGGAGATGGCATAGGTGCCCCAGTAGGCGCGCCCTTTTCGGCCCACGCTGGAGGAGGTGTAGACGATGGAGGCCTCGCCATGCTCCTTGGCGGTCTGGCGAATGAGGGGCAGCAGGGCCTGGGTCAGCAGGAATTCGGATTTGACGTTGACCTGCATCACCTCGTCCCACTCCTTCTCCTGGATGTGCTCGAAGGGGGAGAGGGTGCCGAGCAGGCCGGCATTGAACAGCACGCCGTCGAGGCGGCCGAACTGCTGGGCGAAGGTCTCTGCCATGCCGCGGTAGTGAGCGGCGGTGGCCCCTTTCAGATCGACAGGGACTATGGCGGGCAGGGGGTGACCGGCCGCCTCTATCTGGTCGTAGACCGCCTCGAGCTTGGCGCTGGTGCGACCGAGCAGCACGACTGTAGCGCCGTGGGCGGCATAGGTGAGCGCCGCTTCGCGGCCGATGCCGTCACCGGCACCCGTTACCAGAATGACCTTGTCCTTGAGCAGATCCCGGGGGGCCTGATAATCGAGCATGTGCACTCCTGTTAACAAATCCGTGACGGATGGGCGCGACCATAGAGGAGGCAAGTGTACTGATCCGGCCCTGCCGTTGACCAGTATGAGACGGCAAAAATGTGAAGAAAACAGGGCTGTAGCGTGAATTGACGCTCTCTGCCCCTGGCCCACGGCAGAGTTTTTGCACCATACCGCCAAACTCCTTACTATGTGAAAAAACCGAACATAGCGCGGAGTATCAAGTGGCATTTTTGACCGAATACGGCCTGTTTCTGGCCAAGACCCTCACCCTACTGCTGGCCATAGGCGCCGTCGTCCTGATGGTGGTGAGCAGCCGTCAGCCCAGGGCCCGCAAGGGGGAACTGGTGGTGACGGATCTCTCCCGGGAGCTGGAGCAGGGGCGTCATCAGCTGCAATCGGCCCTGGCCGGCAAGGCCGAGCGCAAGCAGATGGACAAGGCGCGCAAGGCCGAAGAGAAGGCGCGCGCCAAGAGCGAGGACGAGCGTAGCCGGCTCTTTGTGCTCGATTTTCACGGCAGCATGGATGCCAGGGAGGTGGCCTCCCTGCGCGAAGAGGTGAGCGCCGTGATAGGGGTCGCCCGGCCCGGTGACGAGGTGCTGCTGCGTCTCGAGTCCGGCGGCGGCGTGGTGCACGGCTATGGCCTGGCGGCCTCCCAGCTGCAGCGCCTGCGTGACAAGGACATCACGCTGACGGTGGCCATCGACAAGGTGGCGGCGAGCGGCGGTTACATGATGGCCTGCGTGGCGGACAAGATACTGGCGGCGCCCTTTGCCATCGTCGGCTCCATCGGCGTCATTGCCCAGTTGCCGAACTTCAACAAACTCCTGAAAAAGCACGACATCGAGTTCGAGATGCACACCGCGGGCCAGTACAAGCGCACCATCACCATGTTCGGCGAGAACGACGATCTGGGGCGGGAGAAGTTTCGCGAGGAGCTGGGGGCCATCCACGAGCGCTTCAAGGGATTCGTGGCTGAGCACAGACCCGGTCTCGACATCGACAAGGTCACCACGGGGGAGCACTGGCTGGCCAGCCAGGCCAAGCAGCTCGGTCTGGTGGATGCGCTCTGCACCAGCGATGACTACCTGCTGGCCCAGGCCAGCCAACACAAGGTGGTCGGCATCAGCTACCGCAAGCCCAAGAGCCTGACCCAGCGGCTGGGTCAACAGGGGGCCCAGGCGCTGGAAGGCGCCCTCGGTCGCCTCTGGCAGCAGAGTCCCTGGCGCTGAGTCACAGTTCAATGGGTTGAAACAAGAGAGCCGGGCATTGCCCGGCTCTCTGTTTATGCTGATGTCGCGGCTTCGCTGCGAGCGTGTGCTCAGCGCTGGAAGGGGTAGACGGATCCCAGCTTCAGGATCTGGGTCAGCTCGTCCAGGGCGGTGCGGGTCTCCAGCACCAGGGAAGGGTCGCGCAGATCGTCCAGCGCCAGGCTGTCGCGGTAGTGGCGCTCGACCCAGTTGTCCAGACGGGCAAACTGGCTGTCGTTGATGAGGCAGGCCGGGTTGACCGCCGCGAGCTCGGCGTCGTTCATGGCAACCCGCAGTCGCAGGCAGGCGGGGCCGCCGCCGTTGCGCATGCTCTGCTTCACATCCATGAAGTGCACCCCCTTGATGGGCGTGCCCAGGGTCACCAGCTGGGCCAGATAGGCGGCTACCGCCGGATTGTCACGGCACTCGGTGGGGGCGATGATCGCCATCTCGCCGGAGGGCTGGGTCAGGATCTGGGTGTTGAACAGGTAGGATTTCACCGCATCCTGCACCGACACCTCATTGGTCGGCACCTCGATGAAGTGCAGCTCCCCCTCGCCGAACTTGCTGCGCACCTCGGCCAGTGCGGTGGCGGTGTTGAGGAAGGCCTGCTGGTGGAAGAAGAGCACGTTCTGGTTGCCCACCGCTATCACGTCGTTATGGAACACCCCCTGATCGATCACGTCCGGGTTCTGCTGGATGAAGACGGCGCTCTCTTCCCCCAGGCCGTGCAGGCGGGCGATGGCCTGGCTCGCCTCCAGGGTCTGGCGGGCCGGGTAGCGCTTGGGAGCGGGCTGGGAGACGTCGAAGGCGCTGCGACCATAGACGAACAGCTCGACCCCGGCCTCGCCGTAGGCGCGACACAGACGGGTGTGGTTGGCGGCTCCTTCGTCACCGAAGTGATCGTTCTGTGGCAGGTGCTGGTGGTGGCTGAAGTGACGATCGTTGTTGAACACGGCGCGCAGGATGCGGCCAGTCACTTCGGGCTCCAGGGAGCGGTGGAACTTGTTGGTCAGGTTGGCGGGGGTGAAATGGATGCGGCCATCCTGGGTGTCGGCACTCGGCGAGACAGTGGCGGCGTTGGCGGTCCACATGCTGGAGGCGGAGTAACAGGCGGCCAGCACGGCGGGGGCCTGTTTCGCGGCCTGGGCCAGGACGCTGGCATCGTTGCCGGTGAAGCCGAGGCGGCGCAGGGTGGCGAGATCCGGCCGCTCCTGCGGCGCCAGCACCCCTTGCGTCATGCCGAGCTCGGTCAGCGCCTTCATCTTGCGCAGCCCCTGCTTGGCGGCCTCCTTCGGATTGGACGCTTCCTTGGCGTTGCTTTGGGACGCCACATTGCCATAGGAGAGGCCGGCATAGTTGTGGGTGGGGCCGACCAGGCCGTCGAAGTTGACCTCGAAGTGCTTCATGACTACATCCTTTCGATTTTTATATGGGGAGCGGTTCCTTCCGCGCACAAAGCTGCGGCGTGCGGCCATTATAAAGAGATTTCATCCTTTGTAACAAGCTGATAACCAAGGTGGTTTTTTATGTGACGGGGGTGGCTGGATATGTCATTTCCAATCTAAAAAAGGGGGGGATATAGCATAAAAACAAAAAAGCGGTTGCTTCCCGCGCGTCCCCTTCGCATTAATAAATAAAGAAGCAAGGCGGTTCGGGCTGCATGGCAAATTTGTTCACAAGATTGCTTTTTCCCGTCAAATCTCTTATACAGCCCCACAAAACCGCACGCCAACCCCGTCGGGTGCAATGAGGATAATAGTTACAGCATGGGCAAATCACTGGTCATAGTGGAGTCTCCGGCCAAGGCCAAGACCATCAACAAATATTTGGGCAAGGACTACGTGGTGAAATCCAGCGTCGGTCACGTGCGCGATCTGCCGACCAGCGGCAGCGTCAGCACAGAGCCCAAAAAACCTGTCATTCGCGGCATCAAGCTCAGCGAATCCGAGAAGGCGGCCAAGGATCGCAACGCCCTGTTCTCTAGGATGGGGATCAACCCGACCGCAGGCTGGCAGGCCAACTACCAGATTTTGCCCGGCAAGGAGAAAGTGGTCAGCGAGTTGCAGAGTCTGGCCGAGAAGGCCGACACCATCTATCTCGCAACCGACTTGGACAGAGAAGGAGAGGCGATCGCCTGGCACCTGCGGGAGATCATCGGCGGTGATGACAGCCGCTACAAGCGGGTGGTGTTCAACGAGATCACCAAGACCGCGATCCAGGAGGCCTTTGCCCAGCCGTCCGATCTGAACATCCATCGCGTCAACGCCCAGCAGGCTCGTCGCTTCCTCGACCGTGTCGTGGGTTACATGGTCTCTCCGCTCTTGTGGAAGAAGCTGGCTCGCGGTCTCTCCGCCGGCCGGGTGCAGTCCGTCGCGGTGCGCCTCATCGTCGATAAAGAGCGCGAGATCAAGGCCTTCGTGCCGGTGGAGTTCTGGGATCTCAATGCCGATCTGCTGACCGGTGACAAGGCCGATCTGCGGATGGAAGTGGTCAGCCGCAACGGCGTCGACTTCAAGCCGGTGACCCAGGCCGAGACCTTCGCCGCCGTGGCCGCCCTGGAAGGGGTCGACTACAAGGTGGTGAACCGGGAAGACAAGCCGACCGGCTCCAAGCCATCCGCCCCCTTCATCACCTCCACCCTGCAGCAGGCGGCTTCCACCCGACTGAGCTTCGGGGTAAAGAAGACCATGATGATGGCCCAGCGTCTCTACGAAGCGGGTTACATCACCTACATGCGTACCGACTCCACCAACCTCAGCAAAGAGGCGGTCGAGGCGGTGCGCGAATATATCGGCGAGCAGTATGGCGCCGCCTACCTGCCGGCCGAACCGACGCTCTATGGTTCCAAGGCTGGCGCCCAGGAGGCCCACGAGGCGATCCGTCCCTCCAACGTGCTGGTGACTGCCGAGATGCTGGAAGGGATGGAGCCGGACGCCATGCGGCTCTATGACCTCATCTGGCGCCAGTTTGTGGCGTGCCAGATGACCCCGGCCCAGTACGACTCCTCCACCCTGACCGTCAAGGCGGGCGAGTTCGAGCTCAAGGCCCGCGGTCGCACCCTGCGCTTCGCCGGTTGGACCAAGGCCTTGCCGCCCATGGGCCGCAAGGGGGAAGACAGCCAGCTGCCGGCGGTGACCGTCGGCGAGATCCTGAAGCTGGTCAAGCTGGATCCCCGTCAGCACTTCACCAAGCCGCCCGCCCGCTTCACCGAAGCGGCCCTGGTGCGCGAGCTGGAAAAACGCGGCATAGGCCGCCCGTCCACCTACGCCTCCATCATCTCCACCATCGTCGATCGCGGCTATGTGCGGGTCGAGAGTCGCCGCTTCTTCGCCGAGAAGATGGGCGAGATCGTCACCGACCGTCTGGTGGAGAACTTCGTCGAGCTGATGAACTACGAGTTCACCGCCAAGATGGAAGACAAGCTCGATGGCATCGCCGAAGGCAGCCTGGAGTGGAAGAAGGTGCTTGACGCCTTCTACGCCGAGTTTACCCAGGAGCTGGAGCAGGCCGACAAGCCGGCGGAAGAGGGGGGCATGCGTGCCAACCAGATGGTGCTGACCGACATCGATTGCCCGGACTGCGGCCGCAAGATGGGCATTCGTACCGCCACTACCGGGGTCTTCCTCGGCTGCTCCGGTTACGCCCTGCCGCCGAAAGAGCGCTGCAAGAAGACCATCAACCTGGTCAGTGCGGACGAGTTCGTCTCCGCCACCGACGGTGACGAGGCCGAGACCGAGGCGCTGCGCGCCAAGCACCGCTGCGGCGTCTGCGGCACCGCCATGGATGCCTACATCATCGACGACAGCCGCAAGCTGCACGTCTGTGGTCGCAACCCGGACTGCGACGGTTACGAAATCGAGCAGGGTCAGTTCAAGCTCAAGGGCTACGAAGGGCCGAGCATAGAGTGCGATCGCTGCGGCTCCGAGATGCAGCTCAAGAACGGCCGCTTCGGCAAGTACATGGGTTGTACCAACGAGACCTGCAAGAACACCCGCAAGATCCTGAAAAATGGTGACATAGCGCCACCGAAGGAAGATCCGGTGCCGCTGCCCGAGCTCAAGTGCACCCAGTCCGACGCTCACTTCGTGCTGCGTGACGGGGCGGCCGGTCTCTTCCTCGCCGCCAGCAACTTCCCGAAATCCCGTGAGACTCGTGCGCCACTGGTGGAGGAGCTCAAGCGCTTCCGCGACCGGCTGTCGCCCAAGCATCAGTACCTGGCCGACGCCCCGGCGTCAGATCCTGACGGTAACGCATCCGTGGTGCGCTTCAGCCGCAAGAGCAAGGAGCAGTACGTGATGACGGAGGTGAACGGCAAGGCAACAGGCTGGACCGCCCATTACGACAATGGGAAGTGGCAGGAGAGCCTGGCTAAGGCGAAGAAGTCCTGATCGCGTCACCGCTCACATCATGATGAAAGAGGCCCCTTGCGAGGGGCCTTTTTATTGGGAGATGGCGGTATACTGAGAGGGCTGCATGGATGGCAGCACAAGACAGGGAGGTTGTCATGGAGATACATGAAATCCGGCCAGGCATGACCTGCCTGACGCGGGAAGGAACGGCCTATGTGCTGGAGGTGGACAGGCAGAGTCTGCTGGTATTGCTGCAGCGGGAAGACGAGACCATACCGGTGCAGGTACGTTGCGACGACATCCTGGGCCCCCTTGCCAGCGACTAGTGACGGCGCCCCTGACAGGCGCTAGAACGGGATCAGAAAGAGCAGCTCGGCGAGGTCGGGCTGCCACTGCCACTCTCGCATCCTGACCCGCCCCTTGATCACCGGCACCCCCTCTTCCTGCAATCTTCCTATCTGTTCATCGAAACCCGCCGAGCCCTTGGGCAAGGAGATGGTACCGCCTGCGCCCAGCACGCGATGCCAGGGCAGCGTCTTGTCCGTCTCCCGCAGCACTTTCCCCACCAGCCGCGCCCGCCCGGGCAGGCCCGCCAGATCGGCGACCTGGCCATAGCTCACCACGCGGCCGGCCGGGATCAGGGCCAGGATAGCCTCGATGCGTGCCACCTTGTTCAAGGGGGAAGGGGGAGGGGTCATCATCATGTGTTACTCGGCGTGAAACAAAAGCGCCACCATTGTGGCGCTTCCGTGGTCTGGGGGGCAACAGGGGATCCGGCTCAGCCGAAGGTCTGGCTCAGCCCCCTGAGCTCGCTGGCGCGTTTGAGCAGCTCCTGGCTGGAGTTGTCCACCGCCTGGATCTTCTGGCTGTTGGCGCGGGAGTACTGGGAGATCTGGTGGATGTTGCGGCTGATCTCCTCCACCACCGCCTGCTGCTGTTCGGCCGCGGCGGCTATCTGGGTGGAGAACTCGGTCACCTGATCTATCTCCCCCAGCACCAGATGCAGGTTGCCGGACCCCTGGCGCGTCATCAGGGCGCATTCCCGGGTCTGGGCCAGGTTGTCCTGCATCATCCCCTGCCAGCGGCCCAGGGTCTGCTGGATCTGGCGGATGCTGCCCTGGATCTGCTCGGTCGCCTTGTGGGTGCGGGTGGACAGGGTGCGCACCTCGTCCGCCACCACCGCAAAGCCACGTCCCTGCTCGCCGGCCCGGGCCGCCTCGATGGCGGCGTTGAGGGCCAGCAGGTTGGTCTGCTCGGCGATGCCCTGGATCTCGCCCATGACGCTGCCGATCCGCTCGGATTCGTTCGCCAGCTCGACGGCGGAGTGGAAGGCATGCTCCGCCTGCCTGGCCAGCAGCTCCATCTGCTGCTCGGTCTGATCCAGCTGCTGCACCGTATGCTGGCAACTGCTGCGTGCCTCTGTCACCTGGCTGTTGGTGTCCTGGATGTTGCGCGCTATCTCGTGGGCCGTGCTGGCCATCTGGGTCATGGCGGCGGCCATCTGCTGGGTCTGGGCGTCCTGCTCGTTGATGTCGAGGAAGGCTTGATGGGAAGAGTCCTGCAGGTCGGTCGCCAGGGTCTGCAGGGGATGGGTGGCGTCGTTGACCCGACCCAGCACGGTACGAATGCGGGCCTGCAGCATCTTGAGATGGAAATCGGCGATGGCGCCCGGGGCGTCCCCCGAGTAGACCAGCCGGGTCAGGCTGTCATATTGCTGGCCGAGCCGCTTGAGGTAGCGTGGCAGCGAGATGAGCTCGCGCCAGTAAGCGCCGGCGACGGCCAGCAGGGGCAGCAGCATCAGCAGCACCGTCAGGGCTCCCTGAGAGAAGGCCGCCCAGCCAAAGAGCCCCAGCATCAGCAGGCCGAGCAGCAGGGGTCTGGCACTGTGCAGGGAGGGCAGCTTGCTGGCACCGCCCTGTTCGGCCTTGAGCAGGGCCTGATAGGCCTGGGCGGCAACCTGCTTGAGCTGGGGTTCGGGCTTGCAGCGCACCGACTGGTAGCCGCTTATCTTGCCGTTCTCGTAGATGGGGGTCACATAGGCGTCGACCCAGTAATAGCGGCCATCCTTGCAGCGGTTCTTGACCATGCCACGCCAGGGGTTGCCCTCCTTGAGGCGATCCCAGAGGTCGGCGAAGGCGGCCTTGGGCATGTCGGGGTGACGCACCAGGTTGTGGTTGTGTCCGACCAGTTCATCGACATGGTAGCCGGCGATGCGGCAGAAGGCGGGGTTGGCGTAGGTGATGACGCCGCGCAGATCCGTGGTGGAGACGAGTTGCACGTCGGCGGGGAACTCAACTTCACTGTCCTGGATCTGGACGTGTTTGCGGGCCATAAGGATAAGCTCCGATGCGTTGCTGGTTGTTATTGTGGTTGAACCGGATGCAGGCCCGGGCGCAGTGCGTCTTGCCCGGCCTCATCGGGGGCCTTATTTTGCCAATAAAGGCGGAGTAAAAGTAGGGGCTAGGTTGGATTTTTGTTGTTTGGTGGTAAAAAAATGGCGACCAAAAGGTCGCCAAAAAGAGAAAGATAACACTACCTCTGTGGCACCCGGTAACGCACCTGTAACTGATCGAGGATCTGCAGCTGGCCGGGCAGGCGGGCGGCGAAGTGATCCCAGGCCTTGCGGGCGGGGTCGCTCCAGGCCACCTCGGCCGTGGCGAGCATGCGCGGGAACAACATGTAGTCGAGACGATCGCGAGAGGTGATCAGTTCCGACCACAAGGGGCTCAGCACCCCCAGGATGTTATCGTTGGCATGGAAATCGGCCGGTGCAGGATCGCATAGGTAGACCTGCTCCAGATTGAGGGTCCCCGCCCAGTAGAGGCCGGGTTCATGGATGTCCGGGCTCCAGGCGAGATCCAGATAGAGGGACTGGGCCGGGGCCATCACCACGGGGTAGCCCGCGGAGGCGGCATCCAGCCCTGCCTGGAAGCTGGTCCAGGCGAAGATGGTGGCGTCCCGGCTCACCTTGTCCCCGTGCAGTATCTCCTCCCAGCCCAGCATCTGCTTGCCCCTGGCCGCCAGGTATTGCTGGCAGTGGCGCAGCAGGTGGCCCTGCAGCTCCCGACAATCGGTATAGCCCTGCTCTGCCATCAACTGCTGACAGGCGGGGCTGTCGGTCCAGACCCCGGTCGGCACCTCGTCCCCCCCCATGTGCACCTGAGTGCCGGGGAAGAGCGCGCACACCTCGTCGATCACCGCCTCCAGGAAGCGATAGGTGCCGGGCAGGGCCGGGTTGAGCACGTTGTCGTCAAAATATTGCACCGAGAGGTAGCGGGAGCTGTCCGCCTCTTCCCGCAGTAGCTCGGGCAGCGCCTTGATGGCCGCGTGGCAATGACCCGGGATGTCTATCTCCGGGATGATGGTGATGCCGAGCCCGGCGGCATAGGCCACCAGCTCGCGCACCTCGCTCTGGGTGTAGTAGCCGCCATAAGGATCGGGGCCGCCGCTGAGCTGGGGGCCGACCGCCAGGCCATGTCCCCGCCAGGCCGCCACTTCGGTCAGCCGGGGGAAGGCCTTGATCTCGAGGCGCCAGCCCTCGTCATCGGTCAGGTGCCAGTGGAAGCGGTTGAACTTGTAGAGGCTCATCTGCTTGAGCAGGCGCTTGAGGGTGGCGATGGAGTGAAAGTGGCGGGCGCAGTCGAGGAAGATGCCACGAAAACCGAACCTGGGCGCGTCCTCCACCTCGAGGCAGGGCAGGCTCTCCCCGTGTTGCAGGGCCCACTGGGCCAGGGTCACCAGACCGTGGCGCCAGCCCGCCTCGCCGGCGGCCCGGATGCGGATCTCCTCTGTGGTGATGACGAGTTGGTAAGCCTCCTGAGGGAGGGGGGCCTCGACCAGGTGGATCTCGGCGTCGTGATCCTGGGTCAGGGCGAGCCCCGTCAGCTCGTTGAAATGGGCCAGCAGGGGGGCCAGGGAGACAGGGCCGCTGACATGGGCCCGCTCGGCCAGGCGGAAGTTGCCCTCCGGCAGCCGCAGCTGAGCCGGTTGGGGCACTATGCCGTTGGCGGGCTCCACCTCGGGTAGATCGGGGGCCGCGGCCGGGCTCGGCGGCAGGCCGAGATCCTGGCCCGCCTGCACCAGGGGTTGCAGCTGCGGCTGGGCGCCTTCGTCCGTCAGGCTGAGGAAGAAGCCCTGAGGCAGATCGGAGTAGCGCTTGATGGGGGTGTTGCGGCAGCAAAAACGCAGCTCGCTGACCCCCTCATGGGGCACCAGCACCTTGTAGCTGCCGCTCTGGCGCGCCAGGGATCCCCCCTCCACCGACTGGGGATCTATGTGGCGGGCCAGGCAGAAGTGCAGCTTCCAGGGGCTGGCCGGGAGCTGGCTCAGGGTGAAGCGGAACCAGACGTCTTCACCGTCGCGACGGTCGATCTGGGTATGGATCAGGGGTGCAGACATGGGTATTCCTCTGATTGGGCGAACAGTGTGGTGCCCTCTTTGGCGCAGGCTTCACGCCGGGCAGGGCTCAGGGGGGCAGAGATAGATAGGCCTCTGGCTGGGCGAACAGCGCTCAGGGATGCAGGCATGGGTAGGCCTCCGACTGGGCAAACAGGATGGCGCCTTCCAGCGCATCGGCCTGCGGGGGCACCAGGTTGAGGTGCCCCAGGCGAGGGGCCAGGCGCATGCCGACGCCTCCCAGCAGGGCGATGCGGTCGGCTCCCAGCAGTCCCATGCCCTCCAGCAGGGTCTGCAACTGGGCGCAGGTTTCGTCCAGCAGCTGGTTGGCGAGCTCGTCTCCGTCGCTGGCGGCGTCGAACACCCAGGGGGCGAAGCGGCCATAGTCGGCGGGAATGGCGCGGGCTGCCCAGCGCACCACCTCGGCCTGATCCCGCTTGAAGTGATCGAGCAGGCGCACGGCGAGCAGGCTGGGGGGCAGGATGCCGTCGTGGCAGAGCAGGGATTGCTGGATGGCGCGCAGCCCCAGCCAGGCGCCGCTGCCCAGATCCGAGATGGGGAAGCCGCGCCCCGAGCAGCTATGGAGCTGACCATGGCGGTAGATGAGCCCGGCGGACCCTGTGCCGGCGATGAGGATGGCCCCCTCCCGGCCACCAAAGGCGCCGAGGCAGGCACCGAAGGCGTCGGAGGTGAGCCGCACGCTCGCGAAGGGGAAGGGCATCTTAAGCAGGGCGTGGTAGCAGTCGGCCAGCTCGGCGGAGGCCAGCGCCAGCCCCACCCCCATCCGCTGTTCGCACTCGATGCCAAGCCCGGCGGCCAGCCGGGCGCTGGCGATGGCCGCCAGCACATTGGCGTGAGCAACCTCTATGCCGAGCTCCAGGTTGGAGCCCGCGGCGCGCCCCTCTCCCAGCACTCTGCCCCCCTTGTCCCGAATGCGGGCGCGGGTGTGAGTCCCCCCGCCATCGACCCCGACCCAGAACTCAATCATGACGAGCCCCCGGCGCACTCTGCCAGCTGATGGCCAGGGCAAACCAGGCTGAATGATTGGAGGATCCACTGCTCTCTCCTGCGCCAATGATGTCCGAGCCGATCCTTGTGCGTCTCAATCATGACGAGCCTCCGGCGCACTCTGCCAGCTGATGGCCAGGGCGAACCAGGCTGCGTGGGGGATCCACTGCTCCCCCCAGCGCCAGTTCTGATCCAGCCGATCCCTGTACGCCTCGGGAATGAAGGCCACCTCAGCCTCGTCATCGAACCCTGAGGTGATGCCGTTGCAGATGCCGCCGAGGGCATTGGGATAACCGGCGGTATAGCTCGGGTTGTTGATGCCGTGCCCCGCCAGCATGCAGGCGTTGAAGGGGTTTTGCCCGAGGATCCAGTCGAGCTGGCGCTGGCCGAACGTTATCAGGAGTGGGCTCTGCTGGGGGAAGTGGCGAGCCGCGGCGAAGGCCATGGCGGCCAGGGAGGCCAGCCGGGCGTTTTCACCCTGCCACCAGTAACCGGATTCATTGTGGTGGGGCATAAAGAAGCTGATGCGGGGGTCTTCGTCGACCCCTTTCACATACTGGCAAGCCAGGGCGAAGGGGTTGCCCGCCCGGGCGGCGAGGGCCAGCTCGGCGGCCAGCGCCTGCTGTACCACTGCATTCACCCTAGCGCGGCGATCCTGATCCGGCTCGACCCCCAGGTACTCCAGCAGGGCCAGCACCGGCAGACCCGCCTCGGCGGCGTGATAGTAGGGGCGCGAGCCGTCGTCGTTGGCACTCCAGTAGTGGCCGAACTCGGGGTGGGGGCGCTGGCGGGCGCAGAGCCTGCCGGCCCTCTCCCTTGCCTCCCCTAGCCAGTCGCGGCCAAGGGTCTGGGTTAGTTCTACCGCAGCCAGTAGGGCGCAATAGTCGTCGATGATGTTCTCGAGGCCGTCGTCCAGGTAGGCGAGGTTGTGCTCGCGCAGGTGCAGGTAGCCGCGCCTGGCCGCCTCGGCATAGTGGCTGGTATCGAAGTCGCCGCCGGACTGCTCGCGGGCGGCCCGGGCCAGGGCGGCAATGGCCATGCCGCCCCCTTGGCGAAAGCCCGCCTGCCAGTCGTTGGACTTGAGCCCCTGCTGGGTGGCGTAGGCGCACAGCTCGCGCTGCTCGGGATCCTTGCTCCACTTGTCGAACAGTGTCATGTAGAAGAAGCCGCTCTCATCTTGCATCCGGCAGAGAAAATCCGCCCCGTGCTGCCCCTCGTCACCGAGCCGCTTGCAGAGGTTCAGCCCGTCGATGTCGCGGCGCGTCGCCAGGAGCGCCCGGCTCTTGAGCAGGCTCCACACCACCAGGGGGGTCTGCTGGGGGTTGAGGTAGTTGGCGTAGGAGAGGTGGCTCAGGTATTTGCTCATGTCGCCGCTGGCATCGAACCAGCCGCCGTGCACATCCTTGCGCTGGTCGGTGCCAAACAGGCGGGCGCTGCGGTCGGCTCTATCGAAGGCGCCGCTGGCACGCTGGCCCTTGAAGTAGTGAATGACATCGGAGAGGCAACGGCCGATCAGCAGATCCTGGCCTATGGCGAAGCGGGTGGAGCGGACTATGCCCTGTGCTGTGATCGCCTCCAGCCGGTAGTGGCCGGGCTCCTTGAAGGCGCTGAAGTCGGCACGCCAGTAGGCGCGTCCCTGCCAGCCTGGCACCTGGCCTGCGGCCTGGAGAGGAACCTCCAGCAGCAGGCGGTCATCATGCAGGCGCCGCAGTCGCACCAGGCCGCTTATTTCCACGTTGGCGTCGGTCTGCAGCAGGGCAATCTTGTGTCCGTCACAATCGTAACCCACCTGATTGATCAAGAGTTCCATCCAGCTTTACTCCCTGGTCTGGGGCAATGAAGGGGCCTCGCGAGGAGGCCCGGGTGAAGGTGTCGCGGGCCGGTAAAGCCGCCCCCGGCGTGGGGGGCTGGCTTATTCGTGCAGGTAGCAGCGCACGAAGTGGTTGTCGGCAAGCTTGGTCACCGGCGGCAGGCTCTCCTTGCAGCGAGCCATTGCCTGATGGCAGCGACCGGCGAAGGGGCAGCCCCGGGATTCCGGGGTCCAGAGCGGGATTTCCCCCTTGCGGCCCCCCTCCAGCTCGGCATGGATGCTCTTCTCGGGATCCGGCACCGCCGAGATGAGCAACTGGGTATAGGGGTGCTGGGGGTGGTGCAGTATCTCGTCCACCTCGCCCCACTCCACCATGTGCCCCACGTACATGACCGCGAGATCTTCCGCCACGTAGCGGGCGGTGGCGATGTCGTGGGTGATGTAGAGCATGGAGACGCCGAGCTCGTTCTTCATCTGCTCCATCAGGTTGAGGATGCCGATGCGAATGGAGACGTCGAGCATGGAGGTGGGCTCGTCCGCCAGCACCACTTCCGCCTCCACCGCCAGGTTGCGGGCTATGTTGACCCGCTGGCGCTGGCCGCCGGAGAGCTGGTGCGGATACTTGGCCGCCGTCGCCTTGGCCGGGGTCAGCCCCACTTTTTCCAGCAGGGCATAGACCATGTCCGGCAGATCTTTCTTGTCGAGCACCTTGCTGTGCAGCAGCAGGGGGCGGGCTATGTGGTGGTAGATGGTGTGGGTCGGATTGAGCGAACCGAACGGGTCTTGCCATACCATCTGCACGCTCTGGCGATAGTCCAGCAGGGCAGTGCCCTTGTTGAACTCCTCCAGATCCCGGCCCCGGTAGAGGATGCGGCCGTTGGAGAGCTTGTACATCTTGGCGATGATCTTGGCGATGGTGCTCTTGCCGGAGCCCGACTCCCCCACCACCGCCAGGGCGCGGCCCCGGTGCAGGTTGAAGGTGATGTCGGAGAGGGCCCGCATCTTGCCGCTCTTGATGGCATTGGAGTTGACGGCGAAGTCCTTGTAGAGATGCTGGACCTCGATGATGGGCGCGTCGGTTTGGGCGATTTGCATGACAGACATCCTTAACAGCCAGCGGCCTTGTCCAGATAGATGGGGTGGTCCAGTTGTTCCTCGGCCGAGTCATAGAGGTGGCAGGCGGCCTGCTGCCCGGGCCGGATCTCGGCGAGGGCGGTATATTCCTGACGGCAGCGATCGTGCACCTTGCCGCAGCGGGCCTGGAAGCGGCAGCCGACCGGCACCTCCAGCAGGTTGAGCGGGGTGCCGGGGATCCCCTCCAGCACGGTTTTCGGGCCGTGCAGGGGCGGGAAGGAGTTGCCGAGCCCTTTGGTATAGGGGTGCAGGGGCGCGGTCAGTATCGCCTTGGCCGGCGCCACCTCCACCAGTTCGCCGGCATACATGATGCCGATGCGATCGCAGAACTCGACCATGAGCGAGAGGTCGTGGGTGATGAAGAGAATGGAGAAGTTGAACTTCGCCTTGAGGGCGTAGACCTTCTGCAGTATCTCCCGCTGCACCACCACATCCAGCGCCGTGGTGGGCTCATCCATGATCAGGAGCTCGGGGTTGAGGGCCATGGCGATGGCGATCACCAGCCGCTGGCGCATGCCGCCGGAGAACTGGTGCGGATAGTCCTTGAGCCGGCTCGGGTGGATGTCGACTATCTCCAGCAGCTCCTGGGCGCGCTTGATCGCCTCGTAGCGGGTCATGCCGGGGTTGTGGGCCAGCAGCACGTCACAGAACTGCTCCTCCATGCGCAGCACCGGGTTCAAGGCATTCATGGCGGACTGGAACACCACGCTCGCCTGGCGCCAGCGGTAGCTGCGCAGCCGCTCGTCGTCGAAACCGAGGATGTTCTCCCCCTTGAACAGGATCTCGCCGCCGCTGATGTAGGCGGGCGGCTTGTGCAGCCGGGCCACCGAGAAGGCGACCGTGGACTTGCCGCAGCCGGACTCGCCGGCGAGGCCGAAGACTTCGCCTGGGGCTATGTCAAAGCTGACCGAGTTGACGGCGCGCACGTCGCCGCTCTCTGTGATGTAGTCGACGCAGAGCTGGCGCACCGACAGCAGGGGTTGTTGCGAGCTCATGCTGTCTTCTCCTGGGCTGCGATGGGGGTGACGGGGGCGGCCAGCTGTTTCCAGCGGCGCAGACCCTTGTGAGAGCGCAGTTGCGGGTTGGCGATTTCGTCGATGGCGAAGTTGAGCATGGCCAGACCCGCCCCCAGGGTGGCGATGGCGAAGCAGGGGGCCAGGATCTCCCACCAGGCGCCTACCAGGATGGCGCTGGAGGTCTGGGCGTTGTAGAGCATGATGCCCCAGCTGACCACGGTCGGATCGCCGAGCCCCAGGAACTCCAGGGTCGCCTCGGTGACGATGGCGTAGATGATGGAGCCGATGAAGCTCACCCCTATGATGGAGATGAGATTGGGCAGTATCTCCACCAGTATGATGCGCCAGGCCGGCTCCCCCAGCACTTCGGCGGCGATGACGAACTCTTTCTCCCGCAGCGCCAGGGTCTGGGCACGGATGACGCGCGCGCCATAGGCCCAGGAGGTAAAGCCTATGATGAGCGCAATCACCGTCGGTGACGCCTCCCCGATAAAGCTTGCCAATACCAGCAGCAGGGGGAGGTTGGGGATCACCAGCACCACGTTCATCAGGAAGGTGAGACACTCATCCACCACGCCGCCGAAGTAACCGGCTGTGATGCCGATGCCGATGGCGAGGGCGCAGACCAGCAGTCCTGCCCCGAAGCCCACCATGAGGGAGATGCGGGCGCCGCTGGTGAACTGGGCCCAGAGATCGTGGCCCATGCGGTTGGAGCCCATCACCAGCTCCACGCTGGGGGGCTGGTGCGGGCGGGCGACCCGTTTGGTGGGTTCATTGCTGGCGAGCAGCGGGGCAAAGAGGGCCATCAGCACGAAGGTGACCACGATGGCGAGGCCGAAGGCGGCCTTCTTGTTGCCCAGCAGGATTTTCAAAATAGTCGGCATACGCATCTTATTTGCCTCCTGTACGCAGACGGGGATCCAGGAAGACATAGAGCACGTCCGCCAGGAAGTTGAAGCTGAGCATGGTGATGGTCATGATGAGCAGTTGCCCCTGAATGAGCGGGTAGTCGCGGGCCAGTATGCCCTGGTAGAGAGTGAGCCCGAGGCCCGGGTAGTTGAAGATCACCTCGGTGATGAGGGAGCCGCCGATGACGAAGCCGAGCGCCATGGAGAGGGCGGTGACGCTGGGCAGCACGGCGTTGCGGGCGCCGTAGTTGAAGATGACCCTGTTGCTGGAGAGCCCCTTGGCCTTGGCCATGGTGATGTAGTCCTCGCCGAGCAGGTTGATCATGTTGTTGCGCATGGTGATGAGGAAGCCCCCCACCTGCACCATGGCCAGGGTGCCCACCGGCATGATGGCGTGCAGCATGATGCTCTTGATGTGTTCCCAGCCGAAATCGGCGGGGATCTCCGGGCTGTAGGCGTAGCCGATGGGCAGCCAGCCGAGACTGACTCCGAACAGGAAGAGGGCGAGCAGGGAGACCACCACGGGCGGAATGGCCTGCATCACCAGGGTGAGCGGGGAGAGGATGCTGTCCATGCGTCCCCCCCGGTACCAGGCGGCGAAGATACCGACGATGGAGCCGATGGAGAAGCTCAGTATGGTGGAGGTGCCCACCAGGAACAGGGTCCAGCCGATGGCGCGGCCGAGCACGTCGGCGACCGGTTGGGGGTAGTAGCGCACCGAGGTGCCGAGATCCCAGGTGAAGACACTCTTCACATAGGCGAGAAACTGGGTGGTGATGGGACCGTCAACGAACCCGAAGGTGGCCTTGAGGGCTTCGAGGGCGGCAGGTTCCATCATGGCGCCGGCCCGGGCGAACATGACGGAGACGGGATCTCCGGGCATGGCTCTGGGCAGCAGGAAGTTGATGGTGGCGGCCACCAGGAAGGCGACCAGATAGAAGGAGAAGCGTCTTAGTATAAATCCCATGGTGATACCTTTTACTGCAAGCCTGCCCCGCGCCGGGCAAAGCTCCCCCAACCCCGTAGGATTCGGGGGATGGAAGACATGGCGGGGAAAAAGGCCCCCCGCAGGGGGCCGAGGTGATTAGCTGTTTGGCTTGAGTGACAACACGTGCAGCAGACGTTCCGGGGTGTCCGGGTGTACCTGCGGCTTGGCGACCGGGTTGTCGGCACTGAACCAGCCATTGAAGCGCTTGGTGCTGTATTCGTACCAGGTCGGGTTGTTGAACACAGGGATTATGGTCTGGTTGGCACCGACGCGTTCCTGGATGGCAAACATGATCTCCTTCTGCTTAGCCGCATCGGCGGTCTGGGTGAAGTCATCGATCAGCTTGTCGAGCTCGGGATCCTTGTAACGGGGCGCCGCGAAGCGGTTGCCGCGCTCACCCATGTTGCGAGAGTGGAAGGCGGTCTCGAAGTACTTGTGCGGGTTGGCACCGGCAAAGTAACCCTGCAGGGCGACGTCGAAGTCACCTGTGATCAGGTTCTCGGTCCAGACGGTGGCTTCCGGGGTGGAGGTCTTGGCGTTCAGGCCCAGGGCCTGCAGCCCTTCCACACCGATCTGGACTGTGTTGACCCAGTCGGTCCAGCCGTTCGGTACCAGCACCTTGAACTCGATCTTCTTGCAGCTCGGGGTGTCGAGGAACTTGTCGCCGTCACAGTCCTTGTAGCCCGCTTCCTTCAGCAGAGCCTTGGCACCTTCCAGGTCGAACTTGTTGTATTTGCCGTATTTCTTCTCGACGTCCGGGTTGTCCCAGGAGGCGAATGCCTTGCCCAGACCAGAGGGGTATTCGTTGACGGTCGGGTAGCCGTAGCCCGCGATGTCCACCATGGACTGGCGGTCCATCGCCATGGAGAAGGCGCGGCGGAAGTTGATGTCGTTGAAGGCTTCGTTATTGCCCGGGTTCTTGCTCTGGAAGTTGACGTTGAACGCCACTGTGCCGGAGGCGGGGAACCAGTACTTGTTGTTCTTGGGATCGTTGCCGACGTAGAGGCGCTCGATGTCCGGCACGAAGGAGCCGAACCAGTCCACGTCACCCTTCATCACAGCAGCCAGTACCTGGTCGTTGGTGGCCATCTGCGGCATGCGCAGGCAGTCGATGGCGAGGTTGGCGTTGTCCCAGTAGTGCGGGTTGCGGCACTGGGTATAGAGCTGAGCGGAGAAGTTGTCCACTTCGGTGAAGGGACCTGTGCCGACCGGCTTGTCGTTGGTGAAGGCAACCGGGTCTTTTACCGACTTCCACTGATGCTCGGGGACTATGGGCACCAGCACCAGGTCGTTCACCACGTTGGTGTTGACCTCGGCCAGGTCGAATTTGACCTTGTGTTCACCCAGCTTCTCGACACCCTTGATCTGAGTCCAGATGGAGCGCTCATCCAGCGCCTTGTTGGCCTTGACCAGGTTGAAGGAGAAGAGGATGTCGTCGGCGGTGAAGGCTTCACCATCGGACCACTTGACCCCTTCGCGCAGGTCAAAGGTAACCGACTTCAGGTCATCGCTGAAGGCGTAGTTGGTGGCCAGACGATAGACGGGTTTGCCACCCTGCATATCGTTGAAGATCACCAGCGGCTCGTAGATGAAGTGACGGGTGGTGTGCAGCAGACCGGCCTGCAGGAAGGGGTTGAAGTTCTTGACCCATGCGGTCTCCTGTTGCGCGACCAGGGTCAGCACCGTCTTGTTCTCGGCGGCCATGGCGGTGCCGGCGGCACCTAGCATCAGGGTTCCCAGCATGACTGAGGTAGCGATTTTGGATACTTTGGCAAGCATATTTTTTCCTTTCTTATTGGTCTTCCATGGTTTTGGAATGGAGCACCGGATCCCATGCTTGGATGCCGGCCCTCAATGTTGGTCAGGTTTTGCACCCTTGTAGTTGTGTCATCCAACGCCCTTAGAAAAGCAGAGTTAACAGGAAAACAACAACTCTTCATTTCGTCGATATCGTAAAAACTCGGACTCTCTCGTCATTATCGTCAAACTCTATTTTTAATCCTTTTAAATTATACGCTTGCATTAATTCTCACAAAGTACCAAGTCATCCTTTATGACAATTCAAAGACGATAGTGTGAGGTGGATCGTGCTCGTTTTTGCTCCCCCTCAGTGGCTTTTTTTTGAGCTTGAAACAAGCGAACTGGGGGGCGGGGCAGAACTGTGCGCTGGCTCACTAAGAGGCATCTCCCGGTGAGTCGGGTGATGATGGGGGGCGTCCTGTTTGCGCAAGGACCCGGCGCCGGCTGCCAAGGGATTTTTGTGTTGGCTGATTAGGGGCATTAAAAAAGCCAGTCAGCATTCACTGACTGGCTTCGGGCGCCACATCCGTTAGCGGATTACTTGACCAGGCGGGCCCACAGATCGTACTCGTCCGCCTCGTCGATGTGGACCTCGTCCACGCCGTAGGCGGAGGTGTCCTGGGAGATGACCAGGATCTCCTTCACGCCGGCCTCTTTCAGGCGCTTGGCCTCGGCCAGTACCTCGCCGATGGCTTCCAGCGACTCCTGTACCGCACTGTCGATGAAGCCGCAGGTGTTGACCACCACCACCTCCGCATCGTCATAGCTGGGTACCTCTGAGCCGGGTGGGCCAGGCCAACGAGAAGCTGGTCTTCAGCTTTGCCGTGGTGGGTCAGGGGTCCGACATCCATGTCACCACGGGCAACTGGAATTTCGTGTTCGGTGACAATATCCAGGCGATCCTGGACACCAATCTGGGCTCCCTATTCGGGATCCTGACCCAGGAGTTCACCTCGACCGGGCAGGCCAAGACCGCCTTTACCTTCACCCCGGCCGATCTGCCGCGCCAGCTGCAGAACCGGTTGCTGGGTCATGGCGGGAAAGTACGCCTTGGCTCCCGATCCCTTCCACTCCCCGGCTGGTTATGATATCCATTCGATAACCTTGTCTAGAGCATGCCGGTCTCGGAGCCTCGCTGCTGGCGAGGCCGCCGCTCGCGGGTGCGACCCTGGGTTTCGCCTCGCCGTGTTCATCCTTCCCCAGCCGGTCAGGGGTTATACGAAAAAGAGGCTTTATGGAGTTGTTGTTACTGGCGGATGCGCCATCTGCCGCAGTCGTGGTTGCCTCATGGTATTTTGACGAATGGTGCCGCGACAGTGGTCGCTTTACTCAAGATCAGGTGCTGGCCAAGGTCATGGCGGCCACCCAGGTTGACCGGGCTCCGCTGATCGTACTGGCCCGCCAGGCCGGTGAATGGGTGGGGGCTGCCGAGCTCAAGATCCGTGAAATGGCGATATTTCCCGAGTACGAATATTGGTTAGGTGGGGTATATGTCGTTGAAAAAGCGCGCGGGCAGGGGGAGGGGGTCGCCTCCTTGCTGGTAACAGAGATCCTCAGCCGCGCTCGCAGGGCGGGGATCAGCAAGCTGTACTTGCAAACCGAAAACCTGACCGGTGGCGTTTATTGCCGTCATGGTTTCAAGGCCGTTGAGGAGGTCAATGATAAAGGCGTTCATGTTCTGGTGATGGTGGCGGATACAGGCATCTAGCCCTCGTCAGAAGCGTTGACCCGGTGACGCCTGGCGCCCCGCTTCAGCGCGCATAACCATTTTGTGCGGCCAATAAAAAAAGCCAGTCAGGGTCACTGACTGGCTTTTTTATTGGCGCCTGCCGGGCAGGTGCCGTCATGGACTGCGGACTTAGCCTATCAGGCTGGCCCAGAGGTCGTATTCGTCGGCTTCATCGATGCGGACCTTGACGAGATCGCCGGGTTTGAGGCCGGTTTCGCCGTTCAGGTAGACCAGGCCGTCGATCTCGGGGGCGTCGGCGAAGGAGCGGCCGGTGGCGCCCTCTTCGTCCACTTCGTCGATCAGCACTGTCATCTCCTGGCCGACCTTGCGGGCCAGCTTGCGAACTGAGACCTGCTGTTGCAGCTCCATGAAGCGCTGGAAGCGCTCTTCCTGTACTTCTTCCGGCACCGGATCCGGCAGCTCGTTGGCCTTGGCACCCTCGACTGGGCTGTATTTGAAGCAGCCGACCCTGTCCAGCTCCGCCTTGTCGATGAAGTCCAGCAGCATCTGGAACTCTTCCTCGGTCTCGCCGGGGAAGCCGACGATGAAGGTGGAACGCAGGGTGATCTCGGGGCAGATCTCGCGCCACTTCTGGATCCGCTCCAGGGTGCGCTCGACGGTACCCGGGCGCTTCATCAGCTTCAGGATGCGCGGGCTGGCGTGTTGCAACGGTATGTCCAGGTAGGGCAGTACCTTGCCGTCGCGCATCAGCGGTATGACGTCATCCACGTGCGGGTAGGGGTAGACGTAGTGCAGGCGTACCCAGATGTCGAGCTTGGCCAGCTCCTCGCACAGGGCCACCATGCTGGTCTTGACCGGCATGCCGTCGTAGAAGCCGGTACGGTGCTTGACGTCCACGCCGTAGGCGGAGGTGTCCTGGGAGATGACCAGGATCTCCTTCACGCCAGCCTCTTTCAGGCGCTTGGCCTCGGCCAGTACTTCGCCGATAGGGCGGCTCACCAGATCCCCGCGCATGGAGGGGATGATGCAGAAGGTGCAACGGTGGTTGCAGCCTTCGGAAATCTTCAGATAGGCGTAGTGGCGCGGGGTCAGCTTGACGCCGTGGGCCGGCACCAGGCTGGTGAAGGGGTTGTGGGTCGGCTTCGCCACGTATTTGTGGACGTGACCCAGCACCTCTTCATAGGCGTGGGGGCCGGTGATCTCGAGCACCTTGGGGTGGATCTCGCGGATCTGGTTCTCTTTGGCGCCGAGGCAGCCGGTGACTATCACCTTGCCGTTTTCGGCCAGGGCCTCGCCGATGGCTTCCAGCGACTCCTGAACCGCGCTGTCGATGAAGCCGCAGGTGTTGACCACCACCAGTTCCGCATCGTCATAGCTGGGCACCACATCGTACCCTTCGGTACGCAGCTGGGTCAGGATGCGCTCGGAATCGACCAGGTTTTTGGGGCAACCCAAGGAGACGAATCCTACTTTGGGGGCCTGTTTTGTGTTGGACATCGCTCAATCACTCTTAGGTGGCTCTTATTCAAGGGCGCGGATTTTACCGGAATGGCTAACCAAAAACTATACAACCGAGGTTGTCAGGCCGAACAATATTTACGGTCAGCTTCTGTCCCTTGTCGTCAGGGAGGCTGTGCCCGCTCACGAGGGCGGCCACCGCCGTCCCCTCGCCGCCGGGGAAGCCTGGCCCTGGTTGACCCGGGTGGAGGGGACAAGCACACAGGACTTCTTTGAGTTGGCTTAAATCTGATAGGGTGGCATGTCCGCTGATGGGATATTTAAGGAGCACACAATGAAGAGCCGATCCTGGTTGATTGCCGCCATCCTGGCACTTGCATCTGGCCCCAGCCATGCCGACTGGGCGAAATTGAAGGAGGCGGCCTCCGAGCTTGGCACCGCGGTGAGCGACACCAGCAAGGAAGCCTGGCAGGGGATCACCGACTTCTCCAAGGCGACCTGGGAGTCTGTCTCCAGCTGGGGAGCCGATGCCTACAACAAGGCGGGCGCCTGGTCGGAAGAGAGCGCCGCCACCGGCAAGGAGTGGTTGACGGCCGCCGACAAGAAGCTCGACACCATGCTCGAACCCAAGACCCCCGCTGAGGCCAGAACCGCCCTGGATACCATGGCCGATACCGCCCTGGTGCGGCTGTTCAACGAGCAACCCTCCGCCAAGCTGCTGTTTGACCAGGCCTACGGCTATGCGGTGTTCGACTCGCGCAAGTTCTCCCTGATGGTGCACACCAACCAGGGATCCGGGGTTGCCATCAATCGCAAGACGGGCAAACACACCTATATGAAGATGTTTGGCGCCGGGCTGGCCGCCGGCATGGGGGGCAAGTTCTACCAGCAGGTGGTGCTGTTTGAAGACAAGGCCAGGTTCGATGCCTTCGTCAACAAGGGCTGGGAGGCCACCTCCGAAGTGGGGGCCGTGGCCGGCAAGGAGAGCGCCGAGCTGACCGCCAAGTACAATGGCGGCATGGCCATCTACCAGATAGGGGAGAAGGGACTGCTGCTCGATGCCAATATCTCTGGTTCCAAATACTGGCTGGATGACGATCTGAACAAGTGACGGTGGTCGTTGGCAGCGATCCGGTATTTTTCTTTTATCATGTTGAAATACTGCCTGTTTAAATGACCTGACTTGCAGTAAAAAGGGGGCCTTCGGCCCTCTTTTTCATGGGCGAAAGCAAGACACAGTCGTTAAACAAGGAGAGTGGTATGACCCAGGCATCTGAATCTGCCGTGGACTGGCGCCGGGAGTGGGAGCGGCAGAGCATCTGTCTGCGGCTGCAGGAGGGCAGCCCCATGGTCCTCTGGGTCAATGGTGATGAGGTCGAGCCCCTGACGGAAGGGGCGGCAAAGGGGGTCACCTTCGGCTGGGGACGGGCGGACGAGGGGACAATGGCGCTGGCGCTCGCCATCGTCGCCAGGCTGGTGGCTGTGGGCCTGGTGGACCCTGCGCAGGCCACCGAGAAGGCGCACTTCCTGCACGACGAGGTGCTGGTCAAGCTGCCAGCGGACGAGCACTACGATCTGCATCTCGGTTATCTGAAGCTGGTGCTGGGGTGACATGAGCCGGGACCAGGGCGCCCGCTTGTGGCTGCCCCTTGGCACCGGCACCTTGCCCCTCTTCCCGGTTGGCACTCTAATTGCTTAAGGCTTGCCAGTGTCAATGATTTGTCTGGGAAGGGAAGATGGAAATAAGCGCAAGCAGCCTGATGCAAGAGATGCAGGCACTCAAGGTAGAAGCCGGTGCCACGCCGCTGACCCAGCCCGGTCGTCCGGTCAACTCGGATTTCGGTCAGATGCTGCAGCAGGCCCTCGACAACGTCAACGAATTGCAGGGCAGCGCCAACGATCTGCGCACCCGGTTCGATATGGGCGACAAGTCGGTGGATCTGTCCGAGGTGATGATCGCCGGGCAGAAATCCTCCATCGCCTTCGAGGCGACGGTGCAGGTGCGTAACAAGATGGTCGATGCCTACAAGACCATCATGAACATGCCGGTATAAGCGATCTCAATCAATCACGGCGACTGAACATCGTGAAGATGTCGGCAATAAGAGATCTCAATAAATTTTGACGACAGATCATCATGAAGATGTCAGCAATAAGGACCTGAAGAGTGGCTAACGATCCAAACGGCGATCTGCTGATGAACAACGAGGGGGCTGCCGCCCTCGATGAGCACGAGCAGAAGAGCTCGGCCCTGGGCTTTTTGTCCAACACCGATGTGTTGCGGCAGATCACCCTGATCCTGGGGTTGACCATCTGTCTGGCCATCGCCGTCTTCATTCTGCTGTGGGGCAAGGAGCCGGAGATGCGTCCCCTCGGCACCTTCAACACCCAGGAGCTGGTCTCCACCCTGGATTACCTGGATCAGCAGAAGATCCCCTATCAGGTCGATGGCAAGAGCGTGCTGGTCAGCGCCGAGAATTATGCGGACATCCGGCTGCGCCTGACCCGCGCCGGCCTCGCCAGCAGCAGCGAGGCCAGCAACGATGGGGAAGCCATACTGCTCAAGGACTCCAGCTTCGGGGTCAGCCAGCGCATGGAGAGCGAGCGTCTGAAACTGAGCCGCGAGCGCCAGCTGGCGAGCGCCATCGAGCAGTTCCAGAACGTCGCCAAGGCCCAGGTGCTGCTGGCTATTCCCAAGGACAACGTGTTCGCCCGCAACGAACGCAAGCCGAGCGCCACAGTGGTGCTGAGCCTGAAAGGGGCAGCGCTGGGCCAGGGGGAGGTGGACTCTATCGTCGACATGGTCGCCTCCGCCGTGCACGGCCTGGAGCCGACCCGCGTCACTGTGACCGATCAGAACGGTCGCCTGCTCAACTCCGGCTCCCAAGACCCGCTCTCTGCCCAGACTCGCAAGGAGTTTGCGATGCAGCAGAAGCAGGAGCTCGAATACAAACAAAAAATTGACGCCATCCTGATCCCGGTGCTGGGGGCCGACAACTATACGGCGGAGGTGGATCTCTCCCTCGACTTCTCCCAGCAGGAGCAGACCCGCAAGACCTACAATCCGGACCTGCCTGCCGTGCGCTCCGAGATGACGGTGGAAGAGAACAGCGCCAATGGCAGCAATGGCGGCGTGCCTGGCGCGCTCACCAATCAGCCGCCCGCCGCCTCCAGCATTCCCGAGCAGGCCGCCGGCGCTGAAGGGGGAACCGGCTCTTCCGGCCGCTCCCGCAAGGAGGCGACCCGCAACTTCGAACTGGACACCACGGTCAGCCACATCCGGCGCCAGCAGGGCGGCATCCGCCGCATGACGGTGTCGGTGGCGGTGGATTACAAGGCCACTCCCGGCGCCGACGGTGCCGTCACCCGGGAAGCCCGCAGCCAGGCCGAGCTCGATACCCTGCGCCGTCTGCTCAGCGGCGGCCTCGGCTTTGACGTGACCCGGGGAGACACCCTGGAGGTGGTCGCCATTCCGTTCAACCGCCCCGAGCTGGAAGCCGTGGCCGACATGCCCATCTACGAGCAGCCCTGGTTCTGGCGCGCGGTGCGCATCGCCGCCTCGGTGCTGGTCATCATAGTGCTCATCGTCACAGTGGTGCGGCCCATGCTCAAGCGCCTGCTCTACCCGGATGCCAAGCCGGAAGGGGAGCTGGACTTCGACAACCACACAGTGCTGGGTGGGGATGACGAGCTGAGCCTGCTGGCGGCCCAGGCCGAGGCCGAGCCGGTGTTCGGCCTGCGGGATGGCCAGCTCAAGCTGCCCGATCTGCACCGTGACGAGGACCTGCTCAAGGCCGTGCGTGCCTTGGTAGCGAATGAACCAGACCTGGCCGCTCAGGTCATCAAAGAATGGGTAACGAACCGAGATGCCTGAAGAGAAGAAAAACCAAGTCACCGGTAACGAGATTACCGATAACCAGCGCCAGATCCTCGACCAGATGGCCGGGATGGAGATGGCGGCGGTCTTGATGCTGAGCCTCAACGAGGAGGATGCCGCCCAGATCTTCCGTCATCTCGAGCCCAAGCAGGTGCAGCGGCTCGGCATGTCCATGGCCTCCATGTCGGATTTCAGTCACGACCGGGTGGCGGCGGTGCATCGTCAATTTATCGACGACATCCAGAAATACACCAACATCGGCATCGGCAGTGAAGACTTCGTGCGCAAGGCCCTGGTGGCGGCGCTCGGGGAGGACAAGGCCAGCAACCTGGTGGATCAGATCATCCTGGGATCCGGCGCCCGTGGCCTCGACTCCCTCAAGTGGATGGATGCCCGCCAGGTGGCCAGCATCATCCAGAATGAGCACCCGCAGATCCAGACCATAGTCCTCTCCTATCTGGAGCCGGAGCAGTCCGCCGAGATACTGAGCCAGTTCCCGGAGCAGGTGCGCCTGGATCTGGTGATGCGTATCGCCAACCTCGAAGAGGTACAACCGGCGGCGCTGCAAGAGCTCAACGACATCATGGAGAAGCAGTTCGCCGGCGCGGCGGGGGCCCAGGCGGCCAAGATGGGTGGCCTCAAGGCCGCCGCCAACATCATGAACTACCTGGACACCAACATCGAAGGCCAGCTGATGGACTCCATCCGCGAGTCGGACGAGGAGATGAGCCAGCAGATCCAGGACTTGATGTTCGTGTTCGAGAACCTCATCGACGTGGACGATCGGGGCATCCAGACCCTGCTGCGGGAAGTGCCGGGGGATCTGCTGCAACGGGCCCTCAAGGGCTCGGACGACCAGATGCGCGAGAAGGTCTTCAAGAACATGTCCAAGCGGGCCGCCGAAATGCTGGCGGACGATCTCGAGGCCATGGGGCCGATCCGGGTCTCAGAGGTGGAAGCCGCCCAGAAGGAGATCCTCTCCACCGCACGCCGTCTGGCGGACGCGGGCGAGATCATGCTGGGGGCTGGCGGTGGCGAAGAGTTCCTCTAAGCCATGGGCAATGGAATGTGCGATGATGTCGCCCCCTTCGTCCGGCACCCTAGGAGTGTCTTTCGCACATGAATAACAAGAACAGCAAGCTGCGGGGCTATGTCAGACCCGAGGCGGACGAGACCCGGGTGGAAGCCTGGGGCTGGCCCGAGATGGAGGTCGAATCCGAGATCCAGAGCAATGCCCTGGGGCTCGGCCCTGACTGGTATCGCCAGGAGCAGGCGGACGAGATGCCGCCCGAGGAGCAGCCCGAGGAGCCCACCCCCAGCATCACCGCCGAAGAGGTGGAGGCAATCCGCCAGGCCGCCTGGGAAGAGGGGCTGGCCGAGGGGCGAGAGGCCGGCTTTGCCAAGGGGCTGGAGGAGGGCAAGCTGGAAGGCTTGCAGCAGGGTCATCAGGCGGGTCTGGAGCAGGGCCGCGAAGAGGGGCTGGCCCTGGGCCGCGACCAGGTGGAGCAGGAGATTGCCCACTGGCAGGGGCTCGTCTCCCGCCTCGCCAATCCCCTGAGCGAGCAGGACAGCGCCGTGGAGCAGCAGCTCATCGCCCTGGTCCAGCAGCTCGCCCGCGCCCTCATTCGCCACGAGGCCGAGACCTCCCCAAGACTGTTGCTCGAGGCCCTCAAGCAGGGTCTTGCCCTGCTGCCCGCCGCCGAGCAAGGGGTCACCCTGATGCTGCACCCGGATGACGTGGCCCGGGTCGAGCAGGCCTTCGGCGCCGAGGAGTGTGCCCGGCGTCACTGGCGGCTGCAAAGCGACCCCACCCTATCCCCGGGGGATCTGCAGCTGGCCACCGAACTCTCCAGCATCGATCTGACCCTCTCGGGGCGCATCGATCAACTGCTTCGTAACTTCCTTCGTGACAATGCCGACTGACACCCTGTTCCGCTCTGGCAAAGGGAAGCCAGGCTGCTGCGCACTGTCTCCCGACTTAGTGACAATGGCGGCAGGCTCCTTGTCTCGGCCTCTTTCCCCTTTCTCTCTGGAGGCGCGATGACAGCATCCCTGCTCAGTCGACTGCAAGGCTACCGGGTCCGCGATCTCGCCCCCATACCGCCGGTGGCGGGCAAACTCACCCGAGTGGTGGGGCTGACCCTGGAAGCCATCGGCTGCCGCGCCGCCATCGGGGCCCTGTGCCGCATCGACACCCAGGATGGCATGCTGGAGGCCGAAGTGGTGGGCTTCTCCGGCGATCGGCTGTTTCTGATGCCGAGCGAGCAGCTCAAGGGGATCATTCCCGGTGCCCGTGTGGTGCCCATCACCGAGGATCACGGCATCCCGGTGGGCATGAACCTGCTCGGTCGGGTCATAGACGGCATAGGCCAGCCCCTGGACGGGCTGGGCCCCATCATCTCCTCCCAGACGGTGCAGTTCGCCCAGCATCGCATCAACCCGCTGGCCCGTCGTCCCATCCATGAGCCCATGGATGTAGGGGTGCGCGCCATCAACGCCGTGCTCACCGTGGGGCGGGGCCAGCGCATGGGGCTGTTCGCCGGCTCCGGGGTCGGCAAGTCGGTGCTGCTCGGCATGATGACCCGCGGCTCTGTGGCGGATGTGGTAGTGGTGGGCCTCATCGGTGAGCGGGGCCGGGAGGTGAAGGAGTTCATCGAGGAGATCCTCGGTGCCGAGGGGCGCGAGCGCGCCGTGGTGGTGGCGGCACCGGCCGATGCCTCGCCGCTGATGCGCCTCAAGGGGTGCGAGACGGCGCTCGCCATCGCCGAGTATTTCCGCGAGCAGGGGCTCAACGTGCTGCTGCTGATGGACTCCCTCACCCGCTACGCCCAGGCCCAGCGCGAGATCGCCCTGGCGGTGGGTGAGCCGCCAGCCACCAAGGGTTATCCGCCCTCGGTGTTTGCCAAATTGCCGGCGCTGGTGGAGCGGGCCGGCAACGGCAGCGACGGCCAGGGCTCCATCACGGCCTTTTTCACCGTGCTGACGGAGGGGGATGATCTGCAGGATCCCATCGCCGATGCAGCGCGGGCAATCCTGGATGGTCACATAGTGCTGGCGCGGGAGCTGGCGGATGCGGGCCATTACCCGGCCATCGACATCGAAAAATCCATCAGCCGGGTCATGCCCATGGTGACCTCCCCGGAGCACATGGAGCTGGCGCGCGCCTTCAAGCAGTTCTATTCCCTCTATCAGCAGAACCGGGATCTCATCACCATAGGCGCCTACAGCCAGGGATCGGATCCGCGCATCGACAGGGCCATCATCCAGAAACCCTATCTGGATCAGTTCTTGCAGCAGAAAATGCGCGAGGTGGTTCCCTATGACGAGGGTCTGCAATCCCTGCACATGGTGGCCATGCCGCTGATGCGTTAACCGGTGGAGTGTCGTGATGAGTAAAGGATTGACGTTGCTGGCGGGCCGACTGCTGGAGGCCGAACAGCAGGCCGCCATGGCGCTGGCCAAGGCCCAGCAGGATCTCAAGCTGTTCATGGATCAGCAAAACGCCCTCAACCAGTACCGCCAGATCTATCACCAGCAGTGGACGGATCGCGGCCTGCAGGGGATCACGCCCCAGCAGAACAGCCAGTATCACGCCTTCATCAACAAGCTGGAAAATGCGGCGACCCAGCAGTATGAAGGGGTGTTGCAGGTGCGTGAGGCGCTGGCCCAATGCCGTACCCAATGGCTCGAAGCCCAGCAGCGGCGCAAGGCCGTCGAGCTGCTGCTCGAGAAGCAGGCGGGACGAGCCCAGCTTAAGGCCCAGCGTCAGGAGCAGAAGATGCTGGACGATTACGCCATACTGCGACGCTATCACCATTCTGGCCTGTAACTTGCTTTCTATTGCCAACACAGGCTAAGACGCCGCCTCCGCCCCCCGGATGTGCGGTCATCACCGGATTGTCGTCAGGGATCCCAGCATGATAGAGACCAAGTTGAACCTAGCGCCCAGCCAGGCAATCCCTGCCGACGGCGCCCTGTCGCCCTCGCTCCTCGCCGGGGGGGAAGGAAAGGATCTGTCGCTGGCGGACGGCAAGGCCGCATTTGCCGATGCCATGGCCAGAGCCCAACTGCTGGGCCAGGAGCCATCGGCCAGTCAAGGGGGTGACGAGGCCCAGGCTGCGGCCACTTTGGATGCCAAATCTTTGGCGTCTGCCGAGGCAACTGGCGATCAGGAGGTGCCCACCAAGACGCCATCTGATGAGACCGAGCTTCCCCCCGAGGATTTTCTGCAGCAGCTGCAGGCCTCCATCAGGCAGGATGTCAGCCTGGTGGTTCCCCCTGCCTTGCCTCCTCAGGAGGTGACTGCGACCGTCGACGGCAATGACTTGCCGCCCGAGTCGCATCCTGTGTCACAGGCCGCAGGGCCTGTGATGGCAGGGGCGGCACCTGCCTCGCCGGTGGTCGCCGATGTGCAGGGCGCAGAGGCGCTCCCCCTTGAAAATGAAGAGAACGGGCTCGCCGCTGGCAAGGTACCCGTCGCGGGCAAGGGCCAGCCCTCGGAGCCGCAAGAGAGCGAGCAGGCCACTGCCGAAAACAGCACGGCGGCGCCCAAGGCCGGTCAGCCGGCAGATACGGTGGCGACTGAACCCTTGTCCGGCGAGGCGCGGGCGGCCCTGCTGGCCAAGGTGGTGGCCGGTGAGGCCGCCCCTGCGCCGGCGAGCCAGGGGCCTGTGGCGGGCACGAAGCCGTCCGAGCCAGTTTCCCATGACGAACAGATCAGCGCGGCCTCTGCGACCACAGCCAGGGCCTTTGACGCCGGCGTGGTCAGGGTGGAGCCCCAGGGCGGGGCCCAGGCCAAACCAGAACCTGGCACTGCCGGTGGTGAGGGCGACAAGGCGAGCCCGGCAGGTGACGCCCGGGAGGCCAAGCCAAGCGCGGCCCCCAGAGCCGAGACGACGGCCAGTGGCACCACTCCCCAGCCCGCCCCATCCAGCCCGGATCCCGTGCTGACGGCGCCCCAGCAGACGCTGGCGCGTCACGAGTCCCAGGGGCCGCAAGCCTCGCTGACGGCGCTCTCGGCCGGCATCCAGCAGATGGAGGCCGAACCCGCGGTGGCCGTCGGAGCCGCCGTGGATCTCAAGCCGGCGGCGCAGAAATCCAGGCTCGATGCGCTGGGCAAGCAGCTCGGGATCGAGGCCAAGGGCACAGAGCCGAGCGAGGGAACCCAGCCGCTGCAGCATGCCCAGACCAGCGATGGCAAACCGGCGGCCGAGGTGAGTGCGCGGCGGGAGCCCCAGAGCCTGCCGCATCTCAAGCTGGCCACCCCGGAGGCGCCAGCCCAGTTGCACCAGAAGGTGAACCTGATGCTGGCGGACAAGCTGCAGCAGGCGGAGATCCAGCTAGACCCCCTGGGCCTTGGCAAGATGAAGATCCAAATCCAGATGGATGCCTCCAGCCAGGCCAACGTCCACTTCGTGGTGCAGCATGGTCAGACCCGGGAGATGCTGGAGCAGGCCATGCCCAGGCTGCGGGACATGCTGGCGGGGCAGGGGATCCAGCTCGGTCAGACAGTGGTGCAACAACAGGCGCAGCAGCAGGGACAACAGCAGCAGGGACAGCCGCAATCGCAGGGCCAGTCTGGCTTCGGCGGTCAGGGTCAGCAAGGGGGAGGCTTTGCCGGTGGCGACCAGCCGGAGGGGGAGGGCAGGGCCCGCACCCTGAGTCTGCTGGTGGAATCGACAAACGATGCCGGAATTGATTTCTATGCTTGATGCCTGCCCGAGTAAGTTTATGATACCGAACAAGTTTGAGACTAGGGTGGACAAGGGATGGCAGACGATAACGAACTGACGCTGAAGGACCCGGCGGCGGCCAAGAAAAAGAAGCTGATCATGATAGTCGCCCTGGTCGTCATCCTCCTGGGTGGCGGCGGGGCAGGTGCCTGGTTCATGTTTGCCGGTTCGGACGAACCGGCGGCCGACACGGCCGAGACCAAGCCCGAAGCCAGTGCGCCCCAGCCCTCCCTCTATGTGGGCATGCCGCGTCCCTTCGTGTTCAATGTGGCGGGCGGGCAGCGGGATCGGCTGGTGCAGATCAAGATCCAGTTGATGGTGCGCGGGGCCGCTGACGAGACCCTGGCCAAACAGAATATTCCCCTGATCGAAGGGACCCTGTTGCGGGTCTTCAGCGCGGCCACCGCCGAGCAGCTGATGACCTTCGAGGGCAAGGAGAAGCTGCGTCAGGATTCATTGGAAGAGTGTCGCCGGGTCCTCAAGGATCTGGTCTCTTCCCCCGTAATAGAACAAGTGCTGTTTACCGGCTTTGTCATGCAATGAAAGGTGAAGCGTGAGCGATCTGTTAAGTCAGGACGAAATTGATGCCCTGCTGCACGGTGTCGATGATGTCGAAGAGGAAGAGCTAGGGGCGGCCGGGGATCCCGGTATCGCCCAGTTTGACTTCTCCTCCCAGGACCGCATCGTCCGTGGCCGCATGCCGACCCTGGAGCTGGTGAACGAGCGGTTCGCCCGTCACATGCGCATCAGCCTGTTCAACATGATGCGGCGCACCGCCGAGGTGTCGATCAACGGCGTCCAGATGCTCAAGTTCGGCGAATACGTGCACACCCTGTTCGTGCCGACCAGCCTGAACATGGTGCGCTTTCGCCCCCTCAAGGGGACGGCACTCATCACCATGGAGGCGCGCCTCGTCTTCATCCTGGTGGAGAACTTCTTCGGCGGCGACGGCCGCTATCACGCCAAGATCGAGGGGCGCGAGTTCACCCCCACGGAGCGGCGCATCATCCAGATGCTGCTCAAGCTGGTGTTCGAGGACTACAAGGATGCCTGGGCGCCGGTCATGGACGTCGGCTTCGAATACCTCGACTCGGAAGTGAACCCGGCCATGGCGAACATCGTCAGCCCCACCGAGGTGATCGTCGTGAGCTCCTTCCACATCGAGCTGGATGGCGGCGGCGGCGACTTCCACGTGGCCATGCCCTACTCCATGCTCGAACCCATCCGCGAGCTGCTGGATGCCGGGGTGCAGAGTGACAAGGGCGACACAGACGTGCGCTGGAGCAAGGCCCTGCGCGACGAGATCATGGACGTCAAGGTGGAGCTCAAGGCCAAGCTGCTGGAGACAGAGCTCTCCCTGCGCGAGCTGATGGAGCTGCAACCCGGCGACATCATACCGGTGGAGATGCCGGAGAACCTGCTGGTCTTCGTGGAGGACCTGCCCACCTTCCACGCCAAGATGGGGCGCACCAAGGAGAACGTGGCGCTCAAGATAGTGGACAAAATCAAGCGCCCTGACGGAGTCAAGACAGAGATGCATCTGGTGACCCGGGGGGGCGTGCGCATCGATGGCGAGGCCGAGCTGGAAGAGCTCGAGCGCAGCATCGCCGATAAACAGCCCTAACAGACCCGTCGCCTGCGACCTGGGTCACGAAGCAGCATGAGGAATTGAAGATGAGCGGAACCGATGACGAGCAGGATCTGATGGCTGACGCCTGGGCTGCCGCGCTGGAAGAGCAGGTAACGGCCGAGGCCAAGCCCGCCCCCCTGGAGGAGCTGAGAGACGACGCCCCCATCAGTGCCGAGGAGCGGCGCAAGCTGGACACCATTCTGGATATTCCGGTGACCATCGCCATGGAAGTGGGCCGCAGCCAGATCAGCATTCGCAACCTGCTGCAGCTGAATCAGGGCTCTGTCGTGGAGCTGGATCGGGTGGCGGGCGAGCCCCTGGACGTGCTGGTCAACGGCACCCTGATCGCCCACGGCGAGGTGGTGGTGGTGAACGACAAGTTCGGCATCCGTTTGACCGATGTCATCAGCCAGATAGAACGGATCAAGAAACTCAAATGATCCGTGCCATCGCCCTGCTGTTGTTCGCCGTCCCCGCACTGGCCAACCCGGGTGCTGGCGTTACTCCCCCCAGCATCACCTCCTGGCTGCTCTCCAGCCTGATGGTGATCGGCCTCATCCTGGTGCTGGGCTTCCTGCTCAAGAAGAGCAAGCTCACCCAGGTGATGGGGGGCGGCCAGATGAAGGTCATCGCCACCCTGCCGCTCGGGTACAAGGAGAAGCTGATGGTGGTCAAGGTGGGCGAGCAACAGCTGCTCATCGGGGTGACGCCGCAGCAGGTCAACTTCCTCTATCGCCTGGAAGAGCCCCTGGACGAGCGCCAGCCCCAGGCCTTCTCCCAGCAGCTCGGCAAATTGATGGGCAAGCATGAAAAAAGTTAACTGGATCGGGTGCCTGGGCCTGCTGTCCGTGCTGCTGTCGCCCCTGGCGATGGCCCAGGACGGCATGTCGGCGCTGACCGTCAAGACCATGGCGGATGGCAGTCAGGAGTACAGCCTGACCCTGCAGGTGCTGGCGCTGATGACCGCGCTCTCCTTCCTGCCGGCCATTGTCATCATGATGACCTCCTTCACCCGGATCATAGTGGTGCTCGGGATCCTCAGACAGGCCATAGGCCTGCAGCAGAGCCCGTCCAACCAGGTGCTGATCGGCATCGCCCTCTTCATGTCCTTCTTCATCATGTCCCCTGTGCTGGATCGCATCAACGAGGAGGCGCTGCAGCCCTATCTGGCGGAGACCATAGGGCCCAAGGAGGCGCTGGAGAAGGCCGAGCTGCCCATCCACCAGTTCATGCTGGCCCAGACCCGGATCAAGGATCTCAACACCTTCATGGAGATAGCGAACGTGCAGGTGGCCGAGCCGGCGGATGTGCCGCTGCGGGTGCTGATCCCGGCCTTCGTCACCAGCGAGCTCAAAACCGCCTTCCAGATAGGCTTCATGCTGTTTCTGCCCTTCCTGGTCATAGATCTGGTGGTGGCGAGCATACTGATGGCCATGGGTATGATGATGCTTTCTCCCATGCTGGTCTCCCTGCCGTTCAAGCTGATGCTGTTCGTCATGGTGGACGGCTGGAACCTGATCCTGGGTTCCCTGGCGACCAGCTTCGGGCTGGGGGCGGGGTAAGCCGCTCAATGGAAAGGAGCCGATAAGATGAGTCCGGAAACCTTTGTCGACGTATTCCGTGAGGCGCTCTGGCTGGTGACCATAATGGTGTGTGCCGTGATCCTGCCGAGCCTGATGGTGGGGCTGGTCGTCGCCATCTTCCAGGCCGCCACCTCCATCAACGAACAGACCCTGAGTTTCCTGCCCCGTCTCGTCGTCACCCTGCTGGCCCTGGGGGCCGGCGCCCACTGGGGCCTGCAGAGCCTGATGGACTTCTTCCAGCTGATGGTGAGCCAGATCCCCGAGGTGGTCGGCTGATGCCCGTGCCGGCATTAGCGACCATCAGGCTGCCGATGACCACCAGTCCCACGGCTTTTGGAGCGGCGGCATGAGCTATACCACTGCGGTGATCATGGAGTGGCTGGCGTCCGTGCTCTGGCCGCTTGCCCGGGTGAGCAGCCTGCTGATGGTGATGGCGGTGTTCGGCAGCCGGCTGGCTCCTGCGAACGTTCGCATGGGGCTGGCGCTCGCCATCACCTTCATCATCGCCCCCCTGCTGCCCCCCATGCCCAAGGTGGAGCTGTTCTCCGTCGGCAGCTTCCTGGTGCTGGGGCAGCAGCTGCTCATCGGCATAGCGCTCGGCCTCATGACCCAGTTTCTGCTGGAAAGCTTCGTGATGGCGGGCCAGATCATCGCCATGCAGACCAGCCTGGGCTTCGCCACCCTGGTGGATCCCATGAACGGCCAGTCGGCCCCCGTGGTGGGTCAGTTCTACCTGATGCTGGCGACCCTGGTGTTTCTGGCGGTGGACGGTCACCTCCTGATGATCAGGATGGTGGTGCTGAGCTTCGAGACCCTGCCGGTCTCGGACAGCGGGCTCAGTCTGCCCGCCATCCGCAGCCTGGTAAGCTTCCTCGGGGTCATGTACCAGGCCTCCCTGGTGATGGCGCTGTCGGCCATCATAGCCCTGCTGCTCATCAACTTCGCGTTCGGGGTCATGACCCGGGCGGCCCCCCAGCTCAACATCTTCAGCATCGGCTTTGCGGTCAGCATGATGTCGGGCCTGTTCATCCTCTGGCTCACCATAGGCGGCTTCATGGGGCACTTCGACTCCCTCTGGGAGCGGGTGCAGGAGACCAGCTGCGAGCTTATCCAGGTCCAGTGCCTGGGGGGTCAGAATGGCTGATACCGGCCTGAAAAGTACCGATTATCTCCCCGCCTGCTGCGCGTGGGGGTTAGCTCGCCATGGCGACTTGATGTGCCTGAGAGGCCAGCATGGCTGATACCGATCAGGAACGCACAGAACAACCCACGGGCAAACGACTGCAACAGGCCCGGGAAAAAGGGCAGATTGCACGTTCCAAGGAGCTGGGTACCGCCAGCGTCCTGCTGGCGACAGTGTTTGGCTTGCTGATGATCAAGGAGAGCCTGGCTGGCGCCATGGTCAAGGTGCTCACCATGGGCTTTACCCTGGACCGGGATCAGGCCTTCGATCCCAACGCCATGGGGGTCATGCTGCCCACCCTGCTGTGGGAGTTGCTGCAGCCCCTCGGCCTGCTGTTCCTGCTGGTGACCATAGCCGCCTTCGTGGGCAACACCCTGCTGGGGGGGATGAACTTCTCCTCCGAGGCCATGCTGCCCAAGTGGAGCAAGCTGAGCCCCTTGAGTGGTTTGAAGAGGATGTTCGGGGTGCAGTCCCTGGTAGAGCTCGTCAAGTCCATCGCCAAGGTGGTGTTCATCAGCCTGTTCGCCTGGTGGATGCTGTCGAGCCAGTTCAATCACCTGCTCAATCTCTCCCTCGAGGGCTTCCCCGGCGGCATCATAGATGCCCTGGATCTGCTGCTGTGGATGCTGATCATCCTCTGCTGCGCCCTGATCCCCATAGTCGCCATAGACGTGCCCTTCCAGACCTGGAACCACAATCGCCAGCTCAAGATGACCAAGCAGGAGATCAAGGACGAGTTCAGGGACAGCGAGGGCAAGCCCGAAGTAAAGGGCAAGATCCGCCAGTTGCAGATGCAGATGGCGATGCGCCGCATGATGGGGGATGTGCCCAAAGCGGACGTCATCATCACCAACCCGACCCACTACTCCGTGGCCCTGAAGTACGACGCGGGCAAGCCAGGCGCCGCTCCCAAGGTGCTGGCCAAGGGGGTGGACGAGGTGGCGATGAAGATCCGGGAGATAGCGCGGGAATACGACATCCCGGTGATGTCCTCGCCGCCCCTGACCCGGGCCATCTACCACGCCACCGAGATTGGTCAGGAGATCCCCGAGGGGCTCTTTGCCGCCGTGGCCCAGGTGCTGGCCTATGTCTATCAGCTCAAGAAGTTCCGCCGTGGCCGTGGCCGCCGCCCGACCCCGGTCGCCAGGGATCTGCCCATTCCACCGGAATATCGCAAGTAGCCCGGTGTTTTGGGAGGCGTTGGGGTTCTGTCCACTATGCCGCCGGACTATTGCAAGTAGCCTTGTTCTCGCCCTGGGTCATCCATCGTGCCACCGGAAAATCGCAAGTAACCCCGCTCCCGCCCTGTTTGCCATGAAGCTTCCAATCAAGCTACCCGAACGTGTCCTCCGACGGACTTCTGACAGCATCAAAATAAAATCCCAATAGATCAATGAGTTGAGTAATTGGCTTGATATTTGCTTTCATTCGGCATCGGCAGTTGTAAATCGAGAAGAACGATGGGATTCAAGGCTGGATTGAGCCGTTTCAAAGAGTACAGATGGTTGCTCAGCAAGGGGATAGGGACCCCGCTGCTGGTGCTCGCCTCTCTCGGCATGGTGGTACTCCCCATACCGCCCCTGATGCTGGATATCCTCTTCTCCTTCAACATCGCCCTCTCCATAGTGGTGCTGCTGGTGGCCGTCTATACCCGTCGGCCGCTGGAGTTTGCCGCCTTCCCCACAGTCCTGCTGATAGCGACCCTGCTGCGGCTCGCGCTCAACGTCGCCTCCACCCGGGTGGTGCTGCTTGAAGGCCACAACGGCAGCGCGGCGGCGGGTCATGTGATCGAGGCCTTCGGCAACGTGGTGATCGGCGGCAACTATGCGGTGGGCATCATCGTCTTCATGATCCTGGTGATCATCAATTTCGTGGTGGTCACCAAGGGGGCGGGCCGGATCTCGGAGGTGAGCGCCCGCTTCACCCTGGATGCCATGCCCGGCAAACAGATGGCTATAGATGCGGACCTGAACGCCGGTCTCATCAACCAGGAAGAGGCCAAGAAGCGCCGTCAGGACGTGACCCAGGAAGCCGACTTCTACGGCTCCATGGACGGTGCCTCCAAATTCGTGAAGGGGGATGCCGTCGCCGGCATCATGATCCTCTTCATCAACATCATCGGTGGCTTCATCATCGGCATGATGCAGCACCAGCTCAGCTTCGGTGAAGCGGCCGAGATCTACACCCTGCTCGCCATAGGTGACGGCCTGGTGGCCCAGATCCCCTCACTGCTGCTCTCCATCGCCGCCGCCATCATAGTTACCCGTCAAAATACCGATCAGGACATGGGCACGGCCGTGCTCGGCCAGCTGTTCGAGAACCCCAAGGCGCTGGTGATCTCCGCCGGCATACTGCTGATGATGGGCAGCGTGCCCGGCATGCCGCACCTGGCCTTCCTGAGTCTGGGGGCCGTGGCGGCGGTGGGGGCCTGGTGGCTGCTGCGCCGGGAGAAACTGAACAAGGCCAGGGTGGCGAGCGGTGAACTCTTGCCGGCCCAGGGCGATGCTCCGGTGGAGCAGAAGGACCTGAGCTGGGACGACGTCATGCCGGTGGACATCATCGGCCTGGAGGTGGGCTATCAGCTCATCCCGCTGGTGGACAAGAACCAGGGGGGCGAGCTGCTCAACCGGATTAAGGGGGTGCGCAAGAAGCTCTCCCAGGAGTTCGGCTTCCTGGTGCCTGCCGTGCACATCCGCGACAACCTGGATCTCGCCCCCAATCAGTACCGCATCACCCTGATGGGGGTGAGCACCGGCGAGGCTACCGTCTATCACGACAAGGAGATGGCTATCAATCCGGGCCAGGTGTTCGGCCAGATCCAGGGCATAGCGACCCAGGACCCCGCGTTCGGACTGGAAGCTGTCTGGGTCGCCAAGGAGCAGGTCTCCCAGGCCCAGACCCTGGGTTACACAGTGGTGGACGCGGCCACCGTCGTGGCCACCCACCTGAGCCAGATCCTCTCCAACCATGCCGCCTTGCTGCTGGGTCACGACGAGGTGCAGCAACTGCTGGACATGATAGGGAAGCATCAGAGCAAGCTGGTGGAAGGGTTGGTTCCCGAGGTGATCAGCATGGGCAACCTGGTCAAGGTATTGCAAAATCTCCTCAATGAAGGCGTGCCAATTCGCGATATGCGCACTATCCTGCAGACCCTCGTGGAATATGCACCACGCAGCCCGGACCCGGAAGTGTTGACCGCCGCCTGCCGTATCGCCCTGCGCAGGCTGATAGTGCAGGAGATTGCCGGCCCCGAGCCCGAGCTGCCGGTGATCACCCTTTCACCAGAACTGGAACGCATATTGCATCAATCCCTGCAAGCAGGTGGGGGAGATGGCGCCGGTATAGAACCGGGACTGGCGGAGCGGATGCAGCGCTCCCTGGTGGAAGCCACTCAACGACAAGAACTGGAAGGCCAGCCGGCCGTGCTTCTGACATCGGGGATATTGCGCAATACCCTGGCGAAATTTGTCAAGAATGCCATTCCTGGATTACGCGTCCTGTCTTATCAGGAAGTGCCTGATGACAAGCAGATCCGCATCGTCAGTGCGGTGGGACAGGGCTAGTTAGCGGAGATGACGGGTGAAGATTAAGCGGTTTTTTGCCAAAGACATGCGAACGGCGCTGGCCGAGGTCAAGGAGACGCTCGGGCCGGATGCCGTCATCATGTCCAACAAAAAGGTCACCGGTGGGGTGGAGATAGTCGCGGCCGTCGATTATCAGTCCCAGGTGCCTGGACCTAAAGATGCGCCGGTTCGCCGTCAGTTGAACGATGAGAGCGTCAATATCTCGTCTGCGGGCAAGCAGATGACGCGCTCGGCTCCCCCCAAGGAGCAGAACGAATACTATGCCGATACCCTGGCGGCCCTGCTGGCGCGCCAGCAGAAGCTCAACCCTGCCAATCCGGCGGGCGGCAACGCCGCTCAGGGGTCATGGCCTGCGAATGGGGCGGGTAACGGCACCCCATCTCCGGCACCATGGTCCGGGAATGGGGCCGCTGGCGGCAATCAGTCCGCGGGACTGGCGTCCGCCAACGGCGCACCCAGGACGCTGGCCGAACAGGGCCAGTGGGGCGCGGCCCCCGAGCCTGCCAAGCCGAAGGCACGTCCTGCCCCCGGCCCCCGTGCAGCGCAACCTGCCCCGCGAGATCAGGAGATGGAGGGGATGCGCAAGGAGATGGCCAGCATCCGCAAGCTGCTGGAGCACCAGATCTCCGGTCTGATGTGGCAGGAGGTGGAGCGCCGCGAGCCGATGCGGGCGCTGCTCATCAAGGAACTCAAGAAGATGGGGTTCGATGATGCCTTCGCCGATCAGCTCGCCGGACTTATCCCGGAAGACATGCCCATCCATCAGGCCATGGCCCAGCTGGCCGAGGTACTGACGGCCCAGCTCAAGATCAGCGAAGACGACATCTTGCGCCAGGGCGGTGCCGTGGCGCTGCTCGGGCCGACCGGGGTGGGCAAGACCACCACCATCGCCAAGCTGGCGGCCCGTTTTGCCATGAAGTATGGCGCCGAGCAGGTGGCCCTCATCACCACGGACAACTACAGGATCGGGGCCCACGAACAGCTGCAGACCTATGGTCGCATCATGGGTTGCCCGGTGCGTCAGGTACGGGATGCCGAGGAGCTGGCCAACGCGCTCTATCAGTTCCGTCACCGCCGGCTGGTGCTCATCGATACCGCCGGGGTAGGGCAGCGGGATATCCGTCTGACCGAGCAGCTCGACACCCTGGTCAAGAATGCCAAGGTGCGCATTCGCAGCTATCTGGTCATGTCAGCCACCTCCCAGCGCCGGGTGATGCAGGAGGCGGTGGATCACTTCCGGCGCATTCCGCTCTCCGGCTGCATCCTGACCAAGCTCGACGAGAGCCTGAATCTGGGTGAGGTGATTAACGTATGCATTCAGAACGCCCTGCCCATCAGCTACATCACAGATGGACAGCGGGTGCCGGAAGATATTCAAGTTGCCAATGCGGCGCTGCTGGTCGGCGCGGCCATGGGCTCGCTGGAGCGGGAAACAGAAGACCCTTACTTCTGGGGTTCAGGCTTTGGCGAGGCCGAAGATTCGGAGTTTTATGAGTAACATGTATATGGATCAGGCGAGTGGTCTGCGCAAAATGCGTCAAAACAATCGAGTAAAAGTGATCGCCGTGTCCGGAGGCAAGGGGGGCGTTGGCAAGACCAACGTGACCCTGAACGTGGCGGGAGCCATGGCCGCCCAGGGCAAGCGGGTGTTGGTGCTGGATGCCGACCTTGGTCTGGCCAACGTCGACGTCATGCTGGGGCTGCGGGTGCACCGCAACCTCTCCCATGTGCTGGCGGGGGAGTGCACCATAGACGACATCATAGTCGAGGGGCCCTACGGCATGATGATAGTGCCGGCCACCTCGGGCACCCAGTCCATGGTCGAGCTGTCGCCGGTGCAACATGCCGAGCTCATCCGCGCCTTCAGCGAGATGAAGACCCAGGTGGACGTGCTGCTGGTGGACACGGCGGCGGGGATCTCCGACATGGTGCTGAGCTTCACCCGTGCGGCCCAGGACATCATGGTGGTGGTGTGCGATGAGCCCACCTCCATCACCGATGCCTATGCCCTGATCAAGATCCTCTCCAAGGATCACGGGGTGTTCCGCTTCAAGGTGGTGGCCAACATGGTGCGCTCCCTGCGCGAGGGGCAGGAGCTCTTCGCCAAGCTGACCCGGGTCACCGACCGCTTCCTCGACACCTCCCTGGAGCTGGTGGCCTGCGTGCCTTACGACACCAACCTGCGGGCCGCAGTGCGCAAGCAGAAGCTGATCGTCGAGGCGTTTCCCAAGTCGCCCGCCTCCCTGGCATTCCGTGCCCTGGCGAACAAGGCGGCGAGCTGGCCCATCCCGAACCAGCCGGGGGGACACCTCGAATTTTTCCTGGAAAATTTATTGCAAAAGCCGGTCATAGCACAGGAAGACTCCCGTGAATAAAGCCCAAGCATACTTGCGTCATCAGGATTCCTACGTGCTGGTCGAGCGTCATGCTCCGCTGGTCAAGCGGATTGCCCAGCATTTATTGGCTCGCCTGCCAAGCAGTGTCTTGCTGGATGACCTGATCCAGGCAGGTATGATTGGGCTGCTCGAAGCCTCCCGCAACTTTGACGGCAGCAAGGGCGCCAGCTTTGAAACCTATGCCGGCATCCGCATCCGCGGCGCCATGCTCGACGAGATCCGCCGCGGGGACTGGGTGCCCCGTTCGGTGCACCGCAACAGCCGTGCCATCGCAGAGGCGATCGAGAACGTGGAGCAGGCCCATGGCCGGGATGCCAGAGACACCGAGGTGGCCGCCAACATGGGGGTCTCCCTTGGCGAATACCATGCCATGCTGCAGGATGTCTCCTGCGGCAAGATCATCGGCATCGAGGATCTCGGGGTCAGCGAGGATGTGATAGGGCATCCCGATGACGCCAGCGGTCACGGCGGCTTTGACGATCTGGCGGCCGAGCGCTTTCAGGGCGCCCTGGCCGAACACATCTCCCGCCTGCCCGAACGGGAAGCCCTGGTGCTGTCGCTGTATTACGACGAAGAGCTGAACTTGCGTGAAATCGGGGAAGTCCTGAGCGTGAGCGAGTCTCGGGTGAGCCAGATCCACAGCCAGGCCATGCACAGGCTGCGGGCCCGTTTGAGAGATTGGAATTTATAAGTGGTTGTACTGGCTACACTGGAACGCAACTCTAAGGCATAATCCGCACCATAAAACCTGCGATCTGCATCATGTAAGTGAGCCGTTTTGGCGGCTATTTAGGAGGGAATTTTGGACAAGAACATGAAAATCCTCATCGTCGACGATTTTTCAACGATGCGCCGGATTATCAAGAACTTGCTGCGTGACCTGGGATATAACAATACCCATGAAGCAGACGATGGCAACACGGCCCTGCCGATGTTGAAAAACGGCGATTATCAGTTCGTGGTCACCGACTGGAACATGCCCGGCATGCAGGGCATAGACCTGCTCAAGGCGATCCGTCTCGATGACAAACTCAAGCACCTGCCGGTACTGATGGTGACTGCGGAAGCTAAGCGCGAGCAGATCATCGAAGCCGCCCAGGCCGGGGTCAATGGCTATATCGTCAAGCCGTTCACTGCCGCCACCCTCAAAGAGAAGCTCGACAAAATCTTTGAACGAATCGGCTAAGGAGCGGCAGGGATGAAGGCCAAAACGAGTGCCATGATCTCGCTTGAACAGGCAAGGGTGCTGGTTGCCCACCTGGAGCGAGAAGAGTTTGAACAGGCCGATACCATCCTCGCCGATGTGTGCGCCCCCAATGCGGCGGCCCTGTTTGACAAGGTGGGGCAGCTGACCCGCCAGTTGCACAACTCACTGCAAGATTTTCGCCTGGATCCCAGGATCCCCGACCTGGCCACCCATGAGATCCCGGATGCCCGGGAGCGGCTCAGCTATGTCATCGACATGACTGACAAGGCGGCCAATCGCACCATGGATGCGGTCGAGGCCAGTCTTCCCATCGCCGATCGGCTCAATGACAACATTCAGCTGGTGATGCCCAATTGGAATGCCCTGATGAGCCGGGATCTTGAACTGGGTCAGTTCAAGGCACTCTGCCATCAACTGAATGATTTTATTAAGGCTTCGGAGACGGATGCCGATAAGTTACGACAACTGCTGACTGAAATCCTGATGGCTCAGGATTTCCAGGACTTGACCGGTCAGATGATCCGCAAGGTGATCAAGCTGGTGCAGGAAGTTGAAACAAAGTTGATAGAGATGCTGACCATGTTTGGTGAGGCCGTCATCGAGAATTCGGCGCGCAGCCTGCCGGCGAGCGGCATCGAGGCAGAAGGCCCCATCATGAACCCGCAGACAAGGTCCGATGTGGTCAATGGTCAAGATGATGTGGACGATCTGCTGTCTAGCCTGGGATTCTAATGGAGTGACGCATGGCCTTCGAAGTTGATGAAGACATACTGCAAGACTTTTTGGTCGAAGCATCAGAAATATTGGAACAGTTGTCTGAACAACTGGTCGACTTGGAAAAGCGGCCCGATGACAAGAATCTGTTGAATGCCATCTTTCGCGGCTTCCATACCGTCAAGGGGGGAGCGGGTTTCCTCTCCCTGACCGAGTTGGTGGACGTCTGCCACGGTGCCGAGAACCTGTTCGACATGCTGCGCAACGGCAAGCGAACCCTCAGTGCCGAGCTGATGGATGTCATCTTGCAGGCCCTTGATGCCATCAACGTCATGTTTGCCCAGGTGCAGAATCGGGAGCCGACCAGCCCGGCCTCTGCCGATCTGCTGCACGATCTGCACGAACTGTGCAAACCCGAAGGGCAGGAGCAGTTGCGTACCGCCAGTGTTGCCGCTCCGCAGCAGCCCGAGCCTGAACCCGAACCCGTCATCGTCGCCGAGAGCGCACCTGTGGCCGTCAACGGTGGCGGCTCCATCGACGAGATCTCTGCCGACGAATTCGAGCGCCTGCTGGATGAACTGCACGGTGCTGGCAAGGCGCCGACGGTCTCTGCCGCCCCCGTGTTGAGCGGCTCGGGCGACATCACGGACGACGAGTTCGAGGCCTTGCTCGATCAACTGCACGGCCAGGGCCAGCATGGCGGCGCTCCGGATCTCTCCCCGCTGCAATCGGTACAAAAAGAGGTGGACGAGCTCATCGACGACGACGAGTTCGAACGCCTGCTGGATGAATTGCATGGCCGTGGCCAGGCGCCGCAGCACAGCATGGCGGCGGCTGCTCCGGCTCCCGAGCCCAAGGCTCCCGCCGCGCCCGTGACCCCGCCCAAGGCGCCGGTCGCGGCCAGCGCCGCCCCCGCCAAACCCGCTTCTGCACCGGCCAAGCCGGCCCCGGCTCCCGCTCCTGCCAAGCAGGCGGCCCCCGCCGAAAGCAGTGCGGTGCAAAACGACACCACTGTGCGGGTGGATACCAAGACCCTGGACGTCATCATGAACATGGTGGGGGAACTGGTGCTGGTGCGAAACCGCCTGGTGAGCCTCGGCATCGCCAGCAACGACGAAGAGATGTCAAAGGCGGTGGCCAACCTGGATGTGGTGACCGCCGATCTGCAGGGCGCGGTCATGAAGACCCGCATGCAACCTATCAAGAAAGTCTTCGGCCGCTTCCCGCGCGTTGTGCGCGATCTCGCCCGTACCCTCAAGAAAGATATCGAGCTGGTGATGGTGGGTGAAGAGACGGATCTCGACAAGAACCTGGTGGAGGCCCTGGCCGATCCCCTGGTTCACTTGGTGCGCAACTCCTGCGACCACGGCGTCGAGATGCCGGACGTGCGGGAGAAGGCGGGCAAGCCCCGTCAGGGCACCATCACACTGAGCGCCTCCCAGCAGGGTGACCATATCCTGCTCTGCATCGAGGATGACGGCGCCGGCATGGATCCGGAGAAGCTCAAAGCCATCGCCATCAGCCGTGGCGTGCTCGATGCCGACAGCGCGGCGCGCATGAGCGACAACGATGCCTACAACCTGATCTTCGCCCCCGGTTTCTCTACCAAGTCCGAGATCTCCGACATCTCGGGCCGTGGCGTCGGCATGGATGTGGTGAAGACCAGCATCGTCAGCCTCAATGGCTCTGTGCACATCGACTCGACCTGGGGCAAGGGCACCCGCCTCGAGATCAAGGTTCCCCTGACCCTGGCCATACTGCCGACCCTGATGGTGGAAGTGGGTGAACAGACCTTCGCCCTGCCGCTTGGCTGCGTGAACGAAATTTTCCATCTGGATCTGAAGAAGGCCAACGTAGTGGACGGTCAGCTCACCATCATAGTCCGCGACAAGGCGATCCCGCTGTTCTACCTGCACAAGTGGCTGGTCCGCGGTGCCGGCAGAACGGCACGCCAGGACACAGGCCACGTGGTCATAGTCCAGATCGGCACCCAGCAGGTGGGCTTCGTCGTGGACAACCTCATCGGCCAGGAAGAGGTGGTGATCAAGCCTCTGGACAATCTGCTGCAAGGGACCCCCGGCATGGCCGGCGCCACCATCACCAGCGACGGCGGCATCGCCCTCATCCTGGACGTGCCCAGCCTGCTCAAGGCCTATGCCCGCCGCCACTGAGCGTCTGGCCCAAGGAGTTAAAAGAATAACAATGGCAGTCAAGGTATTAGTGGTCGACGATTCGAGTTTCTTCCGTCGCCGGGTCAGCGAGATCATCAATCAGGATCCCCTGATGACGGTGATCGACACGGCCCAGAACGGTCGGGAGGCGGTAGACAAGGCGCTGCAGTTGCGGCCTGACGTCATCACCATGGACATTGAAATGCCGGTGCTCGACGGCATCAGCGCCGTGCGCGAGATCATGGCCAAGTGTCCGACCCCCATACTGATGTTCTCCTCGCTGACCCACGAGGGGGCCAAGGCGACCCTGGATGCACTGGATGCCGGTGCCCTGGATTTTCTGCCCAAGAAGTTCGAAGACATAGCCCGCGACAAGGATGAGGCCGTCAAGCTGCTGCAACAACGCGTTAGGGAGATAGCCCGCAAGCGCTTCCTGATGGCGGCTGCCAGACCCCGGGCGCCGGAGCCCCTGGTGCGCCCCGCCCTCGGCGCTGCCTCGGCGCGTCCTCTTGATCGCCAGCCCGAGCCGGTCCGCGCCGCGGCGCCCGCCAGCTTCAAGCGCAGCGGCAAGAGCTATCAGCTGGTGGCCATCGGCACCTCCACCGGTGGCCCTGTGGCGCTGCAGAACGTGCTGACCAAGCTGCCGGGAGATTTTCCCCATCCGATCCTGTTAATCCAGCATATGCCCGCCACCTTCACCGCCGCCTTCGCCGCTCGTCTCAACGGTCTGTGCCAGATCGGGGTCAAGGAGGCTGAAGACGGTGACGTGCTCAAGCCGGGTCACGCCTACCTGGCTCCCGGTGGCAAGCAGATGCTGCTGGAAGGGCGCGGGCCCGGGGCTCGCCTTCGCATCATAGAGGGCAATGACAAGGTCAACTACAAGCCCTGCGTCGATATCACCTTCGCCTCGGCCGCCAAGATTTACGGCGACAAGGTGCTCGCCATAGTGCTGACCGGCATGGGTGCCGATGGCCGGGACGGGGCGCGTCTGCTCAAGGAGCAGGGCGCCACCATCTGGGCCCAGGATGAAGCCTCCTGCGTGGTCTACGGCATGCCCCAGGCGGTTGCCAAGGCGGGCATAGCAAGCGAATCCCTGCCGCTGGACAGGGTTGCCCAGCGCATCCTGGTCGAGTTGGGTCGCTGACCATGGGCATGTTCGGCCTGGTGCTGGCGCTGCTCGCCGTGGCCGTCGCCCAATGGTGGCACGGCGGCAGCCTGCTGACCCTGCTGGATGGCCCGGCCTTCGTCATCGTGGTCGGGGGCACCTGGGGTGCCGTCATACTGCAGACGCCCCGCAAGTACATGCTGTCCGCGCTCGCCCAGGCCCGCTGGATGCTGTTCCCGCCGCAACTGGATCTGGTGCAGCAGGCCGAACGCCTGCAGGCCTGGGCCCAGTTTGCGCGCCAGCAGGGGTTGCTGGCGCTGGAGAACCAGGCCGAAGGGGAGCCTGATCCCTTCACCCGCCAGGGGCTCACCATGATAGTGGACGGTGTCTCCATCGAGGATATCCGCCGCCTGCTGGAAGCGGACATCGACATCGAGCAGGAGCGCAACGAGCACGCCGCCAGGGTGTTCGAGGCCATGGGGGGCTACAGCCCGACCATCGGCATCATAGGGGCCGTGATAGGCCTCATCCAGGCCATGTTTCACCTGGAGGAGCCGGGCACCCTCGGCGCAGGCATCGCCATCGCCTTCGTCGCGACCATCTACGGGGTGGGCTTTGCCAACCTCCTCTATCTGCCGATAGCGAATCGCCTGCGGGCATTCCACTACCACTACGGTCTCTATCAGGAGATGACGCTGGAAGGGTTGCTGGCCATCGCCCACGGGGAGAATGGCCAGCAGGTTGAACGGCGGCTACGGGCTTATCTGAAAGGGGAATAGCCATGCGCAAGCGCTATCGTTTGCACCTGCAAGGGCGAGAACATCTCGATCGCTGGCTGGTCTCCTATGCCGATTACATGACGCTCATCTTCGCCCTCTTCGTGGTGCTCTACTCCGTGGCCATAGTCAACAAGGAGCAGTACCGCGCCGTCATCGAGGGCATGACCCAGGCTTTCAACCAAGTACCGCGCAGCGATGGCTTGCTGGAAGGGCAGGGCAACTCCCTGCTGAACCACCCGGTGTCGGCCGCGCCTTCCCTGCTGGAGAGCCAGGCCTCCCCGTCGCCTTCGCGCGCCCCCATCACGGGCACCCCGATCCAGCAAGATGGCACGGCCCTTGCGACCATAGACCTGCAGTTGCAGGAGTCCATGGGCGCCCTGGTAGATGCCGGCGTGGTCAAGCTGGCGAAGGATGACAGCTGGCTGACGGTGGAGCTGAGTTCCGGCCTGCTGTTTCGCAGCGGCAGCGCCTTTCTGGGGAGCAATGCGGCCCCTGTGCTCGATACGCTTTCAGGTATTCTGAAACCGGTCGATAACTATGTCAGGGTGCGGGGTTACACGGATAACCAGCCGATCAACAACGAAATGTTTCGCTCCAACTGGACCCTGTCTGCCGCCCGCGCCGAAGCTGTGCTCGGCGCCCTGGTGACCAAGGGGATAGCCCCCGAGCGGCTCGCCTACGAGGCCTATGGGGAGTTCTCCCCCTTCGCCGACAACGGCAGCGAGCAGGGGCGGTTACAGAATCGCAAGGTCGTGGTCGCCATATCCAGATTCGCCTGGGTGCCGCGAACCTCCGTCAACGCCCTGACGGTGACGCCGGCCCCGGCCGCGCCACAGAGCGTCGACAGCGAGGACGTCAGAGTGGTGACGCTGCCCGGTGGTGGCATACGCATAACAACAAGGCAGGATTGATACAGTGATTGTTTGGACGGTTGCCAATCAGAAGGGTGGGGTCGGTAAAACCACCACGGTCGTCTCCCTGGCGGGCATTCTGGCCCAGCGTGGCCAGCGGGTACTGCTGATCGACACCGATCCCCATGCCTCCCTGACCTCTTATTTCGATTTTGACTCGGACCGGCTGGAAGGCACCCTCTACGAGCTGTTCCAGGCGGCCAAGCCGAGCAGCGAGCTGGTCAACCGCATGACCCTGAAGACCAAGTTCGAAAACATCCACCTGCTGCCCGCCTCCATCACGCTGGCGACCCTGGACAGGGTCATGGGCAACCGGGAAGGCATGGGGCTGGTACTCAAGCGTGCCCTGTTGCGGGTGCAGGACCAGTATGACTATGTGCTCATCGACTGCCCGCCCGTGCTGGGGGTGATGATGGTCAATGCGCTGGCGGCCTGCGATCGCATCCTGGTGCCGGTGCAGACCGAATTTTTGGCCTTGAAGGGGCTGGAGCGGATGATGAAGACCTTCGAGATCATGCAGCGATCCAAGCGGGACAAGTTCCGCTATACGGTGATCCCGACCATGTTCGACAAGCGTACCCGGGCCTCCCTGATGACGCTGCAGTCCATCAAGGAGCAGTATGGGGAGGCGGTGTGGAATGCGGTCATTCCCATCGACACCAAATTCCGGGATGCCAGCCTGCTGCACATACCCCCGTCCATCTATGCACCGGGCAGCCGTGGCACCTATGCCTACGAGACACTGCTCAACTTTATTGATGCGCTGGAGCGTCAACGAACCCAGGAGGTGAAGCCATGAGAGAGACCACCCAGGTTCGGGCCATGGATGACTATTTCCACTCCCTGCTGCTCGATGATGTCCTGCTGCGGGACGATCCGGACGACGAGGCACCGGCCTCTGCGCCGCAGTTGCAGCCTCAGCCCGCCCCCTTGCCCGAGGTGGTTGCAGCCCCCTATCTCGAAGCCGACAGCCGACTGGCGCAACTGAGCGAGCTGCTCGCCCAGGTGAGCCAGGTGCAGGATGAGATGGATGTCCTGAGCCATGAAGAGCTGCATGTCGAGCCCTTCCAGCTCGAGGTCGAGGTCGAGCCCGAACCGGTCGAGGTGGCCCTGGCGACGCCCGAGGTGATCCCGGTGATCGCCGAGCCCGTCGCCCTGACACTGGCCGAACCCGCGCTGGCGGCGGAACCTGAGCCGGCCCCTGCTGCCTGGGAAAACCTGGATACCGGCAACGAGTTTCAGGCGCTCTTCTTCGATGTGGCCGGGGTGACCTTCGCTGTGCCCCTGACCGAGCTTGGCGGCATCCACCAGCTGGGGGAGGTGAGCTCCCTCTTCGGCCAGCCGGGCTGGTACAAGGGGATCATGACCTCCCGGGAGCAGAAGATGAACGTGGTCGACACGGCCCAGTGGGTCATGCCGGGCCAGCATCTGGAGATCGACGAGTACAAATATCTGATCATGCTGGGGGAATCACCCTGGGGGCTGGCCTGTCATCAGTTGAAGGGCACCGAACTGCTGCATCGGGATCAGGTGAAGTGGCGCCATCAGGAGGGGAAACGCCCCTGGCTGGCGGGCATGGTCAAGGAGAAGATGTGTGCCCTGCTGCACGTCAGGGAGCTGCTGGTGCTCCTTGGCCGAGGCGTGAACATTGAAGGCCGCTGACAACATCGGCACTGCCATGGTTTTATTGCTAATTTTACCCGTTGACGGGTTCATACAAGGATCAAGAAGATGACAGAGAAGCGCAATATTGCACAAAATCTGGCCGAGGACGAAGTGCTGCAGTGGGTGACCTTCCAGTTGGAAAACGAGACCTATGGCATCAACGTGATGCAGGTCCAGGAGGTGTTGCGCTACACCGAGATAGCCCCGGTACCGGGTGCGCCCGACTATGTGCTGGGCATCATCAACCTGCGTGGCAACGTGGTGACCGTCATCGACACCCGCTCCCGTTTCGGCCTGCCGGCCGGTGATGTGAGCGAGAATTCCCGCATCGTCATCATAGAGGCGGAGAAGCAGGTGATCGGCATCATGGTGGACAGCGTGGCCGAGGTGGTCTATCTGCGCTCCTCCGAGATCGACGCCGCCCCGGCGGTGGGCACCGAGGAGAGCGCCAAGTTCATCCAGGGTGTCAGCAACCGCGACGGTCAGCTGCTGATCCTGGTGGATCTCAACAAGCTGCTCTCCGACGAAGAGTGGGACGATATCGGCTCCCTGTAACGGCGGGTCAAAAAGTGATACAACAGCGGTCCCGGATCTGCCCGCGGCATCTTGATGCCGAGCGGGACCCTGTGAAGAGGAAGGTGACAGTTTGATGATTGAATTCGCAGCCTTGGGGTTGTCCTTGTTGGCACTGGTGCTGGCCCTCTACGGTCTATTGGGTCACCGCCGCCGTCAGCGAGAGTCCGAGGCCAGGATGGAGACGCTGCAGGGGCAGCTCGAGAGTCTGCGCAAGCAGATGATGGAGCTGCATACCGGTGCCATCGGCATGGGTCAGCGCCTGCAATCCGCCGAAGGGGCCATGCAGAAGATCCAGGATAGCCAGCAGGAGTTGACCCTGCAGGATCCGGAGCGCCGCCTCTACAGTCGCGCCGCCAAGATGGTAGAGCTAGGCGCCGATCTCGACGAGGTGATGAGCGAGTGCGAGTTGCCCCAGGCCGAAGCCGAGTTGCTGATCTCCCTGCGCAAGGGTCGCAGCTAACCCCTGCTCCTGACCGAGAGGGGAGGCTCAGGCCGCCCCTCTTTTCCCTACCACCCCTTCCTCCGCCAGTGCCTGGTCACTCCAGTTTCCCCTTGCCACATATTCTCCTGTCCGTGCGCGATCTCCCCCACAAATCCTGTTGATTATTGGCATCTTTGAAAAGACGCCTCCGGATCCTGTGTTAAGATGCAGGCCGCCTCATTTTCAACGATTACACCCTCATGCTGCTTCAAGCCAACAATCTGAGCTGCGTGCGTGAAGATCGCACCCTGTTTGAACATCTCTCCTTCGCGGTGCGCTCGGGCGATCTGATGCAGATTGAAGGCCCCAACGGGGTGGGCAAGACCAGCCTGCTCCGGCTGCTGACTGGCCTCTCCCAACCCTTCGCGGGGGAGGTGTGCTGGAACGGGGAGAACATCCGCCATTGCCGGGATGATTACCATGCCAGCCTGCTCTACCTGGGCCATCAGCCCGGCGTCAAGGCGACCCTGACCCCCCTCGAGAACCTCTCCTTCTACCAGAAGCTGCACGGCACGGCCGAAGCTTCCGTGGATCTCTGGCAGGTGCTGGCCCAGGTCGGACTCGCCGGCTTCGAGGATTATCCCGCGGGCCAGCTCTCGGCAGGGCAGCAGCGGCGGGTGGCGCTGGCCAGGCTCTGGCTGTCGGAGCGCCCGGCGCTCTGGATCCTCGACGAACCCTTCACCGCCATCGACAAGCAAGGGGTCAGGGTGCTGGAGCGGTTGTTCCTGACTCACGCGGATCGGGGGGGCATGGTGGTGCTCACCACCCATCAGGACCTGACCCTGATGCAGGGGCGCCTGAAGACACTGTCGCTGACCTCGTTGTTGCAGGAGTAGTCATGTTGCGCGCCGTCATACACCTTATTCACCGCGAGTTGCTGATGGCCCTGCGCCAGCGCGCCGACATCTTCAACCCGCTCTGGTTCTTCCTCATCGTCATCACCCTCTTTCCCCTCGGCATCGGGCCCGAGCCCCAGCTGCTGGCCCGCATTGCCCCCGGCATCATCTGGGTGGCGGCCCTCCTGGCGGCCATGCTCTCCCTGGAGCGGCTGTTTCGCGATGACTTCAGCGACGGCGCCCTGGAGCAGATGATGCTGATGCCTCATCCCCTCGGGCTGCTGGCGCTGGCCAAAGTGATCGCTCACTGGTTGCTGACCGGCCTGCCGCTGCTGCTGGTTTCCCCGCTGCTCGCCATCCTGCTCTCCCTGGACATGAAGAGCTATCTGGCCGTGGTGGCCACCCTGGCCCTGGGTACTCCGGTGCTGAGCCTGCTCGGGGCCGTCGGGGTGGCGCTGACGGCGGGCCTGCGCAAGGGGGGCGTGCTGCTCAGCCTGCTGCTGCTGCCGCTCTATATACCGGTGCTGATCTTCGCCACCTCCGCCATAGATGCGGCCAGCATGGGGTTGCCCTACGGGGGGCAACTCGCGATCCTGGGGGCCATGCTGGTGGGGGCCCTGACCCTGACGCCCCTGGCCATCTCGGCGGCACTGCGGGTCAGCGTCAACTGATTAATTATCAAAAAAGCCTCTTTTGAGGCTGTTTTGTGAAAAATATAATTGAGATAGATCAAGGGGATGGCTGCTTATTGCTTTGGGGGGATATGATGTTTCCCGCCGGTGGGTATGGTAGGCCTCGCCACTTAAAAATTAATAACTGAAAGGTTCTGTGAGCTATGTGGAAATGGTTGCACCCTTATGCCAAACCCGAGCGCGCCTATGGGCTGGCCGGCACCCTGCTGCCCTGGTTTGTCGTGACAAGCCTGCTCGCCTTCATCATAGGCACCGTCTGGGGGCTGGCCTTTGCCCCCGCCGATTATCAGCAGGGAGACTCTTTCAGGATCATCTACATCCATGTGCCTGCCGCCATCCTCTCCATGGGAGCCTACTCCACCATGGCGGTGGCGGCCTTCATAGGCCTGGTGTGGCAACTGCGCATGGCGGACATGACGGTGGCGGCCATAGCCCCGGTGGGCGCCGTCTTCACCTTCATCGCCCTCTTCACCGGTGCCGCCTGGGGCAAGCCCATGTGGGGCACCTGGTGGGTGTGGGATGCGCGCCTCACCTCCGAGCTTATCCTGCTGTTCCTCTATCTTGGGGTCATCGCCCTCTACAACGCCTTCAGCGACAAGGTAGTGGCGGGGCGCGCCGCCGGCATACTGGCGCTGGTGGGGGTGATCAACCTGCCGATCATTCACTACTCGGTGGAGTGGTGGAACACCCTGCACCAGGGCGCCTCCATCACCAAGTTTGACAAGCCCTCCATCTCCCCCGAGATGCTGTGGCCGCTGCTCATCATGATACTGGCGTTTGCCACCTTCCTCGGGGCCCTGACCCTGATGCGGTTCCGCAACGAGCTGCTGATGCGGGAGTGGCACCGCCCCTGGGTTGCCGACATCGCCAGACAGGAGAAGTAAGCATGCACTTTGCCTCATTCAGCGATTTCATGGCCATGGGCGGTTACGCCTTCTACGTCTGGCTCTCCTTCGGTCTGACCGCGCTCTGCCTGGTCGGCATCGTCATTTCCACCCGGTTGAAAACCAGCAGCCTGCTCGGCGAATTGCGCAACAAGCAGGCCCGCGAGGCTCGTCGCAAGGCGGCCCAGCAGATGGAGAACACCCTATGACCCCGAGACGCAAGAAACGCCTCACCATCATTCTGGCCATCAGCCTGGGCCTCGCCAGCGTGACTGGCCTGGTGCTCTATGCCCTCAGCCAGAACATCGATCTCTTCTATACCCCGAGCGAGCTGGTGGAGGGCAAGGGGCCGGAGAAGGTCAAGCCGGAAGAGGGCCAGCGCCTGCGCATCGGCGGCCTGGTGGTGCCGGGCTCGGTGCAGCGGGATCCCCAGAGCCTCAAGGTGGCCTTCAAGCTGATAGACAACGGTGGCCATCTGGTGACGGTGGAATTTGACGGCATACTGCCGGACCTGTTCCGGGAAGGGCAGGGCATAGTCGCCCAGGGCACCCTCAAGGACGCGACCACTGTGGCCGCCTTCGAGGTGCTGGCCAAGCACGACGAGAACTACATGCCGCCGGAGGTGGCGGACGCCACCAATGGCATGCACTTCAAGCCCGAATATACCGAGGCGCAGTTGCAGGGGGCCAAGCAATGATGCCTGCAGTCTTTGTCTCGTGTTCAGCTCGTTTCGCCGCCGGATCTGTATGTCTCACCCTGCCATCGAAAGGAAATAGTCAATGATCCCCGAATTTGGGCAGTTCTCACCGTCTCATGCCTGTGCGCCGGTTCTGGTCGCGGCGCAATTGAAAGGAAGTCAGCCATGATCCCTGAACTGGGGCAATTCTCACCGTCTCATGCCTGTGCACCGGTTCTGGTCGCGGCGCAATTGAAAGGAAGTCAGCCATGATCCCTGAACTGGGGCAATTCGCACTGATCCTGGCCTTTGCCACCGCCCTGCTGCTGGGGAGCTATCCGCTGATCGGCGCCAAATTGGGGCGCCTCGGCATGATGTCGGCGGCCCGTCCGCTCGCCTACAGCCAGTTCCTGCTGCTGCTGCTCTCCTTCCTCTGCCTGACCTGGGCCTTCGTCGACAACGACTTCACCGTGCAGTACGTGGCCACCAACTCCAACAGCCTGCTGCCGCTGCAGTACCGCATTTCGGCGGTGTGGGGGGCCCACGAGGGCTCCCTGCTGCTCTGGGTGTTGACCCTGGGGGGCTGGACCGCGGCCGTGGCCCTGTTCAGCCGTCGCCTGCCGCTGGATGCGGTGGCGCGGGTGCTGGGGGTGCTGGGGCTCATCTCGGTGGGCTTTACCGCCTTCGTGCTGTTCACCTCGGATCCCTTCACCCGCACCCTGCCGTACTTCCCGGTAGATGGGCGCGACCTCAACCCCCTGCTGCAGGATCCGGGTCTCATCTTCCACCCGCCCATGCTCTACATGGGCTACGTGGGCTTCTCGGTGGCCTTCGCTTTTGCCATCGCCTCCCTGATGACAGGCAGGCTCGATGCCACCTGGGCGCGCTGGTCCCGTCCCTGGACCATGGCGGCTTGGGTCTTCCTGACCCTTGGCATAGTGCTCGGCTCCTGGTGGGCCTATTACGAGCTCGGCTGGGGCGGCTGGTGGTTCTGGGATCCGGTGGAAAACGCCTCCTTCATGCCCTGGCTGGCGGGCACGGCCCTGCTGCATTCGCTGGCGGTGAGCGAGAAGCGCGCCACCTTCAAGGCCTGGACTGTGCTGCTGGCGCTCTCGGCCTTCTCCCTGAGCCTGCTGGGGACCTTCCTGGTGCGCTCCGGCGTGCTGGTGTCCGTCCATGCCTTTGCCTCAGACCCGACCCGTGGCCTCTTCATTCTGGGCTTCCTGCTGGCGGTGATAGGCAGCTCCTTGCTGCTGTTCGCCTTCAAGGGCTCCCAGGTCAAGAGCCACGGCAAGCATGAGCTGTGGAGCCGCGAGACCCTGCTGCTTGGCAACAACATACTGCTGGTGGCGGGCCTGCTGACCGTGCTGCTCGGCACCCTCTTGCCCCTGGTGCACAAGGAGCTGGGGCTTGGCAGCATCTCCATCGGCACCCCCTTCTTCAACCACATCTACAGCTGGCTGATCATCCCGTTCGCCTTGCTGCTGGGGGTCGGGCCGCTGTTCCGCTGGCGCCGTCAGGAGCTCGGTGAGCTCAAGGGCAAGGTAGTGCTGGCCCTGGGGCTGAGTCTGGCCGCCGCCCTGCTGCTGCCGCAACTCTTCGCCGGTGAGTTCAAGCCCTGGGCCGCGCTCGGCATAGGCCTGGGTACCTGGATCATCATCACCAGCATCCAGGAGACCTGGGTGCGCGCCACCCACAAACACGGTTTTGCCACCGGGGTGCGCAAACTCGGCAACAGCCATTGGGCCATGATCCTGGGCCACGTGGGGCTGGCGGTCAGCATCATAGGCATCGCCTGCACCCAGAACTACAGCATCGAGAAGGACTTGCGCATGCAGGCCGGTGACAGGGTGCAGTTCGCCGACTACGAATTCGTGTTCACCGGTATCAGCGAAAAGAACGGCCCCAACTACGACGGCTTCAAGGGGGTGCTGGAGGTGCACAGGAACGGCAAGCAGGTGGCCCTGCTCAAGCCCGAGAAGCGGATGTACAAGGTCAGTCGCATGCCGATGACCGAAGCCGCCATCGACGCCGGCTTCACCCGTGATCTCTATGCGGCGCTGGGCGAGCAGCTCGACAACGGCGCCTGGGCGGTGCGTATCTACTACAAGCCCTTCGTGCGCTGGATCTGGTTCGGCGGCGTCTTCATGGCCATTGGCGGCGTGCTGGCCATGCTGGACAAGCGCTACCGGTTCGGCCGTCGTGACGAGGAGACCAAGGCATGAGCAAGAAGACCTGGCTGTTTCTGCTGCCCTTCATCATCTTCCTGATGGGGGCCGTGTTCCTGTTCAAGGGGCTCTACTCGGACCCCACCAAGCTGGAATCCGTGATGGTGGACAAGGAGGTGCCCGTGTTCACCCTGCAGGATATCTATGACCTCGACAAGCAGCATGACAGGAGCATCTTCAAGGGGCGCCCTATGCTGCTCAACGTCTGGGCCACCTGGTGCCCGACCTGCTATGGGGAGCACACCTACCTCAAGCAGCTGGCGGGGCAGGGTATTCCCATCGTCGGCATGAACTACAAGGATGAGCGGGACAAGGCCATCAAGTGGCTGGCTGAGCTCGGCAATCCCTATGAGGTCAACCTCTATGATCCGGACGGCATGCTGGGGCTGGATCTGGGGGTCTACGGCGCCCCCGAGACCTTCTTCATCGACAGCCAGGGCATCATCCGTTATCGCCACGTGGGGGACGTCAATCCCGAAGTCTGGGCCTCGACCCTCAAACCCATCTTCGATGCCATGAAGTGAGGGCCGCTCCGATGAAAACGCTTATTGCATCCCTGTTGCTGCTGGGGGGCCTGCTGGGTTCCGGCCAGGCCAGTGCCGCCATCGACGTCTACACCTTCGACAGCGATGCCCAGGAGCAGACCTTCCGCGAGCTGACCAAGGAACTGCGCTGCCCCAAGTGTCAAAACCAGGACATCGCCGACTCCAATGCGGGGCTCGCCAAGGATCTGAGGGACAAGACCTACCAGATGGTGCGGGACGGTAAAAACAAGGAGGAGGTGGTGGATTACATGGTGGCCCGTTACGGCAACTTCATCCTCTATGATCCGCCCCTGATGGCCTCCACCCTGATCCTCTGGCTTGGCCCCCTGCTGGTCATCGTCATCGGTGCCGCCACTGTGGTGGTGCGCAGCCGCCGTGCGCCGGCGGCGACAAAACGAATGAATAACGCCCTGAGCGAAGAAGAGCGGCGCCGTCTGGCCGAGCTGCTCAAAGAGGAAGAGAAACAATGACCGCATTTTGGATAGTGATCGCGGCCCTGCTGGTGCTGGCGAGCCTGGCGCTGATCCTGCCGCTGTGGCGCGGCGAGGGTCGCCAGAGCATCAGCCGTTCGGCCCTCAACAAGCAGCTCTATCGCCAGCGTCTGCTGGAGATAGGCGAGGAGCGTGAGCAGGGCATACTGGCCGAGGAGTCCGAGTCCCTGGTAGAACTGCAACGCAGCCTGCTGGACGACATCCCCGACGTGGAGCAGAGCGCCCGCGGCGGCAAGAGCCTGATCTGGATCCCGGGTGTGCTGGTGCTGGTGGTGGTGAGCCTGGGGCTCTACTACCAGCTGGGGGCCTGGCAGGAGGTGAGCCGCTGGCAGGATGCCAACAGCCGGCTGGGGGAGCTGAGCAACCGCATCCTGGTGGAGCGGGATGCCGAGGTGACCGAGCAGGATCTGCTGGACTTCACCCTGGGGCTGCGTACCCGGCTGAAAGAAGAACCGAACGACTACCGTGGCTGGCTGCTGCTGGGGCGTCTGACCCTGGATGGCAATGACCCTGAGATGGCCCGCGAGGCGCTGGAGCGGGCCTACTCCCTGGCGCCGCAGAAGGCCATGGTGGCTGTGCCCTATGCCCAGGCCCTGATGATGACGGGGGAGGAGGCCCGGGCGGATCAGCTGCTGCAGGCGGCCATCGCCCAGGATCCGGCCAACATAGAGGCGCGCTCGGTCCATGCCTTCATGGCGCTGCAGAAAGAGGACTTCCAGACCGCGCTGGTGCGCTGGCGAGCCATGTTGCCGCTGCTGGAGCAGGGCTCGACCCGCCATGCCATGGTGGAGCGCTCCATCGAGTATGCCGAGCAGCAACTGCGTCAGCGCGGCATCGCCGTGACAGCCGCCCCCGCCGCTCAGGCCGGGCAGGGCAGTGCTCAGGTAGTGGCGGTGAAGGAGGGTGAGTATCCCCTGCACATCACCCTGGCACCCGGCATCCAGCTGCCGGAGGATGCCCACCTGTTCGTCTTTGCGGTGATCCCCAATGGCCCGCCCATGCCCATCGCGGTCAAGCGCATCCCGGGTCCGCAGTTGCCCCTCACCCTCTCACTGGGGGATGGGGATGCCATGATGGAGGGGAGCAAGCTGGCGGCTTATCCCGAGCTGCAGTTCAAGGCTCGCCTCTCCCGGGGCGGAAACGTCATGAACAAGGAAGGAGCCTTCGAGGGGGTCTCGGTCACAGTGCCGACGACCAGCATCCCTGCAGCGCCGATTGACATCCGCATCGATCACGCACTCTAATACCCTCTTGGCCCGACCCCGGGATGGGGCGGGCCTACCTATAATCCATAAAGATTCCCAAAAAAGCTTAGGACTTTCATATGTATCTGCGTTCAGGAGCATTGGCAGTGGCACTGCTGTTGGGGGGCTGTGCGGGTGGCCCTCCCAAGCCGGGCCCAGAGAGCCTGGATCTCAACGAAACCCCCAGCCGCCCCGGGGCGTCCAGCACGGCCAGCGATCCCCGTGACCCCTTCCAGGGGGCCAACCGGGCCATGTGGGCCATCAACTACGACGTGCTGGAACCCTATGTGGCCCGCCCCGTGGTCCATGGCTATGCCCGCTATGTGCCGCAGGGGATGAAGGACGGCATCGACAACCTGGTGGAGAACTTCGACGAGCCGAGCAGCATGGTCAACCATCTGCTGGTCGGTGATCTGAAGGGGGCGGGGACCAACCTGGGCCGCTTCACCCTTAACACCACCATAGGTCTGCTGGGGATCTTCGACGTGGCCAAGCATGCCGGCCTCGAGCGCAACATGCTGGAGATGGATACTGTGCTAGGCAGGGCGGACATCGGGGATGGCGCCTACATCATGGTGCCCGTCTACGGCCCGACCACCACCCGCGAACTGGTGGGGGATACCATTGATACCATCTACTTCCCCTATGCCCTGCTGACCTTCCCGATGAAGTTCGTGCACTGGGCGCTGGATGGTCTGGGTACGCGCTCCAAGCTGATCGATCAGGAGCGGATCATCGACAATGCGCTCGATCCTTATGCCCTGACCAAGGACTTCTACCTGCAGTACAACGACGGCAAGGTGACGGGTCGCCAGCCTGAGCTCAAGCAGCAGGGCCAGCAGGAAGATGACAGCAACCTGGACGAGTATCTGGACGAGATAGACCAGTAACGACCCATGGTTATCGAAAAGGCGCCCATGGCGCCTTTTTCGTTGGCCGTTCGCCATAAAAAAACGCCCCGCAGTGCGGGGCGCTTTGGCAAGAAAGAGGCTATCAGGCAGCCAGGTTCTTGGCCACGAATTCCCAGTTGACCAGGGTCCAGAAGGTTTCCATGTACTTCGGACGCAGGTTGCGGAAATCGATGTAGTAGGCGTGCTCCCACAGGTCGACGGTCAGCAGCGGGGTGGTCCCGGCTTCGGTCAGCGGGCAGCCGGCGTTGGAGGTGTTGACGATGGCCAGGGAGCCGTCGGCTTTCTTCACCAGCCAGGTCCAGCTGGAGCCGAAGTTGCCGATGGCGGACTTGGTGAACGCATCCTTGAACTCGGCGAAGGAGCCGAACGCCTTGTTGATGGCATCGGCCAGGGCGCCGGTGGGCTCGCCACCGCCGTTCGGGGAGAGGCAGTGCCAGTAGAAGGTGTGGTTCCAGATCTGGGCGGCGTTGTTGAAGACACCGCCAGTGGAGGTCTTGATGATCTCTTCCAGAGACTTGCCTTCAAACTCGGTACCCGGCACCAGGTTGTTCAGGTTGACCACGTAGGTGTTGTGGTGCTTGCCGTGGTGATATTCCAGGGTTTCCTGGGAGATGTGCGGTTCCAGAGCATTGATTGCATAGGGCAGAGCGGGAAGTTCGAAAGCCATTTTCTACTCTCCATTGGCTGGGCCGTGCGAAGGCGACGGTTGCAAGACATTGCGTACTCTTTTCTATGTTGAAAAGAATTGTTCTTGAAATGATGGGGCCAGGCGGCCCAAAGCCCGTCGATTGTAGCAGCATCAAAGATGGGCGAACAACTCTTGATTCTCGCCATGATCCGGATCAAGCTGCGGCGTATTGATTCATCACTTCTTGCATTCGGGACGGTTTGCCAGTTTGTGGTCTGCCCGGTTTGCAGTAGAATGGCCGCCGAAATCGCTCTAGTGAGGCATTTATGGAAACTATTGAAAAGATCAAACAGCAGCTGGCTGAGAATCCCATCATCCTGTACATGAAGGGATCCCCCAAGCTACCCAGCTGCGGTTTCTCTGCCCAGGCCTCCCAGGCCCTGATGTCCTGTGGCGAGCCCTTTGCTTACGTCGACATCCTGCAAAACCCGGACATCCGTGCCGAGCTGCCGAAATTTGCCAACTGGCCGACCTTCCCGCAACTCTGGGTGGAAGGTGAGCTGGTCGGTGGTTGCGACATCATGATCGAGATGTTCCAGGCTGGCGAGCTGCAGACCCTGATCAAGGAAGCTGCTGCCAAGCACAAGCAGGACGATGCCGCCGCCGAATAAGGTCGCATCCGCATCATGCAAAAAGGGGAGCCCATGGCTCCCCTTTTCTATGGGTGCGCAGGGCCTTAGGCGATGCGCTCGATGCGCGCCATGTAGAAACCGTCGAAGCCGCTCGCGGAGGGGCTGACGGTGTGGTCATCCCGCAGCCGGTAGTTCTCGTTGGCCGCCAGGAACTTGTCCACCTGCTGGCGGTTCTCCTGAGGCAGGATGGAGCAGGTTGCATAGACCAGCAGGCCGCCCACCTTCACCATCTGGCTGTAGCGCTGCAGTATCTCTTCTTGCAGGGCGACCAGCACCGGCAGGCGCTCGGCGGTGTCACGCCACTTGGCATCCGGATTGCGCTTGAGTACGCCAAGGCCGGAGCAGGGGACGTCCAGCAACACGCGATCGGCGCTCTCCTTGAGGCGCTTGACTGTCTTGCTGCTGGTGATGACCCGGGTCTCCACGTTGTGGGCACCGGCGCGGCGGGCGCGCTGCTTTAGGTTCTCCAGCTTCCACTCTTCCACGTCCATCGCCAGCAGGCGGCCCTTGCCTTCCATCATGGCGGCGATGTGCAGTGTCTTGCCACCGGCACCGGCGCAAGCGTCGATGACCCGCATGCCCGGGGTGACCTCCAGAGCCGCAGCAACCAGTTGGGAGCCAGCGTCCTGCTGTTCGAAGCAGCCATCGGCAAAGGCCTTGGTGCGGAACAGGGCGGCGTCGGAGGTGACTTGCAGGGCTGTCTCAACACCATCAACGGGAATGGTGGTGACATGCTCTTTGGCCAGAATGGCCTGCAGCTCTTCCCGGGTGCACTTGAGGGTGTTGACCCGCAGGTAACGCTTGGGCATCCAGGCCAGGGCGGCACGCTCGGCAGGCCAGGCCTCACCCAGTTGCTCGTTGCCCAGCTTCTCCAGCCAGGCAGGGCAACCATCCATCAGCACCGGGTTCTTCTTCGCCTCGGTCAGACGGCGGCGGAATGCCTCTTCATTGAAGCGATCCAGGGTCGGGTTGTTGGGCTGGGCAATCTTGTGGAAGGCGTGCCAGCTGTGCAGCAGCGGCCAGACATTCTTTTCGGCCTGACGCACCTGGATGCCGGTCAGGAAGCAATAGAGGCTGAGACGACGCAGCAGGTCGCCGGTGACCAGGGCAATCCTTGCCTGTTCTTGCGGTTTGAGTTCGATGCCGGAGAAGTGACGGGCATAGGCGCGGTCGAGGGTGAGGCCCTGACCGAGTACATCGTCAACAATGGCAACGACCAGATCCCCGAAACGGGGCAACAGTGGGGATTTGAGCATGAGATTAACCTTGGCCAAAAAAGGGTGAACCGGCCCGTGACACAGGAGGGTTCTGAAACGGACAAATCCGCGCCATGATAGGGGCTAGACTGCATTGGTGCAACCGTCCCCATTCGGGGAATGTACAGAGGATGGGACTGGACTTCTCACCCTGGCAGGAAAATGATGCTGAGGCAGTTCAGGCGAACGCATGGAAAAAGGGATAATAAAGATGCAGTTGATGAAATACTCTCCGCTGGCGTTGCTGGTGGCCGGTCTGATGAATGCCAGCGGCCTGGCCGCCAGTGAGTGGAATACGGTGGCGGCGCGGGCCACCGCTGCCGATGGTTATGAGGTGCGGGCCAGCCAATATCGCATTGCCACTGTGCCGGCCGATTACTTCGCCGGTTTGCAGGGAGGGGAGCCTCGACTGACCCTGCCCCTGCCGGATGGCAAGGAGGTGACCTTCAACCTGCAGCCCTATGATCTGCTGCCATCGGATCTCGCCGCCAGGTATCCCGGCATTCTGGCATTCAAGGGGTATGACGAGTCCAACCCGGTGGAGACGGGGCGCTTCGATCTCGGTCCCCAGGGTTTCCACGCCATGTTCAGCCACCAGGGCCGCATGGTGTTCGTGGATCCGCTCCGAAACGGTGAAGGCTACGCCATCTATTACCAGCAGGATGCCCACAGCCGGCTGGAGGAAGAGGCGGACAAGGTCATCGGCTCCCAGGCCAAGGCACTGGCCCGTCAGGTCCTGGTGGATGGCAACGAGCGCAAGCGCTACGTCATCGCCATCTCGGCGGCGGGGGAGTACACCCAGTATCACGGCGGCACCGTCGAGGCGGGTCTCGGCGCCATCGCCACCCTGCTCAACCGGGTCAACGAGGTGTACCAGCGTGACGTCGCCGCCGAGTTCCAGCTCGCCAGCGGCAACGACACCATCATCTTCACCGACACCGCCACCGATCCCTTCAACAACGATGACGGTGACATAGATGCCAACGTCACAGTGCAGCAGAATGCACAGACCCAGGCCGGCACCAAGCTTGGCCCCTTCGACATAGGTCACGTGGTCAACACCGGGGGCGGCGGTCTGGCGGGGCTGGGAGTGCTCTGCACCGCGGAGAAATCGGCGGGCATGACGGGCTCCCCCAATCCGGTGGGGGATGCCTTCTTCATCGACTACGTGGCCCACGAGATTGGCCACCAGTTCGGCGCCGACCACACCTTCAACGGCACCACCGGCAGCTGTGGCGGTGGCAACCGGGAGGCCAGCCAGGCCTGGGAGCCCGGCAGCGGCAGCTCCATCATGGCCTATGCGGGGATCTGCGGGGAGGAGAACCTGCAGGCCAACAGCTTGCCCTACTTCCACAGCAAGTCCATCGAACAGATGCGGGCCCACATGGCCAAGGTCGCGAGCTGTGGCAGCTCCCAGAGCCTGACCAACAACGCGCCCCAGGTCGCCGCCGGCAACGACTATGTGATCCCGGCCAACACCCCTTTCTTGCTCAAGGGCGCCGGGGCGGATCTGGATCAGGATCCCCTGAGTTACACCTGGGAGCAGATCGATCTCGGCACCGAGTCCTTCAGCGTCGCCAGCATGGTGGACGACGGCAGTCGCCCGCTGTTTCGCTTCGTGGCGCCGACCGCGTTGCCGGAGCGCACCCTGCCAAGCCTGCCCTCCCTGCTCTCCAACACCCTGGCGAAGGGGGAGGCCTGGCCAGCCACCAACCGGGAGCTCAATTTCCGCCTCACGGCGCGGGACGGCAAGAGCGGTGTCGCCAGTGACGACATGAAGATCCAGGTGGTCAACACCGGCAGCGCCTTCCGCCTGACCAGCCCGCTGGTGACCCCGCTGGGAGCCGGCGCCAACCAGACCATAGGCTGGGATGTGGCCGGCACCAACGCGGCCCCCATCAATTGCAGCAAGGTGGATCTCTCCCTGACCCGGGACGAGGGGGTGAGCTGGACCTTGCTCGCCAGTGGCCAGCCCAACTCGGGCTCGGCCAGCGTCACCATACCCGCCGGTAACGACGGCACCGCCAGGCTGAAGGTGGCCTGCAGTGACAACCTCTTCTTCGCCATCAGCCCGCTCAAGCTGTCGGTGACCCAGCGTGGGGATGAGGGCGGCGGTGGTGGCGGTGGCGCCCTCGGCTTCTGGACCCTGGCCCTGGCACTGCTGGGCTGGCAACGGAGGCGGGCATGAGGCTGGCCGGCGTGCTGCTGCTCGCCCTGCTCGGCGGCTGTCAGGCCGATGCCGACACCCTGGATCAGGCAGTCAGTGACAGCCTGGCCCAGCAGGACTATCGGCTGATAGTACGGGCCGGCCGAGGCGAGGTGGCGCCCGGCATAGCGGCGGATCAGCAGGCGGCGGCCAAGGCTCGCTGTGGCGTGCGCTATTTGGAGGGGCTCGGCGATGTCATCAAGCCGGATCAGAAGGAGGCCCACGCCAGGCTGAGCGCCTATGCGGCGGAATATAACCAGCGCATGCTGGCCCATTGCCCGCCGGTTGACGGCAAACCATAGGCAGGTGGCAAGCTGCCGGCAGAAAAGGGAGGCACAGGCCTCCCTTTCTGTTTTTGGTGTCGGCATTTGGCCGCCCCCAGACTTGTACCCATGACGTGCTCGTCGCACAATGCCCCCATCCACAGCCGCACGGGCGGCAAAGAAAGAGAGAAGGAAAATCAAGATGATGGATGTGGCTGATCTGCGTCGTGAATACACCAGGGGCGGACTGCACCGGGCCGATCTGCCGGCCGAGCCTCTCGCCCTGTTCGAGAAGTGGCTGGCCCAGGCGTGCGAGGCCAAGCTGACCGACCCCACCGCCATGGTGGTGGGCACAGTGGATGCCGACGGCCAGCCCTGGCAGCGCACAGTGCTGCTCAAGCACTACGACGCCCTGGGCATGGTGTTCTACACCAACATGGGCAGCCGCAAGGCACATCAGCTGGAAGGCAATCCCCGCATCAGCCTGCTCTTCCCCTGGCACACCCTGGACCGCCAGGTGCACGTGACAGGCCGGGTGGAGAAGATGAGCACCTTCGAGGTGATGAAGTACTTCCACAGCCGCCCCAAGGATAGTCAGATAGCCGCCTGGGTCTCCAAGCAGTCGACCCGCATCTCGGCCCGCGGCGTACTGGAGGCCAAGTTCCTCGAGCTCAAGCAGAAGTTTGCCAATGGCGAGGTGCCGCTGCCGAGCTTCTGGGGCGGTTTCCGGGTGGTCATCGAGACGGTGGAGTTCTGGCAGGGGGGCGAGCATCGCCTGCACGATCGCTTCTACTACAGCCGCGAGGGGGATGGCTGGCATATAGAGCGGCTGGCGCCCTGATGAACATAGCCAGGCTCAAGAACTTCACTGAGATAGTGAAGAACAACTTCAACATCTCGGCGACGGCGGAGAAGCTCTACACCTCCCAGCCGACCCTCAGCAAGCAGATGAAGATGCTGGAAGACGAGCTGGGGCTGGCGCTGTTCACCCGCAAGGGCAAGAACCTAGTGGGCCTGACCCCCATGGGGGAGCAGGTGATGGAGCTGGCCAAGGGGGTGGTGGCCCAGGTCGAACAGATTGGTCAACTTTCCCTTGGGGATCAGCTGGCCACCAGCGGGGTGCTGCGCATCGCCACCACCCACACCATGGCTCGCTACAAGCTGCCCTCGGTGATCACCGCCTTCTCCCGCCGCTACCCCGAGGTCAGCATCCAGCTGCATCAGGGGGCGCCGGCCCAGCTGGCGCAGATGGTGCAAAACGGGGATGTGGAGATGGCCATCGCCACCGAGTCCATGCACCTGTTCGACGAGCTGGCGACCATTCCCTGCTACCGCTGGGGGCGCGGTGTTGTGGTGCCCCACGGCCATCCGCTGCTCGACTGCCAGCCGCTCTCCATGGCGGATCTGGCCCGTTATCCCCTCATCACCTATGTGTTCGGCTTCACCGGTCGCTCCAAGATGGACAAGGCGTTTGGTCGTCATGGCCTCAGCCCCCGCATAGTGCTGACCGCCACCGACAGCGACATCATCAAGCACTATGTGCGCCTCGGCATGGGGGTGGGGGTGATCGCCACCTCGGCGTTCGACGAGGGGGACAGGGAGAGCCTGGTCTGCCTCAACATAGATCATCTGATCGCCTCAAGCGTGGCCCATGTCTGCCTGCGCAGGCACGCTCACCTGCGGGATTACATGTATGACTTCATCCACCTCTATGCCCCCCACGTGAGTCGGGAGACGGTGCAGTTGGCGCTGCTCAACCAGTCGAGCCCCGCCAGTGCGGCGACCCTGCCCTGGTTGTAGCGCCGGATCTGTGCTGCGGCCCTGAATGGCAGAGGCAAATAGCCGGGGCTGCGATGCAGCGCGAAATGGCAGAGGCAAAAAAAAGAGAGGCCATTGGCCTCTCTTTTTTCATTTTCGTCGGGTGACTAGGCTGCCCTGGTCGCCAGATTGACAAAGATCTGGGCACCGATCAGCAGGCAGTCATCGTCCAGGTAGTAGGGATTGGCGTGCAGGTAGTTGCAGATCCCCTTGGCCTGGCAGCCGCTGCCGAGGAAGAACATGGCCCCCTTGCGACCCGGGGTGGCGTTGATCATGTAGCTGAAGTCCTCGCTGCCTGTCATGGGCTGGCCCCGGGCATTGATGCCCTCGGCGGGCAGCACGCCGGCGGCGGCTTGCAGCAGGCGCTCGCAGGCTTCACCATGGTTCTCCACCGCCGGGTAGCCGGCATGGACCATGGTGGTCTTGAAGCCGCGCAGCTCGCTCTGGGCGACCATGTCCCTGAAGCTGTTTTTCAGGATCTGGTCGGTCTCGGCGTCCATGGCACGTATGGTGCCGCGGGCCTGCACGTGATCGGCGACGGCGTTGGGGATGGTGCCGCCGTTGATCATGCCGCAGCCAAACACCGCGGGGCTGAACGGACTGGTGCGCTTGGCGACTATGTAGTCCATGTCCTCTATGATGCGCACCGCTTCGCGGATGGCATCCAGCCCCTTGTGGGGGGTGGAGCCGTGGGCGGAGATGCCGTGCACATCCAGGGTCCAGGCCGAGCCCCAGGAGGACATGACCCCCTGATTGAACTTGATGGTGCCGGTCTCCATGGCGCCGTCGTTGTGCAGGGCATAGATCTCGTCCACCCCCTTCATGCAGCCGAGCTCCACCATCTTCTCGGCCCCCGGCACCCGCATGTCCTCCTCCGCCATCTGGAAGATGACGCGAACGTTGTAGCGCAGCCGCTCCCTGTGCCCTGCCAGGAATTTGGCGGTGGTCAGGGCGATCGCCATGTGGGAGTCGTGGCCGCAGTTGTGGGCCATACCCTCATGGGTGGATTTGAACGCCACCTCGCTCATGTCGTGCATCTCCAGACCATCCATGTCGGCACGGAAGGCGATGGTGGGCAGGGTGGGATCAACGACCAGATCCCCGTGAAAACCGGTAAAGCCCGGATACTCGGTGATCTGGTATCCAAACTCCTCCATCAAGCCCCGGCAGTAGGCTGAGGTCTTGAACTCGGCCCCGGAGTATTCCGGGATGCGGTGCAGGTGGTGGCGCACCTCGTGGCTGAAGTCGCGCAGGGCAAGGAGGTCAGGTTCGATATGGTAGTGGTTCATCAGATGATCCCTTGAATGGAGAAGCCGAGTTGGGCAACCAGGGAGGCGCCGAAGAAGCAGCAGGTGGAGACGATCATGAAGATGAGGATCACCTTCCAGGACATCTTCTTGAGCTCCTCGAGCTGACCGCCGACGGAGAGGCCGGCGAAGGCCAGCAGCGGCACGCAGCAGGAGAGGAAGGAGATCTTCGCCACGGCGTCGATGAAGAGGCCGCGCACCGGGGTTTCGGGCAGGCAGATGAGGATGCCGATGATGGTGGCATAGGCAAAGGCCGGCAGCGAAGAGGGCAGATAGCGCTTGGCCACCAGGGAGGCGAACACCACCAGGGACATGGCGATGAAGCTGTCACCCATCAGCCAGAGCGGGGTGCCCGTGGTCAGGGTCTGGGTAAACATGGCCAGCAGGATCGCCAGAAAGACGAACCGCATATCCATCACGATGCTTTTCATGCTTTCGCTCCTTTGTCAGTCAGGGCATAGATCTTTTCGGCGAGGGGCAGCCCCAGGTAGGTGAGGGAGAGGGCCCCCAGGGCCGACGAGAGCAGGTTCGAGGCGGCGGCTATGCTCAGCACCTGCTGGGCCAGCGCCTCGTCGAGGCCGTTGATCAGCGCGCCGGAGGCTGCACTCAGCATGGAGCCTGAGCCCACGCCGGAGCCGGCGGCCAGGGCCAGCGGGTGCAGACCTGTGAGGGGCGCTATGCTGCCGAGTACGCTGAACCAGAGGGTGCCGATGACGGAGCCGCACAGGTAGATGGCGAGCACGCCTATGTACTCCTGGGAGCCGGTACCGAACTTGCCCTGGATCACCGCGACCGAGGGCTCACGGCTGATGGAGGAGCAGGCCCCGATGGCGCGACGGCCGAAGCCGAATTTCACCGCCAGCGGAATGGCGATGAGGATGGGCAGCAGGTTGCCTATCTCCTGCAGGAAGAGCGGCACGCCGACGCTGAGGATCATCTTGAGGTTGGGGATGATCATGCCCGCGTACTGGGTACCCAGGATCAGCAGGCTGAAGCCCACCATCTTGCCGCAGAAGCCCTCTTCCTTTTCGCTGAAGAGGCGCTTCCAGCCCGGGATGCGATCCTTGACCGGCTTGGCGGAGACTATCATGCCGATGATGACGGCAAAGAGCATGGGCAGTATGGGGATGATGGCGATGCCGATCCTGATCTCCTGTTTCCCGATGAGGTACTGGGCCACGAAGATCAGCAGGGCGGTCGCCAGGGTACTGACTAACACCGTTTTGAGGGGAGTGGTTTGCTGCATAGTGTGTTCTCTTGTTATGCGTTGTCATTCACGAGCGGCGCTGGCCGCTGCGAGATGGGGGCATGATAGGAAGGGCAGGGGGGCATTAATGTGACCGCCATCAAGCTGGCCATATGGCATTTTTTCATGGGGTATGCCGTTTAACCATGCTAAAGATATGGGTTAACAAACCATTAGCAGCCGGTTATGCTGCGCCGTTCGGCGGTCGCAGGGGGAAGGATGGAACTGTTGATAGAAGAGGCGCTCTGGCAGCCTCGCTGGCAGGAGGTGCTGCAGAGGTGGCAGGGGCAGGGCAACCGTTGGCAGTTGCTGCACGGCAGGCGCTGCGAGCAAGGGGCCGTGGCCCCTGTGCCCTGGGCCGGCTGCCCGCCCGATGGCATCCTCTCGGCCAGCGGCTTGCTCGCCGCCTGGCTGGGGGAGGGTGAGTCACCCCTCATGACGGCGGACCTGAGTCGCCAGATCCTGATCTCTGCCTCCGGCGTCCTCCTGACCTTGGCCAAGGAGAGCGGCCTGCTCACCCTGGGGCCCAATGGGGCGGATATGCTCCTCGGCGCCGATGGGGATCTGGCAGCCGTGCTGCAACGCCTGCTGGCCCGGCGCCTGACCACGCCCCTGCTGCGTGAACCCGGGGGCACCGCCTCCCCGGCCCTGGTGCTGCGGCTGCTGCAAGCCGCCGACGAGCCGGCCGTCCTGCGCTATTGCTCAGATGAGGCGCTCGCCCGCTACACCCTCAACATCCCCCACCCCTATCCGCCAGAGAGTGCCCGCGACTGGCTCGCCATGAGCGGGCGCAAGGCCGCCCTCGGGCTGGGGCGGACCTGGGCCCTGACATTGCCCATGGGTGATGAGTCGGCTCCCCTGCTCGGGGTCATCTCCCTGCACTGGCACGGCGAGCTGGCCTGGTGGGTGGGGGTCCCTTGGCAAAACCGCGGGCTGGCCACCCGGGCGGCGCGGCTGGTCAGGGCTTTTGCCTTCGAGCAACTGCGCCTGCCCGCCCTGACCGCTCGCCACATGCCGGGCAACCTGGCCTCAGGCCGGGTGATGGCCAAGCTCGGCATGCACCATTGCGGGCGGCGGCCCGGGTCGGCGCGCCAACCCGCTGAACTGGATCATTGGCGGCTGGATCGCCCGCCGTGCCTGCCGGACGACCTCAAGGAGGCGCTGGCCCCCTGGCTCGAGGACGAGCGGGTGGCGGTGGCCATCCTTCATGAGGACGAAGTCGGGGGGCAGGAGGTGGCGCTCTTCATGGAAGGGGCCGGGGCGGGCGGTGAGCGGCGCCTCCCCGCAGGGCTGACGGTCAGGTGCCATCCGCTCGCCTGGCTGGCGCCTGGGGCCCCCGGGGTGCAGGCCCATGGTGGCGGTGTCCTGCTCAAGGACAGGGGCGAGCTTGGCCTCGGGTACCTGCTGCGATTGCTGGAGCCTGGTGCTTGATGCTGGCAACGTCGGCGGGAAGAGGGGGTATTGCGACGCTTTGTGCACGGATTGCCATTCGTTTTCCTGAGTCAGCCCTCCCATTTTCGGATAAAGGCGCTCAAGTCAGGGGCCACTTCTGTGAAATAATGGCCGCCCTGCTGTACAAGGAGTAACGCTGTATGTTGAGAACCGAGCGTCCCGGCGACATGCTGCCAGTCTTTGAGCTGGTGAGCGCCGCCTTTGGTCGTCCCGACGAGGCCGAACTGGTCAATCGCCTGCGCGAGTGTGGGGCCGCCGTGGTCACCATGGTCGAGGAGGAAGAGTACGAGTTCATGGGGCACCTGATGCTGAGCCCGATCACCATTGAGGGCCAGGAAGGTCCCTGGCTTGGGCTGGCGCCGGTGGCCGTCCATCCGGACTGGCAGGGGCAGGGCATAGGCTCGGATCTGGTGCGGGAAGGGCTGGACACGGCCCTCGAGATGGACTGGAAGGCAGTGGTGGTGCTCGGCGATCCGGCTTACTATGGCCGCTTCGGCTTCAGGCCCGCCAGCGACTTCGGCCTGCACTGCATCTACGAGGTACCCGCCGACTGCTTCATGGCGATGGAGCTGCAGCCCGGGGGGCTGGCCGGCCTGCAGGGCGAGGTGCTCTACCACCCCCTGTTCGATGAAGAGCCGGTGGAATAACCGCCTGAACACCATAAAAGAAGGACCCACTAAGGGTCCTTCTTTATTTCAATCGCTCCCTCACTGGGCCAGGGATTTCAACTGCTGCCTGCCCGGCGGGTTGTTCCAGTCGATGGGACCGTGGGTGAAGCGATACTGCAACCTTGGCAGGCAGAGCTCCAGCCACTCCTCCCTGAAGTAGGCATAGCCCTGGTCCCAATCCGGGTCATTGGCCCAGCCGGTTTGCAGGAAATGGAGCCGGGTGCCCTGACCTTCGGGCACGAAGCGCAGGCTGACCTGGGTCTTCTGCTGGCGGATATGGGGAAACTGGGGCGGGAAATTCCAGCTGAAGCTGAGCAAGTCATGGGGCATGACCGCCATCACCCGGCACCCTTCACTGCCGCGCTCCCCCAGCGGGGCTTCTGGCCTGAAATAGATTTCGAAAGGACCGTTGGGTTCCGGCACCATCAGACATTCCGGCGCCAGGAAGCTGCGCAGACCGCTCTCCGTGGTCCAGGCCCGCCAGACATCGTCGATGTGGGCGGGTACCAGAATGCTGCCTTCTATTTGCTTGTTATCCATAAATCAGTGAACCTCAAACCAGTCATGGACGGGACCCAGGCAGTATAGCCCCTAAGGCGATAAAATAGGCAGCCCTGCGTCACAGCATCACGTATTCAAGAGGGTCCAGCTTGCCGATTTGACACGGCGGCGGTATCCATCGAGAGTGGGAGGCAGTGAGCAGGCAAATCAAGGATGTCTTCATGATCAGAAAGATGCAAGATGCAGATGAACCCATGCTGGCGCAGCTGTTCCTCAAGGGAAGGCGGCAGGCCTTCCATTGGGTAGAGCCCTCCCTGTTTAGGCTGGAGGATTTTGCCGAGCAGACCCGGGGGGAGCAGATCTGGGTGGCGGAGAAGGGCGGTACCCCCTGCGGATTCGTCTCCATCTGGGGTCAAGACAGTTTCGTGCATCACCTCTATGTGGTGGCCGACTGGCATGGGCAGGGAATGGGGCGGGCCTTGCTGGCCGCCGGGCTGGCCGGACACAAGCCCCCGGCATCCCTCAAGGTGGCCACCCGCAACACCACGGCGCTGGCGTTTTATCACCGCCTGGGCTGGCAAAACACGGACGAAACCGGCCACTGCGAGATAACGGGCCCCTGGCGCCGGCTGGTCCTGACCTCCGGCGACTAGTCTCCCTCGCGAGGCGCGCCCTCTGCCCCGGCAGAGGGCGGCATCAGGGCCATCTCGCCCGCTACAGCGCCCCGGACAGACCACCAGAGCCAGCTCAGGCATGAACGCAACCCACAAAAAAAGGCCACTTCCTGCGAAGTGGCCTTTTCCAAACGTTTGGTGGCTGGGGGAGGCTGAATTGGATGTGTAACATATTGAAATAAAATGGCTTTCATGCTTAGTTGTTCGCGTTATTGTTACCAGTGGTGTTACTAATTTCAAAAGTACCCCCCCATCTGGCCGGTTAAGGGGGAGGGCGACCACGTTTTGGGGGGCGGGTTCAAATCCCTCGGCTGCTCGCGGTCATTTATGCACCAACACCGATAATCCCACCCCCTCACTGCCCCTGATAGAGATACTTCTGGAAGCCGACAAAGGCGCGGCGAACCCCCTCAGCCGGTCCCAACTCGGCAAAAGCATCCGCCAGCGCGTTGTTGTATTTGAGCTTGAGCAGTGGCCCCAGCTTGGTGTCATCGAGCTCGGCAACCCCCTCTTTAACGTAGTGACCCAGCACGAAGCTCAAGAAGGCTTGCTGCTTGCTGTCAAACTCCTGATCAAGCATGGCTTTGGCTTGTGTTGCTCGCTCTTGCCGGGTCATTGGGTCATCGGCATAGGCCACGAAAGCCAACACATCAAACAGATCGCTCTGCTCGGCTTCGATCACCTTTTGCATCTCGGTCAGTTGGTCAATGCCAAATCCTTTCTCTGCCAGACCATCGAGCAGCTTCTTGCGGGTGCCCGGCTCACTCCAGATCGTGCGTAGCTCGTCTTCATCCTTGAAAAACTCGGGCAACTTGCCAAACAAGTCTTCCATAAACTCGGCTGCAGACATGGGGGAGCCGTCAGGGTGCCAAAAGCTGGTTGCGCTCATGTGCTGGATCTTGCGGGTCTTGCCGTCAGCTAGGGCAATCTTGATCTTGTCCTTCTTCTGGCAGGTACAGGGCTTGTTGCCGCACACCTCGCACTGATACTCGGCCTCCGGCTCTTTCAGGCAGACACAAGGGCGCTGATCACAGACCGGGCATGGCTTGGGCGGCACTTTCTCGCAGGAACAGGGGGAGGTGCCGCAGCGTTCACACACCTCGGGTGGCAGCGGTTCACCATCCCACTCGGGGTCGCTAAAGTGGTGATGGGCCTTCACAAAGTCATGCAGGGTGAAGTAATCCTTGCCATCACACAGTCGGGTGCCCCGGCCGATGATCTGTTTAAATTCGATCATCGAGTTAACCGGGCGCATCAGCACGATATTGCGCACATTGCGGGCATCCACCCCGGTTGAGAGCTTCTGGGAGGTCGTCAGGATAGTCGGGATCGATTTCTCGTTATCCTGAAAATCGCGTAACCACTGTTCGCCCAGCGCCCCGTCGTCGGCAGTGACTCGGTGGCAATAGTCGGGGTGCTTGCTCTTTTTCATCTGATTGATGAGATCCCGCACCGCCAGCGCATGATCTTGGGTAGCACAGAACACGATGGCTTTCTGGCGCTGGTCGATCTCATTCATAAAGATCTCGACCCGCTTTTTCTCGCGGGCGCTGATCTCGATGATGCGGTTAAATTCCTGCTCGGTGTAAACCCGTCCCCGCTCAACCTCACCCTCTACCACCTGATCATCTGAGGTGTAGATATATTCATCCAGCGTGGTGGCGTGTTGGCGCACCCGAAACGGAGTCAGGTAACCATCGTTGATCCCCTCTTTCAGGGAATAGGTGTAAACCGGCTCGCCAAAATAGGCGTAGGTATCAACGTTATCCTTGCGCTTGGGTGTAGCAGTCAGCCCCAGTTGCACGGCAGGTTTGAAGTAGTTGAGGATATCCCGCCAGTTCCCCTCATCGTTGGCACCACCCCGGTGGCACTCATCAATGATGATGAGGTCGAAGAAATCAGCCGGGTAGTCACCAAATACCGGGGCCGGCTTGCCCTCTGCATCGCTGCCGGTCATAAAGGTCTGGAAGATGGTGAAGAAGATATTGCCATTCTTGGGGGCACGGCCTTTCTTTCTGATCTCATCGGGGGAGATCCGCACCAGGGCATCTTCTGGGAAGGCAGAGAAACTGTTGAATGCCTGATTGGCCAAGATATTGCGGTCGGCCAGAAACAGAATGCGTGGGCGTCGGGCCGGTTCACCTTCGTTCTTCCAGTCATTGAGGTTCCAGCGACTATGGAACAGCTTCCAGGCCAACTGGAAGGCGATAAAGGTTTTGCCGGTGCCGGTTGCCAGGGTCAGCAGAATGCGGTCATCCCCTTTGCTGATGGCCTTTAATACCCGCTCGATAGCGATATCCTGATAGTAACGCCCCTGCCAGTAGCCGCCCTTGTCTTCAAAGGGCACGGCGGTGAAGCGATCCCACCAGCGATTTTGCAACGCAAAGGTGGCATTCCACAGCTCATCCGGGCTTGGGAAGGTCAGGGTTTCCCCCTCCTTGCCGGTCTCCATGTCGATGGCGTAGATACCTTGGCCATTGCTCGAATAGGTAAAGCGGATCGAGAGCTTACTGGCGTAATCCTTGGCCTGACCCACACCAGCGGTGAGTGGCTTGTCCCAGGCTTTGGCCTCGACCACTGCTAGCTTGGTATTGCGATACTCCAACACATAGTCGGCAGAGAGCGCCTTGCCCCGCTTGCCATTACCCTCCAGCCGCCCCAGGGTGATCGGGTACTCGCGACGAATGCGGCTGCCTGGGGTAATGCCCCAGCCAGCGGCCACCAGCATGGGGTCGATATGGTCGCTGCGGGTTTCTGCTTCGTTCTTCACGTTCTCTCCCTGTCTTTGTGGCCAACAGCCGAGCTATCCTCGCTGTTTGCTGCGCAGTCATCCCGCCAAGCTGGCCAATCAAAACCCAATCAAGAAAAATTAGGCTGCCAAAGTGTTTCTAATTGCATGATTTATTAGTGTTTTTAAATAATCGCTGCATGATTGACAGAGCCAGAATCAAAACCCAATCAAGAAACTTTGGATTGACTCCTAAGCACCATGGGACGATCTGACAATTTACGCCCAATGAGGAACATATCCCGCCCGAGGATGATCGGGGTCTGCCACCCGAATAAGTCCTGCATCCAGCGTTTTATTGATAACTGCGGTTGCTTGAGCGGCATTCTTGGATGCGATGCCGAGCCGAGTACATAAGCTGGCATTTTTCATCTTGTCCCCGCTGAGAAACTTGAGCACCGCATGGAAATAGCAAGCGCGCACACGCTCTTCGGGAGTCATTTCTGCAAAGGTTCGTGGGCTATAAAGAATGGCCTGGGTCGAATTACTCTCTGCCCGGAACAAGGGGGGCGGCAGTTGGAACATCTCCACTTGGGCGATGACTTTATCCAGCCCGCTACCTTGCTCTTCGCACATCCCCATCCGCCGCATCAAGGAGGCCAGAGCCTCATTGCGTGAGCGGGGAGGGAGGTCAATCATCCGTTCCGGTTTGACCAACGGAGCACCGGGGTTACTGATCTCGATTCGGTCACTGAATAGCTCGATTTGTGGGCCGCTACCGGTCACGGTCATATCCTGGTGGATGAGGGCATTCGCCACCAGCTCACGGATCGCCAGTTCAGGAAAAAGAGGGTGAGCTTCGCGCAATGCCGAACCGATATGCTCATTTTTTGGTAACAGGTCGTTGAGGTAACCCACCAGCCCTTCAAACCCCACCGCATAGCCTTTTTGACCATCGTGGCGGTGGGTGACAGTGGCCGCCCGATTCTTGCCGTCATAAGCAACAAACCGTACTGCTTTCCGGGCCAAGCTGGCATCAAAATCACTGAGTCGGTGAGCAAACAGGATTGCGCCAAGGTGTGTGATATTCCAACGTTCCCCCACGTCACGCACAATCAGTCGATCGGCTTCCAGCTTGTCAAAAATCCCGCTGCGGTTATCCGGCAATGGTTGTTTGGTCAGGCGAAAATAGTGGCTGTAATCGAGTAGCTCTAGCACCTCATCACCCGACGCATATTGGCGAGCAATCCCCTGTTCCCAGCGATAGGGTTGCATGCGTTCAATGAGTTGCTGATAGCGCTCGGGATAATCGGTGAGCTTGGGGGTTGCGCTGCCAATGCGAATATAAGGGGTGCCATGGAAGCTGACCGGCGTACCGGTTGCAGCCGGGATCTCCAACAAAACCACTCGCCCCTCTGGGTGTTCCACCACCCGGAAGCTAAAGGCAATGCTGGGTTGCAACTTGTTGGCCAGCCAAAGTTGCATCACCTGCCCACCGACCTTGACGCTATCGGGCCGAAAATCGGTGCCAACGACCTTGTGGCTGGCATCCTCAATCCCCCACAGCATATAGCCGCAATCTCGCCCTTCAATGCGGGCTGAATTGGCCAGGGCAGAGCAACGCTTGCCGATCATCTCGTGGTCAGTGTTGTTGTGCTTAAACTCCAGCCAGGGTGTCTCATCGCTCTGGCTGCGCAGTTCATCCACCAGCGCCACATCACGGGGTTGGGTCATGGCGTTAATACCTCAACTCGTGTGGTATCCAATTGGCCGCTAAATGCTTGCTGCAGTAGGGACTGTTTTAGTTCGTCCAGTGCCGCAATTTTGCGTTGGTAGAGGGATTCTAGGCGCTGAGTTTCTTCGAGTACAGAATCTAATAACGATACGAGTCGGATTTGCTCTTGTGGCGAAGGTAGGGAAATCTTCAAGTCCTTGATCATGCCAAGTTTTAGAAACTTCGTTCCAGCCCCCACTGATTGCTCCTTGAAACGCTTCAAGCTTTTGAGCATCTGGAAATATAGAAACCTATAGAGCAATAGGTCTTCGTTGTTAACTGTAATAACGTAGGTGCGCTGGTAGGCGTTAAATTTCCCCCTGTAATGCTTAACGTTAAAGTCGCCAACAGCGTTGTTTCCGGCCAACAAGATCGCCTCACCGTCGAATGCAAACTTGTCGATTGCGTAGATTTCCTTCGAACAGGTAAAAAATGGGTATTCACCTCCCTCCACTGCAGCATTGGCATCCAGCTTGCCAGTTTTTATCGTGACGTAATCACCAAGTGCGGCAGGTTTTCCCTCGACAGAGTTGAGCACACTTTCAAACAGGGCGCAGGCATTCTGACGATTCTGCTCGGCATTGGCGCGGGCTGCCGCGATCGCCTCAAAGGCCTCGTCGAGGATGGTCACGATGCGTTGTTGTTCGTGGAGAGATGGGAACGCTATTTCAATCGATTTATAAGCATTTCCATCTAAATTACGGATACCAGTCGAATGACTTTGCATTCCCTCTGTAACACCCGACAAATAAGTCCAGTAGAGGAACTTATGCAAAAAACGAAAGTTCAATATCTGTGGGTCTTTTACCCGCATGGCTGATGTGAAATTGCTGAATGAAAACAGTCCCTCTTGTTTATCGAAAAGAGCTACCCGTCCAACGGGTTGCTTAGGTCCGCCCCCAGATTTCTCAAGTATGATGTCACCATATTGCAAGCGGCGTTTCTCGAACTTTTTAGCTTCGACATCAAGATAGGCGATGTCTGAGTCATCTAGTGAGCCGTCTTTCCGAAAATTAGTATTGCGAATCACACCGACGTTTAAGAAGGGCGCTTTGTTACCCTTCCAGAGGCCATTGGAAAAATGACAAGCCTCATCTAGCGTCATTTTTGTCCATCCCATCTTCATACCAGCCCCCGAATAGTGGCCAGCAGCTCGGCGCTTTCGGCATCCAGTGCGGCAATCTCGTCCATAATGTCGCTAGGGCTGCGATGTACTATTTCTTCACCGCCGTTAGGATTCTTGACCGACAAGTCATAGCTGGCGGTATCGATGTTCGCTACGTCCAGGCTCCAGCTGTTGGCCGAGTCAGCAAAGCTGGCTTGCAACTCGACAAACTCCTTCAGATCGTCGTCATTGAGCGGGTTGGTCTTGCCCATATTGCGGCCCGGATCGAGCTGATAGAACCATACCTTGCGGGTCGGTTCACCCTTGGTAAAGAACAGCACCACGGTTTTGACGCCAGCACCCTGGAAGGTACCGCCCGGGCAATCCAGCACCGTGTGCAGGTTGCAGCTCTCCAGCAGCAATTTACGCAGCGCCACCGAGGCGTTATCGCTGTTGGAAAGGAAGGTGTTTTTGATAACGATGGCGGCGCGGCCGCCCACTTTCAGCATTTTGATAAAGTGCTGCATAAACAGAAACGCCGTCTCGCCAGTACGGATCGGAAAGTTCTGTTGCACCTCTTTGCGCTCCTTGCCACCAAACGGCGGGTTGGCGAGGATCACCTCCATCCGGTCTTTGTCCTGAATATCGCTCAAGTTTTCGGCCAGGGTGTTGGTGTGCTGGATATTGGGCGCTTCGATGCCATGCAGTATCAGGTTCATGATGGCGATGACGTAGGCGAGGCTCTTCTTCTCCTTGCCGTAGAAGGTGCGGGTCTGCAGGGTGGCCAGATCGTCGGTAGTCAGACCCGGTGTGGCGCTCAGGTAGTCGTGGGCTTCACACAAGAAGCCTGCCGAGCCACAGGCGCCGTCATAGATGCGCTCGCCAATGCGCGGCTTGGTCACCGCAATCATGGCCCGGATCAGTGGGCGAGGAGTGTAGTATTCGCCGCCATTGCGCCCGGCGTTGCCCATCCGCTTGATCTTTTCTTCATAGAGGGCCGACAGCTCGTGTTTCTCCACCTGGGAGCGAAAACGCAGCTCGTCGATGGTGTCAATGATATCGCGCAGGGTGTAGCCACTGCGGATCTTGTTTTTAATCTCGCCGAAGATTTCGCCAATCTTGTACTCGATGGTATCCGGCCCGCTCGCCCGTTGCTTGAACCCTTCCAGATAGGCGAACAGTTCTTTATCGACAAATTCCACCAGATCGTCACCGGTCATGGCCACGTTGTGGTCAATCTTGCCATCGGCATCTTTGGGGGCGGCCCAGCTCGACCAGCGATAGCGCGGCAGCAGGATCGGGGTATAGGGCCTGCCTTCTAGCAGCGCTTCGCTCTCTTTGTCTTGCTCCAACGCATCGAGGTACTTGAGGAACAACAGCCAGGAGGTCTGCTCGGTGTAATCCAGTTCAGAACTGCAGCCCGACTCTTTGTGCAGGGCATCGTCGATATTCTTGAAGGCTTGATCAAACATGAAAGGCATCCGGGTAAAGCATGGGCATAAGCGCTGGTAACAGGTGCGCTTGTTGCTAATGGATTGAGTTGGCGGCCATTCTACCGTCTTGCTCGGATGCCATAAACCGTTATGGATGCTTTTGGAACGATGATTTTTTGGCCTTCTGGCTGCATAAGGAGGGCGGCGATGATCCCGTTGGCTTATCAGAAGAGGGGAGCTCATCGATCAACAAGTAGGGAGAGCATTATCTCGAAGGGGTTATCTGCTGGCGAGCCGTATTGATAGGTCTACTGGCGAGCCGTATTGATAGGTCTAAAGGAGAAGTGATCGGGTCGAGGGCGCAGGCAGGACAGGACCACTGGCTCTCCGTACCGGCCGACCCGCCACCGATACCCCAGATACAAGCATTGCCCCTGGTGGCTTGATAGTAACCGTAGACATATAGCGGCTCAACCGCTTTGATAAACCAACTTCAGGCCATTGCCGTGCAATGGGGTAGAGGGGGGAGCTAGTGGCCTGGATGAGGCAAAAAAACGGGCACCAAAGTGCCCGTTTCTCCTTCCCCGCTCCAGCCTACAGCTTGTGTAGTTGGATGGATTACCCATTCATATAGTATTCATGTCCGCCGCCGCAGGCAATGATGCAAGGCGGTTGTAACGCATGCCATTGAGCACATTTTTTTGGCGCGTCGGCGCTGGGGCAACTATCTGATCAGCTAGCAACATTTTGAACCTGGAAAAATACCGGTGCGGCGTTAAGGGGGAGGGGGCGCTCTCGTCTGCCCCCTCTGGCGCAGCCTGATCTGTTACTCTTCTGCCTGGAACCCCTTGCCGTGCCTGGGTTTAGCTCCTTTCCAGGAAGTTTGCCGTAATGATCATTCACACCACCGGCGATCACATGGTCCGATGTGATCATGTGGTCATTTCCCCTCGATGTGATCAGATGATCAGCTTCTCCATTCCCCACCAAGGGAGGGGCATCCCTTAGCGGATAACTGGCCCCAGGCGATGGCCGAGCGCCGCCATAGAGTCGGCCAACTGGTCGATCTTGGTGCCGTGGTGCAGGTCGGTCAAGCGCTGGACGTTCTGGGGCTTCATGCCGTGTGACGACCCAGTTCGGTGTTGCTGATCTGGTTCTCGCACATGGCGTTGAACAGATGTACCTTGCCCTATAGGCTGAGAGGCTCGAAAACTACAGCCTGCCCTGCCTGATTTCCGGGTTATCCACGCTTTATGTCCCTATTGACTACCAGTGCGGTCAAAATTAGCCATAGGGTGATGAATGCCGCAGTAGAGCTGGGCGTCGCAATCATCGGCTGGAGGGCCAGCAAGAAGGTTGATATGCCTGCGATTCGTGCTGGTAGTCGAATCGGCGCCACGATGACGCAGTGCATTGCTAGAGAGAGCAACAAGCCACCCAGAGCGATCAGGATGACCGGCTCGAAGGGGAAGCTTGCTCGTCAGTTAGCCAGCCAACAAGGGGGCGCTCAGGGTAGTGCGCCCTATCGCAACCAGCTTGGCCTGCCCTTGCTGACGTGCGCCGGTGTCAGGCAGTGCGGTTACGACGAAGATCTTCCATAGCCGAAATGAACATATTTTGGATGTTCTCGAGGTCGTCGTTATAACCGCTTGGGATTGCAAACTGATAGGTGATCCAGACCGATAGAATGTCTTTATCGGGACTTACGACTTCCACGTCTGCGATGTTGGATGGGAGCTGAAATTGTGCCGGTTGTCTGTCAGTGGCTCGGGTGTAAATGAACTCGATATGACTTACGACGGCCTGGAGTGATGACTGAACTTGCATGGTTCCGCACTAATCCGGTTTTTGTGGCGGCTGGATCCTGCCAGCGCATCAGACAAGCAGCAAGGGGGGAGTTGATCTTCTGGTAGTGACAGGGCCGCCAGTGGTCCTCTGCGCGTCGGCCAATGCTCCCGGAATTTCTGATCAGATGTTTCGGCTGATCAGCTCGCGTGTGCCCCACCTCCGATCTACCCCCCTGATTGGCCCTTTTTGGGGTTTGAATGGGACCTCTCATGGCCTTTTTGCTGGGTTTTTGGCTTTCCGCCCACCTGATCAGATACCTGATTCGACTTCGCTTGATCAGATAAACACACCTGATCAGATGCGGATGCCTCTGTTTCGCGGCCTTGATCTGCTTGCCTGCTTGCCTGCTTGCTTGCTGATAGGTGAGGCTGCTCACCAGCACCACGAACGGGCACTAGCTGCATTGCTATTCGGGCACTGGGGCAAGGGAGCATGCTACCGGGCGAGCCAGAGAGAATGGCTTCGCTTCGCCGCTGGTCGGTTCACGTTCTATATATAAAAAATTGTGGGAACGGTGGGAACACGGGAACAACGCCCGCTAATCCGCGCCGTTACTGGGTTTCTCCGTTCCCACCAAGGCAAGGATGTTGTGGGAACAGGTGGGAACACACCCAACACAGGGCCTTTTTGTTCCCACTGTTCCCACCTTGTTCCCACCAGATAAAGGGCTAGTTGGGAACAGCTCAAACTCTTGGTACATAAGGCTCACAGGCTCATTAGGCAGTCTTGTTCCCACTGTTCCCATCATTTTTGTTTTTTACGCTCGCGCATGAGGCCGAAAAGAAAAGGGCCACCAGCGGCAGCCCTCTGTTTCCTTCTGGCTGGCGTTATTCGTCCTCTTGTCCCTCTGCCCCGTCAGCCAGTACGCGATCGGTCAGCAGGTACGCCCACACGACTCCACTCATGCCCGGTAGCCTTGCCTTGCGCTGTAGCCGCTTCTTGTCCTTGCCGGTCAGCAGATACCCCGCCTCCAGGCACAGTTGCGCAGCTCGCTTGGGGTTGCGTCCTTTGGTGATCTCGGCCCAACCGGGAGGCAGGACAAAGAAGCTCACGCCAGACGACTCCGCCTTGCGATAGCCCACCATATTGGCCGGGCGGTGGCTGGCGTCGAACCAGTCGGCAAAGCGGCTGTGCTGGTGGGAGGTGACGAACCCGCGCACCTGCTCCAGGGTGGCGGCGTCTTCCTTGTTGCCAAGGTGGCCCCGTTCCGCCAGCCACGCCTTGAGGCAAACTTGCACCGCCCGGACGGCTTCACCCTCGGGCCAGCCTGTGACCCCCAGCCGAGTTGCCAGCTCCCCTGCAGCGGCCACCAGCGCGAACCGGTTGATGGCTCGGCCTACTTGATTGCCCGCACCCTTGGGGGTCAGCTCACCGGCAAGGCGCTTGATCTCGCTGGCCAGGTGCTCGCGGTGCGGCTCCATGTCGGCGGCCAGCCCCTCCACAAAGGCGCGAAAGGCGGTGCCATGCTGGCGATCGGCATTGGCCTTCAAGCTATCGGCGAAGGAGCGCCCGCCATCCATCCCGTGGAGCCATTCAAAGGCGCCGTGGTGTCCGGTGTCGCTCGGGATCTGGATAGTGCGCACCTCCATCCCCGCCTGGGTGCGCTGGCCAGCACTGGCGGCATGATCTTCAAGGCTCAGCTCGCCCGTGGAGAGGAACAGTAAGCGCCATGCCTTGCGCTCCCTTAACTCCCCATCCTGCTTGCTGCGGCCCTTGCCCTGGCCGTTCGCCAGCATGTAGGCCACTTGTCCCGCCTCGCGCCCGTCCAGTTCCCCCAGCTCATCGAGACACAGCAGGGCATCATTACGGCGACTGGCGATCCCCTCGATGGCGTTACCGGTTGCCCGCCATGTCTGGCTGTAGCGGTCCGGGTTGCCGTAGACACTGGCGGCAGCCTTCATGATGGTGGTCTTGCCGTCCGTACTCTCTCCTTTGAGGTGGAACCCGCCTCCCTCCATGCCCACCAGCGACAACAGGGGCGCAGCAAAGGCCAGTGACAGCGCAAAGCATAGCCGGGAGTTGCCCACGGCCAGCCCTGCGACTCCTTGTTGCCATTCGGGCAGAGTGCCGCGCTCGGTGAAGTCGTTGGCCGCATAGCCTGCAGTTTGCAGGATCACCCCCTCGGCATCCGGCCCGATAGCCCCCTGTGGCAGTACATAGGCGCGGCCATGCCAGCCGGTACGCTCCACACAGGTGATCCGCCGCTCGGGTTGGCAGGCCATCAGATAGGCATTCAGCTTGCGCTTGTGGCCCAGCTCGATGAACGGCAGGCCCGCATCCAGCAGGGCGGCAAACACCTCGTCGCCGTTGCGCGGCACCAGGGAGCGGACCGGCATGGCCCATTGGCGAACCCGTCCGGCGCTGTCCCGCCACTCCAGCAGGCGGCCATAGCCGCGCCCATGTTCGTCGGCGGTCTCGGCCAGTACCCGGATAGGGCTGGCTATCGGCGCCCACTCCTGGTGAGTATCCTCACCCCGACCTACCATCATCAAGGCACAGAGCCGATCCCCCCGGATCTCGAACCCTGGCGGCAAACCCTGATCATCAACGCTGGTGGTCGCCACGGGCTCAGGATGGAGCGGGATCACCTTCGCCCCCTGTCCCTTCTGGCTGGCCTCTTGGGGATGGTTGGTGGTCGGTGTGGTGCTGGCGCTTATGATAGCTTCTCGTGTCTCGGCTAGCCCGTGGGCTTGATGGTAGTCGTTCCAGTCGCCGGCAACCGGTGGCAGGGCCACCAGCCCGCCCACGGCTGCGGCGGCGTGTTCGGCCTTGGTCTTTCCGGGGTTGCCCTGGGTGGTGGTGTCGTTGTCGCCACACAGCAGGATCCGGGCGTCTGGGTGTTGGCGGCAGGCAATGGCGGCCACGGCCAGTAAGTTCCCGGCATCCATCGCGCAATAGACGGTGGCCCCGGTCGCCAGTTGGACAGATAGCCCGGTGGCGTAGCCCTCCACCACGGCCACCAGCGCCCCGTCCTCGATGCGGTGATAAGCCCCGGCCTTCTGCCCGCCCGCCAGATAACGCTTGGTGCCGTCGTCACGGATAAGCTGAACGTTCACCAGCTCGGCCGCCTCGTTGTAGAGCGGGACGATCAGGCTGGCCGGTGGGAAGTTCTCGCCTGCTTCACGCACCAAGTTGTGATTCACGGCGCACAGGCACACGCCTAAGCTCTTGCGGGCTAAATAGGGGGCGTAGGCCTGCTCACAGTCCCGCATGATGTCAGCGGCACGTCTGGCGGCCTTACGGCGCTGTCGTTCGGTCTGTCTACGCTCCTGCTCGGCATTGGCCTGTTGCTGCTGGTAGATGCGCTCCCGTTCGGCAGGATCCAGTCCACCAGCAGATAACCCCACCAGCGGGGCGAGCAGTTCGGCGGCCTCCTTGGGCAGCTTGCCGGTCACCCGACACACCAGATCCAGCCCATCCCCGCTACCACACTGGTTGCAAATCCAAGTGCCGCGCCCGCCCTTGTCATCGAGCCGGAACCGGTCACGCCCACCACAGACAGGGCAGGGGCCATGCTTGCCACGGGTCGGGATGTCGATGCCCACTGCGGTCAGCAGATCGGGCCAGTGGGCACAGGCTGCGGCCACCACGTCAGACACAAAGCGGGGGCCAGCCATCCCCTTGATCACCGTGGTCATAGGTCACCCTCTCCGGCTCTGCAACCTATTGGCACCATGTAGGCCAGTGGGTAGTTGATTATGGGCAATGCTTCGCCCTGGGCGGTGAGCCCATCGGTATTGTGGTTCATGGATTGCCCTTAAGCAGCGGGTTGGTGGTCGGGAGCCGATGACGGGTTTGAGAAGGAGGCCACCAGCTTGGTGGCCTCCTTGGTCAGTTCGGTGGTCACATCGCCCTTGGTGATTGGGATCGTGCCGTTCTGCGGTACGGCCTTCTCTTTTTCAGCCATGCAGCCCCCCTATGCCGCTGCGTTGCGAGCGGCGACGCGCTGTGCCATCCAAGCATCGACTTCGGATTCGATGAAGGCGACAGTTCGACCGCCGAGGCGGATGGTTTGAGGGAACCGGCCTTGGGCCATCAGGTCGTAAATGCTGGATTTGCTGAGGCCGGTTCTCGCGACGGCCTCCCGTACTCGGATAAAGCGCATCTCGGCGCTATTGGTGGCTGGGGCTTCCATATTCATCCTCGCTTGTCGTTATTGACGGTGAGGACATGGTTGCAGGATGGAACTTGTTTGAGGGGGAGTTATGGAAAAACTCACGGTGAGTTATTGCAGAAAAATCACCGTCTGGCTCCGGCCCTTTCTAGCCAGGTGCTCAGTGTGTTCTTGTCTATGCTGGACAGCTTGCCCCCCAACCCCTGCCGTGAGATTTTTTTCTGCAATGCCTCAATACTCCCTTGGTAATCCTCGTCTGTGAATCCGTGAGCGGTCAGCAATTCCACAATGGCCAGGCATTGGTTTGCAGTTGTTCGAGGTGGTTGTCCCCCAGTCGCAGCAAGCATTTGCTCCATCGCGCCCTGTTCTTTGTAGTCGGTACTGATAGGAAATCGCTGCCCGGTGTGAATGTTCCGATGTAGTTTTTCCAAGTCTTCGTAAACAAGAAGTGGAGTTGGCAAGATATGTTCATTGTCCAACTCAATCCAAGCATAGGCATCGTGCTTAAGAAGAAAGGAATCGCAAAGGATTCTTTCTTGGGGCGGTTCTTGCCTTGCAAATAAAGTAATTTGGTCGGTGAAGGTAGTATTTGAAGAGTAATGTCTTATGTAGCTGGGCGCACTGGTCATTGCTATCCCCCATAAACCGTAAAGTCTCCAAACGGATGATTCAAAATCTGGGAATGAAGGTTTGATACCAAAGGATGCACGAACCAGCTTTTCTTTCAAAACTCCTTTACCAAGGCTTAATTCTGTACAGTGATATGAAAATTCATCATTAAAATCAATATAAATGTTAACGCAACCTAATTTCACCCAATGCAAAATATCCCCAACCTCACAGTCCAGAAGGCGAGCGGCACGTTCTATCGGACAAAACTCAAGTGGAAGCAGGGGGCGGACTGCGAGGGAGCTAGCTCTAGTCATCAGATCACCCTTATAAATCTATAGGATAGAACTGGGCCAGGCGGACAAGGCTTTCCGCTTTTATATCCATCGAGATAGGCCCAGTAATTTTTGCGGTTGGTGGCCGTTACTCGCCCACCACCTTCAATGCCTTAAAACCGCTCGCTAGAGATAGGTTCCCTTGGCTCGCTTGCTCTATGTGTTCGCTCCACCAGCCCATCATGATCACCCGCTGCTCGAAGTAATCGGAGCGGTTGTAGGCGCGGCGGATCTCGTTCTCGTCGGCGTGGGATAGGGCCGCTTCGATAGCATCCGGGTTAAAGCCTTGCTCGTTGAGGGTGGTACTACCCAGCGAACGCAAACCATGGGCCACCAGTCGTCCACCATAGCCCAGCCGTTTCAGAGCGGCATTGGCGCTCTGGTCGTTGATATGACCCAATGGATCCCGGCGGCCAGGGAACACAAAGGGACGGTGGCCACTGATCGGCTTCATGTACTTCAGCAGGGCAACAGCTTGCGGGGTGAGCGGTACCCGGTGGGGGCGATCCATCTTCATGCGATCATCAGGGATGTTCCACACCTTGGCTTCAAGGTCTATCTCGTCCCAACGGGTACCCGCCGATTCACCGGGGCGCACCAGCGTGTGAAGGCTCCATTCAATCTGACAGCGGGTGGTATGTTCCAGGCGACCGTTGGCAATGTCGGCCATCAACAGCGGCAACTCGTCTGGTTTGAGGGTGGGCATATGCTTCTTGGTGGGCTTCTTGAATACCTTGCGAATGGCAGAGCAGGGATTGGCATCGAGTAGGCCATGATTAACGCTGTAGTCGAGGATCTCGTTTATTCGCTGACACAAGCGGCGCACTGTCTCAAGTTTGCCGTCAGCCTCCAGCGGGCGCAGTAGCTCGATCACCCTGGGGGCGCGGATCTGGTCGATGGGTATTGAGCCCATAAACGGCAGTACATAGAGCTCAAGGGAGCGCCACGAATCTGTAGCATATTCCTCGGTCACGCTATGACGTTTGAGATCCAGCCACTTGGCAGCCATCCGCTCGAAAGTGTTGGCGCTGGCCTCTTGTTCCGCTTGGGCAACGGCGGCCTGTTCTTCTTTGTGAGTCTTGGGATCAATTCCTTTGGCCAGTAGGGCGCGGGCCTCTCGCCGCCGCTCTCGGGCTGCCGATAACGTTACATCAGGGTAAGCACCGAAGCTAATGTTTGAACGCTTCTTGTCACTTGGCCTGTAGTAGTTGAACAGCCACAGTTTAGAGCCATTCAGCTTTACTCTCAGGTAAAGCCCTTCCCCGTCAGCCAAATTGTACTCTTTGACCAGCGGCTCACCCGGCTTGGCCTTCGGCGGTACCCCTGGCTTTGCAGTTCTTACCTTTGAATCACTAAGTTTGTCGTTGCTCATGGTGTTACCTGTCAAACGTAACACCAAAAGCGGTGTTACCAGAGTGGTGTTACTACAGATGTTACCTTTAGAGCTGGATTTAGGCGACTTTCTCGAACGTCACGGACAATAAAAAACCCGCAAGGCGTTGAATCCTGCGGGTTTTCGGTCTTCTTCGTTCCTGCTCGGAACATTGTTTGGTGGAGCTGGGGGGATTTGAACCCCCGTCCAAAATTACTACATCCTCGGTACTACATGCTTAGTCACTCTTTACATTCGCCAGCACGCTGCGGAGAGACACGCCACGCATTGACTAGCTCGATTGGTTTTAATGCTTCCGCCCCGAGCAGGACTTCCACACGATCCTGTGAAGGATGACCTTCCAATTCCCTAGGACACAGGCAAGCTAGGGGAGAAGGGCTCAGCGCAGGTTATTAAGCTGCGAGTGCGTAGTTTTCGTCGTTTGCGACTATTTTTTTGCGGTTTGTTAACGAGGCCTACCGCACCTCGGCATGCACCTTGGGTTTCGTGAATCTTGTCGAATCCAGAATCAGCCCCAAGTTGTCAAAAGCGATTGTACGCAAAAATCCTGCCATGGCAAGGCGTTGATGGCAATCGACCGGCACGGGCCGGTCGATTGCTGGTTTATTGGTCGCCCCACGGGAGCTGGCGGCGCACAATCAACCGCGGTTCTTGTTCTTCATGATGCGGGCCTTCTCCCGGTCCCATTCCCGGGCCTTGGTGTCTTCCCGCTTGTCGTGTTCTTTCTTGCCCTTCACCAGGCCGATCTCGACCTTGACCCAGCACTCTTTCCAGTACAGCGCCAGCGGCACTATGGTATAGCCCTGGCGGGCGGTCAGGCTCTCGAGCTTGTCGAGTTCACGGCGGCTCAGCAGCAGTTTGCGGGTGCGGGTCGGGTCACACACCACGTGGCTGGAGGCGGCGTTCAGCGGCAGGAAGCTGGAGCCGAACAGGAAGGCTTCGCCCTGCAGGAAGATGACATAGGCTTCGCTGATGTTGGCCTTGCCCGCCCGCAGGGATTTGACTTCCCACCCTTGCAGGGACAGACCGGCTTCCACGCGCTCTTCGATGAAGTATTCGTGACGGGCGGTTCTGTTGAGTGCAATGGTGCTGGACCCGGCTTTGTTTTTACTGTTCTTTTTGCTCATGACGGGGGCCTTCGGCAATGTTTAGGAAGGCGCATTATACGTGGGTGGCGGCGGCTGTAAAACGCGCAACCACTCGAGTGGCGGCTTTGTGAGCAGTTCGGTGATGTTTTTGGCTGGCAAGGTGATCTCAAGCTGGTCATCAGGGGCTGCAAAGGGGGGGAATTGCACGCGTGGCGGCCCGCTGAGCAGTTTCGGCGGTGATTTTGGCTGGCAAGGTGATAAAATCGGCCCGATTGGATGAGGAAAGCCCATGCCCCGTATTACTCGCAGTGCCCTGGTGATGTTCAGCGCGGAACAAATGTTCCGTCTGGTCAATGATGTTCACGCTTATCCCGAGTTTCTGCCCGGTTGTGTCGGCAGCCGCGTTCACGAGACGGGTGAGGACTACATGATGGCCTCGGTGGATGTGGCCAAGGCAGGCATCGCCAAGACCTTTACCACCCGCAACCTGCTCGACGCCAACCGCGCCATCAAGATGGAGCTGGTGGAGGGCCCCTTCAGCAAGCTGGCGGGCTGGTGGACCTTCACGCCGCTGGACGTGGATGCCTGCAAGGTGGAGTTCGATCTCGACTTTGAATTTACCTCCAAGCTGATCGAGCTGGCCTTTGGCCAGATCTTCCGCGACCTGGTGAGTTCCATGGTGCTCGCCTTCTCCAACCGCGCCAAGGTGGTCTACGGTGTCTGATCTGCTCAATGTCGAAGTGGCCTATGCCCTGCCCGAGCGGCAAACCGTGCTGTGCATCCGGGTGGCCCCGGGCACCAGCGTGCTGGCTGCCATCGAGCAGTCCGGCATAGTGCAGAAACACCCGGAGATCGATCTCTCGGTCAACAAGTTCGGCATCTACAGCCGTCCGGTCAAGGGAAGCGAGCCGGTGCAGGACGGGGATCGCATCGAGATCTACCGTCCCCTCATCGCCGATCCCAAGGAGATGCGCAAGAAGCGGGCGGAGAAGGCCAAGGAAGAGGGACGGGCCGACGTGGTCACCGGCGGGCGCCCCGACGTGCACCGCAAGCGGGACGACGGCGAATCGACCTGATGCGGGGAGACCGAGCAATGAAAAGAGGCGCCACGGCGCCTCTTTTCTATTGGATGTTTTACCATAGGGGCTGCACTGATCTCGGCCTTACAGGGTGAGCAGTCGCTCGTTCTGCACTATCTCGACCCCCTGAGCCTGGTTGGCGAGCACCGTCATGGCGTGCGCCACCTGGCTCGCCTCTATGGCCCGCCAGCGCCTGAGGGGCCCCTGCAGCAGGGGTTTTATCCAGGGATAGATGGCCTGAACTATCTGCTCGGATCTGCGCGGGGGTTGGCGGTGGCCGAGCAGCATGGCGGGGCGCAGTATGACGAGCCGCTGCCACGCCTGCGCCAGCAAGGCCTGCTCCATCTCGCCCTTGGTGCGGGGATAGAGGGCGGGGGAGCCGGGGTTGGCTCCCAGGCTGGAGACGACCAGCAGGCGCCGGCAGCCGTGGCGGCGGGCGAGGGCGGCAAAGGCCAGCACATAGTCGTGATCGACCCGGCGAAACGCCCCATCGGAGCCGGCGTCCTTGCGGGTGGTGCCGAGGCAGCAGAAGGCCATGTCGACGGCGTTGGGCAGCGCCACCTCGTCGAGGCGTTCGAAGTTCACCGGCAGCCAGTGCCGATTGGGGGCAGCCTCGCCCGGCTGGCGGCAGAGCAGGGTCAGCCGGTGCTCGGGGCCGAGCTGACGGATAAGGGCCTGGCCGACCAGACCGGTTGCCCCGGCGATCAGGATCTGGCTCATGTGATCTCCTTGAGGGGATGACGAGGGGTGTTGACCTCCTTGATCATGGTTCAGGGAGTGCGCCCCTGTGAAACCCGATCGGAGGCCAGACAAGAGAAAACCGGCCTTGGCCGGTTTTGTGATGCTATCAGAGCGGGGTCGTGAAGGCGGCGGGGAGGGGGAAGTCACCCGTGGCGGTGGCGAGTCTGTCTCCCACGAAGTTCAGGGTCAGCTCCTTGCGCTCCTTGTCACCACGACCTGGCTGGAACTCATAGAGATAGTACCAGGTGTTGGGGTCAAAGCCGTCGCGCAGCATGGGAGAACCCAGCACGAACTCGACCTGCTCGCGGGTCATGCCCTGGCGCAGCTTGTCGACCTGCTTTTGTTCCACATAGTTGCCCTGAGGAATATCGATGCGATAGACCAGGCTGCAACCGGACAGGGTGAGGGCGGTCAGGGCCGCGGCAATCAGGTGTTTCATCCGCATATCGGGTTCAGATCATCCATACAGTCTTTTTAGCTCGGCAAATCATACCCACTCCCCGTGCGGAAGTAAAAAGCCATTGATCCTCCTGCCAATAAAAAGGGCCGCGTGGCGGCCCTGACACATAATTACTCCGTCACATGGCGGCGCGGAAGATGGCGACTATCTCTTCGTGGCTTGCCTGCTTGGGGTTGGTGAAGCCGCAGGCATCTTTCAGGGCGTTGCTGGCCAGCACGTCGAAATCATCTGCCTTGACGCCCAGCTGCTCCAGACCAGCCGGGATCTTCACATCCAGCGCCAGCTGCTTGATGGCGGCGATGGCCGCCTCGGCCCCCTGCGCGTCGCTCATGGCGCTCACATCCACCCCCATGTGGCGGGCCACCTCCTTCAGACGTACGGCGCTCACTTGGGCGTTGTAGGCCTGCACGTGGGGCAGCAGCACGGCGTTGCAGACCCCGTGGGGCAGGTCGTAGAAACCGCCGAGCTGATGGGCCATGGCGTGCACATAGCCGAGGCTGGCGTTGTTGAAGGCCATGCCGGCCAGGAACTGGGCATAGGCCATCTGCTCGCGGGCGTGCAGGTCGTCCCCCTGGTTGACGGCAGTGCGCAGGTGTTTGGCGATAAGCTGAATTGCCATCACGGCACTGGCATCGGTGACCGGGGTGGCGGCGGTGGAGACATAGGCCTCGATGGCGTGGGTCAGGGCGTCCATGCCGGTGGCGGCGGTGAGACCGGCCGGCTTGGCCAGCATCAGCTCGGGGTCGTTGACCGACATCAGCGGGGTGACGTGCTTGTCGATGATGGCCATTTTCACCTGGCGGGCCTCGTCGGTGATGATGCAAAAACGGGTCATCTCGGAGGCGGTACCGGCAGTGGTGTTGATGGCGATGAGCGGCAGCTGCGGCCTGGCGGAGCAGTCCACCCCTTCGTAATCCTGGATGCAGCCCCCGTTGGTGGCCACCAGGGCGATGCCCTTGGCGCAATCATGGGGGGAGCCGCCCCCCAGCGAGATGACGCAGTCGCAGCCATGGGCCTTGATCATGGCCAGACCGGATTCGACGTTGGCCATGGTGGGGTTTGGCTTGGTTTCATCGAAAACCACGCTTTCAATGCCATGTTCTGCCAGCAGGGCGGTGAGCCTGGCGACCACGCCTATCTGGTTGAGGATCTTGTCGGTGACGATCAGCGCCTTGCGAAAGCCATGACCCTGGATGTCGGCCGCCGCCTCTTGCAGGCAGCCCGCCCCCATCAGGTTGACCGCGGGAATGTAGAACTTGAATGTCGCCATGGTGGACTCCGTATGATTAGCCATTAAGTGGTATGCGGGCCCCAACATAACAGCGCCAGAGGGGATGAAAAGGGGTCAATGGTATCTGATTGGCAACTTTATGGACTCGATCACGTACCGAAAAACCGGGGCCAGGCGGGGATTGACAAGGGCCCTTGCCTCTTGTTCGGTATAAAAACGTTTTTCAAGAAATTCATCAGGTTAGCAAACGTTTTGCCGGTTTTTTAGGGCCGCTGATGCGCGGAAGTGTGAAGCGCGTCAAGGAATTGGAAAGCGCTTTCGACCATAGTTGGCGCCTTCCCCAATGGAGGGAAACAGGCTCGAAAATACCATAAAGAATCACCTTAACTGCGCTCGGCTGCGAGGCGGCGGGATGCAACCAGGAGTCCACTATGTCTGATGTATTTCACTTGGGTTTGAAGAAAGCGGATCTGCAAGGCGCCACCCTGGCGATCGTTCCCGGTGACCCCGAGCGCGTGAAGCGCATCGCAGAGCTGTTGGACAACCCTGTGCACCTGGCCAGCCATCGTGAGTTCACTACCTGGCGCGGCGAGATGGACGGCAAGGCCGTGATCATCTGCTCCACCGGTATCGGCGGCCCGTCCACCTCCATCGCGGTGGAAGAGCTGGCCCAGCTGGGTATCAATACCTTCCTGCGCATCGGCACCACGGGTGCCATCCAGCCGCACCTGAACGTGGGCGACGTGATCGTCACTACCGGTTCCGTGCGCCTCGACGGTGCCAGCCTGCACTTCGCACCCATGGAGTTCCCGGCCGTGGCAGACTTCGACTGCACCACTGCGCTGGTCAACACCGCCAAGGAGATGGGTTCCAAGCTGCACGTGGGTGTGACTGCCTCTTCCGACACCTTCTACCCGGGTCAGGAGCGTTATGACACCGTATCCGGCCGCGTAGTGAGCCGTTTCCAGGGTTCCATGAAAGAGTGGCAAGCCATGGGCGTGCTGAACTACGAGATGGAATCTGCCACCCTGCTGACCATGTGCACCAGCCAGGGCCTGCGCGCCGGCATGGTGGCCGGTGTCATCGTGAACCGTACCCAGCAGGAAATCCCGAACGCCGAAACCATGGCGAGAACCGAATCTGATGCCATCAAGATCGTGCTGGGCGCCGCCCGCAAGCTGATCTGATAGCACCACCACGAGTGGGGGGTGGGGGCCGTTGCGAAAGCGCGGCCCCTATCTTTATCCACCGTTTGCCCCTTTTCTTCTCCCGTCACCTTTTTCACTATTCCCGCCACACTCGCGTCTATTGTCATCTACTGACGGCCTCTACTGATTGCCCCTAAAAAGGCGCTGCACAGCGGATCTGCATCGGCTCGCCGCTCACCGGATGCACGAAATCCAGCGCGCTGGCGTGCAGCATCAGCCTTGGCGCCTGCTCACAGCCCGGCAACAGCAGACCGCCGTAGAGATCGCAGCCGAGTATGGGGTGACCCAGCAGCTGGCTGTGGATGCGCAGCTGATGGGTGCGGCCCGTCTCCGGCACCAGGCTGACCCGGGTCAATGGCAAGTGCTCGCCCCCAGCGCCCTCGCGCACCAGTCGCTCCACCACCCGATAGCGGGAGCGGGCGGGCTTGCCGCTGGCGCAGATCTTCATCAGGGGGAAGATCGCCGGGTCCTTGGCGATGGGGGCGTCGATCACCCCCTCATCGTCCGTCAGATGGCCGCACAGCAGGGCGTCATAGGCCTTGCCCACCGCCCGCTGGCTGAACTGCTGGCACAGCATCCCGTTGATGGCCTTGTCTCTGGCCACCACCATGATCCCCGAGGTGCCAAAGTCGAGGCGGTGCACCAGGGTGCAGCCGGGGTAATCCTGTACCAGCCGATGGTGGACAGAGTCGAGGTTCTGCGGGTTCTTGCCCGAGAGACTCAGCAGGCCGCTCGGCTTGTTGATGAGCAGCAGGTGTTCATCCTCGAACAGGATCTCTATTTGGGCACTGCAAGGGGGGGCGATAAAGGTATCGACGATGGCGGACATGGGCGGCTGCGGGCTGGAAACGGGGGGCGATCATACTCCAAGCGGCGGCGCTGGGCGAATCGGGACGAACTGGCCAGTGCCTGCCCGGCGGGCCTGGTGGCAAGTGATTGATAATGCAGGACGATGCCGTTTTGTGACCCCTTCCCGAGTTCATTCGGCGCTGGCTTGCTAAGGTATGGCTCCCTGTCATGTCGTAAGGAGCCTCTCCATGGCGTTGCCCGTTATTCTCGATTGCGATCCCGGCCACGATGATGCCATCGCCCTCATACTGGCGCTGGCGAGCCCAGAGCTCAAGGTGCTGGCGGTCACCACCAGCGCGGGCAACCAGACCCCGGACAAGACCCTCAACAACGCCCTGCGCATCCTCACCCTGCTCGGTCGCCACGACATTCCGGTGGCGGCGGGGGCGCCCAAACCCCTGATGCGCGAGCTCATTATCGCCGACAACGTTCACGGCGAATCGGGTCTCGACGGCCCCACACTGCCGGATCCCGCCTTTGCGCCCCAGGCCATGACGGGCCTCGAATTGATGGCCAAGTGCCTGCGCGAGAGCCCGGAGCCGGTCACCCTGGTGCCGACCGGGCCGCTGACCAATATCGCCCTGCTGCTGGCGGCCCATCCCGAGCTCAAGCCCAAGATTGCTCGCATCGTCTTGATGGGCGGCGCGGCGGGGGCGGGCAACTGGACCCCGGCGGCGGAATTCAATATTTATGTGGACCCGGAAGCAGCCGATATGGTGTTCAACGCCGGTATCCCCATCACAATGTGCGGGCTGGATGTGACCCACGAGGCCCAGGTGATGGACGAGGACATAGCGCGGGTGCGCGCCATCCCCAATCCGGTGGCCCAGTGCGTGGCAGATCTGCTCGATTTCTTCATGATTTACCACAGGGATCCCAAGTGGGGATTTGCTGGCGCGCCGCTCCATGACCCCTGTACCATCGCCTGGTTGCTGGCACCGACGCTGTTCCATGGGGTAGAGTGCCGGGTCGATATCGAAACCGGAGGCACCCATACTACCGGCATGACGGTAGTGGATCGCTACGGGCTCACCGGCAGACCGGCCAATGCGCGGGTGTTGCTGGGGCTGGACAGGGTCGGCTTCATCGATCTGCTGGTGGGGCGTCTAAGGGCATTTGACTAAGAACTCGGACATCGAATAAGGGGTTGGGCATGTGGAAAGGGACGTTGGCACTGCTGACATGTATGCAATTGACGGCCTGTGCCACCCCCTTCGAGAGGATGTGGCAGGGGCTGGCGACCTGCGATCTGGACGATCTCTACCTGGACAGCGAGAGCGGTGAGCCGTCCCACCCGCTGCTCAAGACCTTCACCCCCGACAAGACGTCAGACGGCTTCGCCTGGTACAAGACCCACCAGGAGCTTCATGGCCTGCCCATCACGGGATTCCTGATCCCGGCCTCGACCTTCGAGGTGCACGCCCTGTTTGTGGATACCCCCATCGCCAATGCGCGCAGGCTGACCCACAACGCCTACGGCAGCGAGTTTGCCGACGAGCAGAAACACGACAGGGGGGAGGCCCCCCTGCTGCTGCGTGACCCGGGCAACCCCAAGCGCTCCATCATCGACTGCACCAAGGGGGAGTCGGCGGATCCGCTGCCGGAGGAGCCCTTCCCGGAATAGGGGGCGCATCCTGCAGATAAATAGAGAGGGGAGCCTGGGCTCCCCTCTCTATTTATCGATTGCCAGCTCGCCCTCAGGGATAACCCAGGGTCTGCTTGATGACCGGCAGTTGAGCCTTGATCCAGTCAGGATTGATGGGGCCCCAGTCGCTGATGCGATAGTGGCCCTGCAGGTGGCGGGCCCCCTCGGTCTGCTCGAAGGCGCAACTGATATCGAGTTCGGCCAGGGCACTCAGGGTGTCCTGGGCGGTGCGGCGCGGCATGCCGGTGGCGGCCATGATGGCGGGCACAGTGTCCGTGCCCTGGCTTATCAGATGGGCCACGTAGAGCCGCCGGTAGAAGCTGGTGCGGGTCTTGCTCGGTTCCGTCATTGCCCGTCTCCGCCTGATGCCGGTGCGCCCCTCATATCTCGTCCTCGAGACGGTCGAAGTAGCGCCAGGTCGCGATGGCGGCCTTGCCCATCACCAGCGCCCAGACACCGAACCAGAACCAGCGGAAGAAGCTCCAGGTGGAGGCATCGGGCTGGGTGCTCTCTATCTTGGTGACGTTGGGGAAGAGGGAGAACATGTTCACGCGCCAGCCGTAGGAGGTGATGATGGCCAGGCGCTTCTCGAACTCCATGGACTTGGCCTTGGCCTGGACGTCGGCGGCATTGAACTTGAAGTAGAAGGGCCAGCCCCAGCCGGTATCTTCATTGCGGAACACCCGGATCTTCTCGCCGGGACGCTCGGTGTAGATGTAATAGACGTCGGTGATGGGGCCGTCGGCCGGGTTCTTCTGGCTGATGGGACCATCCTTGTCGGTGCGCTTCACCTCGACCCCTGTGATGGTGGCTATGGTGTGTTCCGGCAGATAGAAATCGAGCCAGGTGGCGGACACGAGGGCGATGAGCCCCAAAGCGATAAAGGCGGGTTTCTTGAACTTCAGGCTCATGGTGTTCTCTGGGTGAGGGGGAATGACGTGCCTCTACCATACCCATATTTGTGGATGCAGCCCAGCCCCTAATGGCGCCTTGTGGGCAAAAAGCCGTTTTAAACGGGAGGGGACAGACCCCGGTGCCGGGCCCGGGGTCTGCCAAAGAGAAGGGGGAGGATTACAGCTGGAACTGGGCGAGCTGCCTGCGCTGCTGCTCGGCGAGCTGTGACAGTTCGTGACTGGCGGCGGCGCTCTGGGTGATGCCGGCCACGTTCTGGTTCACTATCTCGTGGATGTTGGTGATGTTGCGGCTGATGTCGGCGGTGACGCAGGACTGCTCCTCTGCGGCGGTGGCCACCTGGGCATTGGCGCCATTGATCTGGTTGACCGCCTCCGTGATGCCTCCCAGCAGGTCTTGCACCTCGGCGGAGAGACGCTGGTTGTGGCCGAGGATCTCCAGGGTCTCCTGTACGCCGCTGTTGGCCGACAGGGACTGGCTCTGCAACTGCTCTATGATGGCCTGGATCTCCTTGGTGGAGTCCTGGGTCCGCGCCGCCAGCAGGCGTACCTCGTCGGCCACCACCGCAAAACCACGGCCGGTTTCGCCGGCGCGGGCGGCCTCGATGGCGGCGTTGAGCGCCAGCAGGTTGGTCTGCTCCGAGATGCTCTGAATCACCTCTATCACCTTGCCGATCTGCTCGGACTGGGACTTGAGCCGCGCCACTACGGTGGCGGCGTTCTCCAGGCTGCCCGCCATGCGGCCGTTGGCCTGGATGCTCTCGGCAAACAGGGCCAGCCCCTGCTCGACCCGGCTGTTGGCCTCTCGCGCCAGCTCATCGGCCAGGGCGGCATTGTGGTTGACGTTGTCGGCTGTGCTGGCCAGCTCGGTGACGGCGGAGGCCACCTGCTCGGTCTCGCTGCGCTGCTGCTGGGCGTTGGCCTCGGACTGGGTCATGACGGCGGCCAGTTCGGTGGCGGCGGAGGCCACGTTGCCGCTGATGCCGGTCAGGGCCTGGATAGTGCTGCCAAGCTGGCTCAGGGTCTGGTTGATGTCCTTGGCCAGCTGGCCCAGCTCGTTGTTGCCTTCGGCTTTGGCGCGCACGTTGAAGCGACCGAGGGCGACGGCGTGCATCACCTCCTGCAACTGGCCTATGGGCTGGACGATGCGACCGGAGAGCCACCAGCCGCCGCAGAGGGCCGCGACCAGGGTGGCGGCCATCAGCAGCAGGGTCTGAAGCAGGGTGGCCTGGTAGTGGGCCTGCTCCTGGGCTATCTCCTGCTGGATCAGCTGATTGATGTGGGCAGAGAGGGTGTCAATCTGCTTGATCAACTGCTCCCCCAGCTCGCGAAAACGCAGCCTGGATTGCTCATAGCCGGCGGGCTTGGTCCCGTCTCTGTACTGCTGGGTCAGCAGTGGCAGCATGTTGCTGCGGGTGTGGCCGAGATAGGCCTGCAGGGCCGCCGCCACCTGGCTGTTGTCCTGCTCGGCACCGGGGATCACCAGCCGGGACAAGAGGCCATTTATCTCCTGCTCGGCGGCATTGAGCGTGCCGGGCAGCTCGGCGAAGCGGGCCTGATCGTAGAGGCCGTAGATGGCATTGGTGCGCAGCCGGTAGGTGGCGTGGATCAGGGCGGCGATGTCATCCTTGTGGCGGGTGACGCTGGTGGTGGTGTCGTTCATGTCCTTGATGGCACCGTCTATCTCCTGCTTGCTGATCACGGCCATGAGCAGCATCAGCAGGCTGGCGAGCAGTAGTGGAATGAGAACTTGCAGACGAATGGACAGATTATTCAAAGACATGAAAGATCCTAACCCAAAAGAGGAGTGAGGCGGCATCTTACACAGGCGCGACAACTATTGTCACAGGGTTTTTAAGGTGAAATCCGTGCCGAACGCAAAGGTTTTTCTTGTGTTAAAAGAGTGTGATAGGCAAGATCGACTGCTTGTTATCTGGAGGTGTAGTGTGTCCGACTGGATTGATCCCGCCATCTTGGCGCTCTTTGTTCCCACGTTTTTCTTTGTCTCCGTGACCCCCGGCATGTGCATGACACTGGCGATGACCCTGGGCATGAGCCTGGGGGTGCGCCGAACCCTGCACATGATGTGGGGAGAGCTCATCGGGGTCGGCCTGGTCTCTGTGCTCTCCGTGGTCGGGGTGGCGGCCGTCATGCTCAACTATCCGGCCCTGTTCTCGGCCTTCAAGTACGTGGGTGGAGCCTATCTGGTCTGGCTCGGCATCCAGATGTGGCAAGCCAAGGGCAAGATGGCGATTCCGGCGGATCTCTCGGCTGGCCAGGAGACCAAGCCGCTCGGGCTGGCGCTGCAGGGTTTCGTCACCGCCATCGCCAATCCCAAGGGGTGGGCCTTCATGGTCTCCCTGCTGCCCCCCTTCATCAATGCGGCCAAGCCGATGGCACCCCAGATCAGCGCTCTGGTGGTGCTCATCCTGGTCATCGAGTTCTCCTGCCTGCTGCTCTATGCGAGCGGTGGCCGCACCCTGCGCCACTTCCTCGCCAAGAGCGGCAACGTCACCCTGATGAACCGCATCGCCGGCTCGCTCATGCTGTTTGTCGGCGTCTGGCTGGCCTTCGGCTGAGGCGATCGGAATGAAAAATGCCACCTCCCCTGGTGAAGGGGAGGTGGCATTTTTATTGGGCGTCCGGCGAGGTGTCAGTCGGTGAGGCAGTCCGGATCGAACACATATTCCCCCGCCAGCCAGCGCAGGATCTCGTTCACGCAGCTCTGATCCTGGAACGGCAGATAGCGGTGCTTGAGGTGGGTGAGTTGCTCGGGGGTGAGCTGGGCCAGGCCTATGTCCTGAAACAGCGGCAGATCCGCCTCTATCATGGCGGAGATCTGCGGCCCGCAGGTGGCGTTGAGGGAGGTGTGCAGCGCCTGATCCGGATCGTACTGGTGGCCGAGTCGGTAACTCATGGGCAGGGTGGCGAGCGGCAGCACGGAGAGCGCCGCCTGCTTCATGGGATTGACCGCGTGGCCAGCGGTCAGCTCCGCCAGCTCGGCGGGGCGGTTCTCGAAGGCGCGCAGGTGCAGGAAGCTGCTCGCCTTGCTGCCGTCGTTGACCGGGTAGTTGTCCCACAGGAAGGGCTTGCGGTGCAGCCAGTCGGCGGCCTGCTTGAGGTGCGCGGCCGGGTAGTCGGTGGAGCAGACCTTGGGGCCTGTCCAGAAGATGTCAAAACCCTTGTCCAGCCCCTGGCCCAGATCCGTCAGATAGTGGGGGGGCATGGCGCCGAACACCTTCTCCAGCACAGGATCCGTCGAGTAGTAGCTGGGGCAGAAGATGAGACGGCTGGCGCCGGTGTGGGCCGCGATGTCGTGGGCTATGGTGAGCTGCCAGTGGGCGAGATCCGGGGTGTCCCCCTTCATGTCGTCAAACAGCACCGCCAGGATGTCGGGCTTGAGCGCCTCCTCGATGAGGCGCACCTTCTCGAGCAGGGCCGGGCGCTTGTGCGCGTAGTCGTGATGGGCGCCCATGGGGCTCAGGCCCACACCGAAGGCGAGGCCGTTGTCCCGGCACTGTTGGGCCAGCTGGCGCAGGTGGTCGAGCTGCTCCCTCGGCCAGGGCTCGGCCCAGTGCTTGCGCAGATAGCCGTCTTCCTTGGGGGCATAGAGGTAGAAGCCATAGCCATGGCGGGGCAGCCACTGAGCGTAGCGGGCACGGGCCTCCCAGCTCCAGCCCTTGCCGAAGAAGCCCTCGATCAGCCCCAGTCGGGGGGAGGGAGGATAGAGACCAGACAACAGGGTTTCATAAGGCATGGGTCACTCCCTTCTCGCCGGGCGCCGGTTCACCGTCCTGGCGGGAACGGGCGCCGAGTATGTGTATTGAACAGGGTCCGGCTTGCGTCCTAGACCGGATCTTCTTCCAGGAAGCGTACCCCTATCTTGCGAGGCTCACCCTCTTCCATCTCCGCCACCGTCCAGAGCAGGCCCTGCCAGGCGACGTGGTCACCCACTACCAGATTATCGCCCAACTGATGGGCAATGAAATCGCCCAGGGTCTGATCCGCCACCTCGCTCACATCCAGCCCGTACAGCGGGGCGAGATCCACCAGCCTGGCGGTCGCCTCCAGCAGGAAGTCACCGAAGAAGCGCGGGCCCAGATCCTGCTCCGGCGCCTGGCTGAACAGTTGGCCGAGGGCGGGGAGATCCCGCTCGTGGCCGATGACGCAGAGGATGTCATCCGACTGCAGGCAAGTACTGCCCGAGGGGTGCAGCAGCTCCTGGCCGCGGAACAGGGCGCAGATGCGGGTGCCCTCCGGCATGCGCAGCTCCCGCAGGGGCGAGCCTATGCACCACTTCTCGGCGCTCAGGCGATAGACGAAGGTCTCCCACTGGCTGTCGAGATCGATCTCGAGCCCGGAGCGGTTGATGGGGGACGGCGGCGCCGGCACCTCGACCCGCGCCAGCCTGGAGGCCAGCGGCAGCGAGCTGCCCTGCAGTATGAGGGAGACCAGCACCACGAAGAAGGCGACATTGAAGTAGAGCTGGGCGTTGGGCAGCCCCGCCATCATGGGGAAGACCGCCAGTATGATGGGCACGGCGCCACGCAGGCCGACCCAGGAGATGAACCAGCGCTCCCGGGGGGCGAAGTTCTTGAACGGCAGCAGGCCTATCCAGACCGACACCGGGCGGGCAAAGAGGATCATCCACATGGCCAGGGCCAGCGCCGGCACGGCGATGGGCAGCAGATTGCTCGGGGTGGCGAGCAGCCCCAGCACCAGGAACATGCCGATCTGGCTGAGCCAGGTCAGACCGTCCAGCACCGACAAGGTGGTGCTGCGGCTGCGCAGGGAGAGGTTGCCGAGCAGGAGGCCGGTGAGGTAGATGGCGAGGATGCCGCTGCCCCCCACTGCCGTGGTGAGGGCGAAGATGAGCAGGCCGCCGCTCACCGTGAGCAGCGGATAGAGCCCTGGGGCCAGGCGGGCCGTGTTGATGAGCCGCCACAGCAGCCAGCCCCCTGCCAGGCCTATGCCGGCGCCGAGGCCAAACTGCTTGATGAGTTGCAGCAGCAGGAAGCCGGCGTCCAGCCCCTGCTGGGCGCTGGCCAGCACCTCTATCAGGGTGACGGTGAGAAAGACTGCCATGGGGTCGTTGCTGCCGGACTCTATCTCCAGGGTGGCGCTGACCCGCTCGTTGAGGCTGCGTCCACCGAGCAGGGAGAAGACAGCCGCCGCATCGGTGGAGCCGACGATGGCCCCGATGAGCATCCCCTGCATCAGGTTGAGGTCAAACAGCCAGGCGGCGGCCAGACCGGTCAGGCCTGTGGTGATGGCCACCCCGACGGTGGCGAGCGAGAGGGCAGGCCAGAGTGCGACCCGAAAGGAGGAGACCCGGGTGCGCATGCCGCCATCCAGCAGGATGATTGCGAGCGCCAGGTTACCCACCAGGTAGGCGACAGAGTAGTCGGCGAAGTGGATGCCGCCGGGGCCATCTTCACCGGCCAGCATGCCGACGGCGAGGAAGATGACCAGGATGGGGATGCCGACCCGGGACGAGAGCGCACTTAACAGGACACTGGCTCCCACCAACAAGGCACCGATAAAAAAGAAACTGTTGATGGTGGTGGCATCCAATGGCGAACTCCTTATGGCGGGCGGCAAAACAGGCACATTATATGCAGATTGCACCCCTTTGTGTGGCTTAATTGTGCATCGATTTGCAGTTTTTTACGGTTGTTGTGCTGTTTTTAAGCAGTAGGCGCGGGGCCTGAGGGGGACGAGAAAGAGGGGGAAGGAGTGGCAATTGGTGCCCATTTTCAGGAGGCGGGTGCCGGGTTGTTCGCAGGCCGGGGTGGGGGCGCAGGAGCGCCATCGGGCTCCTGCGGGGGAGGTCAGTCGTCCTCGTCGTCCTTGACTTCCCGGATCTTGTCCTTGTATTTCGGCAACTGCTTTTCGAGCTGTTTCATGTCCTTGATGGCATTGAGAAACAGGCCGAGCAAAAACAGCAGCGGCAGGCCTATCCATAACCACACGCTCATCGGATTCTCCTTTCGGTGTGACCGGCAGTGACATAACGGGCCAGGATCTCGTCGAGATGGGACAGTATGCACGCCTTGCCTTCAATATCCGCCTGTTGCAGGCAAAGCGCCAGCGCATCCGGATCCAGCCGCTGTTCAGCGGACTCCAGGGCGAAGCTGATGTGCCAGGGCTCGTAGGCGACCCCCTGAGCCGCGTCCAGCGGTTTGGCATAGGGCAGGAAGAAGCCGAAGTCGCTCATGTGATCCCCGAGCCACTCGCCGAGATCGGCAAACCAGCCTCCCGCCTCATACTCCCAGGGCTCCAGCGCCAGCCTGGTACCGGCGGGCAGGCAGTCGGGATCATAGATGTCGAGATCCGTGCCCCAGTGATGGCGACTGGTGCCCGGCAGGGCGCTCCAGCGCAAGATGGCGTGCAGCCGCTCTGTCTCCCCCAGCTGCAGCGCATCCAGCGGCCGGTTGTCGGCATCCAGCAGGGGCCGCTCCCCGCGCCACTTGCCATTCCAGATGGCGAGCTGGCGCTCGAAGCTGCGCCAGCTGGAGGCGGCCTGCAGGTTGAACCCTTCATAGGCGGCCGCCACCTGCATGTCGTTGAAGGCCGCCGCGGTGGCGGCGGTCAGGCGATGGGGCCCGCGCCCCACCAGAATGAGGTGGCTCTCGTCGAGCCCAAGCAGTTGATCCTGGGTCATGCCAGCAAGTGCTCCAGCACCCCTTGGTACATGTCCGCCAGCAGATCCAGATCGTCCGCCTTCACGCACTCGTTCACCTTGTGGATGGTGGCGTTGACCGGGCCCAGTTCGATGACCTCAGCCCCGGTGGGGGCGATAAAGCGTCCATCGGACGTTCCGCCCGTGGTGAGCAGGGCTGGTTGCTGACCGTTGACCGCGGCCACGGCGGCGACGGTGGCCTCCAGCAGGGCGCCGGTGTCGGTCAGGAAGGGCTGGCCTGAGAGGGTCCACTTCAGCTCAAAGTCCAGACCGTGACGGGTCAGCAGTGCCTCGACCCGCTCGCGGATGTCCATGTCGGTCAGTTGGGTGCTGAAACGGAAGTTGAACTGCACCTGCAGTTCGCCGGGGATGACGTTGGAGGCGCCGGTTCCGGCCTGGATGTTGGCTATCTGGAAGCTGGTGGGGGGGAAGTAGGCGTTGCCCTCATCCCAGACGGTGGCGGCGAGCTCCGCCAGGGCAGGCGCCGCCTTGTGGATGGGGTTGTCTGCCAGATGAGGATAAGCCACGTGGCCCTGTACCCCGCGCACCAGCAGATCGCCGGTGATGGAGCCGCGACGGCCGTTCTTCACCACGTCCCCTACCACTGCGGTGGAGGAGGGCTCGCCGACGATGCACCAGCGGATCTTCTCGTTGCGCGCCTCCAGGGTGTCGATGACGCGCACTGTGCCGTTGATAAAGGGCCCCTCTTCATCCGAGGTGATGAGAAAGGCGATGGAACCCTGGTGATCCGGGTGGGCCGCCACGAAGCGCTCGGTGGCCACCACCATGGCGGCCAGCGACCCCTTCATGTCGGCGGCGCCGCGCCCATAGAGCATGCCATCCATGATGGTCGGCTCGAACGGCGGCGTATGCCATTTGTCCAGCGGCCCGGCGGGCACCACGTCGGTGTGGCCGGCGAAGCAGAACAGCGGCCCCTCGCTGCCACGGCGGGCCCAGAGGTTAGTGGTGTCTTCAAACACCATGGGTTCGATGACGAACCCGAGGCGCTCGAGGCGCTCCGCCATCAGGGTCTGGCACCCTTCATCCAGCGGGGTAACTGAGGGGCGGCGGATAAGATCCTTGGCCAGTGCGATGACATCCGACATCGGCGTTCCTTAACAGAAAAGTTTAACGAGAGAAGAGGGATTGGTAGTGGTCTGCCTTGAACCCCAGGGTGAGCTCGCCATCGCGATCCAGCAGCGGGCGCTTGATCATGGCGGGGTGTTCCAGCAACAGGGCACGGGCTTTTGCGGTGTCCAGCCCTTGCTTCGCCTCCTCCGGCAGGGCGCGGAAGCTGGTGCCCCGGGTGTTGAGCAGGGCTTCCCAGCCCAGCTGGTTCAGCCAGCCGTCCAGCCGGGCAGGCTCGAGGCCGTCGGCCCTGTGGTCGTGAAAGCGATAGTCGATGCCAGCCTCGTCCAGCCACTTGCGGGCCTTCTTGATGGTGTCGCAGTTCTTGATGCCATAGAGGGTGGTGGCCATGGGAGATCCTATATCTGTGGGCCCGGGGCCCTGAAATCCGAACGTGAAATCATGCAAGGGCCCGATTCTGGCATTGTGGCCCAGCCATGGCAACGCTCATGGCCGGGCTGGCTGGTTTTACCAGCGGGGAGGGGGGAGAAATCGCGAGGGGCCAGATAGCCAAAACGCGCCTGGGGGCGCGTTTTGAGGGAAGGGGGCTATCAGTGCAGGGTGGTCCACTGGTGGTCGAAGACCCGGGCCCGCTCCCAGGGCGCATCCGGCAGGCTGGAGGAGAGGCCTGTGTATTTGCCCACGTCGTCCACCACTATGGCGGAGAGGATCGGCAGGTTGTTTTCGGTGCAGTACATGCGGATGCGTTGCAGCAGGGTGCGCAGCTCATCCTGGCACTGTTCCAGCCCGGCCTGCCTGGCCAGCTTGGAATAACGAATGGTGGTGCGTTCCTTTGCAGACTCGACGAGGATGTCCCACAGCTTGTAGTCGCAGGTCGAAGTCCCTGCGGTGGCTTGGCTTGTCATAACTCTCTCCGGTGCGAAATGGTCGCTCTGTATCGACGGGCATCTTGGCCAGTTCACCCCTGACGGGCGTTGATCCAACGCAAAAAAAGTGGAGGTTGTTGGTCAGGATCTGATGCAGGGCATTCTAGTGCGTCGGCACTGGATTGATGTACCAATTTTATTTGATATATCAAAATTTAATGCTGCTTTTTGTCATTCAAGCCACTTTTATTGATAGGGATCAAGGGGAAAGGAGGGGCTCGCCACTAGATTTCGATCCTCGATAATCTTATCAGGAGCGCACTTTGGAACTCTTATTCGTCTTGCTCGTGCTGATGGCCGTGGTCTACGGCATCGTCAAGGATTACAACCCGCAGGCGGTGCTGGCGCTGGCAGGCATGGCCATCTTCGCGGTGGCCTACTGGCTGGGGTTGCACCCCATACTGCCCGCCGACAAGAGCACGGGGTTCGTCCTGTTCGACCTGTTCGAGGTGTTCAAGGGGATCTTCTCCTACCGGGCGGCGGGGCTTGGCCTCACCATAATGGCGGTGGCGGGCTTTGCCACCTACATGTCCCACATTGGCGCCTCCCAGTCCCTGGTGCGGGTGGCGGTCAAGCCGGTGGCGGGCATCCGGTCCAGCTACCTGATGCTCTCCATCTGCTATCTGGTGGCGGTCTTCGTGTCGCTGTTTGTCACTTCCGCCACCGGCCTCGGCCTCTTGCTGATGGTCACCATGTACCCCGTGATGCGCAACCTCGGTATCAGCCCGGCGTCGGCCTGTGGCGTCATCGCCACCTCCCAGGCGTTCGAGATTGGCCCGACCCAGACCAATGCCATCTTCTCCGCCGGCCAGTCCGGCATGGATCCGACCAGCTACTTCGTGGATTACCAGATCTGGCTGGTGGCCCCCATGCTGCTGGTGACCATGGTGCTGCACTTCTTCTGGCAGCGTCACTGCGATCGCCTGGATGGCTGGGATCCCGCCCAGCATCGCGGCGATCCGGCCGAGCTGGACGAGCAGGGGAAAGAGGAGGTGCCGGCACCGACCTGGTATGCCCTGCTGCCCATCATCCCCTTCGTGCTGATGATGACCTTCTCCAAGCTGCTGGTGACCAGCATCAGCGTCAGCGTGGAGGTGGCCATGCTGCTGTCGGTCTTTATCGGCATGCTGTGCGAGCTGCTGCGCACCCGCTCGGTGCGCACCGCCATGGCCGGGCTCTCCAGCTTCCTCGACGGCATGGGCAAGGTGTTTGGCCCGGTAGTGGCGCTCATCGTCTGTGCCGAGCTGTTTGCCGAATCCCTCAAGGCCATAGGCGCCATCGACACCCTGCTGCACTCCGCCAGCAATGCCGGGATCGGCAGCGGCCTGATGACGCTGGTGATGGTGGGACTCATCATGGTGGCGGCCGTCATCATGGGCTCGGGCAACGCGGCCTTCCTGAGCTTCTCCACCCTGGCACCGGCGGTGGCGGCCAAGTTCGGGGTGCCGGCGGTAACCATGCTGCTGCCGATGCAGCTCGCCTCCAGCATAGGCCGCACCGTCTCCCCAATCGCGGCGGTGCTGATCGCCTGCGCGGGGATCGCCAAGGTCTCCCCCTTCGTGGTGGTCAAGCGCACCTGCGTGCCCATGGCCGGCGCCCTGGTGACGGCGCTGGCGCTCAACTATCTGCTGTTTATGTAATGGCGGGGCGGGCGGCCAGGCTGCCCGCTCCATTCACTCTGCGCAAGGGCGAGGCCCGACCTTTTGCCCTTTGGAGACGATGATGACAGATCCTCGCAACGCTTTTTCCCTGGACGCCTATCTGGCGGATCTGGCCCCCCTCATCAATCTCGATTGCGGCACCCGCACCCCGGCCGGGGTGGCTCGGGTGGCCGACATCCTGACCGAAAAATATGAGGCCATCGGCTGGCAGGTGGTGCGCCACCAGTTAGCTCCTGAGTGCGGCCCCTGCCTCGAGGCAACCAATGCCCCGGGGGCGGATCACTATGACGTCATGCTGGTGGGCCACATGGATACCGTCTTCCCCGAGGGGACGGCGGCCAAACGCCCGCTGAAAGTCGAAGGCAATCAGGCCTTCGGCCCCGGTGTGTCGGATATGAAGAGCGGCCTGCTCTCCACCTGGTATGCCTTGAAGGGGATGGATCCGGCGCTGCTGGCCAGGCTCAAGGTGCTGGTCTGCTGCAACTGCGACGAGGAGATTGGCTCCCCCTGGTCCAGGGATTGGTTGGTAGCCAAGGCCAGGCAGAGCGGCTGCGTGCTGGTGGCCGAGGCAGCGCGCCCGAGCGGGGATCTCATCAGCGCCCGCAAGGGCAATGCCAAGTACAGCATCCGCTTCCACGGCAAGGCTTCTCATGCGGGTTCGGCCCTGACCGAAGGGGTTTCCGCCATTACCGAGCTGGCCCATTGGGTGCTGGCGATCAACGAGCAGGTCAACATGGAGACGGGCACCACCATGAACGTGGGTGTGGTACAGGGGGGCACCGGCGTCAACGTGGTGCCGGACTTCGCCGAGGCCATAGTCGACCTGCGCTTCTGGAGCAACGACGAGGCTGCCGCCGTGCACGAGCGGCTCGGCTTTATGGCCAACAACCCCTTCCTGCGCGGTTGCCGGGTCGAGGTGGATCGCCAGAGCTTCAAGCCGGCAATGCGCCCGAGTGGCGACACCGAGGCGTTGATGGCGCTGGTGGAGGCGGCGGCGGCAGACGAGGGGATCTCCTTCAACTGGCTGGAGGCGGGGGGCGGATCTGATGCCAACTTCACCGCCGCGGCCGGCGTGCCGTCCCTGGATGGCTTGGGCCCCATGGGCGGCGGCTTCCACTCGGAGGCGGAGTTCCTGCTGCTGGAGAGCATAGAGCCGCGCATCCGCCTGCTGCAGCGGGTGCTGGGCAAGCTGGCGAAATAGGTCGGTGTGCACGGCAAGCAAAACGGGAGGCCATCGCCTCCCGTTTTTTATGGTTGCTCGGTGGGCACAGGCTCGTCCTGGGCCAGATAGGCCAGATGATCCTGGTGCGCCACCTGCCAGCCATCGAGGCGCAACGGGGCGGCAAAGCCCGGGCCGTCAGTCACCATGCTGTGGTACTCCCCCTGCTCGCCACAGGCATCGAATCCCTCTCGCTCGGCCAGTTGCTGCAGCTCGCTGAGGGTGGCGGCATCCAGGATACGCCCCACCCATTCCGGGGCCAGCACCCGGGTATCGACGCAGGAGAGGTGGGCCACTATGCCTCGCGCCAGCATATCCGCCAGCAGCGCCTGGCGGGACTGCTGCCAGAGCGGGGTGTGGACGGTTAGCCCCAGCGGCTGGCAGCGTTCGCGGATCCAGTTTGGTGCGCCCCCCACGCTGTCGATATCGCCGGTCACCACCCCATCGAGTGCCCACTCCTGCCGCAGGCGACTCAGCGCCATCTCATAGCCCTGCTCGAATGGCGCTTCTATGGTGACCAGCAGATGGGGCAGACCCAGGGCCGCCGCCTGACGGCGCACCAGTGGCAAGGGGTGAGCGAGAAATCGGGGCTTTAGCGGTGCAAAGGTGGCCAGGGCCACCACCTGATGACCCGCATCGCGGGCATGGCAGAGGGCCAGCATGGCATCTTTGCCACCGCTCCAGAGCAGGATGACGCGAGACATGGGGGGAGATTCCGATGGTGAAAGAGGGAGCACATGCTACCCAGTGGCGGGGGCGCAGGTAAAGCCGTCGTGGCTGGAAATAGCAGTGGGAAAATTGTTGGAGAGCAGAGAGGGGGAGAAAAGAGCAGGCCCCCAAAGCGGGGGCCTGTCTGGCAATGGCGTGCTAAACGCGACTGCGATTACAGCAGAATGGTGGTCAGCACATAGCCCAGGGCGCAGGAGCTGCTGACCCCTATCAGCCCCGGAATGATGAAGCTGTGGTTGATGATGAACTTGCCGATGCGGGTGGTGCCGGAGCGGTCGAAACCGATACAGGCCAGATCGCTCGGGTAGGTCGGCAGCACGAAGTAGCCGTAGCTGGCCGGCAGGAAGGCGATCAGCAGTTTCGGCTCCACCCCCAGTGCCAGCCCCATGGGGGCGATGGCGGTCAGGGCGGCGGCCTGGCTGTTGACCAGCTTGGAGATGAGGAAGAGCACCAGGGCGTAGGTCCAGGGCTGGGCCTGTACCACGTGGGCCAGGGTCTCTTTGAGCAGCGGCATGTGGGCCTGGAAGAAGGTTTCGCTCATCCAGGCAACCCCGAACACGGAGAAGATGGCGACCATGCCCGCCTTGAAGACGGCGCCGTTGGAGATATCACCCGGCTTGACCTTGCAGCGCATCAAAATGATGGCGCCGGCGATCAGCATCATCATCTGGATCACCAGGTTCATGGAGAGGGGGCCTGTCTTGTCCTTGATGGTAAAGACCGGACGCAAACCTTCGTTGGCACCGAGCAAGACCACGGCGGCGATGGCGGCGAAGAAGATCCAGGTTGACCAGTAGGCCTCTTTCGGGAACTTGGTGTTGAGCAGGGTTTCACCGCCGCCATAGACGAAGGCGCGCTGCTCCGGATCCTGGATCTTGGCCTGGAACTCCTCGTCCTTGTCCAGATCCTTGCCACGGCGCAGGCTCCACAGGGCCGCCATGACCACACCGGTCAGGGAGGAGGGGATGGCGATCATCAGGATGTCGAGCAGGCCGTAAGCCTGACCTATGCCGTGACCGGCCGCCAGAATGGAGACCATGGAGACCACGGCAACGGAGACCGGGGAGGCGCAGATCGCCATCTGGGAGGCAACGGATGCCACGGCCATGGGGCGCTCGGGACGAATGTTCTTCTGCAGCGCTATGTCGGCGATGATGGGGAACATGGTGTAGACCACGTGGCCGGTACCGCACAGGAAGGTGAGGGTCCAGGTAGTGAGCGGCGCCAGTATTGTGATGTATTGGGGATGACGGCGCAGCAGACGCTCGGCCACCTGCATCATCAGGTTGAGGCCACCGGCGGTCTGCAGGGTGGCGGCGCAGCCGATCACCGCCAGTATGGTCAGCATCACCTGCACCGGCGGTTCGCCCGGCACCAGGCCGAACACGAAGGTCAGCAGGAACAGACCTATGCCACTGATGAGACCCAGTCCCATGCCCCCAAAGCGGGTACCCAGCAGCAAGCAGCCGAGCACCACCAAAAATTCCATCAAGATCATTCCATTACCTCGTGTGATTGAATCCATGTCCGCATCGGCCCTGGGGCCCGGGAGCATCTGTCGTTATTTGCCCCTAAAGGGTTAGTGGGTATTCTGGCACCCCTAAAGGGGTAAAAAATTGAGGTGGTTCAATAACAGACTCTTTTCCGATTTAAGTGCATAAAAACTATGGATATGCCCTTGAACAGGGGCGATCGGGAGCGTGACAGGCAGGGGAAGGGGTGGGGGGATTTATTCGAGGATCAGGATGAGAGGCGGTGCGCCCCAGCCGGGAGAGCAGGAAATAAAAAGCCGACCCAAGGGTCGGCTTTTGCACGGTGCGAGTCTGGCTCGGCGCGTCTTAGAACTCGGCGGTGCGAGGGGTACGCGGGAAGGGGATGACGTCGCGCACGTTCCCCATGCCGGTCACATAGACCACCAGACGCTCGAAGCCCAGGCCGAAACCTGAGTGCGGCACTGTGCCGTAGCGACGCAGGTCGCGATACCACCAGTAATCTTCCTTGTTCAGGCCCATCTCGGCCAGACGGGCATCCAGCACCTCGAGGCGCTCCTCACGCTGGGAGCCACCGATGATCTCGCCGATCCCCGGGGCCAGCACGTCCATGGCGGCGACGGTTTTGCCGTCGTCGTTGAGGCGCATGTAGAAGGCCTTGATGTCTTTCGGGTAGTTCTTCACCACCACAGGAGACTTGAAGTGCTCCTCGGCCAGGTAGCGCTCGTGCTCGGAGGAGAGATCGATTCCCCAGGAGACAGGGAACTCGAAGCTCTTGCCGCAGTTCTTCAGTACTTCGATGGCGTCGGTGTAGTCAATCTGGGCGAAGTCGGAGGCGACGAAACGCTCCAGACGGTCGATGGCATCCTTGTCGATGTGCTGGGTGAAGAACTCCAGATCGTCACGGCGCTCGGTCAGCACGGCATTGAAGACGTATTTGAGCATGGCTTCGGCCAGGGCGGCGTTATCTTCCAGATTGGCGAAGGCCACTTCCGGCTCCACCATCCAGAACTCGGCCAGGTGGCGGCTGGTGTTGGAGTTTTCGGCGCGGAAGGTCGGGCCGAAGGTGTAGACCTTGGACAGGGCGCAGGCATAGGTCTCGACGTTGAGCTGACCGGAGACGGTCAGGAAGGTCTCCTTGCCGAAGAAGTCCTTGTCGTAATCCACCTTGCCTTCGGGAGTGCGCGGCAGGTTTTCCATGTCCAGGGTGGAGACGCGGAACATCTCGCCGGCACCTTCGGTGTCGGAGGCGGTGATGAGGGGAGCGGCAATCCACAGATAGCCTTCTTCGTGGAAGAAGCGGTGAATGGCCTGGGCCAGGCAGTTGCGCACCCGGGTCACGGCGCCGACCACGTTGGTACGGGCACGCAGGTGACCCTGCTCGCGCAGGTATTCGATGCTGTGGCGCTTGGCAGACATGGGGTAGGTGTCCGGGTCTTCGACCCAGCCTACTACCTTGACGTCGGAGGCTTGCAGCTCGAAGGCCTGGCCGCTGCCCTGGGAAGCTACGACCACACCGGTCACTTCCACTGAGCAGGCGGTGGTCAGACGCAGCACTTCATTCTCGTAATTGGCCAGGGTATTGGGAACGACGGCCTGTACCGGATGGAAACAGGAGCCATCGGATATGGCCAAAAATGAGATCCCCGCCTTGGAATCGCGGCGGGTCCGGATCCACCCTTTCACTGTCTGGGTGGTGCCAACCGCATACTTACCGGTCAGCACATCTACTACGGATGCGTGCGTCATCGAAATATTGTCTCCAGCTTGTTCTTGCAGCGCTATTTGCAACACTAGGGGTCTGGCCCGGGCATGAGTGGCCCACCATGGCAGACTAAGCCGTTAATCTTACCCGCGCGGGTTTGATAAACAAGCAAAAATGTCGGACCCTTGCGGGGTTTTCCCCATGAATCTTGCATGGATCCGGTCGGTTGGCCAGGGGGTGAGAGTGAAGGAACGCAGGCAGGGGCCGGATGGCTGGATACGGGTACTCCAGGGGCTGGTGATCCTCTGCTGGGGCGGCTTCATCGCCCTGCTCGGCCTCTATCACCATGCCCGCCCCGATATTGCCTACGGCTTTCTGGTCTATGGCGGGGTCAAGGTGCGTGACTATTGGGATCCTGCCCTGACCCCCTGGCTGGTGCACGGGCTCTGGGGGTGCTGCCTGCTGACCCTGGGGGTCTTGGCGCTGGAGCGCAGGCGCAGCCGACGGCAAGAGGATGCGCTGCATGTCAATCTGTTCATCCTGCTGCTGATCCTGGTCGCCAGCCTGCTGTTCTACTACCTGGCGTGATCCGCCGGCTGCTCGTCCTGGGACGAGAGGTCTTGGCGCTGGAGCACCGACGGCAAGAGGATGCGTTGCATGTCAATCTGTTCATCCAGCTGCTGATCCTGATCGCCAGCCTGCTGTTCTATTACCTGGCGTGATCCGCCGGCTTGTCGTCTTGTGACGAGAGGTCTTGGCGCTGGAGCGCAGGCGCAGCCGACGGCAAGAGGATGCGCTGCACGTCAACCTCTTCATCCTGCTGCTGATCCTGATCGCCAGCCTGCTGTTCTACTACCTGGACTGATCCGTTGGCTTATCGTCCTGGGACGAGGGGGCGGGGCGCTTGCCGAGCTGGCGCTCCACGCTGTCGAGCATCTGGTTGTAGGCGAGCGCCACCCGGCCTATCTCGTCCCCTTCATCCCCCTCCAGCCGGTGGCCGAAGTCGTGCAGATCGGTGGCCTCTTCCATGGAGCGGGTCAGCTGGTTGAGGGGGCGGACTATCCAGGTGCGAATGACCCAGAGGGTCAACAACAGCCCCAGCCCGAAGATACCGGTGAGAATAAGTGCCGAAGTGAGAATGTTCTGCTCGACCCGGGTAAAGAGGGTATCGAGGGAGTAGTCAAAGCGCACCGCCCCCAGCACCGTATTCTCCGGCACCTGGTGACAGCTGGTGCAGTCGGTGCCGCGAAAATCGGTCTTGGCCAGCAGGGGGCGGGTCACCACCAGCTTGCTGTGGGTGCCGTCGTGCACCACCTCCAGGCTCCCCTTGCCCGCCAGGGCCAGGGCATCGAATCTGTCCTTGGGGGCCTCGGTCTCGCGACCCGCCCCGTACTGCTTGTTGATCGCCGCTCCGCGCACTATGCGGGCATCTTCCACGTGGGCGTGATCGAGGAACTTGGCGCGCAGGGTGTCGCGGGCCTCCATCTTGCCGGTCAGCATCAGCATGTTGAGGCCGTCGAAATAGGCCTCGGTCTGCTCGCGGCTCTGCTCCTTGATGAGAGTCAGGATGAGGTCGCGCTCGCGCACCGCCTGATAGGCCGCGGAAAACACCAATACCATGGAGAAGATGAAGAGCAGGAAGAAATTGATCTTGGCAGTGATGGAGAGGCGCATGGGAAAGGTACATCTGTTGGGTAAAACCCGCGCAGTCTACTCCCCTCGCCAGCCGGGTTCTGGTGTCTTGCTCACATTCTGATGAAAAAGAGCCAAAAGGCCCTGCATTCTCATGCAGGGCCTATTCATCCAGACTCAGAATTCACCGCTGGTGATGGCCTCATGGATGGCGCGGGTCAGCACCCGCAGCTCCTCGGGGCTGATGACAAAGGGGGGCATCAGGTAGATGAGCTTGCCGAACGGGCGGATCCAGGCTCCAAGCGACACGAACTTGCGCTGGATGCGCGCCACGTCCACCCGCTCCTTCATCTCCACCACGCCGATGGCGCCGAGTACCCGCACATCCGCCACCGCCGAGTTGAGGGTCAGCTGCACCAGCTCGGTGCGCAGCTGATGCTCGATGGCCTGTACCCGTTCCTGCCACGGCGAGGCCAGCAGCAGATCGATGGAGGCGTTGGCCACCGCGCAAGCCAGCGGATTGCCCATAAAGGTGGGGCCGTGCATAAAGACCCCGGCCTTGCCGTCACAGATGGTGCGGGCGACCTGCTCCGTGGTGAGGGTGGCCGACAGCGTCAGGTAGCCGCCGGTGAGCGCCTTGCCCAGGCACATGATGTCAGGGCTGATCCCCGCCCAGTCGCAGGCAAACAGCTGGCCGGTGCGGCCAAAGCCGGTGGCTATCTCGTCGGCGATCAGCAGCAGGCCGAACTCGTCGCACAGGGCGCGCACCCACTGCAGGTAGCGGGGGTGATAGAAGCGCATGCCGCCCGCTCCCTGGACTATGGGCTCCAGCACTATGGCGGCTATCTCTTCGTGGCGATCGGCAACCAGCTCCGCCAGCTCCACCACGCAGCTCTCGTCCCACTGGGCGTGGAAGCGGCAGCTCGGGGTGGCCACGAAATGGTGCTCCGGCAGGAAGCCCTTGTAGAGCTCGTGCATGCCGCCATCCGGGTCGCAGACGCTCATGGCGCCGAAGGTGTCGCCGTGATAGCCGCCCCGCAGGGAGACAAATTTGGCCCTTGGCGTCCCCTTGGCGTGCCAGTACTGCTGGGCCATCTTGAGTGCCACCTCCACCGCCACCGATCCCGAATCTGCCAGAAACACCCGATCCAGCCCAGCCGGGGTGATCTCCACCAGCTTGCGGCACAGCTCCACCGCAGGTGCATGGGTCAGACCGCCAAACATCACGTGGGACATCTTGCCGAGCTGGGCAGTGGCGGCGGCGTCAAGTTCCGGCACCTGATAGCCGTGGACGCAGGCCCACCAGGAGCTCATGCCATCCACCAGTTCACGGCCGTCGCTGAGGGTGAGGGTTACCCCCTTGGCGCTGGCCACTTCATAGCAGGGCAGGGGATGGGTGAGGGAGGTATAGGGGTGCCAGACGTGGTGCAGGTCGAATTCTTGATTGGTCATTTTGTGTTCTGTTGTCAATTGGTTTGATCTGGTCGGTGTTGACAGTCTACGCGCGCTCTCTACACTAGCCAACAATTTCAGCCACTTGGCGCCAGGCCTCACAACGAGGAGGTCGGCCTGTGGCGGCTTTTGCGGTCCTTCATCCCAGGATGGCGGCGCAGGATCCCACTTATAACAACTGGAAGCCATGTATGAATGCTCTCACCCTGGGCGGTCACGCCCTTCGTCACGACTGGACCCTCGCCGAGGTTCAGGCCCTGTTTGCCCTGCCATTCAACGATCTGCTGTTCCAGGCCCAGACGGTACACCGCGCCCATTTCGACCCGAACGAGGTGCAGGTGAGCACCTTGCTCTCCATCAAGACCGGCGCCTGCCCGGAGGATTGCAAATATTGCCCCCAGAGCGCTCGCTACCACACCGGGCTGGAAACCGAGCGGCTGATGGAGGTGGAAAAAGTGCTGGAGCGGGCCCGCGAGGCCAAGGCCAACGGCTCGTCGCGCTTCTGCATGGGGGCCGCCTGGCGCAACCCGAAGGAGAGGGACATGCCCTATATCCTCCGCATGGTCGAGGAGGTGCGCGGGCTGGGGATGGAGACCTGCATGACGCTGGGGATGCTGACTGCGGATCAGGCGGCGCGGCTGGGGGCCGCCGGCCTTGACTACTACAACCACAACCTCGACACCTCGCCGGAGTTCTACGGTGACATCATCACCACCCGCACCTATCAGGACAGGCTGGATACCCTGGAGCACGTGCGCGGCGCCGGCATGAAGGTGTGCTCAGGTGGCATCGTCGGCATGGGGGAGCAGGCCAAGGATAGGGCGGGCCTCTTGATGGCGCTGGCCAACCTGCCGCGCCACCCGGAGAGCGTGCCCATCAACATGCTGGTCAAGGTGAAGGGGACGCCCCTGGAAAACGAGGAGAACCTGGATCCGTTCGAATTTATCCGCACCATAGCGGTGGCGCGCATCATGATGCCCGCCTCCCACGTGCGCCTCTCGGCAGGACGGGAGAAGATGAACGAGCAGATGCAGGCCATGTGCTTCATGGCGGGCGCCAACTCCATCTTCTACGGCTGCAAGCTGCTGACCACCCCCAACCCCGACGAGAACAGCGACATGCAGCTGTTCAAGCGGCTCGGCATCCGTCCCGCCCAGCGGGCCCAGAAGCCGGATCAGGTTCAGGAAGAGGAGCTGCTGGCCGAGGTGAGCCGCCAGAGCGAGCCGACCGAGATCTTCTACGATGCCACCCGCCCCCGCGCAGGTGCCGTCCGTTCATGACTTCCCCTGTTGTCACAGGCCCCTTTGCGCTGGGGGAGGCCCTGGCCGGGCGCGAGCAGGCGGACCTGCTGCGCCGCCGCATCGCCACCGATGGCCCCACGGGTGCCAGGCTGGTGGTCGATGGGCGCGACTACCTCAACTTCTCTGCCAACGACTACCTGGGGCTCGCCGATCATCCCGCCATCAAGGCCGCCTTCAAAGCGGGGATCGACCGCTATGGTGCTGGCGCCGGCGCCTCGCCCCTGGTGACAGGTTACAGCCGCGCCCACCAGCAGCTGGAAGAGACGCTCGCTGACTGGATCGGGGTGGAGGCTGTGCTGCTGTTCAACTGCGGTTTTTCCGCCAATCAGGCGGTGCTCAAGGCCCTGCTCGGCAAGGAGCACCTGCTGTGGCAGGACAAACTCAGCCATGCCTCCTTGCAGGAGATGGGCAGCCAGCTCCCCTGCAGGATGAAGCGCTTCGGCCACAACGACATGGCGGCCCTTGAGCGTCAACTCGAACCAAACCGGGGCTTGATCGTCTCTGAAGGGGTCTTCAGCATGGACGGGGATCAGGGCCCCTGGCGCGAGCTCGCAACACTCGCAGCTCAAAGCGGCAACTGGCTGATGATCGACGATGCCCACGGCCTCGGCGTGCTGGGGCCACAAGGGCGCGGCACCCTGGCGGCGCAAGGGGTTGATCCTGGCAGCGTGCACATCCAGATGGGCACCTTTGGCAAGGCGCTTGGGGTCGCCGGTGCCTTCGTGGGGGGCAGCCGCGAGCTGGTAGAGTACCTGGTCAACTTTGCCCGCCACTATGTCTACAGCACCCATATGCCCGCCGCCCAGGCCTGTGCGGTCAGCAAGAGTATCGAGTTGGTACGCGCTGCTGATGATGCCCGCGCTCATCTTGGCCAGCTGATCGCCCGTTTCAGGCAAGGAGCACAGGCGTTGGGCTGGCAGCTTGGTACAAGCGAGACCCCGATCCAGCCCCTGCTGGTAGGGGAGAGCGCCGCTGCCCTGAAACTGGCCCAGCGGCTGCGGGATAGCGGCGTCTGGGTCAGCGCCATTCGCCCGCCCACTGTGCCGGTCGGCACGGCGCGCCTTCGCATCACCCTGAGTGCCGCGCACCGAGAAGAGGATGTGGATCGACTGCTCGACGCCTTGGGCCCTTGCCTGCCAGGCGCAGGTGCCGAGGGGGCTTGCCATGCATGAGCGTTTCCAGCAGGTCGACAAGGCCCAGCTCGCCCGCCGCTTCGGGGCGGCCGCCCGTCATTACGACGCCCATGCCCGTTTCCAGCAGGAGGTGGGGCAGGCACTGCTTGACCTGATGCCGGACGGGCCGGTCGGTTCTGAACTGACGGTTTGCGGGCTGGATCTGGGCTGCGGCACAGGTTTCTTCCTGCCCGCGCTGGCGGGACGTTGTCAGCAGTTGCACGGGCTGGATCTCGCCCCCGGCATGCTGGCCCAGGCCGCCCTGCGTGGCAGCGGCGCCCGGCTGGTGTGCGGCGACGCTGAGGCGCTGCCCTTCGCGGATCAGAGCCTGGACTGGGTCTTCTCCAGTCTGGCCCTGCAGTGGTGCGAGCGCCCGGCCCAGGCGTTTGCCGAGATCCACCGGGTGCTCAAGCCCGGCGGCCAGCTGCTGTTCTCGACCCTGCTTGTCGATTCCCTCTGGCAGTTGCGCGAGGCCTGGGGCGTCGTCGACGGGCACGCCCACGTCAATCGCTTCCTCGCCCTGCCCCAGTTGCAGCAGGCCATTGGCGCCGGGGGGTTTCAGGCGCCTGAGCTGACCTGTCTCATCTGGTCCCTCGCCTATCTGGAGCTCAATGATTTGCTGCGGGATCTCAAGGGCATAGGGGCCAGCCAGGTCAATGACGAGCGGGCCGCGGGGCTTGGCAACCGCCAGCGCCTGAGGCGTCTCGGGGAAGCCTATGAGCGCCACCGCCAGCCCGACGGCCTGCTGGCCGCCAGCTATGAGGTCTGCCTCGGACGCCTGGTTCGCCGCTGATCGGCCGCGGGATCACTCATTTTTGCCTTGTGCCGGGCGGCCACCATCAGGTTCGCCGCCCGGCACAAGCCCATCACTGATACCCAGGTGGTGCCAGAGCGCCACCTTGAACTGCGCTGAGGAATCATCATGGTCAGATCCTATTTCATCACGGGCACCGACACAGACGTGGGCAAGACCCTGGTCGCCCGCACCCTGCTGCAAGCCTTCGCCGCCCAAGGCATAGCCTGTGCCGGCTACAAGCCGATTTCCGCCGGCTGTGCCCGCACCCCCGAGGGGCTTCGCAACCTCGATGCCCAGCAGTTGCAAGCGGCCGCCAGCCTCCCGCTGCCCATCGACTCGGTCAACCCCTATGCCTTCGAGCCCCCCATAGCCCCTCACATAGCCGCGCAGGAGGTGGGGGCGAGCATTCCTTTGGCGGGTCTGTCGGCTGGATTGCGGGAGATTGAGCGGGCCGGTGCCGAACTGGTGATAGTCGAGGGGGCGGGGGGCTGGTTTTTGCCGCTGGATCACCAGCATCTGCTGTCGGACTGGGTCGCCCAGGAGCGCCTGCCGGTGATCCTGGTGGTGGGGGCCAAGCTGGGTTGCCTCAACCATGCCCTGCTCACCTGCGCCGCCATCCGCCATCAGGGGCTGACCCTGGCTGGCTGGGTGGTCAATCGGGTGGATCCGCACATGAGTCGCTACCCGGAGAACCTGGCCACCTTGAAAGCCTTGTTGCCGGCCCCATTTCTGGGTGAGATCCCCTTCGTAGACCAGCCGCTCGAGGCGGATCTGCGCGGGTGTCTCGACATCTCAGCCCTGGGCTGAGCACCTCGGCAGCTTAGCTGGGCCCGACATTCAGCAAACATTCATCGAGTCTGTCTATGATCGGGGGCAGGTGTGGTATCAGGTCGATCGTGAATTGGCCCGAACCATGCATCTATATCTCACAAGGAGTCAATATGAAGCGAATTATGCTATTCCTGGTGACCAACCTGGCCGTCATGCTGGTGCTGGGGGTGGTACTCAATATCCTGTTCTCGGTTCTGGGGATCAACAAGTCCAGCATTTCCGGTCTGTTGGTGTTCTGTGCCGTGTTCGGTTTTGGGGGTTCCTTTATCTCCTTGCTGATGTCCAAGTGGATGGCCAAGCGCAGCTATGGCGTCCAGGTCATCGAGCAGCCCCGCAACGAAACAGAACACTGGCTGGTGAGCACTGTTGCCCGTCAGGCCCGTGAGGCTGGCATCAAGATGCCGGAAGTGGGGATCTACGACTCTCCCGAGATGAACGCCTTCGCCACAGGTGCCCGCCGTGACGACTCCCTCGTCGCCGTGTCGTCCGGCCTGCTCTACAGCATGAGCCGTGACGAGGCGGAAGCCGTGCTGGCCCACGAGGTGAGCCACGTGGCCAACGGCGACATGGTGACCCTGACCCTGATCCAGGGGGTGGTGAACACCTTCGTGATGTTCTTCGCCCGCATAGTGGCCGGCGTCATCAGCAACTTCTTCAGCTCCAACAACAGCGAAGAGAGCAGCAGTTCCGGTGGCTTTGCCTACATGATCACCGTCTTCGTGCTGGAGATGCTGTTTGGCGTGCTGGCCTCCATGATCGTCATGTGGTTCAGCCGTCAGCGTGAGTTCCGCGCCGACGCCGGTGCCGCCAAGCTGGCCGGTCGCGACAAGATGATAGCCGCGCTGCAGCGCCTCTCCCGTGGCGCCGAGCCGCAGATGGAAGGGGCCATGATGGCCTTCGGCATCAACGGCAAGCGCTCCATGAGCGAGCTGTTCATGAGCCACCCGCCCATAGAGCAGCGCATCGCCGCCCTGCGTGGCTGATTGCCAGACGCCATAAGAAAACGGCTGCCTCAGGGCAGCCGTTTTGCTTTGTGATGATGGCGCCGACCCCTGGCGGCGCCATCCTCTTATTTGATCACCAGATCGGTCAGCGGCACGGCGCAGCAGGTGAGGATCTTGCCCGCGGCCCGCTCGGCGGCTGTGATGGCCGGGGCGTCCGGGTGATCTACCTCCCCTTCGAGCAGGGTCTGCTTGCAACTGCCGCAGATGCCGGCGCGGCAGCTCCAGGGCAGCTCCACCCCCTGCTTGTGGGCCTGATCCAGTATGGTGCCCTGGTTGTTGCCAGCGAAGGTCTGCTCGCCGATGCGCAGTTGCACCGCCTTGTGGGGACGGGCCACCGAGAGGATGGCCCCGCCAAAGCTCTCCTGCCGGATACGCTCGGCGGCGACCCCTTGCTCCTGCAGCAGCCTGACCGCCTCGCTCATAAAGCCGTGGGGGCCGCACAGGAAGATCTCCCGCGCCAGCAGATCCCTGACCTGCTCTAGGTGCCCCTTGCCAAGGCGACCGCTCATGCCCTGCCAGTGCGCATCGGGCTGGCTCAGGATCAGGGTCAGCTGCATGCCTGCCTGACTCATGGCGTGCAGCTCGGCGGCGGCCGGAATGTCGGCCTCGCTGCGGCACAGGTGCATAAAGTGCACATCGTCGAGTTCGTGTCTGAGATGCAGGGTGCGGGCGATGGAGAGCATGGGGGTGACGCCTGAGCCCGCCGAGAGCAGCAGCAGCTTGCGCTCGGTGCCGAGGTGAAACTCCCCGGCCGGGGGGGCGGCCAGCAGGTGATCGCCCACCCGCAGCTCATGGTGCAGCCAGGGGGAGATACGGCCATCGGCCAGCTTCTTGACGCTGATGCTGTAACGCTCAGGTCTCTCCGGGGTGGAGCTCAGGGTGTAGCGGCGCTGTTGCCTCTCCCCCTTGATGTCGAGGCTGATGGGCAGGTGCTGGCCCGGCAGATAGTCGGGCAAGGGCTCGCCGTCGGCGGCCTCGAACCAGAAGGTCTCCAGATCCCGGGCCAGGGGCTCGCGGGCCACGCAGACCAGCTCCCGCTTCTTCGGCGCCGCATTGGGGTAGACATGGGGGCGGGTGCTCTCCAGCACCTCGATCTCGCTGCCCGCCTCAATCCAGCCCTCGTTCAGCGCCACCAGATTCTGGCCGAAATAGACATCCCCATCCTCGCCACGGCGGTAGCGGGTCAGGGTGGCCAGGGGCTCTTTCAGGGCGTTGAAGCGATCCGTGCCCGCCTCCACAGTGGTCATGATGCAGCGGCTGCAGGGCTTGGCCACCAGAAACTCCACCTCGCCGATGCGGATCCGCTTCCAGCCATCCTCCTCGAAGGAGCGGGTGCCGCTCGCCACCAGGTTGGTCCTAAACTGGCTCATCTGGTGCAGGGCATCGGATCTCAGGTTGAGATCATCGAGCGAACTCTGGCTGATCAGCAGCAGGGGATAGCCGTCGGCAAAGCTGACCCGGGTGCCGGTCTTTTCCCGAAAGCGGTCGGAGGTTTCGCCGAGCCAGAGCAGGCGAACCGGTTCCCCCACCACCCGGCTCAGCCACTCATCGGCCTGGGACTGGGTGTGCAGGGCATGGAAGCTGTCGCCCCAGACCCCGGTGGCCTGGGGGGCGCGGCTGAAGTCGGCTTCCTGCAGCTTGAGCTGCGCCATTCCCGGGTAACGCAGTTGTAGGCCGCCCTCCACCGGGGTGGCCGTCACCAGTTGCAACTGGGGGTGGGTGCGGGCGGTGATGAAGCTGCCGTCCGGTTTGACCACCATGTAGCGGCGATCCCCCAGCAGCCCCTCCTCGGTCACCAGGGCACGGGTCAGCGGCATGCCCGCCGTCGATTTGATGGGGTAGAGATGTATGCTGGCGAGGGTGGGCATGTCAGGGTCCTTGTGCTGTGGCGATTCCAGTGAAGAGGGCAAGATAACGATTCCTGCCCCGTGCGGCAATCCTCTCTTGCCCCCCATCATGGGGGGCAAGAGAGGCGGTGCCAGCCACCGGCGCCATGTGATCGGGGTCGGATCCCGGGGGAAACTCCTCATAAAGTGCAACATTTATTGATCCTGATCCCCAGGTGCGTACAAAAAACGGCCCATCATCGAGCCAGCTTCCAGTTTCTGACGCTTTCGCTTCTTCCCTCTCCGGCCACCGTCTGCCCAGGCTACACGGTATCAAGTGCATTCGGAGCGGGCCTGTTACCCAACAAAGAAGAAAGCAATGTATGAGCAAACAACTGGATATGACCCCACAGCCGGATCTCTCCCAGAAAACGGGGACGGGCCCGGTCCGCACCCGGCTGCCCGTCTGGCAGCCGGCCCTGCCACCCTGCAATCACGCCTGCCCGGCTGGTGAGAATATCCAGGCCTGGCTTGCCCTCGCCGAAGCGGGCCGCTTCGAGGCGGCCTGGCAGACGCTTGTCGAAGAGAACCCCTTGCCCGCCGTCCATGGCCGGGTCTGCTATCACCCCTGCGAGAGTGCCTGCAACCGCGCCCAGGTGGATGATGCCGTCTCCATCCACGCCATCGAGCGTTTCCTCGGCGACGAGGCGCTGGCCCGGGGCTGGCTGCCTGTGCCGCCTGCTCCCGCCAGCGGCAAGAAGGTGCTGGTGATAGGCGCCGGGCCCTCAGGCCTCTCCTGCGCCTGGCACCTCAACCGGCTCGGCCATCGGGTAGAGATCCGCGAAGCGGGGCCGCTGGCGGGCGGCATGCTGCGCTTTGGTATTCCCGCTTACCGCTTGCCCCGCGATGTGCTGGACAGGGAGGTGGCCCGCATCCTGGCCGCTGGTGTGACCCTCACCCTCAACCACAAGGTGGCGGATGTGCTGCGCGAGCGCGACCAGGGGGGCTTTGATGCCGTCTTTATGGCCATAGGCGCCCATCTGGCCAAGCGGGTCGATATTCCGGCCCGGGAGGCGGGCAAGATCCTCGATGCGGTGAGTTTCCTTGAGCAGGCCAGTCTGGCCGAAGAGCAGGGGCTGCCACCGCCAAAACTGGGACGGCGAGTGGCCATCTACGGTGGCGGCAACACCGCCATGGACGCAGCCCGCACCGCCCGCCGACTCGGGGTTGAAGAGGCGATGATCATCTACCGCCGCGACCGGGATCATATGCCGGCCCACGCCTTCGAAGCCCTTGAGGCCGAGGAGGAGGGGATCAAGATCAACTGGCTGCGCAGCATCCGCCAGCTCGACAACACCCATATCGAGGTGGAGGTGATGGCGCTGGATGAGCAGGGCAGGCCGGTGCCCACCGGCCAGTTCGAAACCCTGGAGGCGGACTCCCTGATTCTGGCGCTCGGTCAGGAGGTGGACTTGAGCGTGCTGGAGAGCATTCCCGGCGTGCGGATCAACAAGGAGGGAGTGGTGCAGGTTGCCGAGAACCTGATGACGGATGTGCCGGGTCTCTTTGCAGGTGGCGACATGGTGCCCTCCGAGCGCACCGTCACCATAGCCACCGGCCACGGCAAGAAGGCGGCGCGCCACATGGATGCCTGGCTGCGCGGCCGTCACTACCACAAACCGCTTTCATTCCCGCTGGTGGGGCCGGAGCAGTTGCAACTCTGGTTCCAGACCCAGGCACCCGCCAGCAGCCAGCCGGTCAAACCGGCGTGGGCACGGGACGACTTTGGCGAGATCATAGGTGGCCTTGACGAGACGGCGGCCCGCTACGAGGCGGCGCGCTGCTACTCCTGCGGCAACTGCTTCGAGTGCGACGGCTGCTATGGCAGCTGCCCCGAGCAGGCCATCGAGAAGCTGGGGCCGGGCAAGGGCTATCAGGTGGATGCGGCGCGCTGCACTGGCTGCGGTGCCTGCCATGACCAGTGCCCTTGTCACGCTATCCTGCTGCGCCAACCGGAGGAGTCCCAATGAAACATGAACTGATCATGGTCGATGGCAATGAAGCCGCGGCCCGGGTGGCGTACCAGCTGAGCGAAGTCTGTGCCATCTACCCCATCACCCCGAGCTCGACCATGGCCGAGCTGGCTGACGCCTGGGCGGACGAGGGGCAGACTAACCTCTGGGGCAACATCCCCACAGTGGTGGAGATGCAGAGTGAAGGGGGGGCGGCTGGTACTGTGCACGGCGCCCTGCAGGCGGGGGCGCTCGCCACCACCTTCACCGCCAGTCAGGGGCTGATGTTGATGCTGCCCAACATGTACAAGATCGCCGGTGAATTGACCGCTGCCGTGTTCCATGTGGCGGCCCGTTCATTGGCGGCCCAGGGGCTCTCGATTTTTGGCGATCACCAGGATGTGATGGCGGCGCGCAGCACCGGCTTTGCCATGCTCGCCTCCGGCTCGGTGCAGGAGGCGCAGGACCTGGCCTTGGTCGCCCACAGCGTCACCCTGCAGTGCCGGGTGCCCTTCATCCACTTCTTCGACGGTTTTCGCACCTCCCACGAGGTGAACAAGATCACCGCCCTGCATAGGGACGAGATCCGGGCCCTCATCGACAACGACTGGGTGCGCGCTCACCGCGCCCGGGCCCTAAACCCGGATCACCCCGTGATGCGCGGCACCGCCCAGAACCCGGATACCTATTTCCAGTCCCGCGAGAGCGTCAACCCCTTCTACGAGGCGGTGCCGGCCCGGGTGCAGCAGTGCATGGACAAGCTGGGATCCCTCACCGGCCGCCACTACCGGCTGGTGGAGTACCACGGCGCAACCGATGCCACCGACGTCATAGTGCTGATGGGCTCGGGGGCGGCCACTGCCCGCACGACTGTGGATTGGCTCAACCGGCAGGATCGCAAGACCGGGGTCCTGGTCATTCGCCTCTATCGTCCCTTCCCGGTGCAGGCGCTGCTCGATGCCCTGCCCAGGAGTGTGCGTCGCATCGCCGTGCTGGATCGCACCAAGGAGCCGGGCGCGGGCGGCGAGCCGCTGCTGCTGGATGTGCAGAGCGCGCTGATCGACGGTTTGCAGCGCGGCCTTATCAAGCGGCTGCCCTGGCTGAGCGGCGGTCGCTATGGTCTCTCTTCCAAAGAGTTCACCCCGGCCATGTGCGCGGCTGTGTTCGAGGAGCTGGCATCCGATGCGCCGCGCCCGCGCTTTACCGTGGGGATTGTCGATGACGTCTCGGGCCTGAGTCTGGCCTGGCACCCCATCGGCGATCTGGAGCCCGCCAGCCGGGTGCGGGCACTCTTCTTTGGCCTGGGTGCCGATGGTACGGTCGGCGCCAACAAGAACAGCATCAAGATCATCGGCGAGCTGGAGGGCTTCCACGCCCAGGGCTATTTCGTCTACGACTCCAAGAAGTCGGGCTCGCGCACCGTCTCCCACCTGCGCTTTGGCCCCGAGCCCATAGACGCGCCCTGGCTTATCGAGCAAGCGAGCTTTATCGGCTGCCACCAGTGGGGTTTTGTCGAATCGGTGGACCTGCTGGAGCACGCCGCCGAGGGGGCGACCCTGCTGCTCAATGCTCCCTATGAGGCAAGTCAAGTCTGGGCCCGCCTGCCCGAGCGGCTGCGCGCCCGTATCCGCGCCCTCAATATCCAGCTCTACTGCATCGATGGGGATCGGGTGGCCGAGCAAAACGGCATGGGCAATCGTATCAACACCATAATGCAGACCTGCTTCTTCGCGCTGGCCGGGGTCTTGCCGCGGGACGAGGCCATTGCGCTTATCAAGGAGAGCATAGAGAAGAGCTATGCCCGCAAGGGGCCAGAGGTGGTCGAGCGCAACTTCGCGGCGGTGGACGACACTTTGGCTCACCTCCATCAGGTAGCCATTCCAGCCGGTGATGAACAGATCAGCGACTATCCGCTGCCGCTGGCGCCGGGCGGCAGCGAGTTTGTCCAGCGGGTCACAGGCCCGATGCTGGCGGGGCGCGGCGATCTCATCCCCGTCTCCATGCTGCCGGTGGACGGCACTTACCCCACAGCCACCAGCCGCTTCGAGAAGCGGGATATCGCCCGCGAGATCCCAGCCTGGCACTCCGATATCTGCATCCAGTGCGGCAACTGCGTCTTTGTCTGCCCCCACGCGGCGCTGCGAGCCAAGTTCTACCATCAGGACTGGCTGGCAAATGCCCCCGAGGCAGCCCAGTCGGTGCCGGTCACCGCCAGGGGTTTCCCCGACAGCCGCTACACCCTGCAGCTCTATCCGGAGGATTGCACCGGTTGCGGCCAGTGCGTGCAGGCCTGTCCGGTGCGGGTCGGGGCTGATGAGGAACACGAGGGCGGCCGCGCCATCACCATGATGGACAAAGCGCCGCACCTCGCTGGCCAGAAACAGGCGCTGCGCTGGTTCGAGAGCCTGCCCTGGCCTGCCCGCGAGCGGGTGGATTTCTCCACCGTGCGCGGTGCCCAGTTCCTCGAACCCCTGTTCGAGTTCTCCGGCGCTTGCGCCGGTTGTGGCGAGACCCCCTATCTCAAACTGCTGACCCAGCTGTTTGGCGATCGCATGCTGGTGGCCAACGCCACCGGTTGCTCCTCCATCTATGGCGGCAATCTGCCGACCACCCCGTGGGCCAAGAACGGGGAAGGGAAGGGGCCGGCCTGGTCGAACTCCCTGTTTGAGGACAACGCCGAGTTTGGCTTTGGTTTTCGTCTCACCGCCGATCAGCATCACGGTCAGGCGGTGGCGGCCCTCGAAGCGATGAAGGGGGAGCTGGGGGAAGCGTTGGTCGAGTCGCTTATCAACGCTCCGCAGCGGCTGGAGTCAGAGATCCGCGCCCAGCGTACCCGGGTCGCGCAAGTGCGGGAGCGGCTGGAGGAGGTGAAATCCGGCAAGGCCCGCGAGCTGCTCTCCTTGATTGATCAGCTGGTTCGCCGCTCGGTCTGGATCATCGGCGGCGATGGCTGGGCTTATGACATTGGCTCGGCGGGGCTCGATCATGTGCTCGCCTCCGGGCGCGACGTGAACGTGCTGGTGATGGATACCGAGGTCTACTCCAACACCGGCGGCCAGATGTCGAAATCGACGCCGCTCGGTGCCGTCGCCAAGTTCGCGGCGGGGGGCAAGGCGCTCGCCAAGAAGGATGTGGCGTTGCAGGCCATCTCCTACGGCAACGTCTATGTGGCCCGCATCGCCTTTGGTGCCAACCCGCAGCAGGCACTGCAGGTCTTGCGCGAAGCCGAAGCCTATCCGGGCCCGTCGCTGATCATCGCCTACAGCCACTGCATCGCCCACGGCATCGACATGGAGTTGGGGTTGGCCCAACAGAAGCGGGCGGTGGATTCGGGCCATTGGCCTCTGATGCGCTACAACCCTGTATTGCGCAGTTTGGGGCAGAACCCCTTCAGCCTCGACAGCCTGCGCCCCTCCATTCCCCTCGCCGAGTACAGGGCGGAGGAGAACCGCTACCAGGCGCTGGCCCAGAGTCATCCTGAAGAGGCCGAGCGGCTGATGCAGGTGGCGCAGCAGGTGGTCTGGCAGAGGTGGGCCACCTACGAGGAGATGGCCACCCGCGAGGCCAGTCATTTCCATCCGCCGGTGTGAGGATTGGATGAGTGAAATATAACCAAGCGGGCCATTGGCCCGCTTTTTTGTATCGGGAGACTATTGGATGTCTCTTCTCACTATCTGATAGCAACTACAGGCGTTGTAGTAGTGATACCCTGAAAATCAAAATGATGTGTTGATATGTTAGAGGAAGCTGGGCAGGATATATGCAGGAAAACAGACCATTACATTAATTTCTTAAGTTTATTAAATAATCCGACAAGGATTTCAGATATGGAACTTCATAATTTAGATGCTTTGTTTTGTCTAGTGTAGGAACAATTGCTTTTTTAACTTAAAATCGGAAAGACTTAACATTATCACGTAAGGTAAAAATGGAGCATCTATTAGAAGATAAGAATATATCATTGGCACATGACGTGATATTACCCAATGGGCAGTTGGCTGAAGGGGGAAGTAAGATTACAATTCTATCTTCTCAAGGTTGCTTTAATGGCTACAATATGCGAGTTCCACCTCCAGAGTTTGAAGCTCTTATGTTTTTCAATTCTCTTGATGCGGCTGTAAAAGCAGAAATATTAAAGAAAAGTATTAAAGTACAAGAATCAATTTTTGACAAAATTCCTGAAGTAGATTCTTCGGGAGAAAATATGAAATTATTTTTCGCAATGTGTCAGCAAGCAATGGCTGCTATCACATTTTCCATCGGCGCTATAGAATCATGGGTTAACAAGTCATTTATTTTATACGGAACAGAAAATGGCAAGGTTTCACAACTGAAACTAGAGCGACCTGGCAAGCCGGATAGAATTATTGCAGCTGACAAAATTGCATCAGATCCTTCAATACCTATTAGGCCAAAGATTTTCCAACTTGCTCCACAAATCTTCAATGTCCAGCCTCTTAAAACTCATAGCACTTTAAGAAATGCTGTTGCCGATATTGTAGATGAGAGAAATATTGTAATGCATATGCAATCTAGCTTGTCCATAAATAATATGGAGTTAGATAGGGTTAGTTATGCCGTAAAACTATACAAGATTAGTGCTTTAAATGGGCCGGAGCAGGTTTTAAAATACTTAAACTATATCTATCAAAATTCAGCCATATCTTCACCATCTTGGTTGGAAATTGCAAACAATGAATTAAAAGTGGTTAGAAAAAAGCTTAAATCATTATGACAAAACATCACAATCGTACTTGGATAACTTAGCAGTTTTTATTGTTAAGTGGTTATGATGGAATGATAGAACTGTAAATATATATTTTGTCAGTTCTACTTAATTTTACGTTATGTGTTTTTACATTGCAGTTTCATTCTCATAGGTGCCACATATTCTGTCAGTATTTCGTACCTATTGTGTTTTTCTTTTTATGTAACGGCAGGTAAGCTGCGGGGCAAATAGCATCAAGCAGGAGAAGGGGACGATGACAGAACAATATATAGCCGGGACGATCGGTATTCTGGGGGCGGGCTGGCTCGGGCTGCCACTGGCGCGGGCCCTGCTGGCGGCAGGCAAGCTGGTAGCGGTCAGCAACGCCGACAAGGCCGCCTGATATGGCCTGCTCAGCGTTGTCGTGAGTGGCCAACAAAAAGCCCGGCTTTAAGCCGGGCTGGGGGATAAGTTGCTTATCCGGGTATTCGTCGAGGCGTCTAGTGTGGATGTTGTTTGAGGATGTCGTATATCTCCTCTTTCAGTTTAAGTTTCTGTTTTTTCAGATCCTTCACCTCGGAGCTGTAATCGCTGGCGTGATGTTTTTCCAGCTTCCTGATCTCCGCATCCAGGTCGTTGTGCAAGTCAAACTTCTTTTGGAAATGGACATCACTGCTCTTCAGTTTCGAGATGAGATCTCTGTACTCAGGGAACATGTAATGAAGCCTCCTTGGTGTCGTTTGATTGTGCCTTGACCTTCAAACTACCCCTTCCCCCGGGAGATAAATGTGATCCCGATCCAATTTGGGGCAACGGATTTGCTGCATCTGGCGGATGATTTTTAACTGATTGAATCACAAGCAGATAAGTGATTTATGAGGAGGGCAGAGAGGAGGGAACTGGGAGCTTGTTCACAGTTGTGACCCTTTGATGACGACAGGCGCGCGCCAGGCGGGCAGCAAGAAGGGGCGCAAGGCCCCTTCTTCAAAAGCAGTGCCGTCTTTACTCTTTTTTCTTTTTCTTCTCGGGCAGGGGCTGACCGCCGCGGGCTATCACCTTGCCCACTTCGAAGCCTATCTGGGCCGCCAATTCTTCCAGATCCGGGGACTTGGCCTCGTTGCCGATGGCGTACTGGTAGTTGGCTATGGTGATCTTCTCGGCCACCGGGGTGCCCGGCACTATGGGCTCACGCCAGCCCTGGCCCACATGGGCCACCAGGGTGCCGTTCATGATGAGCTCGCCGACTATCTCCTGGGTGGGGATGCCCTTGCCGTAGGTGAGGCCCTGGGGGTGTTTCTTGCCCACCAGGGGTTCGGTGCTTGCGGGCACCAGCTTGGTGCGGATCAGCCACTTGGGATCCTTGTGCTTGCCCACCGCCTTGCCGGTCTGGTACTCGTTGATCTTGATGGTCTTGATCATCTGGGCCATGAAGTCCTTGGTCAGGGCCTTCTGCGCCTCGCTGGTCTGGTCGATGACGATGGGGGCCACGTACCAGGTCTGGGGGGCTTGCGCCTTGGGGGCCGCCGGGGCGGTTTGTGCCATGGCGAGCGGGCTGAGCAGGATGGCCGCCAACAAGAGTCCGATTTTCTTCATTGTGATTCCGCTTATGTTTCGACAAGAATTTTGTTTTGCCAGCGACGACTGCGCCAGCGCCAGAACATGGCCAGACCGCGAACCCACTCGTCGCAGGCCAGCGCCAACCAGATGCCTACCAGGCCATAGCCCTGCATGATACCAAGGAAATAGGCCAGGGGAACGGCAATGCCCCACATGGAGACGAGCGCCATGTAGAGCGGGAAACGGGCATCCCCGGTGGCACGCAGGGCGTTGATCACCACCAGGTTGAAGGTGCGGCCGGGTTCGAGGATGAGGCTGATGAGGAACAGCTGCGCCACCTGGGTGATGATGTCTGCATCGTCGGTGAACAGGCTGATGATGGCGCGTCCGTTCAGGGCCGCGGCTATGGCAATCAGGCTGGTGACGATGAGGCCGAGCTTGAGGCTCTTGATGAGCTGGCGATAGGCCTGCTCGAAGCGACGGGCCCCCGCCAGATGGCCGATGATGATCTCGTTGCCAAGGCCGATGGAGAGGCCGAACAGCAGGATGAACAGGCAGATCTGGAAGAAGTAGGACTGGGTCGCCAGTGCCTTGTCGCCGAGCAGGCCGACGAAGGCCGTCACCACCATGAACTGCAGCATCCAGGAGAGGTTTTCCCCCGCCGCCGGCAGGCCTATGTGCAGCACCTTGTCTAGCATGACCTTGCTTGGCCGAAGGATCTCCGGCAGCCGCAGCCGTATGCCGGTCTTGCGCGCCACCAGCCACACCAGCAGCACCACGCCGACGATGCGCCCCACCACAGTGCTGATGGCGACCCCAGCGACCCCGAGCTGGGGCAGGCCGAACCAGCCGTAGAGCAGCAGCAGGTTGCCGACGAAGGTGATGAGGTTGACGATCAGGGTCACGTACATGGCCTGACGGGTGTGGCCATGGGCGCGCAGGGTGGCGGCCAGGCAGAGCGCCGCCGCCTCCGGTAGCAGGCAGAGGCCGATGATCTGCAGATAAAGGGTGGCATCCCCCATCAGGTGGGCGGGCAGGTTCATCAGCGCCAGCATGGTGCTGGCACCGGCCATGACCCCGACCGCGGCCACCAGCCCCACCAGCAGGTTGAAGCCGATGGCGGTGTGGATGACCACGCGCGCCTTCTCTCTATCCCCCGCCCCCAGGTACTGGGTGATCACCACGCTGGTGCCTATGCTGACGAAGCTGAACAATGTGATGGCGAGATCGAACACCTGGTTGCCGACTGCCAGTGCCGCCACCCCCTGATAGGAGACGTGGCCCACCATGAAGGTGTTGAGGGCCCCGGTCAGGAAGTGCAGGGCGAGATCGATGAACAGTGGCCAGGTCAGGGCGAAGAGGGTGCCCGGGCCCGCGTGGGATTGAGTCTGCATGGGATGTCCAAATACTGGGGATGGCCCTCGTCAGCGCCATCTGGACGGGCATTTAACACCAAGCGGGTGCGGGGTGCAATCCTGCCCTGAGCAAAGAGGGTGCTGGCCCGGCACCCTCTCGCAGTCTGGTGGCGCGCCGCCGTCAGACCGGGGTGGCGCCCGCTTCCTGCTCGCAGGGCCGGGTGAGGCGCGCCGAGTCCGGTAGCGTCTCATCCTGGGGCCAGCGGGAGAGCAGGGTATCAGTGGTGCTCTCCACCACCTCGTCATCCTTGAACACAGGCTCCCGGTAGCAGCGGGTCAGGCGCAGGGCCTGATACATGTCGGGACTGAGAATGACCCCCTCGTCCCCGATCCGGATCCCCGCCTGCTTGAGCCACTGGGTCATCTGGCCGTGGCGACCGGCCATCACCATGTGGATGCCGCGGCGCCTGAGCTCCTTGTGCAGCTCTCCCACCATGCTCATCACGCTGATGTCCTGGTGAGTGAAGCAGGCCACCGCATCCACGATGAGGCACTTGGGATTGTGGGGATCCTGCACCAGCAGCGCCAGCACCCGCCGCTTGAAGTAGGGGGCGTTGAAGTAGGTGAGCGGCGAGTTGAAGCGATAGACCAGGATGCCGGGAATCGCCTTGGCCTGCTCGTTGTCCCCCAGGGTGCGCACCACCCCTTCATCGTCCATGCCGAGCAATTGATCGGTGGGGCGCATCACGTTGCGCAGGAACTGGAACAGCCCTAGCAAGACGGCGAGGGTGATCCCCGGGATCACCCCCATAGTGAGCACGCTGATAAAGGTGATGAGCGCCAGCCAGAAGGCGGCGCGGTCCGAGTCGCGCAGGGCCCAGAGGCCGCGAAAATCGGTGAGTGACAGGGAGGCCATCACCAGCACCACCCCGAGGGCGGCGGTGGGAATGAATTGCAGCGGCGCCGTCAGGTAGAAGGTGATGAGGGCGATCACAGCCGCGGCTATGATGGAGACCAGCTGGCTCTTGCCGCCGTTGGCGTCGTTGACTGCGGTGCGTGAATCCGCGCCGCTGATGGCAAAGCCCTGGGAGACAGCAGAGGCCAGGTTTGCCATGCCAAGGGCCCGAAACTCCTTGTCTGCATCGATTTCGTAGCCGTTCTTGGCGGCGAAGCTGCGGGCGGTGAGCATCATGGAGACGAAGCTCACCATGGCGAGGTTGAGCGCCGGCAGCACCAGTTCCCGCATCAGGCCGGGGGGGAACTCCGGCATCTGGAAGGCGGGCAGGCCAGAGCCCACGGCCCCCAGGGTGGCGATATCGAACTGACCGAGATTGAGGGCCCACACCAGGGCCGCCGTCACCACCATGGCCACCATGGAGGAGGGCCAGGATGGTCTGTAGCGCTTGGCCAGCAGCAGGGTGAGCAGGGCGGTCAGACTCATGGCCAGGGTCGGCAGATGGGTCTGGGTAAGGTAGTCGGTGCCATTCAAGATCCGCTCGATGAGATAGCGCTCGCTGAAGGTGAAGCCGAAGATCTTGGAGAGCTGACTCACCATTATGGTGATGGCCACACCATTGAGCAGGCCCATCAGTATGGGGCGGGAGAGAAAGTCCGCCAGTACCCCCAGCTTGAAGCGGCTGGCGATCAGGCACCAGAAGCCAGTCATGGCGGTCATGGTCATCACCAGTTGCCACTGGCGGGTGGGGTCCCCGGCGGCGAGCGGTGTCACCACGGCGGCAATGACGGCGCAGGTGGCGGCATCCGGGCCGACGATGAGCTGGCGGGAGGTGCCAAAGAGGGCGTAGACCACCATGGGCAGTATGCAGGAGTAGAGGCCGACGATGGCGCCCACCCCGGCGAGCTCCGCATAGGCGATGGCCACGGGCAAGGCCACAGCCGCCACCGAGAGGCCAGCGCGAAGATCCGGCATCAGCCAGGCCCGCTGATATTGCAGCAGGGCGGCGAGGCCCGGCAGCCAGCGTTCGAGAGAGAAGAAGTCGCGCATTATTTAACCCATTGAGTTATAAACAGCTTTTTCTTAGTGTGCCCAAGGTTGTCGGCCCATTGCAATCCGGTTATGGCCAGTTCACCACCAGATCAGGCCAGATGCGCTGCCACTGTTTGTCCCTGATCCTGTCGATGAAGATCCGGCTCTCCTGCCGGCAGCGCGGATTGGCACTCACCTGCAGCGACCAGTTGTGGCCAAAGCCATGGGGCGCCAGCCACTCGAACTCATCGTTGGCCAGCAGCCTGACCCCGATGCAGGTGGGCACTTCCACCCAATGGCTCAATGCCGCCAGCGAGCTGGCGAAGGGGGGCACTTGCTGGCGCACATGCATGCGCGCCTGGTTGCGCACCTCCCAGCGTTGATCAGGCAAGCGAATTCTGAGCCAGGCTTCGTACTCCCGTTCGCCCGCACCTTCCGGGTCGCTGGGATCCAGATAGATAAGATCTATGTCGTTGAGGGGAGTCGGCTCGGCTTTCTGGTGCAGGTGATCCCAGATGAGGTTGCGCACAAAGCCCGCCCCCAGCGCCCAGTCCGGCAGGGCCAGCTCCCGCGCCGCCCAGAGGCAGGCCATTCGCAGGGGATCGGCCCGCAGCAGGGCCTCGGTGTGGGCTTGCAGCTGTGCCTCCCGGGTCGCTTGTGTCTCAGCCCCCATGACGGCGCAGCCAGACGTCTATGTAGCTACAGCTCGGCACTATGGTGAGCCCCTCTGCCTGGGCCCAGTCGTAGAAGCTGCGCGCCAGTTTGTCGGCAATGCCCTGTCCCCTCAGCTCGGACGGCACCTGGGTGCTGCAGGCATCGACAGTGCCCGCATCCAGCCAGCGGTAGCTGAGGCGAGAGGTCTTGCCGTCCACCACGCAGATGAACTGCTGCTGGTCGGCCTGATGAAGAATGTCGCTCATGGAGGCTCCTCAAAGGGTGGGGAAGGGGTATCAGAGCATGCTGGCCGGACTTTGCCAACCGTGCTCTTTGCGGGCCGAGGAGGCTCGCTTACACTGACCGGCCTGCGAGCGGCTCGTCAGGCAAGGTATAGAACAGTTAGCAGAGGATGGATCCCGTTATGGCCTTCGCCACCCTGGAAGATCTGATTGGCAATACCCCGTTGCTGCGCCTGCGCCGCATCAACCCCTATCCCGATGTGACCCTGCTGGTGAAGCTGGAGGGCAACAACCCCGCCGGCTCGGTCAAGGACAGGCCGGCCCTGAACCTCATCCGGGCGGCGGAGGCGAGTGGTCACTTAGAGCCAGGCGCGCGGCTTATCGAGGCCACCTCCGGCAATACCGGCATAGCGCTGGCCATGGTGGCGGCGGCCCGGGGGTACAGGATGCGCCTCATCATGCCGAGCAACATGAGCCAGGAGCGGCGCGATGCCATGCAGGCCTACGGCGCCGAGCTGGTGCTGGTGGAAGGGGGCATGGAAGCCGCACGCGACCTCGCCCTCGCCATGCAGGCGCGCGGCGAGGGGCTGGTGCTCGATCAGTTCAACAACCCGGCCAACCCGGATGCCCACTACCTATCCACCGGTCCCGAGATCTGGCGCCAGAGCGAGGGGGCAATCACTCACTTCGTCTCGGCCATGGGCACCACGGGCACCATAATGGGGGTCTCCCGCTACCTCAAGGAGCAGAACCCGGCGGTGCAGGTGATAGGCCTGCAACCGGCAGAGGGGAGCCAGATCCCGGGCATTCGCCGCTGGCCCGCCGCCTATATGCCCGCCATCTTCGAGCCACAAAGGGTCGATCGGGTGCTGGATGTTACCCAGGAGGAGGCGCTCGCCACCATGCGCCGGTTGGCGCGGGAAGAGGGGATCTGCTGCGGGGTCAGCTCGGGGGGCGCCGTGGCCGGCGCCCTGCGGGTGGCGGCCGAGCTGAGCCAAGGGGTGGTGGTGGCCATCATCTGCGATCGGGGGGATCGCTATCTCTCCACCGGGGTCTTCACTCCCCCCATCTGATCCTGCGACCCCCGGCCCCTTGCGGGCCTTCTCCTGGGGTCATTCCCATACCTGCTCCAGCAGTGCCAGCAGCTGTTCCCTGTCCGCATCCTTGCGGTTGTAGAGCAGGGCACCGTCGTTGATGGCAAGATCCCGGATATCCTTGAGCACGGCTCTGTCCGTCACCCCGGCTTCCGCCAGGGTGCGCGGCAGCCCCACCCCCTGCCAGAGACTGTCCCTCAGGGCGCAGAGTGCATCCAGGGCCGCCTGGGGGCGCAGGGCCTGTGGGGTGGCCGCGAAGCGCTCCGGCCCCGCCAGCGGCAGCAGCAGGCGGGCCAGCTCGGTGTCTATCTGCGGCCTGTTGTAGTCGAGCACCGTGGGCAGGAAGAGGTTCATGCACAGGCCGTGGGGCAGGTGGCAGCGGGCCCCCAGGCTGTGGCCGAGGGCGTGCACCAGCCCCACCATGGAGTTGGAAAAGGCCATGCCCGCCAGGGTGGAGCCCTCCGCCAGTTGCAGCCGCAGGGCCTTGTCCTCGGGAGCCAGCAGCACCCTGGGCAGGGCATCGGCTATCTTCTCCACCGCCATCAGGGCCAGGGCGTCGCTGACCGGGTTCTTGCCGTTGCCGATGAAGGCCTCGATGGCGTGGGTCATGGCGTCCATGGCGGTGGCGGCCGTGATGGGCAGCGGCAGCCCCTGAGTGAGGCGCGGGTCCAGCACCGCCAGCTGGGGCAGCAGGAAGGGGGAGGTGAAGGGCACCTTGCGCCCGCGCCCCTCGTCCCGGATCACCGCCACCAGGGTCACCTCGGAGCCGGTGCCCGCCGTGGTCGGCACCACCGCCAGCGGCTTGAGGGGCCGGGTCAGGCAACCTGCCCCCGCGTGATCCAGCAGCCGCTCCCCGCCCAGGGTGACCAGGATGTTGACCGCCTTGGCGGTATCTATGACGGAGCCGCCCCCCAGGGCCACCAGGCTGTCACAGCCGAGCTCCCGCCAGCGGGTGGCGATGCGCTCCACCACGGCGGTAGAGGAGTCGGCGGGGATCTGGTCCCAGATGGCGGCCACCGGCAGGCCCCCCTCCGCCAGCACATTGGCCAGCAGGGTGGCGAGCCCGCTGCCGCCGACCCCCTTGTCGGTGAGCAGCAGCGGACGGCGCGCCCCCAGCGCCATCAGCTCGTCCGGAAGTTGCTCCAGCGCCTGCTCCCCCGCCATCAACCTGACCGGGCAGAAGAAATCGTAATAACGGCTCATGGTGTTCATCCTTCTCTTCAACCGGTCAGCAGACCCAGGTAGATGTGGCAGGCTCGTGTCAGCTTGTGGCGCGGGCTAGGGTAGTGGCGCAGCAGGGGCCGCGCGATGAAGGCGGGCAGGATCAGGGCTTGCAGCTGCTCCAGCGCCCGCACCAGGTGCATGGCGGCCGTGATATCCCCCTCCACCAGCAGCCGGTTCTCGCAGAAGGCCTGATTGATGCCGAGGCGAAAGCTGAGGGCGCGAAAGGCGATGGCGGGGTGCTTGAAGCAGACGCGCAGCAGATGAGGGCTTGTTGCCCCCCGGGGCGCGGGGCCGCAGCGCCAGCGCCCGGCCCTCTTGTGCAGGGTCAGACCATGAGGCAGCCCGTGAACCTCCAGCCGGATGCAGAGCCCCTCCGGCAGGGGGGCCAGCTCCCGGCGCACCGCCTCGTCGACCCGGGCGGCGCGGCACAGGGTACGGCCGATGACCCAGAGCAGGCTCCCTATCCAGAGGCGCCTGCCGGTGGCGAGCAAGGGATCAAGCGTCATGAGGGCCTCCTGCTATGGCGGACCAGAAGAGGGCGAAGGCGCTGGCCTGCCAGTGGGGATCCTCCCCGAGTTCGGGTTGGTCCACAAAGAGGGAGGCGCAGGCCAGAAACTGGCTCTGGCACACCTCCAGCATCAGCACGGCGGGCGCCTGCATCAGCTCACCGCTGGCCTGGCCCTGGCTCAGCAGGCGCGGCAGGAAGCGCAGTGTCTCCCCCAGGATCTGGCTGCGCAGGGATCTGGCCAGCAAGGGGGAGTGGAAGAAGCCCAGCACGAACTTGAGTTCGTGGGGATGGGCCTGCATCCAGCTCATCGCCTGGCGCCAGTAGTGGCGCGCCTGCTCCCTGAGGGGCAGGGCCGGATCCGCCTCGCTGATGGCGGCGCCAAGGCGCAGCTTGACGTCCTGATAGAGGCATTGGATCAACAGCTCCTTGCTGGGAAAGTGGTGAAACAGGGTGCCGTTGGCCACCCCGGCCGCCCGGGCGATGCGGGCGGTGGCGGCCCCCTGCAGACCATCCTCGGCGCAGAGGGCGAGGGCGGCATCCAGGATCTGGCGGCGTTTGTCTGTCATGGGTTCGCTCATGCAGCCTCCTAGCGCAGGAACAGGGCCATCATCAGCCGCTGGTACCAGCGCCGATAAGGGGGGTGGACCAGGGTTCCGGCGCTGAAACGGCCACGGCGCAGCACGGTTTTCGCCTTGGAGAAGGTGAGAAAGCCCTCGTGGCCGTGGTAGTGGCCCATGCCGGAGGGGCCTATGCCGCCGAAGGGGGCGTCGTCCGCCGCCACCTGGAACAGGCACTCGTTGATGGCCATGCCACCGGCGTGGGTCTCCCGGATGAGGCGGCTCTGCAGCGCCGGATCCAGGCTCATCAGGTAGCAGGCGAGGGGGCGCGGGCGCGCCGCTATGTAGGCGAGGGCCTCGTCGATGCTGTCATAGGGCACCAGGGGCAGCAGGGGGCCGAAGATCTCCTGCTGCATCAGCTGGCAGTGGCCGGGCACCTCGGTCAGCAGGTGGGGCACCAGGCGGCGGGCGCCGTCATCCCGGGCCGGCGAGGCGCAAGGGTGCACCTGGGCACCCGCCTGCTTCGCCTCCGCCAGCCAGGCGGTGAGCCGCTCGTACTGGGCCCTGTTGATGATGGAGCCGTAATCCGGGCTATCCAGCCCCTTGGGATAGAGACGGCGAAAGTGCGCCTGATAGGCCTCGATAAAGGACTGCTCCTGCCCCCGTGGCAGCAGCACATAGTCCGGGGCCACGCAGATCTGGCCGGCGTTGAGGCTCTTGCCGAAGATCATCCGCTCCACCGCCAGGGCCAGCGGCATGTCGGGGGCGATGAGGCAGGGGCTCTTGCCACCGAGCTCCAGGGTGAGGGGGGTGAGCTGGGGGGCGGCGGCGGCCATCACCAGCCTGCCCACCGCAGTGGATCCGGTGAACAGCAGATGATCGAAGGGGAGGGTGCTGAAGGCGGCCGCGAGTCCCGCGTCCCCCTCGATGACCACCACCTCGTCATCCCCAAACACCTGGGCCAGCAGGGTGCGCAACACGGCATTGGTATGGGGGGTGAGCTCGGAGAGCTTGATCATGGCTCTGTTGCCGGCGGCGATGGCGCCGATGAGGGGCCCCAGGCTCAGCATCACAGGGAAGTTCCAGGGCACCATGATGCCGATGACGCCCAGCGGCTGATAGTGCACCTCGACCCTGGCGGGGGCCAGCAGCAGGCCGGGGTGGCGCCGCGCTGGCCTCATCCAGCCCTTGAGCCGTTTCAGGCTGTAGTTGATCTGCATGACGCAGGGCAGTATGTCGGCGACCAGACTGTCATAGTCGCTGCGCTGGCCATAGTCCAGGGCCAGGGCGTCGCACAGGGGTTGCTTGTGGGCGAGCAGGGCGCCCTTGAGTGCGCTCAGCCGGTTGCGGCGTTGCTCCAGGCTCGGCATGGGATGGGCCTGACAGGCCTGTTTGAGGCGGTTCACCTGCTCGGGCAGGGAGAACTTGTCTGGGGACTCTGTTCGTATGGCTTCCATGGCATGCTCCGCACAAAAACTGACCGACTGATTAGTCGGTCTAAGCCTACCGGCTTGTTGCCAGCTTGTAAACATGGGCGTGCCAGAGCAAGGGCGGATGAGTGGGTTCTCTGATGGAACTGTGCTCGGCCACACAGTTTGGGGGTATCCCGATTGGTGAATTATCCAATAAGAGGTAGTTTTCAATCATCAACTCAAATGGAGAGCAGCACATGACCAGGGAATTGCACAGCCTGCTGGCCCGGCTGGACGATGTGATCGAGCGGATGCCGGACAGTTTCAACACCTATGAATTTGCCCAGAAGCTGGCGCTGCAACATCAGCGCGAGTATTTCGCCGCGGGTCACTCCCTGGCGGAGCAGGACAAAAACCTGCTGCGGCTGCTCCACGAGAAGATTGCCGAGGCGCTGGCAGCAAGCGAGCGGCTGATCGAAGGGGCCCTGCTGCCCTGCGTGACCCCCTGGGGTGAGCGAGCCACCTCGCCCCGCTGGCACCGCAAGCACTGAGCCTCTGCGCGGCACATAAAGAAGAAGGCCCCTCGGGGCCTTTTTGGTGTTCGTTGGTGGCGGCTACTGGGTCAGGCGGCGGGCTTGCCAGTAGCGGCTGTTCCAGTAGACGTTGTCGAGGCGAGAGCGGATCACCCCCTTGCTGGTGGAGGCGTGAATGAACTCACCGGCACCGGTATAGACGCCGACGTGGTACTGCTGCCAGCCGGTCTTGAAGAACACCAGATCCCCGTGCTGCAGACGGTATCTGTCCACCGGGCGGCCGAGACTGGCCTGGGATTCAGTGGTTCTGGGCAGGGTGAAGCCCAGCACCTGCTGGTAGGCAAGCTGGGTGAAGGCGGAGCAGTCGAGGCCGGCGCGATTGGTGCCGCCCATGCGATAGGGGACGCCGCGCCACTGCTGATAGAAGCCGTCGAAGGCACTGGCCTGGCGGGCAGGAGGGGGCGGCTCCGGGGTACTGGAGCAGGCGACGACAAGCAGGGCCAGCAGGGGCGGAAGCAAGGTGCGAAACATCTCAACTCCTTGATAGGGCACGGGATTCATCATAGACGATGTTCCTGCCTGGAACCTGAACAGCGATAGCATAAAAACTTGCCGAGGGCAGAGAAAGGGCCCCCGGCGAGCCAAGCGTCAGTCCGCCGCCTTGGGACTTATCAGCGGCGTGAGCAGTTCGGCAATCTTGTAGAAGGTCTGCACCCGGGTGGTGCTGGGGCGCCACACCAGACCAATCTCGCGATAGGGCTTCTCCCCGGGCAGGGGGATGGCCACCAGATCCGAGTTGTCGAGGATGCCCGCATCTATGGCCATCTGGGGCAGGAAGGTGGTGCCAAGGCCGGCGCCTACCATCTGCACCAGGGTGTGCAAACTGGTGGCGGCGAAGGGGTTGATCTTGCTCTTGTCCCGCAGCCGGCAGGCACTCACCGCGTGCTCGGTCAGGCAGTGCTCCCGCTCCAGCAGGAAGATGCTCTGATTGGGCAGCTCCTTGTAGTCGAATGGCATGTGCAGGCCTGCCGCCATGTGGGAGGGCATCACCATGTGGAAGGGATCTTGCCCCACCGTCTTGCTGTGAAAGCCGCCTATCTCCACCGGCAGCGCCAGGATCAGCAAGTCGAGCTGCCCCTGCTCCAGCTGCTTGAGCAGATTGGTGGTGGTGTCTTCCCGCAGCAGCAGCTCCAGCTCCGGATAGGCCTTGCCGCACACCTGCAGCAGCTTGCTGAGCAGGAAGGGGGCTATGGTGGGGATGCAACCCAGGCGGACGGTGCCGTGCATGACGCCCCCCTGCTGCTGGCCGAGCTCCATCAGATCCCGGGCGTCGGAGAGCAGGTTGCGCGCCCGCGCCACTATCTCCATGCCGACCGGCGTCATGATGAAGCTCTTGTGGTCACGCTCCACCAGTTGCAGGTTCATCATGTCTTCCAGGGTCTGGATCCCGGTACTCAGGGTGGACTGGCTGACATGACAGGCCTTGGCGGCGCGATTGAAATTCTTGTGCTCGTCCAGAGCGACCAGATACTGCAGCTGTTTCAGGCTGGGCCAACGTTGCATAGGGGAAACCCGATCGATGCTATCTATTTGATTTGATTAATCTACCATCGAGAGACTGCTTTGTCGCCGAGATTAGGCGCCCTCCTGGCAGGGTCTGTGCATTGCGGGGCAAGCGGATGGGGATAGGCCCGCCATCCACCTGCCCGTCGCGGCAACTGCTGCCATGGGAGCTTATCCCCTTGTGCCAGCCCGTTGAAGGGGGGTTGCCATGGGATGTGACGGGGATCTGCCTTCCCCGGCGTCTTGCGGGGCCGCCCATGGCCGGCCATAAAAAAACGCGCCTGTTGGCGCGTTTTTGCAGGAGTGAGGGCAGGCTATTCGTCGAAGATACCGAAGTGATCCTTGGCGAAGTTGACCCGCTGCTCCACGTTCATCTTGACCTGGCCCAGCTTCTCTATGGTCTTGAGATTGGGCACTAGGCCGCGACCGTTGGCTATCTGGATGGCGAGACCGGGACGGGCGTTGAGCTCCAGCAGCATGGGGCCGCGGAACTTGTCGAGCACCATGTCGGTGCCGATGTAGCCCAGACCCGACATCTCGTAGCAGGAGGCGGCCAGGGTCAGCAGGGTATCCCAGTGGGGCACCTTGAGATCGTAGAGATCCAGACCTGTGTCCGGGTGGTGGCGCAGCGGGTTGCCAAACTGCACAGCCCGCAGGGCGCGACCGGTGCGCAGGCACAGACCCACCCCCACGGCGCCCTGGTGCAGGTTCGCCTTGCCGTCCGAGGCGGCGGTGGAGAGGCGCATCATGGCCATCACGGGGAAGCCCTTGAAGATGATCACCCGGGCATCGGGGACCCCTTCGAAGGAGTAGCCGTCGAACACGTCATCGAAGTTGATGAGGCCTTCCACCAGCGCCACGTCGGGCTTGCCGCCCAGGGAATAGAGGCCCGCCAGTATGTTGGAGACATGACGCTCCAGATCCTGACCGGTGGAGGCGCTGCCGTTGGGCTTGTAGAAGCTGCCCTCTTGCTGGCGCAGGATCACCAGTATCCCCTTGCCCCCCGAGCCACGGGCCGGCTTGATGCAGAAGCCCGGCCAATCCTTGACCAGCTCGGTGATGCGGGTCACGTCGTGCTGCTCGCGTATGGTGCCGATGAGTTCGGGTACAGTCACCCCCGCATCCAGCGCTATGCGCTTGGTCTTGAGCTTGTCATCCACCAGCGGGTAGAGACGACGCGGGTTGTAGCGGCTGATGTAGGAGTGGTTGCGTTTGTTCATGCCGAGGATGCCTGCTTGGGACAGGCTCCACGGACTGGTGTATTTCTGCCAGAACCACATCTGTTACTTGTCCTTACCCGGGGTGGCACCGGACTTCATCTCGTCCACCAGCGGCTTGAAGCGCTTGAGCTCGCTCAGCTTGTAGCCGGTGTAGTTACCCATCACCAGCACGGTCGCCATCAGCACCAGTTGCAGGCCGAGGAAGTTGAAGGTGAGGTGACGAATGAGCTCGTTATCCATGGCCAGGTAGGCGATGACCGCCACCAGCAGGGAGCCGCCACCCTGACGGAACACCTCTTTGGGGCCCTCTTCTTCCCACAGGATGGACATCCGCTCTATGGTCCAGGAGAGGATGATCATCGGGAAGAAGGTGATCTTCATGCCGTCGGTCAGCCCCAGCTTGAAGGCAAAGGCCGAGAAGATGCCGATCATCGAGATCACCATGATGATGATCGCCGATATTCGGGCCACCAGCAGCAGGTTGAGCCTTGAGAGGTAGGAGCGGATCACCAGGCCGGTGCCGACGATCAGCAGGAAGCCGATGAGACCGGTGACCAGGGAAGTCTGGATGAAGGCGACCGCGATCAGCACCGGCATGAAGGTGCCCGAGGTCTTGATCCCCACCAGAACCCGCAGGAACACCACCATGAGCACGCCTATGGGGATCAGCAGAAGCCCCTTGAACAGGGCCTGTTCTTCCAGCGGCAGGCTGTGAATGGAGAAGTTCATCATCTCTGATTTTTCGAACTTCTGCGCCAGGGCCACGTTCACCGGTTGCTCCTGCTCGATCATCGAGAAGGTGACGCGGGAGTTGTGACCGCCGGTCACGTCCAGTAGGGCGCCGGAGTTGTATTCCCACAGCAGCAGGTTGCCCGGTTGCCCCTGTTCGCCGGTTTGCGGGTTGAACAGCTTGTAGTCGGTCGGGCTGTTGAACACCTGCAGGTAGTCCACCAGCTCCTGACGACGGCGACCGTCTTCCAGGCTCAGGGCGTGTACCACGCGCGCCGGCACCTCGGCGTTGTTGAGCAGCTCGGCGATCAGGCTGGCGCGGCTCTTGTGAGATTTGAGCAGCTCGGCGTTCTGTTCCTGCTTCTCGATCTCCTTGATGATCTCGCGGGTCAGGGTGTAGCCGTCGGCGGAACGCTCCTGGGCGCGCTCGAGGATCTGCTTCATCGCGGTGGCGTAGGGCTCACTCTCGATCTGCTTCTCGATGGCGGGCGGCAGGGGGTTGGCGGCGGGCTTGGCATGGGCATCCGCCATCATGTCGACCCGGTAGTAGAGCTCCTGGCGGCCGGAGGCGCTGCGAATGGACCACTCGGCGCGGGCATCCCCGTCTTTTTCCACAAACGACAGGCCGTAGCCCGGGCTCGCGGCATTCTCGTTCATCAGGGTGAAGCCGGGCTGGGTGCCCGGAATGGCCAGGGAGGCGATCACCGGCTCGCCGGTCGCCTCGAACTCGAGCTTGGCTTCGATAGACCAGATCTGACGTTTTTCACCGGGCGTGAGGGGCACGTCCAGGGCGACATGGTGATAAAACGTCATTCCCAGGCCGACAATGAACAGCAGGGCGACCAGCAGATAGAACGGCTTACGGGAAACCATGGATTATTTTACATCCTTGAGCTTGGGTTTTGGTTGGATATACTCGCGGGCCACGTCGACCACGGCGATGTCTTTCAAGAATTCACGGCCCAGCAGCACGGGGAAGGTCATGTCGCTGCGATCTTTGAGGGTAAACTCGGCCTTCTCGGTCATGTCGCCGATGCGCACGGTCAAACGCACCACGGGACGGCGGTCGAGGTCGTCGGCAGACGCCTGACGCACCCGCACGTGACGCACCAGGGGCGCCTCGATCTGGATCTTGTCGTCCATCTCCTGGTGGCTCAGGAAGAAGCGCACCCAGTTCTTGCCGTTGCGCTCGAAGATGGTGATCTCCTGGGCGCTGATGGAGGAGGTGGTGGCGCCGGTATCGACCCGTGCCTGGAAGGCATCGTTGGCGGCATCGACCCAGATCCACTCGGCTTCACCCACCAGCAGCTTGCCATCGACCGTGTGGCCCTGGCTCGGGGCCGGGCACTTCTCGGTCGGGATGGCCATGGGTTTGGGGGGCTCGGGTGGCAGGGTAGCCAGCTTGCTGTCGACTTTCTTCACGGACTCTTTCATGTTGGTGACATCGGTGTTGAGCTGAACCAGCAGGTGCTGTTGCTGCACATACTGCTTCTGTTGCTGTTCCATGGATGTTTGCAGGCGTTGCTCGCTCAAGCTTATCTCGTTGCGAAGCTCCGCCAGCGTCAGGGTCGGGACAGGGGGCGCTTTTTCCATACTGACACACCCGCCGAGACTGAGCAGGGAGAGCAGGGTCATTCCTTTTAATTTGCTTTTCATGTCATTCATTTAACTGTGCTTCCTGGAATTGGGTCAGTGTAACTTCCACAGCCGCCATCGGCTAGTCTTTGGCCTTTCTGGCGATCAGTACGGCACGCTTGGGTGCCGGGTATCCTTCGACCGTGAGTGCAGGATCATCGGGATCCAGATAGTCACTCAGGGACTCGTTAATCATCCAGTCGGTACGACGCTGTTCGTCGGTGCTGGTCATATTCTCGTCCACTATCCGCACGTCGCTGAAACCGCAGCGCTCGACCCAGAGTTTGAGGGCCGCGCTCGAGGGGATGAACCAGACGTTGCGCATCTTGCCGTAGCGATCGGTGGGCACCAGCACTTCCCGCTCGTCGCCATCTATCACCAGGGTCTCCAGCACCAGCTCCCCATCGTCTTTCAACTGGTTGCGCAGCTGTTCGATGTGCTCGATGGGGGACTTGCGATGATAGAGCACTCCCATGGAGAAGACGGTGTCAAAGGCACGCAGCTCCGGCAGCTCCTGGATGCCGAGCGGCAACAAGTGCGCCCGTTGATCGTTGCCGGCGAAGTGGCGAATGGCCTCGAACTGGCAGAGGAACAGGGGGCTCGGGTCTATGCCGACCGCGAGCCTGGCCCCTTCCCCCACCATGCGCCAGAGGTGGTAGCCGCTGCCGCAGCCCACATCCAGCACGTAACGCCCTTCGAGGGGGCTGATGTGGGGCAGCACCCGATCCCACTTCCAGTCGGAGCGCCACTCGGTGTCGATGTGGATGCCGTGTACGGTAAAAGGCCCCTTGCGCCAGGGCATGAAGTGGCGCAGCAGGCTCTCGGTCTTCTTGCGCTCCCCCTCGTTCATGCTCTCAAGGCTGCCGATCTCGACCCGGCTTTTCAGCTCGACGTCTCCGGGGGACACCTGCGGCAGCTTGTTGAGGGCCCGGTTCCAGCGCGGCAGATCCCCGTGCAGGTTGTCGTGCTGCCAGGCGTGCAGCTGGGCGGGCAGGGTGTGCAGCCAGTGGCTCAGCCGGTTCTTGGCGATCAGTTGATAAAAGTTGGCGAAATCGATCATGGCTGGGCGTCGCTTGATTTGATGGCAATCATGGAGCCGAAGTTGAAGCACTGGAACCAGAGATCCTGGTGAGTGAAACCGGCGTCCCGCAGGCGGGCACGGTGGGTCTCCAGGCTGTCGGTACGCATCACGTTTTCCAGCGCCGTGCGCTTCTGGCTGATCTCCAGCTCGCTGTAGCCGTTGGCCCGCTTGAAGTCCAGATGCAAGTCGATGAGCAGGGCGTTGACCTGGGCGTCCTCGAAGCGGAACTTCTCGCTCAGGATCAGGATGCCACCGGGGCGCAGACCGTCATGGATGCGCGCGATGAGGGCGGCCCGTTTCTCGGGCGCGACGAACTGCAGGGTGAAGTTGAGCACCACCACTGAGGCGTTCTCGATGGCGATGTCGCAGATGTCCGCCTCCACCAGCGCCACCGGCACTTCGGACTTGAAGCCCGACAGGTGGGCGCGGGCGCGCTCTATCATGGGGTGGGAGAGATCCACCGCCGTGATCTGGCAGCCCGGCTGCTTGACATGGCGGCGCATCGCCTGGGTCGCGGCGCCAAGGGAGCAGCCGAGATCGTACAGGCGGCTCTGGGGCTGGGCGTAGCGGGCGGCCATCATGCCGATGGCGGAGATGATGTTGCTGTAACCCGGCACAGAGCGCTGGATCATGTCGGGGAAGACATCGACGACCTGTTCGTCAAAGCAAAAATCCCCCAATTGGGCGATGGGGGCGGCAAAAATCTGATCGTGCATGCTGGCGCAACCTGACAGCCGGTGCGCGAACCGACTGTGTGTTCAATGGAGTCGTTGGGTGACGCCCGTCCGGGTCGTCACCGGTTTACGAACGGGGTGGCTGGCCTTGAGATCCTTCGGGCCTGTCCCGTTCGCAATGGACCATCATCCTGGTCCTTTATGGGGATGAGCCGTCCGCGGCAGGTGTTGCCATGGACAGCGGTCAGAGCCCTTTACCGGGAGCCGGACGGTCGCCTGCAACACTATGCAATGGCGGGCGTCCGGGTCCTTACTTGGGGCGGTAGTGTAGAGGAAAGGTGGGCGTTTGTCTTGACGCCGAGCCCCGTGGGGCCACAAAAAATCGGCTTTTTTTAGCGGTGAAACAGGGGCGGGGAAGGGAGCGGCTAAAAGGGCAGCAGGCCCTGGCGCGCGCGATCGTTTTCCCCCGGCCAGGGAGCCATCTCCTGACCGAGCAGCCGACTGACCTGACGGGCCAACTCGGGGGCCTGGGCGTTGTCGGCGGTATGGATAAAGAGGTAGAGATCCTTCCCCTCTGCCAGCCATTGTTTCCAATGGGGCAACCAGGAGGGCAAAAAGGGGTGATTGTCCTCGGGATGAGGAAGGCCGATGAGGCGCACCACAGGGCTGTTGGCCGTGGCGAGCAGGTGCACCGGCAGGCGCGGCTTCTTGCCCTGGGCATCGACGAGGGCCGCATTTTTTGCGGCGAGGCTGGCGGGCACCGAGAAGAGCGGCCGGCTGTCGAGCATGATGCGGTTGATGCCTTTGTCCATCAGCAGCCGGTTCAGGGCGCGCTCCGCCTCCCCCTTGGCGAAGAAGTCGGGGTGGCGCACCTCGAGGGCATAGGTGAAATCCGGCGGCAAGCCCTCGAAGAAGGCACCCAGACGGGCCAGCCCCTGTGGCCCGAAGCGGGCGGGCAGTTGCAGCTTGAGCAGCCCCAGCTTGTCGTGCAGGGGCGCCAGCAGGCGGATGAAGTCCGCCACCTGTTTGCCGGCGCTCACCAGATCGCTCTGGTGGCTGATGGCCTGCGGGAACTTGAAGCTGAAGCGAAAGTGGTCGGGCACCGCATCGGCCCAGCGGCGCACCGTCTCCGGGGTGGGGGAGGCGTAGAAGGTGGTGTTGCCCTCCACCGTATTGAACACCCGGGCATAGTGGGCGAGGTGTTCGGCAGGCTTGGCGCCCACCCCCAGTAGCTGGCCGGGCCAGGCCGGGTGTGACCACTGGGGCAGACCCAAATAGAGGCTCATGTTGGTTCCTGTCTGCGGATTTATGCTGTTTTGCTCCCCTTTTTGCGCCAGGACAACAAAAAACAGGGCAAAGGAGGCTGCGGGCCATTTTACCCAAATGGGGGTTTTCCTCTATAATGCCAGCCCTTTTGTTTGCCAAATCGTTGTGACTCACGGGGTTGTGCGCCTAAGGTGGCGATGACCGGGGTCACAAGGTTGCCAGACAACGACGCTTGCCGATGTTCTCGCCTCGCGCGTCGACCCCTCAAGGGGCCACTCGGCGCGAGCCGGCATTGGCGGCAAGTATCCGGCTCGGGGAGCCGGATGATATGAGACTGATTTCAAACCGGGTAAGAACCAGGATCTGGCCAGCTGTGAGACAGACGGTGCTTGCCAGTCGTGCCCGGCGACCCAAGGTGAACCGTCTCTCTACCATTTCGAAGGAAGAAGTCCATGCGCTCTATCTATTGCGGACAGGTCAATGAGGCCCATGCCGGGCAGACCATTACATTGTGCGGTTGGGTCCATCGTCGTCGCGATCTCGGCGGCCTCATCTTTATCGACATGCGCGACCGGGAAGGGATCGTGCAAGTCTTCTTCGACCCGGACAAGCCGGACGCCTTCGCCCTGGCCTCCGAGCTGCGCGGCGAGTTCTGCATCCAGGTGACCGGCGTGGTGCGTACCCGTCCGGACTCCCAGCGCAACAGCGACATGGCCACAGGTGCCATCGAAGTGTTCGCCCACGAGCTCACCATCATCAACCGTGCCGAGCCGCTGCCGCTGGACTTCAACCAGGTCAACAGCGAAGAGGTCAGCCTCAAGTATCGCTACCTGGACCTGCGTCGCCCCGAGATGGCCAAGTACCTGAAGACCCGTGCCAAGGCCAGCGCCTTCGTGCGTCGCTTCATGGACGAGCAGGGCTTCCTCGACATCGAGACCCCCATGCTGACCAAGGCGACCCCGGAAGGGGCCCGTGACTACCTGGTGCCGAGCCGGGTGCACAAGGGCAAGTTCTACGCCCTGCCGCAGTCCCCGCAGCTGTTCAAGCAGTTGCTGATGATGTCCGGCTTCGATCGCTACTACCAGATCGTCAAGTGCTTCCGCGATGAAGACTTGCGTGCCGACCGTCAGCCGGAATTCACCCAGATTGACGTGGAGACCTCCTTCATGACCGCGCCCCAGGTGCGTGAAATCATGGAAGAGATGATCCGCAAACTCTGGATGCACATCCTGAACGTGGATCTGGGCGACTTCCCCATCATGACCTTCGACGAGGCCATGCGCCGCTTCGGTTCCGACAAGCCGGACCTGCGCCTGCCCATGGAGCTGGTGGATGTGGCAGATCTGCTGACCGCCGTCGAGTTTGCCGTGTTCGCCGGCCCCGCCAACGACCCCAAAGGCCGCGTGGCAGCCCTGAAAGTCCCGGGCGGCGCCGAGCTGTCTCGCAAGCAGATCGACGAATACACCAAGTTTGTCGGCATCTACGGTGCCAAGGGCCTGGCCTGGATGAAGGTCAACGCCGCCGCCAACGGCCTCGAGGGCGTGCAGTCCCCGGTGGCCAAGTTCCTGTCCGACGAGATAGTGCGCGAGATCCTGACCCGTACCGGTGCCGTTGACGGCGACATCCTCTTCTTCGGCGCCGACAGCAAGAAGGTGGTGTGCGACGCCATGGGCGCCCTGCGCCTGAAGGTGGGCCGCGATCTGGGTCTGGTGGAGAACGTCTGGAAGCCGCTCTGGGTCATCGACTTCCCCATGTTCGAGGAAGATGGCGAAGGTGGCCTGGCTGCCATGCACCACCCCTTCACCGCCCCGAGCAACTTGGGCCCGGCCGAGCTGAAGGCAAACCCGATCGGTGCCTATGCGAACGCCTACGACATGGTGATCAACGGCTACGAAGTGGGCGGCGGTTCTGTGCGTATCCACAACAGCGAGATGCAGTCCACCGTGTTCGACATCCTGGGGATCACTCCGGACGAGCAGCGCCTGAAGTTCGGCTTCCTGCTGGATGCCCTGAAGTACGGTACCCCGCCCCACGCCGGTCTGGCGTTCGGTCTGGACCGCCTCAGCATGCTGCTGACCGGTACCGACAACATCCGGGACGTGATCGCCTTCCCGAAAACCACGGCAGCGGCCTGCCTGATGACGGATGCTCCCAGCTTCGCCAACCAGGCCCAGCTGACCGAGCTGGCCATCGCCACCGTTGCCAAGGCCGATGCCAAGGCTGACGCCTGAGAAGATTGAAGAACGGGTCGCCATGCGACCCGTATCCCATTGATTTCAAAATTATAACGGAGAGTTTTTATGGCAGGTCACAGCAAATGGGCCAACATCAAACACCGCAAGGCGGCGCAAGACGCCAAGCGTGGCAAGATCTTCACCAAGCTGATCCGCGAAATCACCACCTCGGCTCGCCTCGGTGATGCTGATCCCGCCAACAACCCGCGCCTGCGCGCGGCGGTAGCGGCTGCCCTGACCGGCAACATGACCCGTGACACCATCAACCGTGCCATCCAGCGCGGCGCCGGTGGTGGCGATGGCGAGCAGCTCGAGACCATCGTTTATGAAGGTTACGGCCCGGCGGGCTCCGCCGTCATGGTGGAGTGCCTGACCGACAACCGTAACCGCACCGTGGCCGAAGTGCGTCACGCCTTCAGCAAGTGCGGCGGCAACCTGGGCACCGACGGCTCGGTGGCCTACCTGTTCAGCAAGAAGGGTCTGCTGACCTTCGTGGGCGTGGACGAAGATGCCCTGATGGACGCGGCCCTGGAAGCGGGCGCCGATGATGTTGTCACCGAAGAGGATGGCTCCATCGAGGTCTACACCACCCCGAACGATTTCGGCACAGTGCTCGATGGCCTGGAAGCCGCCGGCTTCAAGCCCCAGAGCGCCGAAGTGACCATGATCGCCTCCACCGAGGCCGAGCTGGACGCCGACACAGCCCCCAAGCTGATGCGTCTGATCGACATGCTGGAAGACCTGGACGACGTTCAGGAGGTCTACCACAACGGCTCCATCTCCGACGAAGTGGCCGCGCTGCTCTGATCACACAGCTTCTAGCCCCTGACTGGGGATAAATACCAGACGGCAGCCTCAGGCTGCCGTTTTTTATCTTACTGACTCTCCTCTGGCCCCATTTCCTTCGCTTTGTCTCCCTTAATGCCCGCTTAAGTTTGCCTTTCTAGGATCAAATTGCATCCGGGCCTCTGTGCCCATCACCGCGTTGTCTGCTCGGGAAGAGAGACGGGTGACAGGGATGCCCACAACGGAGCCCCCATGCAGGGTCTCCAGATCACTGGTTTGTCGGAGTCTTCTTATGCGCCTCACTCTGGGAGTGATGAAGGTCAATCTGTTGCTGGTGCTGCTGTTTGCACTGGTGTTCAACTGGCCCATTTTTCTGCACTTTTACCGTATTCTCAGCGCCCTCGAGCACGTCAAGGCGGGGTTTGCCCTCTCTATCCCCCTGGTGCTGGTCGCCGCCCTCAATGCGGTCTTCCTGCCGTTCACTTTCCGCTATCTGCTCAAGCCCTTCTTCACTTTCCTGATCGTCACCGCCTCCCTGGTCAGCTACGCCATGCTCAAATACGGCATCATCTTCGATGTGGGCATGGTGCAGAACATACTCGAAACCAACAGCGGGGAGGCAAGCTCCTACCTCAATGGTTCAGTGGTGCTCTGGTTCCTGCTGACTGCCGTGCTGCCGGTGCTTGGCCTCTTGTGGCTGAAGATCGAATACCCAACCCCCTGGTACAAGGGGCTGGGCATGCGCCTGGCGGGGATCGCCCTCTCCCTGCTGTTCCTGGTCGGCGTCGCCGCCCTCTATTACCAAGATTACGCCTCGGTCGGGCGCAACAACCATACCATCGTCAAAGAGATAGTCCCCTCCAACTACGTGCGCGGTCTCTATCGCTACGCCAGGGATATTCTCTTCGCCACCCCTGTCCCTTATCAGCCGATAGGCACAGATGCCAGGGTGGTGGACAAGGGCGGCAAGCCGACCCTGATGTTCCTGGTGGTGGGGGAGACGGCCCGCAGCCAGAACTACTCCCTCAACGGCTACCAGAAGCAGACCAACGGCTTCACCATGAAGGAGCCGGATCTCGTCTCCTTCAGGGACGTGCGCTCCTGTGGCACCGCCACCGCGGTCTCGGTGCCCTGCATGTTCTCCAACCTCACGCGCCGTGGTTATGACGAGACCCTGGCCAAGTCCAGGGACGGCCTGCTGGACGTGCTGCAACACGCCGGTGTCTCTGTGCTGTGGAAGGAGAACGACGGCGGCTGCAAGGGGGTGTGCAATAACGTGCCCACCCTGGAGATCGAGCCCAAGGCCTTCCCCCAATACTGTGAAGGGGACTCTTGCTATGACGAGGTCTTGCTGCAGGGGCTGGATCGGCAGATCGCCGGGATGAAGGGCAAGCAGGGCAGCAAGCTGGTGGCCTTCCACCTGATGGGCAGCCATGGCCCGACCTACTATCGCCGCTACCCGGCCGGGGATCGCGTCTTCCTGCCGGACTGCCCGCGCAGCGACATCGAGAACTGCAGCAACGAGGAGCTGGTCAACACCTATGACAACACCATCCGCTACACCGACAAGGTGCTGTCCCAGCTTATCGCCAAGCTCAAGACCCTGGAGAGCCAGTACAACGTGGGGCTGGTCTACCTGTCGGATCACGGGGAATCCCTGGGGGCGCTGGGGCTCTATCTGCACGGCACCCCCTACAAGTTCGCCCCGGACGATCAGACCCGGGTGCCCCTGCTGACCTGGCTCTCTCCCCAATTGCAGCGGGATCGCGGGCTCAATCAGGATTGCCTGCGCCAGGAGGCGGGCAGCAAGCGCTTCTCCCACGACAACTTGTTCCACTCGATGCTCGGCATCATGGACGTGCAGACCCAGGTCTATGACGGCAAGCTTGATCTGTTCAAGCCCTGTAGGGCGGGATGAGTCAGGCTAACCGAACGCGACAACCTGTTGCCCCGCACCATGCTCGGTATCATGGACGTGCAGACCCAGGTCTATGACGGCAAGCTCGATCTGTTCAAGCCCTGTAGGGCGGGGTGAGTCAGGCTAACCGAACGCGACAACCTGTTGCCCCGCACCATGCTCGGTATCATGGATGTGCAGACTCAGGTCTATGACGGCAAGCTTGACCTGTTCAAGCACTGCCGGGCGGGGTAAACCGGCGAAAACAGACCATAAAAAACGGCAGCCACTGGCTGCCGTTTTTGTTTCTCAAGGCTTGGGCCTTACTTCTGCTCCATGATGATCTGCAGCAGATCCCCCTCCAGCAGGGAGCGCTTCACCAGGGCGAAGCCGCCTATGGTGGGCTGGTTCTGGAAGCGTGCCTTCACTATGGGCAGGCCACGGTGGAAGCTTGGCAGGGACTGGTGCTCGACGCAGCGACGGATGGCCGGGATCAGGATCTCTTCGGCGGCGGTGATTTCACCGGCGATCAGCACCTTCTGGGGGTTGAACAGGTTGACCGTGATGGCGATGGCCCGGCCCAGGTGTTCTCCCACGTTCTCGATCACGCTGCGGGCCAGTTCATCCCCCGCCACGGCAGCCTTGCACACCTCCTGGATGGTGATGTGCTTCTCCTGCAGCGAGCTCAGGTGGCCGCGGCTGATGAGCTCCTTCACCTTGTCGACGATGGCCTCGTTGGAGGCGATCGTTTCGAGGCATCCGAAGTTGCCGCAGTGGCAGCGCTTGCCGAGGGGTTCGACCTGGATGTGGCCTATCTCGCCGACGTTGCGGTTATGACCGAGGAATACCTGCCCCTTGGTGATGATGCCGGAGCCGGTGCCCTGGTGCACGCTCACCAGGATGGAGTCCATGCAGTCGCGGGACTCGCCGAAGAAGTGCTCCGCCAGCGCCAGGGAACGGGTGTCGTTGCCCACGTAGCAGGGGAGGTTGAAATGGTGCTCCAGCAGCTTGGCGAGCCCCAGGTTGCGGATCTGGTAGGTGGGGGTATAGATGACCATGCCGGATTCCGGGTTGACCAGACCCGGCATGGTGAGCGCTATGCTGATGAGGTTGCGGCTGCGCTCGGTATTGGCGTCGATGAAGGCGCCAATTTCCCGCAGCAGCATGTCGACCACGGGCTGTTGCTCTATCTCTGTCACCTGGGTGATGTGCTGATCGAGCTCCTTGCCGTCGAGATCATACAGGGACAGCTGCAGATAGCCGCGGCCAAGCTTGGCGGAGACAAACTGAAAGCGATGCTTGATGGTGGTCAGGGAGATGGCGCGTCGTCCGCCGGTTGACGCCTGGGGCGACGTCTCCCTGATCAGCCCATGCTCGATCAGTTGCCGGGTTATCTTGGTCACGCTGGCCGGGGCCAGCTGACTCAACTCGGCAATTTTGACCCGCGAGATGGGCCCCTGCAGGTCAATGAGTCGATAGACGACGGCACTGTTCACCTGCTTGATAAGATCTACGTTTGCTATTTGTCCGCCAGTCATAGTGTCACTGTGTTGTGTAGTGTCCGTTAACCACGGTCCCGCAGACCGTGAAGGCCTGATCAAAGACGGTGAGGTTGGCAATTTTTCCGACCTGGATACTACCGAGACGTGAGTCCCATCCAATGGCGCGAGCGGGGTAAAGGGTGGCCATTCTCAGTGCTTCATCGAGCGGTAATCCGACCTGTTTGACCAGATTCTCCACCCCTTCAATCATGGTGAGGGCGGAGCCGCCGAGTGTACCATTCTCATCGACGCACTGACCATCGCGGAAATAGACGGTTGCGCCACAAAAATCAAACTGCTCAAAGCCTTCCGGTGCACCGGCCGCGGCGGTGGCATCGGTGACCAGCACCAGTTTCTCGCCGAGGATCCTGTGTGCCAGGCGCACGTTGGCCCAGTGCACGTGGTGACCGTCGACGATGACACCGGCATAGACATCCTTGCGATCGTAGATGGCGCCCACCACGCCCGGCTCGCGACCGTTGAGGGTCGGGGTCATGGCGTTGTAGAGGTGGGTGGCAAAGCGCATGCCGTTGTCAAACCCGGCCATGGCCTGGTCATAGCTGGCTGCGGTGTGACCGGCGGAGACCAGGATGCCGGCCTCCACCAGGCGACGGATGTGCTCCGGCTTGTTGCGCTCCGGCGCCAGGGTGATCTTGGCGATGGCGTCGCTGTTGGCGCAGAAGAAATCGATCATCTCGTCGACGGGCTGACGGATCTGCTCGGCCGGGTGTATGCCCTTGCGTTTGAGGTTGGTGTAGGGCCCTTCCAGATGGACGCCCAGCACCTCGTTCGGACGGGCGGCCATGTAGTCGCGGGTCACCGCCACCGCCAGCTTCATGTCGGCATCCGGACTGGTGATCAGGGTCGGCAGGAAGCTGGTGGTACCGGACTTGAGATTGGCCGCCTGCATGGTGGCCAGGGTCTGGGTGGTGATGTGACCGTTGAACATGACGCCACCGCAGCCGTTGAGCTGCACGTCGATGAAGCCGGCGCTGAGGTTGGCGCCCTTGAGATCAATCTGCTCAATGCCCGCTGGCAGTTCGGCCAGGTGGGAGATGGCGACAATCTTGTCGCCTTCGATCAGTACGCCGTGGCCGGTCAGCACGCAGCTGCCGGTATAGAGGGTGCAATTAGTCAGTGCGTACATGACGGCTCCTTACAGGCGGTCGATGTTGGCGGCTTCCAGCTGCTGGAAGTAACGGACCGTCTTGACTTTCAGCTCCATGGTGGAGGGCTCGTCGCACACCATCATGCCCTTGGGATGCAGTTGCAGGGTGGAGATGGTCCACATGTGGTTGACGCAGCCTTCCACCGCGGCCTGCAGGGCCAGGGCCTTGGCGTGGCCGGTCACCAGGATCATGATCTCCTCGGCATCCATCAGGGTGCCCACGCCCACGGTCAGCGCCAGCTTGGGCACCTGCTCCATGTCGCCACCGAAGAAGCGGGAGTTGGCGATGCGGGTGTCCTCGGTCAGGGTCTTGACCCGGGTACGGGAGGCCAGGGAAGAGGCCGGCTCGTTGAAGGCGATGTGGCCGTCGTTGCCGACGCCGCCCATGAAGAGGTTGATCCTGCCGTAGGACTTGATCTTGTCCTCGTAGCGCTTGCACTCGGCCACCAGATCCTCGGCATTGCCGTTGAGGATGTTGATGTTTTCCGGGCGAATGTCGACGTGATTGAAGAAGTTGTTGTACATGAAGCTGTGGTAGCTCTCCGGGTGCTCCTTGGGCAGACCCACGTACTCATCCATGTTGAAGGTCACCACGTGCTCGAAGCTCACCTCGCCGGCCTTGTGCAGCTCGATCAGGCGCTTGTAGGTCGTCAGCGGCGTGCCGCCAGTGGGCAGGCCCAGCACGAAGGGGCTGTCGGCTGTCGGTTTGAACGCATTGATGCGGTCAACGATGTAACGGGCAGACCAGAGACCCACCTGGCTGGCAGACTTCAACGGGATCAGGCGCATTTTCTATACCTCAGTACGGTTGCCGCACAGGATTGACGGCAAGGGACCAAACACGGATTCAAGTTGTTTTATAGCGTAAATAAAGATTGCGAACTAAGCCACATCTATCCGCTACCTTTATCTCTGTTGAGTGATAATGATCACGAAAGCCGGTTTATTAATTTGCGCAGCGAAATAAAACACATAGACTGCCAATCAAGCCTTGATGGCTTATGCGTCGAACGTGATAAGCACTTAATTTCTAGAAAAACATCAACTAAGGAGAGGAACCGTGAACATTCTCGGTTATTTGCAAAAGATCGGCCGTGCCCTGATGGTGCCGGTAGCGGTATTGCCTGCCGCAGCGATCCTGATGGGGATTGGCTATTGGATTGACCCGAATGGCTGGGGCGGTGGAAGTCCGGTTGCAGCTTTCCTGATCAAGGCGGGTGCCGCCATCATCGACAGCATGCCCGTGCTGTTTGCCGTGGGTGTTGCCTATGGCATGTCCAAGGATAAAGACGGTTCCGCCGCGCTGGCCGGTCTGGTCGGCTTCCTGGTGGTCACCACATTGCTGAGCCCGGGCGCCGTTGCCCAGATCAAGGGTATCCCGGCCGACCAGGTGCCGGCAGCCTTTGCCAAGATCAGCAACCAGTTCGTCGGCATCCTCTGCGGTGTCATCGCGGCTGAGCTGTACAACCGCTTCAGCAGCGTCGAGCTGCACAAGGCGCTGGCCTTCTTCTCCGGCCGTCGTCTGGTGCCGATCGTGACCTCCGTTGTCATGATCGTTGTCTCCTTCATCCTGATGGCCGTCTGGCCGGTTATCTATGGTGGCCTGGTGAACTTCGGTGAATCCATCGTCAGCATGGGCTCCACCGGTGCCGGCATCTACGCCTTCTTCAACCGCCTGCTGATCCCGGTCGGTCTGCACCACGCCCTGAACTCGGTGTTCTGGTTCGACGTGGCCGGCATCAACGACATCCCGAACTTCCTGGGTGGCCAATCCTCCATCGACGCCGGCAAGGCTGTCGTGGGCGTGACCGGTATGTACCAGGCTGGCTTCTTCCCCATCATGATGTTCGGTCTGCCGGGTGCAGCACTGGCCATCTACCACAGCGCTAAGAAAGAGCACAAAGAGAAAGTTGCCTCCATCATGATCGCAGCCGCCTTTGCCGCCTTCTTCACCGGGGTGACCGAGCCGCTCGAGTTCTCCTTCATGTTCGTGGCGCCTGTGCTCTATGTCATCCACGCCCTGCTGACCGGTCTGTCCGTGTTCATCGCCTCCAGCATGCACTGGATCGCCGGTTTCGGTTTCAGTGCCGGTCTGGTGGATATGGTGCTCTCCAGCCGCAACCCGCTGGCGACCCAGTGGTACATGCTGCTGGTACAAGGCCTGGTGTTCTTCGGTCTCTACTACGCCATCTTCCGTGCCGTTATCGTCAAGTTCAACCTGAAAACCCCGGGTCGTGAAGATGACGAAGCCGTGCCGGTACAGGCCCAGACCACCGACCGCACCGAGCTGGCTCGCCAGTATCTGGAAGTGCTGGGTGGCCAGGACAACCTGGTGACCATAGATGCCTGCATCACCCGTCTGCGTCTGACCCTGAAGGATCGCAGCATCGTCGATGAGCGCAAGCTCAAAGCCCTGGGCGCGGCCGGTGTGGTCAAGCTCGGTGAGCAGAACCTGCAGGTGATTCTGGGCCCCTTGGCCGAAATCATCGCCGGTGAGATGAAAGCCCTGCGTTAATCGAGCGACTCGCTCACCTCAAGTCTAAGTCCATTGTTGACATAACTAAGGGCCCCGTTCCCGGGGCCCCATATAAAAAAAGCCAAGAAAATCCAACCTTTACTTCAAATGAGAGCAGCAGTTATGAACTTGAAACATTCTCTGTTAGCCATTGCCATGTCTACCGTTTTCGTCAGCCAAGTGCAGGCAGCCGATGCCGCCAAGCAAGCCGTGGTCGATTCCCTCGCCAGCAATCTGGTCGTCAAGTACGAAGTCGTCACCAATGACGGTGCCAGCGCCGGCCTCGACTGCCAGGCCCTGGGCTCCGAGTGGGCGAGCTGCGGTGTTGCCAAGCTGCACCTGACCAATACCGGTGCCGACGTCACCTCCAAGGACTGGAGCATCTATGTCTCCTCCATCCGCCGCATCCAGCGGGTGGACAACGACCAGTTCACCATCACCCACCTGACCGGCGACCTCTATCGTTTGACGCCAACCGAGAAGTTCCAGGGCTTTGCCAAGGACGCCACGGTCGAAGTGCCCCTGGTGGTGGAGTACTGGGTATTGTTCGAATCTGACATCATGCCGAACTGGTATGTCGCCAGTGAAGGGGCCGAGCCGAAAGTGCTGGCCAGCATGAGCAACATCGACGATGCCACCACCTATGAGAAGCCGATGCCGGCCGACGGCTGGAAGCGCACCAAGGATGACAACAACATCCTGATGAACAGCGAGACCCGTTTTGCCGCCAACCAGACCAGCACCCTGCTGCCTGCCGGCAAGATTGACGACCAGATACTGCCGACCCCGATGAAACAGGTGGTCAAGGCCGGTCCCCAGGTCGATTTCTCCACCATCAAGCTCAATGCCCTGGACCTGCCAAGCGATCGCGCCGAGGCCATCAAGGCTCAACTGACCAAGCTGGGTGTTACCCTCTCCGACACCGGCTACCCGGTCACCATCAAGCTCGGCAGCAAGCTCAAGCAGGCCGAAGGTTATGACATGACCATAGGTGCCAAAGGCACTGTGGTGCAGGGTCATGACATCGACGGGGCCTTCTGGGGCGCCCAGTCCCTGATCTCCCTCTTGGGGGTTGACGACAAGCTGGTGAGCCAGATGAGCGTCGAGGATGCACCGCGCTTCGAATACCGCGGCATGCAGACCGACGTGGCCCGCCACTTCAGAAGCACTGAGACCATGAAGAAGCTGGTTGACCAGATGTCTGCCATGAAGCTCAACGTGCTGCACTTGGGCCTGACCAACGATGAAGGCTGGCGCATCGAGATCCCGGGCCTGCCGGAGCTGACCGACGTCGGCAGCCAGCGTTGCCACGATCTCTCCGAGACCCAGTGCCTGATGCCGCAGCTCGGCTCCGGCCCGACCAGCGACAACATGGGCTCCGGCTTCTACAGCAAGTCCGACTACATCGACCTGGTGCGTTACGCCAAGGCCCGCGGCGTGACCGTGATCCCCGAGATCAACATGCCGGCTCACGCCCGTGCCGCCGTGGTCTCCATGGAGGCGCGCTACAAGCGTCTGCTGGCGGAAGGCAAGGAAGCGGAAGCGAACCAGTTCCGTCTGACTGACCCGGATGACACCTCCAATGTCACCTCGGTGCAGTTCTACGACAAGATGTCCTTCATCAACCCCTGCCAGCCGGGTGCTGCCACCTTCGTGGCCAAGGTGATGGATGAAGTGGCCCAGATGCACCAGGCCGCCGGTCAGCCCCTGACCGCCTGGCACTACGGTGGTGACGAGGCGAAGAACATCATGCAGGGCGGCGGCTATCAGGATCCGGCCGTCACCCAGAAAGCCGATCTGGTCGCCTGGAAGGGCAACGTCGACTCCAGCAAGCAGGACAAGCCGTTCGGCAAGTCCCCGATGTGCCAGAAGATGATCGACGATGGCAAGATCAAGGACGTGGCCGAGCTGCCTGTTCATTTCGCCAAGGAAGTGAGCGAGATGGTCAAGGGCCACGGCTTCTCCACCCTGCAGGCGTGGGAAGATGGTCTGAAGTACGCCACGGACGCCAGCGTGTTCGCCACCGACAAGACCCGGGTCAACTTCTGGGAAACCCTCTACTGGGGTGGCTTCAACGAGGCGATGAAGTGGGCGCACAAGGGCTATGACGTGGTGCTCTCCAACCCCGACTACCTCTACTTCGACTTCCCGAACGAGGTACACCCGGCCGAGCGTGGCTACTACTGGGCGACCCGCTTCAACGACACCCGCAAGGTGTTCGCCTTCGCCCCGGAAAACCTGCCGCAGAACGCCGAGACCTCGGTTGACCGCGACGGCAACGCCTTCGTGGCCAAGGGTGACCAGGATCCGGTCAAGTTCAAGGGGATCTCCGGTCAGCAGTGGAGCGAAACCGTGCGCACCGACGCCCAGTACGAGTACATGGTCTACCCGCGGATCTTCTCCGTGGCCGAGCGTGCCTGGCACAAGGGTGGCTTCGAGCTGGATTACGTGAAGGGCCGCGAGTTCTCCGGTACCTCCAAGCACGTCAACAAGGCCACCCTGAACAAGGAGTGGAACCAGTTCGCCAACCTGCTGGGTCAGCGCGTGCTGCCGAAGCTGGATCAGGCCGGTGTTGAATACCGCCTCTCCGTGCCGGGCGCCAAGGTGGTGAACGGCAAGCTGGAAGCAAACGTGGATCTGCCGGGTCTGCCCATCCAGTACAGCCTGGACGGCACCACCTGGACCGCCTATGACGCCGCGGCCAAGCCGACCGTCAATGGCAAGGTCTGGCTGCGTACCACCAGCTTCGATGGCAAGCGCGCCAGCCGCGTCACCGAGCTGAACTGATAACGTATCGTCACTGACACAGGGCGGGTCGCAAGACCCGCCTTTCCCAAGGCCGATATGTCATCGGATTTGGGAAAGGTTGACTGTGCGTGTGAACCTTTGTTGTGTGTGTGTATTGTCTGTTTTTCATCACTTGTGACCCCGCCTCGTGCGGGGCTTTTTTTGTCCGGCGATCAGGCAGGCCGCAGGCGTCATAGGGTGGGGAGGCAGGAGCGGGAAGAGGCAGGTCTGACGGGCTGGCGGCTCAGAGCGGATCCTCTGGCCAGTCGATGTCTTGCACGCAGCCAGGATCGTCCAGTGGCAGGGTGCGCAGGCGCTCCTGATGGCGCAGCAATACGCCTTGCGCTCCCTGTTCCCCCTCCAGGCTCGCCAGCTCGGGGAGCAGATCGGCGGGGAAGCTGACGGGATGGCCCGGCAGCCCCTGATGGAGGGGGCGCACTATCTCCCTGCCAGTCTGGGCGGCTTGCAGCGCCCGCAGGCTGGCGGGGGAGAGGTGGGGCATGTCGGCCAGGGTGATGAGCAGGCTGTGGATAGGGCGGCCGCTCGCCAGCAGGGTGCGCACCCCGTGGGCCAGGCTGTCCCCCAGGCCGCCGTCCCGTGGCACCTGGGTCAGCTCGGCCCCGGAGTCCGCCAGCAGGCGGCGCAGTGTCTCGTCGCGTTGCCTGAGCACCACCAGCACGCTGTCATGGCAGGGGAGCAGGGTGGCCAGGGTGCGCAGGATCAGGGGCGGGGAGCCCGCGAGGCGCTTGTCACTGCCGTAGCGACGAGAGAAGCCGGCCGCCAGCAGCAGGGCGACGCGCTCAGGCTGCATCTGTGGCGTCTCCCAATCGGATGCCCTGGCGCACGGCGATCACCTCGGCCAGCACGGCGATGGCGATCTCTATGGGGGTCTTGCTGCCGATGGGCAGCCCTATGGGGGCGTGGATCCGCGCAAGCTGGGTCTGACTCGCCTCGGCAATTCGCTGCAGCCGCTCCAGCCGACGGGCGCTGGTGCGGACCGAGCCCATGGCACCGAGGTAGAAGGCGTCGGATTCGAGCCCCGCCATCAGCCCGGCATCGTCGATCCTGGGGTCGTGGGCCAGTGCCAGCACGGCGCTTTGGGTCGTGGCATGGCGCTCGACGAAGCGCTCGGGATCGCACCACTCCACCGCTATGCCCCCTTGCTCCGGCCCCCAGTGCCAGTCGCGGCGGTACGGCTCACGGGTATCGCATAGCCGCACTTCGAAACCGGCGGCCTGACCGAGCCGCGCCACCTGCTCGCTCACCTGGCTGATGCCGAGCAGCAGCAGGCGCCAGCGCTGGGCATAGCTCAGGCGTACCCGGCCTGGCGCCTCTTGCTCGCAGGGATCCGTCGTCTCTTCGTCCAGATAGCGGCGTTTCCCCTGCTCGAGCAGCACCTCCCGCACGAAGGGGTGGCCCCCTTGCAGTCTGGTGAGCCACTCATCGAGATCCGCGCTGGCCGCGTCCCCTTCGAGGCGCTCCACCAGCAGCCGGATGCGGCCGCCGCACGGCAGCTCGAACGCACTGCCATCAGGGGCCAGGTGGGAGCCATAGTCCAGCAGGCTTAAGGTTGAGTCATGCTCCCCCCTGGCTAGCATGTCGACGAAGGCATCCTCGAGGCAGCCGCCCGAGATGGAGCCGCTGCGGTGGATGCCGTCGGTGGCGAACAGGGCCCCTTTGGGGCGGGGGGCCGAGCCGTAGGTCGCGACTATGCTGCACAGCCAGATGCCTTTGCCCTGGGCCAGCCAGGCGAGACTCTGACGCAGCACCTCCAGCTGAGCGTCACTCATGGTGCGCCTCGACGATCTCCTTCTTGAGCGTCTTGATGTCGTCGGCACTCAGGGCGGAGGGCTGATGGGCCCAGGTCTGGCGCAGGAAGTTCACCAGATCCGCCAGTTGCTGGTCGCTCAGCTCCTTGGCGTAGCTGGGCATGGGGGCGAAGCGCTCGGTCTGGCTGTAGCTCTGGGCCGGGATCCCGCGCAGCAGCACCGCCAGGGTGTTGGTCGCGGTTGCCTGATCCAGGGTGGCGTTGGCATACATGGAGGGGGTCACGTTCGGCTTGCCCTGACCCTCCTGGCCGTGACAACCGGCGCAGTAGTCCCGGTAGAGCCCGTAACCCGGGTGCGATGCGTCCATAGTGACCGGCTTGGGTGCAGGCTCCGGCAACGGGGTGTCGCTGCCGAGCAGGTAGCTGGTGACGGCATGCATGTCCTCGTCGGTCAGGTAGGCGAAGCTCTTCTCGACCACGGGATACATGCCGGCGAAGACGCCGCCCTTGACCGAGTAGCCCTTGCGCAGCAGCCGGGTCAGGGAGTCATGGGTCCAGCCCTGGCGCCTGAGCTCGGTGGCGGTGATCTCCGGGGCCATCACCCCCTCTATCATGGCCCCTTTCAGGTAGCGGGAGCCGTCCATTGCCATGAAGGTATCCCGCGGCGTGTGGCACTCGCCGCAGTGTCCCAGCCCATCCACCAGGTAGCGGCCACGGTTCCAGTTGCTGCTCTTGGCGGGATCCGGTTGGAAGGGGCTGTCCTCGTGGGCCACCAGGTTCCAGAACACGAGGCCGGTGCGCACGTTGAAGGGGAAGCCGACCTCGTTGTCGCGGTTCGGGGTGGCGGCCGGCTTGGTCTGCATGAAGTAGACGTAGAGCGCCTTCATGTCCTCATCCGTGACCATGTGATAGGAGGTGTAGGGCATGGCGGGATAGAGGCGTCCCTTGGGGGCGTTGCCGTTGTGCATCACCTCATAGAAATCCTCATAGCTGTAGCTGCCTATCCCCTGGTGCTTGTCGGAGCTGATGTTGGTGGAGTAGATGACGCCAAAGGGTGTCTTGAACGCCAGCCCACCGGCGTATTTCTGGCCCCCCTCGGCGGTGTGGCAGGCGGCGCAATCACCCACCTTGGAGAGGTATGCCCCTTGTGCCACCAGTGGATCCTGGGCGTCTGCCGCAGACACCGTGCCTGCGCCCAGCAAGAGCGCGAATGTGAGTCTGGAGAGCATCATGTGCGTACTACCCCCTCCGAGATCAGCATGGCCTTGACCCCCTCGTAGTACTTCTTGTAACCGGTGCAGCGGCAGACGTGATCTTTAAGCGCACCCTCTATGGTGGATTCAAGATCGACCATGGCCACCGGCTCTTTGCGCAGCCGCTCCAGCAGCACTGTGGTCTCGTTGACAAAACCCGAGGTACACCAGCCGCACTGGAAGGAGAAGTGATCTAGGAAGGTCTTCTGCACCGGGCTCAGGGCGATGATCTTGCCCAGGTTGTTGCGCTTGGCATGGCCTTCCACAGTGCGGATGCGCTGGCCGTTGAAGCGGCCCACCCCGTTGATGCAGGTGCGCACGCTCTCGCTGCTGCCATCCGCCCCGTCGACCACTATGGTACAGGCATGGCAGACGCCGACGCCACAGCCGAACTTGGTACCAGTCAGGTTCACATACTCGTGCAGGAAGTCGATCATCATGGTGTTGTCATCCACTTCGATCGGGCCAATGAGACGGTCGTTGATGGTCATGTTTACGGTGATCATTGGATGGCCTTCTGAATGTCGGTTGCAGTGACGGGAAGATGATAGAAACGGGTGCCGGTCGCCTGATAGATGGCTTCGACCAGGGCGGCGACCACGGGGATCATCACCACTTCGCCTATGCCCTTGGTGGCATCGGTCGGCGAGAGGGGATCGAGCAGGGTATGGGTCAGGTTCCAGACCGGCAGCTGGTGCGCCAGGGGGACCTGATAGCGGTTCAGGTTCCAGGTGCCGTTGCCCGGCCCGTCCTGCCCGGCGGGCAGGTATTCATACAGGGCGTGACCGACCCCCATGGCCAGGCCGCCCTGGATCTGCCCTTCCACTAGTTCGGGGACTATGACACGGCCGGCGTCCAGCCAGCTGTGGGCAGACAGTATGTGCACCTTGCCGGACCCCTTCTCCAGCGCTATCTCGACCAGGGTGGCGCAGGGGGCGTAGTAGGTCACCATGGCGTTGTTCAGGCTGGTGCTGGGGTAGTGGGCCTGGGTGCGATCGAGCAGCTGGTAGCCGTTGGCATCCGCCTGTGCGCGTTTCTCGCTGCTGGCGCCGTCGCCGTAGCGCAACGCCAACGCATCTATGGGCAGGCGCTGGCTCTGACCCTCTATGGTGAAGTCGCACTCGGCCCAGGCCCAGCGGTTGAAGCTGTGCACCATGGCGCCGGTAATCAGGCCGTTGGCGTGAGCGTGGGCCGCCAGCAGGGCGAGCGGCAGCGGCGGCATGCCACGGGTCGTCAGCCCCGCCGGGGTCCAGCTCGCCTCGCTGGCGGGGCCCAGATCCAGGCCTGCCTGACCGACGAAGTACTGCTTGCGCCAGATGGCGGTTGCCGCCGGCCAGAGCGTCTGCTCGAACAGGATGCGGGCCGCGGTGACGGTGGCATGGCTCTGGAAGTAGGAGGAGATGGAGGCCGATGAGGCCTGCGGAATGGCCAGGGTCCAGCGCGGGTTCTTCTGCATCTCGTCCTGACGTTCCTGCGAGATGGTGTAGGGGTTGTCGGTCGAGACCAGCTTGAAGCTATCCCAGAGGGCGATTTCGGCGAGCGCTATGGTGTCGGCCGGTTGGCCCAGGTAGCGGCTGACGATCTCGGCCTGGGAGGTCTGGATCCCGGTGCCCATCTCCATGCCGCTGATCTTGAGCAGTATCTCCCCCTTGCTTGTCAGCTCGACGCAGGCGGAGGGGGCCACGGCACCGGTGCCATAGTCCTTGGTGGTGATGCCAAAGCCAGTGCCGTGCAGACGATCCGGATGCTGGGTCTCGTAAGCCTGCTTCCTGGCCTGGCGCTGGGCCCAGATCTCGTGCTGCTCGGCCATCGCCAGGATCTCGGGGTAACGGTTGTTGCCCTCGGGAATGGCCCCCTGGGTATTGGGCTGGCCGGGCTTGATCAGGTTGCGGCGCCGCAGCTCCAGCGGATCCATCTTCAGCAGTGCGGCGGCCTCGTTGACCATCATCTCCATGGCCGCCATGGTTTGCAGGGATCCATACCCTCGCATGGAGCCGCAATCCGGGTTCTCGGAGGGCAGGGCGACCGCCGTGATGTCGTTCTTGGGCAGGTAGTAGACCCCCTGGATGGCGCTGGCCCCCACGCTGGCCACCGAGCCGGTGAAGTTCAGGCGGCCGCCGCCGTCCACTGTCATGGCGCTGATCAGGGCGCGGAACTGGCCGCTCTGCTTGTCAATCACCAGCTTGTTGTGCATGTTGAACGGATGACGCTTGAGGCCACCCTGGAACTGTTCGAAGCGATCGTTGGCCAGACGCACCGGGCCTTCGCCATAAAGGGTCGCGAGCAGGCCATAGAAGGGGAATATGGTGTGATCCTTGGCCCCGAAGCCACCCCCGATGAAGGGGGAGTGCACCACCAGCTTGTCGACCTTGCCGGCCAGCGGCCCCTTGGCCAGCATCTCGGCGGCTTCGTAGTAGAAGTCGTGAGGGGACTGGGTGCTCACCACCAGGTGCATGGTGCGCGCCTTGGCGTCGAACCAGCCGTTGAAGTTTTCCGGCTCCATCATCATGGGCTCGATGAACTGGGTCTGGTAGCTGCGATCCAGCACCAGGGCGTCCTCGGCCTCCAGCTCCTTGTGCACCAGTCCGGCCTGATACATCCCCTGCTCGCCTGCGTTGCCATCGGCTCTGGCCGTCGGCCATACCGGCTGGTGGCTTACGATGGCCGGGAAGAAGAGGCCGTTCTTCAAGGTACTGTATTGATCTTCCCTGCCGAGCTTGCCCTCGATCCGGATGATGCGCCAGCAGGCCCAGGGATCCCGGGTGGTGGCGACCAGGGGGGTCACATCACCGTAGCGCACCACCTTGTTGTTGAACTGCAGGATCTGCTTGGCCCGGTTGAAGGTGGCGAAGTCAGCGAAGATAAGCATGGCGGCAGCATGACCCAGATAGTCCGGGGTGGCCCCTTCGCTGACCATCATGTTGATGCCGTAGAAAGAGGGCAGCTCGACGCCGTCACGCACCAGGTCGGTGGCCGTGATCACCCGGCGGGGCTGGGCATTGGCGGGCAACATGGAGAGATCCAGCCCCAGATAGACGCGATCCGCCTTGTCGAGCCGGATCAGCAGCGCATGTTGCTGCTGGGACGGCCAGCCAGCCAGATCCTGCGCGCGATAGTCCCGGCTGTAGATCTTCTGGCCGGTGACCTTGGCCAGGCCATCGCTGCGAAACTTGATCTTGCCCCCCTGCTTCCACTGGCCGAGCAAGGCGGGATCGAAGACCTCGTCTTCCATGCCGGACAGGGAGAGGTTGGCGAGGAGGGGGGCGCTGTAGACGGCGATGCCGGCTATGACGCACTGCTTGATGAAATCACGTCTTGATACGGAGTAGGACATGGCTCAGCTACCTGTTTGAGGATGAGGCGAGTGGCTCGGGGGAAAGGGAGGGGACAGGTGTTGTCGACCATCTTCCCTGATGTCGCAGCAAAAATGACAAAGTTGTAAATAGGATACTAGGATGATGCAGTTTGGAAAATGCCTGGTTTCTGTTGGTTCCAATCCTGTTCAGCTTGGCGAGGTGACTCGCCAAATGTTACAAGCTTGTTTCAAAACATTGAAGTGTGATCTCGCCGCAATATCAAGCAGCCATGTGTTTGTGCTAACAGGACACCTTTATGCCCAGGTGCGTCCCACGCTTCTCCGTGGGAAAGTCGCTTGCCCGAGAGCCGATGGCGGCGACATAAAGGAAGCCTGTGGCCGGGAAGCGACCCCGCGTCGGGCAAATGGCGTCTGGCGTGACCTCAGCCAGGGCGCGGCGGCAAATTCCTGTTGAGCCTCATGGATGAATAGTGGATCATTGTCGGTTTCTAAGCGGGGGCGCGCGGTTGCCCCATGAGCTGAGACATTCGAGGTGAATTCATGAGCGAGGCGAGCAGCCCAACCAACTTTATCCGTCAGATCATCGATGAAGATCTGGCCAGCGGTAAGCACAACCACGTGCATACCCGTTTTCCGCCGGAGCCGAACGGTTATCTCCATATCGGCCACGCCAAGTCCATCTGCCTGAACTTCGGCATCGCCCGTGACTATCAGGGCCAGTGCAACCTGCGCTTCGATGACACCAACCCGGCGAAGGAAGATATCGAGTTCGTGGAGTCCATCAAGCAGGACGTACAGTGGCTCGGCTTCCAGTGGAGCGGCGAGATCTGCTACTCCTCCGACTATTTCGACAAGCTGCACGGCTATGCCATCGAGCTCATCGAGAAGGGTCTGGCCTATGTGGACGAGCTCTCCCCCGAGCAGATGCGCGAATACCGCGGCACCCTGACCGCTCCTGGCAAGAACAGCCCGTTCCGCGATCGCAGCGTCGAAGAGAACCTGGCGCTGTTTGCCAAGATGAAGAGCGGCGAGCTGGCCGAGGGTAGCGCCTGCCTGCGCGCCAAGATCGACATGGCATCCCCCTTCATGGTGATGCGCGATCCCGTCATCTATCGCATCAAGTTTGCTCACCACCACCAGACAGGTGACAAGTGGTGCATCTATCCGATGTATGACTTCACCCACTGCATCTCGGACGCCCTGGAGGGGATCACCCACTCCCTGTGCACCCTGGAGTTCCAGGACAACCGCCGTCTGTATGACTGGGTGCTGGACAACATCAGCATCGACTGCCACCCCCGTCAGTACGAGTTCTCCCGTCTGAACCTCGAATACACCGTCATGTCCAAGCGCAAGCTGAACCTGCTGGTGACCGAGGGGCACGTCAGTGGTTGGGACGATCCGCGCATGCTGACCGTCTCCGGGTTGCGTCGCCGTGGTTACACCCCGGCCTCCATCCGCGAGTTCTGCCAGCGCATCGGCGTGACCAAGCAGGACAACATAGTCGAGATGAGCATGCTGGAAGCCTGCATCCGTGACGATCTCAACGAGAACGCCCCCCGTGCCATGGCGGTGCTGCACCCGGTGAAGGTGGTCATCGAGAACCTGGCCGGCGACGAGGTGCTGACCGCACCGGCTCACCCGAACAAGCCGGAGATGGGCAGCCGTACACTGCCCTTCACCCGCGAGATCTTCATCGACGAGGCGGACTTCAAAGAGGAAGCCAACAAGCAGTTCAAGCGTCTGGTGCTGGGCAAGGAAGTGCGCCTGCGCAATGCCTACGTCATCAAGGCAGAGCGGGTCGAGAAGGACGCGGACGGCAAGGTCACCTGCATTTACTGCTCCTACGATCCCGAGACCCTGGGCAAGGATCCTGCCGATGGCCGCAAGGTGAAGGGGGTGATCCACTGGGTCAGCGCCACTCAGTCTCTGCCTGCCGAGATCCGTCTCTACGATCGTCTGTTCAAGATGCCGAACCCCGGTGCCGAGGACGACTTCGAAGGGGCGCTCAACCCGGATTCCCTGGTGATCATCAAGGGTGCACGGGTCGAGGCTTCCCTCAAGGACGCCAAGCCGGAGTTTGCCTACCAGTTCGAGCGTGAAGGGTATTTTTGCGCCGACAACAAGCTCTCCAGCCCGGAGCAGCTGGTGTTCAACCGCACCGTGGCCCTGCGCGACGTCTGGGGCAAGGCCGAGGCCTGATCGCTGCGGTCTGACAAGAAGAGGGCAGGGGAGACCCTGCCACTCTGGTCCGGAATGCGGACACAAAAAAAGCCAGCGTGATGCTGGCTTTTTCTTGGCTGCTCGCGGCCGACGGCGTTATTCGTCGTGCTTGCAGTCACCGTTCGCGCAGTGACCATACAGATAGAGGCTGTGGTTGGTCAGGCGGATGTTGTGGTGTTTGGCGATATCGCGCTGGCGCTGCTCGATCACCTCGTCGGAGAACTCGATCACCTTGCCACAATCGAGGCAGACCAGGTGGTCATGATGTTCCTGGGTCGCCAGCTCGAACACCGACTTGCCCCCTTCGAAGTGGTGACGGGTGACGATACCGGCATCATCAAACTGGTTGAGAACGCGATAGACGGTAGCGAGACCAATCTCCTCACCCTGGTCGATCAGCCGTTTGTACAGATCTTCCGCACTGGTGTGCTGGCAGTCCGGCTGTTGCAGGATTTCCAGGATCTTGACGCGGGGCAAGGTGATCTTGAGCCCGGCCTTTTTTAACGCTTGGTTGTTGTCTGCCATATTCTATTTATTCGCATTCTCGAAGGTGTGGTTATTCTGATTGACTGCCGAAGGAATGGCAACCACGAACTCGTATGGCCTGACATTATAGGTCGTAGCCAAGTCAAAAATAAACCCAGTAATTCAAGGGGTTTAGCACATTTCCCCTCTGTGGAAGATTAATCTGGCCGGCCCGGACCGGGCTTGCTCCGCGAGGGAATGTTGATACTATGTCACTTCTCTATAGTCTGGTCGGATGAGATCCATGGATTGGCTTTTTGGCAACGCGGCCTGGGTGCGCCACGCCCTCAACGCCTGGCCCCCCTTCTGGGGAGCAGGCATCAAGATAGAAACATTGAGCCCCGATTTTCGTTTCTGTCGGGTCACCCTCAAGTCCCGCTGGTGGAACAAGAATGCCAACCGAACCCAGTTCGGCGGCAGCATGTTTGCCATGACGGATCCCATCTATCCGCTGATGCTGATGGGCCATTTCAAGAACCGCTATTACGTCTGGGACAAGGCGGGCAGCATCAATTTCATCAAGCCTGGCAAGGGGATGCTGGTGGCGGAGTTCAACCTGACCGACGCCAAGCTGGCATCCATAGTGGCGGCGACCGAGGGGGGCAACAAGCATTTCCCCGAGTTCGAGGTGCAGGTACAAGACAAACGGGGCGAGCTGGTGGCCCAGGTCAGGCGCACCCTGTATGTGAAACCCAAGCCGGAACACAGAACGCCGGGCCAGGCAGCGCCAGCCAGGAAGGAGTAGAAACAACAAGGGCCCCAGCGGGGCCCTTGTTGTCAGAGGAGGGAGATCACTCCAGCTCGCTCAGACACATCTCTTCGTGCAACTGCTTGCACCAGCCCTTGACGCGCTCGGCGGTCAGTTCCGGCTGGCGATCCTCATCGATCCCCAGACCGACGAAGTGCTTGTCATCCACCAGTGCCTTGGAGGCCTCGAACTCGTAGCTCGCGGTTGGCCAGTGGCCGATGATGATGGCACCCTTGGCTTCGACTATGTCACGCAGGGTGCCCATGGCGTCGAGGAAATATTCGGAATAGTCTTCCTGATCGCCGCAGCCGAAGATGGCGACCAGCTTGTTGTTGAAGTCGATCTCTTCGAGCTCGGGGAAGAAGTCATCCCAATCGGCCTGGGCTTCGCCGTAGTACCAAGTCGGGATACCGAACATCAGCAGATCGAAGCTGTCGATGTCGGCCTTGCTGCTCTTGGCAATGTCACGGACTTCAATCAGTTGTTTGCCCAGTTCTTTCTGGATCATCTTGGCGACAGCTTCGGTATTACCGGTATCGCTGCCGAAAAACAGACCTACACTAGCCATAGTGTTTAGTTACCCGTATCTGGTTAATGCTTAACGGTTCAGATTGCGATGCCTGCTGCATGCGCAGACTCAATCTGTTGCTTCAGGATAGATTGGATCAGCTCGGCTCGGCTGACGTTCTGTTGTAGCGCAAGTTGGTTCAGGCGCTCCAGCAATTCGGCCTCCACCTTTAACTCGACCCGCTTCAGGCCGTTCTCCCGATCGCGCTTGAGCTGGTTGCGCTTGTTGATCTTGAGTTGGGTCTCACGGGGGAGTGGATTGGTCTTTGGCCTGCCGGGGCGCTTCTCAGTTGCGAACAGATCCAGTGTTGTTCGATCAGTTTGCTGTTTGGCCATACATCACAGATGAAAAGTAGTTAGCCGATCCCAGAGCCTTCCCAGCCCATTTCGATCAGCCCCTTGGCGACAAAACCCGCGCAACCCAGAAACAGAACCAGCCAGACGATAAAGCGGCCGAAACGGGGCACGTTGCCGCGTTTGAGCACGTCGTGAATGGCCAGACCAATCAGCAGGAAGATGGCCACGAAGAACAGCTTCAGGCCCAGACTCTCGATCAGATCGATATGTTCATACAGCATGGATTGCGCACACTCCTTATGACGGGCGCACTATATCACAAAGGATTTGAAACTGTTAACCGCCTGTCGACAGGAAATCCACAACCAGTTTATTGAACAAAACCGGCTTTTCGGCGTGCAGCCAGTGGCCGGTTCCGGCGATGACACGGGCCTTGGCGGCCGGGAATTGTGCCATCACAGTCTCGGTATATTGAGGCTGCACATAGTCGGAATCGCCCCCCTTGATGAACAGGGTCGGCCCCTCGAAGCGGGTCTGGTCGTCGGGCCAGCCCATGATGTTGGCGTAGTTGCGCTCAAGGGCCGGCACATTGAAGCGCCAGGCCCAGCCCGCCTCGGTTTTGGCGAAGGACTTGAGCAGGAACTGGCGCACCCCGGGGATCTCGACGTATTGGGCCAGCAGGGCCTCGGCCTCGGCACGGCTCTGGGGGGGATTGGCCAGCGTGGCGTTGAGTCCGGCGAACACATTCTGGTGGCGGGCATGGGGGTAGGCCACCGGGGCTATGTCGGCCACCACCAGCCGGTCGACCCGAGCCGGGGCCAGCTTGGCGACCTGCATGGCGACCTTGCCCCCCATGGAGTGACCGACCAGGGATACCTTGTCCAGCGCCAGGTGATCCAGCAGGGCGATCACATCCGCTCCTTGCTGCGGGTAGCTCATCTCATCCGAGTGAAAGGAAGCACCGTGGTTGCGCAGATCGACGCTGATGACCCTGCAGTGTTCGCTCAGGGGGCGGGCCAGCAGGCCGAGGTTGTCCAGGCTGCCGAACAGGCCGTGGATCAGCACGACGACAGGGCCTTGTCCCTGATCCTTGAAATTCAATAATGAGTTTTGTTGCAAAATGACACCTTGTCGGTCGTGGGCTGTTTCGCCTGATTTTTAACACACTGAAAGAAAAGGATTTCATTCCTCGCAGGGCATTTTTTTGTGGTTTTTTTCCAAAAAAACGGCCCGGGATCGGCTATCAGTGCGGGGGATCACACACTTGGCCCGCCATTATGCCGTATTCTCACCGAGATTCATGCACATCTGCCAGCCCCTCCCTTGGGCTGCCGGGTTTGCCTATGTATAATCGCCGCATCCGAATTTCGACGAGTCCAGCGCATCCCTATGAAAACCATCGAGCTTGATGACGATCTCTACTTCTTTATCGCCAGCCAGACCCGGCACATCGGCGAGAGTGCTTCCGATATCCTGCGCCGTCTGCTGGAACAACCCGTCAAGGCGGGGACGACAGTGCCGGCCGCGCCTGTGGCCCAGCCTCAGCCCCTGGCCGATGCCATGGGGCTGGAAGCCCTGCTCGATTCCGGCGAGCTGCAAAAAGAAGAGAAGTCCATCAACCGCTTCATGCTGGTGCTCAGCACCCTGTACCGGGACAACCCGGAGAGCTTCACTCAGGCGACCGAAATAAAGGGGCGCAAGCGCGTCTATTTCTCCCAGGATCCCGAGGCGCTGCGTGCCAGTGGCAGCACCACCAAGCCCAAGCAGGTGCCGGATACCCCGTTCTGGGTCATCACCAACACCAACACCAGCCGCAAGCAGAACATGGTGGCCCAGCTGATGACCAGCATGGGTTATGACGAGGATTTGACCGCTCGGGTGTGCGGCACCGTTTAACGCATCAACGACTCAAGGCCTTGCCGGGCAAGGCTTCTGCTCAAGGAAAACGCCATGGCACAGCATCCCCACGCCGGTCAGCCGGCCCGTTTAAGCGACTTGACCAACATTCCCCGTCTGGTCAGCGCCTACTACCTCAACAAGCCGGACATGAGCCGCCCCGAGCAGCGGGTCGCCTTTGGCACCTCCGGCCATCGGGGCAGCGCCCTGCACAACGCCTTCACCGAATCCCATATTCTGGCGGTGACCCAGGCGCTGGTGGAGTATCGCCAGCAGGCCGGCATCACGGGCCCGCTGTTTGTGGGCATGGACACTCACGCCCTCTCTGAATCCGCCTTCTCCAGCGCGGTGGAAGTGCTGGCGGCCAATGGCGTCGAAACCCGTATTCAGGCAGGCCTCGGCTTCACGCCGACCCCTGTCATCTCCCACGCCATTTTGCGCCACAACGCGGGCAAGCCGGCGGCCCTGGCGGACGGCGTGGTGATCACCCCGTCCCACAACCCGCCGGAAGACGGTGGCTTCAAGTACAACCCCCCCCACGGCGGTCCTGCCGAAGGGGAGATCACCAAGTGGGTGGAAGACAGAGCCAACGCCATTCTGGAAGCCGGTCTGGCCGGCGTGAAGCGGATGCCGTTCGCCGAGGCCCTGGCCAGTGAGTTCGTGGTCGAACACGACTATGTCACCCCCTATGTGGATGATCTCGAGAACGTGCTGGATCTGGCCGCCATCAAGCAGGCTGGCATCAAGATAGGGGTGGACCCTCTCGGCGGCTCCGGTGTGGCCTATTGGGACGTGATCGCCAAGCGCTACGATCTGGACATCGAGGTGGTCAACTATCGCGTCGATCCGACCTTCTCCTTCATGACCCTGGATAAAGACGGCAAGATCCGGATGGACTGCTCCAGCCCCTTCGCCATGGCGGGCCTGATTGCCCTGAAAGACAAGTTCGACATCGCCCTTGGCAACGACCCCGACTACGACCGTCACGGCATAGTCACCAAGGCGGGTCTGATGAACCCGAACCACTATCTGGCGGTGGCCATCCAGTATCTGTTCACCCACAGGACCGGCTGGCCCAAGACGGCGGCCGTCGGCAAGACGCTGGTCTCCTCTTCCATGATCGACCGGGTTGCCGGCGAGATAGGCCGCACCCTGAAAGAGGTGCCGGTCGGCTTCAAGTGGTTCGTGGATGGCCTCTACAGCGGCGAGTTCGGCTTTGGCGGCGAGGAGAGCGCAGGCGCCTCCTTCCTGCGCAAGGACGGCACCGTCTGGACCACAGACAAGGATGGCTTCATCCTGGCGCTGCTGGCCGCCGAGATCCTGGCCGTGACCGGCAAGGATCCTCAGGCCCACTACGATGCGCTGGAAGCCAAGTTCGGTCGCTCCAGCTACCGCCGCATCGACGCTCCCGCCAACAGCGCCCAGAAGGCGGTGCTCTCCAAGCTGGATCCGGCGCTGGTGGAAGCCTCGACCCTGGCAGGTGAGCCCATCATCGCCAAGCTGACCAAGGCGCCCGGCAACAACGCCGCCATCGGTGGCCTGAAGGTGGTGACCGAGAACGGCTGGTTCGCGGCGCGCCCCTCGGGCACCGAGTCTATCTACAAGATCTACATGGAGAGCTTCAAGGGCGAGGCGCACCTGGACCTCATTCAGCAGGAAGCTCAGCAGATAGTCTCAGCGGCCCTGGCCAAGGCCGGCGTCTGAGTCTGAGGCAAGTTTTTGAAGCGCATAAAAAGGAGCCATCTTGGCTCCTTTTTGCTGGGTGTCTGGTGAGGTTCTGGTGCCCGATCAGCCATTTCCCGGCTGGTCGGGGCAAGCCTTGGCAGCCTGCCTGCCCTTGAAGAGAGGCCGGGTCGGCAGCTTCATCAGGAACAGGGAGAGCAGGATCACCGCTATGCCGAGCCACTGGCGAGCGTCCAGGGTCTCCCCCACCAGCAGCACGCCGAAGGAGACAGCCACCATGGGATTGGTGAGGGCCAGCATGCCCATCACCTCGGGGCCGTGGCGCTTGAGCCCCCAGAGCCAGGCCCAGTAGGCCAGCGCCGTGTTGAGCAGGATAAGCCAGATCAGGCCGGGGGCACTCGCCGGTTGAGGCAGCGGCATGGGGCCCGCAAGCCACCAGGCGAGCGGGATCAGCATCAGGCCCCCGAGCAGCAGTTGCCAGGCGGTCAGCGCCAACAGATCGCTCACCGGCCAGCGCTGCATCCAGCGGCTGGACTGGCCGATGAGCAGGGTGGCCAGCAGGGCGCACGCCACGCCGACGGGATCCAGGTTGGCGGAGGGGTTGAGCAGCAGGAGCACACCCGCGAGCCCCATCAGACCCAGCAGCAGCCACTTCAGGCTGGGTCGCTTGCCATCCTGCCACCAGGCCAGCCCCATCAGGATGAGGGGCAGGGTGGCGCCCAGGGTGCCCGCCACCGCCCCCGGCAGTCGATAAGCCGCCACGAACAGCAGGGCGAAGAAGGCGGTGATATTGCAAAACGCCAGCAGGAACTGCCGGTTCCAGGTGAGCGGTGGTTGGCGGGGATGGAGCAGCAACAGCAGTATGCCGGCCGGCAGTGCCCGCCACACGGCCACCCAGTAGGGGGAGTAGTCGGTCAGGTAGAGGCTGACGACGGCATAGGTACTGCCCCAGAGCAGGGGGGCGAGCAGGGCAATCAGCAGTGGCATGGTTGTCTCGCAATGAAGTATCTTGAAGTAAAGATAAATTAGCCGCGAGTTAGTTTATTATCAAGTATCTTTTCGAAAAGATAATGGAGCCGGAATGGATAGTGATCATGTAGACCTGTTGCTGGCCCAGTGGGCACGGCAGCGACCGGATCTCGACTGCTCCCCCATGGGGGTGCTAGGGCGGGTGGCGCGCATGGCGGCCATCGCCGGGCGCGAGGTGAGTGAAGAGCTCAAGGGGTGCGGCCTGCTGGGCTCGGACTTCGACATACTGGCGACCCTGCGCCGGGCCGGTGAGCCGCTGACCCCGACCGCCCTCTACCAGTCCGCCATGCTGAGCTCGGGGGCCATGACGGCCAGGCTCGACAAGCTGGAGCAGCGCGGCCTCATAGTGCGTCAGGCGGCCCCCGATGACAGGCGAAGCCTCTTGGTCTGCCTGACGGAGCCGGGGCGTGAGCTGGTCGACCATGCGGTGGAGCGCCACGTGGCGAACGAGCGGCGTCTGCTGGCCCCGCTGACGGACGAGGAGCAGGGGCAGCTGGCCGCTCTGCTCAAGCGCTGGCTGCTGGAAAACGAATAGCAAAACGGGCCCCTGGGGCCCGTTTTGCATTGGCAAGGCGCGGTTTCAATAACCGCCTCTGGCATCCTTGACCGCCAGACCCAGCTGCCACACCGCCATAGCGTAGTGGGTGCTGTGGTTGTAGCGGGTGATGGCGTAGAAGTTCGGCAGGCCGTACCAGTACTGATAGCCGGTGCCCACATCCAGGCGCAGCAGGCTCGCCTCCTTGTGGTTGCCGAGCGAACCTGTGGGGGCAAGCCCGGCGCCGCGCAGGGTGGCGACCGGGTAGCGGGTCTGGAAGCCGTGCTCATAGCCGGGCAGCTGGCCCTGACCGCGCACCGCCACCGGTTGCCCTTTCTCCCAGCCATGGGCCTTGAAGTAGTTGGCCACGCTGCCGATGGCATCCACCGGATCCCACAGATTGGTGTGGCCATTGCCGTTGAAGTCCACCGCATAGCTGCGGAAGCTCGACGGCATGAACTGGCCATAGCCCATGGCACCGGCGTAGGAGCCCTTGGGTTCGGTGGGATCCATGCCCTCATCCCGGGTCATCACCAGGAAGGCCTCCAGCTCGCCGGTGAAGAAGGTCGCCCGGCGCGGGTAGTCGAACGCCAGGGTCGCCAGGGCATCCAGGATGCGGGTCTTGCCCATCACCCGGCCCCAGCGGGTCTCCACCCCTATGATGCCGACGATGATCTCGGGGGGCACCCCGTAGATCTGCTGCGCCCGATTGAGTTCGCTCTCGTACTCACGCCAGAAGCTGACGCCGTTTTGCACATTGTCCGGGGTGATGAACTTGGCGCGGTAGCGATTCCAGGCGCCGGTCGGCCCTGTGGGCGGCGTGGTAGTGGGCGCCTGGGCGTCCATCAGCCGGATGATCCAGTCGTAGCGCTGTGCCTGGGCCAGCACCCGGTGCAGCTCGGCGCCGTTGAAGCCGTGCTTGTCGACCATGCGCTGCACGAAGTTGTCCACGTTGGTGCGGTTGGCGAAGTCTCCCTTGCTGACTCCCTGGCCGCTCCCCTGCTGGTAGAAGGGTTTGCTCGGCGGCGTCTGATTGATGAAGGCGCTCTGGGGCTGCGGCTTGACCACGGGCTTGGGGGCCGGTGTGCTGCTGCAGCCATAGAGCAGGGGGAACAGGGAGAGGGTGAGGAGAAGGCGACGCATACGGTTCTCGTGAGCCTGAAAAAGAGTGTCGTCATGGTAAAACATTGGCGTCCATGCGCAAGTGCTCAGTGCAGGGCCGGGGGCCCATATTCATCAGCCGCTGAATTCGCCGACAGGCCCGCCCCCTCTCAACGCAGGGTGTGGTAGCCGCTCCAGAGCCGGGTCAGGGTGGTGATGGCGCAGAGTAGGGCAAAGCCGTAGGCCAGCGGGGCGAAGGCGGCGGGCCAGAGGCACATCAGCACGAACAGGGCTATGGTCTCGCTCCCCTCGGTCAGGCCGCCCAGGTAGTAGAGTGACTTGTGGTGGTAGACGGGATTCTCGATGCCGCGCTTGCCCGCCATGATGGCAAAGGCGAGGAAGCTCGAGCCCGTGCCCATGAAGGCGAACAGCAGGGTGGCGGCGGGCAGGGCGTTGGCGGGGTCGCTCAAGGCAAAGCCCAGCACCACGGCGGCATAGAAGATGAAGTCGAGGCTGATGTCGAGGAAGCCGCCGCAGTCGGTGATCCCGCTCTGGCGCGCCACTGCACCATCCAGGCCGTCCAGCAGCCGGTTGATCAGGATGGCGAGCAGCGCCCAGCCGTGCCATCCCAGCGCCAGCAGCGGCAAGGCCAGCATGCCGATGGCAAAGCCGGTGAGGCTTATCTGGTTGGCGCTGATCCCGGCCCGGCACAGGGGGACGGCCAGCAGCTGGAGGGGGCGGCGAATGAGGGGGATCAGATGGCGGTCAAACAAGGTCTATGTCCTCTTTGGTCAAGCAGGGAGTGGTCAGGGTGAGGATAGCCCCCGGGGCATCCTCCTCGTCGTGGCTGACCAGCAGGGCGGGTATCCCCAGCGCCTTGAGCCGCTCGAACACCAGGCTTTTGAAGGCAGCGCGCAGCGGCTTGTCGAGGCGGGAGAAGGGCTCGTCCAGCAGCAGGGCCTCTGGCTCTGCCAGCAGGGCCCGCAGCAGGCTGACGCGCGCCTTCTGACCGCCGGAGAGCTGGCCCGGCAGCTTGTCCGCCTGTCCTTCCAGTCCCACCTCTGCCAGCGCCTCCAGGGCGCAGGCCCGCCTCGCCGCCATCCCCCTGAGATGAGCCGGCATGCCGAACATCAGGTTCTCAGCCACCGTCAGATGGGCAAACAGCAGGTCGTCCTGAAACAGCATGCCGATGCGCCTGGCCTGGGGCATCAAGGGAGTGAGCAGCCGCTCGCCGAGCCGTATCTCCCCCGCCAGCCGGATAGGCCCCCCCGGGGGCAGCACCCCCGCCAGGGCCGCCAGCAGGGAGCTCTTGCCGCAGCCGCTCGGGCCCATCAGGGTCAGTACCTCGCCGGGGGCCACCGTCAGGGGGGGCAACGTCAGCAGGGGCTGGTCATCCAGGTAGAGGGTGAGCGCGGTGGTATGCAGCATGATCAAGGCCTCAGTGCGGGATTGATACGGCGGGGTAGCCAGAGTACCAGGCCGTAGATGAAGAGGGGCAACAGCAGTTGCAGCAGGCCATAGAGGCCAGCCAGTCGCCGGTTGAGGCCGCTGCCGATGGCCACCGCCTCTGTGGTGATGGTGACCACGCGGCCCGCGCCAAACAGCAGGGTGGGCAGGTATTGGGCCAGGCTCACCGCCGCCCCGACCCCGAAGGCGAACAGCAGCGGCCGCGCCAGCAGCGGTCCCTTCACCCGCCACCAGGCGCGCCAGGGGGTGGCCCCGAGGGAGAGTGCCACCCGGGTGAGGCGATCGTCGAACTGGCGATAGGGACCGTGCAGGCAGAGGTAGACGTAAGGGAAGACGAACAGCAGCTGGCTCCAGAGCACCCAGCCCGGCCCTATGCCGTCGACGGCGTCGAGGCAGTCGATCTGCAGGCGCAGCCCGAACAGCAGGCTGGCCTGGGGCAACAGCAGCGGCAGGCAGATGAGCCAGAGCGGCCACTGGCGGTCAGGGGAGCGGCGGCCCTGCTGTGCCTCCAGGGCGAGCACCGCCAGCAGCAGTGAGAGGGCGGCGCAGAGCAGGGCCAGCCACAGGCTCTGCCACAGCAGGGGCCCCAGGGTGGGCAGCAGCTCCAGCCAGTGACGGCCGCTCCATTCGCTGGGCCAGAGTGCGGGGAAGGACCAGCGCCGGGCCAGGGACCAGAGCAGCAGGGAGGCCAGCACCAGCAGATTGGTGAGGATCAGCCCCCACACGGCGGTGCGGGCGACTAGCGCAGGCCAGGGCGCGGCGGGGGCGCGTCGCCCATCCAGCCAGCGGGTCTTGCCAAGCGCCCCCTGGCCCCACTCCAGCAGCCGCAAGGTTGCGAGCAGCAAGAGGTTGAGCGCCAGCAGCAGCAGGGCGCCGCTGGCGCTGGCCCCGCGCCACTGGAGGTCAGGGTCCTGATACCAGAGCCAGAGCCGCACCGCCAGGGAGGCAGGGGCATCGGGCCCCAGCAGCAGGGCGAGATCCACCACCCCCAGGCCATAGGCCGCCACCGCATAGAGGGGCAGGCGCAGGGCGGGCCAGAGGGCGGGCAGCAGCAGGCGCCACCAGATCTGCGGCCCGCTGAAGCCCATGGTTTGCCCCAGCCACTGCTGGCGGCTGACCCGGGCGGGGTCGAGGGCCGAGAGCGCCATCAGCAGCAGAAAGGGGGTCTCTTTCAAGATGAGCGCCAGGATAAGGCCGAGCCCCCAGGGATCTTTCAGGGTCTGCCAGTCGGGCGGCAAGTCAAAGCCGGTGAGGGCTGGGGAGATCAGGCGCAGCAGCCAGCCGGAGGGGGCGAGCAGGAAGGCCACGCCAATGGCGAAGGCGACGTGGGGCAGGGCCAGCAGGGGGGAGAGCAGGCGGCGAAGCCAGCGCATCCAGGGCCGCCCCTCCCCCTGGGCGAGCAGCAGGGCGGTGAAGATCAGGGCCCCCAGGGTGGAGGCGCCCGCCACCCAGAGGCTCAGGCCCGCCGAGTGCCAGAGCCCGGGCTGGGCGAGCAGCAGGCTGACATGGCCCCTGGCCAGCCCCTCGAGCAGCAGGAGCAGCAGGCCGCCGGCGATAGGGGCGGCCAGCGACAGGGCACACAGCAGGAGAAAGAGGAGGCGCCAGGGCCGGATGCTCATGGTTTAGTGGCCGTAGCGTTCGGCCCAGGCCGCTTCCAGCCGGGTCTGCCAGCTGGGGTGGGGTTCGGCCACTGCCTTGAAGCGCAGGGCCGGCTGATTGTTCCCGGGCAGGGCATCCTGGCGCAGCACGCTGGGGTCGCCCCAGAAGGCGGGATCCGCCTTGCGGGCCTGGGCGGTGGGGCTCAGCAGGAAGTTGGCCACCACCTTGGCACCGGCCCGGGCGCTGGCGTTGAAGGGGATGGCGAGGAAGTGGCTGTTGGTCAGGGCCCCCTTGCTCATGGCAACGGCCCTCACCGCAGGGGGCAGGGTGCCATTTTGCACCGAACTTCGGGCCTCGCCCGGGTTGAAGCTGATGGCCATGGCCAGCTCGCCATCATCGAGCAACTGCTTGGTCTCGGCGGCGCTGGTGGGGAACAGCTTGCCCTTGCGCCAGAGCGCGGGGTGCAACTGATCGAGCCAGGCCCAGAGCGGGGCCGTGAGGCGGGCAAAGTCGGCGTCGTTCGCCTCCCGATACAGTGGCGCGGGATCATCGGTCAGTTCCAGCAAGATCTGCTTGAGAAAGCTGGAACCATGGAACTGGGGCGGCTTGGGATAGGTGAAGCGACCGGGATGAGCCTTGGCCCAGGCGAGCAGCTCGGCCGCCGAGGTGGGCGCTGTGGTGACTTCCTCCGTGTTGACCATCAGGTTGAGCTGCCCTATGCCCCAGGGGGCCTCGAGCCCGGCGACCGGCAGGGTGAAGTCCTCGTGCACCGGCAGCTTGGTGTCCACCAGGGCCATGTTCGGCAGCTCCTGGGTGAAGGGGGCCCCCAGCAGCCCCTGCTCCTTGAGCGCCTTGAAGTTCTCCCCGTTGACCCAGAGCAGGTCGATGGGGCCGCCCGACGTCTTGCCCGCCTGCTTGCTGGCCAGCAGCTGGCTGACGCTCTGGGCTATATCATCCACCTTCACCTGCACCAGGGTGACCCCGTACTGGCGCTCCAGCTCCTGCCCGGCCCATACCAGATAGGCGTTGATCTCCGGGCTGCCGCCCCAGGCATTGAAATAGACGCGCTGGCCCTTCGCCTCGGCTAGGGTCTGCTGCCAGGTCGTCTCGGCGGCGTCGAGCTGGGTCGCCAGCAGCAGGGGGAGGGCTGCGACGAGCAGGGGGTGGAGCAGGGCGCTTAGCCGGGTCTTGAACATGATGAGGGTCTCGTGGGCTCAGGCGCCGCGGCGCCAACTGTGATAACGGGCCAGCAGGGCCAACAGGCGGGTGGGCTGGTGGGCCCGCTTCCACTCACCGGCCAGGTACTTGTTCCCCTCCATCAGGGTGGGATAGGCATGTATGGTGCCCAGGATCTTGCCAAGCCCCAGACGGTGGCGCATGGCGAGCACAAACTCGGCGATCCGCTCGCCGGCGTGAGTGCCCACTATGGTGGCGCCGAGGATCCTGTCCTTGCTCGGCACCGTCAGCACCTCGATAAAGCCGTGGCGCTCGCCGTCGGCGATGGCGCGATCCAGCTCTGCCAGATTGAAGCGGGTCGCCTCGAAGGGAATGCCTTGCGCCTCGGCCTCCTTGCGATTGAGACCGACCCGGGCAATCTCGGGGCTGGTGTAGGTGGCCGCCGGGATCACGCGATAGTCCGCCTTGAAGCGCCTGAACTGGCCAAAGAGGGCGTTGACGGCGGCATACCAGGCCTGATGGGCGGCGAAGTGGGTGAACTGATAGGGGCCCGCTACGTCCCCCACCGCCAGTATGCTGGGGTAGTTGGTAGCCAGAAAGCCGTCGACCTTGACGGTGCCACGGGGGGCCAGCTCCACCCCCAGCTCTTCGAGCCCGAAGCCGCTGACGTTGGCCACCCGGCCAAGGGCCAGCAGCAGCTGATCCCCCTTAACCAGGTGCATCTCATCGCCCCGGCGCAGCTGTAGCCGGATAGGCAGAGTGCCCTCGGCAGCGGGATCATAGTCGGCCCGCTCTGCCCGCCAGCCGGTGAGTAGCCGCACGCCGTCGCGGGCCATCTGTTCGGCCAGTGCCTCTGCCACCTCCCGCTCTTCACGGGGCAGCAGCTGATCGGCCAGCTCCACCAGGGTGATGGGAATGCCGAGCAGGGCAAGGCTCTGGGCCAGCTCGCAGCCGATGGGGCCGCCGCCGAGCACCAGCAGGTGGCGGGGAGGTTCGCGCAGTTGCCAGAAGCTGTCCGAGGTGAGGTAGGGCACCTGCTCAAGACCCGGCAGCTTGGGCACCAGGGGCCTGGCGCCGGTGGCAAGCACTATATGGCGGCTGCTAAGGCGCCTGCCGTCCACCTCCAGCTCCCAGGGGGAGACGAAGCGGGCTCGGCCCTGAATACATTCCACCCCCAGCCCCTGATAGCGCGCAACCGAGTCGTGGGGCTCGACCTCCTTGATCACCGTCGCCACCCGCTCCATCACGGCGGCAAAATCGGCCCGGGACTGGCTGGGGCTGAAGCCAAGTTCGCCAGCCTTGCGCTGTTCAAAGGCGAAGCGGGCGCTTCGGATCAGCGCCTTGGAGGGGACGCAGCCGGTGTTGAGGCAATCTCCCCCCATCTTGTGCTGCTCGATCAGGGCCACCCTGGCCTTGACCGCGGCGGCTATGTAGCTGGTGACCAGGCCGCCGGCACCGGCGCCTATCACCAGCAGGTTGTAGTCGAAGCGAGCCGGTTTGCAATAGGGGGCGTGCAACCGGCGCAGGGCGAGCCTGCGTTGCAGCCCTCGCATCAGCCAGGGCATCAGGCCGAGCAGGGTCAGGGCCGCCACCAGGCCGGGGGAGAGGATATTGCCTGTGCTGGTGAGGCTGGCGAGCTCGCTGCCCGCCAGCACATAGACGAAGGTGCCCGGCAGCATGCCGAGCTGGCTGACCCAGTAGTAGGTACTGACTCTGATGGGGGTGAGCCCCATCAGCAGGTTGATCAGAAAGAAGGGGAAGAGGGGGATGAGGCGCAGGCTCAGCAGATAGAAGGCCCCATCCTTCGCCATGCCGGCCTCAAAGGTGGCCAGCTTGTCCCCAAAGCGGCGGCTCACCCAGTCGCGCAGCAGGAAGCGGGCGCTGAGAAAGGCCAGGGTGGCCCCGAGCGAGCTGGCAAAGGAGACCAGCAAGAGCCCCCAACCGACGCCGAACAGGGCGCTGCCCCCCAGGGTCAGCAGGCTGGCGCCGGGCAGGGAGAGGGCAGTGGTGACCACGTAGAGGAGGGTGAACAGCAGGGCCGCCTGGCCGAAGTGGGCCTGCACCCAGGCCGAGGCTTGATCCTGGTGTGCCTGCAACCGGGAGAGGCTGAGGTAAGCATCGAGATCCAGGACGAAGAATGCGCCGACCAGGCACCCCATCACCAGCAACAGCAGCAGGCGGCCCCGGCTCATTGGTGCTCCCTGTCGGAGGGCGCCGGGCGCTCGGGTTGCACCGGCAGCTGGCAGAAGCCCTGGGGGGCTATGTCGAGGGCGGCATTGAACTTGGCCGACATGTTCTGGAAGGCGATGAGGCCGGTCAGCTCCACCAGGGCATCGTCATCGAACCAGGGCTTGAGACGCGCGGCCTGCTCGTCGCTCACCCCGTTCAGCCCGGTCATGGCCTCGGTGTAGTCGAGCACCGCCCGCTCCCGCTCATCGAACAAGGGGCTGGTGCGCCACTGGGCCAGCGCCTCCACCTTCTCGCTGGAGCCCGCCCGCTTGATGAGGGTCATGGCGTTGATGTCGACGCAAAAGCGGCACCAGTTGAGCTGGGAGACCCGCACCGTCACCAGGGAGCGCAGCACGGGGTCTATGGGGGATCGCTTGCGGTTGATGACGCCGTAGAGGGTGGCGACGGCGGCAAACAGGCGCGGCGAGCGGCCCCAGCACTTGCCCGGGATCAGCACCTGACCGTAGTTGCGTTGCTGCAGCCAGAAAAAGGGGCGGATAAACCAGGCATATTCCCGATCCGGCTTGACCTCAATGCGCATGTTGTTCCTCGTCGAGTCTCTGCATCTTGGGTTTGTAGGCACCCCCCAGCCGTTCGTTGAGCCGGTTCAGGAAGTTCAGGATCCGCCCCCGGTTGACCCCCAGATCGCTGCGCCCCTGGCGGGAGGCGGAGCGCATGTCGACCCGGGTCTCCTTGGGGCCCGTAAAGACCCGCAGCGCCACATCATCCTCAAAGCCGAACCAGCCGGTGGTGACCACGGCATCGAGGCCGTTCGGGCCCGGGCGTACCCGCCAGCCGAGCTCCGTCATCAGCTCCTCCGCCTCGGCGAGCACCTCGGCCGGGGAGGCGTGGGTATAGAGAGGACCGGGGTTGCCGGGAAAAACTTGCAAGGGGGGGGCATTGACGGGGAGATCCTGTGCCGTTCTCAGCTGCTCTGCCCACAGCAGACGGGGCGGATGATGGGGATCTGTGCTGACGTCGTTGGTGAGGGGCGAGCGCAGCGCCTGAACGACAAACAGCAGGGGCAGCAGCAGGGGGGCTATGCCCCAGGCATAGGCCCATAGACAGGGGGAGCTGCGGTAGCGCCAGGGCAGGCGCAGCAGGAGCCAGAGGCTTATCAGGGCGCTCGCGAGGCAGAGGGCGAAACCGACCCACCAGGGCCAGAGATGAGCCCGGCTGCCGAGGGCGCCCCCCAGGGGCAGCAACCAGGCCAGCAGGGGCCACCACAAATAGCTGTGCATATGCAGGATCCACTGGTTATGATGGAGCAATGCCCAGAAGGATAAACTTAATTACCTGATAACGTTAGTAAATTATCTTTATCTTGGCGCTTTTTGCCGCCCTGCACGCAGGGGCAGCAGGGCGGTGGCCAGGGCCCGGCCGGGCAGGGCGCCGGCGGGCGCCCTTGTCAGGGCAGAGGGGACACGGGTAAGGGTGCCTGCTCTCAGTTGCGGTAGAGCACCTTGATGAGGTGGAAGCCGAACTTGGTGCGCACCGGCCCCAGCACGGTCAGCAGTTCCCCCTTGAAGACGGCATCGTCGAAGGACTTGACCATGTCCCCCTTGGAGAACTCCCCCAGATCGCCGCTGCGCTTGGCGGAGGCGCAGGTGGAGAAGCGCTTGGCCATCTGGCCGAAGTCGGCACCCTTGGCGAGTTTTTCCTTGATCTCGAGACACTCTTTCTCGGTCTTGACCAGGATGTGCTGGGCACAGGCTTTTTTCATCGGAACGTTCCTCGGCGAGGGTAAAGGGGGCGCAAGGGTACTCCAATTCGGCGCGCGCGTCAGCCACGCCGGCGGCACATCAGCCGCGGGTATGGGTCGCCAGACGTGCCCTGGGGCGAGACTGCCACAGTATCTCCAGTCCCAGCAGGGCGTAGAGGCTCCAGATGGCCAGGGGATTGAGCCAGTCGCCACCGAGCTGCAGGGTGAGCAGGGCGCCGCCGACCAGCAGAAAGGCTATCCCGGGCAGGCGCCAGTGGGCCGGCAGCGGCGCCAGTATGGCCAGCCCCAGCAGCAGGGCGAGACCGAAGGGCAGGTTGAGGGCGGTGAAGGCCAGGGCCTGCTGGCCGTTCATGCCGGTCAACAGGGCCAGCAGGGCACTGCAACAGGCCAGGAAGGTGACGAATTCGAGTCTGTCGGCTATGTAGTCAGCCAGTTGTTCGCTACGTAAGGGCATGGGATCTCTCCTGCGATTGATGACATCAGTGTGGGGCAGGGAAGGAAGCAGTGGCAGCGGGATAAATCGATTGGATTGAACGAAGCTTTAGTGCCACCTATTCAAGTTGTTGATTTAAACTTATTTTCCTGTTCAATAGCAGGATATGGCAATGGGGGCCCCAGACGATGATGTCAAGCCTGCCAGGGCATCCGGGGTCTCAAGGCCCGGGGCCGTCCGACAGGGGCTGTCGCGTGGCGAGCACTGCAGCGCCGCGGGCTGCGACGGGAATGAACCGCTGGCATCGGACTTGAGTGCCGCTTTTTTGTACGCCCCTTGCCGGGAGAGTGCGCACTTTCCCCCGCTGGCGGGCTGTTTTCCCTGTCAGACCTCAGTGAAAGCCGGCCCCGGAAGAGGACGCCAGCCCCGGGGGAGAGGGGGATTTCGCGACTGCGGTTATGCTAGGATGAGCCGCGCTCGCCTGGGGTGAGCCCCATTATCATTCTAAATCGAACAGTTTTTTACTTATGTTATTCGGGGAAATTGACGTTTGACAGGATGCCATCCTATTTTGCCTGCCGGGTTCAGCTCACCCGGGCGAACCGGTCGCCGTGGGCTCGGTACCTTGCTGCTCGCCCTCTGTCTGTGGCTGCTGGTGACCCCCGCCATGGCGGCCAAGCTGACCTATCAGATCAAGGGCATCAAGGGGGAGCAGAAGGATAACGTCGAGGCCTACCTCAATGCCCTGCCGGTCTACCAGGAGCGTCAGTATCGTCCCGCCCGCGCCAAGATCACCGAGAGCGTGCAAAAAGCTCTGCAGGTTTATGGCTACTACCAGCCGAAGGTAACCCTCAAGCGCGACAAGAAATCCCCCGCCAAGGTGGTGATCGAGATAGCGCGGGGGGAGCCAGTGCTCATCTCGCGCCTCGATATCCTGCTGGAAGGGGAGGCGGGCAGCGACGAGGTCTACAGCGAGCTGCTGGACAAGCTGCCCCTGAAGGAGGGGGATCCCCTCAACCACGGCAAGTATGAGTCCATCAAGGCGGATCTCGGCAGCCTGGGGCTGGCGCGGGGCTACTTTGACGCCAAGATCAGCAAGAGCCAGGTGAAGGTCTTCCCGGATCAGGGCAAGGCCGAGATCTATATCCTGTTCCGCTCCGGTCCCCGCTATCACTTCGGCGAGATCCACTACGATGCGACGCCGGAGGCCCTGCGCCTCATCCGGCCGCTCATCAACATCAAGAGTGGCGACCCCTATCTGGCGATCCGGCTGGCCGAGATGTCCCAGGACGTCTCCTCCACCAAGCTGTTCAAGCAGGTGGACATCAAACCCATGATCAGCCAGGCCGAGGGCAATCGGGTGCCGGTGCAGGTGACCCTCTCGAACCGGGTCGACCACGAGATCGAAACCGGTATCGGCTATGCCACCGACGTGGGGCCGCGCCTGAGTGCCACCTGGGAGAAGCCCTGGGTCAACCGCTATGGCCACAGCCTCTCCAGCACCGCCAAGGTCTCGGCTCCGGAGGCGGAGCTCAGTTTCGATTACCAGATCCCGGTCGGTAACCCGCTGCGGGACTACTACTCCCTGCAGGCCGGTTACCAGTACACAGACAACAACGATACCCGATCCGATCTGGCCACCTTGGGGGTGCACCGCTGGAAGCGGCGGCCGGAGAGCTGGGACAGGGACGTCTTCATCCGGCTGGAGAACGAGCGCTATGTGCAGGGCAACGACGAGGGGAACAGTCTGCTGCTGATCCCCGGGGTCTCCTGGTCGCGGTTGCGGGTGCGTGGCGGCCTGGTGCCGGACTGGGGGGATCGTCAGCAACTGACGACAGAATTCTCCAGCCCTTACTGGGGCTCGGACATCAACTTCATGCGGGTGTGGGGGCGCAGCAAGTGGCTGCGCACCCTGGGGGAGGATCACCGCTTCCTGATGCGGGTCGAGCAGGGGGCCATCATAGGGGATGACTTCTCGCTGGTTCCCCCCTCCCTGCGTTTCTTCACCGGTGGCGATCAGACCATACGTGGCTACGGCTATGAGACGGTCTCGCCGAAGGACGAGGATGGCAAGCTCACCGGCGGGCGCTACACCAGCGTGGGCAGCCTGGAGTACAACTACCGCTTCAGCGACAAGTGGCTCGGCGCCCTGTTCGTGGATGGCGGCACCGCCACCGTCGACTACAGCGAGGCCTGGAAGATAGGCACCGGGGTCGGGGTGCGCTGGGTGACGCCCATAGGTCAGGTCAGGCTGGATCTGGCGGTGGCCATCTCCGAGGAGGACAAGCCGTTGCGGCTGCATTTCGCGCTGGGGCCTGAATTATGATCCGGTTTGAACCCACTCATCCTCTTTGTTCTCTCTCCTGGCCGCTGCGGCTGCCTCTTTCTCGGGGGTCTGCGCTGTGATCTGGGTAAAGCGTATTTTCTTGTGGCTCATGGGGCTCTTCTTCCTGCTGCTCATCGGTGTCAGCCTGCTGGGCTTTACCCATCAGGGCAACAAGTGGCTGTGGCAGCAGGCCAGGGGGGCGCTGCCTTCCCTCAAGGGGGAGCTGGTGGCGGGCCAGCTCGGCTATGGCTGGACCCTGGAAGGGGTCGGCTGGCAGGACGAACTGGTGGATGTCACCGTCGAGCGGGCCGTGCTGGACTGGGATCTCGGCAAGCTGCTGCAGGGCAAGCTCTGGATCAAATCCCTGACGGTCACCCACCCTGTGGTGAAGGTCGCCGACGCTGAGCCTGTGCCAGAAGAGCCCACCGAGCCCTTCGTCTGGCGCCCGTTGCCACTGCGCATCCAGGTGGACAGCCTCAAGGTGACGGATCTGGATCTGGCCGTCCCCGGGGTGGGGGTGACCCTCAAGGATCTGGAGATAGGCGCCACCCTGGATCGCAAGGGGCTCATAGTGCGCGGGCCCGTGCTCGATGGCCTGAACGTGACCCTGGCCGAGGCCCCTCTTGCCGACGAGGCAGCCAAGCCGGCCGCCAAGGCGAAGCCAGAGGCGGCAGCCCCCATAGCGCTGCCCGAGATCAGCCTGCCATTCCCAATCCAGCTGGAAGGCCTGGCGGCGACCCGGGTGCGCTATCAGCAGGGGGAGCTCATCGAGGGGCTCGACAAGTTGCTGCTGTCGGCCCGCGCTCAGGATGCGCGCATCGACGTGCGGGAGCTCTCCTTGCGCCACGCCATGGCGGATCTGGCGCTCAAGGGCCATGTCACTCTGACCTCGGATTATCCCCTCGCCCTGACCCTGGAGGCCAAGGCGCGCAAGGGGTTGCTGGACGGCGAGCTCAAGGGGGAGCAGGCGAACCTGACCCTGGATGGCTCCGTGGGCAAGCTGGGGCTGTTGCTCAAGGCCAAGGGGCCGGTGAGCGCCAACCTCAAGGGGACGCTGGCGACGCTGGATCCCGACTTGCCCTTCGATCTGGCGCTGGACTGGAAGAGCCTCGGCTGGCCGCTGCACAAACCAGCCAAAGACGAACCCAGCTACCGGCTTGACAAGGGCAGCCTGAGCGCCAAGGGCAAGCTCTCGGGCTACCAGTTTGCACTCAAGACCGCCGGCAAGGGCACGGATCTGCCCCCCTTCAAGCTGGCGCTCTCGGGCAAGGGGGATCTCGGCCAACTGAGCCGTGTCGAGCTGCTGCTGGGTGCCCTGAAGGGGGAACTCAAGCTCGATGGCAAGCTGGCGTGGCGCAAGGGCGTCCAGTGGCAGGGGACCACAGAGTTCAAGGAGATCAACCCGGCCGAGCTGGTGCCCGAGATCAAGGGCAAGCTGGCGGGCAAGATAGCCAGCCGCTTCGAACTTGACGAGGCGGGCCATTGGCAGCTGGCGCTGCCGGAGCTCAAGGTCGAGGGCAAGCTCAACCAGTATCCCTTGGCGCTCAAAGGCGCCCTCAGCGGCAACGACAAGATGGAGTGGACCATCCCGGCCCTGGCGCTGCAAAGCGGCCCCAACCAGTTGCAGGCCAAGGGGGCGCTCACCGCCCAGGCCTGGAAGCTGGATGCGCAGATAGATGCCCCCAAGCTTGGCGGCATCTACCCCGGCCTTGGTGGCGACCTTAAAGGGCAGGTGCGTCTTAGCGGCAGCCAGCAGGCGCCGAGGGTGAATGCGGATCTGGTCTCGAGCCGCCTCTCCTATGCCGGAACCGTGCTGAAGGAGACTGTCATCAAGGGCAACGCCCTGGTGGGGGACAAGCCGGCCGGCGAGCTGGCTCTGACGGTGGCGAGCCTGGTGCAGGGGACGACGACGCTCTCCCAGATAGCCCTGAACCTGAGCGGCGATCTCGACCGCCACGGGCTCACCTTGACCATGAAGGGGGATCCGGTGGCCGCCGATCTGAGCCTGAATGGCAGCCTGCGCGGGGATCGCTGGCGCGGCGCCCTCTCTGAGCTGAAGGTGAAGACCCCGTTCAAACGCTGGACGCTGGCCGCTCCCTGGTCCCTGGATCTGGACTTGCCCAGACAGCAGCTGACCATGGGGGATCTCTGCCTGGGTTCCCAGGGGGCCAGCCTCTGCGTCAAGGGCAGCCAGGTCTCCGCCGCCCAGGGTAGCCTGGAGTTTGCCCTGAACGAATTCGATCTCAAGCGGCTGCGCCCCTGGTTGCCGGACAACTTCCGCTGGCAGGCGGTGCTGTCGGCCGACGGCCGCGCCAGCTGGCGCGGCAATCAGCCGACCCTGCATGCCAGGGTGAGCACCACGCCGGGTACTTTGGTGGCCGACGAGATCAAGACGGAGTACCAGCGCCTGGAGCTCGGGGTCGATTTCGAACGCCAGCAGGCCGCCATCCGGCTCGATTTCGCCTCCAGGCAGATAGGCAACATAGACACAGATCTGCTGATAAAGGAGCCTGCGGGTCGTGGCCTGCTGTCGGGGCAGCTCAAGTTTGACGACCTCAAGCTGGCGACCTTTGCCCCCCTGATCCCGGAGGTGCGCTCCCTGCAGGGCTTCATCTCGGCGGATGCCCGCTTCGATGGCACCCTGGCCGCGCCCCTGCTGTACGGTGAGCTGAACCTGCTGGAGGGGGAGGTGCAGACCCACTCCGACATGGTGACGCTCTCCAAGCTGGTGACCCGCCTCAAGATAAACGGCAACCGGGCCGAACTCGACGGCTCCATGCTGGTTGGCAAGGGGCCGCTCGCGCTGGGGGGATGGCTGAGCTGGGCCAAGCTGCCGGTGACCGGCAGCCTCACCATCAAGGGCAAGGACCTGGAAGCCCAGTACCCGGGTATGGGTCGGGTCAAGGTGACACCTGACATCGCCATCTCCCTGGGGGAGGAGACCAAGGTGAGCGGTCAGGTGGACATCCCCTGGTCGCGCATCCTGGTCAAGACATTGCCGGAGAGTGCTGTGGCGGTCTCAGATGACGTGACCGTCATCTATGACGATCTGCCGCCTGTGCCCAAGACGGCGCCCCTGCCGATGGAGATCAAGCTCGCCATCCGGCTCGGTGACGATGTCCGGCTGGAGGCCATGGGGCTCAAGACCAAGGTGACGGGGGCGCTCGGCATTCGCCAAGAGCCCTCCAAGCCGCTGTCGGGCAATGGTCAGCTGGAGCTCAAGGATGGGCGCTTCAAGGCCTACGGTCAGAACCTCATCATCAAGGAGGGGCGGATCCTCTTCTCCGGCCCCATCGACCAGCCCTATCTCAACATAGAGACCTACCGGGATCCCGACACCATAGAGGACAACGTCACCGTCGGGGTCCGGGTGACGGGGCCGGCGGCCAAGCCGAAGATCACCGTCTATTCCGAGCCGCAGATGGCGCAGTCCGAGCAGCTCTCTTATCTGCTGAGGGGCAAGGGGTTGCAGACCAGTGGCGAGGATGGCGGCTTCAACGGCCTGCTGGTGGCGGGGGCGGTGAGTCAGGCGAGTGGCGTTGTCTCCAGTATCGGGGAGTCCCTTGGCATGAGCGATGTGGCCCTCGACACCGCAGGGAGCGGTGACGACACCCAGGTGACCCTGTCGGCCTACCTGCTGCCCGGCCTGCAGTTCCAGTACGGCGTCGGGGTGTTCAGCCCCATCGCCGAGTTCAAGCTGCGCTACGAGCTGATGCCCAGACTCTATCTGCAGGCCATGAGCGGGGTGGCCCAGGCGGTAGACATCTTCTATCGCTTCACCCTGTGAAGGGGATGAGCACGAAAACGGGAGGCCTTGGCCTCCCGTTTTTCATGGTGCTGTCTGGCGGGGGGAGAGCGAGATGGCCCGGAAAAGCAAAAACCCGGCGCCAGGCCGGGTTTTCTGAATGATGGTGGAGGGAGAAGGATTCGAACCTTCGAAGGCAGAGCCGTCAGATTTACAGTCTGATCCCTTTGGCCGCTCGGGAACCCCTCCACGGGGTATGACCTGATTGTTGCACTTGAATGGTGGAGGGAGAAGGATTCGAACCTTCGAAGGCAGAGCCGTCAGATTTACAGTCTGATCCCTTTGGCCGCTCGGGAACCCCTCCCCAAGTGCGAGCCGCATACTAACAGATCTGTCGCGCTTGTGAACCCCTTGGCAGGGATTTTTAATGCTTAAAGGATTGGGTTGACGGCCGATAAACAATGAAACCCTCATTTCCAAGATTTATCCCATGCTGCCCAGTGCCATTCGTGATCGCCTGCTCGTCGATGAAGCCCAGTTGGGCCAGCGGCTCAACCAGGATCTCCGCCAGGGGGACAGGGCCGACTTCAGGCTGCACCTGGCGCTCTTGACCGACGCGGTCGAGGAGCAACCCTGGTTTGGGGCCGCTCCGGCGGCGGCACCGCAAGCGCAGGCATGGCGCAGTCGTTTCGGTTTGATGCCCCAAGCCGATTTGCAGGGCGAGCCGGGGGACGCCGACGCCTGGGCACTCAACGAGCGGCTGCAGCAGGGGGGCTGCATGGCTGATGTGCGGCTCTGGCTGGCGCTGCGATCCCCAGCGCTGGTCAACCGGACACCGGCGCTGGATCCCGCCGTGTATGACAACCTGTCGGCGCTCGGGCGCGAACGCTGGCAGGGCAAGCTGGCCTCCCAGCCCAGAGGGGAGGATCCCTTGCTGATGCTGCCGTTGCTCGATGATCTGACGCGGGGGGTGGATGCTCGCTTGCGCTGGCTGGCCTGATGCCAGAGGCGCAGGGAGAAGATGCAAAAAGGCGGGATGACCCGCCTTTTTGCGCAATGTATGGGATAACCGGGATCAGGCGTCGGCTTCGTCCACCTCGGGAACGTCCTTGCCTACGACAGCCGCGCGGCGGGCGAGGGGTTTCTCGATATGGCGATTGAGCTGACGCTCCAGCTTCTGGCCCAGATCCGTGATGGCGGCATACAGATCCTCGTGCTCTGCCTGCGCAAACAACTTGCCGTTGGGAATGCCGGCGGTGGCTTCGACGATATACATCAAACGCTCTTTGGAGATGATCACATGGGGTGTGATAAGAGGCACCTGAAGACGCTCGAGCTTTTCAAAACGGGATTCAATGCGCTCGCGGATGGCTGGGGTAATGTCGATGATTTTACTGGTCATTTCGATTTTCATATTGGCCCCCTTCGGGTCGTCTTGCTTGTGTCTTCACCCTCAGATTACCCATGTGGCCGGATAGAAATGTGATTCGTATCACAAAATATCCCCTTGGTGATCCGGCAATCCCTAAATTGTGAGCTTTTCCCGTTTCATGCCAAAAACCGCTTGAGCTCAGCGAAACGGGCAGGCAGTATGCGCGAATAGGATCGTTTCTGTCCCCCCTTGGCAGCGCCTTGTGTCGACCCGATGTCTGGTTTTCACCGCTCAGTCTCGCATTTTCTCTACCCACATCGTTTATCGCATCGCAAAAGGATTGCCATGCGCCGGTGGAGATATGCGCACAAACGGATATGCTTTTCTGCATGTGTCGGGGTGGATAACGTGGTTGTAGTGTTGGAGTCGTAAATGAAGCAACAAGCCACCCAGATGATGTGGTTTTATGATCGGCAGCATGAGCAGTGGAGTCTGTCTGATCATCTCTCTTGCCAGCCCTGGCAAGGAGAAGGGGCTCATCCCTGGGCCAGCCAACTGGCGCCAGAAGATGAGTCCGGTTTCGCCGATTTTCTCGCAAGACTCCACCATTCGGGCCAGCCCGGCCAGTTCATCGGTCACCTCTGCGATGAGGCAGGCACAGTGCATCACGTGCTCTGGTACGGCCAATATGTGCCGGCCCAGCAGCTCTGCTGCGGCTGGCTGGCGCCCCTGGAGATGGCTCACAACGCCGCTAGCCGCGTCGAGCCGCCTGCCAGTCTGGCCCCGCCGCTTCCCCTGCTGCAAGCCCCCTTGCTGGCCCAGCTGGCGCAGGCGCTCTCCGCGAGGACGGGCCTCGATTTCTGCCATACCCTGGTCAACGAGCTTGCCCATATCCTGGGGGCCAACGCTGTCTGGCTGACGGAGCGGGTGGGCCTTGACCGGCTCAGGGTGCTGGCGAGCCACGGCATCGACTTCAAGGAGTACGCCCTGGCAGACATGCCCTGCCAGCAGCTCTATCGGGGCGCCGCCAGTGCGACCCCCATCAGCGAACCCCTGACCGGCTGCACCTGCCTGCCCCCGGGCCAGCACTACTATGCCCAGCCCCTGCTGGATCGCAGTGGCCAGATCCTGGGCCATCTCGCCCTGCTGTTCCCGAACCAGACCCAGACTGCCGATCTGGGATCCGTGCTGACCATCTTCTCGGTGCGCATGGTGGCCGAGCTGGAGCGCCTGCAGAGCGACGCTCTGATGCGGCTCTCTGCGGTGGCGTTCGAGACGCATGAAGGCATCATCATCACGGATCCGGACTTCAAGATCCTGAGGGTCAACTACGCCTTCAGCCAGATCACCGGCTTCGACAGCCAGGGGGTGATAGGCCTGCACCTTGGCAACGACCTCTGGTCCGGGCTCGGGGGGCTCGGCTATGAGCTCAACGCCCTGGATCGCTGGCAGGGTGAGACCCTGCGACTGCACGCCGACGGTCATGTCTATCCCCAGTGGGAAATCGTCACGCCGGTGCAGGATGACAAGGGGGGGATCAGCCACTACGTCATCTTCTTCGAGGATATCTCCGAGCGTAAGGCGGCGGAGCGCCGCATCCAGGATCTCGCCTATTACGACGAGCTGACCGGTTTGCCCAATCGCCGCCAGCTCCACGAGACCCTGGCCCAGGCGTTCAGCGAGGCGAGCCGCGAGCACCTGATCGGCGCTTTGCTGTTCATCGACCTCGATCACTTCAAGACCATCAACGACTCCCTCGGTCATGCCACCGGCGACTGGCTGCTCAAGGAGGTGGCCAACCGCCTCAAGCGGCTGGTGCGGCAGGGGGATTGTCTGGCCCGGCTCGGCGGCGACGAGTTCGTGTTGCTGCTGCCCGGCCTCTCCATCAGCCCGCCCCAGGCGGAGATGCAGGCCGATCTCATCGCCGAGCGGCTCATCGGCGAGATTGCCGCCCCTTACAGTCACGGGGGCCAGGTGCTGCACATCGGTGCCAGCGTCGGCATCACGCTCTTCCCCGGAAGGGAGCAGGAGGCCGGGGATCTGCTCAAGCAGGCCGACACCGCCATGTATCAGGCCAAGTCGGCGGGCCGCAAGACCCGGCGTTTCTTCGATGCCTCCATGCAGTTGCAGGCGGACAGGCGTCTGCTCATCCACAACGAGCTGCGCAGCGCCCTCAACAATCAGGAGCTGACCCTCCACTATCAGCCCCAGCACATGGTCGAAGGGGGAGACATCATAGGGGTGGAGGCGCTGATCCGCTGGCAGCCTCCGGGCCGTGCCCTGGTCTCTCCCGCCGAGTTCATCCCCATCGCCGAGGAGACGGATCTCATCGTCGACATCGGCAACTGGGTGTTGCATGAGGCCTGTACCCAATATGTCTCCTGGGAGGAGAACGGGATCCACGTGCCCCAGCTGTCGGTCAACGTCAGTGCCAAGCAGTTCCATGCCCACGATTTCGTCGATCGCATTCACGATGTGCTGGCCGCCACCGGCATGGATCCCTCCTGCCTGAACCTGGAGATCACCGAGTCAGTGGTGCTCGGTCATGCGGAGGACACCATCAGCAAGATGGCCGAGCTCAAGACCCTTGGCATCAGCTTCGCCATCGACGATTTCGGCGCGGGCTACTCCTCCCTGAGCTACCTCAAGCGGCTGCCCGCCGATGAACTCAAGATCGACAGATCCTTCATCCAGGACATCCCCAAGGATGGCGACAACATGGCCATAGTGGAGGCGGTGATCGCCATGGCCCGTCACATGGGATTCAACGTGACGGCCGAGGGGGTGGAGTCTCGCCAGCAGCTGGAATTCCTGCAGGCGCAGGGCTGCCATTTCTTCCAGGGCTATCTCGCCTCCAAGCCGCTGCCCGTGCCCTATCTGGAGCGCTACATCAGCCGCCTGACCCGCCATGATCGCGCCGCCCCTGCCGACAAAAATAGTGTGGCGTAGCGCCCATCTTTAACGGGTAGAATGAAGGTATCTCACCATCGCCAGCGGGCGGTGGTTATGCCTCTTCTTAAGGGAGAATGCCTTTCGTGAAAGCCGTGCAGGGAATCATCTTTTCGGCGATGTGCGTGCCAGGGCTTGTGGCACCCGTCTTTGCGCAAACCATGGAGCAGTCCCTCTATCGCGAGGGTTATGATGCTGTGCGTGCCAATGATCAGGAGCGTTTCCAGCAGATCCGCGCCCGTCTCAACCATTATCCGCTGCTGCCCTATCTGGATTACTACCAGCTGGCGTTCCGGCCCGGAGCGGCAGATTACAACGACGTGACCCGCTTCATCCGCCAGCACGGGGATACCCCCCAGTCCAACCGTCTGGAGCGCAGCTACCTCACCTATCTGGCCCAGAGCCAGCAGTGGTCCCAGTTCCTGCGCTTCTACCCGGCCAAGCCGAACTCCACCGATCTGCTCTGCATGCACTACCAGGCCCGCTATTACACCGGGCACAAGAGCGAGGCCCTGCAGGAAGCGGGCAAGCTCTGGCTGACTGGCCAGTCCAGGCCAGATGCCTGCGATCCCCTGTTCCAGCTCTGGCAGCAGGCGGGCCTGCGCACCCAGGATAAGATCTGGCAGCGGATGAACCTGGCCTTCGAGGCGCAGAACCCCAATCTCATCCGCCACCTCGGCGCCCAGCTGGGGGGCAGTCTGAAACCCTATGGGGATCAGATGATAGCCCTGTTTGATCAACCGGCCAGGGCGATGAACCCGGCCTCCTTCTCGACGGCGCCGCAGTCAAGGCAACTGCTCTCCCTCGGGCTGGCCCGCTATGCCAACGAGCAACCCGAGCCCGCCCTGCGTCAATTGGGGGATATGAAGCGTCGCTTCGGTCTGAACCAGGCCGAAGTCGCTCGGGTGGAGCGGGCCGCCGCCCGCCGCCTGCTGCTTGACAGATCCCTCGCCCAGCGCAGCTGGCTGGATGCAACCCTGGTGCGGATGAAGGATGCCGAGCTGGTGGAGCTGCGGGCACGCCTCGCCATCTGGGAGCAGGATTGGCGTGGCCTCGAAGGCTGGGTCAAGCGGATGCCCATGGCACTGCAGAAGGAGGATCGCTGGCGCTACTGGCTGGCGCGTTCCCTGGAGGTGCAGGGCCGGCAAAAACCGGCGCGGGAGCTCTATCTCGAGACCGCCAACCTGCGCGGCTTCTATGGCTTCATGGCGGCGCAGCGCACCGGGGTGCCCTATCGCATCAAGAACCAGAGCGTGGGGCACAAGGTGCCGGACTGGCGTACCGCCAGCAGCCGCTGGCCTTTCCTGGTGCGGGTGCGTGAGCTGCTGGCGATGAACGAGATCACGGCGGCGCGCTCTGAGTGGATCCACAACATGGATCGCAATCCTGTGGCCCAGCGCCTGGAGTTCGGTCATATTGCCCTCAACCAGGGCTGGCACGAGCTGGCGATCCTCTCCAGCATCCGGGCCGAGGCCTGGGATGCGATCGACTTGCGCTTCCCCTTGCCCCTCAAGCGCACCTTCTCCCAGATGGCGCAGGAGCGCACCATGAACACCAGCCTGCTCTACGCCATCTCCCGTCAGGAGAGCGCCCTCTATCCGCTGGCGCAGTCGCCGGTCGGGGCGCGTGGCCTGATGCAGCTGATGCCGGCGACTGCCAAGGAGACGGCCGCCAAGCTGGGGGTACCCTATCGCAATGAGCAGCAGCTGTTCGATCCCACCATGAACATCCGCCTCGGCAGCGCCTACCTCAAGCGGCTGCTGGACGTCTATGACGGCAACCGTATCCTGGCGGCGGCGGCCTACAATGCGGGCCCCGGCAGGGTCAAGCGCTGGCGGGATCAGAGCACCAACAAGCCGATGGATGTCTGGGTGGAGAGCATCCCCTATAGAGAGACGCGCAACTACGTCCAGAACGTGCTCTCCTTCGATCTCATCTACCAGCACAAGCTGCAGCAGCCTCTGCGTTTCATGTCGGAACGCGAGCTCAATCACGCCTATTGAGGACAGAGGCAGTCGCGTCAGTGACTGCCTCCCATTCTTGCCTCAGAATGGTTATCATCCCTTAAGCTTTGTTACAAAAGGAAACCTGTCAGGTGATCGGGCGCCGCGTCTTGGTCTGACTGGTTCGATATAATGCCCGATCAACACAGACAGGCTTCCCCAACAAAGGAATTGAGAGTGGCAACGATCAAAGACGTATCTCAGCTGGCGAATGTGTCCATTTCGACGGTGTCGCGAGTCATCAACAACACGGCGCAGGTTGCACCCGAGAAGCGCGAGGCCGTGCTCGCGGCCATGAAGGAGCTGAGTTTCCGTCCAAACAGCTTCGCCCAGGCCCTGGTCAGCAAACGTTCCAACTGCATCGGCGTCCTGGTTGGGGATCTCTGTGGTGGCCCCTTCTTCGCCCAGATGATGCGTGGCATCGAGAGCATGGTCGACAAGGCGAACAAGTTCACCATAGTGGTCTCCGGCAACCACGATGCGGCCCGGGAGCGTCACGCCATCCAGGCGCTGCTGCAACGCCAGTGTGACGCCCTGATCCTGCACAGCAAGGCGCTGCCGGACGAGGAGCTGAGCGAGCTGGCGTCGGGATCCACCCCCATCGTCTTCATCAATCGTCAGGTGCCGGGCTGCGAGGAGCGCTGCGTCTGGCTCGACAACCAGGCGGGCATCACCACGGCCTGTCAGCACCTGCTGGACGCAGGGCACAGCCGGATCGCCTTCATCACCTCGGATGACGAGGAGTTCGTCGATGGCCAGCAGCGGATGGCTGGTTATCGCTTCGCCCTGCAACGGGCCGGCATCGAGCTGGATCCCGCCCTCATCGGTCGCGCCTTTGCCGACGAGAAGGGAGGCTATGTGGCCATGAGCGAGCTGCTGGAGCGCGGCGTTCCCTTCACGGCCGTGCTGGGCTTCAACGATGCCATGGTGGCGGGGGCCATCTCCTGCCTGCTAGAGCGGGGCTACAAGATACCGCAGCAGGTCTCTGTGGTCGGTTTCGATGACATCCCCTATGCCCGTTACATCTATCCCAAGCTCACCACTGTGCGTTATCCCATCGAGGAGATGGGAGAGCGGGCCGCCGAGCTCGCCTTGCGACTGCTGGATCACAAGCCGGTAGAGGGCCTGGCGCTCAAGTTTGAAGCTGAACTGGTGCGTCGGGAGTCCGTGGCCTGAGCCATGAGGTTGGCCCCAAGCGGGCCAGCTTTTTCGTCAAACATTGAAAGCGCTTTCAGAAATCCTTTTCAACTGTGATCCGCTTCAAAGCTTTTTGACCGCGCTGCCACTAGGATAGGCCCACGAATTAGGAGCGTGCGCTCCCGATTTTCCCGCTGTGGGAGGTAACCGGTTCATCCGGCTATTTCCTTCGTTACTTTCGACGGTCATCATGGATGGCCGTTTTTTTTTGTCAGGATTTTGCCAATGACGACCGAACATGAGTATCAGACGGGAATAGTGGGAGCAGGTTGGCTGGGGTTGCCCCTGGCCAGAGCGTTGCAGGCGCAGGGTCAATCCGTCGCCGTGACGGTCAGCTCCCTTGAGAAGGCCACCCGGTTGCGTGACGGGGGCATTGCGGCCTGGCCGCTCCTGCTGGCCCCGGACATGGCGGGTCCGCTGCCCTTTCGCTGCCGTGATCTGGTGATCTGCGTGCCCCCCAGCAAGACCGAGGACTACCCGGCGTCGGTGGCACGGCTGTGCCAGCTGGCCAGGGAGGCAGGGGTTGGCAAGGTGCTCTTTATCAGCGCGACCTCTGTGTGGGCGCCAGGGCAGGGGGAGGATGAGATCCCGCGCCCGGCCAGCGCCAGGGGAGAGCGGATGCGGGCGGCAGAGCGGGCGGTCCAGGAGGGCGGCTTCGCCTGCGCCATGGTACTGCGCCCGGCCGGTCTCTACGGTCCGGACAGGCATCCCGGGCGCTTCCTCGCGGGCAAGACGCTGGCGGGGGGAGGGCAGGCGGTGAACCTGGTGCATCTGGACGACGTGGTGGCAGCCTGCCAGCTGATGCTGGCGGCGGGGCGGGAGGGAGACGTCTACAACCTGAGCGCCCCGGTACATCCGCGCCGGGAGCAGCTCTATCCCTTCGCGAGCCGTCTGCTCGGGCTGGCGCCCCCGCAGTTCATCGAGCCCGCAGGCGTCTTTGCACCCATAGAGGGACAGCGCATCTGCCAGCGACTGGGTTTCGTCTACCGCTGGCCGGATCCGGCCCATTGGTTTGCCGAGCAGGCCACCTTGCAAGGCTGAGTCAGAATGGGCTTCAACCTGGTCTTCTTTGCATGGGGTTGGGCACGGGAGCCACGTGCGGCGCGGGTTAGCTCGGCAATTGAGGTTTGCCAAGGGCGGGATCGCCCCCTATCATGCCGCCATCCATATAGAGAGAGCGGTAATGATGGAAGAGACAAAGCGTCATCCCGATGGGGAACTGTTGCTGAGAACCCTGGCGATGCCAGCCGATACCAACCCCAATGGCGATATCTTCGGGGGGTGGATCATGTCCCAGATGGATATAGGTGGGGGCATCATGGCCAAGGAGCTGGCAAAAGGACGCATCTGTACCGTCTCGGTGGAGGGCATGACCTTCCACAGTCCGGTCAAGGTGGGCGACGTGGTGTGTTGCTATGGTCGCTGCCTGAAGGTCGGGCGCAGCTCCATGCGCCTCAAGCTGGAGGTCTGGGTCAAGCCGGTGCTGCGGGAGAATGAAGCCCAGCGTTACTGCGTGACGGAAGGGGTCTTTACTTACGTGGCCATCGACGATCAGGGCAAATCCCGTCCCGTTCCGGTCTGAATCTGCTCAGATGAGCCGGGCGTTGATGATGGATATTTCCTGCTCAAGCCCGGTTTTTTGCCGTATCATGCGTTCCAGCATCTCTTCCGAACCGACGCACTGATCCGTGTCGAACAGGCAGAGATCGCACTGGGGATCCCGTCTGATCTGATAGACGGTGGAAAGCTCCACTTGATGACAGGTTCCTTGTTGATCATAAAATGTCACGCGGTACTGGTGCTGTCTCGCCATTGCGGGGTCCCTCATGGATGAGTCGGGCCGGACACGAATAATGAGACTAGTCGGCGTCCATGAGCTCTGTGAGGATCATGGCGCCTTGCAGAGGCAGGTGATTGTTAGCCAATGAAAAATAGTTATCGGATTCTGGGGACTTCCCTGCTGACGCTGGGACTGGTTGGCTGTTTCGAGGTGCCGGATCAGGATCACCTGGTCACGGCGGCGGGCATAGTGCCCGGCGTCGATTGCCAGAAGCCCCCCCTGGTGGCGCTGGCCACCACCGCCTTGCCCCGCGAGTTTGGCATCACCGTCTGGAATCTCTACAAGGGGCAGCGCAAGAACTGGCGCGAAGGGCTGGACGAATATGCCAAGTCCCAGGATCTGGTGCTGCTGCAAGAGTCGGCGACCCGGCCCGAGATGCTGCAATGGCTGCGTGCCGGCGACTTCCAGTGGCAGCAGTTGCAGGCGTTCACCCAGGGTGGTGTCTCCTTCGGTGTCATGACGGTGGCCAAGACGCCGCAGGCCTTCGTCTGTGGCGTGCGCTCCCCCGAGCCGCTGCTGCGCATCCCCAAGTCCGGTCTGGTGAGCCTCTACCCCTTGCAGGGGGATCCTGACGGCGTGCTGGTGGTCAACCTGCATGCGGTCAACTTCGAGCTGGGGATGGCCACCTTCCGCGAACAGCTCAACGATCTGACCGCGCTGATCCATCGTCATCAGGGCCCAGTCATCCTGGGGGGAGACTTCAATACCTGGAGCGACAAGCGCGAGTTCTGGCTGAACAAGCTGGTCGGCGAGCTTGGCCTGCAGGAGGCCATCCCTGTGCCCGACTTGCGCCGTACCGCCTTCGGCCGCCCGCTGGATCACCTCTACTACCGCAACCTGGACCTGGTGGAGGTGAGCTCACCGGCTACCGATGCCTCGGATCACAATCCCATCATGGCGCGGTTCGCGGCCCAGGCCATCACCCCCTGAGGTTTGATGGATTGCAGGTAAAAAAATACCCCGCATTCGCGGGGTATTTTTTTATGCGGTGATAAGCAATCAGCTGTTGTTCTTCACGAACAGGGTCAGCTCCTGCCCCGGCTTGAGGTAGTCGGTCTTGCCGAGCTGATTCCAGCGCATCACGTCGTTGACGGCGACCTGGAAGCGGGCGGCGATGGAGGAGAGGGAATCCCCGCGACGCACCTGATAGACCATGGATTTGTTGCTGCCTTTGCCCTGCTTGGGCCAAACCACCAGCTTCATGCCCGGTTTCAGGGCTGACTTGGCGCTCAAACCGTTCCACTTGGCCAGATCGGCGTGGGTCACCCCGTGGGCCTGGCTGATGCTCCACAGATTGTCGCCCGAACGCACCTGATACTGGATCTTGCTGCCACTGCGGCTGGCCAGCTGCTGCGGCTTGCTGCGGGTGACCTGGCTCGTGGTGCCGCCATTGGGGATCACCAGGCTCTGACCACGGCGCAGATTGTTGCCGCGCAAATTGTTGGCCAGCTTGAGCTGCTGCACGCTCACCCCGTGATTCTGGGCGATGCGGGAGAGGGTATCGCCGCTGGTGACCTGATAGGAGCGCACACCACGGCTACGTTCACGCTGAGGCAGATCGGCCAGGGCCAGCTCCAGGGTGTCGGCGTACTCGATGGGTACCAACAGGTTGTAGGGGCCTCGCGGCGAGGTCATGCCACGCTTGAGTGCGGGATTGAGGGCCTTGAGCTGGGAAGCGGAGACGCCTGCCAGCTGAGCCGCCACGTTCAGATCGATCTGGCCACCGGTGTTGATGGTCCGCAACTGCGGCTTGTTGGCCAGCACCGGCAGGGTGACATTGTATTTGTCCGCATTGCGGATCATGTCGGCCATGGCCAGGATCTTGGGCACATACATCCGGGTCTCGCGGGGCAGGTCCAGCGACCAGTAATCGGTCGGCCGACCAGCCTTCTGATTGCGGATGATGGCGTTGCGTACCCGGCCTTCGCCGGCATTGTAAGCGGCCAGCGTCTGCAGCCAGTCACCGTCGAAGAAACGGTTCAGGTACTCCAGGTAGTCCAGTGCGGCATTGGTGGACGCCAATACATCGCGGCGGCCGTCATACCAGTTGTCGTGGCGCAGGCCGAAGTTCTTGCCGGTCGCAGGAACGAACTGCCAAAGACCCACCGCATTGCTGCGGGAGCGGGCATTGGGATCGAACATGCTCTCGATCATGGGGATGGTAATAAGCTCCATTGGCAGCTCACGCCGTTCGATTTCCTCTACCATCAGATACAGGTAGGGCTCAGCCCGGCTGGCAATGGTCGCCATATGCTTATCATTACGCAGTAACCAATCACGCTGCTGGCGGACACGAGCATTTTCGTGCGAGTCCAGCTGCATATCATCGCTGATACGCACCCACAGGTTATCCGTGTCATCCAGTTCTTCAATCTGTTCATCGCCGAACAGGAAGCGCGCTGAATGTTTTTTGTATGTTTTCTTGCTGACTTGGGGGGATTTGATCGGCTCGATTGCCGTTACCGCCCGGTCATCCTGATGGCTCAGGTTTTGACAGCCGCTGAGAAACAGCGCCGCCAATAAGGCCGTTCGTAGCTTCATCTCGCTCAGGTCATCTCTTGAAAAACAGCTCGCATCATAAGGGGCAATGGCCCCCTGATCAAGGTTTGTTCAAAAAACGTCCTTCCAGCCCCTCAGTACGGTGAAGGTATCCTCTGGATTTTCCAAGCATTTAAGGGCGTATTTCTCAGCAGAAAATTTCACTGAGTCCTCATTGCAGCGCAGAAAAACATTGAAATGCCGCTCATCCCCCAGGCGTGAGGGGAGACTCGGCAAGCCCTGCTGACGCAGCTTGCTGATCACCCCGATCCGCCGCTGGATCGCCAGGTTGTCCGGCTCGACCGCGTGGGCGAAACGCAGGTTGGAGAGGGTGTATTCATGGGCACAATAGAGGAGGGTGTCATCGGGCAGGGCCGCGAGCCGCTGCAGGGATCCGTACATCTGGGCAGGGCTGCCCTCGAACAGGCGGCCACAGCCGGCACTGAAGAGGGTATCACCACAAAACAGCATGCCATGGCCGTGATAGGCGATGTGGCCCAGGGTATGACCGGGGATGTGGAGGACATCCAGGCTCAGTCCGTGCCAGTTGATCTGATCGCCGTCATCGAGCCACTGGCCGTGATGATCCGGCATGGGGTCATGTTTGGGGCCATAGAGGCGGGCATGAGGGAAATGATGGAGCAGATCCGTGACGCCGCCCACATGGTCGCGATGATGGTGGGTCAGCAGTATGGCGTCGAGCTCAAGCCCGAGCGTCTCGAGCCGCTCCAGCACGGGGGTTGCCTCGCCCGGATCTACGACCAGGCAGTGATTTTCGTGTCGGATCAACCAGATGTAGTTGTCGCTGAAGGCGGGAACTGTGATGACGCTATACATGGGTCGGCTTCTCTTTGTGTTCTCTTTGTGGAAGGGATCTTATATAACAAGATGGCATTCGCACCCCGGATTGGTCCCATTATGCAGCTGGCACGTACCGAACAACAGATCGCGATCCCGACCAGCTGGTCGGCTCTGCCCATGGGTGACTGGGTGGCGGCCGAGATCCAGGAGCGGCTCGACAACTGGTGCCCTCATCTGTTTGGCTACCATCTGCTGAAAATTGGCGCCCTGAGCGCCGAGCTCTCCTGCGGCAGTTCCACCATTCGCCACCAGCTGGGTGTCGCCCCCGGCGGGCGTCTGCTGGATATCAAGGGCGATCCCCTTGCCTTGCCGATCCGCACCGCCAGCGTGGATGCCTGCCTGCTCGCCCACTGCCTCGACTTTTCACCGGATCCCCACCAGGTGCTGCGTGAAGCCGAGCGGGTGCTGACCGATGACGGCTGGCTCATCGTCAGTGGCTACAACCCCACCAGCCTGGTCGGCCTGGGTCATTACCTGCCCTTCATGCGACAGCACCTGCCCTGGTCGGCGCGCATGTTCACCCCGGCCCGGGTGACCGACTGGTTGCAACTGCTGGGATGCGAGGTGATGTTTGACGATCGCTTCGGCTTCTCCTTCATGGGGAAGCAGAGCCGGATCGGCTGGTGGCGGGAGAGCCTGGGGCGGGATTACTGCAGAGCCTTTGCCTCTGTCTATGTGATAGCCGCCCGCAAGCGGCGTTTCCCCGTCACTCCGGTGCGCCGCCGCTGGCGCCTGCCGGAGTCGATGGCGGCGCCTGGCATGGCGCGCCAGGGCTGGTGACGAGGGTGTCCCGGCAGACCGCTTGCCGTTCCCTTCATTAATAGAGACGCTTCGGCCTGCCTGGCATCTCAGGGCTGGTAACCCGTGTCTTCGGCGAGCTGCTTGCCGCTGGCGGCATCCCGGGCCAGCACGTCGCAGCGTTCGTTTTCCGGGTGACCTGAGTGACCCTTGACCCAGAGCCATTCGATCTGGTGGCGCGCCACTTCCGCATCCAGCGCCTGCCAGAGATCGACGTTCTTGACCGGCTGCCGATTTGAGGTCATCCAGCCTTTCTTCTTCCAGCCGATGATCCACTGGGTGATCCCCTGGCGCACATACTGGCTGTCGGTGGTCAGGCGAACCTGGCAGGGTTCGTTCAGGGTGCGCAGTCCCATGATGGCGGCCATCAGCTCCATCCGGTTGTTGGTGGTCAGCCGATAGCCCCCTGCCAACTCCTTGCGGTGCTTGCCATAGACCATGACGGCGCCATAGCCGCCGGGGCCCGGATTGCCGAGGCAGGAACCATCCGTATACAAATCAATCTTTTTTAGCATGTGTCTTGGGGTAAACTAGCGAATAAAACCGAAGTTTGACATGGATTCGATCATGAGCACACCCCAACTGAATCGCCAGATCATTCTGGATACTGAAACCACAGGTATGAACACGGCAGGCGGCCCCATCTATCAGGGTCACCGCATCATCGAGATCGGCTGTGTGGAGGTGATCAACCGCAAACTGACCGGCAACCATTTCCATGTCTACATCAAGCCGGATAGGCTGGTGGACCCCGAGGCCATCCAGGTGCACGGCATCACCGACGCCTTCCTGGCGGACAAGCCTTCCTTTAGCCAGATAGCCGACGACTTCATTGCCTTCATCCGCGGCGCCGAGCTCATCGCCCACAACGCCCCCTTCGACGTGAGCTTCATGGACTATGAGTTCAGCAAGCTCGGCCTCGGTTTCAAGACGGCGGACATCTGCGGCATCACGGATACCCTGGCGATGGCGCGGGATCTTTTCCCCGGCAAGCGCAACAACCTGGATGTGCTGTGCGATCGCTACGGCATCGACAACTCCCACCGTACCCTGCACGGAGCCTTGCTCGATGCGGAGATCCTGGCGGATGTCTACCTGCTGATGACGGGTGGCCAGACCAAGCTCAATCTGGCCAGCGAGAGCAACGAGAATGACAGCAACCAGGACACCGGGATCCGCCGGCTGGAGAGCAACCGGGCTCCCCTCAAGGTGGTGCGCGCCAGCGACGAGGTGGTCGCCGTCCATGAGGCCAGGCTGGATCTGGTGCAGAAGAAAGGGGGAGCCTGCCTGTGGCGGCAATGAGTTCGCTCTGGGGGGGCCTGCTGCTGCTGACCTCCCTCTCCGGCATGGCCAACGAGGTGTTTGCCCCCTCTGACATTCCGCTGCTCGACAACCGCTTTCGCATCGATTACGGGGTCAAGGAGATCACCTTCATCATCAAGCGCAAGCCGGGCACGCCGTCGGTGATCCTGGTGCGGCCGGATGGCAGCAAGCTCTATGTGGGCAAGGTGACGCCGCCGGATGTGGGCTGGCTGACGCAGCAGGATCAGGATCTCATCACGGTGCGCAACCCCATGCCGGGCCCCTGGCAGGCCATCGGCGAGGTGGACCCCGACAACAGGGTGCGCCTGCTCACCGACATCCGGCTCGAGAGCGAGCCGCTGCCGGCCCGCCTCTATCAGGGAGAGCGGGTCAAGCTGCAGTCCAGGTTGCTGATCGATGGAGCGGCGCCGGGGGCGGGCTACTACCTCTCCGATCTCGGCATGACGGTGAAGCTGCAACAGTTCAACGACGCCGCCCAGAGTGGGGAGCCCATCGTCGAGGAGACCCTTGGACATTATCTGGATGACGGCAAGGGGCTCGACGAGGTGCCCGGGGATGGCGTCCTGACCGCCGAGGCGGTGCTGGATGTGCCGGCAGGCAAGTATCGCGCCCTCTACAGCAGCGGCAATCAGGTGTTCTCCCGTGCCCAGTCCCAGCAAGTGCTGCTCTTCCCCTGGCCGCTGAGCTACACCCTGGATGCCCCTTCCGGCGACATTGGGGCCAGGCTCTCCTTGCTCATCGATGCCGACGAGCTGGATCCGGCCTCAGTGGTGATCCAGGGCAAGGCCATCGACAGCGCAGGGGTCAGCATGGCCTTCAATGCAGTGGCAACCGAGCCCCGCCTTGGGGTCGATCTCTCCGCCCTCAAGGCGGCGGGTCAGTACCGGGTGGAGGCGACCCTGTTTGGCACCACCCGGCTCGGCCGCGAGGTGCAACTGCAACTGCCGGTCAAGTCGTTCACCATACTGCCGCCACCGGCGCCCACCCCTTCAGCGGCATCTCCCACTTCGGCGGCGGTACCGACCCAGGCCAAGTTTGAGGAGCGGGAGAGCCCGGTCTGGTTGCCCTGGGCCCTGGGAGGCGGCGGCCTGCTGCTGCTCCTGCTGGGGGCGGGTGGCTTCATCCTGCTGCAAAAACGCCGCACCCTGCACAAGGCGATGGCGGCGCAGAAGGCACAAAGCGAGGCAGCGGCCCCGGCGGCGCAGGCGCCCAAGCTGGATCTCAATCTGCCAGAACAGTAGCCCGCGCTCAATGCAAAGAAGCCGCCCTGTGGGCGGCTTCTTCATGATGGCGAGGTAGCGTTCAGTGGACACCCCTATCTCAGTGGGCACCGATATAGATGTCCTTGTACTGTTCGCGGATCTCGAGGAACTTCTCCAGGTTGGCCAGCATCAGATCCACCAGCAGGGGATCGAAATGCTCTCCCTTCTCTGCTCTGATCAGCGCCAGTACCTGGTCCAGTGGCCAGGCCTGCTTGTAGCAGCGATCCGACCCCAGGGCATCGAACACGTCCGCCAGCGCGACTATGCGCCCCTCCAATGGGATGGCATCCCCTTTAAGTCCGCGGGGGTAGCCGGTGCCGTTCCACTTCTCGTGATGGTTGCCAGCTATGGTGGCCCCTATCTGGAACAGCGCGAGATCGCTGCCGGAGAGCATGTCCTGCCCCAGCTGGGCGTGGGTCTTCATGATCTCCCACTCATCCGGGGTGAGCTTGCCTGGCTTGTGTAGTATGGCATCCGGGATCCCCACCTTGCCGATGTCGTGCAGGGGAGAGGCGCGCTTGATGAGCTCGCACCTGTCTTCGTTCATGTCGAGCAACTGGCAGAACAGCTCGGTGTAGAGTGCCACCCGCTTGACGTGCAGGCCGGACTCCTTGGAGCGACTCTCCACCAGTTCGCCGATGCGGTAGATAATCTCGCGCTGGTTGTCGCCGATGACCTCGTTGAGCCGGATGTTCTCCAGCGCCACTATGATGTTCTCGGTGAACAGGCTCAGCAGGCCGGTATCCATCTGGCTGAGGGGGCGAGTGGTCTCGATGTGGAACAGCAGGTGGTGACGGGGGTTCTGGCAATAGAGCACCATCTGGTTGCCATCGTAGACGTTGGCGCCCTTGTCCATGGCGCAGCGCAGTATGGCTGGCGCCTCACTGAGGCGCAGGGCCGGGCCCTCGCTGAGCAGGGGTTCCAGCACCTGGTCCCGCACCTCGTAGGCCAGATGCTTCACATCATAGATCTGGGACTCTTCCAAGTTGAGCAGGGCGCTGAGCTGGGTCTGGGCCCCTTCGACGAACTGGCGCAGTGCCCGTTGCTCGAAGATCCCCTTGGAGGCCTCGATGACCTTTTCCAGCCCCTGGCGATTGCTCTCCAGAGTGCGAATGTCACGGTAGGAGCGCAGGCTGGCGCGCAGCAGGGTGCGCAGCTTCTGGGAGGTGAGCTCCGTCTTGTCCTTGTAGTCGTTGATGTCGTAGTTGGTGACGACGTCGTCTTCCGGGGCCTGACCGGGTTGGCCGGTCCGCAGCACTATGCGCACCATCTTGTTTTGCAGCTCGTCGCGCACGAACTTGACCACCTCCAGACCGGCGTGATCGGCTTCCATGACGACATCGAGCAGCAGCAGGGCGACATCCGGGGTGACGGCGAGCAGGGCCTTGGCTTCGGCGGCGGAATAGGCGTGCAGAAAATCGATGGGCTTGCCGTCGAATTCAAACTTGCTCAGAGTAATCTTGGTGATGCGATGCACCTCGGGTTCATCGTCCACTATCATCACCTTCCAGCCGGCGGGTCGCGGTGCTGTTTGGGGCAGGTCTTCATCGTCAATTATCAGGATTTGATCATCCATTACGCAATCCTGTGTGTGATCCTGTGCTTACCTTAACCGCTTCATTCAAGTTAGGAAACGGATTGATATCCAAAATATGATCCAGCTGGTTGCTCTTTCTCCATCCGGGGTTGCCGGGCAGATGCCAGCATGAAAAACGCCTCCACTAGGGAGGCGTTTTGGCATTCATGGCATCAGGCTGCCCTGTGATAGGCGGACGCTTCAAACAGCGCCTTGTTGGCCACCAGATCGATGGGGTCGAAGTCATCGACGTTGATGGTGCGCAGGCGGCTCTCTTCGGCACGGCGCAGCAAGTCGGCCTCGGTCTGGTTGATGACGCCAAGTGCCAGGCCGGCGTCTGCCACCTTGTCCAGCTGGGTGAAGGGACGCTTGCGGCCCTCTGCTTTGCACACCTTGTCAAACAGCGGCTCGGCGGTCAGCACGTCATCGAGGGCCTGCTCCAGCAACCCGAAGGGGTTGCCCTCCTCGCGGGTGAGGTACTGCCCTTCGGCCAGACGGTCGCGGGTGGCGCTCGGGGTCTGCAGCAGACGGGCAACCTGGCTGTCCAGCTTGTCGGAGGGACGCTTCATGTCGCGACCCAGCGGCAGCACTATGACGCGCAGGGCCAGGCCAATCCAGCGATTCGGGAAGTTGCGCAGCAACTCGTCGATGGCTTCTTGTGCCTTGAACATGGCGTCTTGCAGTGCCCAGTGCAGCAGCGGCAGGTCGGCCTGCTGGCGTCCCTCATCCTGATAGCGCTTGAGGGCGCTGGAGGCAAGATAGAGCTGGCTCAGCACGTCGCCGAGACGGGCGGAGACCCGCTCCTTGCGCTTGAGCTCGCCACCCAGGGTGCCCATGGCCATGTCGGACAGGAAGGCCAGGTTGGCACTGAGGCGCGAGAGCTGCTGGTAGTAGCCCTTGGTCTGATCCCTGTAGGGGGCGGACGCGAAGCGGGCGCCGGTCAGGCCCAGCCAGAAGCTGCGCACCAGGTTGCTGATGGCAAAGCCCACATGGCTGAACACCGCCTTGTCGAACTGCTTGAGGGCCACTTCCTGATCCGGATGGCTGGCGGCCAGCATCTCCGGCAGCACGTAGGGATGGCAGCGGATGGCACCCTGACCGTAGATGATCATGCTGCGGGTCAGTATGTTGGCACCCTCAACGGTCACCGCGATGGGGGCACCCTGATAGCCACGGGCCAGATAGTTGTTCGGCCCCATGCAGATGGCCTTGCCGCCGTGGATGTCCATGGCATCTATGATGCACTTCTGGGCACGGTCGGTGAGGTGGTACTTGACGATGGCGGAGATGACGGACGGCTTCTCACCCAGATCGATGCCGGTCACCGTCAGCTTGGCGGCGGCACCCATGATGTAGGCGTTGCCGCCGAGGCGCGCCAGCGGCTCTTCGATGCCTTCCATCTTGCCGATGGGCAGCTTGAACTGACGACGGATGCGGCTGTAGGCACCGGTGGCCAGGGCCAGCATCTTGACGCCGCCCGTGCTGTTGGAGGGCAGGGTGATGCCGCGACCGACCGACAGACACTCCACCAGCATGCGCCAACCCTGACCGGCCATGGCGGGGCCGCCGATGATGAAGTCCAGCGGCACGAACACATCGTTACCCTTGGTCGGCCCGTTCTGGAACGGCACGTTGAGGGGGAAGTGACGGCGGCCTATCTCGACGCCCTTGATGTCGGTGGGGATCAGGGCACAGGTGATGCCAAGCTCCTCTTCCTCACCCAGCAGGTGATCCGGGTCGCGCAGCTTGAAGGCCAGCCCCAGCACAGTGGCGATAGGAGCCAAGGTGATGTAGCGCTTGTTCCAGGTCAGGCGCATGCCGAGCACCTCTTCCCCTTCCCATTCACCTTTGCAGACAATGCCGAAGTCGGGAATGGAGCCCGCATCCGAGCCCGCTTCCGGGCTGGTCAGGGCGAAGCAGGGGATCTCCTTGCCGACGGCCAGGCGCGGCAGGTAGTGGTCTTTCTGCTCTTCGGTGCCGTAGTGTTGCAGCAGCTCACCCGGCCCTAAGGAGTTGGGCACGCCGACGGTGGAGGCGAGCACGGCACTGGCGCCGCACAGTTTTTGCAGCACGCAGGACTGGGCGTAGGCGGAGAACTCCAGGCCACCGTACTTCTTCTTGATGATCATGGCGAAGAACTTGTGGTCCTTCAGGTACTGCCACACCTCGGGGGAGAGATCGGCCCGCTCGTGGGTCACTTCCCAGTCGTTGACCATGCGGCACACTTCTTCAACCGGGCCGTCCATGAAGGCCTGCTCTTCGGCTGACAGAACGCTGACCGGGATGGCGTGCAGCTTCTTCCAGTTCGGGTTGCCGGCAAAGAGATCCGCTTCCCACCAGGTGGTACCCGCCTCTATGGCTTCCTTCTCGGTGCGGGACATCTCCGGCATGATGGATTTGTAGATCTTGAACAGGGGTTTGGTCAGCTGGTTGCGACGAAACTCCACCAGGTTGAGCGGGATGGCGATCACCGCGAACAGCACCCACACCAGCAGGGGCACATGGCCATAGAGGGCGCCGGCGACCAGGGCGGCGGCCGTGGCAAGCGTGGAGGTGAACAGTGACGCCCGGCGGTAAGCCATGGCGCCGATCACCAGGATCACCCCGAACAGAGTGAGGGTCGTCGTCATTTTTCGCTCCTTGCATGAGTTGCCGAAGTTGGGGAAACGTGGGTTAACTGATCCAGAGGTCTGACCTGTTGGATATGGCCCCTGTTGTAATTCATGTGCACAAAATTATCAAGATGTTTACAAGCTCGTTACCTTGACACCGTGATCGGCCTAACGTACTGGGGCCGCATCTTGGCGGGCGGGGGGCGACGATTGGATTGGCTTGTGCGACAATGCAAAACCCTATGTTGGACGATACAAAGAGACATCAGACGCCATGTACCAAGAACTTATCCGCAATGAATTGACCGAAGCTGCCGGCGTGCTCCAGGCCTTTCTGGCCGATGAGCAAAATCTGAAGAACATAGAGGCGGCCGCCAAACTGCTGGCTGACTCTTTCAAGGAAGAGGGCAAGGTGCTCTCCTGTGGCAACGGCGGCTCCCACTGCGACGCCATGCACTTTGCCGAAGAGCTGACCGGCCGCTATCGCGAGAACCGCCCTGGCTATGCCGGCATCGCCATCTCCGATCCCAGCCACCTCTCCTGCGTCTCCAACGACTTTGGCTATGACTATGTCTTCTCCCGCTACGTGGAAGCGGTCGGCCGTCGCGGCGACGTGCTGCTCGGCATCTCCACCAGCGGCAATTCCGGCAACATCCTCAAAGCCATCGAAGCCGCTCGTGCCAAGGGCATGAAGGTGATTGCCCTGACTGGCAAGGACGGTGGCAAGATGGCGGGTCTGGCCGATGTCGAGATCCGGGTGCCGCACTTCGGCTATGCCGACCGCATCCAGGAAGTGCACATCAAGATCATTCACATCCTGATCCAGCTGGTCGAAAAAGAGATGGCCAAGTAATCAGAGAAAGAGGGCGGGTGGGGCTGCCGGGGGCCTATGAGCGATCCTGGCGCCTCGCATCCAGCTTGAGTTCGCTGATTGATGCAGAGATGATCAATTAATTCAGGGAGTGGACTGGACATGTGCGAACTGCTCGGCATGAGCGCCAATGTGCCGACCGACATCTGCTTCAGCTTTACCGGGCTGATGCTGCGGGGCGGCAAGACAGGCCCCCACAAGGATGGCTGGGGGATCACCTTCTACGAGGGGCGAGGCTTTCGCACCTTCAAGGATCCCGAACCCAGTGCCCAGTCACCCATCGCCAAGCTGGTGCAGGCGCTGCCCATCAAGAGCCGCGCCGTGGTCAGCCATATCCGGCAGGCCAACCGGGGATGCGTGTCGCTGGAGAATACCCACCCCTTCACCCGCGAGCTGTGGGGACGCTACTGGACCTTTGCCCACAACGGCCAGCTGACCGGCTACAAGGGGTTGCGGACCGGGCGCCACCGTCCTGTGGGGGACACCGACAGCGAGCACGCCTTCTGCTGGCTGCTCGACAGGCTGGAGCAGAAATACCCCAAGCGTCCGGCCAACTTCCCCGCCATGTTCCGCTATCTCGCGACCCTGTGCGACGAGCTGCGCGGGCTTGGGGTATTCAACATGTTGCTGTCGGATGGGGAATTTGTGATGACCTATTGCAGCAACAACCTCTACTGGCTGACCCGCAGGGCCCCCTTTGGCGAGGCCCGTCTGCTGGATGAAGATGTGGCCATCGACTTCCAGAGCGAGACCACCCCGAATGACGTGGTGACCCTGATAGCCACCCGCCCGCTCACCGGCAATGAGAGCTGGGTGAAGATGGCGCCCGGGGAGTTCTGCCTGTTCAGGCTGGGTGAGCTGGAATACGGCAATGCAGCCAAGCTGCTGACCCGCCAATAAAAAAATACCAGGGTAGAATCCTACCCTGGTTCTTCGCAGCAGCCATACAGGCAAAAAGGGATGAGAGAGGTGTTGCTGAGCCGCATCATTCTCATGGCCTGCATTGTTATGCCATTGTTAATTTTGTGACAACATTTATCTCTTTCCTGCCTGAGACTGTGTGTTGATAACTTGAACTGGCTCACATTCTGATGGCGGCACACCGCTTCAACCGACTCTCGCCGCAGAGCGGGTGACAGCCGGTGTGCGGGTCGGCTATATTGTGGTCTGTTTGAATACCATCATAGGGAAGAGAAGATGGAGTGGCTGGATCAGAAAGTGCTGAGACAACTGGCAGATGACATAGGTCACGACATGATGCCGGTCGTCATCTCGGTGTTTGTCGAGGAGGTGGGCGGGCAACTTGCCCAGCTCAGGCCGCTCTTTGATCAGCGGGACTGGACCGCCCTGGCCCGCCTCGCCCACAGCATGAAGTCCTCTTGTGGCAGTTACGGTGCCGAGCCCAGCTATCGGCAGGTGATGGCGCTGGAGCTTGCCTGTCGCCGGGAGGATGCGGAGGAGGCCGGCCGTCTGCTCGAACAGCTCGAGCACTCCCTGCCGCAGGTGTTCTCCCATCTGGCCAAGTATCACTAGATCGCACTGGCGGATTAGCCCGCCTTGTCACGTTCTGCGTACCAGCTCAGTATCACCGCATCCAGCGCCTGTCGAAGCTTGAGGCGATCGTGGCGATGGGGCAGGGCCGCCTCACCCAGACTGGCCTGAATCAGGCAATGCTGCAGCTCCGGGGCCCCATGGCCTTCGGGGGCCAGGATGGCATCGATCCGCCCTTGGCCGATCCGCTCTTCCAGCCAGCGATGCTGGTGGGACAGGGTCAGCTTGCCAGCCGGCCCGTTTTCGGCCACCAGATTGCTGATGAAGACGACGATGGCGCCGCTGCTGCGGATCGCTTCTGCGATCTCGCTCAGCAACAGGGGCGGCATGATGGAGGTGAGGAAGCTGCCGGGCCCCAGAATGATCATGTCGGCCTGGCTCAGGGCGTCGATCGCCTCGCGGGTGGCGGGCACGATCGGGTTCAGGCTCAGGGCCCGTGGCGGCGTGGTGAGCTGATCGATGGAGACTTCCCCCAGGATCTGATCGCCACAGACGGTGTGGGCACACAGATCCGTGGGGTGTTCGGACATGGGTAGCAGGCTGGGCGCTATGTGCAACATGTCGCTGATGAGCCGGATGGCATCCAGGGGACGGACACAGAGGTTGTCGAGGGCCAGCAGCATCAGGTTGCCGAGGTTGTGACCCGCCAGCTCGCCGCGACCCGTGAAGCGGTATTCGAACAGCTGGCTGCCGATGCTGGGCTCGGTCACCAGCTGATTGAGGCAGTTGCGCAGATCGCCCCAGGCGATGCACTCCTGGCTCTTGCGCAGGCGTCCGGTGGAGCCGCCATCATCCGTGGTGGTGACTATGCCCGTCAGCCGAGTGCCTAGAAACGAGAGGGAAGAGAGCACCCGACCCATGCCGTGACCACCGCCGATGGCGACGACCCGGTCAAAGTCATTGATATTTTTCTGCCACATGCAGTCATCCTGTGGGAGGCCAGTGCGCATCAGTTTAGTCCGACTGGCCAGGTAATTGTTTGATAAAGGTATGATTTTTGCTTGATGCCCCTGCATCACATACCACTAGGAGATGGTGTTGAACTTCCTGACGGCTCACTCTCTTGCCGAGACGACCCCGCTGGCCGCCCAACAGATAGCTGAACGGTTGCTCGCCCAATCACCTCATTCCCCGTCGCTGTTGCTGGTCTATTTTACCCAAGCACACGATGCCGCGGTACTGCGCCGTGCGCTCAAGGCCCGTTTCCCCCATACCCGGCTCATCGGCTGCAGCTCCTGTGGCGGTATCCTGACCCAGGCTGGCCATCATGGCCGGTTGGGCTGGAGTCTGGCAGTGGCGGCCCTCTATGACGACAAGGGGGCCTACGGCGTGGCCGGTCAGGCAGGGGACGAGCTGGATGTGCGCCAGTTGCTGCGCCGCGCCATCGCTGATGGCGGGCGTCCCGGCGAGTTGCCGCAACTCATACTGCTGCACACCAGCCCAGGGCAGGAAGAGGCGGTGCTGGCGGGCATAGATGCCGAGTTCGGGGCGACGGTTCCCGTCGTCGGCGGGTCGGCGGCGGACGACAGTGTCAGGGGCGAGTGGCAGCTGTGCTGGGATGAGGGGGAGGGTCGCCAGGGCTGCGTGGTGGCTGTGCTCTATCCCGATTGCCAGCTGGCCTTCCAGTTCCACTCCGGCTATGTGCCCACCGAGCGTCATGGCACCATTACCGCGCTGGATGGCCGCGAGGTGCTGACCATAGACAATGAACCTGCGGCCCGGGTCTATGCCCGCTGGACAGAGCGCCAGCTCCCCTGGCCTGTGGGTCCCATTTTGCGGGAGACGACCCTCTCCCCGCTGGCCCGCCAGGTCGGGACCCTGGATGAGATGCCCTACTACAAGCTCTCCCATCCTGAGGCGGTGACGGAGCGGGAAGGGTTGCGCCTCTTTACCGAAACCCGGCTGGGAGAGAGGCTGCAACTCATGTACAGCAGTCAGGAGGGCCTGCTTCAGCGCAGCCTGAATGCGGTGCGCATCGAACCCGAATATGGCATGGCGGGGAACCTGCAGCCCATAGGCGCTCTGGTGGTATTCTGCGCGGGCTGCCGTCTGGCGCTGGGAGATTCGCTCAGCGATGTCGTCGGCCATTTCAGCCAACGGCTGGGGGAGATCCCCTTTATCACGCCATTCACCTTCGGCGAGCAGGGGCGATTGCCCCACGGTGAGCTGGCGCATGGCAACCTCATGGTATCGAGCGTAATCTTCCTCGAGAGCTGACAAGGTGCTGGACACAAGATGATAGGCAATAGCGAACTCGAAACCCTGGGCGACAAGCTGCAAACCACGCTGGTGGAGCTGATGCGTTGCCGGGAGCGGGAGGCCAGATACCGCCAGGAGTCACAGGCCCTGCTGTGCGGCGTGGCGACGCTGGCACAGGCCAAGAGCCTGGAGCAGGTGCTGGACAGCCTCATTCTGGCGCTCAAGCCCTTCATCGGCTTCGAACAGGCTGATGTGGTCGCCTGGGAGAGCACGCGCGGCACCACCCATCTGAGTACCCAGCCCGGGGAGGTCGGCCGCACCTGGCCGCTGACACCGCTCTTCTCCCGCGCCATCGCAGGTGAAACCCTGGTCATCTATGATCCGGCCCAGTTGCCCGAGCTGGCCTCCCTGGCGGGGGCGGCGGGCTGGGCCAGCGTCATGATGACGGGCTTGCAGGCGCCGGGCTTCTCCGGGGTGCTCATCTGCCGGCACAGTGCCGCGGGCACCTTCGATCTCCAGAGCAAGGCGGCGATGCAGCGGTGCCGCCCGCTCATCTCCCAGGCGCTGGTCAACATTGCCTATAGAGCCCGCCTGCAGGAGCAGGTCGACCTCAAGACCCTCGCCTTGCAGGCCAGCGAGCAACGCTTTCGCAGCTTTGCCGCCATGGCGTCCGACTGGTTCTGGGAGACGGATCCCGAGCACAGGCTGAGCTATGTCTCTGCCCCCGGCTATCAGGGGGAGGCGCTTGTCCGCCAGGCGGGGCGCAGCCTCTATGACTTTGCCCACGATAAAGAGGATCCCGCCTGGTGCAGGTATCAGCACCAGATAGCGCGCCATCTGCCGGTGCGGGCGATGCGCGCCCAGGTGACGCTGGCGAGCGGCCCCTGCTGGATGGAGATCAATGCCGAGCCCTGCCATGACGCCAGCGGTGCCTTCATCGGCTACAGGGGCACGGCGCGGGAGATTGGCAGCCAGATCCGCCGCGAGCAGGAGCTGGCGCGGGCGCGGGATGAGGCCGAGAGTGCCAACCGCGCCAAGTCCCAGTTCCTGGCCATGATGACCCACGAGATCCGCTCCCCCATGAATGCGGTGCTGGGGATGCTGGATCTGCTGCAACATGGCCGGCTCGAGACCCCGCAGCAGACCCTGCTCGGCCACGCCACCCACTCTGCCCATCTGCTGCAGACCATCATCGACGATGTGCTCGACTTCTCGAAGATTGAATCCCATACCCTGGCCCTGCACTGCGAACCCTTTCAACCCGCCGAGCTGTGCCGGGCCCTGGTGGAGCCGCTGCAGGCGCAGGCCAGCGCCAAGGGCATAGCGCTGCACTGGCAGCTGGATGAGGAGGTGCCGTCCCAGCTGCAGGGGGACGCCGTCCGCCTGTCCCAGGTGATCGGCAACCTGCTCGGCAACGCGGTGAAATTTACCGCCGCCGGTAGCGTGCGGCTCGCGCTGGCGTGGCAGGATGAACGGCTGAGGGTGTCGGTCAGCGACACCGGGATTGGCATCTCTCCCGAGGATCAGGCGCTGCTGTTCGAGCCGTTCTATCAGGTCGACAGCTCGGCCACCCGTCGCTTCTCCGGCTCCGGGCTTGGGCTGGCCATCTGCCGGCGGCTGGTGCAACTCATGGGCGGCGACATCCGCCTGCAGAGCGCCCCTGGGCAGGGCAGCTGCTTCTGGTTCGAGCTGCCCGGGATGGCCTCACCTTGCGTCGCGTCGACCAACCCCGCCATCGAGGGAGTCTCCATGCTGGATCTGGATGTGCTGGTGGTGGAGGACAGCCCGGTCAATCAGCTGGTGGTGTCACTCATGCTGCAAAAGCTGGTGTGCCGGGTGAGGCTGGCAAGCAATGGCCTGGAGGCGCTGGCACAGGTCGGCGAGCGGCGACCGGATCTCATCCTGATGGATATGCGGATGCCGCAGATGGATGGGCTGGAGGCCACCCGTCGTCTGCGAGCCATGGGATGCGAGGTTCCCATAGTGGCGCTGACGGCCAATGCCATGACGGAGGACAGGGCCCGTTGTCTGGCCCAGGGGATGAACGATTTTCTGGCCAAGCCCATCAGCCTGGCCCGGCTGCGCAGCTGTTTGCTGCGCCATTGCCGGCTCCCGTAGCCCGATTTTGGGTAAAAAAAATGGTCAACCTGGTGGTTGACCAATTCTTCAGCAAATACTGAAGAGAGCACGGGATAAATCGGGTTGTACGGTCTTATATGAAAAAGTCGTGCCAACTTTTCATGACCTGTTATTGCGGCTTGCAGCCGTGTTATCTGTTTTCTATGGTGGCTGCTGGTTGCAAAATGCAAATGTCTTGTTTCATTGTAAGAATTGTCAGTTGTTATTTTCGCATTTTGCAAACCACTTCTTGACTCACTGTGCGATCAGTCGGCGCAGGAACTGGCGCGCCGCTTCACTGTTTTGTTTGGCAATCAACATTTGTTTCTCATAGATCGGCATGGGCAGGATCTCGAGCCAGCGCTGGCAGAGCCAGGCCGCATCGTCGAACTGCTTGTCCGGGTAGAGCTCATCCAGTTCCGGATATTGTTCAAATACCTCCTGCAATCTGCTGACCAGCTGCTTGTCGCTGAAGTCCGAGTGCGCGCTCGGCCAGTTGGGTAGGGTTTCCACCTGAGCGTGACGCAATCCGGAGCCATCCGTTTCCATTTCATGGATGCAGAAACGTTCCAGACCGAGCACTGTGACCCCGAGCAGGCCATCGTTGAGGGTATAGAAATCAGTCACTTTGACACGAGTGCCGACCGGCAGTATGCGTCCGCAGGTGCCCGTGCTGGTGGTCTCTTCCATGACGATGCCAAAGCCCTGATCATCGACGAAGGACTCCTTGAGCATCTGCAGGTGGCGAGGCTCGAACAGGCGCAAGGGGAGCTTCCCGCCCGGTAATATGTGTGAGGGCAAGGGGAACAGTGCCAGGTGTTGAAGTTTCATGTTCCATCCTCCGATAAGTTGCATCTGGATATGACAATGCAGTGACTGTGCCAGAGCTCGGGGAAAATGGAGGAACGGCAGGAAAATGAGGCCAGTGATTTAAATATCCATTAGTAATCAAGCTATTAAGATTTGATTGAATGGCAGGGACGGGACAACTCAGGAAGGGATTCAGGTGGCCTTGTAGGGGCTCGTACATGCCCCACCTGCAGAATGGGGCAGAGTTCGCATATTGCAAATGATCCCCCTGCAAAATGCGTATCTGCCGTCCATCTTAAGCGGCAGGATCTCTCGGGCGTGATGGCAGAGGCGGCTAGGCGACGGATTCGGTGGGCTGACTGAGCCCTTCCAGCATCAGGGCGGCTATCTCGTCGTACATCTGTGACCAGGCATCAGAGAGCGCTGGCGTGAAATGCTCCCCCAACCGACGTGCCAGCACCAGGGTCAATGCCTGTTTCAACAGGGCGAACTGGTGTGACTGCACCTTGAATTTTTGATGCCGTCTGCCGAGATCCCGGATGATGAAGCGCAAGGCATCCAGCTGCTCCAGGCTGGTGATCACCGTATTCAGGGTATCCGACACCTTGGCGACCGGCATTCCCGCTGGATCGGGAAAGAGGTTGATCAATTCCGGCGACAGTCGGAACAGCTCCGCATATACCTCCTGAACATAGGTGTTGTTCAGTGCGGTGACCTTGCCCCATGTCCTTTGTACCAGCTCGATCTGTTCGGATGTCATGTCGTGTGCCCTCCATGTGCCGTCTCCTGAACATAATAATTCATTTGCTCAATAAGATGCGGGGGACGGTGACGTTTTGTGAGGCGGGGGAGGGAGGTAGCCAGCAAAAGGCCCCGGGATGGCGGGGCCTTGGCTGGCATGAGATGGGGCGCGCAACGGGAGCTTAGTTGCGCTGCTCCAGGTACATGACGGCGGCTTCGACCCGACTCTGGGCCTCGAGCTTTTTCAGCAGGCTCTTGACGTGTACCTTGACGGTACCTTCCGAGATGTGGAGCACCGAGGCGACCTGCTTGTTGGAGAGACCCTTGGCAATCTCGCGCATGATCTGCATCTCGCGGCGGGTCAGGCTTTCCAGCTTCTGCTGCAGGTGATCCAGCTCGTAGATGTTCTCGAGGTAGGGGCGCAGCGGCTCGCTCAGGATCTGCTTGCCGGTCATGACATCGGCCAGCTGGCCCAGCAGCATGTCGGGCTCGGTGTCCTTGAGCAGGTAGCCATCGGCACCGGCCTTGAGCAGGGCAACCACGTCCTGGCGGGCGTCGGAGACGGTCAGGATCACGACCCGGGAGGTGACCTCTTCGGCGCGCAGGGCCTTGAGGGTATCGAGGCCGGACAAGCCCTTCATGTTGAGATCGAGCAGGATGAGGTCCGGCTCCGACTCCTTGGCCATGGCCACGGCATCAGTGCCGTTAGAAGCCTCACCTATCACTTCGATGTTATCTTCCAGCTCCAGCAGTTGCACAATGCCTTTGCGCATCAGGGGATGGTCATCTACGACCAGAACACTATATTTCATCTCGTCCATCAGGCGTCTCTTGTTAGGCTGGTGGGAAAGGTCAGGTGTACACGGGTGCCCCCGGAGGGCGGTTCACTGATGGTCAACTGACCGTGCAACTTGCTGGCACGCTCGTTCATGATGCTGAGACCGTAGTGATTCACCGCCGAGCTTGCGCCCCCTATTCCGACACCATCATCTGCAATCTGAACCTGGATGTTACCATCAGCCAGGGTCTCACAGCTAACGTCAATGCGCTGGGCGCAGGCATGTTTGATGGCATTGAGCACTGCCTCACGGATCAACTGCAGGATGTGAATGTGTTGCCCCGCCTCGAGATCCGTATCGGTCAGTCCGTATTGGAGCCTGATCTCGGCCCGGGTCTGGGGCTTGAGCTGCTCCAGCATGACGCCTATGGCTTCGCCGAGGTTGGCATCGCCGATGCTGAGGCGGAAGGTGCCGAGCAACTCGCGCAACTGGGTATAGGCATTGCTGAGCCCCTCGTCGATCTGCTGCATGGCGGCCTCTGCCTTGCCATTATCCCCCTTGGCGACGGAGCGCTTGAGCAGGGTGGACTGGATCTTCAGGTAGGAGAGCGCCTGCGCCAGCGAGTCGTGCAGCTCGCGGGCGATGACGGCCCGCTCCTCCATCAAGAGCAGGCGCTGGTGTTGCAGCAGGGTCTGATCCTTGTGCAGCACCTGGGCCAGCAACATGGAGAAGTTCTTCATCAGCCGCTCGTCTATGGGGTGTTCGCTTATCATGTCGAGCCGGCCGTACTCCTCATCATCCATCTGCAGATAGAAGCTCACCACGGCCTCCAGATCGCCGGGCCAGCCCTTGCGCCCCGTGATGTAGACCGGCATGGCATTGTGCTCGAAGCGGGTCAGCCGGATATGGTCTATGTGCTGATGGGCGGCGGCCCGCTCCAGCAATTTTTGCAGGGTACGCCGGCTCAGCGGCGCCGCATGCAGCTTCTGGGCGGTGGAATAGAGGAAGGAGAGGGTGTCGTTGGCCTGCTGCAGCTTGGCGGTTTTCTCTTCCACCTTGCTCTCCAGCTCCCGATAGAGCTTGCCGAGCTCGTCCGCCATGGTGGCGAAGGCACCGGAGAGTTCCCCCAACTCGTTTTCGCAGTGGGGGGGCAGGGTCAGGTCGAACTCCTGGCGCTGGATCTGGCGGGCGCAATGGACCAGCTGATTGAGGGGGGCCACCACCTGCTGGCGGGTGAAACGCACCGTGAACCAGGCGATGGTGATGATGGAGAGCAAGCCCAGTCCCTCTGCCAGGGCCAGCATGCGCACCTTGAACTCCACGTGATATTGCATCTGGTTGACGAAGTCATCGATGGCGGCGACGAATTGTTCCGTGTTGTCGGTATAGCGGCTGGGAGTGGCGTTCTCGATGTGTTCGCGCATCATCTGCCATTGCAGCAGCACCTCGCCATAGGTGCGGCGCAGGGAGGCGGGGGTGATCCAGCGCTGGGTCTCCTGCAACTCGGAGGCGTGCAGTGTCTGCTCGAACTGGTCGAGTCGGCCGAGGACGGCCTGATCCTTCTCGATTTCGTAGGCCATGCGATAGGCCTGCATCCGCAATGATCCCGACAGGTTGATCGCCTTGGCATCGGGTACCGAGTAGAAGAGGGTGACCATGGCCACCACGGCGATCAGGCTGGCCATGAACAGGATCAGCACCATGGAGCGGCCGATGGCGCTGCTGACCGAGTGTACTTTGAACCACTTTCCCATGCCGATTGGCTTCCTTCAGATCAGACAAAGACCCCACAAAGTAGCATGGGAGTGTACTCCAACTTGTGCTAGCATCGAAAAACTAGATGAACTCCGAGCGTTTTTGCCTAAGTCATTGAGATAGGGGGAAAACGCCGTCAGCCGTCGTTCGAGCTGAAAGGGTCAGGAAAGAAATGCCCTGGCCTCCCGTATTTGGAAAGGTGTTTATGTTGCCACTTGAAGATGGTTTTTCCCGTCGCTTTTACTATTTGCGCCTGTCGATTACCGACGTGTGCAATTTTCGTTGTACCTACTGTTTGCCGGACGGTTATCGCCCCCCGGATGGCAACAAGGAGGGGCGCAAGTCGTTTCTCTCCCTGGAGGAGATACGCCGCATCGTCTCGGGCTTCGCCGCCATGGGCACCCGCAAGGTGCGCCTGACCGGGGGGGAACCCTCCCTGCGCCGTGACTTCACCGCCATCATAGAGACGGTGGCCAATACCCCCGGCATCGAGAAGGTGGCCATGACCACCAATGGCTATCGCTTGAAGGAGCGGGCCCAGGAGTGGTTCGATGCCGGGCTCAATGCCCTCAATGTCAGTGTCGACAGCCTGGATCCGCGCCAGTTTCACCAGATCACCGGCGAGAACAAGCTGGCGGAGGTGATGGAGGGGATAGAGGCGGCACTGGCCGCCGGCTTCAAGTCGGTGAAGATCAATGCAGTGCTGCTCAAGGGGCTCAACGACCAGCAACTGGATCAGTTTCTGGCCTGGATCAGGCACAAGCCCATAGAGCTGCGCTTCATCGAGTTGATGCAGACCGGGGAGATGGACAGCCTGTTTCGCGATCACCACACCAGCGGCGAGCTCATCAAGGAGCAACTGCTTGGCAATGGCTGGATCCAGCAATTGCGCGCGGTGGACGACGGCCCGGCCCAGGTGTTCATGCATCCTGAGTCAATGGGGGGAGTGGGGCTCATCATGCCCTACAGCAAGGACTTCTGCGCCGGTTGCAATCGGCTGCGGGTCTCCTCCGTGGGCAAGTTGCACCTCTGTCTGTTCGGTGACAACGGGGTGGAGTTGCGGGATCTGCTCGGTGACGACAGCCAGCATGAGGCCCTGCAACAGCGGATCCGCCAGGCGCTCACCGGCAAGGCCGCCACCCATCGTCTGCACGAGGGCAATGCCGGCATGACCCCCCATCTCGCCTCCATCGGCGGCTGAGAGCTCGCCGTCAGAGCAAAATAGCCATCGATTAATAAGCAATCCTCACATAGGGGTAATTTACCTTGCCCCTCTGCTGCCTTATTGCGCCAAGGGTTTGATCCAGCGCAATAATCCCCCCTGTTTATCTCCCTGGTGGTATATCGCTGGACTTGTGAGAGTCGCAATATACACCCACGCTTATAATTGGTATTGAAAATGCCAGTCACTGGCTCCGCACTCGAATTCTGTCCTGTGAAGAGGAATTGATATGCCTGATGGGGTCAATCTGTCACGCCGCAGCCTGTTTCGAGGACGACTGAGTGCGCCCAGACCCGAGGTACAGCTGCCCTGGTCTGTCTCCTGGACCGACTTCGTGGCCGATTGCACCCGGTGTGGCGACTGCCTGACGGCTTGCCCGGAACAGATCCTGGTCAAGGGGGACGGTGGCTTCCCGACGGTGGATTTCCAGCGTGGCGAGTGCACCTTCTGCGGCGAGTGCGTCAGCGCCTGCCAGGCGCCGGTGTTCAGGCCGACGACGCAGACGCCCTGGGACTATGTGGCCCACATCGAAGCGGGATGCCTGGCCAGTGCCCAGGTCTTCTGCCAGCGCTGTCAGGACAGTTGCGAGCAGCAGGCCATCCGTTTTTCTCCTCAGCTGGGGCGAGTCCCCACCCCCAGCATCCATACCGAGTCGTGCAATGGCTGTGGTGCCTGCGTGGCGGATTGTCCGGTCGGCAGTATCAGGGTGGGAGCCCCCCATCAGGGGGCGTCCACATGAAGCAAGGGATGAGCAAGTTGGAAAACAACCATATGACCCGAGAAGAGTTCCATGTATCCAGCCTGGTGGTACTGACCCAGCCCCCCTTGCGTCACCGGCTCGCAGAGCAGATTGCGGCTCTGGACGGGGCCGAGATCCATGCCGTCAGCGACGAAGGCAAGCTGGTGGTGACCCTGGAAGGGCCCAGCCAGCGCCCCATCATGGCGGCCATCGATGCGATCAATGCCATGCCGGGCGTGCTCTCTGCCGCCCTGATCTACCACCAGTTTGATGAAGTCGAAGCCGAGGGCAGGGAATAGCGCCATGAGGCTGGGCCGCGAGGTTCGCGATGCCCGAAGAAAGCAATAAAGCGCCATGACGCTGAGCCAGCGCGGCTCGTGACAATGGCTGTCATTGATGTGATTAAGCAATGCGAGGATATGTCATGAAGCTGAGTCGACGCGACTTTATGAAGGCCAATGCGGTGGCGGCAGCCGCTGCCGTGGCCGGAGTCAGTGCCCCCACCCTGGCGGCGAACCTTATTACCAGCACCGACAAGACTGCCATCACCTGGGACAAGGCGCCCTGCCGCTTCTGCGGCACCGGCTGCTCAGTGCTGGTGGGCTCCCAGGCTGGCCGTGTCGTGGCGACCCAGGGCGATCCCGATGCGCCGGTCAACCGTGGCCTCAACTGCATCAAGGGCTACTTCCTCTCCAAGATCATGTACGGCGAGGATCGCCTGACCCAGCCCATGCTGCGCATGACCAATGGCAAGTTCGACAAGAATGGCGACTTCGCCCCCATCAGCTGGGATCAGGCGTTCGACATCATGGCCGAGAAGTTCAAGGCCACCCTCAAGGAGAAGGGCCCGACCGCGGTCGGCATGTTCGGCTCCGGCCAGTGGACGGTGTGGGAAGGCTACGCCGCCGCCAAGCTGATGAAGGCGGGCCTGCGGACCAACAACCTGGATCCCAACGCCCGTCACTGCATGGCCTCGGCCGTGGTCGGTTTCATGCGCACCTTCGGCATGGATGAACCCATGGGCTGCTACGACGACATCGAGCAGGCCGACGCCTTCGTGCTCTGGGGCTCCAACATGGCCGAGATGCACCCCATCCTCTGGTCGCGGATGTCCGATCGCCGCCTCTCCAACCCGGATGTGCAGGTGCACGTGCTCTCCACCTTCGAGCACCGCAGCTTTGAGCTGGCGGACAACGGCATGGTGTTCACGCCCCAGACCGACTTGGCGATCCTCAACTACGTCGCCAACTACATCATCCAGAACGACAAGGTGAACTGGGACTTCGTCAACAAGCACACCCAGTTCCGCAAGGGGGTCACCGACATCGGCTACGGCCTGCGTCCGACCAATCCGCTGCAGCAGAAGGCCAAGAACCCGGACAGCGGCGACTCCACCCCCATGAGCTTCGAGGACTTCGCGAAATTCGTGGCGGATTACGACGTCGACTCAGTATCCAAGCTCTCCGGCGTGTCCAAAGATAAGCTGGAAAAACTGGCCCAGCTTTACGCCGATCCGGACAAGAAGGTGGTCTCCTACTGGACCATGGGCTTCAACCAGCACACCCGTGGCGTCTGGGCCAACAACCTCTGCTACAACATCCACCTGCTGACCGGCAAGATCTCCACCCCGGGCAGCGGTCCCTTCTCCCTGACCGGCCAGCCCTCCGCCTGCGGCACTGCGCGGGAAGTGGGCACCTTCGCCCACCGTCTGCCTGCCGACATGGTGGTCACCGATCCTGCGCACCGCGCCATCGCCGAGAAGATCTGGAAGCTGCCGGAAGGCACCATTCCCGAGCAGGTGGGTTATCACGCCGTGCTGCAAAACCGCATGCTCAAAGACGGCAAGCTCAACGCCTACTGGGTGATGTGCAACAACAACATGCAGGCCGGTCCCAACATGAACGAGGAGGGGCTGCCCGGTTATCGCAACCCGGCCAACTTCATCGTGGTCTCCGACCCTTATCCGACAGTGACCGCCCAGGCCGCCGATCTCATCCTGCCCACCGCCATGTGGGTGGAAAAAGAGGGGGCCTATGGCAACGCCGAGCGCCGCACCCAGTTCTGGCACCAGCAGGTCAAGGCGCCGGAAGGGGCCAAGTCCGACTTGTGGCAGCTGATGGAGTTCGCCAAGCGCTTCACCGTGGAAGAGGTGTGGCCGGCCGAGCTTATCGCCAAGATGCCGGAAGTGAAGGGCAAGACCCTGTTCGAGGTGCTCTATGCCAACGGTCAGGTCAACCAGTTCCCGAAAGAGCAGAGCAAGGGAGCGCTGAACGACGAGGCGGAACACTTCGGCTTCTACGTGCAAAAGGGCCTGTTCGAGGAGTACGCCTCCTTCGGTCGCGGCCATGGTCACGATCTGGCGCCGTTTGATCAGTACCACGAGGCGCGCGGCCTGCGCTGGCCGGTGGTGGACGGCAAGGAGACCCTGTGGCGCTATCGCGAAGGGTTCGACCCCTATGTGAAGGCGGGGGAAGGGGTGCGTTTCTACGGCAAACCCGATGGCAAGGCGGTCATCTTCGCGCTGCCCTATGAGCCGGCCGCCGAGGCACCGGATCAGGAGTACGACATGTGGCTCTCCACCGGCCGCGTGCTGGAGCACTGGCACACCGGCACCATGACCCGCCGGGTGCCCGAGCTCTATCGCGCCTTCCCGGATGCGGTGCTCTTCATGCACCCGGAAGATGCCAAGGCCCGTGGCGTGCGCCGTGGCGAAGAGGTGATAGTCGCCTCCCGCCGTGGCGAGGTGAAGACCCGGGTCGAGACCCGTGGTCGCAACCGTCCGCCCAAAGGCCTGGTGTTCATGCCCTTCTTCGATGCCAGCCAGCTGGTCAACAAGCTGACCCTGGACGCCACGGATCCGCTCTCCAAGGAGACGGATTACAAGAAGTGCGCCGTCAAGGTCATGAAGGCGTAAGGCGGGGCCGGGGGGATGAGTCGCAGCCGTCGCCAGTTCCTGGCAGACCTCGCCAAGGGGGCCTGCTCCGTGGGCCTGCTTGGGGCAGGGCTCGGTACTGTGGCCCGCCAGCAGGCGCAGGCGGTGCCCGCCCAGGCTCTGCGGCCGCCTGCGGCACTGGGGGAGGCTGACTTCCTCGGTGCCTGCGTGCGCTGCGGGCTCTGCGCCCTGGCCTGTCCCTACGACACCCTCAAGCTCGCCCGGCTGCTGGATCCCGTGACCACGGGCACCCCCTATTTCGAGGCGCGCGCCGTCCCCTGCGAGATGTGTGACGACATCCCTTGCGTGGTGGCCTGCCCGAGCGGTGCCCTGGATCAGGGGATGACCGACATCGATCAGGCGCGCATGGGGGTGGCGGTGCTCATCGATCACGAGACCTGCCTCAACTATCTGGGCCTGCGCTGCGATGTCTGTTATCGGGTCTGCCCCTTGATAGACAAGGCGATCACCCTAGAGCTGCAACGCAATCCGCGCACCGGCAAGCACGCCATGTTTCTGCCCACTGTACACAGCGACATCTGCACCGGCTGCGGCAAGTGCGAGCACGCCTGCGTGCTGGAGACGGCGGCCATCAAGGTGGTGCCCCATGGGCTCGCCAAGGGTGAGCTCGGTCATCACTACCGGCTCGGCTGGGAAGAGAAGGCCAAGGCGGGCAAGTCCCTCATCGGTGAGCGACTCACCCTGCCCACCCGCAAACCGGAGGGGCTATGAGTCGTTATCCGGGGGCCGAGGCCAGCGCCAGGCTGGGCTGGTGGCGCGCCCACCGCTTCCTGCTGCTGCGCCGCCTCAGCCAGTTTGGCGTGCTGGGGCTCTTCCTGCTGGGGCCGCTGGCGGGGGTCTGGATCCTCAAGGGCAACCTCTCCAGCTCTTTATTGCTGGAGACGGTGCCCCTCACGGATCCCCTGACTCTGCTGCAGTCGGTGGCGGCGGGCCTTTGGCCCATCACCACCCTCTGGCTCGGGGCGGCACTGGTGCTGCTGGGGTACTGGCTGGTTGGGGGGCGGGTGTTCTGCTCCTGGGTCTGTCCGGTCAACCTCATTACGGACGCTGCCGCCTGGGTCAGGGCCCGGCTTGGGCTCAAGGGCAACGGCCAGTTCAACCGCAACACCCGCTATTGGCTGCTGGCCATGGTGCTGGTGGCGCCCGCCATCACGGGCGTGCTGGTGTGGGAGCTGGTCAATCCGGTCTCTTTGGCCATGCGCGGCCTGCTGTTTGGCATGGGGGCGGGTTGGGGTCTGCTGGTGGCCCTGTTCCTGTTCGACCTCTTGGTGGTGGAGCGGGGCTGGTGTGGTCATCTCTGTCCGGTGGGGGCCTTCTATGCCCTGGTCAACCGGGTCGGGTTTATCAAGATTTCTGCCAGGGGGCGTGAGCGGTGCAGCAACTGCATGGATTGTTATGCGGTCTGCCCGGAGCGTCCCATCCTGCGCGGCCCGGTTCACGGGGCCAGGCGCGGTCACGGGCCCTTGATTGTGGCTCAGGAGTGTACCAACTGCGGCCGTTGCATCGATGTCTGCGCGGAGCAAGTTTTCGAAATCACTACAGGTTTTGCCGTCAAGGCAGAGAAAACGTCGGAGAACAAATAATGAAAAAGCTGATTGGAGCAATGCTGGCCTGCCTGATGGCGGGCTCCTTGATGGCAGCCACCCCCGAGATCACCAACAGCACGGGGGGGATCAAGTCGGAGCGGGGGAGTACGGATCTGGTCACGGAGGCAGATGCGGCCCCCATGAAGAACTATCGCAAGGATGGGGATCTCTATGATCGCCAGTACATGCATCAGCCGCCGCTGATCCCCCACGATACTCGCAACTACGAGGTGGACAACAAGGTCAACAAGTGCCTGGCCTGCCACAGCTTCAAGAACGCCAGCAAGATGAAGGCCCCCAAGATCAGCCCGACGCACTTCGAGACCCGCGACGGCATGACCCTTGGCGAGGTGTCCCCCCGTCGCTACTTCTGCCTGCAGTGCCACGTGCCGCAAGCGGATGCCAAGCCGCTGGTGGAAAATACCTTTAAACCAGTTGAAGCGCTGAACTGAGGAGCCAACTAGATGAAATTACCTGGCTTTATCCAGCGTCTGTGGACCACCTTCAAATCCCCCTCGAAGGCGGCCCTCTGGGTGCTGCTGCTGATGGGCTTCTTCGGCGGCGTCATCTTCTGGGGCGGCTTCAACACCGCCATGGAAGCCTCCAACACCGAGAAGTTCTGTACCGGTTGTCACGAGATGAAGGACAACGTCTTCGTGGAGTACCGCGACACCATCCACTACGCCAACCGCTCGGGGGTGCGCGCCAGCTGCCCCGATTGCCACGTGCCCCACGAATGGACCTACAAGATCATTCGCAAGGTGCAGGCCTCCAAGGAGCTGTGGGGCATGCTGACCGGCAAGGTGGATACCCGCGAGAAGTTTGAATCCCACCGCCGGGAGATGGCGGAGCGGGAGTGGCAGCGGATGAAGGACACGGATTCCCGCGAGTGCCGCAACTGCCACAACTTCGAGTACATGGACTTCTCCCTGCAAGGGCGGCGGGCGGCCCAGATGCACTCCACCAACCTGGCAAGCGGTCAGAATACCTGCATCGATTGTCACAAGGGGATAGCGCATCAGCTGCCTGACATGAAGGGCGTGGAAGGGTTCTAAGGTGCCGGGCCATCGAAGCGCATAGCGCCGCTTCGATGGCCTTTGATTTTTATGGGCCTTTTAACCCCCTCAGCCAGACATCTTTTGATAGAATCCCTCCCCGGCAACGCGGCGCCCCTGTCGGCGCGCATTCACCGACCGGCATGGCCGGGTGACGCGTCCCCCTCTTCTCCTCTCGTGGTCAATGAATGATTGACAGGATTTGTCCTATGGCATCCAGAAACATGGCACCCAAAAACAGCGAATTCATCCCTCTCAAGATCGCCGTGCTGACGGTCTCCGACAGCCGCACCGCCGCCGACGACAGCTCGGGGGATTACTTGGTATCGGCTTTGACCCAGGCGGGGCATCAGCTCGCGGATCGGGCCCTGTGCGCCGACAACCTGTTCAGGATCCGGGCCCAGGTGAGCCAGTGGATCGTCGACGAGGCGGTGCAGGTGGTGCTGATCAACGGCGGCACCGGCTTCAATGAACAGAACCGGGTGCCGGAGGCTGTGGGGGTGCTGTTCGAGCGCACCGTACAGGGCTTTGGCGAGATGTTCCGCCAGCTCTCCTTCGCCGAGATAAAAGGCTCGGCCATGCAGAGCCGCGCCCTGGCGGGGCTCGCCAATCGCACCCTGATCTGCTGCCTGCCGGGCTCCACCGGCGCCTGCCAGCTCGGCTGGGAGCAGCTCATCCGGGATCAGCTGGACGCCCGCACCAGGCCGTGCAACTTCGTGTCCCATCTGTGATCTCGGGAGTTTTCCCGGATCATCCATCTTATTTTTCGATAGGGGAATAGATGAACCTGACCCATCTCAACCAGAGCGGCGAAGCCCACATGGTAGATGTGACCGACAAGCAGGTCACAGAACGTGAAGCCCGCGCCGAGGCCTTCGTGACCATGGCCCCCGCGACCCTGGCCCTGATCCTCGGCGGTCAGCACCACAAGGGGGACGTGTTCGCCACCGCCCGCATCGCCGGCATCATGGCGGCCAAGAAGACCGCCGATCTCATCCCCCTCTGCCATCCCCTGGCACTGACCCGGGTGGAGGTAGAGATCGAGGCCCAGCCCGAGCACAATAGGGTCCATATCCGCACCCTCTGCAAGCTCTCGGGCAAGACAGGGGTGGAGATGGAGGCGCTCACCGCTGCGTCCGTGGCGGCCCTGACCATCTACGACATGTGCAAGGCGGTGCAGAAGGACATGGTGATAGAGCAGCTGCGGTTAGTGGAGAAGAAGGGCGGCAAGTCCGGCCACTTCCAGCTGGGCCCCCAGGCAGGAGAGAAGGCATGATCAAGGTACTGTTTTTTGCGCAAGTGCGTGAGCTGGTGGGCTGCGACGAGCTCAGCTTGCCCTGTGACTATGCCAGTGCCGACGCCCTTCGCGCGGCCTTGTGCGAGCGCGGCGATAAGTGGGCCCTGGCGCTGGAGTCGGGCAAGCTGCTGGTGGCGGTCAACCAGACCCTGGTGCCGCTCGAGACGCCGCTTAATGATGGTGATGAAGTCGCCTTCTTCCCCCCCGTGACTGGAGGCTGAGGATGAGCGAGATAACGACCGTGGATCGCACCACTGAGCTGTGGGACGGGGATGAGGCCGCCTTCTTCCCTCTCCTTCCAGTAACGACCGGAGGCTGAGGATGAGCGAGATAATGACCGTGGATCGCACCACTGAGCTGTGCGGTGGCGATGAAGTCGCCTTCTTCCCTCTCCTTCCAGTAACGACTGGAGGCTGAGGATGAGCGAGATAACGACCGTGGATCGCACCACTGAGCTGTGGGACGGGGATGAGGCCGCCTTCTTCCCTCTCCTTCCAGTAACGACCGGAGGCTGAGGATGAGCGAGATAACGACAGTGGATCGCATCCTGGTGCAGCGGGCCGACTTCTCCCTGGGAGAGGAGTATGAGCGCCTCGCCACCCGCCATGACAGCGGCGCCATCGTCACCTTCGTCGGCAAGGTGCGTGACTTCAATCAGGGGGAGGAGGTCTTGGGGCTCTCCCTCGAGCACTACCCCGGCATGACCGAGAAGGCGCTGACGGACATAGTCACAGAGGCCCGTGGCCGCTGGCCGTTGCAGGAGTGCACCCTTATTCACCGTATCGGCGATCTGCTGCTCGGGGATCAAATCGTGCTGGTGGCGGTGAGCAGCGCCCACAGGGACGCCGCGTTCGAGGCCTGCCACTTCATCATGGATTTCTTGAAGACCCGGGCACCCTTCTGGAAAAAAGAGCTGACCGCCGAGGGCGTTCATCGCTGGGTCGAGGCGAAGCAGAGCGATGACGCCGCCGCCGCCCGCTGGCGGCAAGCGCCCTAGCCGGCTCGGCTCGATGACAGGCGAGTGCCCGCGGGCGCTTGCCACTACTTGCTTCGGGTACGCCGGAGCCTCAAGGAGACAGGGAATGAAGAAACAGTTGTCCGTGGTGTTGCTCGGTCTGTTCGCAGGCGCCTTGCACAGCGGGGCCGCTCGGGCCGATGACGTCAGGGTGGCCGTGGCCGCCAACTTCAAGGGAACCCTGGAGCGCATCGGCAAGGAATTCACCGCCAAGACAGGCCACAACGTCGTCATCAGCGCGGCGGCCACTGGGGTGCTCTACACCCAGATCACCCACGGCGCCCCCTTCGATCTCTTCCTCTCCGCCGACGTGGCCACCCCTCAAAAACTGGAGGCGGAGGGCAAGGGGCGCGGTCGCTTCACCTACGCCATCGGCCAGCTCGGCCTGTGGAAGAAGGGGGGACCTGCCCCCGATGAGGCAAGCCTGCGCAGCTGGAAGGGCAACCTCGCTATCGCCAACCCCAAGACCGCCCCCTATGGCACCGCCGCCATGGCAACCCTGACCCACCTCAAGATAGATCCTAAGCAGTATCGAGTGCTGACCGGCACCAATATCAGTCAGACCTGGCAGTTCGTGGACACGGGCAACGCTAAGCTCGGCTTCGTCGCCTGGGCCAACCTGGTGGAGGCGGGCAAGACAGGCGAAGCCTGGGCCGTGCCGGCCAGCTTCTACCCGCCCATAGAGCAGCAGGGGCTGGTGCTGAAGAAGGGGGAGGCGGTGGATGCGCTGGTGGCCTGGCTCAAGGGCCCGGGCCAGAGCACCATCAAGGCTGCGGGCTATGCCTTGCCGCAATGATGGCATGAACGCCAATCTCCCATGACCACTGGCCGGCCTCAGGGCCGGCCAGGCTTTGCAATGAGGATGCATAACATGTTGCTGCTCGAACCAGGGAGGGATATGCCCCATGAGTGAAGGGGATCTGCTGGCGGCGTTTAGCTCGACCCTGAAGCTACGTCCTCGCCCCCATGGCTTCGCATTTCTCATTCAAACCCGAGAGGTGCCGCTATGAGTGAAGGGGATCTGCTGGCCGTCTGGCTCACCCTGAAGCTGGCGGCCAGCACCACCGTCATACTGCTGCTACTGTCGCCGCCGCTTGCCTGGTGGCTCTCCCGCAGCCAGCACCGGCTGCGGCCGCTGGTGGAGGCCCTGGTGGCGCTGCCCCTGGTGTTGCCGCCGACCGTGCTCGGTTTCTATTTGCTGCTCGCCTTCTCGCCGGAGTATGGCCTCGGCGCCTGGTGGCGGGAGACCTTCGGGACAACCCTGGCCTTCAGCTTCCTCGGCCTGCTGTTTGCCTCCATCCTCTATTCGCTCCCCTTCGTGGTGCAGCCTCTTACCTCCGCCTTCGTCAACATGGGCAACAAGGAGCTCGAGGCCGCCGCCACCCTGGGGCTAGGGCCCCTCGAGCGCTTCTTTCAGATCATCTTGCCGATGACGCTGCCGAGCTTCGTGATGGCGGCGGCGCTGGGCTTTGCCCATACCCTGGGGGAGTTTGGCGTGGTGCTGATGATTGGCGGCAACATCCCGGGGGAGACCCAGGTGCTCTCCATCGCCCTCTTTGATCACGTGGAAGCCATGGATTATCAACATGCCCACTACTTGGCAGGCGGCCTGATGGGCTTCTCCCTGGTGATGCTGGTGCTGGTCTATGGGGTCTTGCAGCGCCGGCAGCGGAGGCTGTTCGGATGAGCCTGCACCTCAAGGCCAACCGTGCGTTCGGCTCCTTCACCCTGGCATGCGATCTGGCGCTGCCCCTCGGCGGCATTCTCGGCCTCTTTGGCCCCTCCGGCTGTGGCAAGAGCACCTTGCTGCGCATCATCGCCGGGCTGGACCGCGCGCCCTCGGACGTCCTGCACTGGCAGGGGCGTGATCTGGCGGCCCTGCTGCCGGAAGCGCGCCGCATCGGGCTGGTGTTCCAGGACTCCCGCCTCTTCCCCCATATGACGGTGCTTGGCAACCTGCAACTGGCGGCGGGCAAGGGGCGAGGGCGCTGGCAGCCCGAGGTGCTGGCGATGCGGCTCGGCTTTGCCGATCTGCTGGGGCAGCCCGCCCACGCCCTCTCCGGCGGCCAGCGCCAGCGGGTGGCCCTGGGGCGGGCCCTGCTGGCGGAGCCCGATCTGCTGCTGCTCGATGAGCCCTTCTCGGCGCTGGACAGCCGCAGCCGCATCCATCAGGCCCATGTGCTCAAGGGGTTGCAGCGCGAAAGCGGCATCCCCATGATCTTCGTGAGCCACGCCATGGAGGAGGTGAGCCTGCTGTGCGATCAGCTGGTGCTGCTGGCTGACGGCAGGCTGGAGGCGCAAGGCAGGCCGAGCGAGATCTTCGCCCGCACCGACCTCTCCCTCGCCAGTCGCGACGATGTGGGCGTCATGCTGACGGCGACCCTGGCCCACTACGACGACGATGAACAGATGGCGACCCTGCAACTCGGGGATCAGAGCCTGATGGTCACCATGGAGCATGCCCCCGACGAGACAGGGGAGTTGCAGATCAAGGTGGCGGGGCGGGATCTGGTGATCGCCACCGCCCCCATAGCGCACTCCAGCCTCTCCAACTGCCTCGCTACCCGACTGCTCGAGGTGAGGGAGGTGAGGCCGGGGCAAACCCTGTTGCAGTTGGCGCTGGGGCAGCAGATACTGCTGGCTCGGATCACCAGCCGCTCCGCGAAACGGCTGGCGCTGGTGCCCGGGCAGCGCCTCTACGCCTACATCAAGGCGGTGAGCCTGGTGGGAGAGGGCTGAGGGGCGTGTCGCCACAGCATGGGCAGCAAGGCCGTCGGTGGCCGCTATCGAGTCGAGAGGGAGAGCACGGGTGCGTCGCAACCAGGTAATGAAATCCCATGGATTGGCCTTGCGCAGCGCGGGGGAGGGCCCCTTGTTGCTGTTGCTGCACGGCCTTGGCTCCTCCAGCCTCGACTGGCAGGCCCAGATCGAGCACTTCTCCCAGCACTATCGGGTGGTGGCGCTGGACCTGCGCGGCCACGGCCAGAGCATGCAGGAGGGCCCCTTCGATGTGCCCACCCTGGCGGCAGACGTGGCCCGCTGGCTCGAGGAGCAGCCGGAACCCGCCTGGGTGGTGGGACTCTCGCTCGGGGCCATGGTGGCGCTGGAGCTGGCGCTGCGACTGCCCCACAAGGTGCAGGGGCTGGTGCTGGTCAACGGTTTCAGCGAGTTTTTGCTGGAGACGCCAAAAGAGCAGGAGCGCCATGCCATGCGCCTCAAGTGGCTGCGCTGGTTTGGCATGCGGCCGCTCGCCTGGTGGCTGGGGCGCGAGCTCTTCCCCGGCCCCGAGCTCGCTCCGGTGCGCCACACCTTCCGGCTGCGCTTCGTGCGCAGCAACAAAAAAAAGACTTATCGTGCGCTGCTGGAGGCGCTGCCCGGCTGGTCGGTGCGTGCCCGACTCGGCAGCCTTTGGCAGCCGGTGGCCATCATCTCCACCAGTCACGACTACCTGCCGCTCGCCAAACGGGTGGAGCAGTTCGCCTCTCTGCCCAACGCCAGCATCCATACCCCGGAGGGCCATCACGCCTGGCCTGCGGAAGATCCCGCCGGGTTCAATCATTTGCTTCACCGGATTTTAGAAACTCATTAAACTTGTCGCCCCTTAGCCTTATTACCCGTGTATGTATTGGTCCGATCGCCTTGCCAATGGCACAAGGCAAGGCAATCGGACCCATTTTGCTCTATTTAACAGGTATTTCCTCATGTCTGAAGTAATGAAAATGGCCATCGATGATGGCTCCACCAACGTCAAGGTGAGCTGGATCGAGAACAAGGTGCTCAAGACCATCATCTCCCCCAACTCCTTTCGTAAGGATTGGAAGAGCGCCGCCTTGCGCAAGGACAAGAAGATCTACAACTACGAAATAGGCAACACCAAGTACACCTATGACGCCACCTCGGACAAGTCCCTGGCGACCACCCATGTGGAGTACCAGTACGACGATCTCAACCTGCTCTCCGTGCACCACGCCCTGCTGCAGACCGGCGTGACCCCCTGCGACGTGGCCATCACTGTCACCCTGCCCATCACCGAGTTCTACAACCCGGACGATTGCCAGCGCAACGAAGAGAAGATAGAGAAGAAGCGGCGCAACCTGATGCGGGCCATCAGCCTCAACAAGGGGGAGCTGTTCAACATCGTCAGCGTGGAAGTCATGCCGGAGAGCCTGCCCGCCGCACTCTCCCGCCTGATTGGCTCTGGCTGCAACGAGTTCACCAAGACCCTGGTGATCGACTGCGGTGGCACCACCCTGGACATGGGGATCATCGTCGGCGAGTTTGACGACGTCTCCGATGTGTATGGCAACAACGAGATCGGTGTCTCCATGGTGACAGACGCCACTCGCAAGGCACTGGCGGCGGCGGACAGCGACTCCAGCTATCTGGTGGCCAACGAGTTCATCAAGCGTCGCCACGACATGAGCTTCGTGCGGGACGTGGTCAACGACGAGAGCCAGATCCCCAAGATCCTCGAGAAGATGCAGAACAAGATCGACGAGCTGGGCTCCCAGGTGGCGCACGAGGCGAAGAAGTTCGCCAAGAACCCGAACCGGGTCTACCTGGTCGGCGGCGGCGCCTCCCTGATCCATGAGGCCATCAAGGCCGCCTACCCGACCCTGGGTGACAGGGTGGAGCTGCTGGACGATGCCCAGTCAGCCCTGGCCCGGGAGATCTGTCTCTACACCACGGAAGAGGAAGAAGTCTACCGGGAAGCGGCCGTGATGGCCGGGGTGGCGGATGAGTAGCCAGCTCAAGCGCATGACCTTCTCCATCTTCATGGATCCGGGTGCGCTGGAGTCTGATCGCTATGCCGCCGGGGTCTTGCAGAGCTGGTACCAGCGGGCGCGCAAGATCCAGGACGATGTGGAGGAGTTCGACTTCTCCAAGAGTCGCTTTCACAAGGACATCTACCTCTCCGGCATGTTCATGTATGTGCTGGCCCCCAGCCTGTGCAAGGCGGTGGCCAATGCCTTCGGCCCCGAGCAGGTGAATTTCGAAACCTTGCGCCATGTCTTTGCCAGCTGTGGTTTCGCGCTGGGGGAGGGGGCAGCCCCTGCCGTGAGCGACACCCTGATCGACGAGATAGTGGCCAGGCTGGCCCCTCGCCTTGGTCAGGACAACAGTGCCCAGATGGTGGAAGAGATAGTGCAACGCCTGGGTCAGCCCCAGGCCATGCCCTCTTCGGATCATCTGGTGAACGAGATAGTGAGCCGGCTCGGCGAGCAGCAGCCCACCGAGCTGTGGGATGAGCTGAGGCAGGGGCTGCCAGCCCCGCTCGATCACGATCTGCTGGCCGAAACCATAGCGGGCAAGCTGCCCGTGGCGGCGGCCGAGCAGGATCTGGCGCCCCTTGCCAGCAGCATCCAGCTGCTCTCGCGCCAGCTGGAGGAGCAATCCCGGCTCATTCGCGAGCAGCACCGGCTGATCCAGCGACTGGCCAGCGCCCCGGCCCGCCAGGGTGCGGCAGGCGCCGAGGCAGAGCCTCTGGTGGAGGATCTCTCGAGCCAGGTCGCGAACATGAAGAAGGTCAAGGCCAAGGGGATCTTCTAGGGCGCATGGCTGGGTCTCTGCGTTCCCATGCAAAAAAGCCGAACCCCTGGGTTCGGCTTTTTTGTGGGTTTTGCCACTCAGGGCTGGGAGCAGACCGGACAATCCGGGCGCTTGGGCAGCTTCATCTCGCGAAAGCTGCCACCCAGGCCGTCGATCATCAGCAGGCGGCCGCTGTTGCTCTTGCCCATGCCGGCAAGCAGCTTGATGGCTTCCAGCGCCTGCAGGCTGCCCACCAGTCCGACCACGGGAGCCAGCACCCCGGCCTCGACACAGGTCAGGGACTGCTCGCCAAACAGGGCGCTCAGGCAGGCGTAGCAGGGTTCGTCCGCCTGCCAGGTGAAGCTGCACAGCTGCCCCTCCAGCCGGATGGCGGCACCGGACACCAGCGGTACCCGATGCTGGCGGGCGCGCTGATTGAGCAGGTTGCGGATGGCGACGTTGTCGGTGCAGTCGAGCACCAGCTGGTGGCTGGGCAGCAGGGCATCGAGCAGCGCCTCGTCTGCGAGGAGGGCGTGAGTCTCCACCTCGAGCCAGGGATTGAGGGCCCGCAGCGCCAGGGCGGCGGAGTCCACCTTGTACATGCCGATGCGCTCGTCGCTGTGCAGCACCTGGCGCTGCAGGTTGGAGAGCTCCACCCGATCGAAATCCACCAGGGTGAGGTGGCCGACCCCGGCCACCGCCAGGTACTGGCTGGCGGCGCAGCCAAGGCCCCCGGCGCCTATCACCAGCACCCGCGCCTGCTTGAGCGCCTCCTGTCCCTCGAAGTCGAAAGACTTGAGCACTATCTGGCGGTTGTAGCGAAGGAGCTCGGCATCGCTCAGGATCTCGCTCACAGCAGCAGCCCCGAGAAGGGCTCGACGGTCACCGTCTCACCGGCGGCCACCTTGCCCCGTGCCTGCTCGAGGACTATGTAGCAGTTGGCCCGGGAGAGGGAGCTGAAGACGCCGGAGTCCTGGGAGCCGGTGCTGCGCACCTCCAGGCCGTTCGGGCCAAGGCTCAGGATGCCGCGCTGGAAGTCCAGGCGCCCCGGCGCCTTCTTGAGGGGCTCGGCAGCCATGGCCTGCAACGGCAGGGGGCGCGCGAAGTGGTGGCCGGCCAGCTTGGCCAGCGCCGGTTGCACCAGCTGATCGAAGGTGACCATGGCGGAGACAGGGTTGCCCGGCAGGCCGAAGAACCAGGCGTTCGGCAGACGGCCGAAGGCAAAGGGCTTGCCCGGCTTGATGGCGAGCTTCCAGAAGCCGATTTCGCCAAGCTCTTCCAGCAACTGCTTGGTGAAGTCCGCCTCCCCGACCGAGACGCCCCCCGTGGTGATCAGGGCATCGGCCTCGCGGTCGGCCTGAATGAAGGCGGCGCGCAGCTGAGCGGGGTCGTCGGGGATGATGCCAAGATCCAGGCACTCTATGCCCATGCGGGCCAGCATGGCCTTGACCCCGTAGCGGTTGGAGTCATAGATGTCGCCATGGGCGAGGGGGGTTCCCACCGGCTTAAGTTCATCGCCAGTGCTGAAGATGGCGACCTTGAGGGGGCGGCGCACCGTCACCGTGGCGATGCCGAGCGAGGCCAGCAGCGGCAGCTCCCGGGGGCTGAGGCGCAGGCCGCTGGCCAGCACCCGGGACCCTTCGGCCAGGTCCTCGCCGCGGCGGCGGATGTTCTGGCCAAGGAAGGGGGTCGTCAGAAAAGTGATCCCGTTGGCGCCCTCCTGCGTTTCTTCCTGCATCACCACCGCATCCGTGCCCGCCGGTACAGGGGCGCCTGTCATGATGCGGATGCAGTGACCTGCCGGCCATTCGCCCTCATAGGGTTGGCCGGCGAAGGCCTTGCCCGCCACGGGGAGCGGGGCGCCGGCGGCGAGATCGGCAAGGCGCACGGCATAGCCGTCCATGGCGGCGTTGTCGAAGGGGGGCACCGACAGGGGGGAGCTGATCTCCTCGGCCAGTATCCGATCCAGCGCCTGGGGCAGCGGCAACTGCTCCGTCTCGCAGCGGCAGCTCAGTTGTTCCAGCATCCCTTGCAGGGCCTTGTCCAAGGGGAGGAGTGCACCGGTATCGAATCCCATCATCATGACCTCTCTGGTGTATAGGGGGCGGATTATCCCAAAAATCTGCCCCCATGGGCAGGCGGATCGCGCAGGAAGGGGGGATAAAGCCGCTTTTGCCGCGATGAGAGGGGCTGTCATCCCCTTGAATTACCTCCTTGTGGGTGGCGTGCGGCCCGGCAGACGCCGCCCCTGGCACCAGCGGCCGCGCACCGGCCAGCGAGGGGCCGGACCATTGACCCTATGCCCCCCCCGAACGGGGAGGGGAGGAGAGGGTAAAACGGGGTGGTTTGGCATAAAGTCGGGTAGCGGGCTTGAGTTAGTTTGAATTATGACAATAATCGCCCTGTAACATTGCGCCACGGCACCACGTCGATGGCCAGCACAGTCCCTGAGCGTGGGAGAGAAACAAGATGACGAGCTTTAGCCAGGAAGCCCTGTTGGTCAGGGCAGCGCTCGAGGCCGAGGGCCTGGAGACACCACTGGTGGCCAATGGGTTGAACGGCCAGCAGAAGAAGGAAAACATCGAAGGCCATATGCGCGCCATCATGGAGACGCTTGGGCTGGATCTGGCCGATGACAGTCTGGCCGAGACGCCGCACCGCATCGCCAAGATGTACGTGAACGAGATCTTCTCCGGCCTCGACTACGCCACCTTCCCCAAGGTGACGGTGATCGAGAACAAGATGAAGGTGGACGAGATGATCATGGTGCGGGACATCAGTCTCACCAGCACCTGTGAGCATCACTTCGTCACCATAGACGGGCTGGCTCACGTGGCCTACATCCCCCGTGGCAAGGTGATCGGGCTGTCGAAGATCAACCGCATAGTGCAGTTCTTCGCCCGCCGTCCCCAGGTGCAGGAGCGGCTCACCCAGCAGATCCTGCTGGCGCTGCAGACCCTGCTCGGCACCAGGGACGTGGCCATCAGCATCAGGGCGACCCACTTCTGCGTGAAGGCCCGTGGGGTGATGGATTCGACCTCCTATACCACCACCACCTCCCTCGGCGGCGTCTTCAAGACCCAGCCAGACACCCGCGCCGAGTTTCTCGGTGGCCTGAAAGGCTAGTCACCCAGGGGCATGTCCCACCGACATGCCCCGACTTCCTCTTCCCTCCCGTCTGCCCACCCCGGTTTATTTTCTGAAAAAATTCTAAAGGGATGCCCGCGTGCGCCGATACAGCTCACCGTGCCGCGAGATGGTCTGTTTGACACCCGTTTGGCCCCCTCGTCCGTGCCGATACGGATGAGATTTGAATGACTGCTATGGATGGCAGCTAGCGTGCTTGCGCCTCGAAGGGCCAGCGCCGACGAATGCCACTTGATGACCCATATGCAGGACATGCCATGAACACCATGACGATAGGCAAGAAACTCACCGCCGGCTTTGCCGTACTCGGCCTGATGATGGCCTTTATCGGCGGTTTTTCACTGTTTGAATTCAGCACCATGAACCGGGCCGCCACCGGGTTCACCGACAGCATACTGCCCGCCGTGGTGCGCACCAGCACCCTGGGGGAGACCATCAATGCGGTGCGCCGCTATGAGCTGGATGTCTTTCTGGTGGCGGACGATCCCCAGCAGCAGGCCCATTACCGCAATGAGAGCGAGAAGAGCCTGAGGGAGGCCGGGCAGCAGATAGCGGCCCACGATGCCACCATCTGGGCGGAGGATGTGGAGGAGCGCCGCACCTTCGACATCGTCAAGGCGGACTGGGAGAAATACCTCGGCCTGCACCAGCGCATCAGGCAGATGCAGGACGCCGGTCAGATGACCGAGGCCCAGCACCTCTTCATGGGAGAGGGGATCACCCTCTACACCAACCTGGCCAAGTCGGTTGGCGACCTGGTACGCATCAACCATGGCTATGCCGACGCCTCCCGCAAGGTGGTGGTGGGGGCGTATGACTCCGCCAAGCTGAGCGTCACCCTTGCCCTGCTGGTTGGTCTGGCGCTGGTGATCTGCCTCTCTGTGGTGCTGACCCGCCAGATCCGCGACCCGCTCATCATGCTGGCCCGTCAGGCCCAGCGCATCGCGGGCGGCGATCTCGGCAAGGGGGAGCTGCAGGAGTGGATCCGTGGCAGTCGCTTCAACCGCGACGAGCTGGGTCAGCTCGGCTCGGCCATCGACCGCATGCAGGGGGCGCTGGCGGACCTGGTGAGCGAGATAGCCGGCTCGGTGAGCCAGCTCAGCAGCGCTGTGGAGGAGGTGAGCGCCATCTCCGAGCAGTCCGCCAAGGGCATGGCCAGCCAGCAGAGCGAGGTGTCCCAGGTGGCCACCGCCATGAACGAGATGCAGTCCACCGTCAATGAGGTGGCCCGCAACACCACGGATGCCATGAGCGCGGCCAAGGAGGCCTCCCGCACCTCGACCCAGGGCAACCAGGTGGTGCGCAGCGCCATCGGCAGCATAGAGCAGGTGTCCCAGCAGATAGAGCAGGCGGGCACTGTGGTGTCGCAGCTGGAAGCGGACAGCGCCAGCATCAGCATGGTGCTGGATGTCATTCGCGGCATCGCCGAGCAGACCAACCTGCTGGCACTCAACGCGGCCATAGAGGCGGCACGGGCCGGCGAGCAGGGGCGTGGTTTTGCGGTCGTCGCGGACGAAGTGCGCTCCCTGGCCCAGCGTACCCAGGCCTCCACCGCCGAGATCAGCAAGATGATAGCGCTGCTGCAGGAGCGCACCGCCGAAGCGGGCAACGCCATGCAACTGAGCCGTCAGCAGATGCAGGAGAGCGTCGGACTGGCACGGGAAGCGGGGGGCAGCATCGACAGCATCAACGGCGCCGTCACCCAGATCAGCGACATGAACACCCTGATCGCCACCGCCACCGAAGAGCAGAACGCGGTGACCGAGGAACTCAACCGCAGCATAGTGAACATCCACAATGCCGCCGACGAGAACGCCCAGGGGGCGCAGCAGACCGCCCAGGCCTGTGTCGAGCTGAGCAAGCTGGCCAACAACCTGCACCATATGACCCAGCGCTTCACCCTCTAAGCCTTGACCCACGGATAGCAGAAGGCCCCGCCAATCGGTGGGGCCTTGTTGTTTCTGGCGTATTGCTTGGGGCTGACTATGTCGCCGTCAGCTCAGGCCGACTATCTCGCCGTCGTCGTCGATGCCGTTATGGCGCTCAGGGAGGGCAGGCTGCCGGTGCGGTTATCAGCTCAGGCCCACTATCTCGCCGTTATCGCCGATGTCGATATGACGCTCAGGGAAGGCAGGCTGCCAACAGGGTTCTTAGCTCAGTCCAATGATCTCGCCGTCGTCATCTATATCGATATGGCGATAGGCCGGCAGGCTGCCAAGACCAGGCATTGTCATGATGGGGCCCGCCAGGGCATAGACGAAACCGGCGCCGGCGCAGAGCCTCACCTCCTCGATGGGCACCTCGAAGTCCGTCGGTACTCCCTTGATGGCAGGATCATGGCTGATAGAGAGCGGCGTCTTGGCCACGCAGATGGGCAGGTGATCCCAGCCTTCGGCCGAGAGCCGGGCCAGCTGCTGGCGCGCCTTGTCCGAGAGCCGCACCCCGCGTCCGCCGTAGCCGCACTCCACCAGGGTGGCGAGCTTGGCGCAGAGGCTCATCTCGTCTGGGTAGAGCAGCTTGACGTCCCTTGGCAGCGCACAGGCGGCGACCACGGCCCGGGCCAGCTCGCTGGCGCCCTTGCCCCCCTCGGTGAAGGCGTGGGAGATGGCGGCGTCACAGGCGCCGGCGGCCAGCGCCTCGCGGGCCAGCAGATCCAGCTCGGCCTGGCTGTCGCTCGGGAAGCGGTTGATGGCAACCACCACGGGCACCCCATAACGGCGGGCGTTGCGGATATGCCAGGCGAGGTTGGCGCAGCCCTGCTTGAGGGTCGGCAAATCTTCCCCCAGGAGGCTCGCCGGCAGCGGCTGGCCGGGGCGGATGTCGAGCAGGCCGCTGTTGGCCTTGAGGCCGCGTACCGTGGCCACCAGCACCACGCAGGCGGGGGTGATGCCGGACTGGCGGCTCTTGATGTTGAAGAACTTCTCCAGCCCCATGTCGGAGCCAAAGCCCGCCTCGGTCACCACGTAATCGGTGAGCCCGAGCGCCATGTGATCGGCGATGACAGAGGAGTTGCCGTGGGCGATGTTGGCGAAGGGGCCGGCGTGCACCAGCACCGGGGTCTGCTCCGTGGTCTGCATCAGGGTCGGTTGCAGGGCGTCTTTGAGCAGCACAGTCATGGCGCCCGCCACCTCCAGCTGCTCGGCGGTGATGGGGTTGCCGTGGATGTCCAGCGCCAGCTGGATGCGGCCAATGCGCGCGCGCAAGTCTTTCAGATCGCTGGCCAGCGCCAGAATGGCCATCAGCTCGGAGGCGGCGGTGATGACGAAGCGATCCTGGCGTTCAACGCCATCGGCGGCGGCCCCCTGCCCAATCGTGAGGTGGCGCAGGGCGCGGTCGTTCATGTCCAGGGTGCGCGGCCAGAGGATGTTGGCGGGATCGATATCGAGCCGTGCCAGCCCCGTTCTGGCGCTGAACTGCTCGCCCAGTTTCTGCTCGTGGAACAGGCGGGCATCCAGGGCCGCCGCCGCCAGATTATGGGCGGCGGTGAGGGCATGAAAGTCCCCGGTGAGGTGCAGGTTCATCTCCTCCATGGGCACCACCTGCGCATGGCCGCCGCCGGCGGCGCCCCCCTTGACCCCGAACACCGGCCCGAGACTCGGCTGGCGTATGGTGGCTATGCTGGGTTGGCCTATGTGGTTGAGGCCCATGGAGAGGCCAAGGGTGGTGACCGTCTTGCCCTCGCCAAGGGGGGTCGGGGTGATGGCGCTCACCAGCACCAGCTGACCTGCCTGCCTGGGCCGGGACTTGAGCAGCTCGAGACTGAGTTTACCCTTGTGGTGGCCCTGGGGGCTGAGCTGGTGGGACGGGATGGCGAGGCGTTCGGCCAGCGCGTAGATTGAGAGACGGGGGGACTGGCGGGAGATCTCGATATCGCTTAGCATCAGCACCTCGTTGGCATGTCAGGTCAAAGATGCGGCGAAGTCTAGAGGAATCAATAAGGTTATCCAATGAGTAATACTATTTTATCCGGCAGTCGTGAGCCCCATCAAAGCCCCATACTGCTGGACCTCAATGCCCTCTACCATCCTCCCAAGCAGCCGCTCACCGCCCTTGGCATCGTCAGCGCCTTGGTCCCGCTGTTCGGCTACGGCTGGCAGGCGATGACCCAGGATCCCGAGACCCATTTTCGCCAGGAGCTCGGCAAGCGCATCAACAAGCGCAAGACCGACGAGGCCAACCTCACGCTGATCCTGCAACTGGCGGCCATGCTCGATTGCCACTGCCTGCACATCACCCTGCCCTATGCGCTTGGCGAGGAGCAGCTTGCCACCCTGGCACGGCGCCTGCCGCGCTGGCAGCTGACTTTGCGCGATCTGCTGCTGGTGGCCGAGCTGCCACTGCCGGCCGGCCCAGCGCGCTAGTTCACACCTCCCTGTCCCAGTAGTGGGGGGCCAGGTAGCGCTCCTGCACGAACTCGATGAAGCAGCGCACCTTGGCCGAGACGAAACGGCGGTGCGGATAGAGGGCATAGAGCCCCACCTGTCCCTTCTCCCATTCCGGCAACAGGGGCACCAAGGCGCCTGAGCGCAGTGCATCCCCGACGATGAAGGTGGGCTGCAATATGATGCCCTGGTGGTCGCAGGCGGCCCGGGTCAGGGCCACCCCGTTGTTGGCGCGAAGGGGCCCCTGCGGGCGCACGCTGTGCTGCTCACCATCCCGTTTGAAGACCCAGTCCGGCTGGGTCAGGGTATAGATGAGGCAGTCGTGCTGCTTGAGATCCTCCGGGGTCTTTGGGGTGCCCCGGCGGGCCAGGTAGTCGGGGCTGGCGCACACCACCAGCTTCATGGTGGCCAGCGGCTTGGCCACCAGGGAGGAGTCCGGCAGGTTGCCGATCCGCAGCGCCAGATCGAATCCCTCCTCCACCAGGGCCACCCGCCGGTCGCTGTACTCTATCTCCAGTTTGAGCTCGGGAAACCGCTCGCGAAACAGTGGCAGGGCGGGGGAGAGGTGCAGGTAGCCAAAGTCCATGGGCACCGAGAGCTTGAGGGTGCCCTGGGGCTGCTGGTTGTTGTGGGTGAGCTGGCTGTGGGTCTCTTCCAGCTCCGCCAGCAGGGCCAGGGAGCGCTGGTAGTAGAACTGGCCCGCCTCTGTGGGGTTGACCTGGCGGGTGGTGCGTGACAGCAGCCGGGTCGACAATGACTCCTCGAGCTGCTGCATCAGCTTGGAGGTCATGGCGACCGAGATGCCGAGCTGATGGGCGGCCTTGGTAAAGCTCTGGCACTCCACCACCTTGATGAAGGTGCGCATGGCGGCTATCTGATCCATATTCCACTCTCGGTTGATAATTATTTTAATAAATCGATGATTATCCATTCCTGCTCGGAGGTTAGCATGTCGGGTATCGATGTGAACCCCCCAATGAAGGAACGATCGGAATGAAAATGACCAAGGCCCTGCTGGCTTCCTGCCTGTTTATGGCGGCTCCCCTGATGGCGGCCGACTACGATGTCGATGCGGCTCACACCACAGTCCAGTTCAAGGTGGGCCACCTCGGCTTCTCCGAGCTGGTCGGCCGGTTCAACACCTTCAGCGGCACCTTCAGCATGGATGATGCCAATCCGACCGCCGCCAAGGCGAGCTTCGAAATCGACGCCGCCAGCGTGGACTCCAACCACGAGGCCCGCGACAAGCACCTGCGCAGCCCCGACTTCCTGGACGTCAAGCAGTACCCCAAGATGACCTTCGTCAGCTCCGGCTATGAAGGCACCAAGGACAAAGGCGTGCTCAAGGGCACCCTGACCCTGCACGGCGTCTCCAAGGACGTGGCCTTCGACATGGTCCACATCGGCGAAGGCAAGGATCCCTGGGGCGGCTACCGCAGCGGCTTCAACGCCACCACCACCATCAAGCGCAGCGACTTTGGCGTGAACTACATGCTGCCGGGCATTCCGGATGAGATGAGCATCAACCTGTTCGTCGAAGGTGTGCGCAAGTAATGGGCGCAGCACTCTTGCTACAAACCCTGGCGGCTCCTTTAGGGGCCGCTTTGCTGTCATGGCGCTGGCCGCGACTGGGGTATCTGTGGGGGGCGCTCGCGCTCTGGCTGGTGGGCTGCCTGCTGGGCGGCGCCTATGGCCTGCCGGTCAAGGCGTGGCAGTGGCTGCCGCTGTGCCTGCTGGTGCCCGCCGTGGCGCTGCAACTGGCAGACAAGGGCATAGCCCTGGCACTGTTCGCCGTGATCGCTGCCCTGGTGTGGTGGCAGGGGCTGGCCTCGGTGCTCGCCATCGAGCCGCGCATCTGGCTGGCACTCTTGCCCGCCATCGCCTGGTTCGGCTGGACGGGCTGGCGCGGTGACAGCGAGGAGGGGCTGGGCTTTGCCCTGGGCTTCATCTGGCTGGCGCTGGTCATCGGCATCGATGGCAGCCTGCTGATCGCCCAGCTGGCGGGCGCCCTGGCCGCCTTCGCCGGTTTCCGTGCCCTGCTCGGTGCCTTTGCTGGCATCAAGGTGACTCCTGCCGCCCTGGCGCTGGCGCTGGCCTTCGTGCAGATGCTGGCCTGGCAATACGTGGAAGTGCCGCTGCTGGTGCTGCTGCCGGTCTGGTTGCTGCCGCTCTTGGAGTGGGCCCTGCGCAAGCGCCCGGGGTTGTCTCGTTGGGGTCTGCTGATCCTGGTAGGGGCAATTGGTGCTGGTTTGAGTCTGTGGTGGGTCTGGCCAGAGGCATCACTTTATTAATTTCTGCATGAAAAACAGACTATTACCTTATAAATTGATGGGTTAGTCAAAGTCTGCACAGATAAAGATTGAGCCCCATGGTGCTTTCAGATAAAAAGGATTTTCAATTATCTGGACACACACAGAACCCGGCTATGCCGGGTTCTGTTTGCCTGCTTTCTCGCGGCACGCTAAGGAGGCCACAGTTGCGCAGTCAGGGATCTGAGCATCTGTTTTTTCGCCATTTCACCGAGCAGGGACGCCTCGGGGATCTCTGCATTCTGCTGGTGACCCACCTGCTCCCGGACCGACCCCATTTCATCCAGGTGCTCGACCGGGTGGGGCGGGTCGGCGCCATCCTGCCCAAACCCAAGTCCGTGCACGGACCGACCCTGGCCTGGGCCCAGCAGCACTACCCAGTGCTGCCCCTCAATCGCCACTGGACCTCGGATCCCGAGGGCGTCATTGCCCAGATTGCCCCCCTGGTGCGGGAGCATGAGCGGCTCATCATCCTGGACATAGGCGGCTACTTCGCCAAGACCCAGGCGGTACTCTCTGAACACTTCGGCGAACGCTTTCTCGGGGTGGTGGAGATGACAGAGAATGGCCATCAGCGCTACGAACAGGAGCTGCTGGCCGCCCCCGTCATCTCGGTGGCGCGCAGCCCCCTCAAGCAGGCGGAAGACATCCAGATCGGCCTGAGTGTGGTCTACTCCGCCGAGTCCCTGGCGCGCACCCTGAGGCGTACCTTCAACGTCTGCCAGGCCGCCTTGTTTGGCTATGGCAAGGTGGGGCGCAGCATCGCCCGCGAGCTGCGCTGCCGCAACCTGCATCTGGAGCTGGTGGAGACGGATGCCCTGCGCCAGGTGGAGGCGCTCTCCCACGGCTTCAAGCTGGTGAACAAGGCCGAGGCCCTCGGCCGCGCCGAGCTGGTGATCTGCTGCACCGGCAACGGGGCCCTGGACATCGCCGACTTGCAGGCGCTGCGCCCCGGCGCCATGGTGGCCTCTGTCACCTCGGCGGATGACGAGTTCGCCTTCTGCCTCTCCCAGTTGCCCTGGCCGAGCGAGGAGGTGTGCCCCCATGTGCTGGCGCTCACGCGCCCGGATGGCAGCACCATCTTCCTGCTCAATCGCGGCGAGGCGGTGAACTTCGTCCACGGCGCCGTCATCGGCGAGTACGTCTATCTGGTGCTGGCGGAGATCATCGAAGGGGTGCACCAGCTGGCCGGGCAGAGTCCTGCCCCCGGCCTGCTCGAGCTGCCCCAGGCCACCATGCAGACCATAGCCCGCCACTGGTTAACCGATTTTCATGGAGTCATCGCATGACAGAACCACAGACCCCGGTCAGCAAGCCGCGCATCGAGATCCGCTACTGCACCCTCTGCCGCTGGATGCTGCGCGCCGCCTGGCTGGCCCAGGAGCTGCTCTCCACCTTTGACAGCGATCTCGGCGAGGTGGCGCTGGTGCCCGCCAGCAAGGGGGAGTTTCGCATCCTGGTCAACGGGATACAGGTGTGGGACAGGGTGGCCGATGAGGGCTTCCCCGAGGCGAAAGAGATCAAGCAGCGGGTGCGCGACATCATAGCCCCGGAGCGCGATCTTGGTCACGCCGATCGCAAGCCTGCCACCGAGTAGGTGAGGGACAAGGGGTTGAACGAGAGAGGGAGGTGCAGGCCTCCCTCTCTTTTTTTGCCCGGGGGATCAGGCGGCGGCAGACGACGGGGCGTCGGTCCCGCTCGCGGGAGAACCTATGTAGCGGGCCCGCTTGTGGGGCTTGATGCGGCTCACGTCCACCCACACCAGGCCGTCGATGCAGTGGTTGAAGTCAGGGTCTATGCCGAAGTCCATGAACTGCACGCCCCCCGGCTCGCACAGCTCGGAATACTGCTTGTAGAGGGTGGGGATGGCGCAGCCCAGGTGGTCGAGGCGGGCCTTGAGCGCCTTGAGATCGGCACCGTAATCGGCCCCCTCGAACAGGGGCGCCGTCTCGGGATAGGGGCGGCGCGAGGGCGCAAGGGCAAGCTCGGGGGCAAAGTGCTGGCGGTAGAAGCCCACCAGCAGATCCTTGGCTGCCGGCGGCAGGCTGCCGGAGAGGGTCACAGGCCCGAACAGATACCGATACTGGGGGTAGCGGGCCAGGTAGGCCCCTATGCCGAACCAGAGGTAGTCGAGCCCCCGCTTGCCCCAGTAGGCGGGCTGGATGAAGCTGCGGCCAAGCTCGATGGCCTGCTCCAGCCGGGGCAGCAGCCTCTCTTCAAACCCGAACAGGGTGTGGCTGTAGAGGCCGCTCACCCCTTTGCGTGCCAGCAGCTCGGCCACGGGGGCGAAGCGGTAGGCCCCTATGATGTCGAGGCGGGTCGGATCCCAGAGGATCAGATGGTGGTAGTCATCGTCGAAGGCATCGAGATCCCGCCGTCTGCCCGAGCCTTCCCCCACGGCGCGAAAGGCGATCTCCCGCAGCCGCCCCAGCTCGCGCAGTATCACCGAATGGCCCTGCTCGTGGCGGCGATAGAGCAGGATGCGCTGGCCATCCGGGGTCTGTCCGAGCAGCTCGCAGCCGTCCATGGCCTGCTTGAGCTGACGGCGCTCCTCCGGCAGGGCTATGGGGGCCTCGGTCGCCAGGGGGCCCCTCTTCCCCTTGCCGAGGCGATAGAGGTGGCGGCGCACCAGGGCGGCCGCTGTCTTGGGGGCGAGTTCCCCGAGACTCTGGGGTGGGATGCGCTCCCCCAGGGTGAGGGAGATGCGCCGTCCCTGCTGGCGAAACAGCTGGCGCACCAGCAGCAGGGCGGAGGCGGGCTTGTGGAGCCAGGAGGCGAGATAGAAGGGGAGGCCGTTGCGCCCGTCCAGATGGATGGGCACCAGCGGGGTGCGGGTGCGCCTGGCGAGCTTGATGAAGCCCCCCTGCCAGGGGCCGTCCTTCACCCCCTTGGGGCCGAGGCGCGACACTTCGCCGGCGGGGAAGATGATGAGGGCGCCCTCCTGGGCCAGGTGCTCCCCCATGGCCAGGATGGCGCGCCTGTCGGTCTTGCCCCCCAGGTTGTCCACCGGCAGCAGCAGGGGACGCAGGGGGCGGATCTCCGCCAGCAGCTGGTTGGCCACTATCTTGACGTCGGGGCGGATGCGGCCGAGCAGGCGCAGCAGGGCCAGCCCGTCCAGGGATCCTATGGGGTGGTTCGCGACTATCATGACCCGGCCGCTGGCGGGGATGTTCTCGAGCTCGGCCTCGCTCACCCTGTAGTCAAAATCGAGGGTGGCGAGGGCCTGCTCGACGAAATCGAGGCCGCGCAGGTGAGGATGGCGCTCGGCAAACTGGGCGAAGGCCTCCTCGTTGAGCAGCCAGCGCAGCCCCTGCCGGAGCAGGGGACGGATCAGGGGTTGGCTGGTGAGGCGGGGCAGATGCTGCCCCAGCAGGGTATCGACGTTGAACATGGGCAAGGCTCCGCGGAACGTTGCCTCAGGGTGCCGTCCCCCGGTTTCCCCTTTGTGGCAGCGGTGTGACGGTTTGATGATAGGGGCGCAGGGCCCCGCTCATGTCGCCGTTACTGCTCTTATCCGGCCCGGCCTTCAGGACGGCGTCACTGCTCCCGCCAGGCCGAGGTGAGCCGCACCAGGGCCACCAGGGTGGCGACCGCCTTCTCCATGGATTGCAGCGGGATGAACTCGTGCTTGCCGTGGAAGTTGTGACCGCCGGTGAAGAGGTTGGGGCAGGGCAGTCCCATAAAGGAGAGGCGGGCGCCGTCGGTGCCGCCGCGGATGGGCTTGATCTTGGGGACCACGTCGGCGGCCTCCATGGCGGCCCTGGCAAGCGTGATGATGTGCATGTGCGGCGCTATCTGGCTGCGCATGTTGCGGTAGTTGTCCTCTATCGTCAGCTCGATGCGCGCCTTGGGGCAGTCGAGCTGCAGGGAGGCGACCCGCTCCTTGAGCTGGGCCTTGCGGGCGGCGAAGTGGTCATCGTCGAAGTCGCGGATGAGGTAGTGCAGTGTGCTCTGCTCCACTGTGCCCTCCATCCGGGCGAGGTGGAAGAAGCCCTCATACCCTGCCGTGCACTCCGGAGTCTGCTCGGGGGGCATCTCGGCGTGGAAGCGGGCGGCCAGGGTCTGGCTGTTGATCATGCTGCCCTTGGCGGTGCCGGGGTGCACGTTGTTGCCTGTGATGCGCACGGTGGCACTGGCGGCGTTGAAGTTTTCATACTCCAGTTCGCCCAGTTCACCCCCATCGACGGTATAGGCCCATTTGGCCGGGAATCTGTCCAGGGGGAACAGATCGGCGCCGCGGCCTATCTCCTCGTCCGGGGTGAAGCCTATCCAGAGATCCCCGCGGGGGATCTCGGGGTGAGCCTGCAGGTATTCCACGGCGGTGAGGATCTCGGCGATGCCCGCCTTGTCGTCGGCCCCCAGCAGGGTAGTGCCGTCCGTGGTGATGAGATCCTGCCCCAGGTAGTTTTTCAGGCAGCGGTACTGGCGAATGGCCAGCACCTCGTCCCCCTTGCCAAGGCAGATGTCGCCCCCCTGATAGTGCTCGACTATCTGGGGCACCACCTGCCCGGCTTCGTAATCGGCGGTATCCATGTGGGCGATGAGCCCGATGGCCGGCGCCTCTGGCTGGTTGCCCGGCAGGCAGGCGGTGAGATAGCCGTGTTCATCCAGGGTGACCTGGGTCAGCCCCAGCTGGGTCATCTCCTCGAAGAGGGCGCGGGCGAAGAGGAGCTGGCCCTCGCTGCTGGGGCAGGCAGGATTGGTCGCATCGGAGCGGGTATGAAAAGTCAGGTAACGCAGAAAACGCTCAAGCAGGGTATCCATTGGCAGGCCTCAAACCACAAAAGAGGGACCATTGTGGACAAGACGGCCAGCCTGATTATTGCGTCAGCGCATTTTTTGATGAATTTCTTGGGCAGGGATCCCGTGGGGGGCGCTGGGGGAGGGGGCCTAACCTGAAAGTATTTTGAATAAAAATTCCGAATTTAAAACTGGTAATGCATATGCGAAAGGGCTGAATTTCCCCCCGGCCCAGCAGTGGCAAGGGGTGGGGGAAAATGGCCGGTTCCCCTGTTATTTTCAGGGCCAATCCCGAGCGGCCTCATCCCTCGCGATCCCAGAGCCAGCCTTGCTGGCAGCAAGATTTGACCCATCGATCAAAACCCATTTTTTAACACGATTTTTTATTGTCAGTGGCGCCGGTAAGTGTGTACACTCCGCGCCGATCCGAGGGTAACCCTGAGCAGGCAGAGGCCGCCAGACACCGACAGGATCAGACGCCTATAGGGCGAGGCACGCAGAAACGACAGACACTGCTGGGGAATGGTTTCTTTAATACCGGTTAGGCTCCGGTATCAGGGAGAACAACAGACTCTCATCACCTACTGACCGAGTGGGCCAACGGCTCATCATCTTCCCTTGTCATGGGCGGTCACTGGCGTTGAGCGGGCTGTGGTGGTTGTCGTTTATCAACACGCGTGCGTGCTGACGTCTACCCTTCTCTTCCTTGAACCTCTCTCCTTCTGTCGGGATGGCTGCCGAATGATGAACGAACGGCGTGGCTGATGCCGGTTGTCATCAAAGTACCGCGGCGCCCCATTAGAGTGGCACCGCATACCGTTGAGCTTGATGTAAAGCCACCAGCCCCACATCAAGACTCGTTACTTCCCAAGATCCACCAGGCAGCCTTGGCTTGCCGCGATGTGCAATAGAGGATCTGGCTGTGACAAGGCCCAGGGTCAGGCGATAATGCCTCCCCCGCTGGCCGTGACGCACCGGGTGCCCGCAGGCAGCCTTTGCTCGCCGCATGTTGCAATCGATGGTCTGGATGTGATTGAGGGTAACGAAGGCGGCCTTCTGGCCGCTCATTTGCGAGGCATAGCCCATGACTAACTGGTCCAGCAAGGACTCCTTGAAGGTCTACAACGTTCCCTACTGGGGTGCGGGTTTTTTCAATATCAATGACGCCGGTCATGTGACCGTCTCCCCCGACAAGTCTCGTCCCGGGGCGCATATAGTGCTGTCCGAGGCCATCGAACAGCTGCGCCAGTCCGGACTGACTACCCCGGTATTGCTGCGTTTCCCCGACATCCTCAAGAGCCGGGTCGATGCGTTGTTCAACGCCTTCGGTCAGGCCATCGAGAAGTCAGGCTATGAAGGGGACTACCTGTGCGTTTACCCGATCAAGGTAAACCAGCAGCGTCGCGTCATCGAGACCATCAGTCAGTCCTACAGCGACAAGCCGCGGCTTGGGCTGGAGGCCGGCTCCAAACCGGAGCTGCTGGCCGTGCTGTCCCATCATCATGAGCAAGGCTCAGTGATCGTCTGCAACGGTTACAAGGACCGCGAATACATCCGCCACGCCCTCTTGGGCAACCTGATGGGCCACAAGGTCTACATAGTGGTGGAGAAACCCTCCGAGCTGGAAATGGTGCTGGACGAGTCAGTTCGCCTCAACATCAAGCCCAACATAGGGGTGCGTGCCAAGCTCGCCTCCACCGGTTCCGGCATGTGGGAATCGAGCGGTGGCTCCATGTCCAAGTTCGGCCTCTCCGCCTCCCAGATCCTGGCGCTGGTGGAGCGTCTGCGCAGCCTCGGCAAGCTGGACTGCCTGCAACTGCTGCACTTCCACCTGGGCTCCCAGATAGCCAACATCCGCGACATCCAGGGCGGCATCCGTGAGTGCGGCCGCTTCTATGCCGAACTGCGTCGCCTCGGCGTGCCCATCGACGTGGTCGATGTGGGCGGCGGCCTGGGTGTGGACTATGAGGGCACCCGCTCCCAGAGCCACTGCTCCGCCAACTACAGCCTGTCCGAATACGCCAACAACGTGGTGTGGGGCATAGGCGATGTGTGCCGCGAGTTCGACCTGCCGCACCCGACCATCATCAGCGAGTCCGGCCGTGCCTTGACCGCCCACCACGCCGTGCTGGTCACCAATCTGATTGGTGCCGAAGGGGTGGAAGTGAACGACATCCACGCGCCGGATGAAGACGCCCCGACCATTTTGCAGAACATGTGGAAAGGCTGGCTGGACCTGCGCAGTGAAGATCCCTCCCTGCTGGAGATCTTCCACGACTCCGTGGCCGACCTCGGGGATGTGAACGCCCAGTTCACCATGGGTCTCTTGAACCTGGAGCAGCGCGCCTGGGCCGAGATGCTGCACCAGAACACCTGCCTGGCGCTCAAGGAGCTGCTCAACCCGGTCAACCGCAACCACCGCGCCCTGGCCGACGAGCTCTCCGAGAAGCTGGCAGACAAGTGCTTCGCGAACTTCTCCCTGTTCCAGTCCCTGCCGGATGCCTGGGGCATAGGTCAGGTGTTCCCCGTGATGCCGCTCACCGGCCTCGAGCGTCCGCTCACCCGCCGCGGCATCCTGATGGACATCACCTGTGACTCCGACGGTCAGGTAGAGCACTACGTCGACGGCCTGGGTGTCGAGAGCACACTGCCGATGCCGGAGTACGGCGAGAACGAAGAGTGCCACGTCGGCTTCTTCCTGGTGGGTGCCTACCAGGAGATCCTGGGGGATCTGCACAACCTGTTCGGTGATACCCACTGCGCGGAAGTGTGGCTGGACGAGGAAGGCAAGATGGACATTCGCAACGTGGTGCGTGGCGACACCGTCGACCAGCTGCTGCGTTACGTCAACATCGACCCCTCCGTGATCCGCGAGAACTACCAGCGGATCGTCTCCCACCCGGCGCTGGACGACGCGACCCGCAAGGCCCTGCTCGACGAGCTGGAGCTGGGTCTGCAAGGCTACGCCTACCTGGAAGACGAATAAGCCACAGGCTGGTTCGCCCCGTCGGTAAAAAGACGGGAATGAAAAACGGCGCCTTCGGGCGCCGTTTTTGTTGTCTCTCTGGCAAGGAGCACAATGACCTGTTTACAAGAGGATGAAAGTCACCCCAGATTAGCCAGGGTTGGCCGGTGAGCATCCTCGTCTTTGCTTCTGCCCTGTCTGAAGGCGTGCTGGAGCAGCACCAGGGCCATCCCTAACATCCCGCCCAGCAGGGTGGCCAGGACAAGGATCAGCGGACGTTTTGGCTTGTCTCTCGTCAATGGCTGGCCAGGGGTATCCAGATAAGAGAATGGACGAAAGGCCAGGGCATCAATGCGGATGCCTTCTAATCTGGCAAGCAGCACCTTCAGCTCCATTATCTCCGGCATATATGTTTCTGGTTTGAGTGACTTGAGGATGGCCAGTTTTTTAGCCAGCCCCTCTTTTCCGAGCATGATGGGGAAGCGATCACCGTAGCTGAAGTTTTCCAATGGTTTATTCACCCCGGCGGCATTGGCGATACTCATGCTGTATTCAATGTTCTCAATCTCTCTGGCCAGCTCGCGTCTTGCGTCTTCCGTTTTCATCTTTATTCTGAGCTGGAGAGCACTGTGCTGGCTATTTCTATTATTTTCCAGGGCATCACACAGATCGTTATTTTGTAATGAAACGATGTAATTCATATATCCCGTCAAAAGTGAGGCTGCCTCCTCTTTTTTAAAGAAAGAAAAAGAGAGACGTATGCCTGGCTGTTCCCCCTTCTTGTCTGCAGGCTCGAGCAGCATCCGCTCTGACCATGTCCTCAATAATTGCTGTTGCGCCAGAGGGTCAAGGTCCTGTTCCACTACGTATTGTTTAAATTGGGAACTGCCGTGCAGATAGCTGCTGATATTGTCGTAAGACTTGAATTCCAGTAAAAAATCATTGTAGAGGGCGTTATTGCTCTTGGGGCCGGCCAATCCTTGAATGTCGAGGGCGGTTCTTAGGCGATCGAGCTCCAGCGTGTCTCGCTGTTTGGGTTTATATATGATGGCGTGAGCCGTCCACTGTTCGGGAGCGACCATGGCATACAATAATCCCATGCTGCCACAGATCAATGCGCTAATAAGGATGCAGATCTTTTTCTGCCACAACAATGCGAAGAGTGTATAGAGATCTATTTCATCGTCGGCCCTTGTTATCTGCAAGGGATAACCCGCTCTATGGGTGTTATTGTCGTTTGTCGCCAAATGGCTCATAGATTGTCACCGATATATGTCATGTAGCATTTGGCGCTCATTCCCACAGGTCCAATGTCGGAGGCAAGGTAGCAGCACGGACGAGATCCGGGTGGCCTCTGGTTGATTTGCCATTGGCTTTTCGAACATGGCGTGTCTTGGTCGGTTATGTGGCTGTCTGCCTTGGATGCCCATGGTGGTGGCACTGGCTGAACCCGGCTGCATATCAGGATGATCAAGGTTGTCATCTGTTGTGGCACAGTCCCGTGGATGGGGGAGGGGAATTGTCCTTGCCACCCTGCCTGCGCCAGATCAGGCAATCTGTTCCAGTCGTACCATGGGATATCCGTGAGCAAGAAGGGGGCTGCACTGCCGTACGCGGTGCCAAGTGATTAGAGCACCGACTGTCTGTACGTGAACTGTACTGGGTCGCAGGTCCCTACCCGGATCGGCTGGCATGGGGAGGGGTGAGAGGATGGGAAGCTATGGCGCCGTGGGATAACCCCCGCCTTGCAGGATCAGGCGGGCAGGCTGTGCCACTCAGGCGTAGGGAGTGGCGCCTTGCAGTGGGCCAGCAGCTGCTCCCCCGGCATGGGGCGCCCCAGCAGATAGCCCTGCAGGGTGTCGCAGCCGAGCTGGGTCAGCAGGGCGCGCTGCTCCGGGGTCTCCACCCCTTCGGCCACTATGCGCATCCCCAGGGCCTGGCCCAGGGCTATGATGGCGCCGATGATGGTGGCATCGTCCCCCTCGTGCGCCAGGGTGGCGACGAAGCCCCTGTCTATCTTGAGCTCGTTGGCGGGGAAGCGCTTGAGGTAGAGCAGGCTGGAGTAGCCGGTGCCGAAATCATCGATGGAGATGCCAAGCCCAAGCTCTGCCAGGCGATTGAGGATGGCCAGGCTCTCCTCGGCGTTCTCCATGGCGGTGGATTCGGTGATCTCCAGGGTGAGGTGGCGTGCCTCGAGCCGGTGGCGGGCGAGGGCGGCCTCCACCTCTTCCAGCAAGCCGGGGCTGGCCAGCTGTATGGTGGAGAGGTTCACCGCCACGCTCCAGTCGTGATGACCCGCCTCTCGCCAGCGGCTCATCTGACGGCAGGCCTCATCCAGTACCCAGTTGCCGATAGGGATGATGAGCCGGGTCTTCTCCGCCAGGGGCAGGAAGCTCGCCGGGGAGATGGCGCCATGGTGCGGATGCTGCCAGCGCAGCAGCGCCTCGGCGCCGACCACCTCGCCGCTGTGGGCGCCGTACTTGGGCTGATAGTGCAGGGCCAGCTGCCCCCGCTCCAGGGCATGGCGCAGCTCCTTTTGCAGCAAGAACTGCTGGTGGGCGTTGGCATTCATGGCGCTGTCGAAGTAGTAGTAGTCGTTGCGCCCCCGCTGCTTGGCGTAGTACATGGCGGCATCGGCGTTGAGGGTCAGCTCGTGCAGGCTGGTGCCATCCTGGGGATAGACGGCGATGCCGATGCTGGCGGTGATGTGCAGGCTGTGATGCTCCCAGGGATAGGGCTGGGCCAGGGTGGCCAGCAGCCGCTCGGCGAAGGCCGTGGTCTGGGTGATGTCCCCCGGCGCCAGGGCCAGCACGAACTCGTCGCCGCCAAAGCGCGAGGCGGTGTCGCTGGCGCCGAGCAGCCCGGTGATCCTTGTCGCCACCTCGGCCAGCAGCAGATCCCCGGTGTGGTGACCGTGCGCATCATTGATGATCTTGAAGCCGTCGAGATCGAGAAACAGCAAGGAGAAGCTGCGCTGATTGTGCTGGCACTCCTGGATGCGCTGCTCCAGCCGGTCGGCAAACAGCAGCCGGTTCGGCAGCCGGGTCAGGCTGTCATGGAGCGCCAGCTTGAGCAACTCGTCGTGGGCCAGGTGCAAGGAGGTCGAGAGGCGGGCGGCGTGGGCATCCAGCAGGGAGAGGACCAGGGCGATGGCGAACACCGCCAGGGTCACTATGATGATGACGGTCGCGAGCCACTGGGTATTGAGGCCGGTGTAGAGGGCGCCGCACAGGCTCCCTTCCGGGAACTGGGCCGCCGCCATGCCGGTGTAGTGCATGCCGATGATGGCGGCCCCCATGACCAGGGAGGCGAGGGCCTTGCGAAAGAAGGCGCGCGGTGTGCTGTTGCGCAGGCGAAACGCAATCCAGAGCGCGGCGCCGGAGGCGAGCACGGCAATCAGGATGGAGAGGACGAAGAGCCCGCTGTGGTAGTGAATACCGGGCTCTATCTTCATGGCCGCCATGCCGATGTAGTGCATGGCGGCGATGCCGGCCCCCATCAGCAGGGCGCCCCCCGCGATCTGGCGCCAGGGTAGCTCGGGGCGGCTCACCAGCCAGAGCGCAAAGGCCGAGGAGCCGATGGCCGCCACCAGGGAGAGGCCGGTGAGGGTCAGATCGTAGCCCAGCGCTATGGGCAGGTTGAAGGCGAGCATACCGATGAAGTGCATGGACCAGATGCCAAGCCCCATGGCGAAGGCGCCCCCCGCGAGCCAGAGGGCGGCGGCCCGTCCCCGGCTCTGGCTCACCCGGCTCGTCATATTCAGCGCCGTGTAAGAGGCGAGCACCGCCACCAGGATGGAGAAAAACACCAGATCCTGGCTGTAATAACTGTCGAGCATGGGGTGGGTCGCGGTCACTGTCACTCACTCTGGGATGGATAACGGCCTGAGCCATGGCCGGGCTGGGGAGGAAAATCGGGCTGGAGATTGTACACCAGAGGTGCCCCAAACCGGCCAGCTATACGCACCAAAATGGGCCCAGGATCAGAGTAAAAACACTGAATTTACCCCTTGATGGCAATGTCCTCCCGCCCCTTGTCCCAAGGCGGGTTCCAAATTTTCCCGCGTGAAAATGAGGGGTATAGACAGGAGGGGATCACTGCCACAGCCCCGTATACCTTGGTGAGCCGCAGCGTTTGTGTAGTCCGCCGAGGGGAGAAGTGGTGAAGGGAGCGAGCAGGCATCCAAATCAGACAGCTCGCCATGGGCGAGCAGTCTATGGGGATCAAGGTGTCAGACTCCCTTACTCTCTGAGGAGTCTTGGGAGCTTTTGGTAAAGCGCATCTCGGTGCGCCTCTTTGTTGGCACCATAGTGCAGCTCGCGGTGGCAGTTGGGGCAGAGGGCGACAGTGTTGCCGACGGTATCCGAGCCACCTTCTGCCAAGGTGCGCAGGTGATGAACCTCGAGAAAGGGTTCCCCGGTCGCCGTGATAAAGGGAGCTTGCTCATCACAACACTCACATTTAGCGGCTGCGGTCACTAGTACCCAGGCTTTGACCTGCGGATCCCTCACATAACTCATTGTGCTGGCATAGCGCTGGGCTGGCTCCTGCGTCCCAAGAGGAAGAGGGAGCACGGGCTTTGTCTTATATTGGATGACCTGATGCTCGAACTCGGCCTGCCCGGTATAAGGTTGGCCATCAAGCTCGCAGATCAGGCGCTCTATGATAGGCGCATGCTTTGGGCCAACATGCTTGGCGGGTTTTAATCCAGAGACCCAAGCCCTGCCCATCAAGACGCAGATGTAAGAGATATTTTGCATCCGATATTCAAATGATTTCTCGGAGCGTGCGAAGCGTGTCGCCAGCTCAGCGTAATAGTGCTTTTTGACAAAGGGGATGCCATCCAACGCCTTGCTGTGCATATCCAGATAGGCGGCCACCGTTGCCCTTAACTCTTCTTCCGTCCATGTCTTGCGCAAAGCCGACTCCTAGCGTCCGATACCCCCCTCCTATGCAGCTTCAGGCATAAGGATGGTTTCATCCGAGTTGCATTTGATGGTGCGCATCTTAATCCAATCGACACCATTCTTCAGCCGAAAAGTCGAAAAACATGTGTCTTATCAATGGATTTATATAGATAAATCAGTAGGCTGGTTTTTACACCGCCTGATGGGTGTCATCGGAGCCCAATAATGGGGTGTGGGTGTTGATTGAGTTCCACCAAAGCCAACCACAGGGAGGTGGTGATGGATCCGGTTTCTTACCTTTTTTCGGCTTATCTCAATTTGGTGCAGCAGCAGGTGACGGATATCTATGGCACCGAGGTCAAGGCACTGGTGGTGCAGTATGAGGGGGAGCAAGTCCCCTTCTCTTATCAGCTCTGGCAGATCAAACAGAACAGCGTCTGCCGTCCCTATGAACAGGATGTGCGGCGCTTTAGCCAGTGTACGGTCAAGGCAAGGGCGCTGTTTGGCAAGCTGTGCGATGACTTATCGCGCCAGGATGACAGTAGCTGGCAGCTCCCTAAGTACCGCACCATGTACTGCTCGGCCGCCATCGGCTATCGCCCCATGATTGCGGAGGTCGTCGATGCCAAGCAGAGCCCGGCGAAGCTCGCGGAGCGGGCCTGCAATCAGGCCATTCTGGCGGCCATGGAGAGCGAGGACGAAGCCCTGCTTGCCCAGCGCGACAAGGCCTGTGCCGCCATGCGATAAGGCGTATTCCCCTGATAAAAGAAATGCTTAGGGATAATGGATGTGCGCCAAGGCACAGTCTTTGCCAAGGGGACTGGCTATGATGGGGCGGCGATCACTACCACAGGGAGTAAGCATGATCAGCCATATCGACCATCTGGTATTGACGGTCAGCGACATAGAGCGGGCGGTGGCCTTTTACAGCCGCGCCTTCAAGATGGAGCCCATCACCTTCGGGGCCGGGCGCCGGGCCCTGCGCTTTGGCAACCAGAAGATCAATCTGCAACTGCTGGGGGAGGAGCCGCGCAACCGAGCTCAGGTGGGATCGGGGGATCTCTGCCTCATCACCCGCTGGCCCCTGGATCAGGTGATGGCCCAGCTGGCGAGCCAGGGGGTCGAGATAGTGGAGGGGCCCGTGATGAAAAACGGTGCCTGCGGCCCCATCGAATCTGTCTATTGCCTGGATCCGGATCAGAACCTCATCGAGATCAGCCGCTATCGCTGAGTCCCCTGACGCATCAGGGCCGGTTTTCTTCCCCTTTGGCGAGGGCCCTGCGCAGTAGCGGGCGCAAGCTGAGCACCATGCCGGTGAAGAGCAGCAGATAGCCCAGGGGCAGCAGGACAAAGGGCTCGTGCAACAATCCCTGTGCATCCACTGTGGTGCCAAGCAGGTTGAAGGCCACAAAGCAGCCGAGCCCGGCCAGGATCAGCAGGGCGCCTATGGTCGTTGTCATCTCGTTGTCCTCGTTCGCGTATGGAAGAGGGGTGAGGGTGTCATGGCTGGGTGAAGCGAGCGTGAAGTGACGCCGGGCACACTACCTGCGATTGCCCTGATGAAAACCACCTCGATGCAGATAACACAACAGGGCAGCCATGGGCTGCCCTGTTGCTTTGGGGGATGTCACGGGGAAGGGCGTGACTAGCAGACCCCTTGCGCCAGCATGGCGTCGGCCACCTTGACGAAGCCGGCGATGTTGGCGCCGCTTTCGTAGTTCACATGGTCGTCATCCTGACCATAACGGACACAGGTGGCGTGGATGCTGGTCATGATCCCCTTGAGGCGGGCGTCCACCTCCTCCCGGGTCCAGGAGAGGCGCTGGGCATTCTGGCTCATCTCCAGGCCCGAGGTGGCGACCCCACCGGCGTTGGCGGCCTTGCCCGGGGCGAACAGCACCCGCGCCTCGTGGAATACCTTGATGGCGGCGGCGCTGGAGGGCATGTTGGCCCCCTCGGCCACCAGTTGCACCCCATTGGCGACCAAGGCTACGGCATCCTCTGCATCCAGCTCGTTCTGGGTGGCGCAGGGCAGGGCGACGTCCGCTTGCAGGTGCCAGGGGGTGCGACCGGTGAAGAACTCCAGCCCCAGCTCATGGGCGTAATCCGCCACCCGCTTGCGCTGCTCGTTTTTAAGTTCCATCAGGCGGGCCAGCTTCTCGGGGGTGAAGCCGTCGGGATCGTAGACTGTGCCACCGGAGTCGGAGGCGCTGATGACACAGGCGCCCAGCGCCATCGCCTTCTCGATGGCGTATTGGGCGACGTTGCCCGAGCCCGACACCGAGACTCGCATGCCGGCCAGGGACTGGCCACGGTGGGCCAGCATGGCCTCGACAAAATAGAGCAGGCCGTAGCCGGTGGCTTCCGGGCGGATCAGGCTGCCGCCAAAGGAGAGCCCCTTGCCGGTGAAGACGCACTCGGCGCTGTTGGTGAGCTTCTTCATCATGCCCGCCATGTAGCTCACCTCGCGCCCGCCCACCCCGATGTCACCGGCCGGCACGTCGGTGTTGGCACCCAGATGGCGATAGAGCTCCAGCATCAGCGCCTGGCAGAAGCGCATCACTTCCCCCTCGCTCTTGCCCTTGGGATCAAAATCGCTGCCCCCCTTGCCGCCCCCCATGGGCAGGGTGGTGAGGGCGTTCTTGAAGGTCTGCTCGAAGGCGAGGAACTTGAGCACCGAGAGATCCACCGAGGGGTGGAAGCGCATGCCCCCCTTGAAGGGACCTATGGCGCTGTTGTGCTGGATGCGGTAGCCGCGGTTGACCTGCACCTGACCCTGGTCATTCACCCAGCTCACCCGAAACTGGATGAGGCGCTCGGGCTCCACCAGCCGCTCCAGCAGGCCGTGTTGCAGGTAGCGGGGGTGACGTTCCACATAGGGCCAGATGGAGGCGACCACCTCGCTCACGGCCTGGATGAACTCGGGTTGGTGGGGGTTGCGGCTGGCCACCTGGGCCAGAAATGCCTCCTGAGAGAGGGAATGACTCATCTGTAACTCCTGTAATAAAGGGAAATTGGCCTCTTGCCAGAGAAGGGTCGGCGCCGTACCCCGCTTTATATTCGACGTTGAAAGTGAATACGGATAAAAATTTGTTTCGTGGCGGCTATTGCCGACAATGATGGCGGTTACGCCGCTACATGGCCGACGCGAGCATGATAATTCGCGCTGACGAAAATCTTTTTATGCATTTTTGGTCAATAAATAGCAAGTTTTAGTTCATCCCTCTCTATGGGTATCCTTCGACGCTCTCTGCGGCCCTTGGCCTGTCGCTTCAGGCGAGGCTGGGCGGGGCAGGGGAGAGGAGGGCGAGAGCATGGGCAAGATGAAGTGGCCAGTGGGTAAGGGGAGCCTTATCTGCGAGGCGGCATCCGCCGGGCGGCGGTTCTCTTCGGGGCGGATTGCAGGATCCGGCGCACGGGGCGGGGCAAGGGATGGCGCAATATGCTACTGTAGCGGCGTTTTTTGATGGGTTTATTGATGAAAGGGCAGCCTTGCCCTTTTGAAGAGACTTTTTTGCAGATGCTTTTGTAGATTCTTTTTGTAGATGGAACCGTATGCAGACTAACCCGACCATGACCTGGCTGACTCAGCCGACACTTCTTCTGAACTCCACGATCTGGCAGGTGACCCATGCTGGCCGATGAATCCATGCGCCTGAACAAATACATCAGCGAGAGCGGCATCTGCTCCCGTCGCGAGGCCGACCGCTTCATCGAGCAGGGCCATGTCTATATCAACGGCAAGCGGGCCGGGATCGGCGATCAGGTGTTTGCCGGGGATCTGGTCAAGGTCAACGGTCAGGTGATTGAGGCGCGCGAAGCGGACAGCCTGGTCTTCATCGTGCTGAACAAGCCGGTGGGCATAGTCTCCACCACAGAGGCGGGAGAGAAGGACAACATAGTCGACTTCGTCAACCACAGCACCCGCATCTTCCCCATAGGGCGCCTCGACAAGGACTCCCAGGGGCTCATCTTCCTCACCAACCACGGGGATCTGGTGAACAAGATACTGCGGGCGGGCAACGATCACGAGAAAGAGTATCTGGTGACCGTCGACAAGCCGGTGACGGATGAGTTTATCCGGGGCATGGGGGCCGGGGTGCCCATCCTCGGGGCCGTCACCAAGAAGTGCAAGGTGAAGCGCGAGGCCCCCTTCGTGTTCCGCATCACCCTAGTGCAGGGGCTGAACCGCCAGATCCGCCGCATGTGCGAGCACTTCGGCTTCGAGGTGACCAAGCTCGAGCGCATCCGCATCATGAACGTCAGCCTCAAGGGGCTGCCGGTGGGGGAGTGGCGCGATCTCACCGACGACGAGCTGATCGAGCTGTTCAAGCTGATTGAAGACTCCTCCTCCGAGGTGAAACCGGCCAAGGGGGAGAAACCCAAGACCCCGGCGGCGCAAAGCGCCAAACCGGCCCAGGGCAAGAAGCCGCGCCGGGACGACGATCACGAGATTGGCGGCCGTCCCAATGTGCCGGGCCCGGAAGCCTTCGAGAAGAAGAGCCCCGCAGGCAAGGGGACTGTTGGCAAAGGTGGCGCAGGCAAAGCCGCCGCAGCTAAAGGTGCCCCCAGCAAGGGCGGCAAAGCCACCCCGGGCAAGCCGCGATCCAGCCAGGCCGGGCGGCAGAAGAAGGGGCGCTAGTGCGCCCCTCATCGTCCTCTGATGTGCTCCCGATACACCGGCCCTAGGCCGGTGTATCGCTTTGTACGGTCTGGCCCCTTTGGGTGAGGGGGGCGGGCTGCCCCATCACCCTGGCCCCCATCACGCGAGCGTAGTGGCGCGGGTTCAGGCGCAGCACCAGCAGGCTCATCAGCACCAAACCGCCGAGCTGCCACTGCCAGGCGCTGGCGAAGTCACCGCTCAGGTGGTGGAGGCGCGCTGCCACCCAGGGGCCGGTTGCCGCCAGGATGAAGCCAAATCCCTGCATCAGGGCGCTCAGGCTACCGGCGCGTCTGGGGTCTGGCAGGTGATCCAGCGCCATCACCATGATGAGGGAGAAGCTGCCGCCAAGGCCTGCGCCGCACAGCAGGCACCAAAGGATGGGGGCTACTTCCGGGGCGAGCCAGAGGCCGCCAAAGCCCGCCACCTGCATCACTATGGCCAGCCCCATCCAGGGGCGCCTGTCCTCCTTGCGCGCCGCCAGCAGCGGCAGACCCAGGCCGCTGGCGGTCTGGGCCAGGGCCAGCCAGGCCACCAGCTCGCCCCCCTGCTGGGGGCTCCATCCCAGCGCCAGGTAGGCGGGGGCCAGCCAGGCCACGACTATGCCGTAGCCGCTGTTGATGATGCCGAAGCAGGCGATCAGCAGCCAGGCGCGGGGCAGCGCGATCAGCCGCGGCTCCCCTGATGGGGCGGAGTGCAGCGCGGCGGCGGGCAGGCGCACCCGCCAGCCGAGCCAGAGCAGGGCCAGCAGCACCGGCAGGCTCCAGAGGGCCAGCGCCCGGGACCAGTCGAGGTGCAGGGCGACCCTGGGGGTGAGCACGGCGCCGAGCGCCCCGCCCCCCATCATGCAGGCCGAGAAGATCCCCATCACCAGGGGCACCTTGCCCGCAAAGGCCCCCTTGATGAGGCCGGGCAATGTCCCCTGCACCAGAGCCGACCCCAGCCCGCACAGGGCGGCGCTGGCGATGAGCAGGGCGCAGCTGGACAGGTTGAGGCGCAGGGCGCTGCCCAGCATCAGCAGCAACAGGGCCGCCCCGAGCAAGGGGCGCGGCCCGGCCTTGTGGAGCAGGGCCGGGGTGAGCAGGACGCCGACCCCGATCAGCAGCAGCGGCAGCAGGGTGACCCAGGCCAGCCTGTCCATGCCGAGGCCCAGCTGGGCGTCTATCTGCCCCGCCAGGGGGCCTATGGCGGTGAGGAAGGGGCGCAGGTTGATGCCAATCAGCACCACCAGCACCAGCAGGGCGCCGCTGCCGGAGGGGATCGGGCGCTTAACCATGGGACTGGGGGCCGTAGAGGGCGGCGGCCGGTATGGAGCTTGGCAACTTGATGAGGGGCAGGGGCGGCGGGCAGAGCGGCAGGCGCAGCGCCGTGTAGGCCGCGCTGCTGTCAAAGCCGAAGGGGGCGGCGTCTTCATTGTCGAAGGCGTAGTAGACGGCGCTGATGCCGTTCATCACCAGGGCGCAGAGGCACATGGGGCAGGGGTGGCCGCTGGCATAGACGATGGCACCCGCGAGCGGGCCCTTGCGGCTCCCCTCCCGCAGCGCCTCCAGCTCGGCGTGACGGCTGGGATCCCCCGCTTCCAGCATGCGGTTGACGGCGCTCGCCACCAGCTGGTTGTCTCGCACCAAGAGGGCTGCGAAGGGGCGGCCCCCCTGCTGGCGGTGGGTCAGGGCCAGCTGCAGGGTCTGCTCCAGCCATGCCTGATGGCTGGGGGCCGAGACGGCACTGAGGGAGTTCACTGGGCGGGCACCGGACTGGGGAGGCTGTGACATGGGATCATCCTGGGAAAAGAGGGGGGTGACGGCAGCCTAACGGGCCCGCAAGTCATTTGGAAATTAAATGATAAAATGACTTTCAGTGATTTTATAAATGGAGAATCCCCCCATGGAGCGACCCTTGCTGGATCCCCACCTGCTGCAGAGCTTTGTTGCCATCGTCGAAACCGGCAGTTTCACCCGTGCCGGCGAGCGGATGCACCTGACCCAGTCCACCATCAGCCAGCAGATGCGCCGCCTCGAGCAGCAGCTCGGTTGCCCGCTGCTCGACAGATCCGGCCGCCAGGTGGTGACCACTGCCCAGGGGGAGACGCTGCTGGGGCTGGCGCGCCGCATCCTGGGGCTGCTGGCCCGGGCGGGGGAGCGGGTGAGCGAGGCCAGTCACCCCCTGCGCCTTGGGGTGCCCGAGGATTTCGCCGCCGGCGCCATGACGGCTGTGCTGGCGGCTTTCGCCCGGCAATACCCCGAGGTGAGGCTGGAGGTGCAAAGCGGTCTTAGCCACGTCCTGTGGCAGGCCTTCGAAGGGGGGGAGCTGGATCTGGCGCTGATCAAGCAGGGGCGGGGGCAGGGGGAGCCCATCGCCCGCTGGCGCGAGCCGCTGGCCTGGGTCGACAGCCGCGACTGGCCAGCCAGCCAGCGGGAGCCTGTTCCCCTGGTGGTGTTTCCGAGCGAAGGCCTCTATCGGCGCCAGATCACCGATGCCCTGGATGCCAGGGGGATCCCCTGGCGCATCGCCTACGTGAGTGCCAGCCTCGCCAGCCTGCAGGGGGCGGTGAGCGCGGGCATAGGGGTGAGCCTGCTGCCCGCCCGATTGCTGCAGCCCGATCAGGTGGCGCTGGTGGACTGGCCTGCGGTGCGCTCGGTGGAGCTGGCCCTGCACCTGGGAGCAGGAGACAGTGAGCCCCTCAGCCGGCTGTGCGAGGCCCTGATCGCGCTCTGTGACGAGGTGATGGGGCCCAGGTAGGAACAAGCCAGGCCCGAGGCCTCAGGCCAGGGATTGTCTGGGCACCACGGCGAGCCAAATTTCCACCTCGCCGCTGCCGCTATCCGGGTCAAAGGCGTCGCCGTAGCGCTCAAAATCCGGCTGGTGGGCCGACTCGTAGCCTGAGTGCGCCAGCCACGCCAGCGCCTGCTGCCAGGTTTGGGGCAGGGCATCGACATGGCCCAGATGGCGAAAGACCGCATAGGTCTGGGGAGTGATCCGCATCCGGCCCAGGGTCTTGGGCAAGACCTCCAGCGCCGCGACTTCCACCGCGCACATATATTCGCACTCGGTGGCAGTGGCGGCGCAGATGACGCCGTAGGCGTGCTCCCCCAGTTGACCCGGCAGGGGGCCAAGGGCGCTGAAGTCGCGCCACTGGCCGGCGAAGTCGCCGTGCTGGAAGCTGTGATGGCGGCGCAGGCCGCCAAGCAGCATGGCCTTGCCGGTTTCAAAGCGAACGGGTTCTGACATGGGGCCTCCTGGGTTGGAAGGGTGAAGGGACAGAGTCTAGGTGAACACGTCAGTGCGCCCGGCCTTCCTCGAGCTTGCGCTCATAGTCCCGGCGGACGATGGCGAGCGCCGCCAGGGCGAGATCCGGGGCAATCTGGTTGGTTTCCAGCAGTTCTATCAGATCCACCGCGAGTTTGACCTCGGGGGGGGCAGTTTCCAGTGACATCTTGGTTTCTCATGGGGCAGAGTGGGCGCCATTATAGCGCCGCGGGCCGTGAAGACACGCCCCGGGTGCCCGGGGCTTGAAGGGCTTCACATGTGCTGGCGCATCTCCTTGTCGAGCTCTTCGCGCAGGGCCATCAGTTTCCTGGCGTACTGTTGCAAGCTCAGATCCTGCTCGCTCACCGGCTGCCATTGGGGCACAGGGCTCGGCTTGCCGTGCTCGTCCATGGCCACGAAGATGATGATGCAGTGGGTGGTCTTGTGGCGCGCAGGGTCGGTGGGGTGGCGGCTGTAGACATCCACGGCCAGGTGCATGCTGGTGGTGCCTGTGTGGATCACCTTGGCGTGCACCTCCACCAGCTGGCCTATCTGGATGGGGCGCAAAAAGCGGATGCCCCCCACATAGACGGTGACGGCATAGCCGCCACACCAGCCGGCGGCGCAGGCGTAGCCGGCCTGATCGATCCACTTCATCACCATGCCGCCATGGACCTTGCCGCCGAAGTTGACGTCGGCGGGTTCGGCGAGAAATTGCAGGGTCAGCTCGTGGGGTGGGGTCATATCGTCTCCTCGGTTCATTGCCGGTCACTCTTGCGGTAGGCCTCGGCCTGCTGGCAGGGAGGCAGGGATGACACATAGGGGCGTTCATTGCCGGTGCGCTGGCCGAGGCTGGCGTACTCCTGCTGGCAGCGGGTCGTCTTGCCCCCGGCCCTGACGCAGGCATCGATGCGCTGCTGCCTCTCTTGTATCGTCTGTTGTTGCCGGGCGTTGTCACAGGCTCTGTCCAGCCCGGCCTGATGGGTGTTCCTGTCCGGCGTTGCGGCGAGCAGGCCGCCCGAGAGGGTGCCACCGAGCAGCAGTATGACCAGCTTCATCATGGGTTGTCTCCTTGCGAAGGGCGCCTCGCCATGCCCAGGGCTATGCCCCCGAAATGGCCAGTGATGACAATAACAATCGCAGCGACCAGGACTCATCCAACCAGAGTCCGCGGGTCAGCGGCACCAAACGGGGCGCGGGCATCTATTCACCTTGAGTTCAGCGGCGGCGGCCCAGCATGGCAGCTCATGCAAATGAGGAGGCCCCATGAAACAGATGCTGGAGCAATTGATGGGAGCTGGCAAGGGCTGGCTCAACGATGGCGGTGACACGCGCAAGGCCCAGATGAAGGGCATGGCCCAGGGGGGGCTGGCCGCCGGGGCCATGGCGCTGCTGCTTGGCAACAAGAATATGCGCAAGTACGGCACCAAGGTGGCGGCGGTGGGCGGGGCGGCCGCCCTCGGCGGGCTGGCCTACAAGCTCTATCAGGACTGGCAGCAGAACCAGAGTGCGCCAGCGGCCGGCACGCCCCATCCCCTCAACGAGCTGGCGGGCGCCGAACTGGATGCCCGCGCCAGCTTGCTGGTGCGCGCCATGGTGGCGGCGGCCCGGGCCGACGGCCACATCGACGGCAACGAGCGTCAGAAGATCCAGCAGTACCTGACCGAGCAGGGCCAACCCGATGCCGCCCGCTGGATTGATGCCGAGCTGGCCCGCCCGCTGGACCCGCAAGCCCTGGCCCGGGAAGTGACCGACATGGAGCAGGCCACCGAGGTCTATCTCGCCTCCCTGCTCGCCGTCGAGGTGGATCACTTCATGGAGCGCGGCTATCTCGACGAGCTGGCCCGTGCCCTCAAACTCGATGACAACCTCAAAGCCAGCATAGAGCGCCAGGTGGCCCAGCTGGGCGCGCCGGGTTGAGCCCAGGCAGCCATAAGATTGTCCACAAGGCCCCGTCATGGGGCCTTGTTGTTGGTGGTCTATTGATGGGGGGCGAGCTGCTGGTGGACCAGGGCCGCCAGCCGGGTGAGGGCGGCCTCCAGCGCCGGGCTCCAGGGATGGGCGCTGTTGAGGCGCAAGCAGTGGTTGTGCTGGCCCTGACTCGAGAACAGGGCCCCGGGGGCCAGTGAAAAACCACTGGCCAGCGCCTGGGCGTAGAGTGCCCGGCTGTCGAGGCGCTCGTCGAATGTCAGCCAGAGGAAGTAGCCGCCATTCGGGGTCGAGATGCGCACCTCGTCCTGGAAGAGGCGCAGCAGGGCCGCCCGCATCTGCTGCTGGCGCTGGGCCAGGGTGTGGCGCAGGCGGCGAAAGTGGGCATCCACCCCGCCCTGGCGCAGCATGTCGGCGAGTGCCAGCTGGCTCGGCACATTGGTGGAGAGGGTCGACATCAGTTGCAGCCGCTGGATGCGCTCGGCATGGGGCCCCGCCACCACCCAGCCGACCCGAAAGCCCGGCGCCAGGCACTTGGTCCAGGAGCCGCACAGCAGGCTGTCGCCCCGGGCGTCCCAGCGCTTGATGGGACTGGGGCGCTCGCGGCCAAAGTAGAGCTCGGCGTAGACGTCGTCCTCCACCAGGGGCACCTCATGGGCGTTGAGCAGCGCCATCAGCCCCTGCTTGTGGCCATCCGGCATGGTGTGGCCCAGGGGGTGCTGGACGTTGCCCATCAGCCAGCACGCCTTGATGGGACGCTGGGCCAGGGCCTCGGTGAGCAGGGCGAGATCTATGCCCACCCCGGGGATCACAGGGATTTCCACCACCTTGAGCTGCAAGCGCTCTATGGCCTGCAGGGCGCCGTAGAAGGTGGGGGATTCCACCACCACCCAGTCCCCGGGCTCGGTCAACACCTGCAGGCTGAGGGAGAGGGCCTCCATGGCCCCTGTGGTGATGATGATCTCCTGGGGATCCACCGCCAGGCCGTCGCTGGCGTAACGCTGGGCGATGGCGCGGCGCAGCGCCTCGTTGCCGGGGGGGAGGTCGGCGACAGTGCTGAAGGGGTCGAGGCGGCGCATGCAGCTCGCCAGTGCCCGGCCGAGCTGGGGATGGGGGAAGAGGGCGGGATCCGCCACCGCGAGCCCCAGCGGCACCAGCTCCCGGGACTTGCTCGCCTGCAACACCTCGAACACCAGATCGTTGATGTCCACCGAGCCGCTGTAGTGGGCCTGCTGGGCAGCGCTCGCCTGCAGCGGTGAGGTAGCGGCCTTGACGTAGTAGCCGGACTGGGGCCTGGCCAGGATGAGGCCGCGGCTCTCGAGCAACTGGTAGGCCTGCAGCACCGTCATGGGGCTGAGGTCATGGGTCTTGCAGCTCTGGCGGATGGAGGGGATGCGCTCCCCCGGCTGCCAGAGGCCGCTCTCTATCTGCTGTTGCAACAAGGCAGCCAGCTGACCGTAACGGGACATGGTGTGTCCTAACTGTTATAGGTGGATTTCACTATAACTGCATCTGTTATAGGTGTCATGGCACGTGTTGTACTTAACGGGCGAAAACCTGTCTGTTAAATGCAACATAGAGAGTCATGCATGATAAGCCTGGATGATGTGGTCAGCCTCTCCCGAATACAGTTCGGCGCGACGGCGATGTTCCACTTTCTGTTTGTGCCCCTCACCCTGGGGCTGTCCTGGATCCTGGTGATCGCCGAATCCGCCTACGTGATGACCGGCAAGGTGATCTACAAGGACATCACCCGCTTCTGGGGCAAGCTGTTTGGCATCAACTTCGTCATGGGGGTCACTACGGGGATCACCCTGGAGTTCCAGTTTGGGACCAACTGGGCCTACTACTCCCACTACGTCGGCGACATCTTCGGCACCCCGCTGGCGGTGGAGGGGCTGATGGCCTTCTTCCTGGAATCCACCCTGGTGGGCCTCTTCTTCTTCGGCTGGGACAAGCTCTCCCGGGGCCAGCACCTGCTGGTGACGGCGCTGGTGGCGCTCGGCTCCAACCTCTCCGCCCTCTGGATCCTCATCGCCAACGGCTGGATGCAGAACCCGGTCGGCGCCGAGTTCAACCCCATGACGATGCGCATGGAGCTGGTGGACGTGGCGGCGGTGATCTTCAACCCGGTGGCCCAGGTCAAGTTCGTCCACACTGTGGCGGCGGGTTATGTGGCGGCCTCCCTGTTCGTGATGGGGGTGAGCAGCTGGTATCTGCTGCGCCGCATGGAGGTGCGCTTCGCCCTGCGATCCTTCGCCATCGCCTCGGGCTTTGGTCTCGCCGCCATCCTCTCTGTCATCGTCCTCGGGGACGAGTCGGGCTACCGCTCCGGGGAGGTGCAGAAGGTCAAGCTCGCCGCCATAGAGGCTGAGTGGGAGACCGAACCCGCCCCTGCCTCCTTCACCCTGTTCGGCCTGCCGGATCAGAGTGCCGAGACCACTCACGCGGCCATCAAGATCCCCTATCTGATGGGCATCATAGCCACCCGCTCCCTGGATGAGCAGGTGACTGGCTTGAAAGATCTGAAGGCGCAGCACGAGGTGCGCATTCGCAGCGGCATGCTGGCCCACGACGCGCTCGAAGCGATACGGAAAGACGGCGGCAACGCCGAGGCCCGCGCCACCTTCGAGCGCCACCGCGCGGATCTCGGCTATGGCCTCTTGCTCACCCCCTACGCCAAGGAGATTGGCAAGGCGGACGAGGGGGCCATAGCCAAGGCGGTGGACGACTCCATCCCTCAGGTGGCGCCGCTGTTCTGGAGCTTCCGGCTGATGGTGGGCATAGGGGTGGTGTTGCTGCTGCTATTTGGTGCCGCCTTCCTGCAACTGTGCCGGGGCAGGCTGGTGCAATCGCCCCGCCTGCTCAAGGCCCTGTTCTGGAGCATACCCCTGCCCTGGATTGCCATAGAGGCGGGCTGGTTCGTGGCCGAGTTCGGCCGCCAGCCCTGGACCATCAGCGACGTGCTGCCGGTGTCGGCGTCGGTCTCCTTGCTGCAACCGGGCCAACTCTGGTTCAGCCTCATCTCCATCTTCCTCATCTACAGCAGCCTGCTGGTGGTGGAGCTGTTCTTGTTGCGTCATGTGATCCGCAAAGGGCCCGCCAGCCTGCAGACGGGTCGTTATCAAGGTGAAGTGTTGAAAAACGGGAGTCTTGTCTGATGGATTACGAAACCCTGAAACTCGTCTGGTGGGGGCTGGTGCTCTTCCTGCTCATAGGCTTCGTGGTGATGGACGGCTTCGATCTCGGGGTCGGCCTGCTGCTCCCTGTGGTGGCCAAGAATGATGAGGAGCGGCGGGTGCTGCTCAACAGCGTGGGCCCCGTGTGGGAGGGTAACCAGGTGTGGCTCATCGCCGGTGCCGGCACCCTGTTCGCCGCCTGGCCCCTGGTCTATGCCGCCGCTTTCTCGGCGCTCTATGTGCCCTTCATGTTCCTGCTGTTTGGCCTCTTCCTGCGCCCGGTCGGCTTTGACTATCGCAGCAAGCTGCCGGACCCGCTCTGGCGCCGCTGGTGGGACAGGGCCCTAGTGACGGGTGCCCTGCTGCCGACCCTGGTGTTTGGCGCAACCATCGGCTTCCTGTTGCAAGGCTTGCCGTTTCGCTTCGATTCGGCCCTTCGCATCCACTACGGCGCCTTCGATTTCAACTGGCCGCTGCTCTTCACCTGCATGGGTACGGCGCTGGCCCTGCTGATGCTGCACGGCGCCAGCTTCCTGCAGTGCAAGACCCAAGGGGTGATAGCCGAGCGCTGCGCCCGCCAGAGCCGCTGGCTCGGGCCCCTGGCGAGTGCCCTGTTTGCCCTCGGCGGCCTCTGGCTCAGCCAGATGCGTGGTTACCGGATAGCCGAGATTGGGGATCTCAACAGCGCCCTGACGCCGCTGATGAAGCAGGTGACGACGGCGCCGGATGGCTGGTTTGGCAACTTCATGGCGCACCCAGTGCTCTGGGCTGTGCCTGTCCTCGGCCTCTTGCTGCCGCTCTTGAGCACGCTGGCAAGCCACCTTGGCCGGGCGCGGCTGGCGATCCTTGCCAGCGGTGGTGCCTGCGCCGCCATGATGCTGACCGTGGCCATAGCGCTATTCCCCTTCGTGCTGCCCTCGTCGCTGGATCCGTCCAGCAGCCTGACCCTGTGGGACGGCACCTCCAGCGAGGGCACCCTGCTCATCATGCTGGGGATAGTCGCCGTGCTGATGCCCATCAACCTGGGTTACACCCTCTGGGTCTACTGGGTGGCGCGAGGCAAGATGAGTACCGAGCAGGTGCGCCAGCAGGGCCATAGCCTCTACTAACACGGGAATTGAGGAGTTTTTGATATGTGGTATTTCACCTGGATTCTGGGATTGGGGTTTGCGCTGCTGTGCGGTCTGGTCAATCTGCTCTGGCTGGAGGCGCGCTGGGCGGCGGACGAGGATCTCAAGGAGCCTTGATCCCGCCCCTGAAAACGAGAAAGGCCGACACCAGGTGTCGGCCTTTTTGTTTTTTTGCGCGGCGGATTAGATTGCCAGCGCCAGTTTGGCTTCGCGCTTCTCGCTTGCATGGGTGAGGCCATAGGCCAGCAGCACGATCAGCGCGCCAATCCAGGGGGTGTGCATCAACCCCAGGTGCTCCACCACAAAACCGCCAACGACAGAGCCCAAGGCGATGCCGACGTTGAAGGCGGCGATGTTGAGGCCGGAGGCGACATCCACGGCGTTCGGGGTATGGCGCTCGGCCTGTTTCACCACCAGCACCTGCAGGCCCGGCACGTTGCCAAACGCGAAGGCGCCCCACACCAGCACTGTCAGCACCGCCAGCACAGGGTGGGGCGCCGTGAAGGTGAGCATCAGCAGGATGAGTGCCAGGCCGCCAAACATCAGCTTCAGCGCGGGCAGCGGGCCCATCTTGTCCGCCAGCTTGCCGCCCCAGATGTTGCCGACCGCCACCGAGACTCCGTACACCAGCAGGATCAGGCTCACCGCATTGGCACCGAAACCGCTCACCTGCTGCAAGATGGGGGCGAGGAAGGTAAAGGCGGTGAAGGCGCCGCCGTAACCCAGGGCCGTCTTGGCGTAGACCATCAGCAGGGGCTTGTGGGTCAGCACGGCGAGCTGCTCGCGGATAGTGGAGGCTGTCCCCTTGGGCAGGTTGCTCGGGATCAGCAGCAGGCTACCGACCATGGCGATGACCCCGAGTGCGCTCACCACCAGGAAGGTCTCGCGCCAGCCGAACTGCTGACCAATCCAGGTGCCGAGCGGCACGCCTGTCACCAGGGCGACGGTCAGGCCGCTGAACATGATGGCGATGGCGCTCGCCGCCTTCTCTTTGGCCACCAGACCCGTGGCTATGGTGGAACCCACCGAGAAGAAGACCCCGTGGGCCAGGCCGGTGAGGATGCGGGCGACGATCAGGCTCTCGTAGCCGGGGGCCTGCCAGGCCAGCAGGTTGCCGGCGGTGAAGAGCGCCATCAGGCCCACCAGCAGCCACTTGCGCGGCAGCTTGCCGGTGAGCGCCGTCAGCACAGGCGCGCCTATGGCGACGCCCAGGGCGTAGAGGCTGACCAGCAGGCCCGCCGAGGGGAGCGAGACATTGAGCTGCTCGGCTATGGTGGGGATCAGCCCCACTATTACAAATTCGGTGGTGCCGATCGCGAAGGCACTCAGGGTGAGGGCAAATAACGCCAGTGGCATACAAACTCCTTGGATAGTGGCTCCCGACGGGAGAATGGCGCCAGTATGCCGATGAGCTTTGTTGGCAAAAATGACGGTAACGTCAAATTACTTTTGCTAAATTAGCAGCAATGGATCCGTGGAATGGGGTAAAGGGAATGGCTGAGGCTGCGGAGACAAAGCGCGTAGAAGCAAGGCGTACAGACCGAGCTGGGAATAAAGAGGAAAGGGGCAAGGGAAGAGGGGCTGCTGCGCGCGGTATTGGAGACAAAAAAAGCGGGAGGCACTGGGCCTCCCGCTGGTGTTCAAGAATGTCATTAGAGCGTTATTTGCTCCCTTCTCCCCTTGCGGGAGAAGGGTTGGGGATGAGGGGGAGGTAGCTTGCCCCTCACCCTAACCCTCTCCCGCAGGGAGAGGGGATAGCTCGTGGTTGCAATTGGCTAGTGAGGGTTGCCGGTATCCGCCGCCGCAGCGATAGATACAATGCGTCCTCTCCCGTTTAATCCCAATTCGGGGCGAAGTCCGGGTTGGCGCAGCGCTCCCCTCGCTCCAGGGTGGCAATCTGTGCCATCTCCTCGGAGCTGAGTTGCACCTTGAGGGCGGCCAGGTTGGCGGCGAGATTCTCCCGCTTGGTGGAGCTCGGGATCACCGTCATGCCCTGGGCCAGCAGCCAAGCCAGTGACACCTGGGCCGCCGAGACGCCGTGGCGCTTGCCTATCTCCATCAGCAGCGGCTCGCTCAGCACCTTGCCATAGGCCAGCGGCATATAGGCGGTGATGGCGATGCCCTGATCCTGGCAGAACTCCACCACCTTGCGGTTTTGCAGCAGGGGATGGATCTCCACCTGCTGGTGGGCGATGGCACCCGGCCCCAGGATAGCGATGGCTTCTTTAAGCTGGGCGACCGTGAAGTTGGAGACCCCGATCTCCCGGGTCAGGCCTTGTGCCTTGGCCTCGGCCAACTGCTCCAGGTAGACCGCCATCGGCACCTCATCCTTGGGGGAGGGCCAGTGAATAAGCGCAAGATCCAGATAGTCGGTGCGCAGTTTCTCCAGGCTCAGCTCCAGGCTCGGGATCACCTTGCCCGGGACGAACTCGCTGGTCCACACCTTGGTGGTCAGGTAGATATCCTGGCGGGGGACGCCACTTTCGCTCATCAGCTGGCCCACTTCGGCCTCGTTGTCATAGATCTGGGCGGTATCTATGTGGCGATAGCCGAGATCCAGACCCTGCAGCAGGGAGTCGCGCAGGGGCTGATCTTTCAGGCGAAAGGTACCAAGACCCAGGTTGGGCATCTTCATCATTATATTCCTCAAGTTATTGTTTCTACGCTCAATATTTTGTCGGCCCATCCCCGCATCCAGGGCGGGCAGGGGACAGGCCGCAGCTGGATTCAGGCTAGCTGATAGCGGCGAACTCTGGTGCTGGCAAACCAGCCCCGGGTGTTGGCCACGAAGGCGAGAAAATGGGGCTGCTGCTGGTGGGCACTGAGCGCCGCCTCGCTCTCCCACTCCTCGTGGATCATCCAGCCGTGGGGACTCTCAAGGCTCTGGTGCAGCCGGTAGCCAAGGCACCCGGGCTCTTGCTGGCTGGCGTTGACGAGCGGCGTCAGGGCGGCCCGACACTCGGCGGCGAATTCAGGCTTGGCCTCAAGCTCGGCAATCACAATCAGGGGGGATGGCATCTGAACCTCCTTGCTAAAACGACGGTCAGTATGCCCGCCGCAGACTGGGGGATACAGGGCAGCAGTCGCAAAACACTATTGAGGAAAGAACAGCAATAGGGAGGGGGGAACCCACACATTAGTATTTCGTTAGATCTATGGGCATTGCGAATTCTTCGCCAGCGACTTCTTTAGTTAAGGCTTGTCCTGCGATGCAAGTATTTCCATTGAAGGTCAGTGCCGGGCCATGGTGAAGCTCCCAGCCCTTGTTCATCAATTCAGAGATCCGCATGCAAAAATCTTTATCATCAGGGCCAGTAATAAATCGATAGAGCTTCATGGGTAATGCCTTGATTTAAAATTAAAAGTCAAAATATTTCTCTGAAATAACATGTCTGCTGCGCTGAGGGTTATCCCTCTGACCAGACCGCAAACTCGTTGCCGCTGGGTTCGACAAAGTGGAAGCGGCGGCCGCCGGGGAAGTCAAACAGCGGGCGGTTGATGATGCCGCCATGGTGCTGCACCTTGGCCTGGGTCTCCTCGATATCGGCGCTGTAGAACACCAGGAGAGCGCCGCCCTGGGCGCTCTGGCCGCACAGATCCGCACGATAGAAGCCGCCGTCCAGCCCTTCCCCTTCGAAGGCGCAGTAGTCGGGGCCGTAGTCCGCGAACTGCCAGCCAAAGGCGGCCTCGAAGAAGGCCTTGGTGGCGGCGAGATCCCTGGCTGCAAACTCCACATAGTTCAGTTTTTCATGGGCCTTGGTCATAAGGGTCTCCTTGTCGATGTCGGTGGTGATGTCGGTTGTCAGCGTTTTTGCGTGCGGTTCGTGGAGTGCGGCAAGGCGTCCCAGGGGGTCAGCTTGAGCTGCTTGCGGCGCACCCAAACGATGATTCCCATCAGCAGACCGAAGCCTATGCCGAACAGCAGGCTCTGGCGCAGGGCGAAGGCCGGACTCACCTCATCTTGCCAGCCGAGGTACCACATCAACATCCCCCAGATGGCACCTGTCGGCAGACCAAAGGCAAGCAGGTTGACCAGAAAGCGTTCATGGTGGGGCGGTCTGAGTCGCAGGCCCAGTCTGCGCAGCAGTCTGAGCAAGGGGGGATTGTAGTTGGCGTGCCACACGCCTTTGCTTTCAAGCTCCTGGTGGGCTGCCGCCAACCGCTCTTCGAAGTTCATGATGTTCATCCTTGCGATGGCTTGGCGCCATACGATGCCAATTTTCGGCATTGTATCCACAAGGCCGGGAGCAAAACAGGCGGTTGCTCACGTTATGCGGACGGCAAGATCCGTCTCTGGTGACGCCTGCCTTGCCAACCCAGGGCCATTGCGCCTATAAAGCCCCATGACTCTTGCCAGGATGACAACAATGAAGACCCATTCCGATGAATTGACCCTGTTCGTGGCCGTGGTGGAGGCGGGCAGCTTTCGCCAGGCGGCGGAAAACCTCGGCATGGACAACTCAGTGGTGAGCCGCGGCATCAAGCGGTTGGAGGAGAAGCTCGCCACGGTGCTGCTCAATCGCACCACCCGGCGGGTCAGCCTGACCGAGGAGGGGAGCTGGTTCTATCAGCGGGCGGTGAAGGTGCTGACCGAGATGAGCGAGGCGGAGAGCCATCTGCTGATGCGCCGGGAGCAGCCGGAGGGCATATTGCGGGTGGACGCCGCCACCCCCTTCATCCTGCACCGGCTGGTGCCCATCATAGGGGAGTTTCGCCGCCGCTACCCCGGCATAGAGCTGCAACTGCACAGCTCTGAGGGCTTCATCAACCTGATGGAGCGGCGGGTGGACATGGCCATTCGTATCGGCGAGCTGACGGACTCCTCCCTGCGTGCCCTGCCGCTCGGGCGATCCAAGCTGCGGCTGCTCGCGTCCCCCGACTATCTGAAGGCGCGCGGCACCCCGCGCCAGCCAGCTGACTTGCTGGCAGGCCACGAGCTGCTCGGCTTTTTGCACCCCGATCACCTCAACCACTGGCCCCTGCTCAGCACTGAGCAGGGGGACAGGTTCGCCATCACCCCGACCCTGAGGGCCAGCAGCGGCGAGACCCTGCGCCAGCTGGCGCTCAGAGGGCAGGGGATCGTCTGCCTGTCGGACTTCATGACGGGAGAGGACAGGGCGAGCGGCGCCCTGGTGGAGGTGCTGGCCCGCAGCAACAGCGGCGCCTCGCGCCCCATTCATGCGGTCTTCTACTCCGATGCCCAGCGGGATATCCGGCTGCGGGTCTGGCTCGACTTCCTGAGAGAGCAGCTCGGCGCCGAGGCGTTGTAGAGGGCATGCCTACAGTGCCACCCCCCTCCCGGCCTCCCCCTCCACTAGGGGGTGGGGTCATTTTCTCCCACCCCTTGGCAAGCGGAGGGCTGGGGTCAGGTGCGGTCAGAACACCCGCGCTCGCCAATAAAAAGAGGCCGACATCGCTGTCGGCCTCGTTCGTTTTCATCTCAAGGATGCATCGGCTGCCCGATTAATCCTCTTCGGCCCAGCGGCGTGAGCGTTCGACCGCTTTTTGCCAGCCGCTGTAACGCTTGGCGCGATCGGCTTTGTCCATCTGGGGGATGAACTCCCTGTCCACGCTGAACTTGTCTTCCAGCTCGTCGGAGCTCTTCCAGAAGCCGACGGCGAGGCCTGCCAGGAAGGCGGCGCCCATGGCGGTGGTCTCGATGCGGGTCGGACGCACCACAGGGGTGTGCATCATGTCAGCCTGGAACTGCATCAGGAAGTCGTTGGCGACGGCGCCACCGTCAACCTTGAGCGCGGCCAGCTTGATGCCGGAGTCCTGCTGCATGGCATCCAGCACGTCGCGGCTCTGGTAGGCGATGGACTCCAGCGCGGCGCGGATGATGTGGTTGCGGTTGGCGCCACGGGTCAGGCCGACCATGGTGCCGCGAGCATAGGGATCCCAGTAGGGGGCGCCCAGGCCCACGAAGGCCGGTACCAGGTAGACGCCGTTGGTGTCCCCCACCTTGCTCGCGAAGTAGTCGGTGTCGCGGGCATCGTGGATGATCTTGAGCTCGTCACGCAGCCACTGGATGGTGGCGCCGCCCATAAAGACAGCCCCTTCCAGCGCGTAGTTCACTTCCCCTTTCGGGCCGATGGCGACAGTGGTCAGCAGGCCGTTGTTGGAGCGAACAGGCTCTGTGCCGGTGTTCATCAGCAGGAAGCAGCCGGTGCCATAGGTGTTCTTGGCCATCCCCTTCTCGAAGCAGAGCTGGCCGAACAGGGCAGACTGCTGGTCACCGGCGATGCCGGCGATGGGGATGCGGGAGCCGCCGCCACGGGTGGTGTAGCCATACACCTCGGAGGAGGGTTTGACCTCGGGCAGCATGGAGGCGGGGATGCCCAGCTCGTCCAGCATCCGCTGGTCCCACTTCAGATCGCGGATGTTGTAGAGCATGGTGCGGGAGGCGTTGGTCGGGTCGGTGACGTGCACTTCGCCGTTGGTCATCTTCCACACCAGCCAGGTGTCTATGGTGCCGAACAGCAGCTCGCCGTTCATCGCCTTCTCGCGGGCCCCTTCCACGTTGTCCAGGATCCACTTCACCTTGGTGCCGGAGAAGTAGGCGTCCAGCACCAGGCCGGTATTTTCGCGTACGTACTCTTCCAGGCCGCGGGCTTTCAGCTCTTCACAGATGGCCGCGGTGCGCCGGCACTGCCAGACGATGGCGTTGTAGATGGGCTTGCCGGTGGCTTTCTCCCAGACAACGGTGGTTTCACGCTGGTTGGTGATGCCGATGGCGGCGATCTGCTCGCTGTGCAGGCCGCTCTTGGCCAGCACCTCGGTGAAGACGGAGGACTGGGTCGCCCAGATCTCCATGGGGTCGTGCTCAACCCAGCCCGCCTTGGGGTAGTGCTGGGTGAATTCGCGCTGTGAGGTCGCGACTATGTTGGCGTCCTGATCGAACACTATGGCACGGGAGGAGGTGGTACCTTGATCCAGCGCGACGACAAATTTCTTTTCAGCAGACATGATGTTCTCCACGTTTGGGGGGACCGCTCTTAGGCGGCGGCCTCTTCTTTATTGGACAGCTTGGCGGCTTCTTCGGTCACGACACGGTTGCCCGGGACGCAGGGAGCCAGCACTTTCACATACAGAGCGGTACCCAGCTGGGCGCCGACTATGGGGCCGAGGATGGGAACCCAGAAGTAGGGGTTGTCGCGACCGCCGGTCAGGGCCACATCGCCCCAGCCTGCAAAGAAGGCGAACAGTTTGGGACCAAAGTCACGGGCCGGGTTCATGGCAAAACCGGTCAAGGGGCCGAGGGAGGCGCCGATCACCGCGATCAGTATGCCGATCAGCAGGGCGGCCGCGAAGCCTTTGGGGGCACCGTTGTTGTTGTCACCCAGCGCCATGATGCCCAGCATCAGGACGGCGGTGATCACCAGCTCGACCGCGAATGCCTGCATGTTGGAGAGCAGGGCATTGGGGTAGGTGGAGAAGATGCCGGCGGTGCCGAGGCTCTCTACGCTGCCGCGCACCACGTTGTGGGTCAGTTCCCACTGGGTGAAGAGGTTGCCATAGAGGAAGTAGACCAGGGCGGCGGAGGCGAAGGCACCCGCTATCTGGGCGATGATGAAGGGCACTACCTTGCGCTTGTCGAAGCCGCAGAAGGTCATCAGCGCCAGGGTCACCGCCGGGTTCAGGTGGGCGCCAGAGATGCCGCCGGTCACATAGATGGCGATGGCGACCCCCAGGCCCCAGGTAATGGAGATTTCCCATTGCCCGAAGTTGGCGCCAGCCAGCACCAGGGCTGCCACGCAACCGACGCCGAAGAAGATCAGCAGGCCGGTGCCGATAAACTCGGCGAGGCACTCGCCGAGCAGGGTATTGGGTCTTTGTATGCTCATAGTTGTTATTCCTTATATCCACCCAGAGTAGGTTTGATGTTCCGTTTCGTTATCTTGCATTCCCATTTTTTGCGTCCGAAAACGTTTCTTCTTGTTATTTGAGCTGACGCAAACGTTATGCTCGTTTGCGCTCGTTCTTGGACGAGAGAGAAAATAAACCTTCTGTGCCAATTCACCAGACCCCCGCCACCGGAAATGTGGACAAGATCCCATTCATTGCTAAGAAAATGTGACGAAAAGCAACTGTTAGCGGCGTTAATACTCCTTAGTGGGTAGCCATATTCCTTGCCCTGCAAGGGCTGGCGGCCGATGAGCGATCACTCATCAGGTGACATTTTTTGTAATAAAACTGCAATAATTTAGCCTTCATCACAGATTGAATGTTCACAAGTGAGCACAATAGGCTCGCTTGCGAATAAGGACTCATCTGGTCGCAGGCATGATCGGGGCACCCTCAACCGCCCATAACAACAATAAGGAAGCAGAACATGCTTAGTCTCTTCAGGCCTGCACCCCACATAGAGCGGCTACCGGCCGACAAGGTGGATCCCTTCTACAAACGCATGCGCTGGCAGGTGTTTTTCGGGATCTTCTTCGGTTATGCCGGCTACTACCTGGTGCGCAAGAACTTCAGTCTGGCGATGCCCTACCTCATCGAGCAGGGCTTCTCCCGCGGTGATCTGGGCCTGGCCCTGTCCGGCGTCTCCATTGCCTACGGTCTCTCCAAATTCCTGATGGGGAACGTGTCGGATCGCTCCAATGCGCGCTACTTCCTCTCCGCCGGCCTGCTGCTCTCGGCCGGCATCATGTTCATGATGGGGACAGTGCACTGGGCTACCTCCAGCATCGCCATCATGTTCGTGCTGCTGTTCCTCAACGGCTGGGTTCAGGGCATGGGCTGGCCGCCCTGTGGTCGCACCATGGTGCACTGGTGGTCACAGAAGGAGCGGGGCGAAGTGGTCGCGGTCTGGAACGTGGCCCACAACGTGGGCGGCGGCATGATAGGTCCGCTGTTCATCCTGGGGATGGGCTGGTTCAATGACTGGCGCAGTGCCTTCTATGTACCGGCTGCTGCTGCCGCCGCCATTGCGGTGATCGCCTTCTTCGTGATGCGTGATACCCCGCAATCCGTGGGTCTGCCCCCCATCGAGGAGTACAAGGACGACTACCCGAAGGATTACAACGAGAGTCACGAGCAGGAGTTTTCCGCCAAGGAGATCTTCGTCAAGTACGTGCTGCACAACAAGCTCTTGTGGTACATCGCCATTGCCAACGCCTTCGTTTATCTCATTCGTTACGGTGTGCTGGACTGGGCGCCGACCTACCTGAAAGAAGCCAAAGACTTCAGCGTGGATCACTCCTCCTGGGCCTATTTCCTGTACGAGTGGGCCGGTATTCCGGGCACCCTGCTGTGCGGCTGGATCTCTGACAAGATGTTCCAGGGCCGCCGCGCCCCGGCCGGCATACTCTTCATGGTGCTGGTGACCCTGGCTGTGCTGGTCTACTGGCTCAACCCGGCGGGCAACCCCACCGTCGACATGCTGGCACTGGTCGCCATCGGCTTCCTGATCTATGGCCCCGTCATGCTGATCGGTCTCTATGCCCTGGAGCTGGCGCCGAAGAAGGCGGCCGGTACAGCGGCGGGCTTCACCGGGTTGTTCGGTTATCTGGGTGGCGCCGTGGCGGCCAACGCCATGCTGGGCTACACAGTCGACCACTTCGGCTGGGACGGCGGTTTCATGGTGCTGACCGCATCTTGCGTGCTCTCCATAGTGCTGCTGGCAATGACCCTCAAGCACGAGAACATCGCCGTCGCTGCCAAGAAGGCCGCTGCCGACAAGGCATAAAACGTGATCCTACCCTTATCAGTCCGAAAAGGGATAGGGTACACTGCCAAAGGCCCCGCATCGCCGGGGCCTTTTTTCGTCTCTCAAGCGGAGTGCAAGCGTGAAGCAAACCCAACGACATCTGGAGATCCTGGACGTCCTGACAAGGCAGGGCTTTGTCTCGACCGACGATCTGGTGACCCATTTTGACGTCAGCCCCCAGACCATTCGCCGGGATCTGAACGATCTCGCCGAGCAGAACAAGATAAGGCGCCATCACGGCGGGGCCTCCCTGCATTCGAGTACCGTCAATACCGCCTACAGCGCCCGCAAGGTGATGCAGCTCAAGGAGAAGGAGCGCATCGCTCGTGAGGTGGCCGCCAACATTCCGGACGGCTCGTCGCTCTTCATCGACATCGGCACCACCACAGAAGCCATAGCCCGCGCCCTGCTGGATCACCGGGAGCTGCGTGTGGTCACCAACAACCTCAACGTCGCCAGCATTCTCACCGCCAAGGATGACTTCACCGTCATCATCGCAGGTGGCGAGATCCGCAACCGGGATGGCGGCATCGTCGGGGAGGCGACCCGTGACTTCATCGGCCAGTTCCGCATGGACTATGGCGTCATCGGCATCTCGGGTATCGACAACGATGGCTCATTGCTCGATTTCGACTACCACGAGGTGAAGATAGCCCAGGCCATCATAACCCACTCCCGCCAGGTGTTTCTGGCCGCCGACCACACCAAGTTCGGCCGCAATGCCATGGTCAACCTCGGCAACCTCAACCAGATCCACGCCCTGTTCACGGATCAGGAGCCGCCCGAGAAGTTGATGCGACTGATGTCCCAGCATCAGATAGCCTGCCACATCTGCTGAGTCTCCCCACGCCGTATTAGCATCAGGCCGCCACCGGGCGGCCGCCTTGCTCCTGCTACCTTTCCCCTTTGTCCCTGTGGCGCCGTCTCGGCTGGCCGCTGCGAGGCTTGAGCTAAAAACAACGGCTCTCTCCTCGTCCTGCGTGGTGTGTCTCTGTGCTGGTGGCCCTCTCAGAGTCGGGCCCTGTCGGCCTCGGGCAGCCGCGCCCGCATCCGCTGCGGCAGATTCGCCCTGGCAGTAGGTGCCATGGCAAGGCTCGGGGTGGCATCTTGTCACCGACCGGCAGCATTTTTAGCATTGTCAGAACAATCGCGATCACATTTCCCTCATAAAATGTTCGTTTATCATTTTTTCATGTTCTAATATGAGCGAAATCAAACATTGCCGGCATGGCGAACACAAAATAAGAAAGTAGGTGAACATGAGCGAACATTATGATCTGGTCGTCGTCGGCGGCGGCATCAACGGGGTCGGCATTGCGGCGGATGCGGCGGGGCGGGGGCTGAAGGTGGCGCTGTTCGAGGCGCAGGATCTCGCCTCGGCCACCTCGTCCAACTCCAGCAAGCTGATCCACGGTGGCTTGCGCTATCTCGAACATTACGAATTCAGGCTGGTGAAAGAGGCGCTGGCGGAGCGGGAGGTGCTGCTCGGCATGGCGCCGCACATCGCCCGTCCCATGCGTTTTCGCTTGCCGCACCGCCCGCACCTGCGCCCGGCCTGGATGATCCGCGCCGGCCTCTTCCTCTACGACAACCTGGCCAAGCGCGACAAGCTCAAGGGCAGCTGCGGTCTGCGCTTCCTGCCGCAAGATGGCCTCAAGAGCGGCATCAACAAGGGCTTCGAGTACTCGGACGCCTGGGTCGATGACGCCCGCCTGGTGGTGCTCAACGCCATGATGGCCCGGGACAAGGGCGCCGAGGTGCAGACCCGCACCCGCTGCGTCAAGGCGGTGCGCGGATCCAAACACTGGACCCTGACCCTGGAGCGGGACGGGGGCGAGCAGTTCAATGTCACCTGCCGTGGCCTGGTCAATGCGGCCGGTCCCTGGGTCAAGACCTTCTATGACGAGAGCCTGCACGAGAAATCTCCGCGTGGCATCCGCCTCATCAAGGGCAGCCACATCATAGTGCCGCGCATCCATGAGCGCGAAGAGGCCTATATCCTGCAAAACGAGGACAACCGCATCGTCTTCGTCATCCCCTACCAGCAGGACTACTCCCTCATCGGCACCACGGACGTGGAGCACCATGGCAGCCCGCGGGAGGCGAGGATCAGCGAGGCCGAGATCAATTACCTGTGCAAGGTGGTCAACGCCCACTTCACCCGCCAGATTGCGCCCTCCGAGGTCATCTGGACCTATGCCGGGGTGCGGCCGCTCTGCGATGACGAGTCCGACTCTCCCCAGGCGGTGACCCGCGACTACACCCTGGAGCTCTCCGGTGAATCCGACGGGGCGCCGCTCCTGTCCGTGTTTGGCGGCAAGCTCACCACCTATCGCAAGCTGGCCCAGGCCGCCTGCAACAAGCTCAAGCCCTGGTTCAGCCAGATGGGGGATGACTGGACGGCCTGCAGCCGTCTGCCCGGCGGCGAGTTCGACTGCTCCACCGCCGAGCTGGCTCGTGCCTATATGCTCGAATTCGATTGGCTGGATGAGCGCAGCGCCCGCCGCATCGCCGAGGCCTATGGCAGTCACGCCCGTCTCTGGTTGCACGAAGAGCGCGGTCAGCACTTTGGTGCCGGGCTGTACGAGTCGGAAGTGCGCTATCTGATCAGCCGCGAGTGGGCCCATTCGATGGAAGACATACTGTGGCGCCGCAGCAAGCTGGGGCTGCGCCTCTCCGATACCGAACAGCAGCAACTGCACGCCTGGCTGGAGCAACACCATCACGCCTTGCCCAAGGCAAGCTGATGACAAGGCGGGCGGCCCTGGCCGCCCGCCGATAAACTGCAATAAACCTCTGCTATAACAACTACCTACATCCAATAAACAATAACAAAGAGCCGTTTTTATGAAACAACCTCACCTCTCCCTGGTGGCCCTTGGCCTCGGGGTTGCCCTCGCATTGCCCGCCCTGGCCGCCGATGACGGCAAGATAGTGATCGCCCACCGTGGCGCCTCCGGCTATCTGCCCGAGCACACCCTGGAGTCCAAGGCGCTGGCTTATGGCATGGGGGCCGACTACCTGGAGCAGGACCTGGTGATGACCAGGGATGACCAGCTGGTGGTGATGCACGATCACTTCCTCGATGGCATCACGGACGTGGCGACGCGCTTCCCCGGCCGTGCCCGTCCGGACGGTCGTTACTATGTGGTGGACTTCACCCTGGCCGAGGTGCGCTCCCTGCGCATGACGGAGCCCTTCCAGCTGGTGGATGGCAAGCAGGTGCCCGTCTATCCGGCCCGCTTCCCGTTGTGGAAGTCCAGCTTCAAGATCCACACCTTCCAGGAAGAGATAGAGATGATCCAGGGGCTCAACAAGAGCACCGGCAACAACATAGGTATCTACCCGGAGATCAAGGCCCCCTGGCTGTTCCGCCACGAGGGCAAGGACATTTCGAAAGCCGTGCTTACCGTGCTCAAGGAGTACGGCTACACCGGCAAGGACGACAAAGTCTATCTGCAGAGCTTCGATGTGGATGAGCTCAAGCGCATCAACGGCGAGCTGATGCCGGCGCTGGGCATGGACCTGAAGCTGGTGCAGCTGATGGCCGAGACCGACTGGAATGAGACCATGGTCTACGACACCAAGGGCAAGGCGACCCCCTACGACTATGACTGGATGTTCAAGCCGGGGGCCATGAAGACCATAGCCGGCTACGCCGACGGCATAGGCCCCTGGAAGCCGATGATAGTCACAGAGCCGGGCACGCTCGGCAAGCCGGTGTTCACCACCATGGTGAAGGAGGCCCACGCCGCCGGCCTCAAGGTGCACCCTTATACCTTCCGCCAGGATCAGGGGCAGATCCCGGCCTATGCGAAAGACTTCACCGACCTGCTCAACATTTTCCTCTATCAGGCGGATGTGGACGGGGTGTTCAGCGACTTCCCGGACAAGGCGGTGGCGGTCATCAAGGCCCACGGCAAATAATAAAAGAAGAGCAACACGGGAACGCAAGCGGGGCCAGGTGCCCCGCTTTTTTATGGCGGCAGGCCAGCCCCGGGAGTGATGAGGCGTAGGGTGTAATTATTTGTTTACGATTTTCGTGGTGCAGAGGGGCTTTTGCACGCTACTTTCTGGCTGTTTTGGTCACGGGAGTGGTCATTAATCCATCTGTTGATGCAGTAAACCGCTAGTTTCACTTGATTGTTTGTTTTTCCTTGGTAAGGTGAGGGCGGTTGCGTAACAAAGCGCTGACTTGTGTAAATAAATAAATACACCTTGGCGCAATTGGCTTAAATACAGTAGAGAGAATGAGAAAATGCAAAGAGACCCCCTGAACAACATCCATATCCAGTCCGAACAAGTGATGATCACGCCTGCCCAGCTCAAGGAGAAGTTACCCATCTCCGACAAGGCGCTGGCATTCGTGCAAGGGGCCCGCAATACCATAGCCGACATCATCCACCGTCGGGATCACCGCCTGCTGGTGATCTGTGGACCCTGCTCCATTCACGACATGGACGCCGCCAAAGAGTACGCAACCAGACTCAAAGCGCTGCATGATGCCTACCAGGACTCTCTCTACATTGTCATGCGGGTCTACTTTGAGAAGCCACGCACCACTGTCGGCTGGAAGGGCTTTATCAACGACCCGAATCTCGACGGCACCTTCGACGTTGAGTTGGGGCTGCACCGCGCCCGCGAGCTGCTCTGCTGGCTGGCGGAGCTGGAATTGCCGCTCGCGACCGAGGCGCTCGATCCCATCAGCCCCCAATACCTGGCGGAGCTCTTCTCCTGGTCGGCTATAGGCGCCCGTACCACAGAATCCCAGACTCACAGGGAGATGGCCTCCGGCCTCTCCATGCCGGTCGGCTTCAAGAACGGTACCGACGGCAACCTGGGGACCGCCATCAACGCGCTGCAGGCGGCCTCCAGCCCCCACGCCTTCATGGGGATCAACCAGCAGGGTCAGGTCGCGCTGCTGCAGACCCAGGGCAACCCGGATGGCCATGTGATCCTGCGCGGTGGCAAGCACCCGAACTACGATTCGGTCAATGTGTCGCTGGCGGAAGAGGCGCTGGAAAAGGCGGGTCTGCTGCCCGGTCTGGTGGTGGATTGCAGCCACGGCAACTCCAGCAAGGATCACCGCCTGCAACCCAAGGTGGCCGACAACGTCATCCACCAGATACAGGAGGGCAACCGCTCCGTCATAGGGGTGATGCTCGAATCCAACCTGTTCGAGGGCAACCAGTCCAGCGAGCAGCCCAAGGAGCAGATGCGCTATGGCGTCTCCATCACCGATGCCTGCATCGACTGGGAGACCACGGCAACCCTGCTGGCCCGCTGCCACAGCCAGCTGGCGGCGCCGCTCAAGAGCAGAACCGCGCTGTAAGTAGTGGTATCTTGTCGTAACTGATTGAACCATAGAGGTATCACTGCCCACGCAGTGATACCTTGTTGCCTCTTGAATCACAGGGCGCCGCCGCCAGCGGCGCCGGCAGGGACTGGATATGGCTGAAGAGTTGAATGCCCTCAGGGACAAGATAGATGTGGTGGACAGGCAGCTTATTGATCTGCTGGCCGCCCGTCTGGCCCTGGTGGGGGAAGTGGGTGAAGTGAAGAGCCGCCACGGCCTGCCCATCTATGCGCCGGACAGGGAGGCGAGCATGCTGGCTCGCCGCCGCGCCGAGGCCGAACTGCTGGGGGTGCCCGGCGATCTCATCGAAGATGTGTTGCGCAGGGTGATGCGTGAATCCTACATCCTCGAGTCGGCCAGCGAAAAAGAGAACCACTTCAAGTGCATGAAGCCGGATCTTGGCAAGGTGGTCATCATCGGCGGCCAGGGTCAGCTTGGCCGCTTGTTCGGCCAGATGTTCGGCCTCTCCGGCTACCGGGTCGAGACCCTGGAGCAGGGCGACTGGCCGCGCTCTGACGAGATCCTCGCCGATGCGGGTCTGGTGATGGTGGCGGTGCCCATCGACATCACCTGCCAGATCATCGACCGGCTCGGCAAGCTGCCAGCAGATTGCCTGCTGGTGGACGTCACCAGTGTGAAGGCGGCGCCGCTCGAGCATATGCTGGCAGTGCACAAAGGCCCGGTATTGGGGCTGCACCCCATGTTCGGGCCGGATGTGGCGAGCCTGGCCAAGCAGGTGATCGTCTGCTGCCAGGGCCGTGACCCTGCCGCCAGCCAGTGGCTGCTGGATCAGATGACCATCTGGGGCGCGCGGCTGCAGCAGGTGGAGGCCAAGGCCCACGACGAGGCCATGACCCTCATCCAGGCGCTGCGCCACTTCGCCACCTTCGCCTACGGCTGGCACCTCTCCCGGGAGCAGGCCAACATCGACCGTCTGCTGGCCCTGAGTTCCCCCATCTACCGGCTGGAGCTAGCCATGGTGGGGCGGCTGTTTGCCCAGGATCCCCACCTCTATGCCGACATCATATTGTCGTCACCGCAGAACCTGGCGATGATCCGCCGTTACTACCAGAACTTCGGCGAGGCGCTGGGGCTGCTGGAGCGGGGGGACAGAGCCGGCTTCATCGAGGCCTTCTCGCAAGTGTCCGGCTTCTTCGGCGAACATGCCGACGAGTTCCTGCGCGAGAGCCGCACCCTGCTGGCCCAGGCCAACGACCGTCGTCACCATGGCTGACGGCACGCATCCATAGCAAAGGGGCCGCTTGGCCCCTTTTTTCATGTTGGTCAGGCTGAAGCCCGGCTACTCGGCGGATGGTAGCCGCAGATCGGCGCTATCCCAACCCAGCGGCAGGGTGAGCAGCTGATCGATCAGCTCCCGGCGATCGGATTTCTCCAGATAGGCGAGGTAGAGCGGGCGGCTCAGCGCCTGCCCCCCTTCCACCAGGTGCAGTTGTCCCTGCTCCAGGAAGGGGCTCACCATACGCCGTGGCAGATAGGCGGCGCCCCCATTGGCCAGCACGAACTGCAGCGCCATGCTGGCTGAGCTCGAATGCAGCACAGGGGTCTTCTGCAGGCTCTGCAACCGGCTCGAGGGCGGCTCGAAACTGGTGCCCCAGTCGAGGTGAATATGGGGCATCTGCATCAGGCTGTCCGCATTGGCGGCAGGCTCCCGGCTCACCAGCTCGAACACCAGCTCGCCTATGGGGTGCAGGGCTATCTCGTCTATCTTGGTCGGCTCGGAGAGCAGGGCCAAGTCGAGAGATCGCTCCAGCAACTGGCGGCACAGGTGCTCGCGGGAGGCTGTTTCGAGCCGCACCGCCAGGCCGGGGGCCAGCGCATAGACATGGTTGAGCCAGTCGTTGAAGTCGAGCTCCCAGAACACAGCGGGCGCGCCTATGGCGAGCTGCTGGCTGAAACCGGGGGAGAGGGCCACGTCCTGCTTGGCGCGGCCCAGGGTGTGCAAGATGGCGTCTGCATAGGGCAGCAGACGCTCACCCGAGGCGGTCAGACGGATGTTGTTGCGATGGCGGGCAAACAGGCTGACCCCGAGTTGTTGCTCGAGCTGGCGGATCCGAAAGCTCACCGCCGACTGGGTCAGGTAGAGATTCTCGGCGGCCCGGCCAAAGTGCCGGGTCTTGCTGACCTCGATGAAGGTCCGAAGCAGCTCGGTATCCATTAATCGAGGGACTCGTCGCTGCCACCACCGCCGCCACCTTCAAAGCTGCCGCCCGTGTCCTCATTGGCGCCACCCGCGACTGTGCACAGACGGTGCACCCGCTTGGGACCAATCACCTTCAGGTACTTGAACCATACCTTGGCGTGGGGGTTGCTGCCGGCTGCGCCAGACTTGACCTGCTCGATGAAGGCAGTTTCTACGTCATCGCGTGGGGCCAGGTTGCCCTGATAGAGCGCCAGCATCACAGTGCCATATTTTTCCAGACTGTCCGCTTCGGCCACGGTGAATTCGCCACTGCGACGCAGGCCACGGGGAAAATGTTTGAAGTCGTTGAAACGCTTGTCTGATTCGAAGCTCATAGTGCTCTTGTTCTGGTTAGTTTGACCTTTGCGGGCAAGTATCATCAGGCCGTCGCAGAGTGCAAAATCAATTTTCTTACTATGTTAATAAATATCTTTTATCGAACAGCCTTTGTCTCATCCCGAGGGTGAATTTTGCGGTCAGCTGCACAAAAAGCCTGAAAAATAGTGGAGTTATGTCAGGTTTTGTACAGCTGCGCCCGCTCTCTGCGGGGTGAAAACAATAAAATAAAGGCGCCATACGGCGCCTTTATTTGTGCATGAATTGGCTGAACCTGAGCGTTGGACACTCATTCAATCATGGCTGGCTGGGCCAGGTTGTCGGCACGCCACAGACGGTAGCGCACTTCATACTCCTGCGGCACATAGATGACGAACGGCAGCTTGGAGTTGTAGTTCACGAAGAAGCCCTGACCATAGATCTGGACGAAGCTCTCTTTCTTCTGGCCATCCGGGCAGGCCATCAGGGTGCTGACGGGACCCGAGACCTGGCCCAGGGTCAGGTAGTTGTAGCCCCAGCCCTTGACGCTGTGCTGTTCCAGGTTGCCGGCGAAGCGGGGCAGGTTGCAGTCCACCAGCATCTTCTTGCCCACTTGCAGCTCGACCATCATGTCGGCTTCGTTTTCGACTTCCGGCAGGCGGATCACGACACGTTCCTGGTTCACTTCGGCGGCAGGGAACATGCTGATATCAAATTTTTTCGGTTCGGCGGCGAAGGCATGGCCGCCCAGTAACAAGGCGCCCAGCAGGCTAAAACGCAATACGGTTTTCATCTGTACCTCATGGGATTGGTTCAACGCCGCTAGACTAACCGCTCTGCCCGTTTCACGCCAGCGCTCCGGCGCGCAAAACCTGCCTGAACCGGCACAGGGTGACGTAATTTGATGCTTTTTTGACGCCTTCCACCACAAAAAGGCCATTCGGGAGTAAACCGGGCAGGGGAGTCCCCGCCCGGACGGCTCACCTTACCAGCAGCACCTGCTTCGCCCAGGAACCGGGGGCTCGCATGCCGACGGCGCCACTGGTGATGTCCAGATAGGCGACCCCCTTGCTGGCGGGTACCGGGGTGGAGGACCAGAGGTAGACATAGCCGTCGTTCACCTCCTTGCCGTCACCGGCCATGGCGCGGGGGAAGAGGGTTTCGTTGAGGGCGGGTTTGTAGCAGGCGGACTCCAGTATGCTGGTGAGCTCCTTGATGGTGGGCAGGCGCCAATCGGTATGGCCGCCGAAACCGTGGAGGGCATGGCTCGGCTCGGTGCGGATCCGCTCTGCGGTCAGCAGGGCCTGCTGCCAGTAGAGCCGGGTCGGCTCGCCGCTGCAGCTCCCATTTTGCCAGCGTTGACCGAGCTGGCAGCGCATCCAGGTGAGGCCGGAAGCCCGGTCGGTGACTGTGCCGTTGCCGCGATCCAGGAAGCGGGAGCTTGGGCTGGTGCGCGGCATGGTGTCGTCGCAGATGGCGATGGCCAGTGCCAGCGGGCTGCACAGGGTGAGCAGCAGGGTCAGAAGATACTTGTTCATCGGGTTACCTCGGCCACAAGGCGCAGTTGTATGGCATTGATTTCATTTTCGTTCTGGACGCCATAGGGGTAATCGGTGCCCGCATCCTCCCCCAGGAACTGAGGGCTGATGACGGCGATGGGGACGCTCTCGAGGCGCCGGGATGGGGTCAGGGTCTGGGTCCAGTAGCTGCCATCGAAGTCGCCGCTCGAGGGACCGACGTCGGGGAAGTAGCGCACATCCAGGCTGACCAGCTGGCCATCCTGGCGGGCGAGGGAGCCGTAGTGTTGCAGACTGCCGAGCTCCAGGGCCGTGGGCAGACGCCAGTGCCCTATGCCGCACAGCCGCTGCGCATTGAGCCATTGGCGATACTGCTCGGTGGAGCAGATGGCCTCCCCCTGGGGGCAGGCATAATCCAGCTCCGCCTGACTGGGGTGATAGTTGCCAAACTCCCAGGCGAAGACCCTGTGCAGATCCCGCGGACTGTCGGCATCATCGAGCTTCTTCTCCCAGATGAGGCCGGTGTTGAGATCCTCCACGCACTCCCACTCGTCGGCATTGTCCGCCAGGGGCTGCCCCTTGCCGTCCAGCTTGCGATAGCGCAGGGGCGCCTGGTCCAGACTCGCCTCCTGGCCCGGGTGATCCGCAGGCTCCTGGGTCAGCAGGTAATCCACCCCGTCCGTGTAGGTGGTGACGCCGCCGGCGGTCACCAGGGCCCGGGGTTGTTGCTGCTGCAGCACGGCGGCGAGCCTTGCCTGCTGGCTCAGGAGCTCGGGGCTGGCGGCAAAGTGCTGGGCGAGCTCGGGCAGCAGGGTGACCAGCCCCTGCCAGATCTGGCGCTGGCGATCGCTGGCGGCGAGAGCGGGCAAGCTGGCGGCGTCATCGCGTGCCGCCAGGGCGAGCGCTTCCAGTGCCCTGTTGAACTCTTCCAGTAGCGCCAGGGCCGCGAGTCCCTGACCCGGTTGCAGGGGCGCCAGGGCGAGCAGCAGCTCGGCCAGGGCCTGGGCCGGCGGGATCCCGTCCGCGACCCGGGTCTGCAACAGTGTGCTCAAGGGGGTGGGGGTGAGGCGCTGATCGTCCAGGCGCGCCGCCGGGTGGGTCAGGGTCAGGGCGCCCGGATCCCGGGGGATGAACAGCAAGGGGCTGGTGAGCAGGCCGGGGGCGCTGGCGCTCAGCTGACGGGCGCCAGCCTCGCCACTGACCACGGGCTCGCCGGGCTCGCAACTGTCGTTCTGGTTCAGGTTGACGCACAGGGTGCCCGCCGCAGGCAGTTGGACCGTCAGGCGATAGTCGGGGGGCGTCAGGGGCGCATCGTCGGACTCGCCACCACCACAGGCGCTGAGCAGGGGGGCCAGCAGGCAGGCCAGCGAGGTCATTCTCATCTTCATTTCTTGTCCTTGGAGGGGCCTCGGCCCCTCTTTTTTGCTTTTATGGGGATGGATCAGGTGCGACGGCAGAGGCGGCGCCAGAGGGCCAGCGGCAGCAGCCAGAGCAGGTTGAGGGCTCCGCCCCCGCTGCTGTCCGCGGTGTTGAAGTGGATGATGCCGTCATCCGGCGGGGCTACGGGCTCACCACACTGGGCGCCGATGCGCTGGCTGATGCTCCAGCCGTTGATGCGCCCCTGATTGCCCGGCTTGCTGTCCACCACTTCCAGGGTCCAGCGACCGGCCAGCGGCTCTCCCTCCAGGGGAGTGAAGGGTTGCAGGGGCAGTAGTTCGGTGGGGAAGACCCCTTTGAGCCGTGGCAACGGGCTGTACCCCCTGTCCCAGATCTGGATGCGGGTGCCTGAGGGGGAGTTGAGCCAGATCTCCAGCTCATCGAGGGCCTGGTGCTGCAAGTCCAGGTTCAGTTGCAGGCGATCGCTCACCCGGGCGTCGATCTTCTCCAGCACCAGGCTGGTTTCGCTGATGCCGCGCACTTCCTCGCTCTGGGCATCCTTGAGGGCCAGTGGCTGGCCGTTGGCCCGGCTGATGACGGGGGTGCCTATGGGCAGGGTCAGCGACTGCTGCCACTGACGCTCGGTCGGACTGGTGCCGCTCATGGCGAGGCTTATCGGCAGGCTCACCTCGTCGCCACAGGCCAGCGGGCTGGTGGCCAGCAGCCGCAGGGTGGCGATGGTGCTGGCACCGGCCGCCAGTGTGGTCGCTGACCAGGCCTGGGGATCGGCCTGCAAGCCGGCGGGCAGGGACAGGGTCAGGGCGTTGAGGGTCACCGGGCTGCTGCCGGGGTTGCTCAGGTTCAGCTGCACCGACTGGCGCTGATCCAGCACAAGGGCGCTGCCCTCGGCCAGGGCTATGTTGACGGGCGCCTGCAACAGGCCGTGCTGGCGGAAGGCCTGCTCCAGCAGCCGGGCATAGGCGCGCGCCGGGTAGAGCCGGGCCGCCGTGTCCACTGTGATGCGGGCCAGCTGCGGCATGCGGATGGCCGGGCCCAGCCCGAAGTGGGATTCGATGATGACGCGATCGAACTCGTCCCTCGCCCCTTCCCCGTGCTCGGCCACCGATGCCAGCAGGGCCTGGAACAGCGGTGTGCCCCACAGCTGATCCCCGTTGCTGCCGTTGATGGTGCGGTGAGCCGGGTAGTTGTAGTCCGGGTGGTAGCGGGCCCGAGCATCGTCCAGCTGGCGCGGGGCGCGGTCGGTGAAACGGGCATCCCAGTTGAACACAATGGCGGGCTCGAACTGGCGGCCCGCCTCGCTGCGCTGGCGATGGCTGGCGGCCAGGAAGTCGCCGAAGCCCTCGCCGATGGCGCCCCAGTCACCCTCTTCCCCGAGATCCGGCACTATGTGGTGCTGCACGCCGTGGCCGAACTCGTGCCAGATGACCATGGGATCCTCGGCATCGGGGACGCCGCTGCGACCCAGCTCCAGCCTGCGCTCGAACGGATCGTAGAGGGAGTTGTCCTGATAGCCTGCATCCGTGTCGATGTCGAGGGCGCCGGGGATGAGGTCGGTGAAGCCGAGCGCCTTGAGGTGGCGCTGGGCGAGATCCAGGTGGTAGTAGGCGTTGATGTCGGCAAAGCCCGGATCGTCCCGGGTCAGGCGAAAGGCCTGCTGGCTGTCTGCCCCGTAGGGGGTCGTGGTGGGCTCGATGGCATCCACCACTCGAGCGTGGGGGCCGCTCAGCACATAGTCATTGCCCAGCAGGGTGACCGGCAGTGCCACCTTGTCCTGATAGGCGGCATCTGCCAGCACCAGGGCCTCATGCCAGACCAGGCTGGCGTCTTGCAACTGGGTGCGGGGATCGGGATCGAACACCCGCGCCAGGACCCGCAGATCCCCCGCATCCGGGGTACGCAGCGCCTGGGTGCTCGCCTGATCCCCCCAGCGGCCGAGCTCGCGATCGCCGTCGCAACTGGCAAACAGCTGGACTCGGCTGGCCTTGGCATTGCCCGCCTTGTGCTCGCTCACCCGCTGGCGCAGGGCCGGCACCAGGGTGTCGCCGTCGCGCCAGTACCAGGCTTCGACCTGTCCCAGCGGTGCTATCTGGCTGCCGTCGGCGCGCAGCTGGTCAAGCAGGGGCTCCAGGCTGGTGCTGGCATCGCAGCCGGGTTCTGCGCTCTGCAGGGGGCGCAGATTGTGATAGAGGCGCCAGGGTCTGCCGGCGCTGTCTATGCTGACGGCGGCCTGGGTGGTGGCCACCGGCAGGCCGTTGACCAGCATGCGGAAGCTATGGTGGTGGCCGAGCAGGCTGGCCCTGTCGTAGTCGGGGGCGAGGGTCACGCCGAGACGCTGCTCCAGCCAGGCCTGGGGCGTGGTGGTCAGGGGTTCTTCATCGACAAACTGCAGCTCGGCCGCCAGCAGGGGCTGGGAGAGCAGGGTTGCCGCCAGCCAGAGGGCCAGGGAGGAGGGTTTCATGGGTGACTCCAAAACAGAAAAGGTGAATGCGGACATCAGTGACGGACCCCCGCAAGGGAGAGCAGGAAGGCATACTCCCGGGCCGCGCGCAGCTCGGCCGTGCGGGGATTGGCCAGGTGGCCCCCCTCGAGTTCGGTGTGCAGCAGATAGGGTCCGGCCCCTGTGCTGTGGGCCCGCAGGCGGGCCAGCCACTTGAGGGGCTCCCAGTAGGGCACCTGGCTGTCGTGCAGCCCGGCCGTCACATAGAGGGGCGGGTAGGGGGCCGCGTTCAGGTTGTCGTAGGGGCTCAGGCGGCGCATGGCCGCATAGTCGGCCGGGATGGCCGGATTGCCCCACTCCCCGTACTCCTGGCGGGTGAGGGGCAGCTCGGGATCCTGCATGGTGCCGAGCAGATCGACGAAGGGCACCTGCAGCACGGCCCCGGCGAAGCGGGTCGGCGCCTGATTGAGGGCCGCCGCTACCAGCAGGCCGCCAGCACTGCCGCCCATGGCGAACAGCCGGGCGGGATCGATGGCGGGATCCCGGGCCAGGCTCTCTGCCACCGCCAGGAAATCGTCCACGCTGTGTTGCTTCTGCTGGCCGCGACCCTCCTTGTACCAGGCCTCTCCCAGCAGGCCGCCGCCGCGCACATGGGCGATGGCGTAGACGAAGCCGCGATCCAGCAGGCTCAGCACCTGGGGCTGGTAGTAGGGGCGCATGGGGGTGCCGTAGGCACCATAGCCATAGAGCAGCAGCGCCTTGGGCGCCTGAATGTCCTTGCGCCACACCAGGGAGACAGGCACCCGGACGCCGTCCCGGCCCACCACCCAGCGCCGCTCGCTCAGGTAGGGAGAGGAGGAGGCAGGCTGCTCCTGGCTCCAGGTGCCGGAGGCCAGATCCAGCCAGCGCTGGTGCGGCGCCTCGGCCATGCCCTGGCGGCGGATCAGGATCTGCTGGCTGGCGGGATCATGGGCACCCTGGATCCAGGCCGTGCCGGCCCCTTCGGTGAGCGCCAGGCTGTGGGTCAGCTTGCCGCCTGCATCCAGCACATCGAGCCAGTCGTCCCCGGCCTTGCGGTATTGCAGCACAGTGTGGTGGGCAAACAGGCGCCACTTCTCGAGCTCCCGGCCCTCGCCTGACCAGAGGGGTTGCCAGGGCCCGTTCGCTACCTGAGCCAGGCTGGGCGCCTGATAAAGACCCATGGCTCCGGCCCGGTTGCTCTTGACAAGCACCCTGTCCCCCTGGATATCCAGGTAGTACTCGAGCCCGCGCTCACGGGGCTTGAGCAGGGTGGGGCCGCCCTCATCCAGCAGGTATTGCTCCGAGCTGTCGTGGTTGTTGCTCTGCAAGATGAGGTGACGCTTGTCCGTGGTGCGATAGAGGCTGAGCAGCCAGGCGGGATCGGCCTCCTGGTGCACCAGCGCCTCCTTGCCTGCCTGCCAGGCCCACAGCTGCCAGGGGCGCAGGGTGTGGCGCTCGTTGGCGACCGTATAGAGGGTCTTGCCATCCAGGCTCCAGAGCAGATCGCTGGCGCGGTGTGGCAAAGAGGCGAGCGTCTCGCCGCTCGCCAGATCCAGCAAAGTGATGCGGTAGTCCCTATCCCCTCGGTGGTCTTCTGCCAGGGCAAGCAGGCGGCAATCCGGGTGCAGGGCCCAGGCGGCAATCTCGTAATAACCCTGGTCGGGTTGACGGGGGGCCAGCCGCTGGCGGGGGGCGGAGCCTGCGTCGCTGCGCTGCCACAGGCTGCCGTCCGCCGCCATGCGCCACTGGCTGCCGGCCTCGGTCAGCCACTCTTCTGGCAGGGGCTCGCCCCGCTCCCGGGCCTGCCACTCGGCTTGCAGTGTCTTCGCAAGCGGCTGCTGGCCGGCGAGCTGCTGTTCGGTCCAGCGGTTCTGCTCGCGCAGCAGCGCCAGCAGCTCGGGGGCGCGGCGACTGTCGTCACGCCAGCCGCCATAGGGATCGAGGCGGGCTATCTCCCCCTTCATCAGCAGTGGGCGCTCGGGGATAAGGGGCGCGGCCTCCTGGGTTGCCTCAGGAAGCGGGGCGGCAGGGGCCGGGGTGGCCAGCAGGCTGGCCAGTACAAGCAGGCTGTGCATCAGATCCCCACGAAGGTGTAGCGCAGGCTGGCACTGAAGGTGCGGCCGCTCTGGGTGAAGAGTCCGGCGTCGGTACCGGCTTCCAGCCCGGCCACATCCTGATAGCGGGTGTAGCGGGTGTCGAACAGGTTATCGAGCTTGAAGTTGACCTTGAGGGCATCGGTGATCAGCCAGTCCGCCGTCATGGCGAGGCTGAACCAGCCCGCGCTGGTGAGGCAGGCATCCTGGCGCTTGGTCAGGCTGTTGCCGCAGCTGGGCACCCTGTCCATGGCGGCGGCGTAGTCCGCCTGCACCCCTAGGCTCCAGTCATGGGTCTGGTAGCTCAGGCGGGTGTTGCCCTCGAGCGGGGTCAGGGTGCGCAGCGCCTCGCCCTGGCTGTCTTCCCCGTCGACCCAGCCGAGCTTGGTGGCCAGCTCCCACTCCTGGGTCAGCCAGTAGCTGGCGGCGATTTCCGCCCCCCAGGTCTCGGCCTTGGCCACGTTGCGGTACTGGCGCAGTATGACGCCGTCACTCAGGCGCAGCCCCACCTCGCGCCAGTCGATGAAGTTGTAGTAGCGGTTGTAGAAGAGGGCCGGCTTGATGCTCCAGTTTTCCCCCTCGCCACTCAAACCCCACTCGAAACTGTGACTGGTCTCCTCCTTCAGATCCGTGTTGGCGATGATCTGGAACGGCGGCAGGGCGAAGTAGTGGGGGATGTTGCCGTACACCTTGTCGTAGGAGGGAGCCCTAAAACCGTTGGCATAGCTGAGCCAGCTGCGCCACTGCTCGTTGACGCTGTAGCTGGTGGCCAGGCTCGGGGAGAGATGCCAGCTGTGGTTTTCGCCCTGATTGCCATCTTGCGGGCGCAGCCACTGGTGATCCATGCGCAAGGTGGGGGTGAATTGCCACCGGCCCAGGGTGGCCACGTCGCCGAGCCAGACCCCTGCCCGGTCGGTGCGGGCACTGCTGAAGGGCTCGGACTGGCTGGGCTGGGGCACGCCCGCCTCTAGGCTCAGCTTCTCCACCGGCCGCTCGTGTCGGGTACGCTCCAGCTCGACGCCGTAGCTCAGCTTGTGGGCAAGGTCGCCGGTGACGAGATCCCGGCGCACGTCCAGCTCGCTGCCGACGCGGTCTTCGGTGAAGGTCGAGAGCTCCCGCTCGCTGCGGTAGCGGGGATAGCCGCTCAGCAGGTCGTTTTGCAGCAGGCTGCGTTTGTTGGCGCTGTTCTTGGAGTGGTTGCCATAGAGGCTCCAGGTGAACTGATCCGCCAGCAGGCTGCCGAGATCGCTCGCCTCCCAGCCAAGTTTGCCCCCCTGGGTGCGCTGGCTGCCCTGCTCGTGGTATTGGCGCACCTGCCACTTGCCGTCGGGCTGGGGCACTTCGCGTGGTCCCTGATCCCGCTGCGCATTGTCCTCGAAGTAGTCGAGCTCGAGGCGCAGCAGGTGGTGATCGCTTAACGGGAAGCGGGAGCTGGTGGAGGCGCTGAGGCCGTCCAGATCAGCCGGGATGCGGCTCTCGTCATAGTTGGCGGTCTCGTGCCCCTGCCAGCCGGAGACCCGCAGCAGGTGCTCGCTATCCAGCACCCGGGCGGCGCCGGTGGCGCTCAGCTTCTGCTTGTCGCTGCTGCCATCCTGCAGCACCTTGCCGCCGAGATAGGCATCCTGCCCCTGCAGGTAGTCCTCCGGCTGCTTGGTGGAGATGACTATGGTGCCGCCGATGGCGTCGGAGCCATGCAGGGAGGAGCCGGCCCCCTTGGCGACCTCGATCTGCTTGACGTCATCGAGATCGAAGCTGAAGCGGCCCACCTTGTCGTTGAGGTCATCGGCGCCGAAGCCGTCGCTGACCCGCACTCCATCCTTGATGATGAGCACCCGGTTGCCGCCCATGCCGCGGATGATGATGTTTTGCGGCCGACCGGCTGAGCCGGTCACCGAGACCCCGGGTTCGTTCTTGAACACATCGGTGAGCTCGGTGGCGACCTGGCGATCCAGCTCTTCTTCCGTGATGACTGTGATGGAGCCAGAGACATCGGACAGCTTCTGCTCGATGCGCTGCCCCTTGACCACTATGGTCTCGTGGGTCCTGGGTTCGGGATCTGTCCCGGCGGGATCGCTGGCGGCCAGGGCTGTACCGGACAGCAGCATGGGCCAGTAGTGAAGCAGTGTTTTCATTGTTGATAATGATTTTTATTTAAGCCTGAAGGGCGCGGATTATTGCAGATGAATCCCTCCGCATCAACGATTGATAATCATTATCATCTTTGTTTTATGATCTTGATCGGACTGAGGTTTTTTGAGAGAAGAGTCAGTAGTTGCAGGGCATACGTTTGCGAATGGCACTGGCCGGGGGAGGGGATGAGGTGCGTCCCGCCTGGATCTCGAGACAATAAAAAGCCCGCCGAGAAGGCGGGCTGATTGGATCCATAAGAGCACCTAGGGGGTGCGATAGAAGCGGTTGAGCTCGTTCATCACCTGGATCATGGCGCCCATGTCCGGGGTGCCGTGCTTGATGGGGCGATAGGTGTTGCGATCCAGCAGCTCGAAGTCACCCTGTTTGTTGAACTGGGTGATGGTGTTGTCCTGATAGATGGCAAAGTCATTCTGATCGCCGGCCAGCAGCCAGGTGCGCGGGCTGGTGTCAAACAGGCTGCGCCCCGTGCTGTAGTCGCGAGGGGGGTTGCGTACTCCCAGCATGCCCTTCATCAGGGTCGGCACCAGATCCAGATGGCTGCTTGCCTGCTCCTGTGGCTGGCTCTCGACCCCGGGCCAGGCGAGCACCAAAGGAACCTGCACCTGATAGGGGGAGTAGTTGCTGCCATAGCCCCAGCTGTTGCTCTGGGTTTCGTTGAACTCCTGGCCGTGATTGGAGGTGATGACGACTATGGTCTGCTCGCTCAGTCCCTGCTGCTGCAGCTGGGAGAGCATCTGCTCCAGCAATTGATCGGTGTAGAACACCGAGTTCTTGTAGCGATTCTCCAGCTTTTGCAGGTTCTCGGGTCTATAGGCGGTGGCTGGGTTGAACCGGGTCAGCTCGGGCTGGAAGGGGCCCTTGAGGCTGGCGGGCACCTGATAATCGCCCGGGCTCGAGAGATAGACCAGAGAGAACCAGGGTCTGTCCGCGGTGCGGGTGCCAAGCCACTGCTGCCAGTCGCCGATGAGGCGAGTGTCATCACTCTGGCGGGAGACAAACACCTGCTTGCGCAGGCCGGCGAGCAGGCTCTGCTGATATTGCTTGGCGTCTTCCAGCGCACCGAACAGGCCGAACTGGTAGTCCTGGCGCAGCATCTCGTCAAACAGTACCGGCGGGCGCTTGTCGGCACGGATGTCGCCATAGTAGTGGCCGGGCAGCCCGTAGAAGAGGCCGAACATCCCCATGGCGTCATCGTTGCCGCCACTCATGTGGCGTCTGTAGTTGAGGTGCTGATCCGCATAGCGCTGCAGATTGGGCATGTTGATGTTGTTGAGCATGTCGGCCCGCAGGGAGTCGACCACTACCACCAGCAGGTTCTTGTGCTCGCTCGGCGCACTCACGCTGAGGGGGCGCAGGGGATAGAGCAGACGATGCTCGGCGCTGCCCTGGTTCTCGGCCTTCTTCTCATACTGCTCGAGATCGAGCCAGCCATGCTTGGCCAGGAAGCTTCGGGCTGTCATGGGGTAGGAGAGCGGGAAGTTGGCGCGCTGCATGGTGATGGGCTGATACAGGGTCGCATCGGCCCAGCTGTTGACCAGGTGAGTCAGCATGAAGCAGACCAGCAGGGCCAGCCCTACCTGATTGCCGTACTGGCGGCGTTTACGCTTGTTGATCTTGCGCCACACATAGGCCGACAGCAGCAATTGCAGCAGGAAGATGGTGGGCACGGCGACGAAGATGATGCTCCAGATAGAGCCCTCTTCGGTCTGGGCCTGATCCAGCAGCAGTTGCCACACCTGACCATTCAAGTGGAACTTGAACAGCTGGAAGACCTGGGTGTCGATGAGCAGCAGCACCTGCGCCAGGGTGGCGATGATGGCCGAAATGAAGCGCAGGGGCTTCTCCCTGGGCAGCACGAAGCTTAAGGGGAAGACGGTCAGCAGATAGGTGACGAAGCTCAGGAACGAGAAATGACCTATCCAGCTGATGATGAGATAGGTAACCCCGAGCGTGGTCGATGGCCAGCTGATGGAACCCAGATAGCGGGTCGCGATCAGCATGGCCAAGATGATGTTGAAGAAGGAGAACCAATGCCCCCAGGTGATCAGGCGAGAGACGTTATCACGATAGGGGTTGCCGGTTTCGACCATAATGATCCATCTGCTTGAAAAACATCAAAGAATGCGAAGAAACTCAGTGAGCATCGTGGCGATGATCCACCGAGGCGGTGAGCGCCTGGATGTACTTCTCGGTGATCGCCTGACGCTGGGCCGGGGCCATACCGTTGATGATGTTGGTGGTCAGGTTGCCAAGCACCATGAGACTGAGATCCACCGGCGCCTTGTGTTTCTCCAGGGCGGTGATCAGGTCGTTCATCAGGGCGTCAAACTGCTCGTTATTGTACTTTGATACGATGGGCATAATCTTGGGTTCATCTCGGTTCAAAGCGCCTTATAATACTTCACCCTTTCGGCTAACACTATGGCTTTGTGACATGAGTCTCGATATCGACAAGATCATTCTTCACTCCCTGCGCGCCGGCAATGACGGTCAGCCGCACGCCGATACCCGCAGTCAGACTCTGCCTGCCGACGAGGCGGTGCAAGGGCTGATGGCAGAACTGCATCGCATCTACAACGGCAAGGGTGGCAAGGGCTTCGGTTTCTTTGCCGACCCGGAAGCCGCCGTCGCCGAGCTGGCAGAAGGTGAAGAGGCTCCCAAGCAGCCGTCTCCGGCCTTTCGCATCGCCCTCGAACAGCTGCTTGGCGAGCAGACCGAATTCGTCCCCTTCTCTATCACCCTGACCCAGATGCTGGTCAAGCAGCTGGTGGAGCACGCCTTGGACGAGCAGGGCGTGCTGCTGATTACCAAATACAACTATGTCGGGGTCGATTATCTGATGATTGCCCTGCTGGAAGGCAAGGAGAGCGTCACCGTCAGCGAGGCACTGGACCTGCGTCACATCCATTATCTGGATATCGGCAAACTCAACCTGGTGGCCCGCATCGATCTGACCGAATGGAAAACCCAGCCTGATTCTCGCCGTTATATCACCTTCAGCAAGGGGCGGGTCGGTCGCAAGCTGGGGGACTTTTTCATGGACTTGCTGGGTGCCCGCGAGGGCATGGATGCCAAGGTACAAAATAAAGGCTTGCTGCAGGCGGTAGACGATTACTGCGACAGCCGCCAGCTCGAACCCGCCGAGCGCAATGATTACAAGAAGCAGGTCTTCAAATATTGCACCGAGCAGGCGAGTGCCGGTGAAGAGATCGAAATCAAGGAGCTCTCGGCGGAATTGCCTGGCGATGGCGATCTCGATTTTTACAGCTTCATCGGCCAGGAATATGAGCTGGAAGATCGCTTCCCGGCCGATCGCTCCACCCTGCGCGGCCTGACCAAGTTTGTCGGCTCGGGTGGCGGCCTGACCCTCAGCTTCGAGCAGAAATTGCTGAACAGCCGGGTCTTCTACGATCCCCAGACCGACACCCTGACCATACGTGGCGTGCCGCCCAACCTCAAGGATCAGCTGCTGCGTCAGTCATAATGTGATCCAGTCACCATTTCTGGCAAAAAGGCACCGGAGTTCGCTCCGGTGCCTTTTTATTTAAGGGGGAGATGAACCTGGAATCCGGCTTGGTACTTTTGTTAACACATTAAACAAAATAATGGAGTTGAAAGGGTTTTCAATGGGGTGAAACCCCTTTCAATGGTGTAAATTTATTTCTTTTTGGTAATTAATTTTCCATGTAAGGCCAAAAATATGGCGATAAATCCCGATAAGTCGCTGAAATAAGAAAATGTTTTCATAACTTTCTGGAAGAAAATACGTAATTGCATTTCAAAAATGCGAGGCGTGTCATGTGAGGCGTTGCAGGCTTGGGATAATATTCATCTCGCACACAATGCTCTTACAGCGCGGAACTAATACAAGGAAAGGCTCATGAAAAAGAAATTGCTGTCATCCCTGATCGGTCTGGCTACCCTGGGTGTGGCTTGCTCAGCCACTGCTGCGATTGACGAAGGCCAGCTGACCATCTGGATCAACGGTGACAAGGGCTACAACGGCCTGGCCGAAGTAGGCAAGAAGTTTGAAGCCGAGACCGGCATCAAGGTGACCGTTGCGCACCCGGACCAGGTAGAAGTGAAGTTCCAGCAAGCTGCCGCCACCGGCAACGGCCCGGACATCTTCTTCTGGGCTCACGACCGTTATGGTGAGTGGGTCAAGGCCGGTCTGCTGGTGCCAGTGACGCCGAACGCCGCCACCAAGGCCAAGTTCGAGCAGTTCGCCTGGGACGCCATGGCAGTCGATGGCAAGACCTATGGCTACCCGGTCGCGGTCGAAGCCGTCAGCCTGATTTACAACAAGGATCTGTTGCCCAACCCGCCCAAGACCTTCGAAGAGATCGCCAAGATCGACGAAGAGCTGAAGAAGAGTGGCAAGCGCGCCATCATGTGGGCCTATGACACCCCCTACTTCAGCTACCCCCTGGTGGCTGCCAACGGTGGTTACGCCTTCAAGAAAACCGCTACCGGTTATGACGTGAAAGACACCGGCGTGAACAACGCAGGCGCCAAGGCCGGTGTGGGCTACATCTCCGAGATGATCAAATCCGGTCACCTGGAAAAAGGCATCGACTACGGTGTGATGGATGCCAAGTTCAACAAGGGCGAAGTGGCCATGATGATCAATGGCCCCTGGGCCTGGAGCAACCTGGACAAGAGCGGCATCAAGTACGGCGTAGCGCCGCTGCCGACCCTGAACGGCAAGCCGGCCAAAGCCTTCGTTGGCGTATTGGGTGCCACCATCAACGCCGCCAGCCCGAACAAGGATCTGGCCATCGAGTTCCTGGAAAACTACCTGCTGACCGACGCCGGTCTGGCACCGGTGAACGCCGACAAGCCGCTGGGCGCCGTGGCACTGAAGTCCTTCCAGAAGACTCTGGAATCCGATGCCAACATCAAGGCCACCATGCAGAACGCCCAGAATGGCGAGCCGATGCCGTCCGTGCCTGAGATGAGCCGTTTCTGGTCTTCCTTCGAAACTGCCCTCAAGAACGTCACCTCTGGCCGTCAGAGCGTTGACGAAGCCCTGGATACCGCTGCCAAGCGCATCGTCCAGTAAGCTAGCACCAGGGAGGCCTTCGGGCCTCCCACTCTCTCCAATCTCTCTTGGCGCAATAAAGGTTAATTGGCATGGAAGTTGTACCTTCTATCGAATCCTATGCCGGTCCGAAGAAAGACAAGTACGTCTGGCTGAAGTGGACCATGGCGGCACTGATTGCAGTGCTTAATGGTTATGCGGCCGTGATGATGTATGCCAGCGGCGAGTGGGTGTTTGCCCTGCTCGATCTGGTGGTCGTTTCTGTCGGTCTCTATGTCTTCATGAACAAGAAGACCTATGCCCACCGCTATATCTTCCCCGGTGTGGCAGGCATGGTTGTTTTTATCATCTTCCCTCTTGCCTACACGATCGGCATCGCCTTCACCAACTACTCGGGTGCCAACCTGCTCTCTCTCGAGCAGGCACGGGATTTCCATCTGAAAAAAATCTATAAGGTGACCGGCGGTGAATTCGATTTCACCCTCCTGGGTGGTGAGAACAATCAGTTTCAGCTGCTGCTGCAACAGGACGACCAATCCTTTATCAGTCAACCCCTTACCCTGCTGAACAACAAGGCGCGTACCCTGGCCGTCCGTGAAGGACGGGTCCGTGACGAGCCACAGGTTGTTCAGCTGCAACCCCTGAACGGGGAAGCGCTCGACCAGGCGGCACCCATACGTGCCATCGTCGATCACCGCACTCACCTGAGCGCCCTGGATCTGGTACTGCCGGATGGCAACATCCACCTGACCCTGAGCAGCCTGCGCAAGTTTGCGGCGCAAAAGCCGCTCTATACCCAGCTGGTTGACGGGGCCGTGCTCAAGTCCGGTGTCGTTATCAAGGACGGCAACCTGCTACGGGACAACCAGAACGGCGAGCTGATGCTGCCGAACCCGGACACCGGCTTCTATCAGTACATAGATGCTGACGGTCACTTCGTCGGCAAGGGCATGGCCCCTGGCTTCGTGGTGAGCGTGGGCTGGAAGAACTTCGTCCGCATCATGACAGACCCGGGTATCCAGGGTCCCTTCATGCAGATCTTCGTCTGGACGGTGATCTTCTCCGCCTGCTCCGTGGCCTTCACCCTGGCCATCGGCATGGTGATGGCGTGCCTGGTGCAGTGGGAGCAGCTCAGGGGGCGCGGTTTCTACCGGGTCATGCTGATCCTGCCCTATGCGATACCGGCGTTCATCTCCATCCTGGTGTTCAAGGGCTTGTTCAACCAGAACTTCGGCGAGATCAACCTGTTCCTGGAAGCGGCGTTCGGCATCAAGCCGGACTGGTACACCACCCCCTTCCTGGCCAAGGTGATGATCCTCATCGTCAACACCTGGCTCGGCTACCCCTACATGATGATCCTCTGCATGGGCCTGCTCAAGGCCATCCCGGAAGATCTCTATGAGGCGTCTGCCATGGACGGTGCGGGTCCGGTACAGAACTTCTTCAAGATCACAGTGCCGCTGCTGATGAAGCCGCTGACTCCGCTGTTGATTGCATCCTTTGCCTTCAACTTCAACAACTTCGTGCTTATCCAGTTGTTGACCAACGGGGCGCCGGACATCATAGGGGCCAGTACCCCGGCCGGGACCACGGATCTGCTGGTGAACTACACCTACCGGATCGCGTTCCAGGGCTCGGGTGGTCAGGACTACGGTCTGGCCAGTGCCATCGCCACCGCCATCTTCCTGATCGTCGGCGCGCTTGCACTGCTCAACCTGAAATTGTCCAAAGCGGACAAGCTGTAAGGAGGCTTCTCAATGGCTATCGTACAACCCAAATCAGTGAAATACCGGGTGTGGGCAACCCACCTGGTCATGTGGGGCTTCCTGGCGCTGATCATCTTCCCGGTGATCATGGTTATCGCCATCTCGTTCCGTAACGGCAACTTCTCGGTGGGGGAGATAATCCCCTCCAACCCGACCCTGGATCACTGGAAGCTGGCGCTTGGCATGTCCATCACCAACGCCGATGGCAGCATAACGCCACCGCCGTTCCCTGTGCTGACCTGGCTGTGGAACTCCATCAAGATCGCGGGCATCACGGCCCTGATGATAGTGGTGCTCTCCACCACCTGTGCCTATGCGTTTGCCCGCCTGCGGTTCCGTGGCAAGCAGACCATATTGCAGGGGATGCTGATCTTCCAGATGTTCCCGGCGGTGCTGGCGCTGGTGGCCATCTATGCGCTGTTCAACAAGATTGGCGACTACATCCCCTGGCTGGGTCTGAACACCCACGGCGGTCTGATCCTGGCCTACATGGGCGGCATAGCGCTGCACGTCTGGACCATCAAGGGCTACTTCGAGACCATAGACTCCTCCCTCGAGGAAGCTGCGGCCATCGATGGCGCGACCCCCTGGCAGGCATTCAGGTTGATCCTGCTGCCCCTGTCGGTGCCCATACTGGCGGTGGTCTTCATTCTGGCCTTCATCGGTTCCATCACCGAGGTGCCCGTGGCCTCCATCCTGCTGCAGGATGTGAACAACCTGACCCTGGCGGTCGGTGCCCAGCAATACCTCTATCCGCAGAACTATCTGTGGGGTGACTTCGCCGCCGCCGCCGTGCTGTCCGGCCTGCCCATCACAGTGGTGTTCCTCATGGCGCAGCGCTGGTTGGTCGGTGGCCTCACCGCGGGCGGTGTGAAAGGTTAAGGTTTTAATGGCCGGGGGAGTGCTCCCCCGACTATCACGATTTGCACAGATTTCAGAGCGGAGCTCGTCATGGCTGAAGTAGTACTCAACAACGTTCGCAAAAACTACGATCCGGCTGTCCACAAGGACACGCTGCGCAACATCAACCTGGCCATCAAGGAAGGGGAGTTCATCGTCTTCGTCGGCCCGTCCGGTTGTGGCAAGTCCACCCTGCTGCGGATGATCGCAGGGCTGGAGGACATCACCAGCGGTGAGCTGACCATAGGCGGTCGTTACATGAACGACGTGCCGCCGGTTGAGCGCAACGTGGGCATGGTGTTCCAGTCCTACGCCCTCTACCCGCACATGAACATCTACGAGAACATGGCCTTCGGCCTCAAGCTCAAGAAGATGGACAAGGAGAACATCCACAAGCGGGTGATGCGTGCCGCCGAGATCCTGGGTCTCGAACCCCTGCTGGACAGAAAGCCCAAGGCCCTCTCCGGCGGTCAGCGCCAGCGGGTGGCCATAGGTCGCTCCATAGTGCAGCAACCCCAGGTGTTCCTGTTTGACGAACCCTTGTCCAACCTGGATGCCGCCCTGCGGGTCAAGATGCGCATCGAGATCGCCAAGCTGCACAAGGAGCTCAACTCCACCATCATCTACGTGACCCACGATCAGGTGGAGGCCATGACCCTGGCCAACCGCATCGTGGTGCTGAGCCCGCTCAAGGGCGAGGCGACCACCAACCTGGAGCAGTTCGGCACGCCGCTCGAGCTCTACCACAACCCGGACAACAAGTTCGTGGCGGGCTTCATCGGCTCACCCAAGATGAACTTCCTGGCGGGGGAGCTGCTGGAGATAGGCGAGCAGGAGTGCGTGGTCAAGCTGACTTCCGGCGACACAGTGCGTGCCCGGGTCGATGCCCGCAGCGGCTCTGTCGGTGACAAGGTGGAACTGGGCATTCGTCCCGAGCACCTGGTGCCGCTGGATCACGCCCACGCCGACAGCAAGGTGAGCGGCATAGTCCAGGTGGCAGAGCACCTGGGGGCCGAGTCCTTCGTCTATATGGATGTGGATGGTCACGACTTTACCGTCAAGGCCAGCTCAGACGTGGACGTGGCCACGGGTCAGGAGTACAGCGTCGGCATTCCGGCCGAGGCCTGCTACCTGTTCGATGTCAAGGAGCAGGCGTTCCCCCGTACCGCCAGATATATCCGCACCTGATGGTGTTGCAGTGCAGGTTTCCATAGTATTCAATGCCTTTTTGCCGGTCGAATGACCGGCTTTTTATTGCCTGCCGCGTGGGAAACCGGGCGGGGTGACGGGGTGAAGGCTTATAGCTCGGCGGTGATGTCGGGCACGAAGGTCTGGCTGGCCAGGGGCGGGCGCTCATAGCCCTCGGTCTTGATGGGGGGCAGCTTGATGGGCTCGTAGTGGATAGCCTCGTAGGGCACCTTGCCGAGCAGGTGGGCGATGCAGTTGAGGCGGGCGCGGCGCTTGTCGTCGGCATCGACCACGAACCAGGGGCTATCCTCGGTATCCGTGTAGGTGAACATGTCATCCTTGGCGCGCGAATACTCCACCCAGCGGGAACGGGACTGCAAGTCCATGGGGCTGAATTTCCAGCGCTTGATGGGGGTGTTGATGCGCTCCTTGAAGCGCTTCTCCTGCTCTTCATCACTGACCGAGAACCAGTACTTGATGAGGGTGATGCCGGAGCGAGTCAGCATCCGTTCGAACTCGGGGCAGGCACGCAGAAACTCGCGGTATTCGGCGTCGGTGCAAAAGCCCATCACCCGCTCCACCCCGGCCCTGTTGTACCAGGAGCGATCGAACAGCACCATCTCCCCCGCCGAGGGCAGGTGGGCGGCATAGCGCTGGAAGTACCACTGGGTGCGCTCCCTGTCCGAGGGGGCGGGCAGGGCGGTGACCCGGCAGACCCGGGGGTTGAGGGGCTCGGTGATCGCCTTGATGACCCCCCCCTTGCCGGCGGCATCGCGCCCCTCGAACAGCACCACCACTTTGAGCCCCTCCTGCTTGACCCACTCCTGCAGCTTGACCAGCTCCTCCTGCAGCTGGGTGAGGTGGTGCTCATAGGTTTTCTTGTCCAGGCGCGGGCGTTTCTTGCTCTTTTCCTTCGGCATGATCTTCTCCTGTTTGAGTCCTTTCTGTGCGTCACCCCAGCTTGCACCAGGGAGGCGCCACTGCCAAGGCCGGCGTGTTACACTGCCGCCTCATCAGCCGCTGGCAATAGCAAAAACATCAAGCCCTTTATGGCGATTTGCACTGCCGTCTCATCATCGGCAGCTGGCAACAGGAGATAACATGAAGCATTTTATGGAGATAGCGGGCCGCCGCATGGCCTATCTGGACGAGGGGCAGGGCCCTGTACTGCTCTTTGGCCACAGCTACCTGTGGGACAGTGCCATGTGGGCACCGCAAGTCGAGGCGCTCAAGAGTAGCTATCGCTGCATAGTGCCCGAGCTCTGGGGCCACGGGGATTCCGACTCTTTGCCGGAAGGCCCCTGCTCCCTTGAAACCCTGGCCCGGCATCACCTGGCCCTGCTCGATGCCCTCGACATAGAGGAGTGCGTGCTGGTGGGGCTCTCCATTGGCGGCATGTGGGGCGTGGAACTCGCCAGGATGGCCCCGGCGCGGCTCAAGGGAGTGGTGCTGATGGACACCTTCGTTGGCTGGGAGCCCCAGATCCCCTGCGAGCGCTACCTCGGCATGCTGGCCATGATAGAGCAGCTTGGCAGTCTGCCGGCCCCCGTCATCGATCAGGTGGCGCCGCTCTTCTTTGCCCATGAGCCGGATCCCGCCCTGATGAGCGGCTTCAAGGCACGCCTCGCCAGCTGGCCAGCGGATCAGGTGGCTAGCCTGGTGGCGGTGGGGCGCAGCTTCGTGACCCGGGAGGATCGCATCGAGTGGCTCGAAGAGATGGACGTGCCGAGCCTGGTGATGACAGGCTGCGAGGACAAGGCGCGCCCTGTGCTGGAGGGCTATCTGATGGCCGAGGCACTGGCCTGCCCCTTCAAGGAGATCCCGGCCGCGGGCCACATCTCGACCCTGGAGAACCCCGAGTTCGTCAACCGGACCCTGGCCGAGTTTCTGGCCACCCTGTGATGGCCCCTTGCCGTGCTAACCACATCAAACAAGAAGGGAGCCATGGGCTCCCTTCTTGTTGGTTGGCAGCGGGGCTACCAGATGTAACCCACGGCGAAGCCGGCGTAGAGCTCCCCCTTGTGCTGGACTATGGGGCTGTCCGCGATGTCGTCGTCGTAGAGCTCGTAGTTGGCGGCAAACATGCCGATCCAGTGGGGGCTGAAACGGTAGCTGGTGATGATGGCCGCCATGGGTGAGAGGGTGGTGCCCGTGTCCCACTCTGGGCGCAGCCCCGTGGCCTCGCCCCCCGAGACGCCGCCAAAGTAGTAGTTCGCCATCTTGTCGCTGCGGATCATCATCCCCATGCCGGGCATGATGAGCAGCCTGTCCCGCAATATGGGGAAGTCGGCCCACAGCAGCAGCTCCTGGCCGTTGCTGCGCCCGGTCACGTCCGTGCTGAGGCGGGTGCTGAGCAGGGCATAGGGGGTGATGAGGCTGGCGCCTATGCCCCCTTCCAGCTCCCACTTGCGCTCCTCCATGCCGGCCAGCTCGGGGGCATCGTCGGGATCCAGGTTGCCAAAGCGCATCCTGCCGTAGCCGTAGGCGGCGAAACTGTCATCCTTGTGAAAGTAGTAGCGGGCCCTGTCCCCGAGGAACATGAACTGCTCGCCGAAGTAGATGAAACCCGGTATTGCGAGGGCTGTGTCATCCTGGCCCTGATAGCGGGCATCGCCACCGATGACGGCGCCACCCAGCACCAGTCCCTTGGGCACCGGGCTGGTGGGGCTGTCCTGCACGAAGATATCGAGGGAGCCGAGATCGACCTCGGCCCGGGCCGGGGTCGCGAACAGCAGGGTCAGGAGTGCGCCAAGCGCGGCGCTGTGCAGGGTACGAGCAGGGGACATGGACTGATCCTTCAGAGTCGGGGCTGGCAGAGCATACTGCCGATGGCCTTGTCAGTGAAGCCTGTTTTTATTTGAAATTCAAGTCGATAGCGTCGTTGTGCTGCAGCTGGATTCAGGCGGGAACCGAGTCCGTGGTCGATGAGTTCGCGGTGATAAAAAAGAGAGGCGAAAGCCTCTCTTCTCATCAGGGGGTAGGGCGGGGCGTCTCGTCCCGCTTGGGCCAGGCGTTGAGCACAGCTTTCACCAGGGTCGCCAGGGGAATGGCGAAGAAGACTCCCCAGAATCCCCAGAGCCCGCCAAACACCAGCACGGCGATGATGATGGCCACAGGGTGCAGGTTGACCGCCTCGGAGAAGAGCAGGGGCACCAGCAGGTTGCCGTCCAGCGCCTGAATGACCAGATAGGCCACCATCAGCCAGGCGAAGTCCGGGGTCAGCCCCCACTGGAACAGGGCCACCATGGCGACGGGCACAGTCACCGCCACCGCCCCTATGTAGGGGATGAGCACGGAGAAGCCGACCGCCACCGCCAGCAGCACCGAGTAGCGCAGCCCCATCAGGGCGAAGGGGATGTAGGTCGCCACCCCGACGATGAGGATCTCGATCACCTTGCCGCGGATGTAGTTGATGATCTGATCGTTCATCTCCACCCAGACCCGGTTGACCAGGGTGCGATTGCGGGGCAGGAAGCGGCGCAGGCCGCCCATCAGCACCTGCTTGTCCTTGAGCATGAAGAACACCATCAGGGGTACCAGGATGGCGTAGATGAGGATGGCCACCACGTTGATGAGGGAGCTGAGGGAAGCGCTCACCAGCTGCTCCCCCCCGGCCAGAATGCGCTGGCGAATGTTGTCTATGATGGTTTCGACCAGGCTGACGTCGACTATCTCGGGGTATTTTTCCGGCAGGGTGCGCACCGCGTCCTGGGCATGAGCCAGCATGGAGGGCGCCTCCTTGGCGAGGTTGACCCCCTGGCTCACCAGTGTGGGGATGAGCCCCAGCAGCATCATGGTGGTCACAGAGAGAAACAGCAGCAGCACCAGGCTGGTGGCCAGGGGGCGGGAGAGCCCGGTGCGTTGCAGGCGGCTGACCGGCCACTCCAGCAGATAGGCCATCACCACGGCCACCAGCAGGGGGGCCAGCAGATCGCCGAACAGCCAGAGCACGGCGAAGCAGAACACCAATAGCAGGAACAGGGCAACGGCATCGGGGTCGGAAAAACGGGTCTGATACCAGCGCTTCAATACATCTAACATCGAGGCTTCCTTGGTGTTTACCGTGTCATCAGGATGGAAAGGGGCAGCCCGGGGCCTGGCGACATCATGATGGCCGGCTCCCGACCACGAGCAGCAGGGAGAGGCGAGCGGCGGACTCCTCCAGGGGACGGACGCTGTGGCCCAGGCGTTGCAGGTAGGCCGGAATATCCTGCCGGGAGCCGGCATCCCCCAGTATGAGGTGCAGGGATTGGCCGGGTCTTGCCTGGCGCAACCAGAGCTTGAGCCGGATCAGCGGCTCGGGACAACGCCAGGGTGTCAGGTCGAGCTGTTCCATGAGGATTCCATCGCGTGCGTGGTGGTCATTATGGCCGTGATACCAGTATGAAACAACGCTTGTGGGCCTTGATGGGCAAGGGTATTCTGCCCGAGCCCCTTCTGATGGAGATAGAAACACTGTGGCCCGTTTTTCCCCCTTGATGGCATCGCTTCCCCTGCTGATATCCCTGATGAGCGCGACCTTTCAGGCTCAGGCGAACAACCAGCTGCCCGACATCGGCACCGCCGGGGTTGCCGCCCTGCCCATCGAGCAGGAAGTGCGCTATGGCAATGCCTTCATGCGGTTTGCCCGGGCGGGTTTGCCCATCATCGATGACCCCGTGCTGAGCGAATACATCGACGATCTGGGTCAGCGCCTGCTCACCAATGCCGACGGGGTGCGTTTCCCCTTTACCTTCTTCCTCATCAATGATCCCAGCATCAACGCGGCCGCCTTCCTCGGCGGGCGGGTCAAGGTGCACACCGGCCTCTTCCTCTACGCCGACAACGAGAGCGAGCTGGCCTCGGTGCTGGCTCACGAAATCACCCACGTGACCCAGCGCCACATAGCCCGTTACATGGAGGCGCAGGCGAGCAGCTCGGCCATGACCCTGGCCGGTCTGGTGGGCTCCATTGCGCTGGCGGTGATCAACCCCACCGCAGGTATAGCCGCGCTGCAGACCACCCTCGGGCTCTCCATGCAGTCGGCCATCAACTATACCCGGGACAACGAGTACGAAGCGGACCGCATCGGCATGAAGACGCTCTATGACGCCGGCTTCGATCCCATGGGCATGGCCAGCTTCTTCCAGAAACTGGCGGCGGAGTACCGCTACGCCAGCAAGCCGCCCGAGATGCTGCTCACTCACCCCCTGCCGGAGACCCGGATCAGCGAAGCCCGCGCCCGCGCCAACAGCTATGGCCGCCGCGCCTTGCCCCCCAGTCTCGACTTCTGGCTGGCCAAGGTGCGTATCCAGGTGCGCTACGGCACCGAGAGCCCCCAGGCGCTGCTCACCTACTTCGACAGCCGCCTGCAGAAGGGGGACTACCCCCTCAAAGACGCCGCCACCTATGGCAAGGCGCTGGCCCTGTTGCAGCTCAAGCGCACCGACGAGGCCGATACCCTGATGCAGAGTCTGGCCGCCCGCCATCCGGAAGATCTCTTCGTGGTGGATGCCTTGACCGACATCGATCTCGCCAAGGGGCGCAGCGCCCAGGCCATCGCCCGGCTGGAGCGCTTCCGCACCCGGATGCCGGACAACGAGGTGGTGGTGGTCAACCTCGGCAACGCCTATCTGGAGGCGGGTAACTACAAGAAGTCCATCGCCATCCTGGATCCTTATGCCCGGGAGCATGACGAGAACAGCCTGGCCTGGAGCCTGCTGTCGGATGCCTATCGCAAGGCGGGAAGGATGACGGACTTGCACATGGCGCGGGCGGAGACCCTCTCCCTGCGCGGTGATTACCAGGCGGCCATCGACGAGCTGATCGTGGCCCGTGGCACCACCAGCGACAAGCTGACCCTGGCCCGCATAGAGGCACGCATCACCCAGCTGGAGCGGGCGAAGAAGGATCTCGATAGCCTCAAGGGCTAACGACACCGGGCATTTGCCAATACAACAAGGGCGCACCACGGTGCGCCCTTGTTGTTTATGGTGTTGATGTCGGAGCGCGCCGCGCTAGTGACTCAGGCTGCTGGCGGCCGCTCTGAGCATCTCGATCTGCTGCTGGTCGAGCTCGCCGACCAGTGTCTGCTTGAGTTTGCCCTCACTATCGAGCAGATAGCTGGTGGGCAGGGCGCCCGGGCGCGGGAAGGGGAGGCTGGCATCCGCATTGGCGATCAGCAGCGGCACCTTGATCTCGTATCGGGTTGCCAGCTGGCCCAGCTCTGCCGGGGTGGTCGGATCGTAGTTGATGGCCACCACGGCGATCTGGCCCTCCGCCGCCAGCGCGTTGAGGCGTGGCATCTCCCGCAGGCAGGGGGCGCACCAGGGGGCGAAGTAGTTGACCAGCAGCGGCTTGCCCGCCAGGGCGCTCAGGCTGACGTTCTTGCCCGTTCCGTCGATGAACTGGGGGGCCGGCGTGCAGGCCCCCAGCAGGGCGGCCACAATCAGCCAACATATTCGTTTCATTTCCACAGGCCTCCCGCTTACCCTGCCCATCCGTTTCCCCTACAATAGCGCCATTTGTTGTCCCATCTTGCAATATCAGGGAGTTACCATGAGCGAGACCCAAATCTATCACAACCCGCGCTGCTCCAAGAGCCGTGAAACCCTGGCCTTGCTGGAACAGCACGGGATAGCCCCCGAGGTGGTGCTCTATCTGGAACAGGCGCCGAGCGAGGATGATATCCGCACCCTGCTGGCCCAGCTGGGCTTTGCCGATCCGCGCCAGCTGATGCGCACCAAGGAAGATCTCTACAAGGAGCTGGGGCTGGCTGATGTGAACGGCGATGCCCTCATTCGTGCCATGCACCAGCATCCCAAGCTCATCGAGCGCCCCATTGTCATCAAGAATGGTCAGGCCCGCATCGGCCGCCCCCCCGAGCTGGTGCTGGAGATCCTCAAGTGAGCACCCGCTTCGCCCGTCTGCTGACCCTGGTTGGCTTCTTCGGCCTGCTGGCCTGGGTCCTGCTCTGGCATCTGTGGCTCTCGCCCCACCCGGATCTCAACCCCTGGTTGCTGCCGGTGATCTGGACTGTGCCGCTGCTGTTCCCCCTGAAGGGCATAGTGCAGGGCAACCCCTATACCCATGCCTGGGGCAACTTCGTGCTGATGCCCTACTTCCTCCACGCCCTGACCCTGATCACCACGGATGAAGGGGAGCGGTGGCTGGCGGTGGTGGAGCTGGTGTTCACCACCCTGGCCTTCGTCGGCACCATCTATTACGCCCGCCAACGCGGCCGTGAGCTTGGCCTCAGCATCCGCAAGAAAAAGGATGAAGTGCAGTAATATCGCCCTCTCAACGCCCCGCTCGGGGCGTTTTTTATTGTCCTGATCCCGCCTCGCCCTGGCCCGCGCGGTAGTGGGTGAGTTGCCCCTCACTAAAGCGCATCACCTCGGGATAGAAGCGCAGAAACCCCAGCTCACAGTCGCGCCAGCGGCCCTCATCCAGGGTATGGAGCGCCTCCCCCAGCAGCAGGGGACGACGCAGGCGCCGGCCTATGCCGTTGAGGGCCTGACCCAGCCCCTCCCGGCGCCCGTAGGAGGCAATCCAGTCCTGCTCGGCCATCCGCTTGAGGGCCATGGGCAGCCCATCCGGCAGGTGGGCGTGATCCGCCAGCAGCTGGCCATAGCTCTGCTGCAGGAAGCGGGGCAGGGGATCCGGACTGAATTGCTGCCAGTGGTGGCTCAGCCAGTGGTCGTAGAGCATGTCCACCAGGATGCCGCCAAAGCGGCGCCAGGGGGCCTCGAAGCAGGCGACCGCCGCCCTGTGCTCGGGGTGGGCATCGGTGAAGGCATCTATCTTGCGGTGCAGCCAGATACCCTCATCGAAATGGGCCGCGAGGCCAGTGGGCAGCGGCCCCTTGACGAAGTCCCCCAGCAGGTTGCCGGTGAGGGAGCTTCGGGTGTGGGCCGCCAGATGGAGGTGCGCCAGGTAGTTCATGGAATCAGGGTCGTTGGCAGGTCGATGACAAGGTGCTCAGAGCCTAGAGGATCCTGGTTCTGTTGGCCATGGTCAGGATTTTTTGATTGCCCTGCAAGCCCCTCTTGCAGGGCAAATTTGGGGCGTGCTAAGGTGGCTTTCATCTCTGTCACAGGACGCGACAAACCATCATGATGCGCAAAGCCAGAGGCTTTTTTCTGGCCTTCTACTTCAAGCCTTTCTACCTCTCCGAGTGGTTCGACGAATAGATCGAGGCCCCGGAGCAGCTCATTGACGCCCGCCAATCATTGATACCCGTCGATCATTGATACCTGTCGATCATTGATACCTGTCGATCATTGATACCTGTCGATCATTGATACCTGTCGATCATTGATACCCACGGGGGCGTGATCTCGCTCATCCGCGTTTTGCCGTTTGTTGGCCATCGCCTGCCCAGGCTTGCGATGCCTTGACCGCGCCTGTGCGCTTTCTATGTAATGGAGTACTCATGATGAATACCAAACTGACCCTGTCAGCCCTCTTTGCTGCCTGCCTGCTCACCACCCCCGTCATGGCCAAGGAGTGGAAAACCGTGCGCTTCGGTGTGGAGGGCGCCTATCCTCCCTTCTCTTGGACCGATGCATCGGGGGAGATCAAGGGCTTTGACATCGATCTCGCCAATGCCCTGTGCCAGCAGATGGCCGTCAAGTGCGAGCTGGTGGCGCAGGATTGGGACGGCATGATCCCGGCCCTGTTGTCGCGCAAATACGACGGGATCATCGCCGCCATGTCGATCACCGACGAGCGGCGCAAGAAGGTGGATTTCACCGCGAAATATGCCCATATCCCCAACCGCTTCGTGGCGGCCAAGGGCACAACGCTGGAGCTGACCCCGGCGGGGATGGCAGGCAAGCGCATAGGTGTACAGCGCGCCACCACCCACGACAAGTACCTGACGGACAACTTTGGCTCCGACGTCACCATAGTGCGTTACGGCAATGCCGACGAGGCCTATCTCGATCTGAAGGCGGGCCGGGTGCTGGCCTTGCTGGCCGACGCCTCGGCCATCGATCAGGGGCTGCTCAGCAAGGCGGGCGGGGACAAGTTCGAGTATGTGGGGCCGGCCCTGACCGATCGCCAGTGGTTTGGTGACGGCATGGGGATTGCGGTACGCAAGGGCGATCAGGATCTCAAGGCCAAGCTGGACGAGGCGATCAAGGCCCTGCGGGCCAATGGCAAGTATCAGGAGATCAACCAGAAGTACTTCAAGTACGATATTTATGGTGGTTGATGGGGGGGAGGGAGCTTGCTCCCTCTCTTTTTTCGCAGCAAGCGGTGATGAAACAAGGAGATGCCCATGTTGACCCTGATCGAGGGTGCGGAAATTCATAGCCCGGCCCCGCTCGGCCAGCAGGATCTGCTGGTGGCCGACGGCCGCATCGCCTGGCTGGGCAAGGGGTTGACTGTCCCCCCTGACTGGCCGCTGGTGCGCGTCGATGGCCGTGGCCGCTACCTGGTGCCCGGGCTGGTGGATCCCCTGGCCCACATCACGGGGGGCGGTGGGGAGGGGGGCTTTGCCTTTCGCACCCCAGAACTCGCGGCGGGGGAGGCCCTGGCGGCGGGTGTCACCACCCTGGTGGCGGCGCTCGGCACCGACAGCCTGACCCGCACCCCGGCCCAGGTGCTCGGCAAGGTGCGCGAGTTTCGCGCCGCCGGGGTGAGCGCTTACATGTACACCGGCTCCTATCACCTGCCGGTCAAGACCCTCACCGGCAGGGTGGAGTCGGACATCATGCTGATCCCCGAGGTGCTGGGGGTGGGGGAGCTGGCCATCAGCGATCACAGATCCAGTGCGCCGACTCATGACGAGCTGGCGCGGCTGGTGAGCGAGGCGCGGGTGGCCGGGCTGCTCGCGGGCAAGAGCGGGGTCAGCTTCTTCCACGTCGGGGATGGCCGCGGGGCCCTGGCCCCCCTGCGGGCCCTGTGCGATGGCACCGACATCCCCCTGCGCCAGCTCTATCCCACCCACTGCAACCGCAACCCCTGGCTCTTTGCCGAGGCCATCGACTGGGGCCGGGCGGGGGGCTGGATCGATCTCACCACCTCGAGCTTCCCCGAGCTGCTGGACGATGGCGAGCAACTGGCGGCAGAGGCGCTGGTGGCGCTGGTGGCGGCCGGTGTGCCTGCCGATCGCATCAGCTTCAGCTCGGATGCCAACGCCAGCCTGCCGCGATTTGATGGCGAGGGGCGCCTTGTGGAGATGCGCTGCGGCCAGATTGCCAGCCTGTGGCAGGAGTGCGTTCGTGCCTGCGCCCTCGGGGTGTCGCTCGAGGTCGCCCTGGGGGTGGTCACGGCCAATCCGGCGCGAGCCCTGGGGCTGGCTGGCAAGGGGGTGATAGGGGTGGGGCAGGATGCGGATCTGCTGCTGATAGCGCCGGGGAGCCTCGCCATCGAGAGGGTGATGAGTGGCGGCCAGTGGCGAACCTAGAGATGGCGCGCCCCTTAACCAACAAAAAGCCCGGCACTGCTGCCGGGCTTTTTTCCGCCTGAGCGGTCGCGCCAGGCTCAGATAGCGAGGAAACCCAGGATCAGGATGGGGCCGAGCAGGCTCAGGATAAAGCCCGAGACGATGGCCACCGGCACCACCTGGATGCCGCCGGATTTCTGGATGACCGGCAGGGTGAAGTCGAGCGCGGTGGCGCCGCCATAGCCGATGGCGGCGGAGGGGTGGCGACGCATCAGCACTGGAATGATGAGGATGGCGATGAGCTCGCGTCCCAGATCGTTGATGAAGGCGGCGGAGCCGAGCACTGGCCCCAGCTTGTCGGCCACCAGTATGCCCGACAGCGAATACCAGCCGAAGCTGGAGGCGAGCGCCAGGGCGTGGCTCGAGGGCATCCCCAGCAACTGGGCCGCCAGCAGGCTGCCGAGCCAGCTGCTGAGGATGACGGTGGCGGCTATCTTCATGCCCCAGGGGTTGAGCAGGATCTGGCGCAGCCGCATGCCGGAGTTGCGCATCTGGATGCCGATGAGCAGCAGCAACAGCATCAGGGCCCACTCGCTCCACTTGTCGATGGGCAGGTCGCGCAAGTCCACCAGCAGCCCCAGCAGCACGCCGCCCAGCACCACGAAGCAGAGCTGGAGGGACTCCCACAACAGATGCAGCTTGCTCGGCATCTTGGCGTCGCTCGCCTCATGGGTGGGGGGGCTGCGCCTGTCCAGCCACCAGAGTGCCAGCAGGTTGCAGGCGGTGATGGCGGCCAGCATCACCCCGGCCACCTTGAAGATCACCGCCAGGTTGCTGCCGAGGTTCTCCACATAGGCCAGCCCCAGCCCCATCAGGAACAGGATGAGGTAGACCATCTTGCCCAGCGACTGATTGATCAGCTTGATGAGCCGGGTGGAGGAGAGGGGGACAAGATAGCCAATCACCAGCGGTAGCAGGATCAGCAACACATTCAGCAACATTGGGGCCTCGGTCACAAAACTGGGAAAACGACACATTACCACTACTTTTTGGCCAAGAGTCATAAATCCATGATTTTGTATGCTTCATTCGACCCTTTTTTTATCGGTTTGTTACTTTTGCATGGCGAGGCCGCCTTCCCTGAGCCCTTTGGTCTCGGGTCGTCATCGCCAATAAAATCAATTCCATTTCGAAAAAAGTGCGTTTTGTTCGGCCGAGGTGGGGTGAATAAAGTGACTCTGAATGGCTTCTGACTGAAATGGCTGAATCTTCTTGCTACTGGTGCGTTCCGGGTATAAAAAGGCGGTATCTCAGAGACGGCGCAAAGCGGATTTTATGCAGACAAAGTGCTGAAAAATACCGCCAAGGCCAATAAAAATACAGATAAACCACTAAATACCTCGGTTCTGTATTGTTTTTTAACTACCTGAATGATATTTTCGCTGAAGGTTGCCATCGGTTAACTTTTTGTTAAATCTGCGATGGTGGAGTCACGCCGTAGCGGCGTCTAGGGACAGACAAGGTTGTAATGGATGAGCGACGTTGCCGCACTGGAAGTTCGTGAACTGCACAAGTATTTTGGCACCCACGAAGTGCTCAAGGGCATCGATATGACGGCCCGCAAGGGGGATGTTATCTCCCTGATCGGCTCCTCGGGTTCGGGGAAGTCGACCTTTCTACGCTGTATCAATCTGCTGGAAACCCCCTCTTCCGGCACGGTCTCACTCCATGGCGAGCTGATCCGCATGAAGAGCAATCGGGCCGGTGAACGCCTGCCCGAGGACATGCGTCAGGTGGAGCGCATTCGCAGCCGTCTGGCCATGGTGTTTCAAAGCTTCAACCTCTGGTCGCACATGACCATAATGCAGAACATCATCGAAGTCCCCATCCAGGTGCTCAAGGTGCCCCGTGCCGAGGCCATCGCCAAGGCGGAGCAACTGCTCAACCGGGTGGGCCTGTGGGAGCGGCGCGACTACTACCCCGGTCACCTCTCCGGCGGCCAGCAGCAGCGTGCCGCCATCGCCCGTGCCCTCGCGGTCGAGCCCGAGGTGATGCTGTTCGACGAGCCCACCTCGGCGCTCGATCCCGAGCTGGTGGGCGAGGTACTCGGCCTGATGCGCGAGCTGGCAGAAGAGGGGCGCACCATGCTGGTGGTCACCCACGAGATGTCGTTCGCCCGTGACGTCTCCAACAAGGTGATGTTCCTGCACCAGGGGCGGGTGGAGGAGGAGGGTAATCCCAAGGAGATCTTCGCTCATCCCAAGTCGGAGCGATTCAAACAATTCATCTCTTCCATCTATTGATGGGGGAGCGGTATTTTCAATATTCTGCGTTTTCAACGATCGACGTGTTTATCAAGGAGAGATACATGAACAAGCTGATGCTGGCGACTGCCGTGATGACGGCCCTGTGTTCCGGTAGCCTGATGGCCAAGGAGTGGAAAGAGGTACGGATCGGGGTTGAGGGTGCCTATCCTCCCTTCTCCTGGACCGAGCCGAGCGGCGAGGTGAAAGGCTTTGATATCGACATCGCCAACGCCCTGTGTGAAGAGATGAAGGTGAAGTGCACCCTGGTCAAGCAGGACTGGGACGGCATCATTCCGGCGCTGCTGTCACGCAAGTATGACGCCATCATCGCCACCATGGACATCACCGAAGAGCGCAAGAAGAAGGTGGACTTCACCCAGAAGTACCAGCACATTCCGGCCCGCTTCGCCGCCAAGAAAGGCACCGAGGTGCAGCTCGACAAGGCCTTCATGGATGGCAAGACCATAGCCGTGCAGCGCGCCACCTCCATGGACACCTACATCACCGACAACTTCCCCAACGCCACCATCAAGCGCTACGGCACCGCAGACGAGGCTTATCTCGATCTGAAATCCGGCCGGGTTGACTATGTGATGGCCGACTCCGCCGCCATCAGCGACGGTCTGCTGAAGAAAGAGGGTGGCGATGCCTTCGAATTCGTCGGCCCGAAACTGACCGATCCCAAGTGGTTTGGCGAGGGTGCCGGCATAGCGGTACGCAAGGCTGACAAGGATCTGAAAGAGAAATTCAATGCCGCCATCCTGGCCCTGCGCGCCAACGGCAAGTACAAGGAAATCAACGACAAGTACTTCGACTTCGACGTTTACGGCGAGTAACCCCCAGGCGCGCTACCCCGGGTAGCCGCCGAAGGGATTGCGGCGAATCATCACGACAGGTTGACCCTAGTCTGTAGTCACCGGGCCCGTTGTCTCTCGCAAGGGAGCGATGGGCCCGCTTAGTTGCAATGGAGCTGCATGTGTTTGGTTTGAAAGGATATTGGGACGGGCAAGCCCGCTCAATGCGTTGCAATGGAGCCGCATATGTTTGATTTGAAAGGATACGAAGCCTCCCTGCTGGAGGGGGCCTGGGTCACCCTGGAGGTGGCGCTGGCCTCCCTGCTGCTGGCGCTGGTGCTCGGCATGCTGGGGGCGCTCGCCAAGCTATCCCCCTACAAGTGGGCGCGCGGCATCGCGACCGCCTACACCACCGTCATTCGCGGCATCCCTGATCTGGTGCTGATGATGCTGCTGTTCTTCGGCGGCCAGGTGCTGATCAACGGGATCTGTACCTGGGTCAACGAGGCCTACAACAACTACCTGCTGGAGAGCAATCCGAACCAGGAGTGGATCTCCCTGCTGCCGGATTACATCGACATCAGTCCCTTTGCGGCCGGGGTCGCCACCATAGGCTTCATCTTCGGCGCCTACATGACCGAGACCTTCCGCGGCGCCATCCTGGCGGTGGACAAGGGAGAGCTGGAAGCCGCTCGCGCCTTTGGCATGCGGGCGACCCAGGTGTTTGTACGGATCCTCTTCCCCCAGATGATGCGCCACGCCCTGCCGGGCTTTGGCAACAACTGGCTGGTACTGCTGAAAACCACGGCCCTGGTCTCCATCATCGGGCTCGATGACATGGTGCGAAAGGCGTCCCTGGCGGCGGGCTCGACCCAGCAGCCGTTTACCTTCTACATGGCGGTGGCGTTGATCTTCCTGATCTTCACCGCGGTCTCGACCTCGGCGCTCAAGTGGGCCGAACGTCACTACGCCATCAAGACGAGGTAAGCCATGCCGTATTCAATGCAGTCATTCGTTTACTGTGATAGTCGCGGTGTCAGTGCCGAGCGTATCTACATCACGATCAAGACGAGGTAAGCCATGGATTTCTCCATCATTCTCAAGGAGTGGCCCACCTATTGGGAGGGTTTCTACACCACCATCTGGCTGGTGGCGGCCTCCCTCATGCTTGGCCTCATGCTGGCGGTGCCCATGGGCATTTTGCGCAACAGCCGCAACTGGCTGATCAAGGGGCCGATCTGGGCATATATCTACTTCTTCCGCGGCACCCCGCTGCTGGTGCAGTTGTTTATCATCTACTACGGCGCCGCCCAGTGGGAGTGGCTCAAGAACGGCCCCGCCTGGGTGCTCTTCTCCGAGGCCTGGTTCTGCGCCCTGCTGGCGTTCACCCTCAACACCGGCGCCTACACCGCCGAGATAGTGCGCGGCGCCGTGCTGAACATGCCAAAGGGGCAGATTGAGGCGGCCAATGCCTTTGGCATGAGCCGCTGGCAGACCCTCACCCGCATCATACTGCCCAATTCGTTTCGCCGTGCGCTGCCCGCCTACAGCAACGAGGTGATCTTCATGCTGCAGGGCTCGGCGGTGGCGGGCATCATCACCATAGTCGACCTGACAGGTGCGGCGCGGATCATCAACTCCCGCTACTACAGCCCGTTCGAGGCCTTCCTGACCGCAGGCCTGCTCTACATGCTGCTCACCTTCGCTATCGTCTGGCTGTTCAAGAAGTGGGAGGCCCGCTGGCACGCCCACCTGCGCCCCCGCAGCGTATGACAAAAATGCAAAAGCCCGCAGCTGCGGGCTTTTTTTATGGCGCCGGCCTCTGTTGGCTCAGCGCCCCAGATACTCCCTGTCGAAGAAGGTGTTGACCCAGTGGGGTCGGTAGACGGCGAGCAGTGTCATGGCCATGCCGTTGAGCAGGGCCTCGGGGAAGAGCAGCAGCGGCCAGATGGAGAGGTAGTCGGCACTGATGGTGTGCCAGGGGTAGGCGCCGCTCATCCCCATCAACAGGGCACTGGCGAGGATCTTGACCGAGATGCTCAGCGCCCCCCCAAGAAAGGCGGCCACGAACAGGTAGACGAAGAGGTGGCGGGGCAACCAGGCCCAGCTTGCCAGAAACAGCAGCCAGCTGGTGGCCACCGGCAGCGCGACGCCGATGAGCGCCTGCCAGCCGAACTCCGCCAGATCGGTGACACCAAAGGCCCCGAGGATCAGCAGGGTGAGGCAGGGGGCCAGCAGGGCGAGGCGCCAGCCCAGCAGCAGGGTCAGGCTGGTGAGGCCGAGAAAGTGGATCTCCAGCCCCTCGTGGAGGCCAGCCCGCAAGGTCCAGAGCGGCACCAGGACGATGGCACCCCCCAGGCAGAGGTGCTGATAGAGGGGGTTGGCGTGGAGGGTGCGCAGCAGGGAGGCACGCAGGCTGAAGGCGAGCAGCACCAGCCAGAGCAGGAGGGCGGCGACTTGTCCTTCACTCATGACCTATCCTCTTGTGCCGGCGCTGCAAGGCCAGGGGCGCAATAAAAAGAGGCCGCCCTGTGCCGGGCGGCCTCCTGTCTCAATACTTCACGTTAGGGTGGTACTTGCCGAGGATGGCCTGGACCCTGTCCATGGTCTCCTTGCTGGGGGGCTTGATCCCGCTCAGATCGTAAGTGTCTCCCAGCACGTCCCACTTGTGCTTGCCGAGTTCGTGGTAGGGCAGCAGCTCCACCTTCTCGACGCAATCTCCCAGCTCTGCGATGAACTGGCCAAGCCCTTCGGCGCTCTCGTCATCGTCGGACCAGGTGGGCACCACCACGTAGCGGATCCACATGGTCTGGCCGCGGGACGCCAGGTAGCGGGCAAACTCCAGGGTGTACTTGTTGCTGACATGGGTGAGGGGGATGTGCTTCTCGTCGTTGATCTGCTTGATGTCGAGCAGCACCAGATCGGTGTTGTCTAGCACCCGATCGAGCAGCTCGTCGTAGTGACGTACGAAGCCGTTGGTATCCAGACAGGTGTGGATCCCTTGCGCCTGGCAGGCGGCAAACAGCTCGGCGATGAACTCTTGCTGCAGCATGGCTTCCCCACCGGAGGCGGTGACGCCACCGCCGGAGGCATTCATGAAGTGGCGGTAGCTGGTGAGATCCTGCATCAACTCGGGCACTGTGACCTCGCGGCCACCCTGGGTGTCCCAGGTATCCCGGTTGTGGCAATACTTGCAGCGCATCAGGCAGCCCTGCATGAACACGATGAAGCGGATGCCGGGGCCGTCGACTGTGCCGCAGGTCTCGACGGAATGGATCCGGCCAATGATGTCGGGATTGCTGGTGTCGCTAACGGTGGCGGCAGGGATCCGCTGAGTGCCCTGATCGGCAGGGCCGCTGGTTTCAACGGCAGGGATCCGGTTAATGACTGACATAGACGACTCCAATTGTTCGGACAGGGTTCGAGCGGTCGTTATTTTATGACATAAAGCCCTATAAATCCTACCAGTTTAGCCTGCCGGGGTGGCACCTAGCAGACTCTCCAGTGCCTTGACGGGGAGCGGGCGGCTGGTCAGGAAGCCTTGGTAGTGCTGGCATCCCAGGGCCTTGAGCACGGCCAGCTGCTCCTCGTCTTCCACCCCTTCGGCGGTCACCGTGAAGCGAAACACCTTGGCGAGATCCAGGATGGCCTTGACGATGGCCTTGTCCTGCTCGCTGTGCACCAGCGTCTGGATGAAGCTCCTATCCAGTTTGACCTCATCGGCGGGCAGATCGCGCAAATAGGCGAGAGAAGAGTAACCAGTACCGAAGTCATCGATGGAGATGAGGATGCCCAGCCCCTTGAGCTGGCGGATCTTGGCGATGCTGTCCAGCCGGTTCTCCAGCACCACGGACTCGGTGACCTCCAGCAGCAGGCGCGACGGCGGAACCCCGGTATCGCGCAGCACGTACTCCACCTGCTGCACGAAGCCGGCGGTGTGGAACTGGCGGGCGCTGACGTTGACCGACAGATGGGGGATGGCGAGGCCGTTGTTGAGCCAGAAGCTGTATTGGGCGCAGGCGGTCTTCATCACCCAGTAGCCTATCTCCTGGATCAGGGTGGTCTCTTCGGCGATGGGAATGAAGTCCCCGGGGGGGATCATGGTGCCGTCCATCTTCTGCCAGCGCAGCAGGGCCTCCACGCCCGAGAGGCTGCCGTTGTCGACCCTGTACTGGGGTTGATAGTGCAGCACCAGCTCGTTGTTGCGCAGGGCATCGCGCAGCTGGTTGTTCAGGGAGAGCTTGCTCTTCTCCCTCTCCGCCATGGCCTCGCTGAAGAAGATGTGGTTGCCCTGGCCGGCCCGTTTGGCCATGTGGACGGCGGTATCGGCCTGCTGCATCAGGATCAGGTGATCCTTGTCATCGTCGCTGAACAGGCTGATCCCCACGGAGGCGCTGCAGTGCAGCTTGTGATCGCCGATGTCGAAGGGGAGCCGGAAAACGCTCATCAGTTCGCGGGCGAAGTGCTCCGCCAGTATCTTGGCGGTGACATAGCCCTGGCCCAGCGCGGTGAACAGCAGGGCGAACTCGTCCCCCGAGGTGCGGGCCAGCACCAGGTTCTCCTGAGGCAGGGACTTGAGCCGCACCACCACGGCCTGGAGCAGCAGATCGCCGCAGGCGTGGCCGAGGGAGTCGTTGATCGACTTGAAGTTGTCGAGATCCAGCAGCAGCAATGCCCCCCACTGCCCGTTCGGGATCGCAAGGGTGCGCTGCATGATGTCGTTCAGGCTGCGCCTGTTGTAGAGGTCGCACAGATCGTCGTAATAGGCGAGCCGCTCTATGTGGCGGGCCGCTTCCCTCTCCTGGGTGATGTCGTGGAAGCTGCAGACGAAATGGCTGATCTCGTCCTCCTCATCCTTGACGCCGCTCACCATCAGTCGCACCGGGAAGAGATGGCCTTCCTTGTGCAGGCACTGCTCCTCGCCGAGCCAGTATCCCTGCTTATCGACGGCGGCAATGACCTCCTGCTTGAGGCTGTCGCCATAGTAGGTGGGCCTCAGGGCCTCGATATGCTGACCGAGCATCTCGTCGTCCCCGAACCCTGTGATGCGGCTGAAGGAGTCGTTGACCTTGAGGATGATGCCGCCGTGATCCATCACCAGCAGACCGTCGTGGGTGTTGAAGGCCACCTCGGCCAGGCGCAGGGCATCGTCGTTGGCGAGGCGCTGCAGCTCGATGGCGGCCCGCTCACGCTGCTCGTAGAGGGCATCGAGCAGGGGAATGGGGTCGGCCAGCGGCCCGTCCAGCAGCAGGGTGATCTGACCCAGGGGGACGCCGCCCTGGCCCTGGAGGGGAATGCCGATGTAGGCCTTGGCGTTGAGGGCCAGCAACTGGGTGGCCTGGGGATAGCGCAGGGGCAGGTCTTCCACATAGAGGCTCTGGCCGTGCTGGAAGATCTCCCGGCTAGGGCCTATCTCCATCCGCATGGGCTTGACCGCGGAGAAGGTCTCTCCTTCCAGCACGCAGCGGGGAATGAGCCAGAGATCCTGGCCACGCAGCTGAAACTCCCCGAGCCAGCCGATGCGGGCGCCGCTCGCCGTCATGGCCCAGCGCACCAGGGCGCGGCAATACTCATTGCCGGTCTTGCAACTGAGCCCGCTTGGCAGGGTGAAGGGGGAGGCCTCGGTCACCTCGAGTTCGGGCTGCCAGTGGCCCAGCAACTGGGCGCAGTGGCGCACCAGCTGCAGCGTCTCTTCGCCTATCAGGGTCGTCTCGGCGTATTCGAGGCTGAGCACGCCGATGAGCTTCTCCTGCTCCAGCAAAGCGCCGTCCAGGCGGGAGCTGACATTGGCATTGGCCAGATAATAGTGCTGGCTCAGCATGGGTTGGTGGGCGGCCTCCGAGAAGCTCAGGGCACCCCGGGTACGCAAGGCCCGGATGTAGCGGCTGTCACCGCGAATGGCACCGACAGAATCCGCATTCAGGGTGAAGACAGGGGTCAGCTGCTCGCTGCCGAGGGGGCCATTGGCCTGGTAGTGCCAGAGGATGAGGCGATCGGCCCCCAGGCACTCCCTGAGACTCTCCAGCATGGGGGCATACTGCTGCTGGCTGGCCATCTGGCTCAGGCGCGGCAGTTGCAGCGACATGCTGGCCGCACTCTCCTGGGGTTGGGTCTGCAGGCAGATGAGCCAGAAGGCGTCCTGCTCATGGGAGAGGGAGATATGCCACTGCTGGGCGGCAAAGCGCAGCAGCAGCTTGCCCCCCTGGCCGCTGGCGAGCCGCTGCTCTATGGGCTGGCGCAGGGCATCGGGCAACTGGGCCGGCCAGGCGCTGCGGGGCTCATCGAGCCAGTGGAGCGGGGTCTGCATCACATCGGTCAGGGCGACCAGCCGTTGACTACGGGTATCCAGGCGAAAGAACAGGGGGGCCTGGCTGGCTGTCGGGAGATGACTGAGCGCGGTAGACGACATGAACTGACACTATCCTGTTGAGCAATTGTCGGAGGGCAAGAATACTGCAAATCCGCGGCAAACAAAATTTCATTGAAACCTAAATTAGATTGCTCTAATTTAATGTCAATTTCTCGTTGAGTGGAGTCTTGCAGATGAAACGGATCCTGATTGTGGGTGGTGTCGCCGGGGGTGCGTCGGCGGCGGCCCGCGCCCGTCGTTTGAGCGAAGAGGCAGAGATAGTGATGTTCGAGCGGGGCGAGTTTGTCAGCTTCGCCAACTGCGGTCTGCCCTATCACATCGGAGGGGATATCCCCAATCGGGATGCGTTGTTGCTGCAGACGCCCCAGAGCTTCAAGCGCCGTTTCAACGTCGATGTGCGGGTCTTCCACGAGGTGATCGAGATAGACAAGGGGGGCAAGAGCCTGCTGGTGCGCAACCTGCAAACCGGCGAGGAGCGGCGCGAGCCCTACGATGTGCTGCTGCTGAGCCCGGGGGCGGTGCCCATTCGTCCTCCTTTCCCCGGCATCGACAGCCCGGGCGTGCACACCCTGCGCAACATTCCGGACATGGATCGCATCCTGGCGGCCCTGCACCATGACAAGCCGCGCCATGTCACCGTGGTCGGCGGCGGCTTTATCGGGCTGGAGATGATGGAGGCGCTGCACCAGCGCAAGCTGGAGGTCACCCTGCTGGAGCTCTCCGATCAGGTGATGGCGCCGGTGGATAAAGAGATGGCCAACATGCTCCATGCCCGTATCCGGGAAGAGGGGATCGATCTGCGTCTGCGCACCGGTCTCTCTGCCATCGAGCGTCTGGATGTGCCGGCAGAGAAGACCTCGGCCGTATCTGTCGCCAGCTGTGCCGGCCTGCGCCTGACCCTCAATGACGGCTCTCACCTCGACACCGGCATGCTGATCCTGGCCATAGGCGTCAAGCCTGAGACCCTGCTCGCCGCCAAGGCGGGGCTGGAATTGGGCCCGCGCGGCGGCATCAAGGTGGATGCCGGCATGCGCACCTCGGATCCCTTCATCTACGCGGTGGGGGATGCGGTGGAGGAGACCGACTTCGTCACCGGCGAGTCCGTGCTGATCCCGCTGGCGGGCCCCGCCAACCGTCAGGGGCGCATCGCCGCCGACAACATGCTGGGGCGAAGCGAGACCTACAAGAAGACGCAAGGCACCGCCATCTGCAAGCTGTTCGACCTGGCGGTGGCCAGCACAGGCCTCAACGAGAAGCGGCTGGTGCAGCTGGGTCTGCCGTTCGAGAAGGTCTATGTCCACCCGGGCAGCCACGCCGGCTACTATCCCGGCGCCCACCCGGTCAGCCTCAAGCTGCTGTTTGCCCCGGATGGCAAGATTTATGGCGCCCAGGCCATCGGCAAGGATGGCATCGACAAGCGCATCGACGTGCTGGCGGTGGCCCAGCGTGCCGGGCTCACCGTCTTTGACTTGCAGGATCTGGAGCTCACCTATGCGCCGCCGTTCGGCTCGGCCAAGGATGTGATCAACATGGCGGGCTTCGTGGCGAGCAACCACTTGAAGGGGGATACCATCCTCTGCCACGCCGCCGAGGTGCAGGCCCGCAACCCGCACCAGCTGGTGGTGGATGTGCGCAACGCCCCCGAGCTCGACAAGCTGGGGCGCATCCCGGGGGCCCTGCATATTCCCCTCGACGAGCTGCGCGGTCGTCTCGATGAGCTGCCCAAGGATAAAGAGCTGCTCATCAGCTGTCAGGTGGGCCTGCGCGGCCATGTGGCCTGTCGCCTGCTGAGCCAGCACGGCTTCAAGGTGAAGAACCTCTCCGGTGGCTTCAAGACCTGGCAATTGGCCATCGCCGAATAGGCCTGCCCGGCCGAAATGGCTCAATTGACTGCTTTGCATGAAAATGGGCCACTCCATGGAGTGGCCCATTTTTACACCATGAGCACAGCCCGATCAGGGGGCGCCGTCATTGAGCTGCTTGCGAATGTGGTGCTGCAAGACCGCCAGCATGGAGGCACCGGAGAGGCCTATCATCAGGGCGCCGTTGACCGCTTCGAGGGGGCCGAGCAGCTTCCACTGCGGGCTCATGACGATGTCGCCATAGCCCAGGGTGGCGAAGTTGACCCCGGAGTGGTAGACGGCCTCCTGCAGGGTGTCGAACTCTCCGAGCCACAGGAAGAGCCCGCCCCAGACGCCGATCTGTGCCAGGTTGCCCAGCATCACCAGGGTGATGATGCCAAACAGCGCCAGCATGCCTGCCAGCACCCCCTCACGCTTGCCGAACCGTTTGATGTAGAAGCGGATGCACCAGACGGATACCAGGGATTGCAACAGCATGTTGATCAGGATCACCGGGATGCCGACCATAAATATGAGAAACATGTCAGTCTCCTAACTTGGCTTCTGCCAGTGGGCGGCCGACCGGCCACCACTGCTCGAGCAGCAAGATACACAGCCAGCCATAGCCGGCCACCACCAGATAGAGGCCACAACGCATGGCCGCCGCCAACCACACATCCTTGCCGGTGGCGCTGTCCTCGATGGCCGGGCCAAACAGGATGAGCGCCGTGATCCAGGCGTTGCTCCAGAACGACGGCGAGCAGCGGCTCGCCACCAGCCGGATCAGACGCCGCGCCAGCCAGAGGGTCATCAGGGCCAGCATCAGCACCAGCATCAAGAGCGAGGGCCAGAGGCTGAGCCCCAGCCAGAGTGCGCAGGCCAGCAGGGCGCCCATCAGGGTCGAGAGCACCAGCTCCTGGCCCGCCTGTCTGGCGTTGAGGGAGGTACTCTGCTGGGCCAGCGCCACCGTCTTCATCACCGCCGGAATGTAGAACGCCGGGTTGCCGAGAGCCAGCAGCCACACCGGCAGCACTATGGCGACGGCGCGCAGCGCCAGCCGTTTGGGATGTTCGGGGGGCAATGGCACGGGTCTTGCCGCCGCTCCCGCCACCGGCAGGGGAGGGAAGAGCGCGTGGGCCATGCGGTTGACCAGGGTACCTATCAGGATCCCCAACCCCATCATCTGGGCGATGGCGATGGCCAGGGACTGCTCGATGAGCCCGGCCACCGGGATCACCGTAATGGCCATGATGAGCAGCATGGCGGCGGCCCCCTTGCCGGCCATCGACTGCTGCATCAGCAGGTAGAGCAGCAGGCCGATGAGCAGCACGGCCGCCAGGGCATAGTGGGTCAGCAGGGGGACCAGCAGCACCCCGGCGGCCATGATCCCCAGCAGCAGGAGCCCCCCTGCCAGCCCCTTCTTCAGGCCGAGGGCCTCCCCGGGGCGGCACAGCACCACCCAGGCCATGATGACGCCGAGGTGGGGCATGGGCAGGGCCAATCCGTAACAGATCCCCGCCGCGAGCCCGATGCCCGTGCCAATGCGCAGTACAGCCCTGTCGGCGTTATGCATATGGCGCCTCAATAGAGGAAGGAGAAGAGGCTCATCAGCCGGATATAGAGCGCCCCCAGGAAGTGCATCACACCGCTCTCGCCGGTGTAGACCAGCACATCGGCCTGGCCGCCGACCCGCAGCGCCTCGACCGGCGGAAAGTCATCACTCTGGAAGGCGATTTTGACCGGGAAACGCTGCGCCTGACGCAGCCAGTCGCGGTTGTTGTCCACAGTGGGCAGGGCACCGGCGGGCTGGCTCTTGCCATCGCCTACCCCGTAGCCGACGCTGCGGATCTCCCCCTTGAACAGCTGTCCGGGCAAGCTGTCGAGCAAGATGGTGACCTTGTCCCCTGGCCGGACGTTGCCCAGGTTGTTCTCCGTCAGATCCGCCGACACCCAGACGTCATGGATGGCGATCAGTGTCATGGCCGGTGCGCCAGCCCCGATGAACTGGCCGGCATCCGTGCTGAGATCCGTGATGAGGCCGCGACCCGGTGCCACCACGCGGGTGTTCTGGCGATCCAGCTGCGCCTTGTGGACAGCCGAGCGGGCGCTGAGCAGCTGGGAGTTGTCATCGCCGCTCGCCCCGGCGGCCTCGATGGCGCGGCGGACGTCGGCTTCCGCTGCCGCCACCTGGCTCCTGGCCGTCTCGCGGGTGGCTTGGGCCACCTCGAGGCGACGCACCGAGATGGCACCCGGATCCTCGCGATAGAGCCGCTCCTGGCGCTCCGCATCCTTGGCCGCGTTGTCATAGGCGGCGCGCATGGCCATCAGGGAGGCCTCGGCCGCCTTGACCCCTTCGGTGTTCGCCTTGACGCCACTCAAGACCGTCTGGTAGTCGGAGTTGGCCTTGGCCAGGGCAATGTCATAGGGCTCGGGGTCTATCTCGAACAGGGGGGAGCCTGCGTCCACGTCCTGATTGTCGTGAACATAGACCCGCTTGATCTGGCCGGACACCTCGGCGGCGACGGGGACCACGAAGGCCTGCACCCGGGCCTGGGAGCTGTATGGGGTCAGCCTGTCCGCCAGCAGATACCAGATGAGCAGGAGGAGGATTGCAGCCAGCAGCCCTAGGGTGGCGCGGCGGCTGGCCTGGCCGGGAGATGCAGTGCTGTCAGTCATGGGAGCTTGCCTTCTGTGTCATGGGGGAGTGGGTTGCGTCGAGCAGGGGAGCCCATTCGGCGCGCGTGCGCAGCTGGGCCTCCACCTCCGGGGTCACCAGGGGGCGTTCACGCCCCTGTTCCCAACCGCCACCCAGTGCCTTGTAGAGCGTGATGAGATCGCGCATCCGGGCGCCACGGCTGTTGACCAGGCGCTCCTGCTGGTTGAACAGGGCGCGCTGGGAGTCGAGCACCCGCTGGAAGTCCGCCATCCCCTCGCGATACTGGGTGTTGGCTATCTCGAGGGAGCGACGGGCGGCCTCGCCGGTCTGGGTCAGCAGGGCGATCTCGTCCTGGCCGTTGGCGTAGGCCACTGCCGCGTCATCCACCTCGCGGGCCGCCTTGAACACGCTGTCACGATAGCGCTCGTGCAGTTGCTGGAAGCGGGCGTCCTGCACCAGGATCTGGTTGCCGAGCCGTCCCTGATCGAGCAGGTTCCAGCTGAGCGAGGGACCGACGGCCCAGGAGAAGGTGCCGCTCTCCCCATTGGTGGCGTTGACGCCCAGGGTGCCGAGCAGGGTGATGGAGGGGTAGAGCTCGCTCTCGGCCACTCCTATCAGGGCCGACTGGGCGGCCAGTTGCCGCTCCGCGACCCGCACATCGGGGCGTCGGCGCAGCAGATCGGCCGGCATCTCGGTGACCAGAGCCAGCTCGCCCTGGGGGATCTTGCCGGTGTTGGTGGCCATCTCGGGCAGGGGGCCAGGGGGTCTGGCAATCAGGGTCGAGAGGGCATTCTGGCTCTGGCGCAGGCTGGTCTCGAGTTGCGGAATGCCGGACAGGGTGCCCAGGTACTGGGTCTTGGCCTGCTGCACGTCCAGCTCGGCGCTGTTGCCGCTCTTGAACAGCCGTTCGGTGATCTCCAGGCTGCGCTGCTGGAGGCGGGCATTCTCCCGGGCTATGTAGAGGCGAGCCTCCACGGTGCGGATGCTCACATAGAGCTGGGCCACCTGGGCGGCCATCAGCACCTGGATGTCATCATACTGGGCCAGGGTGGCGAAGTAGTTGGCATCCGCCGCTTCGATGCCGCGTTCGAACTTGCCCCAGAAGTCGAGCTCCCAGCCGAGGTTGAACCCGGCGCCATAGCTGCTGCCGGCGCTGCTGTGGCCGTTGCGGGTCTGCCCGGCTTGCAGGAACTCGCCCGTGCCCACAGTGGCCTGGGGGCCGAGCAGGCTCTCGGCGATGCCGAGCTGGGCCTGGGCCTCGAGGATACGCAAGCCTGCGATCCGCACGTCCGGATTCTTTCGCAGCGCTTCCTCGACCAGGGCACTCAGCACGGGATCGTTTAGCCGGTTCCACCATTGGCGATAGTCGGCGGTTGCGCTCGCCTGCTGACCCTCGCTGGCGCTGTGCCAGCTGGCCATCTCTTCGACTCTGGGAGCCTGATAGTCGGGGCCTAGCACTGTGCAGGCACTCAATAACAGGCACGCGCCCCCCGTGATCAGGGGGCGCATGGTGTGACGTTGGACGGCCATGGGGTTATTTATCCGCAGAAGCCAGACCTTCGTTGACCCAGGCCATGAAGATGCGATAGCCGATGGAGAGCAGGGTGGCGCCGATGAACATGCCGAGGATGCCACTGGCCGCCATGCCGCCAAGGGCGCCCAGCAGCACCACCGGCATGGGAGCATCGACACCGCGACCCAGCAGCAGCGGTTTGAGGACGTTGTCGGCCATGCCTGCGACGATCAGCAGGACGCTGTAGATGATGTTCACCGCAGTGCCGTGATCACCCGTGCTCCACATGTAGGCGATGGCGGGCGCCGTCACCAGGATCACGGGCACCTGGGCGATGCCGAGGATCAGCGCCAGGACGAAGAAGATGCCGACGGCCGGGATCCCTGCCAGCATCATGACGATGCCCGCCAGCAGCGCCTGGATGAAGGCGACCCCGATGACCCCTTGAGCGACGGCACGTATGGTGCTGGTGCACAGCTTGGTCAGCGCCAGACCCTTGCGTTCATCCGTGATACGCATGGCGATGCGATCGGCGCTCGCAGCACCCGGTGCTCCCCAGGCCATCATGATGCCGGCCACGATGAAGGAGAAGACGAAGCCGAGCAAGCCACCCCCCATGCTGGCCAGGATGCCGACGACCTTCTTGGCCAGATCCCCGAGCTGCGGTTTGTAGCTGACGATGAGGCTGGGCAGATCCACCGAGGCCTTCAGCCAGACGGCATGGAGCTTGGCGCCCACCAGGGGGATGTCGGCGATGTCGGCGGAGGGCGCCGGGATCACCAGAGTATTGTTGTTCACCTTGTCGACCAGGGAGCTGACGCTGTCACCCAGGGAGCTGACCATGACGACGGTAGGGGCCACGATGAGCAGCACCCCCAGCAAGACCAGCAGGGTAGAGGCCTTGCCCTGTTTCCCGCCAAGGCGCGCGGCAAAGCGCTGGTGGAGGGGATAGAGGGTGACGGCCAGGATCAGGGCCCACAACATCATGTTCATGAAGGGGGAGAACACGGTGAAGCAGAAAGAGCCCAGTGCCAGGATAAGGCCAAACTTGATGAACATATCCAGGAATCTGGCAACCAACCTTTTTTCGACTATGGACAGATCATTATTTTCCATTCTGGTATGACTCCGACGGGGGATGAGCACACAACCATGCTGGCCCAACACAGGTGTCGGGCCAGCAGGCATAGGGTGTGTAGTGATAAAGAACACTGAGTTCAGCGTGTGGGGGGCACTCTGACCTTGCCTGCATTTAATTTATGGCACAGGAACTCAATGTTTAAAAAATATTTAACTGCTTGATATTAGGCTGATTGCTTCTACAACTTCAGCGGTGCCAGAGAATAAAGAGTATTCCCATACCACACAAGGGAACTGTTGCCCCCAGTCTAGCTTGGGTTCAGAAAACGGGGAGGAGTTTACCTGTATAAAATAACTGTCTAAAAAAGAGTTTCGAATGGGAAATATTATTTACTGGCTCATGAATAGCTATTTCTGCTGCCAGTCACGGAATGCCGTGGATGATGTGTCCACCGCACTGAGCTTTGTGTTAATGGGGGCGACGTTTTATCCTATTGGCTCCTGCGCTGCGCTGGCGGCGACTCAACCCGGGATCAAACCTATGCGTCTCCTCAAGCCCTCTCCCGTGTCTCGCGTCCCTCGCTTACTGGCTTCGCTATTGGCGGGGGTGGGGGCTCTGCTGCTGGCAGGCTGCGGCCCGGACACCCCGGCGCCCGCATCTCCCTCAACCGAGGCGCAGCAGGAGGCGGGAGCGCCAAGTTCTGTGGTGCAGGCCAATGCCCGCCAGTATCGGGATGCCCCGGCGCTGGCACTGGTCTTCTCCGGCCCCCTGACGCCCAAGGCGAACTGGCAGAGTTGGCTCATTGTCAATGAAGGTGGCAAGCAGGTGCAGGGGGAGTGGATCCTGGCCGAAGATGGCCGCACCCTCTATTTCCCGAACGTCCAGCCCGACAAGAGCTATGAGGTGAGTCTCAAGGCGGGGCTGGGCCCATCTCCCCAGCGCTGGACCCTCAAGACCCGGCCGCTGGAGGCGGGGGCCTCCTTTACCGCCAGCGGCATGGTGTTGCCCCTGCGCGAGGAGCTGCGCCTGCCCATCAGCGCGATCAACGTGGATGAGGTCAACATCGACTTCTTCCGGATCGATGCCGAGTATCTGCCGCGCTTCCTGGCCGAGTATCGCCCCGGCGCCGGCATGGGCAACTGGGATCTGGAGCAGGTCACCCAGCGTGCCAAGCGGGTGTTCAGCGGTCGTTATGCCCTGGCGCTCGATGCCAACCGGCGCGAGACCCGCCTCATCAATGTGAAGGAGCCGCAACTGGCCGAGGCCGGGGTCTATTTTGCGGTGATGTCCCCTCTTGGCAACTACGACTGGCGCAAGGAGACTACCTATTTCGCGGTGAGCGACATGGGGCTCAGTGCCCGCCGCTACCGGGATCGACTGGAGGTGTTCGTCAGCTCCCTGGCCACCGCCGAACCCCTCAAGGAGGTGCAACTCTCCCTGCTCGACGAGAAGGGCAACCGGCTGCAGGTGCAGCAGACAGATCCGCGCGGTCACCGGCGTTTCGAGCAGGTGCAGGGGGCCCGCCTGCTGCTGGCCGAGCAGGGCAAGCATCTGGCGGTGCTGCGCCTCGATGGCGCGGCCCTCGATCTCTCCACCTTCGATCTGGGCACCCAGCCCTGGCAGGCCCAGCAGCTTTATCTGTTCAGTGGGCGAGATCTCTACCGCCCCGGCGAGCGGCTCGACAGCGAGATCCTGCTCAAGGGGCAGGATGGCCAGCTGTTGCCCGGCATGGCGGTGGAGCTGGAGGTGAAACAGCCGGACGGTCAGCTGCTGGAGCAGAAACGGCTGCTGCCTGACCCCCTGGGCGCCGCCCACTACGGCCTGCGCCTGCCGCAGGATGCGCCCCTGGGGCGCTGGACGATCACCCTCAAGACATCGGCAGGCAGCCGCTTCGAGTGGCCCTTCCTGGTGGAGGAGTTCCTGCCCGAGCGGCTGAAACTGCAGCTCGGCAAGGGGCCGGATGGGGAATTGCAGAGCCCGGAAGCGGCCCTCACCCTGCCGCTGCAGGGGGACTACCTCTATGGTGCCCCGGCGAGCAGCACCAAGGCGAAGGCGGAGGTAAAGATAAGCCGCGCCACCATGCCCTTCACCCAGTGGCAGGAGTTTACCCTAGGGGACGTGCTGCTCGCCGAGCAGGCCAAGGCGCTCGAACCCGTCAACCTCACCCTCAATGAGCAGGGGCAGGGAGCCTTCTTGCTGCAAGATGAGCTCGATGGCGTGCGTGCCCTCGGGCCGCTGGAGGTGGCCTACCGGGTGTCGCTCTCCGAGCCCGGTGGCCGCGCCGTCAATCGCAGCCGCACCCAGTACGGCTGGCCCGCCGGAAGCCAGTGGCCGGCGCTCAGGGCCGATTTCGTGGCAGAGCGGGTAGAGGGGGGCAAACCGCTGCCCTTCCAGATCCTCAACCTCGACGACCAGGGCCAGCCGGTGGCGGGCGAGGTGAAGGTGCGCCTGGTCAACGAGTACCGCGACTACTACTGGCACTACGCCGACGGCGAGGGGTGGAAGTACGAGTTCAACAGCCAGCCCTATCTGGAGCAGGAGCAGACCCTGCAGCTGGACGGCAAGGGGCCGACCGCCCTCAGCCTGCCGCTTGTGGCTGGTTGGTATCGCCTCGAGGTGGAGAACAGCCAGGGCCATCAATCCAGCCTGCGGTTCGAGATCGGCAGTTACGCCTGGGGCGGCGGTGGCGAGCAGGCGCGGCCCGACAAGATTGCCATCACCCTCGACAAGCGCGCCTATCAGGCTGGTGACAAGGCCAAGGTGACCCTGGTGGCACCGCGTGCGGGCAAGGGGCTGCTGCTGGTGGAAGATGGCGACGGCCTGCGCTGGTGGCAGCGCATCGAGCTGAGCGCCGAAGGCACCGGGCAGGGGGAAGGGCGTGGCGAGTTCGAGATCCCCATCAGCCCCGAGTGGCAACGTCATGATCTCCACATCTCGGCCCAGATCGCCGTCCCTGACAGCGAGTCGAGACCGGCGAGCAGCAAGGGCATTCAAAGCCTGCGCTCGGTCGGCCTGGTGCCGCTCGCGCTCGACCGGGAAGCGCGCCGCTTGCCGCTTACCCTGAGCGCGCCGGATAAAGCCGTGCCGCTCACCCGGCTCGAAGTGACTGCTACCTCCACCCCCAACAGTCAGGGGCGGGTGGTGCTGGCGGCGGTGGACAGGGGCGTGCTCAATATCAGCGACTACAAGCCCCTAGACCCCTTCGAAATATTTTTCGGTCGCAAGCGCTTCGCACAAGACTTGTTCGACAACTACGGTCAGGTGATCCCGCCCCAGGACGGCAAGCTGGCTCGCCTCAACTACGGCGGTGATGCCCCGGCCCTGAAGAAGGGCGGTGCACTGGAGAGCCGGGTCGAGGTCGCTGCGCTCTGGAGCGGCGAGGTGAGTTTTGATGAGCAGGGCAAGGCGGTGATCCCGCTCGATCTGCCCAACTTCAACGGCGAGCTGGCGCTGATGGCGTTGGCCTGGAACGAACAGCAGGTGGGGGAGGCCGAGCGCGCCGTCAAGGTGGTGGCGCCCCTGGTGGCCGAAATTGGCTGGCCACGCTTTGGCGCTCGCGGGGATCAGACCCGGGCCCTGGTGCAGTTGCGTAATATGAGCGGCGAGGATCAGAATCTTTCGCTTGAATGGACCCTCAATGGCGGGCTCAAGGCAAACGGCGAGCTGCCCAGCACCCTTTCCCTGAAAAACGGCGAGGAGCAGTGGCTGACCCTGCCGCTCACTGTGACAGGCGCCAGCGGCGTGGCAAGCCTGCAACTGGCGGCGAGCGGCAAGGGCTTTGCGATAAGCCGCGACTGGTCGTTGCCGCTGCGCTCCCCCTGGCCTGCCCAGACGCGCCAGCGCTACCAGATGCTGACCCCGGGTCAGCAGATGAGCTTTGCCCAGAGCGAACTGGCCGGGCTGGATAGCACCAACCTGCAGGGGCTGCTCAGCCTCTCAGGCACCCCGCCCTGGGATCCGGCTGCCCAGTGGCAGGCGCTGGCCGATTACCCTTATGCCTGTCTGGAGCAGACCCTGTCGCGCGCCTGGCCTTACTTGCTGACCACGGCGGATGAGCGTGTCGCCTGGTCACAACCCACAGAGGGCCGCAAGCCGGTGAGCGAGGCGGATCTGCAGCGCGCCCTGCTGCAACGCTTGCAGCGGCTGCAACTGCCGAGCGGCGGTTTCGGTTTGTGGGATGGACGCTCCGACGAGGAGCAGTGGCTCACCGCCTATGCCGCCGACTATCTGCTGGCCCGCAAGGAGGCGGGGGATGCCGTGCCGGAGGCCATGCTGAGTCAGGCCCTGAACAGGTTGCAGAGTTATCTGACCGACAGCCAGTACGGGGAGCGCTGGAGCAGTGCCCCCGAGCATAGCCGGCTGGCCTATCAGGCCTACAGCGCCTATGTGCTGGCACGGGTGGGCAAGGCGCCGCTCGCCACCCTGCGCCTCATCTGGGAGCAGCAGGCGGATCACGCCCGCTCTGGTTTGCCGCTGCTCCACCTCTCGCTGGCGCTCTCGGCCATGGGGGATGAGCAGAACGCCGCCAAGGCCCTTGCCCGGGCGCAAGCGACCGAGCGCGGTGACGACTATCTCGGGGATTACGGCTCTCCCCTGCGCGACCAGGCCCTCGAGCTCTCTCTGCTCCGTCAACACAAGCTGGCCGAGGAGCGCTGGCCAGCGCTGAGCGCCAAGGTGGCCGATACCCTGGCTCACCGTCAGTGGCTCAGCACCCAGGAGCGCCTCGCCCTGCTGCGGTTGGCGCAGGTCGATCCTGCCGCCGACTGGCAGGCCAGGTTGGTATCTACCGATGGCGAGCGCCCCTTTGCCGGCGAGGCCAGTGTGCAGCTCGGCGCCCCGGAGGCGCTGACAGCCAGCGCCGTTACCAACGAGGGCAAGGGCTCGCTCTATGTGCAGCGAACACTGATTGGCTACCCCGAACAGGCGCCCGCGCGTGTCAGCCAGGGCATGAGCGTCACCCGCAGCTGGTTCAACGGTGACGGCAAGCAGCTTGATCCGGCCAAGGTACGGGTCGGCGATCTGGTGGTGGTGCGGCTCAATGTGAGTAGCGAATCGGCGGTGCCCGATGCCCTGTTGGTGGAGATGCTGCCGGCCGGTTTCGAGCTGGAGAATCCGGCCCTTGGCAACAGCATCAAGCTGGAAGAGCTTTCGATTGAGGGGAAACCTGCGTGGCAGAGCGAGTGGAACGACTACCTCAAGCATCAGGAGTTTCGTGACGATCGCTACACGGCGGCACTGGATCTCAGTGCGGGGGGCAACCAGCAGCTGGTCTACCTGATGCGGGCGGTGACGCCGGGTCGTTATCCGGTGCCGCCGACCCAGGTGGAGGACATGTACCGGCCTGAGCTGCGGGCCCTGGGGGAGGATATTCATGAGGTGAGCATCTCTGAGTAATCTTCCCTCCCTCGAGCGGGTTCGCCCGCTCACCCTCTGGCGGCGCAGTTTGCTGAGACTTAGCCGCAGTGGCCGTGTCTGCCTCGTTTGGTTGGGCCGTCTGCCGCGCTGGCTGCGTTTCTCGGTGTTGGGGGCTGTTGCCCTGCTCCTGTCGCTGCTGGCGCTGGATCGCCTCTTCCCGCCGCCGCCGCTGGATCCCGCCTACGCGCGGGTGGTGCTCGATATGAAGGGTCGGCCGCTGCGCGCCTTCGCCGACACCAGCGGCGTGTGGCGCTACCCCGTGACCCTGGAGCAGGTCTCCCCCCGCTATATAGAGGCGCTGCTGGGTTACGAGGATCGCCATTTCTGGCGCCATCCCGGGGTCAACCCTGTGGCCATGGTACGCGGGGTTTGGCAGTGGCTGCGCTACGGGCGGGCCGTCTCTGGGGGCTCGACCCTCACCATGCAGGTGGCCCGCCTCATCGAGCCCTACCACAGGAGCGTGCCCGGCAAGCTGCGCCAGATGGCGCGGGCGCTGCAACTGGAGTGGCATTACGACAAGCGCACCCTGCTCACCGTTTACCTCAACCGGGCCCCCTTTGGCGGCAATCTGGAGGGGGTGCAGGCGGCGAGTTTCGCTTATCTGGGCAAGAGCGCGGCCAAGCTGACCCACGCCGAGGCGGCGCTGCTGGCTGTGCTGCCCCAGGCCCCCAGCCGTTACCGGCCGGACAGGCATCCCGAGCGTGCCCGCGCTGCCCGCGACAAGGTGATGCAGCGGCTGGTGACGCAGGGCGCCTGGCCCGAGGCGGTGTGGCAGGAGGGGCGTATCGAGCCTGTGCTGGCCCGCGGTCACTTCACGCCTATGGAGGCGCCGCTGTTTGCCCGGCTGGCGGCTGGCAGCCAGCCGGGGGCCCTGGTGCACACCACCATAGACGGGGATCTGCAGCGCTGGCTGGAGGCCCGGGTGGCGAGCTATATCCGCCGCTTCCCCGAGCAGACCTCGGCCGCCTTGCTCCTGGTGGACAACAGCACAATGGCGGTGCGCGCTTACGTGGGTAGCGCCGAGTATGGCAATCTGCGCCGCCACGGCTACCTCGACATGGTGCAGGCGATCCGCTCCCCGGGATCCACCCTCAAGCCTTTCATTTATGGTCTGGCCCTGGACGAGGGGCTGGTGCACTCGGCCTCCCTGCTCTCCGATGCCCCGAGATTGGGTTCCGACTATAGACCCGCCAATTTTACCGGTGCCTTTCAGGGGCCTGTGACCCTCACCCAGGCGCTGCAGCAATCCCTCAACGTGCCGGCGGTGCAGGTGCTGGAGGCGCTTGGGGCCGACAAGCTGGTCAGCCGCCTCGACAACGCCGGGGTGCGGCTGGCGCTCTCGGACAAGCCCAACCCGGCCATTGCGTTGGGGGCGGCGGGTATTCGGCTCGAGCAGCTGGTGGCGCTCTACAGCGCCCTCACCCGGCAGGGGCAGGTGGCGATGCCGGTCTGGCTGGCGGGGCAGCAGGCGGTGCCCCGCCCCTTGCTGAGCCCGGGTGCGGCCTGGATCATCTGGCAGATATTGAGTGCCCAGGGGCGGGCGGATCAACCCTTCGCCAGCGAGGCGACCGGTCGGGTCAACCGGCTCGCCTGGAAGACCGGCACCAGCTACGGCTATCGGGACAGCTGGGCCATGGGGGTCTCCGGCCGCTGGACCATAGGCGTCTGGCTGGGACGCCCCGACGGTACCCCCTTGCCGGGCTTTTATGGCCAGAGCGCGGCTGTGCCGCTGCTGCTCTCGGTCTACTCGCGGCTCTCGGACAACAGCCCTTTGCCGGCGCAACCCAATACGGTGAGCGAGGCCGAGATCTGCTGGCCGCTGGGGCGCAAGGCAAGTGCGACCCTGCCTGAGGCCTGCCTGCAACGCCAGAGCGCCTGGCTGCTGGAGGCGCGGGATCCGCCGACCCTGCCGGATCCCATGGATTGGCCCTCGCCGCTGCGCCAAGTTGCGCTCACTGCCGAAGGCAAGCCGACCCTGGCGCGCTGCCAGGATGCGACTCAGTCAGGCGTTCGGGCGCTCTGGCCGCTCTCGCTGGAGCCCTGGCGTACAACCGGCGAGCGCCGTCAGGCGCTGCTGGCAAGTGGTTGTGCGGGGGAGGGGCGAAGCGCCGACTTGCAGGCTCCCATTCGCATCCTGGCCCTGGGGGAGGGCAACCTCATTCGCAGTCAGCGCTACCGCCTGCAACCCAGGGTGTTGGGGGGCGTGGGCAAGCCGCACTGGTTTCTCAACGGCCAGCGGCTGCGCTGGAACGGGGATCAGGTATTGAGCGAGGCGGGGCGCTACCAGCTGGTGGTGGTGGACGAGGCGGGCAACAGCGATCGCATCGAGTTTCGGCTGGAGAACCCCTCCTGAGAGAGGCTGGTCAGGGGAGCCTCGTTCAGGGCGACAATATCTTGACGGCAGCCCCTGTGCTGGATCAGGGTTTGACCTGACCCAGCCGGGTGAAGAAGTGCTGACTCTTGCGCTGGTGAAAGTGGCTCTTCTTGATGGGATGGAAGACAAGGCTGCTGTCGGGGTGACTCTCCTTGAGCCTGTGGATCATCGCCATGGCGGGCAATGAGCAGCTGACAAGGGTGGTGAGTGGCAGGCAGCGGGTCTCTGGGCCCAGCAACTGGTTGAGCCCCTGCTGCGCCTGCTCGAAGCGGGCCAGTACGGCAGGGTCGGCATAACCGCTGCCCAGCATGGTGAGCAGGGCATCCAGTGCCTGGTGGAAGGCTGCCAGCTGCTGGCGAAAACCGCTGCGCCCGCGCAGGGCAACCAGCTCATCGAAGGAGATCTCGGCGAGGTGAGTGGGCACTTGCAGCGGGATCTCGAGGTGGAAGCAATCCTGACCACCCCGGTTGTGGTAGCGGGATTCGAGCAGGTGAAGCAGCCTGTCCAGGTAGTCGTGATCCGTGATGAGGGCCCCCTCATTGGCAAGCGCCCACTCACGGGCGAGGCGCATGGAGAGCAGGTTGGCAAAGCGTCGCGCCATTCTGATCCCCCCCTCATCCTGGGTCGCAAAACCGTGGCTCAGGCAAAAGCCGTGCAGCCGCTCCAGACCCGGCTGGGCGGGGCAGAAGCAGTCATGGTTGGTGATCGAACGCCAGCGCGTGATCAGCTCCTTGTTGCCAAACACCTTGTGGCGGACGAAGTCGGGGGCGATAAGGCCGGTAATCTGATTTTCGATTTGGGGGGTGATGGCGGCAAAGAAGGCCGGTGCCGGCCGCTCGGCCAGCAGATCGCTCTGCTGGCGCAGGGTATCGAGCAGGGCGGTGAGGCCGCTCTTCTCGCTGACGGTGAAGACGAAGGCGAGCCGCTCCAGATAGATCAGAGCAAACTTGAGCCAGAGTTCATCCCGTACTTCCATGCCGGGGTAGTAGATATAGGTCTTCATCGGATCGTCAGTGTTCAAGCCGGTGGCCAAGGCGCAGGCTCGGGAATATACGCAAGATTGCCGCCTTGCGGCAAACATTGTGTGGGAAAATCTGCCGTCACCTGGCCAGTAGGCGCTGGCGCCAAACTTCTGATATAATTCGCGCCCTTAAATCAAGGCCACCCGAGTCAACACCATGAAGTTCATTATCAAGCTGTTCCCCGAAATCACCATCAAGAGCAAGTCAGTGCGTCAGCGTTTCACCAAGATGCTGCAGGGCAACATCCGTAACGTGTTGCGCCGCTTTGACGAAGACGCCCGCGTGCGGATGGACTGGGACAAGCTGGTAGTGAGCTCCCGCAACGATCAGTTCCACGCCCAGTATCTCGAGACGCTGGCCTGTATCCCTGGCATCCAGTATTTCCTCGAAGTGAAACTGAGCAACTTCACCGATCTGCACGACATCTTCGAGCAGACCCGCGCCGTCTGGGGCGATCGCCTGAAAGGCAAGACCTTCTGCGTGCGTGCCCGCCGCGTCGGCAAGCACGACTTCAGCTCCCTGGAGCTGGAGCGCTATGTGGGTGGTGGCCTCAACCAGCACTGCGAAACCGCCGGTGTGCGCCTCAAGAAGCCTGATATCCAGGTGAATCTGGAAGTGGAAAACGACGAGCTCTACATCATCAGTGCCGTCCACCACGGCATGGGCGGCTTCCCCATGGCGACCCAGGAGGATGTGCTGAGCCTGCTCTCCGGCGGCTTCGACTCCGGCGTGGCCTCCTACCAGTTCATCAAGCGCGGCTGCCGCGTGCACTACTGCTTCTTCAACCTCGGCGGCGCTGCCCACGAGATCGGGGTCAAGCAGGTCGCCTATTACCTGTGGAGCAAGTTCGGCGCCTCCCACAAGGTGCGTTTCACCGCCATCGACTTTGAGCCCGTGGTGGCCGAGATCCTCGAGAAGATCGACAACGGCCAGATGGGGGTGGTGCTCAAGCGGATGATGATGCGCGCCGCCGGCCAGGTGGCGGAAACCTTCCAGATCCAGGCCCTGGTGACCGGCGAGTGTGTGGGCCAGGTTTCCAGCCAGACTCTCACCAACTTGAACGTGATCGATCGGGTGACCGACAAGGTGATCCTGCGCCCCCTCATCACCTGGGACAAGCCGGACATCATCAGCGAGGCCCGTCGCATCGGTACCCTGGAGTTTGCAGAGACAATGCCGGAGTATTGCGGCGTCATCTCCAAGAAGCCCACCATCAAGGCAGTGCTGTCCAACATCGAGGCGGAAGAGGCCAACTTCGACTTCGCCATCCTGGACAAGGTGGTGAGCGAGGCCCGCTATCTCGACATTCGCCGCATCGGCGAAGAGACTGCCGCCCAGGTGCAGGAGGTGGAGACCACCCAGGTGCTGGCTGCCAATGAAGTCATCCTGGACATCCGCTCCAGTGATGAGCGCGACGAGAAGCCACTGGTGGTGGAAGGGCGTGAAGTCCTGCACATTCCCTTCTTCAAGCTGGCGACTGCCTTTGGCGATCTGCCCAAGGAGCAGACCTACCTGCTCTATTGCGATCGCGGCGTGATGAGCAAGTTGCAGGCGCTCTATCTGAAAGAGCAGGGCTTTGACAACGTCAAGGTGTATCGCCCCTGATAGCGGTGTGCATGCGCCCATAAAAAAATCCGGCCAAGGTGCCGGATTTTTTTATTTCACATCTTCGGTGATGATCAGGGGCAGGGGACTGGGGTAAAGGTCTCCTGACCCTGGCAGCGCCAGCCCATCTCGGCCTGACGCATCTGCCACAGGTTGTTGCTGCGAAACAGGGTCAGGATGTAGAGCATGTCGCTCTTCTGGCCATCGAGGGCCACCGAGAGCACCAGATCGTTGTCCAACTGCTGGGCATGGATGCGGGTGGGCACGTCTTCATGACCCACGAAGCGGCGAGCCACTTCGCGATAGTCGTTGACCCAGCCCTGCTGACTGCTGCTCGCCTGACGGATCTGCTGGTTGAACTGCTGCACCGGGGTGGATGCCAGGCGCCCGAACAGGGCCTGTGCCCCCGCATGAGCCGCTGCCACCATCATCAGAATCAGCGTGGTAATGAGCCCAAGTTTTTGCATGAGGTAATCCGGCTTGAAACGACCACTCTATGACAACAGAAAAGCGGGCTTGGTTCAATCTTGCCCCTGCAAGGGTGGGATCTCGCCCACCCAGACCCGGTTCAGTTGCGCTGCAACGAGAAGGTCGGCAGGGAGAGATGCCAGTAGATGGCGGCCACGCGCAGGCCAAAAACGGCCGTCATGCAGATGAGCATGGCGGTGACCCTGTCCATGTTGACCTCCAGCGCCAGGGTATAGAGGATGCCCCCCAGGATGCAGGCTGTGGCGTAGATCTCCTTTTGCAGCACCATGGGCACTTCCCGGGCCAGCACGTCCCGGATCATGCCGCCAGCCACCCCCGTCATTGTGCCCATGAGCACAGCAATCAGCCCTGAGGTGCCGAAGTTGAGCGCCTTCTGGGCGCCAATCACGGTAAAGAGCGCCAGCCCGAAGGCATCTGCCACCGGCAGCACATACCAGGGCATGCGGCGGGGCAACTTGACCATCCACATGCCGATGAGTGCCGTGGCGATGACGACCCAGATGTAGAGGGGGTCGCGTACCCAGAATACCGGGGTGGCGCCCAGGATCATGTCACGTATGGTGCCACCGCCGATGGCAGTCACCGCGGCCAGCACCATGACGCCGAAGCCGTCCATTCTGAGGCGCCCTGCCACCAATACCCCCGAAAACGCGAATACCGCAGTACCAAACATGTCGCTGATGTAAACAATCTGCTCAACCAGTGTCTGCATGGAGAACAACTCACGTCCAATAAATGATGGGGCGGCGATTTTAGGGGTAAGGGGCGCGTGTGAGCAATGCCGGTATGCAAAAGTGAGAGCCAGAGCGGGTTTCTGGAGGCAGGGGAGGGCGGGTGACTGGCGCATCGACCCGGCTGGCAAGGGGGCTGGCCATCAAAAGGTGGGGTTGGCTGCAGCACAGTGACAAAAGTCCTGATTTTTTTCTCAAGGCTGGGAAATAGAGGCCGATATATAGGTTAGGCGGCGATTACTGCCATAAAGGCAGAAAAAAGAAATTAAAGTCTTACCAAATAGCGCCGTTAACTAAACATATCAGGCACAAAACAAAATAAAGCCTGAGTGAATTAAAGATAAAATTTAATAGCTTAGGAGAATAGTCATGAGTATGTATATCAATACCAACGTTTCATCGCTCAACGCTCAGCGTAACATGATGAACAGCACCAAATCTCTGGATACCTCTTACACTCGGCTGGCCTCCGGTCTTCGCATCAACAGTGCAAAAGACGATGCGGCTGGCCTGCAGATATCCAACCGTCTGACCTCCCAGGTCAACGGCCTGGATCAGGGCAACCGCAACGCCAACGATGGCATCTCCGTCGCCCAGACGGCGGAAGGCGCCATGGATGAAGTCACTTCTATGCTGCAACGGATGCGGACTCTCGCTCAGCAGTCAGCCAACGGCTCCAACAACAAAGATGACAGAGATGCTCTACAGGCTGAATATAAGCAGCTCTCAACCGAGATCAATCGTGTTGCCAATGATACCACTTTTGGTGGTCAGAAACTCTTGGCTGGAGACTATAAAGGTAGTTTTCAGGTTGGCGCAGATGCCGGTCAGACCATCTCCTTCAAGATGACCACAGCCTTTACCATGTCCGGTATTGCCAGTGCGACGAAGGGCAAGGCCAGCGTCGCACCGATTACATCTACAAATTCAACGGGAGCAGATGCATGGGTTGTGACTGTTTCAACAGGAAGTACATCAAAAGTGACATGGGCTGATATTGATGACATATCAGGCTCTACAGGCTCTAGCGCACAGATTGCAATGGCTAATTTGGATTTCATGATCCAGGCAGTCGACAGCAAGCGGGCAGAATTGGGGGCAGTGCAGAACCGGTTTGACTCCACTATACGTAACCAGTCTAATATCTCGGAAAACGTATCTGCTGCCCGTTCTCGTATTCGTGACGCAGATTTTGCGACCGAAACGGCCAACATGACCAAGCAGAATATCCTGCAACAGGCTGCCTCCAGCATTCTGGCTCAGGCCAACCAGCGTCCGCAGTCTGCGCTCTCCCTGCTGCAAGGCTAAGCTGACTGATTGCAAGAAAAAGAAAAGGGCGGTTGTTCAGGCCGCCCTGGTAAGCAAGATGGAACAATGGGGTGTTCGGATTTACGCCTTGTCCTATCGAAAGAGAGATTCTCTTATTGGTATACCCCTCGAGTGTTGCGCAGATCGTTCACTCTGTCACCCTCGAGGTTGTTCTCCTGAGCGTAAGCTCTTCTTTAGCCGACATTGTCGGCCTTTTTTATGGGCGTCTGAAAATCGACGACACATCAACCTAAGCACAAAACATGCCAATTCTCCATTGGATGGTGCATCGATTGTAAATCCCCTTCTCTAAATTCGTTACGACCTGAAGATGATGTTCCATTGCCAGTAGTGCTCATTCTGGGCGGAGAAGCTTTGCCTCTCTGTTGATGAGAGCGGCAATAAATTTCCTAAAGCTTCCGATGGGGCTGCCGCTACAGAGTGTGAAGCAAATTGAGGGGTGTTCGGAAATCCAATATTTGCGCAACTGCGGGTCCTATGTCCGTTCAAACAGAGGATCCGCCAGATGGTACAGACTGTTCAATCTGTCCATCTGAACGGTGGGACCCTGGCTGCACTGACGCAAGCAGAGCCCGCAGTTTCTTGTTCATCAGGAGAAATTCTTTATGGCTATGTATATCAATACCAACACTTCATCACTGAACGCCCAGCGTAACTTGATGAACACCAACAAATCTCTGGATAGCTCTTATACCCGTCTGGCGTCCGGTCTGCGTATCAACAGCGCCAAGGACGATGCGGCAGGCCTGCAGATCTCCAACCGCTTGACTTCCCAAGTCAATGGCTTGGATCAAGGCAACCGCAACGCCAACGACGGTATCTCCGTCGCTCAGACCGCCGAAGGGGCCATGGATGAAGTGACATCCATGCTGCAGCGGATGCGTACCCTGGCTCAGCAGTCTGCTAATGGTTCCAATAACAAAGATGACAGGGATGCGTTGCAGGCCGAGTACAAGCAACTGACTACAGAAATCAATCGGATCGCAGGCGATACCACTTTTGGCGGTCAGAAGCTGCTGGATGGTAACTATAAGGGTTCCTTCCAAGTAGGGGCTGATGCAGGACAGACGATCTCTTTCAAGATGACCACAGCCTTTACCATGTCCGGTATTGCCAGTGCGACGAAGGGCAAGGCCAGCGTCGCAGCGATTACATCTACAAATTCAACGGGAGCAGATGCATGGGTTGTGACTGTTTCAACAGGAAGTACATCAAAAGTGACATGGGCTGATATTGATGACATATCAGGCTCTACAGGCTCTAGCGCACAGATTGCAATGGCTAATTTGGATTTCATGATCCAGGCAGTCGACAGCAAGCGGGCTGAGCTGGGGGCGGTACAAAACCGCTTTGATTCAACCATCCGCAACCAGTCCAATATCTCTGAAAACCTGAGTGCTGCACGCTCCCGTATTCGTGATGCGGACTTTGCGACTGAAACGGCTAACATGACCAAGCAGAATATTCTGCAGCAGGCTGCGTCCAGCATCTTGGCACAAGCTAACCAACGGCCGCAGTCAGCACTGTCCTTGCTCGGCTAATCGTAGACAGCTTGCTGATTGAGATATGGGAGAGAAGAGATGACAACTGAACTCGGAAATCTGTCATCTGCCAGTGGCGCTTCCGTACAGCTAAGTGACAAGAGCGGCCAAGTGGCCGCTCAATTACTTTCTGGTGCGATGGAAGAGGCCAAGGCTGTACAGCAGGAACGGAGGGGCGCAAATGGACTTGAACATTCAGTGCAACACATTCAGGCTGATATCGAAAAACAGGTACAAAGCTTGCATGAGTTTGCTCAACTTCAAGGCTGGACAGTGAACTTCAGCGTGGAAAAAGAGCTGGAACAGGTGGTGATCAAGGTGATGGATGCTGATACCCAATCGGTGATCCGTCAGATCCCCAGCGAAGAGCTCATCGCTATCAACAAACGGATCCAGGCTCTGCAGCAGGGACAGGCAGGGGCAAACCCAAGGATCGGCTTGCTGTTCGACAGCGAGATCTGAGCGATTCATAACGAATAGGAAAAAGAGAATGGCAACAATTACCTCAGCAGGGGCCGGATCTGGTCTCGATCTGGAAAGCGTGATCACCGCCAGTCTGAACGCCAGAAAGGCACAGCTCCAGCAGCCAATCACCACCAAGAAGACCAATGCCCAGATCACGCTTTCTGGGGTGGGCCAGTTGAAATCTGCAATTGCTTCTTATGTTACCACCCTCAAGGACATGGCGAAGACGGATGCATTCAACAAACGCGCCGTCAATATCACCCAAGACAAAGACAACCCCATCCTCAAGATAGAGAGCAAGGCAGGGGCTTCTAATGGCCAGTACAATATAACTGTCAATAAATTGGCAACTACCAGCAAATTCGAAGGGACTTTTGACAGTTCGACAGCCCCACTGGCGACTGAAGATGGCACTCTCACCTTTACTGCTGGGGACAAGAAATTCAATGTTGAGGTCAAAGCTGGCGATTCCCTTCAGACTATTCGAAAGAAAATCAATAATAACGGTGACAACTTTGGGCTGACGGCCAACATCATCAATACTGCGGATGGCAAGGCCAAGCTTGTGATGGATTCAGGTGTAAGTGGTACCGGCAAGGATCTGCAGATCACGGGTAGTACAGCTGGCATAACCAGCTTTGCTTCTTCACTGACCAAAACTCAGAGTGCCAGCAATGCCGAAATCACGGTAGATGGCAGCCCCCTCAGTAGTGACACGAATACCTTTGATGGCACCATCATAGGATTGAAAGTCACAGTGTTGCGTGAATCAGACAAAGATACTGACGGTAATGTCAAATCCAACAAGGTTGATGTTGCCACCGATAAAGATGGTATCAGAACCATGGTCAAGAGCTTTATCGATGGTTACAACACCTTGGTCAGCAAAGCGGATGTCTTGGGTAAGCGCAATAGTATAGTGGCCGGGCAGAGCCAGGATGATGGTGGAGCACTTGCAGGTGACTCAGTGACTCGAAGTGTAGTCAATCAGATGAGCAGTCTTCTCATCACCCCTTCTGACAACTCGAACGTGTTTGACACTATTTTCCAGCTTGGGGTCAAGATGGATAACAAGGGGGTACTCTCTCTTGACAGTGAGAAGTTTGATGAGGCACTTGATAAAAACTTTGAGCAAGTAGTGGCCATTTTCGGGGGCGAAAACGGAGTGGCTAGCAAGTTGGCGACCTCTCTGGAGGATTATTCCAAGACCGGAGGATTGCTTGCCCAGCGAGAAGATTCTCTCAACTCTGATCTACGGACACTGGCGCAAAAAGAATCCGATGCCTCGGCCCAATTGGTGAAATATGAAGCCAGTCTACGGGCTCGTTATGGTGGTTTGGATACCTTACTTGCCAAAATGAATCAGTCGGCATCCTATCTGAGTCTTATTAATACCTCAGGTTCATCATCCTGAGTTGTATTTTCGCGATCCCGAGTGAGGAGGAGCAACCATGTATCGTAAGAACATCAAAGCCTACACCACCCAAAACCTTCAAGCAGAGATGGCTGTGGCGGATCCCTATCGTGTCATTCAGTTGATGATGCAAGGATGTATCGAGCGTCTCGCTCAATCGAAAGGGGCAATAGAGCGCAGGGATTTTGAAGGCAAGTCGGTTGCCATCTCCAAGTGCATGGCCATTATCAATGGCCTGCAGGATGCGCTGGATCTCTCCTATGGCAAAGTGCCAGAAGATTTGTTTGCTCTTTATGATTATATGAAGCAGCGCTTGTTGGATGCCAGCCGCAATATGGATGTCGTGCCTTTGGACGAAGTAGGCCAACTGATGCTGACAATTAAGAGTGGATGGGACTCCATACCATTAGATGATCGAATGCAGGCATTAAGCCAACAGGCAAGCATATGACACATGCCGAGATTCTGAGAGAGTCAGCAATCAGACTTGAACTAGCCATCACCGAAAACAATTTGGATTTTGCTCATCAGATAATGGATGAGCGACTGATGTTGTTGCAACAGCTTACACTTGAAAATAGCTACTCCATTGAGTTAATTGAAGCAGCAAAAGAGACATTGAATCATAATGAAAAGCTAATGTTGATTGTTTCCCAGAAGAAAGTTGATATACAACGTAGGCTACACGATGTAGTCATTGCGGACAAAGCTACCCAGCTGTATAAAGTGCATTCACGATAGATAGGGCTCCTTCATGAATATGGATAAAGATATACAGAATATTGAAGCTGAAATCATTCGCTTGCAGCGACAGAAAGAACAAGAGCAGGCTATGATTGATATTCTTCCTGTTCGTTTTGATAATAACATGGCTGCATTTCAGAAGTATATTCCCTCTGTTTATGAACAATTCAAGGAATATAATTCTATTCGTCCGTTTCGTTTTTTTTGTAATGAAAATGGCATACCTAATATCTTGTGGCTTGACAATGAAGTTTCTTTTTATGGCGAAAACCCCTACGAATACTCAGAGTCTCAAATAGATCAAGTATTATGTCGTTCTAAGATTGAGAAGTTTGCTTTTAGTGTGGAAAATGATTTATTCAATCAGGCTCACGTTCAGTATCTGAACAAGCTATGTGAGTTGTATGATGAAGCAGAAAATTCACTCGAAAAATTGAGCCGCATTCCAAACCATGTTCCCATGGTGATGATGTTTGGTGTGGGGCTAGGGTATCAATTGTCATATCTTTATGAAAGATGCAGTGTCAAAAATCTCTTTGTTTTTGAACCTGACCTTGACTTGTTTTACGCATCGTTATTTTCATTTGACTGGTACTCTCTGCTTCAACATTTGAATGAAGAAGGATTAAGTCTTCATTTATTCTTAGGGCAAGATGAAGATAGCCTAATGGAGGATTTATTGCCTGTCTTGCATCGACGCGGAGCATTCTGGATATCCAGTTTGTTTGGTTTTTGGCATTATCCTTCAGATAAGATATTTTCATTAACAGAGCGTATAACAAAAGAGTTTTATCTTCTAAAATCAGGATGGGGATTCTTTGATGATAATTTGTTTGCGCTGGCGCATAGTGCAAAGAACATTGAAAACAAAGTTCCTTTTTTATTAAAAGGTAACGATATTTCATTGCTGAGTAATGGGCTCCCTGCTTTGGTTGTGGGTAATGGACCTTCTTTAGATGAAGCTATTCCATTTATTAAAAATAACCAAGGCAAATTTTTCATATTCGCCTGTGGTAGTAGTATCACCGCACTTCATAAAGCAGGTATCAAACCGGATGTACTGCTGGCTGTCGAGAGAACAAAGAGTTCAGCTGATTTTCTTGCGTTGCTTAATGATGATGAATATTTAAAAGATATTTTGTTTCTTAGTGTGGACATTATTCACCCTGAATGCCATAAATATTTTGATCGTATGGCAGTTGGATTCAAGCCCCATGAGCCTATGCACTCACTTTTAATGCGAAATATTGATAAAGTCCATAAATATTCCCATCTAAACGGAGTGAATCCATTTGTTGGTAATACTGGGCTAAGCTATGCTGTAACGTTGGGGTTTAAAGAGATATATCTTTTTGGGATCGACAATGGATATAGGAATATATCTCATCATCATTCAAAATACAGTGCTTACTATGATGATGATGGTCAACCTATAGAAATGTTGACTAAACTAATAGCGCAGAATAGTGGTTGTATAGTCCCTGGAAATTTTGGTGGTGATGTTACGGCAAGTAGACTGTTCTGCCTTTCCATAAAATCAATGGAGTCGCTACTGAGAGCTAATAAAGAAATAGCATGTTTCAACTGCAGCGATGGTGCGGAAATAGAAGGCGCAACACCACTGCGTATCAACAATATAATAATGAAGAATGGTAGGGTTGTCGATAAGCATAAGCTGGCAGATCGTATATATAATGAGTTTTTCTCTGTTTTGGGTATCTCAAGGGAAGAAATTGAATCCTTCATGGCGTTCGAATTTTTTGATGACATAATGGATCGATTCATATCGGATTGGAGTATTACCGGGACCAGTCGTGATGAAATTTCTGAGCTCATGCAAAAGCATTTTGAGTACTTGGTATATATATCAGAAACCCGCCAGCATCACATTCATAGAGTTCTGGTAGGGTCAATAAATTATTTTTTCTCCTTCATAAATACCATCATGTATTCATTTGATGATGAAGATATGGACGAACAGGTGGTTAGGCCTGCTATTGAAATCATGATCGACTTTTTCAAAACAATGAAAGTCACATATCCTGAGGCTCTAAACTTTATTGATGAATCAGATTGTGAAATTGTCCATCTCTATAGAAAAAATGCGGTAGAAAAAAAATCTGATCTTTAACTATATAAAGGCCTGGTTTTATATTTCTATACATATAAAAGGATGTCGAGATATTATATGTTTTTTATTAAAATCAGCTTCCTATATATTTCAAAATGCAGTAGAGGGTAGAGTAATTATATACTACCAGCTTGATGGTAATTCAATATACATGTGATCTCTAGCAAACCTTTTTCATATAGCTCTGTTGACCATGTGACTATCATGCCAACGGTATTCAAGAGTCAGATGTGTTATTAGCCTTAGACGGCATGTATATGGCTTTAAGTTTCAAAGTTCAACTTGCCTGAGAATGAGTCGTTGATAGTACGATGGCCTCACACAGCTGCTCCACCGCATTGAGGGCCCGCGGGGTGAAGCGGTGCAGCTCATCGGGGTTGATGAGGACGAGCCGCTGCTGCTTGACGGCATCCAGCATGGACCACTGACGCCAGTGGGCCAGCACGGCAGGATCCCGGCTGCCGGCCAGGATGAGCGTGGGGTTGGCTTTGATCACCTGCTCCAGCCCGACCTGGGGGTAGGGGGAGCTGGCATCCGCCATGATATTGCGGCCGCCACAGAGCCTGATGGCGTGGCCCGGCCAGGTCGAGTCATTGACGCTGGTCAGCGGTGGATACCAGAGCTGATAGAAGACCGAGACCGGCTTGGGCTTGCCGTAACGCTGTTTCAGCGCATCCAGCCTGGCCAGATAGGCGTCGGCCTGCTGGTCGGCTTTCTGCTGGGTGCCGAGCAGGCGCCCCAGGCTGCGCATCTCTGTAGCCAGGGAGGCAAAGTCGGTGGGCTCCGAGTAGAAGACGGGGATGCCGAGCTTCTCGACGGGGGCCAGCATGCGGGACTGGGCCGAGCGCCAGGCCACCACCAGATCCGGCTTCTGGGCCAGCAGGGCCTCCAGGTTGATGCTGCGGTAGTTGGCGACCCGGGGCAGGGGCGCCACCTCGGGGGGGAAATCGGAGGCATCGTCGGTCGCGACTATGCGATCCCCGGCCCCTATGTCGTACAGCAGCTCGGTCAGGTGGGGGGTGAGGCTGATGATGCGCTGCGGGGTGGCCGCCGCACCGGACAGGGGCCAGCCGAGCAGGCACAGCAACAGGCACAGGGTGCGATGGGGGATAAGGTTAACCATGGCGAAGTGTCATCAGGGTCAGGAGCAGCGAGAGCACCAGCCAACCCCAGCCGATCAGCAGCAGGCGATGGAGCAGGCGCCGGGGCAGGGTGGCATCGGGTTCGGCACCTTCATCAAACACCGGGAGGCGCACTAGCTGGCCCTGGTAGTAGCGGGGGCCCCCGAGGCGGCAGCCCGTGCTCTGTGCCAGCAGGCTGAGCAGGCCGCCCATGGCCGGATAGGGCCAGCGCAGGGCAAGGCGCAGCTTGCCCCCAAGCTGACGCAACCGGGTCAGTGCGAGGGGGAGGGCCAGCAGCAGTATGGCGGGGGCGCAGAGCCCCTGATAGAGCGCACTGGCGGCGCGGCCGAAGTGGACGAACTCCGCCTGTTTCGGGCTCCAGGCCTGATTCATCAGCTGGGCGAGACGCCAGAGCAGGGCCCCTTGCACCCCGGCCAGGGCAAAGCCCAGCAGGGGGCCGGCCCACTGGCCGACCAGGCGCAGCACGCAGGTCTCGCTCACCGCCTTGTTCAATCCCATCACCGACAGGGCGCTCGTCTCTCGCCTGAGCCAGCTCCCGGCCTGCAACCTCGCCACCACCAGCGTCTCCTGGGTTGCCAGGGCGCGGCTCGCCTGGGCGAGCTCCCGCAGGGGGCGTGATTCCAGCATCAGCAGCAGGAACAGCAGGTCGAACAGGGGCTCGGAGAGGGAGAGGTTGCGCACCGCCCAGAGGCCGGCGGCGCAGGGCACCCAGACCACCAGCAGGGCCAGCAGCCCCGCCTGGCGTTGCTGACAGGGGGAACCGTCCGGGCGATACACCTTGTGGCCGAGGCGGGTCAGCAGCGGCACTGTGGTGCCGGGCCTGAAACGGGCGGGCCAGGGCAGCAGGGCCTCCAGCAGGGCGGCACCCACCATGATGGCCGCCGTCGTCGAGGCGAGGGCGGTCATCAGGGCGTCCCAGGGGATGGTGTCGATCACAGCTTGCCGAGCAGCGCCATGATCACCTCGGCGGAGTGTTGACCCGCCACCTCGATGAAGGCATCGAAGGATTCCACCTGCTCCTTGCCGGCGATGTCGGACATGGCGCGCACCACCAGATAGGGCACCTTGAACATGTGGCATACCTGGCCGATGGCGGCCCCTTCCATCTCGACTGCCAGCATCTGCGGGAAGTCGGCGCGGGCTTTGGCGATGGCGTCCGGCTTGCACATGAACTGATCACCGGTGCAGATGAGGCCGACCTTGGTCTGGTGCTTGCCTTGCTCGGCGATGCAGGCCTGGGCCAGGGCGATGAGCTTGTCATCGCAGGGGAAGGCGGCGGGCTGCTGGGCCATCTGGCCCATCTCGTAACCGAAGGCGGTCACGTCCACGTCGTGGAAACGCATCTCGCTGGCGATGACCACGTCTCCGATGTGCAGATCCTGGGCGAAGCCGCCGGCGGAGCCGGTGTTGATGACGCAGTCGGGGGCAAATTTCTCCAGCAGCAGGCTGGTGGCGACGCTGGCGGCAACCTTGCCGATGCCGGAGCGGGTCAGGATCACCTCTTTACCGGCCAGACGGCCCTGATAGAACTCGCAGCCGCCCAGTCGCAGGGTGGTGGGTTCACTCAGCTGGCTGCGCAGCAGGGCAACTTCCTGCTCCATGGCGCCGATAATACCTACTTTCATCATCTACCTCGTCTCTGTGGCCGCTGGGCCGGAAAAGTTGGCGGGGATGATAACAAAACTTGGCGGTGGCGCCGAGCATTCCTGTGGGGCTGCCGTGGCATCTCCTGCGTCAGTGGTAGTGATCGACCAGGGCGGCCAGCTCGCCGCTCGAGGCCAGCTGCTGCAAGGTGTTGGCAAAGAGCGCCAGCCGCTCCGGGGTAGTGCGGCGGTGGAACAGTATGTAGAAGGGGGTCTCTTCCATCACAGTGGGGAGAATGCGGATCCGCTCCCCCAGCCCGTGCTCGCGCAGATCGGATTCAAACCCCGGGGAGCGGTAGTAGACGAAGCGCCCCCGCTTCATCAGCAGCTTGTCGTAGTTGGCCTTGCTGCCGATCCCGCCGCTGTCGATGATGAGGCCGCCGATGGCCTGGAGCCGTGCGATGGCGCCGCTGCCGTGATTGATGAGGATGATCCCCTGCTGACTGAGTGCCCTGACGTCCTCCCAGCGGTGGATCTCGACAGGATCGTCGCTGCGTACCGCCAGGTGGTAGCGCACCGTGAAGATGGCGGGTTGCAGGTAGACGAACTGGCTGCGCCGCTCCGGGCTGTCCCCCACGCCGCAGATGAAATCCAGCTGGCCGTGTCGCACTTTCTTCTCCAGGCGCTTGAGGGGCAGGGTGCTCTGATCTCCCGCGATGCGCAGGGCCGGCTCCCGCGCCTCCATCCGCCGGAACAGATCGACGCAGATCCCCCCTGTCTTCCCTCCCGCCAGGGTCAGGTACTTGGGGGCCGAATCGGCTTGCGCCGCCGTGTGGTAAACCTCGGTGGCAGCGACGGCCCCACTGGCTGGGGCAAGCAGGCAAAGCAGCAGAGCCATCCGGACGATCATCTCATACAGGGTCTCGATAGGGGCGACGCGCACCCATCATCAGCCGGATCAGGAACGCAAGGAACTAGACATTAGGCTATTTATCAGCGTGTTATCAACCCAGGGCCGTATCTTGCGTCATCATCAGAGCGAACCGACCATCAGGCCCGGGGATCACTGGGTGGGAAAAGGCGGCTTGCATCCAGCCCCCGCCTCTCGCGCCCATATCAACCCAGGGCCGTATCCAGCGTCATCATCAGGGCAAATCCCGCCATCAGGCCCGGGGATCACTGGGTGGAAAAAGGCGGCTTGCATCCAGCCCCGGCCTCTCGCGCCCTTATCAACCCAAGGCCGTATCCAGCGTCATCATCAGGGCAAATTTCGCCATCAGGTCCGGGGATCACTGAGTGGGAAAAGACGGCTTGCATCCAGCCCTGGCCTCTCAAGCCCATATCAACCCAAGGCCGTATCCAGCGTCATCATCAAGGCAAAGCCGGCCATCAGGCCCAGGGTGGCATGGGTCTGGTGACCGTTGCGGTGGGTTTCGGGGATCACTTCGTGGGAGACCACGAACAACATGGCGCCGGCCGCGAGCCCGAGACCTATGGGGTAGGCGATGGCCATTCCGCTGGCGAGCCCGACCCCGAGCAGGGCGCCGAGCGGTTCCAGCAGGCCGCTGCCGATGGCCACCAGCACGGCGACCGAGGGACGAAAGCCGGCGGCGGACATGGCGAGCGCCACCGCCAGTCCCTCGGGGATGTCCTGCAGGGCGATGGCGGTGGTGAGCGGCAGCCCCACTGCCATGTCCCCCTGGGAGAAACTGACCCCGATGGCCATGCCTTCCGGCAGGTTGTGCAGGGCGATGGCAAAGACGAACAGCCAGACCCGGGAGCAGCTCTCGTGGCCGGGGCCGCAGGGGCCCGTCTTGTCGTGCTCGTGGGGGGTGAACTGATCCAGCCCCAGCATCAGCAAGACTCCCAGGGTCATGCCGGCCACCACCACGGCGGCGGCGAGAAAACCGTCCCCGGTGATCCCCTCGGCCGCCTCCAGCCCCGGCAGCAGCAGGGAGAAGGCGCTGGCCGCCAGCATCATGCCGGCGGCAAAGCCCAGCATGGCGTCTTCCACCCGCTGGGGGACAGATCGCAGGAACAGGGCGGGCAGGGCGCCGAGCGCCGTGGCGGCAAACCCCGCGACGCCGCCGATGAGGCCATAACGCACCCCGGGGCTGATGTCACCGGCCGCCAGCATGATGAGGCTCTGCAACAGGAGCAGCAGGACGGCGGCCAGGGCGAGCAGCAGTCCCAGGGCGATGAGGGGGCGTTCCTGTATCTGCTCGCGCAGTTGGACTGACCAAGGGGGGCTGAGGGTCGATGCGTTATCCATGGGGCCTCGGGGGACTGTGGTTGGGAGAGACGAGAGGGCCATTACATAACCTGGCCTCCCGTTTGTCCATGATGGCGGGGCGATTGGGGCAATCGGCTCAAGTTTGTGGTCATCCGGTCGCTCTTGTATCCCGGGCCCATGCCAAACGACATGGCCCTGTGCAACACGAGAGGGATGAGCGAGGGCGGCAGCTGTGATAGGGTGCGCGCCTGCGAACGCGCTTCCCCGCTCGTTCGCGTTGTTTCATTTTCCCGTCAGGAGTCTCGGGTCACCGCTTACACGGATGTGATCGCCACTGTGCACCTGCTTATCAGCAGTCGAGGATCACCAGCCAACATGTCTTACAAGAACCTCTCCATCGGCAAGAAGATTGCCGTGGTCTTTGCGGTAATCGCCGCCATCAACGTGATATTCGGTCTTTTTCTCGCCAGCGAGCTGCGCGGAGTTCGGGATCGGGTGCTGAATTTCACCGACTCCACCCTGCCGAGCGTGATCTCGGTGGAGAACCTGCTCTACGACGTCTCCTATGTGCGCCGCGCCCAGTTTGCCCTGCTGATGATCGAGGACACCGCCGATCAGCAGGCCCGTCGCGGCCGCATCCAGGAGAGCGTGGCCAAGGTGGAGCGCGCCCTGAGTGCCTATGAGGCCACCGTCGGGGCCGAGCATGAGCGCCAGGTGTTCAACCGGGCCAAGCAGCAGTGGCTGCACTACCTGAGCGCGGTCAACCGGGTCGACAGCCTGCTGGTGCAGGGGCTCAAGGAGCAGGCCAGGGACGCGCTGTTCCAATCAAACGGTAGCTACACCGAGCTGGAGCAGGGGGTCAACGCCCTGGTGGAGGTGAACCTCGGCTTCGTCAAGGAGAACCGTGGCAGCCTGCTTGGCAGCGTCAACATGGTGACGACCTTCGCCACTCTGAGCATCGGCGCCCTGCTGCTGTTCATGGGGGTGATGACCTGGTTCCTCACGCGCCAGATCTGCCTGCCGCTGCAGGCCGTGGTCGCCCAGGCCAACGCCATAGCGCAGGGGAACTTGACCCACAGGCTGGATCGCCAGCACATAGGGCAGGATGAGCTGGGCATGCTGGCCAGTGCCTCTCTCAAGATGCAGGACAACCTGCGCGGTCTCATCGAGGAGGTGGTCGCCGCCGTGACCCAGCTGGGGGCCGCCATCGAGGAGGTGAGCGCCGTCTCCGAGCAGTCGGCCCAGGGGATCCAGAGCCAGCAGCAGGAGATCTCCCTGGTGGCAACCGCCATGGCCCAGATGAAGGCGACGGTGGCCGATGTGGCGGGCAACACCGAGGTCGCCTCGGAATCCGCCAGTTCGGCCAATGCCCTGGCCCGTCGCGGCAATCAGGATGTGCAGGGCGCCCTGGTGGCCATCACCCGGGTTGCCGAGGAGATGGAGCAGGCGGGCACTCTGGTGGCGGAGCTGGAGCGCGAATCGGCCCAGATCAACCTGGTGGTGGACGTCATTCGCGGCATCGCCGATCAGACCAACCTGCTGGCGCTCAATGCCGCCATAGAGGCGGCCCGCGCCGGCGAGCAGGGCCGCGGCTTTGCGGTGGTGGCCGATGAGGTGCGCACCCTGGCGGGCCGCACTCAGGCCTCGACCGGCGAGATAGTCGCCATCATCGAAACCCTGCAGGCCCGCGCCAACCAGGCGAAGGCAGTGACCAGCCAGAGCTGCGAGATGATCCGCCAGTGCGTGAGCCAGAGCGAGCAGACCAGCTCGGGGATCCAGCAGATCGAGGAGGCGGTCGGCCAGATTGCCGACATGGCGATCCAGATCGCCAGCGCCTGCGGTGAGCAGGATGCGGTCTCCGACGAGCTCGGCCGCAACGTGGAGCGGATCAACGAGTCCTCCAACGAGGTGGCGACCGGCGCCGATCACACCGCCCGTGCCTGTCTGGAGCTGAGCCAGCTGGCGGCGAGCCTGCGCCAGACCATAGGCCGTTTCCGCCTCGCCTGATGGTGGACGGCTGGCAGAGTACCAACAAAAACGGGGCCCCAGGGCCCCGTTTGCTATGTCACCACCAGGGTGTCGGTCTGGCTCAGACGCCGAGGCCGGTCCCTGTGTCTTTCTTGGCGATCAGCTCAATCTTGTAACCGTCCGGGTCTTCCACGAAGGCGATGACGGTGGTGCCCCCCTTGACCGGGCCCGGCTCGCGGGTGATCTTGGCGCCGGCGGCGCGCAGGGCGTCGCAGGTGCCATAGATGTCGTCCGCTTCCAGGGCGATGTGGCCGTAGGCAGAGCCCAGCTCGTACTCGCTCACGCCCCAGTTGTAGGTGAGCTCGATGACGGCCTCGTCCTTTTCGTCACCGTAGCCGACGAAGGCCAGGGTGTACTTGTATTCGCTGTTCTCGCTCTTGCGCAGCAGTGTCATGCCCAGCACGCGGGTGTAGAAGTCGATGGAGCGTTGCAGGTCGCCGACGCGCAGCATGGTATGCAGAATTCTCATTGCTCAATTCTCCGGGTTGGTGATTGGTACTGCTTTCAATCTAGGTCGTGAGGCCAACGGCTGGATATCAGGGGTCGCCGTCAGCTCTCCGGGTAGACCTTTTCTTTGTACTCGCACAGGTCTTCGATGATACAGGAGCCGCAGCGTGGTTTGCGCGCCAGGCAGGTGTAGCGCCCGTGCAGGATGAGCCAGTGGTGCACATCCAGCTTGAACTCGGCGGGCACCACTTTCAGCAGCTTCTCCTCCACCTGATCCACGTTCTTGCCCACCGCGAAACCGGTGCGATTCGACACCCGGAAGATATGGGTGTCGACCGCTATGGTGGGCCAGCCAAATGCCGTGTTGAGCACCACGTTGGCGGTCTTGCGACCGACCCCGGGCAGGGCTTCCAGTGCCTCGCGGTTCTCCGGCACCTCGCCGCCGTGGCGCTCCAGCAAGATGGCGCAGGTCTTGATGACGTTCTCGGCCTTGGTGTTGAACAGGCCTATGGTCTTGATGTACTCCTTCACGCCGTCCACCCCGAGAGCCAGCATGGCGGCTGGGGTATTGGCCACCGGATAGAGCTTGTCGGTGGCCTTGTTGACGCTGACATCGGTCGCCTGGGCCGACAGCAGCACGGCGATCAGCAGCTCGAACGGCGTGGTGAAGTTGAGCTCAGTGGTGGGGTGCGGGTTGTTCTCCCGCAACCGCTCCAGTATCTCTCTGCGTTTTTGGTTATTCATCGAGTCTCATGTCTGTCTTGGTGCCAGCCCTCAGAGCTGGGTGGCGCGGGCACCGGCTGCGGGCAGGCTGCAGTGCGCCTTGTCGGCACGCTGTTTGCGGCCCATCCAGTCGTTGATGGCATTCTTGCCGGCGATGAGCAGGCCCAGGCCGATGAAGCCCCCCGGCGGCAAAATGGCCAGCAGCAGGCTGGCATCGGCATGGAACAGCTCGATGCGCAGGGACTTGGCCCAGTCCCCCAGCAGCAGATCGGCGCCGTCGAACAGGGTGCCCATGCCGATGATCTCCCTAAGCCCCCCCAGCACCAGCAGCACCAGGGTGAAGCCCAGCCCCATCATGAAGCCGTCGATGGCCGCCAGCAGGGGCGGGTTCTTGGAGGCATAGGCCTCGGCCCGGCCTATGATGACGCAGTTGGTGACGATGAGGGCGATGAAGATGCCGAGCGCCTGATAGAGGCCATAGGTGTAGGCGTTCATCAACAGCTGCACGCTGGTCACCAGGGCCGCGATGATCATCACGTAGACCGGGATGCGAATGTCCTTGGGCACCCAGTTGCGCACCAGGGAGATGGCCAGATTGGAGCTTATCAGCACCACCATGGTCGCAAGACCCAGCCCCAGGGCATTGGTGAAGGTGGAGGAGACCGCCAGGGTCGGGCAGAGCCCCAGCACCTGCACCAGGGAGGGGTTGTTCTTCCACAGCCCCTGGAGCATCAGCTCCTTGAGCTCTTCGCGGCGGCTGTTGCCTTCCTCGGCCGGGCTCTGGCCGTCAATCACATCAACTTGTTCCATTGCGTGTTCCGTTGTATGTGCCATAGGGGGCTCCGGTGTTAGGGGGTGGCGTCACAGGAGGGGGCCTCTTGCAGCAGCTCGGGGTGCTCCTGTTGCAGCAGCAGCAGGTTTTTCACCGCCTTGACCACGGCGCGGGGGGTGATGGTGGCGCCGGTGAAGGCGTCGAATTCGCCGCCATCCTTCTTCACCGCCCAGCTGGCCGCGTTCTCCCTGGTGAGGAACTTGCCGACGAAACTCTCTATCCAGCTCGATTTTTTCAGCTCTATCTTGTCCCCAAGACCCGGGGTTTCCTTGTGGGCCAGCACCCGCACCGCGCTGATGGCCCCCTTGGCATCGGTGCCGACCACCATGCGAATGGCACCACTGTAGCCGTCGGGGGCCACGGTTTCCAGCGCATAGCCGGTGTGCACCCCCTTGAGGGTCGCGGTATAGAGCGGCATGGGCTGATCGCTGCCCAGGTACTCGCGGCTGGTGACAAGCCGGCAGCTGGCCACCAGATCGTTGTCATAGCTCCCCGCCGGCAGCAAGGCTTCCAGGGTGCGCAGCTTCTCCAGCTGTTGCTGGTGGGCGATGCGATCCCGGGTCAGTTCGTTGGTCAGCACCACCATGGCGGTGCAGGCCAGGGCGAACAGGGCCAGGGTGACGCCGTTTTTGCGCATGCTCTTTAACATGTAGTGGCTCCGGTTCCGCGGGTATGAGAAGTCAAAGATGAAGTCATTTGCGGCGATCCCCATAGACCTTGGGGCGAGTCAGACTGTCTATCAGCGGCACGCAGAGGTTGGCCAGCAACACGGCAAAGGCGAAGGCGTCCGGGTAGCCGCCGAAGCGGCGGATGAGGTAGACCAGCACGCCGATCAGCACGCCGTAGATGAGGCGACCCCTGGCCGTGGTGCTCGCGCTCACCGGGTCGGTGGCGATGAAGAAGGCCCCCAGCATGGTGGCGCCGCTGAACAGGTGCAGCATGGGGGTGGCGGTGGCGTCCGGCGTGGCCAGATAGCCCAGGGTGGCCGAGAGCAGCAGGGCCCCCAGCACGGCGGTGGGAATGCGCCAGTTGATCACTTTTTGCTGCAACAGGAAGAGGCCACCCAGCAGGTAGCACAGGTTGACCCAGCTCCAGCCAATCCCGCCCCAGCCCTCGAACACCGCATGAGTCATCACCTCGCTGGCGGTGAGCCCCTGGGTCAGGCCCGTCTTCAGGGTGTCGAGGGGGGTGGCCATGGTCAGGCCATCCACCCCCTGCTTGAGCTGCGCCAGGCTGTAGCCGTCCAGGCTGAAGCCGGTGAAGATCACCGAGACGGCGTCCCCAAAGTCGACCCCGTAGGCGGCGATGCTGGAGGGGGGCAGCCAGCTGGTCATCTGGACCGGGAAGGAGACCAGCAGCAGCACATAGGCCACCATGGCCGGGTTGAACAGGTTCTGACCGAGCCCGCCATAGAGGTGCTTGGCGATGATGATGGCAAAGGCGGTGCCGAGTACCAGCATCCACCAGGGCAGCAAGGGGGGCAGGGAGAGGCCGATCAGCACGGCGGTGAGAGCCGCGCTGCCGTCCAGCAGGGCCGGTTTGACGGGGCGGCCACGCAGGCGCAGGACCAGGGCCTCGCAGCCCAGCGCCGTCACCAGGGCCAGCAGGGTCTGGATCAGGGTTCCCCAGCCGAAGAACCAGGTCTGGGCCAGGAAGCCGGGCAGACAGGCCAGGATCACCAGCAGCATCAGGGTCTGGGTCTGTTTGCGGTTATGGGCGAAGGGCGCACTCGCGAGATTGAACATGGATCAGTGGCTCTTGTCGGTCGAAGGGGAAGAGGTGTTCGCCGCGGCGTCGGCCGCCAGCTTCTTGGCCTTGGCGCGTGCTATGGCGGCGGCGATGGCTGCCTTCTTGGGATCGATCTCGGCAGCGGGCTCAGCCACCGGCTCGCTCGGGGCGTCACTTGAGGAGACTGAGGCGTCGGATACGACCTCGTCACTGGCAGTCTGGGCCGCTTTCTTGGCCTTGGCACGTGCTATGGCGGCGGCGATGGCTGCCTTCTTGGGATCGACCTCGGCAGCGGGTTCAGCCACCGGCTCGCTCGCGGCCTCGCTTGAGGAGACTGAGGCGTCGGATACGACCTCGTCACCGGCGGCCTGGGCCGCCTTCTTGGCCTTGGCGCGTGCGATGGCGGCGGCGATGGCCGCCTTCTTGGGATCGACCTCGGGGGCAGGCTCAGTCACCGGCTCGCTCGGGGCGGCGGGTGAGTCGGTTGTGACCTCGTCACCGGCGGCTTGGGCAGCCTTCTTTGCCTTGGCGCGAGCCAGGGCGACGGCGATGGCTGCCTTCTTGGGATCGATCTCGGCAGCGGGCTCAGCCACCGGCTCGCCCGGAGCGGCTGCTGTGTTGCTGGCCTCGTCACCGGCAGCCTGGGCGGCCTTCTTGGCCTTGGCGCGGGCCAGGGCGGCGGCAATGGCAGCCTTCTTGGGATCGGTCTCGGTAACGACAGCAGTGCCGGCATCATCAGACTCAGCGGTCTCGACCGCCTTGGCGGCGCGGCGCGCCAGCGCCTCCTGCTTGCGCGCCTCGCGGGCGGCCATCATGGCGGCGTTGTCCGGCAGGGTTTCTGCGCTGGCGGCCTCCTGCTTGGCCTTGAGGCGGGCCAGGGCGGCGGCGACGGGATCATCCCCCCCTGCCGCGGCCATGGCCTGGCGACGCTGGGCTGCGGCCTCGGCGTGGCGAGCCTCCCGCGCGGCCTTGTCCCGCTCGAAGCGGGCTTGCTTGGCCTCGAAACGCTGCTTGGCGCGCTCCGCCTTCTCGGCCTCGGCACGGACTTCGCGGATGTCATCCTTGGCAATCTTGTAGTACTGCACCAGGGGGATCTCGCTCGGGCAGACCCAGGCGCAGGCCCCGCACTCTATGCAGTCAAAGAGGTTGAGCTTCTCGGCCTTGTCATACTCCTTGACCCGGCTGTACCAGTAGAGCTCTTGGGGCAGCAGGTTGGCGGGGCAGGCGTCGGCACAGGCGCTGCAACGGATGCAGGCCTGTTCGGGGCCGGGGGGCGGCAGCTCGGCGCGGGTGGGGGAGAGCAGGCAGTTGGTGGCCTTGACCACGGGCACCATGGCATGGGGCAGGGTGAAGCCCATCATGGGGCCCCCCATGATAACCCGCTGATCCGCCTCCGGTTGCAGCTCGAAGCGTTGCAGCAGCCAGCGAACCGGCGTGCCGAGGCGCACCCAGGCATTGCCCGGCTGCTTGAAGGCATCCCCGGTGAGTGTGACGATGCGCGAGATGAGCGGCTCGCCGTCTATGATGGCGCGCTTGATGGCAAAGACGGTGGCGACGTTGAGCACCATGATGCCCATGTCGACCGCCCGGCCCCCCTTGGGTACCTGGCGTCCGGTGAGCAGCTCTATGGTCTGCTTGGCGCCGCCGGAGGGGTACTTGGTCGGCACCGACTTGACCAGCACATCCGGGTCTGTGGCATGGCGGGTCAGGGCGTCGATGGCCGCAGGCTTGTTATCTTCCACTCCGATCAGGGTGAGTTTCGGCTTGAGCAGGTGCTTGAGCACCCGTATGCCGTCCATGATCTCGTCAGCATACTCCTGCATCAGGCGATCATCTGTGGTGATGTAGGGTTCGCACTCCAGGCCGTTGACGATCAGGATCTCGGTGAGCTGGCCGCGGCCATCGAGCTTGCTGTGAGTCGGGAAGACGGCGCCGCCGAGCCCCGCGACCCCCGCCTGCTGGATGCGCTCGAGCAGTTCGCCCCGATCCAGATTCCAGTAGTCGGGTTGGGGGTTGCGCGTCCCCCAGGCATCTTCCCCGTCCGGGGTCAGGATGACGCAGAGATCGTCAAGGCCCGAGGGGTGCGCCACCGTGTGTTGTTCGATGGCGGTGACAGTGCCCGAGGTGGAGGCGTGCACCGGCACTATGCGCCCCTTGTCGTGACGGGTCAGGGGCTGGCCCTTCTTGACCCTGTCGCCCACCCGTACCAGCAGTTCGCCGGCCGGGCCCGCGTGCTGGCGCACCGGTATGATGAGCTGGGGGGGCAGACCCGCGTCCACGACGGGGGTCAGGCTGGACTGGTGCTTGTTCTCGGGAGGATGAATGCCACCGTGAAAATCCCAGAGGGTGCCGGCTTTGATGCGTTCTAGCAGATGCTGCATGGTTACTCCGCTGTTTATTCCACTATCTTGACCGGAATGGCGACCTTGGCCAGATCCCATTTCCAGTTGTCGACCGTGGTCGGCACCGGGATCATCTCGATACAGTCGGTCGGGCAGGGGTCGACGCAGAGATCGCACCCCGTGCACTCGGCCGCGATGACGGTGTGCATCGCCTTGGTGGCGCCCAGGATGGCATCGACCGGGCAGGCCTGGATGCACTTGGTGCAACCTATGCACATGTCCTCGTGAATGAAGGCGACCTTCTTGACGGGGGCGGCGGCTTCGTCGCCACCGTCCAGCGGCTGGGGCTCGACCCCCATCAGATCCGCTATCTTGCGCATGGTGGCGTCGCCACCGGGCACGCACTTGTTGATCTGATCACCGTTGGCCAGCGCCTCGGCGTAGGGCTTGCAGCCCGGGTAGCCGCACTGGCCGCACTGGGTCTGGGGCAGCAGGGCATCGAGCTGGTCGACTATGGGGTCGGCCTGCACATGAAACTTGACGGCGGCATAGCCCAGAATGATGCCGAAGGAGAGGGCCAGCAGGGCCAGCACCAGAATGGCAAAGAGTATGTGAGTCATAGCGCTATATCTTGATGAGGCCGGTAAAGCCCATGAAGGCCAGCGACATCAGGCCGGCGGTGACCATGGCGATGGAGACGCCGCGAAAGGGGGTGGGCACGTCGGCGGCCACCAGACGCTCACGCATGGCGGCAAACAGGATCAGCACCAGCGAGAAACCGCAGGCAGCCCCGAAGCCGTAGATGATGCTCTGGATGAAGTTGTGGCGCTCGTTGATGCTCAGCAGCGCGACGCCCAGCACGGCACAGTTGGTGGTGATGAGGGGCAGGAAGATGCCGAGCAGGCGATAGAGGGTCGGGCTGCTCTTGCGGATCACCATCTCGGTGAACTGCACCACCACGGCGATCACCAGGATGAAGCCCAGGGTGCGCAGATAGGCGATGTCCAGCGGGATCAGGATATAGTGCTCCATCAGATAGGAGCAGGCGCTGGCGAGCGTCATCACGAAGGTGGTGGCCAGTCCCATGCCGATGGCGGTTTCCAGCTTGCCAGAGACGCCCATGAAGGGGCATAGGCCGAGAAACTTCACCAGCACGAAGTTGTTGATCAGCACGGTACTGACCAGTAAAAGCAGGTACTCAGTCATTGACGATGGGTTTTCCGGTGTGAAGGCGGCGGTATTATCTGATGTTAGGTGCCTTTAGACAACCGCAAGGCCGTATGGTTATTATTCGGGGGCCCAATTCATGGAGGCATTGTGCGCCCGCTACCCATACTGACCCTCACCCTGGCCATGCTGCTCTGGTCCAGCTCCTTCATCGCCCTCAAACATGTGCTGGAGGTCTGGTCCTTCGGCCAGGTGCTCTTCATGCGGATGTTGGTGGCCTCCTGCTGCTGGCTGCTCTGCTACCGCCAGCTTGGCCGGTTCAGCTACCAGAAGGGGGATTGGCGCTGGCTGGCCCTGATGGGCGCCCTGGAGCCCTGCCTCTATTTCCTGCTGGAGGTCAACGCCCTGCGCTACACCAGTGCCGGGCAGGCGGGCATGGTCTGTGCGCTGCTGCCCCTGATGGTGGCCCTGGTGGCTTTCGTGCTGCTGAGGGAGCGAGTGAGCCGCCGCCAGCTGCTGGGTTTTGCCATCGCCATCTGCGGCATCGCCCTGCTGGGGCTGGCCGAGGGGGCGGATGAGTTCGCCCCCAACGCCCTGCTCGGCAACAGCCTGGAGATGGGGGCCATGCTCTGCGCCGCCACCTATTCGGTGGTGTTCAAGAAGCTCTCCAGCCGCTACGGCGTCATGACCCTGACCGCCCTGCAGGCCTTCGTCGGCACCCTCTTCTTCGCCCCCTTTGCCTTCAGCGAACCCTGGCCCATCAGCTGGGACTGGCAGGACATGGGGGTCATCCTCTTCCTCGGCGCCTTCGTGACGCTTGGCGCCTACCTGCTCTACAACTGGTCGGTGACTCAGGTAAAGGTGACCCTGGCGGCCGCCTATGTGAACCTCATCCCTGTCTTTACCCTGCTGCTCGCCTATCTGCTGCTGGGGGAGACGCAGGGTGCCTTGCAATGGGTTGCCTGCGCCGCCGTGCTGGCCGGCATCGGGGTCGGCCAGTTGCCCGTGGGCAAACACCGGGTGCGCAGCGCCGCCGCCCAGAGTTGACTTCCCGCCGATCGGCTACAGTCTGGACAGGGACCTATGCTGGCCATGAAGGAGCCACACCATGAGCGACATGAACTTGCTGGCCGAGGCCAAGACCTTGCTGAGCCACCAGCCTTTTACCCTGGCCGATGCCAGGGCTCTGGAGGCCCTGGAGGAAGCAGCGGTGGGGGAGGAGGGGCTGTGCATCGCCGAGTTGTGGGAGCTGGCCCTGGATCAGGCCGACGAGGAGGCGAGGCGCTATCTGCAGGGGGAGGATTGACGCCTCTTCAAGCCTCTTGGCTGACAAAAAACAACGCGGGGCCTGGCCCCGCGTTGTTATTGGATGGCGCACTCCTGGCTCAGATGGAGAGACTCTTGACGGTGTCCGAGACGGAGTTGGCGTCTTCGATGATCTCCTTGATGACGTCGGCGATGATGTTGGCCTGATCCTGCCCCGCCACCGCCTTGCCTGAGACGACTGAGACGGTCTGGGTGATCTTGGAGGTGATGTCGGAGTTGTGCTTGATGACGGAGACGATCTCGTTGGTGGAGGTCGAGGTTCTGGCTGCCAGCTGCCTCACCTCGTCGGCGACCACCGCAAACCCCCGGCCCTGCTCGCCGGCCCTGGCCGCCTCTATGGCGGCATTGAGTGCCAGCAGGTTGGTCTGATCCGCGATGCCGCTGATGGTGGAGATGATGGACTCTATGCTCTTGGATTGCTGATTGAGCAGGTCTATCTGCTTGCTCACCTCGTTGACCGAGGTGTTGATGTGGGAGGAGGTCTCCAGCACCTTGTCGATCACCTCGCGCCCCTTGGCGGCACTGGCGACGGTTTCGCTGGCGATGGCGCAGGCCTTCTGGGCAGCTTCCCGGGTGGAGATGGATTTTTCCACCCGCTCAGTGATGTCGCTCGCCAGCTTGATGATTTTGACCACCTTGCCCTCGTGGTTGAAGATGGGGTTGTAGGTCGCCTCCAGCCAGATCTTCTCCCCGCGGTTGCCAAGGCGCATGAAGAGCCCGGACTTGATGTCCCCCGAGCCGAGATCGCGCCAGAAGTTGGGATTTTTCTGATAGAACTCCGGATCGCAGAACTGGCGGTGGTGTTTGCCGACCACCTCCTCCAGCCGGTAGCCGAAGCAGTGGAGGAAGTTCTGGTTGGCGGTGATGACGGTGCCGTCCGGCTGGAAATCGATCACCGCCAGCGACTTGTCCAGCGCCGCCAGCAGGGCCTGGGTGCGCTCCAGGGAGGACTGCTGCTGGGTCACGTCCGAGGCAACCTTGGCGACGCGTGCCACCTTGCCATCGATCATGATGGGGAAATAGGTAGCCTCCAGCCAGATAGCCTTGCCCGACTTCGACTGGCGGATGAAGCGGCCGTTGCGGGAGATGCCGCCGCGCAGATCCTGCCACAGGCTCTCGTAATCACGGGTCTTGACGTCCTCGGGGAAGCAGAGCGCACTGTGGTGCTTGCCAATTACCTCCTCACGTTGAAAGCCCACGATCTTCAGGAAGAGGTCGTTGACGAAGGTGACCATGCCCGCCGGGGTAAACAGGATGAAAGGCACCTGGGACTGGATGGCCTGCTCGAAAGCACCCAGCTCCGCCATCTTCGCCACCTGTTCACTCGCTTCCTTGCTTGCTTTGTGATTCCAGAACATACGGAGCTCCTCCATGAGACCCTTGAATGACAGACCGACAGTAATCTGAGTGAATTAACAATAGCATTGCTGCCTGATGAAGCTTCATCGACTCCGAATCAACTTTTTGAATATTTAATTTCAATCCTGATGAATTTTTCTCCCTCAATCAGGTTTCTAACGAAGATTGCTCCTGGCCGGATACTGGCGAACAGCCAGACCTGATAGTGGCATGAGGGTGACCCTGTTGGCACTGACGATTGTGTTACCTTTTGGTGTCACTGTGCGGGCAGTGAGCCCATCCGGTGAAAAACGGGCCTGTGCACAGGGCAGGGGAGGGGATTATTTTGACTGCTGGAGGGTGTTTATCTTCTTGTTCAGCGCCTCCATCTCGTTCTGGTATTGGCGCGCCACGGCCTGCCTCCTGGGAGAGCGTACGCTGCCCTCGAGATCGCTCGTCTCTGTCGTCGTCGCCCTCTGTTCGTTGTTGTCACCGGCTATCTCACGGTTCATCTGCTGTTTCTTTGTCTCCATCTCGGCGCGAAGCGCGTCTATCTGGCGCTGCTTCTGGCCGCTGGCCAGGTTCTCTTCGATCTCCCTGGTCTGTCTGGTGGCCCTCTCGACCTCCTCGGGGGAGGGGGTGTAGATATTGAGTGGCAGCGGCTTGGCGTCACTGCTGCAGGGGATGTCGCTGAAGGTGACCTGGCCGTTGCGGGTACATTGATAGACATCGGCACGGACAGCCGGGGCTGTGACGGCAACCAGACAGCCAAGCGTGATAATCAGCACGGGTGACATAGACTCCTCCTTGAATCCTCTCTTTGCACAGTAGTACAGAGGCCCTGGCCAGACAATCAGCCACTATCGACGCCGCCAGTATGGAGCCGGCCCTTTCCCCTGTCGTGTCGCCACTCGTCCGGGCACCCTCGTGCACCCGCCGGGATCTGGCGATCGGCATATGGGCTGTGGATTGAGGTGACAAACGGCGGGATCTTGGCCGGTTTTCCCCGCAGTTCAACACATCAGAGCACCATAACGGGCCACAATGAGGTATCTTATGCCCCGATTTCATTCATTTAACGGTGTCGAGACCCAACATGATTATAAAACCCAAGGTTCGCGGCTTTATTTGCACCACCACCCACCCGGTCGGTTGTGAAGCCAATGTTCGTCGCCAGATTGCTTACACCCAGGCCAAGGGCACCATCGAGAATGGTCCCAAGAAGGTACTGGTGATCGGCGCCTCCACCGGTTATGGTCTGGCCTCCCGGATTGCCACTGCCTTCGGTAGCGGCGCCGCCACCATTGGCGTCTTCTTCGAAAAGCCGAGCTCCGAGACCAAGACGGGCTCCGCCGGCTGGTACAACTCCGCCGCCTTCGACAAGGCCGCCAAAGAGGCCGGTCTCTACGCCAAGAGCGTCAACGGCGATGCCTTCTCCCACGAGTGCCGCGCCAAGGTGATCGAGCTCATCAAGCAGGATCTGGGTCAAATCGATCTGGTGGTCTACTCCCTGGCCTCCCCGGTGCGCAAGATGCCGGACACCGGCGAAGTGGTGCGCTCTGCCCTCAAACCCATCGGCGAGGTCTACACCTCCACCGCTATCGACACCAACAAGGATCAGATCATCACCGCTACCGTCGAGCCGGCGAACGAGGAAGAGATCCAGAGCACCATCACCGTCATGGGCGGTCAGGACTGGGAGCTGTGGATGGGAGCCCTGCGTGATGCGGGCGTGCTGGCCGACGGCGCCAAGTCCGTGGCTTACTCCTACATAGGCACCGACCTGACCTGGCCCATCTACTGGCATGGCACCCTGGGCCGCGCCAAGGAAGATCTGGACCGCGCCGCCACCGCCATCCGTGGCGATCTGGCTGCCAAGGGCGGCACCGCCCACGTGGCCGTGCTCAAATCCGTGGTGACCCAGGCTTCCTCTGCCATTCCGGTGATGCCGCTCTATATCTCCATGGCCTTCAAGATCATGAAGGAGAAGGGCATCCACGAAGGTTGCATGGAGCAGGTGGATCGCATGCTGCGTACCCGTCTCTACGCTTCCGACATGGCGCTGGACGAGCAGGCCCGCATCCGCATGGATGACTGGGAGCTGCGTGAAGACGTGCAGCAGACTTGCCGCGATCTCTGGCCCTCCATCACCACCGAGAACCTCTCTGAGCTCACCGACTACGCCGGCTACAAGCAGGAGTTCCTGCGCCTGTTCGGTTTCGGTCTGGACGAGGTGGATTACGATGCGGATGTGAATCCGGACGTGACCTTCGACGTGGTCGAGCTCTGAGCCTGACAGCGTGACAACAGGGCCCTGCGGGGCCCTGTTTTTTTTGCCGCTCATTCAAGCTGTTGCCGCAGGTTTATTATCCGCGATCACCTTTTTTCACTATCAAACCCGCTAGGCTTGCGCTGATCGGAACATTGACGGCATTGCCGAGGAAGGGAAGCCATGACCACTCCAAACGAGGCGCCCAAGAAGCGCCAACTCCCCACTGTCTATACCCTGCTTTTCATCATCATCGCCCTGATGGCGGCCCTCACCTGGGTGCTGCCGGCGGGCAAGTATAACTATGTGACCGCCAAGACCCAGCAGCCGATCGCGGCGGCGGCCGTGGCCGACTACAGCGGCGACGAGCGATTGCTGCCTGTGCCCGGCAGCTATACCGAGCTGCCTTCCCAGCCCCAGGGGGTGTTCGAGGTACTTAAGGCCCCGATCCAGGGCTTTCACAAGGCGGCCGATGTGGCGCTCTTCGTGCTCATCATCGGCGGCTTTCTGGCGGTGACCATGCAGAGCGGGGCGCTCGATGCCGGGGTGGGAGCCATAGTGCGCGCCTTTGCCGGTCGTGAGCGACTGCTGATCCCGGTGCTGATCGCTCTCTTTGCCCTCGGCGGATCCACCTTCGGCATGGCGGAGGAGACGGTGGCCTTCTGGGCGCTGATAGTGCCTGTCATGATGGCGGCGGGCTTCGATCGCATGGTGGCAGCGGGGATCATCCTGCTCGGCTCCGGGGTCGGGGTGCTCGCCTCCACCGTCAACCCCTTTGCCACCGGCATCGCCTCCGGTTTTGCCGGCATTCCCATCGGCGAGGGGATTGGTCTTAGGGTCATCCAGTGGCTGCTGTTGGTGATCTTCGCCTCCTGGTTCGTGATGCGCTACGCCAAGCAGGTGCAGCAGGACAAATCCCGCTCCGTGCTGGCCGACATCGTCTATGACGACGAATTCTCCCAGATGAAGAGCAGCAATCTTGCCTTCAGCGGCAAGCAGAAGCTCACCATGCTGGTCTTCTTCGGCACCTTCCTGCTGATGATCTATGCGGTGGTGCCCTGGTCGGATCTGGGCATAGATCTGCTGCCCACCTTTGGCTGGTGGTTCGACGAGCTCTCCACCCTGTTCTTCAGCGCCTCCATCCTGATTGCGATCATCAACCGGATGCCGGAATCCAACTATGTGGCGACCTTCCTGAGCGGGGCTCGGGATCTCATCGGGGTGGCCCTGGTGGTGGCGGTGGCGCGCGGCATCTATGTGGTGATGGAGCAGGGCGTCATCATAGACACCATATTGCACTGGGCCGAAGGGCTGGTGACCGGGCTCTCCTCGTCGGTCTTCATCCTGATGGCCTATCTGGTGCACATCATCCTGAGCTTCTTCATCCCCTCCACCTCGGGGCTGGCGACCGTCTCCATGCCGCTGATGGGGCCGCTGGCGGATTTCTCCGGCATCTCCCGGGATCTGGTGATCACCGCCTATCAGTCCGCCTCCGGCTGGATCAACCTGTTCGCTCCCACCGCCGCTCATCTGGTGGCGGGGCTGGCGCTCGCCAGGATCCCCTACGATCGCTTCGTGCGCTGGGTGCTGCCCTTTATCATCGGCGTGGCCCTCATCACCATTGGGGTGCTGGTGGCCGGTACCCTGCTCCCCGGCTGAAAAACGACAGACAGCAAAAAGGCTCCCGAGGGAGCCTTTTTCATGAGCCTTGCTTACTGCTTGTAGCCCTTGAGGAAGCGGGCGAGACGGCCTATGGCCTCTTCCAGCTCCTCTTCCCGGGGCAGGAACACCAGCCGGAAGTGATCCGGTGCCGGCCAGTTGAAGCCGGTGCCCTGCACCAGCAAGAGCTTCTCTTGCTGCAGCAGGTCGAACACCATCTTCTGGTCGTCGCGAATGTCGTACACCTTGGGATCGAGGCGCGGGAACATGTAAAGCGCCCCCTTTGGTTTGACGCAGGAGACGCCGGGGATCTCGTTCAATAGCTCCCACGCCTTGTCCCGCTGGCGGCGCAGGCGGCCGCCCGGCAGGATCAGCTCGTTGATGCTCTGGTAGCCACCAAGGGCGGTCTGGATGGCGTGCTGCATGGGCACGTTGGCACAGAGCCGCATGGAGGCCAGCATCTCCAGCCCTTCGATGTAGCCCCTGGCACGGCCCTTGGGCCCGGTGATGACCATCCAGCCCTGGCGGAATCCGCAGGCGCGGTAGGCCTTGGAGAGGCCGTTGAAGGTCACCACCATCACATCGTCACACTGGGTGCAGACGCTGGTGTGGGAGATGTCGTCGTAGAGGATCTTGTCGTAGATCTCGTCGGCGAAGATGATGAGGTTGTGCTGGCGGGCGATCTCGATCAGCTCCAGCTGGAATTCGCTGCCGTAGACGGCGCCGGTCGGGTTGTTCGGGTTGATCAGCACCAGGCCGCGGGTGCGCGGGGTGATGCGGGCGCGGATGTCGTCCAGATCCGGATGCCAGTCGGCCCCTTCATCGCAGCGGTAGTGCACCGCATGGCCACCGGAGAGGGTGACGGCGGCGGTCCAGAGCGGGTAGTCGGGGGAGGGCACCAGCATCTCGTCGCCGTTGTTGAGCAGCGCCTGCATGGCCATCACGATGAGCTCGCTGGCGCCATTGCCGATATAGATGTCGTCGATGTCGACCTTGCGCATCCCCTTTTGCTGGTAGTACTGCATCACCGCCTTGCGGGCCGAGAAGAGCCCCTTGGAGTCGCAGTAGCCCTGGCTCTGGGGCATGTTGAGGATCACATCCTTGATGATCTCTTCAGGCGCATCGAAACCGAACGGGGCCGGGTTGCCGATGTTGAGCTTGATGATGCGGTGGCCTTCGTCCTCGAGACGGCGGGCCTCTTTATGCACCGGGCCGCGAATGTCATAGCAGACATCGTCGAGCTTGTGCGACTTGTCGATAGTGAACATGGTGAGCGTGATTCCTTCCCCTGGGGGCGCGTTGGCAGAAAAGCTTTTTTTAGTATCAAATTTCTCTACCCCTATTCTTCACAGAATTGAATGCTAGAACAATCTAATTTATGGAATAAATCCCTGATATTTACCCCTGAAACAGGGTTGCCAGTCTGTTAAATTCAGCAGGATCGTTTGCCTGTCTCGCGAGAGACTAGTGAAAGATGAGGGAGAGGTTCATAAAGCAGCAAGAGTGTATTGAATTATCCATCCCATCTGGCACGATTGGCTGGGGTAAAAATCTGCTCCCACCCCTGCTGCCGGCCAAGGGCGCGCGCAGCTCAGGGCGTCCTTTCATCCTGTCATCGAGGATCTTCATGCACGCACCCGCAACCGGTCGCTACCGCCACTTCAAGGGGGGTTACTATCAAGTGCTCGCCCTGGCCCTGCACACCGAAACCCAGGAACAGCTGGTTGTCTACCAATCCGAGCAGGATGGTCATGTCTATGCCCGCCCGGTCGCCATGTTCATGGAGTGGATTGAGCATCAGGGGCAGGTGGTGAGCCGCTTCACGCCGGTGGAGTGAACCAGGTAGAACAAGATCAAAAAAGGCGCCTGAGGCGCCTTTTAAATTGGGAAAACTGTCTTACAGACCCAGATTGGCTCTGGCATAGGCCTCGAAATCGGTGCAGCCACCGATGTGCTGCTCGTCCAGGAAGATCTGCGGCACTGTGGTGACGGGCTTGCCCGCCTTGGCGGCCAGATCGTCCTTGGTGAGCCCGGCGACGTTGATATCCACATAGCGGAACTCGAAGTCATCGCGCTCCTCGGTCAGTTGCTCGGCAATCTGCTTGGCACGAACGCAATAGGGGCAACCCGGGCGACCAAAAATTTCTACAAACATCTTTTCTCTCCGTTAGATAAGGCCGTTGAGACGAGGCTGGCGACAGCATAGCCTCGGCTTTGGGCCAGTCAAAGCTGAAAATACCGATACGCGCATTCGCCGTGCTCGATTGCACCCCGGATAGGTGCCGACACAGAGGTCGGCACCTGGCGCGGGATTCTGGATTGGCGGCGGCGAACTATTCCAGCCCGATAACTCGGCAATCTCGGCAATCTCGGCACTCTGGATTCGTGGCTGCCGAGCGATGCGTTCCGCGCCACTCAAGCCTGCCTTACTGTTCGGCAATCTGATTCGTTGCTGCTGAGCGATGCGTTCCGCTCCACTACACTCCAACCTGCCTTATTGCTCGGCAATCTGGAGGGGTTGCTGCTGATAGATGCTCTCCAGCACCCCCTTCTCGAACACTGTCCAGGGCCAGGCGGCCTTGCTGGCGCGGTAGCGCTCGTGGGTCGCCGGATCCTGGGACAGACCGCGCTGGAACATCACGAAGGCCTTGCGCTGGCCACCCGCGGTGTCGATAAAGCCGGCCAGGTTGGAGGTGCCGGTGATGGTGCCCGTCTTGGCGTGCACCTTGTTCTTCATCATGGGGGCGGTGACGCTGCGTCGCCAGGCCAGGGTGCCGTCCACCTGGGAGCTAGGCAGCAGCTTGATGAAGTCGAGCTCGGCGTCGTTCTTCTGGATGAAGTTCAGCACCGACAGCATCTGGCGTGCGCTGATGAGGTTGTGGGCGGAGAGGCCGGAGCCGTCGGCCAGGGTGGCGTTGCCCAGATCTATGCCGTGCTTGGTCAGGATGGCGCGCACCGCCATGGTGCCGCTGCGATAGCTGCCCGGCTTGTTGTAGTAGTGACGACCCACGGTTTTGAGGAAGGTGTCGGCGTAGAGGTTGTCGGATTTCTTCAGCATCTTGGAGAGCATCACCGGCAGGGAGACCGAGTAGTGGGTGGCCAGGGTATCGGCGCTCACCGGAGCCTGATGGGTGACCCGCAGCAGACCATCGTGGCTGATCCCTGCGCGGTTCATGGCCCAGCGGATGTTGTCCCAGCCCCAGGCTTCCACGTCGTGAATGGCAAAGCGCAGGCCCTGCGGCTCCTTGTTCGGGGTGATGCAGCCCTTGAGTTCGTAGAAGTTGCCCTTGGCCATGTCCACTTCCAGGGCGCAGAACTGACGCGCCATGTCGCCATAGCTCATCACCTCCACGTTGTCGGCACCTATGCCGATGGGGACGCCGGTGGCGACGTTGCCCACCGCAGGCCTGCCAATCTGGGTGGCTGTGATGGTGCCGTAGGCACAGTTCTTGTCGATGATGACGGCGGAGACGGGGGCTGCGAAGCAGAGAGTCTGATCCCCCCAGGACCAGCCGTTGCCGCGCTCATAGCCGTTGTAGGCGCCGGTGTTGACGTAGACATTGCCCTGGATGCGGGTAACCCCTAGCTGCTTGAACAGGGCCACCAGATCCATCCGCGACAGTGTGGGGTCGCCGACGAAGTTGATCCAGATGTCGCCATTGATGGTGTTGCCTTGCCTGGCGCCAGCCTGGGCCTGGATCTCGGTGGCGAAACGGAAGTCGGCGCCGAGCTCGAGGCGGGCGGCCAGTGCGGTCAGCACCTTCATGGTGGAGGCGGGGGCTATCATGTCGTCGGCGTGACGGGCAAATTCCACCCCGCTGTTGCCCTGGACTATGACGGCGTACTGGCCCCCCTTGGGCGGGGTCAGCGGGGTGGCCTGGGCCACCAGGGAAAAGAGAGCACAAAAACCAATCAACAACCGCTGCATAAGATCCTCTAACTGAACGAAGGGCGCCGGCAGTGCGATGCGCCCCTGATAATCAAACCTGGTGACTGTCATTTGCCCGCCAGACGGCGTGGCTAGGCAAAGGCGTTGGCAGTGCGGTACCGCCCTTCATAATCAAAAATTTTCTCCTTCACCTGCCAGAAACGCCCCGACTTGCGTGCGATGACGAAATCCGGGTGACGGAACTGGCTTTGCGCAGCCAGCACGCTCGCCAGAGTGGTGAATTCGGGCTCCAGGCCCGGGGCGGGCCAATGATGACGCACAAAGCGTTGTTGAAACAAGCGCCGCGCACCGCTGGTGTGAAAGGCGAAGTACTCCGTCAGGGTAAGACCGTCCTCATCGTGGTAGGTCACCTCCAGCCGCTCCCCCTGTTTGCCGCGCCCTGCGGTGAGGGTGAGACCGGCGCAGCGAATGACCATGCAGTCCTTGAGATTGAGGGCTTCCTTGAGCTTGTCATCCGGATCCACCAGCAACTGGTCGCAGCTCTGGCAGCGGCGAGCTGCGATGTCGTTTTCGGCGCCGCAGGCGGGACAGATCTTGGCGCGAAAGCGATAGTCGCACTCCTCGCGGTGGCCCTCGTCATCTTCAAACAGCCCCTGGCAGCGGCGGCCGTAGTGCTCGACCACCTTGCCCTCCTCGTCTGTCTTGCCCCAGAAGGTGTTGGCAAAGCCGCAGGCGGGGCAGGGGACCTGTACCGGCTCTGTGCCGGCGTGGGGTCTGGGCTCTCCCACTTCGGGGGCAAACAGGTTGAAGTTGTTGCCCGCATAGTCGAGCACCAGGCAATCGGTCTTGCCCGGCGACAGGCGCAGGCCGCGCCCCACAATCTGCTGATAGAGCGACACCGACTCGGTGGGGCGCAGCATCACGATGAGATCCACATGGGGGGCATCGAAGCCGGTGGTGAGCACAGCCACGTTGACCAGAAACTTGATCTCCCGCTCCTTGAAGGCATGGATCAGGGCATCGCGCTCCGGCCCCGGGGTTTCGCCGGTGACGAGGGCCGCCGTCTGGGATTTGGCGAGCAGCAGCCCCTGAATTTCCCGGGCGTGCTCGACGGTGGCGGCGAAGATCATCACCCCTTGCCGCTTGGCGGCATACTCCAGCACCTGATTGAGGATATGGGGGGTGACCCGCTGCTGGCGCTTGAGCTCGCCGTTGAGATCCGCCTCGCTGAAGAGGCCGTTCTCCCTGGGTACCAGCTTGCTGAAGTCGTAGTGGACTATGGGGGCATCTATCATGCGCGGTGGCGTCAGGTAACCATTCTTCACCATGAAGCGCAGGGGCAGCTCGAACACGCAGTCGCCAAAGAGCCGCTCGCCGTGGCTCTTCACCATGCCATGGTAGTGGCGCCGGTAGATCCAGCCCAGCCCCATCCGGTACGGGGTGGCGGTGAGCCCCAGGATCCTGAGGGCCGGATTGGTCCCCTTGAGATGCTCGATCACCTGATGGTACTGGCTGTCGTCATCGAGCGAGACTCTGTGGCACTCGTCGATGATGAGCAGGGAAAACGCCCCATCAAACGTGGTCAGGTTGCGGGCCACCGACTGCACCGAGCCGAACACCACCTGGGCGCTCGCCTCCTTGCGGGCTAGGCCTGCGGCGAAGATGTCGGCCTTGAGCCCCCAGGCCTCGTACTTGGCGTGGTTCTGCTCCACCAGCTCCTTGACATGGGCCAGCACCAGCACCCGGCCACGGGCCTTGCGGGCCAGTTCGGCGATCACCAGACTCTTGCCCGCCCCAGTGGGCAGCACCACCACGGCGGGATCCGGGAGCTTGCGAAAGTGGCTGATCACGGCGTTGACGGCGTCGGTTTGATAGGGTCTGAGAACGAACATGGGGGCGTGGCGTGTGAGCATGGTGCGGCGCAGGATGGCGCCATTATAGGGATCTTGGGGCCACAAAAACAGCGGGCCGGCATGATGCCGGCCCGCAGATACCACCAAGGTGCTTAGTGGAAGGGGAACAGGTAGTTGAGCCAGCTGCCCATGCGCAGCAGGATCTTGCGCATGATGGCCACATGGTGCATGTGGTCGGTGTAGATGGCTGCCTGACCGCTGGAGCCGGCGATCACCTGATACTTGGCCCAGTCTGGATCCGTGATGCGGATGAGCACCGGCAGGCGACCCGGTTGCTGCGCCGAGCTCTGATCCACCAAGGGGGCGTTGGCTTGCACGTTGCCGGACGCTATGGCCGGGATGATGGCCTCGACCTTGCCCTTGAAGATGCGGCCTGGGGCGCCATCGATGACCACTTCCGCTTCGTCACCCGCCTTGAGGCGTTGCATGCTGTTCTGCCAGAACCAGCCCACATAGAAGTTCTCGTCCTTGTGAACGAAGGTCATCACGGGGCGATACAGGTAGGGAGTGGCCACCATGCCGGGGCGCAGGGCCATTTGCAGCACATAGCCATCCGAGGGGGCATAGACCACTGTCTGATCCAGGTTGTACTGTGCTTCGCTCAGTTGGGCCTGCAGATCTTCGATGGTCGCTTTCTGCTGATCTATCTGTGCCGTGATGTCATCGACGTTGGCCTGCGTCACATCCAGATCGCGCTGTTTGCCGATACCACGGCGCATCAGCTCTTTCGCCCGATCCCGGTCAAGCACCGCAGAGCGGAGTCTGGCGCTGATGGATTTGAGGCTCTCCTTGCTGGCGGTGAGACGGGCGGCCACGCTGTTGACTTTCTGCTCGAAGCGCACCGGATCTATCTTGAACAGCACGTCGCCTTGCTTCACTTCCTGGTTGGGCTTGACGGGGACCTCGGTCACTCGTCCCTTCACCAGGGGAACGACGGGGGTGGAGACGTAGTAATCCCGGGCCGTCTGGGCATAGGGGTGGTTGTAGTTCATCAGGGTGATGAGGGCCCCTATGATGAAGACTCCACCAAGCACGGCGGTCGGTACAGTCCACTTGTTGAGCGGGATCTTGAAGATCTTGAAAATCCCTACACAGATGGCCGTATAGGTGAGAATAAGTAGCAAATCCATGGAGGGTTACCTATTTTTCAGTCTGTTCGAGCGTGGTCATACGGGCCTGCAGGGCGGCAAGCTCTTGCTTGAGTGCGGTGATTTCGCCTTCGTCTTTTTCAAGACGCTGGCTGAACCCCCAGCCGCGATCAGGGCGATAGAGCGTGGCCCAGATCCAGAGGAAAGGCCAGAGCACGTGCAGGGTGAACAGGCTGACCCAGCCGGCCACATGAATGGCATCCTGGTGCGGGTGATTGCGATGCTTGGCGATTTCATAGGGAATATCGTGTATGACGATGACTCCATAGAACATGATCAAGACAACGAACACCAATATTCCCAGGGCAATGTAGTCAAGTACCATCGGTTTCTCCCATCAAAGTCGCGAGGCCATACCCGGAGCCTGGCATTCACAATAATCGGCTCATGATGACAGCATATTAGCAGAGCGCAAGGGGGCGAGCAGGGAGTTGGGTCATCAGTACAGGCTCGGTTAACCGGTTGGCTATTTATCAGGCATCATTGATTTCTTTCTATAAAATCAAGCATGAAAGAGATTCGTATGTCTCGTAACAAAAAAAGGTGCGCGATGGAAAGGCGATACACAATGAACCTCTGGTTGGGGCTGCTGCTCATGCTAGCCCAGGTCACGGCAGCATGGGCCGCCGAACCCCGGCTGGAGCCGACTGTGCAGGAGAAGGCACAGACCCTGGTGCTGCTCCATGAACCCATCGTCATGCTCCAGGCCAAGTTTGGCACTCTGGACGGGGCGGGCAGGGTCCGGCTGGTGCAGGAGCGGCTCAAGCAGATGCAGGCCTCCGATCTTGAACAGCCGGTGACCCTGGTGAGCGCCAGGCGCTTCGGGCAGGACAGCCGGGAGTTCCTGGTCAACGGCAAGCGGATCCTGGTGCTGGTGGAGGGGGATCTGGAAGCCCTCGACGAGCTGACGCTGGATCAGGCGAGCGAGCGTGTCCGCCAGCGGCTCGACAAGGTACGGCTCAAATACCTCGAGTTGCACTCCACCCCCTATCTGGTCAAGGCTGGCGGCTTGGCGCTCCTGGCCAGCCTGATCTTCTTCGGCCTCATCTGGTCTCTGCAATGGGGTCATAGACGAGTCAGGAAGTGGCTCGCCAATCGCCTCCTGCTGCAGAAGGGATTGATCCCCCATCAGTGGCGCCAGGTAGCGGGCAACGTGGAGATCCGCCTGCTCGGCCTGCTGACCCTGTTGCTGATCTTCATGCTCACCTATGGCTGGCTCACCTATGTGCTTGGTCTCTTCCCCCAGACCCGGGCCTGGAGCGAGCGGCTGGGAGACTCCCTGTTTGCCCTGTGCGGCGACATGCTGGAGGGCATGATTGCGGCCATGCCGGGCCTGGTGACAGTGATGCTGATCGTCATCATCACCCGCTTCTTCATCCGTATGCTGGCCATTCTCTTCGATCGCATCGAGCGGGGGCAGTTTCGCGTGCAGGGGCTGCATGCCGAGACCATAGGCGCGACCCGGCGGCTACTCTCTGTGGTGATCTGGCTGTTTGCTCTGACCGTGGCCTACCCCTATCTGCCCGGTGCCGACTCCGACGCCTTCAAGGGGATCAGCGTCTTCTTCGGCCTCATGGTGACCCTGGGGTCGGCGGGCATCATGAACCATGCCATGAGCGGCCTGGTGCTCATCTACTCCCGCGCCCTGCGGCCCGGCGATCTGGTGCAGATTGGCGAGGTAGAGGGAATGGTGAGCGAGCTCAATGCTCTCTCCACCAAGCTGGTGACACGCCAGGATCACGAGGTGACTCTGCCCAATGCCGTGGTGGTGGGGGGCAAGGTGGTGAACCTGACGCGGCTGGCGGGGGAGAAGGGGGTAGCACTGCTGACCAAGGTGACGATCGGCTACGATGCGCCCTGGCGTCAGGTGCACGCCATGCTGGAACTGGCGGCCCGGCGCTGCACCATGCTCAATCAGACCGAGCCGCCCCTGGTGCGTCAGCTCAATCTGCAGGACTGGTATGTGGAATACGAGTTGCAGGTACGGATGAAGGCGGACTTGCTCCCCGCCGTGGTCAAGACCGAGCTTCATGGCCACATCCAGGATGTGTTCAACGAGTTCGGTGTGCAGATCATGTCCCCCAACTTCATCGCCCAGCCGGAGCAGGCGGTGCTGGTGGCCAGGGAGCACTGGTACCAGGCGCCCGCCGAGGCGCCCGGGACGCCCGCCAAGGAGTGAACCCCTGGAAAATGAAGAGGCCCGGCAGCAATGCCGGGCCTCTTGTCATGGGGAAAACACAGTCTCTGGACTCAGCTCTCCTTGGCTTCCCTTAGCTGCGAGGGTCTGAACTTCACCAGGAAGGCCAGGGTGATGAGGGCGGTACTCACCAGACCTATGATGGTGGAGACGTTCATCGCCAGCCCGAAGCCGATGGGGGCGTTGGCCAGGTAGGTGATGACCACGGCTGTCATGAAGATGGCGGGTATGGTGCAGATCCAGTGCAGCTTGCCCTCCTTGATGAGGTAGGCGGCGGCGGCCCACAGCATGATGACGGCTGTGGTCTGGTTGGCCCAGCCGAAGTAGCGCCAGATCACCCCGAACTCGGCCTTGGAGATGATGAAACCGAGGATGAACATGGGGATGGCGATGAGCAGGCGCTTGACCAGCGGCTTCTGGGTCATCTTCAGGAAGTCCGCCACTATGAGGCGAGCGCTGCGAAACGCGGTGTCACCGGAGGTGATGGGCAGGATCACTACGCCGAGGATGGCCAGAATGCCGCCCACTGTGCCGAGCAGGCTGGTGGAGACCTCGTGTACCACGGCCGCCGGGCCGCCGTTGGCCATGGTGGTGTTGAGCGCTTCGGTGCTGTCGTAGAAGGAGAGACCCAGGGTGCACCAGATGAGGGCGATGATCCCTTCCCCTATCATGGCGCCGTAGAAGATGAAGCGGCCGGATTTCTCGTTCTGCATGCAGCGCGCCATCAACGGTGACTGGGTGGCGTGGAAGCCCGATACCGCGCCACAGGCGATGGTGATGAACAAGAGCGGCCAGAGCGGCAGCTCGGTCGGGTGCAGGTTGGAGAAATCCATCCCTGTGTTGTAGAAGCCCTTGCCGGAGACGATGAGGCCGATGATGAGGCCGACCGACATGAACACCAGCAGGGCGCCGAAGATGGGATAGAAGCGGCCGATGATCTTGTCGATGGGGACTATGGTGGCGAGGATGTAGTAGGCAAAGATCGCCACTATCCAGTAGACCAGATCGGTGGAGGTGAGGTTGGCCAAGAGGCCCGCCGGGCTCAGCACGAAGACCACGCCCACCAGCATCAAGAGCACCACGGCGAACAGGTTCATGAAGTGCTTGGCGGCGGTGCCGAGGTGCTCACCGACCACGGTCGGTACCGAAGCGCCCTTGGCGCGCACCGACAGCATGCCGGAGAAGTAGTCGTGAACCGCGCCGGCGAAGATGCAGCCGAACACTATCCAGAGCATGGCGACCGGGCCGTAGAGGGCACCGAGTATGGGGCCGAAGATGGGGCCGACGCCGGCGATGTTGAGCAGTTGAACCAGGTAGACCTTCTTGTCCGACATGGGGACATAGTCCACGCCGTCGGCCATGGTGATGGCGGGGGTGGCCAGCTCGGGTTTGGGACCGAATATGCGCTCGACAAATTTGCCGTAGATGAAGTAGCCCGCGACCAGCAGACCGACACAGAGGAAGAACCAGATCATTGTTACGCTCCAGCATTGTTATTTTATGGTGTGCGCGGTCAGTCTAGGTGGGGGCTTCTGTTAACGGCAGGTAAATGATGGTGAGCGGCGACATGGCGACCCGAGCGGTCGCCCGCTGTGATCCGGCGCACAGCGGGCGCCCTCATTCCAGCCCCAGCTCGTCTTTGAGCTCCTTGAGATAACGTCGGCTGACCGGCACCCGGGCGCCGCTTGGGGTGACTATCTGGGCCAGCTGGTTTTCCAGCAACTGGATCTCGAAGATGGCGCCCGGGGCCACCAGGTACTGGCGGTGGCAGCGCAGCAGCGGTGTCTTCTCCTCCAAAGATTTCAGGGTGAGCTGGGTGTGAAACAGCTCCCCCTGGCAGGCGACATGCACCCCGCCGAGATCCGAGAAGGCATACTCCACCTGCTCGACGGGTAGCAGACGCACCCGGTTGTGTAGGTAGCCGGGGATGTGGCGAATGGCCGGTGTCAGCGCAGCCACCGGCTGGGGGCTGAGATCCTGTTTGAGGCGCGCCAGCGTCTTCGCCAGCCGGGCGGGCTCCACCGGTTTGAGCAGGTAGTCGAAGGCATTCTCCTCGAAGGCCTGGATGGCGTAGTCATCAAACGCCGTGACAAAGACGATGCGGGGCAGGGGATCCAGCATGGCCACCAGCTCCATGCCGCTGAGCTTGGGCATCTGGATGTCGAGAAACACCACCTCCGGCTTGAGCCGCGCAATGAGTGAGAGCGCCTCTATGGCATTGGCGGCCGAGCCGATGATCTCGATGTCGGGGTCGCTGCCGAGCAACTCGGCCAGCTCCTCGCGGGCATAGGGTTCGTCGTCGACTATCAGGGTGCGGATCATGTGATCTCCTTGGAAGGGGAATCCGGCTGTCTGGGCAGGGTGAAAGAGACCCGGGTCCACTGCTCCGGCTCACACTGCACCTGGATGCCAAAGCGCTCGCCGAAGGCACTCTTGAGCCGCCTGTCCACAATGCTCATGCCAAGGCCGTCCCCCTGGGGACCCGGCTGCCAGGCTCCGGCATTGTCCTCCACGCAGAGGGTGACCCCCTCTGGCCCCTCCTCGGCGAAGAGCCGGATCCGCCCCTGCTCCAGCAGGGAGCAGATCCCGTGCTTGATGGCATTCTCGATGAGGGGCTGCAGGGTGAAGCTCGGCAGTTGCATGTCGGCCAGGTGCGGCGGTATCTCGTTGATGACGGTCAGGCGCTCGCCAAAGCGGGCCTGCTCTATCTCCAGATAGGACTGGCAGTGCTCCTGCTCCTCCCGCAGCGTGGTCAAGCCGCTCTGGCGCTTGAGGTTCTTGCGAAAGAACAGGGAGAGGTGCAGCAGCAGCTGGCGTGCCCGCTCGGGGTCGCGCCGGGTAATGGCACTGATGGTATTGAGGGTGTTGAACAGGAAGTGGGGATTGATCTGCGCCTGCACCAGCTTGAGCTCGGACTGCACCAGCAATCGCTGCTGCTGCTCCAGCCGCCCGCTCAGCAACTGCTGTGACAGCAGGTTGGCTATCCCTTCCCCCAGGGTGTGGTTGATCTTGAGGAAGAGCCGCTTCTTGGGTTCATAGAGCTTGATGGTGCCTATCACCCCCTGATCCCCTTGCAGCGGGATCACCAGCACCGAGCCGAGCTGGCACTGGGGGGAGATGCTGCAGCGATAGGGACGGCTGTTGCCATCGGCAAACAGCACCTTGTTCTGGGCTATGGCCTGCAGGGTGATGGCGGAGGTGATGGGGGTGCCCGGTTTGTGGTGATCCTCCCCGGTGCCGATGAAGGCGAGGATCTTGTCGGTGTCAGTGATGGCGACGGCGCCGACCCCTGTCTCCTCCTGCACTATATGGGCTATCTTGCGGCTCGCCTCTGGGGTGAAGCCCTGGGTCATGATCCCCAGGGTGCGGTTGGCTATGGTGAGCGCCTTGGCGGAGAAGACCCGGGAGAACTTCTCGTACATACGTTGCTGGTCGCGGATCATGCTGATGAAGAGCGCCGCCCCGCAGGAGTTGGCGAGGATCATGGGGGTGGCTATGGTGCGCACCAGCTGCAGGGCCTGCTCGGACGGCGTGGCGACCAGCAGTATGATGACCATCTGCAGGATCTCGGCGTAGAGGGTGGTGAAGAAGGCAATCCGGGGATTGAACAGGGCATCCACCCGGTTCGTTCGCATCAGCCGCCAGTGCACCAGGCCCCCCAGCAGCCCCTCGCAGGTGGTGGAGATGGCGCAGGCGAGATCGGTAAAGCCGCCCAGGGTATAGCGATGCAGGCCCCCGGTCAGTCCCACCAGAAAGCCCACCAGGGGACCTCCCAGCAGCCCCCCCAGCACGGCGCCGACGGCGCGGGTATTGGCGATGGCGTCGTCTATGTCCAGCCCCACATAGGTGCCCAGTATGCAGAAGCAGGAGAAGATGACGTATATCAGTATCTTGTGCGGCAGTCTGACCGAGTAGTTGGCCAGGGGGCGCAGCAGGGGGCTCTTGGAGAAGAGGTAGGCAATGACCAGGCTGACACTCATCTGCTGGAGCAGGGAGAGGACTAATTGCATAAAAAACCTTCCTCAAGATGTATCCCGGGCCCGAACACCACCTGGGCGAACTGTGAGCAAGATCTCGTCTTGATGCAGGACGCGGCCCCATGGCGGGGGCAGTTTGCCAGAATGAAAAAATAAAACCATATAAAATCAGCACGTTAAATTGATATTTGTGTAACCGGGCGGCGCTTGATATTGCTGAATGGAGCATGAATGTGCCCACTGGGTGCGCCACACGGAGGTGGCATGCTCCGCCCGGCCTTCGGCTGGGCGTTTTTTATCCAGCTCCAATGGCGGACGATTTTGAGGGGGCTCGAGCAATTATTCAGGTTTGTCCAATGAGTTATCCCCAGCTTCTGGGGATAACTCAGAAGGCGAAATAGTAGCAGACGCGTCGGCCCAGGTTGAAAAATGGCCGTTGTCCCTCATCCAGCTCCTCCTGCCTGAGGGTGGCTATGATGCTTCTCCCATCTTCCCGCAGATCCATCATGGCCACGGCTTCCGGGCGCTGCCCCTTGATATAGGGTTGCACCTTGGGTTTGAGGGGCATGCTGGGCTCGCTCGAGAGCACCAGCGCCACCGAGTCATCGTCGAGGCGCACCAGGGATCCGGGCGGATAGACCCCCAGCACCTTTATCAACAATCTGACCAGATCTTGATCGAATTTCTTCTGGGACAACTTGTAGAGCTGGCCGATGGCCTGGCTCGGTCCCGCCGGGTGGAGGCCGCTGCGCGGGTGCAGCAGCTCGTCGTAATAGTCCACCAGGCCGATGAGGCGGGCGAGGGGAGGTATCCTGTCCCCCTGGATGCCAAGGGGAAAACCGCTGCCGTCCAGCCGCTCGTGATGGAGGTGGGCAACCTCGCGGATCCTGGGCTCGAAGGCCTGCAGCTGGTTGAGCATCTCCAGTCCGTACTGGGGATGCATGTTGAGAAAGTTGATCTCCGCCTTGTTGAGCTCTCCCCGCTTCTGGGTGATCTGGCTCGGGATCCTGAGCTCGCCGATATCGTGCAGCAGGCCAGCCAGCCCCGCCTCCTCGATCTCGATGGGGCTCATGCCCAGCTCCCTTGCCATCAGCATGGCGATGAAGGCCACGCTCAGACTGTGTTGCAGCAGGATGTCAGTGTGCTGGCTGCGGATGAGGTGCAGGCCCAGGGGGCCCTGATGGTCGGCGAGGCGGGTAGCGACGGTGCGCACCATCTGGGCGGTGTTGGCCAGCCCCTCGTCGGGCTTGAGATTGAGGGCGCCGAGGGCGTCGCGAAGATCAGACAGAGATTGGCCGAATGCCTTGTCGGCGGTGCGAAGGGAGCGGCGAAAGGCCTTTTCGTCGAACGCGGGTTCAGTCGGGAGGGCGGAGGCATCTTGCGTCGCCCCGAGATCGGGTGAAGGTGCCGGCTCGGCCCGCAGCAGGGGCTCGACGGGGAGATCGCTCTTGTCGGGATCCACCATCAGCAGGGTGAGTTCGAGGTGACGGATGATCTCGAGTTGCTGCTGGTCGCGGATCTTGAAGGCATTGAACATGAAAGGGTGGCTGGTCCATCCCGTGGGGAGATGGATGTAGTGGCCGACTCTCAATTGCTCGATGGAGGCCTGGATCAGCGCCATAGACTCACTCTTCTGTCGAATTTGCCTATCAACAAGCTAGCAAAATTAAACAGATAGACAAACAAAAAAGCCCGCGCATGTGCGCGGGCTCTTGTCATCCTGGCCGGTTATCAGGCTTTGGATTTTTTCTTGCTGTCTACCTTGGCGTCGACTTTGGCCTCAACCTTGGTCGCTACCTGAGCTTCCTCGGTGAAGGGACGGCCGTAGTAGGTGTCCATCAGTATGGCTTTGAGCTCGGTGATCAGCGGGTAGCGCGGGTTGGCGCCGGTGCACTGGTCATCGAAGGCTTCCAGGGCCAGCTGGTCAACCTTGGCCAGGAAGTCGGTCTCGTTCACACCGGCTTCACGGATGGAGGCCGGGATGCCCAGAGTCGCTTTCAGCTCATCCAGCCAGGTCAGCAGCTTCTCGATCTTGGCCGCGGTGCGGTCACCGGCAGCAGTCAGACCCAGGTGGTCAGCGACTTCGGCGTAACGACGACGAGCCTGCGGACGGTCGTACTGGGAGAACGCGGTCTGCTTGGTCGGGTTGTCGTTCGCGTTGTAGCGGATGACGTTGCTGATCAGCAGGGCGTTGGCCAGGCCGTGCGGGATGTGGAACTCGGCACCCAGCTTGTGAGCCATGGAGTGGCACACACCCAGGAAGGCGTTGGCGAACGCGATACCGGCGATGGTAGCGGCGTTGTGCACCTTCTCACGGGCAACCGGGTCGTTGGCACCGTTCTGGTAGCTGGAGGGCAGATACTCTTTGAGCAGTTTCAGGGCTTGCAGCGCCTGACCGTCGGAGTATTCGTTGGCCAGCACGGACACATAGGCTTCCATGGCGTGGGTCACGGCATCGATACCACCGAAGGCACACAGGGACTTGGGCATGCCCATGACCAGGTTGGCATCGACGATGGCCATGTTCGGGGTCAGCTCGTAGTCGGCCAGCGGGTACTTCATGCCGGTGGCGTCGTCGGTCACGACCGCAAACGGGGTCACTTCAGAACCGGTACCGGAAGTGGTGGTGATGCAGACCAGTTCGGCCTTCACGCCCATTTTCGGGAACTTGTAGATACGCTTGCGGATGTCCATGAAGCGCATGGCCAGATCTTCGAACGCTGTGTCCGGGTGCTCGTACATGACCCACATGATCTTGGCGGCATCCATGGGTGAACCACCGCCCAGGGCGACGATCACGTCCGGCTTGAAGGAGTTCGCCATCTCGGCGCCCTTGCGAACCACGGACAGGGTGGGGTCGGCTTCCACTTCGTAGAAGATTTCCACTTCCATGTTCAGCTTCTTGAGCAGACGAACCACTTCATCGGCATAGCCGTTGTTGAACAAGAAACGGTCGGTGACCACCATGGCGCGCTTTTTGCCTTCCAGGTCGCCCAGGGCGATCGGCAGGGAACCACGACGGAAGTAGATGGATTTCGGAAGTTTGTGCCACAGCATATTTTCTGCCCGTTTTGCGACTGTCTTCTTGTTGATCAGGTGCTTGGGACCGACGTTCTCGGAGATGGAGTTACCACTCCAGGAGCCGCAACCCAGGGTCAGGGACGGGGCAAGTGCGAAGTTGTACAGGTCACCGATACCGCCCTGGGTGGAGGGGGTGTTGATCAGGATACGGGCAGTCTTCATCTTGTCGCCGAAGTACTTGATGCGGTCGGCGTTGCGATCCTGGTCGGTGTACAGACCGGAGGTGTGGCCGATACCACCGATGTTGACCATGTCGCAGGCCATTTCGACGGCTTCTTCGAAGTTCTTGGCGCGGAACATACCCAGAGTCGGGGAGAGCTTCTCGTGAGCGAACTCGTCTTCTGCACAGAGCTCCAGACCTTCACCGATGAGGATCTTGGTGGTGGCAGGCACTGTCACACCGGCCATGGCGGCGATCTTGGTCGCAGGCTGGCCCACGATGTCGGCGTTCAGGGCGCCGTTGATCAGCAGCACTTTGCGCACCTTGTCGGCTTCGTCCTTGGAGAGGATGTAGCCGGCGTGAGTCGCGAAACGCTCCTTGACCTGGTTGTAGATGGAGTCGACCACGATGACCGCCTGCTCGGACGCACAGACCACGCCGTTGTCGAAGGTCTTGGACATCAGGATGGAGGCGACAGCGCGCTTCACATCGGCGGTTTCGTCGATGACGATGGGCACGTTGCCGGCACCCACGCCGATGGCGGGTTTGCCTGAGGAGTAGGCGGCTTTCACCATGCCCGGGCCACCGGTGGCCAGGATCAGGTTGATGTCATCGTGCTTCATCAGCGCGTTGGAGAGCTCGACGGACGGTTGGTCAATCCAGCCGATGATGTTCTTCGGGGCACCGGCGGCGATGGCTGCATCCAGTACCAGCTTGGCAGCGGTATTGGTGGAGTTCTTGGCGCGGGGGTGCGGGGAGAAGATGATGGCGTTGCGGGTCTTCAGGGAGATGAGGGCCTTGAAGATAGCAGTGGAAGTCGGGTTGGTGGTCGGCACTATACCGCAGATGATGCCTACCGGCTCGGCGATGGTGATGGTGCCCATCTCGTCGTCCTGGCTCAGGATGCCGCAGGTCTTCTCGTCTTTGTAAGCGTTATAGATGTATTCGGAGGCGAAGTGGTTTTTGATGACCTTGTCTTCGATGATACCCATGCCGGACTCAGCCACTGCCATCTGGGCCAGGGGGATACGGGCGTTGCTGGCGGCCAGTGCGGCGGCGCGGAAGATCTTGTCTACCTGCTCTTGCGAGAAGCTGGCGAATTCACGCTGCGCTTCTTTGACGCGGGCAACCAGTGCATCCAGTTCAGCCAAATTGGTTACTGCCATGTTTATCTCCTGATGATTTGAAAACTGTTTAGTAAGACCTTGGCAATGCCCGGCAATTATAGCCACCTTGTCAAGGAGGGAATCACCATAACGGGGTATTTACATGCCTTACTAAATTGTTTTCTGGCTCGATTATAGAGCCGGGATGTGTCAGAAAAGATTGATCTGGATCATATGTAACAAAAGAACAAAAGAAATTTTGTTTCACCATCCCGACCTGCCAGATGTTACGCATTTGTAGAGTAGAGCGCCGGGGGGATGAACACGAGGTGAACAGCCATTTTTGCGCCTGGTGTCAAACCCTTGCCTCTTATCCTCCCGCAGTTTCGCCGCTGGCAATGAGGGCGCTGAGGTCCTGCCCGGTGGCGGCCCTTGACAGCCTCTCGCCCCAAAGAGAGGCAGGCGTTTCATTTCTGTTGGAAAAAATGGTGGTTGTTTTCATCCAGCGTCGGGCCTTTTCGTCGGACTTTGGATGGCTGTTCGGCAAATCTCATAACGACGCCTTTGTGGGCGGACTGCTTGCGCCATGGTTGTCCCGGGCACATCAGGATGAAGATAGGGTGCCAGCCTGGGGCGAGCCGTGGGGGTGAATAGGGGTTATCCCCTTGGGGCCTCCAGATCAATCCATGAAAATGGCGCTTTATTGAAGGGAAATAGGGTGATGGCTGGGCGTTTCGACATAAAACACCACCATACTTTGCTGGCGTGTTAAATGGCCTCCATAACGGTTAACAACTCGATATGTTGATTTTTGTCGATTCATTAGAGGAACTAACTGAAAAGCCCCGGAAAGGGTGAGATTATTTGATTGGAGAAGGGAAATATCATGGTGTAAATTTACGCGCAGTTTGACGGGGATGGCCCTCGGTGGCCCGAATTGGTTCTGGATGGCGCTTATGGCAGCAATTGACTTCTCTTTATACCTGAAATTTTTCGTCGGCCTGTTTGCGATCATCAACCCGCTGGGTCTGTTGCCGGTCTTTGTGAGCCTGACGGGCCACATGCAACCGGATGAGCGCAGGAAGACCAACACCACGGCCCACATTGCCGTGATGATCATCCTCATGGTCTCCATGACCATGGGGCAGCTGATCCTCGACGGTTTCGGCATCTCGCTGGCGTCGTTCCGCATTGCCGGCGGCTCGCTCATCACCCTGATCGCCTGGTCCATGTTGCAGGGCAAGCTGGGGGAGGTGAAGCACAACAAGCAGGAGAAGGGTGAACTGGCCGCGCGCGAATCCATCGCCGTGGTGCCGCTGGCACTGCCCCTGATGGCTGGCCCCGGGGCCATCTCATCCTCCATCGTCTATGCCAGCCAGAAGACCCTGACCGAGCTGATGGGCATGTTCGTGGTGGTGATGGCCTTTGCCTACTGCTCCTGGCTCATCTTCCGTGCCGCCCCTCTGCTGTTCAAGCTGATGGGCAATACTGGCATCAACGTGGTGACCCGTATCATGGGTCTCATCATGATGTCTCTTGGCATCGAGATCATGGTGGCAGGGATCAAGGGAGTCTTTCCCGGATTGATGTGATTCAGGTCTGTTTTGTCGGAGCCGGTCCTCGTGACCGGCTTTTTATTGTTTCTTTTTTGTTAGTCATTTCCTAGAATCGAGCGGCTTTGTATGAAAAACACCCATTGCGCGATATTTAAATGCTGAATAAATGGTTTAAAGCTGTTTTTTTGACCGCCAAAGCCGTCCCTACCTGATGATATCTATTGCATTATCAGAATTGTCAGGGAATTATGCGGGCAGCGGGATTTTTATCTCGTGAATGGACAAATGCATGGAATGTTCTTGTTGGAGTATGGAAATGACTCATAGAAAAACAATTATTAATACCCTTTTATTGACCGCACTCTTTGGTGGCGCCACCCTGGCCCACGCCGCCGACGTCCCCGCCGGCACCAAGCTCGCCCCCGAGCAGACCCTGGTGAAAGGCAATGGCTCCGAACCCGCCACCCTGGATCCCCAGAAAGTGGAAGGTACCCCCGAATCCAATGTATTGCGTGACCTGTTCGAGGGTCTCGTCAGCTCCGGCCCCAAGGGTGAGACCCTGCCCGGCGTCGCCGAGTCCTGGGAAACCAAGGACAACAAACACTACGTGTTCCACCTGCGCAAGGATGCCAAGTGGTCCAATGGCGAGCCGGTGACCGCCCATGATTTCGTCTTCGCCTTCCAGCGCGCGGTGGATCCCAAGACGGCTTCTCCTTACTCCTGGTACATGGAGATCCCGACCATCACGAATGCGACCGACATCATCGGTGGCAAGAAACCGGCCGACACCCTGGGTGTGAAAGCCAGCGACGACTACACCTTCGAAGTCCAGCTGGAGAAGGCGGTGCCTTACTTCGTCAGCATGCTCTCCCACACCACCACCTACCCGGTGCCGAAGAAAGTGGTCGAGAAGTTTGGTGACAAGTGGACCCAGCCCGGCAACATGGTTTCCAACGGTGCCTATGTGCTGAAGGATTGGGTGGTCAACGAGCGCGTCGACGTCGAGCGCAACCCCAATTACTGGAACAACGCCAAGACAGTGATCGAGAAGGTCACCTACCTGCCCATCCAGTCCACCAACGCCGAGCTGAACCGCTACTTGGCCGGTGAAGTCGATCTCACCTACAACATGCCCATCGAGCGCTTCAAGCAGATGAAGAAGGAGCACCCGAACGAGGTGCAGGTGAGCGGCTATGTGGGCACCTACTACTACCAGTACAACTTCAAGCACAAGCCGTTTGACGACGTGCGGGTGCGTACCGCGCTCTCCTACGCCATCGATCGCAACGTGATCGCCGACAAGGTGATGGGCAAGGGCGAGACCCCGGGTTACACCCTGGTTCCTGACTTCGTGGACGGTTTCAAGCCGGTGGCCCCGGCCTGGTCCAAGCTGACCCAGGCCGAGCGTGATGCCAAGGCGAAAGAGCTGCTGACCGAAGCCGGTTACGGCCCGGGCAAGCCGCTCAAGTTCGAGCTGCTCTACAACACAGACGACAACCACAAGAAGGTGGCCGTGGCCGTTGCCTCCATGTGGAAGAAGCTGGGGGTGCAGGTGAGCCTGGTTAACCAGGAGTGGAAGACCTACCTGGAAACCAAAAAGCAGGGTAACTTCGACGTGGGTCGCGCCGGCTGGATTGCGGACTACAACGAAGCCTCCTCCATGCTGGATCTGATGCAGACCACCCACGGCAACAATGACGGCAAGTACTCCAATACCGCCTTTGACAAGCTGATGAGCGAGTCGCGCAACCAGGTGGATGCGGATGCGCGCAACAAGCTCTATGTCCAGGCCGAAGATATCCTGGCCAAAGACATGCCGATAGCCCCCATCTATCAGTACGTGACCTCGCGCATGGTCAAGCCCTATGTGGGCGGCTACCCGGCCAACCCGCTGGACAACCTCTACAGCAAAGACATGTACATCATTGCTCACTGAGTAAAGCAACAAGTCGCATAACAAGCAGGCCCGCCAGACGGCGGGCCTTAGTATTAAAACCGCGACCCTTTGGAAGCAGTACAGGACAGGAAATGTCTATGTTGAAATTCATCCTTAAACGTCTACTGGAAGCGATCCCGACTCTGCTGGTCTTGATCACAGTCTCCTTCTTCATGATGCGTTTCGCACCGGGTAACCCCTTTACCAGCGAACGCGCCCTGCCGCCGGAAGTGCTTGCCAACATCGAGGCCAAGTACGGCCTGGACAAGCCCATAGGCGTGCAATACCTCACCTATCTGGGCAACCTGGTCCAGGGAGATCTGGGGCCCTCTTTCAAGTACAAGGACTTCACCGTCAATGATCTGGTGAGCCAGGCACTGCCTGTTTCCGCCAAGATAGGGAGCGCGGCTTTCGTCCTTGCCGTCTTGCTGGGAGTCACCTTCGGCACCATTGCGGCCTTGAAACAGAACACCTTCATCGACTATCTGCTGATGTCGTCGGCCATGGCCGGGGTGGTGATACCCGGCTTTGTGCTGGCGCCCTTGCTGGTGCTTTTCTTCAGTATCTATCTGGGCTGGTTCCCGGCGGGAGGCTGGCAGGGGGGCGGGGTGCAGTTCATGGTTCTGCCGGTGTTCGGCATGATGATGTACTACATCTCCGCCATCTCCCGCATCATGCGTGGCAGCATGATTGAGACCATGAACTCCAACTTCATCCGTACCGCCCGTGCCAAGGGGCTGCCGCTGCGCCATATTATCCTCAAGCACGCGCTGCGTCCGGCCATGCTGCCTGTGGTCTCCTACCTGGGCCCGGCCTTTGTCGGCATCATCACCGGCTCAGTGGTGATCGAGACCATCTTCGGTCTGCCGGGGATTGGTCAGCTGTTCGTCAACGGTGCCCTCAACCGTGATTACTCCATGGTACTCGGCCTGACCATATTGGTCGGGGCGCTGACCATCACCTTTAACGCCGTGGTCGATATTCTCTATGCCGTCATCGATCCCAAGATCCGTTACTAAGCCGGGAGTACATCATGGTAGTCACAACTGAAAAGCGCGAAGCCGTCGAGGCGTTCGCCCAGCAAGTGGAAGTGGTGGAAGGACGCTCCCTGTGGAAGGATGCCCGTCGCCGTTTCCTGCGCAACAAGGCGGCCCTGACCAGCCTCATCATCCTGACCATCATAGGTCTGGCGGTGATCGTCGGGCCGCACCTGTCCCAATACACCTTCGACGATCCTGACTGGGGCGCCATGCAGGCCGCCCCTGACATGGAGACGGGTCACTGGTTCGGTACCGACAGCCTGGGGCGCGATCTCTTCGTGCGGACCCTGCTCGGCGGCCGCATCTCGCTCATGGTCGGCATCATGGGGGCCGTGGTGGCCGTCATCATAGGCACCCTGTATGGCGCCGCCTCCGGCTTCATCGGCGGTCGCGTCGACAGCCTGATGATGCGGGTACTGGAGATCCTCAACGCCTTCCCCTTCATGTTCTTCGTCATCATGCTGGTGACCTTCTTCGGTCGCAACCTGGCCCTCATCTTCCTCGCCATAGGCGCGGTGAGCTGGCTCGACATGGCGCGGATAGTGCGAGGCCAGACCCTGAGCCTCAAGAGCAAGGAGTTCATCGAGGCGGCCCACGTCTGTGGCGTCTCCAAGTGGAAGATCATCACCCGTCATATAGTCCCCAACGTGCTGGGCATAGTGGCGGTCTACGCCACCCTGCTGGTGCCGGGCATGATCATGTTCGAATCCTTCCTGAGCTTCCTGGGGCTGGGTGTACAAGAGCCCATGACCAGCTGGGGTGCCCTGCTGGATGAAGGCTCCAAGTCGATGGAGGTGGCCATCTGGCAACTCCTGTTCCCCGCCGGTTTCATGGTGGTGACCCTGTTCTGCTTCAACTTCCTCGGGGATGGTCTGCGTGATGCCCTCGATCCAAAGGATCGGTAAGACGCCAACGGATCGATAAGACGCCAACGGCGCCATAAGACCCATCCGCTGGACGCGCGGCGTCAGCCGGATGGGCAGGAAAGCATCACGAGAGATCGATAAGGAGTTTTGATATGAAGTTACTGGATGTGAAAGATCTGCGGGTCGAGTTCAAGACCCCGGATGGCAATGTGGTGGCGGTCAACGACCTCAACTTCTCCCTCTCTGCCGGCGAGACCCTGGGGATCGTCGGTGAGTCAGGCTCAGGCAAGTCTCAGACTGCCTTTGCCATCATGGGGCTGCTCGCCAAGAACGGCATCATTACCGGTTCTGCCAAGTTTCAGGGGGACGAGATCCTGAATCTGCCGGAGCACAAGCTCAACAAGATCCGCTCCGAGAAGATCGCCATGATCTTCCAGGACCCCATGACCTCCCTGAACCCTTATATGAAGGTGAAGGATCAGCTGATGGAAGTGCTGATGCTGCACAAGGGGGTGAGCAAGGCTGCGGCGTTCGAGGAGTCGGTGCGCATGCTGGACGCGGTGAAGATCCCCGAGTCGCGCAAGCGGATGAACATGTACCCCCACGAGTTCTCCGGTGGCATGCGCCAGCGGGTGATGATCGCCATGGCGCTCTTGTGCCGGCCGCAACTGCTCATCGCCGACGAGCCGACCACGGCGCTGGACGTGACTGTGCAGGCCCAGATCATGACCCTGATGAACGAGCTCAAGCGGGAGTTCAACACCGCCATCGTCATGATCACCCACGATCTTGGCGTGGTGGCGGGCATCTGTGACAAGGTGCTGGTGATGTATGCCGGTCGCACCATGGAGTACGGCCGGGTCAACGACATCTTCTATCGCCCGAGCCACCCCTATACCGAAGGCTTGCTGCGCGCCATTCCCCGTCTCGATACCGAGGGGGAAGTGCTGCCCACCATACCCGGCAATCCGCCCAACCTGCTGCGTCTGCCCACCGGCTGCCCCTTCCAGGAGCGTTGCCACCGGGCGCACGAGATTTGCGGCCAGCAATCACCAGTCCTGACCCCCTTCGGCGACGGACGGACAAGGGCCTGCCATTGGGTTTCGGATGCCATGATCAAGGGGGTGAACTGATGGGTACTGACAAGAAACTGCTGCTGGAAGTGTCCGACCTCAAGGTTCACTTCAGCATCAAGAGTGACAAGGCCTGGCCCTGGGCCAAGCCCTCCGCCCTGAAGGCGGTGGATGGCGTCACCCTGCGCCTCTACGAGGGGGAGACCCTGGGCGTAGTAGGGGAGTCCGGCTGTGGCAAGTCCACCTTTGCCCGGGCCCTGATAGGCCTGGTGCCGGCCACCGATGGCAAGGTGGTGTGGCTGGGCCAGGATCTGACCAAGCTCGAGCAGGGGGCGCTGCGGGAGAAGCGCAAGGAGATCCAGATGATCTTCCAGGACCCCCTGGCCTCCTTGAATCCGCGTATGACCATAGGCGATATCATCGCCGAGCCCCTGGTCACCTTCTATCCCAATCTCTCAAGGGATCAGGTGAAGGAGAAGGTGCGGGCCATGATGACCAAGGTGGGGCTTTTGCCCAACCTGGTGAACCGCTACCCCCACGAGTTCTCCGGCGGCCAGTGCCAGCGTATCGGCATCGCCCGGGCGCTGATCCTGGAGCCCAAGATGATCATCTGCGACGAGCCTGTCTCGGCGCTGGATGTCTCCATCCAGGCCCAGGTGGTCAACCTGCTCAAGTCCCTGCAAAAGGAGATGGGGCTCTCCCTCATCTTCATCGCCCACGACTTGTCCGTGGTCAAACACATCTCGGATCGGGTGCTGGTGATGTATCTGGGCAACGCGGTGGAGCTCGGGACCCGTCAGGAGATCTTTGCCAATCCCCTGCATCCCTACACCAAGGCGCTGATGTCGGCGGTGCCCATTCCGGATCCGGATCTGGAGCGCAGCAAGGTCATCCAGATCCTGGAGGGGGACCTGCCGTCGCCGATGAATCCGCCGTCCGGCTGCGTGTTCCGTACCCGCTGCCCGGTGGCGGGGCCTGAGTGCGCCAAGACCCGCCCCATGCTGGAGGGGAACTTCGATCACGCCGTCTCCTGCCTCAAGGTGGATCCGCTCTGAGGGCGAGGGTGTGAACGAGCATGCGGGGCACCCAGGTGGTGCCCCGTTTTATTTCCATCCGCGGTGAAGATGCCCCTTGGCGCCACCTTTGGAGGCTGTTACTATCCGCCGCACAAGGGGAGTAACTTCTCGCCGGTTTGTCGTCATTACGGTGCACCCATATCCTGCAGTGCACCCGGCAGCCGGGCAGTCGATGAACATTGGCTGTAAGTGAGACCTTGCCGAGAGGCAAGGTGTATCTGCTCCAAACGCAAACCCACGCCTCTCGGTCGTGGGTTTTGTCGTTTTGGGAGAAGTGAAAAATGGGTGAATGGTGGATGTGGACCGGTTTCTTCAGCATAGTGCTGGTCCTGTTGTGGATTGACATCCGCTTTGTCGGCGGCGGCAAGGCGCACAAGGTGTCCCTCAAAGAGGCGGGGATCTGGTCCCTGGTCTGGGTCAGCGTGGCCCTGCTGTTCAACCTGGCCATCTGGCTCTGGCTGGATCACAGCGCCGGGCGTGAGATCGCCAACGAGAAGGGGCTGGAGTTCCTCACCGGCTACCTCATCGAGAAGGCGCTGGCGGTGGACAACGTCTTCGTCTGGCTGATGCTGTTTGGCTACTTCGCCATTCCGGCCGAGCTGCAGCGCCGGGTGCTGCTCTACGGGGTACTGGGTGCCATCGTCATGCGCGCCGGCATGGTGTTCGCGGGCAGCTGGCTCATCGAGCAGTTCCACTGGATCCTCTATCTGTTTGGTGCCTTCCTGCTGCTGACCGGGGTCAAGATGCTGTGGGCCGCCGACAAGGAGCCGGACTTGGCCAACAACCCGCTGCTGGGCTGGATGCGTCGCCGCTTCAAGGTGACCGAGACCCTGGAGGGGGAGAACTTCTTCGTCTGGCGTGACGGTGTGCGCTATGCCACCCCGCTGCTGCTCATTCTGGTGCTGGTGGAGGTGAGCGATCTCATCTTCGCGGTGGACAGCATCCCGGCCATCTTCGCGGTGACCACGGATCCCTTCATAGTGTTGACCTCCAACATCTTCGCCATCATGGGCCTGCGCGCCATGTACTTCCTGCTGGCCGGCGTCGCCGAACGCTTCGCCCTGCTGAAATACGGTCTGGCGCTGATCCTGATGTTCATCGGGGTCAAGATGCTGCTGCTCGACATCTTCAAGATACCGACCGGCATCGCACTGGGCGTGGTCGCGCTGATCTTGTTGGCCTCCATGGGGCTCAGCCTCTGGGTGACCCGCAAGAAAGTGACCGACCAGAAGACGGTGTAAGTAACCACAAGAAGGGCTCCCTCGGGAGCCCTTTTTCATTTCAGATCTGTGCTTAGCGCTTGATCTTCTTGGGGTTGGTGTAGCCCCAGATGGTGTACATGTCCGCCAGCAGGGCGCCGTTGTACTCCTCCAGATCCGCCTGCTTCACCTCGGCCTCACCCTGACGGCCGAACAGCACCACTTCATCACCGGGTTTCACCCCTTTGAGATCGGTCACGTCCACCATGATGGTGTTCATGGAGGTCTTGCCCACCACGGGCGCCTTCTGGCCCTGGATCAGCACATAGGCCTTGTTGCTCAGCGCACGGCGGTAGCCGTCGGAGTAGCCGAGCGGCAGGTTGGCGAGCAGGGAGTCGCGCTTGAGGGTGAAGGTGCGGTCATAGCCGACGGTATTGCCCGCCGGGTAGTGGTTCACCGAGGCGACCTGGGTCTTGAACGCCATCACCTTCTTGTATTCGGTGTAGGAGGGGATGGTGTCACCGTAGATGATGCCGCCCGGGCGCACCATGTCAAAGTAGGCTTCCGGCACTTCCAGGGTGGCGAAGGAGTTGGCGGCGTGTATGGTGAGCTTGCTGCGATCCAGCTTGCCCGCATCGATCAGCCACTGGTAGTCCAGCTTGAACTGGGCCAGCCCCAGCTTGACGTCCTCTTTCTCCTCCACCGGGAAGTGGGTCATGATGCCGACCGGGGTGATCCCCTTGAGCTTGACCATGGCCAGGGCATCTTCCTTGGCGTTTGCCTGGCGAAGATCGATGCCGTTGCGGCTCATGCCGGCGGAGTTCAGACCTATGTGCACCGGAATGGTGGTATGGTGGCGCTGGGCGATGTCGGCGATCCCCTTGGCGCTCTCCAGGCTGCCTACCAGCTCTTCCAGCTTGTAGGGCAGGGCCTGTTCCACTTCGGCCGGGGTGGCGGCACGAACCCGCATCAGGCGGCCCTCGAAGCCCTTCTCGCGGGCCACGCGGGCCTCTTCATTGCTGGCGATGCCGATGCAGGGAATGCCCGCCTTGACCACGGAGGGGACCAGCAGATCGATGCCGTGGCCGTAGGCGTCGGCCTTCATGATGGCGCAGATCTGCGGGCCCTTGTCGCCGAGACGATCCTTGAGGGTCTGGATGTTGTGCTCGAAGGCGGTCAAATCCACCTCCAGCCAGGCGTTGGCGGCGGTCTGCTCCTGACCGTTGCGGGTGTCGCTGGCCAGGGGCAGATAGGGGGCGGCGACGGCCTGGCCGGCGAGCAACCCGAAGACCAGGGTCGCGAGCAGGGTTTTCTTGTGCATGGGATGGTTCCTTTTTTATTGTTTCGTTGAGGATGGGCCCCTGTCAGATGCGGGCCGCGGCATGGCTGGGTCAGCATGTTGCTATGCTAATGATATGTTTCACTTTTTACCCAGATACCGACGCTGCGAGTGTATCGCAATGGCGTCATTTGTGGCACTTGTTGCAGGAAGAAAATATGCGTTTCGAGCTGCGTATTCCGCCCTTGTTGCTCTTTGTCCTGCTCGCCCTTGCCATGTGGCTGGGACGGGGGGAGGAGAGGGGGAGCGGGGTTTTGCTGGTGCTGGCCACGGCGTTGCTGCTGGTAGGGGCCGTGCTGGGGGGCGGGGCGCTGCTGCACTTTCGCCGGGAGCGTACCAGCGTCCATCCAGTCCGCTTGCAGCAGAGCCGGGTGCTGGTGACCCGGGGGGTCTATCGCATCAGCCGCAACCCCATGTACCTGGGGCTGCTCTGCTGGTTGCTTGCGCTGGCCTGCTATCTCGGGGGACCCTGGGTCTGGCTCGGGCCGCTGTTGTTGCTGGGCTGGCTCACCCGCTTTCAGATCTTGCCGGAAGAGCGTGCCCTGCGTGCCCGCTTCGGCATCAGCTATGTGCAGTACTGCCGGCGGGTGAGGCGCTGGTGCTGACCGCCAAACGAAAAAAAGGCCCGCAGTTGCGGGCCTTTTGCTGGGTGTCCTTGACTCAAGCCTTGGCGAGTTCGCCCTCGGGCTGGGTCTCTCCCAGGCTGTCTTCGGTCTTGGCCACCACGCTGGCGGCGATGGCGTTGCCCAGCACGTTGGTGGCGGAGCGACCCATGTCGAGGAAGTGGTCTATGCCGAGCAGCAGCAATATGCCGGCCTCCGGGATCTGGAACTGGTTCAGGGTGGCGGCGATCACCACCAGGGAGGCGCGCGGTACCCCGGCCATCCCCTTGGAGGTGACCATCAGCAGCAGCAGCATGGTGATCTGCTGGGCCATGCTGAGCTCTATGCCATAGGCCTGGGCGATGAACATCACCGCGAAGGTGCAGTACATCATGGAGCCGTCCAGGTTGAAGGAGTAGCCCATGGGCAGCACGAAGCTGGCGATGCGCTTGTCACAGCCGAACTTCTCCAGCCTGTCCAGGGTCTTGGGATAGGCGGCCTCGGAGCTGGCGGTGGAGAAGGCGAGCAGTATGGGCTCGCGGATCATGGCCAGCAGGGTCAGGATGCGGCGACGGATGAAGAGGCTGCCCATGGCGATGAGCAGCAGCCAGAGGCAGGCCAGGGCCAGGTAGAACTGGGCCATGAAGGTGCCATAGGTGGCGAGGATGCCGAGCCCTTCCTTGGCGACCATGGCGGCGATGGCACCGAACACCGCGAAGGGGGCGAAGTTCATCACGTAGCCGGTCACCTTCAGCATGATCTCGGCGCTGCTTGCCATCAGCTTGACCACGGGTTTGGCGGCATCCCCCAGGGCGGCGGCGGCCAGCCCGAAGAAGAGGGAGAACACCACGATCTGCAAGATCTCGTTGGTGGCCATGGCCTCGATCACGCTCTTCGGAATGGCGTGGGTCACGAAGTCCTTGAGGGAGATGGCGGTGGCGGCCACCCCTGAGCTCGCGCCGTCATCGGGCAGGGAGAGGGAGAGGCCGACCCCTGGCTGCATCAGGTGCACCATCACCAACCCCAGGGTCAATGACATCAGGGAGGCCAGCATGAACCAGCCCAGGGTCTTGGCGCCGATACGCCCCACTGTGCGGGTGTCGCCCATCTTGGCGATGCCGACCACCAGGGTAGTGAACACCAGGGGGGCGATGATCATCTTGATGAGGCGCAGGAAGATGTCGGTCAGTATGGTGATGTCACTGGCAAAGGTGGCGGCCTGGGCCGGGGCAAACAGGCGATAGCCTTGCCCGGTAAAAATGCCAAGCAACATCGCAATGAGGATGGCAACGGTCAATTTGTTCATTTTCATGGGGGGACAGTCTCGATATGTGCAGTGCCTGTGCAGGTGGGTTTGGTGCCACCTAAGTCCGTTTTTGTGATCCGGGCCATGGAATCCTGACAGCCGGTATGCTGGCAGCATGCCTAATCATGGAGGGGAAATCCAGCGACTTATATCAGAACTTTATGTTGCAATTAGTTGTATGTGATGTGGATCTTGTAAATTAATTATATTAATCACTGTTTGTTTTCATCTTTGCCAGATAAATGGCTTCCAGGCTCTGGTCGTCCAATGGGGCTCTCCCGAGGGAGAAGATCAGCAGTGCCGAGGTGCGGTGCTCTACCTGCATCTCGTCCATGAAGGTGTCGGGTTCGTACTCATCGAAGCCGAACTGGGGGCGGGTCGGGGTCACCCTGACCGCATCCCGCGACAGGGTCAGCGACTGCACCTGCACCCAGGCATACCCCTGCGCCAGCGCCATCTCCCCCGCTCGCTTGAGCACGTACTTGCGGGCCGTCTCCCTGTCCACCAGATCGTTGCCCACAAACTCCAGCTGCCAGCGGGTCTCCCCGAGCTGGGTCTGGGAGAAGCCTGTCTGGCCGTTCCAGAAGGACTTTTCGCTGTCATAGGCGGTGGCGCAGCCGCCGAGCAGCAGCGAGCCGCACAGGGCGAGGACGAACAAGAGGGGGGAGCTTGGTGACATGGTACTGGCCCTTGGCTGAGAGGAGGTCACTACAGCACAACGCCGCTCATGAGACAATCGCCTGCCAGGGCGTTGCCTTGGAGAGACAAAAAGAAAAGGCCTTGTCGTTTGACAAGGCCTTTCTCGGGGAATTTGGTCGGTGTGAGAGGATTCGAACCTCCGACCCTCTACACCCCATGCAGATGCGCTACCTGGCTGCGCTACACACCGACGGAGTCAGCTCGGCTGACGGGGAGGGAGTTTATGGAGATGCCCCGACCCTGTCAACAGGGGAAATCCCGCGCCGAGATCGTTTGCCTGCTTTGCGAGCAACTTCGGATCAAAGTGCGACCAGTCGCGCATTTTGTCAGCACCTTGCCGCCGTCTTGCATGAAAAACGGCCGCCCTGGTGGGCGGCCGTTTGGCGTAACGCTTTCAAGCAGAGATCAGCGGTTGAAGGTGAGCCGCTTGCCCAATACCTGATCGGTAACCTGACCGTTCTGCCAGGCGATCTGGCCGTTGACCAGAGTCATCTCTATGGTGCTCTGGAAGCGGTAGCCGTTGAAGGGCGACCAGCCGCACAGGTAGAGCAGGTTGCTGTCGTTGACCACATAGGGCTTGCCGAGATCCAGCAGCACCAGATCGGCGAAGTAGCCCTCGCGGATGTAGCCGCGATCCTGCACCTGGAAGCGCTCGGCCACCGCGTGGGAGGTCTTCTTGACGATAGTCTCCAGCGAGAAGACGCCGTTGTGGTAGAGCTCCAGCAGCGCCTGCAGGGAGTGCTGCACCAGGGGCACGCCGGACGGCGCCTTGAAGTAGCTGTTCTGCTTCTCTTCCCAGGTGTGGGGGGCGTGGTCGGTGGCGATGATGTCGAGCACGTCGTTGCGCACCGCATCCAGCAGGGCGTGCTGGTCGGCGGCGCTCTTCACCGCCGGGTTGCACTTGATCTGGCTGCCCAGGGTGTCGTAGTCCGCCTCGTTGAAGAACAGATGATGAACGCACACCTCGGCGGTGATGTTTTTGTCCTTGAGATCCTTCAGATCCGGGGTGGCGGTGAAGAGCGACAGCTCCTTGGCCGTGGTCAGGTGCAGCACGTGCAGCTTGGCACCGTACTGCTTCGCCAGCCCCACCGCCATGCTGGAGGATTTGTAGCAGGCGTCGGCGCTGCGGATGCGGCCGTGCTCGCGCATGGGCACATCCTCGCCCCACTTGGCACGGGCCTCGTCTTCCAGCACCTTGATGGAGGGGGTGTCCTCGCAGTGGGTGACTATCATCACCGGGCTCTCGCGGAAGATGGCCGCCAGTGTCTCCTGGTTGTCCACCAGCATGTTGCCGGTGGAGGCCCCCATGAAGATCTTGATGCCGCAGGACTGCTTGGGATCCAGCTTCTTGATCTCTTCCAGGTTGTCGTTGGTGGCACCCAGGTAGAAGCTGTAGTTGGCGGCGGCGGAGTTGGCGGCTATCTGGTATTTGGCTTCGAGGGCGTCGATGGTGGTGGTCTGGGGATTGACGTTGGGCATTTCCATGAAACTGGTGGTGCCACCGGCAACGGCGGCCCGGGATTCACTGGCGATGGTCCCCTTGTGGGTCAGGCCAGGTTCCCGGAAATGGACCTGATCATCGATCATCCCGGGGATGAGGTGACGGCCTGCGGCATCGATCACCACGGCATCGGGGGCGCTGATGTCCGGGGCGATGCGGGCGATCCGCTCACCCTCGATCAAGACGTCGGAAGCATAGATGCGGCCTTCGTTGACCAGGGTGGCATTCTTGATAAGCAATTTGTTCATGGGGGGTTCCAGTTCCTTTGCCGATAATCCGGGGTCATAATATCGCAAACTGCACTTTCTCTGTAGCAAGGCCTGAGTGATGAAGTTATTTGTTAGAGATTTGACTGTGATCGATTCCAGCTATCTGTGCGAGCGTCGCGGCATGGTGGGGGAGAGTTGGCTGGTGGACATCGAGATGAGCGGCGAGCTCAACGAGATGAGCATGCTGCTGGACTTTGGTCGGGTGAAGAAGCTCGTCAAGTCGATCATCGATGAAGAGGTGGATCACAAGCTGCTGGTGCCGACCGAGAGCGCCCTGGTCCACATCCACCCCCTTGACGACGACGAGTGCACAGTGGATCTGCTGCGCCCGGGTCGCTCCATCCACCTGCGCTGCCCGACCCAGGCGTTTGCCTTCATTCCCGCCCCCCAGGTGGACAAGGAGTCGGTGACCCGCTATCTGCTGGCGGTGCTGGCCAAGCGCTTGCCTGGCAACATCAAGGATCTCTCCCTGACCCTGCGTCAGGAGCAGATCGAGGGCGCCTTCTACCACTACAGCCATGGTCTGAAGAAGCATGACGGCAACTGCCAGCGCATCGCCCACGGCCATCGCTCTCCGGTCGAGATAGAGGTGGACGGAGCGCGCAACGAGGAGCTGGAGCTGAACTGGGCCGAGCGCTGGGCCGACATCTATCTCGGCACCCTGGAGGACAAGGTGGCCCTCTCCGAGCTGGAATTGAGCGAGCTGGCCAAGGCCGAGCTGGGAGAGCATCACCTGGGCTTCAAGTACCTGGCGCCCCAGGGGCTGTTCCAGCTCGCCATGCCGGCCGCCGAGGTGGAGATGATAGACACCGACACCACCATAGAACTGCTGGCCCACCATATCGCCCGTGAAGTGAAGAAGCAGGTGGGGGACAAGTTCGTCAAGATTGTCGCCTATGAAGGGGTCGGCAAGGGCGCCATCGCCTACGCCTGATTTCTCTGCAAGCCGCAATAAAAACGAGGCCCCGCATCTGCGGGGCCTCGTCGTTTCAGGGCAATGGAAGAACAGACGGCCTCATCAGGCGCTGAGCCGGAAGCGCTGCACCAGCCCCTCCTGCTGCTCGGCCAGGCTGTCGAGCTGCTGGCTGGTCTCGGCGACCCGCTCTATGCCCTGATAGTTGAGATCCGAGATGTCCGAGATGCGGTTGAGGTTGGTGGCGATGTCGGCGCTGGTGGCCTGCTGCTGCTCGGCGGCGGAGGCTATCTGGCTCGACATGTCGCTGATGAGCACCACTATGCCCTGCACCTCCTCCATGGCGTTGTTGGCCTGGGAGCTCTGATCCACGCAGCTGTCCATCTCGCGGGAGCACTCCTGCATCACGTTGACTGCCCGGGCGACCCCCTGCTGCAGGTTCTCTATCATGGTCTGGATCTCGCTGGTGGACTGGGCGGTGCGACCGGCCAGGTTGCGCACCTCGTCCGCCACCACCGCAAAGCCGCGGCCCTGCTCGCCGGCCCGGGCCGCCTCGATGGCGGCGTTGAGGGCCAGCAGGTTGGTCTGCTCGGCGATGCCGCGGATGACGTCGAGGATATTGCCAATCTGGCCGCTCATGGCGCTCACATCGGCGATGACCGCACCGGTCTGCTGCAGCTTGCCCGCCAGCTGATGGGTGGTGGTGATGTTGCCTGCCATCACCTTGCGGCCCATCTCGGAGGCCTTCTCCACGTCCTGCACCCGCTCCAGGGTCTGGTTGGCGGCCTGGGCCACCTCCCGCACCGAGGCTTCCATCTGGGTCATGGCGGCGGCGACCGAGGCGGTCTCCTGACGCTGCTTCTCCAGATCCGCGCGCACCGATTCGGTGGTGTGGCGGTTGTCGTGGGCGGCGCTGTTGAGCTGGGTCGAGGCCTGGGAGAGCTGCCTGAGCACGTCTCCCATCTGCTGGATCAGCAGGTTGATCTGGCTGCCGAGCTGGCCGAACTCGTTCTGGCTCTTGAAGCCGACCCGCTGGGTCATGTCACCCTGGGTCACCTCGGTCAGTACCCGCAGCAACTCTTTCAGGGGGCGGCGTATGGCCTTGCCGAGGGTGAAGGCCACCAGTATGGCGACGAAGATGGCGATGGCGATGCTGATCCCCTGGGTCAGGGTGCTCTGGGTCTGCACCCGATCGGAGGCCTTGATGCTGGCGTTCATCAGCTGCTGGCTCTGGGTGGTGATCCCCTCCAGCTTGTTCTGGATGCTGACGATAAGCTGGCTCGCCTGCTTGCTCTGCTCGCGCATGGTCTGCTGCTGCTTCATCAGCGCCAGGTACTGGGAGAGCACCCCTTCATTGGCGGTGGTGTCGCGCACGAAGCCATGGACGTAGTGGCCCATGTTGTTGTCGAACTCCTTGAGCTCCCCCTGGAGATCCTTGATGGTGCTGTTGAAGCCCTCGATCTGCATCTTGTTGCGCTTGAGCGCCGCTTCGATGGGGGCGGGGATGCTCTGGTTGAGGGCATCCATGGTGGAGAGCTCGATGGCGGAGAGCTTGGTGGTCAGGGTCTCGGAGAGCATCTTGATGAAGCTGTCGTCGACGGTGACCATCATGTCGCCGAGGTTCTTCTTGAACTGGGGCAGGCTGACCTGGAACTGGCCCTTGGCCTGGTTGACCTTGTGCAGCCGGGTGAGCAGGGCTTCGTGCTCGGTGGGCAGGGTCTGGGTCAGCTGCAGGTAGTCAGCCACCAGCTTGCCGAGGGCTGTCATCTCCCCCTGCAATTCGGGGTGCGTCGCCACCTGCTGCCTGAGGGTCGTCAGCATCTTGTCGACCTGACCCTTGGCCTGCTGCAGCTCGGCCACTTCCGCCGGCAGTTGCTTGGGATCCTGCTCGGTCAGCACGTCGGTGAGCCACTTGTTGGCGCTGAGCAGGCTTATCTGCGTCTGGCTGCTGGCGATCACCAGCGGCATGGACTCTTGTGTTACCTGGTCCAGGGCATCGTTGAGTTCGCTCTGGCCGCGAAAGGTCAGTACCGCGCTGGCGACCATGACGGCGACCAGGATGGCAAAGCCCAGATAGACTCTCTGTAAGATCGAGAGGTCTGACATTGTTTGTTTCATTATTGTCCCGCTGTCTATGCAAAAGTCCCTTGCCTGAGTACCCCGTCCCTTTGGTACCCTGCATGCCCCCACGGGGAATGCCGCTGGGGTACTCGGGACGTCATCCTCACTATCGGTATTCTTCACAATAACTGAAGTGATTGGGACAACGGCTGTGTCAAATGTCGGCTTGTGTCACACTTGGCGGGCTGTGGCGACATTTTTGGGAGTCGCTTGAGTTTTGCATTGAATTTTCTTTTTCATATAAAGGAGTTACCCATGGCGCAAGAAACCATTTTCAGCAAAATCATCCGCAAGGAGATCCCCGCCGACATCCTTTATCAAGACGATCTGGTGACCGCCTTCCGCGACATCCAGCCCAAGGCCAAGACCCACATACTGATAGTGCCCAATGTGCTGATCCCCACGGTCAACGACGTGGAAGCGGATCACGAGCTGGCGCTCGGCCGCATGTTCACCGTGGCCCGCAAGCTGGCGGCAGATGCCGGGATAGCCGAGGACGGCTACCGCCTCATCATGAACTGCAACCGCCACGGCGGGCAGGAGGTCTACCACATCCACCTGCACCTGGTGGGTGGCCAGCCGCTGGGACCCCTGCTCAGCCTGTGATGCGTCCCGCCTCATTGACCGGCCTGCTGTTGGCCGGTCTGCTGCTGGGAGGCTGCGCCTCCCGCTGGCAAGATCTCTTCGTCTCCTATTCCGATCAGATGGTGCCCCTGCGCAACCAGCTGCTGCTGGGTCATGCCGCCGAGGCGCTGCCGAAGGTGCGGGAATCGACCCCGGGAGACGACACCTATGTGCTGGATCAGCTTGAGAAAGGCCGCATCGCCTGGCTGGCGGGTCAGGATGCGATCAGCAAGCAGGGCTTTGCCGCCGCCGACAGCCGGCTCGCCTGGGAAGACAATCAGGCCCGGTACCGCCTGAGCCAGGGGCTGGCCCAGGCGGGCAGCCTGCTCACCAACGATCAGACCATGGCCTACCGGACGCCGGACTACGAGCGCACCATGCTGCACCACTATCTGGCGCTCAACTACCTGCAACGGGGGGATGCCGAAGGGGCCCTGGTGGAGGTGCGCCGCGCCAATCAGGTGCAGGAGCGGGCGCTCAAGGCGCGGGCCGACGAGGTGCGCAAGGCCAAGGAAGAGAGCGAAGAGTCAGAAGCTGAAGGGGAGATGCGCCAGCTGATGTCGCGCGGGGCACCCGAGCTCGATCGCCTGATAGGCCAGGTGAAAAACGGTTTCCAGAACGCCTACACCTTCTATTTCTCCGGCGTGCTCTATGAGGCGGCCGGGGATCTCAATGACGCCTGGGTGGACTATCAGCGGGGCTACCAGATAGCGCCGGACAACCAGAGCCTGCAGGATGCCTTGCTGCGCCTGGCCCGGCTTCGCGGCTCCGCGGACGAGCTCAAGGAGACCGAGAAGAAGGTGGATCGCAAGGCGCCGCCGCTGGCCAAGGATCAGGGCCAGCTGGTGGTGCTGTTTGAAGATGGCCTGATCCCGGCGCGGCGGGAGATCTTCCTGCCGCTGCCCATCTCCACCTCCAGCGGCGATTTTCGTACCTTTACCGTGGCGGTACCCTATTACGACAACAGGGCCAGCGACACAGGCCCGCTGACGGTGTCGGTGGGCAAGCAGGCCGGGCGGACCAGCTCGCTGGTGCGACTCGAATCGCTGGCGGCCAAGGATCTGCAGGAGCGGCTGCCGGGCATGCTGACCCGTCAGGCGCTGCGGCTGGTGGCCAAGGAGCAGTTGCGCCGCAGCGCCGCCAAGGAGGGGGGCGATGTGGGCAATATCCTGGTGGGCATCTTCAATACCCTCTCTGAGCGGGCCGATACCCGCAGCTGGCTGACCCTGCCCGCCGAGGCATCGAGCTGGCAGGGAATGGTCCCGGCCGGGGAGGTGCAACTCCAGCTGGGGGCGGGCAGCGCCATGCGCACACTCCCCCTCACAGTGCACGCCGGGCGCACCACCCTAGTCTGGGTGCAGCGCCTCGGCGCGGGCCTGAGCAGCCGGGTGATGCCCCTATGAATGCCCCTTTGGGCAAGGATCACAGACTGACCGGTTCGGCCCCTCGGCCACCGGCAAGGAGAACAAGATGAAAGCACATGGCTTGGCCCTCGGGCTGATACTGCTGCTGGCGGGGTGCGCCACCAATACGTCCGGCGTGGCGCTCTATGGCGCGGCCGGGGCGGCAGCGGTGGCGGAGCAGCACCAGAACGTCAACGTCACCCTGACCGAACTCAGCCGCCGTCAGCAAAACGGCCTGCTGCAGGTCAACGTGGCCGCCGCCAGCACCCAGCGCGGCGACAACAAGTTGCAATACCTGTTCTATTGGTATGATGAGGCCGGGCAGGAGGTGGCCAGCGATGGCCGCGGCTGGACCCCCATCAAGCTGCACGGCTACCAGACCCGCACCCTGTCCGCCCTGGCGCCGAGTCCGGCAGCCCGGGGCTACCGGATTTACGTACGCGAAGTGATTGAGGAATCGAACTGATGAGAATGAACCATGCCCTGCTGATCCTGACCTCGGCCCTGCTGCTCGGCGGCTGCTCCAGCACCACAGTCAGCTATGGCGATCCCACCGAGACAGAGACGGTGACGGTGGATTACGGCTCCTCCGACTTGCAGGCCATCGCCGACAAGATGGCGGACTCCATGCTGGCCTCACCGGTCACAGGCGAGATCACCGCAGGGGGCCGTCCCGTGATGTTCATGGACTCCATCCGCAACAAGACCTCGGAGCACATCGACACCGAGGCCATCACGGACACCATCCGCACCAAGCTGCTGCGCGCCGGCAAGTTCCGCTTCGTCGACATGAGCAAGGTGAGCGCGGTCAAGCAGCAGCTCGAGTACCAGCAGAGCAGCGGAATGGTGGATCCCGCCTCCATGGTGCGCCTGGGCAAGCAGACCGGCGCCCGCTACATGGTCTATGGCAACCTGGCCAGCATCGTCAAGGACAATGGCAAGGTGAAGGACGTCTACTACCAGATGACCATGAACCTGATGGATCTGGAGAATGGCGAGCTGCTGTGGGCCGATCAGAAAGAGATCCGCAAGCAGGCGAAGACCTCCACCTTTGGCTGGTGAGGCGACCCGGCAGAAGGGGGATCTGGCGGAGCTGAGCCTGCTGGCCAGCCTGCCGGCCCCCTGGCACCAGGGGCGCCTTGAGCCACTGGCGAGCGGCCTGACCAACGGCAACTACCGGCTGCGTCTGCCCTCGGGGCAGAGTGGCTTCCTGCGGCGCGGCCACCCGGATCCGGTGCGGCTCGGCATCGACCGCGCCACCGAGTGGCAGCTCTATCAGGGGGCAGTGGGGCAGGGGCTGGCCTTGCCCTGTCATCACGGCGATCCCGCCACCGGCCTGATGCTGCTGGACTGGTGCGACGAGCCGAACTGGGCCGTCTCCCCGCCGCCCCTGGCGACCCAACCTCCCTTGCTGGCCGAGGTGCTGAGACGACTGCACCGACTGGCGCTGCCCGCCGTGGTGATGGCGGTGCGGGCCCACAGCGCCGGCTATCGTGAACGCCTGGCCCAGGTGCCCCCCTGGTTGCCGGCGCTGGAGCGGGCCCTGCTCGCGAGCCACGAGCCGGACGACTGCTGGCTCCCTTGCCATCATGATCTCAATCCGGCTAACTTGTTGGGCCACAGGCCCTGGGTCATCGACTGGGAGTATGGCGCTGCCGGTCATCCCGGCTTCGAGCTGGCCAGCATACAGCGCACCCATGGCTGGAGCGAAGAGCTGCGGTGCCAGTTGGAGAGCTGCTATCTTGAAGGCAGGGGAGGCGCTCATAAGCTGCTCAATGGCAAGGGATTCCAGACCGATGCCTTCCTGCCCTGGGTCGATTACATCGGCCTGCTGTGGGCGCTGCTGATGGCGGAGCAACAACCCGGGCCCGACTATCAGGCCCTCATCGACACGAACCGCCAGCGCCTGGAGTGAGTCCGGGCAAGGGCCAGCGCGACGCTTATTTTCTACGACTTGGAGGCATGCATGGTGACCAGATTCTCATGGCGTCAACCCCGCAGCTGGAGCCTGCTGCTACTCTGCCTGCTGCTGACCGGCTGCGCGACCCGGGTGATCTACTACTGGCTCGACTCGGCCATCGTCTGGCAACTGGACGACTACTTCTCCCTGGACCGCAGCCAGAAGACCCTGCTGGACAAGGAGGTGAAGGGGCTGATGGCCTGGCATCGCCAACACGAGCTGCCCATCTATGCCCGGGATCTCGATGCCCTGGCGAGGGCAGTGGCCAGCCCCATGACCCCGGCCCAGGTCACCCTGCACCTGGACCGCACCCAGGCCAGCCTGACCCGCACCCTGGAGAACGCCATTCCCCGCACCGTGCGTCTCGCCAGTACCCTGACCGATGCCCAGGTGGCGCGCTTCATGACCGATAGAGTGAAACGCCAGCAGGAGCGCAAGCATGATTTCGCCACCGAGCCCAAGGCGCAGATGCTCAAGGAGTTCAGGGAGAAGATGAGCGAGCGGCTGGTGTTCTGGATTGGCAAGGTGAAGCCGGCCCAGGAGCCGCTCATTGCCCAGTGGGCCGAGTGGCAATACGAGATGATGCCCCCCTGGCTCGAGTTCCAGGAGGCCTGGACCAAGGAGCTGGAGCGACTGATGAAGCAGCGCCAGGACCCGGACTTTGGCAAGGAGCTGACCCGGTTGCTGCAACAGGGGGACGGCCTGATGGATGGCCGCTTCACCGGGTACACAGACCAGTCACGCCAGCGCACCATACAGTGGCTGAGCGCCCTCAGCCAGTCGATGGATCTCTCCCAACGCGCCCACCTCTACACCCTGCTCAAGGACTATGCCGAGGACTTCGAAGCCATGACCCGCAGCCGCTGACGGCCGCGTTCAGCACCGCAAGGGCGGCAGGCGTCATGGCCTGCCGCCCTTGTCCTTGTGGGGGGGCTATGGTAGTTTGCCCTTTCTATTATTCGGGAATTAACTTTTTGAGCCTGCTGGACAAAGTGAAACTGGCGGCGATGACCCTGCTCATCGCGCTCACTCTGTTGCTCTCTACCGTTTCGGTGGAGGGGCTCAAGGTACCCGCTTCCCAGCATGCCGCCCAGCTGATGGGGGAGGCCGCGGATCCCGCCGACGGCGCCCAGATGAACCATGGCGCCAGCGACAGCGACGACGGTGTCGTCAAGTTCGTCGGCTCCCACCAGAGCCACCTGCTGCGCCTCGAGCACTCCCTGAGCCGGGATCATCAACCCGGCAGCGTGGTCTACGAGCTGGTCATGAGCTGGGCCCAGCAGGCCATACTGCTGCTGTTGTGCGGCCTGCTGCTCTACGCCGCCCTCTTCTACCCGAGGACGAGCTTTCGCGATCACTTCGCCAGCATCCACCTGCGCCGCCTGCAGCGCCGGCACCTGCAATACCGCTTCTCCCAGAGCTTCCTCGCCTGACCCCGATGGGGTCAGTCTGCCTGCTGTTGCCTCATCTTCTCTCTGTTGCTGTTCACTTTTAGTGAACGGCTAGGCTGTCTTGTTTCATTTTTTTGCACGGTGCGACCCGGCGTCGCCCTTGCCATCGCCTGACAGAGGCCGATTTCATGAGAAAAAAGAGTCATACCATACTGAACCGCATGAGCCCGTGGCAGTACGCCCTGCTGCTGCTGATGCTGGTCACCTTCACCTTCTATTCCCTGCCCACCTTCTTCGGTGAGCAGCCCTCCCTGGGCCTCCATGGCCAGACCCGCCTGAGCGGGGCGCAGCAGCGCCTGCTGCAGGAGCACCAGATAGCGCCCCAGAAGCAGATCGAGCAGAAGGAGCGGATCGAGCTGGTGTTTGCCACCCAGGCCGAGCAGCAGCGGGCCAAGCAGTTGCTGGAGCAGCAGGGGGTGGACAGTGCGGCCCTCACCCTGGAGTTTCACTCCAATGCCCCGACCTGGATAAGCCAGCTCGGCGCCGATCCCATCAAGCTCGGGCTGGACTTGCGCGGCGGCTCCCAGCTGCTGATCGGGGTCGATGTGGACTTTGTCATCGACAACCAGACCAAGAACCTGGTGGATACCCTGCGCACCCGCTTCCGTGAGGCCAACCTGCGCGGCGCCAGCGTGATGCGCACCGCCCAGGGGGCCCTGGCCGTCACCCTGCCGGACGTCGACGGGCAGGAGGGCTGGCTCACTATCATCAAGGAGAGCGCCGGCACCCGTCAGGATCAGTGGAAGCTCTCCCGCTCCGGCAATGAGCTCAAGCTGGTGCTGAGCGACGCAGAGCGCACCCTGCTGGTGAACAACGCCGTGACCCAGAACCTGTCGATCCTCAAGAAACGGATCAACGAGCTCGGCATCGTCGAGGCCTCGGTCCAGCGTCAGGGTCAGGACGGCATCCGCATCGAGCTGCCCGGGGTGCACAACCCCAAGCAGGCGAAAGAGGTGATAGGCGCCACCGCATCCCTGGCCTTCTACGAGGCCAAGGCCGACAGCCGCTTCTTCATGGCGGATCGCAACGGCCAGGCGGTCGGTCTGGCCCGCAAGCCGGTGCTGAGCGGCGAGCACATAGTCGATGCCCGCGCCAACATGGGGGAGATGGGTCAGCCCCAGGTCAACATAGTGCTCGACACCCTGGGTGGCAGCAAGATGAACCAGTTCAGCCGCCAGCACGTGGGCAAGCCCATGGCCACCGTCTTCACCGAGTACAAGACCAACGCCGAGGGCAAGTTGCGGGCCAGAAGCGAGGTGATCAACGTCGCCACCATACAGACCGCCCTTGGCAACCAGTTCCGCATCACAGGGATTGGCAGCCTGCCGGAGGCGCAAGAGCTCGCCATGCTGCTGCGGGCCGGCGCCCTCACCGCGCCGCTGAAGATCCTGGAGGAGCGCTCAATCGGCCCGACCCTGGGGCTGCAGAACATAGAGGCGGGCTTCACCGCCCTGGCGTTCGGCATGGCGGGGATGATGCTGTTCATGATGGCCTGGTATCGCAAGTTCGGCTGGGTCGCCATCACGGCGCTCATCGGCAACCTGCTGATGCAGGTGGGGATGCTGGCGGTGCTGCCCGGCGCCGTGCTGACCCTGCCCGGGATCGCCGGTCTGGTGCTGACGGTGGGCATGGCGGTGGACACCCATGTGCTCATCTTCGAGCGGATCAAGGACAGGCTGAGGGAGGGGGGCTCGTTGGCCAATGCCATCGATTTTGGCTATCGCTCGGCGTTTCGCACCATCTTCGATGCCAACATCACGACGCTCATCTGCGCCGTGGTGCTCTACGCCATCGGCTCAGGGCCGCTGCAGGGCTTCTCCATCACCCTGATCCTGGGGCTCATCTCCAGCATGGTGACCGGCATCTGGGGCACCCGCGCCATCATCAACCCCCTGTGGGGCAACAGCCGCGCCAAGCTGCTGAGGGTATGACCATGACTGACCCCCATTGCCTGCGTCATAGCACCGCGCGTCCGAGCGAGCTCGGCGCCACTTGCTTCCGGTTGGGAAGCCCAAGCCATCTGCTGTCGAGGGAAGAAGAATGCTGAGAATGATCATTGCCATGGGCCTGACCCGCTGGCGTTACATCGGGATGTGGGCCTCGGTGCTGCTGACGGTGGCGAGCATAGCCGTGCTCGCCATCAACGGGCTCTCCCTTGGGCTCGACTTCACCGGCGGCATACTGCTGGAGTTTCGCATCCAGACCCTGAAGGAGGCCCACGAACTCAACGCACTGCTGAGCGCCCCCCTGGCCGGAGCTGTGGAGCTGCACGGCGCCGGCGTGCCCGGCGAGTGGCTCATCAAGCTGCCTCCCCACGAGCTGCCCTGGGCGGCGGAAGATCTGGCGACCATGCTGGGGCAGCAACTCGCCCTGCCGGTGGAGCTGCTGCGTACCACCATAGTGGGCCCCCAGGTGGGCGCCGAGCTGTTCCAGCAGGGGATGCTGGCGGTGCTGGTGGCGTCGCTGGCCATCTCCGCCTATCTCGCGGTGCGCTTCGAGTGGCGCCAGGCCATCGGCATCCTGGTCTCTGTGCTGCACGACGGTTTGGTGGCCCTAGGGCTGCTGGCGCTGTTCAATATCGAGTTCGACCTCAACGTCATCGCCGGGCTGATGGCGGTGATCGGCTACTCGCTCAACGACAGCATCGTCATCTCGGACCGGCTGCGGGACCTGCTCGGATCGCGCACCCAGATGGGGATACACGAGTGTTCCGATGTGGCCATCAAGGCCACCTTCAGTCGCACCATGATCACCTCGGGCACCACATTGTTCACCGTGGGGGCCCTGCTGCTGTTCGGCGGCGACGCCCTGTTCGGCTTCTCCTTCACCCTGTTCGCCGGCATCCTGGTGGGCACCATCTCCTCCATCACTGTGGCTTCCACCGTGCAGGAGCTGCTGGGGCTCTCCCCCCAGGCCTACCAGAAGAAAGAGGAGGAGCTGGCCGAGGCGGCCTGAGCCCCTTGTCACCCTTTGCATGCAAAACGGGCCCCACTGGGCCCGTTTTTTTATGCGCCTTTGGCGGAGCTGCTCAGAAGCCGGAGCCCGGTTGCTGCAAAAACTCGGTCTCCTCCGGGGTGCTGGTGCGCCCCAGGATGGCGTTGCGATGGGGGAAGCGGCCAAAGCGCTGGATGATCACCTGATGGCTGCGGGCGAAGTCGGCGAATCCCTCGAAGGTCTCCCGGGCAGGGCCGTCCGCCTGCTCGGCCGCCAGTGCCTCGAACAGAGCCACGCTTCTGGCCTGCTGCTCCCGGGACTCCGCATGTTCCAGCGGCAGGTAGAAGAAGACCCGTGCCAGCGGGGAGAGGGCCTTGTCCGCGCCAAGGGACAGGCCCCTGAGGCAGAGATCCCGGGCCTTGGCATCCTGGGCAAAGGCCGCGGGCACGGCGCGATGGATATTGCGCGGCAACTGGTCCAGCAGCAGGATCAGCGCCAGCCTGCCCACCGGCACCTCGGCCCAGTGGGCGAGCTCCCCCTCTGCGGCGGCCTGTGCCAGCTCGCCGAAGCGGTGCGCCAGCAGCGCGTCCGTCTCGCGGCTCTTGCCCCACCAGAGGGGGGCTTGCCGGGCGGCGCGGGGGGCGTCGCCTGAGTCGTCGCCAAACCAGAAATCGAGCAGAGGTTGCCAGGGTTGCATGGGAACTCCTTGGGCCTGAGGCCTTGAGGTGAAACAAGGCCGATTGACCCTGTCATGGGGGGCTGCCGAAAGGGCGGCTTCTCGTTACACTGTGCCATCTTTTGCCTGAAACAAGGAACCCCCTCCGATGGCCGGAACCAGTTTGTTGGCCCTGCCGGGCGATATTGCCAGCGTGCCGGGTGACCTGGCCCTGATGACCGGGGCGGTGACCAGGAAGCGCGCCGTGCTGCCTGGTGAGATGTTTCCCACTGATATAAGGAATGCCTGATATGGCCGGAACCAGTTTGTTGGCCCTGCTCGACGATATCGCCAGCGTGCTCGATGACGTGGCCCTGATGACCAAGATGGCGGCCAAGAAGACCGCCGGTGTGCTGGGGGACGATCTCGCCCTCAACGCGGAGCAGGTCTCCGGGGTGCGGGCCGAGCGGGAGCTGCCTGTGGTGTGGAAGGTGGCCAAGGGCTCGTTTCGCAACAAGCTGATCCTGGTGCCCGCCGCCATCGCCATCAGCGCCCTGATCCCCTGGCTCATCACCCCCTTGCTGATGCTGGGGGGCGCCTACCTCTGCTTCGAGGGGGCCGAGAAGCTGGCCCACAAGTTCCTGCCCCACGACAGCGGTGAGGCGGCCTCGTCAGCGCAGGCGATCCCGGACGATCTGGAGGCCTTCGAGCAGCAGAAGATAAAGGGGGCCATTCGCACCGACTTCATCCTCTCCGCCGAGATCATCGTCATCGCCCTCGGCACAGTGCAGGGCTCCAGCCTCGGCCTGCAGATCGCCGTGGTGGCGGGCATAGCCCTGTTGATGACGGTGGGGGTCTACGGCCTGGTGGGGCTGATCGTCAAGCTCGACGACATAGGTCTGCACCTGTTGCAAAAACCCGATGCCGGCGTCCTGCGCCGGGCCCTGGGGCGGGGGCTCTTGGTAACGGCGCCCCGGCTGATGCACCTGCTGGCCCTGGTCGGCACCATCGCCATGTTCATGGTGGGGGGCGGCATTTTGGTTCACGGCTGGCCCTTTGCCCATCACCTCATCGAGGGGGTAGCCGCCAGTCTGGCCCCCCTGGCTGGGGGCGCCGTGCTGGCCGCGGTGACGCCGACCCTGCTGAGCGCCCTGGTGGGAGTGGTGGCCGGTCTGCTGCTGGTGCTGGCCATGACCCTGGTGGGCAAGCTGACCCCCGCGAAGTAGTAGCGGCGGTCGCTCAGGAATCGTCCCCTGCCGACAGGGGGCGTCGCAGGCCGGATCTGCTGTTTGTTGACCAGAATGGGGGCTAGGCAAGGGCTGGCCCCCTTCGTACTATTTGGCGGCCACTGCCCACAGAGGCGGGGCGCCCACATGGACGCAAACAGACAAGGACAGTTATGACCAACACCCTTTGGCAGGATGATCACATCTATGCCGCCCCCGATTGCCCGGCCATCGACGCCGACTTCCAGCGCGCCGCAGAGGGCCTGACCGAGATCGCCAACCTGCTGGCCAGCCTGCCAGAGACCCGGGACATCAACGCCTTGCGCCACCTGCTTAGGGCCATTCGCCGCCAGGCCAACGCCGTGAGAACACAAGCCTGGAACAGCCAGACCTTCGCCTACAACAGGCTTAGCCGCAACGGCCGCGACGAGGCCGCCCGGGTGCTGCTCTCCCGTGGCCAGCAGTTGCAGGCGAGGCTGGCCCAGCTCGTCAAGCCGGTGGCCCTGTTCTGGCTGAACGCCCCCGAGGATCAGGTGCGGGCTCTGCTGCAGGATCCCGAGCTGTTCGAGCTGGCCTACCTCATTCGCCACGATCGCCGGTTGCAGGATCAGGCCCTCTCCCTCGAGAGCGAGCAGCTGATCGAGGGACTGGCGGTGGACGGCCTGCAAGCCTGGGGGGATCTCTACGACAGCCTGGTGGCCAGACTCAGGCCGGAGGTTGCGGGGGAGCCCATGGGGCTGGCCCAGGCGGACAACCTGCTCGCCCACCCGGACAGGGCGCGGCGCGCCAGCGCCTGGCACGGCATTCAGGCCGCCTGGGCCGGGGAGCAGGAGACGGTGGCCGCCATCCTCAACGCCATCAACGGCTGGCGCAACGAGCTCGCCACCCAGCGCGGCAAGGGGCGGCGGCTCGATGCCCTGGATGTTTCCTGCCACCAGAGTCATATCGAGCGCAGAACGCTGGAGACCCTGATGGGGGAGGCGGATGCCCACAAGGAGCTCGGCAGGCGGACCCTGCGAGCCATGGCCTGTGCCCAGGGGATAACGGGTTTTGCCCCCTGGGATCTCTATGCCCCGGCGCCTTATGGGGCGCAGGCCAGCGTTGGTTTCGGACAGGCGCTGACGCTGGTGGCCGATGCCTTCGCCGCCTTCGATCCCGAGATGGGGGACTTCGCCCGCATGATGGCGGATCGGGGCTGGATAGATGCCGCGCCGAGCGACAACAGGCGCAGCGGCGCCTATTGCACCGAGTATGCCGACCCCGCCGAGCCCCGGGTCTTCCTCACCTTCGAGGGCACCATGGACAACGTCATCACCCTGGCCCACGAGCTCGGCCACGCCTGGCACAGCTGGCTGTTGCGGGACGCGCCACTGGCGCAGCGCGACTACCCCAAGACGCTGGCCGAGACCGCCTCGCTGTTTGCCGAGACCCTGGTGCGGGACGCCCTGCTCGCCCGTGCACAGACCCGCGAACAGCGCCTGGCCATCGCCTGGATGGACGGGGAGCGGGTCGCGAGCCTGCTGCTCGACGTTCCCTCCCGCTTCCACTTCGAGCGGGCGCTGGTGGCAGGCCGGGCCGAAGGGTATCTGGGGGCGGGCCAGCTGAGGGCCATGATGAAATCCGCGAAGCAGCAGTGGTATGGTGACAGCCTCAGCCAATATGACGAGCTGTTCTGGGCCAGCAAGGGCCACTTCTCCATCGCCGATCTCGGGTTCTATAACTACCCCTATCTGTTTGGCTACCTGTTCAGCCTGGGGCTCTATGCCCAGAAGGAGCGGGTCGGTGACGACTTCGTGCCGGCCTATCGGGCGCTGCTCGCCGACACCGGCCGCATGAGCGCCGAGAGCCTGGTGGAGAAGCACTTAGGCGTCGACATTCGTGAGCCCGCTTTCTGGCAAGAGAGCCTGCGCTATGTCGAGGACGCTGTGGTGCGCCTCGAGCGGCTGGTGTAGTTGCGAGTCGTCGCGAATCCTTCTGAGCTCTGGCAAGAGAGCCTGCGCTCTGTGGAGGAGGCGGTCAGTCGCCTCGAGCGGCTGGTGTAGTCGCCCGTGTTTGATCCGGCTGGTGTCGCCGCCAGCCTTGGTATTCCTGTTCGTGGCCCTGGGGCCACCCCTGTTTCACGACGGGCCGGACCCGTCTCTGACAATGAGCGTTCGATGCAACAACGAGTCTACCCACAGCAGTGGCAAAATCAGCACATCTACCCCTCCCTCGACAGCAGCGTACTGGAAGCGGACATGAGCCTGGCCCGCGCCAGCCTCGCCGAGCTGGCGGTCTTTATCGACGGCCTGGGCCCGCTGCCTGATCAGGGCGCCACCCTGCAGGATGGCTTGCGGGATGGCTTGCGGGATGGCTTACGGGAGGTGCGGCTGCGGGCCCGGCGTATCCGCGAGATCGGTTGGAACATCGCCGTGCTGGCGGCCTGCACGGGGAGCCAGGATGCCCGGGATCCCCTGGCCAAGCAGCTGGCCTCCCGGGCCCGGGCCCTCAATGCGGACCTGTTCAAGACGCTGGCGCCCATCGAAGATCTGATGCTGGGGCTGCCCGAGGCCGAGTTCGGGGCGCTGATGCAGGATCCCCTGCTCGGGGAGGAGGAGTACCGACTGCGCCACGAGCGCCGCTTGCAGGATCAACGGCTGCCGGTGGAGGCGGAGCAGCTGGTCATCGGCCTTGGCACCGACGGCCTGCACGCCTGGGGCAACCTCTACAACGATCTGGTGGGCAAGATCCGGGTGCAGGTAGCCGGCCAGGAGCGGGGGCTGGCAGAGGCGAGCAACCTGCTCTCCAGCCCGGATCGGGCGCAGCGCAAAGAGGCCTTCGACGCCATCAGCGCCGGCTGGGAGGGGGAGCAGGAGACGGTGGCCGCCATCCTCAACGCCCTCAACGGCTGGCGCCTGGAGCTCTCGCGCCAGCGCGGCAGGGTGCGGCCCCTGGATGCCCTGGATCTCTCCTGCCACCAGAGCCACATCGAGCGGGCGACCCTGGATACCCTGATGCGGGAGACCTGGCAGGCGCGCGGGCTGGGCCAGCGGGCCCTGGGGCTGATGGCCGAGCGCCTTGGCATAGAGGAGCTGGGGCCTGAGGATCTGTTCGCGCCGCCCCCGGCGAGCAGCCACCGCAGCATACCGTTCGAGGAGGCGATCGAGATCATCGCCCTGGCCTTTGCCGGTTTCGATCCCGAGATGGGGGCGTTCGCCCGCATGATGGCCGAGCGCGGCTGGATTGACGCCGCCCCCACCCCGAACCGGCGCACCGGGGCTTACTGCACCAAGTTTGCCGATCCGGTGGAGCCGCGGGTCTTCATCACCTATGCCGGCACCATGGACAACGTCATCACCCTCGCTCACGAGCTGGGGCACGCCTGGCACAACTGGCTCATCCGGGACTTGCCCATGAGCCAGCGCAGCTACCCCATGACCCTGGCCGAGACCGCCTCCATCTTCGCCGAGACGCTAGTGCGCAGCGCCCTGTTCGAGCAGGCCCGAAGCGCCGAGGAGCGCCAGGCCATCGCCTGGGCGGAAGCCGACGGCGCCGCCACCTTCCTGGTCAATATCCCGGCCCGCTTTGACTTCGAGCAGGCCCTGGTGGCCGAGCGCGAGCAGGGCTATGTGTCATCGGCCCGGCTCAAGGCGCTCACCGACGAGGCCTGGGGGCGCTGGTATGAAAAGAGCCTTGGCCGCTATCACCCCATGTTCTGGGCCGCCAAGGCGCACTTCTCCATCGCGGGCTTCGGTTTCTACAACTACCCCTACCTCTTTGGCTACCTGTTCAGCCTCGGGGTCTATCAGCAGCTGATGAGCCGCAAGGGGGCAGGGGAGGCGAACGTGGCCGAGGCCTATCGCGCCCTGCTGCGAGACACTGGCTGCATGAGCGCCGAGGATCTGGTCGCCAAACACCTGGGGCAGGACATCCGCGAGGCGGCCTTCTGGCAGGGGAGCCTGGCCCTGGTGGCGGCGGCGGTGGATCGTTTCGAGCAGACCCAGAGCTGAGACCGGGCGTGGGCAGGGGCGCCGTGGATGCCTCGTCAGGGGCCTGGCGCCCCTTTTCCCCTGCCGAATGCGCCCAAAGGGGGTGGAAAAAGGATTTTCCGGCGGCGGGGGGCGTGATCCAAAGCAAGAAAGTGCGATGTTTTGGTGGCGCCTCGGCCGTTCGCTGGGGTAGTTTCGATAGAACCGACACAGTTCTTGAGGTCTTATCCATGATCATCTATCTGCATGGCTTTGATGCCACCAGCCCCGGCAATCATGAGAAAGTGCTGCAGTTGCAGTTTATCGATGATGATGTGCGCTTCGTGCACTACAGCACGGTTCACCCCCGCCACGACATGAGCCACCTGCTCAAGGAGGTGAAGAAGCAGCTCGACATGAGCACAGACCCCAAGCCCCTCATCTGCGGAGTCGGGCTCGGCGGCTACTGGAGCGAGCGGATCGGTTTTCTGTGCGGCATCAAACAGGTGGTCTTCAACCCCAACCTGCACCCGGAAGAGAACATGCAGGGCAAGATCGACAGGCCGGAAGAGTACGATGACATCGGCACCAAGTGTGTAACCGAATTTCGTAATAAAAATTCAGGAAACTGCCTGTGCATCCTTTCCGTTCAGGATGAAATCCGCGATAATCGGGACACTGAACGTGAATTGAAGAACTATTACGACATCGTATGGGATGAGCGCGAGACCCATAAGTTCAAGAACATCTCGCACCATCTGCAACGGATGAAGGCCTTCAAAGAAGCCTGAGCCATCACGTCAACCGATTTCGTTTTAGGGAGCCAATGGCTCCCTTTCGTTTTGAGGAACCAAGGAAAATCATCATGATGAATATTGTCGTTGTAGGCGGTGGCGCCGGCGGTCTCGAGCTCGCGACCAGCCTGGGCCGCAAGCTGGGCAAGAAGAACAAGGCCAGGATCACCCTGGTGGATCGCAACCGCACCCACCTGTGGAAGCCCCTGCTGCACGAAGTGGCCACCGGCTCCATGGATGCGGGCATCGACGCCCTGAGCTACCAGTCCCACGCCAAGAACCACGGCTTCGAATTCCAGCTCGGCAGCCTGACCGACATCAAGCGCGACGAGAAACGCATCGTGCTGGCGCCTATCCACGACGAGAGCGGCGCCCTGGTGGTCAACGAGCGGGAACTGGCTTACGACATCCTGGTGATGGCTATAGGTTCTGTGTCCAACGACTTCAACACCAAGGGCATCAAGGATCACTGCATCTTCCTGGACAGCCCCTCCCAGGCGCACCGCTTCTACAACAGCATGATGAACCGCTTCCTGCAGTTCGCCACCGAATACAAGCCCGGTGACAAGGTGAAGATCGCCATCGTGGGTGGCGGCGCCACCGGCGTCGAGCTCTCCGCCGAGCTCTACAACGCTGTGGAGCAGCTCTATGCCTACGGCTTCAAGAACCTCACCACCGACAGCCTCAAGGTGACGCTGGTGGAGGCGGGCCCCCGCATACTGCCTGCGCTGCCTGAGCGCATCAGCGGCTCCGCCCACCAGGAGCTGGTGAAGCTCGGCGTGGACGTGCGCACCGCCACCATGATCACCGAAGCCACTAGCGATGGGCTACACACCAAGGATGGGGAGCTGATTGAAGCAGACCTCATGGTGTGGGCCGCCGGCATCAAGGCACCGGACTTCATGAAGGAGATCGCCGGCCTCGAGACCAACCGCATCAACCAGCTGGTGGTCAAAGAGACACTGCAGACCACCCGTGACGAGAACATCTTCGTCATCGGCGACTGCGCCGCCTGCCCGCAGCCGGACGGCAAGTTCGTGCCGCCCCGCGCCCAGTCCGCCCACCAGATGGCGACCCAGGCGTTCAAGAACATCCTGGCCAAGATGAACGGCGGCGAGATGAAGCCCTACCTCTACCACGACCACGGCTCCCTGGTGTCCCTCAGCCGCTTCTCCACAGTGGGCAGCCTGATGGGCAACCTGATGCGCGGCTCCATGATGGTGGAAGGTTACATCGCCCGCATCGTCTACATCTCCCTCTACCGGATGCACCAGGTCGCCCTGCACGGCTACATCAAGACCGGCCTCATCATGCTGGTGGGCCGCATCAACCGGGTGCTGCGCCCGAGCATGAAGCTGCACTAAGCCTGTGCCTTGAGTAGCAAGCACAAGACAAACGACAAGGAGAGGCCAGGCCTCTCCTTTTTTATGGTCCAAGAGGGGGCTGCCTAGAAGCGCTTGCCGTAGTTCACGGCGAAGAAGTAGAGCGCCGGGGTGGGATAGTGACCTGAGAGGGATCTTTCATCGACGCTGGCGCTCTCCATGTGTATGTACTCAAAACCGGCCCCCAGGGTCTCCTGGGCGTTGAACGCATAGATAACTCCTGTGCCGAGGCGCAGCGCACTGCCGCTCGGCACCGTCAGGGAGGTGTGGCTCTGATCCCGATAGGCACTGCTGTCGTAGGCCACGCCGCCATTGAGGGTCCACTGCGGCGTCAGATCGTGCTGGAGCCCGACCGCCAGGTGGTAGCTGTCCTGATAGATCCCCTTCTCTGAGGAGGTGCGGTCAAAGACGGCGACCTGGTTGTCGTTGTAGCGGCTCCAGTCCTGCCAGCCCAGATTGCCCATGATGGCCCAGTCGTGGGCGAAGGCGTGAAAGGCGCTCACCATCAACTGTTGGGGGCTGTTGACCATGCCGGAGAGGGGGATGGTGGCGCTGATCCCGGGCAGATTGGGGCGCGAGAAGGTGATGTCGCGGCCTATGTCGAAGTGATAGGTCACCTCGCTGGCATAGCCCAGCCCGACGCGGCTTCCCGGGTTCCACTCATAGAGCAGCCCCAGCTTGGCATTGAGGGCCCAGTCACTGTCGTCCTGCTTCTGCTCCCCGCCACTGCCCTCCCGGGTGAGGGCGAACAGGCCGTAGTTGATGCCGACCCCGGCCCCGAGCGACCAGTGCTCGTCGACGCGGTAGGCAATGGATGGCTGCAGGGTGAGGCCGATCAGGGTGGCCTCCTCGATGAGCTGCTTGCCGGCCCAGTCGCCAAAATCCAGCCCCAGTCCGAAGTTGCCATAGAGCGCCAGGCCCGCCGACCAGCGCTCATCGAGTTGCTGGCTGTAGTAGGCGGAGGCCGCGGGGAACCAGCCGATGACGGTATCGACATCTCCCTCGGCGGGATCGTCCAGATCGTAGGGCACATCCCCGTAGAGCAGTTGCCCGCCCAGGGTCAGGTGGCGCCCCTCCAGGTGGCTCAGGCCTGCGGGGTTCACCAGCTGCACAGTGGCATCCTGGGCCCTGGCGGCCATGCCGGCGGAGGCGAGCCCGAGATCATTGGTACCGGTTTCGTACAGATAGAGGCCGGCGCCCTCGGTGGGGGCACTCAGCAAGGTGGCCAGTGGCAACAGCAGCAGCGTTCGTTTCATCAAGGTCCCTCTCCCATCAATCCTGAGGATCGGCCCCCTCCTGCAAGTGCCAGATGCATCTGTAAAAGGGGGAAAAGATCCGCGACACAGGCAGTATAGATGGCACTTTGGATGCTGAATCAATCACTTGTTAGCTCCGGGTGCGCAGCGTCCCCCGCTGTCCCCGGCAAGGCGGGGTTATGCTTTGGTCTTCGCCTTGCTACCATGGCGGCAACGGTGCCCTGCGCACCCTATTGAACCCACAGGAGACCTCATGATCCTCTCAACCACCCCCACCCTGGAAGGCAAGGCCATTCGTGAATACCGCGGCATAGTCGTGGGTGAAGCCATCCTGGGTGCCAACATCTTCAAGGACCTGTTCGCCGGCATCCGCGACATCATAGGTGGCCGCTCCGGCGCCTACGAAAAGGAGCTGGCCCGGGCCCGGGAGATCGCCTTCGAGGAGCTCAAGGAGCGTGCCCAGGCCCTGGGTGCCAACGCCGTGGTCGGCATCGACATCGACTACGAGGTGGTGGGCCAGAACGGCAGCATGCTGATGGTCAGCATCAGCGGCACCGCCGTGGTGATCTAGCTCGCCTTTGCCCCCTGGCCGCCTGCAGCAAGCCGACCCCGAGGTCGGCTTTTTTATTGGGCGCGGCACCCCTATGGTATGGGGGGCGATTCCCCCTTCTCCCCTTGCGGGAGAAGGGCCGGGGATGAGGGGGAGGCCCTGAGCCGGGAATATTGTTTACTTTTTCTATCCGACTTGGTTATGTCGTTTGATTTCTCCAAACAAAGAACGGCCTGCCCAGTGCCAGTCAGCCCTTGTTGGGAAGAAAACACCTGGATTAGGATGGAGCCTTATGCCGGATCATGGGGATCCCGGCCCCCAGACTCTCAGGAGCGAGCGTCATCCATGGCACTGCGCAAGCCCGCCGGGCTCAAACCCGGCGATACCATAGGCTTCTTCTCTCCCTCCAGCGCGGCCACCGCCTGGGCTCCCCGGCGGTTCGAACGTGCCAGGGCGTTTCTGGAAGGGCAAGGTTTCAGGCTCAAGGCGGGCAGCCTGACCGGGGAGCGGGATCACTGGCGCTCCGGCTCCATAGCGGCGCGGGCCGCCGAGCTCAATGCCCTCATCCGGGATCCAGAGGTGCGCGCAATCATGTCGGTGATTGGCGGCAGCAACTCAAACTCCCTGTTGCCCAATGTGGACTACGAGGCGCTGAGAGAGGATCCCAAGATCATCGTCGGCTATTCGGATGTGACGGCCCTGCTGCTCGGCATCCACGCCCAGACCGGCCTGGTTACCTTCTATGGCCCGGCACTGGTGGCCTCCTTTGGCGAGTTCCCGCCGCTGGTGGACGAGACCCTGGCGGGCTTTCGCCAGATCTGTCTGGCGAAGGAGGCCAGCGCACCTCATACCCTGCCGACCCCAACCCACTGGACCGACGAGCGGCTGGATTGGGAAAACCAGAGCCGGGCCAAGTTGTGCCAGCCTAACCGGCTTGTCTCGGTGGGCAGCGGCCGGGTGCGGGGACGGCTGATGGGCGGCAACCTCAACACCCTGGCGGGGATCTGGGGCTCCCCCTTTATGCCGCAGATCAAGCAGGGGGATATTCTGCTGCTGGAAGACAGCCTCAAATCTGCCCAGACGGTGGAGCGGGCCTTTGCCCACCTCAAGCTGTGCGGGGTGTTCGACCGCATAGGCGCGCTCATCCTCGGCAAGCATGAACGTTTCGACGATGAGGGCAGCGGCAAGCGGCCCCTCGATATCCTGCTGGAGGTGGTGGGGGAGCCCGGCTTCCCCATACTGGCAGAGTTCGACTGTGCCCACACTCACCCCATGCTGACGGTGCCGCTCGGCATCGAGGCCGAACTGGATCTCGACAGGCAGACCCTTACCCTGTGCGAGTCCTGGCTCCGTTAGTCGCCAGAGAAATGCAAAGAGGCCGCAGTTGCGGCCTCTTTCACTTTCTCAGGTCAGGGATCAGGGCAGGGCATAGGCCCTGAAGGTATTGCAAGGATCTGCGGCCTTCGTCTCTTCAATGTTTATTGATCTCAGGGCAGGGCATAGGCCCGGAAGGTGTTGCAAGGATCTGCGGCCCCCGTCTCTTAAATGTTTATTGATCTCAGGGCAGGGCATAGGCCCGGAAGGTGTTGCAAGGATCTGCGGCCCCCGTCTCTTAAATGTTAATTGATCTCAGGGCAGGGCATCGGCCCGGAAGCTGGCGCGGATCTGCGGCACCAGGGGGGAGGGGTCGAAGCCCTTCTCCTCCCCCAGCACCGGATGAAGCACGGGCTTGTCCTCTATGGGGGTGAGATCCCCTGCCAGCAGCGCTCGGGTGGCCTGTCCCATCTGGTAGAGCTGGCGCACCGGGGCGAACTGGCGATCGAGCGTGATGGCGCCATCGTTGCGGGTGAAGGCCATCATGGGGATCTGGTAGGGGGCATCCCGGGGCGGCTTGGCGCCATGGATGTTCTTGCCCGCCGACATCAGGAAGGGCTGGTGATCCCCGAAGGCCACCACCAGGTAGCGCTTGCCGGAGCGATCGAGCGTCTTGAGCAACCGCTCCAGGGAGGCCATGGCGTCCACCACTCCTGTGTAGTAGGTGTTGAGCAACTGCCTGTCCGCCGGGCTCTGATCCGGGCAGGCCCTGTCGATCTGCTGGGCCCGGTAGCGATCCCCGTCGAAGGGGCCGTGCCCCTGCATGGTGACCGCGTAGGCGAACAGCGGCTTGTCATCCTGCTCGCTGCGTCTGAGCAGGTGATCGATGAGGGCATCGTCCGAGATGTAGAGCCCTTTATGTTCGAGGGTGGTGAAGCGGGTGTCGAACCAGCGCTCCTCGTAGCCGAGGGCCGGGATCGCCTTGGCGCGGCCCCAGAACTTCTCCACATAGGGGTGGGCGAACAGGGTCTGGTAGCCGTTCTGCCTGGCGCTCCTGGCAAGGCCGGGCACCTTGTCCGAGAGGTAGTAGTAGGGCACCACCCCCTGCTTGAGCAGACCCACCGGCAGGCCGGTATTCATCTCGAACTCCGCCAGCACCGTCATGCCCCCTGTGGTGGGGGAGTGGATGGTCTTGTGCCACTGGGCCACGTCGGCAGGCAGGGAGAGGGTGGGGGCGGGGGCGCAGATCTTGCCCTGCCAGTCGAGCCAGAGCGACTCGTATTGCAGCACTATCACCAGATCGAAGCGGGGCGGCTGGCCCGGGGCCGGCTGGCTGAGCTCGGGGGTACGCTCGTTGATCTGCAAGGGGTAGCGGAAGATGTTGCCGCTTTGCAGCATCTCGTCCACCAGGTTGAACAGGTAGAGGCCGGGACCGGCGCGGATGATGTCCCTGTGATAGTTGACCGCTCTGTCCACGTAGCGGATGTTGGCCCCCAGCAGCTTGTTGCCGGTCTGGGTGGCGAACACGCAGAGCGCGAAGAAGGCGGCGGTAGCTGCGGCCGTGCGCAGTATCCAGCGCGACAGGGCGAAGCGCCAGCACAGGAACAAGAGCCCCAGCACGGCCAGCACCGGCAGCACGGGGTGCTGATCGAGCAGTATGTGCAGCAGGGCCATCAGGTTGCCGAGATCGTCCCCCCCGAGCGGCACCCCGTAGATGGCTATCTTCATGAAGTTCGCCAAGAGGCCTATGCCCGAAAGCGCCGTAAAGACCAGCCCCATATAGAGGTTGAAGCCCGCCAGGGCGCAGAGGCTCCAGCCCAGCACCATGCTGCCCCAGGCGAGGTAGTAGTGCTCGGGCCTAAAGCCCGACCAGAGCAGAAACTCCCCCAGCTTGAACACCACGAAGCCGTGCAGCAGCACGAAGGTGAGGTTGCCGAGCAGCAGGCTGCCCAGCACCCGGGAGCGGTAGCTGCGGCGCAGCCGCGGCAGCAGGGCCCTGAGCACGGCGGCGCTCACCAGCAGCACCAGCAGCAGGCTGGTCATCAGATAGGTCAGGTTGAAGCCGCGCTCCGGCAGGGTCTGCAGGATCTGGCTGTATTCGGCGCTCTCGGGTCTGTCCGCCAGCAGCAGGCCGATCCGCAGCTGATAGCGGCTGTCCAGGGCGTCGTCGGGGGCGCGCAGGGCGCTGTTGAGATCCAGGGTGCAGCGATTCTGGCGACACTTCTGGCGCTTCTCCACCGCCTGACTCAGCTGATCGATGCGAATGCCCTTGTCGTTGAGCAGCTCCACCCGCACTTTGTCCCCCGCCTGCAGCGGCTTGAGCAGTTGCCACTGGCTGCGCACCACCAGATAGAGGCCGCGACTGTCGCTCTTGTAGAGCAGGCTGTGGCGGCTGAGGGTGGCGATGGGCTGATCGGCGGGCCCCAGGATCAGCGGCTGTGCCTTCCCGAGCCAGCCGACGGGATTGAGCAGCGGCAGGGCGAGAGTCAGCAACAGCAGGGCGATCAGCAGACCGAACAACCACCCGGCCAGAGACTGGGAGGAAGAGGGGGGGCGATCACAGACGGGGGCATTCATAGGGGCTCATCCTTGGAGCGGGCAGGGCAGCAACGCTGCATCTATTTTGACCCGATGGTGAGGGGCTTGTTCCTTGATGTCAATTTAATGACGACGGGATGAATATTGGGTGACGGCCTGTGCGTGCAAATTGTGATCCCGATCCGGCAGGGGCACTCATTCTGTGATGAAAGCGTCATCATGGGCCTTTGCCGCTGGTCTGGGAGGGGGGCGCTGTTTAGTCTCTCAGTAACGGTTGGAGGTACATGTATGAATCCCAAGGTTGCGGCACGTCAGGCAAGATTGCTCCAGATGCTGGAGAACGGGGACGAGATCCGGATCGGGCGTGAGCGAGATTGTCCCCTGCCCCTGGCCCAGTTGACAAGACTGACCGAGGATCACCCGGACGTCGTCAAGCTCTATGGTCAGGGGCTCACCGCCGAGGTGTTCCACCTCAAGGTGGAGGGGCACCACTGGTGCCTGAAGCGGTGCCGGTCAGACTCCCTGGTGGCCAACGTCGACGGCAAGACCGCCTTTCTCACCGAGCTGGAGCGGCGCCGGGAGATAGAGAGCCTGCGGGAATTGCACCCCACCATACTCTCCAACGTGGTCTGCACCAGCTTCGGCTCTGCCCGCGCCGGGGTGCTGGTCTCCCCCTGGCTGAGGGGAGATCCGGTGCGCAGGCTCAATGAGCGCAACCTGGCGCAGATGCTGGCGGTGGAGGCCGAGCTGGCCCGCTGGGGCTGGTTTGACTGGGATCCGAGCCCGGGCAACCTGCTCGACGACGGCCAGCAGATCTCGGTGTTCGACTTTGGCTACATGTGGCCCTTCGATCCCCTGCACGAGTTCAACTCCAACGGCCTCACCGATCCGGCATTTCATGTGGCTGAGCGGCTGGAGACCCGCACCCTGTCCGGGCTCTGGCTGGAGGAGGCAGACCCCCTGCCGCTGTTTCGCCACTGGCGCGAGCTCTGCCTCGCCTGGGCGAAGGGGGAGTTGCAATATCTGTCACGGGAGGGGGCCAGCGCCCCCGTGCTGGCCCGGATGCAGGGGCTGGTGGGGGAGTGGAGTGCGGCGCTGGCAAGCGAGCAGGCGCTCGCCGCCAACTGGTGGCGCGACATGTATCGCAGCCACCGGCTCGACATTGCGGACGATCTCAGCGGCAAGAGCTGCGGCCCCATGACTCTGCGCCGCCTCGACTGGCTGGAGCAGGCGGTGCGGGAGCACTTCCCGGCGCTGGCCGATAACCTGGGATTTGATGAGGCCGGTCTCGGTCAGGCGGCGCTGTTGCAACGGCTGGGGGGGCTGCGCGAGCAGATCCGGGCCAACCTGTTGCCGACCCGGACCAGCCAGCCTGCGCGCTGACATGGGGATGACAGAGTGACAAGAGGGGCGCATGGGCGCCCCTCTTCGTTGGTATCGGCTCTGGCGCCATGGCCTTCCCCCGATACCAGACCCTTCTGCCGTGGGGGGAGAAGGGCCTGACCAGGGCTCGTCAGGCTCAGTCGAGCAGCTCCTGATGGAGACGGTTGACTATGTTGCCCGCCTCGCGCTCTTTCACCAGGAAGCAGAGGTTGTGGGCGCTGGCGCCGTAGCAGATCATCCGGATGTTGTGCTCGCGAATGGCGTCGAACACCCGGCTGCCCACACCGGCGGCCTCGCTCATGCGGTTGCCGATGAGGGCCACCAGCGCGAAGTCGGTCTCCACCTCCACCTTGCACAGCTGGCCGAGCTCCGCCAGCACCTTGTCGCCCAGGATGGGCTCGCCGTTGCTCTGGCTGCCGGTGTGATCCAGGGTCAGGGAGACGCTCACCTCCGAGGTGGTGATGAGATCCACCGAGATGCGGTGACGGGCCAGGATGCCGAACACCTCTGCCAAAAAGCCGTAGGCGTGGAACATGTTGAGGCTGTGCAGGGTGACCAGCACCTGCTGGCGGCGCAGGGCCACGGCGCGAAACAGCGGGCTGGTCTCGGTGCTGGCGCGGATCCAGGTGCCACCGGCCGCGGGATCCCTGGCGGAGCCGACGAACACCGGAATGTCCTGGCGCAGGGCGGGTTGCAGGGTGGCCGGGTGCAGCACCTTGGCACCGAAGGTGGCCATCTCGGCCGCCTCCACGAAGCTGATCTCGGGGATGGGACGGGCCCGAGTGACCAGACGCGGATCCGTGGTGTAGATGCCGGGCACGTCGGTCCAGATCTCTATGCTGCCTGCGTCCAGCGCCTCTGCGAGCAGGGCAGCGCTGTAGTCGGAGCCGCCCCGGCCCAGGGTAGTGGTGCGGCCATCGGCGTCGGCGCCGATGAAGCCCTGGGTGATGACCAGGCTGTCGCCGAGCAGGGGGCCCAGCGTGGCTTGGCAGAGAGTGCGGGTGGCGGCGAGATCCACGGTCGCCTTGCCAAAGCGGCTGTCAGTGCGCAGCAGCTGGCGCGCGTCCTGCCACTGGGCCTTGATGCCCCGCTGGTGCAGCAGCTCGGTGAAGAGGCGGGTGGACATCAGCTCGCCGCAGGCGATGAGGCGGTCGGCCAGCTCGGCGTCCGTGTGCTGGCAGGCCTGGCGGGCCATGGTGCGAATGTCGCCGAGCTGGGCGTGAATGAGAGCGCTCACTTCGCCCGGGTTGCCGAGCGCCGTCAGTATGGCCTGCTGGATCCCGGTCAGCTTGTCGAGCTGGGCATCCTGCCCGGCTTCGTCCAGTTCACCCTGGGCCAGGCTCACCAGCAGGTTGGTGACACCGGCGCTGGCGCTCAGAACCACCACCCGGGTCGCCGGATTGGCCAGCACCACGTCGGCGCAATGGTTCATGGCCGCGGCATCGGCGACACTGGTTCCGCCAAACTTGGCGACGTTGATCGGGTTCATTGCATACTCCTGTCTCAAGGTGAAAATCCGGTTTCATCAGGCAAAAGAGAGGAGGAGGCAGAAAATGGCAGGAAAACGTAAGGATCCCGGCCAGAAGCACTCCATCCGCGGTGCCCATCCCACAAGGATCCTGCTGGATGCCTGTGGGATGCACACGACCGATGACAACCCGGGGGATTCAGCCCCCGCAGCCGACGTTGAGGTATCCAGTTGCCTCACTCGTCTCGGCGCTGCTCCCCCTGACCCAAGTTCACCGGACTCTGGTGTCCTCCCTTGGGCTGCCTGGGCAGCGCTCCTCTTCTGGTGCCACCTCGGAAGGTGGCGTGCATGTAGAAATACCCTGCACTGGATTGCACTGTCAATCGAGTTTGTAAAAAAGTACACAATTGGCAACAACTAGGCACAAGATCAATCAGTTACGAAATCGTCTTGGACAAAACCTTGGAGCGACGCTGCCAGTTGTAGAGGCGCTGGCGCGCCACCGGCAGATCTTCCACTTCCAGGGGATCGAAGCCCCGCTCCCGGAACCAGTGGATGGAGCGGGTAGTGAGCACAAACAAGCGGCGGATGCCGAGCCGCTTGGCCCGCTCGGCCACCTTGGCCACCAGCTGATCCCCCCGGTTGGAGTTGCGGTACTCGGGATGGATGGCGACGCAGGCCATCTCGGCCATGGCTTCTTCCATGAAGCAGTAGAGCGCAGCGCAGCCGATGATGAGACCGTCGCGCTCTATGATGGTGAACTTGTCTATCTCCATCTCCAGCTGCTCGCGGGAGCGGCGCACCAAGATGCCTTCCTCCTCCAGCGGCCGGATGAGGTCCAGGATGCCGCCGATGTCCTCTATGGTGGCGGCCCGCGCCCGCTCGGCGCTCTCGCGCACTATCTGGGTGCCGAGCCCCTCGCGGCTGAACAGCTCCTGCAGCATGGCGCCGTCATCCTGATAGCTCACCAGGTGGGAGCGCGGCACGCCGCCGCGGCAGGAGGCGATGGCCGCGCGCAGGTAGCGGGCGGTGCCGGACATCTCCTCGCCCGCCTGCTCCAGCTCCACCAGCAGCTCTTCGGCCTGCTCGGGGAAGAGCTCGGAGATGGCCACGCCCTGCCTGTTCATCACCCCCTGGGTGCTGCTGAAGCAGATGAGTTTGTCGGCTTTCAGATCCACCGCCACCCGGCGCGCCACCTCTTCGGAGCTCAGGTTGAAGCTCTCGCCGGTGACCGAGCAGCCGATGGGGGAGATGAGCACCAGGCCATGCTGATCCAGCTGGCGGGTGATCCCCTCCACGTCGATGCGCCGCACCCGGCCGCTGTGGCAGTAATCGATGCCATCTTCCACCCCGAGGGGCTGGGCGGTGACGAAGTTGCCGCTCACCACGCTGATGCGCGCCCCCTGCATGGGGGTGTTGGCCAGCCCCATGGAGAGCTGGGCGGTGATGTCGTATTGCAGGCCGCCGCACACCTGCTTGATGATGGCGAAGCTCTGATCGTCGGTGACCCGGATCCGTCTGTGGTACTGGGCCTCGATGCCGGCACGGGCCAGCGCCTCGTCGTTTTGCGGACGCGATCCGAACACCAGCACTAGGCGAATGCCGAGCGTCTGCAGCAGGGCGATGTCGCTCACTATGTTGGCAAAGTTGGGGTGACAGATGGCTTCCCCGCCCATCATCAGCACGAAGGTGGCACCCCGGTGCACGTTGACATAGGGGGTGGATTGCCGAAAGGCATGGACCAGGCTGGGTTCGCGTTCACGCACGTGTTTCGTTCCATAAAAAAGCAGCAATTTGCTCAATATATGAAAATAAATTCACAAATCAAGACTAAATATTGGTTTTGCTGTTTTGTGCCGCCATTTTGACCAGCCGTAGACGCCCTGCGCCTGGGCGAGCCGGGCGGCGGTCAGCCCGCTGAAGGGGCCGCCTTGGTTGATCCGGGCTCATAACCTGTTATCTTCGGGGTTCCTTTTCGTCAGCCGCCTCGCGCGGGATTTTATTCAAGGACAGGGCATATGGAGCAGATTATTTCACCGGCAGAGGCCCTGCCGGGACGACGGGAAGCGCTGGCGATCGGCCAGCAGCATGCCGTCAACGGCCACCCGACCCAGGGCCCCTGGCCCGAGGGGAAGGAGCTGGCCTGGTTTGGCATGGGCTGTTTCTGGGGCGTGGAGCGCCTGTTCTGGCAGCAGCCCGGCGTCTATTCCACCGCCGCCGGTTATCAGGGGGGCCTGACGCCGAACCCCACCTACAAGGAGGTGTGCAGCGGCCTGACCGGTCATGCGGAGACGGTGCAGGTGGTGTTTGACCCCAAGGTCATCAGCTACGGCGATCTGCTCAAGCTGTTCTGGGAGCAGCACGATCCGGCCCAGGGCATGCGCCAGGGCGGCGACATCGGCACCCAGTACCGCTCGGTGATCTTCTATGGGGATGAATCCCAGGAGGCCATCGCCCAGCAGAGCCTGGCGGCCTACCAGCAGGCGATGATGGCGAGCGGCGATGCCCGCGCCATCACCACCCGGATCCTGCCGCTGGCCCCCTTCTACTACGCCGAGGATTACCATCAGCAATATCTGGAGAAGAACCCGGAAGGCTATTGCGGACTGGGAGGCATTGGCGTCTGCCTGCCGCCCAGCCTGAACCGCTGAGGCGCAGCCTGGATAAAACAGGGGCCATTAGGCCCCTGTTTCGTTTTTTTGAAAGAAATATTAAAAAAAGCGTCATGGCCGGGAACTTAACCCAACCTCGGCAGACTAATCAGGGTAGCTACCATGGACGGCAGCCAAGACCAGACACATTTCTTGCCTCGATATTCATTCAACTGACAAGCGCGATGAATCGGAAGTGATAGCAAGCAGGGCTGCCCTTTGAGGCGGCCCTTTTCATTTTGCGGATCTTTGCGGGCCATGCGGCCGCAGGGGAGGGGACTAGCCGATGGTGCTGTCGAACAGGTTCTTGATGAGATCGATGAACTCATCGAGGAAGGCGTGCTGGGCCGGGGTGGGCGCCCGCAGCCAGACGGCGGAGAGCACCTCCTCCAGATCGGCCACCACGGCGTCGGCCTCCTGCATGATCATGAAACGCACCTTGGGGTCGAGCTGGGGGTTCTGCTCGCAGATGGCCATGAGGTTGTCTGCCACCCGGTTGCTCACCAGATCCTCAATGGTCTGGGAGCCCGTGCCCTGCTGCTGGCTCTCGAACAGGCCCAGACTCTCTACCAGATACTCGATAAGCGCAATATAACCGTCGCTCTCTACCACCATGATGGCTGCCTTCATTCATTGCTTTGGGGAAATGGTGGGTATTTTAGTGGCTGGCCCTGGCTTGGCAAGCGGCAGTAGAGGCGATGGCGGACAAAACTGACCCCGCCGCGCTCCACGGTTTCCAATCCGGCCTGCTCGAAGCCGTGACGCAGAAAGAGCGCGAGGCTGAAGGCGCTGGCCTCTGTGGTCAGGCTGTGCAGGCCCAGCTGGCTGGCCGCCTGCAAGGCCCGCTCCAGCAGCAGGCCGCCGAGCCCCTGGCGCGGATGATCCGCGCTCACATAGAGCAGGCTGAGGTGGCCGTCATCGCTTAAGGTGACAAAGCCAAGGGGCATGCCCTCCTGCTCCATGACCCAGCCGTGGTGCTCGCGCAGCTGGCTGGCGAGACCCGGATGACGGGCGCCCTGGGCCCATTGCTCCACCTGCTCCGGGCTGTAGTGCTCCGGGCCCAGGCGGCGCACCGACTGCTCGAACAGGGCGAGCAGGGCGGGAATGTGCTGCTCCCTCAGGGGGATGATCCGGGCGGGCGAGGATTTTTGTGTCTGCGGCATGGCTGTTATCCTGCCTTTGCTGATAAGGTCGGCGCCTGTGGCCGCTTGGCTTTGGGCAAGCCCGCCACCACGCGCTGGTAGGAGTGTTCAATCCAGCCCTGCCAGAGCTCGGCGTCGAGGCTCTCGGCCAGGGTCACCGTGTTCCAGTGCTGCTTGTTCATGTGCCAGCCGGGTTTGACTTCGGGGTGTATCTCTCGCAGCAGCAGGGCGAGCTCGGGCTCGCATTTGAGGTTGATGGTCAGCGGCTCTGCCTGCCAGTCCACCAGGGCGAACATCTTGCCGGCGATGCGATAGACCAGGATCTCGGGGCCAAAGGGAGTATCCTCGGTGGCGCCGGGCTGGCTTAGCAGAAATTCACGTAACGATGCAAGGCTCATACAGGACTCCATGCTGGTCCGATGATGGGTGGCAGCATATTCAGCGGGGCGCCCCTTCTGTTAATATGCCCGCCGAGTATATCCCCCAACCCCCCGGGAGCCCATAAGATGTTGTACCACAAGACCTTTGAGCTTGGCCCTGAGCGGGATTGGGTGGTGTTCGTGCACGGCGCCGGCGGCAGCTCCTCCATCTGGTTCAAGCAACTGCGCGCCTACCGGGAGCACTTCAACGTGCTGCTGCTGGATCTTCGCGGCCACGGCCAATCCAACCAGTTGCAACAGGTGGTCAAGGGCCACTACAGCTTTCGGGCCGTGACCGAGGACATCTTGCGCCTGCTCGATCACCTGCGCATTCCCCGCGCCCATTTTGTCGGCATCTCCCTTGGCACCATCCTCATTCGCCACCTGGCCGAGCTTTGCCCGGAGCGGGTCAAGAGCATGGTGCTCGGCGGCGCCATACTGCGCCTCGACATCCGCTCCCGGGTGCTGGTACAGCTTGGCCGGGTCGGCCAGCACATACTGCCCTACATGTGGCTCTACCGCTTGTTCGCCTTCATCATCATGCCGCGCCAGCACCATCAGGAGTCCCGCAACCTCTTCGTGCGCGAGGCCCGGAAATTGTGCCAGAAGGAGTTCAAACGCTGGTTCCGCCTCGCCACCGAGGTGAACCCCTTGATGCGCTACTTCAAGGAGCGCGCCCTGCCGATCCCGACCCTCTACCTGATGGGGGAGGAGGATCATATGTTTATCGCCCCGGTACGCGAGCAGGTCGCCCGCGACCCCTACAGCCAGCTCGCCATCATCGAAAACTGCGGCCATGTCTGCAATGTGGAGCAGCCGGAGCACTTTAATCGACAGTCGTTGGCGTTTATATCCAACCAGACGGCTGCGATATAAGCCATTTAATCGATAAGGTTTGGCGTAGGTTGGGTTGAGCGGAGCGAAACCCAACACGGAAATATTATTTTCATCCCAATGAACGTCGGTTTGGAGCATTTCGAGTAGGTTTGATTAGCGGAGCGTAATCGAATCTATGAACCAACTGCAAGCCCAGTTGCAATTGCAGCCTCCTTGAAAGCATTTTTAGATTCCTTAGCTACTGCATTGAAGGTTTCATCGTGGAGTGATGCTAAAAGGTTAAACAATGTGTCTATGCTAGCACCCGCCATTAAGTACAAGGTTGAGAGCGTTTGGTGAAAATAGCAGTCTAAACTCACTTGGTCGTGGGGTGGCTTGATCTCATAGGTACTTAAGTGAAAAATTGCGCCATAAATGGTCCCGTGCAATGCTTCTGATGCATTAGCATAAATTGCCAGCAGGCTCATAAATAATCCGGTATTACCTAACGTTGCTTCGATTACAGCAGCTCTTTCCGGGAGGGAAACATTTGTCCAACGTGTCTTTTCTCTTCCTCGTTCACTTGTGAATTTTGCGATTGCAGCGCGGATTTTTGGTGGGAGTTCAAAATCTCCACCGTTGAGCGTAAGTCGTGCTTTAACCTGTCCATTGGCTTCAATAGATTGATCTAGACTTCGACCTGCTTTGTTCAGGGAGTAATCAAGATAATCTGAAAATGTAGTGTCCGTGCAGAGTTGAAGAAAACAGAAATTTGTGACCCGTTCTATTAGAGCTCTCGAGATAATATAGGCCTGGTTAGTTCGGGAGTTATCACACAACAACCGTATTGAAATTGCGTCTTCGATAATTGCAGAATAGATCGCATAGAGGTGTGAGATACGTGGCTGGTTACACTGATTTATAGTGCTTACGTTATCTACGAGTAGCTTTATTTGGCTATCTAAAAATAGGGCCAAAATTTTTGAGCCAGCATGGGTGCTTATGGTCGTCATTCTTATTTCACAGATCTAATGTTTGGTCAAGGAGTGGACGTTTGTGGAAATTTTCTTGGTCTAACAAGCCGATGATAGAAATCATATGTGCAAAGGCAACAAAGGGTCCATCTAGATATGGTATCAAGCAACCACCTAAATGCTGAGTGAAAACTCACTCAACGAATGGAATTTGAATGATCTTTTGAAGCCGATCTGATTTCAAGGTCTCAATACCCCGTCATCTCCAGATAGCCCAGCCCTTGGGAATCTCCTTCCACAGTCACAGCGCCTTCCCAGTAATCGAAGCTGCCGGTCATGGCCTGATTGGGCTGGCGGGCACGGATGGTTAGCTGCATATCGGCGGCTTCCAGCTGCCACTCGACGGGATAGTCTTGCCCGGGGTGAGGCGGATTTGATCAGGGCTTAGCACCCGGCTGCTGCCGTCCCGCTCAATCAGGATGCCGTAGCGGTTCTCCGGTTCGGGACGACCTTCCTTGGTGCGCAGGCGAAACAGCATCAGCTCGCGGCCATCGGCAAGTTGCAGGGAGAACCAGTCCCAGCCCGATTGCCACTGGGCCAATACCGAGCTGATCCACTCGTGATCGAACCAGCCCTGGCCCGTGACAGTGCGGGTCTCCCCCTCCAGGGTCAAGGTGCCACTTAGCGTCAGGCGCGGGTAGGAGTAGTAGAAGGAGGAGTTGCCTGGACTCTTCTCGCTGTAACCATTTTTACCCAGCAGCACCACAGGCTTGGCGGTGTTAACCCTGAGATTGTGTTCAGAACGATGGTAGTCCTAGGTTTTCAACGAACTTTTATTTGTGGGGTTGCATAGCTGACACACACCAAGTTTTTGTTAATTGATGATTAACTAAGCCAATTTGCAATAGATAATAGACCCACAGGAATGGCTATCAATATTGCTAGAGTGCCAAGGCAACCACTGCCTCTGCTTGATGATGAGTAGGGGTTATGATTTGTGGTTTCTCGATTACGCAACCATTCAGCATGGCAATTTGAACAGTAGAGTTTTAGTGTGCCCATGTTCCATGCGCGTATAGTTCTATTATCAAATGGAACATTACAACGGCAACGAGAACAGGTAAACAACTTACTTGAAGGTGTTTTGGAACGATTAAAAAGAGCAAGAAAAAAGGCTGTAGGCAATGCAATTAGTACCGATATTGTTACATCGTTCGTTTTAAAGTAATTGAAACCGGCTAGAGCTAAAGAAACGATAGCAATGATCAGCAATAAATAATCCAGAAGCGTTTTTCTGACTGGTTCAAGGATGATTTTCTTATCACTTGATTGGCTCTTAATGTGAGAGTTTTGTTTGGCGCGCGATTTGATAGGGAGAAGCGTCAATCCTTCATAGTAAACCACAGTGGCTCTCATGCGTTGCTGACTATCTACTGTAGCTTCAAACCATACATCATCATTAATTTGTGGTCGTCTGCTTCTTGGATTTACAGTGGAGATATGAAAGAAGATCTTTTCTGATCTATCGTCAGGTATAATAAAGCCAAAACCTTTGTCGTCATTCCATTGAGTAATTTTACCTTTCATTGAACCCCCATAAGTATTAAGTGATTGTTTAATAATTTATTATGTGGAAGTTTCCATATAGTAAGGTATTTCTATTCCAAGTATATTCATAAATATTACTGAGGAATAGAACATACGACTGATATTTAAATGCCCAAGCGATCCCACGGATCCACGCCATGAATACATGGAACCTTTCCTCATTATCCATCAATAGGGTTCACAGATATCCATTCCTGATTCCTTTTCTCAGCAAACTACATAGCTACCGCACGGATCACAGAGTCCGTTGTGCTGCAGTTGACCAAATTGAGGAGAGATACACCATAGTCGCTCCCTGATTGCCTTTGGGGCTGTGAGGGCCGGATGAGTAGGGTACCAAGTGCGTATCCAGTTGTTGAGCGAAACGTTTTCTAGGGCGGGGAATTTAAGCGCATTTTTGATGGGGATCAGAAATCGGGGAGAGCAGACAGCTTAAACAAGGCATTATGCAGAGAAATAGAGCAGGCCCTAGGCTTAATACCCCGTCATCTCCAGATAGCCCAGTCCTTTGGCATCGCCCTCCACGGTCACAGCCCCCTCCCAGTAGTCAAAGCGCCCCGTCATGGCCTGATTGGGTTGGCGCGCCTTAATGCGGAGGTTGAGATCACCGGCTTTAAGCTGCCACTCGACGGGGTAGTCTTGCCCCTTGGGGCCGCGCCAGGTTTTACCGGGGGTGAGGACAATGGATTCCGGGGCGAGCACTCGGCTGCTGCCATCCTGCTCGATCAGGATGCCGTAGCGGTTTTCAGGCTCGGGGCGACCTTCCTTGGTGCGCAGGCGAAACAGCATCAGCTCGCGGCCATCGGCAAGTTGCAGGGAGAACCAGTCCCAGCCCGACTGCCACTGGGCCAGTACCGAGCTGCTCCACTCGTGATCGAACCAGCCCTGGCCCGTGACATTGCGGGTCTCCCCCTCTAGGGTCAAAGTGCCGCTCAGTGTCAGGCGCGGGTAGGAGTAGTAGAAGGAGGCGTTGCCCGGGCTCTTCTCGCTGTAACCCGCTTTGCCTTGCAGCACCACCGGCTTGGCGGCGCTCACCTTGAGGTTCAGCTCACCCATCTTGCTCTGCACCTTCAAGGTGGCGGGAAAGAGCGATTTTCCTTCAGAGGCAAGCACCCACTCTCTTAGCCAGTATTCGCCGCCACTGGCGCCGGCGAGCCCCGGCCCCTGTCGGCTGGTGCGCTCATCCTGGCGGTGGGTACCACGGGCGAGATCCGTGATGGCGAACTGGGCCAGCCAGAGCTGGGGGCTGAGCCAGGGGTTGTCCGATGTTATCTGCTGCTCGATACCCTGCCGAAAGAGGGTCCACTGGATGCCGTAGTCGCGCCCCTGCTCGTCTGTCAGGTTACCGGTGAGATACCACCACTCGGATCTGTAGTCGGGGTGGGCGCCGTGATCGGCGGGCAGGCGGATGGACTGGCCCGGCAGGGCCTTCCTGAACTGATCGCCGCCGCCCCCGAGCAGGGTGCCCAGATCGCTGGCACCGACCGCAGCGCCATGGAGAATGCAGACGATCATCAGCGGCCACTTCCAGACTTTTTTCATACCACTCTCCTTGCGGCATACCAGGAGGCGAGCGCCCCGCACAGGGGGGCGAGCAAGAGCGCCGTGACGGCGTGCAAGGGGGCGGCCTCGAAGGCGAGGCGCCAGCCAAAGGCGCGGGGGTTGACCACCTCAATCAGCACCCAGGCGAGGCCATAGCCCACCGGCAGGGCCAGCAGCGCCGTGAGCAGCCCCAATCCCGCCCCCTGCCACACCAGCAGGCGGCGGCAGTGGCGGGGGCCTATCCCTAGGCTCTGCAGGGTCTGCAACTCCTCGCGCCTGGCCAGCCCCAGCACCATAAAGGCGGAGCCTATGCCGACGAAGGCGATGCTGAGGATCAGCAATTTCAGCAGCTCGGTCACCACAAAGGTCTGATCGAACACCTTAAGCGCCGCGGCGTGGATGGCGGGGGCGGGCAGCAGGTTCACCCGCTCGCCAAAACGGGCGCGCAGCCGATCGCCGAGGCGCTCGGGATCCGGGCTGAAGAGGGCGAGGGATTGCACCGCGCCCCCTTCGAAGGCATGCAGTATCTGCCCCTTGTCGCTGCCGTAATCCTGATAGACGCCGGTGACGGTGAGCCGCCTTGGCCCCCCTTCGCTCGTCACATCCAGGGTCTGCCCCACTCTGACCCCGAGGCGCACAGTGAGCGGCTCGCTCGCCAGCACCTCGTCGGGCGTTGCGGGCCAGCGCCCGGCCAGCAAGGGGTAGGCGGCCTTGAGCTCGGGGATAAAGTCCATCTGCGCCCACTCGATGGGCTGCCCCTGCCAGCGGGCGGGATGCACGGCGCGGCGGGAGGCGGCACGCACGTCCGGCGCGGCCAGGATAGCGGTCAGGGTCTGCTCGCTCAGCTGGCCTCTGCTGCCTGCCACCCCCTTGGGGGCGCTGACATAGAGGTCGGCGGCCAGACGCTGGCCGAGCCAGATCTCCACGCTCGAGCGAAAGCTCGACACCATGACCCCGATGCCGATGGCCGCGGCTATGGCAAGTTGCAGCGCCATCACGGCGATGGCGGTGCGATCCAGATGGTATTGGGTCTCGGCCACCCCGAGCCGGACGCTGAGGGGGCCGTGCCCGCGCAGCCGCCCCAGCAGGGCGCGCAGGGCATCGGGCAGGGCGAGCGCCATGGCGAGCAGCCAGCCTCCGGCCACGAAGAGGGCGCCCCCCAGGCCGGTCTGCGGCAACAAGAGGCAGAGGGCGCAGAGCAACAGTATGGCGATGGCGAGCAGGCGTCTGCGCCAGGGATAAACCGGCGGGCGGCTGCTCCCCTCCCGCAGTTCAAGAGGGGATTGGCGCAGCAACTGCCACCAGCCGGGGAGGTTGGCGGCAAGGGTGCCAGCCAGGCCTATCAGCAGCGCCTTGATGAGGCTGGTCGGGGAGAGGCGCAGCAGATCGATGGGGTTGGGGCCATAAAGGTCTGCCAGCGCCTGGGTGAGCTGCCCCATGAGGGCCAGCGCCAAGAGGCTGCCCAGCAGCAGCCCGAGCAGGGTGCCTATGGTGGCGAGGATGAGCAGCTCCAGGGCCAGATAGCGGAGTACCCGGCTTGGCGGCATCCCCAGGATGATGAGCTGGGCGAGCTGGGGGCGGCGCACGCTCTGCACGAAGCGCTGGGCGTTGAACACCAGAAACAAACCCACCGCCATGGCGAGCAGGGAGAGGGCACTGAGGTTGAGGGCCAGGGCATCCCCGAGCTGGCTGGCATCGAGGGCCGGGCTGATGGGCTCGAGCCAGAGCGGCTGATGGGGGTAATAGGTTTGCAGCGCCCTTTGCAAGGCATTGGCCTCTTCGTCGCTTAACTTGAAGACGATGCGATCCAGCCTTCCTGCCTTGCCAAGCAGGGGTTGGGCCAGGCCTATGTCGGTGACCAGCAGCCGCTCCATGGGGACGGCGCCCGGCTCGAAGGTACCCGCGAGAGTGAGGGCCAACGTGCGGGCGCGCTCTGCATCCGTGCCCAGCATAAAGCTCCGCGACTGCCCCGGCGACCAGCCGAGGCGTTTCGCCTCGGGGGCCGAGAGCCAGACGCTGTCGGCGCGGCTCAGGGTGAAGTCGGGTTCGCGCCCCGGCTGCTCACCAAAGAGTCGGCGCAGGGGGCCTGGGTTGAAGAGATCCATCCCCAGCAGCTGGAAACTGCGCCCCTGCTCATCCTTGAGCCAGGCGTGCAACTGGGGCATGGCGTCAAGAGCGGGCTGGCTTCGCACCAGCCGAACGTAGAGCCCCTCATCCAGGCCGCCGCTCGGGGCCAGGCGGTAGTTCGCTTCCCCCGCGAGCTGGCTGCGGGCGGCGACGAAATTGGTGCGGGCGCTGTGGTTCAAAAGCTCGATGGCCACCACCAGGGTGACCCCCAGCATGAGCCCGGCCAGGCTCATCAGCAGCAGCCAGGGGTGGGCGCGATAGAGGCGCAGCAGCGCCTTCAGCGGCAGCATGATGCATCCCTGCGGCGGGCGTCACCCATGGGGTCCGGCCTCGAGCAACTGCCCCCCTTCCAGGCGCAGCACCCGATCCGCCAGGGCGCCATAGCCGGGGTTGTGGCTCACCAGCAAGAGGCCTGCGCCCGTGTCCCGCACCGCCGACATCATCAGCCCCATCACCTGCTCGGCGTTGTGTTCATCGAGGCTGCCGGTGGGCTCGTCAGCGAGCAGCCACTTCGGCTGGTGAACCAGGGCCCGGGCCAGGGCCACCCGCTGGCGCTGGCCGCCGGAGAGCTGCTCCGGCCAGGCGTGGCGCTTGTGGCTCATCCCCAGGCGTTCGAGCAGGGCATCGAGGCGCGCCATGTCGCGGGGCAGGTGGTTTATCTCCAGGGGCAGGCAGAGGTTCTCCAGCACTGTGAGGGTCGGCAGCAGGTTGAAGTCCTGATAGACGATGCCAAAATGCCGACCGCGCAAGCGGGCCCGCTCGTCCGGGGACTGGGTGTCGAGCCGGGTCTCTCCCAGCCAGATCTCCCCCTCATCCGGGGGGATGAGACCGGCGATAAGGTTGAGCAGGGTGGACTTGCCACAGCCGCTCTGCCCCAGCAGCAGACAGGTTTCGCCGGGGTTGAGCTTGAGATCCAGCCCGGCAAACAGGGGGAGCGTCTCACCGCCGTTGGCGAAGTGTTTACCGAGGTTGCGCAGATTCAGCATGGGATAACCGGTTGATGGCCAATGGCTTTCACAATGTCAGTCACTATGCCAGTTAGTGATCGCGCCTGCAAAAGGGATGAGGATCCTTGCTGGATCCCGCTTGCCAGAGGTGGTTAGAATAGGGGCTTCCATGGGTCACAGGATGAGCAAGGATGTTACACAAGCAAGTCAGTTTTATCGTCGACAGCAAGGGGGCCAAGCAGGCTGCCGTGGTCCCCATCGATATCTACAACGAGCTGATGACCCTGCAAAAGGCGCTCTCCGACAACAAGCCCGGCGAGCGCGAGCTCTACCACTTCAACGGCAAGGGGGCCGAGGCCCATGGCTATCCGGTGGGCAAGCGGCAGAACCCCGGCTTCATGGTGCAGGCGGGCTCCACCGCCAACGGCGAGGATGCAGCCTCCTTGCGCGAGGCGGTGATCGAGCTGCGCCAGGAGCTGCTGGCCAAGGGGGTGCTTGTGCCCCGAGCCGAGGGGGGCTTCGTGTTTAGCGCCGATCAGCTGTTCAACAGCCCGAGCCTGGCCGCCAGTCTGGTGGCGGGCAACAACAGAAGCGGGCTGGACGCCTGGCAAAACAGTGCCGGCTACACCCTCAAGCAATCCGGCTTTGGCAAAAAATCCCCCTAATGCCCCCTGAGCCACGCCGCCTGCCCGGCCGAGGCGGGTGGCGGGCAACAACAGAAGCGGGCTGGATGCCTGGCAAAACAGCGCCGGCTACACCCTCAAGCAATCCGGCTTTGGCAAAAAATCCCCCTGATACCCCTTGAGTGAGCCACGCCGCCTGCCCGGCCGAGGCGGGTGGCGGGTAACAACAGAAGCGGGCTGGATGCCTGGCAAAACAGTGCAGGCTACACCCTCAAGCAATCCGGCTTTGGCAAAAAATCCCCCTGATGCCCCCTGAGCCACGCCGCCTGCCCGAGGCGGGTGGCTCGATCATCCGGATAGGGATGAGGGTGACTTCCCTGTCCACTGCTAGCCTCAATGCCAGACAGTTCTCAAGAGACGCGCACTCATGTCTGGATCCTCACGCCTTGCCCCCTTGTCCGGGCTCTGCCTGTTTTGCGGCCCCGCCCTGGCCGAGGGCGGCCCCCTAGCCCTGACCCACAGCGGCGTCGGCCTCTTTGCCCTCGTCATCTTCGTGCTCGCCTACCTCCTGGTGATGGCCGAAGAGTACCTGAAGCTGCGAAAATCCAAGCCGGTGCTGATCGCCGCCGGCATCATCTGGATAGCCATTGGCGTCGTCTATGCGGACGCGGGGCTGAGCCCGCTGGCCCACGAGGGGTTTCGGCAGAACCTGCTGGAATACGGGGAGCTGATGCTGTTCCTGCTGGTGGCCATGACCTACATCAACGCCATGGAGGACAGGCTGCTGTTTGCCGCCCTGCGCGCCCGCCTGGTGCGGGCCGGGCTCAGCCTGCGCACCCTGTTCTGGCTCACCGGGTTCCTGGCTTTCTTCATCTCCCCCGTGGTGGACAACCTCACCACTGCGCTCCTGATGTGCACAGTGGTGCTCAATGTGGCCAACGAGGATCGCCGCTTCATCAACCTGGCCTGCATCAACATCGTCGTGGCGGCCAATGCCGGCGGCGCCTTCAGCCCTTTTGGCGACATCACCACCCTGATGGTGTGGCAGGCGGGCAAGGTGCCCTTCGGCCAGTTCTTTGCGCTCTTCATCCCCGGCCTGCTCAACTTCCTGATCCCGGCCCTCCTGATGAGCCTGATGGTGCCGCGCCATGCCCCCAGGGTGCTGGACGAGGAGGTGACGCTCAGGCGCGGGGCCGCCACCATAGTGCTGCTCTTCCTCCTCACCATAGGGACAGCCGTCGCCTGCCATCACTTCCTGCAACTGCCCCCGGTGCTCGGCATGATGACGGGGCTGGGCTATCTGCAATTTTTCGGCTTCTACCTGCGCAAGACCCAACCTGGTGTCCTGGCGCGGGAGCGCGCCCTCTATGAGCGCACTGGGGACGAGGCGCGGCTGCTGCGCCTCGGCTCCATAGTGCCGTTCGACGTGTTCAACAAGATTGCCAAGGCCGAGTGGGACACCCTGCTCTTCTTCTACGGGGTGGTGATGTGCGTCGGCGGGCTCAGCTTCATGGGGTATCTGGCGCTGGCGTCCCAGCTCCTCTATCAGGGGGATCCGACCCAGGCCAATGTGGTCATAGGCCTGCTCTCCTCCGTCATCGACAACATCCCGGTGATGTTCGCCGTGTTGTCGATGGAGCCGCAGATGTCGACCGGGCAGTGGCTGCTGGTGACCCTGACCACGGGGGTGGGGGGCAGCCTGCTCTCCATCGGCTCCGCCGCCGGTGTGGCTCTGATGGGGCAGGCCAGGGGCATGTATACCTTCGTTGGCCATCTCAAGTGGTTGCCTGCCATTTTGCTTGGCTATATGGTCAGCATAGGGGCGCATCTGTGGCTCAACAGCGCCCTGTTCTGAGCACCATGAAGATTGCAAGGGAAGGGACTATGGGACAACTGTTCGAGGCGCTCTCGCCGCGCCATGTGGCCTTTATCGAGGCGCAGAAGATCTATTTTGTCGGCACGGCGGCGGAGGGCACGGTCAACCTCTCCCCCAAGGGCGGGGATTCGTTGCGCATTCTCGATGCCCATACCCTGGCCTGGCTCAACCTGACCGGCAGCGGCAACGAGTCGGCGGCCCATGTGTTGCAGAACCCGCGCATGACGGTGATGTTCTGCGCCTTCGAGGGGGCGCCCATGATACTGCGGGCCTATGGTCAGGCGCGGGTGCTGCACCGGGGCGATCCGGACTGGGAGACGGCCCTGGCGCGCTTCCCGGCCAGCGTGGCGGCCCGCCAGATCTTCCTGCTCGACATTGAACGGGTCCAGACCTCCTGCGGCATGTCGGTGCCCCTGTTTGACTACCAGGGGGACAGGGAGGATCTCGCCAACTGGTCGACCCGCCAGGGCAAGGAGGGCATAGAGGCCTACTGGCGCAAGAAGAACCAGCTGAGCCTGGATGGCGTGGAGAGCGAGATCCTGGCCCGCAGCGGCTTGCCGGCAGACGCCTGAGGGCCCGCGCCCCAGATGCAAAAAGCCCTGTCCGGTGGACAGGGCTTTTTCGTGTCGGCAAGCAGTGAGCCGAAGGGATCGTCAGGCCGCCCTGGCACGTTTGCCGGTGAGTATCCAGTAGCTGAGCGCCGAGCCCAGGCCACAGGCGGCGATGGCGATGGCCATGGGCAGCGGCGACTCGGGGGGATTGAGGTTGACCAAAATGCCCACCACGGCGCCTATGCCAAAGCGCAGTGTGCCCGCGAGCGCCGAGGCGGTGCCCGCCGACTGGGGGAAATGGCCCATCAGGCCCGTCATGGCGTTGGCCCCCACCAGGCTGATGTGCCCGACGAAGAGCACCACGGGGATGACGATGCCCCAGAGGCCCCCGGTCTGGCTCCAGGCGTTATAGATAAGCAGGGCCCCGGCCAGCGGCAGCACAGTCAGGCCGTATTGCAGCATGCGCTCGGCGCCCACCCCCTTCACCAGACGGCTGTTGACGAAGGTGACCACCATCATCAGCAGGATATTGAGGCCAAAGAGCCAGCCGTAGTGCTCGGTCGGTACCTTGAAATACTCGATATAGACATAAGGGGAGGCGCTCAGGAAGGCGAACATGCCAGAGCTCGACAGGGCGCCGCACAGCACATAGCCCATGGCGCCGCGGTGGGAGAGCACGCCCCAGTAGTTGCGCAGCACCTGGCCAAGCTTGAGGGGCTGCCTGTGTTCGGGTTTCAGGGTTTCCTGGATCTTCCACTGCATCACCACGCAGATGAGCAGGCTCACCCCCACCAGCAGCCAGAAGATCACCCGCCAATCGCTGTGGGCGCTGATGTAGCCGCCCACCACCGGGGCCACCAGGGGGGCCAACGTCATCACCAGGATGACGAAGGACATGGCCCGCGAAAACGCATCCTTCTCGAACAGATCTCGCAGCAGGGCATTGACCACCACGGATCCCGCCGCGCCCCCTGCGGCCTGCAGCATACGCCAGGCCAGCAGCTCCGGCAGGGAGTCGGCCATGGCGCAGCCCACCGAGGCCACGGCGAACATCGTCAGTCCCGCCAGGATCACCGGCTTGCGGCCGAAGCTGTCGGCGAGCGGCCCGTAGAACAGCTGGCCGATGGCAAAGCCGCCGAGGAAGGCGCTGATGGTGAGCTGGGCCCCGTCTATGCTGGTGGCCAGATCCCGGGCTATGGCCGGAATGGCGGGCAGGTACATGTCCACCGCGAGCGGGGTCAGGCCCGCCAGGGCGCCGAGCAGGATGAACAGGAAGCGGGGAGAGAGGGGCGTGGCTTGAGGCATAGGGTATCCGAGTCGTGGCAGGGCCGGGAAAAGGGGCGAGTGTTGAGTCTATCAGCTTTGGCAGGCTTGAGCAGGTCTATCCTGCCCCGGCCCTTGAGGTCAGATCTGCGGCGAGATCAGTGCCCCGGACGCCTTGCCCTGTGGTGGCACAGAAGCAGCAGCCAGCCCAGCCACCCGAGCAAGGAGAGGGCATTGCCTGCCCGCTCGGGCCAGCGCGCCGTCAGCCTGAGGGTGAGGCTGTGGCTGCCCGCCGGCACCCAGAGCTGCATCAGGCCCTGGGGATTGGCGCCCACCGTCAGCATCAGACGCTCGTCGAGCCAGGCCTGCCAGCCGGGGTAATCATACTGGTGCAGGACCAGCCGGGTCGGCACCGCCGCCGTCACCGCTAGGGTCAGGGCCCTGGGCTGCCAGCGGTGCACTGTCCAGCTGGCGCCCGGGGGTTCGGCGCTCACCGGGGGCTGGAACTCGTCCTTCCAGGCGAGCAGGGTCGGGGCGAACATGCCCCCCGGCACCATTCTTGGTCTGTATTCCCGGGCGCTGCGCTTGCTGTCGAACTCGAGGGCCATGGCCTCCCGGGTGGGGGCCTGGGTGAGGGGGGCGTGACGGACGTAGGCGAGGGTGGTGATCAGGGTCAGCAGGAGTGTTCCCCACCAGAGCCACTGCCAGGGGCGGTGAGTGGGGGTGCCCAGGGCCACCACGGCAACCGTGGCCAGGGTGAGGATGAGATTGAGCCGCCAGGGAAACTGCACCCGTTGCAGGGGGGGCAGCAGGCTCCAGAGGGGCTGGCTCAGGGGCAGCATCATCAGGAAGGCCCCCACCCCGAGCGCCCCCCAGCACAGGAGCTCTGGGTGGCGCGGCTCGCGGGCGGCGGCCCAGGCGATGAGCAGCAGGGCCAGGGTCAGCAGGCTCTGCCACGCCAGGTGGCCGCGAAAGCGCCAGTCCCCCCAGCCAGAAGGCAGGCGGTCGAGGAAGTTGCGCCGAAAGTCGAACATACCGCCGCGCATCAGCTCCATGGAGATGGCCCCCTGATCCGCCAGGGCGGGCAGCAGCAGGGCCGCCGCCATGCAAAGCCCCAGCCCCTGGGCCCCCAGGGCTATCCAGCAGGGCGCCAGGGTGCGGGATCGCCAGGCGAACCAGAGGGCGCGCACGCTGACCAGACCCATCATCAGCAGCAGGCTGGGCAGGTGGGAGAAGGCCAGCAGCGCCAGCCCCAGGATCAGCAGGGGCAGGCCCTGGCGCAGGCCGCGATGGGCGAGATCCTGGCCAAGCAGGATCAGCGGCGCCCAGGCGAAGGCCCAGAACTCCGCCAGGGCGAAGCGGGCATAGAGATCCATGGCTAGGTGATAGGGCAGGATCAGGTAGAGCAGGCTGACCGCCAGGGCCCGGCCCGGGGGCGTGGTGGCGCGCAGCCACAGATAGGCGAACGCGCCTGAGAGCAACAGCGCCAGGGTGGCGCTGCCGAGCAGGGGATAGATGGCCTGCTGGGCGGGGGAGCCGGGACCGGCAAAGAGTGCGCTGACGTAGTAGGGGAGCGGGGGATAGAAGAAGAAGGTGGGGCTGCCAAAGCCGCCGTTCATGGCCATCAGCCAGCGGGGATAGAGCTCCCCCTGCCACAGCTGGCGGGCAAAATAGTGGCCTGAGAGCAGGTGGTGGAACAGATCGTGCCCCTGGGTGCCCCCCTGCAGCCAGACAGGCAGCACCAGGAGCGCGCTGGCCAGCGCCAGGACAAGGGGCACCAGTGCCCACTCCTTGCCTCCCTTCATGCATCCTCTCCCTGCCACGCCCATGCGCAGTGAGTGTAGACGAGTCAGCTGGCGCAGCGACGCGTTTGGGCCAGAGCCCTGCGCCTGTCAGCGCGGTATGGCGAGCCAGAGGCCGGGCTCGGCGCCAAAGCGGGGGGCAAACCAGTGCGCCTGGTGGGGGAGCGGCATCTCGCTCTGCGCTATGGGGCGGCGGCTGAGGCGGCAGGCTCCCTGGGTGAGCGCAAGGGCCGCATCCCCCTGGTACCAGCCATCGGTGACGGGCAGGGTGGTTGTTTCGCGCAGCAGCCGCACCCCCCACTGGGTCACCAGGGCCGGGCAGGTCCGTTCGGCCAGTCGGGCGGCCTGCACCATGGCGGGCGCGGCAGGCGGGGTGAGAGTGCTCATCAGCAGCAACAGGGCCCCCAGCATGGCTGGTCGCTCGCCCCATAGGGGTAGCCTGCCCGCCAGCAGCACTATGCCGAGCAGGCTGAGGGGGGCCAGATGGCGGGGATTGTCCGGGTTCTGGCCAAACAGGGTCCAGAGCAGCAGGGCGAGCCAGTAGAGGGTCCAGAGTTGCGACAGGCTCTGCTGCTGGCGCACTCGTTGCCTGAGCGGCAGCACCAGCAAGGCTCCGACAGCCAAGGGCCAGAGCGGAGTGAGCTGATCATGGAAGGTGCGGGCCCAGCTCAGCAGCCGGTCGCCGTGGGCCGCCGCCGTGTTGCCCCAGAGGGTGAAGTGGCCGTCGGTAAAGCGTCGCCCCTCGCCAAAATAGGCCCAGCCATCGGCCTGCCAGACAAAGAGCAGACTTATCAGCCCTACCAGGGCGATGGGAAACAGAAACTTAAGCCGCTCACCCTTGTGCTCTATCCCGAGCCAGAGCGGCAGCAGGGCCAGCACAAAATAGGAGGGGCGCAGGGCCAGCAGCAATCCAACCATGAGGCCTGTCAGCGCTATCCTGCGATGCTGCAAGGCCAGCAGAGCCCCGAGCCAGGCGGCGAGCGCGGGCCCGTCCGAGAGGCCGGAGAGTGCCAGCGTCGGGGTGAGCGGCAGGGCCAGCACCAGCAGCCAGACGGGGGCGAGCAGGCTTGGTCGCTGCCACAATCGCACCGCCAGCAAGGCGGCGAGCGGCGCTATCAGCGCTGTGCCCAGGAGGCTCGCCCACTGCACCGCAGCGGCGGGATCGTCCACCGCCAGATTGATCAGCCGCGCCAGCCAGATAAAGGCGGGGTAGCCCGGAAAGTGAGGGGAGAACTCCAGCACGCTAAAGCGCATTACCCCGTGGGCGAAATTCAGGGCATCGTCGGAATCGAGGGCCACCGGGAAGGTAAATAGCCAGCCCGTCCAGACCCCTTGCAGCAGGGCAAGCAGCCAAATGGTGGTTGTGCAGGGGGAAGCCCAACGCCGAGACCTTGCCTTCCCCCTCATCCCCATCCCTTCTCCCGCAAGGGGAGAAGGGGGCAAACCGGCATCCGGGTGCATCTATCGGCAGGCTGTGCGTAGGGTGGGTAGCGCGAAGCGAAACCCACGGTTTGTCACAGCGAGATGGCGCAATGATTGGCTGGTGGTCATCAGAGCGGCGCCAGCACGGCCATCAGCGCTTTCTCGGCTTCTGCGAAGGCGGCAGCATCGGCAGGCTTGGCGCCCACCCCGAATACCCCAGGGTTGCCGATGGCGTCCAGCACCTTGGCCAGGGCCTGTTCGGCGGCCTTGCGATCCCCTTCACCGAGGGAGGGGAGGATCAGGTCGAGGAAGCGCTTGCTCTTGACCACCAGCACCTTGGCGCTCTGGTAATCGCCGAGGTTCTGCCCGGCCCCCTCGAGGCGACGCTCGATCTCGGCCTTGTAGGCACGGTTGAGCAAAGCTGCGGTGGCAGCGGCATCTTTCCCCTTGATGGCGGCGGCCAGGGGCGCTTGCAGTGTCACCTTGTGATGCTGTTCCAGATAGGTCAGCTCCTCGGCAATCTCGCTCAAGGTGGCGCTGGCATCCTTGCCGTCAGTGGCGGCGCCCAGCAGCGCCTCGCGAGCATCGATCAGCGGCTCCTTGCCAGCGGCGGCGTAGGAGTAAGCCTGCGCCTGTCCGCTCAGGGTCAGCAGCGGGCCCGTCAGTAGGGCGAGGGCGATCAAGCCGTGGCGTATGGTCATCCTGTTCTCCTTGTTGATTTGTCCTGACGGCATGGCGCCAGTCCTGATCCGTTGGACCCCACCCCGACCCTCCCCTTGTCAGGGGAGGGCGTTTTTACCCTCCCCCTTTCGAAGGGGGAGGCCGGGAGGGGGTTGTTCCTGTTGCTACGCCACGCTCTGGGTCTCGATCACGGTGTTTTCGTTGCGATGATTGAAGATGGCGTGGCGTCTGTCCACCCCGTCGATCACCATGTCAGCGGCCATCATCCCCATCTCCATGGCGGTGTCGGTGAAGATGTAGCGAAACGTCCCCTGGCGACCTGTCATGATGAGGTTGCCAATCGGCATCAGTGCCTGAATGGCTTCGTTGCGGCGCGCCTGATAGCCGAGATCCATCAGCGGATAGGCGTATTCGCTTCGCGCCTCGAAGGTCTCGTCCCCAAGCTTTTGGGTATCTACACCAAGCGTTGCCAGATCCTCTGTCACCCGGCCCCGCAGCTCGGCCAGCGGTGCCTGCCAGGTGGCATCCCCCGGATTGCAGGGGATCTCCAGCATCACCGAGGTCTGGCCCTGTGGCGCCATAAAGGGGCTGCGGCGGCGCGGCTCCTGCAGGCGGGTCGCCAGAATATGGGGGTCGGAGAGGTACTGCCAGGTGTTGTCCGACAGGTTCTCCTGTTTAAGCGGCATGTTGACGAAGCGGAGCGACCGGTAGTGCAGATCGCACGGCAAGCCCAGATGCTGGCAGGTGAGCGGCAGCGGCAGGGTGGAGATCACCTGATCGAAGGCCTCACTCTGCTCAATACCCTCTTGTTGCCAATAGACCCGCTCAATGCGGCCATCGACCTGCTCGAGGCGGCTGATGGTGGCGCCTGTCTTGACCGTCACGCCTTCTGCTACCAGCCGCTCCCCCAGGGTGGTGAAGATCTGGCCGAAACCATACTTTGGATAACGGTATTTGCGGGCATAGGTGCGCACCGAGAGGTTGCCCTTGCGTCTTGGTAGCAGGCGGCGCGCCACGTCTTTCAAATCGATGAGACTGATGCGCTGACCGGCCCAGTCGGCGGAGAGTTTGTCCGGGTTGATGCCCCACAGCTTGCCGGTGTAACCCTCGAAGAACTGGCGGTAGAGGGTGCGGCCGAAGTGGCTCTGGATCCACTCGGCAAAGCTCGCCTTGGCGAAATCGTCCGGCTTCTTGGCAAAGGGCAACAGCAGCAAGTCTTTCACCGCCCCCGCCATCAGGGTTAGGGGGGCAGTCCTCAGCAGGTTGGTGAGGTTCAAGGGGTAGTCATAGGTGCGCCCGCTGAAGCGGATGACGCTCTTTCGCTCGGCGTGGAGCAAGTCGTCCCCCATCAGCTCGTCGATAAAGGCGAGCAGCTCGGGGTTCTTGGTGATGAAGCGGTGGCCGCCGTAGTCGAAGCGGTACTCTCCGTCGCGCCCCTTGAAGGTCTGGGTGGCGCACATGCCGCCGACCACGCTCTCCTGCTCGAACAGGGTGACCGCAAAACCGGCCTGGCAGAGGCGCCAGGCGGCCATCAGACCGGCGGGACCGGCACCCAGTACCGCAATCTTCTTGTTGTTGTCGCTCATGAGTGTTCCGAAACGGCTTGATATCTAAGGGGACCGCGCCAGGGCGCGGCCCCGAATGGGGTTGCAACCGGGGGCGGGTTTATCCCTGCACCCGAGGACGATAGCTGCGATGCCAGAGGGTGACAAAGATGGCCAGATAGGTGGCCCAGGTCAGCAACTGCAAGCCGGCCGGTGAGGCATTGTAGCCAAACAGGGCGCGCAGGAAGGTGCCGAAGACCCCCTGATCGTCGAGGATGTGGCTGATGTTGAACACGGGCGTGGTCCAGAAGGTGATGACGTCCGCCGCCTGCAACATGTTGACGGCGGACGACAGCAGCCCCGCGGCTATGATGATGATCAGCAGCCCGGTCCAGCGGAAGAAGGGGGCCAGCGCCACCTTGCGGGTGGAGCGCAGCAGCCCCCACACCAGCACCACAGAGACCAGCAGCCCCGCCAGCGCCCCCATCAGTCCCTCGTGCAGATCCACCCCTTGCCCGGAATAGACCAGGGCCGAGAAGAAGAGCACGGTTTCAAAGCCCTCCCGCATCACGGCGAGGAAGGCGAGCAGCACCAGACCGAACAGGTTGCCGCCGTCGATGGCGGCATCGATGCGTGCCGTCATGGCCCCCACCTGGGACTTGGCCTGTTTTTGCATCCAGATTGCCATATAGGTGAGCACCAGGGTGGCGAAGATCAGGATCCCCGCCATCAAGAGGTGGTTGTAACGCTCGCTTTCGAACTGGCTCACCACCACCTGGAACAGGAAGGCGACCACGAGGGAGGCGACGAGGCCCAGCCCCACCCCCAGATAGATGAACTTGTTGTAGCGGCTCGCCCCCAGCTTGGCGAGGTAGGAGAGGCAGATGCCCACCAGCAGGAAGGCTTCCAGCCCCTCGCGCAGGGTAATGAGAAAACTTGCAAACATCAGGATTGAGGCTCCGTATCGGGCGTGACGGGGAGGGGCTGCAGGGTCAGTTGCAGCCGATTAAGTTGTAGCCGAGCGAGTAGCACTATGGGTGGCGCCGGCAGGTTCGGCTCGGCGGCGCGCACCGCATCACTGACCCACTTGGGGTAGGTGCGGAAATTGAGTCTGATATCGGCCTGGAAGGGCCCCTTGGCATCCGCTGGCAGCGGCCAGGCTTCATCGCGCCAGCCATCGGCCGGGATGCGGGTGTCTTCCAGCAGTTTGGCGTAGCGCCAGAACTTGAGCCCCACCGGCTTGCCCTCGGCATCGCCGAATACTTTGCGGAACAAGCGCGCATCCTCGGGGACGGCGCCCTGCACCGGCTGGCCGCTGGTGAGCACTATGTTGCCGCTGGCGTCGGTGACGGTCAGCTCCAGCCAGAGTTCACGGAAATCGGCCACTCCGGTGGGCAGGGCGTGGCCTGCGCCTGTGTTGGCGACCCGCACCACCAGTTGCTGCCCTTCGGCAGCCTGTTCGATACGGGCCGAAAGGGTAGCACTGGATCGCAAGAGCGCCAGGCTCTCCTGCTCAAGGTCTGGATTTCGTAACCCCACCAGCTGGTGCTGGGCACCGGTAAAGTTGTGGCGATAGAGGCGCTCTTTCACTGTGCCGTTTTCGGTGGACTGGCCCGCCACAGGGGCGCCGCCATTGCCCGGCTCCGGGTTCATATGGCAGTCGATGCAGGTGCGCCGCTTGGCGGGATCCTCCGCCTTGGCGAAGCTGGAGCTCTCCCACTCATCCCAGGTGTTGACGATATTGGCGCCGCTGCCCGGGGCAAACTCGTTGTGGCAGGACTTGCACAGGGCCGCATCCTGGTAGAAATCTTTCTGGTAGGAGGCCTTGTGCATGGCGGGACGGGCGTTGATCTGCCGCTCTGCCAGCCAGTGGCGGGCACTGCCCCCCGGGGCATCCTCGAACACATAGCTCTCGCGGTCTTTGAGGTTCACCGTGAAGGCGCTGTTGCCGCCGGCATCTTCGAGCCTTGTGATGCGATGGCAGAGCACGCAGCCTGTCCCTTCCTCCACCACGGGCTCGCCTGCCTTGTGGGCGGCAATCAGGGAGGCCCCCCCCTGCTCGAACATGTGGGAGCCCTTGGGCAGCTCTGTCTGGCCGTTCAGCACCTGCTGGGGCATGTGGCAGCCCTGGCACCACTGACCGAAGGCTTCCCCCTCGGTTTCGCGGGCCAACGCCTGCACCACCTTGTAGTAGGGGTGGGAGTTGCCCATCAGCCTGTGGTTGCTCTCGCTCCAGTCCTTGAACGCCTCTTGGTGGCAGTTCTGGCAGGAGGCGGAGTTGAGCCACTCCTTGGGATGGGTGGTCGGTGCCTTGGTGGGATCCCTGCGCGGGGCATCGAGCCGCAGCCAGTTGGCGAGATAGGGGAGGTTGCCATCGGCGGTGACGAAGGCGTGCAGATCCTCCATCATGGCCTTCACCTCGGGCTGGGGCTTGACGGGATCCACAGTCTCGGCCCCATCGCGACCGTCGTGGCCCATGCCGCCCTGGGTCTGCTGGGTCATGCGCAGGTATTCGCCGACGAAGTCCCCCGCCACCATGTTGGCGAGGTTGGCGTGGCCGTTGATGGCGTTGTCGCCGCTCTTCTGGCGATGGGCCGCCATCAGATGGCGGTTGGTGAAGTTGAACCCGTCCAGATGGCAGGAGTTGCAGCTCATCCAGTTGTCCCCGGCCATGGGGAAGCGGGCATTGGCGGCGGTGTTGCCCAGGTTGAACAGCCGCTCGCCACGCTTGAGGGGCTCGGGGCGCGGATCCGTCTCTACCAGCTTGGCGAAGTGGGGCACATCGACCGTGACCCTGGCGAAGGGGCCGCTGCCACCGGTATGGAGGCGGGTGAGATCCTGCCCCATGACGTTGTGCACCAGAATGTGGTCGCCGTCTACAAACAAGTCCCGTGGGTTCTGGCCCGGCAGGTGGCGCAAGAGCTGGGTCGCCTTGGCGCCCCCCTGAAACTTCTTGCGTCTGTGACGGTTGCTGTTGGATTTGCCGCTGCGCGACAGGTCGAACACCAGCAGATCTTCCGAGCCCGCCAGGGTCAGGTAGACCCGCTTGCCATCGGCGGCGAAGCGCGCGGCGAAGGGGTTGGAGACGATCTGGCTGCGGTTGCCGACGCTTGGCAGATTGATCTGCAAGAAGAGCTGCTTGCGCTCGTCTACCCGTTCTTGCTCCTCATCGAGATCTATGATGGAGACGGCCGGGAAGACGGTGCTCTGAAACTGGAAGGGGTGGTCGAAGCTCCACAGCACATGGGGCAGCCAGGCTTCGCTGCCATCGGGGGAGAGGGCGATGCCGTCCAGCAGACGCGGCAGACCCTGGGAGTCGCTTGGGGTGTCGCTGTGGGTCTCGGCCAGGGTGATGAGTTTGGGTTTGGGCAGGGTGGCGCCCGTGATCCCGCTGCCCAGCTTGGCGAGATCATAGATGGCGAGCTGGCCAGTCATGGCGTGGGTCAGCAGCAGGCGATCGTCGTTAGTCAGGGCCAGTCCACGCGGAGTCTCGGCAACGGTCACATCCAGCTGGAGCTTGCCCGAGCTGTCGTAGGCCTGCAGGCGGCTCGCCTCGAACAGCGTGACCCAGAACCAGCGCCGCTTGGGATCGAAGATGACCCCATAGGGTCTATGGCCGGTGGGGATAGCCCTCTCCAGGTCGAGATCTTCGTCCAGCAGCAGCAGGCGATCGCCGCTGTAGTCGGTGACCAGCAGGGTGCCGTCATCGGCGCGGGCAAGCTGGCGCAGATCGCCCCCTAGCTGCACCTCCTTGAGTCGCTTGCCGCTATCGCGCTCGAGCAGGGTGACGGAGCCCGCGCTCTGGTTGGCCACCAGCAGGCGAGGGGCGTCGCCCTCGTCATAGGCTACCATGGCCGTGCCCATCTCCTGGGCGCTGGCAAGGGAGCTGCCCAGCAGCAGGGCGGCGAACATCAGGGATAACAACAGCTTCAACATGGGATCAGGTGCGCCATTTCAAGATGGTCCAGCGCCAGGCGTGGCGCAGCACCAGGGGCGTCAACGCTAGTGCGCTCAGCCAGTGGGCCCAGCTGGCGAGGTTGCCCAGGCTGTCCCCCGGGGTGCCGTGCAGCACCAGCAGCAGGCCGCTCGCCAGACAGACCAGCAGCAGGCCTTCGATGATGCGGCCAGTGGTGCGCAGAAAGGGTTTGCGGCTCTTGTTCAGCAGGCTGCGATGGGAGAGCCAGAAGGCGCCAAACAACAGGGGAAACAGGGAGAGGGAGAGCATCACATGGAGAAACAGGTTCCAGCGTGCCAGGGACCAGACCGGGGTCAGGGGTTCCCACAGCAGCAGGCCGGAGAAGAACATCAGGTAGAGGGAGCCCTCGGCGGCCTGATGGTGATAGGCCAGCCATTGCCAGAGGTGTCGCGGTGAGAGGGAAAGGCTTGTCATAGGTGCTCCAGCACCCGGGCGGTTCGGCCCGGGGCGAGCAAGTTTACAATGGGGTAAGGGTAATGAAAAGAGTTATCAATTCGGCCACTGATGAATAGATCCTGAATGAAATCAGGGCCGGGTCACTTGTGATCAGCCAGCCGCTCCGTGATGGCGTAGATGAGGGCGGCGGTGGAGAAGGCGAGGAAGACGATGACAGACCACTTCATCTCTATCTCGTTGCCGGTGCCATCTTCCAGGAAGGCCTTGAGCACTTCGATGCCGGCTATGGTCACCAGGGAGTTGATGACGATGAGTTTGAGGGACGCGAAGTTGATCTTGCTGAGCCAGTTGTCCCCCAGGGCCGCCCGCTGCTCCGGGGTCTTGATGAACTGCACATAGCCGCAGATGGCCACCAGGATCAGCATCTGGGCCACCAGCACGAAGTCCACCAGGGTGAGCACCCCTGTGATGAGATCCAGATAATCGATCTCGATGATGTCGCGGCACAGCACATAGAGCTGCATGGCAAATTTCACCATCAAGAGGGCGACGCACACCAGGATGCAGACATAGAAGGGGAACATCATCAGCCGGCTGCCGTTGAGCATGAAGTTGAAGCGGCGCATGGGGACTCCATCGAGAGGGAAGCGAATGGCAGCCAGAATATCTGGAAAGAGGGGGGCGGGAAAGCGCCATGGCGCTCCCTCGCCCGTTCAGAGGGGGAAGGGGGGGAGATCTCGAAACAGCCGCTGTAACCCCTCGCCCCAGGCCTTGCGCAGGGCCTGGAAGTGGGGGTTCTGCTCTGTGATGCGGTGCAGCTGTGCCGCCGAGAAGCTCCCCTCGGAATAGACGAGCGCATCCAGGGGCAGGCCCACCGAGAGGTTGCTGCGCAGGGTCGAGTCGATGGATATGAGGGCGCACTGCATGGCGGTCTGAAGCGGCGTCTCATGGTGGATGATGCGATCTATGATGGGCTTGCCGTACTTGCTCTCACCAATCTGGAAGTAGGGGGTGTCCGGGCCCGCCTCGATGAAGTTGCCCTCCGGGTAGATGTGGAACAGGCGGTGGCGCTCCCCCCGGATCTGCCCCCCCAGCAGTATGTTGCAGCCGAAGTTGACATGCCCCTGCTGCTGGCCCCCATCCCGGCTGATGACGGTGCGTATGGTCTGGCCTATGAGGGCCGCGACCTCGTACAGGCTGGGAAGGGCAAGAAGCTCCTGCCCCTCCGTCAGCAGGCTGATGACACTCTGGGTGGTGGCCAGATTGCCAGCGCTTTGCAGCACTATCACCCTGTCCTCCCGGGTGAAGAGGTGCAGCTTGCGGAAGGTGGCGATGTGGTCCACCCCCGCATTGGTGCGCGAGTCGGAGGCGAAGACGATGCCATCTTGCAGGCACATGGCGACGCAATAGGTCATGGCCGCGCTCCCGCCAGCACTCCCTGGGCCCTCATTGCTGCTGCCCATCCAGGCGGGTGACCCGTGCCTGGCTCTGCAACTGCTCGCAGCCGCCGCCGTAGCGCACCCCGCGCACCGGGCAGGCATCCAGGTAGTCCATGCCGACCGCGAGTTTGAGGTGCTCGTTGGCGGAGCAGGTGAGGTTGGTGACATCGAAGGTGTGCCAGCGCGCCTCAATCCACACCTCGGCCCAGGCGTGCATCGCCACGTGGCTGCTGTCCTGGCTGTAGAGGTAACCACTCACGTACCTGGCCGGCAGACCGGCGTGGCGGCAGCAGGCCAGGAAGACATGGGTGTGGTCCTGACAGACGCCGCTGCCCGAGGCGAGGGCCTCGTCGGCGCTGAAGGTGGCGTCCGTGCTGCCCGGCTGATAGGGCATGCGGGCCAGGATGCGCGCCATCAGGCCCTGCAGGTCGGCCTGGGTCGGCTCGGAGGGCAGGCACTCCTGCGCCAGGGCGCGCAGGGCCTCGCTTGGGCAGGTGAGGGTGGTGGGCCTCAGGTAGCTCAGGGGAGAGATGAGGGAGTGCTCTTCGTCCTCCAGGGCGTCGTCGCGGATCTCCACCTCGCCACGGGCGCGGATCAATATCCCCTCGTGGGGGGACTCCAGGCTCAGCACGTGCAGTATGTTGCCGTAACCGTCCGTGGTGCAGGTGGCCTCCCCCGGCAGCTCCAGCTGCCAGGAGAGGATCTGCTGGCGGGCCGTGCTGTGGGGGGTCAGGCGCAGGTACTGGGTGCTGCGGCGTACCACGTCGGCATAGTGGTAGCGGGTCTGGTGATCGATGATGAGTCTCATAATACCTCCAGGTAGGCGGCGTGGATGCTCTGGCCGATGGCGCCGATGTCGCTGAGAAAGTCCCTCAGGTACGCCTGCATGCCGAGGGCGAACACATCCTCGATGGCGCCATAGGTCAGATGGGCGTTGAGTATGGTGGTGAGGCGGCGCGGCGCCTGGCCGGCGTTGCCTTCGATCTGGGCCAGGATGTGCTCCATCTCGTCGAGGCAGGCGCGCAGGGAGCGCGGCACCTCGTTGCGCAGGATCAGCAGCTCGGCGATGGAGGCGTGGGAGAGGGTCTTGTAGAGGGTCTGGTGCGCCTCGTAGGCCCCCACCGAACGCAGCAGGGCGTTCCAGCGGTAGAACTCGCGCACGCTGTCCTCGTCCTCCCGGATCACCTGATACTTGACGGTGAGAATGCGCGCCGTGTTGTCGGCCCGCTCGATGAAGGTGCCAAGACGCAGGAACCAGAGCACGTCCCCCCGCATCATGGTGCCGTAGGTGGCGCCACGGAACTGGTGGGATCGCTCCTTGATCCAGTCGAAGAACTCCTGGGCCTGACCGCTGGAAAGCCCCGCCTTGCGGCGCCGGCGTATCTCTATCCAGGCGGCGTTGATGCTCTCCCACACCTCCCCCGGGATCTTGCCGCGCACCCCGTGGGCATTGTCCCTGGCCATGCGCAGGCAGCTGAAGATGCTGCTCGGGTTCTCCTCGTCGAAGCAGAAAAATTGCAGCAGGTTCTCCATGTTCACCTGGCCGTAGCGGGCGAGGAAAGGTTCGTGGGTGCCGCTAATGGTGAGGGGGGCCAGCAGCTCGCTGTGATCGGCGTCGATGGAGGGCATCAGCGACATGGTCTGGGTGACGTCCAGCATGCGCGCCGTGTTCTCCGCCCGCTCCAGGTGGCGGGACATCCAGTAGAGTTCGCTTGCGGTGCGGCTCAGCATGGGTTGCCCTCCATGACCCAGGTGTCCTTGGTGCCGCCGCCCTGGGAGGAGTTGACCACCAGGGAGCCCTCGGTGAGGGCGACCCGGGTCAGGCCGCCCGGCACCAGGCGCAGCTCCTGGCCGGTGAGCACGAAGGGACGCAGGTCGATGTGGCGGGGGGCTATGCCCGCCTCGACGAAGGTGGGGCAAGTAGACAGGGAGAGGGTGGGCTGGGCTATGTAGTTGTCCGGGCGCGCCTTGAGCAGCTCGCGAAAACGGGCCAGCTCCTCGCGGCTGGCGCAGGGGCCGATCAGCATGCCGTAGCCGCCGGCGCCATGGACCTCCTTGACCACCAGCTCCTCCAGGTGCGCCAGCACATAGGCCAGGGCATCGGGTTCCCGGCACTGCCAGGTGGGGACGTTGTTGAGGATGGGCTCCTCCCCCAGGTAGAAGCGGATCATCTCCGGCACATAGGGGTAGATGGACTTGTCATCGGCCACCCCGGTGCCGATGGCATTGGCCAGCACCACGCCGCCGGCGCGGTAGACAGAGAGCAGGCCCGGCACGCCTATGAGGGAGTCCGGGTTGAAGGCGAGGGGATCCAGGTAGTCGTCGTCGATGCGGCGATAGATGACATCCACCCGTTTCAGCCCCGTAGTGGTGCGCATCAGCACCTGACCATCCTTGACCACCAGATCCGCGCTCTCCACCAGCTCCACCCCCATCTGCTGGGCGAGGAAGCTGTGCTCGAAGTAGGCGCTGTTGAAGCGGCCCGGGGTCATCACCACCACGCAGGGGTTGTCCACCGGGCTGCTCTCGCGCAGGGTCTGCAGCAAGAGAGCCGGGTAGCGCTCCACCGGTGCTATGGGCTGGTTGTGAAACAGCTCCGGGAAGAGGCGCATCATCATCTTGCGGTTCTCCAGCATGTAGGAGACCCCGGAGGGGGTGCGCAGATTGTCCTCCAGCACGTAGTAGTCACCGTCGCTGTTGCGGATGATGTCGACCCCTGTGATGTGGACATAGGTGTTGCGGTGCAGGTCGACCCCCTGCATGCAGGGCTGGTACTGGGCATTGGTGAGGATCTGGGCGGCCGGGATCACCCCCGCCTTCAGGATGCACTGATCGTGATAGATGTCGTGCAGGAAGGCGTTGAGGGCGGTGACGCGCTGGCGGATCCCCTTGTCCAGATGCTGCCACTCCTGGGCGGGGATGATGCGGGGAATGCTGTCGAACGGGATGAGGCGCTCGGCGCCGTCCCCATCCCCATAGACGTTGAAGGTGATACCGACCCGGTGAAACAGCAGATCGGCCTCCTCACGCTTGCGTTCTATGCTCTTCTCGTCGGTCTGGTGCAGCCACGCCAGATAGGCGTGGTAGTGATCGCGAAACTGGTTGTTGGCGAGCAACATCTCGTCGTAGCAACCGGGTCCGGGCGGCTTGATGGGTAGCATAGGCAACTCCTTGTGACGTCCCTGAGGTCAGGAATTGCAAGGGCTGTGCCAGTCAATGGAGTCGCTATGAAGGCCGATATGAGTAATTTTATACTGATAAATCAGAGAGATGAGTGCGTTGTCATCAAGGGGGAAAGGACGCTGCACCAGACTGGTACCCCAGAGAGGGTAGTCCTGCGTCATCTTGTGGCAGCGCCCCAGGCGCGATGAGCAGAGGCGGACAGGGAGGGGAGGCTGCGCAGCTTCGCCTTGCCCCGCCCTGGGGCAGGGGAAACGAAAAAGCCCAGTCCTGAGACTGGGCTTTAGAAGATGGCTCCCTCGACAGGACTTGAACCTGTGACATACGGATTAACAGTCCGCCGTTCTACCGACTGAACTACGAGGGAATTGGCTCCTCCTACTGGACTTGAACCAGTGACATACGGATTAACAGTCCGCCGTTCTACCGACTGAACTAAGGAGGAATTGCCTGTCTCGTCGAGACGGAGCGGATATTAATGATCCCTCGGACGGGTGTCAACCCGCCATTCCACGGAAAAATGGCTTTTCGGCCCGTTTGCCCAAAACTTGGGCGCTGTGGACTATTTTCAGCACAATCAGCAGCTTGAGATGCCCTGCCTGCAGCCACGGTTGAGCTGGCCGTGAAGGCGCGCCCCGGCCTGGAGGGGGCGAGGCAATGGATGAGCCGATCATGGAGGGGAGGTGATACATATCGGCGATATCCCCCCTGTCGATGGGTTTGCCTCTGAGGCGTTGGGCGGGGGATGCGGGGAAGATGCAGGTTCGTGATGACCAGGTAGATGAAGGGATGGCTGGGAAAATCGGCGATATGCGAGCTATCGATGAGAATAATGCGGGGTAATGGCCATTTCTTGATCCTGCCCATCGAATTATCGGGCCGGCTCGGGTATGGTTGCTCTGGATACCATCGCCGCGTCGACAGCTCTGCCGGCCCTTGATGATGATCGGGTGCCGGTTCACTCCGGCCTTTGTCTCCCTCTTCTGGTATTACCCTAGACATGCACAATCAAGCTTCCTTACAAGGCGTGAAGCTGGCTATCGCATTGCGCCAATCCTGCATCGATGAACCCTATAGTGTGGCGCGCTTCGGCCGCGACCTCATCGCCGGCATCACGGTCGGCATCATCGCCATTCCGCTCGCCATGGCGCTGGCTATCGCCAGCGGGGTGCCGCCCCAGCACGGCCTCTACACCGCCATCATCGCCGGCATCGTCATCGCCGTGACGGGGGGCTCGCGCTTCTCCATCTCGGGGCCGACCGCCGCCTTTGTGGTGATCCTCTATCCGGTGGCCCAGCAATTCGGGGTGGGGGGCCTCTTGATGGCGACCCTCATCTCCGGCTTCTTCCTGGTGGCCATGGGGATGGCGCGCCTTGGTCGCCTCATCGAATACATTCCGCCCTCGGTGACCCTGGGCTTCACCGGCGGCATCGCCATCGTGATCGCCACCTTGCAGATCAAGGACTTCTTCGGCCTGCACGTTCCCGAGATGCCGGAAACCTATGTCGGCAAGGTGCAGGCGCTGGCCCATGCCCTGCCCAGCTGGCAGTGGGGTGATACCCTGGTGGGGGTGGCCACCCTGGCTGTGCTGCTGCTCTGGCCAAGATTGCGGCTGCCGGTGCCGGGTCACCTGCCGGCCGTGCTGGTGGGGGTAGGCCTGGGTGTCGGCCTGCACGCCCTGGGAGTGGACGTGGCCACCATAGGCAGCAAGTTCAGCTATACCCTGGCCGATGGCACTCAGGGCATGGGGATACCCCCCATAGCGCCGACCCTGGTGATGCCCTGGGCACTGCCCGGGCCGGACGGCGCCCCCGTGGTCTGGGATCTGGCGGCCATAGAGCGGCTGCTGCCCGCCGCCTTCTCCATGGCCATGCTGGGAGCCATCGAATCCCTGCTCTGCGCCGTGGTGCTGGACGGCATGACGGGGCGCAAGCACAGCTCCAACGGCGAGCTGGTGGGGCAGGGGCTTGGCAACATACTCGCCCCCTTCTTCGGCGGCATCACGGCGACGGCCGCCATCGCCCGCTCCGCCGCCAACGTGCGGGCGGGGGCCACCTCGCCCATCTCCGGCATAGTCCATGCTCTGGTGGTGCTGGCGGCCATTCTGGTGCTGGCCCCCTGGCTCTCCTGGCTGCCGCTCTCTGCCATGGCCGCCCTGCTGCTGCTGGTGGCCTGGAACATGAGCGAGGCCCACAAGGTAGTGGATCTGGTGCGCAGGGCGCCCCGCTCGGATGTGCTGGTGCTGCTGGTCTGCCTGTCCCTCACCGTCATCTTCGACATGGTCATCGCCATCACCTTCGGGGTGATCCTGGCGTCCCTGCTGTTCATGCGTGAAATCGCCAAGATGACCCGACTGCACAACCTGGCCGAGCACGGCCGTTATGCCAGCGAAGTGCCGGCGCAGACCCTGCTCTACAAGATCAACGGTCCCCTGTTCTTTGCCGCCGCCGAGCGGGTCTTCGAGGAGCTGCTGGCCCAGGTGGGGGAGCACAAGGCGCTGATCCTGCAGATGGAGGCCGTCTCCATCCTGGACGCCGGCGGGCTCTCTGCCTTCCAGCAATTTGCCAAACGCATGGCCAAGTCGGGGGTCCAGCTGAAGGTGGCCGAGTTGCAGTTCCAGCCCCTCAAGACCCTGGCGCGGGCCAAGGTGCGTCCTGTCCCGGGTGAGCTGGAGTTCTACGGCTCGCTAGAGGAGGCTATCAGAGGGGAACATTTGCACGAAGCGGTTGAAAATTGACGTAAAGGGATAGGAAACGGCATCTTTTTGGTCAGTTGGTTCGCAAATTGAGCAAACGATAGCAAAAGATGAAAAATGAGATTGACCGGCTTGCTCCTATCCCTTACATTACGCCCCGTTCCAGCGCAGCAGCGCAACAAACCACGTGGCGATTGAACACGTTAAACAGCAGTCAAAAATTTGGTGAGGTGTCCGAGTGGCTGAAGGAGCACGCCTGGAAAGTGTGTATACGGCAACGTATCGAGGGTTCGAATCCCTCCCTCACCGCCAAATTGAAAGCCCGACCTTATGGTCGGGCTTTTTGCATCTGGGGGCACCGCAAACCTGATGCCCATAGAGGGAGGGTGAGAACCCTCGCCGGGTTCGAGCAGAGCAGCTTGCTGCGATGAACGGCCAACGGCCGCCCCGAAGGGGTAAGCCACGCAGTGGCGAATCATCCCTCCCTCACCGCCAAATTGAAAGCCCGACCTTATGGTCGGGTTTTTTGCATCTGGGGTTATCATATTCCCTGATGCCCAGCGAGGGGCGGCTCGGTTCGGACCCTGGTTCGACAAGAGGGCAGGATAGCCCGCTTGGAAAGTCGCAGGCTATCCACAGGGTGAGCGCCAGGGATGGCGCGAGTCAATCCGGGCCCACCGCCACATTCAAAGCCCGACCTGATGGTCGGGCTTTTTTGTTGTTGGGATCGTCATCTCCTCGGCTTCAGCGCAGGGTGGCTGTGTCTCCTTGCCGGAGATGGTATTCCGTCCGTCTCAGGTCGACTTTTCCTTCCCTATCTGCATCAGAAGATCACCCCCACCAGCCTGTCGAGCAGTGTCTCGAAGGAGAAGAGGGTGAGGAGCAGGGGCAGGAAGGGCACCACAGTCGCGAGCACCAGTTGCAGGAACATGTCCCGACTGAATGGCATGGGCCTGACCTCCTTGATGACGGCATAGGCAGTACCCAGATCGGCGAGGGACTGGATATCCGAGGCGCCGAGCAGGGATTCCCCGTCTCTGTCCGCCGTGCGCAGCCAGCGGTGCTCGAAGCTGCGGCTGTACTCGGCGGCGAGGGCGCCATATTCCCGCAGTCCCAGACGCTTGGCCGCCAGAATATGGGGAGCAAAGACCGTCAGAGGTGCCAGCACCAGCAGCAAGCCGAAGCCGGCGAGCAGAATGATCTCCGGTTTGTAGGCGGTGAGCACGGCGGCGTCATGGAAGATCCGGTTGGCGATAAAGCCGGCAAGCTGGGCCCCCAGAGCGGTCAGCAGCGGCGAGTAGGCGTAGGCCGAGCCACCGAGAAAGCCGAGGCCGCAGTTGCGATCGGGATGGGTCGGCATGAGGGAGAGGGGGATCCGGGAGACCTGCCAGAGGAAGCGGGTCCAGATCAGGAGCCGGTAGAGCCAGCGCAGGAGCAGAAACTGGATGATGGGGTTGCTCACCCAGAAAAACCAGAAACCGGGCAGGGTCAGGGTCGGGCTACCCCCTTCCATGGTGGCGTACCAGGTCGAGGACTCCAGGACGAAGGTGTGGGTCCGGATGAAGTACCCCATAGAGAGGACCAGCAGGATAAGCCCGACCTCCGCGGGGATCGAATTTCGCCAGATCATGGCGCTGCGAATGGCGTCATGAAAGCGTGGCAAGGAGAGCGGCGAGATCAACCCCCGTTCGATGAACTGGCTGACGATCCCCCGGATGCGCTGGTGGACGACGAGTTCGGCGAACACCAGCAAGGAGACGCAGATGAGAAAGCGGACATGAGTCTCTACGTCCAGCAGAAAGGGCACCGCCACCCCTTGCAGCAGGCTGCCGTCCCATCCGCACAGCAACAACAGGGGCAGCCAGCAGATCCCGCTCAGGACGAGGATCCGTCGCCTGATGTGCGCCTCTATGTCACCAAGATGCGCCCGGCTCCACAGCTGATAGAGGGGGCCCCCCAGGATCAGGGAGAAGTTGCTGGGATCGGACAGGGGAGGGCTGAGGGGATCGGGCGGGGTGACAGGCCTGTGATGCGACATGATGGGACCACCTTGCTGTGCGACAAATGTGCCATCCGGCCGCCACCGACTCCTCTTGCCACCAGGGGGGAAGGGGAGGCTGCTGCGTGCCGGGATTCGGGCTTGGTGTCATGAGTGCACCATGACGGATCCTCTGAGCTCAGCCTCTCTGTTGGCTGAAAACCCCATATGAAAACAGGATTGGCAGAGGAAAATGGCTGTCGTGACGGCGGGTTCAACCGTAATGCCCCTGAGCCAAGCCCCATGGCTATAGGTATAGCGTTTGCCATGGACTGGCGATGTGATCTGCCCACGACAATTTTACCCTTTGGGAGCGCCCGCTTTCCCGATGATGGCTGGTACGGCTCCTTGCCTCAGGGCCGAGCCGTGTAAGAGAAAGCGGGGCTGCGATGGGTGAGATAACGGCAAGAGGATCCATGCATTCATCGCTGATGGCAGTATCACATGCTGGTGTGGGCAATATCTTGCCGTAATGGTGGGGTTAAATGCTGTCATTGCAATAAATGCCAGCGATAGATACTGGGTGCGCAAGGTGTTGCGGCCTGTTGATGGGGAAGTGGGCAAAAAATAATTTCAAGTATCTGTTTTATAACAAAAAAATGAATTGGCACGGTCACTGCTAATGGTTTCGGTTGAGTGTCATTACCGTTCAACCCATCAGGAGCAAATCCATGCCAACTCCATGTTATATCAGCATCGAAGGTAAAACCCAGGGCAACATCACCGCCGGTGCCTTCACCTCCGACTCCGTCGGCAACATCTTCGTGCAGGGTCACGAAGACGAGATGCTGGTGCAAGAGTTCCAGCACGTCGTCACAGTCCCGACCGACCCGCAATCCGGTCAGCCTGCGGGCCAGCGTGTCCACAAGCCGTTCAAGTTCACCGTGGCCCTGAACAAGGCCGTGCCGCTGATGTACAACTCCCTGGCCTCCGGCGAGATGCTGCCGAAAGTGACCCTGAAGTGGTACCGCACCTCGGTGGAAGGCAAGCAGGAGCACTTCTTCTCTACCGTGCTGACCGATGCCACCATAGTCGACATCGACTGCCAGATGCCCCACTGCCAGGATCCGGCCAACGCCGACTTCACCCAGCTGATCCAGGTCTCCCTGGCCTACCGCAAGATCGACTGGGAACACACAGTAGCCGGTACCTCGGGTGCCGACGACTGGCGTGCCCCCATCGAGGCTTGATGCCATGAGGGAGCACTCGTTCGGGGGCTCCCTTTTCTGAATCAGACAAGGAGGCAGCATGCCAAGAGAGTCGTTCTATCCCGATACCAATGAACCGCACATCCACCTGCACAGAGGGGGCGCCACCTTCACCGACATTGGCCACAGCCATAGAACCCTGGTGCGGGGCTCTTTGGTGTATCGCGGCACCCTGCAAGAGGTGCTCGCTGAGCTGCAAAGACGCGGTGATGCCCGCAGCCTCCAGATGGCGCAATACATCCAGGCCAATCTGGCGTGACCACGAAGGCCGGGATGCCGGCCTGCTTGTGACTCCCACTCAATAACGCCCTGTCTGTTTTTCTTCTGCTTGTTTGCAGCTGTGAGCGAGCACAAGAAAGATCTCGACTGAAGTTCCAACCGCGCGCCTTTGGGCGTGCGGTAGCCATGGCGGCGAAAAAGTGGCAGCCAGGGCGGATCTCTCACTCCCCTTGACGTCACCCGGCAGTATTGCAGGGCCGGGTTCACAGCAGAGGCGCACCGATGGCAGAAAGCACAGGATTACAATTTACCGTCAAGGTGGGGGCCTTGCCCGAGAGCACCTTTGTGGTGGCGGAGTTTGCCCTGGATGAAGGGTTGAACCGGCCGTTCAACCTGCGTCTGGAGCTGGCAAGTCCCGAGCCCGATGTGGATTTCGGCGCCGTGTTGGATCAGCCCTGCGAGCTCTTGGTGTGGTACAACGGCGAGCTGCAACGGCGGGTGTGCGGTGTGGTGAGCGACATGGCGCAGGGGGACAGCGGTTTTCGCCGTACCCGCTACACCCTTGAAGTTAAACCGGCGCTATGGCGGTTGTCGCTTCGCCAGAACTCTCGCATCTTCCAGGCGCAGAAGCCCGACGAAATCCTCAGTATCCTGCTGCAAGAGCACGGCATCACAGACTACGCCTTTGCGCTCAAGAACGAGCACGCCCAGCGGGAATACTGCGTCCAGTACCGGGAGACCGACCTCGATTTCCTCAATCGGCTGGCTGCCGAAGAGGGGCTCTTCTACTTCCACGAATTTGAGCAGGGCAAGCACAGGGTGGTGTTCGCCGATGATGCGGCGGCCCTGACCGCCGGCCCCGAGCTTTTCTTCAATCTCGGTAACCGCTCTCTTGAGCAGGGCCCCTATGTGCGGCAGTTCCACTACCGGGAGGTGGTGCGGCCTTCTGACGTAGAACTCAAGGACTACAGCTTCAAGACCCCGGCCTATGGCCTCTCCCACAAGAAGATGGGGGCAGAGCTTGCGCACCAGCGCGATACCTACCAGCACTTCGACTACCCGGGCCGCTACAAGCTGGACCCGAGCGGCAAGGCCTTTGCCCAACACAGGCTGGATGCCCTGCGCAACGACGCTGTCACCGGCAGTGGCAAGTCCAACAGCGCGGCCCTGCTGCCGGGCCAGTATTTTTCGCTGACCGAACACCCGAACGGGACACTCAATACCGACTGGCAAGTGGTGCGCATCAGCCACACCGGCTTGCAGCCCCAGGCGCTGGAAGAGGAGGGGGGGAGCGGCCCCACCGTCTATTACAACGAATTCGGGGTGGTGAAAGCGAGCACTACCTGGCGGGCGCTGATGCCGGCCAGGCCCATGGTGGACGGTCCGCAAATCGCCACCGTGGTGGGGCCGGAGGGGGAGGAGATTTACTGCGACGAGCACGGCCGGGTCAAGCTGCAATTCCCCTGGGACAGATACGGCAGTTCCAATGACATGAGCTCCTGCTGGGTACGGGTGAGTCAGGGCTGGGCGGGCGGTCAGTACGGCATCATGGCCATCCCGCGCATCGGCCACGAGGTCATAGTGAGTTTCCTCGAAGGAGACCCGGACCAACCCATCGTCACGGGTCGCACCTATCACGCCACCAACCGGCCTCCCTACGAGTTGCCGGCCAACAAGACCCGCACAGTGCTGCGCACCGAAACCCATCAGGGTGAAGGGTTCAACGAGCTGCGCTTCGAAGACCAGGCTGGCAAGGAAGAGATTTACATCCACGGTCAGAAAGACCTGAACCTGCTCATCGAAAACGACGCCGCCTGGCACATCAAGCACGATGAGCACAGGGACATCGACAATGAGCGGGTGACCCGCATCAGAAAGGTGCCGGGAAAGGAGGGGGCCCCACCGAGCCTGGGCAATGACCATCTGACTGTGGAAGGCGAAAAACGCGACCAGATCAAGGGCGATTATTCGCTGACCGTGGATGCGTCTATGCACCAGAAGCTCGGACAGAGCTGGCTCACCCAGGCCGGGCAGGAAGTGCACGTCAAAGCCGGTGCCAAGGTGGTGTTGGAAGCGGGATCTGAAATTACCGTCAAGGTGGGCGGCTGCTTTATCAAGGTCGATGGCGGTGGCGTCACCCTGGTCGGCCCCACCATCAAGATGAACTCGGGCGGCAGCCCGGGCTCGGGCGCCGGTTGGGCGGGCAAGTCTCCCATCGATCCCCAGAGGGTTACCGTACCTCCCCCACCCAAGGTGCCGCTGAGCCCGGCTCAGCTCGCCACCATGAAGAGTGCGGCTCCTTTCTGTGAGGAGTGCGAGAAGTGCAAGGAGGGGGCTTGTGAGATCTGAGGTCATCTCGTTACCCGAGTGGATCGGCGCCCACAGCTCATCCTCTTTGTATGCCGTGCTGGCGGGGGCCAGCGATGCCGCCCCCTTACAGCACTACTACCGGCTGGATGGCCGTCATACCCCCCGTGGCCTCTATCTCGGCACTGCCTATGCAGACTGGCACCCCGTCATGCCCTATCTGGTGGCGCTGGATGAGGGCAGTGCCTTTCTGGAGTGGGCGTCCAGCACTTCGGCCCGTGATTGGGGATTTCTGCTCTCTACGGAGCAACCCGCCGACACACTCTATGCTCATCTGCAGGGGCTGACCCAGATCCTGCACCAGGGGGAGGCGGTGTTTTTTCGTTACTGGGATGGCGTTTACCTGGCGTCGATCATCGAACAACTGGGGGATCGCTTTACCTCCCTGTTGCCCGAGTTGCGTGAGCTCTGGGTCTGTGGCAGAGCCTTTGAATTGGCCCCTTCAGAGCCCTTGGCGCCACGCCCCTTCCCTTGGTGGAGCCTGCCCGAATCGTTGGCCGCGGTGCTGGCAAAACGAGATCCAGCCCCCCTTGTCAACAACCTGATGCAGCTGCTTGCCGATCAGAATGGCCAGCTCTACTGGTCCTTTCCCGAAACCAATTTACGACTCAAGGTTGCCCGCTTTGTCGCACGCAACCCCTTGAGTGATACCGAATTATTCCCGGCGCTTGAAGCTGCGCTGTGTCAAGAGGTGCAAGCATGAACAATGCCGGCCAAGCCGTCTTCAACCAGGTACTTGCCGACTATCGCAATGCCTTGAAAGAGTACCGCAAGGATGCGGAGAGTTTCTTTCTCGGTGACATGCTCGGCATGGATATGGAGCAGACCATCAAGGTCGGCGACAAGACGATCAAAGCCTCATCCAGCAGCAGTAAAGCCCAATCTGTCGTGACCCAGTGCCCGCTCAGCGGCACTCTGCGCCTGGTTCATCTGTTCGAGTCTGTGCGCTTCATCCCCATCGGCAACACCCCTTACAAGGTGGAAGCTGGCAACATGACCAGAACGGGTTTCATGCCCGAGGCCGTGGTCAAGGAGGGCAGCCTGGATGCCAAGGGTATTGCCGAGATAGGCAAGCTCACCCCGGGCAAATCCTATCGGGTGACCTTCTACCCCAATGTGAAGAAGAGCGATCTCGATGCGTTGTTTGCATCCTATGCGCCGGTACAAAAAGATCTCGAAGCTTGGCTCACTCAGGAGTGGAACGGCGAACACAAGGCCGCCTGGGGCCGTTACAGCGCGACCGGTGCCGGATTTGGCAGTCATTCCCTGGCAGCAGCCAGCGGTATTGGTAAAGCCCTGGTCGGGGTATGGGATGATCTCAAGACCATCTACGAACTGCTGGCCGATCCGGTGGGTAATGCCAAGAAACTGGCCGAGTTCGGCGTCGATGCCGCCGCCATGGCCGAGGCGGGTGCCTCCCAGATGGAGGCGGCCATGCTGGTGCTGCAGGATGAAGCTCTGCTTTATCTCTATGCCTATGCCCTGGTGAGCTGGGTCAAGCTGCTGCCACCGGATCAGCAGACCGAGTTTGGTGCCCAGGTAATCGCCTCTGTGCTGATAGACGTCATCGTCGGTGTGGTGCTGACTGGTGGCGCTGGCCTTGCGGCCCGTTACGGTGCCAAGACCGTCTCCATAACCAAAAACAGCGATCGGGTGATGCGCCTGGTTACCTCTCTGGTCACGCTCTCCAAAAAGCACAATCTGGCCCAGCATGCCCAGAGCGCCAAGAAGGTACTGACGGCCGGAGTGGCCAAACTAAATCCGGCCAAGAAGGCCGATCTCAATCTGGTGGGGGATGGCAAGGCCCTGACTCAGGTCGAGCAAGCGACGGCCGCCAAACGAAAATTCCAGTCTCATACCGAAGTCCAGCAGATCAACCGCACGCCGGATGTGTCCACACCGGCAAAAACGCCATCCGGTCAATCCAGTCAACCTGAGGCACAGACCTGCAAGAACAACTGCCCTGTCTCCATGGTGACAGGAGAGGAGTTGCTGGCGTTGGAAGATGCGCTGCTGCCTGGCCTGCTGCCCTTTACCTTTGGCCGCCTCTACCGAACTTCGGCGGTAGAGCAGCACTGCGGTATGGGACCTGGCTGGAGTCACTCTTTGGCACACCGGCTCGAACGCCGCGGTGAGACCCTGATCTGGCGCGATAACGAGTCGTTAGCCGTCGAGCTGCCGCTGCCGTCGACAACGAGGCCCATGATAACCAACCGGGTGTCGGAGGCGGCAGCCTACCTGGGGGATCAAACCGATGAGGTGATCCTGGCAAAGGCCGGCTCCCCCTTCCTGCATTTTATCTGGCAGGGAAATGAAGGCCGATTGACGGCGATGTCGGATGTCTATGGTAATCGCCTGAGGGTGCGCCCGGACGCCGAGGGTCGCCCATGCTGGGTTGAGCACGATGGTGGCCTGGCCCTGCGACTCGTCTACCAAGAAGATCGTCTCACCGCCATCGAGTTGCAGCGATTCGATGGCATCAACTGGCAGCTGCAGGCTACCCTTCAGCGCTATCACTACGATGACGCTGGCCATCTGGTGGCCGCCGAAAATGGGGCAGGAGAGAGGGAGCATTATCGTTATCGCAGCGATGGGGTGATCCTGGATCGTCGTCTCGCGGGTGGGGCCGGTTTCTTCTGGGAGTGGGAAGGTGAGGGGAGCCGCGCCCGCGCCATCCGTCACTGGAGCGATGTCGCCCGATTCGATGTCAGCTATGGCTGGGATGATGACAAGGGAGAGGTGACCGTCAACAACGCCGACGGCAGCCTGGAAGTCTACCAACATGACAGCAATGCCCGCCTGGTGCGTCAGCAGGATCCGGACGGTGCAGTCATTGAATATGTTTACAACGACAAGGGCCAGAAGGTGCTGGCTCGCGATGCCCTGGGGGGCGAGACCCGGTATCAATATGACGATGCGGGTTTGCTCTCCCTCGAGGTTGCCCCGGATGGCAACCAGACGGCCTACAGTTACTGGGATGGCCGTGTTCGCAAAGTCGTACAAGGGGATCGTGAGTGGCGTTTTGAACGCAACGAGCAAGGGGATGTGATTGCAAGACGGGATCCCCTTGGGCGGGAGACTCACTACAGCTATAACGCGCAAGGCAAGCTCAGCACCGTGGTGCAACCTGATGGCAGCCGCATCGAACTGGGCTGGAACCGCCTTGGGCAGCTGATTGAGGAGAAGGGTGCCAACGGTGGCGTGACCCGCTGGCGCTATGACGAGCGGGGTCGCCAGATTGTACGGCACGACCCGCATGGTGCGATTACCCATTATGAATGGAATGCGGCAGATCGCTTGCAAGCCGTGTATCTGCCTGGTGGAGGCATCCGCCGTTTCGAATATAACGCCTACGGCAAGGTGACGGCCGAGTGGGACGAGCTGGGGCGCGAGACCCGCTACGAATATCAACCCGGCCTGCATCTGGTGAGCCGCCGCATCAACCCGGACGGCAGTGAGCTTAAGTATCGCTACGACAATGCCAAGCTGTTCTTGAGCGAGATTGAGAACGAGCATGGCGAGCAGCACCGCATTCACTATTTCCCCAATGGCCTGGTCGCGCGGGAAACCGGCTTTGATGGCCGCACCACCGCTTATCGCTACGACCTCAATGGCCACCTGAGCGAGAAGGTCGAGTTCGGCAAGCAGGGGACAGAGCTGGTCACCCGCTATGAGCGAGACCCCATGGGGCGGCTGCTTACAAAAACCTTGCCCGATGGCCGTGAAATCCAGTTCTCCTATGATCAACATGGTCAGCTGACCCAGGTCCATGATGGCGTCTGGCCTCTTGCCTTTGAATATGACAGGGGCGGCAATCTGGTTGCCGAACATCAGGGGTGGGCTTCCAGCTACTTCAAGCACGACGTCATGGGGCAACTCGCCCAGTGGCGGCTGCCGGATGGCAATCGTCTCGATTACCACTATCTGAACGGTGCCTTGAGTGGCGTCGATCTCAATGGAAATGAGCTGACTCGTCACCAGATGTTGGCCGGGCTTGAGATGCGCCGCAGCCAGGGGGCGCTGACCCAACAATACGAATATGACGAGCAAGGGCGCCTGACTGCGCTGCGACTGCAACGGGGCAAACAGGTCGCCCGTGAGCGGAGCTACGGCTATGACCGCACCGGCAATCTGCTGCAGATCAATGACAGCGTGCAAGGGGCGCAGCACTACAGCTACGACCCGCTGGATCGCTTGCTGGAGGTGCGTGGTGAACTGACCGAGCGGTTCCTGCATGATCCGGCGGGCAACCTGTTGAGCCAGACGCTGGGTGGCCAGTTTGAGGGGGCTCGTACCCAGGGGAACCGGCTGCTACTGAGCGGTGATCGCCATTTTGAGTACGACGAATTTGGCCGACTGGCCATCGAGCGCCGTGCCAAAGGCCAGTCGTTGGTTACCCGTTATCACTACGACTGCCAGCATCAGCTAGTCAGGGCTGAACTGCCGGATGGTACCACGGCCCGTTATGACTACGACACCTTTGGCCGCCGTATTCGCAAGACGGTGAGTGGGGCAAAGGGCGAGCTGGTCACCGAATTCTTGTGGCAGGCGAACAACCTGATTGCCGAAAGCAGTTATCAGCTTGGTGATGATAAACGTCGTACCGACGAGCAGTACCGCAGCTTTATCTATGAACCGGGCAGCTTCAAGCCATTGGTGCAGCTGGAAGGGGAAGGGCAGGATGCCGAGGTATTCCATTATCAACTTGACCACCTCGGTACCCCGCTGGCGTTGACTCGTGATAATGGGGCGACCGCCTGGCAGGTGCGTTATCGCGCCTATGGCAATGTGTGGCGGGAAGAGATCGCCGAGGTTGCCACTCCCTTGCGTTTTCAGGGGCAATATTTTGATGCCGAGACCGGCCTTCACTATAACCGTTACCGCTACTACCAACCTGAAACGGGTAGATTTATCAGCCCCGACCCGATAGGCTTGGCCGGCGGGCTTAACAACTACCAGTATGCCCCCAACCCGATTGGTTGGGTGGATCCGTTGGGGTTGAAGAATGTAAAAGAAAATGGGCCGAATAATATTGATGGTAAAGCCAGCCCAAGCTTGCAAGGTGGGCCGGAAGAACCGCCGAGTGTTGGCCAAAGTAAACCCGATTTTTATGTTGGCCCAAGTGGCCCCGACTCGACTTTGCCGAGTACTGGGTATAGGTATGATAGGTATTTAAATGATGATGGCTCATTATATAAATACGGCCAAGATGCAATTAATACGGGAGAGGCTCGACTATCATATTTTGGTTTTGATAAATTAGATACAGGTGATCAGGTTACAGAGGCATTCCAGATCCGAGCACCAAAACATGTGACGATGAATGATCCAGATAAGTCATGGAGTGATGGACGATTACGTGTCAAGTTTGATACTTTGCAATTATATGATGGCTCAGGTGTTCCAAGAGTGGAAGTGCCTAGAAGTCATGGGGGGAAAGGGCCTGATCTAGAACCATTCACTGAGGCTTATCCAGAGTATGGAAAGGGTGGTGCTAGACAATTAGTTCCTAACACGGATGAGTCTTTATATATAAAGGCTGATGCAATTGATATTTTACCAAAGGAATGATTATGACCGAAGGTGAATACTTTAGAGAACAATTAATAATTCTTATTGAAAATCATAAAGAGGATTTTTTTTATGACTATGAAAATCTGATTGAAATTCTCAAAGATAAGAATAGACGAATACCCATAAGGGGGATTTGGGAGAGTATGAAAGGGTATGACCAATCAAAGTACTCTGATGCTGAGAAAAAGCTACTTGATGAAGCTATGTATCGTTATGGTTAGACCAATATAAATATTGAGATTCTCACGATTTTTACTGAGAACAAGCGTTCGAGGCTGAGTCGTAAGAGAGAATTTTAACTCAATAGAGATAACTTGGGTTGTTTTTTAACCAGTGCAAGGCGAGCTGTACTATCGAGCAGTGGTTATGACTAGGGCCGTAGGCTCGATTAGTGCAGCGTAATCTGCGTTCGAGAAGCAATCTGTATAGGTCTGGTTATCGCCGGATACTGGATTGAACCTTTATTAATTCAGTTAGCCCTCTTTCAATATGTGGATGTGTAAAGGCCAGGATAACGCCATGTCCTGACTTTTCTATCTCTTTACTTCCATATCCCATACGGCAAGGTGACGGCCGAGTGGGACGAGCTTGGCTTCCAGCTATTTCAAGCATGATGCCATGGGTCGGCTGGCCCACTGGCAGTTGCCTGATGGCAACAAGTTGGCTTACCACTGCCTGCATGGCGAGCTAAGCGGGATTGATCTGAACGGTGCCGAACTGACTCGCCACCAGATGGTTGGTGGATTGGAGATGCGCCGCAGCCAGGGGACGCTGATCCAGCAATACGAATATGACGAGCAGGGGCGTCTGACGGCGCTGTGACTGCAACGGGACAAGCAGATCGCTCGTGAGCGGCGCTACGGCTATGACCGCACCGGCAATCTGCTGCAGATCAATGACAGCGTGCAAGCGGAGCAGCACTACAGCTATGACCCGCTGGATCGCTTGCTGGAGGTGCGCGGTGAGCTGACCGAACGCTTCCTGCACGATCCGGCGGGCAACCTGCTGAGCCAGATTCGCGGGGCTCAATTGGAGCCTGCTAGAGCCCAGGGTAACCGGCTGCTGTTCAGTGGCGATCGCCACTTTGAATATGACGAATTTGGTCGTCTGGCCGTCGAACGACGCGGCAAGGGCCAATCATTGGTGACCCGCTATGAGTACGATTGTCAGCATCAGCTGATTGCGGTCGAGCTGCCTGATGGCAGCACAGCCCGCTACGACTACGATGCCTTTGGTCGCCGCATTAGCAAGACGCTCAATGGGCAGAAAGGGCAGGGCGCCGAGCTGGTGACCGAGTTCTTGTGGCAGGCCAACTATCTCATCGCCGAGAGCCGCAGCGACGGCATCTATCGCAGCTTTGTCTACGAGCCGGGCAGTTTCAAACCCCTAGTACAGCTGGAAGGAGAGGGGGATCAGGCCGAGGTTTATCACTACCAGCTGGATCACCTCGGCACCCCGCTGGCCCTGACTCATCACGACGGTCACACCGCTTGGCAGGTGCGTTATCGCGCCTATGGCAACGTCTGGAAGCAGGAGCTGGCCGAGGTAGAGACCCCCTGCGTTTCCAGGGCCAGTATTATGACGAAGAGACCGGGCTGCATTATAACCGTCACCGTTACTACCAGCCCGACACTGGTAGATTTATCACCTCCGACCCGATAGGCTTGGCTGGCGGGCTCAATAACTACCAGTACGCACCCAACCCCACCGGCTGGGTGGATCCATTGGGATTGATGTTTAAAGCGGCTAATTGCCCATCAGAAGGCTCAACGTATCCTAATCCGATTGATCAGCCAATTGAGCCACCAAGTGTGGTTGCCGCGAGAGAGCGGCAAAAACAAATGTTGGTTGATGACGTGGGGTATAATATAAGTCCCACCAGTTGGGACCAATATCCGTCGATCGGGAGAGATGGGACTTTTGTAACCGATACGCGAGGGGTAATGAAGTACTTTGAAGATGCAGGGAGTGGTGAGGTAACCATTTCAAAAATAACTGCCGCATCTATTGAAAATAATATGGGGTTAAACCCTGGGTCATTATCAGAAGGTTTTAATGTGTGAGAAATAAAAGGAATAAACAGTATGAGCCCTCGTAGCCCACTATCTGAAAACAATTATTTTAAGGGGCCTAGCCAGCATATTCCTGGGGGAGCTCCAGAGCTAGTTATAGATTATGTACCGACATCAACCTCTATAATGTTAAGAGTGAAAGTTGAATAAACATAATGCCGAGTGATTCGATTGTTGTATCCGAACTGGCAGGAAACACAATTAAGATAATAGTCATGTAAAAGTCCCTGGTCAATGCAATGTCTAGCCTTGGTTTTGCTCATGATGGTGACTTTATGATTCTCACAGTTATCGATGAAGATCAAAAAAATAAAAATAATAAATAATTTAATTGAAAATGAAGCGCTCTTTACTTATGGGCATGGATGGTATCCTTCAGAAGTAGTTGGTTTTTATAAGGATAAACATATGATATCGAGAGAATACAATGTGATATCTTGGAGCAGTCCAGGCGAATACTCAATATGTAGAAAATAGTTCCAGTTAGGCTGTTAGCTTGATGAAATTCATTACCGCAAGATATGGCATTGAAAACCCTGAATGTATCAATGGCTACATGTGCATTGTTAATTAAGAACTTTTAGATGTGGGCATTTCGTTGCTTGGTCCCGTGGTTCTGTATGAAAAGAAATCGAGGAAAACAAGTGAAGGTGATAAAAAAAGTATTATTGATCCTCTCTGTCATCATCTTGTCCCCCCTGTTGATTCCCATGGTTTATGTCGAAAGACGAAGAAAAAAATGGTTTTTATCAACGTTGCTATCCCCCCTGCCTGAAGAGATCCGAGTCGGCAGAGTGAACTCTCTGATGAATAGCAATGCCGATGCGCTACAGGACGGTATAGTGTCAACACTTGTTGCGCTGAATTCCGATGAGCATTGGGGATGTCTCAATATCGACTGGCGAGACGTCGAGGAAGTTGAGTTACAGGGCAACGCATTGGCGGATATGCATGGTTTGAAGGAGCACTTCATTTGCTCCGAGCCGGATGAGGATGCATCGGTTTGGAGCATGTTGGTGCTTTATGACTTATGGCTGCAAGCGCGAGGATATGAAGTTGTGCTTTGGGATATAGATGCTGATCAATATACAGGTTTTATTTGTCACTCTGATATTCTCGATAAGCTGTTAAACGAGGGGCGCAAGCTGGGTCTGGACCTGGTCAAGCTGGACCACGTGAACGAGCAATAGTGCTTTGTATCGGCATGAGGGTCTCTAGAAAACGGTCAATTTTAAAGAGAGCTGAAGAGAAATAGCAAATACATCAGGTGGTCAAAAAGTGTTATGCACGCAGCCACCCCCTCCATCTCAATTATTCGCAGATATAGATAATGACATACCGCACATTATGGTTGGTACTGGCGACCCATTGGCTCGCCGCTTGTGCCACAACGACGTCACTGACTGAATCCGAACTATCTCAAGCCGCCCAGCAGGGCCAGGGCAAGGCGCAATATGAGCTTGCCAATCGTCTGGCTGCCAAGCCCGATTATCCAGAGGCGATGCGCTGGATGAAGCAGGCCGCGGATCAAACCGGGCCTTTGGCGGCGGATGCCGATATTCGCGGTAAAGCGGCGCTGCAGGTGGGGAGCTGGTATCAGGCTGGTTTGGGTGAGCCCAAGAACCCCAGGCTGGCCCATGACTGGTGGCAGCGTTCGGCCAAGCTGGGTAATCGGGACGCCAGCTATCAACTTGGCAAGGAATGCCAGCGTCAACACCAGGATAAGTTGGTGAGCGCGTGTCTCGAGTGGTTCGAGCAGGCTGCCAAACGGGATCATGCCGGCGCTCAGTTGATTCTGGGGGAGTGGTATGCCAGCCAGCCCGGCGCCGATGTCGATGCGGTTCAGTGGCTGGAAAAGGCCGCCGAGCAGGGTAATCGTGACGCCCAATATCGGCTCGGCCTGCGTTATGAGCAGGGCAAGGGGGTGAGCAAACGTCCCGACCTTGCCCAGCGTTGGTACGAAAAGGCTGCCGCTCAGCAGCAACCGGATGCCTTGTTGACCCTGGCTCGCAAAGCGAATACGACAGAGGCGTTTCCCCTTTATCAGCGTGCCGCCAATGCGGGCTCGCCATCAGCTCAGCTGTGGCTGGGGCAGGCCTATCTGGCGGGTGAACAGGTGCCCCAGGATCTGGCGCTGGGCAGGTACTGGCTGGAGCTGGCCGCAGGCCAGGGCTTCCATGAGGCTGAATACCAGTTGAGCCTGCAGCAGACCGATGAAGTTGCCCGTGAACATTGGTTGACCCTGGCCGCTGCTGGCGGTGTGAGTCAGGCTCAACTTGAGCTGGCAATCTTGCAGCAGGAGAGGGGAGAGCTGAAGGCGGCTCGCCAGAGCCTTTCCCTTGCGGCGGGTGAAGGCAATGTGGATGCCCGCTATGCCTATGGCGAGATGTTGCGGCTGGGACTCGGCGGCGAGGCGGACTACAGCCTGGCATTGAAACAGTACCGACTGGCGGCAAATGCCAACCACCGTCAAGCCCAATATCGTATGGGTACCATGCGTGAACAGGGCTGGGGGGCGCCTCGTAACAGATTGCATGCCTATGCATGGTATTTGCTGGCAGCCACGGATGGCAATACAGATGCGACAGCCGCCAGCCGTGAGCTGGAAAAAGGCATGACAGAACAAGAGAAGGGAGCTGGACAGAAACTGGCGCAGCACTGGTTTGTGACACAGGAAAAAAACCGTCAGCTGGTGCAGCCACGCAACGACATTTAGCGCCACGAATATGGTTGCCGATGTCACATATTCGCAGTGAATGAATGACATCTTTTCCCCCTATTGCTCCGGTTCTCTTGTCACTAATCAGTCATGAAGCCGTTATGAAGCCGTCATGAAACCACATCATGGCGGCTTTCTTATTTATCAGCAGACACCTTTTGTTACATAATCAATCTTTAAATAGATTGTTGATTGACCTTTTTCATGATGTGAAGTTCACTTCACATCTTTGGTAAATATCAGATTTATCCTACATGAATAATGGTTTTTTCTGATTTACTCTTGTTTGCTACAATCCTGTATTAAGCTCATATATTTTCACTAACATGCTGTTTTTATTTGATTTTTTTGATTTCACTCTGCTTTTAAAATCCATATTTAATAATTTATTGTTGACTCATTGATATTTTAAAATATACCATTTGTCGCAAATGGCTCTCTAGCCAAGATGATCTCTAACAAAGAGTAGAGACGTTATCGGGTTGTATTAAGTAACAAGATGCATACTGTGTTTTCGGTTGCCAAGCCTTGCCTTGGCATATATCGAGAATGCACCGTCGGCTGATGTTTTTTTGTCAGGATCCCTGCCGATCCCGTCAACTGTCATTTGTTACAGTTGCTGACAGATGCATTGGCTATAAGCTTTAGGGTCTTCATGGATCCTTAACTTGGTATTTAGAGCATGGGAAAAGGAATTGATGGCGCCACTGTTGCGCCCAAAGAGCGTATCAATATCAAATATGTGCCGGCAACCGGTGGTCAGCAGGCGGAAATAGAGCTTCCGTTGACCATGATGGTGGTTGGCAATATGAAAGGACGCACGGAAGAGACCCCCATTGAGGAGCGTCACACCGTCTCCATCGACAAGAATAATTTTTCCTCTGTCATGAAAGAATCTGCACTGGAGCTGAAGTTCTCCGTTCCCAACCGTCTGGAAGAAAACAGCCAGGACGAGTTGCCTGTGTCGATCAAGATCCAGTCTCTGGAAGACTTCACTCCCGACAGCGTGGCCCAGCAGGTTCCCGAGCTGCGCAAGCTGCTGGAACTGCGTGAGGCCCTGGTTGCCCTGAAAGGACCCCTGGGAAATATCCCGTCCTTCCGCAATCGTTTGCAGGATCTGCTGTCCAGTGACGAGGCTCGCGAGCAACTGCTCAAGGAGCTGGATCTGATTAAGCCTGCCGAGTGATCCGCAGATTAATTGACTGACTGATAAGGAAAAAATATGTCTTTGGTCGAAGAACAGGTTCAAGCGGGGGCGAGTGCGGCCTCCTCGTCCTTGCTGGACGAAATCATGGCGCAGGCCCGCATCACCCCGGTGGATGAGGGATACAGTGTCGCCAAGCAGGGGGTTGCCGCCCTGATCGCCAACATTCTGGACAGCGGTACCACCTCGGAGCCAGTCAACAAGGCGCTGGTGGACAGCATGATTGTCGAGCTCGACAAGAAGCTGAGCAAGCAGATGGACGTCATCCTGCACGCCAAAGAGGTGCAGGAGCTGGAGTCCTCCTGGCGCTCCCTCAAGCTGCTGGTGGATCGCACCGATTTTCGTGAAAACATCAAGATCCAGGTGCTCCATGCGACCAAGGAAGAGCTGCTGGAGGATTTCGAATTCTCGCCCGAGATCACTCAGTCCGGTCTCTACAAGCATGTCTACTCGACCGGTTACGGCCAGTTTGGCGGCCAGCCTGTCGGCGCCGTGATCGGCGACTATGCCTTCACCCACAGCTCGCCCGACATCAAGCTGATGCAGTATGTCAGTGCGGTGGGGGCCATGGCCCACGCGCCTTTCATCTCCTCTGTCGCACCGGCCTTCTTTGGCGTGGACAGCTTCACCGATCTGCCGTCCATCAAGGATCTCAAGTCGGTCTTCGAAGGCCCGTCCTACACCAAGTGGCGCTCCCTGCGTGAATCGGAAGATGCCCGCTATCTGGGGCTGACCGCACCGCGTTTCCTGGCCCGTCTGCCCTATGATCCGACCGAAAACCCCATCAAGGGCTTCAACTATCAGGAAGACATCAGCTCGGATCACGACCACTACCTGTGGGGCAACACCGCCTATCTGATGGGCACCTCCCTGACCGACAGCTTCGCCAAGTATCGCTGGTGCCCGAACATCATAGGTCCCCAGAGCGGCGGTGCCATCCACGATCTGCCGGTGCATGTCTACGAGGCCATGGGTCAGCTGCAGGCGAAGATCCCGACCGAGGTGCTGATCACGGATCGCCGCGAATACGAGCTGTCGGAAGAGGGCTTCATCACCCTGACCATGCGCAAGGACAGCGACAACGCGGCCTTCTTCTCCGCCAACTCGGTGCAAAAACCCAAGGTGTTCCCGAACACCAAAGAAGGCAAGGAAGCGGAGACCAACTACAAGCTCGGCACCCAGCTGCCCTACATGTTCATCATCAATCGCCTGGCGCACTACATCAAGGTGCTGCAGCGCGAGCAGATCGGCTCCTGGAAGGAGCGTCAGGATCTGGAGCGTGAACTGAACGGCTGGATCAAGCAGTACGTGGCCGATCAGGAGAACCCGCCGGCAGATGTGCGCAGCCGTCGCCCGCTGCGTGCCGCCCAGATCAAGGTGCTGGACGTGGAAGGGGAGCCGGGCTGGTATCAGGTCGCCATGGCCGTGCGCCCGCACTTCAAGTACATGGGTGCCAGCTTCGAGCTGTCCCTGGTGGGTCGTCTGGACAAGGAATAATGCCCGATGCCGTATCTCTCTTCCTGGGATAGAGGCAATGCGGCCAGTCTGTTTGACCGGATCCGGGGGGAGGGGCTCGTCTCCTCCCCCCAATCGGACGTTGAGGAGCTGATCGACTCGGTCAAACGCCAGCTCGATCAGATCCTCAACACTCGCCCCGGCAATTGCCGCAGCGCGCCCGAGCTCGGTGTCATCGATCTCAATGATGCCACCCAGGGCAGCGCCGACATCCGTGGGCGGATCCGTGAGGCGATCCGGCAATGCATCCGCCGCTATGAGCCGCGGATCATTCATGTGGATGTCCGTTCACCCGACCATCAGGCGAGCCCGCTTGAGATGTCGTTTCAGGTGACGGCCCACGTGAGACTGGAGCATATCGAGCAGGTTACCTCGTTCAACGTCCATATGGACAGCCACCGTCACTACCGCATGGTCTGATCTCAATGTCGCTGGAACATTACTTCAGGGATGAATTGGCATTTTTGCGCCTGCAAGGGCGCGAATTTGCCGATGCGCATCCCGAACTCACCCGTTTCCTGTCGGAGCAAAATACCGATCCGGACGTGGAACGCTTGCTGGAAGGCTTCGCGTTTCTCACCGGCAATCTGCGCGCCAAGATAGAGGATGAGTTCCCCGAGCTGACTCACGGTCTGCTCAATATGCTCTGGCCCAACTATCTGCGCCCCGTGCCCAGCATGACCATCATGCAGTTCTCGGTCATTCCGGGAGCCATCACCCAGCCGGCGCTGGTGAAGCAAGGCTGCCAGCTCGACAGCCTGCCCATGGACGAAGTGACCTGTCACTTCCAGACCAGTCACGATGCCTGGGTCTATCCGGCCGATATCCGCCACATCGCTGCCCAAAGCGGCAACGATCTCTCCACCATTTCGCTGGATATCGCCCTGCATGCCCCCTTGCCATTGAGCGAACTGCAGCTGGACAAGCTGCGTTTCTTCCTCGGTGGCGACAGTTACACCGCCTATGAGCTCTACTTCTGGCTCTCCAACCAGCTCTCCCATATCGAGCTGGAGATCGACGGCAAGCGCTTTCGCCAGGAGGCCAAGGCACTCAAGCCCGTCGGCTTCGAGCGCGACGATGCGCTCCTGCCCTATCCGAACAACGTCTACTCCGGCTACCGGATCCTGCAGGAGTACTTCTGCTTCCCGGAGAGCTTCCTCTTCTTTGAACTCAGCGGTGGCGACTGGCCCAAACAGCCGCTGCCGGTGAGTGAATTCCAGATCCACTTCTGTTTCGACCGGCCCCTGCCGGCGGAACTCAAGATCCGCCCCGACTCCTTCATGCTCAACTGCGTGCCGGCCATCAATTTGTTCCAGCACGACAGCGAGCCGGTCAACCTCAACGGTCGCCAGACGGAGTACCCCCTCAAGGCGAGTTATCGCCATGCGGACAGCTTCGAGATCTTCTCGGTTGATGAGGTCGAGGGCTGGGTCGAGGGCAACCAGGGGCGCTCCCGCGGTACGCCGCGCATCTATCAGCCGTTCGAGAGTTTCCAGCACCAGATAGAGCGGGCCAAGCAGCGGCTGGCGCTCTATTACCGGGTGCGGGTCAGAGAGTCGGTGAGCGGCGACGGTTTCGAGCACAGCCTCTCCTTCGTGCGGGGGGATGAAACCACCACAGTCAATCTGGATGAGTCCATCTCTGTCACCCTGACCTGCACCAACCGCTCCCGTGCCGCCCGTCTCAAGGTGGGTAGCATCTGCGTGCCCACCGGCAGCTCGCCCTCGTTTGCCACCTTCCGCAACCTGATCCGGCCGACCCGGCCGTTGCGGCCGGCCCTCGATGGCAGCCTGCACTGGACGCTGATCTCCAACCTCTCGCTCAACTATGTCTCCCTGCTGCGCCGCGATGCCCTGGTGCAGGTGCTGCGCACCTACGATTTTCCGGCGCTGCACGACAAGCAGGCGGAGCAGGCGTCGCGCAAGCGGCTGGCGGGGATAGAGCAGATCGAAACCAGCCCGGTGGACAGGCTGGTGCGGGGCATGCCGGTGCGCGGGCTCAAGTCGGTGCTATCCATCCGCCAGTCCGCCTTTGGCAGCGAAGGGGAGCTCTATCTGTTCAGCACTGTGCTGGCCCACTTCTTCTCGCTGTATGCCAGCGTCAATGCCTTCCACCTCCTTGAGGTGGTCAATCTCGACAACAAGGAGCGTTACCTGTGGCCAGTCCAGATCGGTCAGCACTCCCTGATGTGACGTCCGCCAGGGACGCGCCCCGCTTCAGTTTCTTCCAGCTGGTTGAGCTGCTCAACCGGCTGGACGGTACCGATCAGGAGCGCAGGCTGGATCACCTGCCCGGGGATGAGGGGATCCGCTTCAAGGCGACCGCCTCCCTCGGTTTTCCCACCAGCGACGTGCTGCAGATCGGCCGCGATGGCAAGGGGCGCCACGAGCTGGAGGTGGCCTTCCTCGGCCTGCACGGCAGCCAGTCGCCCATGCCCGGCTACTACCTGGACTCCCTGGCCTGGGAGTACGCCCAGGGGGAGCAGAAGCTGGGTCTGTTTCTGGACTTCTTCCACCACCGTCTGCTGACCCTGCTGCACCGGATCTGGCGCAAGTATCGCTATCACGTGCGCTTTCAGGACAACGGCGAGGATGGTTTCTCCCGTCTGATGTTCGCCCTGGTGGGGCTGGGCAACGAGGCGGTCTGCCAGAGCCTGCCGGTCAACCGCGCCAAGATGCTCTCCTATGCGGGGCTGCTGGCCAGCCCCAGCCGCTCTCCCGAGGTGGTGGCCGGTCTGGTGGCGCACTGTTTCGATCTGGCGCAGGTGGAGGTGAGTGCCTGGCAATGGCGCAGGGTGCCTATTCATCAGGATCAGCAAAACCGGCTGGGCAGCGCCTGCGCCACCCTGGGGGATGATTTTGTCATCGGCGACAAGGTGAACGACTGTGCGGGCAAGTTTCTATTGAAGATCAACAACCTGAGTTTTGGGCAGTTTCTCGGGTTTCTGCCGAACGGGGAGCACTTCCCCGCCCTGGTGACCTTTGTCTCCTTCATCTTGCGCGATCAGCTGGCCTGGGATCTGCGACTTGGTTTCGGCCAGGAGCAGGCCAGGGGGCTGCGGCTGGGGGAGGAGCAGAGTGCCCGCCTGGGGTGGAGTACCTTTCTTGGCCAGCCGCCGAGTGATCCCTTCGTGACCATTTGTGTGCAGGAGTGAATGTGGACGACTTTAACCAGCAACTTTCCCTGGTGGTGCTCAACAGCGAGCAGCTCGACGGCAACCAGCAGGGGCAATACCGCTTCGACGAGATGGGGGGGACCCTGGGGGCCTCCGAGCAGGATGACTGGCAACTGCGCGACAGGTTGGGGGCCGTGATGCCGGCCCACGCCAGGGTCGAGCACCAGGATGGCCGCTTCTGCCTGTGCGATCTGAGCGGCCAGACCTATATCAATGGCGCGACCTCCCCCATAGGGCGGGCCCGCAAGGTACATCTGGAGCAGGGGGACGAGCTCGTCGTCGGCCCGTTTCGGCTGCGGGCCTACCTGGGGGCCATCTCGGCCGAGCAGAGCCTGCAGCAGGTGCTGGGCACGCGTCCGGCCGAGCAGCTCGACGAGTGGCTGACCGGCGATGATCTGGCCAGCCAGCCCATGGCCGATCCGCGTGCCCTGGCCGTCGACCCCCTGCTGGCGCTGCAGCATGAGCGCTCCGTTCTGACCCCGCTGGTCGATGCTCGTCACCAGCCTGACTCGAACCCGCAACCGGGCAGGGAATACCCCTCCCTGTCCCCCTTTTCTGCCGCCGAGAACACCATGAACCAAGAATTTCTGGATATGCCCACCATAGAGAACCATCCCGATTACGCCCATCCGCTGGAGGGGGTCGATCACGTCGCCCTGACTCCGCTGATGCGTGGCCTGGGTCAGCCGTTGCAGTTGCAGGATACCCAGCAGGCTCACGACATGCTCGAAGAGATGGGCAAGACGGTGCGGGCCATGGTTGAGGGGCTGCTGCAACTGCAAAGCGATCAGGCGGCGCTGGCGGACAAGCACCTGCGTCCCATCGAGGACAACCCGCTGCGGCTCGGGCTCGACTATGACGAGACCCTGGCGGTGATGTTTGCCGAGCAGAAGAGCCCGGTGCACCTGACCGCCCCGGCGGCGGTGGCCGAGAGCCTGCGCAATGTGCGCATCCACCACGTGGCGAATCAGCAGGCGATCGGCGCGGCGCTGGACAGCATCCTTCAAGCCTTCTCGCCCGAGGCCCTGCTCGGTCGCTTCGAGCACTACCGCCGCACCGGCACCCCCGGCATGGCCGACGAGGGCTGGGCCTGGAACATGTATCAGCACTACTACCGCGAGCTCACCTCGGCCCGCCAGCAGGGGTTCGACAAGCTGTTCCACCAGGTGTATGCCCAAGCCTATGACCAGGCCGTGCGTCAGCAACAGGGACTGATTTGATGATACGTGCGTTGATGCTGGGGGCCTGTGTGCTGACCCTGGCAGCTTGTACCACCATGGGCAAGATGGCCGACGTGGCCATGAACCCGGACATCCAGGTGGGCAGCAATGACAGCCAGCCTTCCACCCTGGGGCTGAGCCTGGTGGCCGAGCCCGACGTCAACCCCAACGAGAGCGGGGAGGCGGCGCCGATCGAGTTTCAGGTGCTGCTGCTGGCGGAAGATTCCAAGCTGCTCGCCACCGACTACGACCAGGTGACAGAGGACGTGGAGAAGGCCCTTGGCAAGAACTACCTGGATCATCAGGACTACACCCTGCTGCCGGGGCAGTTCAAGTATCTGCCCCCCATCAAGCTGGACGAGAAGACCCGCTACATCGGGGTGATCGCGCGTTATGCCGATCCGGACAGCGCCGAGTGGCGCAAGGTCATCAAGGTCAAGAGCAAGGGCACGGCCTATCAAATCCTGGTTCATCTGCGTCTGGATGAAGTGGAACTGCAACAAGAAGAAGAATAACCATGTCGAGTCGAAATCGGGTTATCTGGCGTGAGGGGCTCTTCATCAAGCCCCAGCACTTCCAGCAACAACAAAGGCATTCGGACTACGCGCTGCACGCTCGCCTGAGCGCGCTCTCCGACTATTTCTATGGCTTGCAGTCGCTGGTCATCAACGAGGATTACCTCGGCTTTGGCCGCATCGCCCTGGTGGGGGCCACCGGCATACTGCCGGACGGCACCGTCTTCAATATTCCCAATGACGACGTGCTGCCATCCCCCCTGGAGGTCACCGACGCCTCGGTGGCGAACCAGAAGGTCTATCTGGCGCTGCCCCTCTCGGTGAGCGGTGTCAACGAGGTGGGGCAGGGAGGTCTGGTCTCCAGCCGGTTGCAGGCCCATCGCCACGACGTGCGGGATCTGCACAGCGAAGGGGGGGACGTGGTCTCCCTCGAGGTGGGCAGGGTCAGTCTGCGGCTGATGCTGGAGCGGGACGATCGCAGCGCCTATGCCTCGCTCGCCATCGCCCGCATTCTGGACAAGCGCCCGGACGGCGGTCTGGTGCTGGATCCCAACTTCATGCCCTGCAGCATCAGCGTCTCGGCCATCCCGACCCTCAAGCGCTTCCTCGGCGAGTCGGCGGGTCTGGTGGCAGAGCGGGCCCGCAGCCTCTCCCAGCGCATCGCGGCGCCGGGTCAGCAGGGGGTCGCCGATGTGGCCGAGTTCATGATGCTGCAACTGCTCAACCGGGCCCAGCCCCAGCTGTCGCACCTCTCGCGTCTTGGCACATTGCACCCGGAGCGGCTGCACGAGGCGCTGGTGCAGCTGTGCGGCGAGCTGATGACCTTCACCGACGAGTCCCGCCTGCCCCCCGAGTTCCCCGCCTATCGTCACGACGATCAGCAGGTGAGCTTCGAGCCGGTGATGCTGGCCCTGCGGCAGGCGCTGAGCACAGTGCTGTCGCCCCGCGCCGTCTCCATCCAGCTGCGCAAGCACCAGTACGGCGTCATGGTGGCCGTGGTGGGGGAGAGCGAGCTGATGCAAAGCGCCGACTTCGTGCTGGCGGTGCGCGCCCGCATGCCCCAGGAGCAGCTGCGCAAGCAGTTGCTGCAACAGACCAAGGTGGCCTCCAGCGACAAGATCCGCGAGCTCATCAGCCTGCAACTGCCCGGCATTCCGCTGCTGCCGCTGCCGGTGGCGCCGCGTCAGCTGCCCTATCACGCCGGTTACAGCTACTTCCAGCTCGACCGGCAGAGCCCGGCCTGGCAGATGCTGGCGGTGGGCAACACGCTCGCCTTCCACATCGCCGGCGATTTCCCGGAGCTCGACATGCAGCTCTGGGCCATCCGTAGCCAGTGATAGCACCAAGGAAACAAGCAAAGATGACCACGGACATTATCAAGAACGAGCAACTGAGCGACCTGCTGTTCGATCATGCCGAGCAGCTGGACATGGACTCGGACCACTGGTTCCGCCTGCGCGGCCAGAGCATCAACCCAATGATAGATGCGGTGACCCCCTTGCTGGGGCTGGTGCAGCGGGTGCGCCTGTTGTCGCGCCACGACAGGGTGCCCGAGCTCTATCAGCGGGTGGTGACCGAGATCCAGGCCATTGAGCAGGAGCTGATGGCCCAGGGCTACGAGAACGGGGTGGTGCTCTCGTTTCGCTACATCCTCTGCACCTTCATCGACGAGGCCGTGATGGGTCGCGACTGGGGCAGCCAGAGCGAGTGGTCTGAACACTCCTTGCTGACCCGTTTTCACAACGAGACCTGGGGCGGCGAGAAGGTGTTCGTGCTGCTGGCCCGCCTGCAGGAAGATCCGGTGCGCTATCGCGACATCCTGGAGTTCATCTATCTGTGCCTGTGCCTCGGTTTCGAGGGGCGCTACAAGGTGATGAGCCAGGGACGGGACGAATTCGAGCGCATCGTCAGGCAGTTGCACAAGCAGCTGGCCCCCGAGGTCGGTGGCGAGGCCCCCAGCGTGTTTCACCTCGACCTCGGTCGCCAGGCCTCCCGCTACCAGCTGCGCAAGCAGGTTTCCCTGCGCAGCCTGTTCATGGGCGGGGCCCTGATCCTGGCCATCATCTTTGGCCTCTATCACCACCAACTCAATAACCAGACCCAGGACGTGCTGCGTCAACTGGGCGAATTATTAAAATAAATACTTAAGGAGAGCACGCCTTGATTCGTATAGAGCTACCCGTACTGGTGGAAAGACTCAACCCCATCTGCCGTCACATGCTGGAGGAGGCTGCGGCCCTCTGCGTCAACCATCAGGGGGCCGAGATCCGCATCGAGCACCTGCTGCTCAAGATGCTGGAGACCCCCCTCAGCGATGTGCGCCAGATCCTGAAAATGGCCGGGGTGGAGGTAGAGGAACTCAAGACACTGCTGCAACCCTCGAGCGCCGACAGCGGTTATGGCCAGGGGTACCCCTCCTTCTCGCCGCTCCTGGTGGAGTGGCTGCAAGACAGCTGGCTGCTGGCCTCGGCCGAGCTGCAACACGCCCAGCTTCGCAGCGGCGTCATGCTGTTGGTGCTCTTGATGACTCCGCAGCGCTACCTGCCGGGGTCGGTGACGCGGCTCTTGGCCAACGTCAATCGCGAGCTGCTGCGTCAGCAGTTCGACGAGTGGGTGAAAGACTCCGCCGAGACCCAAGTTACCGTTTCTGCAAACGGCACCTCGACTCAGGCCGCCCTGCCAGCCGATGCCAGCCTGCTGGCCCGCTTCACCGTCAACGTCACCGAACAGGCCCGTCAGGGCAGCCTGGATCCCGTGCTTTGCCGGGATCACGAGATCGATCTGATGATCGACATCCTCTCTCGTCGTCGCAAGAACAACCCCATAGTCGTGGGGGAGGCGGGCGTCGGTAAAAGCGCCCTCATCGAGGGGCTGGCCCTGCGCATCGTAGCGGGTCAGGTGCCGGAAAAATTGCGTGATGTGGAGCTGATGACGCTGGATCTTGGCGCCATGCAGGCGGGGGCCTCGGTCAAGGGGGAGTTCGAGAAGCGCTTCAAGGGGGTGATGCAGGAGGTCAAGGATTCGGTGCGTCCTGTCATCCTCTTCATCGATGAGGCCCACACCCTGATCGGGGCCGGCAATCAGGCGGGCGGGCTGGATGTCTCCAACCTCATCAAGCCGGCCCTGGCCCGGGGGGAGCTGCGCACCATAGCCGCCACCACCTGGGGCGAATACAAGAAATACGTGGAAAAAGACGCGGCCCTGTCGCGCCGCTTCCAGCTGGTGAAGGTGGGCGAGCCCAATGCCGATGAAGCCACAGTGATACTGCGCGGCCTGCGCAGCATCTACGAGAAGGCTCATGGGGTGCTGATCGACGAGGAGGCGCTGCAAGCCGCCGCCCAGCTCTCCGCCCGCTACATCTCCGGCCGTCAACTGCCGGACAAGGCGATCGACGTACTCGATACCGCCTGCGCCCGGGTCGCCATCAACCTGACCACGCCGCCGCGCGCGGTCAGCCACCTGCAAAACGCGCTGCGCCAGCGTGAGCTGGAGATCCGCCAGCTGGAGCGTCAGAGCCTGATAGGACTTGGCGACAACGCCGAGCGCCTGGCCGAGTTGCAGGCCGCCCAGCAGGCTTGCCGCGAGTCGCTGGCCGAGCAGGAGGCCCAGTGGCAGCAGCAGCAAGGGTTAGTGCACCAGATAGTCGAGCTGCGCGCCGCCCTGCTCGCCGATCAGCAGGATGAGATGCTGGCCAGAGAGGCGCTGGATCTCGCCGATGCGCCGCTGGATCTGCAAGCCGCCGCCGAGACGCTGGCCGGGCTGGAGCGCGAGCTGGCCGCCCTGCAGCAAGGAGAAGTGCTGGTCTCCGCTCACGTCGACAAGACCCAGATTGCGGCCGTGATCGCCGAGTGGACCGGGGTGCCGCTCAATCGCATCTCCCAGGGGGAGCTGGACGTGGTGACCCGGCTGCCGGAGTACCTTGGCTCCCTCATCAAGGGGCAGGATGTGGCGGTGGCCCACCTGCACAAGCACCTGCTGACCGCCCGCGCCGACCTGCGCCGCCCGGGCCGACCGCTCGGGGCCTTCCTGCTGGTGGGACCAAGCGGGGTCGGCAAGACAGAAACCGTGCTGCAGATTGCCGAGCTGATGTTTGGCGGTCGCCAGTATCTGACCACCATCAACATGTCCGAGTATCAGGAGAAGCACACTGTCTCGCGCCTGATCGGTTCGCCTCCCGGCTATGTCGGCTTTGGCGAGGGGGGCGTGCTGACCGAGGCCATTCGTCAGAAGCCCTATTCGGTGGTGCTGCTGGACGAGGTGGAAAAAGCGCACCCGGACGTGCTCAACCTCTTCTATCAGGCGTTCGACAAGGGCGAGCTGGCGGACGGGGAAGGGCGCATCATCGACTGCAAGAACGTGGTCTTCTTCCTCACCTCCAACCTCGGCTTCCAGACCATAGTGGATCACGCCGAGCAGCCCGACGATCTGCTGGATGCCCTCTATCCGGAGCTCGCCGCCTTCTTCAAGCCGGCGCTGCTGGCGCGCATGGAGGTGATCCCCTACCTGCCGCTCGGTCACGATACCCTGGTGCAAATCGTCGGCGGCAAGCTCAACCGACTGGTCAGGCTGCTCAAGGAGCGCTTTGGCGCCGAGGTGGTGCTGGAAGAGGAGGTGGCCGAGGAGATATTGCGCCGCGCCAATCGCAGCGAGAACGGCGCCCGCATGCTGGAGTCCGTCATCGACGGTGCCCTGCTGCCTCCGGTCTCCCTGCAACTGCTGCAGCGTCTCTCGGCCGGTGAACCCATCAAGTGCGTCCGCTTCTCGGTGGCCGATCATCAGTTCGTGGCCGAGGTGGAGGGCTGACCATGGAACAAGCCCTCGCCTTTGCCCTCGCCTTGACCCAGCAGCGAGACGAACAGCACCTGTGCCACTGGTGGAGCTCGACCCTGGACGCCAGCTTCCAGCCCAAGGGGATACTGCTCGGCATGCTGGATGTGAGCGGACGCCAGCTCGAATGCACCGGCTGGGTCAAGGGGCAGGCGGTTGCCCTGGCCCTGGCGGTGGACGACTTTTCCCACCCGCTCGCCTATGTGCTGCACAAGGCCCAGTCCCGCACCTGGGACTCCCTCCATGGCGGCGCCCGCATAGAGCACGCCGGATTTCGCGCCCTGCTGGGCAATCTCGGTCAGCACTGCGGCCTGCATGCCTTGCCGCTTCTGGACGGCAACGGCAAGCCGTTCGCCGTGCTGGCCATGATGGATGAGGGGGCTGTGTTGCAGGGGTGGGCGGAGAGCCCCGAGCTGGCACAGCTGTCCCAAGTCTTTTGCAACCAGCTCACCCTCATTCGGGATCTGGGGCGCAGCCGCCGGGATCAGAGCGTGCTGCGAGACTCCCTGCGCCAGATGAAGGGGGAGGGAGAGCGACTGCGCCAGCATGAGAAGCTGCTCGGCGATCAGCTGGTCGGCCAGTCGGCGGTGATCCGCGGGCTGCGCGAGCAGATAAGCCTGGCGGGTCAGCACAAGCTGACAGTGCTCATTCAGGGGGAGACCGGCAGCGGCAAGGAGGTGGTGGCCCGCCTGGTGCACCAGTGCTCGGATCGCGCGGCCAAGCCGTTCGTCGCCATCAACTGCGCCGCCATCCCGGAGAACCTCATCGAGAGCGAGCTGTTCGGTTACCAGAAGGGAGCCTTCTCCGGGGCGCTGGCCAACAAAGCGGGGCTGGTGGCCCAGGCCAATGGCGGCACCCTCTTTCTGGACGAGGTGGGGGACATGCCCGCCGCCATGCAGGCCAAGCTGCTGCGGGTGCTGGAAACCCGCAGCTACCGGCCCCTTGGGGCCGAGCAGGAGTACCACTCCGATTTTCGCCTCATCGCCGCCACCCATCAGCCCCTCAGCCGTCATGTGGAGGAGGGGCAGTTTCGGGCCGATCTCTACCACAGGCTCTGCCAGTGCCTGTTGCTGATTGCTCCCTTGCGGGAGCACATGGACGACGTGCCCCTGCTGTGCCAGCACTTCATGGCCCAGTTTGCCGCCCAGGATGGCAAGACCCTGGCGGGGTTGCAGCGCAAGTTCTTGAAGCAACTGCAAAGTTATGACTTCCCCGGCAACGTGCGAGAGCTGCGCAACCTCTTGGAGGTGGCCTGTGCCCACACCCGCCACGGGGAAGAGGTGGTGCTGGAGGCGCTGCCGCCTGAGCTGCGGGAGCGGGTCTGTGTGGAGCTGCCTGCCTCGATGGACGACTACAACCATATCCGGGATCTGCGCCGGGCCATGCAGCAGTACGAAGCCTCCGTCATCGAGGCGCGCCTGCGCCACTTCCAGGGCAACCGCATGCTGGTGGCCGAGAGCCTCAACATTCCCAAGCGCACCCTGGATCACAAGTGCCAGAAACTGGAGGTGAATTGATGAGCGTCCTCGGCCTATTGCTGCTGGCTGCCGGCAGCGCGGCGCCGCAGCTGGATATGCACGGCTGGCAACAGTGCCGCCGCGAACCCTCTCCCCTGGTGCGGCTCGCCTGCTATGACGCCCTTGGCAGTGGCCCCGACACAGAGTCTGGCACCGGGGCTATGTCTGCCGCCTGGCAAGCCATCCGGGATCAGGAGCAGGGCCGTACCCCTGACAGCCCACCCTTCCTGCTGCAAAGCGACGAGGGGCGCGGCAGCGAGACGCTCACCCGTCCCGCCTTGCGGGGGGCGACCCTGGCCATAGGCTGCGTCGACAGCATCACCCATATCCGCCTGCGGCTCGATGCGCCCTGGGTCGGCGAGCAGGTGCAGATAGCGCTCGACGGCTCCCCCGGCAACAGCGCCCAGGGCTGGTTTATCCGGGACAAGGGAATGCTGCTGGAGTATGGCCGCGGCCTGCCCGCCATCGAGGAGCTCAAGCGCTGGATTGGCCATCGCGAGCTGCAGGTCAAGGCGGCCAACGGCGTCGTGCTGCGGGTCGACTTGAGCGGTCTGAAAGAAGCGCTGGCGCCGCTGCGCCAGCAGTGTCGCTGGTAGGGGGCGTCATGAGCTATCAACACCCCTGGTGTGCCCGGCTGCTCACCCCCTTGCCGGATGAACAGACGAGAGGCGCCGTGCTGGCCGACGAGCCGCGCTGGGACTATGTGGAGACAGAGCTGGTCAAGCTGGGATCCCTGGCCCATGGCCAGGTGGATCTCAATGCGGTGGCAGAAGCCTGTCTGGGATTGCTGGAGAGCCGTACCAAGGACATGCGGGTGCTGGCCCAGTTGCTGCGCTGTTTGCAGCACCCGGCCAAGGCGACTCCCATGGGGGCCGCGCTCAGTCTGCTGGAAGCCTGGATCCAGGCTTATTGGCTGCTGGCCTGGCCCGGCAATGCCAGCCAGAAACAGCGGCTGATGGTGCAAGTCGTCAAGCGCTTCGAGGGGGCGCTGCCACGGGTGAGTGACAGCGCCTCGGCGGCCGAGCTGGCCCAGTTGCTGGCCCAGGCCGAGCAGCTGGAGCGGGTCTGGCTGGCCCTGTGTCCGGAAAAGGGCGAGCTGCTCGATCCCCTGCTGATGGGGTTGAAGCGGGCCCAGCGTCAGCAGGTGGCCCAGGCCCAGGCGGATACCGGTGTGCTACCCGGGAGCAGCGCCGTCGTGGCGACGGCCGCCGCTACCGGCATGGCGGGTTCCATGGTGCTCAGTGGCAGCACCAAGGGATCCGGCGTCGAGATCGACAGCTCCAATGACAGGGCCTGGCGCCAGACCCAGCTCAAGGTGGCGGATCTGCTCATCGAGCGCCAGCCGGAGGCGGCGGTGGGCTATCGCCTGCGCCGTCACGCCATCTGGGCCGGCATCACGACTCCGCCCATGGTGGCCCGGGACAACAAAACCCAGCTGGCCCCCATGTCGGTGGACATGGTGGATGAATATCGCGCCGCCATGAGCACCCCCGAGCAGGGGCTCTGGCAGCGCATCGAGCAGAGCCTGACCCTGGCCCCCTACTGGTTCGAGGGGCATCGTCTCTCGGCAGAGGTGGCCCAGAAGCTGGGATTTGCCGCCGTGGCCAAGGCCATCGCAGAGGAGCTCGATGGTTTCTTGCAGCGTCTGCCGGCCTTGCGGGACCTCGCCTTCAGTGACGGCAGCCCCTTCCTTTCCCCCGAATGTGGCCGCTGGCTGCAACCCGTCAGGGGTGGTGGGGGAGGCGAGGGGGAGTCCTGTCTGGCCGAAGAGATAGCCCAGCGCCATGGGGAGCAGGGGGTGGCTGCGGCCCTGGCCCTGCTCGATGAACGTATGGCGCAGATGAAGGAGCCAAGAGATCGCTTTCACGCCCAGCTGGTGCAGGCGGAGCTGTTGGCACAGGAAGGCATGGAGGCGCTTGCGCGTCAGCACTATCAACACTTGTGGCAAGAGGCAGATCGCCTTGGGCTGTCGCACTGGGAACCCGGGCTGGTCAGCCGCCTGGAGAGCCAGGTGACCCCGTTGTCGAAATAAGTGCCGAAATGAGTCATTGAGTCGGAGTTGGATCACATTTTATGTTCAAAACCATATTTACCTGGTCAAGGCAACAGCTGCCGAAATTGAAACCCTCCTGGCCTCTGCTCGGTGTGGTGCTCTGGGCGCTTGCCCTGATCCTGGCGTGGTGGCTGGGCCCTCGCCTCGAGATCCGTGACGCCAAGCCGTTGGCGCCGCTGTGGGGGCGGGTGGTGTTCACCCTGCTCTGGCTCTGGCTGCTGCTGGGGGTGCTCTCCTGGCGGATGTGGCGCAAGATGCAGCAGCTCAAGGCCGAGCGCCAGCACGAGGTGGTGCTGGAGCAGGATCCGGTCAAGGGGCTGCTCGACAGGCAGGCGCTGTTCCTCGAACGCTGGCTGCAGGCATTGAATACCCATCTGGGCAAAGGGGCGCTCTACGCCATGCCCTGGTACCTGGTGCTGGGGCTGCCCGGCAGCGGCAAGAGCAGCCTTATTCACCGTGCCAACCCGGCCAACAAGCTCAATCCCAGGCTCGACACCGAGCTGCGCGACGTGGCGCAGGATCAGCTGGTGGACTGCTGGCTGGGGGAGCAGGCGGTGATGCTGGATCCCGCCGGCGAGCTATTGTCCCAGTCCGAACCCGAGCTGGAGCCTCTGGCGCGCAAGCACGAGCGGCTCTGGCTGCACCTGCTGACCTGGCTGTCCGAACATCGTCGTCGTCAGCCCCTCAACGGCCTGGTACTGACAGTGGATCTGGCCTGGCTCTCCCACGCCAGCGTGGCCGAACGCAAGGCCTACGCCCAGTTGATGCGCGCACGCCTGCAGGAGGTGTCGGCCACCATGAACACCCGGTTGCCGCTCTATGTCACCTTCACCAAGCTCGACCTGCTGCGCGGCTTCGACGTTGTATATGAGCAGCTTGACAAGGAGGCCCGCGAGGCCGTGCTGGGGGTGACCTTCCAACCCGGTGACGGTCAATCCTGGCAGCAGGATCTGGCCCTGTTCTGGGATCAGTGGGTGGACAACCTCAACCAGAATCTGCCGGAGTTGATGCTGGCCCGGCTCGATGCCGCCCAGCGCAGCGCGCTCTTCTCCTTCGTGCGCCAGCTGGCGGGGCTGAAGGATTATGTCACCAGCCTGCTCGACGAGACCCTTGCCATAGAAGAGAGCAAGCCGCTGCTGGTGCGCGGTGTCTACATCAGCTCCGTCTATCAGCAAGGGGTGCCGTTCGATGCGTTCGCCCAGGCGGCTTCCCGCCGCTACAACCTGCCGGAGCCCATTCACTCGGCCCTGCGCGGGGAGTCCAATACCTATTTCGTGCGCAAGCTCTTCTCCTCCATCATCTTCCCCGAGGCCCATCTGGCCGGGGAGAACCGGCTGCACACCCTCTATCGCCGCCGCCGCATGGCCATCGGTCTGAGCTGCCTGTCGCTGTTCTCGGCGACCCTCATCGGTGGCTGGCACCACTTCTACAGGGTCAACGAGGAGGCGGGTCGCAATGTGCTGACCAAGGCCCAGGCCTTCATGGAGACCAACGAGGTGGCGGACGCCCACGCCTTCGGGGTGAGCCAGCTGCCGCGCCTCAATCTCATTCGCGAGGCGACCCTCTCCTTTGGCAACTACCGCGATCGTACCCCGCTGGTGGCCGACCTTGGCCTCTATCAGGGGGACGAGATTGGCCCCTATGTGGAGGGCTCCTATCTGCAACTGCTGAGCCTGCGCTTCCTGCCGGCCCAGATGCAGGGGCTGCTGGCGGATCTCGAGCAGGCACCGGCGGGCAGCGAGGAGAAACTCGCCATACTGCGGGTGATGCGGATGCTGGACGATGCATCGGGTCGCAACAAGGAGCTGGTGGCACAATACATGGCGAGCCGCTGGCAGCAGGCCTTCCCGGGGCAGGGGGCCGTGCAGGAGCAGTTGATAGGGCATCTGGATTACGCCCTCGATCACACCGACTGGCACGGCGCCCGTGCGGCCCGGGATCAGGGGGCCATCACCGCCTTCGTACCCTTCAAGGAGCCCATCTATGGTGCCCAGCGCGAGCTTGGCAAGCTGCCCATGTATCAGCGGGTCTACCAGAACCTGGTGGTGAAGGCGAATGATGTGTTGCCGCCGGATCTCTACGTGCGCGACGAGGTGGGACCCACCTTCGACACCGTCTTTGCCCTGCGCAGCGACAGCGCCGGCCAGGTGCCCCGTCTGCTGACCTGGCCCGGTTTCAGCGACTTCTTCCAGAAGCAGGACAAGACGCTGATCGATCTCACCGCCATGGATGCCTGGGTGCTGGGCCAGCGCAAGCTGACTCAGCTGAGCGAGGCGGATCGCAAGGAGATCACCCGTCAGGTCAATGAGCGTTACGTCACCGACTACGTCAACCAGTGGCAAAAACTGCTGACCAATCTGGACGTGCAGACCCTGGAGAGTCCGGAGCAGGCACTGGACGTGCTCTCCGCCATCACAGGCAACGATCAGCCGTTCCAGCGGGTGCTGGCGGCCCTCGATGACAACACCCGCATTCGCAAGATCTCCGACGTGGAAGGGGATCCGGCGCAGGCCATCACGGCCCGCATCGGTCGCCCCTTCATGGCCACCAACGCGGCGCTGGCTGGCCGGGGTGAGCAGGGCCCGCTGATCTCGGAGGTGAACCAGAAGCTGGTGGAGTTGCAGCACTATCTGGAGCTCATCGTCAACGCCACCGAGCCGGGCCAGTCGGCCTTGAAGGCGGTGCAGCTGCGCCTGACCAACAAGTACGCAGACCCCGTGTTTGCCTTGCAGCAGTATGCCCGTGGCCTGCCGGCCCCGCTGGATCGCTGGGTGGGGCAACTATCCGATCAGAGCTCGCGGCTGGTCATCGATCTCGCCATGTCCTCCCTCAATCAGGAGTGGCAGGATAAGGTGCTGGCCCCGTTCAACAGCCAGCTGGCGGGGCGCTATCCCTTCGAACCCGGTTCCGCCAAGGATGTGCCCCTCTCCGAGATGGAGCGCTTCTTCGCGCCGGGCGGGACCCTGGACAGCTTCTACCAGGTCAATCTCAAACCCATGGTGGAGAGCGGTCTGATGGAGGGGGAGCTGAGCTCGCCCATCCAGGCCGAGCTGGTGAAACAGCTGGATAGAGCCGCCCGCATCCGCCAGATCTTCTTCAGTCAGCAGGGCAACCTGGAGGTGCAATTTGCCCTCGAGCCCATAGAGCTCACCGCCAACAAGCGGCGTAGCGTGCTGAACCTGGATGGCCAGTTGCTGGAGTACGCCCACGGTCGTCGCACCAAGATCCCGCTGGTGTGGCCCAACACCATGCGCGACGGGGCCGAGAGCAAGATCACCCTGGTGCCGGCTGCCCGCGAGCGCTCGCCGCGCAGCGAAGGCTTCGTCGGCCCCTGGGCCATGTTCCGCCTGATGGACAAGGGGGAGCTGACCCAGGTCAACGAGGCCACCTTCGATGTGCGCTTCCCGGTGGATCAGGGGTCCATGACCTATCGCGTCTATACCGACAGCGCGCAGAACCCCTTCACCGGCGGCCTGTTCAGCCAGTTCAGATTGCCTGAATCCCTCTATTGATCGAGTCGGGGGGACAGAGTGCCCCCGCATTTTGGAAGCCGATATGTCACAGAATCAACAAGGTCAGCAGGCGCTGAAAGTGGGGCGCGACCCCAGAATGTTGCCTGAATACGAGGCGCTGCGAGCGGAGATCAACAAGCTCAGCCACGCCTCCCGTCCCGAGGTGGACTGGCTCAAGATCCATCAGCTCGCGAGCCAGATCTTCGAAAAGCACGGGGTGGATCTGCAGACCGCCATCTATTTCACCCTGGCGCGCTCACGGCTGCAGGGCCTGAGCGGCTTTACCGAGGGGTGCGAGTTTCTCGCCAACCTCATCGTGACCCAGTGGGATAGCTTCTGGCCGCCGGTCCATCAGGAGCGGGCCCGCATCGAGATGCTGGACTGGTTCATCGCCCGCATCAGCGACGTCATTCGCCAGTACCAGATCAGCCACGAGGACAAGCGGCTGGTCTACCGCTGCGAGCGGGCGTTGCAGCTCATCAGCGAGAAGCTGCACAACGCGGGCTTGAGCCGCATTCCCCGGGTCGAGAACCTGGTGCACTTCATCGAGGGCTATACCCACCTCTTTGACGAGACCGAGATCGTCATCGTCTCCGATGAGCCCGGCCTCAAGGATGAGCTGCAGATCCCGCCCATGGTCTTCTTCAAGTCGGATATGGAGAGCGACCAGGGCGCTTCTGCCGGGTTGGCGACCGGGCACTTGCCCCAGGGCAGCATACTGGTGGGCCGGGAGAAGGGGCAGGTCAAACCAACAGTGCTCAAGATTGAGCAGCATCGCAAACAGCGTCCTGCCTGGTTCTGGTTTGGCTGCGGCCTGCTCAGCTGCGCCCTGCCGGTGATGGGCTGGCTCGGCTGGCAGCAGCAGCAGCAGGAGAAGATGGTGGTCGCCCAGCGCTTGCAACAGCCGGCCGCCGAGTTGCCCAGGGCGCTTAGCTATGACGATATCCGTCAGGCGCGCATCGTGCTGGGGGAGCAGGCCCTGCAAGGGATGGAGAGCGATCTGGTGGCCCGTTATCAGAGCCAGCTTGCCCGGCTGGAGCAGACCTCGCCGCTCTATTGGTATCGCTATGGCGAGGGACTGCGTGCCTCGCTGCAGATGCTTTACCCCGACTCGCTGGCGGTCAAGTCGCTCGACAAGCAGTGGCAGAGCGCGCTGGCTGGCCAGCAGGGCGACGCTCTCGGCGTGCCGACCTATCTGGATGCCCGCGCCGGGGTGGATGCCCTGCTGGATCAACTGCTGGAGCTGGAGCGCCAGCGCAAGACGGTGACCATCTCCTATCTCAAGTCCCAGCTCTACGAGGTGCAGAAGAACCTGATGCAGAACATTCCGTTCAGCCTGCGCCTCGATGAGCTGGAGGCGAGAAGGGCAGCCCGGGAGCCCATCACTGCGGCGGATCTGAAGGGGCTGGAGAACGATCTGAAGGCGCTCAATATCCGCCTCTATCAGTTGCAGCAAGGCAATATTGGTGGGTGATCATGCTGCCCCGAGCAAGATATTGCGCAAGGAATAGATAAATTCTCTATGTGGGCAAAGTTTTGCCATGTTTTCGCGCACTCTTGTGCCATCCATTGCAGTGCGCTGCGTCATGGTCGGAGTAGTTGGTTGTAATTGACTGATATAAAACAATATTTTCGCGTCATTTGCGTTGGCATGGAGGCTGCTGGACAGCCACCCCAATGTGCATTTACGCCTCCTGCCCACCCGGGTGGGCAGGAGCCATGGCAGGGCCGTCATCCGTGGCGCGCCCTTGCCCACACGGAGAATCCAGATGTGCCCTTCCATTGCATTGCTCGGTGACATAGGCACCGACCACGAGGGATTTCACCCCTCCCCGGTGATTGCCGCCAGCCCCGATGTGTTCCTCGATGGCAAGCCGGTGGCCCGGCAGGGGGATCCGCTGGCCCCCCACGACAAACCCAACAATCCCCCCCATCCGCGCAGCATCTCGGGGGGCGTCGGCTCGGTACTGGTCAATGGCAAGCCCATCGCAGTGACCGGCACCGCCATCGGCTGCGGCGGCGTTGTCATTGGTTCTGGCAGCGGACAGGCAGGATAAGGAGTCACTGATGGCAGACAGCACAGGATTACAATTTACCGTCAAGGTGGGGGCCCTGCCCGAGAGCACCTTTGTGGTGGCGGAGTTTGCCCTGGACGAGGGGCTGAACCAGCCATTTCGCCTGCGCCTTGAGCTGGCAAGCCCTGAGCCCGATGTGGATTTCGGCGCCGTGCTGGACCAGCCCTGCGAGCTCTTGGTGTGGTACAACGGCGAGCTGCAACGGCGGGTGTGCGGGGTAGTGAGTGATTTTGCTCAAGGGGACAGCGGCTTTCGCCGTACCCGCTACACCCTTGAAGTTAAACCGGCCCTGTGGCGGCTCTCCCTTCGCCAAAATTCCCGCATCTTCCAGGCGCAGAAGCCCGACGAAATCCTCAGCATCCTGCTGCAAGAGCACGGCATCACAGACTACGCCTTTGCGCTTAAGAACGAGCACGCCAAACGGGAATACTGCGTCCAGTACCGGGAGAGCGACCTCGACTTCGTCAATCGCCTCGCCGCGGAAGAGGGGGTGTTCTACTTCCACGAGTTCGAGCAGGGCAAACACCGCATCGTCTTTGCCGACGATGCGGCGGCCCTGACCGCCGGCCCCGAGCTCTTCTTCAACCTGGGCAACCGCTCACTGGAACAGGGCCCCTATGTGCGCCAGTTCCACTACCGCGAGGCGGTGCGCCCCTCGGATGTGGAGCTCAAAGACTACAGCTTCAAGACCCCGGCTTACGGCCTCTCCCACAAGAAGATGGGGGCAGAGCTTGCGCACCAGCGCGATACCTACCAGCACTTCGACTACCCGGGCCGCTACAAGCTGGACCCGAGCGGCAAGGCCTTTGCCCAGCACCGACTCGATGCCCTGCGTAACGATGCCGTCACCGGCAGTGGCAAGTCCAACTGCGCGGCCCTGCTGCCGGGCCAGACCTTCGCCCTCACCGAACACCCGAACGGGGCGCTCAACACCGATTGGCAAGTGGTGCGCATCAGCCACACCGGCTTGCAGCCACAGGCGCTGGAAGAGGAGGGAGGCAGCGGCCCCACCGTCTATCACAACGAATTTGGCGTAGTGAAGGCGAGCACCACCTGGCGAGCGCTGATGCCGGCCAGGCCCATGGTGGATGGTCCGCAAATCGCCATAGTGGTGGGGCCTGAAGGGGAGGAGATTTACTGCGACGAGCACGGCCGGGTGAAGCTGCAATTCCCCTGGGACCGCTACGGTTCTAGCAACGATATGAGCTCCTGCTGGGTGCGGGTGAGTCAGGGCTGGGCGGGCGGTCAGTACGGCATCATGGCTATCCCGCGCATCGGCCACGAGGTGATAGTTAGTTTCCTCGAAGGGGACCCGGACCAGCCCATCATCACGGGCCGCACCTTCCATGCCACCAATCGGCCGCCCTACGAGTTGCCGGCCAACAAGACCCGCACAGTGCTGCGCACCGAAACCCATCAGGGGGAGGGGTTCAACGAGCTGCGCTTCGAAGACCAGGCGGGGCAGGAAGAGATCTATATCCACGGTCAGAAAGACCTGAACCTGCTCATCGAAAACGACGCCGCCTGGCATATCAAGCACGACGAGCACAGGGACATCGACAATGAGCGGGTGACCCGCATCAAGGCCAATGACCACCTGACAGTGGAGGGGGAGAAGCGCGACCAGATCAAGGCAGACTATTCCCTGACCGTGGATGCCAGCATGCATCAGAAGCTCGGCCAGTCATTGTTGGTGGAGGCCGGGCAGGAAGTGCATATCAAGGTGGGCGACAAGCTGGTGCTGGAGGCAGGCTCCGAGATCACCCTCAAGGGGGGCGGCAGCTTCGTGAAGGTTGATCCGAGCGGCATCAAGCTGGTCGGCCCCGCCATCAAGCTGAATGCCGGCGGCAGCGCAGGGTCAGGATCCGGCTGGGGTGGCAAGGCTCCCGTGGTGCCCAAGGGGGTTGAAGTGGTCAAGGCTCCCGAGCTGGTTGAGATCATCAAGGCCATCCCCACCGAGAAGGCGATGGAGGCACTGCTCAAGGAGCAGAAGCCAGCGGCGTTCTACCTCTTTTCTGAATAAGGAGAAAGCATGAAGTTTGCATTTCCCATCCTCACGGCCAAAGGGGAAGAGTTCAAGGACGTCAAGGCGCTGACGGCACTCATCAATGGTGAAAAGTCGGGCCATTACCTCCTTGGTAATCACAACAAGTGGCATGGTGGCATTCATATCAGCGACCATAGTGCTCCCTGGTGCAAGGACAAGTACCCCGTCAGAGCCATGGCCGATGGCAAGGTGGTGGCATTCCGGATGATGAAGGATTACCTGACCTCCGAGTATCAAGGGGAATCCTTACGCTATTCCAACTGCTTCTGTTTGGTCGAACATGAGTATTGCGAAATAAACCCCGAGACGAAGGAGAAAAATGAGTTCACCTTCTATTCCCTCTATATGCACTTGCTGCCTTGGGTTCAGTACCAAACCTCCGAGAAACTGGTACTGAAAAAAGGCTGGAATGCACGCAATTCCGTTCCTCACGCCAACCCCGATGCCGATCAGCAGCGTTCCGATGCCGCCTTGCCTCATTTCACCCTGCCCAAGGATACCGAGCTGGAAATGGACAGCAGTGCGCCATCCCAAAAGGGGAATGTCGGAGGCAAGGTGTATGACTTCATCAAGGTGATCATCAAGAGCCCGCTTTCCAGTGCCCAGATAAAAGAGGCCGAGAAGTCTGGTGTTGTGGTCAGTGAAGGTAGTTCGGTCTGGATCGCCAATAGCCCGGACGCTGTCGAGGTGATTAAACCCAACCTGCCTACTTGGCTATTCGATCAGATCGAGGCGGAACTGCTGACTAATATGGTTGGTCGTGCGGATCCTGGAGTTGATGGGCCTACAGGTCGTCCGGTGGTGGGAAAGAGAAGTGTTTCTCTGCCTGCCGGTACCAAGTTGCAGTATGATGCGCACCAATTGGAATTCCATTGGGATGGTGACAAGGCGCGCAAGATGGCCAGATGCAAATATGTGACGCCGAGTGTGGACACTGCGCCAGGTAGTTGTGGTGTCGCCTGGGTATGCGTCGAAGACAAATATATCAAGGCAAATACGCTTCCTCCCTCCCATCTTGGCGAACTCTATGTGTTGCCATCCCCCGTCGCCATCGCCGCAGGGGAAACCATAGGGTATCTCGGCCTAGTAGAAACTCCGGGCTCCCTCATGGGGGGGAAAGAGAGCAAGCATCAGGTGCATCTTGAAGTTTTCACCCAGGATCCTCGTCTGGACGACGTGCTGGCCAACAAGGCGGGCACCAAGGGGGGAACCATCTATGCCAAGGTGTCGGCAGAACTCCCCTTGTATGAGAAGAAAAAGCAGGATGGTAAAGAGCAGTGGGTGGCGACCGGTGGCAAGAGTCTGGAAGAGTTGGTTGAATCACCCAGGCTTGAAAAAGACGCTGCCAAGCAGGAGTGGGTCAGCGTCTCGTCAGGAAAATATGTCAAGAAAGAGCAAGTGGAGCTTTTGAACCAACATGACTGGCTGAAGATAGGTTTTAAAAAGGTCGATGGTTCAGGCTCTGACGGCTATCTGGATCCCGATGCACCGTCTGCATTCTTTACCAATCTGGTAAAAAGTTTTGATACGGATGGCGATGGTGAGCTCAGCAGTGAAGAGATCCAGGCTGCCCTGCAAAATAGCGGTAATGCCGATCAACTTCATAAGCTAATCGTCAAGCACCCCAGTGAGTGGTATGAAAAATCCTCGGCCAGAAGTTACATGTGGCTTGATAAATTGATGGCCAAGATTGGTCTGCCCGACTTTGACAAGTTGGTGGATCACGAAAAGCAGCGGATCGATAAGCTGGAGTGGATGCAGAGTGTAACTAAGTTAACACTTGAGAAAGATAGTTGGCACTTTTCACCTGTCGGAATAATGGCGTTAGCAATAAAGACCCAAAATGGGTACCCTAAAACGTATATAGGTGACACTTTAAACGAAATTGAATTTTTGTCTTTCTATAATGGTGAAATAGTTGAAGAGTCAGATTATGTCAATGCTGCTTCTGAGCTTGGTTGTGAGATAAATGCTATAAAAGCAGTAGCATTAACTGAAACAGGTAGTACAGGCAGTTATTATAAGTTCTCAGATCAGGATGATGCAGTGCTTTCTATTTTGTTTGAAAGGCATAAATTTAGTAATATGACGAGTGGGAAATATGATAAGTCTCACCCTGAAATATCTAACCCTGTGGGGGGGGGATATGGGGCATATAAAGTTCAGTATAGGAAACTAATGCTGGCCTACTCATTGGATAAGAATGCTGCACTAAAAGCAGCATCTTGGGGGAAGTTCCAGATATTAGGTTCCAACCACTTGAGTGCTGGATATAAAGATGTAAATGAATTCGTTAATTCGCTCAGTGTTTCAGAAAAAAACCATCTTAAAGCTTTTGTTAATTTTATAAAAGCTGATAATAGATTGCTCAAAGCTATTCGAGCAAAGGATTGGCTAGCATTTGCACTAGTGTACAATGGTCCTAGGCAGAAAGGGTATGATAAACGAATGAAGGATAATTACAATGCGCTCTAATATTTATATTTTCATGTTACTTTATTTAATTTCAGCTTCTTCGTATAGCAGCGAAAACGTGTATTTTTCTTGTGAGACTGATAAAGGTGACGTTAAATTATTTGTTGATGGAAATATATTGAGTTATGAATTCTCGAAAGGTGATAAGACTGAGCTTTCTTATCACTCATTGGGAGATGGGTTTAGTGGATTCAGTCATAATTATTACTATAGATACCAGACTGAATATGGAAAGGTTTCTTTCAGTAAAGGGAAATACAAGTATTCGATTTTTAGTAACTACGAAGGAAATGAAGAAGTGTCAGGTGTAATAGTAACTATATCCGAAAAGGAATATAATATCCCTTGCAGAAAAAAAATTACAAACAAACTTGTTGATCTTATCCCCTTGCTACAATGTGATAAAGAAGATGCATTGGGATGCTATCCTGAAAAATAATATCTTTAATATTGTTTCTGGTACAGATTAATGAATCTTTTTTCAAAAAAGTTGTACATCGCTTTTTATAGTGTTATCCCTATGTACACATATGCCTATAGCGCCTGCAATGATGATATATTGTATTATATTACTACTAAGACTTCAGATGATGAACTAAGTAGCACCTTATCGATAATGCATAGCGGGAAAGGGCAGGCGTTCACAGTTCCATTTCTTTCTGGAAATAGCTCATGTAAGAAAATAAATAATGATGGACTTATAAAAATAACTGTCTCTGCTGATAGACCGAGACTGAAAGCTATATATTACTTTGATGTTTCTGGGAAATCTAATTATATAGGTAGTGCATCTATCTCAACAAGCTCAGGTGAAGAGCGAGTAAGTGGTATTGGCGAAATAAATAAAGGCAATGGAATTACTGCTATTAATTTGGAAGGGGTAGCAAGTGAAGATGCTGTTATCATAAGCAAGATCATGAATATTGCTTATGGTCCCACAAGTAATAAAATGTCAGATTTATATAGTGAAATGCGATATATTGAGATAGATGCATTGTCAGAAAGTACTAGCAACAGAGTTTGTGACAGTGGAGAACGCGTGTTTTATTATTGCAAGACAAGAACAGGGAAAGTTCTGAATTTATGCTACTCTCCTTTCTCAGGAGATATAACATATAATTATGGTAAGCAGGGGAAAGAGTTATCCCTTAATGATTTTTCATTGATGGGCGAAACATTTATATTCAAGAATAAAAATACAAGCTACAATGTATCACCTGATAAAGGTGTGATCTCCGTCATACAGAATGGTAAACAATTATCTGTCATTTCATGCACATGAAGCATGCTTTGTCAGTACAGATTATGTTATCCCCGACACCGGCTTAAGGCCGGTGTTTTTATATCCAATATCATGCAACAGCGGCGGCATCACTACCTTTCTTGGTTTTTCCCTTGAGTCAGGGAGCAGATCCCGCTGTTGTCGTGTTTGTAGAGGGCTTATGAAAGGAGGATTACTTGAGGCTCACACTAGGCAGAAGATTAAAAAGAGGGGTTATAGGGTGTAGATGTCCTGTGACTGACGCTCAGCAACCAGGTATGCCGATTAATTAATCGACTCTGTAGTGCCAGCTTCTCGCCTTTCTTGGGGGGGCTCTCCTTAAAGAATTGTGATCTCTGTTTCAAGAATATCCGATATCAGCCACGAGAAAATGTTTCTGTGACAACTCTTTCATTTTCGAATATACGATGCTCGAAATAAGTGAAGTTTATAAGGATTTAATACACCACCTCCCAAAATCACCCCCTAATGGGTATTTTTTAGTTGAGAATGGTTTTCGATAACCTATTGCTGCATATGGATTTTTTGTTTTGTGGTGATGAGTTTTATCGGCGACTAATACCCTTCGACTTGATAAAGATCAACATAGAGAGCGAGGGGGAGGCATAGCATTCCCGCCATTAAGCATTTGTCAAACAATGCTCACTGACGGGAATAAAAAGAATGGTCGAGGATACATTTTTATCGGCTCATGGAATTAATCGCCGTGACTTTATGAAATTGTGCGCCGGGATGGCCGCAACCCTGGGATTAAGCCAGAATGCCGTGGCCAAGATGGCCACGGCGCTCACCAGCCCGGAGCGGCCGCCGGTGATCTGGATTGGGGCGCAGGAGTGTACCGGTTGCACCGAGTCACTGCTGCGCGCCACCCACCCCACCATCGAAAACCTGATCCTCAACACCATCTCGCTGGAGTACCACGAGGTGCTCTCGGCGGCCTTTGGTCATCAGGCGGAAGAGAACAAGCACAACGCCATCGAGCGTTATAAAGGCAAGTATGTGCTGGTGGTGGATGGCTCCATTCCGCTGAAAGATGGCGGCGTCTACTGCATGGTGGCCGGTGAGCCCATCGTCGACCATATTCGCCGTGCCGCCGCCGATGCGGCTGCCGTCATCGCCATCGGCTCCTGCTCTGCCTGGGGGGGCGTGCCCGCCAGTGGTGGCAACCCGACCGGCGCCGTCAGTCTGGAGGAGGCCCTCGGCAATATCGGCACCCCCATCATCAATATCCCGGGTTGCCCGCCCAATCCCCACAACTTCCTCACCACGGTCGCCTACTACATCACCTACGGCAAGCTGCCGGCGCTGGATGCCAAGAAGCGTCCGCTGTTTGCCTACGAGCGACTGATCCACGAAAACTGCGAACGCCGTCCGCACTTCGACGCTGGACGCTTTGCCAAGGAGTTCGGTGACGAAGGCCACCGTCAGGGCTGGTGCCTCTACCATCTGGGCTGCAAGGGGCCGGAGACCTATGGCAACTGTTCGACCCTGGAGTTCTGCGACGTGGGCGGCGGCATCTGGCCGGTCGGTATCGGCCACCCCTGTTATGGCTGCAACGAGCAAGGGGTAGGTTTTAGCAAGGGGATCTTCCAGCTCGCCAAGGTAGAGAACCCGACCCCACGGGTGGATAAACCCGATGTGAAGATCCAGGAGGGGGGCTATACCTCGCCCACCGCGACTGGCCTTATCGGTGGCGCCCTCGGGGTGCTGGTAGGGGTGAGTCTGATGACGGTGCGTGAACTCGGTCGCCAGCAGAAGCGCCACGAAGCCGGGCAGCACCCCTCACGGGAGGAGTGACCGTGAACAGACGCAATTTCCTCAAATTCGCCTCCGTCGGTGCACTGGCGGCGGGCACAGCCGTCCCCGGCACCGCACTGGCGGCGGCCAAGAACAAGCCGCCGATTCCCGGGTCGCTCGGCATGCTCTACGACTCCACCCTCTGCGTAGGCTGTCAGGCCTGTGTGGCGGAGTGTCAGCGCCTCAACGGCAACCCGGCCAATCCGGAGGGCGCACAGACCTGGTCCACCAACGACAAGCTGACCCCCTACACCAACAACATCATTCAGGTGTGGAAGAGCGGCACCGGCGAGCACAAGGATCAACTGGTGGATGGCTACGCCTACATCAAGAAGCAGTGCATGCACTGTGTCGATCCCAACTGCGTCTCCGTCTGTCCGGTGCAGGCCCTTAAAAAAGATCCCAAGACCGGCATAGTTCACTACGATCCGGACGTCTGCACCGGCTGCCGCTACTGCATGGTGGGTTGCCCCTTCGACGTGCCCAAATATGACTACGACAATCCGCTTGGGGCCATCCACAAGTGCGAGCTCTGCAACCAGAAGGGGCTTGAGCGGATCGATCAGGGCAAGCTACCCGGCTGTGTCGAGGTGTGCCCGACTGGCGCCGTGATTTTCGGTACCCGCGAGGATCTGATGGCCGAGGCCAAGCGCCGCCTGCTGGCCACCCCCGGCAGTGAATACGCCTATCCCCGCCAGACCCTCTCCGCCAACGACCCCTACCTGCATCAGGTGCCGAGCTACCAGCCTTACGTCTATGGCGAGAAGGAGGGGGGCGGTACCCAGGTGCTGGTGCTGGCCGGAGTGCCCTATACCAGGCTCGACATGCCCGATCTGCCGGAGCTCTCCTCCGGGGCCCGCTCCGAACATATCCAGCACACCCTCTACAAGGGGATGGTGCTGCCCATGGTGGTGCTGACCGGGCTCTCGGTGCTCATTCGCCGCAACAGCAAGAAGAATGGCCACGATCACCCTGATGACGAGGGCCATGGGCCTGACAGTCACCAGGATCAGGGCTCGGCAAAGGGAGGCAAGGATCATGAGTAATCACAAGGCGCATCCGCTGGGCGGCAAGCTGGTCAGCTGGCCGGTGCTGGTGCTGGCCCCCTTCGCCGTGTTGTGCGGCATGTTGATTTTGAAACGCCTCTTCTTCGGGCTGGGCTCGGTCACCGATCTCAACGGCGGCTATCCCTGGGGGCTGTGGATCTCGTTCGATCTGCTGATCGGCACAGGTTTCGCCTGTGGCGGCTGGGCGCTGGCCTGGGCGGTCTATGTGTTCAACCGGGGCGAGTATCACCCGCTGGTGCGACCGGCCCTGCTGGCGAGCCTGTTCGGCTACTCGCTAGGTGGCCTCTCCATCACCATAGACGTGGGGCGTTACTGGAATTTGCCGTACTTCTATCTGCCCGGCCACTTCAACACCTCCTCGGTACTGTTCGAGACGGCGGTCTGCATGACCATCTATATCGGGGTCATGGCGCTGGAGTTCGCACCTGTGCTGTTGGAGAAGTTCGGCTGGAAGGCGTCACTCATTCGCCTCAACAAGATCATGTTCTTCGTGCTGGCGTTGGGGGCGCTGCTGCCCACCATGCACCAGTCCTCCATGGGTTCCCTGATGATAGTGGCGGGGGAGAAGATACATCCGCTCTGGCAAAGCTACGAGTTGCTGCCTGTCTTCTCCTTGCTCACCGCCTTCATCATGGGCTTCTCCATCGTAGTGTTCGAGGGCTCTTTGGTGCAGGCGGGGCTGGCGGGGCGTGGGCCCAACGAGAAGTCACTCTTCTACAAGCTGACCCAGGTGATCGACATCTTCCTGATCCTGTTTGTGGCGCTGCGCTTTGCCGAGATCGTCATCAACGACAAGTCGGAGTACCTCTCCGAGTGGAATCGCTACGCCTTGATGTTCTGGAGCGAGATCGCGCTGATGATATTCCCGCTGCTGGTGTTCCACTGGGACAAGAGCCGCCGGGATTCGCGCATGTTGTTCCTGGGGGCCCTCAGCATGCTGCTGGGCGCCGCCCTCTGGCGGCTGGATTACTCCCTGCTCGCCTTCAACCCCGGCAATGGCTACCACTACTTCCCCTCTGCGGAGGAGGTACTGATCTCCCTGGGCTTCGTCGCCATCGAGGTGTGTGCCTATTTGCTGTTGATCCGGCTGCTGCCGGTACTGCCATCACTTGAACGTGTTCACCAAGATTATCAGGCCCGAGGGAAAGCCAACGTATGAGCCAACGTATCACCATAGACCCCATCACCCGCATTGAGGGGCACCTGCGTATCGACTGCGAAATCGAAGGCGGCAAAGTGACCAAAGCCTGGTCGTCCGGCACCATGTGGCGCGGGATGGAGGAGATCGTCAAAGGCAACGACCCGCGCGATGCCTGGATGATTGTGCAGCGCATCTGCGGGGTCTGTACCTCCATTCACGCCATCGCCTCGGTGCGGGCGGTGGAGAACGCCATCGGCGCCAAGGTGCCGGTCAACGCCCAGTTCATCCGCAACCTCATCATCGCGGCCCACAACATCCACGATCACATAGTCCACTTCTACCAGCTCTCCGCGCTGGACTGGGTGGACATCACGGCAGCCCTTGAGGCCAATCCGCAGAAGGCGGCGGATATTCTCAAGGGGGTCTCTACCTGGTCCCTCAACAGCGCCGAGGAGCTGACCAAGGTGCAGGACAAGATCCGCGCCCTGGTTGCCAGCGGCCAGCTAGGCATCTTTGCCAACGGCTACTGGGGCCACAAGGCGATGAAGCTGAGCCCTGAGGTGAACCTCATCGCCGTGGCCCACTACCTGCAGGCACTGGAGTGCCAGCGCGATGCCAACCGCATCGTCGCCATCCTGGGGGGCAAGAGCCCGCACATTCAGAACCTGGCGGTGGGCGGCGTGGCCAACCCCATCAACCTGGATGCGCCCAGCGTGCTCAACCTCGAGCGCCTCATGTATGTGAAGAGCTTTATCGACCGGCTCGGCGAGTTTATCGAACAGGTCTACAAGGTGGATGCCGCCATCATAGCCGCCCACTATCCCGAGTGGCTGGCACTGGGGCAGGGGGCCAAGCACTACCTGAGCGTGCCCGAGCTCCCCACCGATGCCGACGGCGGCAGCTTCCTGATGCCGGGCGGCTACATCGAAAACGGCGATCTGGCGAATTACCGCCCCATAGAGAGCCATCAGGACGCCTGGCTGATGGATGGCATCGCCGAGAGCAACAAGCACGCCTGGTACAAGGATGACGCCCCCCTCAAGCCCTGGGAGGGCAAGACGGAGCCGAACTACACCGGCTGGCAGGATGACGGCAAATACTCCTGGGTCAAATCCCCCACCTTCTACGGCAAGGTGGTGGAGGTAGGGCCTCTCGCAGACTTGCTGGTGAAACTGGCCGCCAAACACCCGGAAACGGTGGCGCACTTCGACCAGTTGAATGGCATCTACAAGGCACTCACCGGCTCTGCCATCAAGACCGAGCAACTGCACTCCACCCTGGGCCGCATCATCGGCCGGGCGGTGCGCTGCTGCGTGCTAAAAGACACCCTGGCGCACCAGTGGAAGGCGCTCATCGACAACATCGGCAAGGGGGACACCACAGCCTATATCAAGGCCGAGATCCCGGCGGACAAGGAGTTTCGCGGGGTGGGCTTTGAAGAGGCGCCGCGCGGCATGCTCTCCCACTGGATCGTCATCAAGGAGGGCAAGATCGCCAACTATCAGGCGGTAGTGCCATCGACCTGGAACTCGGGCCCGCGCAACTTCAATGACGAGCCCGGCCCCTACGAGCAAGCGCTGGTAGGTACCCCGGTGGCCGATCCGGCCAAGCCGCTGGAGGTGGTACGCACCATCCACTCGTTCGACCCCTGCATGTCCTGCGCGGTGCACGTGGTGGATACCCAGAATGGTGAAACGACTCAGGTGAAGGTGCTGTGATGAACACCCTGATCCTGGGGGTGGGCAACCTGCTCTTGAGTGACGAGGCGGTGGGCGTGCGCATCGTCGAGGCGCTGGGGCGCGAATACCGTTTCGCCCCCGGCATAGAGCTGCTCGACGGCGGCACCGCCGGCATGGAGCTGCTCGAAGCCATGGCCAGTCGCGACCACATCATTCTGGCGGATGCGGTGCGAAGCGGTAATCCGCCGGGCACTGTGGTGACCCTGAAGGATGAGGAGATCCCGACCCTGTTTGGCCGCAAGATCTCCCCCCATCAGCTGGGGCTGGCGGATGTGCTCTCGGCGCTGCACATGACGGGGGAATCCCCCAAGCGGCTCACCCTGATCGGCATAGAGCCTGAATCACTCGAACCCCGCATCGGTCTCACCCCAGTGGTGGCCGCCGCCATGGGGGAGGCGAAGGATAGGATCTTGACCCTGCTGGCCAGCGTCGGCGCCCCCGCCATTGCGCTCTCTGCCGCCGAGCGGGCAAAACAAGAACGGGAGGGTCTATGGCGCAGTCCCATTTAAGCGAGCTTGATGCTGAGCTGGAATGTGTGCAGGAGATTTCGGGTTTTGCCAGCAATCCCGCGCCCCTGCTGGTGGCCCAGTATGAGCTGATCGCCCGGGAACAGATGCAAGGGCTGCCCTTCTATCACGCCACCATGCCAATCGTGGCACAGTGCGTGCTGTTTGAAGGTCAGTGGCTCGGTTGCGTGCTCACCCCCTGGATGCTGAGCCTGGTGGTGCTGCCGGGGCCGGATCAACTGTGGCCGGTGCGTAGCAACAGCGATCGGCTCGCCCTGCAGCTCCCCTGCGGCAATATGACCTTTATGGTGGGTGAGCTGCCCGAGACGGGGCAGCTGCTGGCCTGTTCGCTCATGTCGCCGCTGGATCCTCATCTCGGGGCGGAGGAGGGCAGGGCGCTGGTGAGCAGTACCCTCAAGATGCTGCTCTCCTTGCCGGTGCAGCAAGGCGGTGGCGTGGATCTGGGTCGGCGCCGGCTGTTTGGAGCCCGCCGCAGCCAGGGGCCAGGGGCCACCGAGTCCTAGTTTCAGGGAGCATCCGCCATATATCGGGGGCCCCTGTCGGCCCCTTCGTTCGATGTGTCGCCCGGCGCCCTGCGTCGGCTGGCTCAGATGGATAAGGAGTCTTATGACCATCCCCCGTCATGCCCGCAGCCAGGTTCGCCCTTATGGCGCCCCTGTGGTCGCCACCCTACTGCTGGCCCTGCTCTCGGGCATGTCTCATTCGGTGCAGGCCGCCCAGCCGGTACCCACCGAGCTCAAGCTCGCCATCGGCTGTGAGCCCACCGAAGGGTTCGACCCCTTGCTTGGCTGGAGTCACGGCAGCCATCTGCTGCTGCACAGCCCGCTGCTCAAGCAGATTGCTGGCGATAGTGCGGATCTCGGCTGGCAGGATCTGCTCACCGAATCTGTGACCCCGAACCAGGATGGCAAGAGGTGGCTCATCCGCCTCAAGCCTGACCTGAAATTCTCCAACGGCGCGCCGCTCACCGCCGAGGATGTGGCCTTTACCTACAACAGCGCGGCCAAGGGCGGCGGCAAGATTGATATGGGCAATTTCGTGAAGGCTGAAGTGGTGTCGCCCACCGAGGTTGCCATAGTCTTAAGCGCCCCCCAGAGCACCTTCGTCAACGTGCTGGGCTCCTTGGGCATAGTGTCAAAGCGGGATTACGATCCCAAGGCGTACGCCCAGAAGCCAGTCGGTGCCGGCCCTTACCGGCTGGTGAGTTTCCTGCCCGGCCAGCAACTGGTGGTGGAGGCGAACCCCTATTACGCCGGCGGCAGCAATGACTTCAAACGGCTGGTGTTTGTCTTTATCGACGAAGAGAGCGCCTATGCCGCCGCCCGGAGCAATCAACTCGATCTGGTGCGCATCGCCCCGTCGCTTGCGCCCACAGTGCCGGATTCGCTGCGGCTCTGGGTGCGGCCGAGTGTGGAGAACCGTGGCATCGTCTTCCCCATTCCGCCAGCGGGCGGCAAGGATGCCAAGGGTTATCCCATCGGCAACGACATAACCTCGGACGTGGCGGTGCGCCGCGCCATCAACTACGCCATCGACCGCCAGCTGCTGGCCGACCAGCTGCTGGAAGGGCACGCCATTCCCGCCTACAGCGCGGTAGAAGGCTTGCCGTGGAACAACCCTGCAGCCGCCTTTAAGGATGGCGATGTCGCCCATGCCAACGCCCTGCTCGACGAGGCGGGCTGGAAGATGGGCAGTGACGGCATTCGTCACAAGGGCCCGCTTCGCGCCGCTTTTACCCTCTGGTACACCAGTGGCGACAGCACCCGCCGGGATCTGGCGGAAGCGGTGCGTGCCATGCTCAAACCCATAGGTCTGGAGGTGAGCCTCAAATCCGGCAGCTGGGAGCAGGTCGAGCGCGAGATGCATGCCAATCCGGTGCTGATGGGGTGGGGGAGTCTGGACCCCATGGAGCTCTATCACCACTACCAGAGCGGCTCCCGCGGCGTGGAGTTCTACAACCCGGGCTATTACAGCAACCCTGTGGTGGATGGCCATCTCAAGCAGGCGCTGGATGCCCCGAACTGGCAGGCGGCCGTACCCTTCTGGCAGCAGGTGGAGTGGGATGGCAAAACTGGCGCCGGGGTGCAGGGGGATGCCGCCTGGGCCTGGCTGCTCAATGTGCAGCACACCTATCTGGCCAACAGTTGCATCGACCTTGGCAAGGGGGCGCCGGAAATTCACGGTAGCTGGTCACTCCTCAACAACCTGCAGGATTGGCGGTGGACGTGCCGGTAAGTTCGCCCTTGAGTCATTCAGGTTATCTGTTGCTAAAAGCCCTGCTGCGTCTGGCAGGGCTCTTGTGTCTGGTCTCGGTCGCCACCTTTGTGCTGCTGAGCTACTCCCCCATAGATCCCATCAAGGCCTATATCGGCAACGATCTGCTCCATGTGCCGCCCGAGCAGTACGCCCGCATCGCCGCCCGCTGGGGGCTGGATCAGCCGCTGTGGCTGCGCTACTGGCACTGGTTCGGTCAGGTGCTGCGGGGGGATCTCGGTTACTCCATGCTCTACAACGCGCCTGTGGCTCAGGTGATAGGCAGCCGCTTTGCTGCCTCCTTCCTGCTGCTGGCGGGCGCCTGGCTGCTCTCCGGCTTTTTCGGCATTTTGCTGGGCCTCTGCGCCGGTCGCTATCTTAACCGCTGGCCCGATCGCTTTATCTGCCGCTTTGCTTACTTGCTCGCCTCCCTGCCCACCTTCTGGGTCGGTCTGTTGCTGCTCGCCCTGTTTGCGGTGCACTGGCCGCTGCTCCCTGTTTGCTGCGCCTGGACGCCGGGCCTCTCTGCCGATGAGGCGGACTGGCTGATGCGATTGCGCCATCTGTTTCTGCCGGTGACCACGCTTGCGTTGCTCGGAGTGGGCAACATTGCCCTGCATACCCGGGGGCGGGTGGCCGAGGTGCTGGAGAGTGACTTTATCCGCTACGCCCGCGCCCAGGGCGATGGCGGCTGGCCCATGCTGCGTTTTCATGTGCTGCGCCACGCCCTGACCCCGGCGCTCTGCCTGCAGTTTGCCTCCCTCGGTGAGCTGATTGGCGGATCCCTGTTGGCGGAGAAAGTTTTCTCTTATCCGGGGCTCGGGCAAGCCACCGTGGATGCGGGGCTGCGGGGCGACATCCCCTTGCTGATGGGAATCGTGCTTTTTTGCACCCTGCTGGTCTTTATTGGCAACACTGTGGCCAGTTTGCTGCTGGCCCGCATCAATCGGGGCTGGGAGGGCGAGCATGCTGTTTAATCCGCTTCCTTCACTGCTGCGGCTGGGTTTTGCCCTGATAGGATTGGCACTGCTGGCCGCCTACGGCTGGAGCTTGTCGGCTCAGGATGTACCGATGGATCTGCTGGCGCGCCAGCAGCCCCCCTCGCTGGCCCACTGGTTCGGCACCGATCAGATGGGGCGGGATCTCTGGCTGCGGGCATTTCAGGGCACCCTCACCAGTCTTGAGATAGGGCTAGGCACGGCCCTGTGCAGTGGCCTGCTGGCCATGGTGGCGGCAAGCCTCTCGCTCATCCACCCCAGATGCGATGTAGCGGTGCGGCTGCTCATCGACGCCATGCTGGCGTTACCCCATATGCTGCTGCTGATCCTGATCTGCTTTACCCTGGGGGGCGGCATGCGCGGGGTGATCCTGGCGGTGGCGCTGACCCACTGGCCTAAGCTGGCGCTGATCCTTTGCGCAGAAGCGCGGCGGATCGCCTGCAGCGACTATGTGGTGCTGGCCCGTTGTCAGGGGATGGGGGCGCTGCGTCGCTGGCGCACCCACCTGCTGCCGGGGCTCTTGCCCCAGTGGTTTATCGGCACCCTGCTGATGTTTCCCCATGCGGTGCTGCACAGCGCCGCCTTGAGCTTTCTCGGCTTTGGTCTGGCGGCCCACGAGGCCTCTCTTGGCCTGCTGCTGGCCGATGCGTTGCGTTATCTGGCCGGTGGCGGCTGGTGGCTGGCCCTCTTCCCGGGACTGATGTTGCTGCTGCTGGTGTTGCTGTTTGATCAGGCTACCCGCGCTTTGCAACAGCTGCTGTGGCACAGGAGTGAACCGTGCTGAGTTTTGACCATGTGACCATAGAGGCGGCCCACTACTCCTGGCTGGGGCGGCGCAGCTGGCAGCCATTGCTGACCGATATCAGCCTGCAACTGGCGCAGGGGGAGATAGTGGCGCTGGTGGGGGGGAGCGGCGAGGGCAAGAGCCTGTTGCTGCAAAGTGCCCTGACCCTGCTGCCGGACAACCTGCGGATGCACGGCACCATCTCCCTCGATGGCACGCCCCTGTGCGATGCCAGCCGGGCCCGTTTGCGCGGCCACACCCTCTGCTATGTGCCGCAGGGGGTGAGCGCCCTCAATCCGCTGCTGACGGTGGAACGCCAGCTGGGCCGCGCGGCACGTCTGTGTGGCCAGAGCGGTTCCCGCGAGCGGCTCGGCGAGCAGTTGCAGCGCTACCAGCTACCCGCTGCCACCCTGGACAGATACCCGCGCCAGCTCTCCGGCGGCATGGCCAAGCGCATTCTGGCCTGCACCGCGGCGCTCGGCGGCGCCCGCTACATTCTGGCGGACGAGATCACCGCCTGGCTCGACGAGGGGCTGGCCTGTCTGCTGCTCAGCCAATTGCGTGAATTGGCCAATCAGGGTAGCGGCATCCTTTGGGTCACCCACGATCTGGCGCTGGCGGCCCGGTTTGCCGATCGCATAGTCGCGCTGCATCAGGGGCAGGTGAGCGATACCTTGAGCAGCCAGCATCTGCGGCAAGGGCAGGGGAGCGAGATGCTCCGCGCCCACTGGCAGGCGCTGCCGGAGTTCAACGCACTCTTCTCTGTGCCGGAGGTTTCCTGATGTTTGAGGTACGGGATCTCACCATTACCCAGGGGAAACGCCCCCTCTGGCAGGGGCTTATCCTGACGGTGAAAGCGGGCGAGCGGCTCGGCATTTCCGCCCCGAGCGGTTATGGCAAGACCACGCTGGGGCGGGTATTGGCGGGCTGGCAACCGGTTCGGGGAAGTGGGGAAATTCTGCTGGATGGGCAGCCAGTGCCTGAACAGGTAAAAGGTTATAACCCTATCCAGCTGGTGCCCCAGCACCCCGAACTCACCTTCAATCCCTATCGCACCACAGGGCAGGCGCTCTGGGATGTATGGCGCCCCGATGACGCCATGCTGGCCCGCTTTATGGTCAAACCAGAGTGGCTCAGTCGCAAGCCGGGTCAGCTCTCCGGTGGCGAGCTGGCCCGCATCGCGCTGTTGCGCGCCCTCGATCCCCGCACCCGGTTGCTTGTCGCCGACGAGGTGACCGCCCAGCTGGATCCGCAAATCCAGCGCCAGCTCTGGCAGGAGTTGATGCGCGAGTGCGAGCAGCGCGGGCTTGGCATGCTTGTCTTCAGTCACCAGCAGGCACTGCTGCGCCAGGTGTGCCACCGGCTGATCCGTGTCGGCGAGGGGCCATCCGAGCAGGCGGCTGCCGTGAGCAGCGCGGCCTGAGCGCTGGCGTACCCCCTCATCCCCAACCCTTCTCCCGCGAGGGGAGAAGGGAGCAAAATATGCGATTCGTGTGTGCGATCTGTGTGTCGGAATATTTGCAGATACGGCGGCACGATCGGTATCCACGAACAGGTTCCCTATCCCTGGGGAGAGGGCCAGGGTGAGGGGGCGACGCACATGAGAAGCTGGCAGTTTGGCGCAGATAGCCATGCAAGGTTCGAACATAACAAGAGAGGGAGGCCTATGCCTCCCTCTCTTGTTATCAACATTCCCGGCACCTTGGTGGCGGTAGGTTCGATTAGCGCAGCGTAATCGGACGCTCGTAACCTCAGGCCGTGGCCAGCCAGTTAAGCCAGGCATCCATCCCTTCGCCCGTGGTGGCGCTGACCTGGATCACCTGAATATAGGGGTTGACCCGTTTGGCGTTCTCGATGCAGCGGGCCACGTCAAAGCTGACATAGGGCAGCAGGTCAATCTTGTTGATCACCATCAGCTGGGCGGCGGCGAACATGTCCGGGTATTTGAGGGGCTTCTCTTCCCCTTCGGTGACGGAGAGGATCGCCACCTTGTACTTCTCGCCGAGATCGAAGCTGGCGGGGCAGACCAGATTGCCCACGTTCTCGATAAAGAGGATGCCCCCTTCATTGGCGGGCAGCTGGTGGCAGGCATCGTGGACCATTTTGGCGTCCAGATGGCAGCCCTTGCCGGTGTTGATCTGCACGGCAGGGACACCGGTGGCACGGATGCGGTCCGCATCGGCGCTGGTCTGCTGATCCCCTTCGATCACGGCGCAGGGGCGCTTGTCGGCCAGCTGGCGCAAGGTTTCGCACAGCAGGGTGGTTTTGCCTGAACCCGGGCTAGAGACGAGATTGAGCACCAACTGGGCCGCCTCGTCGAAGTGTTCGCGGTTGTGGGCTGCCAGCTTGTTGTTCTTGGCCAGCACATCCATCTCGATGGCGATCAGCTGACGCTGCCCTATGCCGGGCACCGACAATCCCGCTTCCCCTTTGCCATAGTGCAGCTCACCCTGTTGATGGTCGTGGTCGTGGTCGTGGTCGTGGTCGTGGTCATGGGGATGCTCGTGGTCATGAGCATGACTATGGTGATGCGGGTGGGCGTGATCATGATGATGGTCGTGGGGGTGATTGTGATGGTGCTCATGACCCTCTGCTCCCACTGGCGCCCGCACCCCGTGGTAGTGGTGATGGACATCCCCCTGATGGTGATAGTGGTGGTGAATGATCAGGGTGCGCGGCGCGCTCTGCTCATGGGCATGATGATGATCGTGCTCATGGCCATGTTCATGGTGGTGCTCATGAGCGTGTTCATGGTCGTGATCGTGGTGGTGGGCATGGTCGTTACCATCTTTATGGCCGGCGATCCGCGCCTGGCCGCATCCGCATACGCTACACATATCAACTTACCTCGATGTCGGTGATGCGCAGGCTGTTCCCTTGCGCGACTCGTAATTTGTATCCGCCACACTCGGGACAGGCTTGTCCACGCTCGGTGAGGGTGACCGTCTGGTTGCAGTCGTAACACCAGGCCTCTGCCGCCTGGTGCTGAAAGTGAAGTTGGGCCCCCTCGACGACTGTGCCCTTGGCGGCGGCCTCGAAACAGAAGGCAATGGTGTCCGGGTCGACGCAGGAGAAGCTGCCGACCTCGAGCCAGAGGGCGGTCACCCTGGTAAAGCCCCGCTGGGTGGCCTGTTCGGCCGCCAGATCGATGGCGGCCATGGCCAGAGACATTTCGTGCATGGTGGCTCCTTAACCGATATGGGGAGGAGGAGTGACTCCTCCCCCTAATTGGGAAAATGGCATATGGGTGAACGGCATGGCCGCTCAACAGATCCGAGGCAGCAGTTCCCCCTGCGGCAGCTCCAGATAACGGCGGCTGCCCCAGGGGTTGTTGAGGATCACCTTGTGGCGATCGCTCGCCTGCACCACGCCGATCTGGTTGGCGGCAGGGTTGAATTGCCGCAAGATGCCCAGCGCGTCCTGCGCCTGTTCGGCAGGCAGGGCCAGCACCATGGTCCCCTCGTTGGCGAGATCATGGGGCTCGAAGCCGTAGAGTTCGCACAGGCCACGCACCGGATCGCAGACCGGAATGGCAGACTCCTCCAGCTCGATACCCACTTGGGAGGCGCTGCTCCATTCGTTGAGCACTGCCGCAAGGCCACCGCGGGTGGCATCGCGCAGGGCGTGGGGGGTAATGCCAGCTTTTAGCAGCGCTTCTACCTGCGGCCAGAGGGTGGTGCAGTCGCTCTTGAGTGTCGAGCCTAGCTGCAAGGCATCGCGGGCCATCAGAATGCAGGCGCCGTGGCTGCCGATATCCCGCGACACCAGAATGGCGTCACCGGCCTTGAGGCTCCGCACCGAGATGCCCCGGCTCTGTTCGGGCAGGGGGAAGGTGCCGACCCCGCTGGTGTTGATGAAGATCTTGTCGGCCGCTCCCCTGGGCACCACCTTGGTGTCGCCGCAGACGATGCGGGCGCCGCTCTTGGCAAGCTCTGCGGCCATCGACTCGACGATGCGGACGAGATCGGCGTAGGGGAAACCCTCCTCGATAATGAAGCTGGCGCTCAGGTATTCCGGTTTGGCTCCCATCATGGCGAGATCGTTGACCGTGCCGGCGATGGCCAGTTTGCCGATATCGCCCCCCTCGAAGAAGAGCGGCGAGACGGTAAAGCTGTCGGTGGTGAAGGCGACGGGGCCGCTCACCGGCAGCAGGGCGGCATCTTCACCGCGCAGCAGGATCTCGTTGCCAAAGTGGTGAAAGAAGAGCTGGTAGATCAGCTGGTTCATCTCCACACCGCCGCCGCCGTGGCTTAACTGGATTTCTCTCATCGGGTCTGGTTCTCCACAAGATTGCCGAAACAGGCTGGTTCATCTCCACCCATCACCCGACCACCGTGGCTTAACTGAATTTCTCTCATTGGATCCCCATATATCGGTAGTAGGCATTGCAGGCCCCCTCGGAGCTGACCATGCAGCTGCCCATGGGCTGGGTCGGGGTGCAGCCCCGGCCAAAGACTTTGCACTGATTGGGCTTGGCCAGCCCTCGCAGAATATCGGCGCACTGGCACGCCTTGTGGTCATCGATGGGGGTCTGATCAAGCTGGAAGTGGCGCTCCGCATCGCTCCTGGCGAAGGCATAGCGCAGGCGCAGGGCGGAGGCGTTGATATCCCCCAGACCTCGCCAGCGAAAATGCTCGCGGGTCTCGAAAAAGCGCTCGACCAGCCGCTGGGCGGCTTTATTGCCACTGGCAGTGACGGCGCGGCTGTACTGCACCTCCAGTGCGTAGCGGCCTTCCACCTTCTGGCGCACCATCATCAGCAGTGCCTCCATCACATCCACCGGCTCGAAGCCGCTCACCACTACCGGCACCTGATAGCGCTGGACTATGGGCAGGTAGATATCGGCGCCTGTGATGACGCTGACGTGGGAGGGGCCGATAAAGGCGTTCACCTTGGCGACCCCGTCGGCCATCACGGCGTGAATGGCGGGGGGCACCAGCACATGGTTGATATGAAACAAGAGGTTATCGACCCCTTTCTCTTCAGCTGCTGCCAAGAGCGCGGCCGTCATGGGGGTGGAGGTCTCGAAACCTATGGCGAAGAAGACCACGGTTTTCTCCGGGTTCTCTTTAGCGATGCGCAGGGCATCGAGGGGGTCATAGACCGGGCGGATATCGCTCCCCCTGGCCCGCTGCTGGGCCAGCGTGCCTTTGGATCCCGGCACCCGGATCATGTCCCCCAGGGTGACCAGTATGACGCTCGGTTGACTCGCCAGCTCGATGGCCTGATCGATGCGCTCTTTGGGCATGATGCAGACCGGGCAGCCAGGACCGTGGACGAACTCTATGCTGGCCGGCAGCAACTGGGGCAGGCCGTACTTCATGATGGTGTGGGTATGGCCGCCGCACACCTCCATCACCCGCAGCGGTTCGGGGAGATCTTTGGCAAGCTCGGTAATTTGCGCGGCGAGGGCGCGGATGACGTCGGGCTGACGAAAGCCCTGAAACAAGTCATTCAAGGTCAGCATGGCAAGATATCCTGATCGGGCATCAGGGCCACCATCTGGCGGAAGCTCTCGAGGCTGGCCTGCGCCTCCTCTTCGTCAATCTTGCTCATCACAAAGCCGATATGGAGCAGCACATAGTCGCCCACCTGGAGGGGCTCTTCGAGCAGCATGCAGCTGACGCGACGCTGCACCCCCAGGGTATCGACGGTGACGCAGTTATCTTCTGGGTGCAGCTGCACCACCTGAGAGGGGATGGATAGACACATGGATTTCAGGACTCCGACAAGGTGGCACAGCCGGCTGTGGCAGGCTGGTGCGTGGCAATATGGTGGATGGCAAACCAGAGCTGACCGGCGGCGATGCCACCGTCATTGAGCGGCAGGGTTTCGCTGGTTAATACCTGCCGACCGGCCGCTTCGAGGCCGGGCACCAGCTCGTCCATCAGCACCCGGTTTTGAAAGACGCCGCCCCCCAGCGCCACCGGATAACCGGGAAAGCGCTCGGCCAGGGCAACCACCAGCTTGCTGATGGCGCGGATAAAGCCGGCAGCCAGGCTGGCGGTTGAGGTGCCTTTGGCCCGCTCGCTGACAAGGGTATGGATGAGCTCGGCCCACTCGATCTGCAGTGGCCCCTCTGTTGATTGGCTGAGGTCAAAGGCGAGGGGGAAGGGCGCTTCATCGGGGGCCAGCTGCAAGGCGGCCGCCTCCAGCAGGAGTCCCGCTTCGCCCTCGTAATCCGGGGCATCGATCGCCCCCAGCAGCGCCGCCACGGCATCGAACAGCCGGCCGATGGAGCTGGTATGGGGGGCGTTGCGACCCAGCTGCCAGAGCTGGTGCAGGTTGCTGATCCGCTCAGCGGGCAGTTGCTTGATCGCCGGAATATCGAGGGTGCTGATCTCCTCAGGGCTATGCGATTCAAACAGCAGCCCCAGCAGCTGGCGCACCGGCTCGCGAATCGCCGCCTCGCCGCCGATCAGCTTGAAGGGCTGGAGGTGGGCAACCCGCTCGAAGCCTTTCACATCGGCCAGCAGCAGCTCGCCACCCCAGAGGGTGCCGTCATCGCCAAGGCCGGTGCCGTCGAAGGCAACTCCCAGCACGGGGCCAGTGATGTCGTGCTCGGCCATCACAGCCAGCAGGTGGGCGTGATGGTGCTGCACCTCAAGATGGGTTGCACCCTGATCGCGGCAATAGCCCTTGGCCCACTGGTGGCTGAGATAGCCGGGGTGGCGATCCGATACCAGCAGCTGGGGCTTGAGATCGTAGAGATCGCGAAAGGTCGCCAGGGTCTGCTCGAAGTGGCCCTGCATCGGCAGGCTGTGCAGATCGCCGATATAGGGGCTGTAGATGCGCTGGCGGCCGAAGGCCAGCGCCAGCTGGTTCTTCTGCTGCGCCCCGACCGCCAGCAGCGGCACCTTGACCGCCTGCTTCAGGCTGGGGGTGCAGGGAGCATAACCCCGGGCGAGGCGCAACGTCTGGCGCCGCCCGCCAGCCCACTGCACCAGACTGTCGTCGCAGGGGTGCAGTATGGGGCGGTTGTGATCCAGGATGCCGTCAATCTCGCCCCCGAGTTCCCTGACCACCGCCTCGCACTCGACATGGATCGGGCTGCCGCGACCATTGGCGCTGGTGGCCACCAGCGGTATGGCACAGGCGTCCAGCAGCAGTTGATGGAGCGGGGTATAGGGAAGCATGATCCCAAGGTAGGGTATGCCGGGAGCTATCCCCTCGGCCAGCGACGCGGCTGTCAGTTTGGATTCTGGCGGCCGATCATCGTTTTTGCGTTTGCGCAGCAATGTGATGGGTCTGGCCTGAGAGGCGAGCAGCTTCCACTCCGCCTCGCAGCCGGTGACATGGAGCCTGGCTTCTGCAAGGGAACCCATCATCACCGCCAGCGGCTTGCGCTCGCGCCGCTTGAGCTGGCGAAGCCGCGCCACGGCAGACTCGCTGCGGGCATCGCATATCAGGTGATAGCCACTCATCCCCTTGACCGCAATCAGGGCCCCCGCTTGCAGGGCGTGGGCGGCGGCGTGCAGGGCATCCTCGCGCTCGGCCAGGGCATCACCCTTGCCGGTGCGCCAGCTGAGATGGGGCCCGCACTCGGGGCAGCTCACCGGCTGGGCGTGGTAGCGTCTGTCCAGCGGGTTTTCATAGGCCGCCGCACAGCGCGGGCACATGGCAAAGCCCGCCATGGCGGTGTGAGGTCTGTCGTAGGGGAGGCGGCGGATGATGGTGTAGCGCGGGCCGCAGTGGGTGCAGTTGGTAAAGGGGTAGTGATGGTGGCGATCTTTGGGGTTGGCCACGTCCGTGGCGCACGCCTCGCACATCCCCTGATCCGGCGAGATGGCGACAGTGGCGGCGCTCTGCTGCTGACTCGCCTTTATATGGAATTGACCGTCATAATCGGGGTCATCATTTTGGGGCAGAACCCGCTCGCTGAAATGATCGATGCGGCTGAGCGGCGGCGCCAGCTCCCGCAGTTTGCGGGCAAAGCTGGCCAGCTGATCGGGGGATCCCTCGGCACCTATGGTGACGCCGTTGGCATCGTTCAAGACATAACCGGCAAGGCCGTGACGCAGCGCCAGCCCATAGACGAAGGGGCGAAAGCCGACCCCCTGCACTATGCCGTCCATATGAAATTCGCGGCGCAGCCTGGAGCGCGTCCGGGTCCGGGCCGTCATGACGCCATCCAAAGAGAGGCGGGCGCCCCTCCCTGATAACAAGGGGGCAGATAGCCTTCCCTGATGACAAGAGGGCAGGGGAGGGCCAGCAGGGGCGGCCATCCGGCGATCATCCTGGGGAATGTCATGCGATATCGAACTCCCGTCTGCTGGCCTGCCGCCACGGCGTCGGCCTCAGGGTGCAACGGACAGGGTTGCAATGGGCGGCGCCGGGAGGGGAAGGGGCCTTGGCTTGGCAGGGAAAAGAGGAAGGTCGGCCCTGCCGCGGGGGCCAAGTTTATCGGGTCAGTGGCCCCCATTACCTTGATCTCGCACCGGTTTGAGTGCCAGACGCGGCGCTTCTTTGCGATCCTGCGAGGCGGGCCCCGTTCGGTATTGGAGGTCATAGGGTGGGGGAATCGGTGGGGCAGTGACGACGCAGCTCTGCGAGGCGGGCCTGTTCGGTATTGGATGGTTGACATAGGGTAGGGGGAATCGACGGGGCAGTGACGGCGCAACTTATTGGGTGCCCTGATAGCGCCCTTGCAGGGGGCCGCGGCCAGGGGCGCTGGCATCGGGAGGGATTTTTGTTTGGTTTTATTTGACGATACTCATTAACCGTATAGTAAAGCTAAACATCCTGGGCGCTTTTTATCGCCTTCTGAGCCCTGGATGGCCTTGCGGGGTCGGCATGGGCCGGGGAAGCGGGGCGCCACCCGGTTTGCCGAGGAGCTGTGTGGCAAGGGGGAGGGGCCATTTGGCGGGATCTGCCATTGGCGGCTGGGGGCGGCTCGGGTATAGTCCTGCGCCAACAAGATAGGTTCGGATGGAGGCGTCGGCGCCGCGTCAGGCAAGCGGGCCTACTCCTCCCTTCGGCGCGGCTTTAAAGGATATCCCCATGAAATTCAGTCCCCTGCTCGATGAGATGATGAAGGCGCTGCAGGTCTTGCCGGGCGTGGGCCCCAAGTCGGCCCAGCGCATGGCGTTCACCCTGCTGGAGCGCGAGCGCAGCGGCGGCCTGCGTCTCGCCTCCCTGCTCAATCGGGCGCTGACCGAAATCGGTCATTGCAGCCACTGCCGCACCTTCACCGAGAACGATCGCTGCGAGATCTGCGCCAATCCCAAGCGCGAGGAGAACGGTCTGCTCTGCGTGGTGGAAAGCCCGGCAGACGTGGCGGCCATCGAGCAGACCGGCCAGTTCTCCGGCCGCTACTTCGTGCTGATGGGCCATCTGTCGCCCCTGGACGGCATAGGGCCCGAGGAGCTGGGGCTGGAGATCCTGGAGCGGCGCCTCAAGGATGAGCACATCAAGGAGTTGATCCTCGCCACCAACCCCACCATAGAGGGGGATGCCACCGCCTGGTATATCGCCGACATGGCCCGCGCCGCCGGGGTGGAGGTGAGCCGCATCGCCCACGGGGTGCCGGTGGGCGGCGAGCTGGAGCTGGTGGATGGCACCACGCTGTCTCACTCCCTGATGGGGCGCCAGCGCATCTAAACCTGCTTATGGGCCTGCTGCGAAACCGTGATCAAGGCTCATGTGCTGCTCGCTTATGTGAAACCAGGGGCTCACGTATGCCTATACGTTCCGGTTCCTGCGCGGATCGATACCTTGCTGACGGCTTCTCGCGACGGCTCATCAACAGGTTTGGCTGGATGGTACAAAAAATGGGCAGCCAAGCCCGCGACAAGGGGCCAGTGTGCAAGTTTGCTCTCAAGTTTGCACTTTGGCCCCTTGATATTTGGTGGGCCAACCCCATCTAGGTTGGGAATCTGTTCAACCCGACGTTTTGAGGACTGGTCGATGACCCAAAGTGTTCACGCCGAAACCCACGGCTTTCAGACTGAAGTCAAACAACTGCTGAGCCTGATGGCTCACAGCCTCTACTCCAACAAAGAAGTATTCCTGCGCGAGCTTATCTCCAACGCATCCGATGCGGCGGACAAGCTGCGCTTCAAGGCGCTTTCCGATGCCTCTTTGTTCGAAAACGACGGCCAGCTGCGCGTGCGCCTGGTGGTGGACAAAGAGAACAAGACCCTGACCATCTCGGACAACGGAATCGGCATGACCCGTGACCAGGTAATCGAGCACCTGGGCACCATCGCCAAGTCCGGTACCGCCGAGTTCTTCAAGCACCTCTCTGGTGATCAAGGCAAGGACTCCCAGCTGATCGGTCAGTTCGGGGTGGGCTTCTACTCCGCCTTCATCGTCGCCGACAAGGTGACCGTGATCTCCCGCGCCGCCGGCACAGAGCCGGGCCAGGGCGTGCAGTGGGAATCGGAAGGGGAAGGCTCCTTCACGGTAGCTGACGTGACCAAAGAAGGGCGCGGCACCGACGTCATCCTGCACCTGCGCGCCGAGGAAGAGGAGTTCCTGGACGACTGGCGCCTGCGCGCCGTGGTCGCCAAGTATTCCGACCATATCTCTGTGCCGGTGGAGATGTTCAAGGAGGGCACCCCGGATCGCGAAGAAGATGGCGAGACCATAGTCGGCACCCCCGGCGAGTGGGAGCAGGTCAACCGCGCCACCGCGCTCTGGACCCGCAACCCCAAAGACATCAAGGACGAGGAGTACCAGGAGTTCTACAAGCACGTCGCCCATGACTTCGAAGATCCGCTCTTGTGGGGTCACAACCGGGTGGAAGGGGCCCAGGAGTACACCAGCCTGCTCTACATCCCGGCCCGCGCACCCTTCGATCTCTACAACCGCGAGCAGAAGCACGGCCTCAAGCTCTACGTGCAGCGCGTCTTCATCATGGATGACGCCGAGCAGTTTATGCCGACCTACCTGCGCTTCGTCAAAGGGGTGCTGGACTCCAACGATCTGCCGCTCAACGTCAGCCGCGAGATCCTGCAAGACAACAAGGTGACCGCCTCCCTGCGCAAGGCCTGCTCCAAGCGCGTCCTGACCATGCTGAACAAGCTGGCCAAGGATGACGGCGAGAAGTACGCCAAGTTCTGGAGCGAGTTCGGCAACGTGCTCAAAGAGGGCCCGGCCGAGGATTACGCCAACCGCGAAGAGATCGCCAAGCTGCTGCGCTTTGCCAGCACCGCCGGCGAGGGCGAGGCCCAGACCGTCTCGCTTGAGGATTACGTTGGCCGCATGAAGGAAGGCCAGCAGAAGATTTACTACATCACCGCCGACTCCTATGCCGCCGCCAAGAACAGCCCGCACCTCGAGATCTTCCGCAAGAAGGGCGTCGAAGTGCTGCTGATGTGGGAGCGGGTGGACGAGTGGCTGATGAGCCACCTCACCGAGTTCGACGGCAAGCAGCTGGTCTCCGTCACCCGTGGCGAGCTGGACTTGGGCGAGCTGGAGGACGAGGCGTCCAAGCAGGCCCAGGAGGAGGCTGAAAAAGCCAACGCCGGTCTGGTGGCGCGGGTCAAGCAGAGCCTGGCCGATGCGGTGAAAGAGGTGCGTGTCACCCACCGTCTGACCGACTCCCCCTCCTGTATCGTCACCGATGACCACGGCATGAGCACCCAGATGATCAAGCTGATGCGCGCCGCCGGCCAGCCGGTACCGGAGCAGAAGTACATACTGGAGCTCAACCCTGACCACGCCCTGGTGAAGAAACTCGACACCATCGAAGACGAGGCGCTGTTCGGTGAGTGGGTCAGCCTCTTGCACGAGCAGGCCCAGCTGGCGGAGCAGGGCGGCCTCAATGATCCGGCGAGCTTCGTCTCCCGTATCAACCGTCTGCTACTCCAGGCGTGATGTGATTGGCCCACTGCAAGGCAGTGGGCTTTTTTTTGGCCGACGCCGCCCCCGGGGCGGCGTTGTCCACCCTGGATGTCTGCTGCATTTTCAATCATTTTTCGTGGCAGGGGCCTGCGTCTTTGGTCGCAGAGACGGCGCCAGGGGCTGGTGATAATCTGGCCACTCACACGGGGCGAGCTTGTTAATACGGGCGAAAACGTGTAGTTTTTTGCCTTCTCAAGAATTGAATAACCAATCAATTAGGAGCGTGTATGCGCATTGTTCTGTTGGGAGCACCGGGTGCCGGCAAAGGTACCCAGGCTCAGTTCATCATGGAAAAACACGGTATTCCGCAGATCTCCACCGGCGACATGCTGCGTGCGGCGATCAAGGCGGGTACCGAGCTGGGCCTCAAGGCCAAGGCCGTGATGGACGCAGGTCAGCTCGTCTCCGACGACATCATCATCGGCCTGGTCAAAGAACGTATCGCGCAACCGGATTGCGCCAACGGCTTCCTGCTGGACGGCTTCCCCCGCACCATCCCCCAGGCGCAAGCCATGAAGGATGCCGGTGTGGTGGTGGACTTCGTGCTGGAATTCGCGGTGCCGGACGAAGAGATCGTCAAGCGCATGAGCGGTCGCCGCGTGCACTCCGGCTCCGGCCGTACCTACCACGTGGTGTTCAACCCGCCGAAAGTGGAAGGCAAGGATGACGTGACCGGCGAGGATCTGGTGATCCGTGCCGACGACGAAGAGACCACGGTTCGCAAGCGTCTGGATGTCTACCATCAGCAGACCGCACCGCTCATCGGTTTCTACGGCAAGGAAGCGGAAGCGGGCAACACCCGTTACGTCAAGATCGACGGCACCCAGCCGGTGGATCAGGTCAGCCAGCAGCTGGCGGCGATCCTCGGCTAAAGCTGGTCTTGCCACCGACATTGCCGCCGTGCTGGCAATCCTCTTGCCACGCCAAGGGCGATCGCCTGGCAACGACATTGAGACAAGGGTCCACACAGGGCCCTTTCTTGCATTATCACAAGCACCACAAACACCCCACGACAGGACGCTAACGTGACCACGAAAACCGGGATCTTGCTCGTCAATCTTGGGACCCCAGCGGCGCCAACCTCGGCGGCCGTCAAGGCCTTTCTCAGTCAGTTCCTGCAGGACCCGCGCGTGGTCGAGATACCTCGCCTGCTGTGGGCCCCGCTGCTGACCTTCGCCATACTGCCGTTTCGGGCCCCCAGGGTCGCCAAGCTCTATCAGCAGGTCTGGACCGAGCAGGGCTCACCCCTGATGGCCATCAGCCAGCGGCAGCGGGCGGCGCTGGAGCAGGAGCTCAAGCGGGAAGGGGTCGATGTGCCCGTGGTGCTGGCCATGACCTATGGCTCGCCCTCCCTCGACGAGGGCTGGCAGGCGCTCAAGGCCCAGGGGGTCAATCGGGTGATACTGCTGCCGCTCTACCCGCAGTATGCCGCCAGCACCACGGCCGCCGTGTTCGACGGCTGGGCCCGGGTGATGAAGAAGGAGCGCCACCTGCCGGTGATGCGCCTCATCCGTGACTATCACAACCACCCGGAATACATTCAGGCGCTGGCCATGAGCGTGCGCCGCCAGTGGGAGCAGCAGGGCCAGGGTGAGCATCTGCTGATGTCCTTCCACGGCATTCCCCAGCGCAGCGAGGACGAGGGGGACCCTTACGGTCACCAGTGTCGCCGCACCGCCGCCTTGCTGGCGGAGGCGCTGGGTCTGTCCCCCGAGCAGTGGAGTGCCAGCTTCCAGTCCCGCTTTGGCAAGCAGGAGTGGCTCAAGCCCTATACCGACGTCACCATAGCCCAGCTGGCGGAACAAGGGGTCAAGCGGCTCGATGTGATCTGCCCGGCCTTCTCGGCGGATTGCCTCGAGACCCTGGAGGAGATCCAGGTCGAGAACCGCGCCGTCTTCATGGACGCGGGAGGAGAGCAGTTCCACTACATAGCCGCCCTCAACAGCGATCAGGCCCACATCCGCATGATGGTGTCGTTGATCTGCCGCGAGCTGGCGTGAGGGGGCTTCGCGGCCGCGACTATGTGCGCCGGGTGTTCGGGTTCAACGATAAAGGAGTGTCTTGATGATGCATATCACGCTGATCTACGGCGGCCTGCTGGGGCTCTTGTTTTTGCTGCTCTCGTTCTGGGTGGTCAAGCGCCGTGCCCAGTTCAAGGTGATGATAGGGGAAGGGGAGGCGCCCGAGATGCTCTCCGCCATCCGTGCCCACGGCAACTTCGCCGAGTACGTGCCGCTCACCCTCTTGCTGATGGCCCTGTGCGAACTGGCCGGGGTGGGGGCGCTCTGGCTGCACCTGGGTGGGGGACTGCTGCTGGTCGGGCGCATACTGCACGCCATCGGTATCCAGATCCCCAAGGCGCCGAACAAGCCGCGGCTGTTTGGTACCCTCTTCTTCTGGCTGGCCCTGGGGCTCTTCTCGGTGCTGGCGCTGGTGCAGGGGCTGTCATTCGGCTGAGGCCAGAGGCCACTTGAGTGCGAAAAACCACCTCACCGCGAGGTGGTTTTTTGAGGGGGAAAGATCAAACGTTTTCCTCGCAAACCCTTGCCTATACTGACCCCATATTTTAATCGGGCGACTTTTCGGCGGGGTGGATTGTGTTAAAATCCCGCCCCTCTTTCCCCCAGAGCACAGAAGATTGCCATGAAATTTCCCGGTCAGCGCAAGTCCAAACACTACTTCCCGGTCGACAGGCGTGATCCCCTGATCCCGCAAAATCCCCAGCTCACCGAACTGGGCAAGGCCTATGTGGTGGGTATAGATCAGACTCTGGTGGATATCGAAGCCCATGTGGACGAGGACTTTCTGAACCGGTACGGCCTGAGCAAGGGTCACTCCATGCTCATCTCCGACGACGTGGCCGAGCGGGTCTATGAAGAGCTCAAGGCCAACAACATGGTGGTGAGCGAGTTTGCCGGCGGCACCATAGGCAACACCATGCACAACTACTCTGTGCTGGCCGATTCCCACTCCATCCTGCTCGGGGTGATGAGCCAGGACATCCGCATCGGCAGCTACGCCTACCGCTATCTGTGCAACACATCCTCCCGCGTCAACCTCGACTACCTGCAGCCGGTGGATGGCCCTGTCGGTCGCTGCTTCACCTTCATCACCGAAGGGGGCGAGCGTAGCTTTGGCATCAACGCCGGCAAGATGGACCACCTGGACGTGGCGCACATCCCTGAGGCCATCATCAAGGACTCCTCCGCCCTGGTGATCACCGCCTACCTGGTGCGCGGCGCCGACGGCACTCCCATGAAGGAGGCGGCCATGGCTGCCGTCCGTTATGCCCGCGAGGCCGGTGTGCCCGTGGTGCTGACCCTGGGCACCCGTTTCGTCATCGACGAGAACCCCCAATGGTGGCGTGATTTCATCAGCGAGAACGTGACAGTGCTCGCCATGAACGAGGACGAGGCCGAGGCCCTGACCGGGATCAAAGATCCGCTCGGCGCAGCCGACAAGGCGCTGGACTGGGCCGACATGGTGCTCTGCACCGCCGGTCCCATCGGCCTCTACATGGCGAGCTACACCGAGGAAGACTACAAGCGCGAGACCACCCATACCCTGCTGCCCGGGGTGATCCCCGAGTTCAACATGTATGAGTTCAGCCGCCCCATGGCCCGCGAGAAGTGCCGCAATCCGGCGCGGATCTACTCCCATATCTCCCCCTACATGGGCGGTCCGGAGAAGATCAAGAACACCAATGGTGCCGGGGATGGCGCCCTGTCTGCGGTGCTGCACGACATGGTGGCCAACGCCTATCACCGTATGAATGTGCCGAACTCCGCCAAGCACCTCTCCGAGTTCCTCACCTACTCCTCCCTGGCCCAGGTGTGCAAGTACGCCAACCGGGTGAGCTACGAGGTGCTGGCCCAGAGCAGCCCGCGTCTCTCCCGCGGCCTGCCGGAGAAGGAAGACAGCCTGGAAGAGGTGTACTGGGAGCGCTGATCGCGTCATCCGGTCGACAACAAGAAAGGGTGCCACTGGGCACCCTTTCTTGTTTTTGGGGCTGGATCATGTTTTTGGCACTGCTTTTGCTGTCATCGTGGACAGGGCGCGCCATGGCGACATACCTTGTTAACAACATGTAGCTGGTTCGGGACTAGGGTATGTTGAGACAATGGAGTATCGGCCGGCGCCTGTCGCTGGTGACCCTGATGGTGCTGGCGCTGCTGGGACTGCTGCTGTTCTTCTGCCTGCAGATCTATCAGCAGGGGCTGATGGGGGAGAAGAGCCGTCAGACCCGGGCCCAGGTCGAGACCGCCTACAGCCTGGTGGCCGGATTCGAGGCCAGGGTACGCAAGGGGGAGCTCGACGAGGGGCGCGCCAAGGCCGAGGCCCTCGCGGCGATCAATGGGCTGCGCTATGGCGAGGAGGATTACTTCTGGATCAATGACAGCCATCCCACCATGGTAATGCACCCCATGAAACCCGAGCTGGACGGCAAGGATCTCTCCGGGGTGGAGGACAAGCAGGGGCTCAGGCTGTTTGTGGCCTTCGCCGATCTGGCGAAGGCGCAGGGCGCGGGAGAGGTGGCCTACTACTGGCCCAAGCCCGGGGTGGAGGAGCCGGTGCGCAAGATCTCCTACATCAAGCGCTTCGCACCCTGGGACTGGATCATCGGTACCGGCGTCTATGTGGACGACGTCGAGGCCCAGTATCAGGAGGTGCTGCGCACCCTGCTCGGGATAGGCCTGGTGCTGGCCATACTGCTGTTTGCCGTGGTCGGGCTCATAGTGCGCAGCATAGTGGTGCCTCTCTCCCAGTCGGTATCGGCCCTCGGCAACATCGCCAGGGGGGAGGGGGATCTGCGTTTTCGGCTGCCGGAGTCGGGCCGGGACGAGCTGAGCCAGCTCTCGGTCAACTTCAACCTCTTCGCCGGCCAGATGGCGCAGCTGGTGGGGCGCAGCCAGCAGATCACGGCCCAGAACCGGGAGCAGGCGCACCAGCTGGCCCAGATCGTCGACCGGACCGGCGCCATCGTCACCGGCCAGGAGCAGGACACCCTGCGGGTGGCCAGCGCCATGGAGCAGATGACGGTGAGCAGCCGGGAGGTGGGCCAGCACGCGGCCCAGGCCGCCGAGGCGGCGGACTCAGCGCTCAATCTCGCCCGGCACGGGCGTCAGGTGGTGGCCCAGACCAGGGAGACCATCAGCCAGCTGGCGGACGAGATGGTGGAGACGGTGCAGGCGGTGAGCCAGCTCGAGCAGGAGACCCAGCAGATTGGCTCCGTGCTTGACGTGATCCGGGGGGTGGCGGAGCAGACCAACCTGCTGGCCCTCAATGCCGCCATCGAGGCGGCCCGGGCCGGCGAGCAGGGGCGTGGCTTCGCTGTGGTGGCCGACGAGGTGCGCACCCTGGCGACCCGCACCCACAGCTCCACCGACGAGATCCGGCAGATGATCCTGCGGCTGCAGGAAGGGGCGGGCCGGGTGGTCAGTGGCATCACCCAGTTGCAGCAACTCTCCCGCTCCACCGCCGACAGGGCAGGTGATGCCGACGGCGCCATTCATGCCATCGATGGATCTGTGCACACCATCAATGCCATGAATAGCCAGATCGCCACGGCCGCCGCCGAGCAGAGCCGGGCGGCCGAGGAGATCAACCAGCGGCTGGTGGCCATCACCGAGCTGGCGGCGGATGCCCTGGCCCAGAACCGGTTGACCGAGCAGGCGGCAAGCCAGCTGGCGCTCTCTTGCGACGAGTTGGGGGCCCTGGTCGCCCAATATCGAACCTGATGGCGCTTATCCCCGCCTTTTTGGGGATAAGGCTTGAGTCTGGGGGGCTTTTGGGACACCATCAGCCCCATTATTGGCCAGCGTTGGCCGACCGCCTGCAAGAGAGAGACCCCCATGAGCAAACTAACTGACAATCTTGACGCCAATTTCCAGCTGTTCATCGAAGAAGTCCGCGAGTCGGGTCAGGTGTGGGGTCTGCGTTACGGTGAAGACTGGGTGGTGTGCCGCTCCGCCGAGTTCGAAGATGCCGACGTCATGCCGCTGTGGTCTGCCGAGGGCGATGCCCGTCTGCACTGCGTGGACGAGTGGGCGGATTACGAGCCGGAAGTGATCGAACTCGAAGAGTTTCTCGACATCTGGATCAACGATCTGGACGAAGACGATGTGCTGGTCGGCCCGAACTGGAACGCCGATCTGGAAGGCCAGGAGCTCGAGCCTATCGAGCTGGCCAAGGCGCTGGTTGAGCTGGACGCCTGAACTGTGCTGCACTGATGGCCCCGACGCGGGCCATCTCCGAGACCAGAACCGACGGCTGCGAGGCCGTCGGTTTTTTTATGCCCGGCAAGGGCGCCAAGATGAGCGGGCGATTTGGCTTTGCACCCGTCACCGAGATGGGTCATCATCAACCCTTTGCCGATCGGGAGGTGCCATGTTTGTCTTTGACGTGACTACAGCGGCGGGCGCGCGGGCCCGGATCCGGGTGCAGGCGCTGGATTGGGGTCAGAGCGGTCCCGTGACCTTCCAATGCGACAGCGATGCCCTGGCCCTGGTGCTGCTGACCGGCTGCCGCTGCGATGCGGTGGGCTATTTCGATCTGCTGGCCGGTTGCAAGCCGCTCTATGTGGAGCAGTGGCTCGCCTACCTGCAGGAGAGCGGCCACCTCGACAAGCAGAGCTGCCAGCTGGAGAGCCCGTCCCAGGAGGACTATCTGGCCCGGGCGGGACTGGCGGACGAGGAGCTCAATGCCTTGCTCGGTCAGGTCTACAAGGTGGCCGGTTTCAATCGTCTGCAGATCAACCGTTACCTCAAGAACCGCCACAACCCGACCATGCTGGCGACCCGTTACGATCAGAAGGAGCTGGAGCGCTATCGCCAGCTCAATGACATCATTCTGACCCTGCTGAAGTTGAAACGTCCCCAGTGAAGACCCCCGGATGGGGAATGTCAGGCCTCAGCTCCTGGGGCCGTGCGATCAGATACCCCTGCAATCCGTCCACATACATGCCTTGCAACAACTGCTTCTGACCGAGCTCCTCCACCCCTTCCGCTATCACCAGACAGCCCATGCGATGGGAGACGTCGACTATCATCCGCACGAACTGCTGGTTGGCGATGTCCCGTTCCAGGGTGCCAAGCAGCAGCGGATCCAGCTTCACATAATCCGGCCTCAGCTCATGAAGCAGGGTGAAGGAGTCCATCCCCTTGCCAAAGTTGCGAATGGTGGAGCGACTGCCATGGCGCCTGAGCAGTTCAAACAGCCGCTTTCCACCGTTCATGTTGTGTTTCAGGTGCTCCTCATCCAGAGCGAAGACCAGATTGGCGCTGATGTTCGCATCCTTTTGCAGCTGGTGATCAAACCAGATCAAAAAGGCGCTGTTCTGCAACAGGCAGCTGGAGAGGTTGAGCCCCCAGCGGTGGGTCTGCTGGTCGAAGGCGCGATACTGGCGCATGACATGGGTGATCAGCATCTGCTCCAGCCGCATCAGCATTTCCAGTCGCTGTGCCATGGCAAAGAGCGTGTCTGTGGGGAGCTGTATGCCTTCTCGATTGCTGAAGCGGGCAGAGATGTCCTGGTAGGGCACCATGTCCCGATTGAACGCCTGCACCGGCTGGCTGAAGAGCGTGATGCAATCCGGCTGCGACAGCAGGTCCTCCAGCACTCTCTTCCAGTGCTGCTGGCCATGGAGGTTGCTGGAATGATCATGTTGCTGGATGGCCCAGCCGTTGATGGTCTCAGTCTGAGCCCGTGCCAGGGCGAGATCTGCACGAGCCAGGATTGCCTCGATATTCTGCGCGCGGGAGAGCTGGGTCAGCCCTGTGTAGGCCACATTTTCCAATTCCCGTTCCCGATGATAATGATCGAAGGCCCGCTTGAACTCCTGCCCCAGCAAATGGGGCGGAATGTTGATGTCAGATGGGAGCAGCACCGCAAAATCAGACCCCGAGATGCGATAGACCTGATGCCCGGGAAAGCGGTTGACCACCAGATTGATGAGGTTGGAAATATCCCTGATGTAGGCATCCCCGGACTGGAAGCCGCGTTGGGCATTGAGGCGGGCCAGCTCGGTGGCGCGGATCAGCACCAGGATGGCGGTCTGGGTCGTCTCCTGCAGCAGCAGCTCGGTGAGATCGCGCCTGAATGCATGGCGGTTGCGCAGGCCCGTCATCTCGTCCTGGGTCGCCTGCTGTTGCAGTTCGCTTATCTGGCGATGTGCATCGAGTTCGGCTTCACTGAAGGAGGCAAGCAACTGGCGTAGCGCCGTTTGTGCCTGCGGGCTCTCCAGCATGGCGGGATCCCGTTGTTGCAGCGCCAGCAGCCAGCGCTGCTCCTGCCTCTCCCGCTCCCCCTTGCGCACGCTGTGGGTGAGCAAGAGCAGCAGGGCGAAGCCGATGAGGGTGGTCATCAGGACCAGCAGCAGGGTGAGGGGGGAGGCCGGAGGCGCAAGCCAGAGTCCCTGCAGCAACAGCATGGGAATGCAGACCAGGGCGCTGACCAGCAGCAGATTTCCCTCGTGTTTATTCAACATCGTTTCATCCTTGATGATGCTCGTGATGTAGAAATTCTAATCAAGCCGCCGGCACAAAGCTTGAGTACTCACGCAACTCCATGAAAAGGGTCGTCGGAAAGCCACTAAATGTGAGTGAAAACACTTTCACAGTTCGCAAAAAAAGCGAAGATGGGTTGAAAACAGCCCCAACAGAGCAGAGGTAGATATGTTGCTAGAACCCGTAGACACAGCCAAAGCACGGCAACTATTGAATCAGAGTATGGCCTTGGTGCTCGCAGGGGGACGTGGTAGTCGCCTGAAGCAGTTGACCGACAATCGCGCCAAGCCCGCCGTCCATTTCGGCGGCAAGTTCCGCATCATCGATTTCGTGCTTTCCAACTGCATCAACTCCGGCATTCGCCGGGTGGGTGTGGTCACCCAGTACAAGTCCCACAGCCTGCTGCGCCACCTGCAGTCTGGCTGGTCCTTCCTGCGCTATCAGATGAACGAGTTCATCGACTTGTTGCCCGCCCAGCAGCGGGTGGATGAGGTGCACTGGTATCGCGGCACCGCCGATGCCATCTACCAGAACGTCGACATCATTCGTGACTACGGCCCCAAATACATAGTGGTGCTGGCGGGGGATCACATCTACAAGATGGACTACGCCGCCATGCTGCTCGATCACGTGCGCCTCGGGGCCAAGGTGACGGTGGCCTGCATCGAGGTGCCGCGCGCGGAGGCGTCCGCCTTCGGGGTCATGGACATCGACGAGCAGCGCAAGATCCGCGCCTTCGTGGAGAAACCGGCCAATCCGCCCGCCATGCCGGGCAATGACCAGATCTCCCTGGCCTCCATGGGGATCTACATCTTTGATGCGGAATACCTCTATCAACTGCTGGAGGAGGACATCCACAATCTGGAGTCCAAGCACGACTTCGGCATGGACGTGATCCCGCGCATAGTGGGAGAGGGCAAGGCCTTTGCGCACCCCTTCACCATCTCCTGCGTCGGTGCCAAGGAGGGGCAAAAGCCCTACTGGCGCGACGTGGGGACTCTGGACTCCTTCTGGGAGGCGAACATGGATCTCGCCTCCGTGGTGCCCGAGCTCGACATCTATGACGAGAACTGGCCCATCTGGACCAGCCAGAACATGTCGCCCCCCGCCAAGTTCGTGCAGGACAGAAACGGCCAGCACGGCATGACCATCAACTCCATGTTCGCGGGCGGCTCCATCGTCAGCGGCTCCTTCGTGCTGAACTCTGTGCTCTTCACCAATGTGCGGGTGCACTCCTTCTGCACCCTGGATCAGGCGGTGATCTTCCCCGGGGTCGAAGTGGGGGCGGGCTGCCGCCTGCGCCGAGTGGTGGTGGACAAGGGCTGCAAGCTGCCCGATGGCCTGGTGGTGGGGGAGAACGCGGACGAGGATGCCCGTCGCTTCTACCGCTCCGAGCAGGGCATCGTGCTGGTGACCAAGGAGATGGTGGCCAAGCTCGGCTGATGAGATCGAGACCAACAAAAAGGGAGCCTTGAAGGCTCCCTTTTTCATGCGGTCATCGCTGACTTATTCGCTGACGATGGCCTTGCCGGCCATCACCATGGCGGTGCCGTGCTTGCCACCGGCGGCGGTGACTTGCGGCACGCCGTCTTCGTCGGTGTCACCACCGGCGCCGTCGATGACGTTCTCGCCGGAGTCGCCGACCCACTCGGCCATCTGCATGCCGCCGTTGACTGTGCCACGGAACCAGCTGACGTACTGGCCGGTCAGCTTGGCCAGCTCCAGCTCGGGTGCCTTCTCGGCCCCTTCGTTGCGCAGGTTCAGCATGGCAGAGCGCAGTGCGCCGGAGATGGCAGCCTGGGTCCAGGGGGTGTATTCACCCTGCTTGCCCGCCAGCCAGGTGCCCGCCTTGGCATTGAAGTAGGCCTTGTCGGTGGCGATGAAGAGATCCCGTGCGGCAGTGCGGTACTTGGCATCCGAGGTGGCCAGGAAGGCGGCGCTCAGGCCACGGATGGCGGCAAATTGCGCCTCTATGGATTGACCGGCATCCAGCGACCCGCCCAGGGTCAGGCCGTCGTGGACCAGGCCGTTCTTGCCCACCAGCTTGCCGAGGATGAAGTCAGCCTGCTTGCGTACCAGCTCGAGTGCCTGTTGACCCTGCTGGGTCTTGAGGTTCAGCTCGCCGTTGTCACCGGCGGCATAACCGACCGGCAAGGCATCCTGGGCGCGCTGGAAGATCTGCAGGGCGACCAGGGCGTAGGCGGCGTCGAAGGTGGTGACGTGAGCGCTCTGCTTGCCCTCTTGCCAGCTGTCCACCAGGGTACCGGCCTTGGGCTCGAAGTGCAGGGCGGCCAGGTTCTTGAAGGTCAGGTTGGAGAGGTTCTGGGCCAGGGAGAAGGCATCGCTGCCCGCCACTGCCTTGGCCAGGTCATTGGCCTTGTTGGCGGCCGGGGCGGCGGCGAAGGGGGCGCCGTCAAACACGGCGTGGAAGGCCGGGTTCTGGTTGGTGTTGGCGCTGCGCTGATCGCTGAAGGCGTAGAACTCGGAGAGCGGCCACAGCAGCATCCAGGCGTCGCGCAGTTGGGCGGAGCCGTCCACCACCTCCAGCTTGCCGATGGCACCGACGTCGTTCTTGCTGGTTTCGGTCACTTTCACCTGATGGGGGAAGTAGACGACACCCTTGGCCGGATCGTACTGGGGGCTGATCCTGGCGCCGAGCTGTTTGCCATCGAAGCCGAGCTGGCCCTGCAGTATGGCCAGCTTGTCGATGGACTGCTCGGTCAGCATCATGCCGTTGAAGCCATCGGCGGCGGAGACGCCGAGCTTGTGCTTGCCGTCCTGATCCATGGTGGCGGACGCGGCTTCCACCTCTTCATCGCTCTCGGCCACGTGCATGCCGCCGAGGAAGTCCTGGGACCACATCACTTCCTTGAGCAGTATGCCCCCCACGGCCGCCGGCACCAGCAGGTTGTCACTGCCGCTCCAGCGCAGGGTGGCGTAGTCGCGGAAGTAGGCCGGGACCTGGGTCTTGACCGATTTCTCGGTGCCCTTGGCGGTCTTGATGGTGAGCTGATCGCCGTTGACCGGGGCGGCGTTGACGGCTTGGGCGAACTCCGGGTTGGCGGAGGCGTAGGGCAGGGAGAGGGGATACATGCCCTGCGGCACCTCATCGGCCGGGAAGCCGACCGCATCGGCCATGGCCAGCACCCGCTTGCCAAGGTCGGCCAGGGTGCCACCACGAGCCTGGTTCTGCGGCCCGTTCACCAGGTGCGGGCCCATGCCGGACTGGTAGTTGAGGGCGTACATCGCCTCTTCGGAGTACTCATAGGATTCGATGCCGGCGGCGAAGTCGAAGGGAGTCGGTTCATCGGTGCGGTTGGCGTCCAGCACGTCCAGATCCAGCCCCAGGGCTTCGGCCAGCGGCTCGCCGGAGAGTTCGAATTCGGTATAGGTCAGCATGCTGGCGGCGGTGTTGAAGGTCTTGTCTTCCACCTTGACGGCAGCGTGCGCGGCGCTGCTGAGCAGTGCACAGGCGATCGCCTGCACCAGTACGGTTTTTCTCATGTCCTTTTCACCCATATGTTTGATTTTATTATGACGCTTCTCATGAATCTAAATGAGAATGGTGTGCATTATGAGGCAAGGGAGGGAACTTTAGAAGCGAAAAACCGCGCCCCAGGGGTCTGGGGAGAGGGGGGCGCGGCGGCAGGGGTTACATCAGCTTGAAGGGGATCACCAGACGACCGGGCTCCACCTTGAGGGCCTCGACCTTCTCCTTGATCCTGGCCTCGTTCTTGCGACTGCCATCCAGCCGATAGACAGGGGTCTGGGAGAGGAAGAGGGAGAGGGACTGGTTGAAGGTGGGCAGCAGCGGCGTGAGGGCGGCGCCCACGTCGGCCGGCTCTGTCTTGACCGAGATGAGTTCGAGGTCACGCAGGTAGATGGCGCCCTGCTCGGCCACATAGTCCGGGCGGGCACTGAGGGAGAGGCGGATCTTCATCTGCTGGCTGCCAAGAGGGCTCGCCACCTCCAGATCGCCGGCGGCATCCAGCTCTACCCGATCGGCGCGGGTGCGACCGATGCGACTCTCCATGTCGTCCAGGCGGATCTTGCTCGACATGATGCCGGGGATCCCCAGCTGTTTCTCGAAAGCGACTCGCTCTTTGAGGTACTGGTTGATCTCGCCCTCGCTGACGCTGTACTGGGTGAGGGAGCAGGCCGCCAGCAGCAGGGCGAAGGGGAGCAGAAGCAGGTGCTTTAACATGGGAAGGTTCCATCAAATGGGTGGCAACAACAGATGGCGCCATCTTAGGGGCAAAGCGGGTCGGCCGCCAGTGGGGGCAGCCTGACCCCGTTTCTGTCGCATCCCCCATATGGGGATGGCAATCCGTGTTCATTCGAGTAGCGTTGCCACCCCCTGTGCCGGCAGGCCCGCCGCGGCGCCATAGTGCCAATACCCATAGAAAAGCCCCTGTTTTATCGACTCAAAATCCCATTGACCCCGTGATTTCAAAGCGAGTATTTTACCGCCGCACAAAGTCAAACTGATAATCATTATCATTTTGAATCTTCTTTGAGGGTGTAACGTGAATACTCGAGTAATGGAAAATGGCGCACCTGCCGAGGCGAAGATGTCGCCTGATTTCTTGTTTACCTCGGGTCAGGGCACGATCAGTGCCACTGACCTGGGCCAGCCCATCACCACCCCCGCCTGTGAATGGCCTTTGCTAGAACAGCAGATTGCCGATGCACTGGCAGCCGCCAGGGCCGCCGGCCAGGCCAATCCCTTGCTGATCGGCGCCTTCGCCTTCGATCCGGCGGAAGCCTCCTGTCTCTATGTGCCCGGCCGCTATGAGCGGGGTGAGCGCATCGCACCAGAAGAGCAGACCACCGAGACCAACAGTGTCATCGCGGTGCAGAGCACCCCGGCTGCGGGTGAATTCAAGGCCTCGGTCAGCGCCGCACTGGATGCGTTCGCCCAAGGCAAGCTTGCCAAGGTGGTGCTGTCGCGCAAGCTGATCCTCACCCTGCACAAACCCGCCGATCCCGAGCGGGTACTGGCCCGCCTGATGGCCCAGAATCCCCACGCCTTCCACTTCTCCTTGCCGCTCGGTCAGGGCCGCCGCCTGCTTGGAGCCAGCCCCGAGCTGCTGCTGCGGGTCAGCGGGGGAGAGGTCTTCACCCACCCGCTGGCGGGTTCCGCCAGACGGGCGAGCGAGCCGGTGCAGGACGAGGCGGTGGCCCGGGACCTGCTGGCCTCTCGCAAGGATCAGCATGAACACAAGTTGGTGATCGACGAGATCCGCCGGGTGCTGACTCCCCACTGCCGCGTGCTGGCGATCCCCTCCCACCCTTCCTTGATGAGCACGGACACCCTCTGGCATCTGGGCACCCCCATTGCGGGCCAGTTGCACGGCAGCGACGCCTCAGTGCTCTCCCTGGCCTGCCAGCTCCATCCGACCCCGGCCCTGTGCGGTTATCCCACGGATCTGGCGCGCCAGTTCATCCGCGAGCAGGAGCCCTTCCGGCGCGCCCTGTTTAGCGGCATCGTCGGCTGGTGTGACAGCCAGGGCAACGGCGAGTGGGCTGTGGTGATCCGCTGCGGCGTGCTCGATGGCCACCAGGTGGAGCTGTTTGCCGGTGCCGGTATAGTGGCGGGTTCGGATCCCGCCATGGAGTGGGCCGAGACCGGCACCAAGCTGGGCACAATGCTCAAAGCCCTGGGCCTGAGTCCGGAGGTGGCACAATGACTCAGCCCAACCGCTTCCTGTCCTATAGCCGCTGGCCCGCAGAGCTGGCGGATCAATACCGTGCCAAGGGTCATTGGCACGGCGAGCCCCTGACCGCCATGCTGGCGCGCCAGTGCGAGCTGGCCCCCGATGCCGCCGCCATCCTCTGCGGCGAGCGCAGCTTCAGCTATCGCGAGCTGGACGCCGCCTCGAGCTGGCTGGCCGGGCGGCTCGCCCGCCACGGCCTGGGGGTCGGCGATACTGCTCTGGTGCAACTCCCCAACGTGGCCGAGTTCTATCTGGTGTTCTTCGCCCTGCTTAAAGCGGGCATAGCCCCGGTCAACGCCCTCTTTAGCCACAATCGGCTGGAGTTGGCCTCTTACGCCGAGCAGATCCGACCTCGCCTCTTTATCGGCTCGCTCGCCCATCCGCTGTTTGCCAGCGGGGATCGCCACAGTGATCTGCTGCTAGGCATAGGCGCCGAGCTGGTGCTGCTGGATGGCGACGCGGGGGAGTTGGGGCTGGCTCACTGGCTGAGTGATCTGGCCAGGAGCGAAGAATTGCCCATCCCCGTCCATGGCCCGACTCCGGCGGACGAAGTAGCCTTCTTCCAGCTCTCCGGTGGCAGCACCGGCACCCCCAAGCTCATTCCCCGTACTCACGACGACTATTTCTACAGCGTGCGCCGCAGCAATGAGATCTGTGAGCTGGGGCCCCATACCCGTTATCTGTGCGCCCTGCCGGCCCCCCACAACTTCCCCCTGAGTTCCCCCGGGGCACTGGGGGTGTTCGAGGCGGGCGGCGCCGTGGTGCTGGCGCAAGATCCCAGCCCCATCAGCTGTTTCCCGCTGATCGCCCGCCACAAGATCAACCTCTGCTCCCTGGTGCCGCCGGCGGTCTCCCTCTGGTTGCAGGCGGCCGAATCTGATCCGTCCGTCCGCAGTCAGCTTGAGAGCCTCGACCTGCTGCAGGTGGGCGGCGCCAAGCTGGCCGAAGCGGTGGCGCGCAAGATCACCCCGCTGCTCGGCTGCCGGCTGCAGCAGGTGTTCGGCATGGCGGAGGGGCTGGTCAACTACACCCGGCTGGACGACCCCGACGAGAAGGTCATTCACACCCAGGGCCGCCCCATGAGCCCGGACGACGAGGTGCGCATCCTCGATGAGGCGGGCAACCCGGTGGCCCCCGGCGAGCCTGGCGCCCTGCACACCCGGGGCCCCTATACCTTCCGCGGTTACTACCAGAGCCCGGCTCACAACGCCCGGGTGTTTGATAGCGAGGGCTTCTACTGCTCCGGAGATCTGGTGGTACAGGATGCCGATGGTTACCTCACGGTCGTGGGGCGACAGAAGGATCAGATCAACAGAGGCGGCGAGAAGATAGCGGCGGAAGAGGTGGAAAACCAGCTGCTGCACCATCCGGCCATCACCCAGGCGGCCCTGGTCTCCATGCCCGACAGCGCCATGGGGGAGAAGAGCTGCGCCTTTATCGTCACCACCGAGCCAGGTCTCAAGCCGCTGGCCTTGCGCAAGTTTCTGCGCGAGCGCGGGGTGGCGGACTTCAAGCTGCCCGACCGTTTCGAAACCTTGGATGCCCTGCCCATGACGGCGGTGGGCAAGATTGACAAGCAGGGGTTGCGCGCGCGTATCGCCGAGATCATCGCAGCCGGCCAGCCCCTGACCACAGCTTAAAACTAAAAAGGAATCATGACGTTATGGCTATCCCAACCCTGAACAACTACGCCATGCCCAGCCAGTGGAAGGCCAACAAGGTCGACTGGACCCTGGATCCCAAACGCGCCGCCCTGCTGATCCACGACATGCAGGAGTACTTCACCGCCTTCTATGGCGAGAACAGCCCGCTGATCGCGGCCCTGACCGAGCGCCTGGTCGCCGTGCGCAAGCAGTGCAAGGCCCTCGGCATTCCGGTCTTCTACACCGCCCAGCCCAAGGATCAATCCCCCGAAGATCGCGCCCTGCTCAATGACATGTGGGGCCCGGGTCTGAACAAGAGCCCCGAGTTGCAACAGGTGGTGGCAGGGCTGCGTCCGGAGCCTGACGATATTGTGTTGGTCAAGTGGCGCTACAGCGCCTTCCAGCGCTCCGAGCTCGAACAGATGCTCAAAGAGCAGGGGCGGGATCAGCTCATCATAGGCGGCATCTACGGCCACATCGGCTGCATGATGACCGCCTGCGACGCCTTCATGCGCGACATCCAGCCCTTCTTCCTGGCGGACGGGGTGGCAGACTTCTCCCTGGCCGACCACCAGATGGCGCTCGACTACGTGGCGACCCGTTGCGGCAAGGTGATCCCCTGCGAGGAGGTGCTGGCCCTTGCCCCAGCTTCTGCTTCTGCCGCCCAGAGCAATCCATTGCTCACCAATCCGTTGTTGACGTATGAGGGGCTCAAGGCGCGGCTGCTGAGCCATATCGACGAGGAGGAAGGGGAGTTTGACCCTGACGAGAACCTCATCGACTACGGCCTGGATTCGGTGCGTATCATGTCCCTGCTCACCGAGTGGCGCGCCGCCGGGGTGGAGCTGGGCTTCGTGGACTTGGCCAAGCTGCCGACCCTCAACGGCTGGTGGCGCCTGATCGACGCCAAGCTGGCCGAGCAAAAAAACCTGGAGGTGGTGCAATGAGCCGCTTCCCTCTGACCATACCCCAGCAGGGGCTCTGGTCCGGACATCTGCTCAATGACGACAAGGCGATGTTCAACACCGCCGAGTGCATCGCCTTCGACGGCAAGGTCGAGGCTGCCGTGCTGGTGGCCGCCCTCACCCGGGCTGTAGGGGAGTGCGAGGCGCTGCAGGGCCACTTCGAAGACGATGGGGAGGCGGTCTGCTTCGTCTCGGACGAGGCGCCACTCGCCTATGACGAGGTGAACCTTGAAAGCGATGACGAGGTCGTCGCCTGCGGCTGGGCCTGGGCCGATCTGCGCCGCCCGTTCAAACTGACTGAAGAGGCTCCCTGCCGCTTCGCCCTGCTGCGCGGCCCCGGCAGCGATTACCTCTACAGCTGCGTGCACCACATCGCTCTCGATGGCTTTGGCACCACCTTGCTGTTCCAGCGCATCGCCGAGCTGTATGCAGAGGGGCTGGTCGGTGAGATGAACTCCCCATCCCCCTTCGGCTCCTTGGCTGAGGTGCTGGCCGAAGAGGCGAGCCGCGAGGAGAGCGGCAAGAACGCCGCCGCCCGCAGCTTCTGGCAGGAGCAATTGCAGGCTTGGCCCGAGGTGAAATCCTTTGGCGAGTCTAGGGCGCCGATTGCCGCCGAGTTTATCCGCGAGAGCCGCCCGCTGCCCGCGGCGCTCTGGCAATCCCTGACCGGCTTTGCCGACGAGCACAAGCTGGGCTGGCCCGATCTGCTGCTGGCCGGCCTCTCGGCCCAGCTCTCCTTGGCAAGCGGCCAGGGCCAGATCTTGCTCGGCCTGATGATGATGAACCGCATCGGCTCGGCGTCCCTGACAGTGCCCTGCATGCAGATGAACATCACCCCCCTTGCCCTCGATCTTGGTGAAGAACTGGATCTGGCGGGGGCGGCCGGCGCCGTGGCCAAGGCCAAGCGCGGCGTGCGCAAGCACCAGCACTACCGCTACGAGCTGCTGCGCCGAGACCTTGGCCTGGTGGGGGGCGTCAAGCGGCTGTTCGGCCCCCTGGTCAACATCATGCCGTTCGATCATGCCCGCCGGTTTGGCCCCCTCAGTGCCCATATTCTCAACATCAGCGCCGGCCCGGTGGAGGATCTCACCATAGAGGTGCAGGTCGGCGCCGATGGCCAGCCACGCCTGGATCTGGACGCCAACCCTGGCTGCTACCAGCAGGGGGATCTGGCGGCCATCGCCGATACCCTGTTTGCCCTGCTGGGACGCTGGCTCGCCGAGCCCGCCCAGACCCTGGGCAGCCTCAAGGCCGACTGGCTGGCCGAGCAGCGAGCCAAGGAGCTGATTGTTGGACCCACCCATGAAGCTCTCCAGGTGCGGCCGGTGCTGGAGGCGCTCTGCCACTTCGCCGCCCAGACCCCGCACAAGATTGCCTTGATTCAGAGCACGGAGCAGGGAGAGGCCCGCTTCAGCTACGAGGCGCTGCTGGCCAGATCCGAACAGATGGCTGCGGCCCTGCAGGCGTCCGGCGTGCAGCCGGGGGACAGAGTCGGCGTCATGCTGGCCCGCACCCCCCAGGCCATCTTCGCCCAGCTGGCGGTGCTGCTGGCCGGCGCCGTCTACGTGCCGCTCGACCCCGAGCAGCCGCTGGAGCGCCAGGGCCATATCCTGCGGCTGGGGGAGGTCAAGACCCTGATCACCCAGGCCGAGTACCGCCACAAGCTGGCCAGCCTGTTTGAGGGACGTACGCTCCTGGCGGGGGATCTGGTGAGTGGCGATCGGCTCAACCAGCCGGCCGCCGGCCGCGCCGTCGCCTACCTGATGTTCACCTCGGGCTCGACCGGTCTGCCCAAGGGGGTGGCGGTCAGCCACGGCGCCCTGGATCACTTCGCCGCCGCCGCCCGCTGCCGTTATCACCTGGATGAAGGAGCGCGGATGTTGCAATTCGCCCCCTTCAACTTCGACGCCAGCATCGAGGAGGTGTTCGCCACCCTGAGCGCCGGTGCCACCCTGGTGCTGCGCACCGACGCCCTGCTCGAATCCATGCCCGCCTTTGCGGCCGGGGTGGAGCAGATGGAAATCACCCACCTCGACCTGCCCACCGCCTTCTGGAACGAGTGGGTGGTGGCGCTGACGGCGGGCCAGGCCCACATACCTTCCGGGCTGGCCAGCGTCATCATCGGCGGTGAGGCGGTCTACCCCGAGCAGCTGGCCCAGTGGCAGCGCCAGGGCCGCTCCGATGTGCGCCTCTTCAACACCTACGGCCCCACCGAAACCACAGTGGTGGTGACCACCCAGGAGCTGCAACAGGAAGACCCGAGCCTGGCCCAGTTGCCTATCGGCCTGCCGCTGCCCGGCATGCAGGCGCTCATTCTGGGGGCGGGGGAGCAACCCGCCATCGAGGGTGAGCTGGTGCTGCTCGGCCCGCAGCTGGCCAACGGCTACGTGGGGGGCGTACAAGGCAGCTTTGGCACCCTGCGGATCGGTGAGGAGGATGTGCCTGTCTATCGCACCGGCGATCGGGTGTGCTTGGTGGCCGGTCGGCTGGTCTACCTCGGTCGGCGCGACAACGAATTCAAGATAAGCGGCTATCGCATTCAGCCCGGCGAGGTGGAGGCCCAGCTGCTGGCCCTGCCCGGGGTGGACGAGGCCTGCGTGCAGGGGGTGAGCATAGGCAGCGTGCGCCGGCTGGTGGCCTTCGTGGCGGGGCCGGAGCGCGACAGCCGGGCCATCAAGGCGCAGCTGGCCAGGGTGCTGCCCGCCGCCATGATCCCCACCGACTATCGCCACTATGACCAGCTGCCCCGCACCGGCTCCAACAAGCTGGATCGCAAGGCCCTGCTGGCTCAGTACCAGTCTACGGATGAGGCACTGACCCTCGGCAGTGAAACCGAGAACCGGGTCGGCGCCATCTGGCAGCAGATCCTGGGGCTGGCCACCATGGCGCCTGCGGACAATTTCTTCGAACTGGGGGGCCAGTCCCTGCAGACCATACAGATAGTGAACCGGCTCGGCGCCGAGTTCGGGGTGCAGGTCAAGGTCTCCGATGTGTTCGACCACCCCCGTCTGGACGACTTCTGCCGCTTCCTCGACGGCAAGCTGACCGAGGATGAAGAGAGCATGGAGATGGTGTGGTGATGAGCAAGGAGCAACAAGCAGTGGCGTTTGATTTTAGTGGCAAGCGGGTCTGGGTGACCGGGGCTGGCCGTGGCATAGGGCGCGAGGTGGCGGAGCAGTTCGTGGCGGCCGGCGCGTCCGTGGTGGGGCTGGATCTGGCGTTTCCTGAAGCCGACTACCTCTATGCCACCCGGCTGCTCGATATTGGCGACTCGAAGGCGGTCAACGCCTGCTGCGCAGCGCTGCTGACGGACGGCGGGCTGGATGTGCTGGTCAACGGGGCCGGGGTGCTGCGCCTCGGCCCCACCGAAGCCCTGAGCGATGACGACTGGCACGACTGCATGACGGTCAACGCCAGCGGCGTCTTCTATCTGCTGCGGGCCCTGGTGCCCCACTTCAAGGGGCAGCAGCGCGGTGCCATCGTCACCATAGGCTCCAACGCGGCTCATGTGCCGCGCATGCAGATGGCGGCCTACTGCGCCTCCAAGGCGGCGGTCACCAGCCTGACCCAGACGGTGGGACTGGAGCTGGCCCCCTTCGGCGTGCGGGTCAACCTGGTGTCGCCGGGCTCGACGGATACCCCCATGCTGCGCGGCATGCTGCCGAACGAGGAGGCCATGGCCCGCACCATTGCCGGGCTGCCGGATCAGTTCAAGCTCGGTATCCCCTTGCACAAGGTAGCCACCCCGGCGGAGATCGCCCATACCGTCCTCTTCCTGGCCTCGGACTTGGCCAGCCACATCACGCTGCAGGATCTGGTCGTCGACGGCGGCGCCACCCTGAGTGCCTGAGGCTTGAGAAACAGATGAACAATATGATTTTGCTGTTGAAACGCCTGGACGGTCAGAGCGTCAAGCTCGCCCTGAATGAGAAGGGGCAGGACGGTTTTTCTTCCTATCGCGCCACGCCGGCTGTCTGAGGTACAAATGAACAATATGATTTTGCTGTTGAAACAGCTGGAACGGCAGGGGGTCAAGCTGGCTCTGAACGACAAGGGCCAGCTTATCTCCCAGTCGAGCAAGGAGGCGGTGACGCCGGCCATCGGCGCCACCATCAAGGCCCACAAGGATGAGCTGGTACGCTGCCTGGCGGCCCGTGCCGCCTTCGAGGCGCCCATTCTTGCGCAACCTGATGCCGAGGGCGCCCGGCAGGGGCCGCTCTCCTCGTCCCAGAGCGGGCTCTGGTTTATCGAGCAGTACGAGGAGGCCTCCCACCTCTACAACATGCCGGTCTACTTCAGGGTCTGCGGCGAGCTGGACACGGCGGCGCTGGAGTTTGCCTTCGACCACCTGTTTGCCCGCCACCCCAGCATGCGTACCCGCTTCATCAAGGACGAGGCGGGCAGGGGGGCGCAGGAGATCCTGCCCCACACGCCCTTCAAGCTGCAGATCGAGGACGTGAGTGAGCAGCCCGCAGCCGAGCGGGAGGCCTATGTGGCCAGGCGGGTATGCGAGGAGATCGGGCGCCCCTTCTCCCTGACCCAAGGGGACTTGAGCCGGGTGCACCTCATTCGCCTCGGCAGCCGCGAGCACGTGCTGCTGATCACCCAGCACCACATCATCTCCGACGGCTGGTCGGTCAAGAACATGTTTGCGGACTTGAAGCGTGCCTTTCTTGCTCATCAGAACCGTGCGCCCTTGAGCGTGCCCGAGCTGCCGCTCACCTACATCGACTATGCCCGCTGGTTCAACTCGCCGCGTTTTCTCGATTATCACGCCGAGTTCAAGCCGTTCTGGGTGGACAGGCTCGGTGGCAGCCCCGAGGTGCATGGCCTGCCGCTCGACAAGCCCCGCCCGGCCCATCAGACCAGCGGCGGCGAGCTGGTCTTCTCCACCATAGACAACGGGCTGTGGGAGAGCTTCAAGCGCCTCTGTCAGCGCCACAGCACCTCCAACTTCATCGGTCTGCACGCCCTCTTTGCCCTGCTGATGGTGCGCCAGAGCGGCGAGAAGGAGGTGGTGATCGGTACCCCGCTCGCCTATCGCGAGCGCCACGAAATCGAGTCCCTGGTGGGCTTTTTCGTCAATACCCTGGTGCTGAGAACGCAGTTGGCGGGGCGGCCCAGCTTTGTCGACTATCTGCAGCAGTGCCGGGAGGAGGATCTGGCGGCCTTCGATCACCAGCTCTACCGCTTCGAGGCGCTGGCCGAGGCCATAGGCGCCGATCGCACCACCGCCATCAACCCCATCTTCCAGATCATGTTGGTCTATCAGGCCAAGGTGGACTTCAACGATCTCATCCCCGGCTGCCAGCTGGTGGAGGAGACCTCCCCCGTGCTGCCGGCCAAGACCGACATCTCGGTCAAGGTGACCGAGCTGATGGACTCCGTCAGGGTGGACTGGCTGTTTGCCACCGCCCTGTTCGAGCGAGAGACCATCCAGGCTTACGCCGATCGCCTGCTGCACCTGATGCGCGCTGTGGTGGCGGCCCCCGAGACCGAGATCTGGCAGTTGCCGCTGGAGGCGGGCACAGACAGGGCAGCGCTGGCCGCCGAGCTGGCTGACCTGCCACGGGACTACCACAACCGCGACACCCTGCTCTGCCATATCGAACGCCGCGCGGCGGAGCGTCCCGACGCCCTGGCGGTGAGTGACGGCGCGGAGGCGTTGACTTATGGCGAGCTGGAGGTACGCGCCAACCGGCTGGCCTACTGGCTGCAGGCCCAGGGCGTCACCCCGGGCGCCGCCATCGGCATCCAGGCCAAACGGGATGTCGCCTTCGTCATCACCCTGCTCGCCTGCTGGAAGGCGGGGGCGGCCTATGTGCCCCTCGACCCTGCCTATCCCGCCGAGCGGCTGGCCCATATCCTCACCGATGCTGGTATTGGGCTGGTGCTGGGTGGCGTGCCGGATGCCCGGCTTGGCGAGGCGCTGGCGGGTACGGCCGCCGAGTATCACGACCTGCACCAGCTTGCGCTGGACAAGATGCCAACCAGCACGCCTGCACAGCCTCGGGACGCCGCCATGCTGGCCCAGATCATCTATACCTCCGGCAGCACCGGTCTGCCCAAGGGGGTCATGGTGGAGCAGGGCAGCCTGGTCAACCTGATGGCGGATCACGGTGAGCGCATCGCTCTTGATCAGAATGGGGCCATGTTCAACTGCATGTCCCTGTCGTTCGATGCGGGCAACATGACCACTCTGCTGCCGCTTTACTGCGGCGCGGCCCTGCATTTCGGCGAGCCGGGAGAGGGGGCCATCACGGCCGCGATCAAAAGTGGTGCCAGCCATATGATCCTGCCCACCGCCCTGCTGGCGAACCTGCTGCCACCGACCGATCTCGGTTCCCTCAAGGCCATCGGCTTTGGCGGAGAGGCGTGTCCGAGCAGCCTGGTGGAGCGTTGGGGGGAGCGAGTGGCACTCTTCAACATGTACGGCCCCACCGAGTGCACCGTCACCGCGCTCTGTGCGCGACTCACCCCGGGTGCGCCCATCACCATAGGTCGACCCGTCAACAACCTGAAGGCGCTGATCCTGGACGAGGCGGGCAACCTCTGCCCCGTGGGTGTGCCCGGTGAGCTCTGCCTGAGTGGTCTGGGTCTTGCTCGTGGCTACCTCAATCTGCCTGAGCGTACTCAAGAGACTTTTATCGAGCTGGCGCTTGATGAAGACACGGATACCCGCACTTACCGCCTCTACCGCACCGGCGATCGGGCGCTCAGGCGCCGCGACGGCAACATCCAATATCTGGGCCGGATTGACGAGCAGATCAAGCTGCGGGGCTATCGCATCGAGCCGGGGGAAATAGAGACCCGGCTTGCCGAATTGTGCCCGGCCATCCGCCAGATCAAGGTGGTGGTGCAGGAGGGGCGTCTGCTGGCGTATGCCTGCCTGCATGAGGAGGCGAGCGAGCCGGACGGCGAGGCCCTGTTGCAACGGGCCGGTGAACAGCTGCCGGAATACATGGTGCCGGCGCGGCTCTGTTGGCTTTCCGAGATGCCGCTCACCCCCAACGGCAAGCTGGACCTGCGCCGCCTGCCCGCCATCCAGTGGCAGGAGAGCAAGGGGGAGCCGCAGAGCGAGCTGGAGCAGACTGTGCTCGCCATCTGGCAAGGGGTGCTGAAACAGCCCCTCGGAGTGGAGGATGACTTCTTCCGCCTAGGGGGGGATTCCATCCTCAGCATCCAGCTCACCACCAGGCTGCGGGATGCGGGGCTGCACTGCAGCGTGAAGGACGTGTTCGAAGCCAAAACGGTGCGCCGCCTCTGCCGCCAGCTCGGCCAGCTCGGCCAGCAGCAGGCAGTCAGCCACAGGAGCGAGCAGGGCAGCCTGACCGGCGAGTTCCCGCTCCATCCCATCCAGCACTGGTTCTTCGAGCAGGACTTTGCCAAGTCCGGTCACTGGAACCAGGGGGTGATCCTGCGCCTGCCGGCCGGGGTGGAGGATGAGACCCTGCGCGGCTGGCTGGATGCCCTTCGCCAGCACCACGATGTCCTGCGCCTGGCGGTCACCCCGGCCGGTCAGCGCTACCTGGCCGAACTGCCATTGCCGCCGCTGCCGACCCTGGATGCCGCCAATCTCGATGAGGTCGGGCTGCAGGCCCGCCTGACCGAGCTGCAGGGAGATTTCGATCCCGCCAGCGGCCACACCCTGGCCTGGGCCCGCCTGCGCAACTTGGCCATAGAGGGTGAGGCCGATCCGGTGGAGGGGCTCTTCCTCGCCTTCCATCACCTGGTCATAGATGCCGTCTCCTGGCGCATCCTGGCCGAAGATCTGGCACGGGTGAGCAGGGGCGAGCCCCTGCCCGCCAAAGGCAGCAGCTATCGCCAGTGGGGCGAGGGGCTCGCGGCCTACGCCAAACGGGAAGAGGATCAGCTTGGCTTCTGGCTGGCTCAGGGGGAAGGCAGCCAAGGTCACCTGCTGGAAGCGGCGCGCGCCGCCGATGGCCGCGCCGCCGCCAGCCTGCTGCAACTGGACAAGGAGACCACGGCCCGTTTGATAGACCCGGCCAATCAGGCCTTCTTCACCCGGGTGCCCGACCTGCTGCTGGCGGCCCTGACCCGTACCCTGAGCGAGCTGGGTTATGGCGCACGCCACTGCGTGATGCTGGAAGGGCACGGCCGTGAGGCCATCGATGCTGAGCTCGACGTGAGCCGCACCCTGGGTTGGTTCACCAGCACCTATCCGCTGGCGCTGGCCGATGAGCCAGAGTGGGATGCGCTGGTGTGCGCCACCAAGGAGCGGTTGCGGGCCGTGCCGGACAAGGGGGTGGGTTTCAACGCCCTGCGTCTGCACCATCCCCGTGGCTGGGAGCTGCCCGAAGCCCTCATCGTCTTCAACTACCTGGGGGTCAGCCATCAGGGCGTTGCAGGTCAGCCCTGGCAGCCCCTGCCCATGGCGCCGGGGGCGCCCTCCTCACCGGACAACCTGCCGCGGGAGCTCATCAGCCTGCACGGGGGCGTCTATGACGGCTGCCTCACCCTGCGCCAGGTCGGTGCCCTCAACCAGCAAGGGAGCGATGCCCTGATGGTGAGATTGGCTGCCAACCTGCGTGCCCTGGTGGATCACTGCTGTGAGGTGAGCGCTCCGCGCCACACCCCGAGCGACTTCCCGGGGCTTGGCCTCTCGCAAGGGGCGCTGGATCGGGTGCTGAGCGGGCGCGAGGTGGAGACACTGCTGCCCATGACCTCGCTGCAGCAGAGCATGCTCTATCACAGGGCGCTGGCGCCTCGTGACACGGCTTACCACCTGCAGACCGAGATCGACTATCACCAGCCGCTGGATCTGGCGGTCTATTGCCAGGCCTGGCAGGGGCAGATCGCCCGCTGGCCGGCCCTTCGCAGCGAACTGGTGCTGGCGGACGGGGTCGTGTTGCAGCGCATCCTGCAACGGGCCGAGCTGCCGTTCCACTATCAGGATCTGGTGGGGGATGCGCAGGCCGAGGCCCATATCGCGGCCTATCGCCAGCAGGATCTGGCCCGGCCCATAGCGCTGGATGCGGCCCCCTTGCTGCGGGTCGCCTGCTTCAAACTGGCCCCCGATCACCACAAGATGATCTTCAGCGCCCATCACTGCGTGCTGGATGGCTGGAGCGGCCCTGTGTTGCTGGGCAGCCTGCACAGTCACTATCAGCAACTGATGAAGGGCCAGCAGCCCCAGGCAGAGCCGGATACCGCCTGGCTCGAATTCGGCCGCCATATGGCGAGCCAGGCCAGCGCAGCTGAGGCCTACTGGCAGGGGCGTGGCGATTTGCTGGCCAAACCCAATGATCTCTCCCGCCTGTTCGGGGTGGCGCTGGAGCCGCAGCTGACCCAGCGCTATACGCAACATAGGCCTGCGGTGTGCGGCCAGACCCTGGCGCCGCACGTGTCGGCTCAACTGGAGGCCCGTGCCCGGGCGCTCGGGGTGACCCCGGGGCTGCTGGCCCAATATGCCTGGCATCGGTTGCTGGCCCGCCGCTGTGGCGACGACATCACCCTGGTGGGCAACGTGACGCCGGGCCGGGATTTCCCCATCGAGGGGATCACCCAGAGCGTCGGCCTCTACATCAACAGCCTGCCGCTCAGCCTGGATTGGCGCACCGAGCTGAGCCTGGCCGAGCATATCGCCCAGTTGCAGACGGATTTGATGGCCCTCAATGAGCACGGCACCCAGTCGCTGGCGGCACTGACGAAAGGTAGATCGCGTCTCTTCCAGAGCCTGTTCGTGTTCGAGAACTACCCCATGCCGGCGGCGCCTGCTGCCCCCGAGCCCCATCAGCTGGTGCCGCAGTTTGGCACTGTGGTGGAGAAGGTGGAGCTTCCGCTCTCCCTGGTGGTAAACGCCCGGGGCGGCCAGCTCAACCTGCGCCTCGAGTTCGACGGGGATCTGATCCCCATGGTGAAGGCTGAAGCCGTGCTGGCCGCCTGGATAAGAGAGCTGGAATGGCTGGCGCAGGTGAGCCTGGCTCAATCGGCCAGACCCGAGGCGCTGAGTCTGAGGGCACAGGTGGCCGCGCGCGCCGCAGGGGCTGAGCCCTATCCGGCTGACGCCCCTGCGGCGGCCCGCGCCCTGGTGGCTCTGTGGGAGCGCCAGTGCGGCGTGTCCGGTGTCTGGCAGCAGACCTTGATGGATCTGGGGGTGGACTCGGTGCAGCAGCTTGCCCTGCTGGCGGCCCTCAATGAAGCCTTTGCCGATGGGCGGGCCCCCCTCAGCCTGGGGGATCTCAAGACATACGGCTCCCCCTGCCGGCTGTTCAACCATTGGCTGGTGCGCCAGCCCGAGGAGGTGCTATGACGATGGCGATAGGCTCAGGCAAGGGGGTCGGGGCAAGGGAGCACTCCCTCGGCTCTCGGCTGGCGGCTTGCCTTGCCGCCACCCCGCTGGCCCCCGCCATCCGCCTGGGCGGGGCTGGCAGAAGTGAGTCTGAGACAGCAGAGCCCTGGCTCAGCTACGGGGCGCTCAATGGGCGGGTCGAGCAAGTCGCCGCCCGCCTGCAGGGGCTGGCGGTGGGAGAGCGGGTTGGCCTCTATCTGGCGCGCAGCCCGGATCTGGTGGCCAGCCTGCTGGCCTGCCTGCGGCTCGGCCTCACCTTTGTGCCGCTGGAGCCGGATTTCCCGGTGGAGCGGCTGCAGGGGATAACCCGTCAGGCCCGGCTCTCGGCGGTGATCTGCGATGACGAGGTGGGGACCCCGGATTTCGGTTGTCCCCTGCGCTCCCTCAAGGGGCCCGCCCCTGGCGGGACCCTCTCCTGGCCCAGGGCGGACGACGCCCTGGCCGCCTATATGATGTTCACCTCGGGCTCTACCGGCGAGCCCAAGGGGGTGGTCATCAGCCGGCGAGCCTTGCTCTGCTTCCTCGACGGGATCCGCGAGCGGTTCGGGCTATCACCTAACTGCCATTGGCTCTTTATCACCACCCCGGCCTTTGACATCTCCTTGCTGGAGATGCTGGGGCCGCTCTGGGGCGGTGGCCGGCTGACGGTGGCGGGCGGCGAGCACAACAAGGATCCCCTGGGGATGCTGGCGCTGCTGGCGGCAGACCCCAGTATTAACTTCCTGCAGGCCACCCCGGCCTGCTGGCGCATGTTGCTCAAGGCAGGATGGCAGGGACGCCATACCCTCACTGCCCTGTGCGGCGGCGAGGCGCTGGATATGGGGCTGGCCGAGCAGCTTTGCACTCGCACCCAGCGGCTGTGGAACTGCTACGGGCCGACCGAGGCCACCGTCTGGTCCCTGGTGAGCGAGGTGCGCGGGCCCCCGGCCGATGGGCAGATCACCATCAGCCACAGCCTGCCCGGCTACCGCCACTGGGTGCTGGACGAGGCGGGGCAGCCGGTGGCAGAGGGGGAGGTCGGTGAGCTTTGCATCGAGAGCCCGGCCCTGTGTGAGGGGTACTGGCGCAAGCCCGCCCTGACGGCGGCAGCCTTCCTGCGCCTGGAGAGCCACCGCCTCTACCGCACCGGGGATAGGGTGCGCCTCCTTGGGGCGGACAGCTTCCTCTATCTCGGGCGGCGGGACGATCAGGTCAAGCTGCGGGGCTTTCGCATCGAGCTGGGGGAGGTGGAGGCTGGCCTTCGCCGTCAACCCGGAGTGCAGGAGGCGGCGGTGCGCCTGATGGGCGAGGGGGACGAGGCCATGCTGGTGGGCTACGTGGAGGCCAGGGCCGGGGTGATCCTCAATCGCCTCGCCCTGCGCAAGGGGCTGCAGGCCAGCCTGCCCCATTACATGGTGCCGGCGCGCATCCTCTTGCTGGATGCCCTGCCCAAGACTGGTAGTGGCAAGCTCGACAGAAAGGCGCTGCCCTTGCCGGAGTAGCATTGTCCGAAAGCGTAGAGAAACAAAGAAGCCCGCATTATGCGGGCTTCCTTTTTGGCGTTCAATCACGCGGGCTTATTGGGTGATGGGGGCCGCATCGGGTTTGGTGAGCAGCCCCTCGACATCCTCAATGACTCTAAGTGCCGCCTGGGGGCCGCCGGTGGAGGTCCAGAGCGACCCGTCCACGGCACCGAAGCGCTTGCCCTGGATGGCGCCGAGCTGCTGGAAGGCCGGGGTCTGCTCGGCCTGCTTCATGGCATCCACCGCATCGCCGCTGGCGCTCAGGGTGCCGACCACCAGCCAGTCACCGTCCAGCAGGTTGAGGGATTCGAGGCTCAGGGCCGGGGAGTGGGGGCTCTTGTCGCCTATCTGGTGGGCAGGGCGAGCCAGCCCCATCTCGGTGACCACGCTGCTGGCGAAGGTGCCGCCGTGCATGTAGCTAGGCCCCTTGGGGTTCCAGCGCACTATGCTCACCTGCTCCCCCTGGTGCTTGGCGAGCTTGCTGCGGGCCTCTGCCAGGCGGGCGTCATACCGGGCGAGGAAGGCCTTGGCCTCGGCCTCCTTGTTCATCACATTGGCGCTGCGGTTGAACACGGTTTTCCAGGGCTCGCCCCAGTTGCCGGTGACCACTGTGGGGGCTATCTCCTGCAGCAGGGCCAAGAGCTCTGGCTTGGTCTGGCCGGTGAGGATGAGGTCGGGCTCCAGATCGATGAGTTTCTCCAGATTGGGGTTGTCGAGATCCCCGACCACCTGGATCGCCTTGCCCGCCTTGTCCAGCAGATAGCGGGGCAGGGTGCCCTGGCCGCGGCCGTTGACTGTGCCGACCGGTTGCACCCCCAGGGTCAGGGCGCTGTCGAGATCGAGCTCGCTCAGCACCACGACGCGCCGGGGATCATCGGGGACAGTGTGGGACTGGCCGTTGGCATCGAGCACCTGGCGGGTGCCGGCCTGGGCCTGAAAGCCGACCAGACTGGCCAGCATGAGCGCGGCGGCCAGGGGGGAGGAGATCTTCATGGTTACATCCTTAATGGGTGAAATCGGCGGCACTCTTGGCCCATGCCGGGCGGCCCCTGTTGGTCGTGCCTGCCAGTCAGCCTAAAACCGGGGTCCAAATGGGCTGGGACATGCTACCACAGAAGCGCAAGTGAGAAACATTGTCATTTGTATTTGTGGTGCTGGCCCTGGCGGTTTTGTTACCATAAGGCTCCATTGCGAGGAGCTCAGATGCCCCCTTTATCCCCTCTTACCGCCTTCCTTTTGCAACGGGAGCACCTGCCGCTGCCGGGCTCCCCTGATCTCCTGTTGCACCGGATCTGCTTCGATGCCGCCGCCTTTACCCCCGCCTGCTTCGAGGCCCAGGGCATGGCGCTGCCCGCCAGCCTGCAAGGGGCAGCCCCCAAGCGGCTGGGGGAGTTTCTGGCGGGACGCCTCGCGGCCCGCGAGGCCCTGTGCCCCTTCGGCCTGGGGGCGCATGGGGTGGCCATCGGGAGCGCCCGCGAGCCGCTGTGGCCTGAGGGGATGGAGGGGAGCATCAGCCACAGCCAGCTGGCGGGGCAGGGGGTGGCGCTCTGCGGGGTGCGCCCCGCCCAGGGGGGGATGGGGCTGGATCTGGAGGCCTGGCTGGGGCCGGAGCAGGGGCGCCAGCTCTGGCCCGGCATAGTCGATGAGGATGAGTGGGGGCGGCTGGAGGCCGGGGCCCGCGCGGTAGGGCTCGACAGATCCCGGGGGCTGACCTTGGTGTTCTCGGCCAAGGAGAGCCTGTTCAAGGCGCTCTATCCCAGGGTGGGGCGCTACTTCGACTTTCTCGATGCCCGCTGGCTCACCTTGACGGATCAGACCCTCACCCTGGAGCTTAAGGCCCCCCTGACGCCGACCCTGCCCGCCGGCTGGCGCTGCACCCTGAACTGGCAGCGGTTGCCGGGGGGCGTGCTCACCACCTTGCTGCTGTGAGCGGCGCCCGGGCCCTCGCGCTCCGTCACTGCCCAGACAAAGAAACCGCCATCAGGCGGTTTCTTGCTATCTCTCTCAGGCCGACTGCTTGCTTGGCGCTGTATCCTGGCGCCGGTGGGGCACCTCTTCACCGCGCCGGCGCGGCACTATGACGGGGGCACCATCGCCGGGGGCGTGCAGTATGTCCACATCGGTCTGGTAGAGACGATCGATCAGGGACTTGGTCACCACCTCCCGGGCCGGGCCCATGGCCTGGATACCGCCGTCCCCCAGGGCAATCAGCTCGTCGCAGTAGCGAGCGGCGGTGGCGAGATCATGGATCACGATGAGCACCGTCTTGCCCTCGGCGGCGACCCTGTGGATAGCCTCCATCACCTCGGTCTGGTGGCCTATGTCCAGGGCGCTGGTGGGCTCGTCCAGCAAGATGAGATCCGCATCCTGGGCCAGCACCATGGCGAGCCAGACCCGCTGGGCCTGGCCGCCGGACAGCGAATTGGCGCTCTGCTGCCAGATGGCATCGAGCTGCATCCGCTGCCTGGCCCAGTCCACCATGCGGGCGTCCTCCTCGCTCCACTGGGTGAACCAGCCCTGATGGGGATGGCGGCCATACTGCACCAGCTGCTCGACCCGGATGCCGGGCGGTACCAGGGGGCGCTGGGGCAGGTAGGCCAGCTCCCGGGCCAGGGCCTTCATGCCATAGCTACCGAGGGGCCTGCCCTTGAGCAGTATCTCCCCGGACTGGGGCTGCTCCTGGCCCGCCAGCAGTTTGAGCAGGGTGGACTTGCCACCCCCGTTGGGACCGACTATGCCCACCAGCTTGCCCTGGGGGATGGAGAGGGAGATCTCCTTGAAGATGGCCTTGTGCTGGTAGCCGAAATGGAGTCGATTCACGGTGAGCGTCATCAGGCGGCCCTCGGTCTGTCTTGGAAATGGATGAATGGCATGGTCAGTCCGCCCGTTGTCTGTCTTTGATAAGGATGAACAGCAGCAACAGGCCGCCGAGGATACGGGTCATGATGCCGGTGGCCACCTCGTGGGGGCTGGCCAGCACCCGCACCAGGGTGTCGCTGGCGAGCAGCATCAGGGCGCCGCACAGGGCCGCTATCCAGAGCGGCACTATGCGATCCCGGGAGAGCCAGGATGCGAGTATGGGGGCCGCCATGGCGATGAAGACCACGGGGCCGCCGATGGCGGTGCCAAGGGCCGCGACTATGATGGCCTGGGCCAGCACCCCGAGCTGCACCCGGTTGACGTTTACCCCCAGGGTGCTGGCGGTGACGGGCCCGAGACGCAGCACGCCGAGGGCGCGGGAGAGATAGACGACCCAGGGGCAGATGAGCAGGATCAGTATCCCCACCGGCAGCACAGTGCCATAGCCCTGGCCGACGAAGTTGCCCATGTTCCAGAGGTAGAGGCTGGTGAGGTGCACCAGGGACTGGGTGGACATGGCGAACTGGCCGATGGCGTTCATCAGCTCGGAGACGCCGATGCCGATCACCACGAACAGGTAGCCCTGCTCCCCCGGCTTGTTGCACAGGGCATAGAGTACGGCGGCGGCAAACAGGGCGCCGAAGGGGGCGGCCCACCAGGGCCAGCTGCCCAGTGTCAGGTAGAGGGAGAAGATGATGATGGCAAGGGACGCCCCCTCGTTGACCCCTATCATGTCCGGGGTGGCGAGGCGGTTGCGGACCAGGGTCTGCACCAGGCAGCCGGAGAGGCCCATGGCGGCGCCCGCCACCAGCACGGCGACGATGCGCGGCAGCCGGATCTTGAACACAGTCACCTGGTCGAGCCGGCTTCCCTCCCCAAGCAGTGTCTGGATGACCCCCATCATGGTGATCTTGCCGGAGCCCAGGGTCAGGGCCAACAGGGAGAGCAGGGTGAGGGCGAGCACTAGCCCGAGGGTGATTAGCCAGGCGCGGCGCTCCAGCAGCAGGGTGCGGCGGCCGAGGCGCAGGCAGAGGGTGCCGGTGGGGAGTCGGGTCTCGGGCAGGGTGCCCGTCAGGGTGTCATTCATGGGGTTGTTCATGGGAGGGCACCTTATTTGACGGCCAGCAGGGAGCGGAAGCCGCCGCTGCGCACCACCAGGATGAGCACGGGGGCGCCGATCAGCGCCAGGATGACGCCGTTGGGCAGTTCGAACGGCTGCAGCAGCCAGCGCGCCAGTATGTCGGCGCCGAGCAGGAACAGCACCCCGAACAGGGCGGAGAAGCGCACCTGGATGGCCAGGCGCACCGGCTCCACCAGGCGGGCGCAGTAGGCGGCCAGGAAGCCGACGAAGCCGATGGGACCTGCGATGGCGATGGCGCAGGCGGTGAACAGGGTGGCGGCCAGCAGCACGCCGATGCGCACCCGGGTCGGCCGTATGCCGAGCGCCTGGGCCTGGTTGTCCCCCATCTGCATCAGGGTGAGCTGGCGGCAGAGCGCCAGGGTCAGCAGCAGGGCGGCCAGCGCGAAGGGGATCACCGTCAGCACGGACTCGAGGCTGGAGGCGGCCAGCGACCCCAGGTTCCAGAAACGAAACTGCTCCAGCACCACCTTGTTGGAGAGCAGCAGGAAGTTGGAGAGGCCGCCGAAGGTGGCGGAGAGGGCGACCCCCACCAGGATGAGCTTGAGGGGGTTGGAGCGCCCCACCATGAGGCCGAGACCCAGTACGATGAGGTTGCCGAGCAGGGCCCCCATGCCGGACCAGAGCAGATAGCCGTAGGCGGATTCGACGCCAAACCAGGTGAGGCCGATGACCAGGGCGAAGACGGCGCCGGCGTTGACCCCGAGCAGGCCGGGTTCGGCCAGGGGGTTGCGGGTAGCGCTTTGCAGCATGGAGGCGGCGAGTGCGAGACAGACTCCCACCACCAGGGCCGCCAGGGTGCGGGGCAATCGCAATGTATTGACTATCATGGCGAGTTTTTCATCGGCCACCAGGGCGGGATCGCCCAGCAGGAAACCGGCGACCTCGCGGCCACCATAGACACCGGCGCCTGTGGCCAGTGACAGAGAAATCAGCAGTATGAGGAGCAGCACTCCGAGCCAGAACAGCTGAGCTTGGTATCTGAGCACGCAACAACTCCTTTGATACGGGGCAGTAGAAACGCAAAAAGGGAGCCCCGATCTCGGGGCTCCCGCAGGGAGAGCTTACAGCTTGTAATCTACGCCAGCGTAGACGGTGCGTCCTTCCAGGATGAAGTCGGCGTCGGTGGCCACCTCATCACGCTTGGTGTTGGTGAGGTTGGTGATGCCGAGCTTGAAGTCCAGCGCCGGGGTGACAGTCCAGTTGGTGTTGACGTCCAGGGTCTGGTAGTGCTTGGAGGTGAACGCCTGGGAGTTGCGGGCCGGGACCTTGATCACCTGGCTGCCGACATATTGCCAGGCCAGGTTGGCGATGACGAGCTCGCTCGCCTGCCAGTCCAGACCGAGGTTGCCGGTGTGATCCGGGGTCTTGGCCAGATCATCCCCAGTGCTCCTGTCCACTGAGTCCAGCAGGGTGAAGTTGCCGGTCAGCTTCACGTTGTCCAGCACGTCGACCCAGCCGGTCAGCTCCAGACCCTTGATGCGGGCCTCCTTGACGTTGAGGTAGGTCATCACGGTCGGACGGTAGCCCGGGCCCCACTGATCGCTCTGGATCAGATCCTCGATCTCGTTGTGGAAGCCGGTCACCCCGGCGCCGAAGCGTGCGGCCTCGTAGGCGGTGCCCAGCTCATAGCTGACGGCGGTTTCCGGCTTCAGATCCGGGTTGCCGATGACCTGGCAGGCGCCGCGGCAGGCGGTGGTGGAGAAGCCTTCGCTGGACTGGGCCAGGGTCGGGGCCTTGAACGCCTTACCGGCGCCACCCTTGATCACCCACTCGTCGGTCAGGGTGTAGAGGGCGTAGGCGCGCGGGCTGAACTCGGTGCCATAGGTCTCGTGGTGATCCAGGCGACCGGAGAGGGTCAGGGCCAGATCGCCGAAGCCGAACTCGTCTTGCAGGTAGACGGCGCTCTGGGTCGCATCCACGCTGCCATTGGCGATGTTGCGGCTGTGCTCCAGCTCTGTCTTGCGCAGCTCGGCGCCTGAGGTGAGCAGGTGATCACCCAGGTAACCGCTGACCTGACCGTCAACCGTGTTGTTGGTCTGGGTGACATCGGCGGCGCCGCCATTGAGCTGGGAGTCATCCATCAGATCGATTTGCTCGAAGTAGTAACGAGCGCGGCTGTCGAAGTGCTCCCAACGGCCGTTGTGGGTCAGCCCCAGGCTCAGGCGATCCAGGTTCTGCACGTTGTGGGGGGTGGCCGGTGCGGTCGGGGCGCGGGGCACGTTGTTGAAGTAGCTGTCCATGTCGTTCTGGTTGTAACCCAGATCGAAGTCGATGTCCTGGTTATCGGCCACCAGCCACTTCAGGCTGGTCAGCACGTTGACCACTTCCCGTTTTTCCAGGGCATCGGCGTCCGGGTTGTTGGACTGATCGCTCTTCCAGTTGTCGCGCTGATAGCCTTCCACCACCACGTTGCCCAGCAGCTTGTTGTCGATCAGGGCGCCGGAAACATAGGCGCTGGCCTGGTTGGCATCGCCGCCATCACCCTCGGTGGGCATGCTGTGGGTGTAACCGACGGCGGCCTCTGTCTTCTCCTTGGCCTGGCGCAGGATCACGTTGACTACGCCGCCCAGGGCATCTGCCCCGTACAGGGAGGAGACGGGGCCACGGATCACCTCGATGCGCTCGATGGCGGCCATGGGGATGGAGCTCAAGTCGAAGTCGTTGCCGTAGGCGCTGCCAAGGGTCTCGCGGGCGTTGACCCGCTTGCCGTTGATCAGCAGCAGGGTGTAGTCACCCCCCATGCCACGGATCTTGATCTCGTTGCGGCCGGTGGGGTTGGTGGAGACTATGTTGACCCCCGGCACGTGCTTGAGGGCATCGCCGATGTTGTTGACGTTCATCTTGTCCAGATCGGCACGGGTCACCACCGAGACGCTGGCCGGGGCGGACAGCTCGGTGTGCTTGGTCTGGGTGGCGGTGACCACCATGGTCTCGTTGGCCTTGACCGACTCTGCCTGGGCCAGGCCAGGTACGGCCAGTAGGCCGAGGGAGAGCAAAATCGGGTTCAAACGAAATACGCCATGCTGCAACTGCATTGTCAAAACTCCATGAATAAACAGAGGTTATGGGGTAGGGCGCTGTGGGCCCAAATGCTCACTGACTTCCTTGTCTGGCAGTACCAGAGGCAGGATTATTGTTATCTCTTGTCCGCTCCAGTCCCCGGATGAGGAACCAGACGCCGGCGCAGGCCAGCAGGCCGCAGCCGATGTTGATCCAGGCCAGGGTGGAGAAACCGTGCAAGGCGCCCCCCGCATCGGAGACCAGGTATCTGGCCGAAAGCAGGCTGCCGACCCCGGCCGCCACATTGGTGACAGTGCCCTGGAAGGACATGAAGGCGGCGCGCTGATGGGGGGCCGGAATGGCGGCGGTGACAGCTAGGGTGGTGCTGGCGCGGGCCGAGCTCAGGGCCATGAAGAGGGTAAACAGCAGGTAGACGGGCAGGCCGAGCTGCATGGCGAAGCCGAGCAGGGTGACCAGGGCCAGCAACAGGCTGGTGAGCAGTATGGCGCCCTGGGCACGACCCTGGTCTATCCAGCCGCCGCACAGGCGCATGGTAGCCATGCTGGCGAGGCCACCGCACAGATAGAGGGCGGCGATCTGCTCCCGCGGGAAACCTAGGTTGAACTGGAAGTAGTTGGCAAAGTGCGGGATCAGCAGGAAGTGGCCGAACATCTGCAGGCAGAGGATGCACAGGGCCCCCTGACAGAGCGGCGAACCCAGCAGCTGGCGCAGCCCCTGGCCCTGCGGGGCGCGGGTGACCGGCAGTGAGGGCAGCAGCCGGGCGCAGAGCAGGGCCAGCAGCAGGCCGCTCGCGCCAAACAGCAGGAAGGGGCTCTGCCAGCCGAGCCACTGGGCCAGCACCAGGGCGACGGGCACGATCAGGATGGCGGCAAGTGAAAACGCCATCCCCACGTAGGCGAGGCGACGCCCACGCTCGGCGGGGGGCACCAGATCCAGCACGGCGGCCATCAGGATGGCGGCAAGGGGCCCGGCCACACAGCCGGACAGGATGAAGATCACCAGCAGTTGCTGACTGTCTTGCACCAGGGCGCAGGCCATCAGCAGCAGGAAGCGCAGGCTCAGCAGCAGCAGCAGGGCGGGTTTGCGATCGAAGCGGTCGAGCCAGGGAGCGGCGATAATACCCATGAGGGCGGCTCCCAGGGTGGCGCCGCCGCTGAAGTAACCGGTCTGCTCCGGGGCCATGCCGAGGCTTGTCACCAGATCCGGCCCGAGGGGCATCACCATCATCATGCTGCCCATGGAGAGCATGTTGATCAGCAGGGCCAGATGGATGGCAGCAGGGGAGGAGACGACAGGTTCTGGCTTCATCAGAGGCTGACTCGAAAAAATGAGTCCGAATTGTATCCGAGGGATATTGTTGTGACAACAAATGATAACCATTTTTATTTGTATTGAGTGGTCTCTCAATGAGTCTTTTATTTGGGCTCGAAAACGAGCCGGATAAGGACCTCCATGACACCGTCATGGGCCAGGCAGTTTTGCCCCTTGCCATTGCAATCGGGGCGCCATGGCCCATGATGGCAAGGAGTGATGAGAGAGACGCCATGAGAGACGGCAAAAGGGACGGCAAAAGGGACGGCAAGAGGGGGACGAGGATGAGAGCTTGGTGTTGGGTGCTCGGGTGCTGCGTGCTCTGGGCCTTGCCCCTGCGGGCCGAGGTGAAGGTGATCCTTGTGTTTGAGGCAGAGGGGATGGTGCAGACCCTCAAGGAGCTATATCCCGATCTTGGGGTCAGTGCCATGGGCAACCAGCTGGTGCTGAGCGGGACGCCCGCCCAGTTGCAGGAGGCCGAGAGGGTGCTGGATAAGCTCAACCAGCCGCCCCAGAGCCTGCTCATCGAGTGGCGGGTGGCGGGGGCGTCCAGCAGCCGGCAGGCGGGGATAGGCATCGGCAATGACAACGCCAAACGGCAGTGGCTGCTGGAGGGTGGGGCCGAGGATTACCAGCGTACCCAGCAGGACAACTGGCAGGTGCGCGGCCTCTCGGGGCGGCCCGTGCTGCTGCAGATGGGCTCCTATCAGCCGGTCACCTTCTATCGCTGGCAGGGGGGTCGGGTGGTGGGCATGATGCCGCTGATGAACGGCCTCTACGCCACCGCTACCCTGATAGGGGACAGGGTACAGATAGCCCTCAGCAGCGAGCAGGCCAGGCTTGAGCGGGGCGGCATCAAGACCGGCCAGAACGCCACCGAGGTGAGCGGCGCCCCGGGGCAGTGGCTGACGGTGGGGGAACTCTCCACCAGTCAGGAGGGCCAGGGGACCGCGCTGTCCAATCCGTCACGGGTCGGGGTGGCGAGCGGCAGTGAACGCCAGACCCTGCAGATCCGGGTCACTCGCCAATGAGGCGGACGACGGCGGCCATTAATGGGGTTGATCCCGGGTGTAATCCCGCAGCTGGCGGCTCTTGAGCAGATACCAGAGCGCCCAGAGGCTGGCGACCAGCACCAGGGCGGTGGGCCAGCTAAATGACCACTTCTGCAGATTGAGGCTGTGCAACTGCATCAGCAGACCGCTCGCGGTGGAGCAGAGCAACAGGCCCCGGCTGTGGCGTCTGAGCCAGGCGCGCACGCTGTTAGTCTGCTGATAGGTGCCGCCAAAGGCGAGCAGTGCCAGCATGGCGGGCACGTCCGTCAGCAGGCTGATATAGAGGCTCATCTTGTCCGGGTAGAAGAGGGTCAGGATGGCGCTGCCGCTCTCCCGGGTGACGCCGGCCATCAGAAACAGCCAGACCGAGCGGGTCAGCAAGAGGGCGATGGGCCAGAACCAGAGCGGTGGGCGCAGCTGGCCGTGATCGTCATATCGATGTTCGGGGTAGAGGGTCATAAGGCCCTGTTTGCGTGAATTGGATGAATGATAAGAGGGATATGGGGCGGGGGGCGGCCCTTTGCAAGGCGGGGGAATTAATCGGGGGGCCAGTGCCCCCCAATCTCTGCTCAGCTTGTCTGATGCCGGATGGCGTTACAGCCAGCCCTTGCGCTTGAAGAAGAGACCGGTGCCGAGCGACGACATCACCATCAGCACCAGGGACATCTGATAGCCGTATTCCCAGGCGAGCTCCGGCATGCGGCCGAAGTTCATGCCGTAGATGCTGGCGATCAGGGTGGGGGGCAGGAAGATCACCGCGGCCACCGAGAAGATCTTGATCACCTTGTTCTGCTCCAGATTGGTCACCCCCATGGAGGCCTCCAGCTGGAAGTTGATCTTGTCGAACAGGAACTGGGTGTGGGGCAAGAGGGACTCCACGTCGTGCAGCATCTCGTCGATCCACTTGTTCTGCTCCCCTGTCATGCGCTGGCGCAGGCTGCGTTTCAGGAAGCGCAGGGCTCGGCGGGTATCGTGCAGGGAGAGACGGATCTGGCCGTTGGCCTCTTCCTGGGCCATCAGCTCCTTGAGCATGGAGTTGATCTGATCCGGCTCGAAGATCTGATCGGCGGTGTTCTCCAGAGTCTTGTAGCCATCCTCGATGAGATCCGAGAGGTACTCCACCTTGAGGTTCTGCACCTCCAGCAGGATGTCGAGGGCGTTCTCCACCTCCAGCCTGTCCTGGCGCATGTAGTGGCGCAGCAGGCGCACCAGGCCGATGTCATCCTCGCGAATGCTGATCAGCAGGTTGTTGCGCAGGGTAAAGGAGACGTGGACACCCTTGGTGTCGCGGCCGATGCGCTGGGGGAACAGGGAGTGGATGTGCAGACCATCTGTGTCCCAGTAGAAACGGGCGGACGCCTCGATGTCGTCCAGCTCTTCCTTGTCGGGGACCTCTTCCAGAAACAGGCCCGTCAACCATTCTCGCTCCGCCGTGTCCGGCTTGTAGGCATCCAGCCAGACGGTGTTGTCGGGGACTATGTCGTCCGGCCCGAGCGTGACTATGTCCAGCACCTTGTTATTGAGAATGTAGGCGGTGATCATCTGTCCCCCCTTAAGAAGTCGTGGGTAATCAGGGATGGTTGCACAGGTTCATGCGGCCCTAGATCGCACAGAAAGCGATCCCATGAAATAGCATAACGAGGCCGATGGACAACCTGAATGCGGCGAACTATACAGGGGCGGGCCCCGCTTGTCAGGGGCTATTCATCGGGGGTTCAGCCTGTTTGCTCAAAAAAACGGCGAGGTCGGAGCAGCTGCCGGCATCCCGTTACCGCTTTAAAGAATGCGCTGCCTCGCCTCCCCGGGACTGGGCATCTTTGGCGTTTCCAGACTCAGATCTGGACCGCACCGGTCACATATTGGGGTAGTTCGGCCCGGATCCTCCTTGAGGCGGGGTCCAGGCGATGTTCTGGGGCTGAGCATCCTTGATGTTGCAGGTCCTTGCATCATCACATATTGGGGTAGTTGGGACCCGAGCCTCCCTGGGGCGGGGTCCAGACGATGTTCTGGGGCTGAGCATCCTTGATGTCACACATCCGTTTGCCCATCTCACATATTGGGATAGTTGGGGCCGGAGCCTCCCTGGGGTGGCGTCCAGACGATGTTTTGGCTGGGATCCTTGATGTCGCAGGTCTTGCAGTGGATGCAGTTGGCCGCGTTGATCTGCAAGCGAGGCCGGCCCTCCGCCTCCGGGATCTCGGCCTCAATGATCTCAAAGACGCCGGCCGGGCAGTAGCGCTGGGCGGGTTCCGCCCAGGTGGGCAGGTTGACCGCCACCGGGATGCGCTCGTCCTGCAACTTGAGGTGGCAGGGCTGATCCTCGTCGTGGCTGGTGTTGGCCAGATACACCGAAGAGAGCTTGTCGAAGCTGAGTCGCCCGTCCGGCTTGGGGTAGTCGATGGGCTGGCAGCGGCTGGCCAGGCGCAGTTGGCGGTAGTCCGGCTCCTTGTCCAGCAGGGTAAAAGGAGAGGAGCGGGCAAACAGCCGTTGCTCCAGCCAGTTGAAGGCGCCGCCGAGCCAGGGACCGAAGCGGTGCAGGGCGGCGCCGAAGTTGCGGGCCGCGATCAACTCCCGGGCCAGCCAGCTCTGTTGCAGCGCATCGCCATACTCGGCGAGATCCCGCCCGCCCTCATCGCCACCGCGCAGGCTCATGGCGACAGTGCTGGCCGCCAGCATGCCGGACTTCATGGCGGTGTGAATGCCCTTGATGCGGGAGAAATCCAGGGTGCCCGCATCGCAGCCGATGAGCAGGCCGCCGGGGAAGTGCATGCGGGGCAGGGAGTGCCAGCCCCCCTTGGTGATGGCCCGGGCGCCGTAGCTGATGCGTTCCCCCCCCTGCAATGTTGCGGAGATGAGAGGGTGGTGCTTGAGGCGCTGGAACTCGTCGAAGGGGCTGAGCCAGGGATTCTGGTAGTTGAGATCGACGATGAGGCCGACTGCCACCTGGTTGTCCGCCAGGTGATAGAGATAAAAGCCCCCCTGACTCTTGCTGCCCCGCTGCTCCCCGAGCGGCCAGCCGCTGCCGTGCAGCACGCGGCCGGGATGAGACTGACCGGCGGGCACCTGCCACAGCTCCTTGAAGCCGATGGCATAGTGCTGCGGTTGGTGCTGGGGCTGGGCGGTATTCTCCAGCTGGAACAGGGCGCCAAGCTGCTTGCCGAGGTGGCCGCGGGCCCCCTCGGCGAACAGGGTGTAGCGGCCATAGAGCGCCATGCCGGGCACGTGATCCGGCTTTGGGTTGCCCTCTTTGTCGAGACCCAGATCCCCTGTCAGCACCCCTCTTATCCTGCTCTCTTCCACTATGAGTTCGCTCGCCGCGAAGCCGGGGTAGATCTCGACACCGAGCGCCTCGGCCTCCCGGGCGAGCCAGCGGCAGAGGTTGCCGAGGCTAATGATGTGGCAGCCGTCGTTGTGCATGCGCGGGGGCACCGCCCAGTTGGGCAGTTGCAGGGCGCGCGACGCGCTTTGCAGCAGATGGAGCCGATCATCCGTGACCGGTACGCCGAGGGGGGCCTCTTGCCAGCGCGCCGGCAGCAGCTCCCTGAGGGCGACGGGATCGAGCAGGGCGCCGGAGAGCAGATGGGCACCCACTTCCGCCCCCTTCTCCAGCAGGCAGACCGAGAGATCCGGGGCCTGCTGCTTCAATGCGATGGCGGCACTGAGGCCAGCCGGGCCGCCACCGACGATGACGACATCAAATTCCATTGCTTCGCGTTCCATCTTGCCTCTGCGCTCGACTTGGCCTAGGGTAGTGCTGGTAGTTTACGTAAACGTAAACCATTTTGTCAGCATAAAAGTGTGAGAGTGCAAAATGGATTCACTCAACCGATACGAGGGATGACCGCCATGAAGCTGCTGGTCGCTGTCAAACGGGTCGTTGATTTCAACGTCAAGATCCGGGTCAAGAGCGATGGCTCCGATGTGGAGCTCGCCAATGTGAAGATGGGCATCAACCCGTTTTGTGAGATCGCGGTGGAGGAGGGGGTGAGGCTGCGCGAAGCCGGGGTGGCCACCGAGCTGGTGGTGGTGACCCTGGGCCCGGAGGCGGCGGCCGAACAGCTGCGCCATGCCCTGGCGCTGGGGGCGGATCGGGCCCTGCACTATGTCACCGACGAGACCCTGACCCCGCTCACCGTGGCTCGCGCCCTGCAAAAGGTGTGCGAGCGGGAGCAGCCCAGCCTGGTGCTGCTTGGCAAGCAGTCCATCGACTCTGACAACAACCAGGTCGGCCAGATGCTCTCGGCCCTCTGCGACTGGCCGCTCGCCACCTTCGCCTCCGCCATCAAGCTGGTGGAGGGGGAGCTGCAGGTGACCCGCGAGATAGACGGCGGTCTCGAGACCCTCGGCATGGGGCTGCCCGCCGTGGTGACGGTGGACCTGCGCCTGAACGAACCCCGCTTCGCCTCGCTGCCCAACATCATGAAGGCCAAGCGCAAGCCGATTGAGAGCGCTCCCTTTGCGGCCCTTGGGGTCGAGCCCGCCGGTCAGACCCGGCTGCTCGGGGTGATGGCGCCTGCCCCCCGCCGCGCCGGCATCAGGGTGAGCTCGGTGGACGAGCTGCTGGATAGGCTCAAGCACGAAGCCAAGGTGCTCCCATGAGCACATGCAGGGTCACGGCCTATCCCGCAGGCCGACCGGCTGCCACCAGCGGGCGCGTTGGTGGACAGACAGGAACTACAACGGACGACATCAAGGTGCAGCCATGAGCGTACTCATTATTGCCGAACATCATCAGGGCCAGCTGGCGGACAGCGCCGCCCGTCTGGTCACGGCGGCGACCCGGCTCGACGCCGAGGTCCACTTGCTGCTGCTGGGCCAGGGGCTGGCGGAGGCGGGGGAGCAGGCGGCCTCCTTGCAGGGGGTCAGCCGGGTGCTGCTGGCCGAACATCCCATGCTGGCGGAAGGGCTCAATGACGGGATCGATCGGCTGCTGGCCCCCGTGGTACGGGATTATCAGCACTGCCTGATGGCGGCGAGCAGCCACGGCAAGGATCTGCTGCCACGGGTGGCGGCCAGGCTGGGGGTGGAGATGATCTCCGAGGTGACGGACATAGAGGGGCCGGATACCTTCCTGCGCCCCCTTTATGCGGGCAACGCCATTGCCCGGGTGGCGAGCACGGCGCCCGTCAAGGTGCTCAGCATACGGGCATCGGCCTTCCCTTGCGCCGAGAGCGAGGGGGCTGAGGCCAGGGTCGAGCACCTCCCCGTCCCCGAGCTGGGCTGCCGGACCCGGCTCATCGAGCGGCGTGCGGTGCGATCCGCACGGCCTGAGCTTGGCGCGGCGCGGGTGGTGGTCTCAGGCGGGCGGGCGCTCGGATCGAAAGAGCAGTTTGCCCTGATTGATGCCCTTGCCGACAAGCTGGGGGCCGCGGTCGGTGCCTCGCGGGCCGCGGTGGATGCGGGTTTTGTCGCCAACGATCTGCAGGTGGGCCAGACCGGCAAGATAGTGGCCCCCGAGCTCTACATCGCCATCGGCATCTCGGGGGCCATCCAGCACCTGGCGGGGATGAAGGAGTCCAAGGTGATAGTTGCCATCAACAAGGACCCGGAAGCCCCCATCTTCCAGGTGGCGGACTATGGCCTGGTGGGAGATCTCTTCACCCTGCTGCCGGAGCTCACTGCCAAGCTGTAAATTTGCCAAAAAGGGGCACAGAAAGCCGTCTGTGCTGTCTCGCCCCCGTTTCCATGCATGTTCTCTGCAAGCCCTGGCCCGTTCAGGGCTTTTTCCATGGTGTCGGCGTCGGCCATGGGGGCAAAAGGTTGCGCCAGATCCCAAAAAGCCTTTGCCCCCACGGGGGCCTGTCGTGTAAAAACATTCAAGTCATCGATCACTCTCATCCATTCACGGAAAGCGTCATGAGCAAACAGATTTACAACTTCTGCGCCGGCCCCGCCATGTTGCCGGTTGAAGTCATGGAGCGCGCCCAGCGCGAATTTTGTAATTTCCAGGGGCTGGGAGCCTCGGTCATGGAGCTATCCCATCGCGGCAAGCCCTATATGGCGGTCGCCGAGAAGGCCGAGGCCGATCTGCGAGATCTGCTGGCGGTGCCGGACAACTACAAGGTGTTGTTCATGCACGGCGGCGGTCGCGGCCAGTTCTCTGCCGTGCCCATGAACCTGCTCGGCGGCGCCAATAAAAAGGCCGATTACCTGCTGACCGGCGTCTGGGCCCAGAGCGCCGTGGATGAGGCCCAGAAATACGGGGACATCCAGACCTTCCAGGGGGTGGCGAAGAACGAGCAGGGGATAAGCCACCTGCTGCCGACCCCGGCGTTTCGCGCCGATGCGGCCTATGTGCACTACTGCCCGAACGAAACCATAGATGGCATAGAGATGTTCGACATCCCGGCCACCGGCGATGTGCCCCTGGTGGCGGATCTCTCCTCCACCATCCTCTCCCGTCCCATCGACGTGAGCCGCTTCGGCATCCTCTACGCCGGTGCCCAGAAGAACATAGGCCCGTCGGGCCTGGCTATCGCCATAGTGCGGGACGACCTGCTGAACCAGGCGAGAGCCGACGTGCCCTCGATCTTCGACTACCAGCTCACCGCCAAGAATGACTCCATGTTCAACACTCCCCCCACCTACGCCTGGTATCTGGCCGGCCTGGTGTTCGAGTGGCTCAAAGAACAGGGCGGGCTGGAGGCGATGGAGGCGCGCAACAAGGCGAAGGCCGATTTCCTCTACGGCTACCTCGACGACTCCAGCTTCTACGGCAACAAGGTGGACGTGGCCTGCCGCTCCCGCATGAACGTGCCCTTCCAGCTGAAAAACGAGGCCCTGGACAAGCAGTTCCTGGCCGAGTCGGAAGCCGCCGGTCTGCTGGCGCTCAAGGGGCACCGCATCGTCGGCGGCATGCGTGCCAGCCTCTACAACGCCATGCCCCTGGAAGGGGTCAAGGCCCTGGTGAGCTTTATGGATGGCTTTGCCAAGCGCCACGGCTGAGCCGCCGCTCACGCGCTGGCTGCGACGCCGTGATCAAGGCTCATGTGCTGCGCGGAACCTCATTGATGGGTATCAATTCCGGTTCCTGTGCTGCGCTTCACCTTGCTGATGACCTCTCGCGACAGAGCGTGAACAGCCAGGGTATTACTGTTGATGCAAGGCGCCGGGGACTCCCCGGCGTCTGTTTTTCCAGAAGATCCTGACCGCCAGCCCGGTTGCCCCGGTTTTGTGCCACAGACGGTCTTGCCGCGCGGGGCGCGGGCTGTTAACGTCCGGTCAGGTGATTTACTTGAGATTGTACAGGAAGTCTATGAATTCGTTGCGTTTGGAACCCATTTCTAGCGTGGCCGGGGTGGTCAATCTGCCTGGCTCCAAAAGTGTCTCTAACCGAGCCCTGCTGCTGGCAGCCCTGGCACGGGGCACTACCCGGCTGACCAACCTGCTCGACAGCGATGACATCCGCCACATGCTGGCGGCGCTGACCCAGCTCGGGGTCAAGTACAAGCTCTCCGCCGACAAGACAGAGTGCACCGTGCATGGCCTGGGTCGCAGCTTTGCGGTATCGGCACCGGTCAACCTCTTCCTCGGCAACGCCGGCACCGCCATGCGCCCGCTCTGTGCTGCGCTCTGTCTGGGCTCCGGTGAGTACATGCTGGGGGGCGAGCCGCGCATGGAAGAGCGTCCCATCGGTCACCTGGTGGATGCCCTGCGCGAAGCGGGTGCCCATATCCAGTACCTGAAAAAAGATGGCTATCCGCCCCTGGTGGTGGATGCCAAGGGTCTGTGGGGCGGCGACGTGCACGTCGACGGCTCCGTCTCCAGCCAGTTCCTGACGGCGTTTTTGATGGCGGCCCCCATGGCGGCCGGCGACACCCGCATCCACATCAAGGGGGAGCTGGTCTCCAAGCCCTACATCGACATCACACTGCACATCATGAAGCAGTTCGGGGTGGTCATCGAGCACGATGACTACAAGGTGTTCTACATCAAGGGCAACCAGACCTATGTCAGCCCCGGTGACTTCCTGGTGGAAGGGGATGCCTCCAGCGCCTCCTACTTCCTCGCGGCAGGCGCCATCAAGGGCAAGGTGCGGGTCACCGGCATCGGCAAGCACAGTATCCAGGGGGACATCCACTTCGCCGACGTGCTGGAGAAGATGGGCGCCCGCATCACCTGGGGCGACGACTTCATCGAGGCCGAGCAGGCCCCCCTGCACGGCGTCGACATGGACATGAACCACATCCCGGATGCGGCCATGACCATAGCCGTCGCGGCGCTGTTTGCGAAGGGGCCCACCGCCATTCGCAACATCTACAACTGGCGGGTGAAGGAGACGGATCGCCTGCACGCCATGGCGACCGAGCTGCGCAAGCTGGGCGTCGAAGTGGAGGAGGGGCACGACTTCATCGCCGTCACCCCGCCGGAGCAGCTCAAGCACGCCGAGATCGATACCTACAACGATCACCGCATCGCCATGTGCTTCTCCCTGGTGGCGCTGTCCGATACCGCAGTCACCATCAATGATCCGGGTTGTACCTCCAAGACCTTCCCGGACTACTTCACCAAGCTGGCCAGCATCAGCCAGGCTTAAGTCCGTCGGGCCCGCCTTGTGCGGGCCCGTTCGTTTCTGCCTCCCGCCTTCTCCCCCGGCTTGCCAACACCCCTAGCAGCATTATCCAAACTTGCAAGGTGCGCAGATAAAATTCCTAGTCCAAGAATGTAATTTTCTATTTACACCGTCCCGGTCGCGGGCTAGATTGAAGTTTCTTCATCGCAGTCATTTAGCAGGAAACTTGGTCATGCAGCATCAAACCGACGACGTTCGTATCAGTGAAATCAAAGAGTTATTGCCCCCGGTTGCGGTGCTTGAGAAGTTTCCGGCGACCGAGACCGCATCAAATACAGTGTTTGAATCCCGTCAGGCCATCCATCAGATCCTGGCCGGTGAAGATCAGCGCCTGCTGGTGGTGATCGGTCCCTGCTCCATCCACGATCCCGTGGCCGCGCTGGAATACGGCAAACGCCTCAAGACCTTGCGCGACGAGCTCAAGGGCCAGCTGGAAATCGTGATGCGGGTCTACTTCGAGAAGCCGCGCACCACAGTGGGCTGGAAGGGGCTGATCAACGACCCTTACCTCGACAACAGCTGCCAGATCAACGACGGCCTGCGCCTGGGTCGCAAGCTGCTGCTGGATCTCAACGACATGGGGCTGCCGACCGCCTCCGAGTTCCTCGACATGATCACCCCGCAATACGTGGCGGATCTGATGAGCTGGGGGGCCATCGGGGCCCGCACCACCGAATCCCAGGTGCACCGCGAGCTGGCCTCGGGTCTCTCCTGCCCGGTGGGCTTCAAGAACGGCACCGACGGCACCATCAAGGTGGCCATCGATGCCATCGGCGCCGCCAGCGCCCCGCACCACTTCCTGTCGGTGACCAAGTACGGTCACTCCGCCATCGTCTCGACCGCCGGCAACCCGGATTGTCACATCATATTGCGCGGTGGCCGCGAGCCGAACTACAGCGCCGCCCACGTGGATGAGGTGGTGAAGGGGCTGGACAAGGCTGGTCTGCCCCAGAAGGTGATGATCGACTTCAGCCACGCCAACAGCAGCAAGCAGTTCAAGAACCAGATGCTGGTGGCCGAGGATGTGGCAGGTCAGCTGCGCGCCGGCAGCAAGGCGGTGTTCGGTGTCATGGTGGAGAGCCACCTGGTGGAAGGCCGTCAGGATCTGGTGGAAGGGTGCGAGCTCACCTTCGGTCAGAGCATCACTGATGCCTGCATCGGCTGGGCCGATACCGAGGTGCTGCTGCGCAATCTGGCCGATGCGGTCGCCACCCGCAACGCACTCTGAGGCCGGGGGGATGCCCCGCTCACGGCAATAAAAAAGCGCGACCCCAGGGTCGCGCTTTTTGTTGGCTCAAAGAGGGGCTTACTTGGCCCGCTCCTGATGACCACGGAGGCGGATGTTGATCATCTCCACCACCAGCGAGAAGGCCATGGCGAAGTAGATGTAGCCCTTCGGAATGTGCATGTCCAGCCCCTCGCCGACCAGGGCGACCCCGACCAGGATCAGGAAGGCGAGCGCCAGCATCTTGATGGTGGGGTGCTCGTCGACGAAGTCACCTATGGCCTTGGCGGCAAACATCATGACGCCGACGGCGATCATGATGGCCAGCACCATGACGGGCACGTGATCCGCCATGCCGACCGCAGTGATGACGGAATCCAGGCTGAAGATGATGTCGAGGATGGCGATCTGCACCAGTGTCGACATGAAGCCGGCGGTCTTGCTCACCATGCCGGGCTCTTCGGCGGCGCCCTCCAGGCTCTGGTGGATCTCGTGGGTACTCTTGGCGATGAGGAACAGGCCCCCCACCAGCAGGATGAGATCCCGGCCCGAGATGGCTTCATCCAGCATGCTGAACAGCGGCTCGGTGAGGCGCATCACCCAGGCCAGGGAGAGCAGCAGCAGGATGCGGGTGCCCATGGCAAGCCCCAGCCCGAGGATCCGCGCCTTCTGGCGCTGAGCCTCCGGCAGTCGCCCCACCAGGATGGAGATAAAGATGATGTTGTCGATGCCCAGCACGATCTCGAGCAGGGTCAGGGTGGCGAGCGCCACCCAGGCTGAGGGGTCAGCAATCCATTCCAGCATGATTGAACCTTGGTTGAATAATTTGAAGCAGCGCATTCTAGCAGGGGGTTATGGCTTGTCCCAGTAGCGCGAAAAGATAAAAATGGCAGCCATCCAACGGGAGGAAAACATGTTTCGATTAGGGCTCATCATCAACCCCATCGCCGGCATTGGCGGTGCGGTCGGTCTCAAGGGCAGCGACGGCATGGTGGCCGAGGCGCTGGCGCGGGGCGCCATGCCCAAGGCCCGGGAGCGGGCCCGTCAGGCCCTTCTGCCCCTGTGCTCGCTCACAGACCAGTTCGAGCTGCTGACGGTGGCGGGGGAGATGGGGGAGACGCTCGCCGCCGAGCTGCATTTGCCTCACCGCATCCTCTACCAGCCCGCCGGGGCCCAGACGTGCGCCGAGGATACCCGGGCCGCCGCCCTGGCCCTGCGGGAAGCCGGGGTGGATCTGCTGCTCTTTGCCGGTGGGGATGGCACAGCCAGGGACATCTGCGCGGCTGTGGGGGAGTCCTGCCATGTGCTCGGCATCCCGGCGGGGTGCAAGATCCACTCCGGTGTCTACGGCGTGACCCCGACGGCGAGCGGCCGGGTGGCGGCGCGGATGATAGCGGGGGAGCTGCTGAGCCTGGTGGATGCCGAGGTGATGGACATCGACGAAGAGGCGTTTCGGGCGGGCAAGGTGCGCGCCCGCCACTACGGCCAGTTGCTGGTGCCCGGGGATCTGCGTTACGTCCAGGCGGTCAAGCAGGGCGGGCGGGAGTCCGAGGAGCTGGTGCTGGCGGATCTCGCCGCCGGCGTGGTCGAGCAGATGGAGCCTGACACCCTCTATCTGATGGGGTCGGGGAGCACAGTGGCCGCCTGCATGGCAGAGCTGGGTCTGGAAAATACCTTGCTCGGTGTGGATCTGGTGGAAAATGGCCAACTTATCGGGCAGGATCTCAGCGCCGCCGAGATCCTGACCCGGATCCGCGGTCGTCGCTGCCGCCTGATCATTACCCTGATCGGTGGTCAGGGACATCTGTTCGGGCGCGGAAATCAGCAACTGAGTCCAGAGGTGATCCGGGCCGTCGGGCGAGACCATATTCAGGTGCTCGCCACCAAGTCCAAGCTGGCGGCCCTCGATGGTCGTCCGCTGCTGGTGGATACCGATGACCCGGCACTGAACCGGTCGTTACGTGGTTATCTGCGCATAACCACGGGATACAAGGATCAGGTCATCTACCCGGTGGCCAACCCGGAATAGGACATCAAGGATGCGGCTGGCCTGGCGCCAGAGAGCCGCGATCAACCGGATCGCGGTTCCACTCCCCCGAATTTTTTGCCGGCAATCCCGGAAATGAGGCTGCGTTAAATGACGATTCACGATTTTGAACACAAGTTGTTGGGACTGATCGACGCCATGGTCGCCACGGCCAGCGAGGACGAGCTGTTTGCGGGCGGCTACCTGCGGGGTCATATCTCGCTCGCGGTGGCGCGCGCCGAGCTGGAGGGCAAGACGCTGGTGCGGGACGTAAAGAGCTATGTGCTGCGCAGCCTGAACGAGGCCATCTTGCAGGGGGAGCTCTCCGAGCAGGATGAGGTGCTGGTACAAGCCATGTGGAAGCGGCTGCAGCAGCAGGCGGAAGCTTGATCCCATTCGCAATTCAAACAGAAGTTTAAGTAATCTGCTTCCCTGAGTGTTATCAAAAGGTTAATAATGAGGCTCGCCTTTTGTTTCAGGGATTAAACTATGGCCTCCACCTCACGCATTGCCACCAAACTGCCGCTCGAGATGCTCTATCACTGGGAGCGGCAGTGTCCCGACCGGATCTATCTTCGCCAGACCATCAACCGCGAATACGTCGACTTCACCTGGGGTGAGGTCGCCGACGAGGCGCGCCGCATGGTGACGGCACTGCGCGCCCTGGGGCTGGTCCCAGGGGACAAGGTGGCCCTGCTCTCCAAGAATTGCGCAGAGTGGTTCATCGCCGATCTCGCCATGCAGATGGGACAGTACGTGAGCGTGCCCATCTATCCGACCGCCAACGTCGACACCATCGAATACGTGCTGCGCCACAGCGAGGCCAAGGCCATCTTCGTCGGCAAGCTGGACGACTGGAAGAGCCAGGAGGCGGGGGTGCCCGCGGATCTGCTGCGCATAGCGCTGCCCTATGACACCATGCCGGCCGCCCACCAGTGGGACGCGTTGCTCGATGCCCATGACCCCATCCCGGACAGCCCGGTGCAGGCACCGGATGCCCTGCTGAGCCTGGTCTACACCTCTGGCAGTACCGGCAAGCCCAAGGGCGCCATGCTGAGCGTGGAGCGCTACGCCTGGTCCTGCGAGAAGCTGGTGGAGGCAGTCTCCCTGACGGCCGCGGATCGCGGCTTCTCCTACCTGCCGCTCGCCCACATCACCGAGCGGGTCTACATCTACGGCGGCAGCCTGTTCAGCGGCGCCACCATCGCCTTCCCCGAGTCCCTCGATACCTTCATCGAGGACGTCAAGCGCTGCCGACCCACCGTCTTCATCTCGGTGCCGCGGCTGTGGGCCATGTTCCGCATCAAGATCCACGAGAAGTTGCCCCAGAAGAAGCTGGCGCTGCTGCTCAAGATCCCGCTCATCTCGGGTCTCATCAAGAGCAAGCTGCAAAAGGGGCTGGGGCTGGATCAGGCGCGGGTGCTGGGCTGCGGCTCGGCCCCGGTGGCCCCGGCGCTGCTCGAGTGGTATCACAGCATAGGCATCGAGATCACCGAGGCCTGGGGCATGACCGAGAACCACGCCTACTCCACCCTCAACTACCCCTTCCGGGCGGACAAGATAGGGACTGTGGGCAAGGCGGGCCCAGGGGTGACCCTCAAGATCTCCGACGAGGGTGAGATCCTCTGCCGCTGCGACGGCATGATGCTGGGCTACTACAAGGATCCCGAGCACAGCGCCGAGGCCATCGACGCCGAGGGCTGGCTCCACACCGGTGACATGGGCAAGCTGGACAGGGAGGGCTACCTCACCATCACGGGCCGCATGAAGGACGTGTTCAAGACCGCCAAGGGCAAGTACGTGGCCCCCGTGCCCATCGAGGGGATGCTGGGGCAGGAGCCCATCATAGAGCAGCTGTGCGTCATCGGTTACGGCATGCCGCAACCGGTCGCCCTGGTGCAGCTGGCCGAGAGCGCCATGAAGGGGGACAGGGGGGCGGTCGATGCCCAGCTGGAGGCCGCCCTGACCCGGGTCAACGGCCAGCTCGAATCCCATGCCCGCCTGCGCGGCATCCTGGTGGTCAAGAGCCCCTGGAATATCGAGAACGGGGTGTTGACCCCCACCATGAAGATCCGCCGCCACCTGCTGGAGCAAAAATACGCGGACATAGGCGAGCGCTGGTCCGGTGCCAGGACCATCATCTGGGAGTCCTGACAGGGGCGTGCACTAGTTGGAATATCAATGAGATCAGGGGAGCCGGCGGCTCCCCTGATACATACTGGGCGAAAATCAGCGCGTCGCGGCCAGTGCAGACCCATGATCCCGGGGACTGGCAGGGGTGAAGGTATTTGGAAAATTAATGCAAAAAGGGGAGCCAGTGGCTCCCCTAATACATTCCGGCGCCGGATCAGACCGCCAGGTACTCCAGCTGGACGGATCCCAGGGCCTTGAGGGTCGACTGGGCCGAATCCCGCTGGCTGATCTGGCCATCCTTGCTCTCCAAGAGCACGGCGCGGCGGACTCTGGTGAGCTCCTCGCCACCCAGCACCGCATGGGCGCAGGCCATCTGCATGGGGGGGAGGCTGGGGTTGAAGGCGGCGTTCTCGGCGTAGCGACCGCAGAAGATGCGACCATCCTCGAACTGCAGCGCCACAGCGGCATAGCCCTGGCTGTAGGGGGCATAGCTCTGGCGGGCGGCGGCCAGCGCGGCCTGCCACAGGGGGTCGTCGCTCTCAAGCACCAGCTCGTCGTGGGCCTGGGGGCTCATCAGGGCATCGGTGATCTCGAGATCGGCGGGGCCGAAGGAGTGGGGCAGGAAGGACTGCAGCTCGCTCAGGTCATCCGGCAGGGAGACTTTCAGGGTCTTGGCGGTGCTCAGCTCGTTCATGAACTGGCGGCAGTGACCGCAAGGGGTGTAGTTGACGGTGATCTCACTGATCCCGGTCTCGCCGCCGAGCCAGGCGTTGGAGATGGCGGACTGCTCGGCGTGCACCGAGTGGAACAGCCCCTGACCGGCAAACTCCATGTTGGCGCCAAAATACCAGGCGCCGCTCAGGCCGCAGGCGATGGCGCCGACGAAGAACCTGGAGATGGGGGCGACCGAGCAGGCGGCCGCCAGCGGCAGCAGGGCCAGGCGCAGGGCCCGATCGTCGAGCCTGGTGGCGGCTTTCAGCGTCGCCACCTGTTCAGGGGTAAAACGGGCCTGGAAATCGTCCCCCAGCATGGGCAGCAGGGCGGCCTGGAGCGGGGCGGAAAGGGTCTCGAACGGCTTGGCAAAGCGGGGATGCATACTGTGTCCTCAAAGGCCAATTGGGGGGCCATTGTAGGGAGCAAGCGCGGCTAAATGTGTGAGCGCGCTCACGCCTTGATGGGCAAAGGGCCGGGGATGGTAAAGGAAACGTTTGTCTTTCGCAATCTGTGCGCTTGCTCGCAGCATCAGGGGCATGGCGGTGTCATATGGACTGCTTGAAGGGGCAAAGAGGCCATGGCCGCAGGGGCGGCCATGGCAGAGGGCGTGGCGCCGGGCTCAGGTCAGCCAGTGATAGAGGGCAAACAGCAGGGGGGCGACGGCGGCGGTCAGCACGCCGCACACCACCATGGCGAGCGACGAGAAGGCCCCCTGGGTGACCCCCTGTTCGGCGGAGGCGGCGGTGCCGATGGCGTGGGCACAGGCCCCCATGGCGAGCCCCTGGGCCTCGGGGTCGGTGACCCGCATCAGCCTGAGCAGGGGATAGCCTATCAGGGCCCCCAATATCCCCACCACCACCACCACGGCGGCGGCGATGGCGGGAATGCCGCCGAGGGACTGGCTGACGCTCATGGCGAGCGGCGTGGTGATGGACTTGGTGGCGATGGAGGCGAGCAGGGCCGGATCCGCCCCCATCAGGTGGCCAATGCCCAAGGTGGTGCAGACCGAGATGAGCACAGAGGTGAGGGTGCAGAGGATGATGGGCTTGAGCTTGTCCCGGATCTGGCGGGCCTGCTGATAGAGGGGCAGCGCCAGCGCCACCACGGCGGGCTCCAGCAGGGCAGTGATGGGGGCGGTACCGCGCTGGTACTGATCCAGCGGCAGATCCAGCCAGAGCAGCAGGCCAATGATGACGGCGGTGGGGATCAGCACCGGATTGATGACGGGCCAGGGCAGGCGGCGGTAGAGGGCCCGGGTCATGAAATAGAGCGCCAGGGTCAGGGGAATGGCCAACCAGAACATCATTGTCTGTTCATCCTCTGGTAGAGATGGCCGACGGCGCCCAGGATCAGCACTATGCCGAGCACGACGCAGAGCATGATGAGGCCGAAGGATTGACGCAGGGGCTCGAGCCAGGCCACCAGACCGACGGCGACCGGCACGAACAGGACCCCCATGTGACGCAGCAGCAGGCCGCCCCCCTGTTCGACCCAGGAGAAGCGGATCAGCTGCAAAGAGAGCAGCACGAACAGCAGCAGCATGCCGATGATGCTGCCGGGGAAGGCGAAGGGCAGCAAGGCGGCCAGGACCTTGCCCGCCAGCAGGCAGGCGATGATGACTAGAAAATCACGAAGGTAGCGCAAGGCGCGTTGCAACAGCACGGGGGCCTCATCTTGGCAACTGTGAGCGAGGTCGCAGTTTAACAGGCACGGGGGGCATGGAACAGGGTCAACTGACCCACAGGGGATACAATGGCCCCGGCATCATCCCCATTCACAAGAAGGAGCTCCCATGTCGTACCCCTCTCTCCTGGCCAGATTGCGCCAGTTGCCCGCCGATCCCGCCCTGCCTCCCCAACTGCTGCAAACCCGCCAGTGGGACGGCCCCCTGTGCCGGGTGAGGCTGGACAATACCGGGTCCAGTCCCGAGGTCGTTCGCCACTGGCGGCTGTTTGAGGGGGCGCTTGGGCTCTCTCCCGACGCGGCCATCTACGGAGAGGGGTTCCAGATGCTGGCCCAGACCATGGGCCGCTGGCAGGCCCCAGAGCCGGTGGGTCGCTGCCCCGACGCCAGCGTCTATCGCATCACCGAGGACGACGGCTATCACACAGTCCACAACCTGCTGCTGGTGGCCTGCGAGGGGGGCTGGCTGCTGCTGGCGTTCGCGAGCTGCCACCGCTTCGGCGGCGAGTTCCGCCTCTATCCGGACGGCCGCCTGGAGATAGTGATGAACGCCGAAGGGCGCACCCTCGCACCCGGCCAGCACTGGCAGAGCGAGGCGCTGATCTGCCTGGAGGGGCCGGACAGGGAGGCCCTGCTGGGGTCGCTGGCGGACTATATCGAGGCCGAACACCCTTCGCTGGTGGCGGACCTGGCCGCGCGCCCGAGTGGCTGGTGCTCCTGGTATCACTACTATGCGGACGTGAGCGCCGCCGATATTCGCGAGAACCTGGCGGTGCGGGCGATGCGCTTCCCGGCCCTGCGTTACGTGCAGATAGATGACGGCTATCAGGCCAGGATGGGGGACTGGCTCACCCCTTCATCCAAGTTCGAGCAGGGGGTGGCAACCCTGGCAGGGGAGATCCGCGCCGCTGGCTGCGAGCCCGCGCTCTGGGTCGCCCCCTTCATCGCCGAGCCCGGCTCGCAAGTGTTCCAGCAGCACCCTGACTGGTTCGTGAAGGGGGAGGATGGCCTGCCGCTGCCCTCGGAGCGGGTCACCTACGGCGGCTGGCGCTGCACCCCCTGGTATGTGCTGGACGGCACCCATCCCGAGGTGCAGGCCCACCTCGAACAGGTGTTTCGCACCCTGCGCGAGCAGTGGGGCATCCACTACTTCAAGCTGGATGCCAACTTCTGGGGCGCCATCCACGGGGGCAGCTTCCATGACCCCGCCGCCACCCGGGTCGAGGCCTATAGACGTGGCATGGCCGCCGTGCTGCGCGGTGCAGGGGAGGGGGCCTTCCTGCTCGGCTGCAACGCCCCCATCTGGCCTAGCCTTGGCCTGGTACACGGCATGCGGGTGAGCGATGACGTGGAGCGCCAGGGCCCCCGTTTTCGCCAGATAGCGCGGGAAGCCTTCTGCCGTGCCTGGCAGAACGACCGGCTCTGGGCGCTGGATCCCGACTGCGTCTGCCTGCGGGATATCCCGTGCCAGCACGCCAGCGAGCCCGAGTATCAGTTCCACCTGGCCGCCCTGGTGGCGAGCGGCGGCATGGTGCTGGCCGGCGACCGGCTGCAGGATCTGGACGAGGTGCAGGGGACGCACCTTGGCAAGCTGCTGGCCCTGTGCGCGGCGCGCACCCCGGCGGCCCGTTTCGATGACATGGGGTTTGGCCGCGGCCGGGTGGCCCTGCCCGGGGGCGGCGAGCTGCTCTGCCTGTTCAACTGGGGCGAGCATGCTGCACAGTTTGAGCTGCCAGCAGGGGGCACGGATTTCTGGGACGACACTGCCCTGGGAGAGACGCTGGAACTGGCGGGGGGCCAGGGGCGGGTGATCCGCTACTCCTGAATGCTGCACTCAGCAAAAAAGGCTCCCTATGGAGCCTTTTTATCGGGTGGGGTTGACCCCTAGAAGTGCCACTCCATCCCGATGGCGTAGTTGGCGGAGCCATAACCCGGGATCTCGTTGCTGGAGGCGAGCGCCTTGAGGGTCAGGCGGGCGCCCAAGGGAATGCCGAGCCCCATGCCGATGGCGACCTCGTCGCTCTGATCCCCCATCATGTCGACCCGCAGGGTGCGATAGAGGGAGAGATCCTGGCTCATCTGGGCATAGATCTGGGACGACTTGTTGTAGAGCTGACCGAAGATCTCCATCTGGAAGCCGTTCTGGGGCGTGATGGCCAGGGGAATGCCGGCGAAGCGATAGAGATCCGAGTGGTTGAAATAGCTGTTGGTGATCTGGGGGGTGAAGTCGGTCTGCTGATAGAGGGTGCTGAAGTTGCGCTCTATGAGCTGATAGGTCTGCTCCGGTAGACGCAGCAGATAGTCCGGCACCTCGAAACGTACCCCGGCCAGGGTGGCCTGGGGCAGCAAGGCACAAGCGACAAGAGTGAGAGCAGGCAGTGCTGAACGCATATAACGAAAGATCCCCAACAGTCGAGGCGCGGCATCCATGCCGGCAGCGCATGTAATCATCAAACTATCAGGAGCTTGGCTCCCCTGCTCATTATGTCGCGGGCGCGGGGAGCCGACAGGGTTTTAAGTGTGAAACGCCTCACATCTCATAGATCTTCCAGATAGTGATAGAGACTCTTTAGGATCGCAAAGTTCCGTTCGTTACTCTGATTCTGCTCCGCCAGCGCCTCGAGACGGGGCACATAGTCCGGCAGACGGCGGCTGAAGTAGTCGCTACAGTGCAGGCGCCAGCGCTTCTGCTCAGCTTCGCTCAAGGTGTGGGGCCAGTTGCGGGCACGGTAGCGGAACAGCATCTCCGGCAGTCGTGAGTCGGTGAAGGCAAACTCCCGCTCCCCCAGCAGATCCGCCGGGGTGGCGCGCACCAGATCCATGGTGGACTTGTCGCCGTGACCGAAGAAACCGGCGTAGAGCTGGGTATCGGGATCGCTGTCATTGCTGCCGGCAAACTCCTGATTGAACACCTCCACCAGTTTTTCCCGCACCTCGGGATGGGCCCGCAGCAGATCCAGGCTCTTGCGGCACTGCTCCCTGTCTATGCCAAGCTGGTCGGCCCGCTCCGGGGTCAGGGTGGCGGCCGGCGCCAGCACGGGGCACTTGTTGATGTGCACAAGCTTGACCGGAATGGCCGCCAGATCCCCGAGATCATCCTTCCTGGTGTAGAGGCGCTCGCGGATCTCCTCGCTCGTGAGCTCGACAAGCGGCGTCGGGTCACGGGTCAGATCCACCATGATCACCGCATTCTGGTTGCTGGGATGCCAGGCCAGCGGCGACACCCAGCTTGCGCACCCCTGCCAGGGGGAGAACATGCCGGAGACGTGGACCAGGGGCTTCATGGTCACCACGTCGATGAGCGCCTTCACCTTGTTCTTGTTGCGCAGGGCAAACAGGTAGTCAAACAGCTTGGGCTGGGCCTTTTTCACCAGCTTGGCCATCTCTATGGTGGCCAAGACGTCGGAGAGCGCGTCGTGGGCGTTGGCGTGGGCCACGCCGTTGGCCACCGTCAGCCTCTCCAGCTTGAAGCTCGGCTTGCCCTCGTCGTCGAGGGCCCACTCTATCCCCTCCGGGCGCAGGGCATAGCAGGCCCTCAGCATGTCGAGGATATCCCAGCGGGAGTTGCCGTTCTGCCAGGCGTAGGCGTAGGGGTCATAGAAGTTGCGATAGAGGGTGTAGCGGGTCACTTCATCATCGAAGCGGATGCTGTTGTAGCCCAGCACGCAGGTGTTCGGGGTGGCGAACTGCTCGTGAATTTGGCGAATGAAGTCCGCCTCGCAGAGCCCGTCCTTCATCGCCTTCTGCGGCGTGATGCCGGTGATGAGACAGGCTTCTGGCTCCGGCAGGTAGTCCGCGGGCGGCTTGCAATAGATCACCAGCGGCTCGCCGATGATGTTGAAATCGGCGTCGGTGCGAATGCCCGCAAACTGCGACGGCCTGTCCCTGGCGGGGCTGATGCCGAAGGTCTCGTAGTCGTGGAAGTAGAAGGTGGGCTCGCTGCCGGGCTGTGCTGTTTTGCTCATGTTGCTCGAGGTGAGGTGTCCGATGGCGGCGCCATGGCGCCTGGGTGGGCAGTGCCATGCACCGCAGTTGCCAGCATGGTAAACCATAGCGCAGGCAGAGCGAAGCCCGGGCGCCCTGGCTGCCGGTTTATTGAACGCTCATGGGCGTCGGCTCAGAGGGCGGTACCTGACTGCGGCTGGATGGGGCTTATCGGGTTGTACCCGGCAGCGGCATCAGGGTGTGCAGGTCGAGCAGGGTGAAGTAGCCGCCTTCGTCGGGATACCAGCCGCCGGTGTCTATGTAGTAGACATTGCCAAGGCGGGCCGGGCGGCCTACCGGGGTGTGGCCCACCACCAGGGCGACGAGACCCTCGACGCCGCTCTCGTCCAGCCCCTCGATGCGACGCCTTGACCAGAGACAGACGTTCTTGATGGCCCTAAGCCTGCCGCCGCTCACCCCCGCATCAAGTTTGTCCAGCAGCCCCTGCCAGGAGGAGAAGGGGCAATCGGCGTGGAGCAGCCCGACCGGGCCGGCCGGGGTGGCCACCTCGATGGCGATAGGCAGGGTGCGGTAGTGGGCGGCGAACGCCCTCTGCTCGTCCGGGGTCAGCTGCTGAAACCAGCCGCCGCCGTTCTGGATCCAGTTTTCCCGATCGCAGCTCTCGTAACGGCAGACGTAGTCGTCGTGATTGCCGCAGACAGGGTGAAACCAGGGCTTGGCCAGCCACTCGAGTACCGCTGGGCAGTCGGGGCCGCGATCCGTCAGATCGCCGACGGAGAAGAGGCGATCCCGAGCGGGGTCGAATCCCGCCTGGTTCAGAGCCTGTTCCAGCTGCGAAAAGTAGCCGTGGATATCGCCGACGGCGAGATCCCGTCCCAGAGGATTGCAGGAGAAGCGTCTGATGAGTGGGGACGGGTTCATGGCTTGCCTCCTTGTCTGGTTTGACCGGCTCGCGGCGCCGCCGGATGACCTATGGGGGATCAAGGGCTCGTGGACAAGTGCAGCATGGCATGCTCTGCCTCGCCATAGTAGAGGCAGATGGGGGGGGGCTTTCGCGTCGAGGTGACAGGCGCCTGCATAAAGGAGGGCCGTTTGCCCCGTTGCCGGCAGAACCCAGGTAAAAAAATGCCAGTCGGTGTCGACTGGCATGCAAGGTATGGCCTGACGGATGCCCGTCGTCGTGATCAGAGCAGGTCTTCGAGCTGGTACTTCTTGAGCAAGGTGTCGAAGGTGCCATCGGCCTTGACGCTCTCGATGGCGGCATCGAACTGGCTCTTGAGCTTGTCATCGTTTTTGCGCAGGGCTACCGCCACCCCTTCTCCCAGGATCTTGTCCTGAGTGCCGTTGTACTGGGGACCGACGAAGGCGAACTGCTTGCCCATCTCCTTGTCGAGGAAGCCGACCTTCAATTGCACCATGTTGCCGAAGGTGTAGTCGGCGCGGCTGGACTGCAGATCCAGCATGGGGGACTGGGCGTTGACGTAGCGCTTGATCTTGGCCACGTCACCGTAGCGGGCGGTGATGAAGTTGTCCTGGGGCGTGCCTTCCTGCACCGCTATCACCTTGTCCTTGAAGTGCTCAGGGGTGTCGGCAAAGTCGGCCGCCTTGTCGCTGCGCCCCACGAAGCGGTTCTGCATCATGTAGTAGACCTGGCTGAAGGCGACCTTCTGGCGCCGCTCGTCCGTGATGTTCATGGAGGACATGATGGCGTCGTACTTGCGCACCTGCAGGCCGGGGAGCAGGGCATCCCAGGGCTGATTGATCACCTCGCACTCTGTCTTCATGGCCGCGCACAGGGCATAGGCCAGATCCACTTCGAAGCCGCCGAGCTTGCCGCTGCTGTCGACCATTTCGAAGGGGGGATAGGTGGCGTCGGTGGCGATCACCAGGGGTTTGGCGGCCGCCTGGCCGGCGGTGGCCAGGGCCAGCATCATCATCAGTGTGTTGAGTTTCATGGTCAGTCCCTTGAAGTGTGGTGTCATTCCTATGGTTCTAAATGGTGCCGGCCTCAGGGGCCGACGGCTATCTTGCGATGAGTGAGGGCCGGCAGCTGGCTGCGCACCTTGCGCTGGGCCGCCAGATCCAGGGTGGCGATGGCCAGTCCCTGACCCTCCTCTACCTGGGCCAGCACCCGGCCCCAGGGATCGATGATCATGCTGTGGCCGAAGGTGCGGCGCCCGCCGGGGTGCTCTCCCCCCTGGGCCGAGGCCAGCACGAAGGCGAGGTTTTCCACCGCTCTGGCCCGCAGCAGCAGCTCCCAGTGCGCCAGCCCAGTGGTGTGGGTGAAGGCCGCTGGCAGGGCGATAAAGTCGGGGGCGGGCCCCAGGCGAAACAGCTCGGGGAAGCGCAGGTCGTAGCAGATCCCGAAGCGCAGCAGCCCCCAGGGCAGGGGATGGCTCACCACCTCCCGGCCCGGGCTCATGGTCGCGGCCTCGTCATACTGCTCCTGCCCGGTGCAAAAGCCAAACAGGTGCAGCTTGTCATAGCGGCTGGCCAACTGCCCTCGCGGGTCGATCAGCAGGCTGCTGTTGTGCATCTTGCCGGGCTCGTCGCTTTCAAGGGGCAGGGTGCCAGCCAGTATCCAGATCCCGAGCTCCCGGGCCAGCCCCTGGGCCCAGGCCAACAGAGGGTGATCGCTCACGGGGGCGGCCAGGGCCACCCGTGCCCGCTCGTCGGCAGGCATCAGGTAGAAGTATTCGGGCAGCAGGGCCAGCTCGGCCCCCTCGGCTGCGGCCTGACGCAGCAGCGCCTCGGCCTGGGCCAGGTTGTGGTCGAGACTGTCCCCCGACACCATCTGCAGGACGGCAACGCGTACTGAGTCCATGGTGCCTCCTAGACGCCGCACAGGCGCTCGGCGCCCGCCAGCAGGGTGTCGTCATCCTTGGAGAAGGAGAGGCGGATGACCCGCTGATCCGTGCCGTCGTGATAGAAGGCGGAGACGGGTATGGTGGCGACCCCGTGGTCGCGGATGAGGCGCTGCACGAAGAGGCTGTCCGGCTCGTCGCTGATCCGTTCATAGCTCGCCAGCATGAAGAAGCTGCCGGCGGAGGGGAGCAGGGTAAAGCGCGAGTCCGCCAGGGCCGAGACCAGCAGGTCCCGCTTGCGCTGGTAGAAGGCCGCCAGCCCCTGGTAGTGGGCCGGTTGCTGCAACAGGTGGGCGAAGCCGTACTGCATGGGGGTGTCGGCGGCGAACATGGCAAACTGGTGCACCTTGCGGATCTCCTCCATCAGGGGGCGGGGCGCCACGCAGTAACCCACTCGCCAGCCGGTGACGTGGAAGGTCTTGCCGAAGGAGAAGACGGCGACGGAGCGCTCCACCAGCTCGGGGTAACGGATCACGCTCTGGTGCAGGGCGCCGTCGAATACCACGTGCTCGTACACCTCGTCCGAGAGGATCAGGATGTCGGTGCCGCGCACCAGGCGGGCGAGCTGCTCCTGATCCCCCGCCTGCCAGACGGTGCCGGTGGGATTGTGGGGGGTGTTGAGCACTATCATGCGGGTGCGGGGTGTGATGCGGGCCGCCACCTCATCCCAGGGGATGGCAAAATGGGGGGCCTTGAGGGCGATCACCACAGGGGTGGCCCCCTGCAGCTGGATCATGGGGCGGTAGCTGTCGAACGCCGGCTCGAACATGATCACCTCGTCCCCCGGGTGCACCAGGGCTGTGATGGCGCAGAACAGGGCCTCGCTGGCGCTGGCGGTGATGGTGATTTCCTCGCCCGCGTCATAGTGGTGGCCATAGCTGGTCCCTATCTTGGCCGCGAGCTGCTCGCGCAGGGCGGGCAGCCCCGTCATGGGGGCATACTGGTTCTCCCCGGCCAGCATGGCCTCGTGGGTCACCCGGATGAGCTCGGGATCGCAGGGGAAACTCGGGGCCCCCTGGGAGAGGTTGATGCTGGGATGGCGGGCAGCCAGATCCCCGATCACGCTGAAGATGGTGGTGCCCACTTGGGGCAGTTTGCTGACAATGCGGGGGGAAGACATGGCGCCGTCACCGATGTGTGTGAAAGATGTCCCTTTTTAGCCCTCGCTTCCTTGCCGGACAACGGATTATTCGGCATGTTATGCATGAGTTTTTCTCAAGCATGGAGGCTTGTATGTTGTCCAGCCAACCCCGCAGCCAGTTGCCCCTGTATGGCTTGCAGGTTTTCGAGTGTTCTGCCCGCCATCTGAGTTTCACCCTGGCCGCCGATGAGCTGTGCGTGAGCCAGGGGGCGGTGAGCAAGCAGATCGCCCAGCTGGAGGCCCGCCTCGGTCATCTGCTGTTCGTGCGCGGCACCCGCTGCCTCACCCTGACCCCGGCCGCCGAGCGGTTGCTGCCCTTCGTTCGCGAAGGGCTGGCCCGCATGGGGGAGGGGCTCAGCGCCCTGCAAACCCTGCCCCACGAGCAGGCCATCAGCATCAAGGTGCCCTCCTGCGCCAGCCGCTGGCTGCTGCGACGGTTGCAGGCGTTCGAGGGGGAGGCAGTCGAAGTGCGCGGCAGCCACAGCCATGGCATCGACTTCTCCCGGGAGTCCTTCGATCTCGCCATCGTCTATCAATCCTGTCAGGCCAGGTACCCTCATAGCCAGCCGCTGTTCCAGGAGCGGCTGACCCCGGTCTGTGCCCCCGCCTTTGCCGCCAAGCACCGCCTGTTCGAGCGCACCATAGAAGAGCTGCCCCGGCTGCCGCTGCTCCATGCCAGCGCGGATCGGCGGGACTGGCGCAACTGGTTTGCCGCCTTCCTCTCCACCCCCTGGCAGCCCCAGGGCGGCCAGCTATTCGATACCCTGGACCTGGCGATGAATGCCGCCTTGCAGGGATTCGGCCTCTCACTCGGGGATCCCACAATCGTGGCCGAGGAGCTGGAGAGCGGTGCCCTGGTGGCACCCTTTGCCCCCGTGCTGGAGACGGACCACGAGTACGCCCTGCTCGCACGGCCCGACAGCCAGCGTCAGGGGGTGGCCCGCACCTGTCACTGGTTGCTGGAGAGCCGCGACCAGCCCTGATCGCCGTCAGTGCCTCCCCTGACGGGGTGACATCTGTCTGCCCCATCAAAAAAACAACAGCCCCGCTGGCGGGGCTGTTGTCATTGTGGGGGTCGCTGGCCGATTAAGGAGTCAGTGGCAGATCTTGTAGTAGACCTCGTTCCAGCGCAGGGTCTCCTTGAGCGCGGGGATCCGGGTGTGCTCGTCGATCACCACGAACTCTATGCCCATGATGTCGGCGAAGGTGCGCAACTGCTCTATGTCCACCGATTGGGTGAAGACGGAGTGGTGGGCGGCCCCCGCCAGGATCCAGGCCTCGGCGCTGGTTTGCAGGTCGGGCATGGGTTGCCACAGGGCGCTGGCCACCGGGAGTTTCGGCATGGCCTCTGGCAAGTCCACCACCTCCAGCTGATTGACCACCAGTCTGAAGCGATTGCCGAGATCGATGAGGCTGGCATTGACCGCCTTGCCGGCCGGGGCCGCGAACAGCAGGCGGGCCGGATCGGCCTTCTTGCCTATCCCCAGGTGCTGGGCGTCCAGCACGGGTTTGCCTGAGGCGATGGAGGGGCAGACCTCCAGCATGTGGGCCCCCAGCACCAGGTTGTTGCCCGCCTCCAGGTGGTAGGTGTAGTCCTCCATGAAGGAGGCGCCGCCCGCAAGACCGGCCCCCATCACCTTGAGGGTGCGCAGCAGAGCCGCCGTCTTCCAGTCCCCTTCGGCCCCAAAGCCGAAGCCTTGCTGCATCAGGCGCTGGCAGGCGAGCCCCGGCAGCTGGTGCAGGCCGTGGAGATCCTCAAAGGTGGTGGTAAAGGCGCCAAAACCGCCGTCGGTGAGGAACTTCTTCATCCCCAGCTCCTGGCGCGCCGCCTCACGGAGGGAGGCACGCAGCGGCCCACCCGCCTGCACCGCCTCGGTCAGGGTGTAGGTCTGCTCGTATTCGGCCAGCAGCGCCTCGATGTCGCTGTCAGGCACGGCGTCGATCACTTTGACCAGATCGCCGACCGGGTGGTAGTTCACCTGATAGCCGAACTGGATCTGTGCTTCGATCTTGTCGCCCTCGGTGACCGCCACGTTGCGCATGTTGTCGCCAAAGCGGGCGATCTTCAGGTGGCGGCTGTCGTGGATGGCGGCGGCAACTCGCATCCAGTTGCCAATCTTCTGCCTGGCCTCTTCATCCTGCCAGTGGCCCACCACCACGGTGCGGGGCAGCCGCAGCCGGGCCCCCATGAAACCGAACTCGCGCCCGCCGTGGGCGGTCTGGTTCAGGTTCATGAAGTCCATGTCGATCTCGCTCCACGGCAGATCCCGGTTGAACTGGGTGTGGAACTGCAGCAGGGGTTTTTGCAGCTGACTCAGGGCCGGGATCCACATCTTGGCGGGGGAGAAGGTGTGCATCCACACCATGAGCCCCACGCACTGCTCGCTGTGGTTGGCATCGCGAGCGACGCTGCTTATCTCGTCGAGTGTGGTGCCTGTGGGCTTGAGCACTATCTTGAGGGGCAAATTCGCCCCCTCGTTGAGCTGGCTGGTGATGGTGTGGGCGTGATCGGCCACCTGCTTCAAGGTGGTGGCGCCATACAGGTGCTGGCTGCCGACCAGGAACCACACTTCCAGCTGTTTCATCAATTCCATCTTGGTGTCCTCTTTTTACGCTTTTGTCTGGCCGTAATAGGCGTGTTTGCCATGTTTGCGCTGGTAGTGCTTCTCCAGCAGGTAATGGGGCAGGGGGCGGGCTGCGGGGTTGATCTGGCCGGTGAGCCAGGCCATGCGGGCCACTTCTTCCAGCACCACGGCGTTGTGCACAGCATCATCGGGGCTCTTGCCCCAGCTGAAGGGACCGTGGTTGGCCACCAGCACCCCCGGCATGGTGAGGATGGGGGTCTGTTTGAGGGTCTCGACGATGAGATGACCGGTCAGCCCCTCGTAGTCCTCCTCCACTTCCCCCGGGGTGAGCAGGCGGGAGCAGGGGATCTCGCCGTTGAAGTAGTCGGCCTGGGTGGTGCCGAAAATCGGAATGGGGCGTCCGGCCTGGGCCCAGGCGGTGGCGTGGGTGGAGTGGGTGTGCACCACGCCGCCAAGTTCGGGATAGGTGCGATAGAGCACCAGGTGGGTGGCGGTGTCGGAGGAGGGACGCAAGGACCCTTCCACCTGCTTGCCCGCGAGATCCAGCACCACCATGTCCTCGGCCCGCATCCGCTCGTAGCTGACGCCGCTCGGCTTTATCACCACCAGACCCTGTTCCCGGTCTATGCCGCTCACGTTGCCCCAGGTGAAGGTCACCAGACCGTGGCGCGGCAGATCCAGGTTGGCGGCGAGTACCTGCTCCTTGAGGGTGTTGAGGCTCATGTCAGTGCCCCCCGGTTGTAGAGGGGTTCGGCGGCGGCGCCCCAGGCGAGGTAGCGCTGGTAGAGCCGCTCATACTCGGCGACCCGCCCCGGATCCGGCTGGTGGGTGCGCTCCACGGCGCTCGCCATGTGGCGCTGGGCATCAGCCACATCGGCGTAGAGACCGGCCGCCACGGCGGCAAAGATGGCCGCCCCCAGAGCGCAGCACTGATCCGAGGCCACCACCTGGATGGGGCGATTCATCACATCGGCGCAGGTCTGCATCACAGTCGTTGATTTGCGGGCTATGCCGCCGAGCGCGATGACCTGCTCCACCGGCACCTGCTGGCTCGTCATGCACTCCATGATGCTGCGGGCCCCGAAGGCGGTGGAGGCCACCAGGGCGCCGAACAGGTCGGGCGCATCCGTGCCGAGGTTGATGCCCGTGAGGGTGCCCTGCAGGCGCTGGTTGGCATAGGGGGTGCGGCGGCCGTTGAACCAGTCGAGCACCACCGGCAGGTGGGCGAGATCGCGCTGCTGCTCCCAGGCGGCGGCGAGGCTCGGCAACAGCTCCCGCTTGTGGGCCTCGATGGCGGTACGAAGCTCGGGGTATTGGGCGGCGAGGCTCTCCAGCGGCCAGCCGAGCTGGCGCTGATACCAGGCATAGATGTCGCCGAACGCCGATTGTCCCGCCTCCAGCCCCACCATGCCCGGCACCACGCTGCCGTCCACCTGGCCGCAGATCCCGGCAATGGCCCGATCGCCTATGGTGGCCTCATCCGCGATCAGGATGTCGCAGGTGGAGGTGCCTATCACCTTGACCAGCGCATTGTTGCCGGCCCCGGCCCCCACAGCCCCCATGTGGCAGTCAAAGGCGCCGCCGGCGATCACCACCTCGCAGGAGAGGTGCAGCCGCTCGGCCCACTCCGGGGTCAGGGTGCCGACCGGCAGATCGGCGGTCCAGCTGTCGGTAAAGAGGGGGAAGTCGAGATCCTCGGTCAACAGCGGATCCAGCGCGTTGAGAAAGTCGGCGGCAGGCAGACCACCCCAGCTCGGGTGCCAGAGGGACTTGTGACCGGCGGCGCAGCGCCCGCGCTTGAGGGTCGCCGGGGCCTGGGTGCCGCTCAGTATGGCGGGCACCCAGTCACACAGCTCGACCCAGTTGCAGGCGGCGGCGCGCACTGCCGCATCGGCTCGGGAGACGTGCAGTATCTTGGCCCAGAACCACTCGGAGGAGTAGATGCCGCCTATGTAGCGGCTGTAGTCGGGGAACTGGCCGCCGTGACACAGCGCCGTGATGGCCTCGGCCTCCTCGATGGCGGTGTGATCCTTCCACAGCACGAACATGGCGTTGGGGTTGTCGGCAAATTCCGGGCGCAGGGCCAGCACCCGCCCTTCCTCATCGATAGGGGCCGGGGTGGAGCCGGTGCTGTCCACCCCTATGCCGCGCACTGCGGTTCGCTGGGTTGGGGTGAGCTGGCTCACCACAGCCACCACCGCCTGCTCCATGGATTCGATGTAGTCGAGGGGGTGGTGGCGGAACTGGTTGGTGACCGGCTGGCAGTAGTGGCCGGCCTGCCAGCGCGGGTAATAGACGACATGGGTCGCCAGCTCGGCGCCGTCCTGGCAGCGCACGGCGAGTGCCCTGACCGAGTCGCTGCCGAAATCGAGTCCGATGACGATGTGCTCAGACATATGTGCTCCTGACCATCAATGAGGGGTGACTGGGGAGGAACCATAGGAGATGCACCGAACGGACGGTTAGCCATTGGCTGCTGGAAATATGGATTTAAACGCTACAAGCGCAAGAGAGTGACCCTGGTCGAGGATTCCGTATGTAACGATTTTGCTAAATATATAGACAAAATGGCTGCAATCTCATGGCGTGATCCTGCTCTCCATTTTTCCATGTGAAAACGATTACAACTTGGTTCGCTCATCTAGCAACAACAATAACGTCATGTTTGGACATGTTTTTATGTGGCGGTCAGAGGAATGGACCCAATGGCTGCGTTTCATGGATACATGGATTGATGGAACATCTGGAGACACTCGCATGAACAAAATCGTTAAAGGCATGATCGCGATGGGGTTTGCCCTTGGTATGGCAAATTCTGCTTTCTCGGCCGAGGCGCTGAAGCTGGGCTACCTGGTCAAGCAGCCGGAGGAGCCCTGGTTCCAGACCGAATGGAACTTCGCCGACAAGGCGGGCAAGGATCTCGGTTTCGAGGTGATCAAGATAGCCGTCCCCGATGGGGAGAAGACCCTCAATGCCATCGACAGCCTGGCGGCCAATGGCGCCAAGGGTTTCGTCATCTGCACCCCGGACCCCAAGCTCGGGGCCGCCATCATGGCCAAGGCCAACAGCATGGATCTGAAAGTCATCACCGTGGATGACCAGTTCGTCAACGCCAAGGGGCTGCCCATGGAACAGGTGCCCCTGGTGATGATGGCCGCCACCAAGATTGGCGAGCGCCAGGGCCAGGAGCTCTACAAGGAGATGCAAAAACGCCAGTGGGACCTGAAGGCCACCGGGGTGCTGGCCATCACCGCCGATGAGCTGGATACCGCCCGTCGCCGGGTCGACGGCTCCTTGAGTGCGCTCAAGGCTGCCGGTTTCCCCGAAGGCCAGATCTACCGCTCCCCCACCAAGGCCAACGACATTCCGGGGGCCCTGGATGCCGCCAACTCCATGCTGGTGCAGCACCCCGAGGTCAAAAACTGGCTCATCGTCGGCATGAATGACAATACAGTGCTCGGCGGCGTGCGTGCCACCGAAGGGCAGGGCTTCAAGGCCGAGAACGTCATCGGCATCGGTATCAACGGGGTGGATGCGGTGAACGAGCTCTCCAAGTCCAGCGCCACCGGCTTCCTCGGCTCCCTGCTGCCAAGCCCGGACGTGCACGGCTACAAGAGCATCCAGATGCTCCATGACTGGGTCGTCAATGGCACCGAACCTGCCAAGTTCACCGAAGTGACCGATGTTGTGCTCATCACCCGCGACAACTTCAAGGTCGAGCTGCAGAAGAAAGGTCTGTGATCGCCAACCCCTGATACCCATGCCGGCATGGTGCCCTGCGCCGTGCCGGCTGGCTGGAGTCATGTCATGAATCAAGTTCCATATCTGGAGTTTTGCGGCATCAGCAAGGAGTTCCCCGGCGTCAAGGCGCTGCAGAACGTCTCCTTCTCCTGCCAGCAGGGCTCGGTGCATGCGCTGATGGGGGAGAACGGCGCAGGCAAATCCACCCTGCTCAAGATCCTGAGCGGCTTTCAGGCGCCCACCACAGGGGTGGTGAAGCTGGCCGGCCAGGAGAAGGTGTTTCAAGACACGGTCGACGCGCTGGAGAGCGGGATCGCCATCATCTATCAGGAGCTGCATCTGGTGCCCGAGATGACCATCGCCGAGAACATCTACCTCGGCCAGCTGCCCACCCGGCGCGGCGTCATCGATAGGGAGAAGCTCTATCAGGATGCGGCGAAACAGCTGGCGCGCCTCGGCATGGATGTGTCGCCCGAGACGCCGCTCAAATACCTGTCGCTGGGTCAATGGCAGATGGTGGAGATCGCCAAGGCCCTGACCCGGGACGCCAGCGTCATCGCCTTCGACGAGCCGACCAGCAGCCTGTCGTCTCGCGAGATAGATCAGCTGTTTAGGGTCATTCGCCAGTTGCGGGACGAGGGCAAGGTCATTCTCTACGTCTCCCACCGCATGGACGAGATCTTCGCCCTGTGCGATGCCATCACCGTCTTCAAGGATGGCCAGTTCGTGCGCACCTTCGCCTCCATGGCCGAGGTCAACCGGGATCTGCTGGTCAAGACCATGGTGGGGCGGGATCTGACCGACATCTATGGCTACAGCCCGAGGGCACTCGGCGAGGTGGGCCTCAAGGTAGAGAACCTGATGGGGCCGGGACTCAAGGCGCCGGTGTCGTTTGAAGTGAAACGCGGCGAGATCCTCGGCATCTTCGGGCTGGTGGGGGCCGGTCGCAGCGAGCTGATGAAGCTTGTCTTCGGCGCCGAGAAGGCGAGTGGGGGCGAGATAGCCGTGTTTGGCAAACCGGTGCCCATCCGCAACCCCATCGACGCCATTCACAGCGGCATCATGCTCTGTACCGAAGACAGAAAGGCCCTCGGCATCATCCCCATTCACTCGGTGCAGGAGAACATCAACATCAGTGCCCGCCGCCACAAGGCGTGGGGGGGCTTCTGGATCAACCAGAAATGGGAGGACGAAAACGCGAGGCTGCGGATCCGCGACATGCGGGTCAAGACCCCGTCCCCCCATCAGGCCATCATGAACCTCTCCGGCGGCAACCAGCAGAAGGCCATTCTGGGGCGCTGGCTCTCCGAAGACATGAAGGTGATTTTGCTCGACGAGCCGACCCGCGGCATAGACGTCGGGGCAAAAAACGAGATTTACAACGTGATTTACGATCTGGCCAAGGTGGGCATCGCCGTGGTGGTGGTCTCAAGCGAGCTGCCTGAGGTGCTGGGCATCGCGGATCGGATCATGGTCATGCGGGAGGGGGTGATAGCAGGGGAGCTCTCCCACGACGAGGCCGACGAGGTCAAGGCGCTCAATCTGGCCATGCCGGCCCGTTAATCCCCCGTGACTGCAACGGGATAGCACCCAGAATTTTTAGGAGAAATACCATGACAACAACTACCTCTGCCGGTCAGGCCGCGACCGTCTCGGCGGCCACCGGCTCCAGAGTGCAACTGGCCCGAGTGTGGGATCAGTACGGCATGCTGGTGATCTTCGCCATCCTGTTCCTGCTGGCCTGCGCGCTGGTGCCCAACTTCGCCAGCCTGATCAACATGCGTGGCCTGGGGCTGGCCGTCTCCATGTCAGGCATGGTGGCCTGCGGCATGCTGTTCTGCCTCGCCTCCGGCGAATTCGACATGTCGGTCGGATCCGTGGTGGCCTGCTCCGGCGTCGCCTGCGCCGTGGGCATCAACGCCACCGAGAGCATCACGGTCGGCATCCTGGCCGGCATGTCGGTGGGGGTGCTGTTTGGCCTCATCAACGGCATAGTGGTAGCCAAATTCAAGATCAACGCCCTCATCACCACCCTCGCCACCATGCAAATGGCGCGCGGGGTGGGCTACATCATCTCGGACGGCAAGGCGGTCGGCATAGTGGAAGAGGGCTTCTTCGAGCTCGGCAACTCAGCCCTGCTCGGGATCCCGACCCCGGTCTGGCTGACGGCCCTCTGCTTCGTGCTCTTCGGCCTGCTGCTCAACAAGACCACCTTCGGTCGCAACACCCTGGCCATGGGGGGCAACGAGGAGGCCGCGCGCCTCGCCGGGGTCAACGTGGTGCGCACCAAGATCATCATCTTCACCATGACCGGGCTGATTGCCTCCATCGCGGGCATCATACTGGCGTCGCGCATGACCTCGGGCCAGCCCATGACCTCCATCGGCTTCGAGCTGGTGGTGATCTCCGCCTGCGTGCTGGGTGGGGTCTCCATGAAGGGGGGGATTGGCAAGATCTCCTACATCATCGCCGGTGTGCTGATTTTGGGGCTGATGGAGAACGCCATGAACCTGCTCAACATCTCCCCCTTCGCCCAGTACGTGGTGCGCGGCCTTATCCTGCTCGCCGCCGTGCTGTTCGACCGCTACAAGCAGGTGCGCAAGGCGCGCGTCTGAGCGGTTGCGCCCTCAGGCACCAGGTCGGCCCACGCTGGCCTGGTGCCTCCTTCGAGCAAGCTGTGAGCCAGTTCAATAAATTCACATCAGGCAGCTTGCGAAAATAGGTTGTTCCAACGCCGGATCTCTACAATGGCCCAAGCCGATTTTTTTACCCAAGCGCTGTTTTCCGCCATGTCTTCGATGCAAAAAGAGAAGCCGAAACAACTCAACCCCCTGTTGCCGGGGTACGCCTTCGATGTCTTCCTGGTCTCGGGCATGACCCCCATAGAGCAGGGGAGCGCCCTCGACTTCATCATCGACCGGCCCCAGGGCATGAAGGGCTTCATCGTCAACCTGACCATCAGGGGCAAGGGGCAGATCTTTCAGGGGGATCAGGCCTTCACCGTGGAGCCCGGCGACCTGCTGCTGTTTCCGCCCGCGGCCGTGCACTATTACGGCCGGGCGCCGGATGCCCGGGAGTGGTATCACCGCTGGGTCTATTTCCGGCCGCGGGCATATTGGGCAGACTGGCTCAAGTGGCCCCAGGTGACGGAGCGGGTGGGGCGATTGCAACTGGCGGACAGCCAGTTGCTCGCCGAATTTGACGCCCTCTTCCTCGACATCGAAGAGACCCACCAGCAGCTCAGACCCATGTCGGAACAGCTGGCCATGAACCTGCTGGAGCGGCTGCTCATCCGCTGCTACGAGGCCTCCTCCCTCAGTGCCTACCCCACCATAGATCACAGAGTTCACCAGGCGTGCCAGATCCTGAGCGAGTCCCTCTGCGCCGAGATCTCGGTGGAGGCGCTGGCGGAGCAGGTCTTCTTGTCCCCCTCGCGCCTCGCCCACCTGTTCCGCGAGCAGGTGGGGGTGAGCATAGTGCGCTGGCGCGAGGATCAGCGGATCATGCGGGCCAAGCTGCTGCTGCAGACCACCCCCATGTCGGTGGCTACCATAGGCCAGCAGGTGGGTTATGACGATCAGCTCTACTTCTCCCGGGTGTTCCGAAAGCGGGTCGGGGTCAGCCCCACCGAATACCGCAAGTGCGCCACCCCCCTGTGATGCCGGGCACGGCAAGCTCCCAGAGATGACAAAGCCCTCATGGTGAGGGCTTTGTCATTCAGGTGCGGGCCTGGGTTCAGAGCGCCGCGACGGCCTCACGGACCAGGGCGCCTATCTTGTCCCACTCCTGTTTCTCTATGAGATCGGCCGGGACCATCCAGGTACCGCCGCAGGCAAACACCGAGTTCAGGGCCAGGTAATCCTTCACATTGGCGGGGCTGACGCCCCCGGTGGGCATGAAGCGAACCGGGTAGACGGCGCTCATGGCTTTGAGCATGGGCAGGCCACCGGAGGGCTCCGCCGGGAAGAACTTGAGGGTTCGCAAGCCCAGCTCCATCGCCTGCTCGACCAGGCTGGGGTTGTTGACCCCGGGGATCATCAGCACGCCGCGAGCCTGGCAATACTGGACGATGCGCGGGTTGAGGCCGGGGCTCACGATGAAGTCCACCCCGGCGTCTATGGCCTGATCCACCTGGTCCGTGGTGAGGACTGTGCCGGCCCCGATGATCATGGCGGGGAAGGCGGCCCGCAGCTGACGGATAGCCTCGGCCGCCGCCGGGGTGCGGAAGGTGATCTCGGCGCTCGGCATGCCGTTGTCCATCAGGGCTTGGCCCAGGGCCACTGCGTCGTCGGCGTTCTGGATGGCGATGACGGGGATGATCTTCAGGGTCGAGAGTGTTTCAAGCAAGGTTGACATGGGTTGCCTCAGCAGTGGGAAGGGGGGTTGTTGGCATCGCCGAGCCGGGAATGATGGCCCCGCGATGCTGGATGACGGTGCCGGCCAGCAGATGGGCATAGCGGGCCGCTTCGCTTGCCGCTTGCCCGGCGAGCCGCGTGGCGAGATAGCCGGCGCTGAAGGAGTCGCCCGCCGCCGTGGTGTCTATCACCCGCTCCCTGGCCAGTGACATGGCAGGCACCTCGTCGTGCCGCTCGCCTTGTACTATGAGGCAGGGCGCGGCCCCGCGTTTGATGACGATCTCGCCGACCCCGAGTGCCTGAGTGCGCGCCACAACCTCAGCCTCCTGGCTGTCGCCCCACAGGGAGAATTCGTCGTCCAGGGTCAGGAAGGCGATGTCGGTGAGGGCCAGCATGGCACGGTAGGCCTGTTGCGCCGCCTCCTTGCTTTCCCACAGCCGTGGCCGGAAGTTGTTGTCAAAGGCGATCTTCACCCCCTTGGCCCGACACAAGGCCAGTTGCTGCAGCAGGCTGGCACGATCGGCGAGGGGGAGGATGGCGAGGCTGATACCGCTCAAATAGAGCCAGTCAACGTGCTGCAACTGTTGATAGATTGACCCGGCGTTTTCGCCCTGCAACCAGTAGCGGGCGGCGGCATCATTGCGCCAGTAATGGAAGGTGCGTTCGCCCCGGGCATCGGTTTCGATGAGATAGAGACCGGGCAGTTTGTGCTCCAGCCTCTGTACCAGCTCTGTGTGCACCCCTTCCTGCTGCCACTGGGTCAGCATGGCGTCGCTCATGGTGTCGGTGCCAAGGGCAGTGACATAGGAGACGGCCAGCTCGGGGTTGGTACGGGTCAGGTAGACGGCGGTGTTGAGGGTGTCCCCTCCAAAATGACGGACTATGCCCGCCTTGCTCTCGGATAGTTCGATCATGCACTCGCCAATGACGGCAATCTTGGTCGGCATATGCCCTCCCGTGTTGATGACGCAGTCATTATATTTAATGTGTAACTCGCATCAAATAAAATAAAACATCATTTCATAAAAATACGATATGGCCCCGCTATGGGGCTGAGGGTGCGATCTTGATGTCGAGAGAGGCTGCATGGCCGCCGTGCCGCCCGGTTGCAAGGGCGGCGGCGTCGGTCAGCCGGGTCTGTGACCTCATCGGCAATGGCGCAAAGTCCGGGTGTTGCCGCCTGTGAGACACACCCATGGCTATGATTGGGCTTGCGTTTCAAATACACTGAAACGATGGAGCTTATAAGGAGAACCCTATGTCAGTGGTAGATACCTCGCCAGATTCCGTTTCATCCGTCCTGAAGGTCTTTGGCATCCTGCAGGCGCTGGGGGAGCAGAAAGAGATTGGCGTCACCGAGTTGTCCCAGCGGATCATGATGTCGAAGAGTACCGTCTATCGCTTCTTGCAGACGATGAAGACCCTGGGTTATGTCAATCAGGAGGGGGAGTCCGACAAGTACACCCTGAGCCTGAAGCTGTTCGAACTCGGTGGCAAGGCGCTGGAGCATCAGGAGCTGATCCCGATCGCGGATATCCAGATGCATCGCCTGGGCAAGCTGACCAAGGAGACCCTGCACCTGGGGGCCCTCGATGAGGACAGCATCGTCTATCTGCACAAGGTAGACTCCGAGTACAACCTGCGGATGTACTCCCGCATCGGTCGCCGCCGCCCGCTCTACAGCACTGCCCTTGGCAAGGTGATGATGGCCTGGTTGCCCGAGGAAGAGGTGCGAGGCATGCTGGCCAATGTGAGCTTTGAGCGCTTTACCGAGCACACCCTGACCGACATCGACGCCTTGCTGGCCCAATTGGTCCTGGTGCGCGAGCAGGGTTACGCGGAAGACAACGAAGAGATGGAGCCTGGCCTGCGCTGCTTCGCCGTGCCCATCTACAACCGCATGGGGCGCATCATCGCCGGGCTCTCACTGTCACTGCCCCTGGTGCGTTTCAGTGAAGAGAACAAGGAGGAGCTGGTGGGCTTGCTGCATGAGGCGGCGGCCCGTATCTCGGCCGAACTCGGTTTTCACGATTATCCATTCCTGGCCAGGTAACAGGGGATGAGTCGCGGCAGCCTGCCGCGCTCTTTCTCGAACCAAGCCGGTGGCGGGACTGTCTGACAGCAGTTCCGCCACTGGCTTTTTTGTCGCTTTCCGTGCTCGCCCGGGCACCAGGGACTTATAACTGTGGCGTGCTCGTGCATCTTCCCCGTCGCCGCGCCCTGTAGAGGCCGAGGGTGATGTGGCCGTTGACGATGAAAAAGCTGCCTTCCAGCAAGATGCCTCCCCATGACCCCGCCCAGATGTTGTGGACAAGCCAGCAGACGGTGCTGCTCAACATGCACAACCGCAGCGCCATGCCCTCGAGCCGAAACAGGGCGTAGGTGCTCAAGGTGGTGCCGAGCAGCGTCAGCAACTGGATGGGGTGTATGACCTTGGGCATCACCAATAGCCAGGTCAGTCCCAGAAAAAACAGCATCACACCCAGGCCGCGATAATAGCCGGAGACCCAGGTCCGTACCGCACAGAGCAGGCAGTTGATGGCGGCGGCCGTGGCGCCGAGCAGCATGAAATGGGCTGTGAGGAGTGCACCGTTGAGGGTCAGGTGCAGCCGCAGTTTGCTGTCCTGAGATTGCAGGAAGGCGGTGATACCTATGGCACAGGCCAGCAGGCCAAGCAGTTGGGCCAGGGAGTCGAGCGGCATTGGATAGATTCCGAGACGAGATGAACGAAAAAAGGCGCCTGATGGCGCCTTTTGTATGGGTTAAGGGTTAGCGAGCCAGCCAGCCACCATCGACGGCAATGGTGTAGCCGTTGATGTAGTCGGAGGCGGGGGAGGCCAGGAAGACCACGGGGCCCATCATGTCATCCGGCACGCCCCAGCGTCCGGCCGGGATCCGCTCCAGAATGGCGGCGTTGCGATCCTCATCGGCGCGCAGAGCCGTGGTGTTATTGGTGGCCATGTAGCCGGGGGCGATGGCGTTGACGTTGATGCCTTTGTTGGCCCACTCGTTGGCCAGCAGGCGGGTGATCCCCATGACGCCGCTCTTGGATGCCGTGTAGGAGGGGACGCGGATCCCGCCCTGGTAGGAGAGCATGGAGGCGATGTTGACTATCTTGCCGCCCTGGCCCTGGGCGATGAACTGTTTGGCGACCGCCTGGGACATGAAGAAGACGCTCTTGATGTTGATATTCATCACGTCGTCCCAGTCCTTCTCGCTGAAGTTGATGGCGTCGTCGCGGCGGATGATGCCGGCGTTGTTGACCAGGATATCGACGCGGCCGAACCAGGAGACAGCCTGATCCACCAGGGCGGGCAGGGTATCCACCTTGCTGACGTCGGCCTTGAGGCTCAGGAACTGGCGCCCGAGCGCCTCCACCTTGGCGATGGTATCCGTGGGCTCGACTATGTTGATGCCGACGATGTCACAGCCGGCTTCGGCCAGACCGAGCGCCATGCCCTGACCCAGACCAGTGTCACAACCGGTCACTATGGCAACCTTACCCTTCAAATCGAATGCATTGAGAATCATCTTGTTTCCTCTGCTGCCACCCGAAGTGGCAGGCATGATGGGGGAAAACGGGCAGTGCACACTGCCCGGCAAAGAATGGGGATCAGCGCAGATCCCTGACGGCCACATGATCCATGTCGCCGAATACCTGGTTCTCGCCAACCATGCCCCAGATAAAGGTGTAGGCCTGGGTGCCGACGCCGGAGTGGATGGACCAGCTCGGGGAGATCACCGCCTGCTCGTTGTGAACCAGCAGGTGACGGGTCTCGTCTGGCTTGCCCATCATGTGGAACACGGCGGCGTCGTCCTTCATGTTGAAGTAGAAATAGACCTCCATGCGGCGCTCGTGGGTGTGGCAGGGCATGGTGTTCCACAGGCTGCCCTCTTCCAGCTGGGTCATGCCCATCACCAGCTGGCAGGTCGGCAGCACATCCGGCACCAGGTACTTGTAGATGGTGCGACGGTTGCTGGTGGCCGCATCTCCCAGGGTGGCCGGTGAGGCTTCTGCCCGGGTGACCTTGCGGGTCGGGAAGCTCACATGGGCCGGGGCGCTGTTGTAGTAAAACTTGGCCGGCTGCGCGGCGTCGACGCTGGTGAAGCTCAGCTCGCGGGCACCTTGACCCACATAGAGCGCCTCGGCGTTGCCGATCTCGAAGGGGGTACCATCCACCACCACCACTCCGGGGCCGCCGATGTTGATGAGCCCCAGCTCGCGGCGCTCGAGGAAGTAGTTGACGCCGAAGGTCTTGCCCAGCGAATCCGAGAAGGCGAGGGGGCTCTGAATTGGCATGATGCCGCCGAACACGATGCGGTCGATGTGGCTGTAGGTCATGGTCAGCCGATCGGCGCTGAAGATCTCTTCCACCAGAAACTCACGGCGCAGGCCCTGAGTGTCCAGCTGCCTGGCATGATCGCTGTGAATGCTTTGACGAATTTGCATGGTTAACCTCGATGAGCGCCGCAGGTTGGCAGTCGCGTTGTCTGTAGTGTCAATAATGATAACAAGTGAAAAATAAAAATCAAAACACTGTTTTGTATTTTTATTTGTTGAGATTAAACTTCGTGCCCGGTGTGGCTCATGGCCGTGCCGGGCCCGTGAAACCGGGCCACAAATCCTTTTGCCGCACCAGGAGACGCGCGCGGCCAAGAGTGGCTGCCTCCCTGCCGGGTGGTGGCGACAGGACATTCGTTGCCAATCTCATTCAATTACAGGTCTATCAATGAACAAGTGTGTTTCATCCAATCGAATCATCATGCTGGCCGGGGTGGCTGCCCTGAGCACAGTTCTGTTTGCCTTCGATACCGCTTCCCTCGGGCTCTGTGCGGCCTTCCTGACCACGGGATCCTTCTCCCTGCAGGTGTTCGACATCCTCAAGACGCGAGAAACCAAGGCGATCTCCACCAAGATGTACCTGGTCTTCATCAGCGGCCTGCTGCTCTGGCTGACCTATGGCCTGAAATCGGGCGACACGCCGCTGATCATGGCCAATGGCATCACACTGCTGCTGGCCAGCGCCGTCATGGTGCTGAAGTGGAGCAATGAGCGGGCCTGACCTAATAGCCGCGAAGATGACCATCCTCCACCGGGGATGGCCATCGGACGCGCCATCCATATCGGGGCTCAGCTCCCTCCCTCTGGTGGATGAACCAAGCGGCGCCCCGGGCGCCGTTTGTCGTAGGGGGCTCATCCTCTCCAGCATCCCGTGTTATCGACTCAAGTGGCGTAGATAGGCCACGCTCTCCCGCAAGGCGTCCCCCGTCAGCTCCTCAACGATGATGGGAATATGGGTCAGCTGACACTGCGCCAGCATGACCAGCACCTCGGCATAATCGATCAGCCCCTGCGCCAACTCCACCGACACCTTGTCACGTCCCGCCAGGATGAAGTTCTTGAAATGAAACAGCCGGATGCGCTCGCCATGCTGGTCGAGAAAATCCGCCAGGATCTCGCGCCAGTTCGCGGCGTTGTCGGCATCCAGCAGATTGGCCAGATCCAGGGTCACCAGGAAGTGCTCCCCCAGGCGCGCATTCAGCCGCGTCAGGCTCCGGGCGTCGTGAATGATGTGATCGCACACCGCCTCGACCAAAAAGTCGCAACCGGCTTGCGCCAGATCGGGTTTTAACTGGGCCAGGGTCTGCTCCACCTTGTGAAAGGCGGCGGCGCCGTGGTTGTCCGGGTGCCGGGTCCAGTCATCGTCGTTCAGGGAGCCGGTCTCGCTGCCCACGGCGCCGATGTGGCAGCGCTGGGCGAGCTCGATGTTGAGGCGCACCCGCGCCAGCTCGCGCCCCAGGACGTCGGCGTCGGAGTGGGCGGGGTTGAAGTAGCTGGCCAGCAGGAAGAGGGGGAGCCCGGCCTCTTGCAACTGCTGGATGTGGGTAGTCAGGGCGTGGATATCACGGGCCTGATAGGCCTCGGGCCAGCTCTTGTGCACGGCCAGCTGCAGCCCGTCGAGGCCGAGCTCATGTGCCTGGGCGATCAGCGCCTGGGGCGTCTGATCCGCGAGATCATGGGCACGGGCCCCAATCTTCAATCTGTTCATGACATGCTCCTGTGGGTCATGGCTGTCTCTGACAGCGGTTTGGCACCTGGCGAGGGCCGGCATCAGAAACGGCTTGCGAGCCCACGGGGGCTCGCAAGTTCAAGAGGCAAGTAGCGTCGCGAATGGGCCCCTGCGGGGGGCGATGCGGGCGCTTGCCATCGGCACAGTCAGTGCTTCATCAGGCGACAGGGGCCGGGACGACGGCATCGGGGGCTGGCTGCGGGCCCTTGTTGTACTCCTGCTCGAAGTACTCACGCACCATGGGGGCCGACAGACCGACCACCACCTGCAGGTTCTTGCCAGAACGCATGACCCCCAGGGCACCGGCCTGTTTGAGGGCCTTGTCATCCTGCACCAGGGTCTGATCCTTCACCACCAGGCGCAGACGGGTCTGGCAGTTGCCTATGGTCTCGACGTTGTCACATCCCCCGACACAACGCAGGATGGCGGCAGCCCGGAGGCGATCCGGCTCCTGGCCGGCCACGGCCTTGCCAGACTGCTTGTCGCGGTAGTCCTGCTTGGAGTAGAGACGCACGTCGTCTTCTTCCTCTTCATCGCCACGACCCGGGGTCAGGAAGTTGAACTTCAGGATCATGTAGCGGAACACGAAGAAGTTGATGGCGGCGAAGCCGAGGCCCAAGGCCAGGTGGATCCAGATGAGGTGAGCATGGTTCTTGGCGTAGAAGACCCAGTTGAACAGGATGATGTCGTTCAGACCGCCGCCCATGAAACCGACCACGCCGGACAGATAGAGCGCCACGCACAGGGTCGCGCCTATGACCGCATTGATGAGATAGAGCACAGGGGCCACGAACAGGTAGGTAAATTCGATGGGTTCGGTGATGCCGACCGCCATGGCGGTGATGATGGCCGGGATCACCAGGGCGGCTATCTTGCGCTTCATCTTCTGTTTGGCGGTGGCATAGATGGCAAGGCCGGCCCCCAGGGAGCAGAACACGCTGATGTTGCCGTACAGGGAGTAGCCGGCGGCCGGGAACTGCTCAACCAGGGGCACGGTGGAAGCCGCGTAGGTGGAGACGTTCTCGATCCAGTGGGTATAGAGGCCGCCGTCGACCACGGCCGGGCCGAAGAAGAAGGGGAAGTAGACGAAGCGGTGCAGACCGGTCGGCACCAGGATCCGCTCCACGAAGGCGAGCAGCCACATGCCGAAGGCATCGGCTTCCACATAGAAGCCCTGCATGGCGTTGATCCCCACCTGGACCTTGGGCCAGAACTCGCAGGTCAACCAGGCCATGGGCAACATGACGAAGAAGGAGATGATGAACACTAGGCTCATGCCCTGGAAGATGGTGAGGTAATCCGGCAACTTCTTCTCGAAGAAACGGTTGTGGATCCAGGTCACTACACCGCCGATGATCAGGGAGAAGACGATGCTGGTATCCAGCGTCTTGATGCCCCCCACCAGCGCCAGGCCACTGGAGCCGCCCACTTCCTGATTGAAGTTGACCCCAAACTCAGGCCCCCAGAAGGTGAGCATGCTGTTGGTGAAGTAGTTGTAGGCCATGTAGGCAAAGAAGGCGACCAGCGCCGCCCGGGCCTGACCCGTCTTGGCAAGACCCACGGGGAGCGCCATGCAGAACAGCAGGGGGAAGTTGCGGAAGATGGTCCAGCCCCCCGACTTGATAATGGTCATCACCTTGAAGAAGTTGGAGTCTGGGTGAGCCAGATCTCCCATGATATCGGGCATGGTGAGCAGCCCGGTGATGGCGAGCAGCAGACCGGTAAAGGGTAGAAAGGCAATGGGGACAGCCATGGCACCGCCAAAGGTCTGGAAGGCCCCCATAAAGTTCCGTTTGGACATTAAGTTTTCTCCGAATGGTTACAGCAATAAAGTGTTCAGGCCAGCCACTGGCCCTGCTCCAGCTCGAGCAGCAGCAACATCGTCAGCGCCTGGGCATAGGGCACGGGCGCCATGGCAATGTCGCAGTAGTACTGATGGTCATGACCCACCATGGTGCCTTTGGAGGCCTCGAGGACGATGCCGTCCCCATCGATGCGCTGCCACACGGCACGGGCCGCCCGCAGCGCAGGTTCCACCGTGCTCTCATCCAGCAGGCCCAGACGGACACAGCGCAACATGCCATAGGCGATCCCCGCCGTGGCTGAGGACTCCTGGGGAGATAAGGGATCATCCAGCACCGTGTGCCACATGCCGTTGTCGGCCTGCAGCTCGCACAGGGAGCGCACCTGGCGCGCCACCACCTGGGTGAAGTAGCGCCGCACGCCGGCATCCAGGTGCTCCCCCATCAGATCGATGAACTCGGGAATGGCCACGGTGATCCAGGCGTTGCCCCTGGCCCAGAAGGCCTCGGCGTAATGGTGCCGGTCGAGGAAGGTCCAGCCGTGGTACCAGAGGCCGCTCTTGGGCTCGCTCAGGTAGCGGGTGTGCAACAGGAACTGGTAGACGGCCTCGTCGATCAGATCCTGCCGTGCAAGCACCCTTCCGGCGGTGCCGAGGAACAGGCAGGTCATGAAGAGGGTGTCATCCCAGAGCTGGCCGGTGTTGGGTTGCTCCTTCACCACGTGCTGGAAGCCGCCCTCTTCGGTTCTGGGCAGGTTGGCCAGCAGATCGTCGGCCCAGGCGTTGACCACCTCGCGCAGATCGGCGCGGCCGCTGTGGCCCGCCAGCAGCGCCAGGGTGATCATGGGGGCAGTGGTGTTGATCTGCATGGCGGGCAGCCCTTTGGCTATCTGCCCCTCATACCAGGCCAGCAACGAGGCTTGCAGTTCGGCGTCGTCCTTGTGCCTGGCATAGCGCCAGAAGCCGTAGAGCCCGACCCCGACCTCCCACTCCCACTGCTCGAACTGGATGGCCAGGCCCTGGCTGGCGGTCAGCTCGCCCATGCCTTTGAGCTGGCAGAAGCCGCGGACCACCCGCTCCAGGGTAGGGATGAGTGCTTGCTGTTTCATTGTGCCTCTCCACGATAGGTGACGATGGGATCGCATCCCGCCTCGGCGGGGAAGGAGTAGGAAACCCCCTCGATCAGGCAGTTGCCCTGCCAGTCCAGGCGCATGAGCTCAGACTCCGGGGTACAGGCGATGGCCGTCTCGCCCTCGAGGCGGACCTCGAGCGCCGCCATGCGTTGGCAGAAGGCTGCGAAGGCCATGTCGTCGCCATGGCCGACCTCGATATACCAGGCCACCCGGTGCGCCTTGGCGCGATATTCGTTACCGGCGGTCATCCCCGCCGTCACCGCGCACAGGGGGGCCGAGCAGCCGATGGCGGCGAAGGCATTCCCGGCCCGGATCAGGCAGCAGTGAGTCGTCACGATCACCTGATCGAAGGCCTCCGCCGGCAGGTAGAGGTGGGTCCAGGGGAAGGGATCATCCTCGGCCAGCTGATAGAGCTGCAGGGTGCGGTTTTCCACCTGCATCACCCGCGGCAGCACGCCGTTGCCGGACCAGTAGGAGGGGCGCTGCTCGCCGCCGGGTTCGGCTTCGCCGGGGTGGTTGACCCAGAATTTGGCGTCATGACCGGAGGCGAACTGCACATCCACCAGATGCTGCTGATGGCCGCGCTGACCGGTGTTGTGGTCGACGCAGCTGGAGAGGCTGACACCCGGCTCCTTCCAGACGACTATCTTGCCGCCTCCCGCCTGATAGCAGGCCGCCAGCGTGCCCTGTTGCAGGGTCGCGTAGCGGTCAGCCGCAACCGGCGGCTGATAGTCGCTGGCACAGAACAGCGGCAGGGAGGCGCACTTGCGGTTATACCAGCCGCCGCCCCAGGCGACGTTGCCGTAGGCCGACAGCTCGGTGAGCACGCCGGCCAGCAGCTCTTTCTCGTAGACCCGCCCCATGGTGCCGGCGGCGATCCCTGCCTGATAATGCAGGGAGCTGAGCAGCATCAGCCGATCGATGAGCGCCTTGGCGCGCTCGCGCACCCAGGCATCTTCCGCCAGTTGATAGAGCGCAAACAGGCCGATGTAGTCGACCGGATAGTAGGGCGCCGAGTTCCATTCGACGAAGCCGTGCCGATCGATGGCATCGAACCACTGCGCCAGGCGCTCTGCCGCGATGGCACGTTGCTGCTCGCCGCTGCGCCCCGACGCCAGGAAGCGCTCATGGGGGAACATCTGGCCGGCCAGGTATTGGGCGGTGTGGAAGCAGAGGGTATGGTTCTCGCTCCAGAACCACATCACGTCGTTACCCGGCTCATCCAGCCAGTAGCGATAACCGAGGATGGAGCTGCGCACCCGTCGCCACATGGCGGGCTGGAAGTGCTCGCCCTGATGGCGCTGCCAGATCCAAAGCAGCGGAACCAGGGAAAAATCGGAGCAATCCTCGCGGGCGCTGATCCGTGCCAGGGTATCGAGCAGCAGCTGATCGGCCTCGGCCGTTAACTCGCCGCAGTGCAGCATGGCCAGCAGGCGAGCGGTACGATCCATGCCATGACGGGCGGTGTGGCGCAGCGCCTGCTGCTTGCGATCGCTCAGGCTGGCTGATTGCTCGGCCTGGCCGAGGGGTTGCATGACGTTGACACCGACGCTGCGGCTGATGGTGACGCCGGCACAGTGCATGTTCAGCACGATCTGGTAGTGCGCCGGCCCTATGTCGGCGGGGAGCGCCAGGGTCAGCAGCTGGCTACCCGGCGAGAGGGTGCCGAAATCCACCTGACGCACCTTGAAATTGTCATTGCCCATGCCGTGGATCTCGCCTTGCAGGCGAACGGGATGAGCCGGTGCGGCCACGCCGAGCCGGATTCGGGCCTGGTTGTGCCAGGCGCTGAGTTCGGGGCGCATGGCGCCGGCAAGCTGGCACAGCTCATCGAGCACCTTGGCATCGATATGGGGCAGCGAGACCCCAAGAGGCGCGTGACCACGGTAGATGAGTCGCAGCGCAAACACCGTATCCCGTTCGAACAGCTCTTCCAGATGGACCAGCAGGGTGTTCTTGCCCGCCTGCAAGGGCAGCATCAGCTCGCAGCTCTGCAGCTTGTTGCGGGTGAAGGGGGTGAACCGGGTGATGGCAACCCCGTCGCACCACAGGCGGGCCCCCCCACAAGTCGACAGCTGGAAGGGATAGTTTCCCGCCTCGTCGGCATGCAACTCCACCTCCAGCCAGCGCTGCACATGGAATGGCACACGCTGGAAGGAGGAAAAAGAGACGGTATCGCTCTCGCCGGTGAAACTCACCTGAGTGCGAGGCAGGGCTTCATCCGGTTCGACGGTGCGCTCGGCCATCTGCTGGCGGAAAATGCGCCGGCAAAAGGCATCGTCTTGCGGCCCGGCACCATTCTGGAAGCGGTAATCCATGGCCATGTCCATGGCTTCACCGGCAAAAAACTCGGCGAATCGCTCCTCGCGTGGCTCAGATACGCAAAAACGGGTGAGTGCCGCATTTGGCTCAAGCACCCAATTTCCAAGCTTCATACAACTCTCCTTGAAGCTATTGACACCCATAGGGCTTTATTTATATTGAGTAACCAGACGAACCCCTTTTATGTAATTAAAGGGGTTCGTCACCTTAATGAATATAAAAGCGAATAGCAGTCTTCTTTAACGGCAGTCGATGAAAGTCATTGGGCCGTTTGACATCTGATTTCATCCCTCATTCAACGCAATGATGCAAACTGTGACCTGGGCGACAATATGTCACCAGCCAACCGGTTAATACTTCCTGAACTGGAGCATAACCATAATGCTTGTTCATTCAGTGACAGCAAAATGTCAATTTAAGATAAGTCAGTATTGCGTGACACAAGGCCCATATTCAGTGATGAATTGTCATTCGTAATGAATGTAAGGGGTCATTGGATTCCCTTTTTACTTCATCTCTCACGACCTTTTATTTGCCGTGTCATCGGACCAAATTGGCATCGACTTTCAAGGGTGCTGTCGTTATTCACTGACCCCAATGGCTCTTGATGCCGCAGAGATGAACCTGGGGGCTCTGCCATGAGGGGGGAGGCTCAGGCTTAGAAGATGTACTCAATCCCGACACGCCAGCGCCACTGCCAGTCATTGGGGTAGGGGTTGTCATCGGCCGGATCGTTGTATGATACGTAGCCGATTTCGGTGAAGGGGCGCCAGTTCTTGTTGATGGGCACGCGGATGGTGACGTTATTCAGATATGAATACTCTTCGCCATTAAAGTCAGGATAATCGAGCTTCTTATATTCGAAGTCATAGGCAACAGACCAATTCTCTGCGTTATAACCAAGGTAATAATTCAACTGGAAATAATGACCGTTCTCCTTGTTGAGTGAATCATCGTAGTTACGCTGACCCACCCGGAAACGTGCGGCAGTATAAAAGTTGGGATTGAACCAGTAAGTTGGTTTGAAATGAACACGCAGATCTTGCACATCATTGGTGATCTCGGTATTGAATCCGGCTTCCCACCACCATTTGTCATTGGGCTTGGCAAGATAGCTCAAGTCATATTCAGTGCCCGTGGTATGAAGTTCATCGAAAGCACCTTCGCCCTCACCTCCGTTGGTAAATTTGGATTCGACGCCAAATCCCCAACCATTATCGAAGCGGTGGGAAACCACCAGACGATCGCTTTGTTGATCCTGTTTTTCCAGGAACTCGTGTCGATAATTGAGGCTCCATGCATTTGCATTCATGCTGGTGAGCGCCGAGCAGACGGCGATGGCTGCACATGTGAATTTCAACGTCATAACGTTCGATCAATCCTATGAAAAAAAGCTACTGACAGTGGTCCCATTGCCAGATAGCGCATGTGGCTTTCAATCTGGATTGGACTCGTTGGGGTCGAGTTTGGTGGCAAGGCATGGCCGTGGGTTGTGAAGGTCAGCTCGCGCATCTGTGAGGACGTGCCGACCAGGTTTCATCTCACCAGGCATTTTGCAATTTCAAAACGACGGTTCAAATATAGTTTATTTGGCGTTTCATTTACAATGGTGGCGACATGATCACATCCAAAAATGGGATCTGCATCTATATAAAATGAAACGATGTTTCTTTTATGGTGGTGGAGGGAGTTGACTGGAACTTGGGGGGGAACATTCATGGCTCGAAGACGAGCAGGCGGTGTTTGCGATGAGCCAGAAATGATCTGGCCCTCGGAAAGAGGGCCAGGGAGGATGGACAGTGTGTCTGCGTGTTTAGCCCTGGCGAGCCTTGAATCTGGGATTGCTCTTGCAGATCACGAACAGCTTGCCGCGTCGACGAACGACCTGGCAATCCGGGTGACGTGACTTGGCTGATTTCAGGGAGGCGAGCACTTTCATGATTTCTCTTTTCCTTTGTTGAAGAATTGGCCGAATCGCTGACCGAAGCGGGCGACCTGTCCTTCCTTGCCGACCTGCTTCTGCTTGCCGGTATAGAAGGGGTGGGAGGCACTGGAGACATCCAGCGTCACATAGGGGTAGGTGTTGCCATCTTCCCATTGCTTGGTGCGATCGGTCTGCAAGGTGGATCCGATCAGGAAGCAGGTGTTGCTGGCCAGATCGTGAAACAGAACCTTGCGGTATTCAGGGTGAATATTGGGGCGCATGATTGCCTCTTTTGTTATGTTATAACACAAGATAATGATGCGATGGATGAGAACCAATATCAATCATTTTTTCTCCCGAGGTGACTAGGCAGGATGCAACGCGCTTAACGAAGGGGGGCTGGAGGGAATGCAGATGTGGTCATGACAGGGGGGAACGATGGATTGTTGAGCGATGGAAGGGGAACGAGAAGCTGAGCCTTTACTTTTGGTTTTTACTGTATAAAAATACAGTTAACCATTATGGAGACCTATCCTATGCGCCTGGAAATCATCATCGACAGAAAACATCAGATCCCCACTGCGACCATGGAGGCGCTGCGCCAGGAGTTGCTCAAGCAACTGGGCGAGCGATTCCCTGATCTGCATGTGCGGGTCGCCCCGGGCAGTGCCATGGCCCTGACGGTCAGCCGTGCCAGCAAGGAGGACAGGGAACTGGCCGAGACCATGGTGCAGGAAGTATGGGAGAACGCCGAGAGCTGGATGCCGGAGGCAGAAGGCGCCGAGGCCTGATCAGGAGCAGGTTGTCGATTTGCCTGTCCTGGCCAGGGCAGGCACTCACACCGGTTTGAACGAAACGCAGCTCAAGGCTGCGTTTCGTGTTTGTGGGCAGGGGGCCGGGCACTGAGCCAGGCCAGAAAAATCAGAGCCCGGCCCAGCGTTTGAGGCTGCCGCTCTGTACCCGCTGGTTGGCCTCTGCGATGTCCCCATTGGCGCGAAGCGCCTTGAGGGCAATGGGCAGGGCAGTGCGCACCTCGTCGGCCGTCATCCCTGCCAGGAGGGCGGGATGATAGGCGAGCTTGAGCAGCACATAGTCGAGGCCGGTGGGGAAGCTGTCGATGCTGTTGTCATTGAAGATGGAGGGAAACACCTTGTTCGAGTCGTTGGGCAGCCCCATCACCTGGGTGAGCTCTTCCACCACGCAATCCAGGAAGCGGCCCTTGGCCCGACTGTAGTCCACCGGGATGATGATGGTGGCACGGGTGATCTCGTAGCGGGCATTGGTGGCGAAATTGGCCAGGCAGATCCCCTCCTTGAGGGCAATGTTGACAGAGTCATCCTGGCGCATGGTGCGGCCGGCCCAGCTGGCCATCTGCTGGTGCCTTGTCATGATGAGGGTGAGATTGGGGTTGTCGTTGACAAGCTGTATGGGGTGGCCGGTGATCCTGGCCAGATGCTGGCTCTGCACCTTGACCACCTCGGCCTGCAGCGCCTTGTCGCCAAATTCGTTGATGAGCTTGAGGCGGATGGGGCCTTGCCAGCGGGAGAAGCGTACCTGGGCCTCATGTCCATATTCCCGCTTCATGGCGACTTCCATGAAGCTCTGGACCAGATAGTCGTTGCTCTGCCAGCGTTCGGTGGCCTGCAGGGAGCAGGGCAGCAGCGCGGCGAGCCACAGGGCCAGCATCCGGCCTGGCGTGATATGACGACGGCTGTGCCCTGAACGAGTGTGCCCTGGGATCATCTTGCCTCCTTGCAATCGATAGGGTCAGCCCGAGGAGCGTTCGATGTCACGCCAGGTGAGCCAGAGCCTGAGATCGAACTCCAGTTGATGATAGTCCGGTTCCATGTGCTGACAGAGCTGGTAGAAGGCCTTGTTGTGATCCTTCTCCCGCAAGTGGGCCAGCTCGTGCACCACTATCATCTTCAGGAAGGCGGGATGCGCCTCCTTGAACAGGGCGGCGATGCGGATCTCGTTCTTGGCCTTGAGCTTGTTGCCCTGTACCCGGCTGACATAGGTGTGCAGGCCTAGGGCATCCTTGATCACATTGATCTTGCCGTCGAAGATCACCTTGGAGAGCGGCGCCGAGCTTTTCAGGTAGCGGTTTTTCAGCTCCATGGTATAGGCCAGCAGCGCCTTGTCACTCTGGACGAGGTGGGTCTCGGGGTAGCGTTTGGCCAGCATCTCGCCGAGTTTTCCCGCCGCGATCAACTGCTGTACCTGGCTCTTGAGAGGGTCAGGATAGCCCCCCAGATAGGTCAGTTCGGCCATGATGTCTCCCCCTTCACACTAAAAAAGAGCGCCATTGTAATCATGATGGGCCCCCTTGAACACACGTCTGCACACCAATGAAAGGGGCCGTCGCTGTTGCCAGCGACGGCCCCGACTTTCGTCAATCGGTCTCAGCGACGGCGATAGAGACCCGGATCCACCTCTTCGTAGCGGTCCGTCAGATATTGATAGAAGGCGAGGCTGGAGGGAGAGCTCGGCGTTTTCAACTGCTCTGCCACCCGCTCCGGCTTGGCGATGATGAACTTGGGGTCCTGCCGCCTGATGTCGGCCAGCACCCGCTCGCGCACGTCATAGGGCGGGTTGACGTTGGCGAAGAACAGATAGGCGGAGGCGGGCTGGCGATCTGTCCACAGATAGTATTGCGGCTGTATGCCATCGACCCAGATCTTGTCGGCAGGCCCGGTCTCGGCCTTGATCCTGTCGACCCGCACCTGGGCCGGCGGATTGAACGGCTTGCCCTTGAGGTTGCCCTCCCAGGCGTTGTTGACCAGGAGTGCCAGCATGGCGAGCGACGCCAGCCAGGGGGTGGCGCTGCGTACATCCCAGGCGCGCCAGAGCGGCACCAGGATGAGCACCGGCAGGGCCCACAAGAGACTGTTGCCGAGCACTTCGCGCACCCGCGGCAGCGACCACTCCTTGGTGCTCCAGCCGTAACCGAGCTGCTGGGCCAGCAGCCAGCTGGCGGTCAGCACCACCAGGGAGATGCAGAGCAGGCCCAGGGCATCGGACTGCTGCTCGCTGCGATCCAGCAGGCAGGCGAGTGGCAGCAGGCCAAGCTGCAGGTAGAGCACGTCGTAGTGATCGAACACATGGCCGGAGACAGAGTTGGCTATCAGGGTGAAGAGCACGCCGAACAGGGTGGCGCACAAGGCGGGCAGATACCACTCCTGGCGGCGTCCCAGCATCAGCACAATGAAGGCCGGCAGCAGCATGACGAGGCCGGTACGCAGCAAGCCGACGGCCCCCACTTCCGGCGAGAAGCCGTTGCCGTAGCTCCCCTCGAAGAAGATGCCGAAGGCGTAGTATTTGAATTCGGCCAGCAACCCGTGGTGCTGGAAGTAGGCAAACAGCGGGCCGCCGATCAGGGCCAGCCCCAGCAGGCTGGAGCAGAGCAGGCCGAAGGCGCAGCGCCACTGCTCACGCAGACACCAGTGGCAGAACAGCACCAGATACCAGGCCCCCCAGAAGGCGCCGTTGTTGGTGCGCATCCAGGCCACTATGGCGAAGGTGAGGGCCGCCACCAGGGCCGGGCCCCAGCGAAACTGCTTGTCCAGCAGCAGGGTGATGAAGGCCCACTGGGCGATGAGGGCCAGGTGGAAGGTCCAGTCCTCGGTCATGTTGCCGTAGTAGTAGCGGGTGCTGTAGAGCGCGAGGAGCGCCAGCATGCTGCCGAGGCGGGCCCGCAGGGAGAGACCCAGCTGGGAAAAGGCCTGCCAGCTGGCGAGCAGGCCGAGCCAGCAGAGGACCCACTCCAGCAGCCAGATCCCGAAGAAGCCCCCCAGATGGTATCCGAGCGCATCGAGGGCGAAGATCATGGGGCCCTTGATGTCGATCATGTCCCGGTAGAGCACGCCCCCCTCGCTCCACATCTTGCCCATCACAGCGAACAGGGAGGCATCAAAGCCGGGCGCCATGCCGTGGAACAGCGGGTTGCGCAAGCAAAACAGCAGCGCCATCAGGGCGGTGAGCAGGACAACCAGCGGCTTGAGCCCGGGGTTGTAGCGCTGAGGGGTAAAACGGATGGCGTGATTCATGGATGACCTGTTCCTGCGGGAAAGACGTAAAAGCGGGCCTATCTTGCCGAGGCCGGCAGTCCGATGCAATGGGCTGGGGCGATGTGTTTGAAATAATGTATAAAAGTAACGTTTTCAGTGCCTGCATTGCACAAGACGAACGGCGGTGCCTGGTGTTGCCGAGGCCGGCAGTTTGATGCAATGGGCTGGGGTGATGTGTTTGAAATAATGTATAAAAGTAGCGTTTTCAGTGCCTGCATTGCACAAGACGAACGGTCAAACCAGGTATTGCCGAGGGTGACAGTCCGCTGCAATGGGGCTGGGGACTTTGCTCGAAAAATGTAATAAGCGCCGCTCTCACGAAGAAAAGCGGCGCCTTGACAGGGGATGGCCCGATGAGGGGCCTCAGGCCATGGGACTGGCACCCTGGTATTCCACCAGCGGCGGCAGGGGGGCCAGCTCGGGCAGATGGCGGGCCCAGCGGATAAAGGCATCGGCCAGGGTGATGCCGAGCTCCTGATTGTGCTGGGTCAGGGTGCGGGCCAGGGCCGTGTAGCCCTCCTTGCCGGAGGCGGTGTAGGCGCTGGAGACCCCCCGATAGATGGCATCCATCTCGACGCTCTGCCACTGACCCGGGCTCGCCTCCCATTCGAGGCGGGTGATCCGGCTCCCCTTGGGCCTGCCTGCCTGATAACTGAAGCGCATCCCGGCGGTATAGGGGAAGCTGCCGCTGCCATTTCCGACCACGCCGTTGTTGGTGGCGTTGTCGATGGCACCTTCCAGCGCCTCCGCCAGTTCGTGACCATGCACCCGGTAGAGGGTGAGCGGGATGGCAAAGGGCAGCAGGCGCCCGGCGATGTCTGCCTCGCTTAAGGGCCCTGGCTCGAGGGAGCAGCGCACCCCCCCTGCGTTGTGCAGGGCGAAGTCCACCTGACCCACCTGTTCGCGGGCACCGGCCAGCATGGCCTGGGCCACCAGGGGGGCGATCTGGCTGCCGGCGGGCAGGGCGGCATCGGGCAGGCGCTGATGGTGAAGTGGCCCGGCGAGGCGGGTCACTATGCGCCGGGTCATGGTCTCGAGCTCGGGCCGGTAGCGCCTGGCCAGGTGCTGCTCGAGCTCGGGGGCCGGCTCGCAGAAATGGAGGCCTGCGGGCGGGGGCGAGGCAAAGGGCCAGGGCTGCCAGGGCAGCCACTCCAGCTGGCCGTGGCTTCGGCAAACTCGCCCGCGCTCATCAAATTCCAGCTCGCACACCCCGAGGCAGAGAGCGCTGTGGGCCGCATGCAGTATGGCGACACCCTCGATCATCAAGGGGTAGCTCCCCTCGCTTGTCAGCCCGAGCGGGGCCAGATCCCCCAGCTGGCTGTGGGTGTGGCCGCCGACAATCAGGCTGAGTTCGGGGAAGCGGGCCGCCAGCCGCTTGTCCTGCTCCAGCCCCAGGTGACTGAGCAATATGATGTGCGCTATTCCTTCGGCCTTGATCTCGCCGAGGGCGGCGCTCAGGGTCTCCTCTATGCCATGGAAGCGGGTGTGGGGATCCGGGCTCGCGATGGCGGCCATCTGCGGCAAGGTGATGCCGAGCAGGGCGAAGGGGACGCCGTCGATGACGCGCCTGTGCCAGGGGCGGCTGGCATCAAACAGGTGAGGCAAGCCGTGCAGTCGCAGCGGGGCATCGGCCGGCTCCTGGCTGCTGTCGAGGTTGGCGGCCAGCACCGGATAGTCGAGCTGGCGCAGAAACTCCACCAGCGGGCCGTTGCCGAGATCGAATTCATGGTTGCCGATCACCATGGCATCCGGTCGCAGCAGGCCGAGCAAGTCGGCGTTGGCCCGCCCCTTGAAGCGGTTGAAATAGAGCGACCCCTGGAAGGTGTCACCCCCGTGCAGCAACAGGCAGGTCTGGCCCGCGGCGGCGGCCTGCTGGCGCAGGGCGGTCAGCCGGGTCAGGATGCGGCCGTAGCCGCCACATTGGGTGCGCCACTCGGACTCACCCTCAGGGGAGAAGCGCATGGGCGCGCCATCGAAATGGGAGTGGCAGTCACTGAAGTGGGCAAGTTGAACCGTAATACTCAAGGCTCGGTCCTCCTTAGGGAAAAAGAGCACCGAGTCTACTGCAAGGGGTGGGGGGGATGCCAGCCCGGCAGACGCAGGGCTGGAAAAGAGTCAGACGGTACTCAGGCAGGCACCAGGATCTGGGTGGCCAGGATCACCACCAGCAGGCCGACGGCGACCGGCATAGAGGTGCGTTTGACCACCTCGAACGGGGAGAGGTTGCCCATGCCCGCACAGGCGACCACCACCCCGGAGACCGGCGAGATGGTGCGACCCAGATTGGAAGCCTGCAGCATGGGGATGACCAGGTAGGCGGGATTGACGCCCAGACTGGTGGCCAGGTGCGGGATCAGCTCCACGAAGGCGTAGAAGGGGGCATTGCCCGAGCCGGTGGTGAAGGCGGCCAATGTGGTGATGACCACCAGCACCAGCATGATGACGATGCCGCCTGTGCCAAAGCTCTGGGCCAGATCCAGGAGGTTGGCGATGAAGCCGAGCCCCATCAGCCCCTGGGCGAAGACCCCGGCCCCCACCAGCAGCATGACCACGCCGGCGAAGGCGTCAGCCATGCTGCGCCAGCACACCTGCAGACCGTCCAGCAGCTCGCGGCCGTTGCGCTTGCGCATCAACTCCAGCAGGGCGGCCAGCACCAGGCAGATGACGATGATGGTGACTATGTCGAGCTTGGGGCCAAGCTTGCCGTCAAACAGCAGCACGCCGATGATGGGGGTGAACGGCAGTATGGCGTAGAAGCCGGGGGCATCTGTGATGAGATCGCTCGGGGCGACCGCCTCGTTGTGCTCGCCGGACTTTCTGTCCAGATAGCGCTGCCAGAAGAAGTGGGTCACCGCCATGGCGGCTATGGCCGTCAGGGAGATGGGCAGGGTCAGCTTGAAGGCAAACTCGATGAGCTCCATGTTGGCGGCCTGGGCGGCCATCACCACGTCCCCCGAGGTGGGGGCCAGTATGATGGCGGCCGGAGAGGCGCACACCGCAGCCGCGGCGCCACGGGAGATCCCCATGTTGACCATCAGCGGGAACAGGGTCGCCATCAGCAGCACGCCAAGGCCGGTCGCCGAGCTCACCGCCAGCGACATGGCACAGGCCACCAGGTAGGCGGCCACCAGCAGTATGTAGGGGGACTTGATGATGCCGAGGGGCTTGCTGGCCAGTTTCACCAAGATGGTGTTGGCGCCGATGTGGCTCATGTAGCCGGCAAAGCCGCACAGCACCATGATCAGCATGCCGAGGCCGCCGCCCCTGTCCACCAGCAGGAAGCGCACGTACTCGAACACGTCGGTAGCCACGTGGCCGGTGGAGGCGACGCTGGCAGGCAGTACCGCCTTGCCCATCAGGGCGGTGATCGCCAGCAGCAGGAGGCCGCCGCTGAGCAGCACCCCGGTCGCCGAATAGCCCTTGAAGATGTAGCGACCCACGGCCAGGGTGACCAGGGTGCCAATAAGGAGTTCCATCATAAATAGGTTCCTGAGTATGGAGTGACGTCGGGCATCTAGCGGGCTGAGCAGAGGGTTGGACTGGCTAGCTCGACATGTGCCAACAAAAACGCCGGGATTATTACCTCATAAGGAGTAATTCACCATAGGGATGGTGGCTGGCTGTGATCTCCCTTGCAAATCCCCATCCGGAACAGGGTCGGATCCCGCCCCTTTGCCGCCCCCGGCACCGAGAGCAGGTGACAGCGTCCCTGATCGCGGTTAATCTCCCACACTGACTATTAATTCATTGATTATTAATTGAAATTACGCCGGACTCACAAGGAGCAAGGCAGCACAGCGATGGGATTCTTCAGCAAGACAGGGGCGGTGGCGGCCCTCATATATGCCGCCTCAATCGGAGCGGCACCCTCCCATTACGCAGGTATTCGGGTGGCGCCCGATATCAAGGTCGATTTCCAGTTCTATCGGGTATCAGGGGCCGATGTGGCCGCCGTGATGCGCCAGATAGCCAGGCAGGCACCGGCCCAGGCCGATGGCCATATCGGCAGGGCCAGCTATCAGCTCTCCTGGCAGTTGCAGACCAGGGCGACCCCGGCACGCTGCGAGCTGGATCAGGCCAGCGTGACGGCCCGCATCCAGGTCAGGGTGCCGAACTGGATGGACAAGGGCAGGGCGTCCGCGGTGGAGCGGCAGAAGTGGGACAAGCTGGTGGCGGCCATGTTCGACTACGAGAGCCGTCACAAGGACATATTGCTGGAGAGCGTCAGCCAGCTTGGCATTCGGCTCGCCCAGCTGCCCGTCGCCCAGGATTGCGCCGCCTTGCAGTACCAGGGCTGGCAACAGGGGCAGGCAGTGCTGGAGGCAACCCGCGATCGATTCGCCACCCTGGCGCAGCAGACAGATCGGGGGCGCAAGCTCGGGGTCCTCTGGCCAGAGGGCAGTTGAGCGTCATAGCCAATAAAAAACGGGCTTCCCTGGGGAAGCCCATTTTTTATTGGCGCGCTGGATGGTGCGGCGGTCGGCAGCGGCCGCCGCGCCTCCTTGGCCTAGTCCCGTAGCGGCTTGCCCTTGCGCAGCCTGCGCACCCAGTAGCGGGCCGGATGCAGCGCCTCCAGCAGATCGGCGGCCAGCGGCAGCGGATCACCGCAAATTTCGCTCGCGACCAGCTCACCGCAGAGCGGCGCCGAGCACAGACCACGGGAGCCGAGGGCGCCCAGCACATAGAGACCGGCGTGCAGGGGCAGCGCGCTCTGCTGATCAGCGGGGGCCTTGAGGTCGTGATCCGCCAGGCTTGCCAATCTGGCGATTGGCCCTGCCACCGGCAGGTGATCCCGGCTGGCGCAGCGCACTCCCACTCGCGCCTCCTTGCCGCTCACGTCCACCTCGGCAGGCCAGCTTTGATCCGGCAGGCAGGCTTGCAGCCGCGCCTGGTTCTGAACCTGCTCCTCGGCACTATACGCGAGGGTGCTCTGGTTGCGGCCATAGCTGGCACCGATGCAGTGCGCTCCGTCGTGGGCCGGGGTGAGGTAGCCGTCGTAACAGAGTACAGTCCTGAGCTGGCTTAACCGCGCCGTGGTCGGTACATGGCTCACCTGACCGCGCACCGGGTAGAGGGGGAGTTCCGCAAAGGGGATCAGGGCGGGCAGCTGGTGACCGGCGGCCACCACCAGGTTGGGGGCCAGCCACTGGCGGCCATCCTGGCTCTCCACCTGCCAGCCGTCCGTGAGCTCGGTAATGGTGCCAACCGGTGTGTGGTACTCAAGGCGCAGCAGGCCGCTGGCTTGCGCTTCTTTCAGGGCGGCGCGGGTGAGATCCGCCGGGCAGAGCCAGCCCCCCAGGGGGTAACTGACACCACCATGACCGCAGGGCAGGCCGACCACCTGCTCAACTTCCGAGGCAGAGAGTGGGTGCATCAGCTCGGGGGGGAAGGGACCCTGACCCATCTTGGCGAGCTTGGCGGCGGATTTCTCGTCATAGCCAAGCTGGGTGACGCCGCACAGGGAGAAGGCGACGGGATGGCGCGCGGCCAGGGCCTGCAGCCGCTGGCGGGCATAGCCGAAGGCCAGGGAATAGAAGCGCGACAGCGCATCGTGCTCCCCATTGAGCAGGGGATAGAGCGCCCCCTGGCGGTTGCCGGAGGCGCCGGTGGCGGGCTCGCCCTCTGCACACAACAGGGTCACCTTGCGGCCCCGCTCCACCAGCGACAGTGCCGTCATGGCCGAGGCGATGCCGCCGCCGATGATGAGCACCTCGCCGTCACGGCCGACGGGGCGGGCATACCAGGGGGAGATGCTCTGCTCGGGCGATTTGCCCTCCCGCATCCCTGCCAGCATCTCCCGCTTGCTGCCGTGCCCCTTCACCTTCTTCATGGCAAAGCCGGCGTCAATCAGGCCGCGGCGCACGAAACCGGCGCAGGTAAAGGTGGAGAGGGTTGCGGCGGGGCGGGCGAGGCGAGCGAGACCATCGAACAGCGCTTGCGTCCACATCTCGGGATTCTTGGCCGGCGAGAAGCCATCCAGATACCAGGTATCCACCAGGCCCTGGGGCCCGTGAGGCACCTGGGGCAGCATCTCCTTGATGTCGCCAAGCCAGAGATCGAGGCGGATGCGGCCGTCTGCAAACAGCAGGCGATGGCAGCCGGAGACCGGCAGTGGCCACTGGTCGATGAGAGGCTGGCTTAAGGACGCTAGCTCGGGCCAGGCCGCCAGGGCCTTGCGCAGATCGGCCTGGGCCAGGGGGTATTTCTCGAAGCTGATGAAGTGCAGGCGCGAGCCGTTGCCGGATTGGGGCGCCTGTTCCAGGAAGGCGGCCATTGTCGCCAGAAAGTTAAGACCTGTGCCGAAACCTGTTTCGCCAATCACGAAACTGTCACTATCGTGGTGCGAAAATCGTGCCGGTAGGTGATTTTGCAATAAAAAGACGTAGCGGGTTTCACTTAGACCGTTATCATTGGAAAAGTACACATCCCCGAACTCACTGGAGACTGGAGTTCCCGCTTCATTCCAGTCCAATCGGGCATGATGTAAGGATGTTTGACTCACGTTTTCCTCTGCTCGCGTCATAAATTCGCGGGCATTCTACGTGAAAGCAGACCAGTTTGGCAGCCGAAAGCGGGTAGACTCGGTGCCAGTTTTTCCAGACGAGATGAATTAATGAGAAGAGCAGTGATCACCGGTATCGGCGTCATCTCCAGTATCGGCAACAACAAGGAAGAGGTGCTGGCCTCCCTGAAAGCAGGCAAATCCGGCATCACCTATTCCGAGCAGTTTGAACAGTACAACCTGCGCAGCCGTGTCTGGGGTAACATCAAACTCGATCCGTCTGAACTGATCGACCGTAAAGTCATGCGTTTCATGGGTGACGCCGCGGCCTATGCCTATCTGTCCATGGAGCAGGCCATCGCTGACGCAGGTCTGCCAGAGGATCAGGTCTCCAACGAGCGTACCGGCATAGTGGTCGGCTCCGGCGGCGCCTCCGGCAAGAACACCTCGGAGTCTGCGGACATTGCCCGTGAGAAAGGGGTCAAGCGCGTGGGTCCCTACATGGTGCCGCGCACCATGTCCTCCACCACCTCTGCCTGCCTGGCCACCCCGTTCAAGATCAAGGGTGTCAACTACACCATCAGCTCCGCCTGTGCCACCTCTGCCCACTGCATAGGCCACGCACTGGAGCTGATCCAGCTTGGCAAGCAGGACATCGTCTTCGCCGGCGGCGGCGAGGAGCTGGACTGGTCTTCCACCATACAGTTCGATGCCATGGGCGCCCTCTCCACCAAGTACAATGACACCCCGGAAAAGGCGTCCCGTACCTATGATGCGGACCGCGATGGTTTCGTCATCTCCGGTGGCGGCGGTATCCTGGTGGTCGAGGAGCTGGAACACGCCCTGGCCCGCGGTGCCCACATCTACGCCGAGATCACCGGTTACGGTGCCACCTCCGACGGCTACGACATGGTCGCCCCGAGCGGTGAAGGTGCTGTGCGTTGCATGAAGATGGCGATGAAGGACGTCGGCTCCGTGGACTACATCAACACCCACGGTACCTCCACCCCGGTCGGTGATACCAAGGAGCTGGAAGCCATCCAGACCCTGTTTGGCAGCAATGCGCCCAAGCTCTCCGCCACCAAGGCGATGACGGGTCATGCCCTGGGCGCCGCCGGTGTGCACGAGGCCGTCTACTCCCTGCTGATGATGGAACACGGCTTCATCGCCCCCAGCATCAACATCGAGAACCTGGACGAGAAGGCCGTGGGTCTGCCCATAGTGCGCGCCTACGAAACCGCCGATCTCAATACCGTCATGTCCAACAGCTTCGGCTTTGGCGGTACCAACGCTTCCCTGGTCTTCAGCAAGTTCAAGGCTTGATGAACCGATGAAGTGAAAAAAGGCGCCGAAAGGCGCCTTTTTTATTGGGCTTGAACTGGGCCTCAGGCCGGTTCGGCCAGGGGTAGCCGCATATAGACGGCGCCCTCGCCGTACTCCTCCAGCGACTTGGGGGTCCTGGCTGGCACGAAGCCCTGCTTGCGCCAGAAGGCCGGGGCATCCTGCACCGCCACCAGCCCGGCATGCTGGTAACCCTCATCGCTGGCAAAGGCGAGAGCGGTAGCGAGCAGCCGCTGGCCCACTCCCAGGCCGCGCGCCTCGCCACTGACCGCGAGATCGTGCAGGTAGAACTCCTCGTGGTCGATGAGGGGCTGCAAGGGTTGCGAGAGCGGAGGAGGGCAGTGGGCGCGCCAGGGATGACAGAGCAGATAGCCCAGCACCTTGCCCTGGCGCTCGGCGACCCAGCAGCAGGCGGGGGCGAGCTCTGCCTTGTTGCTCATCACCTCGAGGGGCTCGGGCTCCAGCTGGTGGTAGCACTCGCGCTGAATGGCCATGATGGCGGGCCAGTCTGGGGTCCGTATGGTTCTTATCTTGATCATCGTACTGAAGGGCGTGCGCCCCTGGTCAACCCATGAAAGAAAGGGTCAGCATAACCCAAGGGGCGCGCAAACGGAACCGGGGTTCCTCAAGGCTCAGCGAACGGCCTGCTTGCTCACCACCTTGATCAGCTGATAACGCACCGAGGAGGCGTCCGCCGGTACGTCGGTGAGCTGCTCGGTGCGCACTTCCAGCTGATAACGGAAACCAGGCTCGAAGGTGAAGCCCTCGATCTGCTGGTAGAAGAGGGTCCAGCTCTCACCGGGCTGGCTGCGCACCTGCATGCACTTCATGGGGGCGACACCGACGCAGTCGGCCAGCTTGTCCTGGATATAGAGGGTCTCTGTGGTCGGGGTGCTCTGGCAGGCGCTGAGCAACAGGGCGGAGCAGAGGAGCAGGGGAGCTTTCATGACGGGTGTCCTTGGCGTAAAAGGGCGCGATTAAACCCTCAAATGAAAAGGCGGTCAATGACCGCCTTTGTAACAAACCATGACAACTTGCCGGATCAGCGTTGATCGAGCGGAGTGAAGTCCCGTTGGGCCAGGCCGGTATAGAGCTGACGCGGACGACCGATCTTCTGATCCGGGTCCGAGTGCATCTCGTTCCAGTGGGCTATCCAGCCGATGGTGCGGGAGATGGCGAAGATCACGGTGAACATGGACATGGGGATGCCGATGGCCTTCATGATGATGCCGGAGTAGAAGTCCACGTTCGGGTAGAGCTTCTTCTCGATGAAGTAGGGGTCGGAGAGCGCGATGCGCTCCAGCTCCATGGCCACATCCAGCAGCGGATCCTTGATCTGCAGCTCGGTCAGTACCTCGTGGCAGGTTTCGCGCATCACTGTGGCACGGGGATCGTGGTTCTTGTAGACCCGGTGACCGAAGCCCATCAGACGGAAGGGGTCGTTCTTGTCCTTGGCCTTGGCAATGTACTCGGGGATGCGATCCACGGAGCCAATCTCTTCGAGCATCTTGAGGCAGGCTTCGTTGGCACCACCGTGGGCCGGTCCCCACAGGGAGGCGATCCCCGCGGCGATACAGGCAAACGGGTTGGCACCGGAGGAGCCAGCCAGACGCACCGTGGAGGTGGAGGCGTTCTGCTCGTGATCCGCATGCAGGGTGAAGATGCGATCCATGGCCCGCTCGACTATGGGGTTGACCTTGTACTCTTCGGTCGGCACGCCAAACATCATGTGCAGGAAGTTGCCGGCATAGGAGAGGGCGTTGCGCGGCTGCATGAAGGGCTGGCCGATGGAGTACTTGTAACACATGGCGGCCAGGGTCGGCATCTTGGAGAGCAGACGGAAGGCGCAGATCTCGCGATGCTCTTCGTTGTTGATGTCGAGGGCATCGTGATAGAAGGCGGACAGGGCGCTGACCACACCGCACATGATCGCCATGGGGTGGGAGTCACGGCGGAAGCCGCGGAAGAAGAAGGCGATCTGCTCGTGCACCATGGTGTGGCGGGTGACCAGGCGTTCAAATTCCGCGTATTGCGTCTTGGTGGGCGCCTCGCCGTACAGCAGTATGTAGCAGACTTCCAGGTAGCTGGCCTGGGTGGCCAACTGGGCGATGGGATAACCACGGTGCAGCAAGACACCCTGATCTCCGTCGATATAGGTAATGGATGATTTGCAAGCACCGGTGGCCATAAAGCCGGGGTCGAAGGTGAAATACCCTTGCGCGCCCAGTTTTCTGACATCGATTACATCGGGTCCAACAGTACCGGACAGGATCGGTAGTTCTACCGGCTCTTTTCCGGGCAGATGTAGGGTGGCTATCTTATCAGCCATAGCACGTCTCCTTTGCTCTTTTATAATTTGGTTCCAGTCCTACTTTATTACGACTTTCATGACGCTGGCAAAGGTTCTTACCCGTACCACGGCGGCTGGAGCGCCTTATTTGAACCAGAGAACCACCTTCTTGTCAATTTTCTTGAATGATCATTAATGATTTGTTAAAGCGGTTGTGAGATCTGGTTTACGGTTTTGGGTTTTCTATGTAGCTAATTGATTGTCATTGGTTAAGGCCGCCGATATACTGCGCCTCGTGGGTGATGGCCGTCGGTGTTTGAAACGCTTTCGCAAAGCCAGATGTGATATCTAAAATGTTGTTTTTGGCTTTTCTGAGTTGTTTTGGTAACAAAAACCTAACAAATGCCACTCCTAGCCCTCAAAGCGTGTGAAAACAATAACTAACGTGCTCAATGGAGCTGAGTGGGCAAAGCCGTGAAAAATAAACAGAGACCTGTAAACCTCGACCTGCAAACGATCAGCTTTCCTGTCACCGCCATCGCTTCCATCTTGCACCGTGTCTCAGGGGTCATCACCTTTGTGGCGCTGGCCATCTTGCTGTGGATGCTTGGTACTTCACTCTCCTCTCCCGAAGGATTTGAAACCGTCGTTGCCATCATGGACAACTTCCTGGTCAAGTTCGTGTTGTGGGGGATCCTGACTGCGCTGGCATACCACATAGTGGGCGGCCTGCGTCACCTGGTCATGGACATGGGGCATTGGGAAGAGCTGGATTCCGCGAATCAGAGTGCCCGGGTGGGCTTCGTGATTACCGGGATTCTGGCGGTATTGGCGGGGGTACTGGTATGGTAACCAATTCTGCAACTTTCGGGCGCAGCGGTGTTCATGATTACATCCTGATCCGCGCCACCGCCCTCATCATGACGGCTTACGTCCTCTACCTGGTCGGCTTTGTCGCCTTCAACGACATTACCTACGAGGTGTGGACCGGCTTCTTCGCCACAACCTTCACCAAGGTCTTCACCCTGCTGACGCTCTTGTGCGTCCTGATCCACGCCTGGATCGGTCTGTGGCAGGTGCTGACCGACTATATCAAGCCGGTCGGGCTGCGCGGTGCGCTGCAGTTTGCGCTGGTGGTGGTGCTGTTCGTCTATCTGATGACGGGTTTCGTCGTGCTGTGGGGTGTGTAAGGTGACTATTCCAACTCGTGAATTTGATGCGGTCGTGATCGGTGCCGGTGGTGCCGGCATGCGCGCCGCGCTGCAGATTGCCCAGTCCGGCAAGAGCTGCGCACTGCTTTCCAAGGTTTTCCCGACTCGTTCCCACACGGTTTCCGCCCAGGGCGGGATCACGGTCGCCCTGGGCAATGCCCATGACGACAACTGGCAGTGGCACATGTATGACACCGTCAAGGGCTCCGATTACATCGGTGACCAGGAAGCGATTGAATACATGTGCAAGACGGGCCCCGAGGCCATCTATGAGCTGGAGAACATGGGCTTGCCCTTCTCCCGCTTCGACAACGGCTCTGTCTATCAGCGCCCCTTCGGCGGTCAGTCCAAGAATTTTGGCGGCGAGCAAGCGGCCCGTACCGCGGCCGCTGCCGACCGGACAGGTCACGCCCTGCTGCATACCCTGTATCAGCAGAACGTCAAGAACAAGACCACCGTCTTCTCCGAGTGGTATGCCCTGGATCTGGTGAAGAATCAGGACGGCCACATCGTCGGCTGTACCGCTATCGACATGGAGAGCGGCGAAGTCGTCTACTTCAAGGCCAAGGCCACGGTGCTCGCCACCGGCGGCGCCGGTCGCATCTACCAGTCCACCACCAACGCCCACATCAACACGGGTGACGGCGTCGGCATGGCACTGCGTGCCGGGGTCGGCGTGCAGGACATGGAGTTCTGGCAGTTCCACCCCACCGGCATCGCCGGGGCAGGGGTACTGGTGACCGAGGGTTGCCGTGGTGAAGGCGGCTATCTGCTCAACAAAGATGGCGAGCGCTTCATGGAGCGCTATGCGCCCAACGCCAAGGACCTGGCCGGTCGCGACGTGGTGGCTCGCTCCATCATGATCGAGATCCGCGAAGGCCGTGGCTGTGACGGTCCCTGGGGCCCGCACATCAAGCTCAAGCTGGATCACCTCGGCAAAGAGGTATTGGAATCCCGTCTGCCGGGCATCTGCGAACTCTCTCGCACCTTCGCCCACGTGGATCCGGTCAAGGAACCCATTCCCATCATCCCGACCTGCCACTACATGATGGGCGGCGTGCCGACCAGCGTGAACGGCCAGTGCCTGACCCAGGATAAAGACGGCAACGACGTCCCCGTGGTCGGCCTGTTCGCGGTGGGGGAGATAGCCTGCGTTTCCGTGCACGGTGCCAACCGCCTCGGCGGCAACTCCCTGCTGGATCTGGTGGTGTTCGGTCGTGCCGCCGGCATGCACCTGGTGGAGACCCTGGGCGAGATGGATCATGGCCGCGATGCGTCCGAAGCCGATATCGCCGCGGCGCTGGCCCGCTTCAATCGCTGGGAGAACAACCGCGATGGCGAGGATCCCGCCGAGATCCGCCGTGACCTGCAACGCTGCATGCAGAACAATTTCTCCGTGTTCCGTGAAGGGGACGCCATGGCAGAAGGGCTGGCCGAGCTGAAACTCATCCGCGAGCGCCTCAAGAATGCCCGTCTGGACGACACCTCCAAGGAGTTCAACACCCAGCGCATCGAGTGCCTGGAGCTGGACAACCTGATGGAGACGGCGTTTGCCACCGCAGTTGCCGCCAACTTCCGTACCGAGAGCCGGGGCGCCCATAGCCGCTTCGACTTCCCGGAGCGTGACGACGAGAGCTGGTTGTGCCACAGCCTCTATCATCCGGACACCGAGTCCATGACCCGTCGCGCGGTCAACATGTCACCCAAGACCCGTGAGGCGTTCCCGCCCAAGGTCCGGACTTACTGATTGCGGAGCCAAGCACAATGAACGTCACATTCTCGGTATATCGCTATAACCCGGACGTTGATAACGTCCCGCATATGAAGGAATATCGTCTTGATATTCCTGAAGGTTCCGACATGATGGTGCTCGACGCACTGATCCAGTTGAAAGAGCTGGATCCCACCCTCTCCTTCCGCCGCTCGTGCCGCGAAGGGGTCTGTGGATCAGACGGTCTCAACATGAATGGCAAGAACGGTCTTGCCTGCATCACCCCGCTCTCCGATCTGCTGAAGAAGGGCAACAAGGTCGTCATCCGGCCCCTGCCTGGTCTGCCAGTGATCCGCGATCTGGTGATCGACATGACCCAGTTCTACACCCAGTGGGAGAAGGTCAAGCCCTTCCTCATCAACGATGAAAAACTGCCGCCCGTGCGTGAGCACCTGCAATCCCCCGAAGAGCGCGCCAAGCTGGATGGCCTGTACGAGTGTATTCTCTGTGCCTGCTGCTCCACCTCTTGCCCCTCCTTCTGGTGGAACCCGGACAAGTTCATAGGCCCGGCCGGGCTGCTCGCCGCCTACCGCTGGCTGGCGGACAGCCGCGACACCGCCGCCACTGAACGACTGGGCAACCTGGATGACGCCTTTAGCGTGTTCCGCTGCCACGGCATCATGAACTGCGTGAACGTCTGTCCCAAGGGCTTGAACCCGACCAAGGCCATCGGTCAGATCAAGTCGATGTTGCTCAACCGGGCTGTTTGATACCAGGGCCAGGGCGCCTTGCGCCGGGCCCGACCTCTGGATAGCCATCCCGCCCCGGGATGGCTATGACCCAACAAGCTGCGCTGCAGTGAACAAGATGTACAAGGGATAGAAATGCATAACGGCGTGATGAAGGCCTGGTTGGAGTCATCTCACCTGGCTGGTGCGAATGCAAGCTACATTGAGGATTTGTACGAATCCTTCCTGGAAAACCCCGACTCCGTGGCCGATGAGTGGCGCAGCCTGTTTAGCGAGCTGCCCCAGGTCAATGGCCATGCAGTTGAACAACCCCACTCCCAGGTTCGCGACTATTTCCGCCGCCTGGCCAAGGATCCCTCCCGTTACAGCGCCCCTGTCTCCGATCCCCAGGTGGATGCCAAGCAGGTGCGCGTACTGCAGCTGATCAACGCCTTCCGCTTCCGCGGTCACCAGAATGCCAATCTGGATCCCCTCGGCCTCTGGACCCGTGAAACCGTTGCCGAGCTCGACCCGGCATTTCACAACCTGCAGGGCGCAGACATGGAGGCCACCTTCAATGTGGGCTCCTACGCCATAGGTCGCGAGACCATGGTGCTCTCCGATCTCTACGCCTCGCTGAAGAAAACCTACTGCAGCAGCATAGGTGCAGACTACATGCACATCACCTCCACCGAGGAGAAGCGCTGGCTGCAAGACCGTCTTGAATCCATCGAAGGGAAGGGGACCTATACCCTCGAAGAGAAGACCCGCTTCCTCGAGAGCCTGACCGCCGCCGAAGGGCTGGAAAAATACCTGGGTGCCAAGTTCCCGGGGGCCAAGCGTTTCTCCCTGGAAGGGGGCGATGCCATGGTGCCCATGCTCAAGGAGCTTATCCGCCGCGCCGGTGAGCAGGGCTGCAAAGAGGCCGTCATCGGCATGGCCCACCGGGGTCGCCTGAACGTGCTGATCAACGTGCTGGGCAAGCGCGCGCAAGAGCTGTTCGACGAGTTCGCCGGCAAGCACGGCGAATCCTGGGGCACAGGGGATGTGAAGTACCACATGGGCTTCTCCTCCGACTTCGCCACTCCGGGCGGCAACGTCCACCTGGCGCTGGCCTTCAACCCGTCCCACCTCGAGATCGTCAACCCCGTGGTCATCGGCTCGGTCCGTGCCCGCATGGACAGACGCGGTGACAAGGACGGCTCCAGCGTCTTGCCCATCACCATCCACGGTGACTCCGCCATTGCGGGGCAGGGTGTGGTGGCCGAGACCTTCAACATGTCCCTGACCCGTGCCTACGGCGTCGGCGGCACTGTGCGCATCGTCATCAACAACCAGGTCGGTTTCACCACCTCCTATCAACGTGACCTGCGCTCCACCGAATACTGTACCGACATCGCCAAGGCGGTGCAGGCCCCTGTGCTGCACGTCAACGGGGATGACCCGGAAGCCGTGGTGCTGGTGACCCAGATTGCGCTGGATTACCGCAACACCTTCAAGCGCGACGTGGTGATCGAGCTGGTCTGCTACCGTCGTCACGGCCACAACGAGGCCGATGAGCCGAGCGCGACCCAGCCCTTGATGTACCAGAAGATCAAGCAGCACCCGACGCCGCGCAAGATCTACGCCGATCAGCTGATTGGCGAAGGCACCATCACCCCGGAGCTGGCCACCACGCTAGTCAACGACTATCGCGATACCCTGGATCGGGGCGAGCGGGTGAGCAAGGAGTGGCGTCCCATGGAGCTGCACTCCGTGGACTGGACCCCGTACCTCGGTCACGACTGGGCCATGAGCTACGACAGCACTGTGCCCATGGATCACCTCAAGTCCCTCGGCGAGCGCATCAGCCAGTACCCGGCGACCCATGTGCTGCAACGCCAGGTCGAGAAAATTTACGAAGACCGCCGCCTGATGGCCGCCGGCGAGAAGCTGGTGGACTGGGGCTTTGCCGAGACCCTGGCCTACGCCACCCTGGTGGACAAGGGCGCGCGCATCCGCTTCACCGGGGAAGACTCCGGTCGTGGCACCTTCTTCCATCGCCACGCCGTGCTGCACAACCAGACCGATGCGAGCACCTACACCCCGCTGTGCAACCTGCACGACGAGCAGGGTCCGTTCGAGATCTACGACTCTGTGCTGACCGAAAACGCGGTACTGGCCTTCGAATATGGCTACGCCAGTGCCGAGCCGGCCGGTCTGACCATCTGGGAAGCCCAGTTCGGCGACTTCGCCAACTGCGCCCAGGTGGTGGTGGATCAGTTCCTCTCCTCCGGCGAGCAGAAGTGGGGCCGGATGTGCGGTCTGACCATGCTGCTGCCCCACGGTTACGAGGGCCAGGGCCCTGAGCACTCCTCCGCCCGTCTGGAGCGCTATCTGCAGATGTGCGCCCAGCACAACATGCAGGTGTGCGTGCCCTCCACCCCGGCCCAGGTGTTCCACATGCTGCGCCGCCAGGTGGTGCGCCCGATGCGCCGTCCGCTCATCGTGATGACGCCCAAGTCCTTGCTGCGCCACCCGCTGGCGGTGAGCAAGCTTGACGAGCTGGCGACTGGCACCTTCCAGAACGCCATCGGCGAGATCGATGCCCTGGATCCGAAAGCCGTCAAGCGGGTGGTCTTCTGCTCCGGCAAGGTCTACTACGACCTGCTCGATGCCCGTCGCAAGGCGGAGCAGCAGGATGTGGCTCTGGTACGGATCGAACAGCTCTACCCCTTCCCTGAAGAGGAAGTGCGCGCCATCCTGGCCGATTATGCCCACGTCACCGATTTCGTCTGGTGTCAGGAAGAGCCGCAGAACCAGGGCGCCTGGTACAGCACCCGTCATCACTATGACAGCGTGCTGCCAAGCAATGCCCGTCTGCGTTACGCCGGTCGCCCGGCCTCGGCCTCACCGGCCGTCGGTTACATGTCTGTCCACGCCAAGCAGCAGAAAGCCCTGGTGGAAGACGCGCTGACCCTGGAATAAACGAGTTGTGAAGGGGAGGGGGCACTGTGAAGCCGACCCTCTCCGTCTCTGGAACAAGCCTGCTGGCCAAGAAGTAACAAGGAACTGATTACATGACTATCGAGATCAAGGTACCGGACCTGCCGGAATCAGTGGCGGACGCCACCATCGCCACCTGGCACAAGAAACCGGGTGATCTGGTTGCCCGTGACGAAGTGCTGGTTGACATCGAAACCGATAAAGTCGTGCTGGAAGTCCCCGCGCCCGAAGCCGGCGTACTGGGCGACATCCTGCAACTGGAAGGCGCGACCGTGCTCTCCCGCCAGCTGATCGCCATCCTCAAGGCGGCCCCTGTGGCCGGTGAAGAGACCAAGGAGAAGCCGGTGGAAGTGGCAGCCGATGACGCTGCCGACGGCCTGAGCCCCTCAGTGCGCCGCCTGGTGGCCGAGCACGACATCGACGTGGCCAAGCTGTCCGGCACCGGCAAGGGCGGTCGCGTCACCAAGGAAGACGTGGATGCCTTCATCAAGAACCTGGGCAAGCCGGCAGCCCCCGTCGCCGCCGTGGCAGCCGCATCGGTTGCGCCCATAGCCCCGCTGGCCGGTCGTACCGAGAAGCGCGTGCCCATGACCCGTCTGCGCAAGCGCATCGCCGAGCGTCTGCTGGAGGCCAAGAACACCACCGCCATGCTGACCACCTTCAACGAGATCAACATGGCGCCCATCATGAAGCTGCGCAAGCAGTACGGCGAGATCTTCGAGAAGAAGCACGGCATCAAGCTCGGCTTCATGTCCTTCTACGTCAAGGCCGTGGTCGAATCCCTCAAGCGCTATCCGGAAGTGAACGCGGCGCTGGATGGTGATGATGTGGTGTACCACAACTACTTCGACGTCAGCATCGCCGTCTCCACCCCCCGTGGTCTGGTGACCCCTGTGCTGCGTGACTGCGACAACATGAGCCTCGCCGACATCGAGAAGGCCATCAAGGATCTGGCGGGCAAGGGCCGTAACGGCAAGCTGACCGTGGATGAACTGACCGGCGGCAACTTCACCATCACCAACGGCGGCGTGTTCGGCTCCCTGATGTCCACCCCCATCATCAACCCGCCCCAGAGCGCCATCTTAGGGATGCACAAGATCCAGGACAGACCCATGGCCGTCGACGGCAAGGTCGAGATCCTGCCGATGATGTACCTGGCGCTCTCCTACGATCACCGCATCATCGACGGCCGCGAGTCCGTGGGCTTCCTGGTCTCCATCAAGGAGCTGCTGGAAGACCCGACCCGTCTGCTGCTGGATGTCTGAGCAGGAGTGACTGAAAGATAACGAGGGGCCGCCCAGGCCCCCATTCACAGGGGATTGAGAAACACGAGCCCCGGACGGAAATACCTACAACACGGATAGAGCATCTATGAATCTGCATGAATATCAGGCAAAACAGCTGTTTGCCGAGTATGGCCTGCCGGTCTCCGAAGGTTATGCCTGTGCTACCCCGCAGGAAGCGGCCGAAGCGGCCGACAAGATTGGCGGCAATACCTGGGTCGTCAAGTGCCAGGTCCACGCCGGTGGGCGTGGCAAGGCGGGCGGCGTCAAGCTGGCCAAGAGCAAGGACGAGATCCGTGCCTTCGCCCAGAACTGGCTCGGCAAGAACCTGGTGACCTATCAGACTGACGCCAATGGTCAGCCGGTCACCAAGATCCTGGTAGAGTCCTGCACCGACATCGCCAAGGAGCTTTACCTCGGCGCCGTGGTTGACCGTGGCAGCCGCCGCGTGGTCTTCATGGCCTCCACCGAGGGTGGCGTGGACATCGAGAAGATCGCCCACGAAACCCCGGAACTCATTCATAAGGCTGCCATCGATCCCCTGGTGGGCCCGCAGGCTTATCAGGCCCGCGAGCTGGCCTTCAAGCTGGGTCTGGTCGGCGATCAGATCAAGCAGTTCACCAAGATCTTCATGGGTCTGGGCCAGATGTTCCTGGACTGCGACTTCGCCCTGCTGGAGATCAACCCTCTGGTCATCACCGACAAGGGCAACCTGCATTGCCTCGACGGCAAGATCAACATCGATGCCAACGCTCTGTACCGTCAGCCCAAGCTGCGCCAGATGCACGATCCCTCCCAGGATGACCCCCGCGAAGCGCACGCCGCCCAGTGGGAGCTGAACTATGTGGCGCTGGATGGCAACATCGGCTGCATGGTCAACGGCGCCGGTCTGGCCATGGGCACCATGGACATCGTCAACCTGCACGGCGGTTCCCCGGCCAACTTCCTGGACGTCGGCGGCGGCGCCACCAAGGAGCGCGTGACCGAGGCCTTCAAGATCATCCTGTCTGACAGCAAGGTACAAGCCGTGCTGGTCAACATCTTCGGCGGCATAGTGCGCTGCGACATGATCGCGGAAGGCATTATCGGCGCGGTCAAGGAAGTGGGGGTCAAGGTGCCCGTGGTAGTGCGTCTGGAAGGCAACAATGCCGAACTGGGTGCCCGTAAACTGGCCGACAGCGGCCTCAATATCATCGCCGCAACGAGTCTGACTGACGCAGCTCAGCAAGTGGTTAAAGCAGCGGAGGCCAAATAATGAGCGTTCTGATCAACAAAGACACCAAGGTGATCTGCCAGGGCTTCACCGGCGGTCAGGGTACCTTCCACTCCGAACAGGCGATTGCCTACGGTACCCAGATGGTCGGCGGCGTCTCCCCGGGCAAGGGTGGCACCACCCACCTGGGCCTGCCGGTGTTCAACACAGTCCGTGACGCCGTGGAAGCCACCGGCGCCACCGCCTCCGTCATCTATGTTCCGGCCCCGTTCTGCAAGGACGCCATCCTGGAAGCCATCGATGCGGGCATCAAGCTCATCGTCACCATCACCGAAGGCATCCCGACCCTGGACATGCTGCAGGTCAAGGTGAAGCTGCAGGAAACCGGCGTGCGCATGATTGGGCCCAACTGCCCGGGCGTCATCACTCCGGGTGAGTGCAAGATCGGCATCATGCCGGGTCACATCCACAAGCCGGGCAAGGTGGGCATCGTCTCCCGCTCCGGCACCCTGACCTACGAAGCGGTCAAGCAGACCACGGACGAGGGCTTCGGCCAGTCCACCTGCGTCGGTATCGGTGGCGACCCCATCCCGGGCTCCAACTTCATCGACATCCTGGAGATGTTCCAGAACGATCCCAAGACCGAAGCCATCGTCATGATCGGCGAAATCGGCGGCAGCGCCGAGGAAGAAGCCGCGGCCTATATCAAGGCCAATGTCACCAAGCCGGTGGTCTCCTACATAGCGGGTGTCACCGCCCCGGCTGGCAAGCGCATGGGTCATGCGGGCGCCATCATCGCCGGTGGCAAGGGCACGGCAGCAGAGAAATTTGCCGCCTTGGAAGATGCCGGTGTAAAAACCGTGCGCTCCCTGGCCGATATCGGCAAAGCCCTGCGTGAAGTAACCGGCTGGTAATTCCTTTCAGACTGTTATCTCTAATAATAATGCCGCCCGATGGGCGGCATTATTTATGGTTTTTATGAACACCAAAAAACCCTAGTTGCTTTTGGTACTGTCATTATCGTTAGCGAGAATGGGAAGGACCTCACTGGGCTAAGTGAAGAGCAAGTTTAGCTCTTATACCGTTAATACATGAGGGGGCATTGCCCCCTCTTAATCAAGGCATCTAGTCCTGCGATTTCTTTTTTTGTACTGCACTTTCTAGGCTTTCGTTTAGCTTTTCACCGAGCGACAGTGCATGGTCCAGCAACTGTTCTAAATCCTGCTCAGTAACTACTACAAGGTTACCTTCTTTATCCCTGCCTCCGCGATGTACTAAGTGATTTCGCTTCTGTGTTGCAATTTCAATAGCATCTATAGGCCATTCTTTTTGTACGTCAATGTCGAACGTTAGCTTATAGCGTTTTACAACTAAATTAGTACTATGCCAGCTTGCGCTAATCAAATGCTCTTTGATTGCTTTGATAAGTTCTTTTCTTATCTTTTCAATAGACTCACCTTTGAATGGCAAGGCAGCAATTTCTTTGCTTACTTTGAACTCCGTTTTACCCTTTTCTATACATTCAGCAATATAGGCATCATCTTTCTCTATAGAGTTAATGAATAACTCTACGTAGAGAGTTTCTAATGCTGTGATGACATTTGTATATAAAAGGCTAAGCAGGTGATCTTTTTGCTGCTGTGCACTTTTATCTTTTGCAAGTGCTTTTATGCTATCGATATTTGCAACGAACTTAACAAAAGGTCTTTCAGAAGACGTTACTGCATCATACAAGTCTTCATCGTACCAGTCATCGATGTTATTGGAGTTGCCAGACCAGTCATAACATTGCTGTTGCAGTTCGCTTACTAGCTCTTCGATGTAGTCAAATTTGACGTATGGATCGAACATATCTTGTAGTTCTTGGTTCGCATCATACGGACCACCATAAATGTATGCATACCCGCCCTCGCGGCTTTCATAAGGGCAAGAATTAGCAGGGTCCTCGTAGTTTTCGTAGAACCATTCACGCATTACTTCTAGTTGATTTTCTTTGCTTATGTACTTTAACGATTTTAGCGGGACTTTCTTCCCACCTACATTAAAAACAATGTTCACGATGCTACGCCTCCTTGTATAAAAGTGAACCGTATTGTAGCACACATCAGATGGTCTGTGGATTCACATGATTTTTGTAATGCGCATCCTCAGCTCACAAATAAAGCTTAACTGAGTAATGCTTATTGGTATGACTTGTTCTGTATTTTAATTTATTGCAGTAACTCAACACAAGACAACACAACACAACACAACACAACACAACACAACACAACACAATATAATAAACAAGCACTCCAATTCCCTCCATTTATCACAAGCAAAAAAACGCCTCTCCGTGCTTTAAGCACCAGTGCGCTAACAAGTCTTTAAAATTGCGTGCAGCGTATTACAAGCAGCTATAGCATCTATTTATGCCAATATTGTCCTTGCCACATTCCCAGAGCAACCCTTTTAATAGATTTTAATAAATACAACAAGTAACAACTCCCCATAACAATAATCTCGTATGTTGGGCTTCGTGGGCTCAGCCGCAACTTGCGGATGTGGTAGGTTGGTGCAGAGCGCAGCGAAGCCCAATGTTTATTCGTTGTTTCCGACCTTTCAATTTCTTTGGTATTTCACCGTTTATCTTGAAAAATCGGGCCATAAGGCGTATAACCACGCGCTTGTCAGTGTATTGAGTGAGCCCATTGCCATGCAGCAAAAAGTGCCGCAGTTAAACGAAGTGCAGAACCCCCCCTTCTGGGTGGCGAAGAGCCTGCAACAGATGACCATGACGGAGTGGGAGTCCCTGTGCGACGGCTGCGGCAAGTGCTGCCTGAACAAGCTGATCGACGAGGACACCGAGGAGCTGGTGTTCACCAATGTGGCCTGCAACCTGCTCAATACCAAGACCTGCCAGTGCTCCGACTACGGCAACCGCTTCAAGAAAGAGCCAGACTGCCTGCAGATCACCTTCGACAAGATTGCCGAGTTCAACTGGCTGCCGTCGAGCTGCGCCTACCGCCTGCTGGCGGAGGGGCAGAGCCTGCCTGAGTGGCATCCGCTTATCACCGGCAGCCGCAGCGCCATGCACCAGGCCGGCCAATCGGTGCGCGGCAAGGTGGTGCACGAGGCCCACGCCGGCGACTGGATAGATCACATCATTACCTGGGCGAGCTAAATACTGGCGAGTTTAATCTGAGCCAGTGAAACCCGGCGGTCAGAACGTGCCGTGCGGGTAACCGAAGGGGCAGGGGAGTCATACTCTCCTGCCCCTTCTGCATGTTGGCGTGCCAGGCGGCCCCTATTTGTCCGCCTTGCCCGCCGCATCCGCCAGCCGGGCCAGCTGCTTGTCATACCAGGCCACCGGGCGGTTTTCATCTTCCGCTCGCTCCTTGCGCCTGATGGCGTTGCGTACCACCATGGCCCCCAGCCAGCGCAACGGCTCGGGCGGGAAATAGCCGCGCGGGCCGCTCACCAGGGCGCATTCGCGCCACGGTTTATCCGCTTCCCGCACATCATCTCTCACCAGGGCCGCCAGGATTTGACCGCCCATCCAGCTCTGGGCCACTCCGTTGCCCGAATAGCCGAGGCCATAGACGACGTTGGGCTGCTCGCGCCAGTGGCCGAAGAAGGGGAGACCATCCACCGAGCGATCGGAGGCGCCGCACCAACTGGCGGCGATGGGCACATCTTCAAGTGCCGGAAAGAAGCGGCGCAGGGTGCGGGTGAGAGGGGCAAGATAACGGCTTGGCGCATCGAACTCAGCCAGATGGCGGTTGGCAAAGGCGAAGGTGTTGCCCCCCTTGCCCAGCATCAGCCGCCCTTGCGGGGTGGATCTGTAGTAGTGCACAAAGGTGCGGCCATCCACCACGGAGCGACCGTGCGCGAGTTGCTGGGCGGCCAGTGCCTGTGGCGCCGGGTCGGTTATCACCATATCCGAGGAGACCAGCACTATGCTGCGGCGAAACTCGCGAAAGTGCGCCGTCATGGCGCTGTTGAGGGCCAGCACCACCTTGCGGGCGCGCACGATGGCCTCTGGCGTTTGCACCCGTGCAGGCTGGCCCGCCTCCAGGCGCTGCATGGGAGAGTTTTCATAAACCTCAATGCCCAGTTCCCGTGCCACCCGCAGCAGGCCGCGCACCAGCAGCGCCGGTTGCACCGAACCCGCGTGGGGGCTGTAGAGCCCCTCCAGATGAACGTGGGAGCCGCTCAGGCTCGCCAGTTTATCCTCCTCAATCGTCTGCCACTGGTTAAGACCGGCTCGCTTTAGTGCCTGCAATACCGGCTCCATCAGGCCGCGCTGGGCCTCGCTGGTGGCTGTGTAGCAGGTGCCCTCGACCCTCAGTTCCGCCTCTATCTGGTGCGCCGCGCAGAAGCGGGCGATCTCGTGCACCGCCTGCTCGGAGCTTCGCACCAGCCAGGCGGCCTGCTGCTCCCCAAAGAGGCGCTTTAACGTCAAATACTTGGCCGACCAGGTGAGCAGGCAGCCGCCGTTGCGCCCGGAGGCGCCGCTGCCACACAGGTCTTTTTCCAGCACCAGGATACGCAAGTGAGGCTCGGCCTGTTTAAGGGTGATGGCGCTCCAGAGCCCGGTAAAACCGCCGCCGACGATGCAGACATCCACCTCGTGGTTGCCGACAAGGGGCGTGGGTGGCTCGGGTTGTTCGGCGGCGAGCGCTTCGGCCAGCCAAAAGGGGAGAGTGGACATGATGACTCCTCGATGAGGTTATTGATGGCGCCAGCGCTGGGTGCGATCCAGCAGGGCGCGGCTCAAAAAGAGCTGGAGCAGCTTGACGGTGGCGGCGGCCAGCAGGATCAGGGTGGCCATGGCGGCGGCCGCGGCGGTATCGCCGGAATCCTCCATGTTCAGCACGGCGATGGAGGCGAGCACGCTGTCGCTCGAGTAGAGGAAGATCACCGCCGAGGTGGTGGTCATGGCGTTGACGAACAGATAGATGAAGATCTCCAAGAGCGCCGGCAGGGAGGCGGGCAGGGTGACGCGCCAGAACGCCTTCCAGAGCGGAATGCGCAGGGAAATAGCCACCAGCTCCAGCTCCCTGGGCAACTGTTTCAGGCTAGTCAGCGCCGTCATATGGCCCACTGTGTAGTAGTGGATGACGCAGGAGAGCACCATGAGCGGCAGGGTGCCATGGAGGCTGCCAAACAGCGGATTGCCGTTGAAGAAGAAGATGTAACCCAGCCCCAGCACCATGCCGGGCACCGCCAGCGACAGCATGGCGAGCAGATGCAGCAGCTGGCGCAGGGGCGCGAAGTGGCGCCCCTTCTCCTGTGCCCAGGCCAGCACCATGACCAGCACTGTGCCCACCAAGGCGGTATAGAGGCCAAGTTGCAGGGTGTTGGTAAAGGGCTGCCAGCCATAGACGCTGTTGCTGTCAAAGGCGTAGTGAGCGAGCGTCAGCCCAAGGTTATAGGGCCAGAACTGCACCAGGGAGCCATAAACGGCCATCCCGACCAGCGCCAGAAACAGCAGGGCCCAGAGAGTGCACCAGCCGAGCGCCAACAGATCCCGCAGCCGATGGGGTTTGGGCTGATAGGGCACCGCCTTGGTGCTGCTTTGCTCCTGCATTTTGCTGCGTACCCTGTGCTCCAGCGCAAAGCTCAGCAGCGCAGGCAGCAGCAGGGTGACGCTGGCAACGGCGCCGAGGGAGAAGTTCTGCATCCCAATCACCTGCCGGTAGATATCGGTGGCCAGCACGCTGTACTGGCCGCCAATCACCTTGGCCACCCCGAAGTCGCAGATGGTGAGGGTGAAGACGGCGATGGCGGCGCTGAGCAGGCCATAACGGGCGGTAGGCAGGGTGACGGTGACAAAGGTGCGCCAACCGCTGCTGCCCAGCACCCGGGCCGCTTCATAGAGGCGGGCGTCGCTCTGACCCAGCGCCGTGATGAGGATCATCAGGGCGTGGGGGAAGCACCAGAAGCCCAGACCAATGACGATGCCGATGGGGCCGTAGATGCTCTCGCCGCCGAGCAGCCCCTTGGCGATCCCCTGATTGCCAAACCAGTAGACCAGACTGATGGCGGGCAGCAGGGAGGGCATCAAGAGCGGAATAAGGCCAACGAGGCGAAACAGGCTCTTGCCCGGCATGCAGGTGCGGGTGAGGGCATAAGCGTAGCCAAAGGCGATGGTCACCACCAGGGCGGTGATGAGCACCCCGAGCCAGAGGGTGTTGCCGAGGGTTTGACCCAGATGGGGGGAGTCGAAGTAGGCGCTGAAGTTGGCGAGCCCCACCCAGAGGCCGTTTTCGTCTTGCAGGCTCTTTTGCAGCATGGTGAGCAGCGGCAGCAGCAGGCCGCCGGTGAGCAGGGCAATACCTAGCAGAAGCAGCAGGAGTTGCAGCAGCTGATCCCGGCTCCAGCCGGAGCAGAGCCGCTGCCACAAGGGGTAGCGAGGCTGGGGCTCTTGGGTTGCCTGTTCTGATGTTGCCTGTGCTGGGGTTGCCAGTGCCGGAGTGGAGAGATGAGGGCTCATGGGCGTTCCCCTTCAAACAGCTGCATGACCCCGGCGGGCCAGTGCAGGGAGCAGCGCATGCCGCTTCGCCAGCCACCCTGTTCGTGGTGGGGCAGCTCCTGGGTCGGGCGCTCCACCAGAATTTGCTGCGGGCCCAGATAGGTGTCGGCGGTGCAGATAAGGCGCTGGGCGGCGCCGAGAAACTCTACCTGATCGATCTGCGCTTCTACGCCATGCTGACCAGGATAAGGCTCATGGGGGGCGCCCAGGCTGATCGCCTCGGGGCGGATCGCCACCTGCAATTTGCTGCCGGCAGCGGCCTGGTTGGCGAGCGTCAAGGGCTGTTCGTTGAGGCGCACCTGAGTGGGGCCGAGCACCAGGGTGTCGAGGAAGTTCATGGTGCCGACGAAGCTTGCCACGAAGCGGCTCGCAGGCCTGTGGTAGATCTCCTGCGGGGTGCCCACCTGCACTATGCGGCCGCCTTCCATCACTACTATACGATCGGCCATGATCAGCGCCTCTTCCTGATCGTGGGTCACCATGATGGTGGTGATACCGAGGCGCTGCTGCAGGGCGCGGATCTCGCTGCGAAGGTGGGTGCGCACCAGGGCATCCAGGGCGCTGAGCGGTTCGTCCAGCAGCAGCAGACCGGGGGAGAGGGCGAGCGCCCGGGCCAGCGCCACCCGCTGCTGCTGGCCGCCGGAGATCTGGCTCGGGTACTTGTGGGACTGGGCATCGAGATCCACCAGCGCCAGCCAGTGATCGACTCGCTCCTTGATGGCATCGCGCGCCAGCCCCTGATTCTCAAGGCCGAAGGCGATGTTCTGGGCCACCGTCAGGTTGGGGAAGAGGGCGTAGGACTGAAACACTATGCCAAAGTCCCGCTCCTGGGGGGGCAGCAGGGAGATCTCCCGTCCCCCTTGCCAGATCCGGCCGCTGTCCGGCAGATCCAGACCGGCGATGGCTCTGAGCAAGGTGGTCTTGCCGCAGCCGGAGGGGCCGAGAAAGCAGATGAACTCCCCCGGATGGATGCTCAGAGAGATCCCCTTGAGCGCCTGGAAGGTACCGAACTGCTTGTTGAGATGTTGAATGTCCAGATAGGGCTGGGTCATGGTTCGACTCGCTACTGATTTGGTATATACCAGTTTGCGGGTGAAGTGTGACGGTCAGGTGATCGGGGGATGACAGCTTGATGACAGTCAGATGACGACGGGTCGCCAGCAGGTGGCTTGGCCCTGTGCAGATGGGCGAGGCGTCGCCAATGGGGGCGAAACAAACATGGGGGACGAAACCCAAAAAACGAAGGCCAACACCTGTTGGCCTTCGGCAAGGGGTTGATTGGCAGCGGTTTGTCTGGGGGGCACAAACCGCTCCTGTTTGGAATTACTGCTTGGCTTCCGACTTGCCGTCGAAGCTGGCACTCCACTGGGTCAGGATGGCGTTGCGCTCGCGGGCTGCCCAGGCAAAGTCGTTGTCGATCATCTGGCCCTTGATATCTGCCGGATAGCCCGCTCTCGGTTGGGCGACCCCAGGGATGGCGACTACGGCGAACGACTTGTTGTAGAGGGCGTTGGCCTGCTCGGTGGCGGCAAAGTCGAGCAACTGCTTGGCCGCATCCAGCTTGGGGGTACCCTTGATGATGGCGGCGGCTTCCATGTCCCAGCCCGAGCCTTCGCTCGGGAACACCACCTCTATGGGGGCCCCCTTGGCCTTGAGGCTGGTGGCCGGGAAGTCAAAGGAGATGCCGATCACCGTCTCGCCGCTGGCGGCCAGCTTGCAGGGGGCCGAGCCCGAGTGGGTGTAGCGGTCTATGTTCTGGTGCAGGCCGTTCATGAACTGCCAGCCCTGCTGCTCGCCCATGGTCTGCAGCCAGCCCGCGACGCTCAGGTAGCCGGTGCCGGAGGAGCTGGGGTTGGGCATGATCACCTTGCCCTTGTAGATGGGCTTGGTGAGATCGGCCCAGCTGGTCGGCGCCGGTATTCCTTGCTTCTCTGCCTCTACCTTGTTGAAGCAGATGGCGCTGAAGAAGGCGTCCAGACCAATCCAGTGGGGCTCGGCTTTGCCGTCACGAAAACGGCTGTCGAGCTTCTCCAGTCCCTTGGGGGCGTAACCGGTCAGCATCTGCTGCTGATCGAGCTGCATCAGGCTGGTGGCGGCCAGTCCCCACACCACGTCGGCCTTGGGCTGCGCTTTTTCAGCCAGCAGCCTGGCGGTGACCACCCCGGTGGAGTCACGCACCCACTTGATGTTGATATCCGGGTGCTGGCGCTCAAACGCCGTCTTCAGCTCGCCGAGCTGCTCCGGCTCGAAGGCGGTGTAGACGGTGAGATCGGTCGCGGCCAGTGCCGGGGCTGTCATGGCGGCCAGCACGGCGGCGGCCAGCAAATGGGTTCCCTGTTTCATCCTTTTCTCCATTTTGGTTGGCTTGGTATAAACCAGATTGGTCGAAGCAGAGGCTAGGGGAACTTTATGACGGTACGGTGACGGCTCAGTGACGTTTTGCCGCACTCCATTTGCCGTACTTAACTTGTCTGTTCCTAATCCTGGGTATCCACCTCTATCTCCAGGCTGTCGTGGCGCCAGTACTCCAGATCGAAGTCGAGCACCCGGCCGTGCTGATCGAAGTTGAGCCGCTCCAGGCGCAGGGCGGGCAGACCGGCGGTGGCCCCCAGCGCCTTGGCCACTTCGTCCGGCAGGGCTGTGGGGAAGAAGCGCACCTGCATGCGGGCGTAGTGAAGATCGTAATGGGCCTGGTAGATCTCGGTCAGGCTGCCGGCAAGATCCAGCTCCAGCAGACCGGGCACCCGCTCGGGCAGGCAGTGGTTTTCGCAATAGCAGATGGCGCGCCCGTTGGCATAGCGCAGTCGCTTGAGCAGAAACAGGCTGTCGAACGGCTTGAGCTGCAACTGCGCCATCAACGCGGGTGGCACCGCCTGGCGGCTTTTTTCCAGCAGCTCGGTGCGCGGCTCGCCCCCTTGTTCGTGCACTATCTGGTGAAAGTTGGAGGTGCGCCTGGGGTTGAGGCGAAAGCGCGGCGGGGTGACGAACCAGCCCCGGCGATCCTCCCGATAGATGAGGCCGTTGGCCTCCAGCTGCACCAGCGCCTCGCGGATGGTGACCCGGGTGGTGCCGTAAAGCTCCCCCAGCAGCCGCTCGGAAGGGAGCTTGTCGTTGGGGGCCAGGCCCCCCGCCAGGATCTGGTTGGCGAGGGCATCCTTGATCTGCAGGTATTGGGGTTTGCTCATGAAAATCCTTGGCTGGGCAGTGGTTGGGGCACAGGTCCGGTCGCTAAATGGAGGCGATATAATGCGTTGGTAGATACCAGTGTTGCCCCTGTTGTTCAGGCTTCCTAGATTATCGCGATCCTGGCGCCGAAAATGAATTTTTTGTTGCACGTGGCCCCACCCCTTTGACCTTGGCGGGGCAGTTACCCACAATGCGCTCATTCTGGTATATACCAAATGGAGCGAAGTCATGACCCATATTCCTGCGGCCCCCGCCGCCGTTGATTACCTGCTGCTGACCCCGGGCCCCCTCTCGACCACCGCCACTGTGCGCGCCGCCATGCTGCAAGACAGCTGCACCTGGGATGCGGACTACAACCTCGGCGTGGTGGAGCCCATCCGCCGCGAGCTGGTGCGGCTGGCCACTGGCCCGGAATATGAAAGCGACTACAGCGCCGTGTTGCTGCAGGGGAGCGGCAGCTATGTGGTGGAGAGCGTGCTGGGGTCGGCAATCGGCGCTGACGAGTGTCTGCTCATCATCAACAACGGCGCCTACGGTGCTCGCATGGGGGAGATGGCCCGCTGCCTTGGCCTGCGCCATCATGAGCTCGACTGCGGCGAGACCAGCCGCCCCGAGCCTGCCGCCATCGAGGCGATGCTGGCGCGCCACCCCGAAATAACCCATCTGGCCATAGTGCACTGCGAGACCACCACCGGCATGCTCAACCCCCTTGAAGAGGTGGCTGAGCTCTGCCAGCGCCGCGGCATTCGCCTCATCGTCGATGCCATGAGTAGCTTTGGCGGCATCCCCATCGACATGGGGCGCCTTGGCATCGAGTTTCTGATCAGCTCCGCCAACAAGTGCATTCAGGGGGTGCCGGGCTTTGGCTTCGTCATCGCCCGTCGCGCCGCGCTGACAGCCTGCGCCGGTCGCGCCCGCTCGGTCTCCCTCGACCTGCACGCCCAGTGGCAGACCATGGAGAAGCAGGGGGGCAAGTGGCGCTTTACCTCACCCACCCATACGGTGCTGGCCTTTGCCCAGGCCCTGCGCGAGCTGGATGAAGAGGGGGGCATTGCCGCCCGTTATCAGCGCTACAGCGAGAACCAGCGCATTCTGGTGGCGGGTATGGCCGAACTCGGCTTTGCGCCGCTGCTGTCCGAGCAGTGGCAATCCCCCATCATCACCGCCTTCTACTCCCCGGCTCACCCTGACTACCGCTTCGCCGACTTCTACCAGCGGCTCAAGGGGCAGGGCTTTGTCATCTACCCGGGCAAGGTCTCGCAGGCCGATTGCTTCCGTATCGGCAATATCGGCGACGTGACCCCGGCGCGGGTGCGAGCCCTGCTCGCGGCCATGGCCAGTGCCTGCTACTGGCAAGGGGAGGCGTGATGATGATGCGCGATGCTCTTCACGGCAGTGGCCGGGCCGACAGCGAAGGGGACATCAATCTGGGGGAGGGACGCGTGCGCTGGTGGGCAGACCAGAGCGAGGCGGTGCAGGCGGGATTGGCGGAAGATAGCCGCTACTTCCTTCATCAGGCCCTCTCCAGCCCCTGCCTCGATCTGCTTGAGGGGGCGCAGGGGAGTTGGCTGACCAGCGTATCGGGCGCGCGTTACCTCGATTTTCACGGCAACAGCGTTCATCAACTGGGCCACGGTCACCCCAACGTCGTGGCCGCGGTGCAGCAGCAGCTTGCCGATCTGCCGTTCGCGCCCCGCCGCTACACCCATCAGGTCGCCATCGACTGCGCCCGCACCCTGGCCGAGCTGGCTCCCAGGGATCTCAACCGGGTGTTGTTCGCTCCCGGCGGCAGCGAGGTGGTGGGAATTGCGCTCAAGCTCGCCCGCTTTATCACAGGCAACAGCAAGGTGGTGTCCCTGTGGGATGCCTTTCACGGCGCCTCCCTCGATGCCATCTCGGTCGGTGGCGAGGCCTGTTTTCGCGCCGGCATGGGCCCCTTGATGGCCGGGGTGGAGCGCATCCCGCCGCCCACCCGTTATCGCGGCGTCTGGTATCGCGGGGAGGGGGACGACCTGCACTACGCCGATTATCTGGAGTACGTCATCGAGAAGGAGGGGGGGATAGGTGCCTTTATCGCCGAGCCTATTCGCAACACCGACGTGCAGGTGCCATCAAAGGCCTACTGGCAGCGGGTGCGGGAGATCTGCGATCGCCACAAGGTGCTGCTGATCGTAGACGAGATCCCCAATGCCCTTGGCCGCACCGGCCACTGGTTCAGCTTCGAAGAGTTCGGCATAGAACCCGACATCATCTGCCTAGGCAAGGGGTTGGGGGGCGGGGTGGTGCCCTTTGCCGCGCTTATCACCCGGGATCGCTTCAATCAGGCGGCGGCTATTTCGCTGGGTCACTACACCCATGAGAAGAGCCCCATCGGCTGCGCGGCGGCCCTCGCCACCATAGCCACCATCCGTGAAGAGGGATTGCTGGCCAAGGTGCAGGAGGATGGCCGTTTTATGGCCGCCGAGCTCGCGGCGCTTGCCGAGCGCCACCCGCTGATCGGTCAGGTGCGCGGTATCGGCCTCTTGTGGGCGCTCGATCTGGTGGTCGATCACCAGAGTCGAACGCGCAATAGCCAGGCCGCCGAGCGGCTGCTCTACCGCTGTCTGGAACTGGGGCTCAGCTTCAAGGTCTCCCAGGGCAACGTCATCCAGCTCTCGCCACCGCTCAATATCGTCCGCGCCGATCTGGTGCGCGCCATCAACATTCTCGATCGCGCCCTCGGCGAGATCGCCCTTTCATCGAAACAGGAACATCACCATGACTGACTTGCAGATTGCCGCAGACCCGAGCACCGACGTGGAGGCGCTGATCCTCGACTGGGCCGGCACCGTCGTCGATTTCGGCTCCTTCGCCCCCACCTCCATCTTCGTCGAGGCCTTCGCCCGCGCCTATGACTTCCCGGTGAGCCTGGAGGAAGCGCGCCAGCCCATGGGCCTTGGCAAGTGGGATCATATCGCCGCGCTGGGCCGTCTTCCTTCGGTGGATGAGCGCTGGCAGGCGCGCTTCGGCCACCCCATGAGCCACGCCGAGGTGGACCACCTCTATCACACCTTCATGCCGCTGCAGATTGCTGCGGTGACCCGCTTCGCCGCCCCCATCCCGGGCGTGCTGCCGGTGTTGGATGGGCTGCGAGCACAAGAGGTGCGGATCGGATCCTGCTCCGGTTACCCCCGTCCGGTGATGGAGGCGCTGGTGCCGGCGGCAGCCGAGCACGGCTATAGCCCCGATCACTGGGTTGCCACCGACGATCTCAAGGCCGGCGGGCGCCCCGGCCCCTGGATGGCGCTGGCCAACGTGATTGAGCTGGGAGTGAGTGCAGTGCATCGCTGCATCAAGGTCGATGACGCCGTGCCGGGTATCAGCGAGGGGCTGAACGCCGGTATGTGGACCGTAGGTCTGTCGGTTTCCGGCAACGAGTTCGGTGCCACCTGGGAAGAATTTGATGCCATGAGCGAGGCGGAGATCGCCGCCAAGCGCGCACCGGCAGAGGCCAAGCTGCGGGGGGCGGGTGCCCACTATGTCATCGATACTCTGGCCGACATAGCCCCCGTCATCGCCGACATCAATCGCCGTCTGGCGGCAGGGGAGCGGCCCTGAACAAGATGGTGTGAGGGAAGGGGAGGCTTGGGTTGTCATCGGCCTTGCAAGCCGCTGGGCCCTGAAGAGCAGACATAAAAAAACCGGCGCCTTGGGCGCCGGTTTTTGTTCACCGAGATTCTATTACAGAGAGGCGGTGAAGGTACGGGTGATGACGTCTTGCTGTTGCTCTTTGGTCAAAGAGTTGAAGCGAACGGCATAACCGGATACGCGGATGGTCAACTGCGGATATTTCTCCGGGTTTTCCATGGCGTCCAGCAGCATTTCACGGTTCATCACGTTGACGTTCAGGTGCTGACCACCTTCCAGGTTGGCTTCATGGTGGAAGTAACCATCCATCAGGCCGGCCAGGTTGGCTTTCTGGGCTTCCATGTCTTTACCCAGGGCGTTCGGCACTATGGAGAAGGTATAGGAGATACCATCTTTGGCGTAGGCGAACGGCAGCTTGGCGACGGAAGTCAGGGACGCAACGGCACCCTTCTGATCACGACCGTGCATCGGGTTGGCACCCGGGCCGAACGGCGCACCGGAACGACGGCCATCCGGGGTGTTACCTGTCTTCTTGCCGTACACCACGTTGGAGGTGATGGTCAGCACGGACTGGGTAGCCACGGCACCACGGTAGGTGTTCAGCTTCTGAATTTTCTTCATGAAGCGCTCGACCAGGTCACAGGCGATGTCATCGACGCGAGCGTCGTTGTTACCGAACTGCGGGTACTCGCCGTCGATTTCGAAGTCGATGGCAACGCCATCTTCGTCACGAACCGGCTTGACCTTGGCGTACTTGATGGCAGACAGGGAGTCAGCTGCCACGGACAGACCGGCGATGCCGCAAGCCATGGTGCGATAGACGTCACGGTCGTGCAGCGCCATCAGGGAGGCTTCGTAGCTGTACTTGTCGTGCATGTAGTGGATGATGTTCAGGGCGGCGACGTACTGCTTGGCCAGCCAGTCCATGAAGTGATCCAGCCTGTCCATCACGTCGTTGTAGTCGAGGTACTCGGACTTGACCATTTCGGTTTTCGGGCCGACCTGGATCTTGAGCTTTTCGTCCATGCCGCCGTTGATTGCATACAGCATGGTCTTGGCCAGGTTGGCACGGGCACCGAAGAACTGCATTTGTTTGCCGACGATCATCGGGGACACGCAGCAAGCGATGGCATAGTCATCGTTGTTGAAGTCCGGACGCATCAGATCATCGTTCTCGTACTGAACGGAAGAGGTCTCGATGGATACCTTGGCGCAGTACTTCTTGAAACCGACCGGCAGCTTCTCGGACCACAGTATGGTCAGGTTCGGCTCAGGGGACGGGCCCATGGTGTACAGGGTGTTCAGCATACGGAAGCTGTTCTTGGTGACCAGGGTACGGCCATCAACGCCCATACCGGCCAGGGTCTCGGTGGCCCACATGGGGTCGCCGGAGAACAGTGAATCGTATTCGGGAGTACGCAGGAAGCGAACCATGCGCAGCTTCATGACCATGTGGTCCATCAGCTCCTGGGCTTCTTGCTCGGTCAGCAGGCCTTTCTTCAGGTCACGCTCGATGTAGACGTCCAGGAAGCTGGAGGTACGACCGAAGGACATGGCGGCGCCGTTCTGGGACTTGACCGCCGCCAGGTAGGCGAAGTAGGTCCACTGCACGGCTTCTTTGGCGGTCTTGGCCGGCACTGAGATGTCGCAGCCATATTTGGCGGCCATCACCTTCATCTGGGCCAGGGCACGGTGCTGCTCGGAGATCTCTTCGCGCAGACGGATGGTGGCTTCCAGGTTGACACCGTTTTCCAGATCAGCCTGCAGGGACTTGAACTGGGCCAGTTTGTCGGCCATCAGGAAGTCGATACCGTACAGGGCAACACGGCGGTAGTCACCGATGATGCGGCCACGGCCGTAGGCATCCGGCAGACCGGTGATGACGCCGGATTTACGGCAGTTCAGGATGTCCTTGGTGTAAACGTCGAACACGCCCTGGTTGTGAGTCTTGCGGTACTCGGTGAAGATCTTCTCGACCATGGGGTCAAGTTGACGACCGTAGACTTCGCAAGAGGTCTTGACCATCTTGATACCGCCGTTGGCGATGATGGCGCGCTTGAGCGGCTTGTCAGTCTGCAGACCGACGATTTGCTCCAGGCTCTGATCGATATAGCCGGCATCGTGAGCGGTAATGGTGGAGGGCAGGTCGGTATCAAAATCGACCGGCGCGTGAGTGCGGTTCTCGATCTTGATCCCTTCCATGACCTTGTCCCACAGCTTGGTGGTAGCTTCGGTCGCGCCAGCCAGGAAGGACTCGTCACCTTCATACGGGGTGTAGTTCTTCTGGATGAAGTCACGGGTGTTGACAGAGGTCTGCCATTCACCGGCCGCGAAGCCTTCCCATGCTTTTTGGAACTGTTCGTTAAGTTCTGCCATTTTCATTACCTCTCAAGGTATTTATGTGTCTGCCGCCATCCTTAATGATGGCGACGGAAGATAAACCAGTAAGTCAGACCAACCATGACGCCGCCACCAATGATATTACCAAGGGTGACCGGAATGAGGTTGTTTAGGACGAAGTTGGATACGGTCAAGTCGGCGAACGATGCCGGGTCCTGGCCGATGGCCTGCCAGAATTCCGGGCCTGCTACCGCATGGATGGCGATGCCGACCGGGATCATAAACATGTTTGCGATGCTGTGCTCAAAGCCGGAGGCCACGAACATGGCGACGGGGAGCAGCATCACCATCACCTTGTCGGTGGCAGTGCGGGCACCGAAGGCCATCCACACGGCGAGACACACCATGAGGTTGCAGAGGATGCCAAGGGCCAGGGCCTCGAAGAAGGTGTGGTGGATCTTGTGCTGGGCCACTTTCATGGCGTTCAGTCCCCACTGACCATCCGCCGCCGTGTATTCGGCCGACATGATGATGAGCGCGACTATGATGAGCCCGCCGATGAGGTTGCCAAAGTAGACCAGACCCCAGTTCTTGAACAGCTGAGCCCAGCTGATGCGGTTGGCGGCCTTGGCCACCAGGGTCAGGGTGGTGGAGGTGAACAACTCGGCACCGAGCAGTACGCACAGAATGAGACCGAGGGAGAAACAGAGACCGCCGACCAGCTTGGACATACCCCAGGCCATGCCGCTCGATCCCGTGGTGACGGTGATATAGAAGACGAATGCGATGGCGATGAAAGCACCTGCCGTGATGGCCAGAGGAATGACCTTGTGGGCGGGCTTGGTTGCCTTGGCATAGGTAATGTCTTCGGCCAGCGCGGCTATGGCTTCGGGCTTCAGACAATCAAAGGGAGATTCTGCTTTCAATTCTCAGTACCTGCATATTTTGCCTGTGGAAATCATAACAAAGGGGCTGATCCCCAAAATTGACTCCGATCAAGAATTACAGATTGTGAATGTAATTTTACTACAGGTTTTTTCTTCATCCGGAAGCTTGACTTTACACCAGGTTTCAGGTGAAACAGAAATGGGTCTGTTTTTAATTTCATGATTTTTAAGAATTTATATCTTTCGCATCAAAAAAAGCACCGGCAATGCACCTTTACGCCTCCCGAACATGATGAACCTCGAACTGACAACCCCCTAAGAGGTATTTTTTGTTATTTATTTCATCTTTGAGTAAGGGCCCGCCAAAGCGTAGCCCATAAAACAGAAGGGGCCATCAGGCCCCTTCGTCACACTAGCATATCAGTTCCACGTATGGATTCGTTTGGCTTTTTGCAGTTTCTCGTAGGCCGCGAGCAATTTCTGATGCAGCGGGAACTGGGAGAGGGACAGATCGGCCGCCTCCAGCCCGTGGAAACGCGCCTCGCCGCGGGCATGGGCCCAGGCCTCGGCCAGGGTCTCTTCCCCGAACATGCGGGCGAACACCGGGCGGTACTGCTCGGGGTCACGCTCTTCATCCAGGAACAACTCGACGCAGGCGCGCAGGGCGCGGTAGTAGTTGGCGCGATCCGCCGGGAACACCGACTGGTTGAACTCCATGGTCCAGTCGATGAGATCCAGCGCGCTTTCCAGCTCACCTGCGGCCAGCGCCAGCATGGCTTTGAGCTCACCAACCCGCAGGGTGTGCAGGGCGGTGCCCTTGGCGGCGGCGATGCCGAGCAGCTCGCGCACCCGGGTGCGCTCGTCGTGACCCTCTTCATCCAGCTGATCAAAGAGTGCCATGAACTGCTCCGCGTCCCACTCCAGGGACGGCAGGGCCAGGATGATTTCTCGCAGGTGGGCGCCCATGGTGTTGTTGGCCAGCAGCAGATCCTCGACCGGATAGATGTCGGACATGCCCGGCACCAGGATGCGGCAGGCGTAGACGCCCAGGTGCTCGTAGTCGGCGATGTAGACCGGCTGCTCCAGCTCGTGGAAGATGCCGATCAGGTGATCGAACTCCTCCTGGGAGGTGCCGCGGAAGTCCCAGTCGGCAAACTCGAAGTCGGACTCCTGCTTGAACAGATCCCAGCTGATGAGGCCGGAGGAGTCGATGAAGTGGGTCTCCAGATTGTGGTGATCCGCCACCTGCTCGTTATCGAATGACGGCGGCACGAAGACGTCCAGATCCTTGAGGCCACGGCCCTGCAGCAGTTCGGTGACGGTCCGCTCGAAGGCCACCTCGAAGCGCGGGTGGGCGCCGAAGGAGGCAAAGCAGGTGCCGTTGCTCGGGTTGAGCAGCACCACGCAGATGACCGGATAACGGCCACCCAGGGAGGCATCGAAGCTGTAGATGGGGAAGCCTTCGGCCTCCAGCGCATCGATGGAGGCCTTGATGCCGGGGTAGCGGGCGATCACCTCGCTCGGGATCTCGGGCAGGCTGATGGCCTCGGCGATGATCTTGTTCTTCACGTGGCGCTCGAACACCTCGGACAAGCCCTGGGTGCGGGCTTCAGTCCTGGTGTTGCCTGCGCTCATGCCGTTGGAGACATAGAGGTTGCCGATGATGTTCATCGGGATATAGACGGTCTGATGATCGGACTGGCGCTCGAACGGCAGCGCGACTATGCCGCGCTCTTCGTTGCCGGATTGCAGATCCACCAGCATGTCGGCAGTCACTTCGCCATCCGGGTTGTAGAACTTGCGGGTGAAGCTGTCGAGCAGACCGGCAGGCAGTTGGTCACCCTGGATGGGGAACCACTTCTCGTTCGGGTAGTGGACGAAGTCACCGTTCGCCACCTGCTCGCCCAGATAGAAGTCGGCGAAGAAGTAGTTGGTGGAGAGACGCTCGAAATACTCCCCCAGGGCCGACGCCAGGGCCGCCTTCTTGCTGGCTCCCTTGCCGTTGGTGAAGCAGAGGGCGCACTCTTTGTCCCGAATGTGCACGGACCAGACGTTGGGCACTGGGTTGAGCCAGGAGGCCTCTTCGATATCAAACCCCAGGGCCTGCAATTTGGTCTGGAACCGCTCGATGGAGTCTTCCAGCGCCGCGTCCTTGCCGGGAATAAAAGTGTGGTCGGTCATCACAATATCCTGATTTTTAATGGCTCATGTTCGGTCGCAGATAATAGCATGAGTGGCGGGAAAAGCGGCCAGGACAATCCCCTTCCAGGTGCGGGTCAGGTTGCCGTCGGTGGCCGGCATAGTCTGGGTTATTAGCTCTCCTGAACAACATTAAGAAAAAGTAGATTTTTTTATGCCATGCCGCCGTCCATCATGGGGCCGATTTGTTTCTTCGTGGTGACAAGCATCACGCGCTAGCCCTCTGGGCATGGGTCACTTGGCCTCGTCTGCCGTTCTCGCCTTCGCCACGATTCACCCATTGGGAGTTGCTATGCCATTCATGACACCACAGATTGATGCCAGGGTGACCAGCCTGGCCCCGGGATTCCGGGCCCTGAGCATCCAGGTCGACGGGGCCACCATGGTCGATCGCAACGTCGGCGCACAGGCGCTGGCGCGGGCCTGCCAATACGTTGCGGCGGGCGGTGCTCCCTGGGCACAGGATCATCTGTCCGCCTGGGGTGAGGTGTTCAAACGCTTCGGTGCCAAGCCCCAGCGGACCCCCTGCTCGGCCCAGGCGCTGCTCAAGCGGGTGCAACGGGAGGGCTGCCTGCCCTGCATCGATCCCGTCGTCGATCTCTACAACGCCATTAGCATCGAATACGCCATCCCCGTCGGTGGGGAGGATCTCACCGCTTATGAGGGGTCGCCCCGGTTGATCATTGCCGATGGCACCGAACTGTTTGACACCATGAAGGAGGGGGCCCCTGCCCACGAGACCCCCGAACCTGGCGAGGTGGTCTGGTGTGATGACAGAGGCGTGACCTGTCGCCGCTGGAATTGGCGCCAGGGGACCAGAACCCGGCTCAGCGCCGAGTCCGGGCAGATGTGGTTTATTCTGGAAAGCTTGCCTGAAATGCCGCTGGCGGCGCTGCAGGAGGCCGGTGATCGGCTGATCGAGGGGTTAAGGCAGATGATGCCGGGTGCCCGGATTGAGAGTGTGCTGATAGGAAGCCCAGACGGGGCATGAGGAAAACATAATGGCCACCCTGGGTGGCCATTTTTTATACGCGCTGCTGGGGCGCCGCGGGCTGCGCTTCCATCTCGTTATCAGCCGATAACCTTGAGCCCCAGGATACCGCCAATGATCAGCAGCAGGCAAAGCACCCGGGCCAGGGTGGCCGGCTCGTTGAACAGCCAGATCCCCATCAACACTGTGCCGACCGCGCCTATGCCGGTCCAGACCGCGTAGGCGGTGCCAAGGGGCAGTTGTTTGACCGCCATGGCGAGCAACAGCACGCTCACCCCCATGGCAGCTAGGGTCAGCAGGGTGGGGAGGGGACGGCTGAAACCGTCGGTGTATTTGAGGCCGATGGCCCAGGCGACCTCGAACAGGCCGGCCAGTAGCAGGAGTAACCAGGGCATATGAGTATTCCACGCGGGGCAGGGTCGTCCCTGCGAGTCAAGAAGGCCTTGGGGTCGTCCCCAGGGGGCAGTGGTTGCCAGTCGGACATCATGATGCCTGAGCGATGGGGAGTCCGCCAAGCGCGGTAGCCCGGAACCCATGGTTATTGCGGCAAATGACACAGATTATTGCGCAATTCGACTTGCGCCCGTCGCCACAATCCGTAATGTGGACAGACGCATTAATTACACATCATGCTTGTGGCCAATTTGTGAACGGACCCGTGTCCGGCAAGGGATCACGGCGTATGAGACTTCATTTTTACAGCAGCTATCCAGGGTAGGACATTATGAAAAAAGTTGGTTTGGTCGGTTGGCGTGGCATGGTGGGTTCGGTACTGATGAGCCGGATGCAGGAAGAGAAGGATTTTGCCCGCATTCAACCCACCTTCTTCACCACCTCCCAGGCCGGTGAGGCCGCCCCCAATTTCGGCGTCGATGCCGGTACCTTGCAGGACGCCTTCGACATCGAGGCGCTGGCCGCGCAGGAGATCATCATCACGGCTCAGGGTGGCGACTACACCAAGGATGTCTATCCCCGTCTGCTGGCCTCCGGCTGGCAGGGTTACTGGATTGATGCCGCCTCCTCCCTGCGCATGGAGAAGGACGCCGTCATCATCCTGGATCCGGTCAACGGCGACGTGATCGACGAGGCGCTGGACAAGGGGATCAAGACCTTCGTCGGCGGTAACTGTACCGTCAGCCTGATGCTGCTGGCCCTGGGTGGCCTGTTCAAGGCCGATCTGGTGGAGTGGGTGAGTGTGGCCACCTATCAGGCCGCATCGGGCGGTGGCGCGCGCCACATGCGCGAGCTGGTCACCCAGATGGGGCTGCTGCGCGACGAAGTGGCGGTGGAGCTGGCGGATCCCGCCTCCGCCATCCTCGACATCGAGCGCAAGATCACCGAGAAGACCCGATCCGGCACCCTGCCGGTGGACAACTTCGGCGTGCCGCTGGCCGGTGGCCTCATCCCCTGGATCGACACCAAGCTCGACAACGGCCAGAGCCGCGAAGAGTGGAAGGGTCAGGCCGAGACCAACAAGATCCTGGGGATCGAAGATACCGCCATTCCGGTGGATGGTCTCTGCGTGCGGATCGGTGCCCTGCGCTGCCACAGCCAGGCCTTCACCATCAAGCTGAAGAAAGACGTGCCGCTCCCCGAGATCGAGGCCCTGCTGGCCGCCCACAACGACTGGGTCAAGGTGATCCCGAACGATCGCGACATCACAGCCCGCGAGCTGACCCCGGCCGCCGTCACCGGTACCCTCAGCATCCCGGTAGGCCGTTTGCGCAAGCTCAACATGGGCCCGGAATACCTGGCGGCCTTCACCGTGGGTGACCAACTGCTGTGGGGTGCCGCCGAGCCGCTGCGCCGCATGCTCAACATCCTGCTGGCACGCTGACAGGGATGGCTCGCAAGAGCACACAATAAGGAAGGCCTGGCCTTTCTTATTGTGCCGGCACATCGAGCGACATAAAAAAACGGCATCCTTGCGGGATGCCGTTTTTCAATTTATCCAGTTTGACTCTTACATGTTCTGTGCTTCGTTTGGCACGATGACAGAGGCGTGATTTCCTTTCGGCCCCTGCTGCAATTCAAAGTTGACTGCCTGACCCGCTTTCAAGGTCTTGTAACCTTCCATTTGAATCGTGGAGTAGTGAGCGAAGATGTCTTCACCACCGCCTTCCGGACAGATAAACCCAAATCCTTTTGCGTTGTTGAACCACTTGACTGTTCCGGTTGCCATACATCTACATCCTTTTATTGATTACCCTGAAGTCGTTGAGTAACCTGCGCCAGCCTTATATAACTAGAGCATCACCCCGTAGCAGACGGGCGCCGATTAGCAAGTAACCAATCTAGTCCAACTTTTAAGCGAGTCAAGAAGTTGTTAACAACCGATGTGATCTGGTTAACAAGTCTATTGACAATCTTGAGCGAGACGGTAGTAATCTAGAGGTACCAAAGCGCAACTATGAGCAAGCAGAAAGAACTCTTTGCTAATGAAGAGATTGCAGAAGCAGAGAAAACGAAGCTGCAACCGCCACCCATGTACAAGGTCGTCTTGAACAACGATGACTACACACCGATGGAGTTCGTGGTGGAGGTGCTGCAAAGGTTCTTTGGTATGGATCTGGAGAAGGCCACTCAGGTCATGCTGAGCGTGCATTATAGTGGTAAGGGAGTCTGCGGCACATTTACCGCCGAGATTGCCGAGACCAAAGTGGTCCAGGTCAACACCTATTCACGTAATAACGAACATCCACTGCTATGTACCATGGAAAAGGCTTGAATCTGATGACTTGATGGCGATAACGACACCGCATTGTTGCTGTACTGAGGGGAGGTGCCTATGTTGAACAAAGATCTAGAAAAGACGCTGAACGAGGCTTTCAAACTGGCCCGTGACGAGCGCCACGAATTCATGACCGTCGAGCACCTGTTGTTAGCCCTGCTGGATAACAGCTCAGCCCATGAGGCGCTGAGTTCGTGTGGTGCGGATGTGGAGCAGATGCGCAAGGAGATCCGCGCATTCATCAATCAAACGACCCCGCTCATCCCCCGCGATGACGAAGACAGAGAAACCCAACCGACCCTTGGCTTCCAGCGCGTGCTGCAACGTGCCGTGTTCCATGTCCAGTCGTCGGGCAATACCGAGGTGAGCGGCGCCAATGTGCTGGTCGCCATCTTCAGCGAGCAAGAGTCCCAGGCCGCCTACTTCCTGAAAAAAGCCGAAATAAGCCGCCTGGATGTGGTGAACTTCCTCTCCCACGGGGTGCGCAAAGACAGCAAGCCCGAAAGTGGCGGCAACAATGCCGAGTCCGATGATGAGGTCTCGTCAGCCCAGATCGAGAGCTTCGCCACCAATCTCAACCAACTGGTGCTGGAGGGGCGCATCGACCCGCTGATCGGTCGCGATCAGGAGCTGAGTCGCACCATCCAGGTGCTGTGCCGTCGGCGCAAGAACAATCCCTTGCTGGTGGGGGAGGCTGGCGTGGGCAAGACCGCCATCGCCGAGGGGCTCGCCTATCGTATCGTCAAGGGTGACGTGCCCGAGGTGATAGCTAACAGCACTATATATTCCCTGGACATGGGCTCCCTGCTGGCAGGCACCAAGTACCGCGGTGACTTCGAGAAGCGTCTCAAGGTGCTGCTCAAGCAGATCGAACGCCAGGAAGGGGCCATCCTCTTCATCGACGAGATCCACACCATCATTGGGGCGGGTGCAGCCTCCGGCGGTCAGCTGGATGCGGCCAACCTCATCAAGCCGCTACTCTCCAATGGCCTGCTGCGCTGTGTGGGATCCACCACTTATCAGGAATATTCCCAGATCTTCGAAAAAGATCGGGCTCTGGCGCGCCGTTTCCAGAAGATCGACATCGTCGAGCCGAGCATAGATGACACCACTCGTATCCTGATGGGGCTCAAGAGCCGCTATGAGGCGCACCATGGCGTGCGTTACACCGTCAAGGCCATCCGTGCCGCGGTCGAGCTCTCCGCCAAGTACATCAACGACCGTCACCTGCCGGACAAGGCCATCGACGTGATCGACGAGGCAGGGGCGGGGCAACGTCTGTTGCCGGTCAGCAAGCGTAAAAAAGTGATCAATGTGCCGGAGATCGAGGCCATAGTCGCGAAGATTGCCCGCATCCCGGAGAAATCTGTCTCCTCTTCCGACAAGGAGGTGCTGAAGAACCTGGAGCGCAACCTCAAGATGGTGGTGTTCGGCCAGGACAAGGCCATCACCGTATTGACCGATGCCATCCGGCTGTCACGCTCCGGCCTTGGCAACGAGCGTCGTCCTGTGGGCTGCTTCCTGTTTGCCGGCCCGACCGGGGTGGGCAAGACCGAAGTCACTCAGCAGCTCGGCAAGGCGCTTGGGGTCGAGGTGCTGCGTTTTGATATGTCCGAATACATGGAGCGCCATACCGTCTCCCGCCTGATTGGGGCACCTCCCGGCTATGTGGGCTTCGAGCAGGGCGGCTTGCTGACCGATTCTGTGCTCAAGCATCCCCATTCGGTGGTGCTGCTGGACGAGATCGAGAAGGCGCACCCGGATGTCTTCAACTTGCTGCTGCAGGTCATGGACAACGGCACCCTGACGGACAACAACGGGCGCAAGGCCGATTTTCGCAACGTGATCCTGGTGATGACCACCAACGCGGGGGTGCAGGAGACCCAGCGCAAGTCCATTGGCTTCCAGCAGCAGGACATGAGCCACGATGCCATGGCGGTGATCAACAAGACGTTCAGTCCGGAGTTCCGCAACCGGCTCGATCACACCATCTGGTTCAACCATCTGGACATGACGGTGATCCATCAGGTCGTCGACAAGTTCATCGTCGAACTGCAGGTACAGCTGGATGCCAAAGGGGTGTCACTGGAGGTATCTGAAGAGGCGCGGCACTGGTTGGCCGAGAAGGGTTATGATAGGGCAATGGGTGCAAGACCCATGGGACGGGTCATTCAGGAGCACCTCAAGAAGCCGTTGGCCAATGAGATCCTGTTCGGCTCACTGGTCGATGGCGGAGTGGTGAGAGTGGAGCTGGTGAATAACAGCCTCAGCTTTGACTTCCAGGTCAATGTTGAAGCTGTCTCTCACTAAATGTGATTGAGGCCAGAAACGACAAAAAACCCCAGCCGAGAGGCTGGGGTTTTTTGCTGAATTCCTGGCTTAGCGAGAGCGGAAAACAATACGTCCCTTGGAGAGATCGTACGGAGTCAGAGCCACCGTTACTTTGTCCCCAGTCAGGATACGGATGTAGTTTTTGCGCATCTTGCCGGAAATATGAGCGATAACCACGTGACCATTTTCCAGTTCCACACGGAACATGGTATTGGGCAAGGTTTCGAGAATGGTACCCTGCATCTCAATACTGTCTTCTTTAGCCATTGAATCCTCTTGATAAGCCACAACAAAAAACCGCTGGATCATGCCGGATTTAAGGCTATGTGTAAAGTTTACTCGGGCTTGGTGTCGATATTTTTCCATTCTCCCTGCACCAGCAGCTCGTGGGGCAGGTATTGGCGTTTGTAATTCATCTTGCGACAGGCCTCCACCAGATAGCCCAGATACAGCCAGCTGCGGCCCGTGCGCCTGGCTAGTTCCAACTGGCTCAGAATGGCAAAGGTGCCCAGAGAGCGGTCGGCATAGTCAGGATCGAAGAAGGTATACATGGCGCTCATGGAGTGGGGTAGCAGGTCCGTGGTGGCCACCCCGATGAGGCGTCCCTCCTTGCGTATCTCCATGTAGAGCGGTGGCATCCAGTCGCAGTGCAGGAATCCCTTGTACTGGGTCCGACTCGGCGGGTACATGCTGCCATCGTGGTGGCGCTCGCGGATGTAGCGCTCATAGAGCTGGTAATACTCGGGTTTGTCGTCGTAACTCAGCACCAGCTCGAGATCCCGGTTCAGCTGACGCACGCGTTTCTGACTGCGGTTCGGCACGAAACGCTCGCTGTGGATGCGCAGGGACTGGCAGGCACTGCAGGCCGGGCAATGGGGGCGATAGATGTCGTTGCCACTGCGCCTGAATCCTGCCGTCAGCAGTCGCTCATAACCGGCCGCATTAAGCAGCTCATGATCCATCAGTACCAGCAACTGCTCCTGCTCATGGCCGAGGTAGCTGCACGGGTGTCTGGGGGTCAGGCCTACCTTGAGGATCACTTCTTCTGTCATAGGCTGATTCTCCTCTGCTGCCAGCAACCGTCCTGCAGTGGTTGCCTGGTCAGGCGCGCCAATGTGGTCAGAAACCGGCTTCTTGGCCACTCCTGGACCCCCAGGGTGGCCAGGAAGTCGTTCTGCATCTGGCAATCGATGAGGGCACCCCCATGGCGGGAAAAGTGACGACAGAGCGCCACCATGGCCAGTTTGGCGCCGTTATTGATGCGGCTGAACATGGATTCACCGCAGAAGAGGCGGCCAAGGGAGAGACCGTAGAGCCCCGCCTGCAACTCCCCGTCCTGCCAGATCTCGATGGAGTGGGCATGGCCCTGGCGGTGCAACTGCCGATAGGCGTCGATCATGGGGGCGCTTATCCAGGTGCCGCTGGCGCTGCGACGGGGGGCGGCGCAGGCCGCTATCACCTCATCGAAGGCACTGTCGACGGTAATGTCGAAGGGGGTGCGGCGCAGATACTTCTGCAGGCTGCGCCCTATGTGCAGCTCATCGGGCACTATCACCCCCCTGGGATCCGGCGACCACCACAGCAGTGGCTGGTGTGGCTCATTCCACGGAAAGATCCCGCTGTGATAAGCTGCCAGCAATCGAGCAGGAGAGAGATCTCCCCCAATCGCCAGTAGGCCGTTGGGCTCTTCCAGCGCATGGCTGGGGGAGGGAAACCAGCACAGCTCATCATCCAGTTCGGTGAGATAGCGAGACATAAGACAGAGGTTCACAGATGAAGGCCATTATCCTGATAGTATCCAGCTTGCTGGGCTTTGTCACGGCGCCCGCCTGGGCTGCACCCTATGAGCGCAATACTGCGCGCCCCGTCGATCAGGTGGTGTTTGGCCAGGTGGAAACGGTGCGCAATATCACCCAGCGCCAGGTGCTGGAATCCGAGCATACCGGCTGGAAAACCCTGGGGGGCGCCGTGCTGGGGGGGCTGCTCGGCAACCAGTTTGGCGGCGGTCATGGGCGGGAGATAGCCACCGCCGTGGGGGCATTGGCGGGGGCGGCCGCGGTGCAGCACTACCAGTCCGGTGGCAGCGTGGTGGAGAACAAGCTGGTGGAGCTGCTAATCCGCAACGAGCAAGACGGGCTTATCAACGTGATCCAGGATTACGATCCGGCCATGGTGTTTGCGAGCGGGGACAAGGTGCGCATCCTCTATTTCAGCGATGGGGTGCGGGTCGACAAGACCTATTGAGGAAACCCGTGGGCGGGCAGGGCGTGAGGAGGGGGAATAACCCGGCGGCCGCAAGGGGCGCCGGGCGGTACTACACGGAGCGTCTCACTCGAGACGTGCTCAGGCGTCCTGGGAGACTATCTTGTCACGACCCGTGTTCTTTGCCTGATACAGCTGGCGATCTGCCTCGCAGAGCGCCTCGTCCATGGAGAGCCGCCCGACGTTGATGACGCCAAAACTGGCGCGCACGAACAGCGGCACTTCCCGTGACAGCGGCTGCTGACGCAGCTGTTGCCGCAGCCCTTCCAGCCGCTTGAGCAGCACGGGAACCGGGCAATGGGGCACCATCAGGGCAAACTCCTCCCCACCGAAGCGGGCTATCATGGCATCCGGGAAGAACTGGGAGAGCAACCGGGTCAGGTGGCAGAGCAGCTCATCGCCGATGGCATGGCCCCAGTGATCGTTGACCAGCTTGAAATGATCCACATCGAGCACGCACAGGGCGAGCTGCGCCTGCTGACGCTGATGCTCCTCGAACCACTTCTGCCCCTCGTTGAACCAGTAACGCCGGTTGTAGAGCCCGGTCAGGTAGTCGCGGTTGGCGGATTCCTGGATGCTGTTGAACTGCTCAAGGGCCTCCAGATTGTGGCTGACCCGGCATTGCAGCTCCTCCGGTTCGAACGGCTGGTTGAGAAAATCGTTCGCCCCCTGCTTGAGGTAGCGGGCAGAGAGGCCGTGCTTGTCCGACACCGAGATGCCGATGATGGCGAGCTGCTGCTTGCTGTAGCGCTCCCGCAGCATCCGCACCAGGCTGATGCCGTCTATCTCCGGCATGTAGTAATCCACCAGCATCAGGCGAATGGCCGGGTGCTGCTCGAGCAGGGCCAGGGCATCCCGGGCGCAGGTTGCCTCGTGCACCAGCAGCAGTTGCTTGCGCAGCTGGGCGGCGGTGCGATGACGGGAGGTTCGCGAATCATCGACCACCAGCACTTCTATGGCCTGGTTGAGGTAGAGGCGGTGCACCAGGCTGACGGCGTATTGCAGGGAGTGCCGTGAATCCTTCATCACGTAATCCAGCACCCCGGCCTCCAGCCAGGCTTCCCGTTTCTCCTCGCTGATGTCGGCGGTGAGGATCACCACGGGCAACCCTCGCGCCAGCAACACGTTGACGGCTTCTCCGCTCGGGGCATCCGGCAGGGTGAGATCCACCAGGGCTACCACGTACTCTTCTCCCTGGCAGTCACGGGCACCCTCCAGGGTATCGAACGCATCTATCTCCAGCCCGGTTTGCTGCGCAATGGCCTGGGTCAACATGCGGCGCACCGTCAGGCTGTCTTCCACAATCAATATTTTCCGTTTCATCCGGCTCCTTAAAAGAAAAGGGCATGCCACTTGGCATGCCCTTTATATCCTTGTGCTTATTGTGCGTCCAGATATCGCTCGGCATCCAGGGCCGCCATGCAGCCGGTACCGGCTGAGGTGATCGCCTGACGGTAAACGTGGTCGGCCACGTCGCCGGCGGCAAACACGCCTGGGATGCTGGTCTGGGTCGCGAAGCCTTCCAGGCCGCCACGGACCTTGAGGTAGCCGTTTTCCATCGCCAACTGGCCTTCGAAGATCTGGGTGTTGGGCTGGTGACCTATGGCGATGAAGACCCCCATCAGCGGCAGCTCGGAGGTGGCGTCGTCCCGGGTGCTGCGCAGGCGCACGCCGGTCACGCCCATGTTGTCGCCCAGCACCTCGTCCAGGGTCTGGTGAGTGTGCAGCACTATGTTGCCGCTCTCGACCTTGTCATTGAGGCGCTTGATCAGGATCTTCTCGGCGCGGAACTCGTCGCGGCGGTGGATCAGGTGCACCTTCTTGGCGATGTTGGCCAGATAGAGCGCCTCTTCCACAGCGGTGTTGCCGCCGCCGACCACGGCCACTTCCTGGTTGCGATAGAAGAACCCGTCACAGGTGGCACAGGCGGAGACGCCACGGCCCTTGAAGGCCTCTTCGGAAGGCAGTCCCAGGTACTTGGCGGAGGCGCCGGTGGCGATGATGAGCGCGTCGCAAGTGTATTCACCGTTGTCACCCTTGAGACGGAAGGGGCGCTGGGTCAGCTCCACTTCATTGATGTGATCAAAGAGGATGCGGGTATCGAATTTTTCCGCATGCTCTTTCATGCGCTCCATCAGGGCCGGGCCGGTCAGCCCTTCCGCATCACCTGGCCAGTTTTCCACCTCTGTGGTGGTGGTCAGCTGACCACCTTGCTGCATGCCGGTGATGAGCAGGGGATTGAGGTTGGCGCGGGCGGCGTAGACGGCGGCGGTGTAACCCGCCGGGCCTGACCCCAGGATCAGCAGTTTGCTATGAATGACTTCGCTCATGATGTGATTTCCGAGACGTGATGAGTTTGCGCGATTGTAGGTAATTCGTGATCCGGGGTCAAAGGCCAGGGCATCGATTGTGGCAATCGCCAAAGAGGGGGGAGGGTGGCCGGATTGCGCCATAAAAAAACCGCCCATCGCGGGCGGATTTTCACTCATCGACGCACCCTTGCGGGGACGGGATCAGTTCAGCAGGGTCAGGGGATCCGTGTAGGCCAGGTTGTGCGCCACGGCGACCTCCTTGCAGGTGATCTTGCCCGCCATCACGTTCAGGCCGTGCAACAGGTGGGGATCGCTGAGCAGTGCACCGCGATAGCCCTGTTCCGCCAGCTTGATGATGAAGGGCAGGGTGGCGTTGTTGAGGGCCACTGTGGAGGTGCGGGCCACGGCGCCTGGCATGTTGGCCACGCAGTAGTGCACCACCTCGTCGACGATGAAGGTGGGATCTTCGTGGGTGGTGGCGTGCGAGGTCTCGACGCAGCCGCCCTGATCGATGGCCACGTCCACGATGGCGGAGCCCGGCTTCATGCGTGCAATGTGGTCACGGCTGACAAGTTTTGGCGCAGTGGCGCCCGGCACCAGCACGCCGCCGATGACCAGATCCGCCGCCAGCAGGTGGCGCTCCAGGGTCTCGCGATTGGAGTAGACCACCTTGGCTGCCCCCTGGAACTCGCTGTCGAGACGGCGCAGGGTGTCGATGTTGTTGTCGAGTATGGTGACATCGGCACGCAGGCCGATGGCCATGCGGGCTGCGTTGGAACCCACCACGCCACCGCCGATGATCACCACCTTGGCCGGTTCGACTCCGGGCACGCCGCCGAGCAACATGCCGCTACCCCCGCGGGACTTCTCCAGCGCTTGGGCACCGGCCTGAATAGACATGCGCCCGGCCACTTCCGACATGGGTGCCAACAGGGGCAGGCCGCCACGGCCATCGGTGACTGTCTCGTAGGCGATGCAGACGGCGCCGCTGTCGACCAGCTCCCGGGTCTGGGCCAGGTCTGGCGCCAGGTGCAGGTAGGTAAAGAGGGTCTGGCCCGGACGCAGCATGGCGCGCTCGACCGCCTGGGGTTCCTTGACTTTGACGATCATCTCCGCCTTGGCGAAAACGTCTGCCGCGGAGGCCAGGATCTCGGCTCCGGCAGCCAGATAATCTGCGTCACTGAAGCCAATGCCATTTCCTGCGCCGCTTTGGACGAAAACGGTATGGTTTCGTGCTGTCAGTTCACGTACACTGGCCGGAACCATGCCTACGCGATATTCATGGTTTTTTATTTCCTTAGGTACACCGATAATCATGCTATCCCTCGTCTATCGATTGGTGGTTTATGTTGCCCAGATGTTAAGCAACATTTGCGCCTAGTATATTCAGGTATTGACAGGATTTGTGACCATTATTATAAAATGACTGGTGATTCTTACCAAAAAATAGCCAAAGGATGGAATTAAATGATGGAAGCTAAGAGTCGGCTAAAGGATTTGGACAGGATTGACCGCAACATTCTGAATGAACTGCAAAAGGATGGCAGGATTTCGAACGTTGAGTTGTCCAAACGAGTTGGCCTGAGTCCCACACCGTGTCTGGAACGGGTTCGTCGCCTCGAGCGTCAAGGCTATATCGAAGGATATGCCGCTATTCTGAACCCTCATTATCTGGATGCGTCTCTGCTGGTGTTCGTGGAAATTACCCTCAATCGTGGCGCCCCCGACGTTTTCGAACAGTTCAACAAGGCTGTTCAGGTGCTCGAAGAGATCCAGGAGTGCCATCTGGTGTCCGGTGATTTCGACTATCTGCTCAAGACCCGCGTCAGCGACATGTCGGCCTATCGCCGCCTGCTGGGGGAAACCCTGCTGCGTCTGCCCGGCGTCAATGACACCCGTACCTATGTGGTCATGGAAGAGGTCAAGCAGAGCAGCCGTCTGGTGATCAGCACCCGATAAGCGGGATTGTGCTGTGACTTGCAAGCACCACGACGAGTCACGATAGTCAGAAACGAGCGGCCGGTCCGCTCGTTTCTTCTTATTACTGTATTCATGGCCCCGCCCTCAGGCACTGGCTGACAATCGGTGGGCTTTTCAGGGATACTAGGCCCCCTATCCCCGCATTACATGTTTTCAGAAAGGAGCCGGAGTTTGGCCGATAAAAAGCTGTTTACTCCTTTGTCAGGTACGCAACGGATCTTCGAGGCCGTCTTGATCGCCATCACGCTGATGGCTGCCTATCTCTTGCTTGCCCTGTTGACCTACCATCCCGCCGATCCCGGTTGGTCCCAGACCTCCTGGCAGGGAGAGGTGAAGAACCTGGCGGGCAGCGCCGGTGCCTGGCTCGCCGACATCACCATGTTCACCTTCGGGGCCTTCTCCTATCTGGTGCCTCCCCTGGTGGTGCTGCTCGGATGGAGCCTGTTCTGGCGCCCGAGCCGGCTGCTGGAGGTGGACTATCTCACCCTGTCGGTGCGCATCATCGGCTTCGTCCTGACGGTGCTCGGCATGTCGGCCATTGCCAGCATGAACTTCAATGACTTGCAGAATTTCTCCGCGGGCGGCCTGGTGGGTGACGTGATCGCGTCCGCCGTGGTGCCCCTGTTTGGCGGGGTCGGGGCCAACCTGATGCTGCTCTGCTTCGTGGCCACCGGCATCACCCTGTTCACCGGCTGGTCCTGGCTCACCATAGTCGAGCGGATCGGTGCCACCTGCACCGGCAGCGTCAGCGCCATCTACCATTTCCCCACCACCTTGGGTCGCTGGCTGACCGGCGGCTGGCGCCAGCCCCGTTTTGAGGGACCGGATCCCCTGCTGGAAGGGGGCGTGGGAGCCCTGGATCTCGACGAGGAAGAGGACGAGCCTCATAGCAGCTGGACGCGCAACCCCAAGGCCAAGGGGAGCCAGAAGTCAAAATCTGACGAATGGTTGCCGGAGCTCGATGAGGATACCTTCCAGTTCGATCCGCAATTCGATGATGAAGAGGACGAGCCGGCGCCTGTGGCCAGACCCAAGCGCGCCGCCGTTGCCCATGCCCGCCGTCAGCCGGCCCTGGCCGATGACGGGGATGACGAGCTCGATCTGCCCTGGGCGGAAGGGGAGGAGGCCGCTGCCGCCCCTGCGGTCGCCGCACCGGTCAAGCCCAAGCGTCGCCCCCAGCCCGCCATGGCGCCGCTGCCGAGCATAGATCTGCTGGACAGACCGCCCGCCAAGACCCAGATGATGAGCAAGGACGAGCTGGACCGCATGGGCCGGCTGGTGGAGGCGAAACTCGCCGACTACAACGTGCAGGCCAAGGTGGTCGGCGTCTATCCGGGCCCCGTCATCACCCGCTTCGAGCTGGATCTGGCGCCGGGCATGAAGGCGAGCAAGATCACCAACCTGTCGCGGGATCTCGCCCGTTCGCTGTCCGCCAGCAGCGTGCGGGTGGTGGAGGTGATCCCGGGCAAGACCTTCGTCGGCATCGAGCTGCCCAACCGGGTACGCCAGACCGTCTACCTGCGCGAGACCCTGGACTGCGAGGCCTTCTCTGGCAGCCACAATCCTCTGACCATGGGGCTGGGGCAGGACATTGCGGGGGAACCCGTGGTGGTGAACCTCGCCAAGATGCCCCACCTGCTGGTGGCCGGTACCACCGGCTCGGGCAAGTCGGTGGGGGTGAACACCATGATCATCTCCATGCTCTACAAGTCATCCCCCGATGATCTGCGCTTCATCATGATCGACCCCAAGATGCTGGAACTCTCGGTCTACGAAGGTATCCCCCATCTGCTGACCGAGGTGGTCACCGACATGAAGGACGCCGCCAACGCCCTGCGCTGGTGCGTAGGAGAGATGGAACGTCGCTACAAGCTGATGTCCGCGGTCGGGGTGCGCAACCTCAAGGGTTACAACGACAAGGTGCTGGCCGCGGCCGCCGAGGGCGAGCCCCTGCGGGATCCCCTGTGGCGTCCGGGTGACTCCATGGATCAGATGCCGCCTGAGCTCGAGAAGCTGCCCCACATAGTGGTGGTGGTGGACGAGTTCGCCGACATGATGATGATCGTCGGCAAGAAGGTGGAAGAGCTCATCGCCCGTATCGCCCAGAAGGCGCGGGCGGCCGGTATTCACCTGATCCTCGCGACCCAGCGCCCGTCGGTGGATGTCATTACCGGCCTCATCAAGGCCAACATCCCGACCCGGATCTCCTTCCAGGTGTCGAGCAAGATAGATTCGCGCACCATCCTGGATCAGGGCGGCGCCGAATCCCTGCTCGGCATGGGGGACATGCTCTACATGCCGGCCGGTACCTCCAACCCGACCCGGGTCCACGGCGCCTTCGTCGATGACCACGAGGTGCACAAGGTGGTGGCGGACTGGAAACTGCGCGGCGAGCCGAACTACATCGAGGAGATCCTCTCCGGTGAGTCGGACGGCGAGGGCGGTGGCGGCGAGTACGGCGGCGGTGGTGACGAGGAGCTGGATCCCCTGTTCGACGAGGCGGTCGCCTTCGTGGTGGAATCCCGCCGTGGCTCGACCTCCAGTGTGCAGCGCAAGTTCAAGATTGGTTACAACCGGGCGGCCCGTCTCATCGAACAGATGGAAAACCAGGGCATCGTCAGCTCTCCGGGGGGCAACGGCCAGCGCGACGTGCTGGCACCGCCCCCGGTGCGTGATTAAGCCTTCTTATCATCCTGGCCATGTCTGCGGACATGGCCTTTTATCTGACCCTCTTCAACGGGAATCGCGATGAAAAAAGCATTATTGATGGGTTCTGTACTGTTGCTCGCCAGCAGCCAGGTGTGGGCCGATGCGGCCAGCGACCTCAAGCAGAAGCTGACGGGCGTCAGCCTGTTCTCGGCCAAGTTTGCCCAGACCGTCTATGACAGCAAGGGCGAGGAGCTGCAGAAGGCGAGCGGCTCCCTGCTGGTACAGCGCCCGAATCGCTTCAACTGGCACACCACTGCCCCGGACGAGAGCCTGATAGTGGCGGACGGCAAGGATGTGTGGGTCTATGACCCCTTCGTCGAGCAGGTCACCGCCCTCAAGATGAAGGATGCGGTGCTCAACACCCCCTTCGTGCTGATCGCCGGCAACGATGTCGGGCTCTGGAAGAACTACGACGTGACCCAGCAGGGGGACGTCTACACAGTCACCAGCCGCAACAAGGATGAGCTTATTGCCTCCTTTCGCATCACCTTCGACCGTCAGAACAACATCAGCCGGTTCGACGTGAAAGAGGCCCAGGGGCAGTGGAGCGAATTCACCTTGAGCAACTTCAACCGCAAGCCGGTGCTCAAGGGCAACGAGTTCGTGTTCAAGATACCCAAGGGGGTCGCACTGGACGATCAGCGCTGATGAGCCCTCTCTCTTTGGATCTCCGGTCGGGCCGTCATCCGCTGACGGCCCCTCGGGGGCTCTCAACCAAGATGAGCAAGCGCTCTTTGGAATCATCGTCGGAGCGCCTCTCACCGGCGGCCGGCGTGGCACTGGACGGTTAACGCAGATGAGCAATTTATCCCTGGATTTCTCGTCGGACTTTCGTCCGCTGGCGGCCAGGATGCGGCCGCAGAACCTGGATCAATACATAGGCCAGCAGCACATCCTGGGGGCTGACAAACCCCTGCGCAAGGCGATCCTGGCGGGGCATTGCCACTCCATGATCCTGTGGGGGCCGCCCGGTACCGGCAAGACCACCCTCGCCGAGCTGATGGCCCACTACTGCCAGGCCGAGGTGGAGCGGCTCTCCGCGGTCACCTCCGGCATCAAGGAGATCCGCGCCGCCATCGACAAGGCGAAGGAGAACAGCTGGCGCGGGGTGCGCACCATCCTCTTCGTGGACGAGGTGCACCGCTTCAACAAGAGCCAGCAGGATGTGTTCCTGCCTCACATCGAAGACGGCACCATCACCTTTATCGGCGCCACCACCGAAAACCCCTCGTTCGAACTCAACAACGCACTGCTCTCCCGGGCCCGGGTCTACCTGCTGAAAAGGCTGGAGGAAGACGACATCCTCGCCATGCTCGATCAGGCGATGCAGGATCCGCGCGGTCTCAATGACCCGAACCTCACCTTTGCCCCCGGGGTGAAGGCGGCGCTGGCAAAAGCCGTGGATGGGGACGGGCGAAAGTCCCTCAACTACCTGGAGCTCCTGGCCGACATGGCCGAGGCCAATGGGGCAGGGGAGAGGGTGATCGACAGCGCCCTGCTCGCCGCCGTGGTGGGGGAGCACGTGGCACGTTTTGACAAGGGCGGAGATCACTTCTACGACCTCATCTCGGCGGTGCACAAGTCCATTCGCGGATCGGCGCCGGATGCTGCCCTCTACTGGTATGCCCGCATGGTGAGCGCCGGTTGCGATCCCCTCTATATTGCCCGCCGATTGCTGGCGATTGCCTCGGAAGATGTGGGCAACGCCGATCCCCGTGCCATGCAGGTGGCGCTGTCAGCCTGGGACTGCTTCCATCGGATAGGCCCGGCGGAAGGGGAGCGAGCCATCGCCCAGGCCATCGTCTATCTCGCCTGTGCCCCCAAGAGCAATGCGGTCTACACCGCCTGGAAGGCAGCGCTCAATGACGCCAAAAACCTGCCGGACTTCGAGGTGCCGCCGCACCTGCGCAACGCGCCGACCAAGCTGATGAGCGAGCTCGGCTATGGCGCAGAGTACCGCTATGCCCACGACGAACCCGGCGCCTATGCCGCCGGCGAGGAGTACTTCCCGCCTGAATTGGCTGGCAAGCACTACTACCAGCCCACCGAACGGGGTCTCGAGAAGCAGATCGCCCAGAAGCTCGACTATCTGCGCGAGCTGGACCGCCAAAGCCCGCGTCAAAGAGAGAAGTAAGGGCGCCTTGCCCGGGCAGCATGGCGATCGCTCTGATCGGCGAAGATAAGCCTGCCGATGCCGTCAAACTTGGCAAAAACGACAGCAATACGCCCTGTTCGGGCGGGGGGGCGGTCTGCTACACTGCCCCTCTGACCCCGCTTGTCTTGGCCTTGCACCATCTTCTTGATTTAGAAGGCCCGATTCCGAAGACATAGGGGTGCGCCAACCGATGTTAACTTCCGGATCTGTTTTCTCGCCAGGGCGGATGACCCAGGCCCAGATCCCATTAAAAAAAGTAGGTAAACCATGCTGGATCCCAAATATCTGCGCAGCGATATCGAAGAGGCCGCCGCTCGTCTGGCTGCACGTGGCTACGCGCTGGACGTAGCGGCTGTCAACGCTCTGGAAGAGAAACGCAAGGATCTGCAGTCCCGTACCCAGGAGCTGCAGGCCGAGCGCAACGCCCGCTCCAAGTCCATCGGTGAGGCTGCCCGTCGCGGCGAAGATGTGGCTCCGCTCAAGGCCGAGGTGACCAAGATCAACGACGAGCTGGAGACCAGCAAGGTCGAGCTCGAGGCTCTGCTGGGCGACATCAAGGCCATCTCCGACGCCATCCCCAACCTGCCGAGCGACAGCACCCCGGTGGGCCGCGACGAGAACGACAACGTGGAAGTGCGCCGCTGGGGCACCCCGCGCGCGTTTGACTTCCCGGTGCGCGATCACATCGATCTGGGCGAAGCGGCCAAGGGCGTGGACTTCAAGAACGGCGTCAAGCTCTCCGGTGCCCGCTTCGTGGTGATGAAGGGTCAGATTGCCCGCCTGCACCGCGCCCTGGCACAGTTCATGCTGGACCTGCACACCCTGCAGCACGGCTACACCGAATGCTACGTGCCCTACCTGGTGAACCCGGACAGCCTGTACGGCACCGGCCAGCTGCCCAAGTTCTCTCAGGATCTGTTCAACACAGGTATCGAGGGCGAAGGGGAAGACGAGGGCAAGGTGCGCAAGTTCTCCCTGATCCCGACCTCCGAAGTGCCGCTCACCAACATGGCCCGCGACGAGATCTTCGACGAGCAGGAACTGCCCATCAAGATGACGGCCCACAGCCCCTGCTTCCGCTCCGAAGCCGGCTCTTATGGCCGTGACACCCGGGGTCTCATCCGCATGCACCAGTTCGACAAGGTCGAGATGGTCCAGCTGGTGCACCCGGAAAAGTCCTGGGATGCGCTGGAAGATATGGTGGGTCACGCCGAGAAGGTGCTGCAACTGCTGGAGCTGCCGTATCGCGTGATGGCGCTCTGTACCGGTGACATGGGCTTCTGCGCCGCCAAGACCTACGATCTGGAAGTCTGGCTGCCGGCTCAGAACACCTACCGCGAGATCTCCTCCGTCTCCAACTGCACCGACTTCCAGGCGCGCCGCATGCAGGCCCGCGTGCGTGTCGACGGCAAGCCGCAGCTGCTGCACACCCTGAACGGCTCCGGCCTGGCGGTGGGCCGCACCCTGGTGGCGGTGATCGAGAACTACCAGCAGGAAGACGGCCGCATCGCCATCCCGGCGGCGCTGCAGTCCTACATGGGCGGCCTGACCCACATAGGGTAAGTTCCCCTTGCTGAGCACAACGCCATGGCCATGCCATGGCGTTGTGCATTTGGGCGCCAGTCGCCCCCCGGCAGGGGAGAGGAGCGGTCTCCTTCGGCGCTCCATTGAACCTTTAACACATTTTTATCAAGCATTGCGCAATCGTTTTTGTTAGACTGCGCCGCAATTTCGCAGGACATCTTTTTCTATGGTCTGGATTGATTACGCCATCATCGGCATCGTCGGTTTCTCTGCCCTCATCAGCCTGGTGCGCGGCTTCCTGAAGGAAGCCATGTCCCTCGTCACCTGGTTCGTCGCCTTTTTCATTGCCAGCCATTTCTATCCCGATCTCGCCATCTACTTCACCTCCTTCTCCGACGCCATGGTGCGCAACGGCCTGGCCATCGCCGCCCTCTTCGTGGCGACCCTGATCCTGGGGAGCGTGGTCAACTACGTGGTGGGCCTGCTGGTGGAAAAGACGGGACTCTCCGGCACGGATCGGGTGCTGGGGGTCTGTTTTGGCGCCATTCGCGGGGTACTGATCGTCAGTGCCCTGCTGTTTTTTATGGATACCTTCACCAGCCTCTCCCAGAGCGACTGGTGGGTGGCGTCCAGACTGGTTCCCGAGTTCAAGCCGGTGATCCAGTGGTTTTTCGGGTTCATGCTGAACTCGTCCAGTTTTCTTCAACAGGTACAGTGACTTCGAGGTAGCAAAGACATGTGCGGTATTGTCGGTATAGTTGGCACCACCCCCGTCAATCAGGCCCTCTACGACGCCTTGACGGTGTTGCAGCACAGGGGACAGGATGCCGCCGGGATCGTGACCATTGACAGTGGAAACTTCCGGCAACGCAAGGCCAACGGCCTGGTGAAGGATGTGTTTGAAGTGCGCCACATGCAGCGACTGAAGGGGCATATCGGCATAGGACATGTCAGATATCCCACCGCAGGCAGCTCCAGTGCCGCTGAAGCCCAACCTTTTTACGTGAACTCTCCCTACGGCATGGTGCTGGCCCATAACGGCAACCTCACCAACGCCAAGGATCTCAAGGAGCAGCAGTTCAAGGTGGCCCGCCGCCACATCAACACCACCTCGGATTCCGAAGTGCTGCTGAACGTGCTGGCCCACGAGCTGGATCTGTGCGACAAGATGGCGCTGCGGCCGGAGGATATCTTCTCTGCGGTGCGCAAGGTGCACCAGCAGATCCGCGGCGCCTATGCCGTGGTGTCGCTGGTGATAGGCCACGGCCTCATCGGTTTTCGCGATCCCAACGGCATTCGCCCGCTGATCCTGGGTCGTCGCGTCGACGATCAGGGCCAGGTGGAGTACATGCTCGCCTCCGAGAGCGTGGCGCTCGACGCTATCGGTTTCGAGACGGTGCGTGACGTCGCCCCGGGCGAGGCCATCTACATCACAGAGCAGGGCCAGCTCTTCTCCGAGCAGTGTGCGGAGAACCCCCAGATGAGCTCCTGCATCTTCGAGTACGTCTACTTCGCCCGTCCTGACTCCTGCATCGACAAGGTCTCCGTCTATGCCGCCCGCCTCAACATGGGTCGCAAGCTGGGCAAGAAGATTGCGCGGGAGTGGGAAGATCTCGACGTGGACGTGGTCATCCCCATCCCCGAGACCTCCTGCGACGTGGCGCTGGAAATCGCCCATACCCTGGGCCTGCCTTACCGCCAGGGCTTCGTGAAGAACCGCTACATAGGCCGTACCTTCATCATGCCGGGCCAGACCCAGCGCAAGAAGTCGGTGCGTCGCAAGCTCAACGCCATCAGCTCCGAATTCAAGGGCAAGAAGGTGTTGCTGGTGGATGACTCCATCGTCCGTGGCACCACCTCGGAGCAGATCATCCAGATGGCCCGTGAAGCGGGGGCGGCCAAGGTCTATTTCGCCTCGGCAGCACCGGAAATTCGCTTCCCCAACGTCTACGGCATCGACATGCCCACCGCCAACGAGCTGATCGCCCATGGCCGTGAAGTGGAAGAGGTGTGCAAGCTGATCGGCGCCGATGGCCTGATTTTCCAGGATCTGGAAGATCTGGAAGAGGCGGTGCGGGAGATCAACCCCGAGCTGCGCCACTTCGAGACCTCGGTGTTCAATGGCCACTACGTGACCTCCGACGTGGATCAGGGCTATCTGGACCACCTGAATGCCCTGCGCAGCGACGACAACAAGGCGGTGCGCGAGTGGCAGGAAGGGACCAGCAACCTGGAGATCTTCAACGAAGGCAGTTAAACGTTTTCCGATTGCCGTCGACATGAAACAGAGATGGGGGCCCAGGCCCCCATCTCTGTTTTCGTCTCTGTCCCAAGCCGCCGCCCTCACCGGGGGCGACCCTCGTCACGCCAGATCTTCCCCGTTGCTGGCGATCACCTTTTGGTACCACCAGAACGACTTCTTGCGCCTGCGCGCCAGGGTGCCCCGGCCGGCATCGTCCCTGTCCACGTGGACGAAGCCGTAGCGCTTGCTCATCTCGCCGGTGGAGGCGGCGACCAGATCGATGCAGCCCCAGCTGGTGTAGCCCAAGAGCGGCACCCCGTCGGCGATGGCATCCCCCATGGCGCTGATGTGCGCGCGCAGGTAGTCGATGCGATAGTCGTCCTCTATCTCGCCATCGGCATTGATCTCGTCCATGGCCCCCAGGCCGTTCTCCACCAGGAACAGGGGCTTCTGGTAGCGATCGTACAGGCTGTTCATGGTGATGCGAAGGCCGAGCGGGTCTATGCCCCAACCCCATTGGCTCTGCTGGATGTGGGGGTTTCGCAGGGACTTGACCACGTTGGCGGCGCTGGTGTTGCCCGCGTTCATGTCGGCCGAGGCGCAGCGGGAGGCGTAGTAGCTGAAGGAGACGAAGTCGACGCTGTGTTTGAGGACCTCGTCATCCCCCGGCTCCTTGATCAGGGTCACCCCCTTCTCGCGAAACAGGCTGGCGGCATAGGCCGGGTAGGCGCCGCGAGCCTGCACGTCGATGAACAGCAGGTTCTCCCGCTCCTTTTGCAGCGCAGCCCAGACATCGTCCGGCTTGCAGGAGTAGGGGTAGAAGCTGCCCCCCGCCAGCATGCAGCCTACCTGGTTGTGCGGGTTCACCTCGTGCGCAATTTGGGTCGCCAGGGCGCTCGCCACCAGCTCGTGGTGAGCCGCCTGGTATTTGACCTGCTCCCTCTCTTCTCCTTCCTCGAACACCAGCCCGGCGCCGGAGAAGGGGCTGTGCAGCATGATGTTGATCTCGTTGAAGGTGAGCCAGTACTTCACCAGACCATCGAATTGCTCGAAGCAGGTGCGCGCGTAGCGGGTGAAGAACTCCACCATCTTGCGGTTGCGCCAGGAGCCGTACTCCACCACCAGGTGCATGGGCACGTCGAAGTGGCACAGGGTCACCAGGGGCTCGATGCCGTACTTCTTGCACTCCTCGAACACCGCCCGGTAGAAGGCGATGCCCTCGGGGTTGGGCTCTTGCTCGTCCCCCTTGGGATAGAGCCGGGCCCAGGCGATGGAGGTGCGAAACACGGTGAAGCCCATCTCGGCCATCAGGGCGATGTCTTCCTTGTAGCGGTGATAGAAATCTATGGCCTCGTGGCTTGGGTAGAACTCGTCATCTCGCAGGGTGAAACGCTTCTCCTGGCCGAGTTTCACCGCCATGCGGTTGGCGCCATGGGGGATCATGTCGACCGTAGTCAGCCCCTTGCCCCCCTCGAGATGGGCGCCTTCCGCCTGGTTGGCGGCCAGGGCGCCACCCCACAGGAAGCCTTGTGGAAATCTTGCTAACGACATTGGTTACCTCTTGTCATGTCTGATAGGGGAGTCACGCGCCGGCGGTGGCCTGCGTCTGGCTGGCCGCGACGGGCTGGGGAGCGGCGCTCTCGCCGGGTACCTCCACAGGAATGTCCTCAAAGCCCATCAGCAGGGTCAGCACGAAGGAGAGCACCACCGAGAGTGCCATCACGGCGAACACCCAGGCGATGCTCATGGGGTTGGCCGGATCGAAGAACTGGACGCTGGTGAAGAGCCCGGGGGCCGCCATGGAGTGGCTGGCAAGCCCGGCCATGCCCGCCACGGCGCCGCAGATGAAACCGCTGATAAGGCTGGCGATGAGGGGCCGCTTCAGTCGCAGGGCCACCCCGTAGAGGGCGGGCTCGGAGATCCCCGCCATGATGGCGGAGGCGGCCGCCGCCAGCGCGGTCTGGCGCAGCTCGGGGTTCTTGGTACGCCAGGCCACCGCCAGGGAGGAGCCCCCCAGGGAGAGGTTGGCACCAATCTCGGAGGGCATCACCATGCCTTCCTTGCCGGTCTCGGCGATGGTCTGGATGATGGTCGGGGTGAAGACGCGGTGCATGCCGGTCATCACCAGCAGGGGCCAGAGTGCGCCCATGATGGCCACCGACAGCCAGCCGAGGTAGTCGTGAACCGTGTAGACCAGGCCCGAGATGGCGGTGCCAATCCAGATGCCGATGGGGCCGATGAGCAGGATGGCGAGAGGCGCCGCGAGCAGCACTATCAGCATGGGCTTCAAGAAGTTCTTGGTCACCGCCGGGGTGACGCGATCGACCCAGAGCTCTATGTAGGAGAGGCACCAGGTCATCACCAGGGCCGGGATCACTGTGTAGGTGTATTTCACCGCGGTGACCGGGATAAAGCCGAAGGTCACCTGCTCCCCCTCGGCGGCCCTGGCCATCAGATCGATGAAGCTGGGGTGCACCAGCACGCCGGCGATGGCGATGGCGAGCGACATATTGGTCTTGAACTTGACGGCGGCGGAGGCGGCCACCATCAGGGGCAGGAAGAAGAAGGCGCCGTCACCGGCCACAGTGAGTATGGTGAGGGTCGAGGATCCTTTCTCCAGCACCCCAGTCATCTCCAGCACCATGGCCAGCAGCTTGAGCATGGAGCCGCCGATGATGGCCGGGATGAGGGGCGACATGGTGCCGATCAGGGCGTCGAGGATGGCGGCGCCCAGGCGGCGCAGGCTGAAACCTGGCTTGGCCGCCGGCACGTCTCCCCGTGCGCCTTCCGGCAACTGGGCAAGCACCTCGCGATAGGCGTGGGAGACCATGTTGCCGATGATCACCTGGCACTGGTTATCACTGCTGACCACCCCAAGTACCCCGGCAGTGGCCTTGAGCGTTGGACTGTCCACCAGGGTGGGGTCTTGCAGCACGAAACGCAGGCGCGTCATGCAGTGGGTCACGGCGACTATGTTGCCGGTTCCGCCGAGGGCCGTGATGACCTTGCCGGCCAGGGCCGCGTAGTTCTTTGACATCTAGTCGTATCCTTTTTACCAAATGAGGCCTGTCGAACCCCGTCATTGACGACGGGAAGAACGGGAATGAAACTGCATTGTGGAACCGGTTCCACACAGCATGCTCAGTTTCATGCTCACAGACAAGACGGCCGCACCGCCATTGTGCAGAACCGTGAATGGGATCACTGAAAGGGGGGGCCTGCGCCCATTCTCGTTAGCACAAGCGGGTCCCGTGCAGTACACTGCGGCCCGTCGAGAAGAGGGGAAGATGATGACGACTATGCTGGAGGTGGCAAGGCGGGCAGGGGTGTCGAAGGCGACTGTCTCCCGGGTGCTGTCGGGCAATGGCTATACCAGTCAGGAGACCCGGGATCGGGTGTTCCAGGCCATAGAGGAGAGCGGCTATCGCCCCAACCTGCTGGCCAGGCAACTGGCCACCAAAAACACCCAGACTCTGGGCCTGGTGGTGACCAATACCCTCTATCACGGCGTCTATTTCAGCGAGCTGCTCTCCCACGCGGCGCGGTTGACCGAAGATCGGGGCCGGCAGCTGATCCTGGCCGACGGCAAGCACAGCGCCGAGGAGGAGCGACAGGCCATCCAGTACCTGCTCGACTCCCGCTGTGACGGCGTCATCATCTACCCGCGTTTTCTCAGCGTCGAGGAGATGGACGAGATCATCGAGCAGCACTCCCAGCCCATCATGGTGCTCAACCGGCGGCTGCGGCGACACCCGGCGCACTGCGTCTACTCCGATCAGCAGGCGGCCGCCGCGGCCGTGGTGGACAAATTGGTGGAGATGGGCCACAGCGACATCGCCTTCATCACAGGCTCGACGGATTCCCCCACCGGTATGGAGCGCCTCGCCGGCTACCGCGAGGCCCTTGCCCGGCACGGCATTCCCGTGCGAGAGGCACTGATCGCTCCCGGCAAGTGGACCCCCGCCTGCGGCGCGGCCGGGGTCTCGATCCTGCTGGCGCGCGGGGTGAGCTTCAGTGCCCTGATCGCCAGCAACGATGACATGGCGATCGGTGCCATCAAGCAGTTGTACGAGAGCGGCGTGTCGGTGCCGGAGCAGGTCTCTGTGGTGGGGTTCGACGACATCGCCCTGGCTCCCTACGTCATTCCTTCGCTGGCCAGCGTCAAGATGCCGGTGACCGAGATGATCCAGGAGACCATCAGCCGGCTGATCACCATGGTGGAGGAGGGGGAAGCCGGTGAGCTGCCCTCTTTCAGTGGCAAGCTGGTCCGGCGCGATTCCCTCAAGCGCCTGCTGGAGTGAGGCCGCCTCTGCGCTGGGCAGGCGGGTCGGGATCCGTTAGCATGGGCCCCCTTCGCGGGCTTCGCCCGCCGTATCAAGCCGCATCAATATATGCCAATCAAGACTAACCAGAGAGTACAAGAGTTCAGATGGATGACCTGCTAGCCCCCGTTCGTCAGTTCCTGCATTGCGAGACCCCGGATGAGTGGGTGGAGATGGCGCGGGATCCCGCCCAGTTGCCGACCCTGCTCATCGATCACGCCAACTGCGAGAACAAGGCCGCCCTGACGGCCCACAGCCTGGTGCGCCGCTACTGCCTGCCCAAGGAGAAGCGCCACCTGCTGCCCAAGCTTGAATTTTACCGTGAGCTGGATGCCATCCCCGAGAAGGCCGAGATCCTCGGTAAACGCACCATGGGCGAGTCAGACAGAAGCGTGTTCGCCGAGCTCGAACGCAATCCCCTGCTGTTTCCCATGGTGCGGCTCATCCAGGAGGAGCTGCACCACTTCGAGCAGGTGCTGGAGATAATGCAGGCCCGCGGCATCCCCTATGGGCCCGTCACCGCCTCCCGCTATGCCCGCAGCCTGCTGGCCCACGTGCGTACCTACGAGCCGGCGGCCGTGGTGGACAAGATGATCATCGGCGCCTACATAGAGGCGCGCTCCTGCGAGCGCTTTGCGAAGATTGCCCCCCACCTGGACGAGGAGCTGGGTCGCTTCTATGTCTCCCTGCTGCGATCGGAGGCGCGCCACTACCAGGATTATCTGGCACTGGCCGAGCAGTACGCCGGGGAGGATATCAGCGAGCGGGTCGCCTATTTTGGCCGGATTGAAGCCGAGCTTATCTGCTCGCCGGATCCGCAGTTCAGGTTCCATAGCGGCCTGCCTGTCAGATCTGACAGTTGTTGAGCCCAAAGGGGCTGCCTACTATCTCGGTGTTCCTACTACGAGCGACGCAATCACTTTTTTGAGCGCAATCCCCCGGCGACTGATGCCACATCAGGCCGGGTTTTTTTATGCCCGGCCCATGGGCCGGAGGGGGAACGGCTGGGGATCAGCGGCGATATTCGTTGTTGTAGTTCTGGATGAGGCGGCGGGTCACGTCGTGCTGGGGATCGGCAAACACCTTGAGGGTCTTGCCGCGCTCCACCACCCGGCCCTCGTGCATTACCAATACCTCGTCGCTGATGTGGCTGACGATGCCCAGATCGTTGGCCACCAGCACATAGCTCAGCCCCGTGGTCTCCTGCATCTCCAGCAGCAGGTTGATGATCTGGGAGCGCACCGAGATGTCCAGGGTCGAGAGCGCCTCGTCGGCCACCACTATCTTGGGATTGAGGATGAGCGCCCGCGCCAGCCCTACCCGCTGCTGCTGACCGGCGGAGAGCATCTGGGGGTAGAAGAGCGCGTGATCCGCCAGCATGCCCACCATGCGCAGGGTCTGGACCACCTTCTCCCGGCGCTCCTCCTCGCTCAGGGCCGTGTTGAGGCGCAGCGGCGTCTCCAGGATCTGGCCGACCCGGATCTTGCGGTTGAGCGAGGTATTGGGGTCCTGGAAGATCATCCGCAGCAGCTTGCAGCGGGTCTGATAGTCACCGTGAACCAGAGGCTGCCCCTCGATGGCGATTTCGCCGCCACTCGGCTCTATCATGCCAGCCAGGATCCGCGCCAGGGTGCTCTTGCCCGAGCCCGCCTCCCCGACGATGGCCAGGGTCTGGCCCACACCGAGATCAAACGACAGGGGCTTGATGGCCTCCACCGCCTGGCGCCGGAACAGGCCGGTACGGTTCTGATAGGTCTTGCACAGGCCCCTGACCTGCAACAGGGCGGGTTCGATCACAGGCTGGGCTCCTTTATGGCGGCATTCACGGTCAGGCTCATTTCTTCGATTTTTCCATGTTCAGCGGGCAGTGGCAGCTGGGGAATGGATGTCCCTTGACCTTGCCGATGGGACATGGAGTGGTGATGACTCGGGTTCATTTCTTCGGCGCTTCCATGTTCAGCGGGAAGTGGCAGCTGGGGCATGGATGTCCCTTGGCCTTGCCGATGGGACATGGAGTGGTGATGACTCGGGTTCATTTCTTCGGCGCTTCCATGTTCAGCGGGAAGTGGCAGCTGGGAAATGGATGTCCCTTGACCTTGCTGATTGAGCATGGGCTGGTGATGACTCGGGCTCATTTCTTCGGCTCTTCCATGTTCAAGGGGAAGTGGCAACTAAATTGATGTCCCTTTACCTTGCTCATCAGCGGGGTCTGCACGCACTGCTTCTGGGCATAGGGGCAGCGGGGGCCGAGGCGGCAGCCGATGGGCAGGTGCTGCAGGGGGGGGATCACCCCGGGCAGGGTCTCGAGCCGGGACTTGTGGCGCACCAGCTTGTCAAAGTCGGGAATGGACTTGAGCAGGGCGTCCGTATAGGGGTGGCGGGGGGATTCGAGGATCTGATCCCGGGTGCCCACTTCCACCATCTGGCCGCAGTACATGATGTTGATGGTGTCGGTCAGGTTGGCGATGGCGGCGATGTCGTTGCTGATGATGAGGATGGTGGTGTTGCCCAGCTTGTTCATCTTGTCCAGCAGCCGCAGGATCTGGGAGTGGGTGGTGGACTCCATGGCACTGGTGGGCTCGTCCGCCACCAGCAGCCGCGGCTGATTGGCGATGGCCATGGCGATCATCACCTTCTGGCACATGCCATCCGATAGCTCGTGGGGGTAGGCCCGCATCACCTTGCGGTGATCCTTGACGCCGACCCTGTGCAGCAGGGCGATGGCCCGCTTCTTGCGCCACTGGAAGCGCTGCCAGAACTTGCCGGCGAAGGCGCTGGTGGGGATGGCCTCTTCCAGCTGGGTGCCTATCTCCTCGGAGGGGTCGAGACAGCTGATGGGATCCTGGAAGATCATGGCGATCTCCCGGCCCATGATGCGGCGTCGCTCCTTGGGGGCCATGGTCAGCAAGTCCATGTCGTTGAAGCGCATCCGGTCGGCGCGCACCGTCCAGTTGTCCTTCTGGATGCCGACGATGACCTTGGCCACCAGGCTCTTGCCCGAGCCCGATTCTCCTACCAGGCCGCGGATCTCCCCCTCGTTCAGGGTCAGGCTGACCCTGTCCACCGCCTTGACCTTGCCCTGGGGGGTGTCGATCTCTATGGTCAGGTTGCGTATGTCGAGCAAGGGCATCAGTGGCGCTCCTCATGGGGGTGTGGCAGGGCGTGCTGCATCTGGGCCATGCCGTCCTTGATGGTATAGAGCCGCAGTATCATCAATCGTTCCCCTCTTTGAGCGCTTCGCGGATCCCTTCACCCACCAGGTTGGTCACCAGCACGCTGAACAAAATGGCCATGCCCGGCAGGGTCACTGTCCAGGGAGCCAGATAGATGAGATCGCTCGAATCGGCCAGCATGGCGCCCCACTCCGGCTGGGGGGACTGGGCCCCGAGGCCGAGGAAGCCCACCGCCGAGATATCCAGGATGGCGGCAGAGAGGGTCCGGGTGGTCTGAGTCACCAGGGTTTCCACTATGTTCGGCAGTATGGCGAGGCGCATGATCCGCAAGGGGGGCGAACCGTCGAGGCGGCTCGCGATGATGTACTCCTTCTGCATCTCGGCGTGGACGGCGTTGTAGGTCGCCCGGATGAAGGGGGGGATCAACGCCAGCGTGATGGCGATCAGGGTGTTGAACAGCCCTGGCCCCAGGATGGCGACCACTATGATGGCCAGCAGCAGGGAGGGGATGGAGAGCAGGGTATCGAGCAGGTGATGGAGCACGCTCGACTTCACCCCCTTGCTCATGCCGCCCAGGATGCCGATGGCGGAGCCGACGAGGAGCGCTATCACCACCACCAGCAAGGCGTTGCCGAAGGTGAGGCGGGCCCCCACCACGAGGCGGGAGAGGATGTCGCGGCCCAGATCGTCGGTGCCGAGGAAGTAGTCGATGTTCCCCGTGCTGGCCCAGGAGGGGGCCAGCAGCAGGCGGCCGCTGTGCTGATCATCGATGCCGTAGGGCACCACCAGGGGGCCCACCAGGGTGATGAGCAGCAGCAGGCCGAAGCACCAGAGACCCCCCATGGCCAGCGGATTGCGGCGGTAGGAGGCCCAGGTCTGCTCCAGGGGGGAGAGGATCTTGAGCTCCGGATAGATGTTCGATTTATCGTGCATGATGCAGGCTCCAGCCCTGGCCATGAGCGGGGTCAGTCTTGTTTTGCATGGTGTTCTTTGCGCCGTGCCGGATACAGCATGAAGGCGGTGAGCAGCGCGAGGCCGACATGCTGGCGTGTGTGCCGCTGTGTGCATACTCAGTCTTGTTTTGCATAGAGTTCTTTGCGCCGTGCCGGATACAGCATGAAGGCGGTGAGCAGCGCGAGGCCGACATGCTGGCGTGCGTGCCGCTGTGGGCGTACTCAGTCTTGTTTTGCATAGAGTTCTTTGCGCCGTGCCGGATACATGATGGTGGTCAGCAACTCGGTGCTGACGCTGATGAAGATGACGAAGCTGGCCACCACCAGGAAGGCGCCGCGGATGGCGGCATAGTCCTGAAGCGCTATGCTGCTCACCAGCCAGCGACCGATCCCGGGCCAGTCGAACACCACCTCGGTGATCATGGCGGAGGTGAGCACGCTGCCGAGTTGCAGGCCGAGCAGGGGCAGCACGGGGGGCAGGGCATTCTTGAGGCCGTGGCGCCAGACTATCTGGCGGCGGGAGAGACCGCGGCTGGCGGCGGCCTTGATGTAGTTCTGCTTCATCACATCGATGAGGGAGCTGCGCACGTGGCGGATCACCTCTGTGGTGGGCACCACGGCCAGCACCAGGGACGGCAGCACCAGGTGGCGCAGGGCGTCATGGAGTGCCGCCTCGCGCCAGGGCTCCTGGCTCATCAGCACGTCGACGATGGCGATCCCGGTGATGGAGGGGACGTCGTAGAGCAGGCTGATCTGGCCCGAAGAGGGCAGCCAGCCGAGATCCAGGGAGAAGAACATCACCATCAGCAGCGCCAGCCAGAAGACGGGCACGGCGTAGCCGATGAGGCCGGCGGCCATGATGGAGAGATCCAGGCCGCGCCCCTGATAGAGTGCCGCCAGGGTCCCGAGCGGGATCCCCACCAGCAGCGAGATGGCAAAGGCCGCGAGACAGAGGGTCAGGGTCGCCGGGAAGTAGTGACGGATCTCGTCCAGCACCGGCAGGCCGGAGACGCTGGAGAGGCCGAAATCTCCCTCGGCGATGCGCTGCAGGAAGTCCGGGTAGCCGTGCCAGAAGTCCAGCACCTGGCCGATGAGGCGAAACTCCAGCAGGTAGGCCCCCATGGTCAGCACCAGCAGGGTGATCACCAGCAATGTGATGCGACGCAGAATATAAAAAAACATGCTTATGCCTCCGCGCAGGGGTGCGTCGATGGGAAGGGAGGCCAGATGCCACCGATGGGATGGATGCCCGCCATGTTCACTCCCGATAGGCCTGGTTGAAGGTGGTGCCGCCAAAGGGCATGAGGGTCAGTCCCTGGATGTCACTGCGGCTCACCTGGGTGCGCAGGGCATGGGCCAGCGGGATGAGCGGCAGCTGTTCGTTGAGCAGCGACTGGGCATAGTAATAGTTGCGCAGGCGGAAGGCGAGTTGCGGTGTGGTCACAGCGTCGTCCAGCAGCTGATCGAAGGCGGGGCTGCACCAGCGGCTGTAGTTGTTGCCCCGCTCGACGGCGGCGCAGCTCAGCAGCTGGCGGAAGAAGTTGTCCGGATCCGCGTTATCGGCGATCCAGCCGGAGAGCAGGCTGTCATATTGCCCGTGGGCGAGCCGGGTCTCGATGACCGGCCAGGCCTGCTGCACTATCTTGAGCTTCACCCCTATCTTGGCGAGATCGCTGCGCATCAGTTGGGCCGTCTTGAGACCGTCCGGGTTGTAGGGGCGGGCGCCGGGCTGCACCAGCACCTGCATCTCGAACCCTTGCGGGTAGCCGGCATCCCTGAGCAACTGACGGGCGAGCTTCAGATCGGGCTTGCGCTGGGTCAGGGAGGGGTTGTAGCCCCAGGAGAGCGGCGGCAGCAGGCTGGCGGCAGGCTGACCCGTCTCGAAATAGACCGCCTGCAACAGGTTTTGCACGTTGATGGCACTGGCCAGCGCCTGGCGCACCTGCACCTTGTTGAAGGGGGCCTTGCGGGTATTGAGGGCGAGGAAGGCGACGTTCATGCCCGACTGCACCGACAGATTGAGGTGGTAGTCCTTGTCTATCACCGACAGCTGGCTGGCGGAGGGGGTGCTCATCACGTCGCACTCGCCGGTCAGCAGCTTGGCGAGCCGCTTGGACGACTTGGGGGTGATGTCGTAGATGAGCTGCTCAATCTTCGCCTCGCCGCCCCAGTAGCCGGGGTGGCGCAGGTAGCGCACGAACTCGTTGTGACGGTACTCCTTGAAGCTGAAGGGGCCCGTCCCTATGGGGCGGCTGTCGAGCAGCTCGGGGGTGCCTGCCTTGTCCATCTGCTCGCCATATTCGGCCGAGAGCACTATGGCGTAGTCGCTGGCCAGGGTCGCGAGGAAGGAGGCATCCGGCCGGTTCAGCTCGAACACCACCTCATGGGGGCCCTTCTTGTAGACCCGCTTGATGAGGCTGCTCAGCCCCAGGCTGTGAAAATAGGGGTACTCGCCACCCGAGATGCTGTGGAAGGGGTGGTGCTCGTCCAGCAGGCGATGATAGGTGAAGAGCACGTCGTCGGCGTTGAAGTGGCGGGTCGGATTGAACCAGGGGGTGCGATGGAAGGTCACGCCCTTGCGCAGGGTCAGGGTATAGGAGAGGCCGTCCTCGCTGCTGCGCCAGTGGGTGGCCAGGCCCCCCTCGATGCTGAGGGTATTGGCATTGACCTCGAGCAGGCGATCGTAGAGCGGGCGGGCGCTGGCATCCAGGGTCGCCTCTGAATTGGCAAGCTGCGGGTTGAAGGATCTGGGCGCCCCGTCGGCACAATAGATGAGCCCGGTCCTGGAGGCATCGTCTTGTTTCTGACAGCCGGTGACCAGTACCAGGAGGCCGAGCAGCAGTGGTGTGAGCATTCTCATGTTGGAACCATGTTTTCAGACAGAGTTGCCCGCCAGAGGGCGGGCGCGTTGCGGGATCCTGCCGGGCAGGGCGTCCCATCGGGGTGTGCAAGCATCCCCCTCGTCAATTCCCTCGAGCAGCGGGTATTTACCTGGCATGTCTCGACGGGGGTGATGGCAGAGGGTCAGTCGTTGTCCGCATTGCCATTGTTGTCATCCCCCTCGAGCAGCTGGTATTTGCGCAGCATGCTCCGGAACGGGTGATGGCAGAGGGTCAGTCGTTGTCCATGTTGCCATTGTTGTCATCCCCTTCGAGCAGCTGGTATTTGCGCAGCATGCCCCTGAACTGGTGGTAGCTCAGGGTCAGCAATTGGGCGGCTTTGCGCTGATTATACTGGGATTGCTGCATCGCTTGCTTGAGTAAATTAATCTCGTATTCCGCGACCGCCCCCTTGAGATCCAGTGGCAGGCTCATGGCCTGGGGGCCGCTTGCCGAGGTCGCCTCGGTGGTGACCGGGGACGGGCTGCCGGTACGGGGGCGCCAGGGGGAGTCGAAGGGGTTGATCACCAGCTCCGAGAGCGGCAACTGCGGATTGCCCTGACGGTAGAGGCTGCGCTCCACTACATTCTTGAGCTCCCGCACGTTGCCGGGCCAGGGGTAATCTTGCAGCAACTGGGTCGCCTTGCGGGAGAAGCCGGCAAACAGCGGATACCCCAGCTCCCGGGTCATGCCGTGGGCGAAGTGCTCCGCCAGCATCAGGATATCTTCTCGCCGCTCCCGCAGCGGGGGCAGGGTGATGACGTCGAAGGCCAGCCGGTCCAGCAGATCGTGACGAAACTGTCCCCGGGCCGCCAGCTGCGGCAGATCCTCGTTGGTGGCGCACACCAGGCGCACATCCACCTTGAGTGCCTTGGCGCCGCCCACCCGCTCGAATTCACCGTACTCTATGACCCGCAGCAGCTTCTCCTGCACCCGGGCGCTGGTGGTGGCCAGCTCGTCAAGGAACAGGGTGCCGCCATCGGCCCGCTCGAAGCGACCCTGATGACGCTTGGCGGCGCCGGTGAAGGATCCCGCCTCGTGGCCGAACAGCTCGGTTTCCAGCAGGCTCTCGCTCAAGGTGGCGCAATTGATGGTGACAAAGCTTTGATCCCAGCGATCCGAGAGATAATGTAGGCGGTGGGCGATGAGCTCCTTGCCGGTCCCCCGCTCGCCGATGATCAGCACGGGTTTGCGCAGAGGGGCGAGTCGCGAGGCCTGCTCGATGATCTCTAGAAACGCGTTGGACTCACCCAACAGACTTTCCGTGGCCGTGGTCATCCTGATCCCTGTTCGTTGAAAAATCTGGTTAATCTTACCAAAAGTTGGTTATTTTAGTCATCTCTTGTTCCGGGTGTCTTGAAACTCATGGAGAGTGCCCATATAAATCAACAAGTTAATTATTGTTCCAGATTGGCACACAAGTTGCCATTGTCAATGGAGAAACAACCCAATGCCCATCACAGGAGTACAACCATGAGTATTTTTTCCCGCCTGGCCGACATCATCAATTCCAATCTGACGTCCCTGCTGGACAAGGCCGAGGATCCCCAGAAGATGGTGCGCCTGATCATCCAGGAGATGGAAGATGAACTGGTGAAGGAGCGCTCCAACCTGGCCCGCTTCCTCGCCAACCAGAAAGAGATCGGCCGTCAGGTCAGCCGCCATCAGGAGCGGGTGAACGAATGGCAGGCCAAGGCCGAGCTGGCCCTGACCAAGGGGCGCGAGGATCTGGCCCGTGCCGCCCTCATCGAGAAGAACAAGCAGAGCGAGCTTGCCGAGGCGCTCTATCGCGAGCAGCAGGCGGTGGACAGCGGCATCGACAAGCTGGGCGACGAGATCCGCCAGCTGGAAGCCAAGCTCGAAGACGCCCGTGCCCGCCAGAAGGCGATGGCCATTCGCAGCGAGGCCGCCAGCAGCCGTTTGAACGTGCAGAGCCAGGTGGCCCGTGGCGACAGCCAGGCCGTGGTCAGCAAGTTCGAGCGCATGGAGCGCCGCATCGACGAGATGGAGGCCCGCGCCGATCTCGGCCAGTCCGACAAGGCGCTGGCCCAGCAGTTTGCCGAGCTGGAAGCGGACGATCAGATCAGCCGCGAGCTCGAGGCCATGCGCCAGAAGCTCGGCCAGAGCGACACCGCCTCGAAAGGAGAGTGATGAATGGAAGACATTCTTGGGATATTGGCGACGCCACTCATCGTCTTCATGGTCATAGTGGCCCCCATCTGGCTGGTGCTGCACTATCGCGCCAAGGGCCGGATCGGTGCGGGTCTCGCCGACAATGAGCGGGAGCAGTTGCAGGGCCTGCTGGTCCGTGCCGAGAAGATGCAGGAGAGAGTCGGGGCACTGGAATCCATTCTGGATGCCGAGGTCCCCGGTTGGAGGAACAAGGTATGAGCGCCTCGAATAACTCTCGCAATCTCTACCGGGATCCCCAGAAGGGCAAGATAGCCGGCGTCTGCGCCGGTCTTGCCGACTACTTCGGGGTGGAGACCTGGATAGTGCGGCTGCTGGCCATCACAGGCCTCATCTTCGCCGGTTTTATCACCTTTACCGCCTACATTGCCGCCTGGTTTCTGCTCGACAAGAAGCCGGTCACCCTCTACGGGGAGCAGGAGGCGGATTTTGCCGAGGTGCGCATGAAGGCGCGCAGCTGGCAGGCGGGGGTCACCCCCCATCAGGCGCTCGGCCGCATCGCCCAGGAGCTCGACACGCTCGAGCCCAGACTGCAGCGCATCGAGAAGCTGGTGACCTCAAAGGAGTTCACCCTGCAGCGCGAGTTCAGCAAGCTCTGAGTACCGCAAGGGCGCGGGGCCCTGGCCCCGGCCCTTATCCCCATGGTTCGGTTGTGACAGGAGAAAAAGACCCGCCTTGATACGCAACAAACTAGAGCAGAAGTGGTCTGTGCTGCAGCACAAGGCCTTTGAGGTGGTGAACCGGGCTCGGGATCGCCACATCCGGCTGGCGGTCACCGGCCTGTCCCGCAGCGGCAAGACCGCCTTCATCACGGCGTTGGTCAATCAGCTGGAGCACGCCGCCATCGACGGTCGTCTGCCCCTGTGGGATGCCCAGCGCCAGGGGCGGATCCTCGGCGCCCGCCGGGTTCCCCAGCAAAACGCCCACATTCCCACCTTCCCCTACGAGCGGGGCCTAGACGCCCTGTTCGGCGAGCCGCCCGCCTGGCCAGAGCCGACACGTGGGGTGGCCGAGGTGCGCCTGGAAATTCGCTACCGCACCCGCCATCCACTGCGCCGTCACCTGGGGGAGATCTCCACCCTTTATGTGGATCTGGTGGACTACCCCGGCGAGTGGCTGCTGGACTTGCCGCTGCTGGATCTCGACTACGAGCAGTGGAGCGAGCAGGTAGCAAGCCAGTTGCGTCGCCCCGAGCTGCAGGCCCTGGCCGCCGACTGGCTGACCCCCGGCTGGCAGGCCGAGCAAGCCTTCGAGGAGCGGCCGGCCTGCCAGCTGGCGGAGCGTTACACCGACTATCTGCACGCCTGCAAGCGCGAGCTGGGGCTGCACCTCATCCAGCCGGGCCGTTTCGTGCTGCCGGGGGAGTATGCCGGGGCGCCGCTGCTGCAATTCGTGCCCTGGGTCTGGGACAAACCGGCCCAGGAGCCCGCCGATGGCAGCCTCTACGCCACCTTCAAGCAGCGCTTCGAGCAGTACAAGCAGCACCTGGTGCAGGGCTTCTACGAGCAGCACTTTGCCGGCTTCGATCGCCAGATAGTGCTGGTGGACTGCTTGGCGCCCCTCAACGCCGGGGCCGCCAGCTTTGGCGACATGCAGCAGGCCATCGCCCGCATCATGGAGAGCTTCGCCTATGGCAAGAGCAACTGGTGGCGCCGCCTGTTCTCCCCGCGCATCGACAAGCTGTTGTTCGTGGCGAGCAAGGCCGATCACGTCACCCCGGAGCAGCATGGGCCCCTGGTCTCCCTGCTCCAGCATCTGGTGAGCAGCGGCCGGGGCCAGGCCCGCTTCGAGGGAATAGAGACCGAATGCCTGGCGCTGGCCGCCATCAAGGCCACAGAGGTGGGCAAGGGGCAGGCCAATGGCCGCGAGTTCCCGGCCATCCGTGGCACCAGCCTGGCAGGGGAACCGCTCTTGCTTTTCCCCGGGGAGGTACCGCCCCAGATCCCGCCTGCCCAGTGGTGGCAAAGCCAAGGTTTTGATTTTCAGGCATTTCGCCCCATGCCCATGAGCGCCCATCAGGCGCTGCCCCATATCCGGCTGGACGCGGCACTGGAGTTTTTGCTCGGGGATCACCTCGAATAACCGGCGCCGCACCAAGGAGCAGAGAACAAGATGAACGATCAGACAACACAGAAGGTGCCGCTGCAAGGCAAGGTGATCCTGGAGCCGACCCTGTCGGTGGCGAGCGAGGCGCCGCCCCCGGCTCCGGCCCAGCGGCTGGAAGAGGAGAGCTTCGAGCGCCTCGAGGAGCTCGATGAGTTCACCGAAGTGGCCCAAGCCCTGACGGTGCGGCCCCGTCGCCGCCATCGCCTCTTGGGTTGGGGGCTGGGGGCGGTCGGCCTGCTCTCTCTGGGCCAGTTTGGCGCCTTCCTCTACGACCAGTTTCTTACCACCCCGCTCTGGGGCGGTGCCTGGCTGCTGGCTTCGGGCCTGGTGGCGGTGGGCACGGCCGGGGTGGTCGGGCGCGAGTGGCTGCGGCTGCGCACCCTCAAGCGGCGCCAGGATGTGCGCTCCCGCGCCGAGGACCTGCTGGCCCATCAGGGGGTGGGGCAGGGGCAGGCGTTCTGCGAGGCCCTGGCCGAGAAGAGTGGCGACAAGGGGCGGGAGGGGTATCAGACCTGGCTCGGCCAGCTCGACGAGAGCCACAGCGATCGGGAGGTGCTGACCCTCTACAGCCAGCTGGTGCTGGGCGAGCGGGACAAGCTAGCCCAGGCCCGGGTCGCCAAATGGTCGGGGGAGGCCGCCGTGCTGGTGGCCCTGAGCCCGCTCGCCACTGTCGACATGATGCTGATGCTGTGGCGCAATCTGCGGATGATCGAGGACATCGCCGATGTCTACGCCATCGAGCTTGGCTACTGGAGCCGCATTCGCCTCATCCGCCAGGTGTTTCGCAACATGCTCTATGCTGGCGCCACCGAGCTGGTGACAGAGGTGGGCATGGATCTGCTGGGGGCCGAGCTCACCGCCAAGCTCTCCGCCCGCGCCGCGCAAGGGGTGGGGGCCGGCCTGCTCACCGCCCGCCTGGGGCTGCGCACCATAGAGGCGTGCCGCCCGCTGCCCTGGTGTGCGGACGAGAAACCCAGGCTAGGTGAGCTGCGCAAACGGCTCATCGGCCAGCTGGCGGGCTATCTTCGCAAGTCATAGGGGCCATTCAAGGGCGGTGATCTCCCTGCCTGAGCCATCCCCCGGGCGGCTTGCCTCATCCACGGCAGCGCCCCGGGAAAGCACATCGAGATGTCACAAATTATTTACATCTGTGGCAGTCAGCCGACCTCGGGGTCGGCTGCTTTTTTGATGGGCAAGCCGTTACAGTGATCCTGAAGAGCAACGACAAGGGGCCTTTAGGGGCCGAAGATGGCAGGGATCATGGCAAGTAGCTACACAGCACACCAACCGGACGATCAGGGCTGCATCCACTACTCGGAGGAAGAGCAGGGGACCTGGCAGATCCTGATCGCGCGCCAGCTCGCGGCGCTCGAGGGCAAGGCCTGCGACGCATACCTGGCGGGGCTGGATAGGCTGGCACTGCCCCGGGATCGTATCCCGCAACTGGGGGAGATCAACGCCGCCCTGAGCCCCACCACCGGCTGGTCGGTGGCCGCCGTGCCCGCGCTCATCTCCTTCGATCGCTTCTTTGCCCTGCTGGCGGATCGCCAGTTCCCGGTGGCCACCTTCATCCGCCGCCGGGACGAGCTCGACTATCTGCAAGAGCCCGACATCTTCCACGAGATCTTCGGCCACTGCGCCATGCTGACCAATCCCGCCTTCGCCCACTTCACCCACCTCTATGGCCAGCTCGGGCTGAACGCCAGCAAGGAGGAGCGGGTCTATCTGGCGCGGCTCTACTGGTTCACCGTGGAGTTTGGTCTCCTGCAGGAGAGGGAGGGGCTGCGCATCTACGGGGGCGGCATCCTCTCCTCCATCGGCGAGACCGCCTATGCCCTTTCCGGCAAGCCGGTGCTGCAACCCTTCGATCTGCTGGAGGTGCTGCGCACCCCTTACCGCATCGACATCATGCAGCCCGTCTATTTCGTGCTGCCAAGCCTGGATTGCCTCTACCGCCTGGAGCCGCAGCAGATCATGGCGGCGGTGGCCGAGGCCCGTCGCCTCGGCCTGCGTCCGCCCCGCTTTGCCCCGGCCTCTGGCCGGCAGGCGAGCTGAACCCGTTTTCAACCCATTCCATTGATGAAAGGAGTCCCGAATGTCTGAACTGGCAAACCAGCGGTGCGAAGCGTGCCGCGCCGATGCCCCCAGGGTGAGCGAGCAGGAGCTGAGCGAGCTGATGCACGCCATCCCCGACTGGCAGCCCCTGGTGGTGAACGGCGAGCTGCAACTGAGGCGTGAATTTGCCTTTCGCAACTTCAAGGAGGCGCTGGCCTTCACCAACCGGTTGGGCGAGCTGGCGGAGGCGGAGTTCCACCACCCGGCGATCTTGCTCGAGTGGGGCAAGGTGACAGTGAGCTGGTGGACCCACAAGATAGGAGGGTTACATCGCAACGACTTCATCATGGCGGCACGCACGGACGAGCTGTTGAGCTGAGATCCTGCGCCTCTGCATCTCCATTGAGAGGGCCTGCCCGGTGAAAACGGGGCGGGCCCGCATTTTTATGGGGGAGCGCTCGCACTGGCGGGATCGAGTCTGTATCATCCGGCTATTCAGAATGTTAGCTAGGAAGTGTGTGCCGAATGCGTCTTGAAGTCAGCTGTGAAGACCGTCTGGGCCTGACCCGGGAACTGCTCGACCGACTGGTGGAGCACAACATCGATCTGCGCGGCATCGAAATCGATACCTCAGGCATCATCTATCTCAATTTCCCCGAGTTGGAGTTTCGCGATTTCCAGCACCTGATGCCGGAGATCCGCCGCATTCCCGGCGTCTATGACGTCAAGACCATCCCCTATATGCCCTCCGAGCGGGAGCATCACGAGATAGAGGCCCTGCTCAAGGCGCTGCCGGATCTGGTCTTCTCCCTCGACAGCAAGGGGCGGGTGACCCAGGCCAACCAGGCCGCCCTCACCACGCTGGCGCTGCCGCCGGAAGAGGTGCGCGGGTTGGCGCTCGGCTCCCTGGTCAAGGGTTTCTCCTTCGCCCGCTGGCTGGAGGCGAGCGAGATCAAGCCCCAGACCTGCAAACTCAGCCTCGGCGGCGAGGAGTACCTCGGCGATCTGATGCCGCTGTTCGTGGCCGAGGAGAAGGGCAAACAGGCCCTGGCCGGCGCCGTTGTGGTGCTCAAATCCGCCCGCCGGGTCGGCATGCACTTCAGCGCGCTGCACGCGGTGGAAGTCGGGGGCTTCGAGCACCTGCAGGCCGAGAGCCAGAAGATGAAGGAGGTGCTGGCCCAGGCCGCCAAGCTCGCGATGCAGGATGCCCCCTTGCTCATCGTGGGCGAGACCGGCACCGGCAAGGAGTTGCTGGCCCGCGCCTGCCACGGCGCCAGCCTGAGATCCAGCCATCCCTTCATGGCGCTCAACTGCGCCGCCATGCCGGACAACGTGGCCGAGAGCGAGCTGTTTGGCTACGCCCCCGGCGCCTTTGGCAACAACACCGAAGGCAAGCGCGGCGTGCTGGAGCTGGCGAGCGGCGGCACTCTGATGCTGGACGAGATAGGCGACATGTCCCCCCATCTGCAGACCAAGTTCCTGCGGGTACTGCAAGACGGCGTCTTCCGCCGGGTCGGGGACGAGCAGGAGGTGAGGGTCAACGTGCGCTTCATCTGCACCACCCAGAAGCAGTTGCTGGATCTGGTGCACGAAGGCAAGTTCCGCGAAGATCTCTACTACCGCCTCAACGTGCTGAGTCTGGCGCTGCCCCCCCTGCGCGAGCGCAAGGCGGACATCATGGCCCTGGCCCAGCAGTTCGTCTCCCGCTTTGCGAGCGAGTTGCAGCGCCCGCGTCCGCGCTTTACCCGCAACATGGCCGAATACCTGACCGCCTACCGCTGGCCCGGCAACGTGCGCCAGCTGCGCAACTGCCTCTACCGGGCCATGACGTTGCTGGAAGGGGACGAAATAGGCCCCGAGCACGTGGATCTGCCGGTGGCGGCCGACGCTATGCCCCTTATCGACGAGTGGTTCGAGGGGGGGCTCGACGAGGCGGTGAAGCGCTTCGAGAGCCGGCTGCTGGAGCGGCTCTACCCGGCCTTCCCCTCTACCCGGCAACTGGCCAAGCGGCTCGGGGTCTCCCACACCGCCATCGCCAACAAGCTGCGCGAATATGGGATTGGCAAAAAGTAACCCTGAAGGCGTGCCCCCAGGGCGCCCGTCCTGGTCTGTGGCGTTGTGCTCGCTGCGTCGGCTGCTGGCGCAGCCGATGCCAGTACGGATAGGCAGCCGCTGGGCGGCTGATAAGCTCGGTGCGACACCTATCTGGCACTCCCTCCATGGGCGTCGGACCACCCAGGTACCGACGTGGGCATAAGCGCGGGCATCATGCAGTTTTTCTCCTCTTTTCGGATCCTGGCGTGGCTCACGCCCCTGTGCTGCCTCTGGGTGCTGGCCTGCGAGGCGGCGCCGGCGACCTCGGCGGAAGTGCGCAGCGAGCTGGTGCGGCAAACCGTGCTCGATATCCTGAGCTACACCCGCTGGCCCAGCGAGCCTGCCAGGTTGCGGCTCTGCGTCGCCGCGCCCACGGAATATGCGGCGTCGCTGCTCACCATACGCCAGCAGGCCAATGGCCGCCCGGTCGATGTGCATCGCTACGAGGTCGACGACGAGGTGCTGATCCAACGCTGCGATGTGATCTATCTGGGGGTGCTGGTCCCCGAGCAGCGGCTCTCCCTGTTCGAACGTCTGCGGGGGTACGCCATCCTCAGCATCAGCGAGCAGAGCCACGAGTGCATCGCCGATGCGGTGTTCTGCCTGCAGGCCGGCAAAGAGAGGGTCCGTTTTCGGGTCAACCTGGATGCGCTCGCCCGCAGCGGCGTGCGGGTGCACCCGGCCGTGCTCAAGCTCGCCAGAGCGGATGAGGAGGCGCGATGACCATCAATCACGCCAGCCCCCGGCTCACCCTGCGCCAGAGCCTGGGGCGCACCCACATGATGATCTCCCTGACCGCCGTCTGCATGGCGGGCCTCTTCCTGACGATCACGGCGCTGCTGGCGCTGCGCCTCTATGCGGATCACAACCTCAAGCTGGTGGCGCGGGCCATCAGTTACACCGCGGAAGCGGCAGTGGTGTTCGATGACAAGGATGCGGCCAAGGATGCCCTGGAGGCCATCACCTCCCGGGAGGACGTGGCCAGCGCCCGCATTCTGCTGCCCGGCGGTCAGGTGCTGGCGAGCTGGCGCCGGGACATTACGACCCCCTGGAGCAGTCTGGAGCAACATCTGGCCCATCTTATTCTGCCGGGACCTGTGGAGCAGCCCATAGTGCGGGAGAACAAGGAGATAGCCCAGGTTCACCTGATAGGTCACGGCCAGCACCTGCTGCGCTTCCTGTTGCAGACCCTGATGGCGACCCTGCTGTGCCTGCTGCTCAGTATCCTGGGGGCGCTCTATGTGGCGCGCCGGATGCAGCGTTCCATCACGGCGCCCCTCAAGGCCCTGACCGAGGTCGCCTACAACGTCAGCCGCCAGCGCGCCCTCAAGCAGCGGGTGCCGGAGGCCAACATCGCTGAGCTGCACGAGCTGGGGGAGGACTTCAATTCACTGCTCGACGAGCTGGAAGCCTGGCAGGCCCATCAGAAGCGGGAGAACGCCACCCTGCTGCACCAGGCGACCCATGATCCCCTCACCGGTCTGCCCAACCGGGCGCTGTTCGAGGCGCGGCTGGAGCAAGCCATCCAGGCCGGGCGTACCCGGCAGGAGCGCTTCGCCCTGCTCTATCTGGACTGTGATCGCTTCAAGCAGATCAATGACAACCTGGGCCATGCAATCGGTGACGAGGTGCTCATCACCCTGGCGCGGCGGGTGCAGCATCAGCTCAGGCCCATGGACCTGGTGTGCCGGCTGGGTGGTGATGAGTTTGTGGTCCTGCTCTTTCCGGTGCATCAGGGGAGTGAGGTGCAGGAGGTGATGATGCGGATCCAGCAAGCGATGAGCACCCCCGTGGTCTTGAGCGATGGCCGTCATCTGGGGGTCGGCATCAGCGTCGGCGCCGCCCTCTACCCCGAACAGGGGGAGACGGCGGATGCCTTGTTGCAGGCCGCCGACGGTGCCATGTATGAATCCAAACGACAACGCAGGGAGGGACACAGAGACAACCAGACAACCACGTGAAATTGATATGAAAAATAATGAAAGGACAAGAATGATGACGTTTTTCAACCTGATGAGAGCAGGTCTGTTCGCACTCTTGCTCGGTGGGCTGGCGGCTTGCCAGAGCGCTCCCCAGGGCCTCACGCAGGCGCAGATCGCCGCACTCAAGGAGCAGGGGTTTCACCTGACCGACGAGGGCTGGACCCTGGATATCTCCAACAAGGTGCTCTTTGCCAACAACGTGGGGGCCCTCAATCCCGGCACCCGCCAGGTGGTGGAAGCCTTGGGCAGGGCCCTGATTGAGGTGGGGCTGAACCGGGCCCGGGTGGACGGTCACACCGACTCCAACGGCGAGGCGGCCTACAACGAGCAGCTCTCGTTGAAACGGGCCCAGTCCGTGGCCGAGGTGCTGGCGTCTGTGGGTATGCCCGCGGCCAACCTGGATATCCGTGGACGCGGTGAAGAAGCGCCGATCGCCGATAACGGCACCGCCGCCGGACGGGCGGAGAATCGCCGGGTCGCCATCATCATAGACAACGGCTGATCTGCCCAGCCCGGCGTCAGCGCCCTGATCCCGCCGCCGGGATCCTTCCTCTGGCCTGACCGCGTGTGTGCCACCACTCTCCCGCCGGAGAGTGGCTCTCTTCCTGCCACGCCTCCTGCATTATCTCGCTTTACATCTGCTCTCGCGCCCAGGCAGAGGGGGAGATGACGTCCTCTCAATGCCCCTGACTTGATCCAGCACAACACAAGGCTTAACTGATATTCGTTATCATTTGCATTATTTCCAGACGGTAACCTGCCAGTGATGACGCCACAGTTCACCCCGACCATGACGGGGCTCGCCACCCCGGATCCCCTGAAGTTCGCCTTTGGCGCCAAGACCTCGGCCCATGCCAGCCGGGGCGGCGCAGGCCCCCTGACGCTGGACGACGCCGGCTGGCAAGCCTGGTGGCAACGGCCGAGCGAGGCCCGGGAGCGGGCGCTCTATATCCATGTTCCCTTCTGCCGCAAGCGCTGCAGCTTCTGCAACTTCTTCGAAAATGGCGCCAACCCGGCGCGCATGAGCCGCTATATGGCGGCCCTGTGTGACCAGCTAAGTCGGGCGGCGAAGACGCCGCTCGTGCAGAGCAAGCCCTTCTCGGCTGTCTACGTGGGGGGCGGCACCCCCACCGACATGGCGGCGGACGATCTGGCGTGCCTCGCCGAGGCGATCCGCCGTTTTCCGCTGACGGCCGATGCGGAAGTGACCCTGGAGGGGCGGCTCAACGGCTTTGATGACGACAAGTGGCAGACGGCCCTGGCGGGGGGCTTCAACCGCTTCTCGTTCGGGGTGCAGAGCTTCAACACTGAAGTGCGTCAGCAGGCGGCCCGTTTCGACGACAGGGAGACACTGCTCGCCCGGCTGGGGGATCTGACCCGGGATGACGCCGCCGTCATAGTGGCGGATCTTATCTTCGGCCTGCCGGGGCAGGATGAGGCCCTGTGGCGCCAGGACATCGCGGATGTGATGACCAGCGGCGTGCACGGGGTGGATCTCTATCAGCTCATCCCCATGCAGGGCACCAATCTGGAGCGGGCGCAGGAGAAGGTCCGACTCGGCTGGTCCGCCGATGGCCAGCAGCGGGCGACCATGTATGCCTATGGCGCCCGCACCCTGGAGCAGGGGGATTGGCAGCGCCTCTCCTGCAGCCACTGGCGGCGAAGCGAGGCCGAGCAGAGCCGCTACAACCAGATGGCCAAGCGCGGCGCCGAGATCCTCCCCTTCGGTGCGGGGGCGGGGGGCAGCATTCATGGCCACGGCCTCATGTATGGCCGGGATCTAGGGGCCTGGCACCAGGCGCTGGCCGCCGATCTGCGAGCGCCCGGCATGGTGATGAGGCCCAACCCCAACGGGCCCATGGACGGCCTGCTGCGCGGTGGCCTCGATACCGGCTGGCTTGCCCTCGGGCGCTTGCCATCCCCCGTGCGGGCGCATCTGTTGCCGCTCTTTAAGCGCTGGCAGCAGCATGGCCTGGCCGAGCTGACCGGGGAGACACTGGCGCTGACCTTGGCGGGGCGCTTCTGGAACGTCAATCTGCAGGCAGGTTTGTTCGAATATCTGCAGTCAAATCCCTTGGGAGGGGAGGCGGCAACCCCCGCCGCTCATCCGGGCGGGGCCCGGCATCATTCGCGGGTGTAGCGGGCAGGGGCAAGACTAAGGAGGGAACGAAAGGGGGCCGCTTGACGGCCCCCTTTCGTTATTGGTTGTGCACTTCCTCCACCCGCACCCGCAGATCCCCCTCTGCGAGCATGGTGACCAGTTGCTGGCCCGGGCTCACCTGGGCTGCGCGGCTTATCACCTCGCCACTTGGCGTGCGGGTGATGGAGTAACCCCGCCCCAGGGTGGCCAGCGGGCTTATCCCGTCGAGCCGCGCACTCAACATGGCGAGGCGGTGGGCGGCCAGATCCTGGCGCTTGCTCATCAGGGTATGGAGCCGCTCCTCGGCCAGCTGGTGGCGGCGCTTGCCGGCGGCCAGCAGCGTTGAAGGGCTCCTGGCCTGCAGCCGCAGCTCGAGGTTCGCGAGGCGCCGCTCCCCCTGATGCAGGCGCAGATTGAGCAGTTGCTGCAGGCGGCCGGACAGCTCGTCCAGACGCTGGGACTGCTGCTCCAGCCGGCGCTTGGGATCCTGATGGTCGAGCCGCTTTTGCAGCAGCGCGAAGCCATGGCGGGCGGCGGTCTGGCGCCGGGAGATGGCCTGCAGCAGACGCTGCTTGAGGTGAAGCAGGCGCTGGGCGCGGGCGCTTCTGTCCGGTGCCACCAGCTCGGCGGCGGCGGAGGGGGTGGGGGCGCGCAAGTCGGCGGCGAAGTCGCTGATGGTGACATCCACCTCGTGGCCCACCGCGCTCACCACAGGAATGGCGGAGCCTGCGATGGCGCGGGCCACCGCCTCCTCGTTGAAGCACCAGAGATCTTCAAGGGAGCCGCCGCCGCGACCGACGATGAGCACATCCACCTCGGCGCGGCGGTTGGCAAGAGTGATGGCCGCGACTATCTGGGCGGTGGCGGCGCTGCCCTGCACCTGGGTCGGGTAGATGAAGACCGGCAGATCCGGCGCCCGGCGCTCAAGCACCGTCAGCATGTCGTGCAGGGCGGCGCCGGTGGCTGAGGTGACCAGTCCCACGGCGCGGGGTTCGCGGGGGAGCGGGCGCTTACGGCCCTCGTCGAACAGCCCTTCGGCGCCGAGGCGGCGCTTGAGCTCCTCGAAGCGCAGGGCCAGCATGCCGTCCCCGGCGGGCTGCATGGATTCGATGATGAGCTGGTAGTCACCGCGGGGCTCATAGAGGGAGACCCGCGCTTGCACCAGTACCTGCATGCCATCTTGCGGCCGGAACGGCACCCGGCGGTTGTTGCCCTTGAACATGGCGCAGCGCACCTGGGCCGAGATGTCTTTCAAGGAGAAGTACCAGTGGCCCGAGCTTGGCATCGCCAGGTTGGAGAGCTCCCCCGTCAGCCACACCAGCCCCAGATCCTGCTCCAGTATCATGCGCACGGCGCTGTTGAGGCGGGTGACGGTGAAGATCTGCTGTTGCCTGCTCTGGCTGGATTCGTCGAGGTGGTTCAAGGCTGGCCCTGCTGCTGTGTCCGCCGGAGCGGGGAGAAAACGATGGTGCACATCTTACCCCAGTTCAGCCCATCCGCCGAGTCCGTGTCTGTGGCAGAAGCGGCGTCTGGCTCCAGTCTGCCTGTGCTATCTGCCGAGCCACTGGGCCCGGCAGATGGCGTTCAGCCCTGTGGCTGCGCCTTGGCCGGTTTGGTGGCCCTGCTCGGGCTCACCACCAGCCAGACCGCGAGACAGACGATGGCGCCGCCCGCCACGAAACCACCGGTGAGGGTTTCGCCCAGCACCAGATAGCCCCACAAGATGCCAAAGGGCGGGATCAGGAAGGTGACCGTCAGGGAGCGCAGGGGCCCGATATCGGCGATCAGCCTGAAGTAGATCAGATAGGCGAGGGCGGTGCAGATGAAGCCGACCGCCAGCACGCTGGCCCACACCTTGGGGAGGGCCCAGTTGACGGCGGGGCCTGTCACCAGGGTGTAACCGAAGAAGGGGAGCAGGAAGAGGCAGGCGCCGAGCTGGCTGCCAAAGGCCACCAGCTTGGCGTCGAGGCCGCCCCGCTCGCTGATCCAGCGCCGGGTCAGGAAACCGGCGCAGCCATAGCAGGCGGTGGCGATGAGGCAGGCCAGCACGCCGGTGACGAGATTGCTGGTCAGGTTCACCTCTCCCGTGGTGGTGATGAGGGCTATGCCCATCAGCCCCAGCATGACGCCGCTCCACTTGCGCAAGGTCAGCGTCTCGTTGAAGAAGGAGAAGCCGATGAGGGCCCCCATCAGCGGTGTGGTGGCGTTCAGGATGGCCGAGTAGCCGGTGGGCAGCCAGAGAGCGGCGATGGCGTACATCAGGAAGGGCACGCCCGAGTTGATGATGCCGAGCACCATGATGGATTTGAGCTTGCCCTGGAACTGCATGGGGGTGCGCAGCAGCAACAGCATGACGGCGAGCCCGACCAGGGCGAAGAAGACCCGCAGGAAGGTGGTGTTGACCGAGCCAAAGGCGGGCGCCGCTATGCGCATGAACAGGAAACTGGCGCCCCAGATGGCCGCCAGCACCAGCAGTCGCACGTAATCCGATGTTCTCATTTTCTCTCCTTGAAATGAGGGGCTTGCACCCGGGACCCTGAATGCAGAGTCCGCATCATGCGGGGGTGTCCCTCTCTTGGCAACCGGGGAATGGGGGCAATGAACCAGGCATCATCCGATGCCCGGTGGCGCCGGCCGTCCAGTCCCCATCTTGGGGATCCGTCTGTGTGGCTGGCTCGTCCCGATCATCTGGCGCTGGCCCCAAGCCTCACTCGTTTTCCGGCTGACTCACGAAGGCAATCTTGTGCAGCCCGTGCCGGGAGGCCTGGGCCATGACCCTGGCGATGAGGCCGTACTCGACCCCCTTGTCGATGCGCAGCTGTATTTCGGGGATCTCGGGCTTGGTTTCGCCAGCCTCGCTCATCCGAGTGAGCAGGGTCTGCTCATCGACGGCCTGGTCGTTCCAGTAGATCTTGCCGGCGCCGTCGATGGAGAGCACCACATCTTTTTGCCTGGGTTGATGGACCTGGCTGCTGGCCTCGGGCAGCTCGAGCTTGACCGCGTTGGTGAGCAGGGGGGCCGTGATCATGAAGACGATGAGCAGCACCAGCATGACATCTATCATGGGGATCATGTTGATCTCGGACAGCGGCTGATCGTCCGAGTCACCTGGGAGTTTGCCAAAGGCCATTACATCTGCCCCTGTCTGGTGCTGTCGACGGCGGCCAGCGGCGTCACCCTGGCGTTGGTCTGCTCGACGCCGGTCACCAGCAGGGCGAACAGGTCATAGGCAAACTCGTCCAGAGCCGCCAGCTTGAGGCGATTGCGCCGCACGAAGAGGTTGTAGACGAGCACTGCCGGCAGGGCGACGGCGAGGCCGAAGCCGGTCATGATGAGGGCCTCCCCGACCGGGCCTGCCACTTTGTCCAGGCTGCTCTGGCCCGCCGCTCCTATGGCCAGCAGGGCGTGATAGATGCCCCAGACGGTGCCAAAGAGCCCGATGAAGGGGGCCGCCGAGCCGACGGAGGCGAGGAAGGTCAGCCCCTGCTCTAGGCGAAGACGCTCGGCGCTGATGGCCTGGCGCAGGGCGCGCAGCAAGAATTCGTCGGGGGAGCTCAGTGTGAGGGAGGCGGCCCGTCCCTGGGAGCGCTCAATCTGGGCAACCGCCGTCAGCGCCGCCCTCGTTATCCTGCCGCAGGCTTCCCGGGGGGGCGTCTGGGCGAGTTGGTGTGCCATCGCCTGCACGCTCTCATGCTGCCAGAACTCGCCCAGGAAGCGGGCGTTAAGGCGTTGCTCGCTATGGTCAAGCCAGAGCTTGAGCAGCCCGTAATAACAGGTGCCGAGCGACATCAGGACCAGCAAGATCAGCGGGACCAGGCCCACCCCAGTGTTTTGGCTGAGCAGATGAGCCATGCCCATGCCGCTTGTTTCGATTTCCGGATTCATGACTTATGCCCCTAACTTGAAAATAATGGTGACCCCGGCCCAGGCTGCGACGGCGTTGTCATTCTGCCTGGCCGGAATGAAACGCCAGCGGCTGACCGTCTTGCGGGCAACCATGTCCAGGCGCCGATGACCGCTGCTGCGCTCGACCTCCACCGACTCCGCCGTGCCCTCTTTGCTGACACGGACCTTCAATACCACGCGCCCCTCTTCTCCCCGTCTGCGTGACTCCGGGGGGTAGGGGGGCTCGGGGTTGTTCAATCTGGCGTCCCGGGCGATGGGGGCGCTGCTGCCCCCGCCTGTCCCGCTCTGGCTCGTCTTGGCCGGGGCGCTGTTGCTGCCGCGACTCAAGGGATTGGCCGCGGTCAGCGGTGCAGCGGGGGCCGCCTGCGTCGTCACCGGCTGGGCCTTGGCGACAGGTTTGACCACGGGCGCTGGCGGCACCTTGGGCATCGGTCTGGGGGCGGGCTTCTTGACCACCGGCTTGGGCTGCTTCTGCTTAACGGGCGTGGGCAGCTTGACGACCTTCGGCTGGGCCGGGGTGGGCGCTGGCGCCGCCGGTTTGCCCGGCGCGTCATGCTGGTTCGACTCCCCGGCCCAGCGGGCAGAGAGGGTAATGGGTTCGGGGGGCGTGACGGGGGCGGGGCGACTGCCTTGCATCAGCCACAGGAGGGCGAGGTGCAAGACAAGGGCGACGCTCAGGCAGGCAAGGTGAACCGGGCCCAATGCCTGCTGGTCGCGGCCGTGAGTCGGCCTCATTGCGCAGGCATCCATCAGCCTGCCTCCTTGCTGGTCGTCATATTCGTACTCAAATGCCCATGGGATTGGCCCCGGATCCGGGCCTTGGCGCCCAGCATGCGCCATCGGATAGCCTGCAAACAAGAAACATTATCAATCGCGTTTTAATCGCAACCCTCAGTAAACAGACAGTGCCGGACCCTGACAGGGGCGCGATAAAGAGGTGGGATGCTAGTGGCAGGCGCCGGGCTTCATTCTGGCCCGCGGCCTAAGCAGAAATGAAAGCGCTATCAATCACATATGCATTATTTGCGGGGCGATTCAGGTCACATTTCATACGTATCGACCATGAGTCGGCCTGTGCACGCCCTAGACTGGCGTGACTCATTCGAAGGCGGGAATGTAGCGGATGGGGAATGCCGGGACACACCGGCGTCACACACAAAACAATGAAAATAAAGGACTATCAATGGCTAGATGGATACTCGCGGCCGGATTGTTGGGAACCCTGATCACGGCGCCCTGCGGGGCGGCGGCGGAGTGGTTCTTCCGGGGCACCGCGAATGGATGGGCGGCGACCGCCATGGTGTCGACCGATGGGCTCAACTTTGACACCTGTCAGTTCTTCCAGAGCGGGGACGCCAGCGGCGGCCCACGCTTCAAGATCGACCGATACGGCAACTGGCAGCAGAGCTACCCGACCGCCGACTACGCGGTCACTGCCAACACCCACTATCAGATCCGCATCCATGCCGGCACCCAGGCCATCACCACCACGGCGGTGGCGAGTTGCGAGGCCTCGGGGTTTGCCAGGACGCTGCCGCAGCTTCAGGTGCGCGGCACCTTCAATGGCTGGGCCAGCCTGCCCATGACGCTGGTGGCCGACCACCTGTGGCAGGCCGAGGCCTACATGGATGGCAAGACCAACCAGCGGCTCAAGTTCGATCAGGCGGGCGACTGGGCCATCAACTTCGGCGACAGCAACGCCGATGGTGTGCTGGAGCGCAGCGGCGGCGACATCCTCTGGAGCGGCACCGGAATGGTGCGCTTCCAGGTCAATGACGAGACCCAGGCCTACAGCATCACGCCCCTCGGGGACGACAATCAGCCCCCCATAGCTGTCATCACCCCGGGCGGCACCCTGAATGTCGCAGTGGGGGATGCGCTCACCTTGAGCGGCAGCGACTCCACGGATCCCGATGGCCAGATTGCCAGCTATCTCTGGAGCAGCGGCGAAACCACGGAGAGCATCAGCGTCAATACGGCTCAGGCGGGCACCTTCACCTATGGCCTGACGGTCACCGACGATCAGGGGGCCAAGAGCAGCAGCAGCGTGAGCCTGGTGGCCGCCCCCCAGACCGGAGGCAACTGGTATTTCCGCGGTACCCCCAACAACTGGGGCCTGACCGCCATGATCAGCGAGGACGGAGTGACCTTCTGTACCGAGCAGGCCTTTGGCAGCAGCAACCCCCGCTTCAAGATTGACCGCAAGGGGGACTGGACCGAAGCCTACCCGACCCAGGACTACAAGGTGAGTGCCAACACCAGTTACCGCATCTGCTTCGATAGCCAGGACAAGACGCTGGAGGCGGCACCTCTGGCCGGCGCCGACAATCAGGCGCCCACTGTGACCGCCACCCCGGCCCCGGGCAGCTATGCAGAGGCGCAGTCCATTACCCTCTCGGTGAGCGACGATAATGACAGCGCCCCCAGAGTCCATTTCACCACGGACGGCAGCCAGCCCACCACGGCGTCCCCCCTCTACGCCGGCCAGGCCATTGTCGCCAGCGACAAGGGCAGCGGCACCGATCTGGTGATCAAGACATTGAGTGTCGATGGGACCGGCAATCAAGGGGAGCAGAGCTTCAGCTATCAGATTGGCGAGACCCCGGTGGCGGGGGGCGATTTTCGTGGCGAGAGCATCTATTTCCTGCTGACCGCCCGCTTCTACGATGGGGACGGGAGCAACAACTACCATAACCGCGACCGCTACAAGGCGGGGGATCCCCACTGGCGTGGCGACTTCAAGGGGCTCATCGAGAAGCTCGACTACATCAAGGATCTCGGCTTCACCGCCATCTGGGTGACGCCGCCGGTGGAGAACCGCTCCGGCCTCGACTATCACGGCTATCACGCCTACGACTTCTATCGGGTCGATCCCCGGCTGGAGTCGCCGGGGGCGGGCTACCGGGAGTTCATCCAGGCCGCCCACGCCAAGGGGATCAAGGTGATACAGGATGTGGTGATCAACCACTCCAGCCAGTACGGCCTGCGTGGCAAGACCTGGATCGATCGCCTGCCGGTCAAATATTACGTGCCGGCAGGCTCCAGCCAGGGGCTCATCAACAATGGGCCCTATCAGGGCAACCTCGGGGACTACGCCAGCGCCAACCGCTGTGACGATGACAACCCCGCCGCCCCCGACTGGTACAAGGCCCGCTGCCAGTCCGATCCGGCCGGCACCCAGCCCCTGATCGATCCCAAGACAGGGGCCAACGTGCCGAGCGCTGGCTACAATCCGAACCGCTTCTTCGGCATCGATGCCCAGACCCTGGATCCCAGCTGGTATCACCTGGACGGTTTCATGTCCGGCGGCGACTGGGAAAACCCGCTCGCCCTGCAGCGCAAGCACATGGCGGGGGACTGCATCGATCTCGCTACCGGCAACCAGAACGTCAAGGACTACCTCAACGGCGCCATTCGTCAGTACCTCGACATGGGGGTGGATGCCATCCGCATCGATACCCTCAAGCACATAGAGCGGGACGAACTGCTGACCTATGTGCACGACTGGCAGGCCCACAAGCCGGGGCTGTTCGTGTTCGGCGAAAACCTGGTGAAGGGCACTGGCTGGGGATCCGAACTCGCCAACGACAACGCCTCCGCGGTGATCCGTCCCTGGTGGTACACCCGCACCACCCCGAACCCGGCCAACCCTCGCGCTGGCGGAGATTCGGGTCTCTCGGTGCTGGACTTCTCCCTCTTCTCCACCTTCCGTGACAACGTCACCAAGGGGAGCTTTGGCGGAGTGGGGGGGATCTTCGCCATGGACTGGGTCTATGGGGATGCCACCAAGCTCATCACCTTCTTCCAGAACCACGACGTGGGGCCGGACAATGACTTCAAGTACCGCTACGGCGGGGAAGAGGGCAATGCGGCCATGACCTACAACCTGCTCTGGACCGCCCGCGGCATCCCGACCCTCTACTACGGGGAGGAGGTGATGTTCCAGGCCGGCAAGCCCCAGGACATCGACGGCGCCACCATGACGGTGGATCAGACCGGCCGAGCCTACTTTGGGAATGTGCTGGACAACCCGGCCACCCCGAGCCACCCGCTTTATCAGCACATCAAGCGCCTGAACCAGATCCGCAAGGCGGTGCCCGCCCTGCAGAAGGCGCCCATGAGCCAGGTGAACGAGTGGGGGAGCGGCATCAGCTTTGTGCGTGACCTGAGCGCTCAAGGCAGCTACGCCGCCGTGGGCCTCGCGGCCAACTCGGCCCAGCAGATAAGCCTGAGCGGCCTGAAGAATGGCACCTACAGGGACGCGGTGACCGGTACCACGGTCAGCGTCAGCAACGGCAGCCTGAGCTTCGCGGTGCCCGCCTACTCGGCACGAGTCTGGGTGCTGGCTGGCCCCGGCAAGGTGGGGGCAGACGGCAAGTACCTCAAATAAGGAACCCCTGTGATTCTGTGCAGCGAGTCGGCCTTCGGGCCGGCTTTTTTATGGCGCCGAGGCATGAAGCGGGTGCATGAGGGCGGGTGCACCCCACCCGGGTCGTGTCGGGCGAGGCAAGCGCCTGGCCTCTGGGTGCACACTTTTGGTGCGCCCGCCCTGATATGGTGCACTTCCTTGTTGTTTGCCCTTGCGCCCAATCCCGCAGAAACATGTCAGACAGCCCCATGGCGCCCTCCTGACGGGCATCTTCCATGCTGTAAAGTGACATTTTATCGGCATGATCAACCGAATAAACGAATTAATCAGGAAGGACCACGACATGTTTTTGGGTTAATTGGGTAAACATGCTGATCCAGCATGGGAGCTGATCCCTGGATTGGTATGATCCATCTGTTTTTTGATGGCTATGCGGAATTTAAATTCGATTTTTGATGGTATATCGGACTCTTGTTTTGATTGGCGCTCTTTTTGCTGTGACTTGTCATGCCCATAATGGCGATGTCAGGGGCAGGGGGCCGCAAGGTCGGGGGCTGGTGCCAGCAGGCTGAATGTACCGCCGCCATCCGTGCCGGAACGGCCTGGTTTTCGGGCAAGGGACGCCACAATCAATTCGTGTCAAGGAGTCATATGGAAGGTGAAATGACCATGCAGCCGGCGGCTGTGGGCAGAGGGTTGGCCCACACCCTCAAGGACGACGTCTACGGTATGATCCTCGGGGTCATGTTCATCGCGGTCGGCCTCAACCTGCTCAAGTGCTCCGGCATGATCACCGGCGGCATAGCGGGCATAGCCCTGCTGCTCGCCCACGTCAGCAGCCTTCCCATAGGGGTGCTCTTCTTCCTGGCCAACCTGCCTTTTCTGGTGTTCAGCTACTTCACCATGGGGCGGGGCTTCATGCTCAAGACGCTGGTGGTCAATGTGGCGCTCTCGGCTGCCACCCAGGGGGTGCCGCTGCTCTTGACGGTGAGCTACATCCACCCGCTGTTTGCCGCCCTGGTGGGGGGCACCTTCCTCGGCATGGGGGTGCTCTCCCTCGCCCGCCACAACGCTTCGGTGGGGGGCATAGGCGTGGTGACGCTCTGGCTGCAAAGGCGCACCGGCATCAACGCAGGCAAGAGCCAGATGCTGCTCGATGTGCTGGTGTTTGCGCTCTCCCTGCTCACGCTGCCGCTCTCCCTGCTGCTCTGGTCCACCTTGAGCGCGCTCGCCATGAACGCCATGCTGATGAACTGGCACAAACCCGGTCGTTATCAGGGGGGCTGAGTGGCGGTCCCGAGAGGGGGAGGGGAATTGTTAAAAAGTGACCCTAGGGGCGCCTGGCGGGCATTTGGCTGCCAACGGCAAAAAAGATCATCTTGTCGCGAAAAAAGGCATGGTTACGCCTGAATTTATTGGTTTTTTGCCCCGTTGGCGGCGTTAAACCGGGCTACACCATAAAAAATTCAAAAAACTTCTTTACCAGTGACCAATGCATGAGTAAAATTTGTCGGCAATATTTTACACCCCCACTCCTCAACGGTGAGATATTGCCATGCTCAGGATTGCCAAAGAAGCGCTGACCTTCGACGATGTACTGTTGGTTCCAGCACACTCCACTGTTCTTCCGAATACCGCCGACCTGCGTACCAAGCTCACGTCTGCTATCTCCCTGAATATCCCGATGATTTCCGCTGCCATGGACACAGTGACCGAAGCCCGTCTGGCTATCGCACTGGCCCAGGAAGGCGGTATCGGCTTCATTCACAAGAACATGTCCATCGAGCAGCAGGCTGCCGAAGTGCGCAAGGTCAAGAAGTACGAGAGCGGCGTGGTCTCCGACCCCGTCACCGTACGCCCTGACATGACCATTGCCCAGGTCAAGGAGCTGAGCCACAAGAACGGTTTCGCCGGTTACCCTGTGGTCACTGACGGCAACCAGCTTGTCGGCATCATCACCGGCCGTGATGTGCGCTTCGTGATCGATCTCTCCCAGACCGTTGAACAGATCATGACCCAGAAGGATCGTCTGGTCACCGTGCGTGAAGGGGCCCCTCGCGAAGAGGTGGTTGCCCTGATGCAGAAACACCGTATCGAGAAGGTGCTGGTGGTGAACGCCGACTTCAAATTGAAGGGCATGATCACCGTCAAAGACTTCCAGAAAGCCGAGCGCAAGCCGAACGCCTGTAAAGACGAGCGCGGCCGTCTGCGGGTCGGTGCCGCCGTCGGTGCCGGTGCCGGTAACGAGGAGCGCGTCGCCGCCCTGGTGGAAGCCGGTGTGGACGTGCTGCTGATTGACTCCTCTCATGGCCACTCCCAGGGCGTGCTGGATCGCATCAAGGCGACCCGCGATGCCTATCCTGAGCTGCAAATCATCGGTGGCAACGTGGCCACTGCCGCCGGTGCCCTGGCGCTGGTCGCTGCCGGCGTCAATGCCGTCAAGGTCGGCATAGGCCCTGGCTCCATCTGCACTACCCGCATCGTGACCGGTGTTGGCGTGCCCCAGATCACCGCTATCTCCGACGCCGTTGACGCCCTGGAAGGCACCGGCGTACCCGTGATTGCCGATGGCGGCATCCGCTTCTCCGGCGACGTGGCCAAGGCCATAGCCGCGGGCGCAAGCTGCGTCATGGTGGGCTCCATGTTTGCCGGTACCGAAGAGGCGCCGGGCGAAATCGAGCTCTATCAGGGTCGCTCCTTCAAGTCCTACCGCGGCATGGGGTCCCTCGGCGCCATGTCCAAGGGCTCCAGCGATCGCTACTTCCAGACCGACAACGCCGCCGACAAGCTGGTGCCGGAAGGTATCGAAGGGCGCGTGCCGTACAAGGGCCGCCTGAAAGAGATCATTCACCAGCAGATGGGCGGCCTGCGCTCTTCCATGGGCTTGACCGGCTGCGCCACCATAGACGACATGCGCACCAAGGCCGAGTTCGTGCGCATCTCGGGCGCCGGGATGAAAGAGTCCCACGTCCATGACGTGACCATCACCAAAGAAGCCCCCAACTACCGGATGGGCTGATGAAACGGGGCTCTGGCCCCGTTTCTTTAACACGTTTTTATCCCCACGCTTTTTGTGACAAATCAGCCTGATGCAGGAATAAAATGACTAAAGACATTCACCAGCACCGCATCCTCATCCTGGATTTCGGTTCCCAGTACACCCAGCTTATCGCCCGTCGCGTCCGTGAAATCGGCGTCTACTGCGAGTTGTGGGCCTGGGACGTAACCGAAGAGCAGATCCGCGAATTCAATCCGAGCGGCATCATCCTCTCCGGCGGCCCGGAATCCGTGACCGAGGCGGGCAGCCCCCGTGCCCCCGAGTACGTCTTCAACGCCGGTGTGCCGGTGTTCGGCATCTGCTACGGCATGCAGACCATGGCCGAGCAGCTCGGCGGCAAGGTGCAATCCTCCACCCTGCGTGAATTCGGTTATGCCCAGGTCGAAGTGCTGGGCCACTCCGGCAAGACCAGCGCCCTCTTGCGCAACATCGAAGACGCCATCGCCGAGAACGGCCACGCCCTGCTGGACGTCTGGATGAGCCACGGCGACAAGGTCACCGAGATCCCCGCCGGCTTCACCACCATAGCCCAGACCGCGACCTGCCCCCATGCGGCCATGGCCGATGAGGCCCGTCGCTTCTACGGCGTGCAGTTCCACCCGGAAGTGACCCACACCCGTCAGGGTGCCCGCATGCTGGAGCACTTCGTCAAGGAGATCTGCGGCTGCGAATGCCTCTGGACCCCGGCCACCATCATCGACGACGCCGTCGCCCGCATCCGCGAGCAGGTGGGTGACGATGAAGTGATCCTGGGCCTCTCCGGCGGTGTGGACTCCTCCGTGGTCGCCATGCTGGTGCACCGCGCCATCGGCGATCGCCTGACTTGCGTCTTCGTCGACAACGGCCTGCTGCGCCTGAACGAAGGCACCCAGGTCATGGAGATGTTTGGCGATCACTTCGGCCTCAAGATCGTCAAGGTCGATGCCGAAGAGCGCTTCCTCTCTGCCCTGGCAGGTGAAGACGAGCCGGAAGCCAAGCGTAAGATCATCGGCCGCGTCTTCGTGGAAGTGTTCGACGACGAAGCCAAGAAGCTGAAAAACGCCAAGTGGCTGGCGCAAGGCACCATCTACCCGGACGTCATCGAATCCGCCGCCAGCAAGACCGGCAAGGCTCACGTCATCAAGTCTCACCACAACGTCGGCGGCCTGCCGGAAGAGATGAAGATGGGTCTGGTGGAGCCGCTGCGCGAGCTGTTCAAGGACGAAGTGCGCCGTGTCGGTCTCGAACTCGGCCTGCCCTACGACATGCTCTACCGTCACCCCTTCCCGGGTCCGGGTCTGGGTGTGCGGGTGCTTGGCGAGGTGAAGAAAGAGTACTGCGACCTGCTGCGCAAGGCCGATGCGGTCTTTATCGAAGAGCTGCGCAAGGCCGACCTCTACAACCAGGTCAGCCAGGCGTTCGCCGTCTTCCTGCCGGTGCGCTCCGTCGGCGTCATGGGCGATGGCCGCAAATATGACTGGGTCATTGCCCTGCGCGCCGTCGAGACCATCGACTTCATGACCGCCCACTGGGCCCATCTGCCCTATGACTTCCTGGGTCACGTGTCGAATCGCATCATCAACGAGATCAACGGCATCTCCCGCGTGGTGTACGACGTCTCCGGCAAGCCGCCCGCGACCATTGAATGGGAATAAAGGCGTGGGAATAAGCGGCTAACGCTTTCCTGCCGATAACGCAAAACTGTCAAAAAGACGCCCTTGAGGCGTCTTTTCTTTTTTCAAGCGTTTGCGCGAAAGTTTTTCCTTTGGTGCAGGAGGATGGAAGCCGTGTTGCCGATGTTGTCGTGGTGAGTTCCTGAGTCGATCGGCAGAGCATCATCTATGCGTCCACATATGGCGGCAGGCTGTGGTTTATCCAAACAGGGGAGGGGGTGCTCCCCCTGTCCGCCAGGTGCCATGCGGGCAATGGCGCCGGATACCCGCCGCTTCGATGCCCCATCTTGATGCAGGATGGTGACGCGAGCTGCTGATACGCCCCCAAGATGGGTTAATTTCTTGATCTGGCTTGGGAAACGCTCACCCTACTCTTTTTCTTGTCTCTCACGCTCGCTAGGATAGCCGTCTGGATATGGCCTCTTTGGAGTCACCTATGAGTCACGCCAGCGACATCTCGTGGATCAAAGGCTGCAAACTGGACGCTGTCGGGCGGTAGCCCTTGCTGTTATTCAGGATAAGCGCGAGCACCCCGAGTGCAGTAGGACCGTAGTGGATGGAATAGAATGCGGTCTGATACCAGTGACAGTTTGGTAATATTATTATTTTAAATGAATTATTTGAAGGTTATGAAGATGAAGCGGAATTATACGGAAGGTTCTGCTATTGGATTAGTACCGCATTCTATCTAATTACTGTTAGTATTCAAGGAGAATAAGAATTGAACAAATCTGAAGCTGTTGAAAGGCTAGATAGTTTAAAGGCGAGAGCCGCTCAATTAGCTAGCATGCCAAGAGGGAGTCAAGACTTCAAAAAATGGCACCGAGATACGGAAGTGGCTATAGAGCGTATTTTTGGTGAGGGGACCAGGCATTTGAAAGATTTTACAGACATCCACTATTCATTAATGATGTTTACATCAGGGACTCCAGATTCCTCATTTGAAAATGCCTATCGTGGTGGGGTAAGAACTGCTATCTCTGTATTGGAGTCACTAATCGATGAGGTGAAAGAATATTGGGAGAATGAACCAGAATCTTATATACAAGAGTCATTCGCTATTGATAAAGTTGAATTGCTAATTCGCCGATTCCACAGAGTAGCACGACAGCTTCGATCTAGACACGGTTCGAGAAAAACAATCGAAATCGAAGATGAATATGATGTTCAAGACCTTTTTCACTCTCTATTGCGAATCTACTTTGATGATGTAAGGGCTGAGGAGTACACACCCAGTTACGCGGGTGCTTCGTCGCGAGTCGATTTTTTGCTGAAGCAAGAAAAAATAATTATCGAGATTAAGAAGACTAGACAAGGTTTGTCTGCAAAAGAAGTTGGTGAGCAGCTTATAATCGACTCACAGCGATATCAAGCTCATCCGGATTGTAACACTTTAGTATGCTTTGTTTATGATCCGGAAGGGCGTGTCGCAAATCCCCGAGGGATTGAAAGTGACCTTACAAAAGAAATTAATAGTGTTCCGGTCACAGTCTTTATTACACCTGAGCAATAGGTACTAACAAGGTGCTGCTGTCGGACAATTTTTCGTTTCGCTCTAGACTTGTCGTGGAGCACGGCGTTATTTTACTAAAGTGGAAGAATAAATGATCGAGTATTTTAAGTTGGTTGTTGATCTTGTAGGTCATTTGGTTTGGCCGGGAGTAGTTGGAGGCGCATTTTTGTATTTCAAAAAAGATGTAGCCAAGCTATTGCAACGAGTTAAAAAAGCAAAATATGGGGATATAGAAATTGATCTGGTTGAAGCTATCAATGAGGTCAAGGGTGATGCAATAGAACTCGGAATTACGATTGCTTATCCTAGCTCTTCTTATAGTGCTAGCGATTTGGAATTAGTGCAGATAGCACCTGAATGGGTTTTTTTACAATCTTGGCAAAATATCGAGAATATCCTTATAACTAAGGGTTCCGATGGTAAGCGTCAGCCAATTTACAAATTAGTTCAGCAATTACAAAGTTCATATAAAATTGACAGTGGCTTAGCCAATTTAATCTTAAAAATGTATCGTTTAAGAAATGAAATTGTGCATGTGAGTGGAATTGATCTTACTAAGACTGAAGCAATGGAGTGGTTAGGTGTATCAAAGAGTATTTCAGATCGCTTAAATCAAAAATTAGCATAAAAATCAGACCGTAACATAACAAGAAGTTCAAGATTGATTCGCAACGCGTGGCATTTTTATCATGCGTTGATTTAAGTTTTTAAGGTGGTATCTGGCGCCTTTTGTATTTCGTTTCTCACCCCCTAACAGGGCGTTAGGTATACTTCAGGATTCGAGGGGAAAATGGGAAAAATTCATTACTTTCAGCGTTATAGTTCAGTTGAAAATACAGTTACAAATAATACTCTACAGTTAATATCGCGGATCTATCAGTACTCACCGATCAAGGCTTCCCAACTATTGACGGATTTGACCGACGAGTCGATTGAAATTGGTCTGGAAATCACACAGCAGCAGAAGGAAGCCAACTCGGTTCCTGATGCGACAATAATGCAAAGAAGTTTTAAAATACTACTTGAATCTAAAGTGGATTCGCCAGTAAGCGCAGGGCAGCTACTTCGTCATGCTAAAGGTTTTAAAGGTGAAGAGGTTCAGATCCTATTACTTTTAACTAAAGCACCTCTGACCCAATCAAAATCCGAAAAAATTACTACTGCCGTCAAGTCAGAACATCCTTCAGTTGTCTTCCAGCACATAACCTACGAAGATATCTGTAATGCGTGTGAAGGTCTCTTCCAAGACCATGAGTATCAAATGAATGAGTTGGTTGAGGATTATCGCGAGTATTGTAGTTATACGCACCTCTTTGATAGAACTCGTCATACAATGCGTGTAGTTCCTTGCGGGGATAGTGTCTCTATCAATCTAAAATATGGTGTCTATTTTCAACCATCTGATCGAGGATATTCTGATCATCGTTATTTAGGTATATATGCAAAAAAGTGCGTGCAAGCTCTATGGGAATTAGATGGTATTATTGATGTTGATATTATAGATGGGAAGCTAATTAAGTCGTATGTCGATTGTGAACCTACAGATAAATATGATGAAAAGATCATGGGTATCATTTCTGATGCAAAGGTTGTTTGTGGTTACAGTATTGGCTCTGGGCATAGGTTTTTTTGTGGAGATTTGCAGTTAACTAATTTTAAAAAAATCTCTAGTGGCGGTATTATGGGGGCTAGAATATTTAACCTCAAGCAGTTTTCATCAGAATGGGATAATCCCGAAGCTCTCGCCTCAACATTAAAAAGTGCCACATGGGAATAAGTACCTAACAAACGGTTTAAGACGGATTCGCAACGCTCGGTGGTTTTGGTTCAATTTGGTTTTTCTTTCAACATCTTTATGTTCGCGGAACAGGCCGAACACAACCATGCCCCGTGATAAAGCAACAGAAAGGGGCCTTCTCCCCCTATCATGCCCCTTGATATCGCCGGACGATTGTCCGGCGATATCTGATGGTCTGTTGCCTTATGCCCGCACGCTCTGTGTTTCCCTTGTCAGTACCGTAGGGTGCAATGAAATTGCACCTCTAATTTTGTGCCTCATATCGTGCACAAAAGCCGTTCAGCAAATGGTGCAATGCGCTGCGCTTATTGCACCCTACGTGTTTCGTAAATCCGCTGGGGGGCTAAGCGCTATACCTTGCCAAGGCAACAAAAGGGGCGATCTGCGCCCCGAATTCTTTATAATGCCCCCCTTTAAAACCGCTGGACGCAGGTTCGGCGCGCTCTGATGGCTGGTTGCGCCGTCAGAGCGGTCATCAGGATTGAGAAACGGTTATGCATACCCTGGAACAGCTGCGCGCGGGCGAACTCTGCGGCGCTCGCCACCTCAAACTCGCTGAAAACCTCTCGGTTTTCCCCCCCGAGATCCTGAGCCTTAAAGAGACGCTGGAGGTGCTGGATCTCACCGGCAACCAGTTGAGCACGCTGCCGGACGAGTTGGCCGAATTCAAGAAGCTTCGCATCATATTCTGCTCCGAAAACCGCTTTACCGAGTTGCCCGAGGTGCTGGGGCGCTGCCGGTTGCTCACCATGGTGGGCTTTAAGGCCAACCGGATTGCCACTGTCTCGGCCGCATCCCTGCCTGCTGGCTTGCGCTGGTTGATCCTGACCGACAACGTTATCGAACGACTGCCGGACGAGCTAGGCCAGTGCGCCGCCCTGCAAAAGCTGATGCTGGCGGGCAACCGCTTGACCGCCTTGCCAGAGACTCTGGCCAATTGCCATCGGCTCGAGCTGCTGCGCATCGCCGCCAACCGGCTGGAGGCGTTTCCCGAGTGGCTGCTCGGTTTGCCGCGCCTCGCCTGGCTGGCCTATGCAGGCAACCCCTTTAGCGACGAGCAAGAGCGCCGACTCGGCGAGACGGCAGCCGCGGCCGAGATCCCCTGGCAGGCGTTGACGCTGGGGGAGCAACTGGGGCAGGGGGCGTCCGGGGTTATCCACAGCGCAGCACTGCGCTCCGATGAGGGGACGCAGGGGGTGGCGGTCAAGCTCTTCAAGGGGGCCGTGACCAGCGATGGCCTGCCTCGCTGCGAGCTGGCGGTGTCGCTCGCCGCAGGCAGGCACCCCAATCTCATCGGGGTGGCGGGCCGAGTCAGCGATCACCCCTCCGGCATGCCGACCCTGGTGATGACGCTGATAGACCCCCGGTTTGTCAATCTGGCCGGGCCGCCGAGTCTGGACTCCTGCACCCGGGATATCTATCCGGCGGATCTGACCTTCACCCCGAACGCCCTGATTGCCATGGTGCAGGGGGTGGCCGCCGCCGCCCGCCATCTGCATGAGCGGGGGATACTGCACGGGGATCTCTACGCCCACAACATGCTGCACTCTCTGCTGCACTCTGTTCAGGAACAGGGGCGGGTGCTGCTCGGGGATTTCGGCGCCGCCTCCTGTTATGACAGCGCCGACCGTGAGCGGGCTGCCCGGCTTGAGCGCCTGGAAGTCAGGGCCTTTGGCTGCCTGCTGGAGGAGCTGCTGGCGCGCTGCCACCCCAGGGTCGAGGCGCTTGGGGCGCTTCACTCACTGGCCGAAGAGTGTCTCCTGGCGGCTGTGTTGCAGCGCCCCTCGTTTGCTGAGATTGCTGCCCGGATAGACGCCGTGGCGACCACCATGACGGTGGAGCCCATCTGTGCCTGAGTGAGGCCGCCTGGGCGTCACCGGGCCGTCGCTCCCGATATAGACCCTGACCAGGATGAATATCTCGGAGCGACTCTTTGCAGCCCCCGTTACTGTTGTAACCCTCGGTTTTGCAAAAAGGCGGGGCAGGGGGCTACAAGGGTTGCACCGCCCCGATGAAGTTGTGATATTGATGCATCATTGCAGATGACGAGAGGATGATGATGGAAGCGGCGTTTTGGCATCAGAAGTGGAGAGAGAACCGGATTGGCTTTCATCAGGCAGATTTCAACCGCTGGCTGCAATCCTGGTGGTCGGCCCAGCAGCAGGGTGAGCCCGTGCTGGTACCCCTGTGCGGCAAGTCCCGCGACCTGCTCTGGCTGAGCGGTCAGGGGCATCCGGTGGATGGTTTCGAACTCTCGGCCCTGGCCATCAGCCAGTTTTTCAGCGAGAACGGCCTGACCGAGACCCTGAGCGAGGTGGGCCCCTATCAGTGTCACCAGCACGACGACCTGCGCATCTATCAGGGGGATTTTTTCGCCGCCCCCGAGCTGGGGCGCCGCTACCGGCTCGCCTATGACAGGGCCGCCCTCATCGCCCTGCCGACGGCCATGCGCCGCCAGTATGCGACCCTGATGAGCCGCCTGATGGAGGCTGGTGGTCAGGTGCTGCTGGTGACCCTCGAGTATCAGCCGGAGCAGCAGGTGCAGCCGCCGTTCTCGGTGGGTGAAATGGAGGTGCGCACCCTGTTCGAGCGCGACTTTAGCGTGGAGGTGCTGGGGCGCGCCGCCGAGCTGGATCACCCCAGGGTGCTCTCGGGGCAGCTCTCCTATTTCGATGAGGTGGCCTATCGCCTGATCCGTCGGGGCTGAGGTGACTGCGTGATCCCGTCAATGAAGAGGAGAAACGCGCTTCTTTACCTCCTTTGACATAGATCAACGTGACAAATCGGGGGAATGCCTAAGATAAGGCTGTTTCTCAATCACTGCAGGTGTCGACCGATACGCTCTGGTTTGAACCATTCGGCCGTTCATCGACTCAGTGTCTGATTTTCACGCTCATGTTCACTTTTGGCGGCTCTGGTCGCAATTGATTTTGGTTTTTCCAGCCGACCCCCAGGGGTCGGCTTTTTATTGTCTGCAATTTGCCGTGGAACGGGGAAATGGGGCGGGTATCGAGGCCTGATCAGGCCTCGAAGGTGGCGGCATTGAGCCGGAACGCCTTGGGATCGTCGATGAACTGGCCGGTGATCCGCTCGTCGTGCTCGTCGTGCTCGTGGCCCAGGCCATAGCTGCAGAGGATCAGCCGATCCGAGGTACGCGAGCGCAGCTGGGTGATAAAGCGCACCAGATCGGCGCGGCTGAGCCTGCCCACCTCCTCGCGTACCCGCTCCCGCTGATCGAAGCCCAGATCCTTGTTGCCTATGCTGACCCAGAGCCGCTGGCCACGGCTGCGCAGGTTGGCATCCCGCTCGCTGAGCTGGGCCTGCAGGCCCGCCTTGCTGTCCTGCCACTGCTGCTCGGTGAACTCCAGCATGGCCAGCGGGAAGAGATCGATGAACTCCTCCACCGCATCCAGCAGGATCTGCGGCCCCGCCACCGGTGACTGTATATAGAAGATGAGGCCGGGATGGCGATTGAGGGGCAGGTTGCCGGCGCCCACCACGTAGCCCAGTTGCTGGCGAGTGCGCAGCTCGTGGAAGAAGGTGGAGGACATGATGTGGTTGGCCAGGGTGAAGCAGGCGAGATCCCGCGCCCGGGTGGTGCGGGACTGGTAATAGACCAGCAGCGCCGAGTCTTCGTGATCGCACCCCTGCTCGCGAATGAGGGTGCCTCTGTCCTGAATGGAGATGAGGGGACGGCGGGTCTCGGCGCTGGGCTGGCTGCTGACGCCGAGGTGACGCTCCAGCAGGGCGGCCAGCTCAAGCGCCTCGGCGGCGGTCCAGTCGCCATGCACCAGGGTCTCTATGTGCACCTCGGCAAAGAGTCGGGCGACGAAGTCGGGCATTTCGTCGAGTGCTATGGTGCGCAGGTGGCGCAGCAACTGCTCGAACGGCGGGTTGTTCGGTTGCAGCAAACTGGTGAGCTGGTTGAACAGCTGGGAGATGGGTCTGGTCTTGGACTGGTTCTCCCAGTTGCGGATGAGCTGCTCCTTGATTTCGCTGAAGCGCGCCGGATCCGGGTAGCCCAGGGTACGGTTGCCGAGGATCATGTCGAGCAGCAGAGGCAGCTTGTCGGCAAAGCCGCTCAGGTTGATGGTAAAGCCCCCCTGATGGGCATAGATCTGGTAGCCGAGCCCGGCGAGTTCGGCCGGGTAGGTGAGGGCATTGAGGTGATCCGTGAGCAGCTCCACCGCCAGCCTGGCCATGGCGATGTGGCGCGGGCTTCTGACCGCATGCTCGCTGTCGATGGAGATATAGAGGCTCCCCTTGGGCACCCCAAATAGATGCTCGTGCAGGTGCCAGAGGCGAAAGCCGGGGCGGTCGACCAGGCAGGCCGGCATGTCGGCACTGAGGGACGGCGTTCTGGCGTCGAGGCGGTTGCTGATAAAGGGGTTGGGGGAGGGCAGATGCAGGGCGGGATCCGGCTCGCTCTGCTGCCAGCGGATCTTCTCGGCCTCGGTGATGGCCTGGACGCTGTAAGGAGTCTGATACCAGCGGGCCAGGCGATCCGTGCTCACCTCCGGCGCCTGTATGGTCACGCGCAGGTTGTGGGGGGTCAGCTTGGCGAGGAAGCGCCGGATCAGGGGCTCATCGTACTCGCGCATCATGTAGTCGCCATGGAGCAGATCGTCAGGGGCATAGCTGAATAGGTTGAGCACCAGCCCCGAGACGGTGTCCAGCGCCCGGCCTCTCTCCTGGAACCGGAAAGCGGATTCCAGCACGCTGCGCTTCTCGTCATAACGCCAGGCCTGCAGGCCATGGCGTTCGATGAGTTTCAGGTAGCCGAACAGGGCGGCGATGATGTCGTCCACATGGGCAAGCCCGAGGGGCGTGAGGCCGAAGCTGATGCCGAAGTCCTTGAAGTTGGCGCCGCTGATGCCGCCTCCGGCGGCGAGCTGGTTGACCCAGCCTCTCGCCTTGAGCAGGGAGAGCAGGCTGCCTTCCCCTTCGTAGCCGATGAGGTGGCTCAGGAAGGTGAGGGGCTTCTTGTCGTAGAGGGCATCCACGCTCGGCAGCGGGAAGGTCAGCGCCAGTTTGCGGGTCTCCTTGACCGGCGCTATCTGGATGCGGATGCCGAGATCATCGAGACGGTAGAGGGGCGCCGTGAGGGCGGGGGGGCCCAGGCGGCGATCCGGAATTGTGCTGAAGAAGCGATCACACCAGGCCAGCTGGGTTTCAATGGATGCCGGAGAGAGCATTACCAGCGCCATGCGATCCGCACTGTAGTGGGTTTCGTAGAACGCAATAAGGTCGGAGCGCAGATCCCGGCCGGGCAAGTCCGCCAGGGTATCCAGGTTGCCGACCGAGAACTTGGAGAAGGGATGGGCCGGGTTGACCGTCTCCTTGTGCACCTGATAGCTGCGGCGCACATCGTCCTGCAACTTGAGGCGGTATTCGGAGTCGACCGCGTTGCGTTCCTTGTCGACCCACTCGGGGGCGAAGGTGGGGCAGATGAAGAACTGGGAGAAGCGATCCAGCCCCGCTTCGAAGAAGCCGTTGTCGATGTCGAAGAAGAAGTTGGTGAACTCGGTGCCGGTCCAGGCGTTGTTGCTGCCCCCGTGGCGGCTCATGAACTGCTGGTACTCGCCGGGTTTGGGATAAGTACGGGTACCGAGGAACAGCATATGCTCAAGGAAATGGGCCATGCCCTGGCGATCGACAGGGTCATCGAAGTGGCCGGTGTTGACGGCCAGGGAGGCGGCCGATTTATCGGTCTCGGGATCGCAGATCAGCAAGACCCTGAGCCGGTTTGCCAGCTCCAGATAGTGATACCGCCGATGGTCGTTGGGACTGGCATATGGGCTCATTGGGGCGTGACTCGCGGTGAATTTATTTGAATTTAAACATGATTATCGACCCCGCTATCTCACGAGGCAAACCCTTTTCTGAGAGGTAGCGCAATTGTTTCCCCCTGCATGGCGGGGTAAGATCCCCCCGCTATTTAAACAGGCCCCCTGGGCGAGGTTGTAATGAAAATCTACATCATGCGTCATGGCCAGGCTGGCATGAACGCAAAGACTGATGAACAGCGTCCACTGACCGAGCAAGGCATCGAAGAGTCCATCCACATGGCGAGCTGGTTGGCCCCTCAGCTGGCCGGCTCCCTGAGCCTGGTGATCCACAGCAACTACCTGCGTGCCAGACAGACCTGGCAGGCCATCTCTGCCGAGCTGCCCGAGGCCCTCAAGATCGAGGAGAGCGGCGAGATCACCCCCTATGGGGATCCGGCCTTCGTGGCGAGTTATCTCACCGCGCTGGCGGCGACCCACGACAACATCCTGATGGTCAGCCACCTGCCCCTGGTCGGGTATCTGGTGCAGAGCCTCTGTCCGGCGGCGGGTGCGCCCATGTTTGCCACCTCGGGTCTGGCCTGCATCGAGTGGCAAGATGGCAAGGGGGCCTTGCTCTGGTTGGAAGGACCGCATACAATACGGTAAAAGTTAATAAAAAGTTAAAGATTGGTTTTTTGGGGAAGAGAGAGTCGATTTTTCCGGTTTTTTATACAAATTTAACGGAATTATCTCGCATAAGCTGCTGTCATACGGATACAACTGCAAGAGGTTGCAAACGATGAGAGTGTTCAAGAAGTACCTGCCACTGATGGTGGCAAAGCATGTAAAAACCTTCTTCAAGGGACGGATCTACATCCACGGCAGGGGGCGCTTCGATTTCCAGTCGGGCCTGCTGATGATGCCACTGCAAGCCGATATTCCCCACCGTCAGACGGTGCTCGAAGTCAACGAGCTGATATCGAGGCTGCACATGGATGCCGCTTGAATCGCATCTATGGTGTCATCTCCCCCTCATGCCCGCCCAGTGCGGGCATGATTGCATCTGGGCCTCTGTGACACCTCTCAGGCCTCTTAAATCGATTTTCGAATAAGGTTGCTGCGTCCCGCATCAGGGTGCTTGCTTATCCTGTTTGCCTCTCTATACTCCCGCGAAATATCCGCCCCCTTTCTCTGGACATAGCGATGCCCCTTGCTTTCCTGTTCCCCTTTTCCTGCATGGCCATCTGGGCCGGCAACGGCATCGTCAGCAAGCTGGCGGTGGGGGTGCTCTCGCCGGCCGCCCTGGCCTGGTCGCGCTGGATGGTGGCGGCCCTGGTGCTGACCCCCTTCCTCGCGCGGCGGGCCTGGCGCATGCGTGACAAGCTGCGGGCCGGTTTCTCCCGGCTGGCCATGTTGGCCCTGCTCGGCATGGTGTTGAACCAGACCTTCGGCTACTACGCGGCCCAGACCCTGGGAGCCACCGAGATCGGGCTGATGATGGGGCTGACGCCGCTGATGACGGTGCTGCTCAGCATCTGGCTGCTGCGCGAGCGCCCCACCTGGGGCGCCCTCGTCGGAGGTGTCATCTCCATCCTGGGGCTCGCTATCTTGCTGGGGCAAGGGGATCCAACCCGCTTGTTCACCCAGGGCATTCACATCGGATCCGTCTACATGCTGCTGTCGGCGGCCACCTATGCGCTCTACAGCGTGCTGCTCAAGCGCTGGGATCTGGGGCTCGACAACTGGTCCATGCTCTACGGCCAGGTGCTCTGCAGCCTGCTGTTCCTCACCCCTTTCTACCTGCTGGTGGACGGCAAGTGGCCTGATGGCAGCGCGCTCTGGCTCATCCTCTATGCGGGGATCCCGACCTCGGCCCTCTCCCCCTGGCTCTGGATGCAGGGGATAGCCCTGCTCGGGGCCAGCCGCACCGCCATCTTCATGAACCTGTTGCCTGTGATGACGGCAGCCCTGGCCATCAGCTGGCTGGGAGAGACGCTCACCAGCTATCACCTGATCGGCGGCGGCATGACACTGCTGGGGGTGCTGCTGGCACAGCTGCTGGTCAAACCTGTGAGGGTGCGGCGGCGGGCCCGGCTCGCGATGGCCGGCTGCCAGGAAGATTGAACGAAAAGACCGCCTTGGAGGCGGTCTTTTGCTATCTGGGGGGCGCTTACTGCGCCGTCAGATAGAGGTCTTTGGCATAGACCAGATCTTGCGGGTTATGGTAGGGGTAGCCCTTGACGAAGGGCTTGAGCAGCCGTGACTTCACATAGAAGTAGACGGGGGCTATGGGGGCCTCTTCGTCGATCAGTGCCTCGGCCTGCTGATAGAGCCGGTTGCGCTCGGCCGGATCCTTGGCGTCATGGGCCTTGGCCAGCAGGGCGTCATAGGCCTTGTTGAACCACTTGCCGCTGTTGGCGCTGCTGCTGGAGGTCATGATGTCGAGGAAGGTGGAGGCATCGTTGTAATCCCCGTTCCAGGAGTAGCGACTGACCCCGAAATCCCCTTCGTTCAGGGCCGAGACCATGGTCTTCCACTCCATGTTGTTGAGCTCGGCCTTGACCCCCAGGTTGTGTTTCCACATGGAGGAGATGGCCAGCGCTATCTTCTTGTGCCCCTCGTTGGTGTTGTAGAGGATGTCCACATCCAGCGGGTTTTGCGGCCCGTAGCCCGCCTCGGCGAGCAGCGCCTTGGCCTGGGTGATGCGTGCCTCCTTGCTCATCAGCTCGCTGGCCGGGCGCTTGAGCTCGAAGCCATCGACGCTCGGCGGGGTCAGGCTGAATGCCGAGAGCTGCCCCTGTCCCAGGATCTTCTCCGTGATGGTGTCCCTGTCGATGGCAAGGGAGAGCGCCTTGCGCACCCTGACGTCGTCGAAGGGTTTGCGCTGGGTGTTGAACACGTAGTAGTAGGTGGCGAGCATGGGGGCGCTCACCAGATCGTCCGGGCTCTGGCGCTTGATCTGCTGATACTGCTCCAGGGGATAGGTGGTGTAGTGCAATTCGCTCGCGCGATAGCGGTTGTAGGCCGCGGTATCTGAGACGATCTCCAGATAGATCACCTTGTTCAGCACTGTGTGCTCATTGTCCCAGTAGTGGGGATTGCGCTCGGCGATGAGCCGCTCGTTGGGGGTCCACTCCTTGAGGGCGAAGGCGCCGTTGGAGACTATGTTGCCCGGTTTGACCCACTCGTGGCCGAACTTCTCTATGGTGGCCCTGGGGGCCGGGAAGGTGGTGTAGTGGGAGAGGGTCTTGAGGAAGAAGGGGACCGGGGCCTTGAGGGTTACCTGCAGAGTGTGATCATCGAGCGCCTTGATCCCCAGGGCATCCGGGCTCTTTTTGCCCTGCACCACCTCGCTGGCATTGGTGACGCCGGTCAGCTCGATGAACCAGGCGTAGTTGGAGGCGTTCTTGGGATCCGCCGCCCGTTGCCAGCCATAGACATAATCCGCCGCCGTCACCGGCTCGCCGTTGGACCACTTGGCATCGGGTCTGAGCTTGAAGGTGTAGATTGTGCCGGTGTCATCTAGCTCGTAACCGAGTGCCCCGGCCGCCTGCAGCTTGCCGTCGCCATCCAGGGTGTAGAGCCCCTCGAACAGATCGTTGACGATGTCGCTGCCCGCGCTTTCTTCCACCATCTGGGGGTCGATGGAGGCGGGCTCTGTGCCTATGTTGCGCACGAAGGTTTGCTGGGCACTGGGTAGCAACTTGGTGCCTGCGGGCACCTGGGCCGCCAGGGCGGGGAGGGAGATCAGGGCGGCAACCGCGCCGGCAATGAGAGTCCTTTTCATTGAATATCCTTATGTTTTTTTGCTTCCAAAGCCGAGCCAGTGTGCTGGATTGAGGAGGAGATCTCAAGAGGGGGCGCGGCTGGCGTCGGGGGAGAGAACCGGATGGGGAGGGGCGGGGTGAAATGGCATTCTTGTCACGAATTAACATGATGAAAGACGCCGATTGAAGCCCGTTTTTCAGCGCTAGGCCCCCTGTCGACGGGGTTTTCTGGCGATTTATACGGCGGCTTAATTCGCTGCAAAAACAAAAAACAGGCGTTACATTAGGTTACAAAACAACGCTGCCGAGGATCGGCACTTTTTTTGCCGACACTTGCAAACGTTTTCAACGGCCAACGGAAACGATCTTAAAGGAACAAGAATGCGAAACATGATCACCATGGGCGAGTTCATCGTCAAAAAGCAGGCGGACTACCCTACCGCGACCGGCGAGCTGACCTCCTTGCTCAGCTCCATTCGTCTGGCTGCCAAGGTGGTGAACCGGGAGATCAACAAGGCGGGGCTGGCGGACATCATCGGCTCCATGGGGGCCGAAAACGTGCAGGGGGAGGTGCAGCAGAAGCTGGATGTCTACGCCAACGAGCGCTTCAAGGCGGCGCTGGAGGCTCGTGGCGAGGTGTGCGGCATGGCGTCCGAGGAGGAGGAGGACTTCGTCTCCTTCGATTCCGAGCTCTCCCGTCACTCCAAGTACGTGGTGCTGATAGACCCTCTGGACGGCTCCTCCAACATAGACGTCAACGTCTCGGTCGGGACCATTTTCTCCATCTATCGCCGGGTCAGCAAGCCGGGCGCCGGGGTGACCCTGGAGGACTTCCTGCAACCGGGCAACCGCCAGGTGGCCGCCGGTTACGTGGTCTATGGCTCCTCCACCATGCTGGTCTACACCACGGGCTTCGGGGTCAACGGCTTCACCTATGACCCTTCCATCGGCTGCTTCTGCCTCTCCCACGAGAACATCCGCATCCCGGAGGAGGGCAAGATCTATTCCATCAACGAGGGCAACTACATCAAGTTCCCGGACGGGGTGAAGAAGTACCTGAAATATTGCCAGGAGCGTGACGAGGCGACCCACAGACCCTACACCTCCCGTTACATCGGCTCTCTGGTGTCGGATTTCCACCGCAACCTGCTCAAGGGCGGCATCTACATCTATCCGTCCGGCACCAACTCCCCGAACGGCAAGCTGCGGCTGCTCTATGAGTGCAACCCCATGGCCTTCCTGGTGGAGCAGGCCGGTGGCAAGGCGTCCGACGGCTTTGGCCGCATCATGGACATCCAGCCCACGGCGCTGCACCAGCGTACCCCCTACTTCGTCGGCTCCACCAGGATGGTGGAGCGGGCCGAGGCCTTTATGCGGGAATTCTCCGCCCACGAAGATCCGGCCAACCAGGGCTGATAGTACGCAGCTGACAGATAGCAAATAAAAAACGGGAGCCAATTTGGCTCCCGTTTTGTTTGGCACTCGCTGCCATTAGAGGCTGTTGTTGGCGAGATCCGTCAGCAGGGCATCCACCAGTTTCAGGCGCATGGCCCTGTCCTGGTTCGGTACCTGGAAGCGCAAGCGGGTAGGTCCATCCATTTTATAGATACGTGGCTGGCTGGAGAGCAGTTTTACCAGATAGGTCGGGTTGACGCGGGTCTCCTGGGTGAAGTCCAGATAGCCGCCGCGATCGCTCATCTCCACCCGGCGAATGCCAAGGGCCGTGGCCCGCTGGCGGAAGGCCGCGATCTCCATGAGGGTCTTGGTCGGCTCAGGCAGCAGGCCGAAGCGATCGATAAGCTCCACCTTCAGCTCGCGCAGCTCCTGCTCGTCGGCGGCGCTGGCGATGCGCTTGTACATGGAGAGGCGCATGTTGACGTCCGGGATGTAGTCGTCCGGCAAGAGGGCGGGCAGGCGCAGCTCCACCTCGGTGTGCTGGCTCATCAGTTGCTCGAGGGACGGCTCCTTGCCATGTTTGAGGGCCTCCACCGCCTGCTCCAGCATCTCCATGTAGAGGGTGAAGCCGACCGACTCGATCTGGCCGCTCTGATCGTCGCCGAGCAGCTCGCCCGCGCCGCGGATCTCCAGATCGTGGGTGGCGAGCGCAAAGCCGGCGCCGAGATCTTCAAGGGAGGCGATGGCTTCCAGCCGCTTGATGGCATCCTTGGTCATCAGCTTGGGATGGGGGGTGAGCAGGTAGGCATAGGCCTGATGGTGGGAGCGGCCGACCCGGCCCCGCAGCTGATGCAACTGGGCCAACCCCAGGTGATCCGCCCTGTCCATGATGATGGTGTTGGCACTCGGCACGTCTATGCCGGTCTCTATGATGGTGGTGCACACCAGCAGGTTGAAGCGCTGGTGGTAGAAGTCCGACATGATGCGCTCAAGGTCGCGCTCGCGCATCTGGCCGTGGGCGATGCCTATGCGTGCCTCCGGCACCAGCTCGGCGAGATCGCTGGCGCACTTATCTATGCTCTCCACGTCGTTGTGCAGGTAGTAGACCTGACCTCCCCGTTTGAGCTCCCGCAGTACCGCCTCGCGCACCACCGCCGGCTCGTGCTGGCGCACGAAGGTCTTGATGGCGAGCCGCTTGGCGGGCGGGGTGGCGATGATGGAGAGATCCCGCATGCCGGACATCGCCATGTTGAGGGTGCGCGGGATAGGGGTGGCGGTGAGGGTGAGGATGTCCACATCGGCCCGCAGCGCCTTGATCTTCTCCTTCTGGCGCACCCCGAATCTGTGCTCCTCGTCGACGATGAGCAGCCCCAGATCCTTGAAGGTGAGGTCGGAGCCGAGCAGCTTGTGGGTGCCTATGATGATGTCCACCTTGCCATCGGCCAGCTCCTTGAGCACGGCCGTCTGCTCCTTGGCGGAGCGGAAGCGGCTCAGCACCTCCACCCGCACCGGCCAGTTGGCGAAGCGATCGCGGAAGTTGTCGTAGTGCTGCTGGGCCAGCAGTGTGGTGGGCACCAGCACGGCCACCTGCTTGCCGCCGTGCACCGCCACGAAGGCCGCCCGCATCGCCACCTCCGTCTTGCCAAAGCCCACGTCGCCGCACACCAGCCGGTCCATGCTCTTGGCCTGGCACATGTCGCCGAGCACCGCATTGATGGCGTTGAGCTGATCCTCTGTCTCCTCGAACGGGAAGCTGGCGGCAAACTGGCGGTAGCTCTCCTTGTCGTGCTTGAAGGCAAAGCCGGCCCGCGCCGCGCGTATGGCATAGACATCGAGCAGCTCGGCGGCCACGTCGCGCACCTTCTCCGCCGCCTTGCGCCGCGCCTTGACCCAGGCCTCGCCGCCTAGCTTGTGGCTGGGGGGGTTATCCGAACCCGTGTAACGGCTGATAAGGTGCAGGTTGGTGACCGGCACGAACAGCTTGTCGCCACCGGCGTACTCCAGGGTGAGGAACTCGGTGGGCAGGCCGCCGGCATCCAGGGTCTCGAGCCCGAGATAGCGGCCGACCCCGTGATCCAGATGCACCACGGGCTGGCCCTGTGTCAGCTCGCCGAGGTTGCGGATCACCGCATCCGAGCTTAGGTTCTTGCTCTTCTCCCGCTGCCGCTTGCTTCTGATCTTGCCGCCGAGCAGCTCGGTCTCTGTGATGAGGGCCAGGGCCTCTGCCCCGGCGGGTTCGAGCAGGAAGCCCCGCTCCAGCGGGCTGACCAGCAGGCCATGACGCGCCTTGCTACCGACGAACTCCTCGAGGGAGGCGAACTCCTTGGGTTGCAGCTTGATCCGCGCGAGCAGATCGCCGAGCCCCTCGCGCCGCCCCTCAGACTCCACCGCGAACAGAGTGCGGCCGGCAAAGCCTTGCAGGAACTGGCTGAGGGCCAGCAGGGGTTGCTCCTTGCTGTGATCGAGCTGCAAGTCGGGCAGGGGGGCTATGGGCAAGTCGTGCTGGCCCGCGCCGCCGTCGGTAGCCGCCTCCTGCAGGCGCACGGCGCCGTACTGGCCGAGGGCGGCGAAGAGCTGCTCTACCGGCAGGTAAATTTGCTGGGGAGGCAGCAGGGGGCGGGTATTGTCCCAACGCCTGTCTTCATAGCGCTGGCCTATGTCGTTCCAGAAGCGCTGGGCCGCCGGGTAGATCTCCCCCACGGTGAGCAGCAGGGTGTTGTCTGGCAGGTAGTCAAACAGGCTGGCGGTCTGGCTGAAGAAGAGCGGCAGATAGTATTCGATGCCGGCGGGCCAGCGCCCCTTGCTCACCTCCTGATAGACGGATCCCTCCGCCCGCGACAGCTCGAACTGCTCGCGGAACTGACCGCGAAACAGCTCGATGGCGGCCTCGTCGGTGGGAAATTCCCGGGCGGGCAGCAGGCTGACGCTCTTGACCGGCTCGCTGGAGCGTTGGCTCTCGGGATCGAAGGGGCGGATGGAGTCCACCTCATCGTCGAAGAAGTCGATGCGATAAGGGCGGCTGCTGCCCATGGGGAAGAGATCCAGCAGGGAGCCGCGGGCGGCGAACTCACCGTGTTCCAGCACCTGCTCCACCGCCACATAGCCCGCCTCGGCCAGCCGTCCCCGCAGCTGTTGCAGGTTGAGGCGCTGGCCGCTGGTCACCATCAGGCTGTATTTGTCGAGATAGGCCTGGGGCGCCGTGCGCAGCATCAGGGTGGAGATGGGTACTATCAGCACGCCGCTGCTCATCTGCGGCAGCGTATAGAGGGTCTCGAGCCGCTGGGAGATGATGTCCTGATGGGGGGAGAAGGTGTCGTAGGGCAGGGTTTCCCAGTCCGGGAACATCAGCACGGGGCAACCCTGATCGGCCAGCAGGAAGCTGAGCTCCTGTTCGAGGCGCAGGGCGCTCGGGGTATCGGCGGTCACCAGCAGGACGGGGCGGTTGGCCTCCCGGGTGAGGCGGGCGGCAACCAGCGCCAGGCTGCTGCCGACCAGCTGGCCCAGGGTTATTTTCTGGCCCGCTTTGGCGGGCAAGGCGGGGAGTTTCATTGGCATCGTTCGATTCTTTTAACGTTGACGTTGGCTGTGATTAGCGCTGACGCTCTTGGGCACGCAGTTTGAGCTGCTTGGATTGCACATGCAGGCTGGCACGCACCAGCAGCTCCCTGTCATCCTCGCGGATCCGCACATAGTCGAGCACCACATGGGTGCCGTGCTCGCCGGGCTCCCGCTGCTTGACTTCGCCATAGCAGTAGACGGCGGAGGCCTCTTCCCGCAGGAAGATCTTGAGTCGTACCAGCTGGTGCAGCTGCGGCGGCTCGCCGTGGCCCTGGCGCGGGTGCAGGTAGGTGAGCTGGCCGGCGCCAAAGCGCAGGGTGTGGAAGCGATGCTCGGGGTGATCCTGCGCCGCCAGCACGAAGCCCATGATCATGTCGATCTTGCGGGACTGCTGGTTGATGATCTCCACCAGGTCGTGCATGGACTCGTTCTGGTTGCGCAGCAGGCGGCTGCTCACCAGATCGATGGAGGTGATGGCGGAGGCGATGCGAAAGGGCTCGGGCAGCTCGGCATCAAGGGCCTCCAGCGTCGGCAGGTGAAAGTCGGCCGGCATGGGGATCACATTGACCGGCGTGGCATGGGTGACGCTGAAGAACTGTTCCTGCATGGAGGCTATCCCTTGTTGTCATAGACGATTTTTAACGGCGCTGTTGACCTTGCCCCGCGGCGGCGTCCCCGGCCTGGCGTGAGACGCCATGTCTGGCCGTACCTTGGGTGCTCCCGTCACGACGGGGCGCAGCATGGCGGCGGGGGCCTGCGCATTGGGCGAAACATGGCGCCATGGGCTGCCTTTAAGGCTCAGGAGAATGGGCCATTGCGCCTGCCCCTGCGTCATCTGCTGCGGCAACGCGGCTTGCGTTGAGGCGTCAACAGACCCTATTATCCGGCATCTTATTTTGTTGGCAACGTAGATATCCTTGAAGACTGGACTTTTTCAGCCACTCTCGCTGGCCATAGGCCTGCGTTATGCAGGCTCACGACGCAGTAACCGCTTCGTCTCCTTTATCTCCCTGTTTTCCACCTTTGGCATCGCCATCGGGGTTGCGGCCCTGATGGTGGTCATTTCGGTGATGAACGGTTTCGAGGGGCAGCTCAAGGGGCGCATTCTCGGGGTGATCCCCCACGTGGTGGTGACCAATCCGGCGGGGCGCATCGATGCCCATCCGCCAGGCCTGCCCGATCTCGACAAGCTGCCCCACGTGGTGGCCACGGCCCCCATGCTCGACAGCGAAGGCATGTTGCAAAGCCCGGGCCAGCTCACCGGCGTGAGCGTGCAGGGGATAGACCCGGCCCGCTGGCCCAAGGATGACATCCTCCATGCCCAGATGCTGGGGGGGCGGCTGGACAGCCTGCAACGCGGCCAATACCACATAGTGCTGGGGCAGGGGGTGGCCAACCGCCTCAAGGTCTCCATTGGCGACGAGGTGCGTCTCATCCTGACCGAAGGGACCCGCTTCACCCCCTTTGGCCGGGTGCCGGCCCAGCGGCTCTTCACCGTCTCCGGCATCTTCGGGGTCGGTGCCGACGTGGACAGCCAGGTGGCGCTGATTGCCCTTGGGGACGCCCAGCGCCTGCTGCGCCTGCCCGAGGAGACGGTGGGCGGCATCCGCCTCTGGCTCGACGATCCCTTCGCCGCCGACGAGGTGGTGAAAACCGCGCTGCCGGACGGGATGGAGTGGCAGGATTGGCGCCGGGAGCGAGGTGAACTCTTCCAGGCCGTGGCCATGGAGAAACGCATGATGGGGCTGATGCTGGTGCTGATCATCGCGGTCGCCACCTTCAATATCCTCTCCGCCCTGGTGATGGTGGTTACCGACAAGGAAGGCGAGGTCGCCATACTGCGTACCATGGGCATGAGCGAGTCGGGGATAGTCAAGATTTTCATGGTGTTGGGGGCGTCGAGCGGCGTCATCGGTGCCCTGTTTGGCGGTCTGGCGGGGCTGGCCCTGTCGTTCGGACTCAACCCCCTGCTCGATGCGGCGGGGCTCAACCTCTATATGGCGGCGGGGGGCAGCGGTCTGCCGGTCATCGTCGAACCCGCCCAGGTCATGACCATCTTGCTGGGTGCCGTGCTGCTGAGCTTCAGTGCCACCCTCTATCCGGCGGCCCGTGCGGCCCGGGTCAAACCGGCCGAGGCATTACGTTATGAATAGCGCCGTGAATCCATCATCTTCTGTTGTTACCTCCGGTGCGAGTGCCGGCGTTGTGGCCGGTGCCAATGTTGTCACCGGTATAAGTGGAGCCCCTGTTATGAATGAACCCCAGTCCTGCGAGCCTCTGCTGCGCTGCCAGGCCCTCAACCATGTCTATAAAGAGGGCAATCTGGAAACCCAGGTGCTCAAGGGGATAGATCTCTGCGTCGCCCCCGGCGAGATGCTGGCGGTGGTGGGGAGCTCGGGCTCGGGCAAGACCACCCTGCTGCACCTGATGGGGGCGCTGGACAACCCTTCGAGCGGCGCCGTGCTGTTCAAGGGGCAGGACATCCACCACTGGGACAGCAAGACCCAGGCCCGTTTTCGCAATCAGGAGCTGGGCTTCGTCTACCAGTTCCACCACCTGCTGGCCGAGTTCACCGCGCTGGAGAACACCGCCATGCCGCTGCTGATCGCGGGTGAATCGGTGGCGAGCGCCACCGACAAGGCGACCCGCATGCTGGGACGGGTGGGGCTCTCCCATCGTCTCAATCACAGGCCTTCCGAGCTCTCCGGTGGCGAGCGCCAGCGGGTGGCCATCGCCCGTGCCCTGGTCAACGAGCCGAGCCTGGTGCTGGCGGACGAGCCCACCGGCAACCTGGATCACGCCAGCGCCACTGCGGTGTACGAGCTGCTCTGCGAGCTCAATCGGGAGCTGGGCACGGCCTTCGTGGTGGTCACCCATGACTTGAGCCTCGCCGCCAAGCTGCACCGCCGGGTGACCCTGGTGAGCGGCATCATGGCGGAGGTCGCCTGATGTTCAAGCCGCTGCCCCTCTTTCTGGGCCTGCGTTACAGCCGCTCCCGCCGTCGCAACGGCTTTATCGCCTTTATTTCCGCCTCCTCCCTGATTGGCATAGCTCTCGGGGTGATGGCCCTCATTCTTGGCCTCTCCGCCATGAACGGCTTCGAGCGGGAACTTAAAAACAGGGTGCTCTCGGTGGTGCCCCACGGGGAACTCATCGGCATGGAGGCGCCACTGCCGGACTGGCCGAGGCTTAGGGACTACCTGCTGGCCCAGCCCGGGATCGAAGCCGCGGCCCCTGTCATCCGCCTCGATGGCCTTCTGGAGCACGGCTCCGCCATCAAGGGGGTGCAGGTGCGTGCCGTGCTGCCCGAGCTCGAGGCGAACCTGTCGGATGCGGGCAACTACATGACGGGGCTGGGGTTTCGTGAACTGCAGGCGGGCGAGCACGGGGTGATCCTCGGCAAGACCATAGCCGACAAGCTGGGGGTCAAGATAGGTGACCCCGTGACTCTGCTGCTGCCCCAAGGGGGAGACGAGACGGGGATCAAGAATCCCCGGCGGGAGACCCTGACCGTGGTGGGGCTGCTGGAAATAGGCGGCCAGCTCGACGGCGTGCTCGGGTTCATGCACCTGGCCGATGCCCAGTCCATCACCGGCATGGGCAGCGCTGTAGAGGGCTTCAGCCTCAAGGTGAACGACGTGCTCAAGGCGCAGTCCATCACTGTGGCGGCCGCCCGCAAATTCCCGCACTACGTCTACATCAGCAGCTGGATGAGTCGCCAGGGCTATCTCTATCAGGACATCCAGATGGTGCGCACCGTCATGTACGTGGTGATGCTGATGGTGGTGGCGGTGGCCTGCTTCAACATAGTCTCCACCTTGGTGATGGCGGTGAACGAGAAGCGCAGCGAGATCGCCATCCTCAAGACCATGGGGGCTAGCCCGGGCCAGATCCGGCTCACCTTCGTCATCCAGGGCATGGTGAACGGGGTGGCGGGCGCCTTGCTCGGTGCCCTGCTGGGGGGCCTGCTTTCGAGCAAGCTGACCCAGATCCTGGGCGTTATCGAGAAGCTCATCGGCCATCGCTTCTTGAACCCGGACATCTATTTCATCGACTTCCTGCCGACAGAGCTGCACATGCAGGATCTGGTGATTGTGACCAGTGCCGCCATCCTGATGAGTCTGCTGGCCACCCTCTATCCCGCCTGGCGGGCGAGCGGTCTGGTGCCCTCCCGGGAGCTGGGCCACTGATCCTAGGGCCAGGTTTGCCAAGCCTGACAAGATGCTGAAAAAGAGGGGCCCGCCGGTGCAGACCGGCGGGCCCCTCTGTCTTCTGGTCGTTCGGGCTGGCTCAGTGGGCGTTGAGCTCATCCAGCGGCAGCGAGAAGCTCGCCACGAACACATCGATAAAGTAGCGCATGGCCGGGTTCATCCTGGCGGCCAGCATCTGCTCGAGGCGCTTGCGCGCGGGCTCGAACTCCCGGTTGCCGACACTCAGCTCCTCCAGACACTTGGTATAGGCGCAGAGGGTGTCGGCATCCTTCACCAGCCGGGCGAGGGCGTCGTCCTGGGCACCGGAGTCGAGCAGGGGGCGAAAGTCTTCCATCAGCTCGGGGGGCAGCATGCCGAGCAGACGCTGCTCGGCGGCGAGCTCTATCTTCTTGTATTCGCGGGCTATCTCGGGGTTGAAGTATTTGACGGGGGTCGGCAAGTCGCCCGTCAGCACCTCGCTGCTGTCGTGGTAGAGGGCCATGACGGCGGCATGGTTGGCATCCACCTTGCCCTCAAACAGCCGGTTGCTGATGACGCCGAGGGCGTGGGCCACCATGGCGACCTGCAGGCTGTGCTCGGCGATGTTCTCCGGCTGTATGTTGCGCATCAGGGGCCAGCGGTAGATGAGCCGCATGCGGGCGAGGTTGGCGAAGAAGTGGCTGGGCAGCATGGGGGACCTCGAACTGGGGCAATGGAAAAGGGCAGACCCTAGTCTGCCCTTTTTTGACATCCCAGGCATAGCCTGGCGGTGCATTCTTGTTTAGCGAATATAGCGACCGGATTCGGCCTCGTGGTTGGTGACTATCATCTGGCCTATGGGGGCCAGGGCAATCAGGGCCAGCTTGAGGTGCTGGATGCCGAACGGGATGCCGATGATGGTCACGAAGCAGGCCAGGGCCGAGGCGATGTGGCCTATGGCCAGCCAGACGCCGATCACCAGGAACCAGAGGATGTTGCCAATCATCCCGAGGGCCCCTGTGCCGATGTCGCTCTGCCCCGTCATTGTCTTGCGGTTGACCGCCTGCTTGCCGAACGGGAAGAAGGTGAAGGTACCGATGACGAAACAGGCCCGTCCCCAAGGGATCCCTATCAGGGAGACGAAGCAGAGCAGCCCGGCCAGCCACCAGGCCAGCCCCATAAAGACGCCCCCCAGTACAAACCAGAGCAGATTGAACAAGAAGCGGAAAAAGGACATGTGGGTCTCTCCAGACTCATAAATTGGCAGTCACCATAGCGAGCGGCGCCGAGGGACGCAATGGCTGATGCGAGAAGGCGGACAATTTGGGTCGCAGACCCCCTGAGCGCACCGCTCCCGGCGACGCCGAAAGATGAAAAAAGCATAGGGTGGCATGCAAAAAGGTGAGCAAGTGCAAATTATTGCGAACCTGATGCTTGAACTCGGCGCAAGGCTTCCCCATATAGGAGGCAGTCTTGCGCAAATTGTGCTGTCTGTGCCCCGGATGGGGGATGTGCGGCTCGACGCGACCAATGTGCGCCGCTATAATGTCGCGTCATATTTTCTCATCACAAAGACAGTCGTTGTCTTTATAAACAGGAAGACTCCGGGCTTTGCCCAGGGGTAATAAAGGGTCAGCACACAGTGCTGAGTTGAACGAGGTAAAAGAATGCAAGTTTCTGTAGAGACAACCCAAGGTCTGGAACGCCGTCTTACCATCACTGTACCGGCTGCTACCGTTGACGCTGCCGTGCGTAAAGAATTGAATGGCCTGGCCAAGACTCGTCGCATCGACGGTTTCCGTCCTGGCAAGGCTCCGGTTGCCATCATCAAGAAGATGTTCGGCGCCATGGCCCATGCCCGCGTTGCCGATGAAATGATGCAGAACAACTTCATCAAGGCCATCATCGAGAGCAAACTGAGCCCGGCCGGTGCGCCGACCATGGATCCGAAAGAGATCAAGGAAGGCCAGGATTTCGAATTCACCGCCACTTTCGAAGTGTACCCGGAGTTTGAAGTTGCCGGTCTCGAGAGCATCAAGGTTGAGAAGCCGGTTGCCTCCGTCAAGGATGCCGACCTGGCCAACATGATCGACACCCTGCGCAAGCAGCACGCCACCTGGTCTGACGTCGATGCCGCTGCCGCCAATGGCATGCGTGTCACCCTGGACTTCGTTGGTTCTATCGACGGCGAAGAGTTCGACGGTGGCAAGGCTGAAGGTTTCACTCTGGAACTGGGCGCCGGCCGCATGATCCCTGGCTTCGAAGACGCCATCCTGGGTAAGAAAGCGGGCGACGAGTTCACCATCGAGGTGACTTTCCCGGCTGACTACCACGCCGAAGCCCTGAAGGGCAAAGCGGCCAAGTTCGCCTCCAAGCTGAACAAGGTTGAAGAGCAGGTACTGCCTGAGCTGACTGAAGAGTTCGTCAAGCGTTTTGGCATCGAGAGCGGCAGCGTTGAAGAGCTGAAAGCCGAAGTGCGCAAGAACATGGAGCGCGAACTGGCTCAAGCCCTGAAAAACAGCGTGAAAGAGCAAGTGCTGAACGGCCTGGTTGAAGCCAACCAGATCGATCTGCCGAAGGCTGCCGTTGCCCAGGAAATCGACACCCTGCGTCAGCAAGCCCTGCAGCGTTTCGGTGGCTTCCAGGGCGGCAACGCTCCCGAGCTGCCGGCCGAGCTGTTCCAGGCGCAAGCCGAGCGTCGTGTACGCGTCGGTCTGCTGCTGGGTGACGTCATCCGCACCAACGAGATCAAGGCTGACGACGCCCGTGTGACCAGCATCATCGAGTCCATGGCCACTGCCTACGAAGATCCGAAGGAAGTGATCGAGTACTACCAGAAGAACGAGCAGATGCTGAACGGCGTTCGTAACCTGGCCATCGAAGATCAAGCCATCGACCTGATCCTGTCCAAGGCGCAAGTGACCGAGAAAGAAGTTGCCTTCGACGAAGTGATCAACAAGTCCGGTGCCGCTGCCTAAGAACATTTGACTTAAGGTCAAAACTGTTAAGTATAATGGCTCGTGTGATCTCCACTCGGGCCATTTTATTTTAGGGACAATGCCTTATGTACAAGAACTATAACGATGTGACTGAATCCCCACGCAATGCGCTCATCCCTATGGTGGTCGAGCAGACGGCGAAAGGGGAGCGTTCCTACGACATCTATTCCCGTCTGCTCAAAGAGCGGGTGATCTTCCTGACCGGTCAGGTTGAGGATCACATGGCGAATCTGGTGGTGGCTCAGCTGCTGTTCCTGGAGTCCGAGAACCCGGATCAGGACATCAGCATCTACATCAACTCGCCGGGTGGTGCCGTCACTGCGGGGATGTCCATCTATGACACCATGCAGTTCATCAAGCCGGACGTCAGCACCGTCTGCATGGGGCAGGCCTGCTCCATGGGCGCCTTCCTGCTGGCTGGCGGTGCCAAGGGCAAGCGTTTCTGCCTGCCTAACGCTCGCGTGATGATCCACCAGCCGCTGGGCGGCTTCCAGGGCCAGGCATCTGACATCCAGATCCATGCCCAGGAGATCCTGAAAATCAAGAATACCCTGAACGATCGTCTGGCTTTCCATACCGGACAGGACATGGCCACCATCGAACGCGACACCGACCGTGACAACTTCATGTCGGCCGAGCAGGCCGTGGCCTATGGTCTGGTTGACGGCATCCTGAGCCAGCGCGGCTGAGCAGGGTATCCCGTCCTGTTGTAAACTCAACAGGACGATCCATCCTCTATTGATAAAACGAGGTCGCTGAATGACAGAGAAACGCAAGGGTGAGGGCGACAAGCTGCTTTATTGCTCTTTCTGCGGCAAAAGCCAGCATGAAGTGCGTAAGCTGATCGCTGGCCCTTCCGTCTACGTATGTGATGAGTGTGTCGAGCTGTGCAACGACATCATCCGCGAGGAGATCCGCGAGATCTCTCCCAAGCGCGATGGTAGCGAGCTGCCGACCCCTCATGAAATCCGCGCCCATCTGGACGACTACGTGATCGGGCAGGAGTACGCCAAGAAGGTGCTGGCAGTTGCCGTCTACAACCACTACAAGCGTCTGCGCAGCGGCAGCGAGTCCGGTGGTGTGGAGCTTGGCAAGTCCAACATCCTGCTGATTGGCCCGACCGGCAGCGGCAAGACCCTGCTGGCCGAGACGCTCGCCCGTCTGCTGGATGTGCCCTTCACCATGGCCGATGCCACCACCCTGACCGAAGCCGGTTATGTGGGCGAGGACGTGGAGAACATCATCCAGAAGTTGCTGCAAAAGTGCGACTACGACGTGGAGAAGGCCCAGCGCGGCATCGTCTACATCGACGAGATCGACAAGATCTCCCGCAAGTCGGACAACCCCTCCATCACCCGCGATGTTTCCGGGGAAGGGGTGCAGCAGGCACTGCTGAAGCTGATCGAGGGCACCATCGCCTCAGTGCCGCCGCAAGGGGGCCGCAAGCATCCGCAGCAGGAGTTCCTGCAGGTTGATACTTCCAAGATCCTCTTCATCTGTGGCGGCGCCTTCGCCGGCCTGGACAAGGTGATCGAGCAGCGTTCCGTCAAGGGGACCGGCATAGGCTTTGGCGCTGACGTCAAATCCAAGAATGCCAAGGCGACCCTGAGCGAGAACTTCGCCAAGGTAGAGCCGGAAGATCTGATCAAATATGGTCTGATCCCCGAGTTCATCGGTCGTCTGCCGGTAGTGGCAACCCTCACCGAGCTGGACGAGGCTGCCCTCATCCAGATCCTGAAAGAGCCGAAGAACGCGCTGACCAAACAGTACGCCGCGTTGTTTGCCCTGGAAGAGGTGGAGCTGGAGTTCCGTGACGACGCCCTGAACGCCATTGCGCGCAAGGCGATGGAGCGCAAGACCGGTGCTCGTGGTCTGAGATCCATAGTCGAAGCCGTGTTGCTCGACACCATGTATGACCTGCCCTCCCTGGAAGGGGTCAGCAAGGTGGTGATCGACGAGACGGTGATCAAGGGGGACTCCGCGCCCCTGATGATCTACGACAATCCCGAGACACAGGCCGCAGCGTCAGAGTAACTGACTGATTTTTAATCACATAAAGGGGCATTTTGCCCCTTTCATGCTTTTTACGGCCAAGGCGATTGAATCTCATCTTTGCGCCCCCATATACTCAGCCAAGCGCTTTGCCAACGGTATAACAAGCCGAGAGGACATATATGAACCTAGAGCGTTCAGAACGCATCGAGATTCCCGTCCTGCCTCTTCGTGACGTGGTGGTTTACCCCCACATGGTCATTCCACTCTTTGTGGGGCGGGAAAAATCCATTCGCTGTCTGGAAGCGGCCATGGAGCAGGACAAGAAAGTCCTGCTGGTGGCCCAGAAGGATGCGTCAACTGACGAGCCGACGGTGGAGGAGATCTTCTCCGTCGGGACAGTGGCCAACATTTTGCAGATGCTCAAGCTGCCTGACGGCACCGTCAAGGTGCTGGTGGAAGGGGGCCAGCGTGCCCGTCTTGAGCGGATGATCGATGACAAGGACTTCTTCGTCGGTGAGGCGCAGTACATAGCGTCTGCCCCCATCGAGGAGAAGGATCAGGATGTGCTGGTGCGCTCCGCCATCGGCCAGTTTGAAGGCTACATCAAGCTCAACAAGAAGATCCCGCCCGAGGTGCTGACCTCGATCTCGGCGATCGACGATGCGGCGCGCCTGGCTGACACCATGGCTGCCCACATGCCGCTCAAGCTCGAAGACAAGCAGAAGGTGCTGGAAATCGCCTCTGTGTCCGAGCGCATCGAGTTTCTGATGGCCATGATGGAGTCGGAGATCGACCTCTTGCAGGTCGAGAAGCGCATCCGCTCCCGGGTCAAGAAGCAGATGGAGAAGAGCCAGCGGGAGTACTATCTCAACGAGCAGATGAAGGCCATCCAGAAAGAGCTGGGTGAGCTGGAAGACAGCCCGGACGAATTCGAAGCCCTCAATCGCAAGATTGACGAGGCGGGGATGCCGGACGATGCCCGTGAGAAGGCCCTGGCCGAGCTTGCCAAGCTGAAGATGATGTCCCCCATGTCCGCCGAAGCCACAGTAGTGCGCAGCTATGTGGACTGGATGGTGCAGGTGCCGTGGAAGGCCCGCTCCAAGGTCAAGAAAGATCTCGCCAAGGCACAAGAGGTGCTGGATTCGGATCACTATGGCCTGGACAAGGTCAAGGATCGCATCCTCGAGTACCTGGCGGTACAGGCACGGGTGAACAAGCTCAAGGGCCCCATCCTCTGTCTGGTCGGGCCTCCCGGTGTGGGCAAGACCTCGCTGGGTCAGTCCATCGCCAAGGCGACCGGTCGCAAGTACGTGCGCATGGCGCTCGGTGGCGTGCGTGACGAGGCTGAGATCCGCGGTCACCGCCGCACCTATATCGGCTCCATGCCCGGCAAGCTCATCCAGAAGATGGCGAAAGTCGGCGTGAAGAACCCGCTGTTCCTGCTCGACGAAATCGACAAGATGAGCTCGGACATGCGCGGCGATCCCGCGTCCGCCCTGCTGGAAGTGCTGGATCCCGAACAGAACAGCAGCTTCAACGATCACTATCTGGAAGTGGATTATGACCTGTCAGACGTGATGTTCGTGGCCACCTCCAACTCCATGAACATCCCGGGTCCCTTGCTGGACCGGATGGAAGTGATCCGTCTGTCCGGTTACACCGAGGACGAGAAGCTCAACATCGCCAAGCAGCATCTGCTGGCCAAGCAGATCCAGCGCAACGGTCTGAAAGAGTCCGAGATCACCATCGAGGATTCTGCTCTGGTCGGCGTCATCCGCTACTACACCCGCGAGGCGGGGGTGCGTAGCCTGGAGCGCGAGATCTCCAAGATCTGTCGCAAGGCGGTCAAACGCATCCTGCTGGACAAGAGCATCAAGCATGTTCAGGTCAATCAGGAGAACCTCAAGGAGTTCCTCGGGGTACAGCGTTTCGATTACGGCAAGGCCACCGATCAGAACCAGGTAGGCCAGGTGTGCGGGTTGGCGTGGACCGAAGTGGGGGGCGATCTGCTCACCATCGAGACCACCAACGTGCCGGGCAAGGGCAAGCTCACTTACACCGGTTCCCTCGGTGATGTGATGCAGGAGTCTATCCAGGCCGCCATGACGGTGGTGCGGGCCCGTGCCGAGAAGCTGCGCATCAACGCCGACTTCTACGAGAAGCGCGACATCCACGTGCACGTGCCGGAAGGGGCGACCCCGAAAGACGGCCCGAGCGCCGGTATCGCCATGTGTACCGCCCTGGTCTCCAGCCTCACCGGCAACCCGGTGCGTGCCGACGTGGCCATGACGGGGGAGATCACCCTGCGCGGCGAAGTGCTGCCCATCGGCGGTCTCAAGGAAAAACTGCTGGCGGCTCACCGTGGCGGCATCAAGCGGGTGCTTATCCCGAAAGAGAACGAACGAGATCTCGAGGAGATCCCGGACAATGTCAAACAAGACCTTGAAATTTATCCGGTTCGCTGGATTGATGAGGTGCTTGCACTGGCGTTGCAGGACAATCCGCAGGGTTTCGAACGCGTTTCTGTCGTGTAAATGTTGATGCGCCGCAAATTTGGCGCATTCGGGGGGTGGTTAAGGCTTGCATGCGCCGGATAACGGAAGTAGCCTTGACCACCGATCGGGTACTCATGATGAGTCGCAATGCGTGATGTGGCGCGGGTTTGCGCCAGATTGTCACTTGCAACTGATCAGGAGGCTTGTTATAAAACCTCCACTTGTTGTGGCCAGGGAAATCAGTGCCGCAGCGATGTTCGATAAAAGGGGAATATAAGAGTGAATAAATCTCAACTGATTGACAAGATTGCAGACGGTGCTGATATCTCCAAAGCTGCCGCTGGCCGTGCGCTGGATGCTTTCATTGACGCCGTGGGCGAAGCCCTGAAAGAGGGTGACCAGGTTGCTCTGGTTGGCTTCGGGACTTTCGCCGTGCGCGAGCGTGCCGCTCGTTCTGGCCGTAACCCGCAAACTGGTGCGACCATCGAAATCGCTGCCGGTAAAGTTCCTGCCTTCAAAGCCGGCAAGGCCCTGAAAGACGCGGTCAACTAAGCCGGGCGCTGATTTTCATCGGCTCCGACCTTGGTCGCTGACCAGACAAGTGAGAGGGCTCTCCCTCATACTGATTGACCAAGGCGCATCGCAATCGGTGCGCCTTTTCATTATTCATGCCCATCGAGTTCGGGAGCATAAGTACAAACATGATGTTGGATAAACTACGCGAAGGGGCGCAGGGCAAGGTAGCCAAGGTTATCTTGGGCCTGATCATCCTCTCCTTTGCCTTGGCCGGTGTAGGCAGCTACCTCAATGGCCCGGCACGTACCGCCCCCGCTACCGTCAACGGCAATGACATCAGTGCCCCTGCACTGGAGAATGCCTATCGCAACGAGCGGGCCCGCATGGAATCCCAAATGGGTGAGGCCTTCAACCAGCTGGCCGCCAACCCTGATTACATGAAACAGTTCCGCCGCGGCGTGCTGGACAGGCTGATCGATCAGGCGCTGATCGATGACAAGGCCCGTCAGCTCGGCCTGCGGGTCAGTGACGAGCAGATCAAGCAGGCCATCGTGGAGATGCCGGAGTTTGCCGAGGACGGCAAGTTCAACAACGATCGTTACCTGCAGCTGATCCGCCGTGCCGGCATGACCCCCGAGATGTTCCGCGACTCCCTGCGCCAGGACATGGTGCGCCAGCAACTGATGGGCGCCCTGCTGGGCTCCGAGTTCGCCCTCAAGGGCGAGGCCGAGCAGCTCGACAAGCTCTACAACCAGACCCGGGACCTGCGCCTGGTGCGCCTGGCTGCCTCCGCCTACATGGGTGAGGTCGAGGTGAGCGACGCCGAGGTGGATCAGTTCTACAAGGCCAATAGCGGCCGCTTCATGAACGACGAGAAGGTCAAGGTCGACTACCTGTTGCTCGATGCCGCCAACCTTGGCAAGAACATCAAGGTGACCGAGCAGGATGCCCAGGATTACTACGATCAGCACCAGGACCTGTTCCAGCGTGCCGAGCGTCGCCGTGTGGCACACATCCTGATCCCCTTCGGCAAGGACGAGAAGGCGGCCCAGAAGCAGGCCGACGAGCTGCTGGCCAAGGTCAAGGGCGGTGAAGACTTTGCTACCCTGGCCAAAGCCAACTCCAGCGACACCTTCTCCGCCAAGAAGGGCGGCGAACTGGACTGGTTCGAGAAAGGGGTGATGGATCCGGCCTTCGAGCAGGCTGCCTTTGCGCTGGCCAAGGCGGGGGATCTCTCCGCTGTGGTGAAGAGCCCGTTCGGTTTCCACATCATCAAGCTGCTGGCCGTCGAGCCTGCCAAGACCAAGCCGTTCGTGGATGTGATGAGCGAAACCATCACCCGTCTGCAAGCGGACAAGGCCAAGGAGCTGTTCTTCGCCGAGCAGCAGAAGATGGCCGACAGCAGCTTCGAGAACCCGGATTCGCTGGACTTGACCGCCGAAACCATGGGTATGAAGGTGGTCTCGTCTGATTACTTCAGCCAGGCCGATGCCCAGGCGCCCCTCAATGATCCCAAGGTGCTTGCGGTGGCGTTCTCCGAACAGCTGCGCGATGACAACACCAACTCCGACGTGATCGAGCTCGCCGATGGCAAGGCGCTGGTGCTGCACATCATGGGTCACCAGCCGAAGGCGGCCAAGCCGCTGGCGGAGGTGAAAGACCAGGTGATTGCGGCCATCAAGCATGAGAAGGCCAGCGAAGTAGCCCGTGGCAAGGCCCAGGGCCTGCTCGACAAGCTGCACGCCGGCGAGGACATCCAGGCCGATCTGACTGCCCTCGGGCTGAAGGTGGAGAGCCACAAGGGTGTCTCCCGCTTCGCCCAGGAGATGGATCAGAACCTGCTGGCCCAGGCGTTCCGCATGCCCCATCCGAAGGACGGCAAGCCGAGCGTCGAGCTGGTGGCCGAAGCCAATGGCGATCGCGTGGTGGTGGCGCTGGACAAGGTCAACGTGACCAAGGAGCCGTCCCAGATGGTGAGCCTGCTGCAAGGCCAGCTCGGTCAGGGCAAGGCCCAGGCAGACTACAAGTCGCTGATCGACGAGCTGCGCAAAGCGGCCAAGATTGAGTACTTCACCGACGTGGAGGCGACCGTCGAGTAATCGACCCTCGCCCTCAACTGAAAACGGCTCCTTGATGGAGCCGTTTTTTTATGTCCCGACAATGCTTCGCTCGGCAAGCGCGGGCGGGCTGAAGAGGGAAGGGGACTGGCACGGGCTTGTGCTGCCTATCCTGGCAGGGGATAAGCCGGATAGGGCATAACAACGCGCCTCACTCTGGTCCCCATCCTCAGCCCTTCTCTCGCAGTGGGAGCCGCTCGCAGAGGGGGGCTTGGAGGCATAAAAAAACCGGCGCCATTGGCGCCGGTTTCATGATGGAAAACCCGGGGGGTTACACCACGCCTTGGCTGCGCAGGTAATCCTCGTAGGTACCGCCGAAGTCGCGGATACCGTTCTCGGTCAGTTCCATGATGCGGGTCGCCAGGGACGACACGAACTCACGGTCGTGAGAGACGAAGATCAGGGTGCCTTGGTACATCTCCAACGCCAAGTTCAAGGATTCGATGGATTCCATGTCCAGGTGGTTGGTCGGCTCATCCATGATCAGGATGTTGGGACGCTGCATCATCAGCTTGCCGAACAGCATGCGACCCTGTTCGCCACCGGAGAGTACCTTGACCGGCTTCTTGATGTCGTCCTGGGTGAACAGCAGACGACCCAGCACAGAGCGTACCGCCTGCTCGTCTTCGTTGGCCTGTTTCCACTGGGCCATCCAGTCGAACACGTTGAGATCGCTGTCGAAATCGTCGGCGTGATCCTGGGCGTAGTAGCCGATCTGGGCGTTCTCGGACCACTTGATGGTGCCGCTGTCCGGTGCCAGCTCGCCCATGAGGGTCTTGATCAGGGTGGATTTACCTATGCCGTTGGTACCCAGGATGGCGACCTTCTCGCCCACTTCCAGCATCATGCTGAGGCCCTTGAACAGCGGCGCCTCACCATAGCCTTTGGACACCCCTTCCACTTCCAGGATGTTGCGGTACAGCTTCTTATCCTGCTCGAAGCGGATGAAGGGGTTCTGACGGCTGGAGACCTTCACTTCCTCAATCTTGATCTTGTCGATCTGCTTGAGGCGGGAGGTGGCCTGGCTCGACTTGGAGGCGTTGGCACTGAATCGGGAGACGAAGGATTGCAGGTCGGCAATCTGGGCCTTCTTCTTGGCGTTGTCGGAGATCAGACGCTCGCGGGCCTGGGTGGCCGCCGTCATGTACTCGTCGTAGTTGCCCGGGTAGACGCGCAGCTCGCCGTAGTCCAGATCCGCCATGTGGGTGCAGACGGAGTTCAGGAAGTGACGGTCGTGAGAGATGATGATCATGGTGCTTTCACGATCGTTGAGCACCTGCTCCAGCCAGCGAATGGTGTTGATGTCCAGGTTGTTGGTCGGCTCGTCCAGCAGCAGGATGTCGGGGTTGGAGAACAGCGCTTGTGCCAGCAGCACCCGCAGTTTCCAGCCCGGGGCCACTTCGCTCATGGGGCCGTTGTGCAGCTCGATGGGGATGCCGGCACCCAGCAGCAGCTCGCCGGCACGGGCCTCGGCGGTGTAACCGTCATACTCGGCGACCAGGCCTTCCAGCTCGGCGGCCTTCATGTAGTCGTCGTCGGTGGCGTCGAGGTTGGCATAGATGGCATCGCGCTCGGCGATGGCGGCCCACAGCTCGCTATGGCCCATCATGACCACGTCCAGCACGCGCATCTCTTCGTAGGCGAACTGATCCTGGCGCAACTTACCGATGCGCTCGTTGACGTCCAGGCTCACATTACCGCCAGTGGGCTCCAGATCGCCGCCGAGGATCTTCATGAAGGTGGACTTGCCACAGCCGTTTGCGCCTATGAGGCCGTAGCGGTTGCCGCCGCCAAACTTGACGCTGATGTTCTCAAACAGCGGCTTGGCGCCGAACTGCATGGTGATGTTGTTGCTGCTTAACAAAGGAGATGTCCCAGGTTGTCTGTCAAATGGCGCGCATTATGGCACAGATCCCCCGAAAGTTTTAGCAAGAACTGTGATCGGGGCCCATTGCACCGGGGGCCAGCTGGCGAGAAAGCCGCCACTTGCCGGGAGGGCGGGAAGGGGGAGGCGAGAGGGGAGGTCCGGAATAAGAAAAGCCGGCACAGGGCCGGCTTTGGGGCGGTCAGACAACCTTAGTGGGCGGAGGCGCCGGAGGCACCGAGCCCGGTCTGGGAGCGGACGAATTGCGGGAAGAACTTCTGGTGTTCCTCGCTGGCGTTCTGGGACTTGTCGGTGACCGAGAAGAACCAGATCCCGACGAAGGCCAACCCCATGGAGAAGAGCGCCGGGTACTCGTAGGGGAAGATGGCCTGGGCATGGCCCAGCACCTTCACCCACACGGTCGGGCCCAGGATCATCAGGGTCACGGCGCTGATTAGGCCCAGCCAGCCACCGTAGACGGCGCCGCGAGTGGTGAGGCGGGACCAGAACATGGAGAGGAAGAGCACCGGGAAGTTGCAGCTTGCCGCGATGGAGAAGGCCAGGCCCACCATGAAGGCGATGTTCTGCTTCTCGAACAGTATGCCCAGACCGATGGCGACCACACCCAGCACTAGCGTAGTCATCTTGGAGACGCGCAGCTCGTCGGCTTCGTTGGCCTTGCCTTCCTTGATGACGCAGGCATAGAGGTCGTGGGAGACCGCAGAGGCACCCGCCAGGGTCAGCCCGGCGACCACAGCGAGTATGGTGGCGAAGGCCACGGCGGAGATGAAGCCGAGGAACAGGCTGCCACCCACGGCGTCGGCCAGATGGACGGCCGCCATGTTAGTGCCTCCCAGCAGGGCGCCGGTGGCGTCCTTGAAGTCCGGGTTGGTGCTGACCAGCAGGATGGCACCGAAGCCGATGATGAAGGTCAGGATGTAGAAGTAGCCGATGAAGCCGGTGGCATAGAACACAGATTTACGGGCTTCCTTGGCGTCGCTCACGGTGAAGAAACGCATCAGGATGTGGGGCAGACCGGCGGTGCCGAACATCAGGGCCAGCCCTAAGGAGATGGCGGAGATGGGGTCGGCCACCAGGCCACCCGGGCTCATGATGGCGGCGCCATTGGCATGGACCTTGACCGCTTCACTGAACAGGGCGCCGATGTCGAAGTTGACGGACTTCATCACCATGATGGCCATGAAGGAGGCGCCGGAGAGCAGCATGACCGCCTTGATGATCTGGACCCAGGTGGTGGCCAGCATACCGCCGAACAGCACGTAGAGCACCATCAGTATGCCGACCAGCACCACGGCCACATGGTATTGCAGGCCGAACAGCAGCTCGATGAGCTTGCCGGCACCCACCATCTGGGCGATGAGGTAGAGGGCCACTACCACCAGGGAGCCGCTGGCGGAGAGGCTGCGTACCGAGGTTTGTTTGAGGCGATAGGAGGCCACGTCGGCGAAGGTGTACTTGCCGAGGTTGCGCAGCCGCTCTGCGATCAGGAACAGTATGATGGGCCAGCCCACCAGGAAGCCGATGGAGTAGATGAGGCCGTCATAGCCCGAGGTGTATACCAGGGCGGAGATGCCGAGGAAGGAGGCGGCGGACATGTAGTCACCGGCGATGGCCAGACCGTTCTGGAAGCCGGTGATGCGACCGCCGGCCGCATAGTAGTCGGAGGCCGAGCGGTTGCGCTTGGAGGCCCAGTAGGTGATGAACAGGGTGGCGGCCACGAAGGCCACGAACATCACTATGGCCGAGATGTTGAGGGGCTGGCGTTGCACCTCGCCGGTCAGCGCATCGGCCGCCAGCAAGGGAGTGGAGACCAGGCCGGTGAGCAGCAGCAGAGACTTGCCTTTCATGATTGCACTCCCTTGAGGATCTTCTGGTTCAGCTCGTCAAATTCGCCGTTGGCCCGCAGCACATAGATGCCGGTCAGCACGAAGGAGGAGACGATGAGGCCCACGCCAACCGGGATGCCGCGGGTGATGCTGGAGCCTTCGCTGAGCGGGGTGCCGAGCCAGCCCGGGGCGAAGGCGATGAGCAGGATGAACGCCAGGTAGAGCCCCAGCATCAGGATGGAGAGGGTCCAGGCGAAACGCTGGCGTTTGCTGACCAGCTCCTGGAAGTTGGGATCTTGCTGGATCCTCAGATAACGTTGCTGTTCCATTGCAGTTCTCCGTGACGGTTGTGTCAGCTGTGATTGAAGGGTGTCCCTACCGAGCAGGGGGCTGCTCATGTAATCAAAATGTGAAGCAAATGTTATTTTCGGACAATTAGACTTTGGGATAAGCCAGGGGGCCGCCCTGATGCAGGCGCAGGAAGATGAGGGCGGCGGTGGTGGCGTCACTCAGGGCGTCGTGAAGGGGCAGGGGCGGCAGCCCCAGATGCTGGCAGATGGCGGCCAGATGCAGGTCGATGACGGCGTCGGGATAGCGCCGAAAGAGCTGATCGTGATAGAGCCGGCTCACCTCTATGCCACGCTGGGGCAGGCGCAGCCCCCAGTGCCGCTGGCAGGCCAGATTGAGGATCCGCAGATCATAGGCGATGTGGTAGCCCACCAGTTCGCGGGGCCCGATGAAGGCCAGCAGCAGGCGCAGCGCGGCCTCCAGCGCCATGCCCTGTTGCAGATCCTGATGGCGCAGGCCGTGGATCACCACGGAGTGCGCGCTCAGGCTGGCCGGTGGCTGCACCCTGATGGTGAGGGCCTCGCCGGTCAACACCCGGTTGCCCTGGATGCGCACAGCCCCGATGGAGACGATCTCCGCCTTGGCGGGATCCAGGCTGGTGGTCTCGAAATCCAGTGCCACCCACTCCTCCTTTGGGGGCGTCGCAAAGAGCGGGGCAAACTCCCCGTCCCAAAAACCCCGACCCAGCCAACGACGTCGCCAGTGGCGCCACATGCCTATTGCCTAAGACGAAAGTGCAAGGTGAGCCACTGCTGGAACTTCTTCACCTGATGCAGGGCATGACGCAGCAGATCCCGCTCACCGTGGGCGAGTTCGGCGACCTGTACCCGGCTGTCGCCATCCTTGAGCTGGCTGCGCAGCCGCAAGCGGATGAAGAGCCGGAAGGCTTCCGCCAGGTTGGCGCCATAGTCGGGGCTGAGGCGTCCCGCGGCCACCAGGGCGTCGATCCGCCCCAGGGTCGAGGTCTCCAGCACTCCTGCCTCCAGGGCCAGCACCCGCAGGCCGTGCACCAGGGGGAAGAGGCCGCCACGTTTGAGATCCAGCCCCTCGGGGGCCTGCTCCAGCCGGCCAAAGAGGGTGAGGGGGGTGTGAAAGGCGACCGCCGCCCGGGCCATCTCCGCCAGCAGATCCGGCCTGTCGGCCAGGCGCTCTCTCAGGTGGCGGGCGAGGGGGGCGAGCAGGGGGCGATCCCCCATGATGGCCTGGGCATCGGCCAGGGTGGCGAGCCACAGCAGGTCGGCCTCGCTGGCGCGCACGCATGCCTGTTCTATCTCGTCCTGCCACTGGCGGGCACCCTTGACCCACTCCGGATTGCTGACCATCACCTTCCCCGGGCAGGGGGGATAGCCGAGCCGGGCGAGCAGGGCGCTGAAGGCGGCCAGATCGGCTTGCCGATCTGGCCAATGCAGGCCATCCGGCAGGATCAGGGCGTTGTCCTGATCGGTCTTCTGGATCTGCTCACCGCGCCCCTCCGAGCCCAGCATCAGCAGGCACACCTGCTCCTGTACCTCGGGGGGGATCACCAGGGCGAAGGCCTTGGCGATCAACTGCTCGTTGATGGTGGCGATGAGCTTCATCAGAAACAGGGTATGGATCCCCTGGGCAAACAGGGTGCGAATGAGTTGCTGCTGCTCCCTGGCTACCGCCTCCAGGGCCGCCTGGCTGTCTGCCCGGGCGATGCGCAGGGTCAGCACATGGGAGTGGGCGGAGAAGAGTCCCAGCACCTGGGCCAGGTGCAGTATCCCCGCCACCTCCTGCCCCTGCCAGATGACCAGCCGCTTGATGCGGTGGCGGGTCATCAGCAGCAGGGCGTCGAACAGATAGCTGCCTTGCGCCAGGCCGATCAGCGGCGCCGGGGTCAGCACCGCCAGCGGCGCCGTCAGGGGCAGTCCCTTGAGGGTCAGGGCATGGAGCAGGGTCTTGCGGGTGGCGAGGCTCAGGCTGCCGTCAGCGGCGGGATAGAGCAGACAATCTGTGCCCCGGCTGGCCATGGCTTCGCTGGCGGCCAGCAGACTGGTCTGGCTGTCCAGCTGCAGGGGCGGCTGCAGGTGGCCTGGGTCGATGCGGGTCAGGATGAATTCCGCCAGGTTCTGTTGCCCGAGCTGGCCGCGGCGCTCCTGCTCTCGCTGACGCTCGGCCAGGGTGGCGGTGAAATAGTGTGCGAAGGCGGGGTGCGCGTCGCACAACCCCTGGAAGGTGTCGCGGGGGATCAGCTGGCAGAGGGTGTCCTCCAGGGCGCTGAAACGATGGCGACAGCGGCCGTCGAACTGGGCGCGCACATCGAACATGTCCCCCACGCCATAGTCGCCGAAGGGCTGGTGGGGTGCCGACTCCTCCACCGCGCCCTTGATGACGAGGTAGAGGCCGGGGGGCTCATCCCCCGGCTGTTGCACCGTCTGGCCGGCGCGAAAGTAGCAGATGCTGAGGCGCTGGCCGAGCCGTTCACGGGCCGCTTCACCCAGGCAGTCAAAGGGGGGGCGGGAAAAATCGAACAGAAGTGACATGACAATTCTCGGCCTGTGGGCATGGGGCCAGTCTGGCAAAGGGGCCAGGGCGGGGCCAGCCGACTTTAGTCGCAGAGCCGGGCTGGCCTCCCTGTACCTGCCGATAACACTCTGGTAACGTTGTGGTATGACCAGTGTCGGCACAAGGAAGAGGAAGGAAATGGACAAGCCAAGGATCAGGTGCGAGATCCGGGACGGCATCGCCGAGGTGATGCTGACCCGGGGGGACAAGCTCAATGCGCTGGACAGGGCCATGTTCGGCGCCATCGACGAGACGCTGAACCAGCTTGCGCGCCACAAGGGGCTGCGGGCTGTGATCCTGCACGGCGAGGGGCGGGCGTTCTGCGCCGGGCTGGATGTGAAATCCATGCTGAGGCAGCCGGTGGCTGCCCTGGACATATTGAGACGTGAGGCGGATGAGGCGACCAACCTGGCCCAGCGGGTCGCCTATGGTTGGCACCAGTTGCCGGTGCCGGTGATCGCCGTGACCCAGGGGGTCTGTTTCGGCGGCGGCCTGCAGATAGCGCTCGGGGCCGATTTTCGTTTCAGCACCCCGGATTGCCGCTTCTCGGTGATGGAGATCAAGTGGGGCATCATCCCCGACATGAGTGGCAGCGTCACCCTGCGCAATCTGATGGGGGTGGACACCGCCATGGAGCTGGCCATGAGCGGCCGCGAGCTGGATGCCCTGGAGGCCAGGGCGCTCGGGCTGGTGAGCCGGGTCTGCGAGGATCCCCTCGACGCGGCGCGGGAGTTCGCCAGGACCCTGATCACCAAGTCGCCGGATGCGCTGGCGGGGATCAAGCAGCTCTACCATCAGGCCTGGGCCCGCAGCGATGAGGTGATGCTGAAGGAAGAGACCCGGCTGCAAAAGCAGATCTTGGGGCGCCCCAACCAGTGGCGGGCGACCCTCAACAGCCTGTTTCGCTGGCGGCTGCCGTTCGGACCCCGCCGCAACGCGCTCTGAACCGGCGCTCACTCTCAAGAGAGCACAAATAAAAATGGCAGCCTAAGCTGCCATTTTTTTATCTGTTTATGGGTCAATGGTTCAGGTGGACTGGCGGTCCGGCTCGAACGGATGACCGGATTGCTCTTGCTCCAGGTTTTGCTCGGAGCGGCGACCCGTCCAGTAGTCGGCGTTCTTGATGCCGAGTTTCTCCGGGTGGAACACGGGATCCAGCCCCAGGGCCTTCTGGGCCTCATAGTCCTTCAGGCAGGCGAAGGCGGGCTTTTGCAGCAGCAGTATGGCACCGATGTTGAGCCAGGCCATCAGGCCGACCCCGATGTCACCCAGACCCCAGGCCAGATCGGCGGTCTTGACGGTGCCGTAGACGGTGGAGGCCATCAGAGCCAGCTTCAGCAGGAAGGTGAGCCAGGGGCGGTTGATCTTGCGGTTGATAAAGGCGATGTTGGTTTCGGCGATGTAGTAGTAGGCCACTATGGTGGTGAACGCGAAGAAGAACAGGGCGATGGCGACGAAGTAGTTGCCAAAGCCGGGCATCATGCTCTCCATGGCGGTCTGCACATAGCCGGGGCCGGCCGCGATGCCGGCGATGCCGGTATAGATGGCCGCGCCGTCCGGTCCCTGTACGTTGTACAGGCCGGTGATCAGCAGCATAAAGCCGGTGGCTGAGCAGACGAACAGGGTGTCGATGTAGACGGAGAACGCCTGCACCAGGCCCTGTTTGGCCGGGTGGCTCACGGCGGCGGCGGAGGAGGCGTGCGGGCCTGTGCCCTGAGCCGCTTCGTTGGAGTAGACGCCGCGTTTGACGCCCCACATGATGGCCAGACCCAGGATGGCACCGAAACCGGCTTCCATCCCGAAGGCGCTCTTCCAGATCAGCAGGATGACGCCTGGCAGCTGGCCGATGTTGAGGGCGATGATGACGCAGGCGACGATGATGTAACCCAGCGCCATGAAGGGCACCACAGTACTGGCGAAGCTGGCGATGCGTTTGACGCCGCCGAAGATGATGAAGCCGAGCAGCAGCGCCAGACCGGCGGCGGTGACGTTCGGATCGATGTCAAAGGCGGTCTGCAGGCTGGAGCCGATGGAATTCGCTTGCACCCCTGGCAGCAACACGCCGCAGGCGAAGATGGTGGCGATGGCGAAGGTCCAGGCGTACCACTTCATGCCGAGCCCTTTCTCGATGTAGAAGGCCGGGCCGCCGCGGTATTCACCGTTGATCTTCTCCTTGTAGACCTGACCCAGAGTGGACTCCACGAAGGCGGAGCTGGCGCCGAGGAAGGCGACCATCCACATCCAGAACAGGGCGCCCGGGCCCCCGAAGGTGATGGCGGTGGCGACGCCGGCGATGTTGCCGGTACCGACCCGACCGGCCAGGGTCATGGCCAGCGCCTGGAAGGAGGAGACACCCGCATCCGTGCTCTTGCCATCAAACATCAGGCGCACCATCTCTTTCATGTGGCGCAGTTGCAGGAAACGGCTGCGCAGGGAGAAGTAGAGGCCCACCCCCAGACACAGATAGATGAGCGCTGGGCTCCAAATCACGCCATTGATGGCATTGACGATCTCATTCATGTACAACAACTCCTTTGTTGCGCTGTCTTGGCGAGGTCTATGCCTCGCTCCCTTAACATTGAAATATGCGGTGACCAAGGGGGCCACTCAGTATTGTGCGGGACTTTCGACTGGTTAGTCCGCGGGATTTAACATATCGGTTTGTATCGGCCCTTCCTAGTGAAAAGTGTTGTCACTTTGTTAATTTGTGAATTGACATTAACAAATGGTGCGTGGAACTGGACAAGATTCGGAACTTACCCATCAGGTGCATCTTTTCCAGATCCAGGGGCCCGCAGGGCATAGTGCAAATAGGAGGCCAGGAGTGACAATGAGAGAAGATAACTGCACCATTCGTCTCGCCGAGCGGGGGGATGGCGCCCTGTTGTCGGCGCTGTTCGCACAGCTGGGTTATCCCACCCCGGGTGAGGAGGTGGACGAGCGGCTGGCCGAGCCGGATCCCGCTCGGGAGGTGCTGGTGGCAGAGCGTCATGGGGACATGGTGGGGGTGCTGATCTGGCATCGGCTGCAACCCATGCACCTTGCACCAGCCTGGGGCCTGATCTCGGCGCTGGTTATCGATGAAGGTGCAAGGAGCGGCGGCATTGGCGCCCAGCTGCTGGCGGAGGCCGAGGCGCGGGCGCTGGCCTCGGGTTGCAGTCAGCTGGAGCTCTCCAGCAGCCTAAAGCGCGAGGGTGCTCACCGCTTCTACTTGGCGCAAGGGTATGGCGAGCGGCCGAAACGGTTCGTGAAATTATTCTGATGTGGCATGAGGAGTCTGTGTGTTCTGGTCCAGGTTGAAAGCGGTATTCGGTCTTGCATCCCCCGGGGAGCGTCATGCCCCGCAGGCGCTGGAGTGGCAGCAGGCCCTGGCGGCCGTGCCCATCTTGCAGGGCTTTTCCCGCGATGAAGAGCAGCAGCTGATTGAACTGGCCCGCCACTTCCTCTCCCGCAAGACGCTGACCCAGCTCGGGGTCGAGCTCAGCCCCCGTCAGCAGGGAGTGCTGGCCCTGCAGGCGGTGCTGCCCATACTGCATCTGGGGTTGGAGTGGTATCGCGGCTTTCACGAGGTGATCATCATCCCCGAGCCCGTTACCCGCCGTCAGGAGGTGCAGGACGAGTTCGGGCTGGTGAGCGAGTGGGAGGAGGAGAACGCCGGCGAATCCTGGCCTCAGGGGCCCCTGGTGCTGGCCTGGAGCGAGTTGCAGCAGGATGGGGACTGGGATGGCTTCAACCTGGTGATCCACGAGCTGGCGCACAAGCTCGACATGCTGGGGGGGGATGCCGACGGGGGGCCACCGCTCCCGAGCGGCATGGATCAGCGGCAATGGACCCAGGCGCTGCAGAGCGCGTTCGATGAGATGAATGCAGAGCTGGCCAGGGGAGAGGTGACGCAGATAGATCCCTATGCCGCCACCCACCCCGCCGAGTTTTTCGCGGTGTGCAGCGAGAGCTTCTTCACCGAGCCCCTGCGCCTGCGGACCGTCTATCCCGCCGTCTACGAGCAGCTCGCCCGCTTCTATGGTCAGCAGCCTGCCGCCCGCTTCCCTGCCACCCGATTGCTGGCGGGGGATGCCGAAGAGCACAGCTGACCGGCGTCCCGGCGACAGAAAAACAAAAGGCACCCGAGGGTGCCTTTTGTATGGGCGCGAGCGCCAGGGCGCGGCAGATTATGCGGCAGCCTTGAGCGACACGGCGGCGGCTTTCTTGTGATCGCCAATCGGCAGCACAGTGCGGCCGAACTGCTCGTTGATCACGGTGGCCATGGCCAGGTAGATGGCGCTGGCGCCGCAGATGATGCCTTCGAAACCGGCGATGGTGCCGATCAGGGTGCTGCCGGTGAAATCACGGGCGGCCAGCAGGAAGAACAGCACTGTCAGGGAGGCGAACACGAACTGCTTCACGCGCGGGAAGTTGACGGTGCCAACCAGCATGAAGAGGGTGAACATGCCCCACATCAGCAGGTACCAGCCCATGTAGGCGTGGGGAGTGGCTTCGGCCAGACCCATGGTCGGCATCACCAGCAGGAACACCAGGCTCCACCAGAAGGTGCCGTAGGAGATGAAGGCGGTGACACCGAAGGTGTTGCCACGCTTGAACTCCATGATACCGGCGATGATCTGGGCCAGACCGCCATAGCACAGGCCCATGGCCAGGATCATGGCGCTGATGGGGAAGAAACCTGCGTTATGGATGTTCAGCAGAATGGTGGTCATACCGAAACCCATCAGACCCAGAGGGGCAGGGTTGGCCAATTTTTCGCTCACGTGGCGTTCTCCAAAAAATAGAGGTGGGGGTTGATAAAAGACGCGCGATTTTAGGCAGGCTCTTGGTCCCGAGCAAGGGGGTGAGGGGGCTAAATGGTAAAAAAATGACACGAAATTTTAAGTGACCAACCATTCGTGCCATTCAGGTAGACGACAGGTGAATGGATAACGTTTTCAATGTTGCTTTTTTGTGTGCTTGGCTCCCGAAATGAAAGCGGGCAACAAAATACACCTCTGCTGCTATGACCGGGTTGTGGGTACCGCCTCGCCCTTGAGCAAGGGATGCCCGGGTGGAAAATTCATCTCATATGCCATCAGACAATGGTTGTTCAACCCCCTTTGATGACCCCGAGCCTTCCGCTGCATGCTGTTGCCAGCGCCCTGTTTCGCAGGAAATACGTCCCTGGGGCAGGGTTGAGGCCGGAGTTGCGTTACTGGTCCCTACGCCAGGCAGGGGCGTACTTGGGACCGGACAGAGGCTGGATAGAGGAGAGTGTGGCGCTGCTGGTCCCGACACAGGGATCCGGCCAGCGAAGCCGACAAATCTCCTTCAGGAGGCGCGGGACAAGAAGGAAGGTCCGCGTATTTCTCGCCATCAGCTTGAGGGGAGGGCGCGGGCACACAGAGGCTGTCTGCCCACCGCCAGGGAGGAGGCCGGTGTGGTGCGCAGGGTTTGCCCATCTTCCCATGGGGTGGACAGGTGCCGGCTTGTCAGCCTCTTCACTGGGGAGGAATGGCGCAAGGCTAAGGGCGAGTGGATGGTAAAGATAAGAGCTAAGCGGTGATCAGAGAGGGCGAGCCAGAAGGGGGAAGATCCCCCTTCGCCGGGCCATCACAGCGGCTCAATTATCCAGGGTGAGGACCACCTTGGCTTCCTTGTCGGTCTCCTTGACCTGGCTGTCGAGCACAAACAGGCGATCCGGCGTGATGCCCTGGGTATCCACCAGATACTCCTTGGTGTTCTGGGCTCGGCGCATGGCGAGGTTGCGCAGGGACTTGGCGGTGATCAGCTGCTGGTCCCGCAACAGGATCACTGCCTGGGCGCGCAGAGCCGGGCTCTGCGCCGGGAGCGTCAGGCGATCGGCCAGGGTGCCGAGGTTTTCGCTGAACTTGGCCTCATAGGCCTCGGCCAGGGCACTCTGCAGGGCGGGGTCCTGCTCCAGCAGGGCGAGATCCACCGGGCTGCCGGTGATCTTGGCCAGCACCCGCTCCAGCTTCTGGCGCTGCAATAGGGGGCGCTCCTGGTTGAAGTTGACCTTGCCGCGGATGTTCATGCTGAGCCTGGGTCTGTCTTTCAGTGCCTGGGCCAGGGTGGTCAGCTTGCTCTGCTGGGTCGGGGTGAGGGTGGGATCGCCTGGCAGGAAGGGGAGCTCATCGAGATCCTTGGTGCCGCCGGTCAGGGAGGCCAGCAGGGAGAAGGGGGAGGTGATGGCCTTGCCGAGGGTGTTGCCGAGCACGTCCCAGAAGATGTTGCCCAGGCTGAAATCCGGCTGATCCAGGTTGCCCTTCACCTTGAGGTTCATCTTGATGACGCCGCTGGCGTCGCTCAGCAGGGCGATGGCAAGACCCAGAGGCAGATCCTTGGCCTGCTCGCTCTTGACCTTCTCGCCGAGCTGCAGCTTCTTGATGGTGATGTCGTTGTCCCCCTCCAGCCGGTTGCCCTGCAGCTTGTAGTTGAGCTTCATGGAGAGCTGCCCCTTGTCGATGGCGTAGCCGGCATAGGTGCTGGAGTAGGGGGTGAAGGTGGTGAGCTCCAGATTGTTGAAGGCCACGGCGACGTCGAGCACGGGATCGGCGATCAGCAGGTTGGCGCCGCCCCTTATGGTGACGGGGGCATATCTGTCCACCTTGCCGTTGAAGTCGAGCTCGGAGCGCTGCCCCGGAATATTGGTGATGTGGCGGCTCTGGCCCGCGAGGGAGGCGATGTCTACCACGAATTCCGGGCTCAGGCTGCGATCGGCAAATCGCAGGTTGCCCTGGGTGGTGCGGACCTGGTCGATGAGGATGTGCGGTGCGGGGGCGCTCTGCTTGCTGGCCGGTTGCGGCAGCAGCAACTGCTGGACGTTGGTGACCCCAGTTTCGCTTATCTCGATGCGGGCGAAGGGTTTGTTCAGCAGTATGTCGGCTATCTTCAGCTGCTGGCTGATGCCGTCATAGTGCAGGCCGCTCAGTTGCAGCTTGTCTATCTGCAGCAGTCGCTGGTTGTCGGCCCGATCCAGCACGTCGAGCCCCTCGATGTCGAGCCCACCGCTGACGTCCAGCTTGCTGAAGACCCCCTTGTCATCCGTGGTCAGGGCCAGTTTGGTGTGGCTGGCAAGCTGGCCATCCCGCACGCTGATGCGCAGCAGATCCTGCAGATAGGGCTGGGCCAGGGTGAGCGGCAGGCCCTGTTGCTTGAGGGTGCCGTTCAGGGCTAAGGGGCTGAGGTCCAGGGTGCCATCAAAGGCCACAGTCGCCTGGGGATGCAGGGTGCCCTTCAGGGTGAGAGGGCTGCTCTGGCCGGGTTGGCTGCCGAGGGGCCCCAGAGTGAGCTCCAACCCCGAGAGATCCCGCAGCAGGGGCTTGCCGCTGCTGAACTCGGTCAGCTTGAGCGCCCCCTGGCTGATGCGGGCCTGCTTGAGCTGCCAGCGCCAAGGCTTGCTCGCTTTCGGCTGTTTGGCCGCCGCTTTGGTGCTGGGCGGCGAGATCAGCAGCGCGGCCAGGTCCAGTTGCTGCTTCTCATCGAGCACGGCGGTGACGGCGGGTGCCTTGAGGGTGAGGGCCCCAACCTCGAGGGACTGCTTGTTGCCATCGACCCGGATCCCGGTCAGGGCCAGCTGGTTGAAGCGGGCGAATTCGCTTCCCTTGTTTCTATTGAGCTGCCAGTTGGCCAGGGTCAGCCTGCCCTTGGAGATCTGCCATGCCAGCCCCTGCTTGCCTGACGTGAGCCGGTACGCCAGCTCGGCGCTGGCCTCTCCCTTGGCCAGTGTGGCCTTGACATAGGGGGCCCAAAGCGGGGCCAAGGGGGCGAGGGACAGCTTGCCGAGGCTGAGCTGCCCCTTGCCGGCCCCCGTCATGATGTTGAATTCACCGTCGGCCTTGAGGGGGCTCTTCTCATTGAGGGTCGCACTCAGCCGATAGGGGTTGAGGGCCGTCGGCGCGCTGGAAAAATCGGGCAGTTGCAGGGCGATCTTGCCGAGCGTCAGGGGCGGTACCCAGCCCGGGCTGCGCTGCTTGCGGCTATCCCGGTAGTGAAATTGCCCCTGGACCAGGGCCAGCTTGCCGATGCTTATCACGACGGGCTCGGTGGCAGTCGGTGGCGTCTGGTCTTGCACTGGCGAGAGCAGGGGGGCGAGTGCCTCGGTCAGGTTGAAACTAACCTCTCCCTTGTTGTCCGCCAGGCGCACCAGATCCACCCTGGGGGCGGTCAGGGTCAGCTCCTCCAGCACCAGGGCCCTCTGGCGCCAGCTCTCCTTTAGTCTGGGTATGAGCCGCAACCCGTCGAACGACACCAGGGGATGTTGCTGCTCATCGAGCAGGGCGCTGGGCCCCAGGGTGAGGGAGGGGGAACGCAGCCCGACCTCTATCTTCCCCAGGGTGAGCTGCAGACCATAATGGGTGGCGAGCCAGCCCGGCAGGTGGCGCTGGATGAGGTTGGGGGCCTGCCAGAGCAAGATGGTGACGCAGATGAGCAGACCGGCGCAGAGATAGAGGGCGTAACGCAACAGGCGAGCGGGCAGAGGCTTGAGCATGATGGTCTCCATTTGATGCGCACATGGTAGCAATTAATCGCCGTTCGATCATGGTATGGCTCTCGGGCTGCGCCTTGCTCTGTCCGGGTTAGCCGAATTATTGAGCAAGGCTAGGCCTCCCGCACCAGGGTGGGGCCCTGCCTTTTTGTTCGGGATGGATGGGAGATTGAGCAGGCGGCAGCCTTTCACACCCACTCGGATGGGCTGCGGGCAGGTCAGCGGTGCCCGGTGAATCAGGCCTTGAAGCAGACGAGCCTTGTCAGGGCCAGGGTCGCCTGCCAGCCCCCTGGCCCCATCTGTGCCATGACATACTTCGGGGCGAGCGGCCCCCAGAACCCGTCAATCCGCGTCTGTCTTCAAGCCGCTCAGGGAATGGATGCAGCGCTGCTCGGCGGCATCCAGCTCGGCCATCACCATCTGGATATCTTCGAGCTGCTGGCGCAGGGAGTGGCGCCGCGCCTCTATGAGCTGGATCATGGAGTGCAGCTGCATCCGGCTCGAGCGGTCGGTGTCATACATGTCGAACAGCTCGCGGATCTCCGCCAGGCTGAAGCCGAGCCGCTTGCCACGCAGGGTCAATTTCAGGCGGATCCTGTCCTTGTGGCTGTAGATGCGGGTCTGCCCCTCCCGGGCCGGGGTGATCAGCCCCTCGTCCTCGTAGTAGCGGATGGTGCGCGGGGTGATGTCGAACTCCTGAGCCAGCTCGGAGATGCTGTAGGTTCTCTCCTTGCCGCAGAAGCTGCCGGCTCTCATGGCCTGATCCTGCATGGGGTTACCTCCTGACATGACGACATGCTGCCGCTCTTCCAGGCGGGGGCGTTTTCAGGGGGCATGGCACTCTCCTTGTGCTATCTCATCGAGTCCTGGCTGCTGCTGTCTGGCCCTGGCATGGAGCGCCTGCCCGACCCGGGAGCCGTTGGGGCGGCCGAGCTGCTCGCTCACCCACTGGCCGGTGGCGGCCAGCTTGTCGAGGTTCACTCCTGTGCTCATGCCAAGGCCGTGCAGCAGGTAAACCACCTCTTCCGAGGCGACGTTGCCGGAGGCGCCGGGGGCATAGGGGCAGCCACCCAGCCCCGCCACAGAGCAGTCTATGGTGCGGATGCCGCGCTCGAGCGCCGGCAGCAGGTTGGCGAGCCCCTGGCCATAGGTATCGTGAAAGTGCACCGCGAGCCGGCCGGCCGGGACTTCGTGCAGCACAGCATCTAGCATGGGCACCACAGTGCCCGGGGTGCCTATCCCTATGGTGTCGCCAAGGGAGATCTCGTGACAGCCGAGATCCAGCAGCCGCTCGGCCAGGGCGGCGACCCGTTTCGGGCGGGTCGGACCGTCATAGGGGCAGGCGATGACGGTGGAAAGGTATCCCCGCACCTTGATGCCGAGGCGGCGCGCTTCCGCCACCAGCGGGGCGAAGCGGATCAGTGACTCTTCGACGCCGATGCCGATATTGGCGCGGGTGAAGCCGTCTGAGCAGGCGGTGAAGAGGCCAATCTCGTCGACCCTGGCCTGGATCGCGGCCTGCAGACCTTGCAAATTGGGCACCAGGGCGCCGTAACGGGTCGCTCCCTTGCGGGGCAGGGCCTCAAAAAGTTCGGCGGAGTCTGCCATCTGCGGCACTCGCTTCGGGGAGACGAAGGCCCCCACCTCGATCCGTTGCAGGCCGCTCTCGGCGAGGCGGTTGATAAGCAGAAGCCGCTGCGCCAGCGACAACAGGCGGGGTTCGTTCTGCAGCCCATCCCGCGGTCCCACCTCCACCAGACTGACCCTGTCGACGGGCGTGCCATGCTCCTGGCTCATGCTGCACCTCCCTGAGCCTTCTCTGCGCTCGGGTCGGCAAAGTGCACCAGGACGGCACCCTGACTCACCTGCTCCCCCTGGCGGCAGCAGAGGGCGGTGATCACCCCCTCCTTGTCTGCTTTCAAGACATGTTCCATCTTCATCGCCTCCAGCACCAGCAGGGGTTGCCCCTTGCTGACGGATTGCCCGACCTCGACCAGCAGCGCCACCACAATGCCGTGCATGGGGGCCAGGGCGCCCTGGGCTGTTTCGTGATCATGATGTGGCCTATGGCGTTGATCATCGGCGGCGAAGGGAATGCGCCTGCCATCCAGTTGCAGCACTAAGGCGGCCTCTGCCGCCGGGGTGACGGGGCAGCGCACCCAGCGGCCCGCCCGCTGCAGGCGGATATGATCAGTGCCCAGCTCGTAGGGGTAGGTTTCCCCCTGCCAGGTGAGCCGACCGGCGCGCTCGGCCAGGGTCAGCACCCGGGCCTCCTCGCCGATCCGCACCGCCGCCGTCAGGCTGCGGCTCTCGCCCAGCCGAAAACCGGGGGCTTGCTGCCAGGGGGAGGGACCGGTGCGACTGGCGAGCCAGAGGGTGGCCAACGGCCAGGCGAGGTCCGGGGTGCCCAAGGGTTCGGTGGGAATGGGCCACTGGGTGTGGTGCGCCATGGCCAGCACGTCCGGATCCTCACACAGGCGCAGCAGCAGCGGGCCGTTGTGCACCAGGGGGCCGAGACTCAGGGCCGCCAGGGCATCGGCCAGCCTGGCAAAGGCCTCGGCGCGGCTCTGGCCGTGGGCGACCAGCTTGGCGATCATGGGATCGTAATAGGGGCTCACCTCATCGCCGGCGGCGACCCCGGTGTCGATGCGCACCCCCTGTGGCCAGTGCAGCCAGTGGATGGGGCCGCTGGCGGGCAAGAAGCCTGCGCCTACGTCCTCGGCGTAGAGGCGCGCCTCCACGGCATGGCCGCGCAGCACCACTTCCTCCTGGGTGAGCGGCAGCGGCTTGCCCTCGGCGACTGCCAGCTGCCAGGCCACCAGATCCTGGCCGGTGACGGCCTCGGTGACAGGGTGCTCCACCTGCAGCCGGGTGTTCATCTCCATGAAGAAGAACGCCTCCCCGCACAGCAGAAATTCGATGGTACCGGCCCCCACATAGTCGATGGCCCTGGCGGCGGCCACGGCGGCCTCGCCCATGGCGCGGCGAAGCGCCGGGGCTATGTTGGGGGCGGGGGCCTCTTCGATTACCTTCTGGTGGCGGCGCTGCAAGGAGCAGTCCCTGTCCCCCAGGTAGATGGCGTTGCCGAGGGTATCGGCGAAGACCTGCACCTCCACGTGACGGGCGCGGGCGAGATAGCGCTCAAGCAGCACGTTGTCATCCCCGAAGGCGGCCAGGGCTTCCCGTTTCACCGCCGCCAGGGCTGCGTCAAACTCGTCTATCTGCTCGACCCGGCGCATTCCCTTGCCGCCGCCGCCGCTGGCGGCCTTGATAAGGAGGGGGAAGCCGACCTGGTGCGCCTGATCACGCAACAGGGCCGGCGTCTGATCCGCGCCGTGATAGCCGGGCAGCACGGGAACGCCGGCCGCCTGCATCAACGCCTTGGCGCCGGATTTGTCCCCCATGGCGAGGATGGCGGCGCCGCTCGGGCCGATAAAGCGCAGTCCCTGTTGTGCACAGGCGCTGGCAAAGTCGCTGTTCTCCGACAGAAAACCGTAGCCGGGGTGCACGGCATCGGCCCCGGCCTCGCGGGCAATTGTCAGCACCTTGGCGGCATCGAGGTAGCTCTCCCGCGCGGGGGCAGGCCCCAGGTGCCAGGCCTCGTCCGCTTCCCGCACATGCATGGCGCGGGCGTCGGCGTCCGAGTAGAGGGCTATGGTGTGAATGCCGAGGCGGCGGGCGGTCCGGATGATGCGCACGGCTATCTCGCCCCTATTGGCGATCAGCAGGCGCTTGATGGGAGCCTGATCTGTCATGTCTGCTCCTGGTGAATAAAGGCACACTCGTTCATGAAGAGATCGAGGGGGGCAAGGCGTTGATCCGTCCCCCGGTTATCCTCGCCGTGGTTGGCAACAAGAGGGCGCTTGATGGGCCGGTATTGAGTCATGTCTCATCCTTGAAACGGGGGCGCCAGTTGGGGGGGCGCTTGTCGAAGAAGGCCTGCATCCCCTCCTGGGCTTCGAGTCCGACCCGCACCCGGGCTATGGTCTCGACGGTTATCTCTTCGTGTTGATGACCGGGCTGGTGCTCGATGGCGGCCAGCAGCCGCTTGGTCTCCTTCATCGCCTGGGGGCCGTTGCGGCACAGACGCATGCCTAAAGCCCGCCCCTCAGAGAGCAGCTTCTCCGGCGCACAGAGCCGGTGTGCCACGTTGAGGCGGCAGGCGGTGATGGCATCGAAGGGCTCGGCGCTCAGCATGTAGCGGCGGGCCTGGCGCATCCCCATGGTGCGCACCACATAGGGGCTGATCACCGCAGGCACCAGCCCCAGGCTCACTTCTGAGAGGCAGAAGCGGGCGTCGTCGCTGGCCAGCACTATGTCACAGGCACAGAGCAGGCCGAGTGCTCCGCCATAGGCCGCCCCCTGCACCAGGGCCACGGTGGGGAAGGGCAGCTCGTCCAGGGCTTGCATCAGCCTGGCCAGCACCCGGGCATCCTCCCGGTTTTTTTCAAACGAGCTGGGATCGAAGTCGCTATGGAGCTGATTGCGCATCCAGTTGAGATCGGCACCGGCGCAAAAATGCCTGCCCTCTGCCCGCAGCAGCAGGACATGGGGGCGTTCGGCCAGTGGCTGGCCGTGGCGATGGGCCAGATCATCCAGGCAATCGAGCAGCTCCTGCATCAGATCGGCATCGAGGGCGTTGTGGCGGGCGGGGCGCGCCAGCACCAGCTCAACCAGCGGACCGTGGCGCTCAAGCCGACAGCCAGCCAGGGGGTCATTGCACAGTGGATCGGACATGTCGAACTCCTTACATCCTGAAGATGCCGTATTGCTCGGGCCCGGGCTTGGCCCCCTGGCAGGCGGCCAGCGCCAGGGCCAGCACGGTGCGGCTCTGGGCGGGATCGATGACGCCGTCATCCCAGAGCCTTGCGCTGGCGTAGTAGGGGTGCCCCTGGCGTTCATATTGCGCGATGACGGGGGCGCGGATGGCGTCCGCCTCCTGCTCCCCCAGGGTCTTGCCGTCGGCCGCCAGCTTGTCCCGGCGCACCTGCACCAGCACGTTGGCAGCTTGCTCGCCCCCCATGACGGAGATGCGACTGTTGGGCCAGCTGAACAGAAAATCGGGCTCATAGGCGCGGCCGCACATGCCGTAGTTGCCGGCGCCAAAGCTGCCCCCGACGAGCAGGGTTATTTTGGGCACCCGGCTGCAGGCGACGGCGGTGACCAGCTTGGCGCCGTGTTTGGCGATCCCCTCCCGCTCGGCCTGTCTTCCCACCATAAAGCCGGTGATGTTTTGCAAAAACAGCAGGGGAATGGCGCGCCTGTTGCACAGCTGGATGAAGTGGGCGCCTTTCTGGGCGCTGTCGCTGTGGAGCACGCCGTTGTTGGCGAGTATCCCCACCGGCATGCCCTGGATGCGGGAGAACCCGGTGACGAGTGTGGTGCCGAACAGGGCCTTGAATTCGTCGAACACAGAGCCATCCACCAGGCGGGCGATGAGCTCCCGGGCGTCATAGGGGCGCTTGAGGCTGGTGCCCACCAGGCCGTAGAGCTCCTCTATGGGGTAGAGGGGCTCATCGTAGCTTGGTGCTGAGCTTGCGAAGCCCAACACCGGAAAATCTCTCGATTGCGAGGTGGGATCCCCAAGATTGCCAACCAGAGTGCGTGCTATGGCCAGGGCATGGGCATCGTCCTCGGCCAGGTGGTCGGCCACCCCGGAGTGGGCGCAGTGCACCAGGGCCCCCCCCAGGGCCTCGGCGCTGATCTCCTCGCCGGTGGCGGCTTTGACCAGGGGCGGGCCCGCCAGGAAGATGGTGGCCTGTTCCCTGACCATGATGGACTCATCCGCCATGGCGGGCACATAGGCGCCCCCGGCTGTGCACAGCCCCATCACCACGGCGAGCTGGGGGATATTCTGGGCCGACATGCGGGCCTGGTTGTAGAAGATGCGGCCAAAATGCTCCCGGTCGGGGAACACCTCGTCCTGCATGGGGAGGAAGGCACCGCCGGAATCCACCAGATAGAGGCAGGGGAGGCGCAGCCGCTCGGCGATGGCTTGGGCCCGCAGGTGCTTTTTCACCGTGAGCGGGTAGTAGGTGCCCCCCTTGACGGTGGCGTCGTTCACCACCAGCAGGCAGAGCCGGCCCGCAATCTGGCCGAGCCCGGTGATGATGCCGGCGGCGGGCACGGGTTCCTCATAGACCTGCCAGGCAGCCAGGGCCGAGAGCTCGAGGAAGGGGGAGCCCGAGTCCAGCAACTGATTGATGCGCTCGCGGGGCAGCAGCTTGCCACGGCCCTGATGGCGGGCGTTGTTGGCCGCCCCGCCGCCCTGGGCTATCTCGGCGAGACGGGCGTTGAGATCGGCCACCAGGGCCTGCATGGCCTCCCGATTGGCGGCAAAGTCGGCGCTCGTGGTATCCAGGCGGGAGTGGATCTGGCTCATGGGTTCTCTCCCATCTGGTTGTTGTTGCCGATGGCAGGTGACAAAGGGAGAAGCATCATGCGTTATCTCCCATCAGCTCACGGCCGATGAGCCAGCGGCGAATTTCCGAGGTGCCGGCGCCAATCTCGTAGAGCTTGGCGTCCCGCAGCAGGCGGCCTGTGGGGTATTCGTTGATATAGCCATTACCGCCGAGCAACTGGATGGCATCCAGCGCCATCTGGGTGGCATTCTCGGCGGCAAAGAGGATGGCGGCGGCGCAATCCTTGCGGCTGGTATGGCCCAGATCGCAATCGCTCGCCACCGAATAGACCAGGGCGCGACTGCTGGCGAGCCGGGTATACATGTCGGCGAGCTTGCCCTGCACCAGCTGGAAATCCCCTATGGCCTGGCCGAACTGCTTGCGTTCACGCACATAGGGGAGCACCACGTCCATGCAGGCCTGCATGATGCCAAGGGGGCCGGCGGCCAGCACCACCCGCTCGTAATCCAGCCCGCTCATCAGTACCCGGGCCCCGCCGTGCAGGGCGCCGAGCAGGTTCTCTGCCGGCACGGGGCAGTTGTCGAACACCAGCTCGCAGGTGCTGGAGCCGCGCATGCCGAGCTTGTCGAGCTTCTGGGCCGTGGTGAAACCCGGGGTGCCCGCCTCGACGATAAAGGCGGAGATCCCCTTGGCCCCGGCATTGGCATCCGTCTTGGCATAGATGACGAAGGTGTCCGCGTCCGGACCATTGGTGATCCACATCTTGTTGCCGTTCAGCACATAGTGATCCCCTTCGCGCACCGCGGTGAGCCGCATGCTGACCACGTCGGAGCCGGCCCCCGGTTCGCTCATGGCCAGTGCCCCCACGTGTTTTCCGCTGACCAGATCGGGCAGATAGCGCGCCTTCTGATCAGGGGTGCCGTGGCGGTGGATCTGGTTGATGCAGAGGTTGGAGTGGGCGCCGTAGGAGAGGCCGACCGAGGCGCTGGCACGGCTCACCTGCTCCATCACCAGCACATGGGCCAGATAACCCAGATCCACCCCCTCATACTCTTCCGCCACAGTGATGCCGTGCAGCCCGAGCTCACCCATCTTTGGCCAGAGGTCGCGCGGGAAGGCGTTGCTCTGGTCAATCTCGGCGGCGCGCGGGGCGATCATTTTCTGGCAGAAGGCCTCGACCTGCTCGGTCAGGGCGCGGAGGGTTTCATCCATCAGGGCATGCATCCTTGCTCTCCTTGGTCTCTGGTGCTCACCAGTCTCGCGCCTCCGAAACGGAGGGAAAACTGGTCAGTCCATTCGTGATTTAAGTTTACGTTAGCGTAAGCGTAAATGAGTTGTTAGTCTAAGGTAAATTCGTTGAGTGCCGACTGCAAGGGGCATAGCCCCGAGCGGGCAAACGCAAGGAGTGAGCAAGATGATCAGCGAGTGCATCCGGTCTGCCGGTCTGCCTGAAGGACTCTGGCACAGTGCCAGCCACCGGGCAGCCAAGGAGAGTGCGGCATGAGCCAACACCACACCCAGTACGGGGATCTGCCGCTCTATATTGGCGGCGAGGCGTACCCTTCCGCGAGCGAGCAGTGGATCGAGGTGACCAACCCGGCGGATCAGAGCCTGCTGGCGCGGGTGCCGAGAGCCACCCCGGCCGAGGTGGAGCTTGCGGTGCGCCGCGCTCACGACGCCTACCTGATGTGGCGGGAGGTGCCGGCCCCCGAGCGGGCCCGGGTCATGTTCAACTACCAGCATCTGCTCAAAGCCCATCACGACGAGCTGGCGACCCTGCTGGCCCAGGAGACGGGCAAGAATCTGGCGGACGCCAGGGGAGATGTGTGGCGCGGCATCGAGGTGGTGGAGCAGGCCTGCGGCGTCGCCAGTCAGACTCTGGGGGAGACCATGGGCAACGTGGCGCGCCGGGTGGATGGCCACTCCTGGGTGCAGCCGCTGGGGGTCTGCGTCGGCATCACGCCGTTCAACTTCCCGGCCATGATACCGCTCTGGATGTTCCCCCTGGCGGTGGCCTGCGGCAACGGCTTCGTGCTGAAACCTTCCGAGCAGGATCCGCTTACCCCCATGCGGCTGGCCGAGCTGTTCACCGAGGCGGGGGCGCCAGCGGGCATCCTCAGCGTGGTGCACGGCGGCGCCGAGCAGGTGGATGCGCTGCTCGCCCACCCGGACGTGAAGGCGGTGAGCTTCGTGGGTTCTGCCCGGGTCGGGGCTCATGTCTATCGCACCGCCACCGACCACCTCAAGCGCGCCCAGTGCTTCGTCGGTGCCAAAAATCACATGGTGATCATGCCGGATGCCAACAAGGCGCAGGTGCTGAGCAACTTGGTGGGGGCCGGGGTGGGCGCCGCCGGTCAGCGCTGCATGGCCATCAGCGTGGCGGTCTTCGTGGGCAGCGCCCGCGACTGGATCCCGGATCTCGCCGCCGAGTTTGCCAGGGTCAAGCCGGGTGTCTGGCACGATTCAGAGGCCGCCTATGGCCCCCTTATCAGCCCTGAAGCCAAGGTACGAGTCGAGGGGCTGATTGAAGCAGGCATGGCCGAGGGGGCCCAGTGTCTGCTGGACGGGCGTTTTTGCGACGTGCCCGGTTACCCGGTGGGCAACTGGGTGGGGCCGACCCTGTTTCGCGGCGTGACGCCCGAGATGCGCATCTATAAGGAGGAGATCTTTGGCCCCGTGCTCGCCTGCCTGGAGGTGGAGAGCCTGGACGAGGCGCTCGCCCTCATCAACGACAACCCCTATGGCAACGGCACCTCCATCTTCACCGGTTGCGGCGCCGCGGCCCGCAAGTTCCGCCATGAGGTGGCGGTGGGTCAGGTGGGGATCAACGTGCCGATTCCGGTGCCGCTGCCCTTCTTCTCCTTCACCGGCTGGCGTGGCTCCTTCTACGGGGATCTGCACGCCTATGGCAAGCAGGCGGTGCGTTTCTACACCGAGACCAAGACGGTGACCGAGCGCTGGTTCGACGAGGACATACCGACCGGCCCCAACATGACCATCCACCTGCGGTGAGCAATGGCTGATGGGTCGACGGCACTCCCGCCGACGCCCACCATGGCTATCCCCCTGTGGTGAACGGTGGATCTGCGACAAGCAATCGAGATAACGAGGAAGCGAACAAGATGGATTTTACCCTGACCGAATCCCAACGGGCCTGTGTCGACTCGGCCGGTGCCTTCGCCGATCTGGCGCTCAAGCCCCACGCCGCGCGCTGGGACAGGGAGCACGAATTCCCCATCCCCACCATCAAGCAGGCGGCGGCGATGGGGTTATGCGGCCTCTACACCCCGGAGCAATATGACGGCCTGGGCTTGAGCCGGCTCGACGCCAGCCTCATCTTCGAGCGCCTGGCCATGGGCTGCACCTCCACCACGGCCTACCTGACCATCCACAACATGGTGAGCTGGATGCTGGGTAGCTGGCTGCCGGCCGAGGTGGCGGCAGAGTGGGTGCCGAGGCTGGCCAGCGGCGAGCTGCTGGGCTCTTACTGCCTCACCGAGGCGGGGGCGGGATCGGACGCCGCCGCCCTCAAGACCCGTGCGGTACGGGATGGCGAGACCTATCTTATCGACGGCAGCAAGGTCTTCATCTCGGGGGCGGGCAGCACTCAGGTGCTGGTGGTGATGGCCCGCACCGGGGGCGAGGGGGCCAAGGGGATATCTGCCTTTATGGTGCCCGCCGATACGCCGGGTGTGAGCTACGGCAAGGCGGAGGAGAAGATGGGCTGGAACAGCCAGCCGACCCGGGAGGTGAATTTCAGCGCCGTGCGCATTCCCGCCCGCTACCGGCTGGGGGAGGAGGGTGAAGGGTTCAGGTTTGCCATGCAGGCGCTCGATGGGGGGCGCATCAACATCGCCAGCTGCTCGCTGGGAACAGCCCAGCAGGCGCTGGATGACGCCCTGGCCCATGTGCAGCAGCGCCAGCAATTTGGACACCCGATCAGCGAATTCCAGAGCGTCCAGTTCCGCCTCGCCGACATGGCCACCGAACTCGCCGCCGCCCGCCTGCTGGTGCGCCAGGCCGCCGCCAAGCTCGACAGCGGCAGCCCGGACAAGAGCGCCTGGTGCGCCATGGCCAAGCGTTTTGCCACAGACGTGGGTTATCGCGTCTGCGATGAGGCCCTGCAACTCTTTGGTGGCTATGGTTATATCCGCGAGTACCCGCTGGAGCGCTACCTGCGCGACACCAGGGTGCACCGCATTCTGGAAGGCACCAACGAAGTGATGCGGCTCATCATCGCCCGCCGCCTGCTGGGGGATCCCGGTTTGTCGCTGGAGTAGAGGGCGGTGGCTGCCCGTTTTCCTACTTCTGCCGGGGGATGGCTGACAGGCGCCGCGCCGTCGTCAGGCTTTGTGAGCCAGCCGAATTTCGGCTCCATTCAACCCTGTCATCATGGCGGCAGGTTTAATGACAAGGACAGTGCAATGACAAGGATCAGGCTCGAATATCACGGTCACGTGGCCTACATCACGCTCGACCACCCGCCTGCCAACACCTGGACTCTGGCCAGCCTGCAGGCCTTCTTGCAGATGATGGTGGAGCTCGACAGCCGCCCCGACGTGGTGGCCCTGGTGATCCGCGGGGCGGGGGACAAGTTCTTCTGCGCCGGCGCCGATCTCAAGATGTTTGCCGACGGCAATGTGGAGCACGCCCGCGAAGTGGCAGAGGCCTTTGGCCGCGCCTTCGAGGCGCTGGCCCGCTTCCACGGGGTGAGCATAGCCGCCATCAATGGCTTTGCCATGGGGGGCGGATTGGAGGTGGCGCTGGCCTGTGACATTCGCATCGCCGAGCAGCAGGCGCTGCTGGGGTTGCCTGAGGCCTCGGTGGGCTTGCTGCCCTGCGCCGGCGGCACCCAGCGGCTCACCGAGCTGGTGGGGCCGGGCTGGGCCAAGCGGATGATCCTCTGCGGCGAGAAGGTGAGCGCCACCCTGGCCTACGAGATGGGGCTGGTGGAGGAGGTGGTGACCGAAGGGCACGCCTGGACGGCGGCGCAGCAGATGGCCCAGCGGGTGGAGCGCCAGAGCCCCAGTGCCCTGCGCGCCTGCAAGCAGCTCATCAATCAGGGGCGCAGCGGCCACAGGGATGCGGCCCTGCCCCTGGAGCGCAGCCTGTTCCTCGCCCTGTTTGACGATGCCAACCAGCGCGAGGGGGTGGCGGCCTTCCTCGAGAAGCGTGCCCCGCGCTGGCGTTATGACAAGAGTGCGGGAGAGTCCCATGACTGAACCCGTGCGCCTGGCAACCCATCCCACGGCGGACGGGCACTTCATCGGCATCCTGACCCTGGACAGCCCCGCCTCCCTCAACGCCCTGAGCCTGCCGATGATCCAGCGCCTGCAAGGGGCGCTCACGGCGTGGGAGCAGGACCCGGCCGTGGTCTGCGTGCTGTTGCAGGGGGCCGGAGAAAAGGCATTCTGCGCCGGTGGCGACATTCGCTCCTTCTATTACCGCCAGCAGGAGGAGAGCGAGCAGGTACTCTTTGCCTATGCCCGCGACTTTTTTGAGCAGGAATACCGGCTGGATCACCATATCCACAGCTACAGCAAGCCGCTCGTCTGCGTGGCGGACGGCATCTGCATGGGGGGCGGTATCGGCCTCTTTGCCGGCGCCGATTTTAGGGTGGTGACCGAGAAGAGCCTGTTCGCCATGCCGGAGGTGACGATCGGCCTCTACCCGGACGTGGGGGCCAGCTGGTTCTTGAGCCGTATGCCCGGGCGACTCGGGCTCTGGCTTGGCCTCACAGGTGCCCGCTTCAACGGGGCGGACGCCCTGGGGCTGGGGCTCGCGGATCACGCCATGGCGAGCCGTGAGCGGGCCGAGCTGCCGGCGCGGCTCGCCGCCCTCGACTGGGCCGACCAGGGCGATCCACGCGAGCAGATAGATAGGCTGCTGGGCGGGCTGCACGCCGAGGCTGGCGAGCAGTTGCCGGCCCCGGTGATCCTGCCCCATCAGGCCAGGATCCATGCCTTGCTGGCCGGACGCACCCTGCAAGGGGTGCTGGACAGGTTGGACAGGGCCGAGCTGGACGCACCCGACCTGGCCCGGGCCCGCGACACCTGCCGTACCGGCAGCCCCATCAGCCGCGCCATCCTCTGGCGCCAGTACTGGACGGCGCGCCGCCAGTCACTGGCCGAGGTGTTTGCCGACGAGCTGGCGCTCTCGGTCAACTGCGTGCTCAAGGGGGATTTCGTGGAAGGGGTGCGGGCCCTGCTCATCGACAAGGACAAATCACCCCGCTGGCAGCCGCCCCGGCACGGCGTTGACTGGCTTGAGGATTTCTATCGCTGGCCCGAGGGGACCAACCCCCTGGCCTAGCGCTGCCAAGGGCGCGCCGGCCGAGCTGCCGGATAACGAACGGAGCAAGGAGCAAAGAATGACAAGGATTGGATTTATCGGGCTCGGCAACATGGGAGGGCCCATGGCCGCGAACCTTGCCAGGGCGGGCCATGCAGTGCAGGTCTTTGATCTGGTGCCCGAGAGCCTGGAGCGGGCCATCAAGGCCGGTTGTATCGTCGCCGGGGATGCCCGGGAGGCGGTCACCTGCTGCGATCTGGCCATCAGCATGTTGCCGGCCGGGGATCATGTGCGCGGGCTCTGGCTGTCGGAGGGGGGCGGCCAGGATCTGCTGGGGGCCTTGCCGGCAGGGGCCCTGGTGATCGACTGCTCCACCATAGACGTGGCCTCGGCCCGCGCTGTGGGGGCTGCGGCGAAGACGCGGGGCATTCGTTTTCTCGATGCCCCCGTCTCCGGCGGGGTGGCTGGCGCCGCGGCGGGCACCCTCACCTTTATCGTCGGTGGCGAGAGCGCCGATTTCGAGGCGGCCAAACCCATCCTGGCCAGCATGGGGCAGAACCTGTTCCATGCCGGGGCGCTCGGGGCGGGGCAGATCGCCAAGATGTGCAACAACATGCTGCTCGCCATCCACATGGCGGGCACCGCAGAAGCCCTGGTGCTCGGGGTCAAGGAGGGGCTGGATCCGGGCGTGCTCTCCATCATCATGGGCAAGAGCTCGGGCAACAACTGGAGCCTGGAGCGCTACAACCCCTGGCCCGGGGTGATGGAGAATGCCCCCGCATCCCGCAACTATGAGGGGGGCTTTATGACCCGGCTGATGGTCAAAGACTTGGGGCTCGCCATGGCGCTGGCCGAGCACGCCCACAGCGCCGTGCCCATGGGGGCGCTGGCCCGCAACCTCTTTAACCTGCACGCAAGCCAGGGTCAGGAGAGCAAGGATTTCTCCAGTATCCTGGCGTTGTATCTCGGCAAAGCTCAGGGTGAGAAGTGAGAACGCTGGCCTCTCACCACTCTCTTCAACTTGCACGCTGCGAACGGGCAGGGCGCACGGGATTTTTCCAGCATTCTCGAACTCTATCTGGATAAACCCCAGGACGAGCCCGGCGCGATGTGATGCGGGAGCCTGCCATTCATTCTTTCCCGTCATCCGGGTCCAGGCAAAAAGGAGCATTTATGGATATCACAGATAAAGTCATCGCCATCACGGGGGCGGGACGGGGGCTCGGTCGCGCCATCGCCCTGCGTCTGGCCAGTCAGGGGGCCATATTGGCCCTGGTCGACGTCAACCGCGCCGATCTGGAGGTGACCGAGGCCGAGGTGCGCAGCCGGGATGGTCGCTGCGCCCTGTTCGTCTGCAACGTGGCGGACGAGCCCGAGGTGGAGGCGACCTTTGCCGCCATGGAGGAGCAGCTCGGTGCCTTGCATGGGCTGGTCAACTGCGCCGGCATATTGCGGGACGGCATGCTCATCAAGGTCAAAGAGGGGGCGCTGGTGGAGAAGATGAGCCTGGCCCAGTGGCAGGCCGTCATCGACGTCAACCTCACCGGCACCTTCCTCTGCGGCCGCGAGGGGGCGGCGCTGATGGCGAAAGGGGGGCAGGGGGGCGTCATCATCAACATCTCCTCCATCGCCCGTGCCGGCAATATAGGCCAGAGCAACTATGCCGCCAGCAAGGCGGGGGTCGCCTCCCTGGTGGTGACCTGGGGGCGGGAGCTGGCCCGCCACGGCATCCGGGTGATGGGCATAGCCCCCGGTGTCTTTGCCACCGACATGACGGCGGCCATGAAGCCGGAGGCCATGGCCCGGATGCAGCAGGCCATTCCGGTCGGCGCCCTGGGGCAGGGGGAGCAACTGGCCCAGACGGTGCAATTCATCCTCGCCAACGACTACCTGTCCGGGCGTATCATAGACCTCGACGGTGGTCTGCGACTCTAACCCCGGCGGCGATCCGCCCATGCCCCTTGCCACTGGCACAGGGGCATTTTTATGGCCGTTTATACCCAAAGACCTGCCTGACGCCCAGGGAGGCCCGCTGCATGGGCATGCAGGGCTTCTTCGAAAAACAGGGCTGACATCATGGAAAAACGTGAAAGATCAACGGGTCTTTCTGAATTTGAACCAGCTCACAGGCCGGGTGAGTGAGTGCTGTAGAATTGCGCGCGGTCAAGGCGGTGCATGATTGGCACTGCGAAGGATTGCGGTCGGAATAGTCATGCAATATAGTTGCCGCCTTTTTCACGGGGTACGGATTTATCGCCCCTCCCATGTCGCGCGCTGTATGAATACGGATGCTCAGCCGCCGCTTAATAAAACAGGTTTGAGATGGACAAGAAACTAGGGCTCGGCGCCCTCATTTCGCTGGTGATCGGCTCCATGGTCGGTGCCGGGGTCTTCAGTCTGCCACAAAACATCGCAGCGCACGCCAGCGCCGGGGCCGTCGCCCTGGGCTGGGCCATCACCGGGATCGGCATGATCTGCCTCGCCCTGGTCTACCAGAACCTCTCCATGCGTCGCCCGGATCTCGATGGGGGCATCTTCAGTTACGCCAAGGCCGGTTTCGGTGATTTCGTCGGCTTCAACGCCGCCTGGGGCTACTGGCTCTGCCAGCTGCTGGCCAACGTCTCCTACGCCATAGTGGTGTTCAGCGCCCTGAGCTACTTCTTCGACACGCCGGACAATGTCATCTTCGGCGACGGCAACACCCCGGTCGCCATCACCCTCGCCTCCCTCCTTATCTGGTCGGTGCACGCCCTGGTGCTGCGCGGCATCCAGGTGGCGGCTCTGGTGAACATAGTCACTACCATCGCCAAGATGGTGCCCCTCATCGTCTTCTGCGTCGCCGTCCTGCTCGCCTTCAACATGGAGACCTTCACCCTGGACATCTGGGGGCAGGGCAACACCGAGCTGGGTTCGGTGATGGATCAGGTCAAGTCCACCATGAAGGTGACGCTCTGGGTCTTCATCGGCATAGAGGGGGCCGTGGTGGTCTCCGCCCGTGCCCGTCATCGCAAGGACGTGGGCCGTGCCACCGTGCTGGCGCTGCTCGGCGCCCTGGCGCTCTACGTCATGGTGACCCTGTTCTCCCTCGGCGTCATGAACCAGCCGCAGCTGGCGGCCCTCAAGAATCCCTCCACCGCCATGATACTGGAAGCCGTGGTTGGCCCCTGGGGCGCCTGGCTCATCAACATAGGCCTGGTGATCTCGGTGATGGGGGCCCTGCTGAGCTGGACTGTGCTGGCGGCGGAAGTACCCTACATAGCGGGCAAGACAGGGGTCTTCCCGGCCTGGTTTGCCAAGGAGAACAAGAACGGCTCGCCCCAGGTGTCGCTCTGGTGCTCCACCTGTCTGGTGCAAGCCTTCCTCATCATCATCTACTTCCAGAGCAGCACCTATCTGGCGTTGGTCAACATCGCCACCTCGGCGGCCCTGGTGCCTTACGTCTTCTCCGGCGCCTATGGCCTCAAGCTGGCGCTGCAAGGCACCACCTACGAGCACCAGCCCCATCAGCGCAAGCGTGATCTGCTGCTGGCCCTGGTGGCCACCGTCTACGGCTGCTGGCTGGTCTATGCCGCCGGGGTGGAGTACCTGCTGCTGGTGGCGCTGCTCTACAGCCCCGGCATCTTCATCTACTGGAAGGCGCGCCAGCACCATGGCCTGCGCAGCCTCAACCGGCTGGAGCGCGGGATGACGGCGGCCCTGCTCGGTTGCGCCGTGCTGGCCTTCTACAAGGTGATGGACGGTACCATTCCCCTGCATTAATCGGCACAATAAAGAGATGGCATGACGCCATCTCTTTTTTTATGGGCAATGGCGGTCAACTTGACCGCCATTTAGCTATATAAGGAATTTTTATGCTGTTTGTGGGTTATCTGGTGTTGGGGGCCTTCGCGGGCATGCTGGCGGGACTGTTCGGGATCGGCGGCGGGCTCATCATAGTGCCTGTGCTGGTACTCAGCTTTCATGCCCAGGGGGTGGCCCCGGAGATCATTACCCACCTCGCGCTTGGTACCTCCCTGCCAACCATGATCTTCACCGGCTTCAGTTCCCTGCGGGCACATCAGGAGGCGGGGGCCGTCGACTGGGTGATGATCCGACGCCTGGGGGCGGGCATGTTCATCGGCGCCTGGCTCGGTGGCCTGACCGCCAGCCAGCTCAGCGCCAGCACCCTCAACATCATCATCGGCTGCTTCGCCTGGACCATGGCCCTGCAGATGGGGCTGAACCTCAAGCCCAAGGCGGAACGCCAGATGCCAGGGCCGGTCGGCACCGGCATCGCGGGCACCGTCATCGGCTGGCTCTCGGCGCTGTTTGGCATAGGGGGTGGCTCCATGACGGTGCCTTACCTCAGCTGGAACTCGGTGCCCATGCGCAACGCCGTGGCGGCCTCCGCCGCCTGTAGCATGCCCATCGCCCTGGCGGGCAGCCTGAGCTACCTCTATGCAGGCTGGGGTCACGCCGATCTGCCCGAGTGGAGTGTCGGCTACATCTATCTGCCGGCCCTGCTTGGTATAGTGCTCACCAGCACCCAGTTTGCCCGCGTCGGCGCCAAGCTGGCCCATCGCCTCTCTCCCAAGCGGCTCAAGCAGGCGTTCGCCCTGCTGATGCTGGTGGTGGGGGCCAAATTCATGCTGTTTAGCTGATCCATTCGGCAGATTGTTGAAAAATAAGGCGAACGGTTCGTCTCCTGGCAGAAAGCCATTGCATTGGCAGGCCAGTTTGCCTATTCTCCTCGCCGGTGGTCCCATTGGTCCTCTCGCATTGATAACTCGTCAACCTGGTCAGGACCGGAAGGTAGCAGCCAAGGCGGGGGACTCGAGTGCCGGGATGTGGCTGGTGGGGCCACCACCTGTTTCTGCAATTCATGTTTAAGATCAGTAACTTAGCTTGTTGAAGGCAAGCTGTTTGTGTATCACTGTCACACAAACTGGCACACAATCCTCATAGGGGGTGCCATGTACTTACTGAATAGAAACGGGATTTATTACTACCAACGAGTGACCATGTGTAATGGTCGTCGTCAGACCCTCCGCAAATCCCTCAAAACAAGAGACAAGGCGAAAGCCCAGCTCTTAGCACTTCAAATTCATTTTGATACTGGCCTTGATACCAGTGAGCACAACAGCACTATGAGCCTTGAGGCTCGTTCTGTTGCGCCCGATATCGCTACGCCTGTAGCTCATGGACACATCCCTAGCCCCGTTGGGGCCGAGCCCCCTATACCTTCCGAACACAATCAAATCCAACTTGACCAAGAAGCCCAGGCCGGTGCCACTGAGTGGGTAAACAATATTCACTCGGCATTGCCGATACTTGAGGAACAACCTGCAAAACCGGCTGCCTCTAAAGATCCACAACAGAGCCGCAAGCTGTCTGATTGGTCAAAGTCTTACATTGTTGAAAAGCAGTTGAGTTGGGCACCCAAAGAGACTGCAAACCAACAAAACTACATCAGCACATTTGTTAACCACATTGGTGATCGGGTTCTGTCTGATTACACCAAGGCCGATGCTGTCGTGTTCAAAACATGGTTGTTGGGTTCCGGCAAGTCTCCGACCACGATAAACAAGTACATTCAGAAATTGAGTTTGTTGTTTAGTTGGCTGGCTGATCACACCGAACAGACCACAGACATATTCAAGGGCTTGAAGCTCAAGAGAGTCAAAGAGGTTAACGCCCGTTCTGGCTACACAGATGCAGAGCTTAAGCAGTTTGATATGTGGACCAAGGCACAGGAGCCATGGCGCATGTGGATTGCCCTGATAGGGCGATACCATGGCTTGCGCTCCAATGAAGCCTGTCAGCTCTACAGCGACGATATCCAAAAGGTTAACGGGGTCTGGTGCTTCAATATCAGGGCGACACGTGATGACCAGAGTCTCAAGACAGAAGCAAGCCAACGGCTTGTCCCCATTCATAGCAAGTTGTTAGACGGTGGATTCCTGGACTTTGTAGCCAGCAGGCGAGGGGGCAGATTGTTCAAAGAGCTACCCTATCGCAATCACTGCTATTCCCATCTGTTCGGGCAGTGGTTCAGCCGCAACAGACCAGTTGAAAAGGACTTCCATTCCTTACGCCACACGGTAGGCTCGTTGCTCAAGGCTGCGGGCATTCCCTTGCAATATGCAGCGGCGATCTTGGGGCACACCAACCAATCTATAACCTTTGATCGCTATGGTGGGGATGTCCCCTTGGACAAGCTCAAAGAGGCTTTGGAGGTAGCACTATGAAATCACAAATTCTAATCATGTTATCTCTCACGATATCGTCATTGGTCTATGGTTCTGCATACTCTCAATACAAGCTTATAAAACAAGAGGTTATCAACAATCAAACGATATGTACTTATGAGAATGCGCGCGGCGATATCATCACCAGAACACACAAGCCTAAAAAGAAATGTGCAAAGTACATAAATACAGACAGGGAATAATTTTTATAAGTATTAAAAACATTTAATCTAACTCTTTGTTTATACAGATAAAAAATATATTTACCCCGGACTTTGACAATCGTTTTTCTCTCTAATAATCTACTGGAGTCCTTCGGGGCTCCTTCTGTTTAATGCTGAGCAGAGGGGAGTACACAACTAAAGAGGTGGTTATGTCGATTCAAGATATTGAAGTGGTAGAAGCATTTTTAACAGACAAATTCAAAGAAAGTTTTGATGTTACCAACACAAACACTGACTGCTGTTATTTTAAATCTGATAATTATAAATTCGCTCTCAAGTCATCATTCATCAATAATTTAGATCTTTATAAAGATGATATAATGTCTAGACTGCAATCTGCATTTATAAATGTAGAAATTGAAAAAAATAAAAATTACATGATGGAGCGGAGCATCAAGGGCTTATACATTGTAACTCCTTATTTTGAAATAGAAGTTTAGGGAGCGTTATGTCACAAGTAACAATCACAATACATTATAACGGTGAAGAACCTAATAAACATATCACTGAACCCTATTGGTATATAGATAATACTGATATTTATGACAGCATTTTTGACGCAATGGGTTGGGTCAGGCCTAACCCATCTGTGATCTCACAGAGTCATAGAAGCTTCGGCATTCCAGGTACATTTGGGTCAACGGTTGATGCCTACCATAAGGCGATAAAGATACAAGCACCTGATGTATTAAGGATTGATTATTATTTAGATAGCAATCAATCAAACAGAAAAATAATATACACTTCAGAATAATTTTATTGCAGTACTTGTTTGGCAGGTTTTAATTATATTAAATTCACATGGAAGGCGGGTAATATGATTAAAAAGGTAGTTTTTTTTTGTTTTTGGATTGGCTGCATTGTCAGTCAATGCGGACACTGTTGATTCTGCATTTAATCTCTGTGCAGCCTTGGATAGTACAGGAGTATTGAGCCAAGAGTGTGAAGTCGATGGTGGAGAAAGCACGGTAAAAGCTACGCTGGATATGTCTAGTTCTGAAGCCAGAAAATTGTGTGCCGGTACAGTCGAACTAGCTAAGCAAAATGGAATTTATTTTAATGGCGAATGGAAACTAAAAATATATTCGCCTTACAGCAATGGAAATTCAATAGCTATGTGTAAACTAGACTAACTGTGAAAGTTCATATTTAACGATTAATGGCGATCTTGAAGGGTCGCCTTTGAACCTAGACAAGCGCTTAGCTAACTACCTAGCTAAACGTATAGCTAGGGGATAGACAAGCGTTTAGCTACAACTATATCAATAATATATCCAATAATAAATCAAGTTACTAAATCTTATGGGCTCACCATTATCTGTTGTCGCTTATGCTCAACATCCAATGTCGCCAACCGCTACGCTTGTGGTCGCCCTTAAACCAAAACACAGAATGAAATGGAGTGTTATTGGTTGTTATCTATTTATATAGACAACTAAATAATAACCACTAACAATACATTCACTAATGTTCATTCCTTGTTGTGGTTTAAAGACAAACACGAAATATTTATATATAGTGTTATGTCTAATTTATTTATGTATACAAGAACATAAACCAAAGCCAATCCGCTAACGCTTCTTGTCTTGGTTAGCACTGCCAACACAAAATAAACTGTGTTGTTGTGGAAGTCTAGAATTCAATGAACAATATAACTCAGATAAAATAATATCTTCGTGTTCATTTCATTAAGACTTATGAAAAACAGAGAAACAAATATAGATATTGTGTGTTGTGTTACATGTGTTGTTTGTTGTCTAAAAACTCCAATATAACCACCATAAATCGCACCAATTTTGAATGGTTAGCGTGCGGCCTATACATACCCACAGGGTGGCTGGGATCTTGTGGATTATATTGTCTAATATGACTTAATTTGATGTTTAATATTTACTTATGCTATCCTCAGTAGCTTATTTTTTAAGGAGACTCTTGATTTTTTAAGTTTTTTGTGATATACTATATATTATAAAGTGAAATATTAAATTAAATTCTTGCTTTATTCTCTGGTCTAACCGACCACCTCCAAAATATTAAACATTATGCTTTCTGAGTAATCAGAACGGCAGATTTTTATTTATACAAAAAATAACAAAGGGGCTTTATGTATCGATCTGTTCATCACATTATCACCGCATATCTGAAAAAATACACATTGGCTAGGGCGATTCAACGTGCCAGACAAGAAAGAGCCACAAGCCGTACCCCTGAGGGGTTCGAACTCTGGGATCAAGCGTGTGTAGCACTTGAAGCAATGAGACCGAAAAAACAATTCCAATATGAAACTAAAGGGGAATGACATAATGAATGTCACAATCACATTAAATCAAAAAATGATTGAATTTATTGATCGAAATCGTGGCGATCTATCAATCGCTGGTTTTATCCGTAAGTCCATCAAAGAAGCATCAGAGCAACAAAATTCAAGTCCAATCGAATGGAGACATAATGACCAAAGCGAACAACAACAATAATGAACCAACCTTCTCACAGCAACTAACTAGCGTAGAAAAAACAAAGCATGTGAATGGTGTTACCTTCACACCCGCTCTTAAATATTTTTACAATCATATAATTACATTTAGGATCCAAGGCAATCAGTGTTGGAAAGCCCACCAAACCTTAGCGGATGATTTGGGTATCAGTGTTGGGTCTGTGAAGAACTACAGTAAAGACCTTGAAGCAATGGGGTTGCTAAAAGTAACCAACCGCAAAGGCGAAAGCAATTTATATCACGCTTACACAATTGAAGAAGCCCAAGCCAACGGCCCTCAACGTGAACAGACAAAGAGGCCAAACAATCTCAATACCATTAAAAATATTACTCCTAAGACTGACAACATAACATCAAAGGCATCAGAGCCGGTTGAAGCGAAGCTAGAGCCTAAAGCACCAGGGCAACCAAAGATAAAACCACCAAAACAACAGCAACAGATTTTCGATCCTTTTGATGACTTTTTAGATAGTTGTGGAATATCACACGATAAGCTTTTTGAAGAGCATCAAAGCAACAAACGATCCGCACCTAAACACCACAGCAAGCATGATGATGGCCGCCGCTGCTCACAATGCTACAGGGATAATTCTGGTGGTTGGGATTGCAGGAATCACGACTGTGACAACTGCATACCATTCTGATTTGGGGAGGCTCTGTGAATAACAATGAAGGCGAACGTTTGGTATTGGTGCTGATGCTTATCAGTTGGAATCGTAAACAATTAAAACTAATGAGGTGGTGAATATGAGTTCAAGATCAAAACGTGTTTGGTATTTCTTAAATAATAAATCAAATAAAATCAACAACTCAAAAAAGAGGAACAAAAAACAATGAGCATTACAACTGAGCAACTAACACATCTTGGCGGCATGATTAGTCATAGTGAAATCAAACAAGATGATAAATATGAGATCTTGGAATTCCTTGATGATGTGATCTATGCACAAAAGCAACGTGATCATTTCATTTTGACACTTGCAACGATGTTTGATCAGAACAACATGGCAGAGATGGCAACTGAATGCAGAAAGTTAGTCTTTGAATAACCATTAATTTAAATATTAAACCAACTAGAATCAATAATAGAGGAATAATGAACTATCGGAAAGAACTAACTTTAGAATATTTTAAAAATCTCCCTTCGAAACATCAAGCCTACATTTTCGAAACAAAGATCGGTACGAAACAAAAGTACACATTCAAGAACCGGATACATAAAAAATTCTTCGGGAAAGGAATTCTAGATGTAGAATTTCCAACAGAGATAATTATAGAAGGGGAGCACGTATATCACCCCGCCTTCCGCACTTGGCGGAATATGTTGTCCCGTGCATATTATGACAAGCATAAAGAAAGATATAATTGTTCAGTTTGCGAAGAGTGGCACAGCTTCGGCACCTTCCTTGCTTGGTGGTGGGATAATGCCCCCAATTCAGAGCACTATAGTCTCTACCAATTAGACAAAGATCACGAAGCCAATCTTCTTAAAGTTTATTCTCCAGAATACTGCTTTTTTGTCCCTCAGTGTGTGAATCTTCAAGATCGCAGAAGTCGTAAGACTGGCAAGCTATTTAATATAAATTAAAATCACGTAATTAAGGCCCTAAAACGCATCAAATTTCAATAGTTGAGGCAAGAGGTAGGCTACCCTATTGCTCATTCCTTGCAAATCAAATTAGGGCCATTTTATCAAGGTTTATCATTCACAAATAAACACATCAACTCTAGCCCTGCAGGATTAACTTATGATTACAGAAAAGAAGACCATGCGACAACTAGAAATGGAGAGCCCTGAATTCACTAGTATGGTTCAGCTTTGCCATTCTTGGTTTCAGAAATCTATGAGATTCACAAATAGAGACGAAATATATGACAGAATATATAGCCATTTTATGGCTCTGACCGATTACAAGGAACGGAAGTTGTGGTTGAGATCGTCTATGTTCCGGTTGTTGTGCGGTAATGCAAGCCTACTAGGTCAATCACAGATTGTAATAAATGAACTTCATACGATAAAATTTTAAGAGGGATAATGGCATCAGAAATTGTAATTTCAAAAATCACAAATATTATTGATTTCAAAATTCACGAGTCAAATTATAAAAAATCAGTACAGCGCATTAAAAGAATGGCGGGCATGTGGGGAAAGGTTACTTCGCAGTATGATAAGGCCATGCAAGCAGGTAAGCGGGTCGCGAAAGGGCAAGGGCAATCGATTAAAGCGACAACCCGAGCTGAGATCCGGCAACAGCGAATGCGAAAGCAGACCCTTAGAGCCGACAACATTAGATTCAAAGATACTCTAAACAACAACAAGGATATTAGGGCACAGCTACAGCGCATCAATTCTGATTTTCTAAAGGGCAATACGAGCTTCAAGGAAAGAAGTGCTCAAATTGGGCAACTCACGAAGCTATATCGAAACCTGAATCAACAAGCCTCTAAACACAATAAGATCTCATCCATCACGGGTCGTGTGGGATCTGGTATTCGTGGAGTGGCTTCGACTGGTGTTGGCCTAGCTGCAACAGGTGTAGGAATTGTCGGTGCCGCAGGATATGCAGCGCATCAGGGTTACAACAAGGTGAAAGATCAGGGCCAGCAGTTCGAGGCACTCTTAATTCAACTTCAAAATACCTTTGGGGACCGTGCTGGTGAGCTATCCAATACGATTAGAACAATGGCAGACAAGAACGGGTCGCCACTGTTGCAACTGGGCAATAACTTAGTCGAGTTTGTGGCCCTGATGCGGCCCCTTGGTGTCAGCGTTGATGATGCAATCAAACGATTCCAGCAAACACAGAATGCCATGCAATCCTATGGCATTGGTGGGGAGAGGGCGGAAGGGTTCCAGCAACAATTAACACAAGCCCTTGACCAAGGCACTCTGGATTCGTTCAAGGAAGCATTCGCCTGGGCTCCGCAACTACGGGCTGATTTGTTGCAATACGTCAAAGAAACAATGAAAGTCTCTCAGAAGGATTTCCTTGGGGGTTTGACAAATGGCAAATATTCATTAAAAGAAACTTGGTTCAAGTTTTTAAGTGCTAATGAATCAAAGTATGCAAATATGTCCAGTCTCTATAAAAGTAGCTCAATGGCAAATGATTCACGTGCTTCAAATCAGTTGAGCATTGCTATCTATCGTATCTTTGAAAGTAGTGGATTTAAAGAGGCAATGGCTTATACATCAAGACTGCTTAATCGTTGGGGGATGTTCTTAGAGAACAATGCCAAACAAATTGGTGAAGTCTTCGGGAATCTTTACAAGGTTACAGGTGAACTTGCTGATGGTGCTCTGAAAGATTTAACTGCATGGCTTAAGTCATTGACCGCCGAAGATATTAGGTCATGGTTTAATGATTTTAAATCTGGACTTCAAGACCTCGCTTTCATTATAAAAACTGTTGCAACTAAACTAAAGGCTATGTTCCCAGATCTTGTTAGTTCGTCACCAGATGCTAAAGGTCAATACTATGTTGAAAGGGAAAGACACTGGTTAAATAGTGGGTACGATGGTCAAGAGGCAGGCCGCCTCGCAGAGGGGGAAATGCGCAGGAAATTCAACCTAGGATTTGAAGTGCCTACATTCAATGAAAACTTAGTTCAACGCTGGAACGTTAATCCCCAACCCATAGCATCTAATTTTGCAGGGACACTCTCGTTAAGTGTAGATGCCCAGGTTAACCACAAAGGCTTCAGCGATCTGGTAGATTTCAAGATCGATAATTACGAAACCAAACAAATTAATATGATTGCCAGCGGATATTAAAACATATATTAAATAATATCTCTTTTGATATATTCTTAATCAAAATATGGCTGTGCCTATTGATTTTTTAGTCAAAATGTGTTATAATATAACAATATGAAGAGTTAAGAAAAAACAAGTTTAATTTATTTCCCCTCGACGACAAGATTCTTACTTTAGTCCTCTTGTTTTTTGCTTTGGTTTCATTGCACTCCTCTTTTACTTCTTAATAATAAGGCATGGTTTGTTGATTTTTCATGCCTATTTCTTTAAATGCTTTTAAATAAAAGAGTATTTAAAGAAATTCCTTTTATTATTGTTTAAATGCCCTTCAGCAAGGCAAACAAGAATTGATGAGTTTCAAGACGTTCATATTTACCGCCTAGTAATTGTCTCCAGCAATGAACCGCGCAAGTAGGGGGAGGGCCTACAATTCTCAAAGATCTCCGAAATCAAAATGAGAATGATCCATAGGGGCAGCCTTCAGCAAGCTGCCCCTTTGTTTTATCTCACAACAACCATTTCTGGTTTATTTTTAATATTTTAATCAAAAATAAACAATTTAATTAGATTATATCTGGTTAAATCCTTTCCCTGTAAGGGTTTAACACACATACAATTTTAAATTTAATAGGGTTTAAATATGAATAAATCAATCTATGAGATCGCCCAAGAGGCAATCGAAAATAAATATGGTACTCCTAAGCCTACCACTAATGTTGAAAAGAAAGCAGAAGAGACCAAAAAATCCCCGCACCTTGCTATCTGTTCCTCTGACAATCCATCAGCTAATAACCGTCATAATAGTTTGATGCTGAAATCTACAAACAATGTTGGGCTTGTTGACCTGGTGAAATCAGAAGAGGTAGCCACGGAGTTTGATGAGTTCTGTAAAGCCCTTACAGACCCTCACGTTCTTCTCGATCTTTATATGTTTGCCAGAGACTCGGGTGAACACAATTTCATCCAATCACTAATTGATTATAATAAATAAGGAATAATATGAAACTTGGTACTCAATCCCGCAGCCGTCATGATGTGCTGCAATATTCAGTCGATGATGTATGGGCCGTTAAGACTCTTAATTTCTCAGCGGGCCTTCCTGTAGACCTTACCAGCGGCGACGCAATCGACCCCGCAACTATGACTAAAGTTACTGGCACCTCAACCGCCTGTGTTGTTGTAGCAGACCCCGTAAAAGCTGGGTCTAAATATGTGGTCGTGTTTGATAAGCTAGTGAACCTGATTTCTAGCGAAATTACCGGCGCATCAGCCGCAGGGATTACTAAAGCCCTCGAACTTCTGGCACAAAATGAATTCGTTCGCCTTGTATAATCTAAATAATAATAACAATAAGGAATAAAATAAATGTCTGATGTGAACAATTTTATTGTCTCTGATTTCTCTGATATCTTCGAAAAAGCACCAGTTTATAATCGCCTTCTGAATAGTCTTGGGATGTTTGATTTTGAGGCTGTAGATCAAAGTCGCGTGAACTTCGATTACCTTCTAACCAACAAACAATCTAGTCTCGATTCTGTTGCTCGATATGGTTCTGAATTTAAATCCAGCTCAAAGAGCAAAGCTAGCTTGCACCAATTTGAGGTTCCACATTTCACTATGTTGGATACTGTAAGTCCAGCAGACTTTCAAGGTAAGCGGGTTGCAGGTGAAAACCGCTCGATGATTGCGGAAGATTGCATTGTTGATTATCTCGTAAATCATCGTGAATCTTTTGAGGATACCATCGAGAAATATTTTGCTGATGCTCTATTCCGTGGAATTCAGAATGCCCCATATACTCAAGAACCAGTTATTGATCTACAAGTTGAATTTGGCCTGAATCAACAAACACAAAATATTGAATGGTCTAGTGCTGCTACCGATGTTGACGGCGCGACGGATGATGTTCATATTAAAATCAAAACTGCACTTGGTGACAAGGTGCGGATGATGGACAAGATTGTTTGTGTCTGTGGTTCTCAATACTTCAAGGCCGTTAAATCAAATGCTAAAGTTCGTGAAGCATTCACATTCGTTAAGCCTTATGAACCTGAGAATATCATCCATAACTTCTATGAGATTCTGCCAGGTGTCCAATACTTTGATTATAACGGTATTCTCTTCATCATGAGCACTGATCCCCTTCACGGTATTAGTTCTAATGATGCTTATTTCTTCCCTAAGATGAAGAAAGGCGCTGGAGTCTTTAAGCATTTTGGTGGCCCAGCTTCCCGTCACGGCGATATGGCCATGAAAGGTGGTCAACGTTACTTCCAATATCAGCTAAAAGACCCCAAGTGGGCTAACTATGAGGTAGTGGGGGAGATGGGAGTTATTGCAGTAAACCATCTACCCAACATTGTAGTTAAGTCTACTAACTCAGCCTAATAAAGGGTCTTCCTGAAATCATTTGATCCCATTGCTTGGATCTTTTTGATTATCGGATTTTCCATGGTCATTGGCGGTATTTTGTTTTTAATATTTGAAATGAATATGGGCTTCCTTATCTGTCCATTATTATTATTAATTAGATGCTTCCTCGATTTTCTATTTGAACATTAAATTTTAGTGATGGCTGCTTTAGATCACACAATAATAACAATAACTCAAGGTGTCCTATATGAATATTAGAATTACTGTAGAGCAAATGGTTGATGGTCAATGGCAGACTATCACCAAAACCACAAATGAAAATGTGTGGAAAGATTTCATTAACCTATCGGCCTTCTGTAAGCTCTTGAAGTTAACAAGAGGCCAGCTAAGATACCGCATTAAATAAATATTAAAGGCTACCTCAGAAATGGGGTGGTCTTTTTCTTTTTATTGACGAGGATATCCTATTTGGTAAGATGACGTTGATACCATTCAAACGGGGGAGTTATGCGTTCAAGTCATTTTATAGGTGGATGTATTGTAATTTCATCAATAATCTTTAGCGCTAAGGATATATATTCATTGATACAAAACACCAATGTAGTTGGTACTACAGATGGATTTGTAAGGCTCGGACAGGTTAACGCAGAAAGTACATTAGTCAGGTTTGCTGTTATATCAGGTGGGGATAACATATTTGAGGTAGAAGGCTCAACAGAAGAAATTGTGGGTTTAGTTAAAGATAGAATCAAGGAGATTGTTGAGGATAAAAATAAAACAGTCAATGATGACAGTAAAAAGCTTAATGTAGAAACAGTAGCATATATGAATGAAATTCAATTGCAGCTATCATCAAAGATAATCTATAATTCAGAATACAAACCAGTTTTCAATCTAAACCTTCACAAATTTAATAAAGATTTCCCCAAAAACACACTTATTATGTCACTTATACCTGAATTGCAGGCATATAACGCTAATGTTATTGCGAAAAGTAAATCTCTTAGCTTCATGTAATTAACCCTAAGGCCACTATAGCAGTGGCCTTAGTCTTTTATTAAGCGACATTAAATGTTATTTAATTGTATTTAAGTATTAGTAACCAAAATGGCTCAAGTCTTGATAAATAATGCTCATAGGCTAGTGTTGTTCCCCCAACCCCCTCCAAAAAAGATTTTAATAATTCCTCACTATCAATTCCCATCAGAAACACGAATATCAATTCGTCTTGTTGAAACAAGAAATCGATCAAGCACTCAAATCCTCCGCTTTCTTAATGTACAAACAAAATGCGTAATATCAGGCGCTATTTATGCATCAATGGCGGTTTATCCACAGCATGGCGAGTTATTCACATACGAGTAGAACAGGGCGCTTTTGTGGGGTTAGCTAGGGCGGTCTGCATTGTTCAATATGGTTGTTGAATGCTGTGTGCCACTGAATCGTCTTCAACTATCTGTATCTATTGGTGTTTGTTGGTTGTAGTGTGACACCAGATACCGTTAGTGTCCTAGTGAGCCACTACCATCCAAGCAGCTTTCCTTTCTTCTCTCGTTATCTCTTACCAAAACAACAGACATATTGTTGTCATTCGCAACAACATTGGCTCTTGCATAAGATTACACTAAATTATTCGTGATTCTTTCAACTATTTTTTAGATCAGCTCTATGAGGGGGTGATTTTGTAACGTGTGAAACTTGTAAAAGGGTGAAAAGCTGATTTTGTCTAACACTGTGTTTTTATACAGTAATTATCAAAATCTGGCTCAAGCCGCATCTGGTAAGGGCTAGAGGGCAAGTTGGTTGGATTTTCCCCTAAAAATTAAACTGCATAGTAAAACGTTTGCCATTCGCATCCTTGATCTATATATTGTGTGTTGTGCGATTAATTTGCACAATATGTAGTGATTAATCAGGCATTTTTGAGGATTTAAGTATGGCTAATAAGAAGCAAACGTCATCAGAGCTTGCATCGGAAGCTGCAAAGATTCTGAGAGATCCTAACGCATCCCAAATACAGAAGGAGTTGGCAGGGTCTGTTCTTGCTCAGTCAAGCACAGGCAAGCAGACCAGTCTGGAGATGGAAAGTGTCGCTGCAAAGGTGTTGCTAAGTGACAAGTACAGTGACACGACAAAGTCGCTTGCTGGCTCAGTACTTTCCCAAAGTGATGGTGATAATTAGATGCGGAGGGGGGTTGGGCATTTTCCAGCCCCTTAACTGATACACAAGGTGATACAAACAATTAGTTTTTAATTATTTTAGTTTCAGTGAGATAATTAAAAATATCATTGATTTTCAGTGTGTTGCGATGTTTAATATTCATGTTGAAGGTGCTAGGTTCGGTCTTATAGTGGAATAAGCAAGCTGGTGGGGCCACCACCTGTTTCTGCAATTCTGTTGTCGTTTAACCCATAAGCTGACAAATTTAACCCATAAGCTGACAAAATTTGCACCATAAGCTGACATAGCCTACACCTTGTAGAAAAGCAACGACAAGTTGGTGTGTTATGTACCGTCGGCATCTTAAGCACTCCCGCGTCAAAAACCTCTTCAAGTTCGTTAGCGCTAAGATGAACACCGTCTTCACGGTGGAGTCATCCTTAGAGTTCGATACCTGTTTTCATCTTGAATACTCCTCGACTGTCAAAGAATTCGAAACGCAACCGTTAGGCTACTATTACGAATTTGAAGGGCGTGCATGCCCTTATACCCCGGATTTTCGCGTCGTAGATCATCACGGCAATGCTGGCTTTATTGAGGTCAAGCCATGCGATAAAGTCTCAGACCCTGATTTTCTTAATCGCTTTCCTTTCAAGCAGCAAAAAGCCCTTGTACTTTCTTCGCCATTAAAACTCATAACAGAAAGGCAGATCCGGATTAACCCGATACTGGGAAATCTAAAGCTATTGCATCGCTATTCCGGTTTTCAGAGTTTCACTCCCCTTCATACGATGCTTCTTAGAGCGGTTCGTGAATATGGTCGAATTCAATTATCCAGTTTATGTGATTCTAGCAAGGCTACGCATGGAGCTGTTTTCGCATCAATATTGACGCTTATCGCCATGGGACTCATCAAAAGTGATCTGACCTCACAGGCCTTTGGCGCTAATACAATTGTGTGGACAGAATAATGTGTGCTCAGAAAATTAATCTTGATGATGCTCCATTTGAGGATGAGTTTTCTCAACTCGAAATGCCTTATGAAGGCGAAGCTGTACCTTTACCGATTGCTTTCGATGTTGTATTTGAAAGCAATTCAAGTGATCTCCGCAAAGAAGCCTTACGACGATTGTCGTATATCGAGTGGTTCGAGCATCACCTTTCTGCAGGTTGGACACAAAACAACATGAATGCATTGATGGACGATGCATCTAAGCAATTGGAAAGACCTTTGCCAAATTGGCGTACAATTGTTCATTGGCGGCAACGATACTGTCTACAAGGAAGAAAGTTAATAGCTCTAATTCCTAAAGAAAAAGGAAAGGGAAATCGTTCGAAGCGCCTTGATAGTAGAGATGAAGTTTTCGTTAAAGAGGCCATATCTAGCTTTCTTGACAAGAAAAAGCCTACCATTTCGAAAGCATATAAAAATTACAAAAACAAAGTTAGCGTAGTGAATTTCTCCAATGATGTATCATCACAGATTAAACTGCTATCATACAAGTCATTTTGCAAGAGAGTGCTGCAATCCGATATTTACAAGTACGTGAGTGCAAGAGATGGAAAATATAAATCTGATGTTGAATTCAATTCATATGGAGCATATCTTCCACCGTTATATGTAATGGAGCGCGTTCAAGTTGATCACACAACACTGGATATTGTACTTTTACACGATGAATTACTGGTCCCAATTGGCCGTCCAAGTATAACTGCGCTACTCGATGCATACAGTCATTGCATTGTAGGATTCAATATTAATTTTAGACAACCGAGCTATGAGTCAGTTCGGAACGCATTGCTTAATACAATTCACCCAAAAGATTATATTTCAAATAAATATCCTGGCATACAACATGAATGGCCATGTTGCGGCAAGCCACATACTTTAGTTGTTGATAACGGGGTGGAGTTTTGGAGTGTTAGCCTCGAACATGCATGCAAAGACGCCAACATTAATATTCAATACAATCCTGTGCGAAAGCCATGGTTGAAACCACTAATTGAAAGATTTTTTGGGATACTAAACAGTGATTTTCTCTCTTCTATCCCGGGGAAAACTTTTTCTAACATATTCGATAAAGGTGACTATGATTCGTATAAAGAGGCGGGAATGCGATTCTCAGTATTTTTAAAGTTGTTTCATTATTGGATAGTTGACATTTACCATCAAGATGCAGACAGCAGGCAACGCTATATACCAATTCTATCTTGGGAGCATGGCTGTAATAAACTCCCGCCGCCACAAATCCTTGGAGAGGACCTTGAAGAATTTAACATCAAATTAGGAATGAGCTTCTGGACCACTCACAGAAAAGGAGGTGTTTATAAAAATCACCTTAGGTATGACTCAAATGAGTTGGCTTTTCATCGAATGCATTATCCAGCAAAAACTAAAGGTAGGCGTAAGGTTCTTGTTAAACTTAACCCTCAAGATATATCATATGTTTATGTCTTGATTGATGATGTCGGAAAGTTAATTCGAGTACCTTGTGTTGATCCGACTGGCGAAACACAGGGGTTAAGCCTTGAATCTCACCTAATTAGTATCAAAGTACATCATGATTATATTGGAGGTAAAATTGATGTTATTGGTTTGGCAAAAGTTAGGCTGTATTTAAATGAGCGGATCGAACAAGAATTTGATTATGTGAGAAATGCAAGTCGCAACAAAATCAAGGCTCTTAATAGAATAGCTAAATTCCAAGGTTTGGGCAGTCAGTCTGTAGAGACCTCTTACTCGAATGCTTTTCCTTATGTTCAACAACAAGATGAATTAGTAATAAATGATTCACCCATTACAAATCATGAAGACGATTGGGACAGTTTCACCTCTAATCTGGAGCCCTACTGATGGAGCTATCCAGCACGGATATCGATAACCTCAAATCCTTTATCGACTGCTATGTCGAGACGCCGCTGATTCGCACCATTAAAGATGATTTCGACCGCCTTCGTTATGACAAGCAGTTTCATGGTGAACCAATTTGCATGTTGTTGACCGGTGATACCGGCTCCGGAAAGTCTTCCCTTATACGCCATTATATGGCTCAGTATCCAGAGCAAAGTAACCATGGCTTTGTTCGAAAATCGATATTGGTCAGCCGGATCCCGAGTAAGCCGACACTCGAATCAACCATGGTTGAATTACTCAAGGACTTGGGTCAATGGGGGAGTGAATACCGTTTGCACAGAAGTTCCGCTGAAAGCCTGACCGATGCTCTCATTAAGTGCCTGAAACGATGTGAAACCGAGTTGATCATTATCGATGAATTTCAGGAATTAATGGAAAACAAGACTCGTGAGAAACGCAATCAGATTGCCAATCGGCTCAAATATATCAGTGAAACCGCCAAAATACCGATTGTGCTAGTTGGTATGCCATGGGCTGAAAAAATAGCCGAAGAGCCGCAGTGGGCATCGAGGCTAATGGTGAGAAGAACTATTCCATACTTCAAACTCTCGGATGATACTGAGAGTTTTGTCCGATTTGTCATGGGGCTGGCCAAAAGGATGCCCTTTTCAACACAACCCAAGCTAGAAGCCAAACATACGATTTTCGCGCTATTTTCTTCTTGTAAGGGCAGAGTTCGTGAACTTAAGAACCTGCTCAATGAATCGGTTAAACAGGCGCTGGCCGCTCATTCCGAAACGCTTCAGCATGAACATATCGCCGTTGCTTTTGCGCTGTTTTATCCCGACCAGGTTAACCCTTTTCTACAACCCATCGACAAAATTCTGGCGAGCGAGGTGAAGCAATATTCGCGCTATGAGATCGATGCTACGGGAAAAGATGAGGTGCTGATCCCTCTACAATTTACCGACAAGCTCCCCATCAGCCAGTTATTAAAAAAGCGATAACGTGATTTTTTCTTCCTGGAATGCTAAAACTAAGTATTGCTTAGTACACTTATTCGTATAAGACTAAGAAAATCTTAGCTACCTGACCTTCAGCTAGCAGAGACCCCCATGACAAACCCATTACCCATCAGACTCAAAGCCGCAAGAAAGGCTACGGGTCTGACTCAACAGCAGTTGGGGATGCGATTAGGTATGGAACAGAGTACAGCTAGCGCTAGGATGAACCAGTACGAGAAAGGGAAGCATGCCCCTGACTACCAGACCATGCAACGCATTGCTCAGGAGTTGGGTTATCCGGTGGCCTACTTCTACTGTGATAATGAACTGCTTGCGGAACTGATCTGCATGATGGCAAAGCTTTCTGAAGAGAAACAACGAGAGTTGCTTCAGCAGCTGTCCATCCCCAAACATGCGGAATCACGAGATTCTGCGGAGTGACTCGTCCTCATCGTTTTAGGGCATGTCTCCGCCCATCAATCGATTCTATGGATATAACACGCGCACATGCAGGTGAAAGCAGTGGTTCCAACAGAGCAAGTTGTAGATGTGCGCTGCGATGTCTGTGGAGATAGCTCGATGATGGCTGAGCAGATGAACTATGCCACTTTATCTACCAACTGGGGATAGGGTTCCCGGCATGATGAGGAGAGATATCAAGTGGAACTCTGCGAGAGCTGCTTCTTTGAAGCCCTTGCTAACTTGCGCCAGCCCCATCGGCAAATCAATATGTTTGCTGATGATTATGAGCCTGTAGATCCTGAGCGCTTTGGTCGAGTTGACTGAATGTCGCATCAGAGCCAGAGTGTCCAGCTGATCTAAAAATGTACCTGCTCCGATGGCAATTCAGTGGATCTATGCTAAACCTTAAAACTAAGTAATATTTAGTTTTTTGGGGGCTAAATGCATCTTCTTGTTCGACCTGAACCGTTCGTTGATGAGTCGTTGGAGAGCTTTGTTTTACGCTTGTCCCAAGAGAACGGGTTTGAGCGCTATAGCATCTTCAGTGGCTCAATAAAGAACTGGCTTTACACAACAGATCATGCAGCAGCAGGTGCTTTTCCGCTCGAGCTATCCAGGCTCAACATCTTCCATGCGAGTCGCTCCAGTGGTTTGCGGGTCAGAGCCTTGCAGCTGGCTGATAGATTGACGGATGGGCCTCCATTTGGGTTGTTCCATTTGGCGCTCACGCACTCAGCCATCAGCTTTGGTCATGATCAAAAGGCTGTGCACCGGGCGGGCATCGAAATCCCGTTCCGTTTTATCCGTACCCGACAGATCCCTTGTTGCCCAGCCTGTCTACTCGAGTCAGTGTATGTACGCCAATGTTGGCATTTTAAACCCTACATAGCGTGCCATCGTCATGGCGGGAGACTAATTGATAAGTGCCCGGCCTGTGGTGTGTTTCTGGATTACATGACCAGCGAGTCAATCGACCATTGCCTGTGCGGCTTTGATCTACGTACCGCATCAACGGTTCCGGCTCTTCCCGATGAAATACAATTGTCGGCATTGGCCTATGGCTGTGCTTTCGAATCGTCAAATCCGCTGTTAGCCGCAGAGTCCCTTAGTGCACGTTTTGGCGTACTGCTTTGGTACCAGAAACGCTTCCTCAGTGATCATGGGCCATTGTGTAGCGATAGGGGGCTAGAAAAGGCTATTGGGTACTTTGCGGCATGGCCTGACGCTTTCTGGCAGGAGTTACAGCAGATGGTGGATGACGCGCTCTTGAGGCAGACCAAGCCGCTGAATCATACGGATTTTGTGAATGTATTCGGAAGCGTGCTGGCTGATTGCCGTCAGATTCCTATGCGCAATACGGAGCAAAATTTCATTTTACGAAGCTTGATTGGGTTTTTGACTGACTTGGTCAAACACCACCCTAAAAGCAGAATCACAAACGTAGGCGATATCCTGCTTTCATTGTTAGACACCGCGGTATTGTTATCTACATCTGTTGAGCAGGTGCGTCGATTACACCATGACGGATTTTTGCCGTTGGCGTTCAAACCGACTAGCCGAAATCCGGTATCGCCTCATCGGGGAGTGTTTCACTTACGGCATGTGATCGAGTTACGTCTGGCACGTATGCAGTCCCATCACGATGATACTTCAACCTATCTGCCTGCACGGTGACGATAATGCATCTCCAAAAGCTATTGGGCATCGTGGATCATGGCGAGCGTGATAGGCAGTTAAGACGCCATTTTGCTCCCTATTCCGCGGATATGGATGTTGATGGGCTCGAAGGGGTGGCATTGGTTGTGCTGCTGAATCTGACGCTCAAACGGGATAGGGTTGAAAGCCTCTGTGACGAAAGTCATGCCAGACTGCTTTTGGGCGACGAGAGCCACATGGCGAATTGCCTGAAGACGGTTCGCTGGTTACATACTCACAATCTGAAATATCCTGATGCTCGGGTCAGTGGTCAACGGCTCATAATTGATTCACCACCACTTTTCCCTGGTGTCATCACCAGCGCGGGTTTACCCATGAAAATGGGGTGGGCCCACGATAGTTCCGATATAAACCTGGCCAAGCTGTACAGCACTTCGTTTCGATATCAAGGGGTCAGTACTAACCTGGTATTACAGCTAGTAGCAAGGAGTATGGTATGGGAGCAGGCGTTGACAGGGTTAGGGTTGACGCAACAGCAACTTGATATCTGGTGCCAGCAGTTAGCTAATCATTTGGAGAGCAATATTCTCCCGACTAAAGTTAGCCCATTTTCGAAACAGGTGCGATTTCCATATCGAGGTCACTACTGCTCCGTTACTCCAGTCGTTAGTCATACACTGCTTGTTCTACTACAGAACGTAATTAATGAAAAGAAACTGCATTGTACTCATATACATCATGACCATCCTGCCAGCGTTGGGGGGCTTGGTTGGTGTCCTCGGTGGCAAGGTAGCTGTACTCGATTACCCTCCGCCGGTGAGCCGGGACAAAGCTCGCAGTTTCTCACAGGCTCGTCTTCAACGACTCGCTGATGGTCAAAGCCTGTTTGATCGATCCATTTTTAATGATCATGTATTTATTGATGCACTGAACAATTTGATATCTTGGCCAGGATCGACTCGAAAACAACAGCGGCAATTGCGGCTCTCGGCGCTTCGCTATCTGAGGCGTCAATTGACGATATGGTTAGGGCCGATAATAGAGTTACGGGATGAGATAGAGAATATTGGTCATGGTCTTCCTAGTGGACTGTCAACTGAGAGTGTGGAGCACGGGCTGATCATTAAGCCTCAAAAAATGCTCCCAGACCTCATGTTACAAGTGTCGGGAAGGCTCCATATTGAGCTACAAAACCATCCGGCAGGCAGGCGCTATGCGTATCATCCAGAATTGATGGCACCATTCAAAAGTCAGATCTTATGGTTGCTCAGGCAGTTAGCTGACGATGTGCAAAAGGATGAGCCTCATCTCCCAACATCTTGTTGCTACCTGCATTTGTCTGGATTAACTGTATACGATGCTTCAGCCTTGGCTAATCCCTATCTTTGTGGTATTCCATCACTCTCAGCATTGGCCGGGTTTTGTCATGACTTTGAGCGCCGAACGCGGTCATTGATAACGCAACCTGTTCATTTTGGTGGGATAGCCTGGTACCTGAGTCATTACAGCAGGGTGGCTGGGAAGCATCTACCCGAACTGTCTAAATTGGTAGATCTCAACACAATATCCGCCGTCCGTCGCCCTGGCGTACTCGATGGGAGATACTGCGATCTGGCTATGGATTTGGTGATTGAGATACATGTACCAACCGCCGGTTCCCAGTCCTTCGCAGCCTGTATCGATTTGCTACGAGCTGCACTGCCTGCTCGATTTGCAGGAGGTACGTTGCACCCACCACCGTTGTATGAAGAGCGCAACTGGTGCACGGTTTACCAAGAAAAAAGTGAGTTGTTTACCGTATTGTCCCGTTTGCCACGATATGGATGTTGGATATATCCGTCTGATGATGATTCGCTGAGTGTTGATAGGCTGGGTGAGGCATTAGTGCTCGACCGTCGATTACGCCCGGTTGCGACAGGTTTTGTATTTCTTGAGGAACCTGTCGAGCGGGAGGGTTCTATTGAAGCTCTGCATGTCTACGCAGAGTCTACTATCGGTACGGCACTCTGTATCAATCCAGTGGAAATGAGGTTGGCTGGCCAGAAAAAATTCTTTAGTACTGGTTTTTGGCAGTTGAGTGATGTCGGTGGAGCTATTCTAATGAATGGACACTAAAACTTGGGTTAAATTCATGGAGCTCTGCACCCATCTCAGTTATATCCGTTCGCTATCTCCTGGTAAGGCAGTGTTCTTCTATAAAACAGAGACATCCGATTTTGTGCCTCTGAGAATAGAAGTGGCAAAGATAAGCGGGCAGAAATGTGGTTACACGGAGGGATTTGAGGCCAATTTAAGACCGAAAAACATTGAGCGATATGAATTGGCATATAGCAATCCTCAGACTATCGAGGTCTGTTATGTTCCCCCAAACGTCGATGAGATTTATTGCCGCTTTTCGCTCCGAGTGGAGGCCAACTCATTGCAGCCATATGTTTGCTCCGACCCCGAGGTGTTGTGTGTGATGGTCAGGCTGGCGAAGGTCTATCAGCAACTTGGGGGATACCATGAGTTGGCTCGTCGCTACAGCTCTAATGTGCTCATGGGTACTTGGCTATGGCGCAATCAATTCACCCAGGGCACTGACATCAAGATCAAAACCTCGCTGGGGTCGACATACCATATCCAAGATGCTCGCAGGTTGAGTTGGTCTGGGGGTTGGCCAGAATCAGAGCAAAAACAACTAGAGCAGTTGGCTTATGAAATGGCAAACGCCCTAAGCGAGCCGAATAGGTTTTGGTTCGTCGATGTCACCGCCGCTCTGAAAACGGGTTTTTGCCAAGAAATCTTTCCTAGTCAGAAGTTTACGGAGCGGGCGGAAGAATACGGCGTAGCAAGCCGTCAGCTAGCCACAGCCGAGTGTAGCAATGGTCAGTTGGCTGCCTGCATCAATCCGCAGAAAATTGGTGCAGCCTTGCAACAAATTGATGATTGGTGGGCTGATGATGCGGAGTTGGCGTTACGCGTGCATGAATATGGTGCGGATCACGAGGCGCTGACAACCATGCGACATCCTACCACTGGTCAGGATTTTTATCACTTGCTAGCAAAGGCGGATCAGTTTGCCTCTGATTTGGGTTCACATGAAGGTGGATTGACTGAGCTCCCAGGGGAGGTTCACTATTTGATGGCAGTATTAGTTAAAGGAGGATTGTTCCAGAAAGGAAAGGGGAGATGAACAAACCTCGTTACTTTTTTGCTATTCGTTACCTGCCTGATGATGTTGATTGCGGGTTGTTGGCTGGCCGCTGTATATCAACCCTTCACGGCTTTAACCGAAACCATCCCGATATTCAGATTGGAGTGGCTTTTCCTGAGTGGAGTGATAAAAGTCTAGGTTGTTCGATCGCCTTCGTTAGTACGAGTCAATCCTTGTTGGAGCAATTTAGAGAACGGTCCTATTTTCAGGTAATGCAGGCTGATCATCTCTTTACGCTTAGTCTAGTTCTGGCGGTACCAGATACATGCCAGAGTGTCAGGTTCATTCGGAATCAAAATCTGGCAAAAATGTTTGTCGGAGAACGGAAGCGGCGATTAGCCAGAGCAAAACATAGGGCAGAAGCTAGGGGCGAAGTATTCCAACCTCACATACCTGGCGAGATGAGGGAGATTGGGTTTTTTCATTCAGTTGTAATGCAAAGTGCCAGTAACAATCAAAGTTACATTCTGCATGTACAAAAGTATCGCGATGAACAGAATATTGAGTGCGGTTCCTATAGCAGCTATGGGCTGGCCTCCAATGAACGCTACACTGGGCACGTACCGGATTTGGGAGCGATTGTTTCAACCCTTTTCAGATAGGTGTTATCTTTAGCAAAATAAAAAAACAGTTAGAAAGACACGCAGAAAAATGGTCAAGCTATTGTGTTGACGAATTTCCCATTTTATTCAAGACTGTATATGACAGATGTGCACAGTGAACTGCCGCATAGGCAGCCAAGAACGCAGTATACCAAGCGACCCAAGCGGGTACGTTGTGAACTGCCGCATAGGCAGCCAAGATTAGGACTGGAAGAAAACACCCAAGTGGGGGTCTGTTATCTGCCGTAGAGGCAGGAGTTGTCTAGCCCAGCCTTATGGCTGGGCTTTTTTTGTGGCAAATGTGGTACTGTCCGGGTATCCCTGTATTGGCTAGAGTGACGTGTAGTCGTGGAGCGCTACGTGAAGGATGGCAGCATGAACACATTGAGAAGTCGAGGCACTTCAAACTATGCCTTCACCACAGGAATCTCACTGATGTTAGTTGTGTAGCGGGGGCTGAGCTGCTCCCGTTTCATCATCAACTCCGTAGTGTCCCGGCCACGAGCCGCGAAGTAGACCTTTCCTAATCTTCCCTGATTGATCTGGTCAATCACCTTCATCAGTGCCTCGCTACGGGGATCCTGCTGCCGGTCAGCGAACAGCTCTCTCTGGTGCATGCTGGCTGGGGTAAAGTCGGCCAGCATGACGCCCCCCTTCATATAGCGGACATCATCCCGCCAGATCCGGCGCAGCAGAGGCTCAACCAGAGCTAGCAGGTCACGGGTATCTGAGGTGGATGTCTGCAACCTGATCGATATCTGGTTGCCGTAATAGGTCTCTCGCTCCGAGAAGGGGCTGCTCCGGATAAACAGGGTGACATGGCGACAGTGTTGTCCCTCGACCCGTAGCTTCTCGGCGGTCCGCTCCATGTAACCGGCCAGTGCCTCCCGCATTAGGCCAAACTCGGTAATGCGCTCGCCGAAGCTCCTGCTGCAGATGATCTGCTGCTTGGCCTGGACCAATTGCTCCAGCTCGGCGCAGGGGATCCCCCGCAGCTCTTGCACGGTGCGCTCGACGACGACGCCATACTGACGGCGCAGGCTCTTGGGGTCGGCCACCACCAGGTCAGCCGCAGTGTTGATACCCTGGGCCGTCAGTTTGGCGGTAAGTTTGCGCCCGATCCCCCAGACTTCCTCAACCGGGGTGATGGCCATCAGCTTGGCGCGGCGCCCATCATCATGCAGGTCCACCACGCCGCCGGTGGCCGGCCACTTTTTGGCAGCGTAGTTCGCCAGCTTGGCCAGGGTCTTGGTCGGCGCAATACCGACTCCGACGGTGAGGCCCGTCCACTGTTGCACCCGTTCGCGGATCTGGCGGCCATAGGCCAGCAGGTCGCCTGCCCAAGATTCCCCGAGCTCGATGAACGCTTCATCAATGCTGTAGACCTCGACTGTTGGGGCCATGCTCTCCAGGGTTGTTATCACCCGGTTCGACATGTCGCCGTAGAGGGCGTAGTTGGAGCTGAACCAGATGCCGCCCTGCTCTTCATATACCTCGCGGATCTGGAAGTAGGGCACCCCCATTTTGACCCCCAGCCTTTTGGCCTCTGCCGATCGGGCAACCACGCAGCCATCGTTGTTGGAAAGCACGACTATCGGCACTCCTCTGAGGTCGGGGCGAAACAAGCGCTCGCAGGAGGCATAGAAGTTGTTCACGTCGACCAGGGCAATGGCGGTTGGCATGGCTACCCTCGCCGGGTTTTGCGCAGGACGAAGGTGACGACGCCGAAGATATCCAGCTCCTGCCCTTCTTGCGGGTAGATCGGCGGAAAGTCGGGGTTGCCTGGCAGCAGGGCAGGGACGGGCTGCACCTGCAACTTCTTGACGGTGAACTCGCCATCCAAGCAGGCCAGCACGATGTCGCCGTGGCGAGCTGTGATGGCGCGGTCGATGATCAGCATGTCGCCGTCATTGATGCCTTCCCCAATCATGCTGTGGCCGCTGGCCCGCACATAGAAGGTGGCCGCCGGGTGGGGGACGCAGTGTTGGTTGAGGTCGATGGTCTGTTCCACATAGTCCTGAGCCGGGGAGGGGAACCCGCAGGCGGCAAGGGTGAGGAACAGGGGGATCTCGATGAGAGGTGCATCGATAGCATGGGGAATCATGGTGATATTAACTGTATGAACGTACAGTTATTCTATCTTAGGGATCCGGAAAGATCACTGGTCGGCGATCGGGTCTTGGTAAGGCAAGGGGGTTCGTGGCCAATTATGCTTGGCAGAGGCCGACCTGGTGAGCTTGGGCTCTCATACGATGGAGGGGCTGCTCATGTGCATCAACTACATCCCGACCACCAAGGCGGTGCTGGTGGAATACTTCGGGGTTGATGACCCTGGATACGACTGGAAGGAGGAGGTGTGGCAGGACTACCAGGCACCGATCCTAATCCAGCGAGACGGCCGGCGGCAGGCGCTGATCGCCAGCTATGGGATGGTGCCGAAAAGGAAGGTGCAGCCAGGCAACAAGCACTACACCACGATGAACGCCAGGGCCGAGACGGTGGGTGAAAAGCCGACCTACCGCAACGCCTGGCAGCAGGGGCATCTCTGCCTAGTGCCCATGACCGGTTTCTTCGAGCCCTGCTACGAGAGCGGCAAGGCCGAACGTTGGCGGATCAGCATGGCCGACGGCATGCCCTTCGCGGTGGCCGGCATCTGGCGGGCATGGCAGGAGGAGCAGGGCTACACCTTCAGCTTCTCCCAGCTCACCATCAATGCCGACACCCACCCACTGCTGCGGCGAATGCACAAGCCAGGGGATGAGAAGCGTATCCTGGTCATCGTGTCGCCGGATGACTACGACGCCTGGCTGGGGTGCAAGGACCCTGAACTGGCGCGAACTTATATGATTCAGCAGACCAATGATATGCTGATAGGTTTGCGAGTTCAGAATAAATATAAGAGCAAGCAACGGGGATGATGGTAGACCACTAATTGGTGGTTAACCGGTTGGATTTTTTTGAGATTTACCCAAGCCGTAGTTGTAAAGAACATTCCTATTTATAGCGGCATGAAATTATAATGTTAACGTCATTTTTGATGATTAACGGTGGTTCAACCATGTTCAATAGGAGCCACTTCCATTCTTGCTGCATATAGTACAGCGTATTCATCACTCAATAGCATATCCATGGGTGCCACGCCCCCCAGCCAGCTGTTAGCAGATGCAAACCAACAAGCAATCGAAAGAGCATGGCGGGTACCAGAAAACCCTCTAAGGATAGGCTTCATAATTGGTAATGGCCTACCATCTAAACCTAGTGCATAGGCAGGAAATAGATCGCACCCATTAACTGATAGCGAGAATATCCTCCCGTTGGCCATCCATATATAGGGTAATAAAATTGGGTGATTTCCCCTATAGCCTGCATTAGATAAGACCTCTTGAGCTGTCAACCAAGTTGATAGCTTGACAATGTGATCTTGCAATTCACTCGGGTGTTGCATCATAAGCAGGGAGAGCAAGATGCTGTTAGTGATAAGCTTACTGCAAATTCAAACAAAGTCAGATTATTGTCGACACCGAACAATGGGATATCAGAGGGAGGGTAGGCATATGAGGTCAGAATCATATTCATCACCAAGACAATTCATCCTCATTGCTATCTTTCTTGACAGAAGATGGAGACGCTCGTTCCCGCCGTTTCCCTGCCAACTTTGCTAGTTGCAACGGTGAAATGAGCTGTACCGGCAGGAAGAGGTCCAGCTGGTCGTCCAGGTTCAGCGCAACCATAATGGCAACAAAAACTTCCAGTGATACTTGCCCCTTTTCAGCATTCAAGACCGCTTTTCGAGTGACCCAGGCTTGGTCTGCGAGCTGTTTCTGAGTGATATTTTGGTTCAAACGAGCCCTTTTTAGGCGCATCCCCAATTCTGCCGCCATTGCGGCAGGTGACATATCTCGAAACATTCATTGTACTCAACATAGAACCATATGATTTCAAGGCTACCAATGCTTAATCTCAGAATAAAGTGGCATGCAGCGGGTGGTTGCATTTTGGCCAAGTTCCAATGTCCTCTAAAAGGAACACAAACCCCAAAAACCTGTATCAAGGTTCTATTTATGGATCATTAGCCGAAAGGGAGACGGATGAGATTTTTTTCGAATAACGGATTTTGGTCTTAGCAAAAGGAGTAAGAGGCATGATGACCCCGAATGACCCCGAATGACCCCGAATGACCCAGAGCATGAGTCGGCGTGGAATCTGCTGGGATAACGTGCCGATGGAGGGGTTGCTCAGGAGCCTGAAAACGGAGTGGCTACCAGCAACGGGATAGATGAACCTGCGGGAAGTGAAGTGGGATATCAGTTATTGCCTGATGAATTACTACAACTGGCGGCGGCCACATCAACACAATGATGGGATACCGCCAGCAGAATCCGAAAAGCGGCTTCATTATGTGTCCGGATTTAGTTGACCACTACAGATATAGAGATATAGACGCAATTTGGGAGAGAATGGAACAAAAGTGCAAGGAGGCGATTGATCGCAGGCGTCTGGATGAGGGAGTGATGCAACGTGCGGTGGATCAGTTGGTTACCGGGTTGCAAAATAAGCAGGCTGAGGTTGAGCCGGTGGAGGAGGGGCCAAAGGTTTGCAAATATTTCTTCCTTTAGTCGTCGGAGCTTTCCCTGTATGGCTACTGCTATCGTGATCAGTGTGTCGGCGCCCGCAAACGGGCCAGGCGGTTTCACAGTTATATCCCTGATTAGGGTATATCTGTATTAAAAATTGCTGCTATCAGGTCTTCTCCCTTCCCGCTTTGCTTCGGCTCAAAGTGGAGGCAGGACTCCACAAAGAATTAATTAGTTCATTTTTATCGCTGAGTTTGTCTAGGGGGACGGGGCGGATTTATATTGACTTGCAATACGGAGGTTCATTATTTTCTCATGGTGTTAAATTGCCATTTAATAATGCTTCCTGCTCTGTGAAGCATAGTGATTCGCGAGTTTTATATCTAGACCCAAGGCTATTTGTAGGTAAAGTATTTCGTCCCTGTCGGAAGAATAACGATTCATCAGTCTGACTTGCGAGGCGGCTGATTGGTTGGTTTACCACTACTGTGGTCATGTCTGGTTGTGTAGCCGCAGCGGGAGATCCTTCATCAATTATGACAGGGTCGAATACCAATAGTAAATCCAAATGATATTTTTCATATTTATTGTGTTGATACTTGTAATTGTGCCGCAGTTTTATATTTAAAATGAAGGTGAGGTCAGGAATTGATTTATTTCATGGTCAGTAGTTATATTATAGAAGATTGTTAAATACGATTGTTATTGTGGGGGATAAATGGCGTTTTAGTGGCTTTCTTGACGGGTAGAGGTATGCTGACTATCGCCAAGTTCATGGTGTTTCATTGCTTGGCTGTTCCTGTGCGATGTGAGGCATGCACTATTGCATCCTCCGTATGTGTTCCTTTTTGACTATTGTCAGCCATCACCCCTCATGGTGGTGATGGTTTTCTTTATCAAATTATTTTGGGGCTGAGTGAGGTTGCAGCATGCAATTGAATAAGGTGATTTTTTCACTGGGTTTGGGCGTGATACTCACTGCTTGCGGTGGTAGCGATGACGGTGAGGATAGCGGCAGTACCCAACCTCCTCCGACAATCAGCAGTCGTGTTGTAAGCGGTACGATTCAGCAACTCACTGGGGAACGAATGCAAGTTAATCATCAGTGGATCGAGTTGGTTGGTGCCAAGGTGCAATATGCTGATGATATGTGGGCTGATCCGCTGCAAATTGGAATGGATGTTGAAGTTGTTGTTACGGCTGACAAGGCGGATAAAGTAACACTTAACCCTTTGTTAACTGGGCAGTTGGAAATAGATGACACACGCAGTGAAAATGGAATTTGGAGTGTTAACGGTGTACTGCTGGATAAGGTGGAGGTGGGTCAGAACGCTGGCGACTGGGTGATGGTATTCGGTGAATATGATGCTCAGGGCAGGGTGATTACCAGTGAAGTTACAGTGCTAATCAGTAAGCCTATGTGGTTCGAGATTGAAAACCGTATTGTGGGGCTAGATAGTACTACAGAGACCTTTCTGATGGGCCAGTTCAAAGTTAGTTACGCAGGAGCTCATATTGAAGATGGCCCTTTACAGGAAGGGCGTTGGGCTGAAGTCTTTGGTTTATTGCAGGGTGAGCAACTTAAGGCTGGAAAAGTAGATATAGATGACCGAGATAGTTTGCCTGACCAAAGTGAAATAGAGGGACGGATTCAGTACTTTGAACAGAGTACAGGGTTACTTGAACTCGATCGCCAACGTCAGGTATGGGTAACGGGTACAACCCGCTTTGAAAACGGTTCTCAGGCTAATCTTCAGGTTGGTGTAGAGGTAGAGGTCGAAATTAGACTGGGTAGTCAGGGAATGATTGCAGCTGAAATCGAGTTTGATGATGGTCACACACCATCCCCACCTATTCCAAATCAACAGTTCAAGCTCTCTGGATTGGCTGATTGGGATGGGGGCGTTTTAACCATCAACGGAATTCGATTTGAACTGGATGAGTTGACTAGACTCGGTGATGGATTGACTAAAGACAATTTAGATGGTCGTTGGGTTGAACTTGACGGCATAGTTAGTGCTGGTCTTAATTTAGTTCGTGAAATAGAGCCTGATGAGAAGGATGACAGTCTGGAACTACGAGGGCTAGTATCACTAGGTCAATTGTGGGGCTATCGAGCATCGGACAATTCCCTGGAAAATTATGATGGAAGATGGATGGATCTGGATTGTCATTTTGATGGCAACATGATTAGCAACTGTCGTATGGATGATTAATATAGTTTAATATTATTATTATTTAACCATGCTCGTGGTCAACCACATTTCATGGCGAAAGTTGTTTGTTGGTTTTTAATAAACTCCAGTACTAGAGGGTGCAATAATGAAGAATTTAAATGTAGCAGTTATGGTAGTGTTATTTTCGACTTCGGCTTACAGTGCTGCTGGTTATTCGGGGGCACAAGAGCATAGTAAAATCTCGGTTGCACAGCTGAAAGACTTACCCGATGACAGCTGGGTTACTTTGGAAGGCAAGCTATTTAAGAGCCTCGGTGGTGAAATCTACCTGTTCAGCGATACAAGCGGGCAGGTTGCGGTGGAAATAGAGCAGGACTTGTGGCGTGGTATTACTGTTGGGGCAAGTGATTTTATCCGCATTCGTGGTGAGTTGGATCATACTTTGATCAAGACAGAAATTGATGTGCAATCACTAGAAATAGTTGATGCGAATTCACAAAGTAAAGGGGGCTTTGTTAAAGGTTAGAATGTACAGATCTAGTTATCACCTGACACCGGCCTCAAACCGGTGTCTTGTTTACGCTACTTTAGAGCGAGCTTCCTTCGGTATCAGTTTCAGACTGTAGTGGTCAACTAAATCCGGACACTTGGTTAGGCCGATCCTCGGCTTTTGCGGGCGCGATCCCGTCATTGTGTTGATGTGGACGCCGCCAGTTGTAGTAATCCATCAGGTAGTAACTGATATCCCGCTTCGCTTCTCGCTGGTTCATATAGCCCGTTGCCGGGAGCCATTCTGACTTCAGGCTCCTGAACAACCGCTCCATCGGTGCGTTATCCCAGCAGTTACCACGCCGACTCATGCTCTGGGTCATGCGATAGCGCCACAGCCGCTGCCGAAATGCCCGGCTGCCATATTGGCTGCCTTGGTCGGAGTGAAACAGCACACCTGATGGGCAACCCCGCTGCTGATAGGCCATCTCGAGCGCTTTTATTGCCAGCTCCGCATCAGGTTTGTCAGATATCGCCCAGCCCACGACCCGCCGGGTATGAAGGTCGAGCACTGCGGCCAGGTAATGCCAACGGCCACCGGCCCAGACATAGGTGATATCGCCACACCACACCTGATTGGGTTGCTGGACATCAAATTCACGCGCCAGCAGATTGGGAATATCCGGTCGCTCAGACCGGGCGACCTGATAGCGATGAGCACCCGGTTGCTTGGATACCAGACCGGCCTCCTTCATCAGACTGCGCACTTTGAATCGGCCAATCTGATACCCCAACTCCCGCATCATCGACATCAAGGCGCGGCTGCCCGCTGAGTTCCGGCTTTCTTTGAACAAACGGCGCAACTCGCTGCGTTGCTGCATCCGCTCACGGTTAATCGTCCGCTTGCGGGCCAGATAGTCGTAAAAGCAGGATGTTGGAACATCGAAAGCGCAGCAGACCAGAGTGATGGGGGCTTGCTCTCTTAATCGGTCTATCAGCGCGTACGAGTGAACTCGTCCGTCATCAAGAGAGCCGTAGCCTTTTTTAGAATGTCCTTTTCGCGCTCGAGCCGGTTGATACGGGCTTCCAGCTCCTGGATTTTCTGCTGCTCCGGGGTCAGCGCTTTGCCGATTGGGGTGGTGCCGGTTCGTTCGGATTGAAGCTGCTGAACCCATCGGCGAAGTATGGTTTCACCAACATCCAGTGAACGGCTGGCTTAGGGGACAGAGTATCCCTGGTCGAGTACCAGGGATGCGGCTTCGAGTTTTAATTCAGCAGTAAATGAGCGACGTAATCTTGTCATTGAACACCTCAAGTCATGGTGGCGACTGTACCACCTAAAATGATGTCCGGGATGATTAGACCACTACACTCTTTCAAACGCCTGTGGTACCCGTTTACATGCTGGATGTGGTACGCGCCAACCACGCGCTCACCTTGACGATTGCGCACGACCTGATGGGTCACTCCCTGCGCTTTGCTGAAACTGGCATACACCCCGGCGCCATCGCTACACAACACCGCATCTGACGAGACAAGGGGTGCCAAAAGCGCTATTACCTCTCGGCATTCATTTTCTCCAACTGAAAATCCGCATGGTGGCCAGCCCGGTCCTGAACCACCATCACCGGGATGTAATCCGACCCTGTGCCTCGGGTACGGCCTTTGCCCCCACGATGGCGGGCCGGGCGGGGCAAACCACGTTGCCCTTTAAACGACTCCAGGAAGAAGGTCTCATCAACCTCGACGATCCCCCCTTCCCGTGCCGCCTGGTGGCTCGCCATGGCTTTCAGGAAGCGGTGACGCCACAAAAAGGCGGTGTTTTTACAGACTCCGCAGCGGACGGCTGCCTGTCGCACGGTCAGCCCGTCGATGAGGGCCTGGGCATAGTCTTCCCAGCACTGTGCCTTGCGAAGTCGAGCCAGCGGCGTCTTGGTGAGAACGGAGCTGGTACGCAGACACTGCTTGCAGCGATAGCGACGCAACCCTCGACTCCAGCCCCAGGGGGCCAACTGCGCGGCCTCGGCCTGGCAGTGAGGGCAACATTGGCAAGGGGGGAGTTGGGTGGCTAAAGAGGTGATGGGGTGAGGAGCGGTGAGTTCATGTTGCGCGAGGCGACGCCGGCGCAAAGTGAGCTGTGGGAAAAGAGAGAGTAGATGTTGAAAGGCTTGGGTATCCATGATGGAGGCCCTCAAGGTGATGACCTACTTCAAGCCTTTCAACATGTAATTGGGACAGCGCCATGGAAAAAGGGACACCCAAGAAATGAGGCGGTGCTGGTGATGCGCAAGGAAGGGCTGGCTTACTGGAAGAAGATATCGGGATATCACCGTCGCTCGTTGGCAGAAACAGCGATGTCCCGGTTCAAGCAGTTAATGGCAGGTAGAATCACGCTGAAAAAATAAAACAACCAAGTAGGAGAAGTGATGGCGTATGTGGGCACGATAAACAAACTGAATACCCTTGGTCTACCTGTAAGAAAGCCCCGAGTGTAGCTGTCACCTGGGGCTGGGAAAGTCATGGCTTGCTGATTTAGGCAACAACACCGCTGTAAGGTGTTTCCTAAGGATACTGAAATCTATCAAGTTGTGAGAACAGCGAACGAAATTGTGTGACAAGCCACATTAACCCGGCATCACGTTCTAATGGTTGGTGCCAGTTAATATAAATAGGGCAATTATCTGTTTCCCAAGGAACAGGGAGATTCTGTAAGTTGAACATATCGTGTACTTGTTCTAAGTGCCACTGACTAGTTATGCAAATCCAATCTGTGCGACTTGCTAGAGATAGTGCTGTAAAGATAGAGTTAGATTCATAGGCAATCATTCGTGATGGAAGCGTATCACTAGCAAGACTTTCAACAGCCCATTCATTATTACGTCTAATATCAAGTCCAATATGCTTCTCCTTAAAGAATTGTTCAAAACTAAGAGTCCCCCTAATCCTAGGATGATTAACTCTACAAGCTGAGCGAAGCTCAAGATCTAATAACTTCTCGTTGTAAAATCCAGGTTCATTTATAAATGTGGTTGCTATAATTAGGTCGATGCTGTGCTGCCTTAATGCTTGTTGACGCGAATCCTCTTCTAAATACCTAGGGAGGCATTCAATTTGGCAATTAGGTGCAACCCGTGAGAAATGCTCTATTAATATAGGCAGTACAATTAGATCTATATCAGGGTGACTGGCAATACGAAATTTTCGTACACTCGTTTGAGGGTCAAAAGCACTACTTGATTTAAAGGCCCTCTCGATAGAGTAAAGTGGCCCTTGCACTTCTTGGTGCAAACTTAAGGCTCGATTTGTGGGATTAATCCCCCGTCCTTGTCGTAGAAATAATGGTTCATCAATCAGACGGGTAAGTCGAGCCATGGCTTGACTGACTGCAGCTGTAGTCATCCCCAAGTGTGTTGCTGCTGCAGTGATACCTCCAGTTGCCATAACACAGTTAAATATTTTGAGCAAATTCAAATCAATGTTCTCATTTTTCATTTAATTGAACCATGATGGTTTGTTAATAGTTATCCATTAGTATAACTGACACATATTGAAAAGCCATTATGTAATCTGTGTGAAACTTCATTGATTGAAACGTTACTGTTGGCAATAACACTCAATTAAGTGGTTGTGGATTTGCTTATTGGGTATTGTGAAATATTTTAGCGCTAAACATTTTTTGTTGAGGCTGTAGTGGTCAACAAATCTGGATATTCTGTTAGGCCGATCCTAGACTGTGTTCACGACATGCTGGTTCCTGTCCGCCAATTGTTCCCGCAAGTAACGAAGGCAGAAAGCCAGCTTGATAAAAGCTGCAAAACTTCCCGCTAGCTTTTCATATCTCGTTGAGAATCGGCGAAACTTCTTCGTCCATCTGAAGCACCGCTCAACCTGCTAGTGAGAGAGCTATAAACAATGAATTAGCCTCATAGGCAATTTTTCGTGGTGGCAGGTCATCTGTAGCCAGACGTTCTATTGCCAAGTTATGACCCCATTTTATATATTATTCAATATTCTTCTTAGCAAAACGCTCAGGTTTTAGTGTGAGAAAATCATGGCTAAATTTATTTGGAATGTTGTTCGAAGCTCAAAATTATATATTTTATTCAGGGTAAGGCTCAGGCTCGTTTATGGCTGATGGTCTATTGTTATTGCTTGCAATATGAACTTGTTAAGTTGCCTCGTTTTTCCATTCTTGATAAATTTGTTAAATTTAATCGTGTAGGCTGAAACTAAGAACATGTATGAAACTAATAGCGGCAATGGTGTTGTGACAGGTATTACTGACAGTGACGCCATTATTACTGCCTCCCGAATGGAAAAAAGAGAAATATTGTCTGCGTCATGCCAGTTGAAAGTTACGGGCGAAGGAACTGTAGTCGCGTGGGGGACTGGCGCAACTTGTGGATCTACTATTGCTGTTCAAGATCGGTTGACCCATGTTAGAACAATATATTCGACGGTGTCTGGGGCATGTGCAGCGCTGAAATCAGACGGAAGTGTGGTTACCTGGGGGGACTCTGACTCTGGTGGGAATAGTTCTACGGTTAAGGATCAGTTGACTAATGTGACTACGATAGTTGGTGGCAATGCTGCATTTGCAGCGTTGAAATCAGATGGCAATGTGGTGACATGGGGGCGCTCGGGTTACGGTGCGGACAGCTCTAGTGTTCAAGAGCAGTTAACCAATGTTGTGAAGATATTTGCTTCGGAGGCTGCATTTGCAGCACTGAAATCAGATGGCACTGTGGTTACGTGGGGCGCTGACGACTACGGTGGGAATAGCTCTGTTGTTCAAGGGCAGTTGACCAATGTGACGATGATATATCCAGCGATAGCATCATTTGCAGCGCTGAAATCAGATGGCAGTGTGGTGACGTGGGGAAATAGCGGTTATGGCGGGGACAGCTCTAGTGTTCAGGATCAATTGACCAATGTGACGACGATATATGGTAAATATTATGCATTCGCAGCGTTGAAATCAGATGGCAGTGTGGTGACGTGGGGAAATAGCGGCCTTGGAGGGAATAATTCTGCTGAGCAGGATCAATTGACTAATGTAACGACGGTATATTCTACGTCTGGTGCATTTGCAGCACTGAAATCAGATGGCAGTGTGGTGGCATGGGGAGATGGCCCCTTCGGTGGGGACATCTCCGCGGTTCAGGAGCAGTTGACCAATGTAACGACGGTATATACTACGTATGGTTCATTTGCAGCACTGAAATCAGATGGCAGTGTGGTGACGTGGGGAAATGGCACTTTCGGTGGGGACAGTTCCGCTGTTAAGGAGCAGTTGACCAATGTAACGAGTATATCTTCTACATATGCTGCATTTGCGGCGATGAAATCAGACGGCAATGTGGTGACGTGGGGAGAAGGCTCCTATGGTGGGGACAGCTCCGCTGTTCAGGAGCAGTTGACCAATGTGGAGAAAATATTTTCTAACTCGGCGTATGGAGCTGCATTCGCAGCACTCACTTCAAACGGCAATGTGGTGGCGTGGTCGGAGGGCAATTTTGGTGGAGACAACTCTACTGTTCAAGAACAGTTGGTCAATGTTCTCACAATATTCTCTCTACCTGGTTCCTTCGCGGCACTTATTCCTGATGAGTGAAGCGACGTTCACATTAAGCAATATCTGAAATGCAGAATGATGTTGTGAAGGTGCGCTCAAGTAGTTTATATCTCTCGGTCACACTTTACTATCCAGCCCCACCGGAGGTGCGCTTAAAATGATTCATAAATTAATTAAATAAAAGGAATTTTGCAGTCAATGTCCGCACGTTTTTCACATTGAGAGAAACCCACATGGCCCCGCATAGTCGGGGCTTTTTTTGCATATGGTTCCGTATGGGTAAAGCGAATTCGAGTGGAATGGTGAGCGAACCTAGGTTGTATTTTCAAAGTGGTTGAAAAATGGCCTCCCCATTCTATGGGGCACAATTCCTCCAGAAATGCCGCATTCTTCTACTTCAAAACCACCTAAACAGGCCTCTTTAGAGACCCTTTTCATGATTGAAAATTGCGCTGCCTGATATTTGAACGCTTTGAGAGCATAACCTAGGTTTCTGCTGGTGGTATCCCATCATTGAATTGATGTGAGCGCTGCCAATTGTTGTAATCCATCAGGTAATAGCTGATATCACGTTTCGCTTTCTGCAGGTTTGTATACCCCGTTGCTGGAAGTTACTCCATTTTCAGACTTCTGAACAGCCAGCTACTGAAATCATCGGCGAAGCACGGTTTCACCAACATCCAGTGAACGACTAGCGTTGGGAACTGTATATCCCTGGCCGAGCGCCAAGGGGCGCTTCTAGTTTGAGTTCGGCAGCGAATGAGAGACGTAATCTTGTCATTGGGCACCACCGGTCATGGTGGCGACTGTACAACCTAAGATGGTGTCTGGGGCGATTAGGCCGCTAGAATGTCACTGTCATTTGGGGTTAAGGGCGTTGCATCCTGACGGCTTATTTTGGAAATAACGCCGACGTAATGAAACAATTAATTTGACTATTGTTATTGTTTGCAATAAATGCTCATTAAGTGTTCTTATTCGTTTTCTTTGGGTAAAGTACGCATCGAATTTTATAGAGCTTGCACTAAAGCAGTGAGTGAAGTGAGCAATTGTTCTCATAGCTCCCGCCATGTTTGTTGTGCTTGTTGGGTGGCTTGCGCACCTACTTTATCTGCGCACCTACTTTATCGTTGTTAAATCTATTATAGAGCGAGTGAAGAAATGAAAAAGACTATATTAATGGCCATTGTTATGGGCGCTATGGGTGTTACTGGTACAGTTTCCGCTGCTGAACAAGCGTCCGCCACCTTCACCTGGTCCGGTACCGTACCCATGGGGCCCACCTCCAATGGCTTCATCATTAAAGACACCGTTGGTAATGATATACAACGTGGTTCATTGGTGTTTTCTGTGGATGCCGCTGGCAAAGGTACTCTGACCAGCGCGAGCACTCTGAGCTTTAATGTGTTTGACTATACTGACGATACCGTGGGTGCTCCCGCCAGCACTTATAGTTACCAACTGACCAGCGTTCAAGCTACCAAGGGGGGGTTGCCGCAGGAGCAAGATGCTCAGGGATATTATGCGATTATGGCAGATGGCGCTAAAGTGGAAGTCAATGGTCTCCCAATCGATAAGGCTGAGGGCGGTGTTACCAACCTGACAGTTGTTCCCTCGGGTGTCGCCCTGCCATCCAACCAACCTATTGCTGGCGAAGCGGTAGATGTACATGCACGCATCGTTATCAGTAATGCAGTACTGTAATTTCATCGCGATGTCAGGGTGATGAAGGAGGGGAGGGGGAGAAATCCCCCTTTTTCTGTTTTGTTATTTTATAACGTCAATGACTAAGGCTCTGTCTATGCGTATATTTATCGCTATATTAGTGTCGTACTATTGCGCATTTGCATCTATTTCTTGGGCCGCCCCGCTTGAACGCAGCTTGCCTGTGTCTGTGTTCATTACGACGAACCAAGCAGCTCCTGGTCTGGAGATTGTTGCAGATAAATATATTTTTCAATCCGTGTATGATGTGTCACTAAAAACTTTTTTGCCGCTAATAATTCCATTTAGCGTGCGCTCAGTGACAGGGCAAAACGTCTCATACGACCTTTTTATGTCGCATCTCGGTGGTCAGTGCAATGATCAACCGCTTAGTCTTACGGTGACCTCTATGCAGGGGGGGGAGCCAATTGTTCTGAATGAAAAGCATCGTTTTTCCGGCATTGAAAATGAGCACGGCGTTGTAATTTCTTTCCCTGTTATTCCTCAATCAGATCTCTCGCAGCAATGCGAGGGCCATATTGGCATGATAGCAGAGCCAGTGGTGTAGGTGACTTATGCGTATTAGTTTGATTTCTATCGCTGTCGCAATGGGCATTGCATCATCCTGGACTTTGTCTGGCCAGGTGCGGGCGGCTGACTATCCGGTCGAATTTTCTGACTTTTTCGAGATGCAACAAGAAGATGTCATGGTGCGACTGGCTGGTGATGCGGCCGGACTCAAGGTCGAAGCTCAGGCGTCGTACGACCAGTTTATTCTGCCTAACTCGCAGGTTGCATCACTGGAGCGTTATCTCGTCGACAAAGGCCTGTCGGACAGTGCCGCAGAGACCATTGCCCATGCGCTGACACAAGGTGTTCCTGCCAATCCAGGGTGTAAGGTGAGCTTGGTCGATTGCAAGCCAGGTGTAACAGGCGAAGAAATTCAATATGTTTTTGATTATGACAACAACACGCTAACCATTTTTGTTGGCTCAGCGTCGCTCACGCACGCGACGAGTGGCGAAATCGCCTATCACACCGCAGCGCGAACCAGCAACGCGTTCGTGAACCAAGCGCGACTATATAGCTATGCCGATCAGCACTCCAATGGTGGCGTGACCGCCTCCAATCTGACGGCCATCGGCCTGCCCTATGGTCATCTGTTGTTCAATACCCAGGCTCAGAGTGCGTCCGGTGACTTCGACGTGTTCAAAGGTGTGTACGACCTTGAGGTCGAAGGCTTTCGGGCTGTGGCGGGTTATAGCGAACGCGATCAAATATTTTTCAACTCAACCGATTTTTTGAATGATGATGCCGAATATACCTCCTATTCGCTCCAGGTAGGTTCGAGCCGAAATCTGGTGCGTGGAGGAAAGGACAACCTTCAATCCATCTATCTGTTTGCGCCGCAGGCGGGTCAGCTGGAAATTTATCAGGGTGAGCGATTGCTGCTGACCCGGGTGGTTTCCGAGGGCCGCCAGGATATCGCCTACTCAGACCTGCCGCCTGGGGTCTATAACGTGCGGGTTCTTTTGCGCGCGGGTGGCCAGGTGGTATTGGACGAGCAGCGCCAGATTGTCAATTCCCAGCAGTTCAGCCTGCCGGTCGGTGATTGGGATTACGTGCTGACCGCCGGTCGGTTTGAAGATATTCCAGAGCAAAAGGATCTGTCGTGGCTCCGCTCGCCAGAGAACTTCTCACAAAACTATGCGCAGTCACGCTTGTCGTGGCGCTTGGCCGACAATGTGCTGCTGGCGGGGGGCATTACCAGTAACCAGGATGACAGCTATGGTCAGATTGGTATCAATTATGCCTGGAGCGACTGGCTACAAGCCTCGTACATGTTGGGGTTGTTCAATGGTGAAGATAGCTATCAGTTGGCGACCCTCACGATGGGGCCCGTGTTCCTGTCAATGAACCGATTCGAGACGGATGAAACCAATCGAGACTATCGTTTGGCCTCTCAGCTCTATGATGAATTCTCCTATCGACAATTCAGTGCTTCCTATTCGGCCCCCCTATGGGGAGGGAGTAGCTACGTCACCTATTCTCATTACGACAGTGAATCACCCTATACCCAAACGGAGGTTCGCACATCCGACTCCGACGATATTTCGGCTGGTTGGATGACCTCTCTGTTTGGTGGACAGTGGAGTTTCGATACCGCCTACAGCAGCAACGAAAGCTATGACGATTTTCGTGTTGGGGTTATGGCCACTTACACCCTGGATGATAACACTACGTCCAACATCTCCATTACCACCGATAAATCAGGGCGCTCACGGGCCGAGGGGTCACTCACTAAAAACATGACACATGGGGACTGGACTACCTCCGCTACCACCTCGCTGGCATTGCAGAGCGAATCCGATGTGCCAATGGAGGCTACCTTTTCAGGTACCGTCAATGGCCATACGCAGTGGTTCAACGCGGGCGCCTATGGCTACGTCGGTAATAACAATCGTCAAATGGCGTCAATGACCTTGACGGGCAGCCAGTTCATTTCTGCCGACGGGGTGGGCTTCACCCATCAGACCGGGGCGTCGTTTATCCATGTGACGCCTGAAGTCGCTGTAGTTAACCCCAAGGGCGAGCATGATACGACGCAAACGACGGATATATCCCTGGATGATGTGCACTACAACGTTCGTCAGAACGGTCGGACCACCTATCACGGTGAATTGGATAGGGGGGATACCGTCATTCCGCTGAGGCCTTACACCGACACCGAGTTCGTTATTGACGCAGATTCGCGCAACTTGCACATCGACAACAACGTTCGCCGTGAGTTTGTCTATCCCGGCACCGTCTATACGGTCGATGCGAAGGTGACGCAGATGGTATCGCAATTATTCGTGCTAAACGACATCCATGGTAAGCCCGTCCGGAAAATACGTTGCGTGGGCGAAGCCTGCTCAGGGGTGGAGCCGCTGTCGGAAGATGGGGTGTTTCGGGTGAATTATCAGGCGGGGGGCAATTATCGCCTGGTGTCTTCCAGCCGGCTGTGTATCACCGAGTCTGGCAAGATGCGAGCTGGAGCGATTGAAACTTATTGCTTGCCGGGCCTGATGTCGGAAGAGGGGCGTGTCGCGTTTGCCTCTGGCGAGACTCAGAGTGCCAGCGATTTGCTTTACATCGGCATGTATGAGTCCACTCAGAAAGCCAACGCCACAATCGCCAAGCTGGAGGGCGTGGGCTTGGCAGCGCAAACGGTGGAAGTGGGAGGCAAACTCTATCTGTATGTGAAAAACAACAAGGTCTTCTCGCTGGCCCAGCGAACCACGCTGGAAGAGCTGGAAGCCTATATCGTGCTCAATGATGCGAGCGTAGACAAACTAATGACTGCGAGGTAAACGATGAAACTGCGAATGTTGAGTGCGTGGTTGACGCTGCTGGTCACCGTGCCAGCACATGCCATCGGCATTAACTCCATGCTTGAATATAGCGATCCCAAAGGGCGGGCGGAGTTCACCATCACTAACACAGAAGATCAACGGCAGTACATCACCGTGTTGATAACTGAGTTGATTGTCGAAAATGGTGAACTTCGCAAAGAGCCATATACCCGTGACAACGTAGATAAATGGGTGATGTCCGCACACCCGGCGCGTGCCATCGTAGAGCCCGGTTTCAAGAAGAGTTTTTTACTGATGTATCAGCCGATAGTGGGCGAGCCAGTCAATAAAGATAGGGTGTTCCAGGTGTCGTTTGCGCCAACGCCTTACTTTGATAAAGAAGATGAAATTTCGCAAAACAGCTCCGTCAAAATGGCATTCGGGTTTGCCCCCTTGGTCATCGTTCCTGCCAAGGAGGCGCAGCCACTGGCTTATGACATGACCTATCGAGGCGACAGCGTGACAGTCGTGAATCGCGGCAACACGGCTTTCACCTTGTACCTGGATGGCTGCCCCCAAAACACGGCCGACAAAGAGCGCAGCAAGTGCAGTACCGATGCTGTGGTGCTCGCGGGACGCAAGTTGAACCTGACATTACCCGCCGTCATGGTGAGCCAGTCCACCCTGAAAGCGAAAATGGCGACTTACGGCAACAAGTTCAAGGCCGAAGCCACACTTCGCAAACAGTCATAACGAGGTCGTTCCCATGACGCGAGTCGCTTTATCAGCAAGTTGGGTAGGTCGGTGTTGGCGGTCCATGCCACTGGCTCTGCTTGCCTTGTCAGTTTGGAATCCTGTCTTTGCTATTCCGGTCGGGGCGGAAATAAAGGGGGATTCATTTCGCTGGACTTCGGCGGAGTCGTCGTTGGACGGTGGTGTCGCACCCAGCGTCTGGGCTACACCTGTCGGATTGGTGCCCGCGAAGTCCTATATCCCGGGGGCGAGTAATCTGGCATCCATGCCAATCAGCCTGGTCGGGCCAAAGGGCAGTAACGTTCAGCTCACCTTGCAACTGAAGGGGATGGAGTATATCAGCCCGAGTCTCACGGGCGCGGAGGGCGTCACCGGCGGTGGGAGTGCGGTCGTATTGGTTAGTGGCGACTTGGTACAGGTGCAGGGACAGGGGCTGGGTGACCGCAATGTGGTGCTCAGCAGTGAGGTGACCCCCTTTACCCATGCCAGACCGTTGATTTCACTTGGCGATACGGCCGCTATCCTGCAAGCGTTTCGGGATGCGAACGCTGCACCTGGCAACTACGTTAGCCGGGTCACCATTCCGCTCTCATATGACTACGAGCGAAGAGGAGTACGTATTCGTTACAACTGGTCGTTGCCGCTCTCGCTGGCGATTAGCTACTCGCCGGCCATACTCAACGACCTCACTTTGACCAGCCCGACCGGCGGGGCGATGGCACCGGCTTATTACAGCAGTGGTGGCGTGCAGTACGCGAAAGGCCAGGCCATCTATAAAGGGGTGGCCAACGGGGTCTTCTCCAATGGATTGCGATTGTTTCTGAAACGTGGGGACAGCTACAGCATGACCGGCCCCAACAGTACGAGCATCCCCTTCTCGGTGGTGTGCATGCAGTGTGCCCAGCAACTGCTGGTGGACAACGGGGTGATGACCCTGCCCGACCTGGACACCACAGGGACTACTATCCCGGGTGTCAATGTGTCAACCATCAATTTTGACATCAACATCGATTTTACCGATGCACCTCTATCCATGTTGGAAACGGGCGCCTACCAAGGACGATTCTCGCTGCTATTTGAGCCGAACGTGTGATGGGTTGAAAAATCCTATAAATCAAAGAATTGACGAATTACTGAATCAGAGAAAGCGAGAGGCTTTTTATGTTGGATGACAAAATAAACATGAGTCGCGAGCGAGGGTGTCGCCAAGCACGCGGCGCGTACCTGCACGGCGGCAATCCTGTCGGTGAGTGGCGGCGCATCGTGCGCGTCGGCGTGGTCACGGCCTTGCTGCTCGGCGGCCTGACTGGCTGTGGCGGTAGCGACGATGGCGGCAGTAGCACGTCGCCAACGCCCCCGGCCCCCGGTCAACTCAGCGTGGTGGACGGTTTCAGTGTGGTGCGCCCCGGGGTCGCTACTCGGGTCGACCTTTCCACCTATGTTCGCGGCCCTGGCGCAAAATTGAAGTCCATCAGCAGTGAACAGCCGGACTGCAGTGCCACCAATGTATCTGGATTGGCCGTAGACATCACCAGTGAGAGTGGTTTGTGTGAGTTCTCGTACGAGGTCAGCGGTCAAGGCGTGGGTGCCTCAGCCACGCTGAACACCTTGGCCAGTACCTTGGCCGAGCCTGTGCTCCCGCCACTCTCCCAGACCATGACCCTGGCCGAGCCCAGCAAGGCCTTCGATCTGGTCGCCCTGTTGGGGGCTGACTGGCCGACAGGCTACAGCCTAGACCCGGCCTCTTTGCTGGTCCAGGGGGGGAGTGAGCAAGGCACTGTGACCGCCAGTGGCAACGTGCTGACCTACATCCCCCCCAGCACCACCGAGCCGGTGTGGAATCGAATCCTATTTGTGCTAAAAGACCCGGCGAGGCCGGGTGAAGATGCCATGGGGACGCTGTACATCACGGTCTCCGACTCGGCCAACCAACCGCCCGTCATTGGTGTACCCAAGTACGACTACAACGCCCAAGGCGGTGCCCCCGTCGTCACCATGCAAACGGTGACGCTGGACCTGGCCACCCTGCCCAATCTCAACATCATCGAACCTGATGGTGGCGAGTGGCAACTGGTCGAGGTCCAGAGTTATTCCGCCTCTGTGATGCCTGTTGACCCGACATCGGTGACCAACAAGAAGTTCACCTTCCAGGCGGGCGTTCCTGGCGACCACGTCGTCAGCTATATCGTGGGTGACCATGAGGCGGGCTTCTCCATGGGCCTTATCAACATCAAAGTCGGTGCGGACGAGAGCCCCAAGACTTGGAATAACATCGTCATCGGAATCAAGACTTTTGAGTCGACGCCGTTGTACAGCGAAGTCATCAATCGCGGGGTGATGGCGGAGGCGGTGTATGATGATGCCGTTGCCAACAGCGTGGCCGGGGTGACCCTCTCGGCAGCAAGGTCTTACTGCAGCAATGGCAACCACCTGGCAACCCTTGAGGAGCTCGAGCTATTGCGCACCACGCCGTCGGCGGACAGCGAGCGTGCCAAGTACCCGGTCGAGCGCACCTATATCACCTATGATAGTGGTGGTCAGCCGACGACCTACTCGCTGAACTCCGGTACCACGGCCTCCTATGACCCGGCCACTAGCCCCACGCAGTATGTGATTTGTGTCAACGACACGGTCATGAGCTACACCCCTGCCGTCACGGTCTATGGTTCTGATACCGGCCTCAGTAATAACACCTGGTGGTCATTAGGGAGCCTCATCAGCGACGGGGGGGCGAGCAACCCGGTGGTGACGTCAAGCACCGATATCGGACCAACCCCCCTCACCGATGCCAATGTACAGCTCAATCCGCCGGGCTGCCCGCTCGGGGTCTGCAAGGTGGAGATAAAGGGAGATGCGACGACCTATGGCAAGTTTACGGCGCAGGTGGCCAGTGCGGTCAATCCCGCAAGTACCGTTAATATCGAGTTGAAGCTGCTGCAAGATGCCAAGGTTGTTGGTGCGGCTATTGGCGTTGATAACAGTCCCGCCGATGGATCTACCGCCAATACCGTGGTGGTATCGGTAACCGACAATGTAGGTAATCCGTTGGCAGACACTCTGGTAAAGCTTAAATACAGCGCGCCGGCCGGTGTCACCATCTCGCCGGCCAGTTGCGAGGTCGCGGAAACCTGCACGGCAGTGACGACAGACAGTAACGGTAAGCTGACCCTGTCGCTCACCACCACAATTTCGGGCAGCTACGCAATCACCTTCCCGGAGGATGCGCTGGTGTGGGGCTTGCCAACATCTACACTGGCAGCTCCAACATGTGATGCCACCGCTGGTGGGGGCCTGGGTAGTTATGCAACGCCGGATGGACAGCCGCGAATCTGGGCGGGGGCCGCGGACTATTGTGCTGGTTTAGGGATGCGTTTACCGCTCAAGGACGAATTGTTGGAGCTTTACAATGCCTATCCGAACAATGAAATAACAACCGTCTGTGGGTGGCCGTCGACTAGCTACGGCTATTGGACGTCCTCGAGTACTAACCCCGGCTTCCACACTGTTGTCTTACTGGACAACGGCACCGTCACCGACGTCGCCAATACCGTCATCAGCGCCGTGGCGTGTGTGCGTTAAGGGTCTTTTGTTTGTTACCGCTGGCAGCATCTGCGTTAGTCACGGTTTGACAAGTGTATTCGTGAATATCTGTGCTCAGGAGGACCTGGGCACGCTAGACGACTGATATAGGAAATAGCCATGTGCCGAAAAAGCATTGTGAAAATATTGAGACTGACGTTGTGCTGGCCATTGGTGGTGGGGACAGCGGTCGCCGCCGATATTTCGGTGACGTCGACCTTTGTCTCAGCGGGGCCAACATGCGACGCGACCGCTGGCGCGGGCATGGGCGATTATTCGACGCCGGACGGTTCCCTCCGTCAATGGGATGACGCCAATAACTACTGCATCAGTCAAGGCCTTCGTTTGGCGACTGATGACGAGATGCGTGCGCTTTACAAAGCCTATCCCAACAACGAAATTTCGAGTAAGTGCAAGTGGCCGACCGACGAGCCCTACTGGGAGTCCGATCAGGCCAGCAGCAGCAGCCACTTCTACGTCCATCTGAATAACGGTAACTCCTACACCCGTCCTGACAGCTTTGAACATTACGTGACGTGTATCCGTTAAGGTTTTTTGCTTATATTTTTACCTGTCTAGTCCTGAAGTAGGTTGACATATTCTCAGCTGGCGTATTGTCACTCGGACCTCCGGTGTATCGCATCGGGGGTTCTGTATTTCAATAACTGATGCGCTCACTCAGTAGATATTCACGGCTACACGGGTTATCTTCCTCGCCTGTGTCCAGTCTTTCGGGTTTTTCAGCGGCAACTCGCCTTTCAAGGTCCCATTCACCGGTTTCCCCCGCGCTTTCTTAAATGCCATCGTCACCGACTCGCCATGCAACCCCTGGTTTAAGTGGTGGCCCACGGTCTTGCGTGAGCAGGCATCTGTCACCAGGCCGAGGAACAGTGTCCACTGAGTACGGCACCGGCAGCCACCACAATCTCAACCTAAATAACGGCGACGACCATTACAGCAACTACGTGACATGTGCTCGTTAAGGGCTACACCATATGGCCGTGCTGTTTTATCGTCCCGCAATTTTAATCAAAGGCGGCGGGCTATTAGGACATCCAGACAGAAAAATGCTTGGTGTGAGGTTGAACAGAATGTTGATGTGGTAAATTTACAACCAGAAAAAGCAGTCGTAGAGATTGATGTCACTTTATGTCAGTTTATGGGTAATTTTTATGTCAACTTATGGGTTATAAAACTCTCGTAAGTCACTGATTTATGGTTGTGCGTTATGTCAACTTATGGGTTAGACGACAATTCCTGTTTAAGATCAGTAACTTAGCTTGTTGAAGGCAAGCTGTTTGTGTATCACTGTCACACAAACTGGCACACAATCCTCATAGGGGGTGCCATGTACTTACTGAATAGAAACGGGATTTATTATTACCAACGAGTGACCATGTGTAATGGTCGTCGTCAGACCCTCCGCAAATCCCTCAAAACAAGAGACAAGGCGAAAGCCCAGCTCTTAGCACTTCAAATCCATTTTGATACTGGCCTTGATACCAGTGAGCACAACAGCACTGTGAGCCTTGAGGCTCGTTCTGTTGCGCCCGATATCGCTACGCCTGTAGCTCATGGACACATCCCTAGCCCCGTTGGGGCCGAGCCCCCTATACCTTCCGAACACAATCAAATCCAACTTGACCAAGAAGCCCAGGTCGGTGCCACTGAGTGGGTAAACAATATTCACTCGGCATTGCCGATACTTGAGGAACAACCTGCAAAACAGACTGCCTCTAAAGATCCACAACAGAGCCGCAAGCTGTCTGATTGGCCAAAGTCCTACATTGTTGAAAAGCAGTTGAGTTGGGCACCCAAAGAGACTGCAAACCAACAAAACTACATCAGCACATTTGTTAACCACATTGGTGATCGGGTTCTGTCTGATTACACCAAGGCCGATGCTGTCGTGTTCAAAACATGGTTATTGGGTTCTGGTAAGTCTCCGACCACGATCAATAAGTACATTCAGAAATTGAGTTTGTTGTTTAGTTGGCTGGCTGACCACACAGAACAAACCACAGACATATTCAAGGGCCTGAAGCTCAAGAGGGTCAAAGAGGTTAACGCCCGTTCTGGCTACACAGATCCAGAGCTTAAACAGTTTGACGTATGGGCCAAGGAACAGGAGCCCTGGCGCATGTGGATTGTCCTGATAGGGCGATACCATGGCTTACGCTCCAATGAAGCCTGTCAGCTCTACAGCGATGATATAGAGCAGGTATAGTGGTCAACTAAATCCGGACACTTGGTTAGGCCGATCCTCGGCTTTTGCTGGCGCGCTCCCGTCATTGTGTTGATGTGGACGCCGCCAGTTGTAGTAATCCATCAGGTAATAGCTGATATCCCGCTTCGCCTCCCGCAGGTTCATATATCCCGTTGTCGGGAGCCACTCTGTCTTCAGACTCCTGAACAACCGCTCCATCGGTGCATTATCCCAACAGTTGCCACGCCGACTCATGCTCTGGGTCATGCGATGGCGCCACAGCCGCTGCCGAAATGCCCGGCTGCCATATTGGCTGCCTTGGTCTGAGTGAAACAGCACACCTGATGGGCAACCCCGCTGCTGATAGGCCATCTCGAGCGCTTTTATTGCCAGCTCTGCATCAGGCTTGTCAGACATCGCCCAGCCCACGACTCGGCGGGCATAAAGGTCGAGCACCACCGCCAGGTAATTCCAACGACCACCTGCCCAGACGTAGGTGATATCGCCACACCACACCTGATTGGGTTGTTGGACATCAAATTCACGGGCCAGCAGATTGGGAATATCCGGTCGTTCAGACCGGGCGACCTGATAGCGATGAGCGCCCGGTTGCTTGGATACCAGACCGACCTCCTTCATCAGACTGCGCACTTTGAATCGGCCAATCTGATGCCCCAGCGCTCGCATCATCGACATCAAGGCGCGGCTGCCCGCTGAGTTCCGGCTCTCTTTGAACAAACGGCGCAACTCGCTGCGTTGCTGCATCCGCTCACGGTTAATCGTCCGCTTGCGGGCCAGATAGTCGTAAAAACAGGATGTTGGCACATCGAAAGCGCAGCAGACCAGAGTGATGGGGGCTTGCTCCCTTAATCGGTCTATCAGCGCGTACGTTTGAACTCGTCCGCCATCAAGAGAGCAGTAGCCTTTTTTAGAATGTCCTTTTCGCGCTCGAGCTGGTTGATGCGGGCTTCCAGCTCCTGGATTTTCTGCTGCTCCGGGGTCAGCGCTTTGCCGATTGGGGTGGTGCCGGTTCGTTCGGATTGGAGCTGCTGAACCCATCGGCGAAGTATGGTTTCACCGACATCCAGTGAACGGCTGGCTTCGGGGACAGAGTATCCCTGGTCGAGTACCAGGGATGCGGCTTCGAGTTTGAATTCAGCAGTAAATGAGCGACGTAATCTGGTCATTGAACACCTCAAGTCATGGTGGCGACTGTACCACCTAAAATGGTGTCCGGGATGATTAGACCACTACACCTCGATACCCTCAGACCTGTTGGGATGCCACAAAAGCTTGCTAAGTTCGCTAATGAGCGCGGAGTTGAGCTAACCATTGACACAATCAAAGCTGTTTTTGGCGCTTTCGTGGGCTCAGTTTTAGCCTGAAAAGTGTAACACAATATGGTATAGTGGCTCTCTAAGGGCTTGATTTTGCCCTTGTTTAAGGTGCTAAGTTCGGTCTTATAGTGGAATAAGCAAGCTGGTGGGGCCACCACCTGTTTCTGAAATTCAATAAGTTACCTTCCAATTCCCCTTCAGACCTCTTGGTAGTCCACTTTGTGTGAATCGCCCCCAGTTCCCTAGACACCTCCAAGACTTGAAATGAGACAACGATTGGGGGTGTTATGACGCTCTCAACGTATCCAGAAACATTCAAGATCTAAGCCCTCAAACAGACCACCTAGCGTGGGCGATCTGTCGTGGATGTATCGAGGTCCGCGGCGATGTGTTCGATTAAATAGAGAAGTTTTACAACCCGAATCGAAGCCAGGCGGGCTGTCGCCGGTAGCGTTTGAAAATCGATTCTTTTCTCAGCAACAAAGTGTTTAGAAAAAGCTGGGGCGATTCAGTTGGCCGTCATCGGCAGGCAACATGGCGGCCATGAACCGATTGAAAATGGCCCGCTGACATAGGGCTATTTCATTCGCTCCGGCGTTCGTCAATTTTGGTATATCCAAGGGATATCTTGTGCTTTGTGCTCCTTGCGTCGACCCCGTAATCTCGGGGGCGTCATCACTTATTACCAAGGAAACAGCCATGTTGAAAACCATATTTAAATTGACGCCGTTGGTTGCCGCCATCATTGCAGGATATGCCAATGCCGGGGAAAAAATACGGCTGGGTATCATGAGCGGAGAGGATGAAGATGTGTGGGCCGTTGCGTCGGCACAGGCCAAAAAACAGGGGCTGGATATCGAGCTTATCAAGTTCAATGACTATATCTTGCCCAACGAGGCACTGGAAAATGGCGAAATAGATGCCAACGCATTCCAGCACAAACCTTATCTGGACAATCAGGTGAAGAGCCGCGGTTATCATATAGTGCCGGTCGGCAATACGGCGGTGTGGCCCATCGGGCTCTACTCGAAGAAATTCAATGCGGTCAGCGCCTTGCCAGAAGGAGCCATCATAGGGGTGCCCAACGATCCCAGCAATGAGGGGCGTGCGCTGCGGGTGCTGGCGTCGGCCGGCGTCATCAAGCTGCATCCCGGCTCGGGCATATTGGCGACCACCACTGATATTATCGACAACCCCAAGAAATTGCAGATCAGGGAGCTGGATACTGGCATCATAGGGCGCTCAGTGGAGGATCTGGATGCCGCCGTGGTCAATACAGACTGGGCATTGAAATCCGGCTTGAGCCAGCAGCAACGTATTTATTCCGAGACGGCCAAAGAGAATCCTTACAATAATTTCATCGCGGTAAAAAGCGGCAGTGAAAGCGCCCCCTGGGTGAAAACTCTGGTGGCATCCTATCAGAATGAGGCCGTCAAGGCGGCGCTTGACAAATACTATAAAGGGACGGCTATCCCCGCGTGGTAATTAATGGCCAGTGATCCATCACTAATGATTTATTGGTTATCGATGCTGCCTTCTATCGGGGCCGCCTTCTCGGAGTGCGGCCATTTTGCAAGACGACCCGGGCAGATGACAGACGTCGCCCTTGCAGACACAGACATGAGCAGGATGCACCATGAGGTTCCGTTATTTTCCCCGCAGTGAAGAAGCCAATGGCTGGGCCGCCATCTTGCCCGAGCGGCTTCCCAGCGCGCCTTTGCAGGGGGGGGTCCAGGGGGACTGGGTGGTGGTGGGGGCGGGTTATGCCGGGCTGGCCTTTGCCCATGCGCTGGCCGAGCATCAGCCACAGGCCCGCATAGTGCTGCTGGAGGCGGGTGTGGTGGGGGACAACGCCGCCGGGCGCAACTCGGGGTTCGCCATCGACTTGCCCCACAATATCGGCAGTGGCACCGCCGAGCTGGCCAAGGCCAGCCACTACCGGCAGTTGCTGAAAGGGGGGCTGGCCCAGCTGGCGCACTGGGTCAGCCGCTATCGCATCGATTGCGACTGGCAACAGAGCGGCAAATACCACTGCGCCGTCAAGGCCGGATCCGCCGGCTTGCTCAAGCAATACGCCCGCGAGCTGGATCTGCTGGACGAAGGCTATGAGTATCTGGAAGGGACGGCACTCTCGGCCCGCCTCGGTACCGGCTTCTACCACTCCGCCATCTATACCCCCAATACCGTGTTGCTCAATCCGGCCGCCCTGGTGCGGGGATTGGCCGACAAGCTGCCGGACAATGTGACCCTGTATGAACGCAGCCCTGCATTGCGGGTGGACAACACGGGCGGCGTTCGCATCACCACGCCCCATGGCGAGGTGGTAGCGGGCAAGGCCATGTTTGCCATCAATGGCGGTGCGGGTCAGCTGACCCCCTTTGCCGGCAAGCTCGCCTCCCTGGCGACCCATGCCACCCTGACCGAGCCGTTGACGCCCGAGCAGCGGTCCAGGCTGGGGGACATTGCGCCCTGGGGACTGACCCCGGTCAACGCCATCGTCGGCGCCACCTTTCGCTACACCCGGGATCACCGCATTCTGATCCGCCAGCATGTCGCTCATGCGCCGACGCTGCACAGCGATGTTGGGGCCAGGGAAGCCATAGTGCGGCGTCACCGCCAGCTGTTTCTGTCCCGCTTTCCCGAACTTGGGGAGCTGGCCTTCGCCCACAGCTGGTCCGGGCTCATCAGCGTGAGCCGCAACGGGGCGCCGTTGTGGGGCCAGTTCGGAGCAGATCTCTACGCTGCGTTGGGATGCAACGGGGCCGGGATCAGCAAGCAGACCATGGCGGGCAAGGCGCTGGCCGATCTGGTGTGCGGGGTGGAGAGCCCCTGGGGCGAGCAGATGCGCGCCCTGGGCACGGCAAACTATCTCCCGCCACGGCCCTTGCTGGATCTGGGGGTGCAGGGCTATCTCTGGAAAGAACGGCTGCTGGGGGCGGGCGAATACTAGCGCCTGGCCACCATAAAGGCGTGTTATCGCGGGGCCTGTGCCTGGGTTGACCGGGCGCAGGCCCCGCGATGTTGTCACTCAAGGGGGGTGACGGGGACCTGCCGCTTGAAGGGGGTGGCTTTATTGGCCTTGCGGTGCTCCGAGACCAGGATCAGCAGGCGCTGCAGGGCGATGAAGCTAAACAGCAGCAGGCCTATGATGATCTTGGTCCACCAGGAGCTGAGGGTGCCGTCGAAGTTGATGTAGGTCTGGATCAAGCCCTGGATAAGCACCCCGAACAGGGAGCCGAAGACGGTGCCGACCCCGCCGCTCAGCAGGGTGCCGCCGATGACCACGGCGGCGATGGCATCGAGCTCCACCCCGACGGCGGCGAGTGGATAGCCCGCCGAGGTGTAGAGCGCGAACACTATGCCCGCCAGGGTCGCCAGTGTGGTGGAGAGCAGGTAGATGCGGATGGTGGTGTGGCGCACCGAGATCCCCATCAGGGCCGCCGAGGTGGCGTTGCCGCCGATGGCGTAGACGTTGTTGCCAAAGCGGGTGCGGTTGGCGAGCAGTATGCCGAAGACCACCACCGCCAGCATGATGAGGGCCAGCAGGCTCAAGCGACCGCCTCCCGGTATCTTCCACGACAGGCTCGACAGGTAGGTGAAGCTGGGGTGATCGATGGGCAGGGACTGCTCCGAGATGAGGAAGCTGGCTCCTCTCAGGAAGAACATGCCCGCCAGTGTGATGATGAAGGCGGGGATCTTCAGGGTGTCGATGAGCCAGCCCATCAGGGCGCCGAAGCCTGCTCCGAGCACCAGCACCAGGGGGATGGCCAGCAGCGGACTGACCCCCAGATCCCCGATGAGCTTGGCCAGCAGCACGCCGGTGAAGGCGATGACGGCACCCACCGACAGATCTATGCCCCCAGAGAGGATGACGAAGGTCATGCCGACCGCCACTATGCCCAGAAACGCATTGTCCGTCAGTATGTTGCAGATGATGCGGGTGGACATGAAGGCGGGGAAGGAGGCCAGGCAGAGCAGATAGCCCAGCACGAAGACCATGATGGTCACCATCAGGGGCAGGTTGCGTTTAAACATGGCGAGTCCCTCGCTGGAACAGGTGGTTGAGGGCCGGCGATTGCATGACCAGCACCGCCAGCACCACCATGGCCTTGACGATCTGGTTCCACTGGGGCTGGTAGCCGGAGAGCAGGATCCCTGTATTCACCCCCTGGATGATCAGTATGCCGATCAGGGAGAGGGCGAGGTTGAAGCGTCCCCCCATCAGGGAGGTGCCCCCTATCACCACCGCCAGGATGGCGTCCATCTCCAGCCAGAGCCCGGCGTTGTTGGCATCGGCTCCACGGATATCGGCGGCGACTATCATGCCGGCGACGGCGGCCATGATGCCGCTCAGCAGGTAGGTGGCGATCACCACCATGGGTGTGTTGAGCCCGGCGTTCTTGGCCGCCTTGATGTTGATCCCCACCGCCTCGATGAAGAGGCCGAGGGCGGTGCGCTTGGTCAGCAGCCAGAGCAGCAGCGCCATTCCCAGGGTGATGATGACAGGGGTGGGCAGATAGAAGAGGGCGCCGCTGCCGATCCAGGCCAGGGCCTCGTTGTTGAAGGTGATGATCTGCCCCTCTGTGATGAGCTGGGCTATGCCCCGGCCCGCCACCATGAGGATCAGGGTGGCGACTATGGGCTGGATCTTGAACACCGCCACCAGCAAGCCGTTCCACAGGCCGCACAAGAGACCCACCCCAAGCACTGAGGCGACGATGACCGGCAGGCTGTGACCGCCGGTGGCCAGGCTGGCCATGGTGGCCCCGCTGATGGCCATCACGGCCCCCACCGACAGATCGATGCCGCCGGTGGCGATCACCAGCGTCATGCCGAGGGAGAGCAGGGCCACAGGGGCGCAGCGGTTGAGTATGTCGATGAGGCTGCCAAACAGCCGCCCATCCTGGACATGGATGGCGAAGAAGTTGTCGGCGACCAGGGCGTTGATGAGCAGCACGCAGAGCAGGGCTGTGCACTGGGCAGTGCCCGTGGGCAGGGCTCTGCGGGGGCGCGCCGGCCCGCCAGGAAGGGGGAGGGTGGATGACGTCATATCAGGCCTCGCATGCAATGGCGTTCATGATGGCAGGGACGCTGAGGGCGTCCGTCGCAAGCTCTGCCACCTGTTTTCGGTCGCGCAGGACTATTACCCGATCGGCATAGCCCACCAGCTCTTCGAGCTCAGAGGAGATGACCAGCAGGGCCAGCCCGTTGGCGCAGAGGGATTCGATGAGGCGGATGATCTCGGCATGGGCCCCCACGTCTATGCCCCGGGTGGGTTCGTCCAGGATCAGGAACTGCGGCTTGGTGAGCAGCCAGCGGGCCAGCAACACCTTCTGCTGGTTACCCCCTGACAGAAACTGGATGGGCTGCTCCGGTCCCGGGGTCTTGATCGCCAGCTGCTCGATGAGGCGGGCGGTGATCTCGTCCTGCTCCTTGCGGGGCAAGGGGCGCAGCCAGCCCCGCTGGGCTTGCAGGGCCAGCATCATGTTCTCGCGCACCGAAGCCGAGGCGATGATGCCGGCGCACTTGCGATCCTCCGGGCAGAAACCAAAACCGTTGGCGGCGGCCTGGCGCGCAGAGCGGATGGTCACCGGCTTGCCCCGCACCCGGCACTCGCCACTGTCCCTTGGCACTATGCCGAACATCAGCTCGGCGGTCTCGGTGCGACCCGAGCCGAGCAGGCCGGCCAGACCCACTATCTCCCCGGGCATGACGTCCAAATCGAAGGGGGCAATGACCCCTCGCTTGCCATAACCCCTGAACGACACCGTGGGCTGGTTACTGCGCAATGTCTTGCCGGCCCGCTTGAGGGCGCTTTCGTCAAGCTCGTGCCCCAGCATCATCTTGACCAGATCCAGTTGCGGCAGCGCGGCCGTGTCGCGGGTGCCGACCAGCTCGCCGTTGCGCAGCACAGTGATGCGATCGCTGATGGCGTAGACCTGATCGAGAAAATGGGTGATGAAGATGAGGCTCACCCCCTGATCCCGCAGGTTCCCCATGAGGGAGAAGAGCATCTGCACCTCGCTGGCATCCAGGCTGGCGGTGGGTTCATCGAGGATCAGGATCTTGGCCGACAGTGAGATGGCCCTGGCGATGGCCACTATCTGCTGCATGGCGACCGAATAGTGACCGAGGGGCAGGGAGACATCCATCTCGAAGCCGTATCCCGCCATGATGGCCTGGGCCTGCCGGGCCATGGCGGCTCTGTCGATGAGCCCGAAACGGCGGGGCTCGTGGCCGATGAAGAGGTTGTTTGCCACCGACATGTTGGGCAGCAGGTTGACCTCCTGATAGACGGTGCCGATCCCCAGGCGCTGGGCATGGGCGGTGTCCGTGGGGGAGATGGGGACGCCATCGAGTTCGATGCGCCCGCCGTCGGGCTGATAGACGCCGGTGAGGGTCTTGACCAGGGTGGACTTGCCGGCGCCGTTCTCGCCGAGCAGCGCCATGATCTCCCCCCTTCGCAGGGAGAAGTCTACCTGATGCAGGGCACGCACCCCGGGAAAGGCCTTGCAGATCCCGCGGGCGTTCAACAGGACATCCTGAGTGTTTTCTGACATGAATAGGGGCTCTCCGATATAAGACGCCATATCGCAACCCAGCCGATATGGCGTCTTATTCAACTGGCAGGCTCAGCGGGCGAGCGGCATTAATATCCCATGTCTTTTTTCAGCTCGAGCTGAGCTTCGGCACTGGCAGGCTCGAACAGAATAGACTCCGTCTTGATATGTTTGGGGGGCAGGGCGCCATCCTTCTTATACGCCAGCAGGGCATCGAAGGCGGGGCCAGCCATATTTGGCGTCAACTCCACCGAGGCATTGGCTTCGCCGGCCATCATCGCCTTGAAAATATCAGGCACCCCATCGATGGAGATGATCTTGATATCCGTGCCCGGTTTCAGCCCGGCTTCTTTAATTGCCTGGATGGCGCCTATGGCCATGTCGTCGTTGTGGGCGTAGACGGCGCAAATATTCTTGCCGTTATTTTCCGCCTTGATGAAGCTCTCCATCACCTCCTTGCCCTTGCTGCGGGTGAAGTCGCCGGACTGGGTGCGGATGATCTTGATGGTGGGCACGGCCGCGACGGTGTCGAGGAAGCCCTTCTTGCGATCCAGCGCCACGCTGGCCCCCACTGTGCCTTGCAGTTCAACCACATTGCAGGCCTTGCCATCCTGCTGCTTGATAAGCCACTGGGCCGCCACTGCCCCTTCGTGGACGCTGTCTGCGGCGACCCCGGTCATGAAGAGGGCGTCATCTTTCACCGTGATGTTGCGATCCAGCAGGAACACCGGGATCTCGGCCTCTTTCGCCTCCTGCAATACCGGATCCCAGCCGGTCTGCACCACGGGGGCAATAAAGATGGCATCGACGCCCTGGGCAATGAAGGAGCGAATGGCCTTGATCTGGTTCTCCTGTTTTTGCTGGGCATCGGCAATTTTCAGGGTGATGCCGCGTTTCTGTGCTTCCGTCTTGGCGACCGAGGTTTCCGCTGCCCGCCAACCGGATTCAGAGCCTATTTGAGAGAAGCCCACCGTCATCTCGGCAGAATATGCAGAGGCAGAGAGAATAAGGGTGCTGATAATGCCCGCCAGTTTCACTTTCTTATACATGTGACACTCCTTTGTGATGCATGGTGAAATAAACCGGAACGCGTCAGGTTTTTATTGTACGGGTCAAGGTTATAGGCTCTTGGGTTTAACGACGGGAGGTGGCTCACAGAAAATTTTCAGCAGCATGATGCTTCATACAAACAGCAGACAAGTTCATATATGGCGCCATTTTTATGCTGATTGTTATGCATATTTATTCTTGCGACCATGGTGTCCGGCCCGTCATGGAAGGGGCTGTCATTCTCTTGCGGGGTAGACCGCCCCGGGGGAATGAAGTGCCGCCAGGCGAGGGAAGGCGATCCCGGTCGGTCGGAGCCTAAAATGGGATTCGTTCAGGGTTGAAATTACGCAGCACGCCCCCTACACTGCCCGCCCCAAACAGCCTGGTAGAGAGGAGGATAGAAGATGAGAAGAGTCATTCTCACACCCTTGCTGGCTCTTGCCATGAACGGATGCGGGGGTGGAGAGGGCGGGAAAGACGATGCCATTCCCCCCACGATAACAACGTATTTCGAGGCATCCACCCAGAGCACTCAGGGTGGGCAGTTGAGCCCGGTCAGACTGCGCCTGAGCGCCGGTGAGCGGGGCAGTTTCACCGTAGCACCCGACGCCGGTTATGTGTTGGCGCAGATTGCGGGTTGTGAGGGGACGCTGGACGGCCTCACCTATACCACGGGCCCCATGGGCGGCGATTGCCAGGTCTCGGCGAGCTTCACTCAGGAGACGGCCCCCGTTTATTTCGAGGCCACCACCCAGAGCAGCCAGGGTGGGCGGCTGAGCCCGGCCAGCCTGCGCCTGAGCGCCGGTGAGCGGGGGCGTTTCACCGTTGCGCCCGACGCCGGCTTCGTGCTGGAGCGCATAGAGGGCTGTGACGGCACCCTGCAGGGGCACGACTACATCACAGGCCCCATGGGCGCCGATTGTCAGGTGTCGGCTCGCTTCATCAAGCATGCCGCCCATGCCATTGCCCGTGAGGATCACGCCCTCGCCAGCGACGTGGAGCTGATCGCCCATGCCCGTGGCGCCATCGCCGACAGCGAGGCGCGTCGCACCGAATTGGTCCGCACCCTCTATCAGGGTCTGGGGGCCATCAGCTGGAACCCGAGTCACGACTCCATCACCTTCTCCAGCTTCCAGCCCGAAAACACAGTGACCCTGCTTCCCTCCAACATCAATGGCAAGGGGGAGAGCGAGATCCGCGGCCTGGTGATGGTCTCCGAGCAAGATGACTATCGCCGGGCAGCCATGGGAGCGAACCTGTTTGCGGTGGATCGCACACCCCAGAGCGAGGCACTGCTCAGGGGTCTGATCGGCTGGCTGACCCGGGGGAGGGATAGTGATGACGATGGTCTTCGCATCCTGACCGCCCAGGTGCCGAGTCGCGCCGACAGCTGGTATTTCCCCCATAACGAGGGGATCCGGGACTGGCTCAAGGCCATGTATCCGGACGCGCACAGCATCAACCAGGCCGATGAGTGCGATTATCAGGCCCTCGACGCCTGCATCGACCGCATGGCGCCGGATCTTATCGTGATAAGCGACCTCGATCGCCAGGGGCTGGGATACCAGGGCATAGCCCAGGCCATCGCCAAGGCGAAGGCCGCCGGGATCCCGCTGCTGCTCTCCAACTACCGGCGAGAGGCGAGCCCCCTGCTGGCGCCCCTCTATCTGGAGATGGGGCTGGTGACCTGGGGCAACTACTGGTCGAAGCTCAAGGTCAGCAATCTGGCGGCGAGCACCATCATGGCGCCAGATCCCCAGCTGATGGCGGTTGATACGCTGCTGAGCAACCTTAAGGAGGGGGAATTCAGCACCCAATGGCTGGATGCCTGCAGCGGCAACTTCCTCAACTGCGGCGGTGTCGATGAGTTCAATCTGCAGTTCAAGAATGGCGCCGACTGGCTCAGGAATGCCGCCATCACCCTGGACAAGGCGGGGATCAGCCCCTTCGCCCAGGGCGGCTTGGCACTGTTGCCGGCCAGCCTGCTGCTGGCCGACAAATACCGCGCCGCCATCGATTACCCCATCGCCTGGGACGAGCATCAGGCCTGGCAGCGGGCGATGTTTGCCGACTGGCTGGTGAGCTATGCCCGTGTTCGCAACCTGGCCCAGCCGGATCTGGGGGAGTATGTCGTCGATCGCAGCCAGGTGTTCAAGGGAGATCTGGCCCATTACGCCTATCCCGCCGTCATCAGCGACAGCCGCCGCATCTCGGTGCCCTATTCCGGGCAGTGGACCTCGACGGGCTGGTATGCCCTGCCAGGGCAGCGTATCACCCTGAGTCGCACGGATACTGCGGATGTTTCCGCTACCATTCGACTCAATTACCACAGACCCAACACCAACAGGGCCTATGAGCAGAAGGTCTATCGGGCGCCGCTGGAGTTGGCCAGCGGGCGGCTTCCTCTGAACAAGGGCGGCAGCGTCAGCTTCACCTCGCCCTATGGGGGGCCTGTCTATCTCTATCTGGAGGGGGGAGACGGGACGCTGCAAGTGGAGGTGACCGCCACCGGCGTGACCCATCATCCGGCCATCCTGGACTTCAGTGATGAGCAGCAGATCCGGGACTTCAACGAGCGGCTGGAGCAGACCGAGCTGCCCCATGTCGATCTCAGGGCCGATGGCGCCGAGCAGCATCTGCGCCGGGATCGCTTCACCGGGGCCATCGGGGGGACCATTGCCGACACCGATACCCTGCTGGAGAGCATCTCCCGGGATCATATCAACAGCGTCTATACCCTGGCGGGCTTCAAGATCCAGGGCAAGCGCCTGGAGGAGTCGCTGCCTGACGAGGTCCGGCGCGCCTGTGTCGCGCTGCTGGGGGATCAGTGTCTCGACGAATCACTGCATACCCGCACTATCATCCAGCATGCCAACTACGACCAGAATGCCCATTGCGGGGTCGGCTGCAGCGGCAACCCCTGGGACTCTTCCGGCAGCATCAGCCCGACCGGTTGGCTGGACAATCACGAGCTGGGGCACAACCTGCAAACCCAGCGCCTGAATGTGCATTATGCCGCCGCCAGCGATGCCGACAACTGGCGCGGCTATGGCAGCCGGGCCGGGGAGAACTCCAACAACATCTTCCCCTATGTGGTGAAGTGGCAGGCCCACTATCTGCGCGACGGCAACCAGGCGCCCATCAAAGATGGTCACATGAATCACAAGGATCTGTTCTACGCCTTCATGTCCGACGCGGCCGGGGTGAAGGATAAGAGCGGCAACCGGGTGGTGCTGGGGGCCAACTGCAGGGTGCTGGATGCGGGGGAGAGTCGCTACGAGGCGCCCTGGCAGAGCAATGCCTATGCGGTCCACAACGGCTATCGCATGGCATTTTATATCCAGATGGCGCTGCGCGCCCACGGCATGAGGCTGGCGGATGGCACCCGCCTGAGCAACGGCTTCAATATCTTCACCCTGCTCTACCAGCATTCACGGATCTTCGGCGCCGTTGCCGACAACGAGAGCGACTGGAATGCCAACAGGGACAGGCTCGGCTTTGGCCTCTTCCCCTTCCAGGGGCATGGGGTCTATGGCGGCAAGCAGGTGAGAGACATACCGGGCAACGACTTCATGCTGGTTGCCCTCGGCAGGCTAACCGGCCTGGACTGGCGCAGCCACTTCGATCTGCTGGGTCTGCGCTACTCGACGCTTGCCGCCGCTCAGGTGCAGGCGAACCAGCCCTCGGGCGTCCTGCCCATGGGGATGTACGTGCTGGAGGACGATCTCCCGCCCGCCAACATGAGCGAGGGGCTGACATTCCTGCCCCTCTCAAGTACGGATGGCAGCACCCTCTGGCCTCGCGACCAGGGATCGCCGGCCAGCTGTCCTATTCCCTAATAAAGAAAAAACGCCCCTGAGGGCGTTTTTTCTTGGTCAGCGCAGGCTTGCCGGAGCAGGCGGGCTGTACTCGCGTTGAGCCTCGTAGCCCTGCGGGGTGACTCACTCCTTCAGCAGGCCGAGAAAGGCCTTCATGGCCGGGGTGACGCTGTGCTTGCGGGTGATGAAGGCGATGGTGCCGGCGCTCGCATCGCTCAAGGAGTGGCAGGGCAGCTTGAAGAGCTGATGGGCGGTGGCGGCGATGCCGGCGCTGACCACGGCGCAGCCGAGGCCGTGGCTCACCCCGTTGGCCAGGTGGAACAGGGAGTCTGTCTCCAGCACCACCCGCAGGCTGAGCTGCTGGCGGGCGGCGGCCTCGTCGAAATAGCGACGAAACTGCATGGTGGCGCTCGGCAGTATCAGGGGGAGATCCTGCAAGTCCGCCAGCCTCAGGGGCTGGATCGGGGAGAGGTGCGGGGGCAGGGGCCCCAGCAGCGCCATGGGGTTGGGGTGGCGCAACTGGACGTCGAGGGCGCGGCGCTGATGCTCGGTGAGCAGCTCGTCAAAGCCAAGGCCGATGTCGGTCTGGTGCAGATCCAGCTGCTCGAGCAGGGTGGCGTGGGTCATCACCGACAGGCGCAGGCTGACCTTGGGGAAGGCGTCGTTGAAACGCTTGAGCAGCGGCATGATGTCGATGCTCGACTGGGGCACCATGCCGATGCGCAGGACCCCCGAGAGCGCGCCGCCAAACAGGCTCAGCTCCTGGCGCATGGCGTCCTGCTCCAGCAGCATGCGCTCGGCGTGGCGCAGCACCACTTCCCCCGCCTGGGTCAGCGCCACGAACTGGCTGTTGCGCACCACCAGCTCGGTGCCCAGGGATTTTTCCAACGCCGTGATGCTGGCGGACAGGGTCGGCTGGGTGATGAAGCAGGCCTTGGCCGCCTTGGCGAAGTGGCGGTGCTGGGCCAGCTCGTAGAAATAGTGCAACTGCTTGATGTTCATCGAAGAGGAAGCGTCTGGCGTGGAGGATGGCTGACAAAGTTAATCAATCGACATCGACATGGCAATAGAGGTTTTCTATCGGTGAATAGATTTGTTTCATTGGTTTTGGGGGAGCGACTTATCTAAACTTGAGGCCCGAATACACGTTATAAGCGTCTCGCATGATCCCATTCAATTCACGGTTGCCCAGGCTGGATGAGCTGGTGGAAGAGGTGGCCGTGTCCGTCAACATCAATGGCATCAACCACGCCGTCATGATGGCCACCCCGGATGATCTCGACGACTTCGCCATCGGCTTCCTGTTTGGCGAGGGCATCATAGGGGGCAATCACGATGTGCACGACATCCAGAGCACCCCTTCGGAACACGGCGTCGTGCTCGACATCACCATAGCCAACCGCTGCCTGGCTGCGCTGGGCCAGCGCAAGCGTCGCCTGGCCGGGGCGAGCGGCTGCGGCATCTGCGGGGTGGAGGCCATAGAGCATGCGCTGCCCGAGTTGACCCCGCTGACCCCGGGCGCCCCCTTGGATACCGCGCGTCTGCGGGACTTGCGTGATCGCATCGCCCCCTGGCAGAGCAAGGCCCGCCAGAGCGGCGCCCTCCATGCCGCCCTGGCCCTGGATGATCGCGGCGAGATCCTGGCCTGCCGGGAAGACATAGGCCGCCACAATGCCCTGGACAAGCTCATCGGCATGCAGCTGCGCCAGCCCGTGCAGGCCCACACCCTGGTCATCACCAGCCGCTGCGGCAGCGAACTCATTCACAAGGCGGTGCAATTTGGCGCCGCCCACCTCATCAGCCTTGCTTCTCCCAGCCAGCTCGCGGTGCGACTGGCCCTGAAATACAACCTGACCCTCATTCATGTGCCCAGATCCGATGCCCCGGTCTGCTATGCCAGCCCCCGCGCCCAGGATCAGTTCGGAGACTCCCATGTCCAGTCATATTGAGAAACCGGCCAAGGCCGGCGGCTTTTCCTCCCTGCAGTCCACCTTCAAGCAGGTGCTGCGCAGCCAGAAGACCCGGCAGAACATCAAGAACCTGCTGCGGGTCAACCAGACCGACGGCTTCGACTGCCCGGGCTGCGCCTGGGGTGACAACAAGCAGGGGGCCTTCCAGTTTTGCGAGAACGGCGCCAAGGCGGTGGCCTGGGAGTCCACCGGCAAGACGGTGGGGGCCGCCTTCTTTGCCGAGCATTCGGTGCGCCGCCTCTCTGCCCAGAGCGACTACTGGCTCGAATACCAGGGGCGACTTACGGAGCCCCTGCGCTACAACCCGGCCACGGATCACTACGAGCCGATAAGCTGGGACCAGGCCTTTGCCCTCATCGCCGACAAGCTCAAGAGCCTGGCCAGCCCCGACGAGGTGGAGTTCTACACCTCGGGCCGCGCCAGCAACGAGGCCTCCTACCTCTATCAGCTGTTCGGCCGCCTCTATGGCACCAACAACTTCCCCGACTGCTCCAACATGTGCCACGAGGCGAGCGGGGTGGGGCTCATCCAGTCCGTGGGGGTGGGCAAGGGCACTGTGGTGCTCGATGACTTCGACGCCGCCAAGGCCATCTTCGTCTTTGGCCAGAACCCGGGCACCAACCACCCGCGCATGATGAATGCCCTGCGCAAGGCGGCGCGCCAGGGTTGCCAGATAGTCACCTTCAACAACTTGAAAGAGGTGGCCCTCGAGCGCTTCGCCAGCCCCCAGAGCCCGGCGGAGCTGCTGACCCCGGCGGCTACCCGCATCAGCCACCAGTACCTCACGCCGAAACTCGGCGGCGACATGGCGGCGATTCGCGGCATGGCGAAATACATCCTGGAAGAGGAGGGGGGCCGCATCGATCTCGCCTTCATCGAGCAGCACACGGCACACTTTGACGAGTATCTTGCCAAGGTGAAGGCCACCGGTTGGGAGCAGATAGAGGCGCAATCCGGGCTAGATCGCGAGGCGATCGTTCAGGCGGCCAGGATCTTCGCCCAGAGCGAGAGCGTGATCAGCTGCTGGGCCATGGGGATCACCCAGCACAAGCACTCGGTCGACACCATTCGCGAAATCGTCAACCTGCACCTGATGTGCGGCCAGATTGGCAAGCCGGGGGCCGGGCTCTGCCCGGTGCGCGGTCACAGCAACGTGCAGGGCAACCGCACCATGGGGATCAACGAGAAACCCAATGCCGCCTTTATCGACCGTCTGGAGCGGCGCTTCCCGGTTGGCCTCAAGCGCACGCCGGGGCACAACGTCTACGAGGCGCTCAAGGCCCTGCACGGCGGCAAGAGCAAGGTGCTCGTCTGCCTTGGGGGCAACCTGGCGGCCGCAGCGCCTGACACCGACTTCACCTATGAGGCGATGTGCAAGAGCGAGCTCAACGTGCAGATCAGCACCAAGCTCAACCGCAGCCATCTCATGGTATCCAAGGATGCCCTGATCCTGCCCTGCCTCGGCCGCACCGAGCTCGATCTGCAGCGTAGCGGCGTCCAGAAGATCACAGTGGAAGATACCTTCAGCATGGTGCACGCCTCCACCGGCATGAACGAGCCGGTCTCGCCGCTTTGTCTCTCGGAGATCGACATAGTCGCGCGCATGGCCGAGGCGACGCTCGGCAGCGAGCGGGTGGACTGGCTGGCCCTGCGGGACGACTACGCCCTGCTGCGCGACCTCATCGCCGAGACCATAGCCGGCTTTGACGACTTCAACCGCCGCATCGAGGAGCCCAGCGGCTTCCACCTGGAGAACGGCGCCGCCCTGCTGCGCTGGAACACCTCAAGCGGGCGCGCCGAATTTCGGGCGAGCCGCTTGCCGGACTCCATACTGCCCGAGTGCACCAGCCACGCCGAACAGATGGTGGGCGAGCCCGTGCTGCTGCTCCAGAGCCTGCGCTCCCACGATCAGTACAACACCACCATCTACGGCATGGACGATCGCTACCGCGGCATCAAGGGGCGGCGCAACGTGGTCTTCATGAACGAGGAGGATGCCCGCAGGCTGGGGCTGGCCGAGGAGCAGCAGGTGGACATGACCGCCATCTGCAACGACGGGCGCGAGCGGGTGGTGCGCGGCTTTAGCGTCATCTTCTACGAGATCCCCAGGGGCAACATCGCCGCCTACTATCCTGAGACCAACCCCCTGGTGGCCATAGAGAGCATAGGGGAGGGCTCCTTCACCCCGACCTCCAAGTCGGTGCCCGTGCTGGTGACCCCAAGCCAGGCACAGGCCGCCAGCCTCGCCGTCAATCTGTAAGCGTCCGCGCTCCGAACCCCTGCCCAGGCAGGGGTTTTTTCATGCCCGCAATTCGCCCGGCCCTCTCGTTTGCCGAAGCTGTACGGCGATTGTATGGCGCACCATCTTGCTGTGGTCGAGGTCGGGGGATGCCGCTATGCTGCGGCCCTCTTCCGGCCCCTGATGCAAGGCGGCCGGCAACCTGAACCCCGACGTGCCTGCCGAGCAGGGTGGCCCAGCGCCGCCGGTTTGCCGTGCGCGATCCTGTGCGGAACCCACACATGCGCAATGCAATCTCCCCCCTGATGGCCAGCCTGGCCTTTATCCTGGCGGCCAGCCCCGCAATGGCGGCGGATCCCGCCAAGGAAGAAGCGCAGACGCGCGGTGACGAGCGAAAGGCAAAGGCGGCCAAGGAGGGCGAGCGTTCCCCCTGGTTGTTCGTGCCCCTGCTGAGCTCCAGCCCCAAGCTGGACACGGCGGCGGGCCTGATGGTGGGTTACCTGCACCAGTTCGATGAGGGCTCGCGCCCGTCCCTGTTCACCCTGTCCGGCAAGTACACCACCTCGGCGTCTCTCATCACCAGCGCCTTCGCCAAGACGTCGTTCGGGGCGGATCACCACCGCATCGTCGGTGGCGTCATCCTCGGCGACATCAACAACAGCTACCAGGATTACCTCGGCACCGGCCGCGCCCTCGAGACCAACGACAACTTCCGCTCCGCCTTCCTGCGCTACCTCTATCGGGTGGAGGGGGACTGGTTCGTCGGCGGCATGGCGGCCTACTCCAACTACGAGGTGCAGGGGCAGGATCTGGAGTCGGATCAGATCCTGGACGAGCTGGGGCTGGAGGGGTTCACCTCGGGGGGGCTCGGGCTGGTGGTGCAGCACGACTCCCGGGACAGCGACTTCAGCGCGACCAGGGGCTGGTATTTGAACGTCAACAACCTGGCCTACCGGGAAGGGCTGGGGGGAGAGGGGGACTTTGACATCTATCGGGTCGACTATCGGGGCTACTGGAGTCACGGGGATGGCAATGTGCTCGCCTGGCGCAATCGCAACCAGTTCTCCCACAACGCGCCAAGCGGCTCCTATTCCCCCATCTACCTGCGTGGCTACACCCCGGGGGAGTACCTGGGCCAGCACATGTCGGCGGTGGAGGTCGAGGAGCGCTACCAGCTCGCCGAACGCTGGACCCTCACCGCCTTCGCCGGGGTGGCCTGCCTCTACGGCGACGCCGTGAACGGGGAGTCCCTCGACTGTGGCGACAGCGACAACATCTATCCCGCCTGGGGGGCGGGCGTCCAGTACCTGCTCAAGCCGGAGGCGGGCATAGTCGCCAACCTCGAGTATGCGATGGGCAAGGACGACAACGCGGGCATCTACCTCAAGATGGGCTACAGCTTCTGACGCTGGGGGGCCTCAGGCGCCGGCCACCACCACGCAGTTGCGGCCCCTGTGCTTGGCCTGATAGAGCGCCTTGTCCGCCTGCTTGAGCACGGTACCGAGATCGCTGGCATCCCCTGGCCAGTGGGCGACCCCGAGGGAGATGGTGATGCACCCGGCCTGCTCCATCTCGTGGTTCGCCACCGTCTGCCGCAGCCGCTCGGCGATCCGCTGCGCCTGCACCAGGGAGACCCCGGGCAGCAGCAGCAGGAACTCCTCGCCGCCGCTGCGACACAGGGCGGCATCGGCGCGCAGATCCCGCTGCATCAGGGTTGCCAGGGCGACGATGACGGCGTCCCCGACGTCGTGGCCGAAGTGGTCGTTGATGGCCTTGAAGTGATCGATATCCAGGGCGATGACCGCCAGCGGCCGGGACTGCGCCTGATAGTCGTCCAGCATCTGCTGCATGGCCCGCCGGTTGAAGAGGCCCGTCATGGGGTCTGTGTGGCTGTCGGTGTGCAGCTGGTTAATCTTGGTGTTGAGCAGCCCCAGCCCCTTGAGGATGGCCTGCTTGAGCTGGGCCGCCTCGAAGTACCAGGCGCGGATGCTGGAGATGTTGGAGGCCGCCTCCTGCTGATCCATCAGCCTGGCCCTGTTGGCCAGCTGCCGCAGGGGGCGCGAGATGATGGTGGCCGAGAGCCAGATGACGAAGAGGATGAAGAGGGTAACCGGGATCATCCCCTTCAATATGTCGAGCATCTGCTCATCCAGCCCGGCCAGGGTGGCGCTGCGGGGGCGCTGGGCCACCACTCCCCAGCCCGCACCGGCCACGGGGGCGAAGCCCGCCAGCATCTCGGTTCCCCGGGAGTTGAGCACGGCTTGCGCCCCCTGCCGCCCCTGCAACACCTCGTCCACCACCACATTGTCACCTATCTTCTGGCCGATGCGCTTGGGGTTGGGGTGGTAGATCAGCGTCTTCTGCCGGTCGACTACGTAGAGGTAGGAGCCATCCTGGTAGTAGTGCTGGCCCAGCAGGCTGGAGAGCACGCTGGCGGATTCCAGGTAGATGGTCCCGGCGACATAGCCGAGGTAGCGCCTGTCCGTCGAGAACACAGGGTAGGAGAGGCTGATGAGGTAGTTGCCCGAAAGGGATATAAGGGGGTCCGAGATGGTCGGCTGCTGGTTGGCGAGGGTCTGGCGGGCGCTGCGGGAGCTGAGCTTGGCCCCCTTCACCTTCAGGGTCTCGGGGGAGACGGCGACTATGGTGGACTCGGTGTTCACGACGGCCACCGAGTTGAAGGTGTTGGTGCGCTCGCGCAGCTGGGTCACCTCCTGCTCCAGCCCCGCGATGTCGCTGGCCTGCAGCAGCGGCGCCAGCAGGGTGGCGCTGTAGGCAAGCTGCCCCTGGGCCGCATTCAGCATGGCCTCGGCGGAGGCGGCCAGCTTGGTGGCATAGACACGGTTGGCCTCCAGGGTACTGTCGATCAGCAGCTGTCGCTGTGCCTGATGGATGGCGTAGAAGCTGTTGCCGAAGGTGGCCAGCACGCCGAGCACGGCCAGGGCCAGGATGAGGCGATGGAGATCAAACCTCAGCAGCCAGTGAGATAGCATTGGAGAAACGAGTCCTTGTCGGTTGGCGCCGGGCGCCGGAGCCATGGTGCAATTTTACGGGGGCTGGCTGCGCAAAAGCTACCGTTAATGTGGTTCTCGAACGATGCCGTGTCGTGAATGACAGCCATGGCCGCGTCATGTTCCTGCACTGCCCTGATCACCCAGGGCGGTGAGGGCGGGATCACCGAGCTCGGCCACCGTCTGCCAGAAGGGGGTGATGAGGGGGTTATCCCCTCCCGGCGGGCGAATGAGCCCTATGATCCAGCTCGCCTCGGCCTCCGCCAGAGGCAGGGTGATGACATCCGGGTGCTCTATGGTGGTGGAGGAGGGTACCAGGGTCCAGGCGATGCCCGCCGCCGCGGTGGCGATGCCGGCGGCGAAGTCGTTGACGTACTGGATATCCCCAAAGCGCAGCCCGCTCTGGGCCAGGTAGTGCACGAACTGATCGTGGAAGGAGGGGGCCTTGTCCCGGCGCAAGATGGCGAGCGGCTTGTCCAGCAGATCCGAGAGCCCCGTCACCCCCTGGTAGCCGGCGGGCAGCACGGCGACGAAATGGGCGCGCACCACGGGCAGCACCTGCCAGCCCTTGGGGGCGGGCAGGCGGCAGAAGCCGAGATCCAGTTTGCCTTCACTGAGCGCCAGCAACTGGTGATGGGTGGAGAGATCGTTGAGCTCTATGCCGACCCCGGGGCGGCTGGCCCGAAAACGGGCGATGGCCGCGGGCACCAGCAGCTTGGTGGCGACCCCGAAGCCGATGCGCAGGGTGCCCCCGTTGCCCGCCAGCACGTCGCGGGCGGTGCGACCGAGCTGCTCGCTTTGGGCCACCAGGGCGCAGGCATCCCCGTAGAGGGCGCGCCCGAGGGGGGTGAGCCGGGTGCTGCTGGCGTTGCGCTCGAACAGCTCGCCGCCAAATTCCCCCTCCAGCCGCCGTATCTGCTTGCTCAGGGCCGACTGGGTGATGTGCTGGCGCGCCGCCGCCTGGCCGAAGTGCAAGACCTCCCCCAGGGTGACAAAGGCCTTCAGATCCCGCAACTCCATCACGACTCCTTCATTCCTGCTTGGAATATTGAATGGCAAAAATTGTCATTGGACGGAATTCTAGAACTGTTCGATGCTGATGCCAATTCGTTTTGACCCCCGCCCATGCCCCAAGGGGAGAGGCGGCACCATCCTCAAGCAGCAGGAGACAAGCCAGATGCACCATCCCAAGTTCAACGACTTCCCCGCGGATTTCCTCTGGGGGGCCGCCTCTGCCGCCTACCAGGTGGAAGGGGCCTGGAACGAAGACGGCAAGGGCCCCTCGGTGTGGGATCTCTTCACCAAGTTGCCGGGCAAGACCTTCGAGGGCAGCAACGGGGACGTGGCGGTGGATCACTACCACAGGGTGGAAGAGGACGTGGCGCTGATGGCCGAGATGGGGCTCAAGGCCTATCGCTTCTCGGTGAGCTGGCCGCGCATCTTCCCAAGCGGGCGCGGTGAGGTGAACGAGGCGGGGCTCGCCTTCTACGAGCGGCTCATCGACGCCCTGCTGGCCCACGGCATCGAGCCTGTGCTGACCCTCTACCACTGGGACCTGCCCCAGGCCCTGCAGGACGAATACGGCGGCTGGGAAGACAGGCGCATCATCGAGGACTTCGAGCACTACTGCGTCACCCTCTATCAGCGCTTCGCCGGCAAGGTGAAGTACTGGGTCTCCCTCAACGAGCAGAACTACAACCTGACCAACGCCTACCAGCTCGGCACCCATCCCCCCGCGGTGCAGGACAGGAAGCGCTTCTTCGCCGCCAACCACATCGCCTTTCTGGCCAACGCCCGTGTCATCAAGGCGTTCCGTCAGCATGTGCCAAACGGCCTCATAGGCCCGAGCTTCGCCTATTCCCCGGCCTATCCGGCCTCCTGCGCCCCGAGCGACATGCTGGCGTTCGAGAATGCCGAGGAGTTCACCAACCTCTGGTGGCTGGATGCCTACTGCTTCGGTCGCTACCCCCAGGCGGCGCTCGCCTACCTGAGAGAAACCGGCGAGGCCCCCGAGATACTGCCGGGGGATCTCGAGCTGCTGCGCGAAGGCACCCCCGACTACATAGGCGTCAACTACTACTACACCCTGACCTTCACCGACAATCCCCTCGGCGGTCAGACCATGCAGCGCATCAACACCACGGGGCAGAAGGGCACAACGCCATCGAGCGGTGTCCCCGGTCTCTACAAGACCGCCCCCAACCCGCACCTGGAGACCAGCAACTGGGACTGGGCCATAGATCCCACCGGGATGCGCATCGCCCTGCGCCGCCTCTCGTCCCGCTACGGCCTGCCGCTGATGATCACCGAGAACGGCCTCGGCGAGTTCGACAAGCTGACCGCAGACGGCCGGGTGCAGGATGACTACCGCATCGCCTATCTGCACAGCCACCTGAAAGCCTGTCAGGAGGCGATGCAGGACGGGGTCGAGCTCATCGGCTACTGCGCCTGGTCCTTCACCGACATACTGAGCTGGCTCAACGGCTACCAGAAGCGCTACGGCTTCGTCTATGTGGAGCGCGACGAGCAGGGGGGATCCTTGCGCCGCATCAAGAAGGAGAGCTTCCACTGGTACAGCCAGGTGATCGCCTCCGGTGGCAAGACGCTGTAAAGCGTTGACTTAAGGCGCGGGCGCATGGTGCCGCCCCAATACAAAGGCCCCCTCGGGGGCCTTTTTCGTGGTTTTTCATGGTGGCGTGCAACCCTTGGGCGCCCATCCCTGCCTAGATAAACATGCCCCCCGAGGCCTCGATGCGCTGGGCGGTGATCCAGCGGTTGTCATCGGAGAGCAGGGCGGCGATGACACCGCCGATGTCGTCGGGCTGGCCGACTCTCCCCAGCGCCGTCTGGCTCGCGAGGAAGGCGTTGACCCCCTTGTCGTCGCGCACCACGCCGCCGCCAAAGTCGGTCTCGATGGCACCCGGGGCCACCACGTTGACGGCGATGCCGCGGGGGCCCAGCTCCTTGGCCAGATAGTGGGTCAGCACTTCCACGCCCCCCTTCATGGCGGCGTAGGCGGCGTAACCCGGCATGGCGAAGCGGGTCAGGCCGGTGGAGAGGTTGATGATGCGCCCGCCATCACGGATAAGCGGCAGCAGCCTCTGGGTCAGGAAGAAGGTCCCCTTGAAGTGGATGTTGAGCAGGGTATCGAACTGCTCCTCCGTGGTCTGCTCGAAGCTGGCATGAATGCCGATGCCGGCGTTGTTGACCAGGTAGTCGAACTGCGGGCGTTGCCACTCCCGGGCGAGCAGCTGTTTCACCTCCTCTGCGAAGGCGACAAAGGAGGCGCTCACCCCCACATCCAGCGCCAGGGCATGGGCCTGGACCCCGAGCGCCCTGGCCTCGGCCACCACGGTGGCCGCCTCGTCGGCCTGGCTGCGGTAGGTGATGATGAGATCCACCCCCTTGGCCGCGAGGGCGAGGGCGCTGTGTTTGCCAAGGCCACGGCTGGCGCCTGTGATGAGGGCTATGGGTCTGGTCATGGTGTGACTCCTGTGGGTGGCAAGGGCTCGGTGCGAGCCGACCGGATCACTGTATTGTTCCTTTATTGCCGGATAAATAGCGTGATAATGAAATCACTGTTCCGTTTGAAGAGACAATCAGGTCATGGATCAACTGGATGCGATGAGGTTGTTCGTGCGGGTCGCCGAACTCGAGAGCTTTACCCGCTGCGCCGAGCAACTGGGCATCCCCAAGGCGACCCTCTCCGCCGCCATCCGCCGGCTGGAGGAGCGCATGGGCACCCGGCTCCTGCTGCGTACCACGAGACGGGTGCAACTGACCACGGATGGCCAGCTCTGCTACGCCAGGTGCCGGGATCTGCTGGCGGACATGGAGGAGTTTGACGGCCTGTTTCGCCAGGGGGGCCAGATCTCGGGGCAGTTGCGGGTAGACATGCCGAGCCGGATGGCCCGCCATCTGGTGATACCGGCGCTGCCCGCCTTCCTGGCCCAGCACCCCGACTTGCAGCTGATGCTGAGCAGTACGGACAGGCGGGTGGATCTGGTGCGCGACGGCTTCGACTGCGTGGTGCGGGTCGGGGCGCTGGAGCCCTCCAGCCTGGTGGCGCGCCCCTTGGGTCACTATCGCCAGATCAACTGTGCCAGCGCCGCCTATCTGGCCCGTTACGGGGTGCCGCAGACCCTGGCGGATCTGGCCGGGCACCGGCTGGTCCATTACGGCTCCGGACAGGGACGCAGCGAGCCGGGCTTCGAGTACCAGCAAGCGGATGGCAGCCGCGCCCTCTTGCCGATGGCGGGGGCCCTGATGGTCAACGACAGCGAGACCTACCTGGCGGCGGCGCTGGCGGGGCTTGGCATCATACAGATGCCGAGGGTAGGGGTGGAGGGGCTGCTCGGGCGCGGCGAGCTGATAAGCCTGCTGCCCCGGTGGCAGGCGCCGCCGCTCCCCATCCACGCCCTCTATGCCCATCGCCGCCAGCTGGCGCCCAGGGTCCAGCTCTTCATCCACTGGCTGGCGGACCTGCTCGCCGGGGCCTTGGCCGGGGAGTCAGAGCCGGCTGCGCCTTGAGCGGTATTCGCTGGGGGAGAGGGCGAACGCCTCCTTGAAGAAGCGGCTGAAGCTGCTCTGGCTGGCAAATCCGAGGCGCCCGCCCACCTCCTGCAGCTGCAGGCCGGGATCCTGCAGCAGGCGGCAGGCCTCCTCCCTTCTGACCTGCTCCAGCAATCCTGAGAAGTGGCACCCCTCCTCGCGCAGGTGGCGGTTGAGGGTCCAGCGGGTCAGCCTGAGGGCCTCGCAGATCCCCGCCAGCAGGGTGGGGGAGTCGACGCTCTCCTGCCAGAGCCGCTGGCGGATGAGCCCGAGCACCCGCTCCCTGTAGTGGCTGCTCGGGCGCAACTGCCGCATCTGGCCGTCGAGCTCCCCCAGCAGCAAGGGTTGCAGGGGGCTGTTGCAGCCCCCGTGGGCGAGATCGAGCAAGGCCGCGGGGAAGCGCAGCTCAAAGCCTTCTCCCCGTTGCAGCCGATCCCCCAGCCAGGCCCCCAGCTCGCGCCACAGCCTGGGCCGCACCGGGGTGGGCAGCACCAGTCGGCCCTGGCCTGGGTGGTAGAACTGCAGCAGGGCATAGATGTGACCGAGGTTGGCCAGGCTGCTCATGGCGATCACGTCCGGGTGATCGGACTCCGAATGGTAACTGAGCCTGGCCTGCCCCTCTTCTTCCCGCAGCAGTATCCGATCGCACTCGCCGATGAGGGGGCGGTAGGCGAGGAAGAAGTGCAGGGCCTGGCGCAGGGTGGCGGCGTTGCAGCAGAGGCTCGCCAGCGGCAGGTAGTCGGCGAAGAGCCCCGAGAGCGAGGGGGGCGACCACTTGTGGGCCATGTCCACATGGGGGGCGACCTGGGTCAGCAGCCGGAAGTGGCGCTGGGCGTCGATCCGTCCCTGGGGGAGCAGCAGCTCTTCTCTGGCAATACCGGCACCTTGCAGGAGCTGGGCCGGATCCCGTCCCTGTCTCTGCCAGTGGTTGAGGCAGTGCAGGGCTATCCGGTTGGAGACTGTCTTCACGGCGAAAATCCTTGTCGGCGGTGGCCCACCATCATCCGCCAATGGCCATGAATTGCCGTGAGCCAGGTTCGGCTTCATGTTTCAGAAATGTAACCAAGGGTAACCCTGCAACCCTTTTCACACTTTTCGAACGTGCTCCCAACCGGCAATTCCCTGCACCCGCAGGGCAAGTGAGGCGGGCCGATTTTGCATAGAGTGGCCACTCCTACACACACATGGAAGATAACAATAATGACATATCCCCCCTTCGCTCTGACCCGCCTCACCCTGAGCATGGGCGTCCTGCTGCTGGCAGGGTGCAATGGCAACGACTCCAGCCCCAAGCCGGAGCAGCCCACCCTGGGGCATCGCACCGTCAGCCTGATCGAGCAGGATGGCCTGCAATTCAAGGATCTCGATGGCAGCGGCGCCCTGACCCCCTATGAAGACTGGCGCCTTGGCGCCGACGAGCGGGCCCGGGATCTGGTGGGCAGGCTCTCCCTGGCCCAGAAGGCGGGCCTGATGATGCACGGCACCCTGGTGCTGGACGCAGACGGGCGGGTCAACCTCACCGCCATGGACAAGATGCTGCGCGAGGATGGCGTCAATACCTTCATCACCCGCATGGCGGGGGATCCGGCGGCCATCGCCGACGACAACAACCGGCTGCAGGCCCTGCTGGAAGGGGTGGGGCTCGGCATCCCCATGACGGTGAGCACGGATCCCCGCAACCACTTCACCCATGATCCCAACGCCACCAGCATAGGCGCCGGGGCCTTCTCCCAGTGGCCCGAGACCCTGGGGCTCGCCGCCATCGGCGATGCCGCCCTGGTGCAACGCTTTGGCGACATCGCTCGCCAGGAGTACAGAGCCGTCGGCATTCACGAGGCCCTCTCCCCCCAGGCGGATCTCGCGACCGAGCCGCGCTGGGGCCGCATCAACGGCACCTTCGGTGAAGACAACCTGCTCGCCAAATCCCTGGTCAAGGCCTACATAGAGGGCTTCCAGCAGGGGAGCGACGGCATAGGCAAGGAGAGCGTGGTCACAGTGGTCAAGCACTTCGCCGGGGCCGGCCCCCAGAAAGATGGCCTGGATGCCCACAACCCCTGGGGCAAGGAGCAGGTCTATCCCGGCGGCCAGTTCGCCTATCACCTGGTGCCCTTCGAGGGGGCCTTCGAGGCCAAGGTGGGGGCCGTGATGCCCTATTACGCCCTGCCCGAGGGGCTGACCCATGAAGGTCAGGCCATCGAGGAGGTGGGCTTTGGCTTCAACCGCCAGATCCTCACCGACTTGCTGCGGGGCCACTTCAAGTTCGACGGCGTGGTGCTGAGCGACTGGGGCATAGTCAACGACTGCAACGCCCGCTGCGAGCAGGGGCTGACCCAGGATGAGGTGACGGCGGGGGTCAGCCCCTGGACTGTGCCCTTTGGCATGTCCTGGGGGGTGGAGAAGCTCACCAAGGCCGAGCGCTACGCCAAGGCCATCGACGCCGGGGTGGATCAGTTTGGCGGCGTGGAAGATCCCGCCCCCCTGCTGGCGGCGGTGCAGAGCGGCCTGGTAACCGAGGCGGCGATCACCACCTCGGCCGAGCGCATCCTGGCGCAGAAGTTCGCCCTGGGGCTGTTCGAAAACCCCTATGTGGATACTCAGGCCGCGGTGGCCCTGGTGGGCAAGGCCGAGTTCCAGCAGGCCGCCCAGGCCGCCCAGGCGGCGTCCCATGTGTTGCTGAAAAACGAGGGTGCCCTGTTGCCACTCAAGGCGGACGGCAAGCGGGTCTACCTGCATAACGTCAATGCCGAGGTGGCCACGGCCAACGGCTATACGGTGGTGACGGACCTGGCCCAGGCCGATCTCGCCATAGTGCGGGTCAATGCCCCGGGCGAGCAGGATCCCCGCTTCCCGTTTGGCAGCATCCACTTCGGTCAGCTCGGCTTTGCCAGCGCAGATCAGGTGGTGCAGGAGACGGCCCACGAGGGGATTTACCGCGGGGCGGACGAGTACGCCGCCATCCAGGCCGTCGCGCAGGCCGGGGTGCCCATGGTGCTCTCCGTCTATCTGGACAGGCCCGCCATCCTGACCGAGGTGGCACCGGCGGCGCAGGTGTTGCTGGCCAACTTCGGGGCCCTGGATCAGGCGCTGTTCGACGTCATCAGCGGCAAGGTCAAGGCCAGCGGCAAGCTGCCCTTCGAGCTGCCCTCCAGCTGGCAGGCGGTGCAGAACCAGCACCCGGACGTGGCGAAGGACTCCGCGAACCCGCTCTACCCCTATGGTGCCGGTCTGGCCTATTGAGGGCGAGCCCGACATCCATGATCACCAAGGCGCCTGCGGGCGCCTTTTCCATTGCCGCCATCGACAATCCCGGTTTGGCGCAAGGGGCTGGCTTGGGCATAATGACGCCCCATCAGGGTTGCCGCGCCTCGCGACCGCGAGAGGCGGGTGCACCCAGCAAGCGCGCAGAGGAGACAAGATGAAATTTATCGGAGCCCACGTCAGTGCGGCCGGCGGGGTGGAGAACACCATAGCCCGCGCCCAGGCTATCGGGGCCAACGCCTTCGCCCTGTTCACCAAGAACCAGCGCCAGTGGCAGGCGGCGCCACTCTCCGAGGCCAGCATCCGCGCCTTCAAGGCGGCCTGCGACAAGGGGGGCTTTAGCCCCGAGCAGATACTGCCCCACGACAGCTACCTCATCAACCTGGGCCACCCGGATCCCGACGGCCTCGCCAAGTCCCGCGACGCCTTCCTGGACGAGATCAAGCGCTGCGAGCAGCTCGGACTCTGCTATCTGAACTTTCACCCCGGCAGTCACCTCAAGCAGCTCCCCGAGGCGGCGAGCCTCAAACTGGTGAGCGAGTCCATCAACTGGGCGCTGGAGCGCAGCCAAGGGGTCACGGCGGTAATAGAGAACACCGCCGGCCAGGGCACCAACCTCGGCTGGTCGTTCGAGCACCTGGCCACCCTGATCGAGGGGGTGGAGGACAAGAGCCGGGTCGGGGTCTGCTTCGACACCTGTCACGCCTTCGCCGCCGGTTACGATCTGCGCACCCCCGAGTCCTGCGCCGCCGTGTTCGCCGACTTTGACCGCATCGTGGGCTTTGAGTACCTCAAGGGGATGCATATCAACGGTGCCAAGTGTACCTTCGGTAGTCGGGTCGATCGTCACCACAGCCTGCGGGAGGGGAACCTGGGGGAAGCCGTGTTCCACCACATCATGAACGATCACCGTTTCGACGGCATTCCGCTGATCCTCGAGACCATAGACGAGACTATCTGGGGCGACGAGATAAGTTGGCTGCGCAGCCTGCAGATCGAACAGGCCACAAGCTGACTCCTCCCCCTTTCGAAGGGGGAGGCAGGGAGGGGGTTGTTGGCTGGCAACAAAAGAAGGAGGAAGAGATGCAATCACAGGGAACAGCGCCACTGCTGCGCTGGGGGATAGCCGGGGCGGGTGCCATCGCCAGGCGTTTTTGCCGCGACGTCAATCAGTACGCCAGGGGCGGGCGCGTGGTGGCGATCGCCGCCCGGGATCAGGGGCGGGCCGACGAGTTCGCCCGTGAGCTGGGGTTGGGGCTGGCCTATGGCAGCTATCAGGCTCTGGCCGAGAGCCCCGAGGTGGAGGCCGTCTATGTGGCGGTGATCCACCCACAGCATGCCGCCCTGATCAGGCAGATGCTGCTGGCGGGCAAGCACGTGCTGGTGGAGAAACCGGCGGTGACCCGGGTGGCGGATTGGGACGCCCTGGTGGCGCTTGCCCATGAGCGCGGCCTGCTGCTGCTCGAAGCCATGAAGGTGATGTGCTTCCCCGCCATGCGCGCCCTGTTGCAGCGGTTGCCCCTGCTGCCCGCGCCCCGCACCCTGCGCGCGGCGTTCGGCTCGGCCCCGCCTCCGGTCGGCAAACTGTTCGATCCTGCCCTCGACGGCGGCGCCGCTTGGGATGTGGGGGTCTATCCGCTCTGGCTCTATGCCGCCTTCTGCGAGCGGCTGGGGCTCGCGACCCAGGCCCCCGAGGTGGCGCTGGACAGGGCGCCGGGGGAGGTGGATCTCGCGGCCCGCTTCAGCTTCGGCGGCCCCTTCTCGGCGGAGCTTGGCGCCTCCATCGTCGAGGATCTCGATCGGGATGCCTGGCTCTCGGGGGAGGCGTGGACCCTGGTCATCGAGGGCAAGTGGTGGAATCCCCAGCACATTCGCTGGCAGGGGGATACGCCGCCTGCCGCCTGGCCGGCGGACATCTACCTGCCGGTAAAGGGGGGCGGCATGCAGCACGAGGCGGATCACTTCGCCGATTGCCTGCGCCACCGGCTGCTGGACTCCCCCTGGGTGCCCCATGCCCTGACGCGGCGGGTGCTGGGCTGGGTCGAGGCGGGGTTGCATCGGGGAGGCTGACGGCGCCGCACGTCATCCTGCAATAGATCCCCGCAACACTTTTCTTGAATAACAGAGGGCGCCACGGCGCCCTCTGTGTTTGTTTTAGGTTGGCCGCGGCTCAGGGAGCGGGCAGGGTCTGGGCGCGGCAGAAGGCGAGGAAGCGGCGCAGGGCCGCGGAGTGGAACTTCTGCTTGTGCCAGACCAGGGAGAGCTGGCGGGGGAAGGTCTGGCTCGGGGTGAGCGCCACCAGACGGCCGCTGTGCAGGCGATCGGAGACAGCGAGGCGGGAGATAAAGGAGATGCCGAGCCCCTTCTCCACCGCCAGCATCACCGCCTCCAGGGTGTTGAGCTCGAGCCCCGCCTGCCAGCGCGGCAGCTTGGGCTGGATCTGCTGCTCGAACTGCTCGCGGCTCCCTGACTGGGGCTCGCGCAGTACCCAGGTCTCGCCTGCGAGCAGGCGAAGGGGCAGCTCCAGCTGCCCGGCCAGGGGGTGCTGGGGGGGGGCTATGATCAGCATCTCGTCTTCGAGCCAGGGCTCGCTCACCAGATCCGGGTGATGGTTCTCCCCCTCGATGAGGGCCAGATCCAGCTCGAAGTGGGCGAGGGCGTGGCACAACAGGTGGGTGTTGGCGATGGTCACCCTGGGGGCGGATCCCAGCTCCTGGGCGCCCCCCGCCAGCAGACTGGGCAGCAGGTAGTTGCCTATGGTCTGGCTGGCCCCCAACCGCAGCTGGCCGCTCGGCTCGGCGTCCGGGCCAAACAGCTGCTCTATCTCCTGCATCCGGGTCAGCAGCTCCTCGGCGGCCGGTTGCAGCAGGCGCCCCTCGTTGTTGAGCTGAAGCCTGGGATGCACCCGATCGAACAGCGGGGTGGCGAGTTGGCGCTCCAGCTCCTGCAACGACTGGGAGACGGCCCCCTTGCTGAGGCAGAGCTCGCTGGCCGCGCCCCCCAGGTTGCCGTGGCGGGCTATGGTGGCGAACACCTTGAGTTGTTGCAGGGTCAGCTTCATGTCGTTTGATTTTCCTAAACGCTTAGTTCAATTCATTTAGATATCGTAAACGATAGACCCTCTTTATCCTATGCACATCGTCATCAACAAGAGGGTACCAGTCATGATCGCACGCACCCGTCGCTCCCTTGCCGCCGCCCCGACCCCCATGGCCGGTCTGGCACTGGGGATCGCCAGCCTCGGCTGGTGTTGGGAAAATGCAGGTCAGTTCGATGGCCGCCTGCAACTGCTGGGGGCCGCCATCGCCGCCGTGCTGCTCCTCGTCCTCACCTTCAAGTTCCTGCTGCACCCGCGTCTGCTGTGGCAGGATCTCGCCCACCCCGTGGTGGGCAGCGTGGTGCCCACCTATGCCATGGGGACCATGGTGGTCTCCAAGGCGGTGGGGCTGCTGGCCCCGACCCTGGGCCAGGGGCTCTGGCTGTTTGCGGTGATCATTCACCTGGTGTTCCTCGCCACCTTCGTCTGGCACAGGGCCAAGGCGTTTGAGATCCACCACATGGTGCCGAGCTGGTTCGTGCCGCCGGTGGGGATCATAGTGGCCGACGTCGCCTATCCGGGTGGCCCCTTCGCCGCCCTGGCCAATGGCCTGCTCTGGTTCGGCATGGCCTGCTACGCCCTGATGCTGCCGCTGATGCTCTATCGCCTCATCTTCAGCCACGAGGTGCCGGATGCCGCCAAGCCCACCATCGCCATCCTGGCGGCCCCCGCCAGCCTGTCGCTCGCCGGCTACCTCACCGTGAGCCAGGATCCGTCGCTGCTGCTGGTGGCCGTGCTGCTGGGGATAGCCGTGCTGATGACAGGCATCATCTACCTGGCCTTCATCAAGCTGCTGCGCCTGCCGTTCTCGCCGGGTTATGCCGCCTTCACCTTCCCCCTGGTGATAGGCGCCACCGCCCTGTTCAAGGTGGGTCACCTGCTGTCGCAGTGGCCAGAGGCGGCCCACTATGCGGCGCAGATCAACCAGCTGGCCTATCTGGAACTCGGTGCGGCGACCCTGATCGTCGGTTATGTGGCGCTGCGCTACCTGATGTTCTTCCTGCCCCTTGGCCAGGTCGGCATGCTGGAGCAGCCCCTGCGCCGCTAAGGTCGCAGCCGGTCTCGACCAAGAGCAGACCCCGCCTGGCGGGGTCTGTTGCATCCGGGGCCGGTACAAAGCGTGAGCAGCGCCCACTGCCTGGGGATCAGGGGGCGCTGTCAATCCGTGAAAAGGCTCAAATTGTCGCTCATTCAGGCGATATTAAGGTGGTTTTCACTGGTATTACCTGTCAGGATTGCCGCAATTGCCCACTTCTACTGTTTGATAGTACCCATGTCCTCCCAAGATCCCGTGTTTGACTCCGCATTCCAGACCCGTTTGCTGCACCCGCGTTACTGGGTGAGCTGGCTTGCCCTCGGCGTGCTCGGCGTGCTCGCCTATGTGCCGCCCCGTTGGCGTGACAAGCTGGCCGACGCCCTGGCGCCCCTGGTGCTCAAGATCTCGAAAAAGCAGGTCTATATCGCCAGAACCAACCTCGCCATCTGCTTCAAGGAGCAGAGCGAGGCAGAGCGGGACGCCATACTGATGACCTCGATCCGGGTCGGCCTCAAGAGCCTGCTGGGGTTTGGCGAGTTCACGGTGCGCAGCCCCGAGTACCTGATGAAGCGCATCCAGGTGAGCGGATGGGAACACATTGAGGCCGAGCAGGCCGCCGGCCGCCCGGTGATCCTGGTGGTGCCCCACAGCTGGCCCATCGATGCGGCGGGCTACTACTTCTCCCAGCGGGGCCTGCCCATGTGCACCATGATGAAGAGCGCCCGCAACCCTGTGTTCGACTGGCACATCAACCGCGAGCGGGCCAAGAATGGCTGCCGCGTCTATGAGCGCAGCGCCGGCATCAAGCCGGTGATCAAGGCGGTGAAATCCGGCCTGAGCTTCTTCTACCTGCCGGATCAGGATCATGGCCGCGAGGCCAGCCTGTTCGTGCCCTTCTTCAAGCATCCCAAGGCGACCCTGCCGGCCCTGCCACGGCTGGTCAAGCTGACCGGTGCCCGCGCCGTGCCTGTCTTGGCCTGCTATGACGAGGCGGCGCACTGCTACCGGCTGGAGATAGAGGCCCCCTTCGCCGACTACCCGAGCGATGATCTGGTGGCCGACACCTGCCGCATGAACGACAGCGTGGAGCGGCAGCTGACCCGTCACCCGGGTCAGTACATGTGGTTCCTCAAGATCTTCGATACCCGCGAGGACCAGGAGGGGGAAGACGGCCTCTACGAAGAGGGGATAAGGCGCATCCGCAAGGGACTCAGCCCTCATTCCTGAACCGCAACTTAATGCGTCTTTATAAGTGGCCCCATCTGGGCCACTTTTTATTTCTAACTAGTCTGATCAGTGACTTGGAAACCCAGCTTGGGGGATCCCGGGTAGAAAAAATTGTCAGGATCACTAAAATGACGGTCTGTTTTGATGATTCGATGGCGACCATGTCCGCACAAGATCCGGTGTTTGACACCTCCTTTCATCTGCGTCTGCTGCACCCCCGTCTGTGGGGTAGCTGGCTGGCGCTTGCCCTGCTCTCCCTGCTGGCCTGGATCCCGGCCAGCTACAGAGACAAGCTGGCCGATGCCCTGGCCCCCCTGCTGCTGCGCTTCTCCAGGAAGCAGGCCTACATCGCCGAGACCAACCTCAAGATCTGTTTCCCCGAGCTTGACGCGGTCGGGCGCGAGCAGCTGCTGCTCAAATCCATCCGGGTCGGTCTCAAGACCTTCATGGGTTTTGGCGAGCTCACCTGGCGCAGCCCCGCCTTCCTGAAAGGGCGCATCAAGGTGCGTGGCTGGGAGCATATAGAGGCTGAGCTGGCCGCCGGGCGCCCCATGATCTTGGTGGTGCCCCACACCTGGGCGGTGGACATGATAGGCCGCTACCTGACCGATGAGGGGGTGCCCCTGTGCACCATGATGAAGAGCCCCAAGGATCAGGTGTTCGACTGGTACATCAACCGCGAGCGCAGCAAGGGCGGGCGTGTCTATGAGCGCAGCGTCGGCATCAAGCCCGCCATCAAGGCCCTGCGCAGCGGTGATAGCTTCTTCTATCTGCCGGATCAGGATCATGGCCGGGAGGCGAGCATCTTCGTTCCCTTCTTCGGCCACCCCAAGGCGACCCTGCCGGCCCTGCCCAAGCTGGTCAAGCTGACCGGCGCCCGGGCCGTGCCCATCCTGGCCTGCTATGACGAGGATCAGGGCTGCTACCGGCTCGAGGTGGAGCCGCCGTTCGACCCTTATCCCACCCAGGATCTGGAGGCGGACGTCAACGCCATGAATCGCATGGTGGAGCGCCAGCTCGGCCGCTTCCCTGAGCAGTACATGTGGTTTCTCAAGATTTTCGAGACCCAGGCGGATAACGAAGGGGAGGATGGCCTCTACGAGGAGGGGATCCGGCGCATCCGCCAGGGGTTGCCCCCCGAGCCTTGAACCACAGGGCTCCCTTGCGGGTCGTGTTGACAGCCAGGGAAAGGCGGTTGGGGCAGGGCACACCAGGCCACCCCCGGCAAGGGGCCGGTGGGGGACCAAAGCGGGGCCCTGTCTGGCCTACCGCCACGCAAACAAGGTGCAAACAAGGTGCAAATAAGGTAAAAGGGCGGTCATGAAAATTCCAAATCGAATCCAACCTCTGGTTGATGACGGCCTGGTCGACGATGTCATCAGCCGGCTGATGAGCGGCAAAGAAGCCGACGTCTATGTGGTGCGCTGCGGCGACGAGATCCGCTGCGCCAAAGTCTATAAAGAGGCCTCCAAGCGCAGCTTCAAGCAGGCCGTGGTCTATCAGGAAGGGCGCAAGGTGCGCAACAGTCGCAGTGCCCGCGCCATGGAGAAGGGCTCCAAGTACGGCCGCAAGCAGCACGAAGAGGTGTGGCAGAACACAGAGGTGGATGCCCTGTTCAAGCTGGCCGCCGCCGGCGTGCGGGTGCCCACCCCCTATGTCTGCCTGGATGGCGTCCTGCTGATGGAGCTCATCACAGATGCCGAGGGCAACGTGGCGCCCCGCCTCAACGACGTGGCACTCTCGGCCGAGCAGGCGCTCATCGATCACGGCAAGGTGATCCGCTACGTGGTGCGCATGCTCTGCGCCGGCCTGATCCACGGGGATCTCTCCGAGTTCAATGTGCTGGTGGATGCAGAGGGCCCCGTCATCATAGATCTGCCCCAGGTGGTGGATGCCGCCGCCAACAACCAGGCCAGGGCCATGTTGGAGCGGGACGTCAACAACATGCGCAACTACTACGGCATCTATGCACCCGAGCTGCTCAAGACCCGTTATGCCAGGGAGATGTGGGCGCTGTTCGAAGACGGCAAGCTCACCCCGGAATCCGAGTTGACCGGCCTGTTCGAGGAGAGCACCGAGGCCATCGACATCGATGCCGTGTTGCACGAGATCGAGAGCGCGGAAGAGGAAGCGATGGAGCGTCGGGCCCGCATGAAGGCCGAGCAGGAAGAGGAGTTCTGACGAGAACCCGGATCCTGTCCATGCAAAGAGCGCCCTTGGCGCTCTTTTTCATTGGGGTGGCGGGCCGGTTCAGCGTCCCGTCAGGGGCGGGGCCTTGAGGCGGGGGCCGGGGTAACCCTTGACCTCGCCGAAGCGGGGATGGCCGCTCTCCCAATCCGCGGCTGCAGTGCGAATGGCCTCCGGGCTGAAGCTCACGAAGTTCCACCAGATCTGCAGCGGTTCGGCCAGGGGCTCGCCGCCGATGAGCAGCAGGCGGGTGCCCGGGCCGAGTGTCACCGCCAGCTCCCGGGTGCCCGGCGGCAGATAGAGGAGCTGCTCGGGGGCGAGCGCTTCCCCTGCTATGGTTGCCTCTCCCTGCAAGGGGAAGAGGCCGTGCTCGAAGACCGGGTCCAGCGGCAGCACAATGTGCCCGCCATGGGGCGCGTGCAAGTCCAGCCCGAGGATGGGGGAGAAGCTGATGGTGGGGGCTTGGCGCCCGGCATGGTCGCCGATGAGCAGGGTCAGGGTGGTCTCGCGCTCCTGCCAACTGGGCAGCAGGGGGTAGTGATCGAAGCGGGGTTGGGTGTCCTGATCACGCTCAGGCAGCGCTATCCAGAGCTGGGCGGCGTGCAGGTCGGTGTGGCCCGCGAGGGACTCCTCGGTGTGGGCTATGCCGCGCCCGGCGGTCATCAGATTGACCTGGCCCGGGCGGATCACCTGCTCATGCCCCAGGCTGTCGCGGTGCAAAATCTCCCCCGCCAGCATCCAGGTGAAGGTCTGCAGGGCGATGTGGGGATGGGGCCCCACGTCCAGCCCGGGGGCGTCGGGGGCGAAGTGGGTCGGCCCTATGTGATCGAGAAAGCACCAGGGGCCTATGGTGCGCCGCTCCTTGAGCGGGAGGGCGCGGGCCACAGGGATGCCGCCCACGTCGGTGAGGCGGGAGGAAATGCGTTGCCACTGTTGTGTCATGTCGTGCTCCTTGCTGGGCGGTGATCCTGCTGCATCAGGATAGTGTATCCCTCGCGCTCGCCGAGAGGGGTGGGGGCTAGCGGCGGCCTCCGCCCCCGAAGCTGCGCATGGGGGTGAAGCCAGGCCTTATCGCCGGTCTGACGGTAGGGGCGCGCACCGGGGGGGCCATGGAGCGGGGAAGGTGCGGTCTGGTATCCACCCTGGGCTGGGTCCCGGGGGGCAAGATGCCGTTATTTGTCTTGGGCAGGGTGGAGGGCATCAAGAGGCCGCCGTCGGCCTTGGGCTGCGCCCCGGGGGTCAGCAGGCCGTTCTCGGCTCTGGGGAGAGTGCCCCCCTTGTCATCCAGTGGTGAGCGCGGGCCCTTGCCCGGGTTGCTGACGCTGGGTCTGTTCTGCCGGTTGTCACGCAGGGCCTGTTGCTGCTCCGGCGTCATGGCATTCCAGCGGCCCGCCAGCTCCCCTCGCAGGGCGGCCACATCGGGCTGGCCATTGTTCTCCTGCCAATCCTGATACTTCTCCTTGATCTCCTGTTGGCGCTCAGGATCGAGCCCGCTCCACCACTTCTTGATCAGCTCGTCAAAATCCCCCTGGTTGTCGCAGCACCAGGGATAGTAGTCATCCCAATAGCCGTAATAGTCGTCATACCACCAGTAAGAGGCGCCATAGTGACCGCCGTAATAGTCACCAGCGCCAACTCCCACGCTGGCGCCTGACGAGGAGGTGTTGCTGCAGCCCGCAAGGCCCAGGGCCAGCAGGGGAATGAGGAGGGCGATGCGCATGATGCTCCCGGTGCCATGAAAGGACGCAATGGACGGATGATAACCTGACTATGCACCAATCCGGCCGCGGATGGCAGACCCAGCCCCCATCAGGCGCAGGGTCCCGGCATCGAGGGCAGGAGAGGTTGTGGTGGGCACTAGATTACACCTTGCTGCGTGGTCCCGCAGGCTAGTAGCCAGCCATCCGGGTCAAATCGTGCCACCTGATAGCGCGACTATCCCGCCTCGGCACAGTCGGCCATATAACGGCGCCAGGTGGCATTCGAAACGGGTCGGTTCTGGTTGGTGCTGCATCTTGATGGTGGTGTCGGCCATTTAATCGGCTGCCACTATCGGCAATGCCATGACGCAGGCCTCTCGGCCCAGATGGGTCAGCAGACGGCGCACATCGTCGAGGCGGATGAGCAGGGTGGCGGTATTGACCAGCGGGTGGCACTGCACCTGCTCGGCCTGCCAGATACGCTCGTCCACCACCAGCTCCACGGCATGCTCGCTATCGCGCACCATGGCGAGCAGGGTGACCGAACCCGGGGTGAGGCCGAGCACTGCCTCGAGCCGTTCGGGGGAGCCAAAGCTCAGCCGCTTGACCCCGAGCCGTGCCGCCAGCGCCTTGAGATCGACCCGGCTCTCCTCCGGGCTCACCACCAGAAACAGCCGCTCGCTCTTCGGATCGCGCAAAAAGAGGTTCTTGGTCTTGGCAGCGGGCAGGTCGGGCAGCTGCCTGCTCGCCTCCTCGCAGGTGAAAACGGGGGGATGATCGATACGCAGGTAAGGGATGGCGAGCCGATCCAGCAGGGAATAGATTGCCACAGTGACTCCTTTCGTCGGCGAAGCGCGGTAATAAAGGGGTTGATGGGGATGACGACGGGATCGAGCTTACCAGTTTGATTCAGGCCCCGCAGCCTAGGGTGACGATTGCGAGCAGGCACTGTATGAACGTACAATAGTCCCATCCCAAGGCCGACCCCTATTGCCCATGACCGCGACCCAGCCCACCGTTCCCGCCACTTTGCCCCTCGACGGCTTTATCCTGACCCGCCACGGTCGGGACGTGCGCGGCCGCGACGGGCACGCCGCCACCACCGAAATCGTGATGTGGCTCTGGAGCGCCCAGGGGCCGGTGCGGGTGGTGGTGCCGGGGCAGGAGCCGGTGTTCTTCCTGCCACAGAGCCATATGGCCGAGGCCGCCGAGCTGTTCAAGGGCGCCGGGGTGAGGGGGCGGTTTCGCCGCCTACCCATGCACACCTTCGACGGCCGCCCTGTGGTGGGCTGCTATTTTGCCACCCTGAGCGCCTTTCACCGCGCCATCGAGCTGCTGCTCATTCGCGGGCTGGAGCACTTCGAGGCAGATATCCGGCTGCCGGAGCGCTTCCTGATGGAGCGCTTCATCACCGCTGGCGTGCGCTTCGATGGCCGGGCGGTGAAGAAGGGGGGCAGGCAGGGCTACTGGGAGGTGAACGAGGCACGCTGCGCCCCCCAGGCGGTGACGCCGACCCTCTCCTGGGTGTCGCTGGACGTGGAGTGCGCCATGGACGGGGCGCTCTTCTCGGTGGGGCTCTATAGCGAACAGGATGCGCGGGTCATCATGATAGGCACCCCTGAGGCGGATGCCGACAGCTGGGGCACCCAGGTCGAGTGGGTGGCGGATGAAAGCGCCTTGCTCGGCGCGCTGGAGAGCTGGTTCCAGCGGCACGACCCGGATCTGGTGATTGGCTGGAACGTGGTGAACTTCGACTTTCGCCTGCTGCTGCGCCGCGCCGAGCTGGGCAAGCGCCGCCTGCGGCTGGGGCGGGGGCGCGAGCTCTGCTTCTGGCGCTCGTCACGCAACGATCCCCAGACCGGCAACGTCATCATACCGGGGCGCATGGTGCTGGACGGCATAGACACCCTCAAAAGCGCCACCTGGCAGTTTGCCAGCTACAGCCTGGATGCGGTGGCGAGCGAATTGCTTGGCCGTGGCAAGGATATCGAGGATGTGGCCAATCGGGGGGAGAAGATCACCGAGCTGTTCCACTCCGACAAGGAGGCGCTCGCCCGCTACAACCTGGAAGATTGCAAGCTGGTGTGGGAGATCTTCGACTACTGCCACCTCATCCCCTTCGCCATAGAGCGGGCCTCCCTCACCGGGCTCGAGCTCGACAGGGTAGGGGGCTCGGTGGCCGCCTTTACCAACCTCTATCTGCCGCGGCTGCATCGCGGCGGCTACGTGGCCCCGAATCTGCCCGCAGACGGTGGGCTGGCGAGCCCCGGCGGCTATGTGATGGACTCCAAACCCGGTCTCTATCGCCACGTGCTGGTGCTCGATTTCAAGAGCCTGTACCCCAGCATCATTCGCACCTTCTGTATCGATCCCATGGGATTGGTGGAGGGGTTGCAACACCCGGAACAGGCCATTCCCGGCTTTCGCGGCGCCCTGTTCTCCCGCGAGCGGCACTTCCTGCCGGATCTCATCGCCACCCTGTGGGCGGCGCGGGACAGGGCCAAGGCGGCCAGCAACAAGGCGCTCTCCCAGGCCATCAAGATCATCATGAACTCCTTCTACGGCGTGCTGGGCTCGGGGGGCTGCCGCTTCTATGATCCGCGACTTGCTTCATCGATCACCCTGCGCGGTCACAGCATCATGCAGCAGACCCGGGAGTGGATAGAGGCGAAGGGGTTCGAGGTGATCTATGGCGACACCGACTCCACCTTCGTTCACCTGAACAGGGAGACCAGCCCGCAGCAGGCCGAGCAGACAGGCCGCGAGCTGGCTGCCATGATCAACGACAACTGGACGGCGCTGATCAGGCGCGAGTTCGATCTGCCCTGTTATCTCGAGATCGAATACGAGACCCACTACCGCCGCTTCCTGATGCCCACCATCCGCGGGCTGGAGAAGGGGAGCAAGAAGCGCTATGCCGGGCTGGTTGGCAAGGCCAGTGAGGGGACAGAGCAGCTGGTGTTCAAGGGGCTCGAATCTGTGCGCACCGACTGGACCATGCTGGCCAAGCAGTTTCAGACTCGGCTCTATGAGCTGGTGTTTCACGACGAAGACCCCAGCGGCTATGTGCGCACCATGGTGGACGAGACCCGGGCCGGCTTGCACGACGATCTGCTCATCTATCGCAAGCGGCTGCGCCAAAAACTCGAGGAGTATCAGAAGAATGTGCCCCCCCACGTGCGGGCGGCGCGGCTGGCGGACGAGGAGAACCTGCGCCGCGGCCAGCCCCAGCGCTACCAGCACAGGGGCACCATCGCCTATCTGATGACCCTGAACGGCCCAGAGCCGCTGGAGTACAGGCGCAGCGCCATCGACTACGAGCACTACATCGACAAGCAGCTGAGGCCCATTGCCGACGCCATACTGCCCTTTATCGGCGAGTCGTTCGACCGGATCTGCGGCCAGCAGCTGGATCTCTTCTAGCGAGCTAGCCCCCGCAACCGGGAGCTGACCCGGATCAGGAGGGTCGGAAGGGCAGGGCGAAGGCGGAATGCAAAAAGCCCGCTCGATGAGCGGGCTTTTCAAATTTGGTGCGTCCTAGTGGATTCGAACCACCGACCCCCACCATGTCAAGGTGATGCTCTAACCAGCTGAGCTAAGGACGCAGGGTGCGCAATGCGGCTTTTTCATTTGCCAGAAGTGGTGGGTTTAATTGGATTCGAACCAACGACCCCTACCATGTCAAGGTAGTGCTCTAACCAACTGAGCTATAAACCCACATCTGTGTTCAATTGTATTAAAACCAACGACATCGCCTACGCCATGTCAAAGTACTGTTCTAACCAACTGAGCTATAAACCCACATCTGGAATATCTGTATTTCTTTCAAACTGAATGGTGCGTCCTAGTGGATTCGAACCACCGACCCCCACCATGTCAAGGTGATGCTCTAACCAGCTGAGCTAAGGACGCATAATCAGTGTTCTGTAATGGTGCGTCCTAGTGGATTCGAACCACCGACCCCCACCATGTCAAGGTGGTGCTCTAACCAGCTGAGCTAAGGACGCATCACAGAAAAAGTGGTGGGTTTAATTGGATTCGAACCAACGACCCCTACCATGTCAAGGTAGTGCTCTAACCAACTGAGCTATAAACCCACTCGATGAAATGAATTCGAACCAGCGACACAATCTTCACCATGCCAAGGTCATGCTCTGACCAACCGAGCGACAAACCCACTTCAACTACGCCAGCACTGCTGACGTGGTCGGCATACTACCCATGCCCCCCAAGGCTGTCAACAAGGGACATGCACAAAGGAGACTGTTTGCCCAGTTCTTGCGCAGCCTGTTGATTTTGCAGGCGAGCCGCTCGATTGAGCGGCACTGTTGCCCCCATTATTGGGCCCGGGAAAGGGTAGTGCAGGCCTCGGGACTCGCGAAGCGACCATAGATGAATCTCAGCCTTGCACCCAGCATCAGGGCGGCGCCGGTGAGGCCGACGATGAAGCCTACCCAGAAGCCCTGGGGCCCCATACGCGGCACCACCCAGTCGGTCAACCCCAGGATCATGCCGGTGGGCAGCCCCAGTCCCCAGTAGGCGACTATGGTGACGTAGAAGATGGCCTTGGTGTCCTTGTAGCCACGCAGGGCCGCGGCCGCCACCACCTGCACCGAGTCCGAGACCTGATAGATGGCGGCGAAGAACAACAAGGTAGCCGCGAGGGTGATCACCTGGATGTCATCGGTGTAGATCCCCGCGATATGTTCGCGCAGCAACACCGTCAGGGCGGCGGTACCGGCGGCCACCGCCATGCCCAGCATCAGGCCGGTACGGGCGGCAACGCGGGCGTGCTCCGGCTGGCCTTCCCCTATGCTGTGGCCGACTCTGATGGTCACGCCGACGCCGATGGAGAGCGGCAGCATAAACACCAGGCTGGAGAAGTTCAGGGCTATCTGGTGGCTCGCCACCGTCTCGGCGCCGAAGGGGGCCAGCATCAGGGCCACCACGGTGAACAGGGTCACCTCGCAGAAGATGGCCATGGCAATGGGGAAGCCTAAGCGAAACAGGCGCCAGATCCGGCTGCCGTTGGGGCGAGCGAGCTGGGCGAACAGATTGATCTTCTTGAAGTGGGGGGAGAGCTTCACGTAGGCGATCATCGCCAGCAGCATGGCCCAGAGCACTATGGCGGTGGCCACGCCGCAGCCGACCCCGCCGAGCTTGGGCATGCCGAAGTGGCCGTGAATGAAGATGTAGTTGGCGGGGATGTTGACCGCCAGTCCCACGAAGCCAATCACCATGGTCGGCATGGTGTGGGAGAGCCCCTCGCTGAAGTTGCGCAGCACCTGGAACAGCACGAAGGCGGGCAGACCCCACAGGATGGCGTGCAGGTAACCGGCGGTCTTGTCCGCCATCACCGGATCCACGTCCATGAACTGCAGCGCCAGCGGGCTGAAGTAGAGCGCCACCATGGCGATGGGAGTCACCATCAGCGCCAGCCAGAAGCCCTGGTGCACGGCCGGGCGGATCTCGTCCCGCTTGCGGGCCCCGTTGAGCTGGGAAACGATGGGGGTGAGCGCCATGATGATGCCCTGCACCAGCAAGATGATCGGCAGCCAGAAGCTGGAGGCGACCGACACGGCGGCGAGATCCACGGCGCTGACCTGTCCCGCCATCACGGTATCGACGAAGTTCATGGCGATCTGGGCCACCTGGGCCACCAGTATGGGGCTGGCTAGACGAACGAGCTGCTTCGCCTCGGTCCAATAACGTTGCACTGACACCTCCGAGTGGATCAGATAAAAGAGAAAAGAACGGGTAAATGAGAGGGGCTTTTATCTCCTGCCGGGAGGAGACAAAACGCGGGGGTGTCATTCTAGCCTGAAAATCCGCCAACGGGGAAGGTTGGCGGCGCATTTCTACCCGGGATCAGGCGTCCTCGTGATCGCTGATCAGCAGGTTGGCGGCGGCGTAGGCGGCCTGCTCGCGCAGATCTGCGGGCACTCTATCGTCGCTCGCCACGGCGTTGAGCGCCCGTATGCTGGCGGCGATGGCCTGGGGCACATAGCCCTGCTCACCTGAGCCTATCTGGTTGTAGGCGATGCGAATGGCTTCACAGCATTGATATACCTGCATTTTTGTTTCCTCGTTAAGCCAAGATTGAATGGGGTCACTATAACGATCGGGGCCCCCCTTGTCAGCCGGCATGCTTGTCTTGCTCTGTGGCCGGGGGTAACCTGCCGACAATTTTGTTACAGCGTGGAGACGAGACATGTTCACCGGCATAGTACAGGGGACCGCCGAACTGGTGGCCATCGAAGAGCTGCCCAACTTTCGCACCCATGTGATCCGCATGCCGAGCCCGGCCTGGGGCGAGGGGCTGGCACTCGGCGCCTCCGTGGCCCACAACGGCTGCTGCCTGACGGTCACCCGCATCGAGGGGGAACTGGTCAGCTTCGATCTGATGCAGGAGACCCTGCGCCTGACCAACCTCGGCTCGCTGGCTGTCGGGGACAAGGTCAATGTGGAGCGGGCCGCCCGCTTTGGGGACGAGATTGGCGGCCATGCCATGTCCGGCCACATCATGGGCACGGCCGAGGTGAGCGCCGTCATCGATAGTCCCAACAATCGCCAGCTGTGGTACCGCCTAGCCCCCGCGCTCATGAAGTACGTGCTGACCAAGGGGTACATCGGCATCGATGGCATCAGCCTGACCGTGGGCGAGGTGCGCGGCAATGAGTTCTGCGTCAACCTCATTCCCGAGACCCTGGCCCGCACCAACCTGGGCTGGGTCAAGGCGGGCTGGCAGACCAACATAGAAATCGATCCCCAGACCCAGGCCATAGTCGACACCGTGGAGCGGGTGCTGGCGGCGCGCCAGCCAGCCTGATCCGCCCATGCCCGCCATCTCAAGCAGGGCCCGCAGCAGGGGGCCCGGTTCTCTCCCGTGAATATGAGGCGAGGCTTTCGTCAGGGCAGAACCCATGCCGTCATGGGCCAGTGCCCCGCATCTTCCTGCGGCTGAGTCAAAAAGAAGCCCGTCGAGATGACGGGCTCAAAGGCATGAACAGAAGAACCATGTGGCGGGGATAAACGCCATCCCCAGTGTGGCAGCCAAATTCTTGGTCTGCCGTGGCTGACGGAGCCTGAGCGTCACAGGTTGGCCGAAGGATGAAACCGGGCCTACACTTCTTGTGTCTGGCACATCCATGAGCCGACAACCATCACATAAGAGACAAGGCCCCTTGGCGAACTTCAGGATGATTTGAGGTTCTCCGAGGGGCTTTTCTTTATGAGGGAATGTGCCGCGAAGGGGAGTGACTCAGGCATCTGGGGAGAAGCAAGCAGGGGATGGGCGGCATGGCGTCGCCCCAGTCCCCCTCGCTTGCCTGGTCAGCGAAAGGCAATCAGAACATCTGCTCGTCGTCCGCATCCACAAACAGCTGCAAACAGTCGCGGGCTTCGTCCCGGTGCAGCCGCAGGTGGATCGGATTGCAACAGGCCATGCAGTCCTCGTAGAACTCCTGATCCCCCTGGCTGGCATCCAGCTCGACCCGGGTGTGGTGGCCGCAGTGGGGGCAGACGATGCGCTTGCTGGTGTACTCGATCATGGTGACCTCCTGGGGCCGACTGGCCGCCTCTTTCCCCTGATTCTAGTCGGCAAGAGGCGGCGCAACCGCGAGCGGGCGCACGTTTATGGCAGGGATCAGGGGATGCGCCGAGCCCCGAACGTCTGACCCGGCGCACCCCTGGCCCCGTGCGGATTCACCCCACCCAGCGGGCCAGCGTGTCTGCATTCAGCTCGGCGAGCGAACGCAGCTGGTGATCGGCGATGGCGAGACGGGGGTCGCCCACCAGCGCCGGGTCCGGCACTATCAGCGCCTGCATGGACGCCGCCTTGGCTGCCAGCAGGCCGGTGAAGCTGTCCTCGATGGCCAGACAGTGCACAGGTTCGACGCCCAGCTTCTCGGCAGCGTGGATATAGACGTCCGGGTGGGGCTTGCCGAAGCGCTCCACCTCGGCGGAGTGGACCGCCATGAAGCGATCCTGGATGCCGAGCTTGCCGAGCACCGCCTCCACCATGGTGAAGGGGGAGGACGTGGCCAGTCCTATCTTGAGCCCCTGCGCCTCGATCAGGGTCAGTGCCGCCAGCACCCCCTCCTTGGCCTGACCTTCCTGCAGGATGAGTGCTATCACCTGATCCAGGATGCGCTGCACCACCTCTTCCTGGGTCGGGCCGCTCCAGGGACGCAGGCGATACCAGTGGGCCACCAGCTGATCGATGCGCACCCCTATGGTGGAGTTGCAGTCTTCCTCGGTGTGGAAGTGGCCCAGCTCGGAGAAGACGGCCATCTGGGCCCGTTGCCAAAAGGGTTCCGAGTCGATCAGAACACCATCCATATCGAAGATCACGGCAGTTAACATCTTGTACTCCTGACATAGGTGAAGGGGGGATTATAAGCCCGACGCCTCAATGGAAAAGGGGCAGAAGCCCGCCCCTTGCGCCGGATCACGCAGATAAACGTTTGTTTTTACGCGGCAAAAAGTGCGCTCTAGAAGAGCACCTCGATCCGGGCGGCGACCGCCTTGGCCTTTTCCACCGCCTCTTCGCACCCTTGCCCACGGGCCAGCGCCACCCCGAGGCGACGGCTACCGGCGATCTCGGGCTTGCCAAAGAGACGCAGCTGGGCGCCCGGCACCAGGGCCAGCGCCTCGGCAACCCCCTGATAGCGGATATCCTGGCTGTGGCCATCGCGCAGTACCACGGCGGAGGCACTCGGCCCGAACTGGGTGATGGTGCCGACCGGCAGCCCCAGGATGGCGCGCACGTGCAGGGCGAACTCGGAGAGATCCTGAGAGATCAGGGTCACCATGCCGGTGTCGTGGGGGCGGGGAGAGACCTCGCTGAACCACACCTCGTCACCCTTGATGAAAAGCTCCACCCCGAACAGGCCATGGCCACCCAGGGCCTCGACCACCTTGGCGGCGACCTCCTTGGCGCGGGCCAGCGCCAGCTCGCTCATGGCCTGGGGCTGCCAGGATTCGCGGTAGTCACCGTCTTCCTGACGATGGCCTATGGGATCGCAGAAGTGGATGCCGTCCACGGCGCGCACGGTGAGCAAGGTTATCTCGTACTCGAAGGGGACGAAGCCTTCGACTATCACCTTGCCACGGCCGGCGCGGCCCCCCTCCTGGGCATAGGTCCAGCTCTCGTCCAGCTTGGCGAGATCCCGCAGCAGGCTCTGGCCCTTGCCGGACGAGCTCATCACGGGTTTCACCACGCAGGGCAGGCCTATGGCCTCGACGGCGGCGATGAACTCCTCCTTGCTCTGGGCGAAGCGGTAGGAGGAGGTGGGGAGGCCCAGCTCTTCGGCGGCGAGCCGGCGGATCCCCTCCCGATTCATGGTGAGCTGGGTGGCGCGGGCGTTGGGCACGACCCTGACTCCTTCCTGCTCAAGCTCTGCCAGGGTATCGGTGGCGATGGCTTCAATCTCGGGGATGATGAGGTCGGGCTTGACCTCGACTACCAGGGCGCGCAGGGCGGCCCCATCGAGCATGTCCAGCACCTGGGCGGCGTGGGCGACCTGCATGGCGGGAGCATTGGCGTAGCGGTCGGCGGCGATCACTTCTATGCCAAGGCGTTGCAGCTCGATGGCGACTTCCTTGCCGAGTTCGCCTGAGCCGAGCAGCAGGGCACGGGTGGCGCCGGGGCGGGTGGCGGTTCCAAACATCTGATCTCTCCTGATGTCCATGGTCAGGGTTGCTGACCCGAGTGAGTAAAAAAAGAGGCACGCATGGCGTACCTCAGGAAACGGATTTGTGGGCGCGCTGCTCCAGATGGGTCAGCAGCGTGATGGCGCCTATGATGATGGCGGCGCCGAGCCACAATCGGCCGGGGGGCGCCCAGCCAAATACCAGCCAACCCGCCAGTACGTTCATGGGCAGCTTGGCAAAGTCAAAGGGCTGCACGAAGGAGGCCTCGGCCACGCTGTAGGCGCGGGCGATGGACATCTGGGCCAACGCCGACAGCACCCCTGAGACCGCCACCAGCAGCCACTGGGTTTCGCTCGGCCACTGCCATTCGGGCAGGGCCAGCATGGCGTTGAAGGGGGTGCTGAAGATGAGCAGGTAGACCACTATGGTGTGGGACGATTCGCTCGCCGCCTGATAGCGCACCAGCAGGGAGTAGCCGGCCCAGAACAGGGCGGCCGCCACCGGCAGCAGGGAGGCCCAGCTGAAGTCATCGGTCCAGGGAGCCAGGATCAGCATGGCCCCGACAAAGCCCGCCAGGGTAGCCAGAATGCGCGCCCGGCTCACCTGTTCCTTGAGCAGCAAGGCCGACCCTAAGGTGGCGAACAGGGGGGAGGTCATCAAGAGCGCTATGCCCTGCCAGATGGGCACGGGCACCGCCAGGGCCCAGAGCCAGAACTGGATGCCGATGACCGCCAGGGCGACCCGCAGCAGGTGCAGCCGCAACTGGTTGGTCATCAGGGATTGGCGCAGGCCGTGGCGGATGAGCCAGGGCAGCAGGCAGATCAGGGCGACCAGATACTGGTGAAAGGCGACCTGGGTCGAGGGGAGGCCGAGCTTGAAGCTGACATACTGGCTCAGGCTGTTGACGGCGGCAAAGCAGAGGCCTGCCACCATCATCCAGACTGCACCGGCAAAGGGGGAGTGCCTGCGGGAGGGTGCCATGGGATCCGGGTCACTGAAAAAAGTGCGGCGGATCATAACGGCAATCGTTTGTTCTGCCAAGGCCGGGGTGCTTGCTGAGTACCTCGCTGGCGACTAAGTGCACAAGCATCAAAATATTTGAATAACTTGAGCATCTATTTTCGCTATCCGCCTTGAACCTCAATCTTTATAGTGACCTCCATCGACAGCACAGCTGTTCAACCGACAACCAAATGGAGTTTCACCATGGCCAATATCCTCGTTCTCAAGTCCAGCATCCTGGGCCAGTATTCCCAATCCAACGCCCTGATCGACGGCTACCTGGCCGAGCGCCAGGGTGACAGCGTCACCGTGCGTGATCTGGCAACCCTGAACCTGCCGGTGCTCGACGGCGAGCTGGCCATGGGCCTGCGCGGCGGTGAGAACCTGAACGAGCGTCAGCTGGCCGTGCTGGCCCAGTCCGACGAGCTGGTGGCCGAGCTCAAGGCGAGCGATCTGGTGATCATCGCGGCCCCCATGTACAACTTCAACATCCCGACCCAGCTGAAGAACTGGATCGATCTGGTGGCCCGTGCCGGCGTGACCTTCCGCTACACCGAGACCGGCCCGGTCGGCCTGGTGGAGAACACCCGCGCCCTGGTGGTCAGCCCCCGCGGCGGCCTGCACCTGGGTAATCCTACCGATCTGGTGACCCCCTACATGCGCACCGTGCTGGGCTTTATCGGCATCAACGAGGTGGACTTCATCTACGCCGAGGGCATGGGCATGGGTCCCGAGGCGCAGGCCAAGGGCATAGAGCAGGCCAAGGAGCAGCTGGAAACCCTGGCATACTGATGCCGTGACGCTTGCCTGCTCACCCAGGTCCAGAAACAACAACGCAGCCATCAGGCTGCGTTGTTGTTTTCAGATGGCGGGGACGCCAGTCTTCAATCCCAGATGAAGCGACGGCAGCCGCTGCCGACCAGCAGGCAGACCGCCACCAGGGATCCCAGCAGCAGGCTGCTGAGCCACTGCTCCGTACTCTGGGGCAGATGAGGGGAGAAGAGGCCGATCGTGAAGAGGGCGCTTATGATGATCAGGCTGGTCTGTCGGGTCAGGATCATGGTGTCGTCCTTGGCTGATGGTGAGCGAATTAAGGCTAACCGCCGTCTGTGACAGCCTGATGTATCCATACCTCAGGCCCAGGGTCCAGCGGGGTTGCCTCTCACCTTAGCAGTTTTTGCCGCCACGGCCAGCGCCACGAGACAGCTTGTGATCCGGATCCCTATCTGAACTGCTTTTGATCAGGCTGGTAGTGGAAATCACCGCCGGCCAGCCGCGCAGTCAGGGCCTCCTTGTCGAGATCCTGCGCCCGGCAGAGATCGTCCAGATCGGCGTAATGATCACGAAGCTGCATGTTGACCAGGCTCAGCAGCATGTTGATGTCCATGGTGGCAAAGCGGGTCAGTGTCATGATTGTTGCTCGCTGTCCAGCAGGTGGAGTTGTTCTATGGCGTCGCTCACGCTTTGCAGATGCAGCCGTATGCTCTGGCGCGCCTCGGCGGGCAGATAGTCGGTGAGGGTGTGCTGCCAGCTGCCCGCTTCGGTCTTGAGCTGCTGGAACAGGGTGAGCCCCGCCGGGGTGAAGGAGACCAGACTGATGCGCTTGTCCTGCGCGCTGCTCTCGGTGAACAGAATGCCCTTCTCCACCAGACGGTGGATCTCGCGGGAGATCCGCACCTTGTCCATCCCGCTCGCCTCCACCAGCTCTTTCTGGCTGATGGGGTAGTGGGGGCCAAGCACCATCATCAGGCGCCATTGGGGCACCGTCAGCTGATACCGCTGCTGGTAAAACTGTTCAAAGGTATCGCGCACCATTTCAGCGGCATGGACCAGCTGATAGGGGGGATAGTGCGCGAGCAGCTCTATGATCTTCGACATATGACATCCTGCTGTGGCGGCTGCATCGGGTGCAGTTTCTCTTGATACTTTGACCTTGATGATACGTAACACAAGGGCATTTGTCTGAACGGGCACCAGAAAAATGTGCGTTTGCGCACGTGTTGCGTCACGGATCCGGCAACCAGGGTCTCAACTGGCCTTGCTGTGTACACTTTTACGCAGCCAGATCAAGGCATTATGAGCAAGCCAGGCCTCGCGGCTCTGGAGCGCATAGAGCGCGGCCTCGTCGCGGCTCCCCCCCTGCCAGTGGCGGGGCTCCTGCTTTGGCAGCCTGCGCTGGCCCAGCAGGGTGGCGGGTACATGGGGGTTGGCGCCAAGGGCGGCGGCCAGATGGGGCTGCGCCGCCTGCTCGCCTTCGGTGGCAAACACCATCAGCGCCTTGTTGTAGCGCAGCCAGCAGGAGGCTTCATTGAAGCGCACCAGCAGGCCCTGCAGGGCGGCCCAATCCCCTTGCCAGGCATAGAGGCTGGAGAGAGGGTGACGACAGCCAGGCTCGTCGGCCTGACAAAGGTCGAGCAGGGCCAGGTATGCCTGGCGGGCCTGCTCCTGCTGCCCCAGTCGCAGCAGGCAATCGGCCCGGCCCGCCTGGGCCGCGATCAGTGGGCGGGCCTCGGGGGAGCTCCAGCCGCGGCCTGCGTGTTGTTGCCAGAAGGCCTCGTCGAACAGGGGGCTGGCATCGGCGATGATGCGGTCAAACCAGGAGAGGCGGGCGAGGGGATCGCGGCACTGCGCCGCCTGCTCGAACCACTGCTGCCACTGGCGGGTCTGTTCGTTGTCGGGAAGCGGTTCTTCTTCATGCCGTGCCCCATCCTGATCCAGGGTCAGCAGAAGGTTGAGGGCCGTCTTCATCTGTTGGCGCTGACGCTTGCAAAAATCCAGGAAGGGTAGCTCGCTGGCCGCGGCCTGATGCAGCATCTGGGCCATGGGCCTGTCACGGAACAGGCAGAGCTCGGCCACCAGGCTGAAGCGGTGCCGGGTGGCGGTATCGTTCAGATCCGTCGGTGTGGGCCAGCGGGCCACCCCCTGACTGAAGCCGTAACTCCACTGGCCGAGGGGATGGCTCTGCTCGAATACCTGCTCCGGGGTCTCGTTAGAGAGCCGGCACTGGTTCGGCAAGGCCAGCTGGGCGTCGTCGGCTTGGGCCTCCAGCTCGGCGATCAGGTGATGCAGCGCCTCGGCACTCTTCTCGTCAAGCTCGGCGTCATGGGGCAGGAGCCCGGCCAGGGGATCTTGCCAGTCAGGGGCGGTCGGCCCCGTCAGACGGGCGCAGAGAAAGCCGTGCAGGGCCGGGTAACTCATGTCCTGCTGGCTGTGGCTCTGGATCCATTGATTGAGATGACGGGTACGAGTGGCTGGGTTCATCGACGCTTCCTCTGGATTTGACGGCCGCGAAGTCTACCTAAAAGTGGGGTTATTTGCAGCCAAGGGGCGACCGAGTGCTGCTAATATCGCCAATACCGGGCCACCCCGAGGTGAAAATCCTGTGGGGGGACGGGCAAGGGACTAGGTCCTGTCACGGCTCTGGGGTAACATGCGCGCCTGCATGAAAAAACCTGAGCCCTTGTCCTCCCTCAGCCGACGACAGGGGCGATGCGCATTATTACGGGCCATGAACTGCAGGCCCATCCAGATATTGAAAGAAGAGATCACCATGTTACAGATTGGCAAGATGAACACCCTCACCGTAGTCGAGCTCGAAGATCGTGGCGCCTGGCTGGCCGCGGGGGAATATGGCGAGCTGCTGTTGCCCAAGCGTCAGCTGCCGGAAGGCGTCGCCGAAGATGGCGAGGTGTCCGTCTTTCTCTATCTGGACGCGGATTGCGAGCCGGTGATCACCACCGACAAGCCCTTTGCCATGGTGGGTGACATTGTCGGCCTCAAGGTGGTCAACGCCAACAAGATCGGTGCCTTCCTCGACTGGGGCATGAAAAAGGATCTGTTCGTGCCAAGCCGCGAGCAGAACAAGCCGATGCAGGTGGGCCATGTCTACCTGGTGCACCTGATGCTGGACAACGAGGGACGCATGGTGGGCACCAGCCGCCTCGAGCGCTTCCTGCGCGTCGATCCCCCCTTCAAGGCCGGTGACGAAGTCACTGCACTGCCCGGGGAACACACCCCCCTCGGCATCAAGGCCGTGGTCAACGGTCAGTACTCCGGCATGCTGTTCAAGAACGAGGTGTTCGGCCGCTTGATGACGGGCCGACCGCTGACCGCCTGGGTCAAGCAGGTCCGTGAGGATGGCAAGCTGGATCTGACCCTGCAAAAACCGGGGCAGGATCGGATGGATGATGCCGGCGGCCGTATTCTCACCCGATTGCAGAAGCAGGGCGGCAGCCTGGCGGTGGGGGACAAGAGCGAACCCGAGCTCATCTACAAGATGTTCAACATGAGCAAGGGCACCTTCAAGAAGGCCATAGGCGGGCTCTACAAGCAGGGCAAGATCGTCATCGAAGACAACTGCATCACGCTGGTTGCAGCAGAGACCAGCACGGCCCAGGACGGCGAATAAGGTGCCGAGTCCCTGTATCGGCGACTGCCGGGCCAAGGATGGGCTCTGCCTCGGTTGCGGGCGCACCCTGACCGAGATAGGCCAGTGGTCCGCCATGGACAGCGAGGCCCAGCTGGCCCGTATGGCCGAGCTGGATGGCACGCGCAGCACCCACCAGTGCCCGGGATGCGGCGAGCCGGCGTTTTGCGCCGTCTCCGCCGGTGAACCCATAGAGCGCTGCTGGTGCAGCCAGCTGCCTCCCTTGCCCATGAGCGAGGCGAGCGCCTGCTGGTGCCGCCGCTGTCTGGCCAAGGCCATAGCGGCTCGCCCCTGAAGGGGTAAACCGCAGAGACGAAAAAGGCGCCAGGGGCGCCTTTTCTTATGCCTGTTGCTGGCGGTGCCAGCGAACATGGACCTCGTGTTCGCTCTGATCCCGGGGCAGCAGGAAGGTGGCGTAGATCACCTCGAACTCCTCCTGATGATCCAGCAAGCCGACCCACACCTCGGCCCAACGCTCCATGTCGACCGGCACGCCGAGTTCGGTCGACCAGTCGGCGTTGGGCAGGGTCGCCTCGACGGCGCCACGCTGCTCGAATTCGAGGGTGATGTCGACGATTTGTTCGGGGGCCAGCATGTCGGCGGCCTGCTCCAGAAACTGATCATAGGCCCACTCGACCAGCTGATCCGGGCTACGTTGTTCCATGAAATCACTCCAGATACGTCCAGGTTCGCCACTTTAACAATTATTGGGGATGGCGGCCAGCGCGTGAGGCTGGCAACCCCGTGCTGTCAAATGGCCGAAACAGGGGATAAGGTTAACAGAGCCACCGCCATCGGGCGGCATGATGAGGCATCTGGGCAGCATGAAGCGACGACAGTACAGGCGGCAGATCAAGCGGCGACGGGAGACCTGGTGGTGGCACTATTTGCCGTTGCACCGGGAGGTCATCGGCGGCCATCTGGGGCCGGCCTCCGACCCCGTCGACGAACCTAGCCGGCCTCGTGCACCCGGTTCAGGGTGACCTGGCCGAGCTGACTCATCTGGCGGCGGATCCAGGCCGAGCGCTGCTGCACATAGGGCGAGGGGGGCTTGACCCGGTAGCGCCAGGGATTGGGCAGGGCGGCGGCCAGCAAGGAGGCCTCGTAGCGGGTCAGGCGCGCCGCCGGTTTGCCGAAGTAGTGCCTGGCGGCCGCCTCGGCGCCATAGATGCCGGGCCCGAACTCCACGATATTCAGATACACCTCGAGGATGCGGGACTTGTCCCAGCCCAGCTCCATCAGCAGGGTGAACCAGGCCTCTATCCCCTTGCGCAGCAAGCTGCGATCGCTCCACATGAAGATATTCTTCGCCGTCTGCTGGCTCAGGGTACTGGCCCCGCGCACCCGCCGGCTTTGCTGGTTGTGTTTGAGGGCCGAGCTGATGGCATCCATGTCGAAGCCGTTGTGATCGGCGAAGCGCTGATCCTCGGCGGCGATCACCGCCAGTTGCAACTCCCGCGAGATACGCTCGAGGGGCACCCAGTCGTGCTTGACCTCGGCTACCTTGGCGGGCGGAAACAGCGCCCGCTCGAGGCGCCAGGTCCACATGGGGGGATCGATGAAGCGCAGCAGCGCCACCGAGACGATGGAGCTGACCAGCGCCGCCAGCAGCAGCTTGCCGAGCCAGCCCAGCAGGCGCCGCCAGCGCGTCGGTCTCACGGGCTCAGGCTCTGAGTCCCACTCATAGTGACCGGGATCGTCGGGATCCGGAATTATTGGGGCAGCCATTCGATGTGGCAGAACTTCTCGTCGACACGGCGGGAGAGCAGCATGCGGGCAAACAGGTGCTCATACTCTTGCTCGGCATTGCCAAGGCCAACCCAGATCTCGGCGTACTCGGCATCGCTCACGGCAAACCCCACGTCCGCTTCCCAGTCATCGGCGGGGTCGGTCTCCGCCAGCATACCCCGATCGTTGAAGGCCTGGTTGAACAGGGCTATCTCCTGCTCGGGCAGGTTGTCCGAGGCCAGCTCCATGAAGAGTTCGAGGGCGGTATCGAGCAGTTCCTCGACGCTGTGCATTTCGTCATTCAAAGACATAAGACCTGTATTCCAGATGAGGGGGCGGGCAGTATTCTAGCTGGCCCCACACGCCTTGGCGAGATGCCTCTGCGCCAGGCAATAAAAAACCGGATCCTGCTACAGGATCCGGTCTTCATTGAGGGAAGGGGTCACGCATGGGGCGTCAGCTCATCCCTTCTTGTCATCGGCGAAGGTGATGTTGAGCTCCAGTACCGACAGCTCGTCACTCTTCTTATCGAGCTGGACGGTGATCTTGTCCGGATCGATCTGCACATACTTGCGGATCACGTCGAGGAGATCCTGCTTGAGCTGGGGCAGGTAATCCGGCCCCCCTCTTGAAGAACGCTCGTGCGCGACTATGATCTGCAACCGCTCTTTGGCCAGTTGTGCGGTGTTTTGTTTCTTGTTGGAACGAAAATAATCCAATAATGACATGTTTAACTCCCGAACAGTCGGCTAAAGAAGCCCTTCTTTTCTTCTTCCAGAAAACGAAAATCCTTGGTGTCACCCAGCAGGCGGGCAACGGCGTCCTCATAGGCCTGACCGGCATCGGACTCCTTGTCCAGAATGACCGGCTCCCCCGAGTTGGAGGCGCGCAGCACCGCCTGGGACTCCGGGATCACCCCGAGCAGTTTGATGGCCAGGATCTCCTGCACATCCTGCACGCTCAGCATGTCGCCACGGCTGACGCGAGTCGGGCAGTAGCGGGTCAGCAGCAGGTGCTCCTTGATGGGGTCTTCCCCGCGCTCGGCGCGGCGGGACTTGGAGGCCAGGATGCCGAGGATGCGATCCGAGTCACGCACGGAAGAGACTTCCGGGTTGGTGGTGACTATGGCCTCGTCGGCGAAATAGAGCGCCATCAAGGCCCCCGCCTCGATGCCGGCCGGGGAGTCGCAGACGATGTAATCGAACTTCATTTCCGCCAGCTGATCCAGGATCTTCTCGACCCCTTCGCGGGTCAGGGCGTCCTTGTCCCGGGTCTGGGAGGCAGGCAGGATGAACAGATTCTCGGAACGCTTGTCCTTGATGAGGGCCTGGTTGAGGTTGGCCTCACCGTTGATCACATTGACGAAGTCATACACCACGCGCCGCTCGCAGCCCATGATGAGATCCAGGTTTCGCAGGCCAATGTCAAAATCGATGACCACTGTCTTGTGGCCACGCTGGGCCAAGCCGGTGCTCAGGGCCGCGCTGGTTGTGGTCTTGCCAACGCCACCTTTGCCCGATGTAACGACTATGATTCGCGCCATTCTCGCTTCCTTGTAACTCTATTTGATGCGGTCTATTCGGAGTTGTTCGTTGTCCAGCCGGATATGGACTGGCTCTTGTATCAGGCCTGCCGGCAGTGCGTCGCTGAGCTGGAAGGTGCCCGCGATGGAGAGCAGCTCGGCCTGCAATTGCTGGCAATAAATGCGGGCAAGGGGATTGCCCTTGGCCCCCGCGATGGCACGGCCACGCAGGGCGCCATAAATATGGATGCTGTCGTCGGCGATGACTTCGGCCCCCGGACTGACCGAGCCCAGCACCACCAGCGAGGTGCCGGCAGCATATATCTGCTGGCCGGAGCGCACCGGCCCGACGTGGACCTTGGTCGGCTCCAGGGTCTGAACCGGGGCGACCTGGGCCACCTCCACGGGTTCAGGTGCTGGCGCCGGTGCCACAGACTCGGCCTTGCGGCTCTTGCCCGACACCATGACGGCCAGCCCGGCCGCCTTGGCCGCCGTCTTCATCGCCTCATCCCGCGCCCCCGTGATGCCGACCAGCACGAAATCTTCCGACTCGACCAGCTCCCTGAGCTGCTCGAAATCGGGGATATCGCTGAGGCGTTCCACATTGAGGACGAGGGGGGCACAATTAAAAAACTGGGGCGCCTGCGCGACCTTGGCCTCCAGCAGTTGTCGGATCCGGTCCGGATTGCCATCGCTGAGATGCAACACAGAAATAGTGAAGGTGGTCCCTTTCAATTCGTTATCGCGTTCAACCATGAATCTTCCCCGAACCGAGACGGTAATACGTTATTGTTATTCAATTCCTGATGTTATAGTTTGCCACCACCAGAGGCAATGAACCCGTCGGATTATATCAATTTCCATGTTGTGTGCAGTCTATAAAAGTCGCAAAAAAGCCGAGACCTATCTCTTTATTGAAAGAAGAGAGGACTTTTCCCGTGTGCCAGAGGCACTGATGAGTACCTTCGGACGCCCCGAGCTGGTCTTGATGACCAAGCTGGACCCGGCCAAGCCCCTGGGGATCGCCTCCACCGAGCGGGTGATGGCGGCCTTGCAGAGCCAGGGTTTCTACCTGCAGGTGCCCCCTCCACCGGAAAATTTGCTGGAGCAGCACAAGGCACAATTAAAGGGCTCCCGCTGATGCAGGGGCGGCTGGCACTGTTATTGTTGAGCGCACTATTAAGTGCGCCCCTGGAGGCCAGCGTCGATTTTGACCATTATGTGACGAGTCTCAAACAGCAAGCCCTGGCGGCCGGCATCCAGCCTGCGACGGTAACGGCCGCTTTTGCCGATATTCGCCTCATAGAGGCGGCCATCAAGCACGACAAAAATCAGCCGGAATTCAAACTGACCCTGGATTCCTATATTCCCCGTGCCGTGCCCCAATGGAAAGTCAAGCAAGCCCAAGCCTTATATCGCCAGCATCTGCCGCTGCTCACGAAAATAGGCGATGAATATGGGGTACAGCCCCGTTTTATTGTCGCCTTGTGGGGCATAGAAACCAATTTCGGCAAACTCACCGGTAATTTCCCGCTGGTATCCTCCCTGGCGACCCTGGCCTGGGAAGGGCGACGGGAAGCCTTCTTCAAGGCTCAGCTGTTCGATGCCCTGCGCATCATAGAGCAGGGGCACGTGAGCCCCGCCGCCTTCAAGGGCTCCTGGGCGGGGGCCATGGGGCAGGTGCAGTTCATGCCCTCCTCCTTCCTCAAGTACGCGGTCGATCAGGATGGGGATGGCAGGAAGGATCTGTGGGGCAATCTGGCGGATGTGTTTGGATCGGCAGCCAATTATCTGCACCAGAACGGCTGGCGCGAGGATCAGACCTGGGGGCGGCGGGTGAGGGTGCCCGACGCCCTCAAGCCCGCCCTGTTTGGCCTGGAGCAGCGCAAGCCGCTCCAGGCCTGGCAGGCACTGGGGGTGCGACAACTGGATGGCTCACCCCTGCCCAACGTCGACATGCAGGCCTCCCTCATCCGGCCCGATGACGTCCATGGCCGCAGTTATCTTGCCTATGACAATTACCGGGTGCTGCGCCACTGGAACCGCTCCCCCTATTTCGTGGTAGCGGTTGGCACCCTTGCGGATCGGATAGTGGAATAAAAGTGGAATAAAAGTGGAATAGAAGAGCGGAGCAAGTGCGGGATAAGAGTGGGATAAGAGCGGAATAAGATGGTGGGTAGGTCGCCGAATAAGATAGCAAATTCATCCCTCCCCACTTTGACCCCTGACGGATGAGTTGCCCCCTTCCTCTTTATTCTTCATGTCAGTGCGTCTGCCCCTGAAAAAATGGCAGAAAAAAGGCGGGAATCTTTCCCGCCTTTTTTGCATCTGCTGTCTGCCGCTTATTCGCAGGCAACCTGCATCACCTTGATGGCCAGGCCACCGCGGGAGGTCTCACGGTACTTGGAGTCCATGTCCTTGCCGGTGATGTACATGGTCTCGATGACCTTGTCCAGGGAGACACGGGGCTTGGAGGTACGACGCAGGGCCATGCGCGAGGAGTTGACCGCCTTCATGGCGGCGATGGCGTTGCGCTCGATGCAGGGCACCTGTACCTGGCCGGCGACCGGATCGCAGGTCAGACCCAGGTTGTGCTCCATGCCGATCTCGGCCGCTTCACACACCTGCTCCGGGCTGCCGCCCATGAGTTCAGTCAGGCCGGCGGCGGCCATGGAGCAGGAGACACCCACCTCACCCTGGCAACCCACTTCGGCACCTGAGATGGATGCGTTCATCTTGTAGAGCATGCCGACGGCGGCGGCGGCCAGGTAGAAGCGGGTGTATTCGTCGCGGCCGACCGGCTGGATGAACTTGTCGTAGTAGGCCAGCACGGCCGGGATGATGCCCGCGGCACCGTTGGTCGGGGCGGTGACGACGCGGCCACCGGCGGCGTTCTCTTCACTCACCGCGAGAGCGAACATGTTGACCCAGTCAACGATGCTCATGGGGTCGTTGGAGAGATGCTCGTTGGTGGTCAGCTGACGGTAGAGGGGAGCGGCACGGCGCGGCACCCGCAGCGGGCCGGCCAGGACACCCTCGGTACGGCAGCCGCGCTCTATCCCTTCACGCATGGTGGTCCAGATCTTGCCGAGCTTCTTGTAGATCTCTTCCGGGGTGTTGAAGCACTTCTCGTTCTCCAGCATCAGGGCGGAGATGGAGAGACCGGTCTGGCCGCAGTGGGCGAGCAGCTCGGCGGCGCTCTTGAAGGGGTAGTTGACGGTCATGTCGCCGCTGTCGGCCTTGCCGAAGCTCTCTTCGTCGACGATGAAGCCACCGCCGATGGAGTAATAGGTCTTGCTGTAGATGGCCTCGTCTTCGATGAAGGCGGTCAGCTTCATGCCGTTCTCATGCAGGGGCAGGGCCTCGTCATGGAACACCATGGCGCCTTTCGGGAAGCTGACGGTGTGGCAGTGCAGGCCTATGGGCAGACGACCGGTCTGCTCGACCCGGGAGATGAATTCAGGAATGCCGTCGATGTCGACATTTTCCGGCAGGTTGCCGGCCAGTCCCATGATGATGGCGGTGTCGGTGTGGTGGCCTTTGCCGGTCCAGGAGAGGGAGCCATAGACGTCAACCTGGATCCGGGTGATGTCACGGATCTTGCCGCTAGCACGCAGATCATCCACGAACTGTTTGGCAGCTTTCATCGGGCCGACAGTGTGGGAAGAGGAGGGGCCAACACCGATTTTGAAGATATCAAAAACGCTGATCATGTAACAATTACCTCAGGGTAGAAGGGGGCGCCATGCCCGCTCGCAGAAAGGGTGATCCATGGGACGGGTCTGTCGTCACAAAGGCCAGGGAACCAGATAACCGCAGTGTAACGGCTTCCTGCCTAAAAAAAGTTGAAATAGATCTATTTTTGTTGAATTCACGGCGCGAGTATAAAATTTATTTTGATGGTTATCCATTTTGTTAAGCGCAAGGCAAACGTTTTGCGAAAAAATACCCGGCCAGGCCGGGTATCTGAGGGTCATCTGAGGTCGTTTTACCCAGGCTTAACATTCGGTGATGTTGACGGCGAGGCCGCCGCGGGCTGTCTCCTTGTACTTGGTCTTCATGTCGTTGCCGGTTTCCCACATGGTCCTGATCACCTTGTCCAGGGAGACCTTGTGCTCGCCTGTGCCACGCAGGGCCAGGCGGGCGGCGTTGATCGCCTTGACCGCCCCCATGGCGTTGCGCTCTATGCAGGGCACCTGTACCAGGCCGCCGATGGGATCGCAGGTCAGCCCTAAGTTGTGTTCCATGCCGATCTCGGCGGCGTTCTCGACCACGGCCGGGCTGCCGCCCTGCAGCTCGGCCAGGGCGCCGGCGGCCATGGAGCAGGCGACCCCCACTTCTCCCTGACAGCCCACCTCTGCCCCCGACAGGGAGGCGTTCTTCTTATATAAGATGCCGATGGCGGCGGCGGTGAGGAAGTACTGCATCAGCAGCTCGTCATCCACCTTGCGCACGAAGCGATCGTAATAGTGCAGCACGGCGGGGATGATGCCGGCGGCGCCGTTGGTGGGGGCTGTCACCACCCGGCCACCGGCGGCATTCTCCTCGTTGACGGCCAGGGCAAACAGGTCCACCCACTCCATCACCATCAGGGGATCCTTGTTGAAGTTGGTCTCGCCACAGAGCTGGCGATAGAGGGCAGGGGCGCGGCGCTTCACCTTGAGCCCCCCCGGCAACACCCCCTCGCTCCTGCAACCGCGCTCGACACAGCCCTGCATCGCCTGCCAGATCTTGCGCAGGCCCGCCTTTATCTCGGCTTCGCTGCGAAACACCTTCTCATTGGCCAGCATCAATCCCGAGATGGAGAGGCCGCTCTCCTGGCAGTGGGCCAGCAGCTGGGCCCCGCTCTCGAAGGGGTAGGGGACGGGGTGGGCGGCATCGAAGCGGGCGGCCTCTTCCCGGGCGTTGGCGAAGTGGCTCTCCTCTATGATGAAGCCGCCACCGATGGAGTAGTAGGTCTGCTCGAACAGCAGGCTGTCGCCCGCGAAGGCGCGCAGTGTCATGCCGTTGGAGTGGGCGGGCAGGGTCTTGCGCCGATTGAAGAGGATGGCACCGACGCGGGGGAACTGGCTCGGTTGCTCCCCTCCCAGCCGCAGGGTCTGGCTGTGCTCCACCTGATCGAGGAAGGCGGGGATGGCCTCGATGTCCACGGATTCGGGTTCAAAGCCGGCCAGCCCGAGGATGATGGCCTTGCCGGTGCCATGACCCTTGCCGGTCTGGCCGAGGGAGCCGTAGCACTCGACCACGACGCGTTCGGTGCGGGAGAGAAGTGCGCTCTGCTTGAGGGTGTGCACGAAGGCGCAGGCTGCCCGCATCGGCCCCACTGTGTGGGAGGAAGAGGGACCAATCCCGATGGAAAACAGGTCGAAGACACTGATCATGACGTACTCCGATTATGGATTTCGTCTAAACATTGTAAATTTTTTGTAGTCGATGAAAAGGGGGGAAGCAACAGCCTGTGATGGCGGTGTGGAAATGGGGCAAAACAGGGGGATCAGGGGCACCAGGAGGAGCGGTTCTGCATCTCATGGCCCCCCTGAGGGGCTATCAGTCGAGGAACTCGCACAGGTAGGCGGTGGCTGTCTTCACTTCCAGCTTGAAGGAGGAGTGACCGGCCACGTCGAAGGACTCGCCCTGATGGTAGCTGTGCCACTCGTCTTCATCGGCCAGCTGGATGCGAAGGACACCCTTGACCACCGTCATCCGCTCCGGGGCGGCGGTGTTGAACTGGTAATCACCCGCTTCCATCACGCCGACCGTGGCTTTCTCGCCTTTTTGCTCGAAACCGATAGATTTAACATTTCCGTCAAAATATTCGTTAACTTTCAGCATCTTTTCTTCCCTGTATGCACGTTTGCAAAGCCAAAGTAGCACATTATTTTGGCGATTGTCATGGTGAAATAGGGGAAAAACGGTGAGTTTCTTGTGGGTCTCAACTTTGTGAAAAATCATAAAAATTCGTTTCGTTCAGGGATCACGATGTTAAACGGGTAATAAATATGAGATAAAGCGCGCCGCCAGAGCAATGGAGAGGATTTGACGCTCTGGGTGGTCATTTACGCTGCAACAGTGTGAGTAATTGCTTAATAAAGGAACATTCTGTGTTGACAAAAGGATTAATTAAAAATATCGGCTTCCAGGTTGTGGTTGCCATGATCCTGGGAGCGCTGGTGGGTGCCCTCATGGGTGAGCAGGCGACCGTCTTCGCCCCCTTGGGTACGCTCTTCATCCAGCTGATCAAGATGCTGGTGATCCCGCTGGTGGCGGTCGCCATCCTGTCCGGGGCCGCCAATCTGGGGGCCAGCCCGGCCGCGGGCAAGATAGGGGTGACCACGCTCGCCTTCTTCCTCGGTACCTCCGCCCTGGCGGTGCTGCTGGCGCTGGTGATGGGTCAAATCTTCAAGCCCGGTGTCGGGGTCGATTTCGGCTCCACCGCCGCCATGTTTGCCGGTGACTACGCCGACAAGGGCGCCCTGCCAGACGCTGTGGCCACCCTGCTTGGGATGATCCCGACCAATGTGTTCAGCGCCCTGAACGAGGCGAACATACTGCAGATCCTGGTGTTCTGCATGTTCCTCGGCATAGCACTGGCCAAGCAGCCCCGCGAGCGCGCCAAGCCGCTGGTGGATGGCCTCAACACCCTGGTGGACGCCTTCGTCTGGATGATCAACAAGGTGATGCTGATTGCCCCCATCGGGGTCTTCGGTCTGATGGCCGATGCCATCGGCACCTATGGCTTCGACGTGCTGACCCTTGTGCTCAAGCTGTTCGTGGTCTATGTCGCCGCCATCCTCATCTTCGGCTTCGTGGTCTACCCGATGCTGATCGCCTTCTTCTCCAACACGCCGGTGCGCAAGTACTTCTCGGCGATGAAGAAGCCGCAGATAGTGGCCTTCTCCACCGCCTCGTCCATGGCGACCCTGCCGGTCAACATGGAGACCTGCGAGCACGATTTGAAGGTGACCAACGCCACCGCCTCCTTCGTGCTGCCGCTGGGTGCCACCATCAACATGAGCGGCAACGCCATCTATTACGGTCTGGTGGCCATCTTCTTCGCCCAGGTCTACAACATCGATCTCAGCATGGGCGCCTGGGCGGCCATCATAGTCACTTCGACCCTGGGTGCCATCGGCCAGGCCGGCGTGCCGGGCCCGAGCTTCCTGGTGGTGGCCGTGCTGCTGGCGGCTGGCATCCCCATCGAGGGGCTGCCGCTGCTGTTCGCACTGGATCGCCTGTTCGACATGATACGTACCGCCCTCAACATCACCGGCGATGCGGCTTGCGCCATCATAGTCGATCGCTACAGCCCGGATTACGATCCGAACCGCTGGAGCAAGGAAGCCTGAGACCAGGCTCACTGCCATGAATGAGAAGAGGGAGGCGCAAGCCTCCCTCTTTTTATTTTCCTGGGGCCGCGATGGCTGCCCCTCCCTTGCCCACTCAGGGGGTCAGCTGCCCCAGTGCCTGCCGGCAGCGCTGCTCGGCAGCCTCCAGCTCCAGCAAGACCATCTGGATGTCTTCCAGTTGCTGCTGCAGGGTCTCCCGCTTGTCGGCCACCAGCCCCAGCATGGTCTGCAACTGGGAGCGGCTGCTCTTGTCTGCGTCATAGAGATCGAACAGCTCCCGGATGTCCGCGAGGCTGAAGCCCAGCCGTTTGCCACGCAGGGTCAGCTTGAGGCGCACCCTGTCCTGACGGCTGTAGATCCGGGTCTGCCCCTGGCGCGTCGGGTTCAGCAGGCCCTGATCCTCGTAGAAGCGGATACTGCGGGTGGTCACATCGAATTCACGGGCCAGCTCGCTGATGCTGAAGGTCCGGGCGTCATCCTTGGATTTGGTCATAGGGCTGTCTTGGCTGTCATCTGGTTGTCAATGCAGGCTGGCACCTTACCCAAACGTCAACTTCCCCGCAAGTCTTGTTCCGGGGACGGCGGCGACATATGTTATCCCAATGTAACAAGGAGAGCGCGATTGATGGATATAGTGATTGTGGCGGCCAAACGTACCCCCATGGGGGCCTTTCAAGGGGCCCTGAGTGCCCTGAGTGCGCCCGAGCTTGGCGCCTGCGCCATCCGCGCCGCCCTGGCGGCAGCCGGGATAGACGCAACTCGGGTCGATGAGGTCTATCTGGGCAATGTGCTGAGCGCCGGGGTCGGGCAGGCACCGGCCCGTCAGGCGGCGCTCAAGGCCGGGCTGCCGGACAGCGTGCCCTGCACCACCATCAACAAGGTGTGCGGCTCCGGCATGAAGGCGGTGATGCTGGCGGCAGACGGGTTGCGGCTCGGGGAGGTGGATGTGGTGGTGGCGGGCGGCATGGAGAGCATGAGCCGGGCCCCCTATCTGCTGGACAAGGCGCGCAGCGGTTTTCGCATGGGCCATCAGAGCGTGCTGGATCACATGTTCCTCGACGGCTTGCAGGATGCCTACGAGGGGCACCTGATGGGCCACTACGCCCAGCTGAGCGCGGACAGGGCCGGGCTGACCCGGGCCGACATGGATGCCTTCGCCATCGCCTCCCTGGAGCGGGCCTTGGCGGCGCAGCGAAGCGGCGCCTTCGGGGCAGAGCTGGCGCCCGTGATGGCGGCAGACACCCTGCTGCTGGCCGATGACGAGCAACCGGGGAAGGCCAGGCCCGACAAGATACCGACCCTGAAACCGGCCTTCAGCAAGACGGGCACCATCACGGCGGCCAATGCCAGCTCCATCTCGGACGGGGCGGCGGCACTGGTGCTGATGCGGGCCGAGACCGCCGAGCGCCTGGGCTTGCCCGTGCTGGCCAGGGTGGTCGGCTACCAGAGCCATGCCGCCCTGCCGGCGGAGTTTACCAGTGCCCCCGTGGGGGCCATCGACAAGCTGCTGGCCCGGGTGGGCTGGTCGGTGGAGGAGGTGGACCTGTTCGAGGTGAACGAGGCCTTCGCCATGGTGAGCATGCTGGCCATGGCGGGGTGCCAGCTCCCCCATCACAAGCTGAACGTGAACGGGGGCGCCTGTGCCCTGGGTCATCCCCTGGGGGCCAGCGGTGCACGCATCCTGGTCACCCTGATCCATGCCCTGCACACGCGGGGCCTGCGGCGAGGGGTGGCGAGCCTGTGCATCGGCGGCGGGGAGGCGACCGCCATGGCCATCGAACTGGGCTGAGGAGTCGCACCCAAGGCGCTTGCCGATAAATGCACAACGTCCCTCACGCAGGGACGTTGTCATTTTCGGGGGGGATAGGTGAACGCGGGGAGTGGGTTCAGTCCGTCCCTTCCATGGCCTGGAGCTGCTGATTGACCCAGGTGGTGGCGGCCAGATAGAGGTGGCTGACCTTCTCTTCATTGAGCCCCAGGCGGGCGGTGCTGGCGGCGATCCGTTGCCAGTTGGCCTTCTCGTAGTCTTCACAAAACGCCAGATAGAACCCCAGATTGCCCTTGCGCTCCAGCAAGGCGGCGCGGATCTCGGCGGTCAGGGGTATGGTGCCGAGCAGCTGATCCAGCGGTTGCCCCATCAGCACGTCCAGCAGGGAGAAGAGCCCGGTGATGAAGGCTTGCTGCGCCTGCTGGGTGGGGGCATGGGTCTGTGCCAGCAGCTCGCAGAAGCGGGCCCGGATGAGGGACATCTGGTAGAGCTCGGCACTCTTGTCGTGACCGGCACTGGTGGCGGCGATCAGGGCCACGAAGCGCTTGAGCTGGGCGTGCCCCAGGGAGCTGGCGGCCTGGCGAAACGAGGCGATGGGTTGGGGAAAGCGCTTGAGGTGGTTGACGTAGCGCAGCAGCTTGAGGGAGAGGGAGAGATCCTGGTTGAGCAGCTGCTCTATCTTGTCCAGATCCGGCTCGGCCTGGTTGACCACCTTCAGCAGTTGCATCACCACCAGCTGGGTCGGGGGCATGGTGGTTTGCTGCACCATCTGGGGCCGGCTGAAGAAGAAGCCCTGGAACAACTCGACCCCGAGCCCCTTCATCCGTTCAAACTCGTCCTTGTCCTCCACCTTTTCGGCGAGGTAGGTGAGCGGCAGATGGCTATGGGTCAGCATGAACTTCTCTATGCTGGCGAGCGGTGTGGCCCGCAGATCGAACTTGATGATGTGGATATAGGGCAGGAACCTGTCCCAGGCCGGGACCAGGGTGAAGTCATCCAGCGCCAGCCGATAGCCCAGCCCGTGGAGCTGGATCACCTTGTCCAGCAGGGCATCGTCGGGCTCGGCATCTTCCAGTATCTCGATCACCACCTTGTCCTGGGGCAGGCACTCGGCCAGGCCGTCCAGCAGCAGGGAGTGGGGAAAGTTGATGAAACAGGGGTGGCCGCCAAGCAGCTGATCGATGTTCTGTTGCAGGAATTGCTCCGTCACCAGTCGCGAGGTGGCCAGCTGGGCGGAGATGGGGGGAAACACATTATCCAGGCTGTCGCGAAACAGCAGCTCATAGGCATGGGTCTTCAATTCCCGATCCAGGATGGGCTGCCTTGCTACATAGGAATACATGCATTTCTCCAGCATGGGTGAAGGCTTGATTCTATGGTGAAGCGGATCACTATGCCAGTGCCGACCGGGTCGAAAGGGTCAGCAACTGGCATAGTATTGCCAGGGGTGGCGGGATCAGAAGAGGTAGTTGAGTTGCAGGCCGGCCAGCCAGGCGTCCCCTTCCGAGGTGCCCTGGAAGGTTGAGGTGGTTTGCGCTATCCCGGGTCTGAGCTGCATGGTCTCGCTCACCTCGACCTTCTTGCCGTCGATCAGGGTCAGCCCCAGATCCAGCGACAGGTTGCGGTCTATCTGGTAACCCACACCGGCGCTGTACCAGATCCGATCCGAATCCGGGATGGAGATGGTGCGGCGATCGGCGGGAACCGGGCTGCGATCATAGGCCAGGCCGGAGCGAAGCTGCCACTTCGGAGCCAGCTGATAGGTCAGGCCGAGGGCGTAGCGCCAGCTGTCTTCCCAGTGCTCGTCCTTGATGTGCATGGTGCCATGGTGATCGAGCTCGGATTCGAGCTGCACGAACTTGCTCCAGTTGGTCCAGTTTATGCTCGAATGCAGCGCCAGGGCCGGGGTCAGCTGATGGAACAGGGCCAGCTCCGCGGTGGCGGGCAGGGGCAAGTCCAGGGTGCCGGTGTCGGTGAAGGTACGGCCCAGCAGATCGGTGCCGACGGCATCCCCGGAGAGAGTCAGGTTGACGTCATGGCGATAGGAGAGGCCGATGCGGGTGGCAGGGGACAGCTCCAGCAGGGTGCTTAGATGCCAGCCAAGGGCCCAGCCATCCCCCTTGAGGTGCTTGGCAATCTTGTTGTTGGAGGGGAAGGTGCCGCCCACTTCCCCTTCGCCATGGATGGCGGAGAGGCCGGCGCCGACCGACCAGTTCCGGTTGATGCGATAGGCCAGGGAGGCACCGAGATCCACCGTCTTGATGTCGGAGACGTTGCCGAAGTGACCGGCGTTGTAGTTGTCCGGCATCTGGACGCCGAGGCCATAGTAGGAGGTGGCCGCCAGCCCCAGCCACCACTGATCATTCAGGGGCAGGATGAGATAGGCGTTGGGCACCCAGGCACCGTCCGCGATGTCGTTGGCGCTCGCATCCAGGGTTACCGGGCCCTGGGTGGTGGGGACCCGGGTCACCCCCTCTATGTTGACGTCAGGCTGGATATGAATGACGCCGCCGGAGAAGGCGGTGCGTTCGAAACGGGTCATGGCGGCGGCGTTACGGGCGAGCACGCTGGCGTTGTCGGCGATGGCTGCCTCCCCGGCGAAGGCGCGACCCATGCCGGTGGCCGATTGCTCCGCCAGCTGGAATCCGGCCGCCAGGACCTGACCAGGCAGCAAGATCAGGGCGATAAGGGAGGGCTTGATGGTCGACTGCATTGCTTTTCCTCGGGATGAACTGAGGGTTCATTCTGTGATTCGGTTGGGGGCGGGATTTTATATGGTATGACCAGTAAGGCAACGGGGGCGGGGGCCGAGAGGGCAAAACGGGATTAAATGCTGGAGGTATCGCCTCTAACAGTTTGATAAAAAACAAAAAGAGTACAGCTGTTTGCTACAGCTGTGCGCTGAGATGGGGATCCCGCATAAAAAAAGAGCGCCCGGAGGCGCTCTGTCTGATCGCGATGAAATCAGAATTTCATGTTGAACTGGGCGGATGCCAGCAAGGCGTTACCGTGGGAGGTGCCCTTCCAGCGTACCGGATCGGTATGGCTGGTCAGACCTTCGTTCACGTCCACTTCCTTGCCGTCCAGGTAGGCCATGCCGAAATCGACGCTCATGTCCTGATCGATGTGGTAGGTGGCGCCGGCGCTGTACCAGACACGGTCGGAGTCAGGAATGCTCAGGCTGCGGTATTCCGGTTCGATCGGGCTGTTGTCGTAGGCGAAGCCGATGCGGGCTTCCCAGGACGGGTTGACGTACCAGGTACCACCGATGGCGTAGCGGGCGGAATCCTTGAACTTCTCGTCTTTTTGCAGGCAGATCCCACCGGCGCAGGAGTTGCTGGTGGCCTTGAGCTCCTGGAAGGCGCTCCAGTCGGTCCAGTTGACGGAGTAGTGCACCGCGAACTGCTGGTTCAGACGGTGGTAACCGGCGAACTCGGCCTGGGCAGGCAGATCCAGCTTCAGGTTGCCATCGACGGTCTTGTAACCTGAGGTCAGCCCCTTGAAGTCGCCGTCAAAGCTCAGGTCTACCTGGGAGCGGTAGGTCAGGGCCAGGCGGTTGTTGTCGTTGATCTCGTACAGGGCGCCGACGTTCCAGCCAAAGCCCCAGGTGTCACCCTTGAGGTGAGCGATGGCGGTGTCGCTGTTGTGCGGCACGCCGGTTTTGGCGGTCAGGCCAGGTGCCAGGGCACCGGCATAGCGGTTCAGCTCGGCCTGGGCATAGACGGCATTGACACCGGCACCCACGCTGAAGTTGGAGTTGATGCGGTAGGCGATGTTGGGGTTGATGTTGAAGGTCAACAGCTCGGTATCACCGGCACCGGCACCGGCCGGGAAGGTCTTGGAGTACTCGGTAGCGAGGCCGTAGTTGGAGAAGAGGCCAATCCCCCAGGCCCACTGATCGTTCAGGGGCTGGATGAAGTAGGTGGCCGGCACGAAGGCATCGGGGGCGATGTCGCTCTCGCTGGAGGAGGCCAGCTTGGCCGGACCGGCATAGATGTCACCCGCGACATCCACATCGGGCTTGATATAGGTACCGGAAACAGACAGTGCCATCTTGTCGAAGGTGGTCATGGCGGCCGGGTTGCGGGACAGCACGGACGCGTTGTCGGCGATGGCGGCTTCACCGGCATAGGCGCGGCCCAGACCGGAGGCCGAGTGTTCGTTCAGCTGGAACGCGGCGGCGAAGGTCTGAGTGCTGGCCAGGGTGACGGCCGCGGCGATCAGGCTTTTCTTGAAAAAGGCAGTTGTCATAGTGTTCTCTCTTTGTAAGCAGATTTTCTGTCGATATCAGGGCTCTTTGGCCGCTATAGACGACAAGATCTGTTGTTATGTCAGCTTCTTCCCATTCACTTCTGGCGTGATTCTATGGATCTGGTAGGAGGTAAGAAATCAGACCAGTGACAGCAGAATACATAAAAGTTTCCATTGTGTTAATCATTTGTTTTAACTTGCCGTTTAAATAGTCTGTTTTATCCATTATTGGATAAATAACACACAATGAGTTCCTTTTGAATCGTTCAAAAAAAGTGTAAAAATGTGACTTCAGGTGGGTATCAGGCGGGAAGTTGTCGGGATTCTGAGATGAACAGGCAGACAACGACCGTGTCTGCCTGTGATATGGAAGTGACCGGGGCCCGGTCAGCCCCAGTCAAGATCTGTTAAATGGACCAGTGCAAACGTGACTCAAGCTGCTGGGCAACCGGGGCCAGTGACTCCTGCATGTCTCCAATCAGCACCATGTTTGCCCCCTTGAGCGGGAGTATCTCCCCCTTGAGGGTGCCGTCTGCAAAATCGGGCTGGATAGTGAGTGGCACATGCTTGGGCACCAGGAACAGGGTGACCGGGCCCATCTTGCCCTGGATCACCATGTGCAGAGCCGGCCCCTGATAAAAGGCACAGTGATTGACATAGGTGATCTTCATGCCGGGCATGTCCATCAGGGTGGCGCCATATTTTTCCATCTTGGCGTTGATGGTCTGCAGGCTCACCTTCTCATCCACCCCCTGGATGAAGGGCTCCTCCCCATAGACATGGGCCATGGCTACCTGGGCCAGCGACAGCGGCTCCGATGCCGGTGGCCAGCTGATCCAGCGGGTACTCATGCCGAGCAGGAAGGCGACCGATGCCGCGATGGCGAGGGAGCGCCAGCCGGTGCTTTTGGCCGGGGAGGGTAGTGGCACCACCACATCGTCACTCGCTTCCATCGCCTGGCGGAGCAAGATCCGCTCGGCGAGACCGGCGGGCACCTCGACCTCCATCGCCCGTTGCAGGCTGCGATCGAGCTGCTTCATCTCGTCCAGGTGCTTGCGATTGGCGACAGACGCCTCTGCCGCGGCGAGGAAGGCAGGATCCCTGTCCGAGGGATGGGTGATGGCCCGGCGGCGAAATTCAAGCTCATCCATTGGTGTGACCTCTCTGTTGTACCGCAGCCTCCATGGCCTCTTTGATCTGGTTGCGAGCCCGGAACAGCCGCGTCATGACGGTGTTCTTGTTCAGGCCGAGCTGGGCGGCGATCTCCTCGCCGCTGAACCCCCCCAGCACCTGCAACAGCAGGGGCTCCTGATACTCGGCGGGCAGGCGGGCTATGTGGCGCCTAAGCCACTCGTGCTCCATCTCCTGCTCGCTGTGCAGCGCATCCTGATCGCTTTGGGGATGCTCGTCGAGATCGATGAGATCGAACTGCTTGCGCTCGAAGCGCCGGGCATTTTCCCGCCGCAATATGGTGATGAGCCAGGCCTTGGCGGCCTTGTCATCGATCAGGGAATCGATCGCCTTCCAGGCCCGCAGGAAGGTCTCCTGCACCAGATCCTCGGCGACTTGCGGATCCCGGCACAGCCAGTAGGCGTAGCGGTAGATGTCCCCGTGCAGGGCATGCACCAGGGCCTCGTATTTCGTTTGTTTGTCTGCCATATCCCCATAGACCGGGGTAGCAGAGGGATCCTTTCCCGTTCCCGCCTTTTTTTTTCTAAAAAAACCTAACGTCATGAATGCGATTCCTTTTTCATGAGTGGTTTGCCGCAGGCGTCAAGGACGTGCCCACGCCAGTTTTCTGAGGACATAGGCTATCGCAAAAGTCTCCCTGGCGCACAGCGCCAGGGCCAGCCCCTGCCAGTCGACCCCTTGGCCGGCAGCCTCGGGGGCGGCAAAACAGGCCCTGTCCAGATCATCGAGTCGCGTGCCCATGGCGGGATCGCCATGGCAGGGCAGGCTGGCCAGGTGCTGGCAAGGCTGCCCCCAGCGAAGCCCAGCCCAGGCCAGCAAGGCCCACCTGGCCAGATCAGGCTCCCGGGCCGCCAGGGCCCGTTGCAGCCGATAGAAGGCGAGCCAGCGCGGCCCGCCTTGCCACAAGGTGCGCAGCAGCAGCGCCAACAGCACCCAGATGAGGCTCCCTGTGCCGGGCGCCCTGGCGGGATCGGAAGGGGCGGCGTCGCCCTCGATGTGCAGCGTCTGCGCCGGCAGTTGGGCCTGCTCGATGCGCCCGGTACTGGTGTTGAACCAGGGGAGGGTCACGGCGGGCAGGGTATAGCTGCCCGCGGTTTCAGCGGTCAGGGCCTGGCGCCACTGGCGTTCGACCCGCAGCGCCCCCTTGGCCACGAAACGCTCCTGCTGCTGTTCGCCGTCCGGTTTCATCGAAAGGCCCTGCGGCAATGCCGGGGCCGGGATCTGTGGCAGGCGGTTGCCATCCCCCCCCTCCATCACCAGGGTGAGGGTGCGGATCACCGGCTCCCCGACTCTGGCTCCCCTGGCCGGGCTGAACTGCTGGCGCAGGACCAGGCTGCTCGCCACCGGCTCCACCGGCGCCTTGTCCACCTTGACGAAGAGGGTGGCCGCCCTGGCCGAGAGCAGATCCCCTGCGTCGCTTTGCGTGGCGGTGTCCGGGTCCTGGGGCAATCGACCCTGGAATCGGGGGGACTCCAGGGGATGCAGCCCGGGCTCCCTGGCCTGCAGCAGCCATTTGCGGATCAGGCGCCCGGGCATGCCGGGGCTGGCGGGGGACTCCCAGCGATCGTCGCCGAGGCGGCGTATGGTGAAGCCTTGACCGAGGGGCTCGCTGAGGTTGGGGGCCTCCATGTTGGCGGGCAGCCAGAGGCTCAGCTCATAGATGAAGGGTTGCCCCGGATAAAGGGGGCCCTGATGCAGCACCCTGGCCTGCAGCTCAACGGGGGAGACGCGCGTCTCGGGTTGCTGCGTCAGTGTGCCCGTCTGGGGGCGCGTCGGAATAGGCAACGCGGGTGTCTGCTCGGCGCCGAGGGGCAGGGGCGGCACCTGGCGGGGGCTGGTCTCCAGCAGGTGAAGCGGGATCTGCCAGCGGATCAGGCTGCTCACCTGGGTGTTGACGCGGCTGATGCTGACCCGGCCCACCGCAAACTGGCGCAGCAGGGGGAGCAGGCTGAGCTCGTCACCCTTGAGCTCCCCGTCGGCTTCGATGACGAGCAGCCAGTCGCGATCGCTTTCCCCCGCCAGCAGCTCGGCGCGAGGGGGGGCGGCCTGCACCTGGGTGACCAGCAGCATGGCGAGCAGCCACCCGCCGCTTGGCCCCTTCATCAACCGGATGAGTGAACGCAACCAGGGGATCACCAAGGCTCCTCCACCTTGAGAAGGGGACGGCGCTCGGCCTCCTTGCGCAGCCGCTGCTCCAGCAAGAGCACGGGGGGCGCCGGGGGGCGGGGGTTGTCCGAGGCGGCAGAGGGCTCGGGTGGCTCGCCGGTTTCGGGCGCCTGGGGAGCAGGGGTCGCCTGTGGGGGGCTGGCCCGCAGCAGTGCCAGGTTATGGAGGGCATCCTGATGCCCAGGCTCCTGCTTGAGGGCGGCCAGGTAGGCCTGCTCGGCCCCCTTGAGATCCCCGAGCCACACCAGCGCATTGCCCCTGTTGTAGTGGGCGGTGGCCGTGTCGGCGCGGCCATAGGCGGCGACGGCCCTGGCATAGTCACCGGCCCTGTACCAGGCATTGCCCTGCCAGACGGGATCCTGGAAGGCGCGGGCCGCCTCCTGATAGCGCCCCTGGGAGAAGGCTTGCCAACCCGGCGCCGCCTCGGCGGGCCACCAGGGAGCGGGCGCCGCCTGCAGGGGGTGCGGGGGGAAGATCACCACCATGAGCAGCAGCAACCAGTGCGCGCCTATGCGAGCCAGCAGCGCCAGGGGCAGCAGAGGGAGCAGCAACCAGGGGCCGAGATCGAGGGACTGGGCCCCGGTCTGGGTCTGGCTCATGGGCAGGGGGGCAAAGGAGGGGAGCCCGGCCTGCAGCCATTGCAGCCTTCCCCCTGTGCTGGCCGCGAGATCCGCCATGGCGGCGCCGTCCGGTGCCGGCAGAGTCTGCCCCAGGGCGCTGCCAAGTTGCCACCCCTCGGCAGGTGGCGGGGGCAGCACAGCGCGCTCGCCGGCATTGGCCAGCAGGATGTCGAGTCGGGGGGATGACGCCTGCGGGCAGAAGAGGCTATCCAGGCAGGGCCAGAGGGCGGCGATGCGCGCCATCTGGCTGTCCGAGAGGCCGTCTGTGATGAGCAGCAGGCGTGCCTGCTGGCCCGGGGGGATCTGCGTCAAGGCCAGCGCCACGGCCCGCTCTGGCGCGCTGCCCTGAAGCGGCATGATGGCCGGGCGCAAGTCCGGCAGCAGCAGCGAGATGGCCTGATGATCCCGGGTGGGGGGCATGGCGAGGTAGGCATCCCCGGCAAACAGGATGAGTCCAAGGGGGTGGGGTTCCTGCCGGGCCGCCGCTTCGGCCAGCATGTCCTGAAGCAGCAGGCGCACCCGGGTCGCCCGATCCGGGGGCAGATCCTTGGCCTGCATGGAGCTTGAGAGATCCAGCAACCAGATGTCGAGGGCCGGGCTGCTGACGGTCTGGCTCTGCTGGCGCAGGGCGGGGCCCGCGAGAGCCAGGATCACCGGCAGTGTGGCCAGCCAGAGCCAGGGAATGGCCCGGCCCCGGGTCGGCAACAGATAGGCCTGCATGGCGGGGGCCAGCAAGGGGCGCTGCCGACGGCGGCGCCACCCCTGCCACAGCCAGGGCAACAGGGCCAGCAGCCAGAGCGGGCGCAGCAGCATCAGCTCCATGATGACGCACCCTTTAGCCACTTATTCATGGGGCGGCTCCGGATCTTCTCTGCCCGTTCGCCGCACCGGCCAGCGCAGTCGTACCGGCCACACCAGCAGCAGCCAGGCCAGCGCCAGGGGCCAGGGATAGAGCTCATGGTGGGGACGATAGAGGGTCTGCGGGCGGGAGGCAGGCTCCAGGGTGTCTATGGCCTGATTGATGGCCGAGAGATCGGACTGGCTGCGGGCACGAAAATAGCGGCCATGGCCAAGCTCGGCCAGTTGCTGCAACAAGGGCTCATCCAGCTCGGCGCTGGGGTCTGCCCCTCCCAGGGGGGAGGCAAAGGTGTCGGGATCGGCCCCCACCCCCAGGGTATAGAGGCGGATGCCCGCGGCGGCGGCCCGCCTGGCCTCGGTCAGGGGCTCTGCGTTGCCCGCGGTGTTGCGTCCATCGGTGATCAGCAGCAGGGCGGTGGGACGGGCGGGGTCGGCGTGCTGGCGGGCCAGCAGTATGGCCTCGCCGAGCGCCGTGGTGCGCCCCACCAGATCGAAATCGAGCTCGCGGGTCAGTGCCAGCAGGGCCCGGGTCTCCTGGGTCAGGGGGGAGAGCAGGTAGGCGTGATCCGCAAAGACGATGAGGGCGATGCGATCGCCGGGGCGCTCGCCGATGAGGTGCGCTATCTGCTGGCGCACCGCAGAGAGGCGATCGCGCTGCTCCCCCTCATCCAGCATGTCCTGAGTGCGCATGCTGTCGGAGAGATCCACCGCCAGGATGATGTCCCGGCTGGCCTGGTAGTGAATGAGGGGGGCCTCCTGCCACTGGGGGCGGCACAGGGCCAGCACCAGGGCGCACCAGCACAGGGCCATGCGCCACAAAGGCTGCCCGGCCTGGGGCAGCAGCAGGGGGAAGCCGGCATGGGCCAGCCTGGCGCGACTCGCGCGGGAGAGCGGGGGCAGGCCGAAGCGCACCAGCAAGGGCAGCGCCAAGGCGAGGGCAAACCAGGGCCAGGCGAGGATCATCTGGCCCCTCCACCGCGGGTGCGGCGCCACAGCACAGGGCGCGCCATCCAGCGCGGTGCACTGACGCAGCGGCGCCCCCAGTTGAGGTAGGCAAGGCGCAGCCGCGCCCGCTGAGCCCCATCCGGCGTGTCTGAGCCGTACAGCCAGCCCGGCCACTGGCGGGCGAACTCGCCAAAATGACTGCCTCCCCGGCGGTCGAGCCAGGCGAGCCACTCATCCCCTTGCAGGGAACGGGCCTCTGGCCAGCGGGCGATGGCCGCCTCTCTCAGGGCGGCGTGCAGGCCAGGCACCAGATCGGCGGCCTGCCAGTCTATCTGGCGTGCCCAGCGGCGCTGACGCCATAGCGTGTTTATCGTGGCCCCGATCAGCAAGGCGGCGAGCAGGGCGATCAGCAGCCAGCCCCAGGCCAGCAGACGGGGATCGCTCGCGCTCTCCAGTGGCGGGCCCGGATGGATGTCGCGAAGCTGCCCCTGGATCTCCTGAAGCCGCGTCAGCGAGGAGATCTCCTCAGGCGGGTGCTGGAGAGGGGCGCTTTGGGCTGCGCTCAGAACAGACGGCATCCAGCCTCCTGCCACTGGCGTTGCAGGGGCAAGCCGTTGTCGAGGCGGTAGAGGCGCTGCACCAGGGGCAACAGCTGCTGCTGGCAGGCGTCGGCCTGCTGCTTCGCCGCCTCTTGGTAGCGCCAGCGAAAGAGGGTCTGTCCGGCATCGAGCCAGCCGCTGCGCTTGCCCGATTGCACCGCCAGTTGCCCCTGCTCGGGCAGGGCCGCTTCCAGGGGATCCCGGATCTGCCAATAGTGGATGTCGTGGCGCTGGCCGAGGCGTTGCAACTGCTGGCTGAGCCCCTGTTCAAGGGGCTGATGGTGGCTGATCAGTGTCAGTCTGGCGCCATGGGGCAGGCTGAGGCGCGCCAGGGTCTGGGCCAGGGAGTTGGCCAGGGGGGCGCGATCCAGCCCCGCCACATAGTGGTGACAGAGCGCCTCCAGCAGGGGGATCAGGGAGTCACGCTGAGATTCGTGTCGGGTCTCGATCCCGTGGCAGACCAGGGTGTTTGCCTGCTTCTCCCCCTGCCAGAGCAGGGCGGCGGTGAGCTCGCAGCCGAGGCGGGCCTTGAGCTGGGGGCCTGAGCCGAAATACATGGCGGGGGAGAGGTCCAGCAGCAGCCAGTGGGCCTGCTCCTGCTCCTCGCCATACAGCCGGGTGTGGGGGCGCCCGAGGCGGGCGGTGACCCGCCAGTCGATGTGGCGCACTTCGTCCCCGGCCTGATAGAGGCGCAGCTCACGAAAATTCAGGCCCGGCTGTCGCCTGAGCCGTCCTTGACGTGCCTGGTGAATGCGCGCCCGCTGACCCTGTCTTGCCCACAGCCGGATGGCCAGCAACTGGGCCAGGGGCAGGGCGATGTCGGGATGGGCGCGGGGATCAGCGGATCTGGTCATGGGGGCCGATCATCAGGGGCATGGGATAAGGTCCAGCAGACGGGCAATCAGGGTATCGTTGTCGAGGTTGTCCGCCATGGCCTGGTAGCTGGGGATTAAACGGTGGCGATGAACGGCGGGCTGTCAGGGACATGGAATGGCATCCAGCAGGCGGGCGATCAGGGTATCGTTGTCGAGGTTGTCCGCCAGGGCCTGATAGCTGGGGATTAAACGGTGGCGATGAACGTCGGGCTGTCAGGGACATGGGATAAGATCCAGCAGACGAGCGATCAGGGTGTCGTTGTCGAGGTTGTCCGCCAGGGCCTGGTAGCTGGGGATTAAACGGTGGCGATGAACGGCGGGCTGTCAGGGACATGGAATGGCATCCAGCAGGCGGGCGATCAGGGTATCGTTGTCGAGGTTGTCCGCCAGGGCCTGATAACTGGGAATGAGGCGATGACGCAGCACGGCCGGGGCCAGTTGCTGGATATCCTCCGGCAGCACGAAATCCCGCCCGGCAAGCCATGCCCGGGCGCGGGCGGCGCGGGCCAGCCCTATGCTGGCCCTGGGGCTGGCGCCCACCGCAATGAGGGGCTCCAGCTCGGGGCAGAGGCCGCTACCGGGGCGGGTGGCACAGATAAGTTGCACCAGATAGTGCTCGAGCCGGCTCTGCATCTGCACGGCCTGCACCGCGCTGCGGGCCGAGAGCAGGGCGGCCTGGCTCAGGGTTAGGGGGGGCGGCGGTAGTTGCTCGCCTCCGGCGTTGAGCTGCAAGATGGCCAGCTCCATGGCGGGGCTGGGGTAATCCACCATGAGTTTCAGCAGGAAGCGATCGAGCTGGGCCTCCGGCAGGGGATAGGTCCCCTCTTGTTCTATAGGGTTTTGCGTGGCCGCCACCATAAAGAGCGGCGGCAGGCGCCAGCTCTTCTTGCCCACGGTGATCTGCTGCTCGGCCATGGCCTCCAGCAGAGCGGACTGCACCTTGGCCGGGGCCCGGTTTATCTCGTCCGCCAGCACCAGGTGGTTGAACAATGGGCCGGGCTGGAACACGAAGCTGGCATCCTGGGGGTGAAACACCTCGCTGCCGGTGAGATCGGCAGGGAGCAGGTCGGGGGTGAACTGGATGCGGGCGAAGCGCCCCTCGACGGCGCCGGCCAGCGCCTTGACGGCGCGAGTCTTGGCAAGGCCGGGGGCGCCCTCGATCAACACATGTCCTTCACATAGCAGGGCAATCAGCAGCCCCTCAATGAGGAAGCCCTGTCCCAGGATCTGACTGCCAAGATAGTCCCCAAGCGCTCTGAATTCGGCCGCTGCCATGTAATGAACCCGTTGTTTTCATAGAAGTTGATCTTTTTATACTCCAGTTGGCCCCCAAGGGCGAGGGAGGGTGGCAAGATGGCGGCAATTTAGTTTCAATCAGCTGTATGAAATTTGTGAGTGGATTGTTAAGATGTGGCGCAATGAGGTCAGACCTCTTCCTTTTAATCTTCTCGTTTAACCAAGGAGCCAGGATGAAACAGCCATTGAAACTGACGACTCGCCAGGGCGAACGGATTGCCGTCGTGGCGGGTCTGCGAACCCCCTTTGCCAAGCAGGCCACGGCCTTCCACGGCGTGCCAGCGGTGGATCTCGGCAAACTGGTGGTGAGCGAGATGCTCGCCCGCACCGATCTCGATCCCAAGCTCATCGACCAGCTGGTGTTCGGCCAGGTGGTCCAGATGCCCGAAGCCCCCAACATAGCCCGCGAGATAGTGCTCGGCACCGGCATGAGCGTCAGCACCGATGCCTATAGCGTGTCGCGCGCCTGCGCCACCAGTTTCCAGGCGGTGGCCAATGTCACCGAATCCATCATGGCCGGCACTGTCGACATCGCCATCGCAGGCGGTGCCGACTCCTCCTCCGTGCTCCCCATAGGGGTGAGCAAGACCCTGGCCCGCGCCCTGGTGGATCTCAACAAGGCGCGCAATCTGCAGCAGCGTTTCAATATTCTGCGTCGTCTGCGCTTGAAAGACTTGATGCCGGTGCCGCCAGCGGTGGCCGAGTACTCCACCGGCCTCTCCATGGGACAGACCGCCGAGCAGATGGCCAAGAGCCACCAGATCAGCCGCGAGGCGCAAGATGCCCTGGCCCACCGCTCCCACACCCTGGCAGCGCAAGCCTGGGCCGAGGGCAAGCTCAATGGCGAGGTGTTCACCGCCCACGTGCCCCCCTACAAGTCGCCGCTGGAGCGGGACAACAACATCCGTGAAAGCTCCGATCTGGCAAGCTACGCCAAGCTCAAGCCGGTGTTTGACCGGCTGCATGGCTCCGTCACCGCCGCCAACGCCACCCCGCTCACCGACGGCGCCGCCGCCGTGCTGCTGATGCGCGAAGGGCGGGCGAAAGAGTTGGGGTTGGAGCCGCTGGGTTACATCCGCAGCTTCGCGTTTTCCGCCATCGACGTCTGGCAGGACATGCTGATGGGCCCCTCCTATGCCACGCCGCTGGCGCTGGACCGCGCCGGCATCACGCTGGCCGATCTGACCCTCATCGACATGCACGAAGCCTTTGCCGCCCAGACCCTGGCCAACCTCAAGATGTTTGCCAGTGCCGAATTCGCCCGTGACAAATTGGGCCGGGATCAGGCCATCGGCGAGGTGGACATGGACAAGTTCAACGTCCTCGGCGGCTCCCTGGCCTATGGCCACCCCTTTGCCGCCACAGGGGCGCGCATGATCACCCAGACCCTGCACGAGCTGCGGCGTCGGGGTGGGGGACTGGGGCTCAACACCGCCTGTGCGGCGGGTGGGCTGGGTGTGGCCATGGTGCTGGAGGTTGAATGATGAGCGCTAAGACTTTTTCACTGGATATTCGCAAAGACGGCATCGGCATCCTCACCATGGATGTGCCCGGCGAGAGCATGAACACCCTCAAGGCCGCCTTCGCAGACGAGATCCGCTCCGTGCTGGCCGAGATAAAGGGGAACCGCGATCTGATCGGTCTGGTGATCGCCTCCGGCAAGAAGGACTCCTTCATCGCCGGGGCCGACATCAGCATGCTGGCCGCCTGCACCAGCGCCCGTGACGCCGAGACGCTGTCACGGGAGGGGCAGGTGGTCTTCGCCGAGATCGAGGCGCTGACCATACCCGTGATCGCCGCCATTCACGGCCCCTGCTTGGGTGGCGGGCTGGAGCTGGCGCTCGCCTGCCATGGCCGGGTGGTGACCGAACACGGCAAGACGGTGCTGGGCTTGCCGGAAGTGCAGCTCGGCCTGCTGCCGGGCTCCGGCGGTACCCAACGCCTGCCGCGCCTCATCGGGGTGGCCAAGGCGCTGGATCTGATGCTGACCGGCAAGCAGGTCAGGGCCAGGCAGGCCAAGAAACTGGGGCTGGTGGACGATGTGGTGCCCCCTTCCATACTGCTGGAGGCCGCCATCAAGCTGGCCAAGAAGGGCAAGCCCCGCCATACCCTGAAGCGGGATCTGCAGGGCAAGGTGCTGGAGACCAATGCCCTGGGTCGCAAGGTGCTGTTCGATCAGGCCCGCAAGGGAGTCAAAGCCAAGACCCGTGGCAACTACCCGGCCCCTGAGCGGATCCTCGAGGTGGTGCGCATCGGCGTGGAGGAGGGGATGCAGGCCGGCCTCGCCGCCGAGTCCCGCCACTTCGGCGAGCTGGTGATGACGGCGGAATCCGCCGCCCTGCGCTCAATTTTCTTCGCCACCACAGAGATGAAGAAAGAGGTCAGCTACCAGGGGGCCGAGCCGCGCAAGGTGGCCCATGCCGCCGTGCTGGGCGGAGGCCTGATGGGGGGCGGCATCGCCTTCGTCACCGCCACCAAGGCCGGGGTACCGGTGCGGATCAAGGACGTAGGGAGTGCCGGCATCGGTAACGCCATGCGTTACAGTTATGACCTGCTGGCCAGGAAGCTCAAGCGCCGCCAACTGCTGCGCAGCGAGCTGGAGAAGCAGATGAGCCTGCTCACCGGCACCCTGGACTACGCCGGTTTCCACCGGGTGGACATGGTGGTGGAGGCGGTGTTCGAGGATCTCGCCCTCAAGCACCAGATGGTGGCGGACGTGGAGTGCGAGTGCGGTGAACACACCGTCTTTGCCTCCAACACCTCCTCCCTGCCCATCCACCAGATAGCGGCCAATGCCGCCCATCCGGAGCGGGTGGTGGGGCTGCACTACTTCAGCCCGGTGGACAAGATGCCGCTGGCCGAAATCATCCCCCATGCCGGCACCAGCGCCGAGACGGTGGCCACCACCCTGGCGTTTGCCCGTGCCCAGGGCAAGACACCTATCGTGGTCAAAGACGAGGCCGGTTTCTACGTGAACCGCATCCTGGCTCCCTACATGAACGAGGCGGCGCGCCTGGTGCTGGAAGGGGAGCCGGTGGAGGTGCTGGACAGTGCCCTGCTGGACTTCGGCTTCCCGGTCGGCCCCATCACCTTGCTCGATGAGGTCGGTATCGACGTGGGGGCCAAGATCTCCCCCATCCTCGAGAAAGAGCTCGGCGGCGAGCAGTTCCAGGCTCCCAAGGCCTTTGACAAGCTGCTGCAAGACGATCGCAAGGGGCGCAAGAACGGCAAGGGCTTCTACCTCTACGGCAAGGCGGCGCCGCGCAACCGCCTCACCGGCAAGGAGGGCAAGAAAACGGTGGACGAGAGCGTCTATGCCGTGCTCGGGGTCAAGGTATCGCCCAAGCTGGCCCGCCAGGAGATCGCCGAGCGCTGCGTGCTGCTGATGCTCAACGAAGCGGCCATGGCGCTCGACAGCGGCGTGGTGGCCTCGGCCCGTGACGGCGACATAGGTGCCATCTTCGGCATCGGCTTCCCGCCTTTCCTGGGCGGCCCCTTCCGCTACATGGACAACCTCGGCATCGATCATTTGGTGGGGCGCCTCGAGCACTACCAGAAGCGTCACGGCGATAGGTTCGCCCCCTGCGCACGCCTCAAGACGATGGCGGCGGAGCAGCAGCGCTTCTACTGATCAGCGGCGAACAGCCTAGAAAGCACGCGAGGCGACCCCGGGGTCGCCTCGCTTTTTTTGTCTGACCGGGGCAGGGAAGGGGAGAACGCTCGCCCCCATGGGCAAAAAAGCGGCGCATCAGGGGCCAAATCATTGATCTGGCGCAAACTGGTGCCCCATTTATTACTTTGGTGGCATAGGACTCAGGCGCCGGTTGAGGTCAAATAGCCTTATCAGGAACGGGGACTACCCCGTCACGAAAGGGACACCCATTTCACTGGATGAAGGACACACAATGAGTCTGCTTGAACAAACCATCTGGAACATATTGGGATACGGGGCCATGCCCTTTATCTTCCTGAGCGGCTTCGTGGCCGTGGCAGTGACCTGCTGCCTGCTGCTCAATGCCTTCGGGGTCAAGTCCGCCGAGAAGTGAGTCACTCTCGTTAATGCCGCCAAATGCCAGTCCTCGGACTGGCATTTGTTTTATGTGTTTTTTAACGCATTTATCCAGGCCAAGGCGGGGAAAACTGTGGTCAATATGGTCGAACCCGGCGGCCATTTTGATTACACTGGCGCCCGGCATGTCCGCCCTTTTCTCTTTTATCAGGTGTTCACGATTTCTATGGCGCTCAAGGCAACCATCTTCAAGGCCCAGATCAGCTTGTCTGACATGGATCGCAATCTCTATCAGGACTACTCCCTCACCCTGGCACGTCACCCCTCCGAGACCGACGAGCGGATGATGATCCGGCTGGCGGCCTTTGCCTGGCACGCCGCCGAGCGACTGGAGTTCACCAAGGGACTCTCGGCGGATGACGAGCCCGAGCTCTGGCGCAAGAACTATTCCGACGAGATCGAGCTCTGGATTGAACTCGGCCAGCCCGACGAGAAGCGCCTCAAGAAGGCGTGCAACCGCTCCCGCCAGGTGGTGCTCTATCTCTACGGTGGCCGTGGCACCAGCGTCTGGTGGAAACAGAACCAGGGCAAGCTCGGCCTGCACGACAACCTGACCGTGATCGAGCTCTCCGACAGCCAGACCCTGCCCCTGACCGCCATGGTGGAGCGCACCATGCAGCTCACCTGCACCATCTCGGACGGCCAGCTCTGGGTCAGCAACGGCACCCTGGAGGTCACCCTGGATCCCGTGGTGCTGATGGGGCGCGCCGCCCGCGAACTCTAAGACGGACTCCCCATGCTCAGTGCACTGCTCGATATCGTCATCCCGGTGTTTGCGGTGGCGGGCCTCGGCGCCCTCTACGGGCGGCTGCGCGGGGGAGCCGAACTCGGTTACATCAACCGGGCCAACATAGAGCTCTTCTCCCCGGCGCTGGTCTTCTCGGCGCTGGTGAAATACCCGCTGGATCTGGCGGCCCACCTGCCGCTTATCGCGGCTGGGGCCCTGGTGATATTGCTGCCGGGCTTGCTGCTCTCCCTGCTCAAACTCAAGGGCATAGAGAGAGCGGCGTTGATCTTGCCCGCCATGTTTCGCAACACAGGCAACCTCGGCATCCCGCTGATGGTGCTGGCCTTTGGCGAGCAGCAGCTCGGCGCCATCGTCATCCTCTTCGTGCTCTCCAATCTGCTTCACTTCTCGGTGGGCATGTTCATCCTCTCGGCCAATGCCTCGCGCTGGCTCTGGCTGCGCAGCCCCATGCTGTGGGCGGCCCTGGCGGGGCTGCTGGTGGCCAACCTGCAGATCCCGCTGCCGGACTATCTGGTGACCAGCGCCTCCCTGCTCGGCCAGATAGCGGTGCCCCTGATGCTCTTTGCCCTCGGCATCCGCCTGATGGAAGGGGAGCTGGACCACCTGGGGCTGGCGCTCAAGTGCAACCTGCTCTATCTGCTGGCGGGGGGCATCTCCCTTGGGATCGCCATCTGGCTGCTGCCCCTGGATCCTGCCTGGATCCCGCTCCTGATGCTCTCGGTGGCGCTGCCCCCGGCGGTGCTCAATTACATGCTCTGTGAGCAGTACCAGTGCCAGCCCGACAAGGTGGCCAGCATAGTGCTCGGTGGCAATGCGCTCTCGGTGCTGGTGATCCCCCTTGCGGTCTGGCTGGCGCTGCAATTGGGCCACTGAGGTGTAGAGAGGACAGTCTTGGCTTGCACGGGCCTGCAAGCATGGCCTATCGGTGCACCAGACCTATGCCGTGGTGGCAGAGCAGCGGGAGCCGACGAAATCGGTTGGACCTGTTCGGATATAAATGACGATGCCATTCACAATAAGTAAAAACCCCGCTGCGGCGGGGTTCTCTATTTTGACTGAAGGACTGCAATTTGGGTGTTTAAGGCATCAATTTCACCCTGGTAACGTAGCGTTACAGCCTGCATTTCGGCTGAGATACTATTCTCCCAAGTGGCACCCGCCAGATTGTTCGCAGCCAGTCCTTTTTTGCTTTTGAGTAATCTCAGTTCATTGTCTCTCTTCAGCTTCTTTGTCTCTATCTCGCTGTGTAGTGTGTCAATCTGGCGTTGCTTCTTACTAGTTGCCAGATTTTGTTCGATGTCTTGGGTCTGTTGGTTCGCCATAGCGACAATATCATCCGAGGGAATATAGACATTTACCTCGATAGGTTGCGCATTATTGGTACAGGGAATATCGCTGAAGGTGACATTGCCGTTATTAGTGCATTTGTAGATTTCAGCCTGAGTAAACATGGGGGCGGCAACAGTTAGACTACCAAGCCAGATGGCCAGAATGCGTGACATCGATTCCTCCTTGAATCATGCTTTGTACAGTGTGCGGCGAGTAATTAAACAGTGCCGTATTGTACTTTGCAACAGCTGCCTCCTCATAGTGTCACCCGATTTAGGATGCGCTTTATTCATGTACCCCATCATAAACCCGCCCTGTTAAGGCCCCTCGATACGCTGCGATTACACAGTTAATCGAGGGGCCTTTGATGTTGCTTGATACCTACCCCATAGTCCTTGCCTAGTCGCTTCGCCCTGATGTGGAAGGAGGTGAGGTCAACCACCTGGTCGACCAGGGTGGCAACACCAAGTAATGCATGGCCGCCCCGTTTATTGATTGACGGCCGCTTGCTCGTGGCCGCTTCTGCGCAGCTGGGTATAGAGGCCAAACCCGGCCAGCAAGCCGGCGAGCGCCAGCAGGCACCAGATGGCCGTGGCAGGGCGGGTGCCCGCATCCCCCAGCATAAAACCGATAAGCAGGTTGCCAAAGAGTGCCATGCAGCCCCCGGCGCTGGCATAGAAGCCGTAGTAGCTGGCGAGCTGGTCTGGGGGGGCGTAGCGGGGCAACTGGGCGGCAAAGAGCGGGAAGCAGAGGATGGAGCCCAAGGATAGCAGGGCCACCTGCGCCAATACCCCCGCCGTTGGCCAGGGGGCCAGCAGGGGGAGGGCCAGATAGCTGAGCCCCATCAGGCCGATACCGAGCCCCATGGCGAGCGGTACCCCCAGGCGGCGCTCCACCAGGCGCGATGCCGGCAGCTGAAGCAGGACGCCGATCACCGCCGAGAGGGTGAAGACGCCGCCGAGCAGCTGGGTGGCATCCGGCAGGCTCTGGATATGGGCGGGCAGGGCCAGATAGAGCTGGTGGAACAGGATCTGGTAGCTGCCCGCCAGCAGGGTGAACATCATGAAGGGGCGCTGGCGCAAAATGGTGCCCCACTGGCGCAAGATGGCGCCGCGCGGGCTCTGGTTGGCCACCGGGCGTTTGGGCAGCACCCGATACTGCAGCACCCCGAGCAGGGCGAACAGGGTGGCGGCCAGCAGCCCGGTCAGGGCATAGCTCTGCTGGGTCAAGGTGAGACCGACCAGGGGGCCGAGCAGCATGCCCGCCTGGCTGGCGAGATTGTGCAGGGCGAAGGCGCGCTGACGCTGGCTCGGGGTGCCGCATTCGCTCGCCAGATAGGCCTGGGCGCAGGGGGTGAAGAGGGCCCCGGCAAAGCCGGTGAGGGCCGCCGCCAGCAGCAGTATGGGCAGGGATTCGGCCCAGCCCAGCAGCAGGAAGCCGACCGATCGTACCAGGCAACCCCAGACGATGGCGGGGTGATAGCCGATGCGATCACCGAGCGTCCCCCCTAAGAGGAAAAGCCCCTGCTGGCTGAAGACCCGCATCCCCATGACCAGGCCGCAGGCCCAGCCGGCAAGGCCAAGTCCGCTGCCCATGTGCTGGGCGAGGAAGGGCAGCATCATGTAGAAGCCGAGGTTGAACGCCAGACCATTGATGATGAGCAGGCGGGCGGCCGGGCTCATGCCCTGCCAGTCCCGCCAGTAGGAGGCGCCGTTCATCTTGCGTGCACCCGGGTGCCTGTTGCGGGCCATGCCGAAGGCGGCGTTATGGGAAGTCTCGTCATGATTGTCTTCGCAGGGTACGAAGGAAGGGGATGCCGCTCTGATCGTGGCTTATCTGCACCGGCACCTGATAGAGGCGCTCGATGAGATCGGCGTCGAGCACCTGGGCGGGGGGGCCGAAGGCTTGCAGATGGCCCCCCGCCAGCACGATCAGCTGATCGGCAAACTGGGCCGCCAGGTTGAGATCGTGCAGCACCACCAGGGTGATCCACTGCTGCTCCCGGGTCTGCTGGCAGAGGTGTTCCATCAGTTGCATCTGGTGGTGAAGGTCCAGGGCGCTGACCGGCTCGTCCAGCATCATGATGCGGGGGTCGCGCAGCAGCACCTGGGCGAACAGCACCATCTGCCGCTGGCCGCCGCTTAAGGAGTAAAGGGGGCGATCCGCCAGATGGGCGATGCCAAGGGCCTGCAGGGCGCGACCGGCGGCCAGTATGTCCTCGTCCGCGAGGCGCATGGAGAGGCTGTCGAGGCGCCCCAGCACCACCACCTCGATGACGCTCAAATCCAGCTCCAGCTGGATGTTCTGGGGCATGTAGCCAAATTGCTGGCGCCACTTGGCTTGGGTCATCTGGCGGGCACTCTGGCCCCCCAGGCGGATGTCGCCGGCGGCCGGGGTCAGTTCCCCAAAGAGGGCGCGCAGCAGCGAGGTCTTGCCGGTCCCGTTCGGGCCGATGATCACATGGACCTGACCCGGATGCAGGGTGAGGTCGAGCTCCCGCAGCAGGGTCTGCTGGCCGAGGGAGAGGGAGAGTCGGGATATTTCAAGCACGTTTACGCCCCCTGCCGAGGATCAGCCAGATGAAGAAGGGCACGCCAATGAGCGCAGTGACTATGCCGATGGGAAAGAGGGCCCCCGGAATGATGGACTTGGAGAGCACCGAGGCCGCCGAGAGCATGCAGGCGCCGCACAGGGCGGACAGCGGGATCAGGAAGCGCTGATCTTCCCCCACCAGCATGCGGGCTATGTGGGGAGCCACCAGGCCGACGAAGCCGATGATGCCGACGAAGCTGGTGGCGGTGGCGGTGAGCAGGGCGACCAGGATCAGGGTCTTCATGCGCAGCCTGTCCACGTTGACCCCGAGACTCCGGGCACGGGCTTCCCCCAGACGCAGGCTGGTAAGGGCCCAGGCGTCCCGGTAGATGAGCAGGGTGCAGATCAGGGTGACGGCGGCGGTGATGATCAGGGCATCCCAGGTGGTGCGCATCAGGCTGCCAAACAGCCAGAACATGATCTGCTGGTTGAGCTCGGGGGAGGAGAGGAACTGCAGCAGGGAGAGCAGGGACTGGAACAGGAACAGCAGGGCTATGCCCGCCAGGATCAGGGTCTGGCTGCTGATGTTGCGCATCATGGCCAGACCAAACAAGAGGCTGGCGGCAAACATGCACAAAATGAAGGCGCCGGCCGGAATGGCAATCAGTGGCGGCAGCCCGAGACCGCCGGTATAGAGCGCCAGTGCGGCGCCGAGCCCGGCCGCGGCCGCGAGCCCTAGCGTGTAGGGGCTGGCCAGGGGGTTATCCAGCAGGGTCTGCATCTGCACGCCGCCAAGGCCGAGGGAGGCGCCGACCACCAGGGCCATCAGGGCGATGGGCAGGCGCATATCAAAGACGATGGTGCGAGTCATGGAGTCCGCCTGGGCGGGGGAGAGCAGGGCATCGATCACTTCCCCAAGGGGCAGCAGGGAGGGGCCTGTGGCGATGTCGAGCACCAGGGTAATGCACAGCACCAGGGTGAGCAGCGCCAGCCAGTGCCAGCGGCGGCGCTCCCGTTGTCGCTGGCGGGTGAGGGTCTGCTGCAGGGCAGCCAAATCATTCATGATAACCATCCTGAAACGGGCGCTCTCAAGGGGCGCCCGCAAGGGTTGAAGAGGGATGACGAAGAGGGACTTTCCTGACTCGGGTCGGAAAAGTCCGGCCCGTCAGGTTCAACCTGCCATTACTTGATACCCAGCATAAAGGTGCCCTGGGGACGAATGGGCAGATAGCTGCGGTAGAAGCCCTGATAGGTGGCCAGGGGATCGAGATCCTCGAACAAGTCCGGGTAGAGCGCCTTGGCCATGAACTCGATGAGGGCGGCATCCATGATGCTGCGGGTGGCGCCGTGGTAGACGGCGTAGAGACGACCCTGCTGCACGGCGGGCAACTCGCTCCAGCCCGGACGGGCAGCAAAGCCCTGCAGGCGCTGGCGCACCGTCTCGGCCGAAATATCCTGACCGACCTGCATCGCCTCTGCGCTGCTCACGCTCTCGTAGCCCGCCATCAGGATCACCTCGGGTTTGCTCGCCAGCAGTTGCTCCGGGTGTATGGGGCCCCAGCGTTCGACGAAGGGGGCCGCGACGTTGTCACCGCCGGCCAGCAGGGCCATGGCGCCCCACATGTCCTTGCCATAGGTGTAGCTGTACTCGGCCGGGCCCTTGTCCCCCAGCTCGATGTAGACGCGGGGCGGCTGGCGCTTCGCCTGGGCAACCCGGGAAGTGATGGTGTCAATCCTGGCCTTGTATTCGTCGGCCATCTTCTGGGCACGTGCCTCCTGACCGGTCACCTTGCCAAGCAGCAGGGTGCTCGCCATGTGGCGGGCCAGGGTCTGGGCGTTGTAATCCACCACCACCACCGGAATGCCAGCCTGCTCGAGGCGCGGCAGATCCGGGGCCAGGGCCTCGTATTGCCACTGGGCCAGGATCACCAGATCGGGTTTGACCGCCAGGGTCTTCTCGATGGAGAAGCTCTGATCCTGCACGTTGCCAAGGTCGGGCACCTTGGCCAGTTGCGGCAGGCTGGCCACATAGAGGGACCAGATGGCGGGGCGGGACTTGACGAACCAGCCACGGGACATGCCCACCAGGCGATCGGCGCCCCCTTCACCGGCCACGGCCAGATAATCCTCGGGATAGAAACCGAGCACTATGCGGCTCGCAGGCAGGCTCAGTGAGACCTTGCGGCCCATCACATCTTCCACTTCAACGGGGGCGGCGGCCTGTGCCATCCAGCTCATCAGAGCGAGCTGACCAAGCAGCAGCAACTTTGCCAGGGGGTGACGAAACATCTTGTGAAACCTCGGGGGGATAGGGCCTAAAAAAAGAAGTGAGAACTATTGCTATTCATGAGCCGAAAAGCAATGGCCGTCTGCATACTCCCCCCTCTTTTTTAGGGCCTGACCGTCTAGCCCCAGTCAGTCAGGATAAAATCCTGTTTCATTTGGCATCGTTTTCACTGTGGCCATGGGGTTTGCCTGCCGATGAGGGGGGAATATTGGCTCGCCAACCTTGCGGCGATTTCTCCCGGCGCTTCTCCCTGGTTGCCGTTATTTCCCCATCCTTGTACCGACCGGCTTGCCAAGGCCGCCGTGCCCCCCATGGCCGCCCTCGGCCGCACCCTGCCAAGATGCGGATTGGTATCCCTGTGTCAGAGTCTGTCATCCCCTTGTGCGCCGGGACGACACAGAGGCGGCAGAACATATCGGCAGACCCGTCGCCCCGCCTTCGGGAGAGAAATAACCTGCCCATACGGGTATTGCTCGTCACCTGCACGCAACAATTTGTTGGCATTGTTAGCCAGCTCCCAGCGACTCCGCCGCTAAGGGGGCAGAGTAGGCGCGATCTTGGCCGCTGGCCGAGTTCGACAGTAACAAGGTGCTGCGGCCCGCCTTGCGCGGGGCGCCAATAACATAATCTGCCCATAAAAAAAGGAAACTGACCATGTCAGGAAGACACTCTCTGGTGGCGCTCGCGGTCGGGCTGGCGCTCTCAGGACAGGCACAGGCGCAACTGCTGATCAGCGAATACCTGGAAGGCTCTGGCAACAACAAGGCGGTGGAGCTAAGCAACCTCGGCTCGGACTCCGTCGATCTCGCCCAGTACCGGCTGGCGCTCTACGCCAACGGCAAACCCCTCACCGATGCCCCAACCAACAGCCTGGCGCTGCAAGGCACCCTGGCCCCGGGGGCCAGTCTGGTGCTGGCCAATCCCTCCGCCAGCGGCGAGATCCTGGCCAAGGCCAATCAGACCAGCGGCAACCTGGTGTTCAACGGCGACGATGCCTTGGTGCTCTATCGCGGCAGCGAGATTGCAGACAGCTTAGGCCAGGTGGGGGTGGATCCGGGCACGGCTTGGGTGTCCGGCAGCATCTCGACCCTGGACATGACCCTGCGCCGCAAGGCCACCGTCACCACGGGCCGCACTGATGCGACCGGCCCCTTCGATCCGGCGCAGGAGTATGTAGCCGCCCCCAAGGATGACGCCAGCGGCCTCGGCTGCAGCGGCGATGCTCCCTGCGATGGCACCCAGCCGCCCGCCTTCGTCTGCCCGGTTGATCAGCTGATACCCGTGCCCGCCATTCAGGGTCCCGGCAGCAGCAGCCCCCTGGTGCCAGCCGGCAAGTTTGAATCCGAGCAGGCCTATGCCACTCGCGGCGTGGTGACCCAGGTGGTGAGCGGCCTCTACAAGGGCTTCTTCATTCAGGACGCGCAGGGGGACGGGGATCCGGCCACTTCGGACGGCCTCTTCATCCACAGCACCCAGGTCAAAGGCGCCCTGGTGCCGGGGGCCGAGGTATGCGTCTCGGGCAAGGTCAAAGAGTATTTCAACCAGACCCAGCTCAGTGCCGATCAGCTGGTGGTGACCCAGCCGGTGGGGGCCTTGCTGCCGGCGGTGGATCTGGTACCGGTGGGAGGGGAGAGCCTGAGCCAGCTGCTGGAGCGCCACGAGGGGATGCAGGTGCGGCTGGTACCGGAATCCAGCCTGGTGGTGACCCGCAACTTCAGCTTCGACTACGACGGCAAGCGCAACAACCTGGTGCTGGCCTATGGCGCGCCCCTCATCAAGTCGACCCAGAAGTTTGCCGCCATGAGCCAGGAGGCGAGCGACTGGGCCCTGCGCAACCAGCAAAACCAGCTGGTGGTAGAGACCGACGCCAAGGCGCCGGACGGCGTGCTGCCCTGGTATCCCGGTTTCAACGCAGAGGATGGCTACCTGCGTATCGGCGACAAGCTCAACGGGCTGGAGGGGGCGCTCGGCTACTCCTACAACCTGTTCCGGCTGGTGGCCAGCAACCGCATCGACAGCAGCGACATCGATCACAGCGGCTGGGATCGGGTAGAGACGCCGGAGCTCGCCGAGGCGGGGGATCTGCGGGTCGCGAGCTTCAACGTGCTCAACTTCTTCACCACAGTGGTGGGCGGCGATGCCAACCCCACCGGCAGCAACAGAGGCGCCCTGACGGTGCCTGAGTTCGAGCTGCAGCGCACCAAGATCGTCAGCGCCATCACCCGCCTCAATGCGGACGTGGTGGGGCTGATGGAGATAGAGAACAACGGCTATGGCGACAACTCTGCCATCGCCAATCTGGTGGCGGCCCTCAACGCCGCCCAGCCGGACGAGGCGGATCACTACGCCTGGGTGGCTTCCCCCGATGGCCAGCCCATCGGCACCGACGCCATCACCGTGGGCCTCATCTACAGACCCGCCAGCGTGACGCCGCAAGGGGCCGCCAGCCTCATAGTGCTGCCGGTGCAGCAGGCCGAGGCCCAGGACGCCAGCGGCAAACCGGTAGCCATCAATCAGGGCATGCGCGAGTCGCTGCTACAGCGCTTCAGCTCCCCCAAGGGGGATGCGCCCCTGACCCTGGTGGTCAACCACCTCAAGTCCAAGGGATCCGCCTGCTTCGAGGATTACCCCGACTACGTGACCGCCGACCCGCTGGACGGCCAGGGCCACTGCAACGCCCTGCGGGTCTCCGCCGCCAGGGTGCTGGGGGAGCGTCTCAAGGGGGTGAGCGGGGATCTGCTGCTCATCGGGGATCTGAACGCCTACGGCATGGAGGATCCCATCCGGGTGCTGACCGACTATGATCCGGCCGCCCAGGCGCGCCAGATCCTGAGCGCCTCCTTCACCACGTTGGCGGGCCAGCCCTATGAGGAGAGCGGCAGCGCCCTCGGCAAGGGCTATGGTCTGGTGAACCTCAACACCCGCTTCCACGGCACCGACACCTACTCCTACAGCTACGAGGGGGAGCTCGGCAACCTGGATCACGCCCTGGCAAACCCGAGCCTCGCGACCAAGGTGATCGGTATCGAGGATTGGCACATCAACTCCGCCGAGAGCAACTTCTTCGAGTACGGCAGCAAGTACAGCGGCCAGCTGGTGAAATCCGAGGGACCCTTCAGCGCCTCGGATCATGATCCCGTGCTGGTGGTCATCCAGTATCCGCTGCCGCCCGCCGGAGTCTTGAGCCTGGAGAGCGCCGCCGCCAGCGTGGAGGAGGGCAGCACTCTCACGCTGTCCGTGGCGCGCCGTGACGGCACTTATGGGGAGGCAAGCGTGAGTTACCGTGTCGCCTACGGCAGCGCCGATGCCAAGGACGTGGCGCCACTCACCGGTACCCTGAACTGGGCGGCTGGCCAGAGCGACAGCCAGACCATCAATATTCCGGTGAAGAGCGACACCCTGCACGAGGGGGATGAGACCTTCACCCTGGAGCTGTTCGAGGCAAGTGGTGCGGCCCTGGGTGAGCAGCACCAGACCCTGGTGACCATCAAGGACAAGCTGGCGCCCTCCACCATAGCCCTGGCGAGCGCCAGCATGACGGTGAACGAGGGCCAGTGGTTTGCCGAGATAGCCGTGGTGCGCAGCGGCGATCTCAGCAAGCCCGCCCGTGCTACCTTGGGCCTTGAGGGGATCACGGCGCGCTGGGGGCTGGATTTCCTGCCCTGGTTCGGCCAGTCGGTGAGCTGGGCCGCGGGCGAGGGGGGTAGCAAGTCCATCAAGGTGCTGATCCTGGATGACTGGTTCGTGGAGTCCACCGAGCAGTTCAAGACAAGCCTGGTGAAGGTGCAGGGTGCCCAGCCTGGGACTGTGCAGCAGACCCGGGTCGACATCCAGGACAACGACAAGCCCTGGTGGCCCTTCGGCCGCCACTGACCCTGGGGATGAAATGACAAACGGGAGCCATAGTGGCTCCCGTTTTTTATGAATGGTAATGCAGCGATCCGCTGTCTCTTGCATCTGGCGCAAGGCCAGCCTCAGCCCAGGCGATGGCTGCCGACGAGCTCGCCCAGGGGGGTGGCGATCACAGCACCCATGACAGGCTCAGGGTGCCAAAGTTGGTCTGCTCTCGCTGGGTGTCGAAGGTCTCGCTGAAAAAGGTCCGGGCGAACCCCAGAGTCAACTTGCCCCGCCGCAAACAGAATCCGAAGGATCCCATGCCGATGACGGGCTCGGAATCGACGGAGTGACTGGTGCGAAACAGGGTGCCATCGAGGGGCAGGTAGTGGACGACCCCGTAGGCGCCGCCGCCGCCAAAGAGCGACAGCGACCAGCGATTCTGCGGAGCTATCCCGACCGTGGAGGCGGCATTGAGCCCGGAGCGCAAGGCGGTGACCCCCAGGGCATCCACCAGATCCCAGCCTATCTCGCCATAGAGACCGACCCCGGCCCCGGTGAAATAGTTGCCGACCCCGGCGGTGGCCAGGGGCACCAGGCGCCACTCCAGCTCGGCGGCTGTGCGTCCGGCGGCGGCGAGGTGGGCCACCGTGTAGTTGAGGTTGAGGATGGGTTCGTTCGGCAGCTGGGTATCCCAGCCTTGCGGCTTGTCGGCCCCGATCAGGCGATGGAACTCCCGCTGGGTGTCGTCGGCCTGGGAGGCGGGGCCGACCACCCCCAGTTTGAGCTGCCAGGCGTGGCTCCAGTCCCACCTGCGGGCATAGAGGGTGCTGTCGACCACCAGCACCCCTGAGTAGGGTTGATCATCGGCATCGGGATGGGGCTCCCCGATGTCGTCCGGGGTGTTGATCTCCTGGGCCAGGGCCCAGGAGGCATAAGTGGTGTAGCCGTCATCGGCCACGAATGGCAGGAACGACCAGAGCCGGGTCCATTGGCCGAGTGCGCCTTGGTCATCGGGGTCTATGTCCCCCGATACCCAGGCGATCCCCACGCCATTGGTGTAGTTGTTGTCAGATCCGGTAAAGACGTCGTTCTCCACCGTGAGGGTCAGGGTGCCATCCGCAGCCTGGCTGGCGCCGCTCAGCAGCAGCCCCGCCAACATCAGTGCCGTGCGTCGCTTGTTCACTATGCTCGCTCCTCTGCGTTAGCGGCCTGCGCCACAGTGCGCCCTGTGTCCTTGACCGGGGCGATCCTGAACCAGGCTGCATAGAGGGAGGGTACGAAGAAGATGGTCAGCAGGGTGGCAATGGTCAGACCCCCCATGATGGCGATGGCCATGGGGCCCCAGAACACGCTATGGGTCAGGGGCACCATGGCAAGCACGGTGGCCGCCGCCGTCAGCATCACAGGGCGGGCCCGCATCACGGCCGCCTCGACCACGGCGCTCCAGGGATCCCGGCCACTGGCGGTCTCTATCTGGATCTGGTCGATCAGGATCACCGAGTTGCGCATGATCATCCCGCACAGGGCTATGATGCCGAGGATGGCGACAAAACCCAGGGGCGCCTGGAACAGCAGCAAGGCGGCCACGACCCCTATCAATCCCAGCGGTGCGGTCAACAACACCATGGTCATCAGGGAGAAGCTCTGCAACTGCAGCATCAGGATCAGCAAGATGGTGATCAGCATCACAGGGGCTACGGCAACCAGCGAATCGTTGGCCTTGTCGCTCTCCTCCACCGAGCCGCCCACGTCAATCCGGTAACCGGACGGCAAGTTCCCTTCGATCTCCTTGAGCATGGGCTGGATCGCCTTGGTCACAGAGACGCCCTGGGCGCCATCGACCACATCTGCCCGTACCGTGATTGCCATGTCGCGGTTGCGTCGCCACAGCACCGGCTCTTCCAGCTCATGGCGCACGGTCGCAATCTGGGACAGGGACACCACTGTTCCCTGGGCCGTATAGAGGTTGATGTCCTTCAGGGTCTCGACGTCGAGCCGCTCCGAGGGAATGGTTCGGGCGACCACGTCGATCAACTCCTCGCCATCGCGCAGCTGGGTCAGGGTCGCACCCTGCATCAGGGACTGGGTCGCCATCGCCACCTCGGCCGGGGAGAGGCCCAGGGCGCGCGCCTTCTCCTGATCGAGCTGCACGCCCAGGGTACGCACCGGTTCGTTCCAGTCAAACTGGACGTCACGGGTTTGCGGATTGCGGGCCACCACCTGTTCCACCTGGCGGGCTATGGTGCGTACCACCTGGGTGTCGGGACCGACGATGCGGAACTGTACCGGGAAGCCGACCGGCGGGCCGAGTTCCAGGCGGGTGACGCGTATCCAGGTCTGGGGGAACTGCTCGTCGACCATGGCCATCAGGCGCGAACGCAGACGCTCGCGCGCCTCCAGATCCTTGGTCATCACCACAAACTGGGCATAACCCGGATTGGGCAGCTCTGGGGTGAGTGAGAGCGAGAAGCGCGGTGCGCCTGCCCCCGTGTAGGCGGTGAAGAAGCGCACGTCGTCGTCTTTGGCCAGCACCTGCTCCATGCGCCGGACCTGTTCGCTGGTCGCGGCGAAGGAGGCGCCTTCCTTGACGCGCAGCTCGACGATCAGCTCAGGCCGCGTGCTGTCCGGAAAGAACTGCTGCGGCACCAGCTTCATGCCCAGCACGGCCAGCACCAGGGCCCCGAAGGTGACGCCGATGACCAGCCAGCGGCGCGCGATGGCCGTCTCTATCCAGCCACGCAGCCGGCGGTAACCCTTGGTGTCATAGGGATCGGCCCCTTCGTGGTGATGGCCCAGATTGTCCGGCAGCATCTTGACGGCAAGATAGGGTGTGAACATCCCCGAGCAGATCCAGGAGAGCACCACGGCGGCGCCGACGATCCAGAAGATGCCGCCGGCGTATTCGCCCGTGGTGGACTGGGCAAAGCCCACCGGCATGAAGGCGGCGACGGTGATCAGGGCGCCGGACAGACGGGGCATGGCGGTCGCCTGATAGGAGTAGGAGGCGGCCTTGACCTTGTCCCAGCCCGCTTCCATCTTCACGATCATCATCTCCAGGGCGATGATGGCGTCGTCCACCAGCAGGCCCAGGGCGATGATGAGCGACCCCAGAGAGATCCGCTCCAGATTCCAGCCCATTCCCAGCATGACGATGGCGACCATGCCCAGCACCAGGGGGACCGACAGGGCGACCACCAGGCCCGGGCGCCAGCCCAGGCTCAGCAGGCTCACGATCACCACGATCACCAGGGCTTCCATCAGTGCGCGCTCGAAGTCCCAGACCGCCTCCTTGACCGTGGTGGGTTGGTCGGCGATCAGCTCAAGATCCAGGCCGTAGGGCAGTTCATTCTGGATCTTGGCGACGCTCGCCTCGAGCGCCTCGCCGAGCTGGACTATGTTGCCATCGTCGGTCATCACCACCCCCAGCATCAGCACCTGCTGGCCGTTGTGGCGGATGCTGTAGGACTGGGGATCCTCATAGCCCTGATGGACTGTGGTGAAGTCGCCGAGCTTGATCACCCGGCCACCGGCGGCAATGGGCAGGTTGCGAATGTCGTCGAGGTTACGGAACTGGCCGCTGACGCGCACATAGATACGGTCAGAGGCGGTATCGAGGGAGCCTGCCGGCAGGATGGCGTTCTGACTCTTCAGGGCCGCCATGATCTGCGCTGGCTGGATGCCCAGCGCCGCCAGGCGTTCGTGGGAGAACTCGATGTAAATTTTTTCCGCCTGCTTGCCGAGCAGATCGATCTTGTTGACCATGGGCACCTTGAGCAGATTGCGCTTGATGATCTCCGCCTGATCTGCGAGATCCGCGAGGCTGACCCCGTCGCCCTTGACGGCGTATATCAGGCCGTAGACGTCACCGAACTCGTCGTTGAAGATGGGCCCCACGACGCCGTCAGGCAGCTCGAGCTCGAGATCGGCGAGCTTCTTGCGCGCCTGGTACCAGGCCTCCTGCTGGTCCGCCTTGGGGGTCCCCCCCTTCACGCTGAGCGTCATGCCGCCAAAACCCTGACGGGAGAAGGTCACCACCTTTTCGAAGTGATCGAGCTGCTCGAACTTCTTCTCCATGCGGTTGAGCACTTCATCCTGGAGCTGCTGCGCCGTGGCGCCGGGCCAGGCCACCATGGCGGTCATGGACGGCACCGAGAAGTTGGGATCCTCCAGCTGGCCCAGCTTGCCAAAGCCGAGGGTGCCCGCCACCGTGATGAGGATGAGCAGGAACAGCACCACGGCGCGGTGGTTCAGCGCCCATTGGGTGAGGTTGAAGGCGTTCATCGGGTCACTTCCTCACTGTCAATCCGGGACTCAGAGGCGGGCAGGGCGACTTTCAGGCCCGGGGCCATCTTCTGCACCCCGGCGGTGACGATGAGAGCACCCTCGGCGGGGCCGGAGATCAGCACCTGGTCGCTGCGATAGCCCTGGATGGCCACCTTGACCAGCTTGACGACGCCGCTGTTGCCCGCGCCATCCTGCTGTACCGTCCATACCGCCGGCGCACCCTGCTCCTGGGTGAGGGCAGTGACGGGGAGGGTGGCGACCCGGGCGCCCCCATCGGTGTGCTCGGCGATCAGGGTCGCGGTCGCCCCCAGGGGCAACTGCCTCGGTTCGACCGGCTTGAGGCGGGCACGGTAGGTGCGGGTCTGGGCCGAGGCCTGCGCCGACAGCTCGCGCAACTCGACGTCAAAATAGCGGTCCGGTTCGGTGGCCAGCGACGCCTTGTAGCGCGCCGCCTTGAACTCGGCCAGCCGATTCTCCGGAATGTCTGCCACGACCTCGGGTTTGCCCTCGTTGGCGATGGTAATGACGGCTTGACCCGCCGCCACCACCTGGCCAGTCTCCATGCGCAGCGCCGTCACCACGCCACTGATGGGGGCACGCAGCAGGGTGTAATTGACCTGGTTGCGGGCCAGCTCGAATTGGCGAGCCTCGGCCTGTGCTGCCGCCCTGGCGGTGCGCAGGGTGCTGTGGGCCTGCTCCTCGTGGGAGGCGCTGACGGAGCCGTTCTTCTTGAGCGCCTTGAGGCGCAGCCAGTCGGCTTCGGCCTGCCAGGCGGCGGCCTTGGCCGCATCCAGGCGCTGGCGGGCGGCCTCCTCGGCGAGCAGGTAATCCGTATCATCGAGCACGGCGAGCACGTCGCCCTCGTTCACGACCTGGCCGACATCGACCTTGCGCTCCTGCACCTTGCCGCCAATGCGAAAGGCTTGTTCGACCTCATAGCGGGAGGCGACCGAGGCGAAATAGCGGTGGCTGTTGCGCAGGCTGTCGTAGTGCAGCGCCATAGTGTTCACCGGCCTCAATGCACTCGTGGAGGGGGCCGGCTCTGAGCATGCGCAGAGCAGGGTGATGAGCGTGGCGGCGCTGGCCGCGGTGACGAAGCGTTTCACGACAATTCCTCGTTGGTTGGCAGAGATGGGGCCATTTCGCCGGGAGGCGGGTGAGCGCTGGCTCGCACGCCGCCAGGCCGGAGCAAGGATGCGGCGCACCGCCGTTCTCGTCGGGCACTGCGCCGGAAGAGAAGGGGGCTGGAGACAGGGTCACACTCGCGTCGTCCATGGTGCGAAACAGGATGCTGAGCGTAACAAGGCTCGCCCGGCCTGGGGTCAGGAAGCGGTCAGACTTTGGTCGGAAATGGGTCGGGCCCCTTTTCGCGGGCAGAGTGGGCCAGCGCTGGCTCATGACACGGGGGAGGCCGCCGGGGGAAGGTGCCTCAGGGCGGGGGGAGTGACAAGGCGCTATGAGGTTGGCTGGAAGAGGGCGTGCCCGGGGCTTCCCTGGGCTTGATGGCGCCTCTTGCCCCGGTGAACGTGGCTCGCAACCCCGGCAGTAAGATGATGGAGCATGGCGGGCTCCGGGGCTCAAAGTGGAGCTGGGGGGGGGCGCGTTACGGGCGGCCCCCGGGATCATCTGGCGGTTGGCCCGCTTGCGAGAAGGTGGTTTGCCTGGGCGAGGAGGGGAGTCTCTCCCGCCTCGGCGAGTCGGGTTGTCAGGGCGGCGAGGGCATCCCACTCGGCCTGGGTCGGGGTCTGGTATGCGCACAGTGTGGTCAGCGCCAGCAAGGCCAGCCAGGGGGTGCCCTGGGCCTGGGCTTCCTCGAACGCCTGACGGGCCGAGGTGGCGGCGGCCAGGGTATCGCCGGCGGCCTGTGCTATGGCCCCCTGGATCAGCAGCAGTTGCGGCAGCACGATGCGCTCACCATGGCGCTGCACCAGGGCGAGCGCCAGATCCAGCTGTTCCTGCGCCTGGTACCACTCTTGTTGCAGCACCAGGGCCTCGGCGAGGTAGCCCAGGGTCTCGCTGCCCCCGGATATCATCCCCAGCGCCCTGTTGTCCAGGTAGGCCTGCCGGATCTGGCGCGCCCCTTCGTGGGGCCTGCCCCACTGGGTGTCAGCCCACCCCTGGAACCAGCGACAGGGCGCCTGGCCCTGGGCGAGGGCAAACTCATCGACCAGGGTACGCATCTCGCCGGCCAGGGTCGCCACCCGCGCCACCTCGCCGCACCGGATCCCGCACAGGGCATCGAACCAGAGGGTGATCATCAGCGCCATCGGCTGGGCGATCTGGTGGGCGCGGGCATAGGCCTGTTGCAGGCGCCCCCGGGCCTGGGCAAACAGGCCGAGCTGGGCGAGGGGGAGGCTCAGCAAGGCCAGTACCGTCACCTGGGGATCGGCGATAAAGCCGATGAAGCTGTGCTCGGCCCCCGCCTGTGCCAGCTCGAGCAGCGGCAGGGCCTGCTCCAGGGTCTCCCTGGCCGCGCCATGGTGACCCTGCATCATGAGCGCCTGGCCCTGCACGGTACAGGCGGCCAGGATCAGCAGGGGATCCGCCTGGGCGGTGGCGAGGGTCCGCGCGCGCGCGGCGATGGCCAGGGCCTCCGGGTATTCGGCCCGCAGGGCATGGAGGAAACCCAGACCATGGAGCGCCAGGCCGGCCATGGGGTGAGCGGGCACCTCGGCCAGCCGGTCGGCGGCCCTTTGGTAGGCATGGCGGGCCTCTTCCCCGGCACCCAGGGTGTGGAAGGCGGCCGCGCCGCGCAGGGTGGCCAGGGTGATCTCCAGGGCGTGGCGCGACGGGCTCTCGGGGAGCTGCTCGATCAGGGTCAACCCCCGGGCGGTCAGGCTCATGCATTCGGCGGGACTGAGATGAAGCAGGGCAGCCTCGGCGGCCTCGGCATAATAGCCAAGGGCCTTCATGGGGGCGTGGCCGCGGTCAAAATGCATGGCCAGCTCGGCGGCGGTCACCTCCTGGCCTGCGGCCCGCAGCGCCTCCAGGATGCTCCCTGTCTTGCCGTGCAGCGCCCCACGCAGGGGCGCGGAGAGGCCATCATAGAGGCGCTGGCGAAACAGCTGATGGCGAAACTGGACGCAGCGGTTGGGACCCTCGGTCGATGCCTCCGGGGCTGGCACCATCAACCAGAGTCGCTCCCGGATCAGCGCCTCGCACTGCTGCGCCATCTCCATCAGGCTGCACTCCAGCACCCGCGCCAGGGTGTCGACATGGACCCTCATGCCCAGCACGGCGGCGGCGGCGAGCAGCTGGCGCCGCGGCTCGGGGAGTCTGGCCACATGGTGATCGATCAGGGCACTGAGGCTCTCGGGCAGCGCCCGGCGAACCAGGCGCGCGGGCTCGGTGTCGTCCCCATAGGCCGTCCGGCTCATCACCTCGGTGGCGAGGGCGGCGACGAACAGCGGGACGCCGCCGGTTCGCTCATGGAGGGCGAGGGCAAGCCCGGGGGCGCCGTTCAGGGCCGGCATCCGCTCGCTCACATAGGTCGCCACCTCCTGCTCGCTGAAGGGGGCCAGGCCTATCTCCTCACCCAGGCCCTGCCCGCGCAGCGCCTGCCTGAGCCCATGGAGTGGATGGTCGGGGACAATGGGCTCATCAGGCCGGACACTGCCCAGCCACATCAGACGGCTGGGGCTGCGTCGGCGGGCGAGGTAGTCGATGAGCTGGAGGGTCGAGGGATCGCCCCAGTGCAGATCTTCGGTGATCAGCAGCAGCGGTCGCTGCTCTGTGTAGCGATCCAAAAACTCGCTCATCTCCCGCAACATGCGCTGGGGATGGGCGCCGACCAGCTCATGCAGCAGGGTCTCGCGCTGCGCCGGCGAGCAGAGCCAGGGCAGCTGCAGCAGCCAGGTCGGGGCCACACTGCGCAGCAGCGAGACCGCCTCTTCATCACGACGGCACAGCTCGGCGATGGCCTCCAGCACCGGCAGATAGGGTTCACCCGCCCCATGCAGTTGCACGCATTGCCCCCTTACCCAGAGGGCATCAGGGATCCCGGCGCAAAAGTGCGCGATCAGGGTCGACTTGCCGATCCCGGGTTCACCCGCGACCCAGACGATGGCACGCAAGCCTTGGGCCGCCCGCTGCCAGGTGTCTTGCAAACGCGCCAGCGCCTCCCCCCGCCCGACAAACAGCCCCAAAGAGGGCGTTTGTTGCGGCATCGCAAGCGAAGTGATGACAGGCGTGACGGGGGTGCAAGCGGCCTCCTGAGGGAGCAACGGGCAGATGAAGCGATAGCCGCGGCGGGAGACGGTCTCTATGAAGCTCGGCTGGCGGGGATCGTCTCCCAGCAGAGTGCGGATATCGCTGATGGCTCCCTTGAGGACGGAGGCGCTCACGAAACGATGGCCCCACACCCGATCGAGCAGCTCATCCTTGGTCAGCAGCACGCCATGCTCGCGGATCAGGGTACACAGTAGGCAAAATGGGATGGGGGAGAGGGGAACGGCGTGGCCATGGTGCAGCAGCCGTGCATTTCGTTCATCCAGTTCGAAGTCGCCAAAGCAGACATGCAATTGAGGCGATGTACTTGATATCTTTGACATATTCAAACCGTTATAGCGCAGGCTGGCAATCGGAAACATCTTAGCCAGCCCACTGCCGTGGTCAAGAGAAAACACAAGCAGGCTGAGTATAGGAGGAAAAGGGCGGCTCAACCGGGGGAAAGGGGATCTTATGAAGCCTATTTGATTGAATTATCTTGGGTTTTCCACATGGATCTTCCCATGGGCGGCAGCCCGGGTCCTCCTGCTTCGCCCATGAAAAAGGCCCACCGCGTCGGGTGGGCCTTCTCCATGGCAGGGCGCTCCTAACGGAGTATCAACCCTGCGCGTTGCTCAGTACCAGCTTGCCATCCTTGACCGGAATGGTGGTGCCGGGTTTTTGTTCCATTCGCACTACCCCTTCTTGACCGGCGAGGCGGTAGGTGACGTCATAGCCCAGGGTGCGGGTGCTGCTGTCCTGCACCGTCTTGCAGCGCTGCTCCGTGGTGGTGTAGGTGTCCCCCGCCTGCATGTTGCCCTGCACCTGGTTGCCGGCGTAGCCACCGGCGGCGGCCCCGGCGACGGTGGCGACCTTCTTGCCGCTGCCGCCACCGAACTGGTGGCCCACCACGCCCCCGAGGGCCGCACCGACCACTGTGCCCAGGATCTTGTGTTCATCCTGCACCGGCTTGCGGTGGGTGACGGTGACGTTGCGGCACTCCTGGCGCGGCGTATTGATGGTCTCGGTCACCGGTTTGCTGGCCAGCACCTCGGCAAACTGGGGCTCTGATGAAAACAGGGATCCGCTGGCTGCCGCCGACAAGGCCAGTGCAGAGGCCACACCGATCCCGATACCTGCCAACATGGATGTGTTCATCTCTTCTCTCCTTACAGTGATTGCCCTTGGGGCCTGGGCTCATTCTTGGCATTTTTGTCCCCGGGCTCAAGGCAATGGCCCTTCGGGTGCGACAGAGGCTGGCTGCGCCAAAAACGGCCCCGGCAAGGGAGCGTCTGTGATTGGCGACAAAAGGTGGGGCGATGGCGTCGCGAGAGTCTGGGGCAGGGGGAGCAGCCCCTTAAGACGTTTCGCTAATACCTGGGCGTGCGCCCCCTTGGTACCCTCGTCGGGTATAAGGATCCGCCGCCTGCCAAGTACCTTGTGCGCCGTGATCCGCGAGACGCCCCCCGCTTTGTGCCCATATGAGGAAGGAACCCGATGACAAAGCCGCACATCTACGAGACTGGCCTTGGCAAGACGCCCGCCAATTTCGAGGCCCTGACCCCCTTGAGCTTTCTGGCCCGGGCGGCTCGGGTCTATCCCGACTACCCGGCCCTGATCCACGGCCCCCTGCGCCAGAGCTGGGCCCAGACCGAGGTACGCTGTCGCCAGCTCGCCTCGGCCCTGCGTCTGCACGGGATTGGCGAGGGTGATACGGTTTCCATCGTCGCCCCCAATGTCCCGGCCATGTTCGAGGCCCACTTCGGGGTACCCATGAGCGGCGCCGTGCTCAACACCATCAACACCCGGCTCGATGCCGAGTCCATGGCCTTCATCTTCCAGCATGCCCAGAGCAGGGTGGTGCTGGTGGACAGGGAGTTTGGTGCCCTGGTGCGCAAGGCTCTCTCTCTCATTGACAGCCAGCCTCTGGTCATCGCCATCGACGATCCCCTCTATCGGGACGGAGAGCTGGTCGGCGAGCTGACCTACGAGGACTTTATTGCCGGGGGCAACTGCGACGAGCCCGGCTGGCTGCCGGCGGACGAGTGGCAGGCGATTTCCCTGAACTACACCTCGGGCACCACGGGCAACCCCAAGGGAGTGGTCTATCACCATCGCGGCGCCCACCTCAATGCGGTCAACAACGTGCTCTCCTGGGAGCTGCCCAAGCACCCCGTCTATCTGTGGACCCTGCCGATGTTCCACTGCAACGGCTGGTGCTTCCCCTGGACCCTGGCGGCCACCGCCGGGGTGAGCGTCTGCCTGCGTCATGTGCAGGCGGGCGCCATCTATGAGGCGCTGCAGGAACACAGGGTGACGCATTTTTGCGCCGCCCCCATAGTGCTCAACATGTTGAACAACGCCGATCCGGCCCTGAAACTGGGGCTCGATCACCCCATCAAGGCGATGACGGCGGGGGCGGCGCCACCCGCCACCGTGATCGCCGGCATGGAGGCCATGGGGATAGCCGTGACCCATGTCTATGGCCTCACCGAGACCTATGGCCCCTGCGTGGTGTGCGAGCCCCAGCAAAGCTGGCAGGGGCAGGATGCCACTGCGCTCTCCCGGCTCAAGGCGCGCCAGGGGGTGGCCTCTCCATTGCAGGGAGAGATGCGGGTAGCCAACCCGGTCAGCGGCGAGCCTGTGCCCCGGGATGGCAAGACCCTGGGGGAGATCTTCCTGCGCGGCAACATCGTCATGAAGGGCTACCTCAAGAACCCGGCGGCGAGCGAGGAGGCGATGGCGGAGGGCTGGTTTCGAAGCGGGGATCTGGCGGTCTGGCACCCGGATGGCTACGTGGAGATCAAGGACAGATCCAAGGACATCATCATCTCGGGCGGGGAGAACATCTCCAGCCTGGAGGTGGAGGACGTGCTCTATCGCCACCCGGACGTGGACGAGGCCGCGGTGATCGCCATGGCGGACGAGAAGTGGGGGGAGGTGCCCTGCGCCTTCGTCAAGCTCAAGGAGGGGCATGTGCTCAGCCAGGCGGAGCTGATCGCCTTCTGCCGCGAGCAGATGGCCCACTTCAAGGCCCCCAAGCGCATCATCTTCACCCCCCTGCCCAAGACCTCCACCGGCAAGGTGCAAAAGTTCATGTTGCGCAAGCAGTTGGAGTGATCCCGTCGAAGGGGATGCGGACGGGCATCTGAGGGCAGTTCATCTCCTGTGGTCATGTGGATGTGTCGCGGGACAGTCCAGGTCAACGGTGTTGAATAATCCATGTCAACGCCGTTGACTTGTATGGGGGACATACCTAAAATCGCTCATCATGACTGCTTGGAAAGGGAAGGAAATATGATCAAGGATGCTGTTACCGAGGGGGTGGTGAAATTGAGTGGTGCTGACACAACCAAAGCCTTGATCCTGAATGTTGCCCGAAAACTTTTCTCTTCAACCGGCTACAGAGCGACGTCGCTCAGGGCTATCGCAAAGGAAGTCGGGGTCGATCCCGCATTGCTCATCCGCTATTTCGGCTCCAAGGAGGAGCTTTTTCTCGAAGCGCTGGCCATCAGCGACTTTTGTGAAAAAGCACTCACAGGTTCATTGGATGGCATGGGATACCGTATCGTTCTTGAGCTGATCTCCGGCGACATTAAAAATAAAATGAGTTCCTATGTGTCTTTGGTTCAGGCCTCAGACAGCGAGACCATAAGAGCCCGTTTACAGGATGTCGTTAGAACTCGATTCGTTGAGAAACTGGCTCAACGTTTGCCGGGGAAAGATGCTGAGTTGAGAGCACACCTTATTTCTGCCCAGACGGGGGGGCTTATCAATTCATTGGCCGTTATCCAGCACGAAACACTGCTGACAACGCCAATCGATATTATTGCCGAGCATTATGGCGCGGCGATACAGCTCTTGATCGATGGCAAGCCAGCCTGATAACGGTTTATTGAGGTTGAATTGCTATTTTAAGCAATGTTGATATCACCAGCTTTTGATTTGAAGCTTTTTTAAACCCATTTAAAAAAGGCGGTTTCGCTGTGTCAAACTATCTCCTGGTTGATGAAACCAAGTGGGGGCGTGCACTCCATTGCAATATTTTCAAGAATTTCAGCAATCCACTCTATGGCGTGACCGTTGAGCTGGATGTGACGAAATTTATAAACAAAATCCGCAAGCTGGAGACATCATTCACCTTTGCCATGATATTCGTCACGGCCAGGTGTGCAAATGAAATGGAGGCATTTCGCTACCGATTCTTGGATGGGCGCGTGGTGCTATACGATCAAATCAATACTGTGTTTACTTACCTTGACAAGGAAACAGAGTTATTCAAGGTTGTTGACGCCCCATTGACGGATACGCTGCAGGCCTATGTGTTGGCGGCGCAGCAGGCCGCGCTTGCACAACAGGCGTATTTTACAGCGCCAGCGGGAGGCAATGTTTTTCAATTTTCACCGCTACCTTGGTTCTCATATACGCAACTGTCTCATACATTCTCCGGAGACAAAGAGAACGCCATCCCTCTTTTCAATTGGGGAAAGTATTCCGAGAGAGAGAGCCGTGTCATGCTGCCTTTTTCCGTGCAGGTGCATCACTCCTTTGTTGATGGCATTCATATCGGCAGGTTTCTCGAAAAACTGCAAACAGCACTCAATGAAGACTGAGCGTGAATGTCAGAATTATCGCAATAAGGCTCAATATGAAAGATAGAATAGATGACGGCATCGCCGAGTATTACCAAGAAGAGTTCAATGGTCTCAAGTGTGCCGACACCCATATCTACGCAAAAGTATTTGAAGACTGTGTCTTTGTGAATTGCTCCTTCAATGGTGCCCATTTTCAACGTTGCAAGTTCGTTGACTGCGTCTTCAAAAATTCAGATCTGAGCAACCTCCGCGTTGATAGCAGCCGATTTTTAGCCGTACTTTACGAAGAGTGTAAAATTATCGGGGTTGACTGGACTAAAGCCGAGTGGTCAAGGTTTGTGGTGCCTGGTCAGCTCATGTTCAAAAAATCTATTTTAAATGACTCCTCGTTATTTGGTCTTAAATTGCCTGGGATGATCATGGAGGAGTGCAAGGTAAGGGCAGCGGACTTCAGAGGTGGCGACTTCAGCAAATCCGATTTCTCATACTCGGATTTTACTGAAAGCATGTTCGGCAATACCAACCTGAACGGTACTGATTTCAGGGAGGCGACAAATTACCGTATCGATGTGCGGGACAATCACCTGAAAGGGACTAAATTCACACGACTTGAGGCAATCCACTTGCTGGATAGTTTTGGATTCGAGCTGTTTGATTGAAAGCCAAATGCCAGTCAATGGCTTGTGTCGTGAATATTTTTTAATCATGTTGAGCAATAAGTCGGGGCATGACCATTATTTGACTGTAAGGTCTTTTTCGGATTTAAAAGGGAGGCATAAGGCCTCCCTCTTGTTTATTTTTAATATCACAAAGACTCACCCCTTTAACTGGTCGAGGCAAGCCGGGTGAGCCGTCGGATATCAATACTCCGATCATTTGTGATGCCGCTCATGAGGGCGCCGCACCACGTCTTGCAGGGCCCGGCCTTTCGTTCTGCGAAGGCCTGTTGCAAGGTCAACAGGCTCACTGTTTGCTGGGGAAGAGATGGCGGGTCTGTCATACCCTAGCCTATCAGCGGGGAGGATTGGCGCCCCTGATGCGCTTGTTCAGCGCCTCCCACAGGCCGGTGATGAAGTAATAGAACCCTCCCTCCTCGGTCGCCTTGGTGTACTCCGCGAGCGGCTCTATCATGCCACTCTTGAACTTGTCGAGCGCCTCTTTCTCGTTGGCTGCATCGATATAATCCCCCACCACTTCAAACCCCTGCTCCAGCAGTTGCGCCTTGGCAGTCAAGAAAGAGGGCGATGACATCAGCAAGAAGGTGACGCTGGCGGGATCCTGTCCCTGACGGAAGAACTGGTATTTGCTCATAGGGCCTCTGGGGGTGAACTGTGTCCCTTCATTATCCATGGGGGCTTTCCCGCCGGACAGGCCCCATTTGCGACATCCCAAGGGGCCTTTATTCAGGTCGGCTTCAGTCAGCGTCTTGGTGATTTGCCCTTGCCAAACAGCCGGGGGGCATTAAGCAGGGTATAAGCGAAGAGGCCTATGGTGCTGGGGCCGCCATAGGGGCGGCTGGGATCGGCCATGTTGAGTTGATGGGATTCGGCCGCCGCGCGGGCATCAGGGGCCAGTATGGGTTCGCCTATGACCTCGAACCCCTGCGCCAGCAAAACGGCCTTGTCTGCCAGGAAGCTGGTCGACGCCATGTCGAGCAAGGTGAAGGCGGCGGGCGCCTCCGGGGTGGAGAAAACCTGAAATTTGTTCATCGCGTCTGGGGAGGTGAGGGTGGTGCGCCATTATCGCCGCCGACCCTGGGATGAGCGACTCCCTGTTCAGGGGGGAGGCCAGCCTTGGTATCCCGGCCCGATCAGGGGCGCAGAGTCCCCTTGAGGCGGCTTACTCCCGCGAAGAGGGCGCAGGCGCACAAAAAACGGGCCCAGCGGGCCCGTTTTGTCTATCGGTGGAAAGACTACTTGTTGTGGCGCTCATGGAGGCGCTGCACCACATCCTTCAGGCCCAGCCCCTCGTTTTGCAGCAGCACGGTGAGGTGATATAGAAGATCGGCGGATTCGTTGATGAGCTCTTCTCTGTCTTTCGCCATGGCGGCCAGGGCTACTTCCACCCCCTCTTCACCCACCTTCTGGGCGATGCGCTTGGTGCCCTTGCCATAGAGGCTGGCGGTGTAGCTGGTGGCAGGGTCTGCCCCCTTGCGCGAAGCCAGTATCTGCTCGAGCTCGGCGAGGAAGCCGAGCGGCGGCAGCGGGTGACCGTCGAAGCAGGAAGGGGTGCCCAGGTGGCAGGTGGGGCCGACCGGATCGGCGGCGACCAGCAGGGAATCCTGATCGCAGTCGGTGCTGATGGCCACGAGTTTGAGCACATGGCCCGAGCTCTCACCCTTGGTCCAGAGGCGCTGCTTGCTGCGACTGAAGAAGGTGACCTGGCCGGTGGCCTGGGTCTTTTCCAGGGCTTCGCGGGTCATGAAGCCCTGCATCAGCACCTCGCCGCTGGCGGCATGCTGGACGATGGCGGGGATCATGCCGTCACATTTTGCCCAATCGAGGCGGTCGATGAGGGTGGGATCAATCAAGGGATTATTCACGGATGGCGACTCCTTCGTTTTTCAGCCAGCGTTTCAATTCGGGAATGGGGATAAGGCCCTTGTGGAAGACGGAGGCCGCCAGGGCCCCGTCCACGTCGGCCTGGGTAAAAGCATCGAGGAAATGGACCATGGTGCCGGCGCCGCCGGAGGCAATCAGCGGCACCTTGCAGACGGCCCGTACCAGCTTGAGCTGCTCGAGATCATAGCCCTGGCGCATGCCGTCCTGGTTCATCACGTTCAGCACGATTTCGCCGGCGCCACGCTTTTGCACCTCCTTGACCCACTCCAGGGTGGTCCAGCTGGTGGTGAGGGTGCGGCTCTCGTCACCGGTGAACTGCTTGACCTGATACTGGCCGCTCGCCGCATCGAAGTAGGAGTCGATGCCGACCACCACGCACTGCACGCCGAAGCGTTCCGCCAGTCGGGTGATCAGGGTGGGATCGGCCAGGGCCGGGGAGTTGATGGAGACCTTGTCGGCACCAAACTCCAGGATCTGGCGGGCATCTTCGACGCTCTTGATACCGCCGGCGACGCAGAAGGGGATGTCGATGACCTCGGCCACCCGGCTCACCCAGCTCTTGTCCACCACGCGGGCGTCGCTCGAGGCGGTGATGTCATAGAACACCAGCTCGTCGGCACCCTCCTCGGCGTAGCGGCGGGCCAGCTCGACTATGCCGCCCATCACCTCGTGGTTGCGAAACTGCACGCCCTTGACCACAACGCCATCTTTGACGTCAAGGCAGGGGATAATACGCTTTGACAACATGCTCATTGCTCCATGTAAAGCACAGTTAAAAAAACTTCGTTCTGCCGGTGACGCAGGATCAGGCGGCGGACGGAAAAGCGGTTGGCATGCTTTCTCTGCTGGATCCTGAGCGGGAAACGGCGCGCTCTTCGGGCGGCGCGGCCCAGGGGGAACCAACACTATATGCATGACTTTATTCAGTGATTCAACCCTTTGTCTCCTTTCGCCTGGCCCGGGGGCAGCGAAGGGCCATCGGGCAGGGGGGAGATCACTTCTGTTGGGGGCTCATCTGCTTCCACGCATTGGCGAAGGGTGAGCAGGGCACCGTCGAAGTTGAATGCCTTCAACTGCCTGGCCAGGGTCTCGCTGCGTGGCCCCAGCATGAGCCGCAAGGGGGCGGCATACTGCTCGAACAGCGGGATCACGGCGGTATCGCTTTGCGCCAGCAGCGTCTCCATCTGGTGGCGCAGATCCCGTTGCCACTGGCTGCCAAGGGGGATGAGCTCCGCCGCAGGGACGGGCGCTTCCTCCCCCAATCGTTCGCGCAGGGCAACCAAGGCCCCGGCGATGGCCGTCATCAGGGCGGGCTGTTCAAGGCCATCCTCCGCGAGCCTCTGTTCCAGCTGCAGGCACTGCTGCGCGAGGTCCGTCATCCCAAGGGTGCTCGCGACCCCGCGCAAGGTGTGAACCAGTCGGGTGGCGGTCACACTGTCACCCGTTTGCAGATGGTGGCCGAGCAGGGCCATGTCCTGGTGATGCTCGCTGGCGAAGTGGCGCAGCAAGGCAAGGTATTTTTCCTGATTGCCCTGCAGTGCCGCCAACCCCTGTTGCAGATCCAGCCCGGGGAAGCCATGCAGGGGGGCGAGGGGGCCTGCCTGCATGTCGCGGGGCAGGTCCTGCTCATCGGGCTCCACCATCCCGTTGCTGGGCAGCCAGCGCTGCAGCGCCTCAAACAGCTTGGCGGGGGTGACAGGCTTGGCGATGAAGTCGTTCATGCCGGCCGATTCGCTCGCCTGCCTGTCTTCCTCGAAGGCGCTTGCCGTCAGGGCCAGTATGGGGATCCGCTCCCGGCCGGGCAGGGCGCGGATGGCGCGGGTGGCGCTGTAGCCATCCATCAGCGGCATCTGTATGTCCATCAGGATGAGATCGTAGGGATGCTGGCGGACGCGCTCCAGCGCCTCCTGACCATTGACGGCGGTCTCGATGACCAGGCCGCTGTGGCAAAGCAGCTCCAGCACCACCTCGCGGTTGATGGCGTTGTCCTCCACCAGCAGCACCCGGGCCCTGTGGGGGAAGAAGGTCTGCGCCAGGCTCTGCGCAGGCGGGAGCGGTTGCGGCGCCTCCCCCTGACCCGCCGAGAGGGCGGCGGTGAACCAGAAACAGCTGCCCTGGCCAAGGGTGCTGTTGACGCCAGCCTCTCCTCCCATCAGGGCGGCAAGCCGACTGGTGATCGCGAGCCCGAGGCCTGTGCCGCCGTATTTGCGGGTGGTGGAGACGTCGGCCTGCTCGAAGGCCTGGAACAGCTTCTCGCACTGCTCTTGGCTGATGCCGATGCCGGTATCTTCTACCTCGAAGCGCAGCAGGTAGCCGCTGGCAAGCGGACGGGCCATCCGTACCCGCAGGGTGACAGCGCCCTGCTCGGTAAACTTGATGGCATTGGCGGCGTAGTTGAGCAGTGCCTGGCGCAGGCGGGTGATGTCGCCATGAACCCAGATGGGCGAGTCTCCCATGTCGACCATGAGGCTGAGGCCCTTGGCACGGGCCTGCTCGCTCATCAGGGCGCTGACGTTGTCCAGCATGGCGGTGAGGGAGAAGTCACCTTGCTCCAGCGCCATCTTGCCCGCATCTATCTTGGAGAGATCCAGGATGTCATTGATGATGGTGAGCAGGTGCTGGGCGGCATTGTCGATCTTCTCCAGCCGCTCGTGCTGGGTGCTGTCCGGGGTGTCGCGCTTGAGCAGATAAGTCAGCCCCAGGATGGCGTTCATGGGCGTGCGGATCTCGTGGCTCATGTTGGCCAGGAAGGCGCTCTTGGCACGGTTGGCGCTCTCGGCGCGCTGATGGGCCTGGGCCAGTTGCAGGGTGCGCTCGTTGACCATCTCCTCCAGGTGGTAACGGTACTGATCCAGCTCCTCGCCGAGCTGTTTCTTCTCTGTGATGTCGGCCTGTACCGCCACATAGTGGGTCACTCCCCCGTTCTCCTGGCGAATGGGGGAGATGGCTGCCAGCACCTGATAGTGTGAGCCGTCCTTGCGCCGGTTGACGAACTCGCCGTGCCAGCGCTGGCCGCGCTTGATGGCATCCCACAGGGCAACATAGGTGGCTCTGGGGGTGAGGCCGGAGCGCAGCAGTGAGGGAGTCTGACCGATGACCTCGTCCTGCCGGTAGCCGCTGATGGCCAGGAAGGCCGCGTTGACATATTCGATGCGGGCCCGGGTATCCGTGATGAAGACGCCGTCCGGGCTCTGCTCCAGAGCCAGGGAGAGCTGCCTCAGCTGTTGCTCGGCCTGCTTGCGCTCTGTGATATCAAGATGGATGCCGAGCAGACGCAGGGGGCGCTGCCAGGCATCCCGATAGACGCTGCCCTTGCTCACCAGCCAGCATAGGTCACCGTTTGGCAGCAGGATCCGGAACTCGATTTCGAAGGGCTTGTCGCTGACCGACAGTTCGGACAGCAAGGCGTCGATACGGGGCTTGTCCTCCGGGTGCAGGCAAGCCTGCCAGGCGTGAAAGGTCGTGAGTTGTTCGGCGTGGCGGCCATAGAGGCGGGCGCATTCCGGGGAAAAGAAGAGGTGATCATTGACCATGTCCCACTCCCAGATCCCGACGTGGGCGCCCTCCTGGGCCATCAGCAGCCGTTGCTCGCTCTCGCGCAGGGCGCTGCTGATGGACTCGGCTCGGACCCGGGCACTGATGGCATCGTCCATCAGGTTCAGTGCCGCCAGGCGGGCGCGCCGCTGGGTATCGAGCGCCACCTGCTGATTGTGCAGCAACTGCTGCTCGGCCAGCTTGCGCTCCGTGATGTCCTGCACAGTGCCATAGAGCTCGACGACATTGCCGTCCCCGTCCCGCAAGGCGGCCCCACGGGCGGTGACCCAGACGGGGTTCCCCTGCTCGTTGATGACGCCGGCATCGCATTCATAGGGTTGCCCGTTGTGCAGGCAGCGCTCGACGGCCTTGGCAATGGTGTGCCAGCCCTCCTGGGTGAAGTACTTTTTCACCTCGGGATAGACGGCGGGGGGGAGGGCGGGATCACGGCCATAGATGCGGTAGATCTCCGGCGACCAGAAGTGGCTGTCGTCGCTGACACGCCAGCGCCAGTTGCCGATCTTGGCCAGCCGCTGGGATTCTCGCAGTATCCCCTCGTTGCGGCGCAGGGCCTCTTCGGTCTCCTTGTTCTGCTGATTGTCCTCGATGATGGAGATGAAGTAATCGGGCTCTCCCTCGAGATCCCTGACCAGGGCCACCGTCAGTGTCGTCCAGATGATCTCGCCCCCCTTGCGCAGATAGCGCTTCTCCAGGGTGTAGTGGGGCAGCTCGCCTGCCGTCATCCTGGTGACGTGGTGCTGATCGATGAAGAGATCGTCCGGGTGGGTGATCTGCTGGAAGCTCATGCCCATGAGCTCATCGGCACTGTAGCCCAGCATGTCGCACAGGCGCTGATTGACCCTCAGCCAACCACCATCGGGGGCGACCAGGGCGATGCCGACTGCCGCCTGCTCGAAGGTGACCTGGAAGCGGTTTTCGCTCTGTTGCAGGCGGGATTGGGTGCTGATCAGTTCCTGCCAGCGCTGGATCTCCCGGGCGCGGGAGTGGTGGATGGCGGCGCTGAGCAGACTGACGAGCACGCCGTTGGCGATCAGGAGTCCCCACTGCACCAGATCCTGACCGGCCGCCACTGTCAGCTCATGGATTGGGGGCAGCAGGAAATAGGTGGTGACCAGGGCAGTGATCAGGGTGCAGAGCAGGCCTGGCAGCAAGCCCCCCAGCAGGGCGCAGATGATGATGGGCAGCATGAAGAGCACCAGCAACGGCCGCTCGCCAAAGGCGATGGGCAGCTGGACCCGGATCTGCAACATCAGGACGGGCAGCAGCAGGGCCAGCAGGCAGACGCCCCAGCGCTGGGTGGCTGGGCGGACGTGCCACAGTTGCGGTCGGTTCATCATGGGTGCTCCTCCGGCGGCATGGGGGCCTGGGGGTAGGGCGGCGGTAGCCCGAGCTGGCGCGAGAGCTCATTGATCTGGTGCTTGAGGGTCAGCATGGCGAGCTCCCTGTCCACCATCACCTTGTTGAAACGCTCCAGCTCCTCGTTTTGCTGGCGCAGCTCCATGGCCTGGCGGGTCAGAGCCTGCTCGACCTGCTCCCGCTCGGTGACATCGAGCAAGAGCCCGAGCACGGCGGGCTGGCCGCGATAGTCGACACGCCGCCCGTACAGCTCCACCTCCAGGGCCTGGCTGCCGTGGTGCAGGGCGCTGAAGCGGGCATGGATGTCGCCACCCTCCTGCTCGCAGCGCAGCACCAGCTCGGCCACCCGTTCGCTGTCCTCTGGGCTTGCCAAGGCGTGCAGTGGGCCGACGCCGAGCAGGGCGCCGGGGGAGTCATAGCCAAACAGGTGGGCAAAACAGGGGTTGATGTAGCAGAGTCTGCCCTGCTGGATGATATAGATGCCGGCAAGGGATTGCTCCACCAGGGCACGAAACAGTCCCTCCCGCTCTCGCAAATCTGCCTCGGCACGCTTGAAGCCCGTGATGTCGCGGGAGATACCGAAGATGCCGATCACCTGACCGTCGTTATCCTGCAGCGGCCCCTTGGTGGCGAGGAATACCCGATCGCCGCAGGGCAGGGTGAGATACTCCTCCTCGGTTTGCACCCGGTTGTTTTCTATCACCCGACGGCCGGCGGCCATCAGCATCCGGGCCTGATCGGGGGGAAAGATGGCCAGGTCATCCTGGCCCAGCATCTCGGCGGCCGGTTTGCCCACGAACTGGCTGGCGGCGCGATTGAACAGTATGTATTTGCCCTCTCTGTCCTTGGCGAAGATGGCATCCTCCGAGCTGTCGGCGATGGCGGAGAGCAGTTGCAACGCCTGCAGCCGTTGTGCCTGGGAGTGGCGGACCTGTTCGGTCATCAGCAGTCGGGTGTGCTGGCGCAGCAATATGATGCCGGCGTTGGTGACGAAGAGCACCAGCAGGCTGATGAGACCAATCCAGATGCTCTCCTTGAAGCTGGCCTGGTTGAGCTCGGCCTTGTCTATCTTGGCCAGCAGATACCAGTCCGTGCCCTCGACCGGGTAGACGACGCCAAAGGCCGCCATGTCGCGATAATCCTTGCCAGAGAGCACCCTGGGCCCTCGTTGCCCGGCATCCAGACGCAGATACTGGGCCGCCAGCAAGGTGTCGTGATGGAGCGGAAGGTGCAGGCGAAGGGCCGAGTCGGGGCGGTAACGTAGGTCGCTCAGATACTGCACCTGATCTGCGCGCTGGCGAAACAGCGTGGCTTCACCACTGCTGTCGGGGATGGGCCAGGGTTTGATGATCTGGTTTATCCAGTGGCTGCCGCTTATCTGCAGCACTATGACGGGCGCCGGCCCCGCCGCCGTGGTCAGAGGCGCCACGAAGTCGATCCTGGGCTGGCCCAGCTCATCCAGATAGGGTCCGACCCTGAGTACCTTGCCCGCGGTCACCCGGGCCAGGGCATCGCGCAATGTGGCATTCATGATGCCCGCCCCCGGGGTCTGCCACAGGGGCTGGCCAGCCGGATCGAAGAGGGCCGCACCATCGAATCCTTCTGCCGAGATGAACTCCACCAGCCGCGTCAGCCGCTGTGCCTGTTCATCAGACGGCTTGGTCCTCTGAGCGGAGGGTGAGAGATCCCCATAGCGCGGGTTGTCGATGATCTGGCGCAGATCCTGCTCCCGATTGCCCAGCCACTCTGTGATGCGTCGGCTCTTTAGGTCCGCGATGGTTTCGAGCCGGGCGACCTCCTTGTCACGGGTCAGCCCTATGTTCTGGGCGATGGCCATGGCAGTCAGGGCCAGAATGAGGCTGTTGAGCAGCAGTATGGGCAGCCACTGACGCCCGGAGAGCCGGGGGCTTGCCGTGGATTGATTGATGCGGCGGCGCAGCATGGTATAGAGCATGAGCGCTGTGATGAGGATAAACAGCCAGCCCTTGATGGTGCTGGCCAGGGCGAACTGGGCCGGGGTGCTGAAGAGCCACTCCACCGCCTTGTCCGAGAGCAGGATCCACAGGCTTGCCACGGCGGCATAGGTGAGCACCACGTTGAGCACATGGGCTCGGGTCAGGGGAGGCTGTTCAGCCATGGGCGACCTCGGCGTCATCCTGATAACGCTCGGCTATGGTGACGAACTGTTCGAAATGGCTGTCGAAGACTGCCGCAACGTCCGGGTCAAAATGTCGACCGCTGCCAGAGAGGATCAGGGTGCGCGCCTCCTCATAGGACATGGCTGGCTTGTAGACCCGGACGCTGATGAGGGCGTCAAACACATCCGCCAGCGCCATCAACCTGGCCGAGAGAGGAATGGCGTCGCCACAGAGGCCATCCGGGTAGCCGCTGCCGTCCCACTTCTCGTGGTGCCAGTGAGCTATCTCCTTGGCCAGGGTGAGGAAGGCCAATGGCTGCTCCATATCCCGCTCGGCCTCCTCGATGGCATCGCTGCCGAGCTTGGCGTGGGTACGCATGATCTGCCACTCCTCGGGGGTCAGCTTGCCCGGCTTGAGCAGAATATGGTCGGGAATGCCGACCTTGCCGATGTCGTGCAGAGGAGCGGAGCGGCTCAGCAGATCGATGTAATCCGGCGACAGTGTCTCGGCAAAGCGGGGGTGACCGGCAAGGGCGCTCGCCAGCAGCCGTACATAGGCCTGGGTGCGCAGGATGTGATTGCCGGTCTCGGGATCGCGGATCTCCGCCAGATGGGCCAGCGCCCGGATGGAGACCTGCTGGATCAGATCGTTTTCGGTCATCCGGCGCGCCACCTCGGCCTCCAGGGCCGCATTCTGATCGTGCAGACCATCCCGGGCCTGCTTGGCTTCCAGCTGGGTGCGCACCCGCGCCTGGACGATGACAGGCTTGATGGGTTTGGTGATGTAGTCGACGGCCCCGAGCGACAGGCCGAACTCCTCGCTTTGGGGATCGGCGAGGGCGGTAAGCAGTACCACGGGAATGCGGTGGGTCTCGGGGTTGGTGCGCAGTTGTCTGAGTACCTCATAGCCGTCCATGCCGGGCATCATCACGTCCAGCAGGATGAGATCCGGTCTCGTCTTGCCACTGGCAATGCGCAGGCACTTCTCCCCGCTCTGGGCGGCGAGCACCCTATAGGTGGGCGAGAGCAATTCGGTCAGCACCATCAGGTTCTCGGGAGAGTCATCGACGATGAGGATGGTGGCACAGTGAGATGTGAACATAAGCCTTCCGTGACGTTATCTCGATGAGTCCGAGTATAGAGTCAATTGCTTCCAGATTATAAGGGCTTGCCGCTGCGCCCCCAGAAGAAGAGGTGCCTGTTCCGGCGCTGATGGCCGGACAGGCACCTTAGGGATCACCGGGTGATCCCGTGGTCATTCATCCCAGCAGGCGATGGCCTGCTTCACGTCGAACTTGCCCTCCAGCAGCGCGCGGCCGAGGATGACCCCCCTGACGCCTGTGTCCTTGAGCGCCTCTATGTCGGCCAGGCCGCCGATACCGCCTGAGGCCTGAAACGCCACGCTGGGGTAGCGGGAGCAGAGATCCCGGTAGAGCTCGACGTTGCTGCCCGAGAGGGTCCCGTCCCGGCTGATGTCGGTGCAGAGCACGTGCTTGAGCCCGGCGGGAAGGAAGCGCTCGATCAGCACCTCGAGGCTCACGCCGCTGTTCTCCTGCCAACCTGCCACCGCAATCTGGCGATTACCCTGGGCATCGATATTGACGTCCAGCGCCAGCACTATGCGCTCGGGGCCGTATTTTTCCATCCAGCTTGCCACCAGATCCGGGGACTTGACGGCGGTGGAGCCGACCACCACCCGGTTGGCGCCGGCGGCCAAGAGGTCTGCCACGTCCTGCTCGCTGCGCACCCCGCCGCCCACCTGCACCGGCGCCTGGGTTACGGCGAGCAGCTCGGTGATGAGGGCAAGCTGGCGCGCTTTTGCATCCTTGGCGCCGTCCAGATCCACCAGGTGCAGTTGCTCCGCCCCCTGGGCAACATAGTCGTCGAAGCGGGCCTGGGGGCTGCTGCTGTATGCGGTCTTCTGGCCGTAGTCCCCCTGATAGAGTCGGACTACCTGGCCATTGATGAGGTCAATTGCGGGAATGATCATCCTTGTTACAGCTCCAGAAAGTTTTGCAGTAAACGGGCACCGGCACTGCCTGAGCGCTCCGGGTGGAATTGGGCGCCGAAGAAGTTGTCACGGCCGACGATGGCGGTGAAGGGATGGCCATAGTCGCAGCTGGCGAGGGTCGCCTCTGTCACCTCCAGGGCGTAGGAGTGGACGAAGTAGAAGTAGCTGCCGCTTCGGATCCCTCTCAGCAACGGGTGGGTCTCGTCGTGCTCAATCTGGTTCCAGCCCATGTGGGGCAGGCGCAGATTGCCCACCTCCATCAGCCGGATCCTGCCAGGCACTATGCCGAGGCCCTCGATCAAGCCCTCATCCGATCCGTCACTGCCACTCATGGTCTCCTCGGAGGCCTGTGCCAGCATCTGCATGCCGAGACAAAAGCCCAGCAGGGGCTGCTTGGCGGCGCGAATAAGGGGCACCAGTCCCCGTTCGTTGAGGTTTTTCATGGCGGCCACCGCAGTGCCCACCCCGGGCAGGATCAGCTTGTCTGCCTGCTCGATGTCGGCGGCCTGGCAGGAGACCTGCGGTTGCACGCCGAGGCGCTCGAACGCCATCCGCACCGAGGCCAAATTGGCACAGCCGGTGTCGATGATGACGAGGTTTTGCTTACTCAAACCCATCACAGCACCCCCTTGCTGGAGGGGAGTTCGCTCCCTTCCACCCGGATGGCCTGGCGCAGGGCGCGGCCAAAGCCCTTGAACAGCGCCTCCACCTGGTGGTGGGTGTTGCCGCTGCCCACCTTCATCTGCAGGGTGATGGCCATGGCGTCCGAGAGGGAGCGGAAGAAGTGGGGCACCATCTCGGTGGCCATCTCCCCCACGCTGTCGCGGCCAAAGCCGCTCGGGCAGTCGAACACGAAGTAGGGGCGGCCGCTCAAGTCCAGCGCCGTGGCCACGTCCAGCTCGGTGAGGGAGGGGGTATCGGTGGTATGGCGCGGGCGGCCATCGATCACCGCCTGTACCTCGTCCATCGCCAGCACGAAACCGAAGCGACCTATGCCGCGCTTGTTGCCAAGGGCCTGGCGCAGGGCCTGACCCAGGGCCAGCCCCACATCTTCCACCGTGTGGTGATCGTCGATGTGCAGATCGCCGCTGACCTTCAGCTTGAGGCGGAACCCGGCGTGAGTAGCTATCTGATCCAGCATGTGATCGAAGAAGCCGATGCCGGTGGCAATCTGGTTGCCGCCGCTCTTGTCCAAGTCCACCGCCACCTGGATGCGGGTCTCCTTGGTGTAGCGCTCCACCTCGGCCACCCGCCCCTTGGAGAGCAGCTGATCACGGATGGCGAGCCAGTCGTGATCCTGCGGCTGGTAGCGAATGCCGCGGATGCCCATGTTCTCGGCAAGTTGCAGATCTGTCTGTCTGTCGCCAATCACGAAGGAGTTGGCAAAGTCGATACGACCCGAGGCGAGGTACTCCTTCACCAACCCGAGGTTCGGCTTGCGGCAGCTGCAACCGTCGGTGGGGAAGTGGGGGCAGATCAGCACCTGCTCCCAGTTCACCCCTTGGGATTCAAAGAGGTGCATCATCAGATCCTGAGGGGGCTGGAAGTTTTCCAGTGGCAGGCTGGCGGTGCCCAGCCCATCCTGGTTGGTCACCATCACCAGCACGTATCCGGCGGCCTGCAGCTCGCGCAGCACCGGGATCACCATGGGCTCGAAGCGCAGCTTGGCGAGGCTGTCCACCTGCTTGTCGGTCACCGGCTCTTCTATCAAGGTGCCGTCACGGTCGATAAACAAAAACGGGGTCTTCATCTGGCTACTTCCTTATACGCTGGCGGCAGACGGGTTGCTGGCTGAGGGGGTGCTGTTCGATAGATCGCGCAGCACGGTGAGGACGGCGTCCATCTCCCCCTGATAGCCGATGGTGATGCGGATGCTGTTGTCCAGGCCCGGCTTGCTGGAAAAATCACGCAAGATGATGCCGGCGGCCTTCATGGCGGCAAAGACGGCGGCGCCATCGGTGAAGCGCACCAGCACGAAGTTGCCCTTGTCCTCGAACACCTCTTTCACGCAGCCAAGCCGAAGCAGCTCGGCCTTGATGAGGGCCTTCTGCTTGTTGAGCTCCTGCACCCGCTCCTGCATCAGCGCCAGCCCCATGGGGGAGAGGGCCTGGGCCGCTATCTGGGCGATGGGTTCGGGGATGGGGTAGGGGGCTATCACCTTGGCCAGCATGGTGATCACCTCGGGATTGCCCAAGGTAAAGCCGCAGCGGATGCCCGCCAGGGCAAAGGCCTTGGAGAGGGTGCGAGTCACCACCAGATTGGGGTATTGGTCCAGCAGATCCACCACTGAGCCTTCCGGGCAGAACTCGATGTAGGCCTCGTCCACCACCACGATGGCGCGCTCCCGGGCCTTCTCCAGCAAGGCGATGAGCCCCTTGCGGCCCACCAGATCCCCGGTGGGGTTGTTGGGGGAGCAGAGGAACACCAGCTTCACATCGGAGAGGCGATCCGCGATGGCGGACCAGTCCGGCTGACGGCTGGCGGTGAGCGGCTGCTCGACGATGCCGACGCCGCAGGTCTCGGCGCTGATGGCGTACATGCCGTAGGTGGGGGGGCAGATGAGGATCTGATCTTCCCCCGCCTCGCAGAAGGTGCGGATCAGCAGTTCTATGGCCTCGTCGGCGCCGCGGCTCACCAGCACCTGGCTCGGATTGACCCCGGCGTAGGCGGCGTAGCCGTTGACCACCTCGGCCGGCTGGCACTCGGGGTAGCGATTGAGGCGGTTGCCCTCGATGGTGAAGGGGTAGGCCAGCGGCGCCTCGTTGGCGTTGAGCCAGACATGACCCTGACCACCGATGCGACGGGCGGATTGATAGGGGGTGAGGGCCCGCACCACGCGGCGAGCCAGATTGGCGATGCTCATGACAAATCCTTCTGCTGCTGGCTTGAAAGTGCGTTCAATCTGAGGGTGACGGCGTTTTTATGGGCATCCAGCCCTTCCGCATCGGCGATGCGCTGGACTATGGGGCCAAGGCCCTGGATCCCCTCGATACTCAGCTCCTGCACCGTGTAGCGGCGCTGGTAATCCGCGAGCCCGAGGCTGGAGCAGGTGCGGGCATAGCCGTAGGTGGGCAGGGTGTGGTTGGTGCCGCTGGCGTAATCGCCGACCGACTCCGGCGTCCAGGATCCCAAGAAGATGGAGCCGGCGTTCTCGAGTCTGTCCAGCAGATCGCGGGGCGCTTGGGTCTGCACTATCAGGTGCTCCGGCGCATAGGCGTTGGAGATGGCGCAGGCCTCGTCCAGATTGTCGCAGAGGATCACCAGGCTGCTGCCGAGCGCCTGGGCGGCGATGTCGCGGCGGCTGAGCTGGGCCAGCTGGCCCTTGATCTCGCCTGCGATGGCGTCGGCCAGGAGCGGCGAGGTGGTCACCAGCACCACCTGGCTATCGGGGCCGTGCTCGGCCTGGGAGAGCAGATCCGCGGCCACGAAGGCAGGATTGGCGCTCTCGTCGGCAATCACCAGCACCTCGGAGGGGCCGGCGGGCATGTCGATGGCGGCGCCGCGCCAGTCGCGGGAGACCTGGCCCTTGGCTTCGGTCACGTAGGCGTTGCCCGGGCCGAAAATCTTGTCCACCTTGGGAATGCTCTGGGTGCCGTAAGCCATGGCGGCGATGGCCTGGGCGCCGCCGATGGCGAACACCTTTTCGACGCCACAGGCGCGGGCGGCAAACAGTATCTCGTCGCTGGCCGGAGAGGGGGTGCAGAGCACCACCTCGCGGCAGCCGGCCAGGCTTGCCGGAATGGCCAGCATCATCACGGTGGAGGGGAGCGGCGCGCTGCCCCCGGGCACATAGAGGCCGACCCGGCTGATGGGCTGGGTGCGCAGCTCGCACACCACCCCGGGCTGGGTCTCCACCCGCACCACGGGCTGCGCTTGCGCGGCGTGGAAGGTGCGAATGTTGGCGATGGCCGCTTCAATGGCACCCTTGATACCGTCATCCAACCGCGCGCAGGCGGCCTCGATTTCGTCCTCGCTGACGCGCAGCTGTTCGCGGGGGGCGCGCTCGAAGCGCAGGCCGAGTTCCCGCAGGGCGTCGTCGCCCCGGCTGCGCACGGCGCCGATGATCTCCTTGACCACGGCACCTATGTCCGCCTCGTCATTGAGCGCCGGCCGGGTCAGCACGTCGGCCTGTTGTGCGGGGGAGAGGGTCTTCCAGATCAGGGTCTGCATGGTGTCCCTTCCTTATTCCATCATCTTTTCGATGGGTAGCACCAGGATGGAGCTGGCGCCGAGGGCCTTGAGCTGCTCCATGGTCTCCCAGAACAGGGTCTCGCTGGAGACGACGTGCAGCGCCACCTGATTGGTGTCACCGGCCAGCTGCATTATGGTGGGGCGCTCGGCGCCCGGCAGCAGATCCGTAATGGCATCGAGCTTGTCTTTGGGGGCGTGCAGCATGATGTACTTGCTCTCGCGGGCCTGCTGCATCCCCTGGATGCGGGGCAGCAGCTTGTCGATGAGCTTCTGCTTGGCCTCACTCAAGGGGTTGGGAGCCTGCACCAGCACCGCCTTGGAGCGGTAGATCACCTCCACCTCTTTGAGGCCGTTGGCCTCCAGGGTAGCGCCGGTGGAGACCAGATCGCAGATGGCATCGGCCAGGCCTGCGCGGGGCGCCACTTCCACCGAGCCGCCCAGCATCACACTCTTGAAATTAAGACCTTTCTCGTCGAAGAAGCGCTTGAGCAGCCCGGGGTAGGAGGTGGCGATGCGTTTGCCCGCCAGACTCTGCGGCCCTGTGTAGGTGACGTCTTCCGGCACCGCCAGGGAGAGGCGGCAGCCACCGAAGTCGAGCTGCTTGAGGGTCTTGACCTGATAGGGCAGATCCTGGGAGGCGCGAATGAGCTGCACCTCTTCCAGCACGTTCTCGCCTATGATGCCAAGGTCGACCACCCCTTCCATCACCAGCCCCGGGATGTCGTCATCACGCACCCGCAATATGTCGATGGGCATGTTCTCCACGTGGGCGATAAGGCGCTGTTCCCGTAAGTTAATTTTGAGGCCGCAGCTCTTGAACAGGGCTTGGGAGTCCTGGCTCAGGCGACCGGATTTTTGCATGGCGATGCGCAGACGTTGTGTTTCCATTGCTCGATTTCCTTCTAGTCAAAAACGAAAAAACCCTCGGAAGTGTGTGCTTCCGAGGGTTCATGAATCTTGCGGTCCTTTTGGAAGTCACCAGTTAAGTGTCTTCCAGCAGTCAACCTCCTGAAAGACTAGTCGGGATGATGATGGTGATGATGAGTCTTCAGCAGGGTGAACTTCATGTAATCAATCCTTTACAAATAAGATGTCGTAGTTGACGCCTGATTTAAACTACCTGCCTTGACAGAAAATGCAACCTGAAATTGTGATTTGCCCGATTAAAGTGGAGAAAACGGTTTTCTGGTCGATAACTAATCAAGATAGCCTGAGGAGTGATCACCATGCCCAGCCAGGACCTGTTATTCCCCATCTTGCCGCGCGCGCCGTCGACCCCGAGCCCCGACGACATCAAGCGGGAGGTGACCCAGATCAGCCAGAAGCATCAGTTGCGCAAGATTGGCACTGACAACGGCGGCGGCGCCCAGCAGTACCAGCAGGGGCATCACCCGGCCAAGCGTGATCAGCCAAAGGCGCAGGAAGATGATCACAAGCCGGATCCGGACCATCAGATCGATCTCTTCGTCTGAACGCATTATCAGTCCCGCTTTCGCCACGCTTTTGGCATAATGGCCGCTTTTGCGCGGGACCCTCCTTTGACCATCCAGACCCTGTTCAAGCCAGATGGCCCTCTGGCCAGCCACATCGAGGGCTTCAAGGCCCGCGCGCCGCAACTGGAGATGGCCGAAGCGGTGGCGCGCGCCATCAAGGGCGGCAGCCGCCTGCTGGTGGAGGCGGGCACCGGCACCGGCAAGACTTACGCCTATCTGGTGCCGGCGCTGGAATCCGGCAAGCGGGTGGTGATAAGCACTGGCTCAAAGAACCTGCAGGAGCAGCTCTTCTACCGGGACCTCCCCACCATCACAGGCGCGCTCTCCTACACCCCGCCGGTGGCCCTGCTCAAGGGGCGCAGCAACTATCTCTGCATCGAGCGGATGAACCGCCTCTTGAGCGAATCCCACCTGCAAAAGCCCGAAATTCTCAGCGATCTGGTCAAGGTGAAGTCTTGGTCCACCGCCACCGACAACGGCGATGTGGGGGACATTCCTGGGCTGCAGGAGAACGCCGAGATCCTCGCCCACGTCACCAGCACCAACGACAACTGCCTCGGCCGCGACTGCCCCTATTACGACGACTGCCATCTGGTGGTGGCCCGGCGCCGGGCCATGGATGCCCAGGTGGTGGTGATCAATCATCACCTCTTCTTCGCCGATATGGCGGTGAAAGACACCGGATTTGGCGAGTTGGTGCCCGAAGCGCAAGTCTATGTGTTCGACGAGGCGCACCAGTTGCCGGAGATCGCCACCAACTATTTCGGCAAGTCGGTGGGCAGCCGCACCATCCTGGATCTGGCGCAGGACATCCAGCTCGCCTATAGAGCCGAGGCCCACGACATGGGACAACTTGGCAAGGCGGCGGACAGGCTCTCCATCGCCAGCCAGGACTTGCGCCTCGCCTTCGGGATAGACGGGGGGCGCGGCAATACCCGCGATATCCTGCGCCAGCCGCTCTGGGGCCAGGCCCTGGCTCGTCTCAACGACGCCATCGGGCTCTGTTACGAGGTGCTGAAACTGGCGCTCGGGCGCGGCGAGCAGCTGGATCACGCCTTCGAGCGAGTCTGCGAGCTGCGCACCCGCCTCGGGGAGGTGCTGGCGGTCAATCAGACAGGTTTCTCCTACTGGTATGACTGCTCCCGGCTGCATTTCTCCCTCAATCTCACCCCGCTGTCGGTGGCCGAGCGGTTCGGCGCCGAGGTGCAAAAGCCCGAGGTGGCCTGGATCTTTACCTCAGCCACCCTGACGGTGGATATGCGTTTCGATCACTTCAAGGCGGAGCTGGGGCTCGCCGGCAGCGCCGAGCTTATCCTAGACAGCCCCTTTGACTACGCCGAACAGGCGCGCCTCTGTGTGCCGCGCTTCCTGCCCGAGCCCAATGCCTTCGGGCGGGGGGAACAGCTGGCCAATCTGATGATCCCCCTCATCAACAAGACGCCGGGGGGGTGTTTTTTCCTTTGCACCAGCCATCAGGTGATGCGCCAGGTGGCCGAAGTGCTGCGCCGGGAGATAGGCCGCACCGTGCTCTTGCAGGGGGAGGACAACAAGCAGCGGCTGCTCAAGACCTTCGTGGAGAACGGGCGCGCCGTGCTGGTGGCTACCAGCAGTTTCTGGGAGGGGATAGACGTGCGAGGGGCGGCATTGTCCTGTGTTATCATCGACAAGCTGCCCTTTGCGAGCCCGGACGACCCGCTGCTCAAGGCGCGGGTGGATGACTGCAAGCTCAAGGGGGGAGATCCCTTCGCCGAGCTCCAGCTGCCCAAGGCGGTGATTGCCTTGAAACAGGGGGTGGGGCGGCTCATTCGTGATCGCAGTGATCACGGTGTGCTGGTTATCTGTGATCCGCGCATGGTCAACAAGCCCTATGGCGCCACCTTTATCAAGAGTCTGCCCGCCATCCCTCGCACCCGGGAGTTAGAGTTGTTGGGGAGTTTCTTTGACCGGGGCGCTTGAGCCAGACAGGCCGCGTACCCGGCGCGCTCTGCATTCGGCCTGCGATGCTGGCGGGTGGCTAGCGATTGACCGATTTGCCATGTTAAGAAAACGGGTGAGCAGATCCCGCTTGCACGTTATGTCATTGACTGATTTATAGAGATTGGAACCCATGACCGAGTTGAAGATCCTGGCCGTTGATACCGCCACCGAAGCCTGCTCCGCCGCCCTGCTGGTGGGCGACAAGCTGTTCTCCCGTTGGGAAGAGGCGCCGCGGGATCACACCCAAAAAATCCTGCCCATGGTTCAGGCTGTGTTAGACGAGGCCGGTCTATCGTTGACTGAGCTCGACGCCATCGCCTTCGGGCGTGGACCGGGCTCCTTTACCGGCGTGCGCATCGGGATCAGCGTGGCCCAGGGGCTCGCCTTTGGCGCCGGCGTGCCGCTCATCGGTATCTCGACCCTGGCTGCCATGGCCCAGGGGGCTCATCGTCTGGAGGGGGCCGAGCGGGTGCTGACCGCGATAGATGCGCGGATGAACGAGGTCTATTTTGGCCACTACGAGTTGTGTGATGGCCGTATGCAACTGATGGGGGAGGAAGTGGTGAGCGATCCCGCCGCCCTGATTGAAGCGCGCGGCAAGCTGGCGGGCAGCCTGAGCTGCGTCGGGACCGGCTTTGAAACCTATGGCGAGACGCTCAACGCCCTGGCCGACGAGCTGGCGGTGAGCCAGGTTCGCTTCCCGGCGGCGGTCGACATGCTGCCACTGGCTCGGGCCGCCTGGCTGGCGGGGGAGGCGGTCGCTGTGGAGCAGGCTACCCCTGTCTATCTGCGCGACAAGGTGACCTGGAAAAAACTGCCCGGTCGCGAGTGACATCCAACGGCGAGCCGCGACTCGACGCCAGCGAGTGAAGGCGGACGGCGCGGACAAGGAGAGGCAAATGATGAAACGCGTGATCATGCTGGGCCTGACGGGGCTGCTGCTAGTCGGCTGCAGCTCGGTGCCCAAGGAGCTGGCCTATGAGCCGGAAAGCCAGCTGGTGGCCTATCAACCTGCCCTGCAGGGGATGGAGGGCAAGCCCGCGCGCTGGAGCGGCGTCATCTCGGCGGTGCACAACGAGCAGGATCAGAGCATCATCGAGGTGGTCTACCTGCCGCTCAAAGCCAATGGCGTGCCGACCCAGACGGAGCAGAGCCCGGGGCGTTTTCTGGCCGTCATGAAGGGTTTTGTGGATCCGACGCTCTATGCCAAGGGACGCAGCCTGACGGTGCTCGGCACCCTGGACAAGCCGGTGGACAGCCAGATAGGGGATCACAAGTATCGCTTCTCTGTGCTCAAGGTCACCGCCAGCAAGCTGTGGCCGCCGGTGAAGGAGGTGGAGATCCGCTACATGGACCCCTACTTCTACGACCCCTTCTATGATCCCTTCTGGCCAAGACGCCACTACTCCCGCTGGTGACGATGGAAGAGCGCTTCCTCACCCTGGCCGACGGACGACGCATCGCCCTGCTGGATAACGGCCGGCAGGGCAAGCCTCTGGTCATTGCCCTGCACGGCTGGCTCGACAACGGCGCCAGCTTCCTGCCCCTTGCCCCCCATCTCGATGAGTGCCACCTGGTCTGCGTCGATCTGCCGGGACACGGTCATTCGGATCACAAAGCCACCCCCTATGTCTTCGTCGACTGGCTCGACGATCTCCATCAGATTGCCCAGGCTGCGGGCTGGCAGCGCTTCGTCCTGCTCGGCCACTCTCTCGGGGCCCTGATCGCCAGCGCCTATGCCGGTGTCTTCCCCGAGCAGATAGTGCGGCTCGTCCTGCTGGAGGGGCTGGGGCCGCTCAGCCAATCCGATGAGGAGGTGCCCGCCCAGCTGCGGCGGGCCATTCTCAATCGCAGCCGTACTCGCGAGCGAGCGTCCAGTGGCTTTGCCTCCCTCGACGAGGCGGTGGCGGCCCGCTGCAAGGTGGCGGATATCTCCCCGGCGGCGGCGCGCCTTATCTGCGAGCGCCAGCTGGAGGCGCGGGATGGGCGGCTGCATTGGCGCAGCGATCCCCGTCTGCGGGATCTCTCGCCCATGCGCATGAGCGAAGGTCAGGCCCTGGCGCTGATCCGAGCCATCGCCTGCCCTGTGCTCTTCATCCGTGGCGAGCAGGGGTTCCCGAGTCTGCTGACGCAGTGGCAGTGGCGGGGGCCGGCCTTTGGCCAGATTGAAATGGTACAGGTGGCGGGAAATCATCACTTCCATATGGAAAATTCGGCCAAAACCGCCGTTTATATCGAAAACTTCTGTCAAATCCGGTAGGATCGCCGGCTTTGAATCATGTCAGGTTTGCTTTCTCCCTCACACTTCTCGTTGTTAATTTGCTGTTAATCGATGTTGCCTTATGTAACTATGTGCGGCATTAGAGCATGAGCTTAAAACAACTGATTGAAATGGATGTGACAGGGACGGAGGCAACACAGTGAGCGCACAGGTGCTAGTTATGCAGGAGAAGTTCGTGGAAAGAGTCTGGCTGAAGCGTTATCCAGAAGGGGTGCCCGCCGAGATCAATCCAGACCAATACGGCTCCCTGGTCGAGATGTTTGAAGAGTCGGTGACCCAGTTTGCCGACCAGCCCGCCTTCGTCAACATGGGGCAGACCATTACCTATCGCCGGCTGGAAGAGCAGTCCCGTGCCTTTGCCGCCTACCTGCAAAACGAGCTCAAGCTCGGCAAGGGCGACAGGGTGGCGGTGATGATGCCAAACCTGCTGCAATACCCCATCGCCGTGTTCGGCATACTGCGGGCCGGCATGACGGTGGTCAACGTCAACCCCCTCTATACCCCGCGTGAGCTGGAGCACCAGCTCAAAGACTCCGGCGCCAAGGCCATCGTCATCGTCTCCAACTTCGCCCATACCCTGGAAAAAGTGGTGCACGACACCCCGGTCAAGCACGTGATCTTGACCCGCATGGGGGACAACCTCGGCCTGGCCAAGGGCTCCCTGGTCAACTTCGTGGTCAAGTACGTCAAGAAGCTGGTGCCCAAATACAACCTCCCGCACGCCAGCACCATGCGCCAGGCACTGGCCAAGGGCCGTTACCTGCAGTACATCAAGCCCGAAATCAGCAACCAGGACATCGCCTTCCTGCAATACACAGGCGGCACCACGGGCCTCTCCAAGGGGGCCATGCTGACTCACCGCAACATGATTGCGAACGTGGAGCAGTGCCTCGGCGTCTATGGCCCCGTGCTGGAGCGGGGCAAGGAGTTTGTGGTCACGGCGCTGCCGCTCTACCACGTCTTCGCCCTGACGGTGAACTGCCTGTTGTTCATGCGCCTGGGTGGCTACAACCTGCTCATCAGCAACCCCCGCGACATCCCGGGCTTTGTCAAAGAGATCAAGAAGTACCCCTTCACCTGCATCACAGGGGTCAACACCCTGTTCAATGCCCTGGTCAACAACGGCGAGTTCCAGAGCATGGACTTCTCCCGTCTGAAGCTCACCATAGGCGGCGGCATGGCGGTGCAGCGTGCGGTGGCCGAGCAGTGGAAGGCGCTGACCCATACCCCGCTGCTGGAAGGCTATGGCCTGACCGAGTGTTCACCCCTGGTGAGCGTCTGCCCCTACGATCTGGTGGATTACAACGGCTCCATCGGTCTGCCGGTCTGCTCCACCGAGATCCGGCTGGTGGATGACAAGGGGCAGGTTATCACCGAGCTGGGTGCTCCCGGCGAGATGCAGGTGCGCGGCCCCCAGGTGATGACGGGCTACTGGCAGCGTCCCGAGGCCACCGCCGAGGTGATGCAGGATGGCTGGCTCTGTACCGGTGACATCGCCGTGTGCGACGAGCAGGGCTTCTTCAAGATCGTCGATCGCAAGAAGGACATGATCCTGGTCTCCGGCTTCAACGTCTATCCGAACGAGATTGAAGACGTGGTGGCGCTCCATCCCAAGGTGCTGGAAGTGGCCGCCGTCGGCGTGCCCAACCCGGTTTCCGGCGAACTGGTGAAAATCTTCGTGGTCAAGAAAGATGCAAAGCTGGCGGAGGACGAGATAATTGCCCACTGCCGCAAACATCTGACTGCCTATAAGGTGCCGAAACTGGTAGAATTTCGCGACGAACTTCCCAAGACCAATGTGGGCAAGATCCTTAGGCGCGTGCTGCGCGACGAGGAGATTGCCAAGCAGTAACCGGCATGCACTGCTCTGCAGTCAAGCGCTGTCGTTATGCAAAACCGTGGGTCATGCCACGGTTTTTTCTTTCTGGGTCCCGACCAACGTGCAGGCAAAGATGCAATATCAACTCATTTCACAGCAAGCCGAACTGGAGCAGTATCTCGCTTCCCTGGCCGACGTTCCCCTGGCCATAGATACCGAATTCGTTCGCACCCGTACCTACTATCCCCAGCTCGGTCTGTTCCAGATCTATGACGGCGAACGCCTCGCCCTGCTGGATCCCCTGACCCTGGACCTCTCGGGGCTGTGGCAGCGGCTCGGCCGGGCAGGGCAGATCGCCATACTGCACGCCTCGGGTGAAGATCTGGAGCTCATCCAGCATCAGGCGGGCCACCTGCCCAACCAGATGCACGACACCCAGCTCGCGACGGCATTTCTGGGTTACGGCGTCTCGGTCGGCTTCGGCGCCCTGGTCAAGGAGTTCCTCGGCGTGGAGCTGGAAAAGGATCAGGCCCGCACCGACTGGCTGGCCCGTCCCCTGACTGCGCGCCAGCTCGAGTACGCGGCGGCGGATGTCTTCTACCTGATGCCCCTCTACGAGAAGGTGATGGCCAGGCTGCATGAGAGCGGCAAGTTTGCCTGGTTCGAGCAGGAGTGCCAGAACCACTCCGCCCGCAAGACCCAGGGCAGCGATCCCCGTCAGGCCTACCTCGAGATCATCAACGCCTGGCAGCTGGGTCGGCGCGAACTGGCTATTCTGCGCGAGCTTGCCGCCTGGCGCCAGCAAGAGGCGGTGCGCCGGGATCTGGCTCTGAACTTCGTGGTCAAGGAGCTGCACCTGTTCAAGGTGGCGGAGCGTCGGCCCACTTCATTGCGGGATCTCAACGAGCTGGGGCTGGCCCCCATCGAGATCAAGATCCACGGCAAGCGGATGCTGGACATAGTCGCGGCGGCCCAGCAGAGCGACCCCGAAGGCTGGCCCGAGCCCATTCGTCGACTGGTGGATTACCCCCAGTACAAGGCCGAGCTCAAACGCATCAAGGCCATGGTGGAAGAGAAGGCCAAGGCCAGCAACATCCCGCCTGAGCTGGTTGCCAGCAAGAAGATCATCCACCAGTACTTCACCTGGAGCTGGCGGATGAGCGCCGAGGAGCGCGCACGCGCCGACAAGCCCATGCTGCTGCAAGGCTGGCGTCATGAGCTGGTGGGGCATCTGCTGGCCCAGTAACCGGACCATCCCGACCTCGTGGGTCGGAACGCAGTACCTGAAGAAGGGGAGTCAATGACTTCCCTTTTTTGTGTCCGTTGCAGTCCGGCCAGCCGGGCGAACAGGCATGAGCGCCCCTGGCGCCGGGGATCACCTATGGCGGGTAAAGGAAGCGGGGAGAGGAGTCACAGATAAATGGCGGGCACTGAGGGTGCCCCCATCAGAGTTCGTGGGCGTGGAATCCCTTGCGATAACGGGTTTCGCAGCGCGGGCAGCGTTGCAGGCTGGGATCCTGATCCAGCTGATCGATGGCAAGCGGCTCCTCGCAATCGGAGCAGAGGCCATAGAGACCCAGTTCCATCTGGCAGAGCGCGGCGTCGAGGCGTTTCAGCCGTGCCACGCTCAGCTCCACCTTGGGCAAGTCGAGGCGACTGGTCAGATCCACCAGTTGATCCCGCTCGCAGCTTCCCACTTTTTGGGCCCAGTCGTCACGACGACAGGCCTTGAGCTGAGCAATCAGCTCTTCTCTTGTTTGCGCCCAATCGGTCAGCAGGCGCTCACGCCATTCGGCCAACCGGGCTTGCGTCACTTCACACACAACAGCCCCCAAAGACGAGTGATAAAACTCGACCAGTATAGGGAAACCCGCGGCTTATCAAGATGACATGAGTCAAGTTAACCGTGCTTTGACGCGTTTTTCCGGCTGGTGTCGCGGCTTGCCGGTGATCACATGGAGCACCCCGACCACCAGGCAGACGACGCCGACCAGGGTACTCATGGGAGGCATGGTGCCGCGTAGCATGAAGGCGTAGAGCAGCCCCGCCAGCGTCTCGAACACGATGAGCGGTCCCACCAGCACGGTCGGCAGGCGCTGGCTCGCCTCGTTCCAGCACAGGGTGCCGAGCCAGGAGCAAAAGAGCCCCACCACCCCCATCAGCAGCACGAAGCGCAGGGGCGTCGGCCCTAAGGGCAGGGGAAAGTCCGGTGCGCTCAGGGCGAGATGACCGAGACTGCCGAGGTAGGCAATGAGTGCCACCGGCAGGGTCACCAGCCCTTGAGCGGTGGCCCAGACGGCCGGGCTGCGGTCCGGGTGCTCGCGCAGCCAGCGGGCATTGCGCAGGGGATACCAGGTCCAGCACAGCACGGCGACCAGCGCCAGGACGAACCCGAACAGCTGCTCGGTGCGCGCCTCGGTGTGCCAGGTCAGCTCGGCACGGTTGACGAGATAGAGGCCGACCCCCATCAGCAGCAGGGCCGGGTAGAGACGGGCGCGGGAGAGGCGGCCGTCCCGTGCCCCATAGAGGCGGTTGGCGGCCAGGGCCGTCACCACCGGCAGGGTGCCGATGATCATGGCCGCCAGCGGTGAGCCGATGCGCAAGATGGCCCCCGACAGGCAGAAGTAGTAGATGAGATTCCCCACCAGGGTGAGGGTGAGTGCCTCGCGCCAGTCGCTGGCCGAGAGGGCCGCCAGGCGTTTGCGGGCCTGCCAGGCGAGCGGCAGCACGATGAGGCCGAAGGCGAGGTATCGGCCGCTGGCGAGCAGGGCGGGGGGATAGCCGTCCACCAGCAGGGGGGCGACGAAGATGAGCCCCCACATCAGGCCGGCCAGCAGGGCAAACAAGACTCCGATCAACATTTTCCATATCCGGTAAAGAAGAAGGAGGCCAGCCTAGCAGGGGGGTAAGGGCGGCGTATTGAACCAGATTGCGCTTTAGCGGCCAGCCTGTACCTGTTTCTGGTAGCGCACCGGGGTGGTGCCATAGCGGCGCAGGAAGGCGCGGTTGAGGTGCGACTGATCGGCCAGACCACAGGCGGCGGCCACCTCGGCGGCGGGCAGGCCGGCGGCCAGCCACCCCTTGGCCCGCTGCAGGCGGATGGCCATCAACATCTGCTGGGGGGTGACATGAAAGCGGGCCTTGAAGCTGCGCTGAAAGTGGTAGGGACTGAGGTTCACCGCCCCCGCCAGCTCGGTCAGGGTAATGGGGCGGGCGAAGTAGGCCTGCATATAGTCGATGGCGCGGCCCAGAGGGTGGGCTGCTTCGCGCGGGGCCGCCAGGGCCCGGGCATGGGGGCGCAGGGTCTCGCACACGCTCAGCAACAGGCCGTCGGCGGCGAGCTCGCTGTCACAGTGCCAGAGGGCGTCCAGGGCCGCCTGCAGGACGGGGGCGGTGCGCGGGTCGCTTCGCACGGCTTCGGCGAAATACCAGCCGCGCTCGCCGCTGATGGCCTCGAGCCGATCGGCGGGCAGGTAGAGCATGCGATAGCGCCACCCCTGCTCGCAGGCCGCCTCGCCCGTGTGCAGCTCATCGGGGTTCATCAGCACCAGGCTGCCGGGGCCTGCCAGGAGCTGGCTGCCACGATAGCGGAAACGCTCGGCACCGCACTCGATGACACCGAGGCCAAACCCCTCGTGGCTATGGGGATCGAAGATGTGGTGCTGGATGTGGGCGCGATAGAGCTCGGTCGCAGGCTGCCCCGGCAGGGCGCGAAAATCGGCCCTGTCGTGCTGATGGGTAAATGTGACCGGTACTCCCTGCATCCTGACCTCCTGTCATTGAGCCTTCATCATAGGGCGCCGCGCTGCGGCGGCCAAGACTAGGCCCGTGCGGCGCACTCGCGCTCGAGGGCTGTACGGATCTCGTCTGCGGTTTTGATGGTGCGGATGCGGCGAAACAGCTCATCGGCCTGGGGGTATTCCCGCACTATGTAGGAGAACCACTGCTTGATGCGGCTGGGGTAGTAGTCGGCCTTGTCGCTCGCCAGATCCTGCTCTGTGTAGCTCACCATCAGTTGCAACACCTCGGCCCAGCTCATGTGGGCACAGCCGGTTTTCATCACGTTGGCCAGATTGGGCAGGGAGATGGCGCCACGGCCCACCATGAGGGCGTCGCAGCCGGAGACGCTGGCGCAGGCGAGGGCATCTTTATGATCCCAGATCTCGCCATTGGCGGTCACCGGAATGGGCAGGGCGCGGCGGATGAGATCCACGTATTCCCAGTGCGCCGGCGCCTTGTAGCCTTCACGCTTGGTGCGGGCATGGACAGCGAGCTCGTTGGCGCCCCCCTGGAAGACCGCCTGGGCGTTGTCCATATAGAGCTCCTTGTCGTCGTAACCCAGGCGGATCTTGGCGCTCACCGGCAGGTGGGCAGGGACGGCTTCGCGCACCGCCTTGACGATGCGATAGACGGTCTCTGGCTCCTTGAGCAGCACGGCGCCCCCCTTGCTCTTGTTGACCGTGGGGGCGGGGCAGCCGAAGTTGAGATCGACCCCGGGGGAGCCGAGCTCGATGGCGCGCACTGCGTTTTCGGCAAGCCATTCGGGGTGCTGGCCCAGCAGTTGCACCCGCACCGGGGTGCCGGCACGGGTCTTGCCATCCTGCTTGAGTTCGGGGCAGAGGCGATAGAACACCTTGGCGGGCAGCAGCTGATCGACGACCCGGATGAACTCGCTGACACAGAGGTCGTAATCGTTGACGGAGGTGAGAACCTCCCGCATCAGGTGATCCAGCACCCCCTGCATGGGGGCCAAAATAACGCGCATAGCTGCTTCCGAAGACAAGGGGAGAAAAAAGAGCGCAGATTGTAGTGGCAATGGCTGGCGTTGTCAGCCGTCTGCCCACTCGATGGGCCTAATCGACTGCCGCCGCATGGGCCAGGCTGTCAGCTTCCGGGCCAACTCTGTTAGGCTAAAGGCAGAGATGCATTCAGAGGAGTACCCATGAAACGCTGGTGTCTGATGGCCCTGGGCTGGCTTGCCTTCGCCACCGGGATAGTCGGGATAGTCCTGCCCCTGCTGCCGACCACCCCCTTCATGTTGCTGGCGGCGGCCCTCTTTGCCCGCTCGTCACCCCGTTTTCACCGTTGGCTGCTGGCACACCCCTGGTTCGGGCCCCCCATCCATGACTGGCAGCAATATCGCGGCATTCGGCGCCATGCCCGGCGCCGTGCCATCGTCTTCATCCTGCTCTCCTTCTCGGTGTCCCTGCTGGTGGTGCCGCTGCCCTGGGTGAGGCTGCTGCTGGTTGTCATAATGGTGATCCTGCTCACCTGGTTAATGCGTCTGCCGGTGCTGGAGCCAGTTGCAATGGAGAAGTGAAATCCCTAAGCTATTGCGGCAATAATGCTATGGAGTCGGCCTGTCATTTTTTGCATGACGGGCCTTTTTATTGCCCGCTGGCGGGCAGCGCAAGAGACGCCACGCCTGGGCTCAAAAATAAGCGGTCAAATAATGAATCCGGATACCCTGAAGTTTATCGAAGCGAGCATCAAGACCATTCCCGACTATCCGAAGCCGGGCATACTGTTTCGCGACATCACCAGCCTGATCGAGAATGCCGAGGCCTTCAAGGCCACCATAGATCTGCTGGCCGAGCATTATCGTGATCAAGGGATCACCAAGATCGTCGGCACCGAGGCCCGCGGTTTCATCTTCGGCGCCCCCGTGGCCTTTGCCATGGGACTGGGCTTCGTGCCGGTTCGCAAGCCGGGCAAGCTGCCCCGCGCCATCATCGAAGAGTCCTATGCACTCGAGTACGGCACCGATACCCTGCAACTGCACACCGACGCCATAGTGCCCGGTGACAAGGTGCTGGTGGTGGACGATCTGCTGGCCACCGGCGGCACCGTCGATGCCACCGTCAAGCTCATTCGCCGCGCCGGCGGTGAAGTGGCCGATGCGGCCTTCATCATCTCCCTGCCGTCGCTGGGCGGTGATGCCCGCCTGACCGCCGCTGGCGTCAAGGTGGTCTCGCTGGTGGAACTCGCGGGCGAGTAAGACCGCTTTGGCTGGCGGGCCTCGTCAACCCGCCAATGCCCCGAACCGGTGCCTGAATGGGCACCGGTTTGAAAATCAAGCGATCCCTCCCGCGGCGGCCGATAGCCCATACAGCCCGCCCTCCATTTGTGTTAGCATCCTGCCTCAATGCCTCGTTTTCCAGCATCGAGATCTATGAGCTATCAGGTTCTGGCGCGTAAATGGCGCCCCCATACGTTTGAACAAGTGGTTGGCCAGCAACATGTGCTGACCGCCTTGACCAATGCCCTGGATCAGGGACGGCTGCATCACGCCTACCTGCTGAGCGGCACCCGCGGGGTCGGCAAGACCACCATAGCCCGCATCCTGGCCAAGAGCCTCAACTGCGAGCAGGGGATCAGCAGCCACCCGTGCGGCGTATGCGATACCTGCCGCGAGATCGATCAGGGCAACTTCGTCGATCTGCTGGAGATCGATGCGGCCTCGCGCACCAAGGTGGAAGACACCCGCGAGCTGCTCGACAACGTGCAGTACCGCCCGGCCCGCGGCCGCTTCAAGGTCTACCTCATCGATGAGGTGCACATGCTGTCGCGCCACAGCTTCAATGCGCTGCTCAAAACCCTGGAAGAGCCGCCTCCCTATGTGAAGTTCCTGCTGGCCACCACGGATCCGCAGAAGCTCCCCATCACCATCTTGTCCCGCTGCCTGCAGTTCCACCTCAAAAGCCTGGATCAGAGCCAGATCGCCAAGCAGCTGGAGTGGGTGCTGGATCAGGAAGGTCAGCCGTTCGAGCCCCGCGCCCTGCTGGCCCTGGCCAAGGCGGCCGACGGCAGCATGCGCGATGCCCTGAGCCTCACCGATCAGGCGCTGGCCCACGGCAACGGCAGCGTGCGTCTGGAGAGCGTGCTGACCATGCTGGGCACCCTCGACCACCACCACCTGCACCAGTTGCTTGAAGCCATACTGCGCCAGGATGCCCCGTCCACCATGGCCAAGATCACCGAAATCGCCACCCTGGGGCCGGACTTCGATCAGCTCCACGCCGAGCTGGAAGCCTTGCTCCATCGCGTCGCCATGGCCCAGCTGCTCCCTGCCAGCGTGCAGGAGCAGGGGGCGGATGCGGATGCCTTGCTGCAGTTGGCGGGGGCCATGAGCCCGGAAGAGGTGCAGCTCTGCTACCAGATAGTGCTGGGGGGGCGCAAAGACTTGCCCTGGGCGCCCGATGGCCGCACCGCGCTGGAGATGACCTGCCTGCGGATGCTGGCCTTCTCGCCGCGCCGCGAGGCGGTGCATCCCGCCAATCTGAGCGCCTTGCCCGTCTCCATGGGCGCGCTGCCCGGGGCGGGGAGGGAGGCCGTATCGACCCTGCCGGGAAAGCCGTCAGGGGCTGAGCCAGCCCCGCATCAGGCCGCGACGGCGGCCAGCACGGCCGTGCCCGCAGCCCTGACGCCGACAGCGCCGCTCTTGGTGGTGCAGGCCGATGAGCCGGCTTCCGGCGACGATGAATCGAACGCGACTCTCTTTGCCGAGCAGCATGAGCTGCTAGAAGAGGCGCAGCGGATGGGGTACGAGGCGCAGCCGATGCAGCCAGAGCCTCAGACTGGTGGCGCGCCCCAGGCAGTGGAAGCACAGCCCCTTGAATCCGAGCAGCCGGCATCCTTCCATGAGGAGGTCCTGCCGACGGCGGCTCCTGCCATAACCCCTGAACCCGAGGCAGCCCCCTCGGCGGCCTCCAGCATGCAGAGCCTGCTGGGCAAGCGCAATCTGCTGCGCAGCCGGCTGCGGGGCGACGCCGGGGCGGCGACCAGCTCTGTGCCCCCCAGGGCGACGCCGAGCAAACCGGCTGCGCCCCTGGCCATTCCCGCCGTGCAACCTGTGGCGCCAGCGCCCTCTGTACCTGCCAGGCAGGCCGCTGCGGCGCCCGCCTATTCCGGGCCCATGACAGGCTATGAGGATCTGCCGCCCCTCGAGGCCTATGACGACAGCGGTAGCGATTATGAGGAATATCTGAATCAGGGCTTCGGCGACGGGCCGGTCAGCGCTCCCGCAGCGCAAGCGGCGGCGCCAGCGTCAAGGCCGAGTGCTCCGCAAAAGGCCAGTCCCGCCTCGGACGACTTGCCCCCCTGGGATCTGGACGGCGCACCCGCCAGGGCCGCCGAGGCCCCCGTCGCCGCAACCCCAGTTACGACGCCCCTTGCCGTGCCCGAAAACGTGCAGCCAACGGCCGCCCAGGTGATGGAGACCATCGACTGGGATGAGCTGGAGAGCGACGCCCAGCCGGATGAGGGGGAGGAGGTCACCCGCCTGATCCCCTCTTCTCTGCTGGTCAATTGCGGCGATCCCTGGGCCGAGCTCATCGCCCGTACCGGGGTCGGTGGCCGGTTGCGTCAGCTCGCCATCAACTCTGTGATGACCCGGCAGGGGGAGTTGGTGTCCCTGGTGCTCAAGCCCGAGCAGCGCCACCTGGTCAGCGATAGAGCCCTTGCCGATCTGGCCGAGATCATAGGCCCGGAGTTTGGACAGCCGGTGCGTGTCGAGGTGACCCTGGGCACGGATCCGGCGCGGGAGACGCCGCTCGAGATCGAGCATCGCCTCTATCTGGGAGTGCGTGAGCAGGTGAGCCGGGATCTGGCGGACGATCCCAATGTTCAGTTCCTGCAGCAGCGATTCGGCGCCGTGCTCCATCCTGAGAGCATCGAGCCCCTGAGCCGCTGAGCGCTATGAGTTAAATCCCATGCCGGGACTCGAGTTCCGGTTGAAAAATCTTTTGGCTGCCCCCATATCCGGGGTAGAACAAGCCCACAGCCCGGCGCTGGATGCCGGATTTCAAGACGAGAGACGACCTATGTTTGGTAAAGGTGGAATGGGTAACCTGATGAAACAGGCCCAACAGATGCAAGAGCGCATGCAGAAGATGCAAGAGCAGCTGGCTCAGATGGAAGTCGTCGGCGAAGCCGGCGCTGGCATGGTCAAGGTCACCATGGCCGGCAGCCACAGCGTGCGCCGTATCGAGATAGATCCCAGCCTGATGGAAGATGACAAGGAGATGCTGGAAGATCTGGTTGCCGCCGCCGTCAACGACGCCGTGCGCCGGGTGGAAGAGCAGAACAAGAGCAAGATGGGCGAACTGACCGGTGGCATGCAACTGCCCCCTGGCTTCAAGATGCCCTTCTAAGGGCTGAACGCCTTTCAAATCTAAAAGCCATGATCCATGGCGATGACGCAGCTGACCGGGTTCCCACCCTGTCAGCTGCGTTTTGTTTTTTCCGTTCCCCGGTTTCCCGGGGCAGACGTGTATTACTTGCTGCTCTGGACTGTGGTGTAGCTGTTGATCAGATTGCGATAGTCGGGGATGTGGTTGGCGAACAGGGTACCCAGGCCCTCCACGTCATTGCGCCAGTCGCGGTGCAGTTCACAGGCGGCCCCAAACCAGGTCATCAGCTGCGCCCCGGCGGATGACATCCGATCCCAGGCCGAGTGACGGGTGATCTCATTGAAGGTCCCGGAGGCATCTGTGATGACAAACACCTCGTACCCTTCCTCGAGGGCGGACAGGGCCGGGAATGCCACGCACACCTCGGTGACTATACCGGCGATGATCAGCTGCTTCTTGCCGGTGGCCTTGACCGCCTTGACGAACTCCTCGTTATCCCAGGCGTTGATCTGCCCGGGGCGGGCAATGTAAGGGGCATCCGGGAAGGTCTCCTTGAGCTCTGTCATCAGCGGGCCGTTGGGCCCGTTTTCGAAACTGGTGGTCAGTATGGTCGGCAGCTCGAAGTACTTGGCCAGCGCGGCCAGCGCCAGCACGTTGTTGCGAAACTTGTCCGGCTCTATGTCACGGACCAGCGAGGACAGCCCTGCCTGGTGATCCACCAGCAGTACGGCAGCGTTGTTCTTGTCGAGTTTGACGTAGGGTTTAGCCATGATGACTCTCCTTGGTTGTTGCGGGTATCAGCGCTGGGAATCCAGCACTTCGTTGTTTTTCGCCACGGCTTGTGCCTTGCCGTAGCGCTCGATCAACGGCTGTCGGTCTATGGTTTTCAGCGGGTCAGCACCTGGGCGCATTGTCTGCTTGTGCAGCATGCGTTCCTGTTGCCGGCCCGAGGTCAGCGTCCTATCTGGCCAAAACGGCCACTGTTGTAGTCATTGATAGCCTGCACTATCTCTTCCTGGGTGTTCATCACGAAGGGGCCGTGACCGACTATGGGTTCATCGAGGGGGGCGCCATTGAGCAGCAGCAGCGTCGTCTCTTCCTCGACATCGATCACCAGCTGGCTGCCACGGCGCTCCATGACTGCCAGCTCGGCGGTGCGGACAGGGTGGCGGTTGCCGAGGCGAATGGCGCCTTTGAGCACAAACAGCGCCGTGGTGTGTCCTTCTGGCAGTTCGAGCGTCACCCGGTGATGGGCCTTCAGACGCATGTCCCAGACGTTCATCGGGGTGAAGGTGCGGGCAGGGCCGCAGGTATCGCCGAGCTGCCCGGCGATGATGCGAGCCTCCCCTGCGCCCTCTGGCAGTGCCACCCGAGGGATCTCGTCGGCGGTGATGCCCTGGTAGCCAGGGGCCGTCATCTTCTCTTTGGCGGGCAAGTTTACCCACAGCTGCACCATCTCGAAGGCGCCGCCCGTCCTGGCAAATGCCGGGCTGTGGTACTCCTCGTGGATAAGGCCGGATGCGGCCGTCATCCACTGCACGTCACCCGGGCCTATGGTGCCGCCGCCCCCCGAGGAGTCTCTGTGGGAGACGCCGCCCTCATAGACGATAGTCACGGTTTCGAACCCGCGGTGAGGGTGCTGGCCGACGCCGAGTTGATGGGAGGTGGCCGGGAAATTGGCCGGACCTGCATGGTCCATCAGCAGGAAGGGGGACATCTCTTCGGCGATGTCGTTGTAGGAGAAGATGCTCCTGACAGGGAAGCCATCGCCGACCCAATGCCTCTCGTTGCTGCGCTTGATAAATGCCAGTTCTTTCATCTCAATGCCTCCGTTGAATCAATGGAGACAGTGTAGAAAGTAGTCATTTACCGGACTAGATGGTTAAATAAGAAAACACTTTCTAATGAGTTGGAAGATGGACTTCAATCAGGTTGTCGTATTCGTCAAGGTCGTGCAAGCGGGCAGTTTCAGCGCGGCGGCGCGTCTGCTGGGCTTGCCGACCTCCACCGTCAGCCATCGGGTGGCCATGCTGGAGAAGCGTCTGGGCGTCACCCTATTGCAGCGGACCACCCGCAGGTTGCACCTGACCGATGCCGGACAGATCTATTACGACCACGCCTCGGCCGGCCTGGTGCATGTGCTTGACGCCGAGGCGGCTGTGACCGAGGCGCGGGAAGAGCCCTGCGGGCTGCTGCGCATCACGGCTCCCGTGGATATCGGCAACCAGATCCTGTCATCCATCCTGGGGCAGATGCGCAGCCAGTGGCCCAAGGTCGATGTGGAGCTGGTGTTGATGAACCGCTACGTGGATCTGGTCGCCGAGGGGGTCGATGTCGCGATTCGTACCGGCCCTCTCAAGGATTCGACGCTGATCGCCAAGCAGGTGGGGATTGCGCGCTGGGCCCTGTTTGCGAGCCCGGATTACCTCGCCAGCGCCGGGGTGCCAGATGCACCTCAGGCGCTGCGGCAGCATGCCTGCCTGCAGTTCACGCCCCTGGGCAAGGAAGCCTGGGTACTCCACGACGGGGCCGCCAACAGTGTGACCGTCTCTTTGGCCCGGCAGACACTGATCAACGATGTCGGCCTGATCATGGCCATGGTGCAGGCGGGCGGTGGGGTGGCACTGTTGCCCTCCTACCTGTGTCGCCAGGCCTGCGAAGAGGGGAGACTGGTGCCTGTCCTGCCCGAATGGCATGGCAAGGCGGATCCCATTCATATCGTCTATCCCAGGCAGCGCTTCATGGCCCCCAGGCTGCGCGCCTTCGTGGATCTTGCCACGCTGACCCTGCGTCAATGGCTCGAATAACGGGTCGCCGAGGTGGTAATGGCGGCCAGCCCCATAAATAAACAAAGCGCCTGATGGCGCTTTGTTTATTTGATATCACGTCAACCTAGCTGAGCCAGCCCATCGCCATGGCCAACCGGCCGCACAGGGCCGCCAGCAGGATGCCAAGCAGGGTGCGCAGCAGCCAGATCACCACCAGCTGCCCCAGGCTCACCGGGATCTTGGTGGCCAGGATGCAGGGGATGGAGGCGGAGAAGAAGAGCACAGAACTCACCGAGACCACGGCGGTCACATAGCGCTCCAGCAGGTCCGCATCCTTGAGCAGAATGGCGGGCAGGAACATCTCCGCCAAGCCAGCCGAGAGTGCTCTTGCGGTCTCCAGCGGCTCTCCCAAATCCAGCAGCCAGGTGAGGGGCCACAGCAGCCAGCCCAGCAGATCAAACAGCGGCGTGTGCTGGGCCAGCAGCAGCCCCAGCAGGCCGACGGACAAGATGGTAGGGACCACGGCGGCGGCCATGTAGAGGCCATCCTTGAGGTTGTCCTGCAACTGTCGCAGCACGGGATCCGCCTGGCTGGACTGGGTGAGCCCGGAGGCCAGCGCCGCTTGCCAGCGACTCATGCCGGCCGGCAGCGGCTCGTCGGTCTCGCCCTGGTGCGCCATGGTGCTGATGGGGGGAACCCGCGCCAGGATGGCGGTGATGACGAAGGTGATGACCAGGGTGGACCAGAAGTAGAAGTTCCAGTGCCCCATCAGATTGAGGGTCTTGGCCACTATGATCATGAAGGCGGCGGAGACGGTGGAGAAGCCGGTGGCGATGATGACGGCTTCCCGTACCGTGTACTTGCCCGCGAGGAAGACCCGGTTGGTGATGAGCAGGCCCACCGAGTAGCTGCCGACGAAGGAGGCGACCGCATCGATGGCAGAGTGGCCAGGGGTGCGCCAGAGTGGGCGCATCACCGGCTGCATCAGCACGCCGATGAGCTCCAGCAGGCCGAAGCCGAGCAGGAAGGTGAGGGCCATGGCGCCTATGGGCACTATGAGGCCCACCGACATGGCCAGCTTGTCAAAGAGGAAGGGCAGGCGATCCGGCGTCATCAGCCAGGCGGGGCCCCAGTCGGCCACATACATGATGGCCAGCCCCAGCCCGAGCAGCTTGAACAGGCTCAGCAGTCTGTCGATGGGGCGGGCGCGCCAGCGACCATCCAGCAGCGGGCTGATGGCACCATAGGCGATCAGCAGCAGGATCAGCCCCAGGGCGAGCGGGCGCTGCGCCATCAGGAAGCCCGCCAGGTGATCCACCAGTATGGTGCTGCGGCCCGCGAGCTCGAAGGGCACGAAAAAGATGGCGATGCCGAGCACACTGGTCAGCAGCAGTTTGATGCCAGCCCCTGAGCGGGTAGGGGCGGTAAGTGCGTGTTCAGGTTCCATTTCCTCTCCTTGTGATCCACATGGTTCAACTCCCTTGATGACCTAATTTGTATATACAATATCGGCGCAAGCCCAAAATGGAAACAACAAATACACCAAAAAGCAACATTCGATGAAAATGGAATCCGTATGACGCTTTTCTATGGAGGAGTGCGATCGCGGCACTGTGGGCCGCCGTCTGATCGTGACAGAGCGGCCGCGCAAGGGACGTCATGGCAAGAGAGGCAAGGAGGCAGGAAGGGCAGACAGGAGCCGGGCAAATAAAGCTTTTCCAAAACGACCAAAAAAGCGGAAAACCTGAGCCCGGATTTAAACATTTTCACTGCCCTCATCGAGGGAGGCTTTCTTATAACTATTTATGAAATGCTCATAAAGCCTTTGTTCATTTGACTACTTTTCGAGTATCTCATTGCGGAGTAAGATGCCCCTTCAATAAAAATAAGAATTAGGAGTTCGGGTGTGAAGGCATTAGAGAAAGAAAGGATATCGCCCTATATCAGCCAGTTATACGAGTGCGGTATTAATGATTCTGACATTAAGTTGGTGGTGGACCAATTTCGCGCCGACCTGTCCGGCAGTTCATCCCTGTTTTTATTGCGGGATGATGACAAGAGCGACGGAATAAAGCTCTTTTCCAGCGGCTTGACCGAGGCCCAGCAGCAATTTTATGTGCAACACCATCGCCAGGATGTGTGGTTCAACCATTATCTGGACAAGGGCTGCCAGGGGATCGTCAGCGCCAATACCATCTCCAGCTCGGTGGGCCTGCTGGCCAGCTTCGGTGCCCAGTTTGCGGCGGGCGGTGTCTGTCGGGTAAAGGGGCGAGGTCTCAGCACCCTGTGCAGTTATCGCGGCGCCGCTCAGGATGACTTCAACAGCCAGGATCTCAGCTCCTTGACAGAGATCTATTCTGGTCTGGCCGCCTGGAGCCAGCATTATTGGAACCTGCTGGCCCTGGAAACCCAGAACTATCAGCTGCAGCAACTGGTGAAAAACCATAATAAGCCCAGCGCCATCATAGATGACAAGGGACATATTCATTATTCCAATGTGGCGTTCAACCGCATCGCCGATGAAAACGTCGAGCTGCGGGCGGTCAATGGTATTTTCTCTTTGCAAAATAAGGAGCAGCAACGCCAGCTCAAGGAGACCTTGAATGGCTTTGCCTATTTGCTGCCAGGCGCCAGCGCCTATATGTCCATTCCCCGTCAGTCCAATCTCAGGCCCCTGCTGATCCAGTGCACCCTGATGAGCGGCCTCAGCCGCTTCGAGCGCTATGTGGAAGTGGTATTGCGCGATCCCGAGCACTCCTTCAACCCGGACATAGAGGCGCTGGCCAGCCTCTATCCCCTCACCATTGGCGAGAAGGAGCTGCTGGTGCTGATGAGCAAGGGCTACAGCAGCAACGACATCGCCGAACTGCGCGGTGTCAAAGTGGAAACAGTGCGCTCCACCCTCAAGGGGGTGTTCAAGAAGACCGACTGCCACAGCCAGAACGAGCTGCTGCTGCTGCTGCAATCCATCTCCTGATAGGCACCAGCTATGCTTGGAGTGAGCCGGGCATAGTGCCTGGCTCGCGCCTCCCGTCGGGAGGCCTGTCGGGGGAAGCGTCATGGAATCACTCAAGGCAAGGGATTATATGCAGACCAAGCCCATCACGTTCAGCGCGGACATGATGGTGCAAAATGCGGTCACCAAGTTTCTCAACAGTCATCAGCTCGGCGGCCCCGTGGTGGACAACCTGGGGCACCTGATTGGCTGGGTGTCCGAGCAGGATTGCATTGCCGTCATGTTGAAAGAGGCCTATCACTGCGAGCAGGTGGCCCAGGTCAAGGATGTGATGCGCAAGGAGGTGCTGGCGGTGGGGCCAGACACCAGCATCCTGGATCTGGCGGAGATGATGATGGGCCAAAAGCCGAAGATCTATCCCGTGGTGGAGGAGGGTCGCCTGCTCGGGGTGATCAGCCGCCACAACGTGATGCAGGCCATTCACGCCCAGCTTGGTACCTGCTTCGTGCATCAGGCCAGGGTCTGATCCGGTTTTGCCGGATCATCGGGAGCAGGCCGGGGGCCTGCTCTTTTTATTGCCCGCCGGGCCATTGAACCTTGCCGGTGCCGCTTTAAGGCTTGCACCGCCCCCGCTCGCTCTTTAGGATCGCTCCCAGCTTATCGATATGGCCCCTCTGGGCACTTATTTAAGGAATTCCTACCTTGTCTCTCTCTATCGAGGCGCTGCGCCGCCGTCTCTCTGCCTGCATGAATCTCGATGCCCGTCGCCTCTCCAGCCGTCTGCACGGGGTCAAGAAGCTGCCGGAAGGCAAACAGACCGCCATGCTGGAGACCATAGCAGCCGATCTGGCGGTGGCCGAATCGCGCTATCAATCCCGTCTGGCGGGCGTGCCCAGGGTCACTTACCCGGACAACCTGCCGGTCAGCCAGAAGCAGGCGGAGATCGCAAAGGCGATCAGTGAACACCAGGTGGTGATCATCGCCGGGGAAACCGGCTCGGGCAAGACCACCCAGATCCCCAAGATTTGTCTCTCGCTCGGGCGCGGGATCAAGGGCTATATAGGCCACACCCAGCCGCGGCGCCTCGCGGCCCGCACGGTAGCGGCCCGTATTGCGGAAGAGATGGAGTCAGAGCTCGGCCAGTACGTGGGCTACAAGGTGCGCTTCACCGATCAGGTGAGCGAGCAGACCCACATCAAGCTGATGACAGACGGTATCCTGCTGGCGGAGATCCAGCACGACCGCATGCTCACCCAGTACGACACCATCATCATCGATGAGGCCCACGAGCGCAGCCTCAACATCGACTTCATCCTGGGCTATCTCAAGCAGCTGCTGCCAAGGCGCCCGGATCTCAAGGTGATCATCACCTCGGCCACCATAGATCCCCAGCGCTTCTCCCGCCATTTCAACCAGGCGCCCATCATCGAAGTCTCAGGCCGTACCTATCCGGTGGAGGTCCGCTACCGCCCCCTGTTTGTTGATAAAAAAAGCAGCGACAAGAGTGAGGGGCTGGAGGAGCGCGACGAGCTGCAGGGTATCTTCGATGCGGTCGAAGAGCTGGCCCGAGAGGGGCTGGGGGACATCCTCATCTTCATGAACGGCGAGCGGGAAATTCGCGACACCGCCGACGCCCTGCGCAAGCTCAATCTGCGTGACACAGAGGTGCTGCCGCTCTACGCCCGCCTCTCCAATGCCGAGCAGAACAAGGTGTTCCAGCAACATGCCGGACGGCGCATAGTGCTGGCCACCAACGTGGCGGAAACCTCGCTGACGGTGCCGGGTATTCGCTACGTCATCGATCCGGGTACCGCCCGCATCAGCCGTTACTCCTGGCGCACCAAGGTGCAGCGTCTGCCCATAGAGCCTGTCTCCCAGGCCAGTGCCAACCAGCGTAAAGGTCGCTGCGGCCGGGTGGCGGACGGTATCTGTATCCGCCTCTACTCGGAAGAGGATTTCAATGGCCGTCCGGCTTTTACCGATCCCGAGATCCTGCGCACCAACCTGGCCTCCGTCATCTTGCAGATGCTGGCGCTCGGCCTTGGCAACATGGAGGCCTTCCCCTTCGTCGAGCCGCCAGAGTCGCGCCATATCAAGGATGGTTTGACTCTCTTGAAAGAGCTCGAGGCGGTCAAAGAGCTGCCCGGCACCCGGGAGCAGGAACCCAAGTTGCAGCTGACCGAAATCGGTCGTCAGCTGTCCCGCATTCCTCTCGATCCGCGGCTCGCCAGGATGGTGATCACGGCGGCGCAAACCGGCTGTCTGAGCGAGGTGATGGTGATCACCGCCGGCCTCAGCATCCAGGATCCCCGCGAGCGGCCCATGGAGAAGAAGCAGGCCGCCGACGAGCAGCACAGACGCTTCGAGGACAAGGATTCCGATTTCTTCGCCTTCGTCAATCTGTGGAATTACCTCAAAGAGCAGCAGGATCTCCTCGGCAGCAACCCCTTCCGCCGCATGTGCCAGAAGGAGTTTCTCTCCTACCTGCGGGTGCGCGAATGGCAGGACATTCATTTCCAGCTACGCCAGACGGTGAAAGAGCTGGGCTTCAAAGCCAACCATGAGCCTGCCGATTTCAAGACTGTGCACTGCGCCCTGCTGACGGGGCTGCTCAGCCATATCGGCAACAAGGATCTGGAAAAACCGGAGTTTCTCGGCGCCCGCAACGGCCGTTTCCACCTCTTCCCGGCCTCGGGCCTGTTCAAGAAGCCGCCCAAATGGGTGATGGCCGCAGAATTGGTGGAGACTTCCCGCCTCTACGCCCGCATCAACGCCAAGATCGAGCCGGAATGGGTAGAGCCCCTGGCGGCGCACCTCATCAAGCTGCACCACAGCGACCCCCACTGGTCGAAGAAAAACGGCGCCGTCATGGCCAAGGAGAAGGTGACCCTCTATGGCCTGACCCTGGTCAACGAGCGCACCATCAACTTCAGCCGCATCGATCCGGCTCAGTGCCGCGAGCTCTTCATCCGCCGCGCCCTGGTGGAGGGGGACTTCGAGACCCGCCACCGCTTCTTTGGCGAGAACCGCAAGCTCTTGGCCGAGGTGGAGGCGCTGGAACACAAGTCGCGCCGGCGCGACATCCTGGTGGATGACGAGGATCTGTTCCGCTTCTACGACGCCCGCCTGCCGGAGGAGGTGATCTCCGCCCGTCACTTCGACAAGTGGTGGAAGGAGGCGCAAAAGCAGGATCCCGAGCTGCTGAACTTCGAGAAAGAGATGCTGATGAAGGGGGATGCGGCCCACATCAGCGATCTCGACTACCCCAACTTCTGGCAGCAGGGGCGCCTCAAGCTCAAGCTGACTTACCAGTTCGAGCCGGGGGAGGCCGCCGATGGCGTCACCCTGCATATTCCGTTGCCGCTGCTCAACCAGGTGGAGGTGAAGGGGTTCGAATGGCTGATCCCCGGGCTGCGCCATGAACTGCTGGTGGCCCTCATCAAGTCGATGCCCAAGCCGATGCGCAAGAACTTCGTGCCGGCCCCGAACTTCGCCGATGCGCTGCTCGCCACCCTCAATCCCGAGCAGGGGCCGCTGCTGGACGAGATGGAGCGTCAGCTGCGCCGCATGACCGGGGTCACAGTGCCCCGTGAAGCCTGGGACTGGGCATCGGTGCCCGATCACCTGAAACTCACCTTCCGGGTGGTGGACGACAAGCACAAGCTCATCGCGGAAGGCAAGGATCTGGAGGCGCTGAAGGAATCCCTGCGCGGCAAGGTGCAGGAGACCCTCTCCCAGGTGGCGGACGACGACATAGAGCAGTCGGGCCTCACCCTGTGGAGCTTTGGCGAGCTGCCCCAGGAGTACAGCCAGAAGCGCAGCGGCTTCGAGGTGAAGGCCTATCCGACCCTGGTGGATCAGAAGGACTCGGTCGCCATCCAGCTGGTAGAGAGCCCGGTGGCCCAGCAGCAGCTGATGTGGGCGGGCCAACGCCGACTGGTGCTGCTCAACGTGCCGTCCCCCATCAAGTATCTGCAGGAGAAGCTGCCGAACAAGGCCAAGCTGGGGCTTTACTTCAACCCCTTCGGCAAGGTGGCCGAGCTCATCGACGACTGCATCGCCTGTGGCTGTGACAAGCTCATGGAGCAGCACGGCGGCCTGGCCTGGGACGAGGCCGGTTTCGAGTCGCTCAAGGAGTTTGTCCGTGCCGAGCTCAATGACGCCGTGGTGGAGGTGGCCAAACAGGTAGAAGCCGTGCTGACCCTCTCCCATGAGATCAAGAAGCGGCTCAAGGGCAAGATGCAGCTCGACACCGCCTTTGCCATGTCGGACATCCAGCTGCAACTGGGCAACCTCATTCACAAGGGGTTCGTGACCGAAACCGGCTGGCAGCGCCTGCCTGACTTGTTGCGCTACCTGCGCGCCATCGAGCGGCGCCTCGAGAAGCTGGCCATCGATCCCAACCGGGACAGGGTCCATATGCTCAAGGTGCAGAGCGTGGAGAGTGACTACAAGGCGCTGCTCGCCAAGATCCCCAAATCCCAGCCGATCCCCCCCGAGGTGGCCAATATCCGCTGGATGATTGAGGAGCTGCGGGTCTCCTTCTTCGCCCAGCAGCTGGGGACGCCGTACCCCATCTCGGATAAACGGGTGCAGAGCGCCATAGCCCAGTGCTAAGCTGCTATCTATCTGTTTTCTGAGCCATAGTGTGATGAAGAACGTGGCGAAGAGTGCGACGAAGAGTGTGGCGATAAGAGCCAGGGAAGCGCAGGAAGGGAGGCCATCACATGCTGGGGATCTGGTTGGGGGTTGCGCTGGTCAACATCAGCGGCTATCAGCCCATTGCGGAGCAAACCTGGGTGCAGCTCAACCCGGAGTACTATCCGGTGCACAGGGCCGTGCCTCCCATCTTCGTGGCCTGGCGGGGCAACCAGTTCCCGCCGCTCGAACAGAAGAAGAAGAACGGCCACTGGCAGATCCTGTTTCCCGCCCGTCTGGTGCCCCCCTTCGATCTGTTCGAAGGGGAGGCCCAGCTCTCCAAGGCCTATCTGGCCAGGCTCAAGCGCATCGATGAGATGGCCTATGGCATGGCCCCGCATTCGGCCGTGCAGCCCGTCGCCAGCGGCTCTCTCTCCCCCGAGGATCAGGGCGGGGCGGCTTTTATCGCCGAGTTCTCCTTGCCGGGAGCGAGTGCGGGGAGAGGGCGTATGCCGCAGAGCGAGCCGCTGCTGGCCAACTTGATGGGGCGGGCGGCGTCCATCCCTAAGGGGACTCCCGTTCAGGTCGGGGCCGTGCAGATCGCCGCCCTGGGCCAGGGAGCCGAGGGGACCACTCTCACCCTGTCCGCGACCGCGGCGGGAGGGGCATCGCGAGTCTGTCATCAGGTGGCGGCGGGGGAGACGCTCTGGCGCATCGCCAGCCAGCTCCAGGCACAGCTGGGCAGCGGGTCTGATACCTACAGCTATCTGCTGGCGCTGGTGGAGGAAAATCGCCCCGGAATGGGCAAGGGGATAAGGGTACAGAGAGGCCAGCGCCTTTACTGCCCCAAGGCCGAGACCCTGGCCCAGTTTGACGCCATGAGCCCGGCCCAGCGCCAGCAGCAGTTTGCCCGTCTGGAGCAGGGGCGCTGAGCCGCGTTCGGATAAGATCTGATGCGGCTGTGGGGAGGGGCAGATGGCGAGTCGCGCGTCCCTTGTATCCACCCCGGGCCCATGCTAGTATTCGCGCTCGTTTTGCGAGGTGCTGACCGGTCGCAGTCAACACCATATATTCATCTTAAAAGAGATAACCACTATGTCTTTCGTATTCCAAGCTGAAGTCCGTTCTGACCTGGGGAAAGGTGCGAGCCGCCGCCTGCGTCATGCTGACCAAGTTCCTGCCATCGTTTACGGTGCAGGCAAAGAAGCCGTGTCCGTTACCCTGGATCACAAAAAGCTGATCCTGGCCCAAGAGAAGCCGGAGTTCTACTCCTCCGAGCTGACCCTGGTCATCAACGGCGAAGAAGTAAAAGTAAACGTCAAGGCGATCCAACGTCACCCGGTACGTTACAAGCTGGTTCACCTGGACTTCGTACGCATCTAATTGCGTCAGTCCGGTTGAATGAAAAGCCACTCCTCGGAGTGGCTTTTTGCATTCTGGCGTTCATGCCGCAGCCATGAAAGAGGGCGACCCCGGGTCGCCCTCTCGTCTTTTTCCTCTCTACCAGACCGGCTGGCTGAGGTAGGGATTGCTCGCCTTCTCGCGACCCAAGGTGGAGCTGGGGCCGTGGCCGGGCACGAAGACGATGTCATCCCCAAGGGGCAGCAGGGTCTCGGTGATCGACTTGATCAGGGTGGCGTGATCCCCGCGGGGGAAATCGGTGCGGCCTATGCTGCCGGCAAAGAGCACGTCTCCCACCCAGGCGAGTCGCTCGGCCTGGCAGAGCAGCACTATGTGCCCCGGGGTATGGCCCGGGCAGAAATAGACCTCCAGCTCGCAGTGGCCCAGCTGCACCTTGTCGCCTTGCTCAAGCCAGCCATCCGGTGTAAAGGCCGGAGCATGGGCGAAGCCGAACATCTGGCTCTGCTGGGGCAGCATGTCGAGCCAGAAGGCATCTTCCTTGTGGGGCCCGGTGATGGATACGCCGGTCTGCTCGCGCAGCTGGTTGGCGGCCCCCACGTGATCCAGATGACCGTGGGTCAGCAGTATATGGGTCAGGGTCAGCCCTCGTTTGGCGATGGCCGCCAGCAGTTTGTCCGCCTCGCCACCCGGGTCGATCAGCGCCGCCTGATGTGTCTCGTCACACCAGATGAGGGAACAATTCTGGGCGAAAGGGGTGACCGGTATCACCTCGAACTTCAACATGTGGGACTCTCCTGAGGGGGCTGACGGGCGTGTTGCTCGGCGAAGTAGGCGAGGCAGGCCTGCTTGTCACCGCGAAACTGGATCCGCTCGCGCTTGTTGTTCAGCTGATAGAGGTACATGGGGTCGTAGTAGCGGGTCAGCAGCAGGCGGATCCAGGCGAGGTGCAGCGCCGTATCCCCCGTGCTGGCCTGCTCCTTGAGGGCGGCCTGCATCAAGCCATCCAGCTCCCGGTGATCCTTGTCCCCAAGGCGGCGCTTGAGCCGGGCCAGGGCATCGGTCAGGTAGCCGGCAAACAGCGGCCAGCCAGCCTCGCTGCCGTACATCTCCAGATAGCGTTGCCAGAGATCCTGCACGTAATCCACCCGGATCTGCTCGGCTCGCTCCTCCTGGGGCACTTCTACCACCACCAGGGGGGCCTGGCACATGGCCTCATAGAGGTTAAGAGGCAGGGCGCAGCGACCGATGAGGCGGCTTTCGTCTTCCACCACGAAGGCATGCTCGCCCTTGTGGCGGCGCTTGAGCAGCTCTATGGCCAGCCGGTTTTCGAAGTTGATGTTGCTGGGCTGGCCTCCCGGCAACTGGCCAAAGGAGGATCCCCTGTGATGGGCGTGCCCTTCCAGATCCACCGACTGGGCAATGTTGGCCAGCATGTGGGTCTTGCCGGAGCCTGTCATGCCGGTCAGCACGTGCCAGTGGCACTGGGCGCTGGCGCTCTCCTGGGTATCGATGAGAAAGCGGCGCAGCTCCTTGTAGCCGCCGGCCACCCGCGGGCGGATGACCCCCGCCTCGGACAGCCACTGCTGCACCGTCTGCGAGCGCAGGCCGCCGCGAAAACAGTAGAGCAGGGCATCGGGCTGCTGGCGCAACTGCGCCAGCCATCCTTCGATACGGGCGGCGCGCACGGCTCCCCCCACCAGCTTGTGGCCGAGTTCAATGGCCGCCGCCTGGCCCTGCCGCTTGTAACAGGTGCCCACCTGGGCACGTTCGTCATCCGTCATCAGCGGCAGACTGACGGCGTTGGGAAAGGCCCCTTCCTGGAATTCGACGGGGGCGCGCAGATCGATGAGGGGAATATCCTCCAGGAAGATGGCGGCGAGATCCCTGGCCAGTGGCAGTTCACTCATCGCGCATCACCTCGCAAGGCCTGGGCCAGATCGGTGTTGGCGGCAAATCGCGATGAAATCATTGGATGACCTCGATAAAGCGCGCGCCATCCAGTGCCTGCAAGCGGCCAATGGGGGAGAGGCTCAACCCGGCCTGCTCGGCAATGGCGAGGAATTCGGCCTCGGTTTCCTGGCCGACGGCCACCAGCAGGCCGCCACTGGTCTGGGGATCGCACAGTATGTTGCGGGTGTGATCGTCCATGGCATCGAGCTTGTGGCCGTAGGAGTCGTGGTTACGCAGGGTACCGCCCGGCACGCAGCCTTCGGACAGGTAGTGATCCACCTCGTCCAGCAGGGGCAGCGCCTTGAAGTCGAGGCGAGCGCATACCCCTGAACCTTCGCACATCTCCAGCAGGTGGCCGGCCAGCCCGAAGCCGGTGACGTCCGTCATGGCGTGCACGCCGGGCAGGGCCGCAAACTGCTGGCCAATCTTGTTGAGGGTGCACATGGCGTCGGGGGCCAGTTGCTCGTGCTCGGGTTTGAGCTTGCCCTTCTTCTGGGCCGTGGTGAGGATGCCGATGCCAAGGGGCTTGGTGAGATAGAGCACATCACCCACCTTGGCGGTGTCGTTCTGCTTGATGGCATCGAGCGGTACTATGCCGGTCACCGCCAGGCCGAAGATGGGCTCGGGGGTATCGATACTGTGGCCACCGGCGAGCGAGATGCCCGCCTCGTGACACACCTGACGACCACCGTCGATCACTTGCTGGGCAATCTCAGGCGCCAGCGTGTTGATGGGCCAGCCGAGGATGGCGATGGCGACTATGGGTTTGCCGCCCATGGCGTAGATGTCGCTGATGGCGTTGGTGGCGGCGATGCGACCGAAGGTGAAGGGATCGTCGACGATGGGCATGAAGAAGTCGGTGGTGGAGACTATGCCCTGACCGTTGCCGATGTCCACCACGGCGGCGTCATCCTTGCTGCTGTTGCCGACGATCAGGGTCGGATCGTCAAAGCCCGGGATCTGGCTCTTCAAAATGGTGTCGAGCACCTTGGGGGAGATTTTGCACCCACAGCCAGCGCCGTGGCTGTACTGGGTCAGACGAATGGAAGACATACTTACCCCTTGTTTGTGCACCTTGTGCAGAGGCTCGGTGGAGCCGTCAAATGCGCGCCTCAGGAGCGCTGAATAGGGATGGCCTTGGCTGCCTCAGGAGGCAGCGATGCCAGACAGTCACGCAGGGCTGCCGGACAGGACGGGGGAGGAGGAGCGACATGGTGCGCCAGAGAAGCCCCGCCAAGGGCCACAGGACGGGGCATTATGCCACAATCGCCCCCTTTGGTTCGAATGGGAATTTCTGCCAGCGCGCTTCCGGCTGGCAGAAATGAGCGCTTTGCGGCTCTCCCCTCAACCTGCCTGCTCCATCACAGGTTGACGAACCTTGCCAATGCGGCGCAGACGCCGTTGCAGCGGCCGCTCCAGCAGGTTGTAGCTCAAGGCCGATAGGCCGATCAGCACCGCCAGCATCAGCAGGGTCGCCACTACTCCCAGCAGCGGATTGGTCTGGGCGAACCACCAATCGGTGAGCCCAGGTGCCAGATAGTGGGCAAGCTCGCACCCGGTGAGCTGCACCAGCGCATGGAGCAGGTAGATGGAGTAGGATAAATCCCCCAGCCAGTTGGTGAAGCGGTTATCCAAGAGGCGCAGCAGCGGACTCTGGCGCTCCCCCTGGGCGGCGGCAATCCAGATCAGCAGCACGTAGGCGCCGATCAGCAGCAGGGTCCGCTGCGGCGTCATGGTGAACTGCATCAACAGGAAGGGCAGCACAAAGGCGATCAAGAGCGGCAGATCCCGTTGCATCATGGGCAGGCGTTGCGCGGCTCTGACCCTGGGCAGCAGCCAGAGCCCGAGCACGAATTCACTCACCCCCCGTCCCACCGCAAGTGCCCCGCTGGTGACATCCAGGGTGCCCCGGCTGTGCACGATAGAGGCCAGCACCGTCAGTGCCAGCAGGGGCGCGAGATGGCTCCAGCGACTGCGGGTCACGGCAAGCGGGATAAGCAGCGGGAACAGCAGATAGCTTATCCACTCCACGCTCAGGGACCAGGCGGCGAAGTTCCAGGTCAGTCCCTGATCCGTCACCACCTGCATCAGCAACAGGGCGCTTGGCAGCGCCTCGGCCGGGGTGAAGGGGGAGCCGAAGGGCGGCATGCCTTCCCACTCCCACATCTTGAACAAGGGGCCGGCATAGAAGCCCACCCCGTGCTTGGCCTTGTAAAGCTCCCAGCCGACCAGCAGCACCAGGGTCATGAAATAGAGGGGGTAGACGCGGGTCAGCCGCAGCCAGAGAAAGCGGCCATAGCCTATGCGGCGAGGGCTTGTGAAGGCCTCCCCGTAGACATGGGCCAGCACCAGCCCGCTTAAAATAAAGAAGAGATCGACCCAGAGGTAGCCGTTCTCGATGAGTTGGGTGTGGCCTGCGATGGACTCCATCCACTGGGGAAAGAGCAACAGGCGGGCATGGAACAACACCACCATCAGGGCAGCGATGCCCCGCAGCGGCGTTAACAGCGGCAATGATTGATTCATGACGGTATCCCTTGCGATGTTCAGCTTGGCCTGACATCGATTTTGTTGTTGTACGGGGGGCACCAAGCTGATGCCCCCGCAGCCTGGACTCATGCTGGTCACAGGCGGGATCACCCTACCCAAAAGAGATCCATACGGATGTGATTTTCGTCATGAATGTGCGCTTATCACGCAACATCAGCCGGCTGTCTGAAGGTGCGGTCAGGGACTGGCGTGGGGATCTAGACTAGGGATGTCGTCCATCTGATCTCAAGGAGCACTCCCGATGAAACTCTATGCCCACCCTTTTTCGTCCTACAGCCAGAAGGTGCTGATCGCCCTCTACGAGAATGACGTCACGTTTGATTACCTCAACCTGGAGGCGGCGACGGTGAAGGCCGAACTCGCCAACCTCTGGCCTCTCAAGCGCTTTCCTGTGCTGGTGGATCAGGGACGCACCCTGATAGAAAGCAGCACCATCATCGAATATCTCCAATGGGCGCATCCCGGCCCCCATTGCCTGGTGCCTGAGGGGGAGGCGGGGATCGAGGTTCACATGCTCGATCGCCTGTTCGACAACTATGTGATGACGCCGATGCAGAAGGTGGTGCTGGACAGGATGCGCCCGGCGGGGGATCACGACGGCTATGGCGTTGCCCAGGCCAGGGAGCTGCTGGACAAGATCTACCCCTGGCTGGACCAGCGCCTCGCCGGACGCACCTGGGCGGCAGGGGAGGTGTTCACCCTGGCCGATTGCGCCGCCGCCCCTTCGCTCTTCTATGCTGACTGGGCCCATGAGATCCCGCACTCACTCACCAGGCTGTGTGCCTACCGCGCCCGTCTGCTGGGTCACCCCTCCATAGTCAGGGTGGTGGATGAAGCCCGGCCCTATCGTCACTACTTCCCCCTGGGGGCGCCGGCTCGCGATTGAGCCGGGCGGCGTGATCCCGACAGGGGGTTGCGACCCAGAACTGCTGCCGCACACCACAAGGGAGATGGAAGAGGGGGAAGGACGTTTTATGCAGAAAAATGAGTGTCGATGCGGTTTTGTCCGATATTTTCCCGAGTATCTTCCAAGATGTGTGATTTTATTTTCATGTTTATGCATAAAAACATCGGCCGTCCTCACCCCTGGTGAGGGTCATCTGCCGGTGAGCATGGACCATTGGCTAATGGCGAGGCAACGCAGAGGAATGACAGCAAGTTGAGGAGGAGGCAGGCGGAGTGAGCGTTATCTCTTGGGAACGCAAAACAGAGAAGGCCCGCTATCGCTAGCGGGCCTTCTCTGTGGCTTGGCATCGGCCCCGGCCTGGCACCGGGGCAGCGCTGGTTGGCGCCTCCTAGCGGGCGCGCACCACCAGCCCCTTGAGGTAGAAGCCTTCCGGATAGGCGGTGCCGATGGGGTGATCGGAAGCCTGGGAGAGCAGCTCCAGGATCTGGGCATCGCGACCAGCATCGAGGGCCGCATCGGCCACTATCTTCTGGAACAGGCTCTGCTCCATTAGGCCGGAGCAGGAGTAGGTCAAGAGCACACCACCCGGCGCCAACAGCTGGAACGCCAGCATGTTGATGTCCTTGTAGCCGCGGCAGGCACCCAGCAGCTGGGCCTTGCTCTCGGCAAACTTGGGCGGATCCAGCACGATGACATCGAACTTCTCGCCCTTCTCGCGGTATTCCCGCAGCAGCTTGAACACATCGTGGCGCACGAACTGGGTGGTGCTGGTATCCAGACCATTGAGCTCGGCGTTCTGGCGGGCTATGTCCAGGGCATTCTGGGAGAGATCGACGTTGACCACCTCACGGGCGCCGCCCTTGAGGGCGTAGACGCCAAAGCCGCCGGTGTAGCAGAAGCAGTTGAGCACCCGCTTGCCTTCGGTGTACTTGGCGGCGGCCTGGCGGTTGTCACGCTGATCCAGATAGAAGCCGGTCTTGTGGCCGTTGCGAATGTCCACCAGGATCTTGACGCCGCCGTTCTCCTCGATCACCACAGGCTCGGTCGGGGTCTCGCCATGGATGACGCCGGTGCGCTCTTTGAGCCCCTCCTTCTTGCGTACGGCCACGTCGGAGCGCTCATAGATGCTGCACTCGGGGTAGAGGGTACGCAGGGCTTGGGTTATCAGCTCGCGCTGGAACTCGGCCCCGGCGGAGAGGATCTGGCACACCAGGAAGTTGGCGTAACGGTCTATGGTCAGACCCGGCAGGCCGTCGGATTCGGCGGCGCAGAGGCGATAGCCGGTGAGACCCTGACGCTTGATCAGCGGATCCCGGGACTCCTGGGCATATTTGAGGCGACGGATGAAGAAGTCGAGATCGATGGTTTCGTCCTTGTCGAAGGTCCAGACCCGGGCACGGATCTGGGAGCTGCCTGACCAGGCGCCCCGGGCGAGCCACTTGCCATCGTTTGAGTAGATCTCGACGGTATCGCCATCGATGGGGTTGCCCTGCACCTTGTCGATCCCCTTGGAGAAGATCCAGGGGTGACGGCGCAGCAGGGATTTTTCGCGGCCTTTGACGAGATAGATGGAAGCGCTCATGGGTAGTTGCCGATGCTAAAAAGAGAAGGGGGCATATAGTAGGGGCTGTTGCGGTTAGTGCGCAAGCCGCGTCGCAGCGATAAATGCACAGGTGCAGCTGTTGTGGCGCCGGGCGTCCTGTGCAGAAACGCCTTATATCGCCCCGACGGGATGCTGGAAAGGGGGTGAAAAAAAGGCCATCCGCGAGATGGCCTTTCTGTGACACTGGGCTGGCGTCAGATCCGCAGGCCCGTCATGGCCTGGCCGAGCTCGGTGGCGGTGGCCTTGAGGCCTGTGGTGCCGGCCACCGAGGCGCTGGCGGACTCTTCCACCCGGCTGGCCTCGTGGCGCACCTGATCCAGGTTGCGGGTGATCTCTTCTGCTACCGAGCTCTGCTCTTCGCTGGAGGTGGCGATCTGGGTGCTCATCTCCAGCACGGCGTCGCTGTGGCTGCTCAGCTTGTCGATGTCCTGGCCCACCTCGGTGATGAGCTGCTGGCTGCTGGCGGCGCGCCCGACCGTCTTCTCCATGATGTCGTTAAGCGCCCCTGTGCCGGCCTGCAGCTCTTCAATCATCTGCTGGATCTCCACAGTGGCCTGCTGGGTGCGGCTGGCGAGGGTGCGTACCTCGTCTGCCACCACGGCAAAGCCGCGTCCCTGCTCGCCGGCCCGGGCGGCCTCGATGGCGGCGTTGAGCGCCAGCAGGTTGGTCTGCTGGGAGATGGCGTTGATGACGTTGACCACCTCGTTGATGCGGTTGGCATTGTGGGTCAGCCGCTCGACGGCGCCGGAGGCGTTGCCTATCTCGTCTGCCAGGGTACGGATGGCGGCAATGGTGCGAGCTACCCGCTGGGCGCCGTTGGCCGCCTCTTCGCTGGATTGGCGGGTCTGCAGCAGGGTGTCGTTGGCATTGCGGGCCACTTCGCGGATCGCCGCAGACATCTGCTCCATGGCGGCGGCCAGGGAGTCCATGTGCTGGCGCTGGGCGCGGGCCAGAGTCTCTCCGTCACTGGCGTGCTCGCGGAACTCGTCGGCGGCCATGGTGAGCGCCTCGGCGGACTCCTCCACCAGTTGCACTATCTTGTGCTGGCGATCGGTGAATCTGTCTATGCTGCCGGCGAGGATGGAGAACTCGTCCCGCACCGGGAAGAAGTTGAGGCGGAAGGTGAGATCCCCGTTCGCCACCGTCTGCAGCGCCTTGTTGGTGGAGTAGAGGGCCCCGGAGACGAAAGTCATCAGATAGTGGGTGATGAGGGCAAGCAGGGCGGCCAGCACGGCTATGATGGTGAGGGTCGTCCCCTGTCCATCCCACATGGAAAAATTGCCGGCGTCCAGGGTGCCGCTGACGAAACCGGCCTGACCGGCCTGGGCACTATATTGAAAGCGATCTCCCTGCTGGGTCAGACCGGTGCTGCCGGTAGGCGCCAGGGTGAGCTCGGCCGGCAGGGTGAGGGTGGGCTGCTGGGTGATCAGCTGGGCCGTGGTCTCTACCCGTTGCTTGAGTTGATCCAGCCGGATCTGCATCTGCTGATCATGGCCGTCTGCCAGCAGGTACCAGGTGAGAAAGGCGATGAACAACAAGGGGCACCAGAAGGTGATGAGAAATTTTTCGCTGATCGTGAGGTGAATGAGATAACGGTCAACCCACCGGAATTTAACTTCTTTCATAATGGTATTGCGTCCTGCAAGGGGGAGAGAGTGTCGTGCTCATTATCGCCCTGGGGGAAAATTTCTTAAGGGGAAGGTGTGATAAATGGGAGAGCAATCGTTTGTCGTGCGGGTGTGGGGTCAGGTACAGGGGGTGGGGTTTCGCTACTTCACCCGGGAGCGGGCACTGCAGCTGGGGCTCAGGGGGCATGCCTACAACCTGGAAGATGGCTCTGTGGAGATCCTGATCGCCGGCCCTGAGCAGAAGGTGCAGATGATGCTGGGCTGGCTGGAGCACGGGCCCCGAACGGCCACGGTGACCCGAATGGAGTGCACCCGGGCATTGCCCCCCACGGGCTCCGGTTTTCATACCAACTGAGCAGGCAGGAGGCCGGCAGATGATGGATCAGGGCAAGGGGCTAGAGCAGGCACGACGTCTCATGGGTCAATACTGGGCCGCCACCCTGGCCCTGCGCCAGCGGGCGGGATCGGAGGAGGTCCATGGCTACCGGATTGCGACCCGTCGCCTGCTGGCCCTGCTCGCGCTCTGGCGTCCCCTGATCCATGAACCCGGGCTGGAGCGGCGACTGATGCGCGCGGTGGGCAGACTCTCCGCCCTGCGGGATGCCCAGGTCTATGCGGCGCACTTTGGCGGCAAGCCCCTCCCTGAGGCCGCCCCCCGGGTGCCCATGCTGACGGTGCGACTGGCGCGCTGGCTGGATCGATTGTTGCTAGTCCCTGCCGACTTCAATCCCCTGCCGCTTTTTCAGATGCATCTGGCGCTTGGTCTGGCGGATTGTCTGGCCGAGCCCGGGCTGGAGCACTCTGCCGGCAACAGGCTGCGGTTGCGTCACTGGCACAGGTTGCGGCTGGTCCTGAAGCAGACCCGTTATGGGGTGGAGCTGCTGGTGGGGCAGGGGGAGGGCGATCCGGCCTGGCTCTCCATGCTGATCGAGTGGCAGGACAGGCTGGGTCAGTTGCAGGACGCCCGACAATGGCACAGGCGGCTGCGTCGCCAGACGGGGCGGAACAAGCAAGTGCGGGCCCTGCGGGAGGCGATACGCTGCCAGTTGCACCAGCTGGACTGCCGGCAGGCGGAGCTTGTTGGTCTGCGGATGGCGTTGCAGCGCCAAGATTAGCGCTAAGAAATGGGGATAAAAAAAGAGAGGCGCTGGGCCTCTCTTTTCATTTGGGTGTCGGCTGCGCTACTGGACGCGCATGCCTGGCTGGGCGCCTTCCTGGGGCTCCAGGATCCAGAGATCCTTGCCGCCCGGGCCTGCGGCCAGCACCATGCCTTCGGACATGCCAAAGCGCATCTTGCGCGGGGCCAGGTTGGCCACCATCACGGTCAGCTTGCCTTCCAGATCTTCCGGGTTATAGGCGGACTTGATGCCGGCGAACACCTGACGAGTCTCACCGCCGATGTCGAGCTGAAGTTTCAGCAGCTTCTCGGCTTCCGGCACGGTTTCTGCCTTCTTGATGAGGGCCACCCGCAGATCAATCTTGGCAAAATCCTCGTAGCTGATGGTTTCGCTGATGGGGTCGTCTGCCAGCGGGCCTGTCGCTTTTGGCGCCTGCTCCTTGGCCAGGTCTTCCTTGGAGGCTTCCACCATGGCTTCCACCTTGGCGGGCTCGATGCGGGAGAAGAGCGCCTTGAAGGGGGCCAGCTGGTGGTTAGTCAGTGGCTGGGCCACGCCATCCCAGGAGAGGGTCTCACCCAGGAAGGCTTCGGCGCGCTCGGCCAGGTGCGGCATGACGGGCTTCAAGTAAGCCATCAGCACCCGGAACAGGTTGATGCCCACGGAGCAGACGTCCTGCAGCTGGGCATCCGCCCCTTCCTGCTTGGCGATGACCCAGGGAGCCTTGTCATCCACATAGCGGTTGGCCTTGTCGGCGAGCGCCATGATCTCGCGGATGGCGCGGCTGAACTCGCGAGCCTCGTAGGCATCGGCAATAGAGGTGCGGGCGCTCGCGAACTCGTTGTAGAGCTCGGGTTCGCTGCAGCTGTCGGCCAATTTGCCGTCGAAACGCTTGGCGATAAAGCCGGCATTGCGGGAGGCCAGATTGACCAGCTTGTTGACCACGTCGGCATTGACCCGGGAGACAAAGTCTTCAAGGTTCAAGTCCAGATCGTCGATGCGGCTGTTGAGCTTGGCGGCGTAGTAGTAACGCAGGCACTCGGGATCCAGGTGCTTCAAGTAGGTGGACGCCTTGATGAAGGTGCCCTTGGACTTGGACATCTTGGCGCCGTTGACGGTCACATAGCCGTGCACGTTGACCTTGGTCGGCTTGCGGAAACCCGCCCCTTCCAGCATGGCCGGCCAGAACAGGCAGTGGAAGTAGGCGATGTCCTTGCCGATGAAGTGATAGAGCTCTGCCTCGGAGTCCGCCTTCCAGTAGCTGTCGAAGTCGATGTCGCCGCGCTTGTCGCACAGGTTCTTGAACGACGCCATATAGCCGATGGGGGCATCTAGCCAGACGTAGAAGTACTTGCCCGGGGCGCCCGGGATCTCGAACCCGAAGTAGGGGGCGTCGCGGGTGATGTCCCACTGCTGCAGGCCGGATTCGAACCACTCTTGCATCTTGTTGGCCATCTCTTCCTGGATGGCACCTGAGCCGCGCACCCAGTCGGCGAGCCAGGCTTCGAACTGGGGCAGATCGAAGAAGAAGTGCTCGGAGTCCTTCATCACCGGGGTCGCACCGGAGACGGCGGATTTCGGATCGATCAGCTCGGTCGGGCTGTAGGTCGCGCCGCAGGCGTCGCAGTTGTCACCGTATTGCTCCGGGGACTTGCACTTGGGGCAGGTACCCTTGACGAAGCGATCCGGCAGGAACATGGACTTTTCCGGATCGAACAGCTGGGAGATGGTGCGGATTTTTATCTTGCCGGACTCTTTGAGGCGGCCATAGATAAGCCCGGCCAGCTCGCGGTTCTCGTCGCTGTGGGTCGAGTGATAGTTGTCGAAGCTGATGTTGAAGCCGGCAAAATCCCCCTGATGCTCCTGGGATACGGCAGCGATCATCTCCTCGGGAGTGATCCCCATCTGCTGCGCCTTGAGCATGATGGGGGTACCGTGCGCGTCATCGGCACAGACAAAATGCACCTGATGGCCACGCATTCGCTGATAACGAACCCAGATATCGGCCTGGATGTGTTCCAGCATGTGGCCAAGATGGATGGAGCCGTTGGCATAGGGGAGGGCGCAGGTTACCAGCATTCTACGAGGATCAGTTGCCATAATACGTTCTTGATGTGCCTGTTGGGATGATACAGTGCCGAGCATGTTACCCGAATTGGGGGCGGCCTGCCTAGGGTTGTGGCCCGCAGGCCCGCAGCGGACGGCATCATGAGAACGTCGGCAAGCCACTGATTTGTGTGCGGTAACCCTTCACCTCAGGATAACGACAACATAATGGGGAGTTAATGGTGATTGATTCAGTAAAACAGATCCTTGCCGAATTTAAGCCGGCTGGATGGGGCCAGGATCTGGTGGCGGCCGGTTTTGTGCGTGCCATCGAGCAGCATGGGCAGACCCTGACCATCAAGCTGGTGCTGCCCTTTGCCGGCCAGACCCTGTTTGAACAGATGAAAGAAGCCTTCGATGCCCATATCAGGGCCGCCACGGGGGCCGCCATCGTCGACTGGCAGTGCGACATCGAGGTGGCGAGTATGCCTCGCGCCCAGCAACTGGCGGCGGTACAGGGCATTCGCAACATCCTGGTGGTGGCCTCCGGCAAGGGGGGGGTGGGCAAGTCCACCACGGCCGTCAACCTGGCGCTGGCCCTGCAAAAGGAGGGGGCGCGGGTCGCCATTCTGGATGCGGACATCTATGGCCCCTCCATTCCGACCATGATGGGGACCCTCAAGGAGCGCCCCCACAGCCTGGATGGCAAGTTGATGGAGCCTGTCATGGCTTGTGGTCTCAAGACCAACAGCATCGGCTACCTGGTGGCGGAGCAGGATGCCACCATCTGGCGCGGTCCCATGGCGAGCAAGGCGCTGGCGCAGATCCTCCATGAGACTCGCTGGGGAGAGGTGGATTACCTGGTGGTGGACATGCCCCCAGGCACAGGGGACATCCAGCTCACCCTGGCCCAGCAGGTGCCGACCACGGCCGCCCTGATCGTCACCACACCGCAGGATGTGGCGCTGGCGGATGCCCGCAAGGGGATCGCCATGTTCAACAAGGTCAATGTGCCGGTGCTCGGCATCGTCGAGAACATGAGTTATCACGTCTGCAGTGCCTGCGGTCATCACGAGGCGCTGTTCGGTACCGGCGGCGGCAAGAAGATGGCAGAGCAGTATCAAGTGGCACTGCTTGGTCAGTTGCCGCTGCACATCGACATCCGCCAGCACATGGACGATGGCTGTCCCACCGTGTTCGGATCACCGGAAGGAGGACTGGCTGAGGCCTATCTGAAACTGGCCCGTCGGGTGGGGGCCGAGCTCTATTTCAGCGGTAAACCGATTGCGACCCCGCTCTACACGGTGGCGCTGGACGAATAATCGGCTGTCGGCCGGTTGCAATGGATTTGGGGTGGGCATGAACCACCCTTTTTTATATAATGGATCGGTTTAAACAATCCCCAGTGCTCTTCTCTTTAGGTATTTTCAATGTCTGATACTCAACATTCGTGTGTGATCATCGGTATTGCTGGTGCGTCCGCATCCGGCAAGAGTCTTATCGCTCAAACCATCTACGAAGAGCTGGTGGCCGAACTGGGCGCAGGTCAGATTGGTGTGATCACCGAGGATTGCTACTACCGTGATCAGACCCACCTGACCATGGAAGAGCGGGTCAAGACCAACTATGACCATCCCAATGCCCTGGATCACGATCTGCTGGTGCAGCATCTGACCCAGCTGGTGCAAGGGGATGCCGTCAATATCCCCCAGTACTCCTATACCGAACACACGCGCTTGAGCGAAGTCACCGCCTTCGCGCCGCGCCGGGTCATCATTCTGGAAGGCATACTGCTGCTGACCGACAGTCGTCTGCGTGAGCTGATGGATGCCTCCATCTTCATGGATACCCCGCTGGACATCTGTCTGCTGCGCCGTCTGGTGCGTGATGTGCAAGAGCGTGGCCGCACCATGGACTCCGTCCTCAAGCAGTATCAGAAGACGGTTCGCCCCATGTTCATGCAGTTCATCGACCCGTCCAAGCAGTATGCAGACGTGATAGTGCCCCGTGGCGGCAAGAACCGCATCGCCATCGACATGCTCAAGGCGCGCATCCGCCACATGTTGATTGGTTGATATGAAACAAGCCGGGTGATGCCCGGCTTTTTTAAATGAAACTTTTGTCAGGAGAGTCGCCGAATGCGTCTTTGTGATACCGATATCGAACGCCATCTGGATGAAGGCAAGATCGTCATTGAGCCGAGGCCCGGTGTTGAGCGGATCAGTGGCGTCAGCGTCGATGTGCTGCTCGGCAACGAGTTTCGCGTGTTTCGCGATCATACCGCCCCCTATATCGATCTGAGCGGTCCGAGCAGCGAGATGGCCGATGCCATCGATCGGGTAATGAGCGACGAGATCCACATCCCGGACGGCGAAGCCTTCTATCTGCACCCGGGTCAACTGGCGCTGGCGGTGACCTACGAGTCCGTGACCCTGCCTGCGGACATCGTCGGCTGGCTGGACGGGCGCTCCTCCCTGGCACGGCTCGGCCTCATGGTGCACGTGACCGCGCACCGCATCGATCCGGGCTGGTCCGGTCGCATCGTGCTGGAGTTCTACAACGGCGGCAAACTGCCGTTGGCGTTGCGTCCCAAGATGAAGATAGGGGCGCTGAACTTCGAGATGCTCTCCGGCGCCGCGGCCCGTCCCTACAACAAGCGGGAAAACGCCAAGTACAAGAGCCAGCAAGGTGCGGTGGCCAGCCGCATCAACCAGGACTGATGTCCGCCTTCATGCTGCTTATATAGAGGGTGCTTCGGCACCCTTTTGCTTTTCTGCGAAGGGGAGGGCGCGTGCGGTACGGGGGCCAGTGACGTGGGAATCTGATGGTAAAACGCGTGAAAAATCGCCAACTTGGTTGTGAGTTGAGGGATGCTTGGCGTTGATTGACACCTACCCATGAGGTGTAAACGGGCTTTAATTAATCCATGACAAGTCCCATTCCAGCAGGGCCTAAGACATTTTCTGACGGAAAGCCCTTTTTTTTTCTTACTGAAATATTTCAACAACGGGTATGGCGCACCTAGCCTTCTGGCATAATCCGCCGCAACTCATAAACAGGTTCGTTTTTATGTTTGAAATGTTTAGTGGTTTGGGTTTGTGGTGGTCAATAGGTTTGGTATTGGCCGTTTTTTTTGTGCTGGCCTATGAGTTCATCAATGGCTTTCACGATACCGCCAATGCGGTAGCAACGGTTATCTATACCAAGGCCATGCCCGCGCACACCGCGGTAGTGGCTTCCGGTCTGTTCAACTTTGCCGGGGTCATGATGGGGGGATTGGGGGTGGCCTATGCCATTGTCCATCTGTTGCCCATCGATCTGCTGCTCGGCATGGATTCGACCCAGGGTCTGATCATGGTGTTCTCCCTGCTGTTTTCAGCCATTGTCTGGAACCTGGGAACCTGGTACTTCGGCATCCCGGCGTCCAGCTCTCACACGCTGATCGGCTCCATTCTGGGGGTAGGCGGTGCCTATGCCCTGATCAGCGATCAACCTCTGAATGAGGGCATCAACGTCGGCAAAGCCATCGACATCATGCTCTCCCTCATCATCTCTCCCACAGTGGGCTTCATCATTGCCGCCTTGCTGCTGTTCGCGATGAAGCGAGTCTGGCTTGGCAGCAAGATCCACAAAACCCCGGAAGAGCGACTGCTGGTGGACGGCAAGAAGCATCCGCCGTTCTGGGCTCGTGTGACCTTGATTTGTTCTGCCATGGGGGTGAGCTTCGTACACGGCTCCAACGATGGTCAGAAGGGCATAGGTCTGGTGATGCTGGTGCTGATCTGCATGGCGCCCGCCTACTTCGCACTGGACATGAACAGCCGCTCCTACGATCTGGACAGAACCCAGGATGCCAACCAGCGCATCATGGAGATCTACCAGCGCAACCAGGAGCAGGTGTCCACTGTCGTGAACTTCAGCGTTCCTGCCCATGCCCAGGAAGAGTTGATGACTCATTGCGAGGCCGGTGAGGCCCTCGAGGCCATGGCCACCCTGGACAACCGTCTGGGCCAGGTGCGTACCTACGAGCAGATGAGCCTGACCGATCGCCGCGAGGTGCGCCGTCTGCTGCTCTGTATCGACGACACTGCCCGCAAGGTCTCCAAGCTGCCGCTGCCGGCCAAGGAGCTGACCGATCTCGCCAAATGGCGCAAGGACCTGACCGCCACGGCCGAATACGCGCCGACCTGGGTCATCGTCTCCATTGCGCTGGCGCTGGGTTGCGGCACCATGGTGGGTTGGCGTCGTATCGTCTACACAGTGGGCGAGAAGATAGGCTCTTCCGGCATGACCTATAGCCAGGGCATTGCCGCCCAGATCACGGCTGCTGCCTCCATCGGGGTGGCCAGCATGACCGGCATGCCGGTATCCACCACCCATATCCTCTCTTCCGCGGTGGCGGGGACCATGGTGGCGAACAAGTCGGGCCTGCAGAGTCAGACCATCAAGACCATCTTGCTGGCCTGGGTCCTGACCCTGCCGCTTACCATGCTGCTCTCCGGGGGACTCTTCCTGATCAGCAACAATCTGTTTGGTGGCTGACAGCCAACGCATAACATCAATGACAAAGGGCCTGCGGGCCCTTTTTTCATGACTGGGATCCGGCCGTGGCTAGCCGTCATGCGCGGCAACCGGTAGAAACACGCCTTATATGCCATCAAACAAGAGTGTTTATTCACTGATAGATCCCGCCAGCCTGCATCTTCCTCATTCAACCCCCTTGTCAGCAGAGCAGCCTGACCGCAGCCCATCCCGCCTGTCAGGGGCAGAGGCTACTAAGCCATCGTCTCATCCTCTTATCACGGGTTCAGCTCTCGCCCTTCATTCCTTGAATCCAGCCCCGCTAGTGACGCTCGCCGCTCGGCACCGGTGTGACTGGCCATGATTCCTGGCCGTGTTACGGGCGCCTTGTTTGTCCCGTGACGGGCTGAGCTTTTCACGATAAGCAAGAGGGCCTGTATGGGGGCGGGAGCAAGGGCGACGCTCCCTGGCATGGTTCCTGGGGTCTAATTGCGGCAATGCAATATACGAAGAGGAGAGGCTGACAGATAGTGCCGGCTCCCTAGTCTGCCTTGGGCATGCCGTTTCTGTCCCTGCAGATGAGGAAGAAGAGGAAGGGGATCGGACAGGGGATTGAAGGGGCAGACCAAACTGTCAGGCAAAAAAAGAGCCACACAAGGTGTGGCTCTTTTATCAGACCAGACAAGCTAGGGGATCAGGGACGACCCGCCGGGCTGGTTGCTACATTGACGGCGGCAGTGCTGCCACCGTGGCGGCCTGAGCTCGCGACTTCGCTACGCTCCAGCGGGGCCTGCTCAACCGGCTCACGGGGGGCCGGGGCGGGCACTGCTGCCGGCGTTGCCATGGGCGCAGAAGCCTTGCGGGCACGGGCCAGTACGCCAGCGCCTTTGGCAACCGGCTTGGTGGCCGGGGCGACGACAGGCTCGGGCTGTGCAACCACAGGGGCGACAGGCTCGGCGGCAGGCTCGGCGGCAGGAATCACTTCCTCGGCTTGCGGGGCAGGAGCCGCCTCCACCACAACCGGGGCGGCTTCTACCACAGCCTGGTCAGCGATGCTGGCCTCGACCACGACCGGAGCTTCCTCGATAACCACCTCGGCTACCGGCTCGGCAGCGACAGGAGCTGCTTCGATGGCCACCGGGGCCGGCTCGACGGCGGCAGGAGCCGCTTCGACGACAACGGGTGCTTCAACCACCTCGGCGACCACAGGGGCGGCGACCTCGGCCACAGCCGCTTGAGCCTGCTCATGGGCCTCTTCGGCCACGGCTTCGGCGACCACGTGCTCGGTCAGGGCGGCAGAGGCTTGCAGCGCGGCGGCAACGGCCTCGGCACTCGGGATGGTGATGACAGGCACGGCGGGCTCTTCCACCTTCACCTGAGCAGCATCCGCCTGGGCGGCTGTGGTCAGTTGCACTTCGGCCTGAGGTTCATCATCACGCTGGCCACGGGCATCTTCGTTGATGCGCTTGCGACGCTGGCCTTCGATCCGCTGACTGCGCGGAGTACGGCGAGAGCGGCGCTGACCGTCGGTCTGCTCCTCTTGCTCACCGACCACGGCCGCAGTCTCGACCAGATCATGGGCCTGCTCGTCTACCGGCAGGGCAGGGGTGTCGGTGGCGGCGACATCGACCCGAACCTGCTTGCGCAGTTGGCGACGTTCGCGGCGCTCGGCCACTTTCTGCTCTTTTTCCTGACGCGGTTCGGCGCTGACGGCAGTAGTCTCGACGGTTTCTACCGCTTCAACCACGACCTCGGCACGGGGCTCGCGCGGAGCACGGGGTTCGCGAGCCGGGCGCGGGGCGCGGGGTTCACGTTCCTGACGGGGCTCACGGGGTTCGCGATCCGCACGCGGCTCGTTGCGTGCTTCGCGGGGCTCACGTTCCATGCGTTGTTCGCTGCGCACTTCACCACGGGGTTCACGCTCCTGACGGGGCTCGCGCTCTTTACGCGGACGACGGTTGCGGCTCTCGCCACCCTCGCGGTTGGCTGCGCCTTCACGCTTCTCGCCGGCGTCGGCCGGGTTGCGGTTGCTGCGGTTGTCGTCGCGACGACCACGCTGGCCACGGCTGCGGGTTTCGTCACGTTGATGACGGTGACCCTCATCCTTGCGCGCTTCCCGTTGTGCGGCCGGCTTCTCGGCAGCAGCTTTCGTTTCAGCCGGGGCTGCGTCTGAGCCGAACAGACCTGAGATGGCCTTGAACAGCTTGCCAAACAGACCCGCTTCGGCGGCGACCGGTGTCGGTGCTGCGACGGGGGCCGGGGCGGCAACAGGGGCGGCCGGTTGAGGCGCCTGGACGAAGCCTTGCAGCAGCGGCTGCTCACGCTCGATGACCTGAGCTTGCTTGGGCTGGTAGACCGGCTTGGCAATCTCGGTTTTCAGCTCGTAGCTTGCCGCTTCCGGGATCTCGTTCTGACGGATGCGGGTCACTTCGTAGTGCGGGGTTTCCAGATGCTGGTTCGGAATGATGTAAACACGGACATCATTGCGCTGTTCCAGACTGGCGATGGAGGCACGCTTCTCGTTAAGCAGATAGGCGGCAACATCGACCGGCACCTGGCCGTGAACCTGCTCTGTGTTGTCCTTCATGGCCTCTTCTTCGATGAGACGCAGGATGGACAGGGCGAGGGATTCGTTGTCACGGATGACACCCTGGCCCTGGCAACGGGGGCAGATGTGGCTGCTGGACTCGTTGAGGGAGGGACGCAGACGTTGGCGAGACATCTCCAGCAAACCGAAACGGGAGATCCGGCCCAGCTGGATGCGTGCCCTGTCCTGGTGGACAGCTTCACGCAGACGGTTTTCCACTTCGCGCTGATGGCGAACCGGGGTCATGTCGATGAAGTCGATGACAATCAGGCCCCCTAGGTCGCGCAGACGCAATTGACGGGCAATTTCGTCGGCTGCTTCCAGGTTGGTCTGCAGCGCCGTCTCTTCGATATCGCCGCCCTTGGTGGCGCGGGAGGAGTTGATATCGATGGAGGTCAGCGCTTCGGTCGGATCGATGACGATGCTGCCGCCGGAGGGCAGGCGCACTTCACGCTGGAAGGCAGACTCGATTTGGCTCTCGATCTGGAAGTGGTTGAACAGGGCGACATCACCCTTGTACAGCTTCACACGATTGAGGAAATCGGGGCGAACCAGCTCGATGTGCGACTTGGCACGCTCGAAGATGACCGGATTGTCGATCAGGATCTCGCCCACATCGCGACGCAGATAGTCACGAATGGCGCGCACTATGACGTTGCTCTCCTGGTGGATGAGCACGGGCGCGGAGCGATTCTGTGATGCCTTGTGGATGGAGTCCCAGTGGTTGAGCAGGACGTTCAGATCCCATTCCAGCTCTTCCGGGGATTTGCCCACACCGGCGGTACGCACGATGAGGCCCATGCCGTCTGGCACTGTCAGTCCGCTCAGGGCTTCTTTCAACTCGGTCCGCTCGTCACCCTCGATACGACGGGAAATACCGCCAGCACGGGGGTTGTTCGGCATCAGCACCAGGTAGCTACCGGCCAGACTGATGAAGGTGGTGAGGGCCGCACCCTTGGTGCCACGCTCTTCCTTGTCAATCTGGACGATCACTTCCTGGCCTTCGCGGACCACTTCTTTGATGTTGGGACGACCCTGATAGGAGTAACCGGAGGGGAAGTAATTGCGGGCGATTTCCTTTAACGGCAGGAAACCGTGGCGCTCGGCGCCATAGTCAACAAAAGCAGCTTCAAGACTGGGTTCTACGCGGGTGATTTTACCCTTGTAAATGTTCGCTTTCTTCTGCTCGTGTCCCGGACTTTCAATATCCAAATCGTAGAGCTGTTGTCCGTCAACCAGCGCTACGCGCAACTCCTCTTCCTGAGTCGCGTTGATTAGCATTCTTTTCATTGAGTTCTCATTATTTTGTCATTTTGATTCCTCCACAGGATCCTGCCGGTGCCGGCCTCGGGTCTTCAGCATGCTTGGGCAACCTCCCGGCTGGGACATGCATGAGGCGCAAACTAAGGGCACTCTGGTTCAGCCTTCTCGAGAAGGCATGAATTAAGGATACCGGTGTGGAGACAATTAAATCGGTTCTGTTTGCGTTCTCCATGCGTTGTACCTCGCACCCGGGAACCGTCATGTTCTTGTATACACGGTGTTTCGGGATTGGGTGGCATACTTTTTGGCCACTTAGTACAAGGCTTGAACACAATGACAAAACCTTGTTTATTATCCCATTTAAACCACTTTTATAGCAAGACGCCATTTTTTAACAAAGCATGCAGCCAAGGGCTGCCGGCGGTGTTAAAATCCGCGCCATGACACAGATACATCAACAAGTGCAGCTGCTCACCATCGAAGCTGAGCATGAAGGGCAGCGCATCGACAATTTTCTCAAGACTCAGTTAAAGGGCGTCCCCAAGAGCCTGATCTATCGCATCCTTCGCAAAGGAGAGGTGCGCGTCAACAAGAAACGCATCAAACCGGAATACAAACTCTGCGCAGGCGACGAGGTGCGGGTACCCCCCGTGCGCGTGGCCGAGAAGAACGAATTGCCCTCTGCCAACCTCGGCAGCATCCAGCGTCTGGAGAGCCAGATCCTGTTTGAAGACGAGGCCATGATAGTGCTGAACAAGCCGTCCGGCATGGCGGTGCACGGCGGCAGCGGCTTGAGCTTTGGCGTCATCGAGGGGCTGCGCGCCCTGCGCCCGGAAGCCCGCTTCCTGGAGCTGGTACACCGGCTCGACCGCGACACTTCCGGCGTGCTGCTGGTCGCCAAGAAGCGTAGTGCCCTGCGCAGCCTGCACGAGCAGCTGCGTGTTAAGACAATGCGCAAGCAATACCTGGCGTTGGTGCGCGGTCAGTGGCAGTCCCACGTCAAGGTGGTCAATGCGCCGCTGCGCAAGAACGATCTGCAATCCGGCGAGCGTGTGGTGCGGGTCAGCAGTGACGGCAAGCCCTCCGAGACCCGTTTCCGGATTGCCCGTCAATTTGCCGAAGCTACCCTGGTAGAGTGCAGCCCGATCACAGGTCGCACCCACCAGATCCGGGTTCATACCCAGCACGCAGGTCACCCTATCGCCTGTGATGACAAATACGGTGAGGCGGCCTTTGATGAGAAGATGCGGACCATGGGGCTCAAGCGCCTCTTCTTGCACGCCTGGAAGCTGAGCTTCACCCATCCGGCGGATGATCGCGAGATGCAGGTGGAAGCGCCCCTCGCCCCCGAGCTGGATGCCTTCCTGAACAAGCTGGCACGCTGATGCAGCGCATCCGACACGCCATTTACGATTGGGATTGTACCCTGATGGATTCGGTGGGGCGGATCGTCGCCTGAGTTGATGAACACCAAGACAACAATGGGAGCCAAGGGCTCCCATTGTTGTCTCTATGGCCTGTTCAGGCTCAAGGCAGATTGAGGCCGTGGCGCGCGAGCAATTCGATCAGGCCGATGAGGGGCAGGCCGATCAGGGCGTTGGGATCCCGCCCTTCCAGCCCCTTGAACAACATGATCCCCATGCCTTCACACTTGAAGCTGCCGGCGCAATCGAGGGGCAGCTCTGCCGTCACATAACGGCGCAGGGCTGCCTCATCCAGGGAGCGAAAATGCACGGTGAAGGGTTCCACGAGCTGCTCGGTCCGGCCGTTTGCGGCATTGAGTACGCACAGGCCGGTATAAAAGGTGACGCTCTTGCCCTGAGCCATCATCAGCTGCGCCACCGCGTTATCCACAGTGCCCGGCTTGCCGAGGATGCGGCCGTCACAGACACACACCTGATCCGAGCCTATGATCAACCCCTGATCATGTTGGCGGGCGATGGCGCTCGCCTTGGCATGGGCCAGGCGGCTGACCAGTGCCTCGGCCGACTCCCCTGACAGCGGAGCTTCATCAACCTCGGGGGAGGCGCATTGGAACGGCAGGCCGAGTTTTTCCAGCAGCGCCTTGCGATAACGGGAAGTGGAGGCGAGGATCAAGGGCGTGTGCATATGTTGATGATATCCATTTATAAATCAATTGGTTGATTCTAACTGTGGCAGAAGGCCCACGTAAACTACCCCGAGTGCCAGCGCGCCGGTGTTGGCTTACAACAACATGCATGCTGGCGGCCCGAGAACGGCGTAACCCCAGTTGATGCGGCAGGAGTGCGACATGACAAGATACGGTGTGCTGGCCCTGATGCTGCTCTCCCTCGCGAGCTGGGGGCAGGAGTGGCAGCCCGAGAAGGAGGAGGGCGGCGTACAGCTCTGGACTCAGGCCCGCCCACCATCCCCCTTCCTTGCCTTGCGCCTGGAGATGCGGGTCAAGTCGGATCCCATGGCGTTGCTGACCGTGCTGCGAGACACCGCGCGTCATCGGGAGTGGTTGCCGTCCAGTCGCGAGGTGCGGCTGCTGGCAAAATCCGGCCCGGATGACGATCTGGTTTACACCCGCTTGGCGTCCCCTTGGCCGGTGCAGGACAGGGAACTCATCACCCGTTCGCATCTGATCAGGCGGGCCGACTGCGCGCTGGTGCTGGAGGTATGGGCCGAGCCGGACGCCCTGGCACCCCGCCCGGGTCTGTACCGGATCCGGGAGAGTGCCGGCCGCTGGGAAGCGCTGCCACAACCCGATGGCACCACATTGGTCAGGCTCGAAAGCTATACCAACCCGGGCAGCCATTTGCCGGGCTGGCTGGTCAATTCGATGACCATCAAGGCGGCGCTGGGCAGTTTTCAGGCCATACGCCGGTTGATGGAGGCCCAACCTAGAGCCGCGCCTCAACAACTGTTGCTCGGTGGTGGGGGCTGCCCTGCCGCGCCCTGAATCCGGCAATGGTGGCTCTCGGGAACGGGCAGCCAAGCCGGGTGCCTGGTGAGTGGGGCGCTTGATGGGGGAGGGGCGTGCAACGGCATAAAGGGCTCACTGACCCCGAGATCCTGGCCAAGGGGGATGTCCACACAGGATCCTGTGCGGGATCCCGCGGTTTATGGCATAATCGGCCACCGATGAACACAAGTTACTGCATGCAGGGGCTTGTGCAGGTAAAATCATCGGCGGTAAGGACTTTTTCCTTTGACTATCCCTTGTTGGACCTATAATATTCGCGCCCTATGCAAAAGGTGAAGTTGCCCGTTAAGGTTGATCCAGTCCGTAATGCCTTGAAGCTACTCGATTATGTCGGGATAGTGGAAAAGTCGCAGATGCCCAGACTGGAAGCATCAACCGAAGGCTTGCGAAGTGATGTGGACGTCACTCTGCAGTTTGGCAAAGATGTCCAGAAGTTGACCGTTATGAAAGGCACTGCCCATGCCAAGGTTGACCTGGTTTGCCAGCGTTGTGGAGAGGCTTTCGAGCACCTTTGTGAAGCTAGTTTTATTTACACTCCGCTGTTCGAGAGAACAAACGAGGAAGAGCTGCCGGAAGCTTATGAGCCCATTGAGTTGGACGAAAACGGCGAGATAGATCTTCATCAAATCCTGGAGGATGAACTCATCCTCTCGTTGCCTCAGGTGGCCATGCATCCCATGGATGTCTGCCCCAGAGGAAACATGGAAATGACTTGGGGTGACATCGAGCCTGCTGATGAGCGGCCGAATCCCTTTGCAGTTCTTGAAGAGCTCAAACGTAAGTGAATTTTAGGAGTTAGCCTACCATGGCCGTACAACAGAACCGTAAAACCCGCGCCAAGCGTGGCATGCGTCGTTCCCACGATGCACTGACCACTGCAGCCCTGACTGTTGATCAGACCAGTGGCGAAATTCATCGTCGTCACCACGTGACTGCCGATGGTTTCTACCGCGGTAAAAAGGTAATCGCTTAAGGATTGCCTTTGTCTACGCAAACTGTCGCGCTAGACATAATGGGGGGAGATTTTGGCCCCTCTGAAACAGTGCCTGCCGCCGTGCAGGCACTGTCTCTTCTGCCTCAACTAAATCTTGTTCTGGTCGGTGACCAACACCTGATCGCCCCTCTGTTGCAGCAACATGGCTTGCTGAATCATCCCCGCGTTCGTCTCGTACATGCATCCCAGGTCGTGGGCATGGGCGAAAAGCCGATCGTGGCGCTGCGTACCCTGAAAGACTCCTCCATGCGGGTTGTGCTCAATCTGGTGAAAGCCGGTGAGGCCGATGCCTGCGTCAGTGCCGGCAATACCGGCGCCCTGATGGCCATGGCCAAATGCGTGCTCAAATCCCTGCCGGGGGTCGACAGACCCGCCCTCATCAAGGCGCTGCCGACACTGAGCGGCAAGCGTACCGTGATGCTGGATCTGGGGGCGAACGTGAGCTGCGATGCGGACACCTTGCTGCAATTTGCGGTGATGGGCTCAGTGGTGGCCGAGCAGGTCGAGGGGATAGCTTCCCCCCGGGTGGCGCTGCTCAACGTGGGGGAGGAGGAGATCAAGGGCAACGACCTGGTACGCCACAGCGCCGAGTTGTTGCGCCAGTGCGCCGCGCTCAATTTTGTCGGTTTCATCGAGGGGGACAGGATCTTCAGCGGTGACAGCGACGTCATCGTCTGTGACGGTTTCGTCGGCAATGTGGCGCTCAAGACCGCCGAGGGCGTGGTGCGGATGATGGCCGAACTGGCCGGATATCCTCGCAAAAAACGCAGTTTTCTTGGTCGACTCGCCGGATTTATGTTCAAACGGCGTTTTTCTTACCTGAACCCCGACCAGTATAATGGCGCGAGTCTGTTAGGATTGCGCGGCATTGTGGTAAAAAGCCATGGGCGGGCCGAGCGCCGCGCTCTGTGTCATGCGATTCTGCTGGCCGCACAAGAAGCCAAACACCAACTTCCATTGCAAATTGCAGATCGCCTTGAATCTGTCTTTTCCGACAGGGATTTATAAAACTCTATGCATAGCAAAATTCTGGGTACTGGCAGTTATCTGCCGAGTTCGGTTCGTACCAACGCCGATCTTGAGCAGATGGTTGAAACCAGTGACGAGTGGATCGTGGAACGTACCGGGATCCGTGAACGCCGCATCGCCGGGAGCGACGAGAGCGTCGCGACCCTGTCTCATCAGGCGGCCTTGCGGGCGCTGGATGCCGCGGGCCTGACCGCTGCCGATCTGGACATGATAGTGCTGGCGACCACCAGCGCCGAGAACGCCTTCCCGGCCGCGGCCTGCGAACTGCAGGGGCTGCTCGAGGTACCGGGGATCCCGGCCTTTGACGTGGCGGCGGCCTGCGCCGGTTTCACCTATGCGCTCTCCATTGCCGATCAGTTCGTCAAGTCCGGCGCCGCTCGCCACGTCCTGGTGGTCGGTGCCGACGTGCTCTCTCGCATGTGCGATCCGGAAGACAGGGGCACCATCATACTGTTCGGGGATGGGGCCGGTGCCGTGGTGATCGGGGCGAGCGAGACCCCCGGTATCCTCTCCACCCACCTCCATGCCGACGGCCGTTATGGCGAACTCCTCAAGTTGCCGCAGCCTCGTCGTGGCATGCCGGGTGCCGAGCTCGAAGCCTACATGTATATGAAGGGCAACGATGTCTTCAAGGTTGCGGTGACGCGCCTGAGCGAGATAGTGACCGAGACCCTGGCTGCCGCCAACATAGCTCCGAGCGAGCTGGACTGGCTGGTCCCGCATCAAGCCAACTTCCGTATCATCAACGCCACCGCCAAGAAACTCGGCATGGGGCTCGACAAGGTGATACTGACCCTGGATCGCCACGGCAACACCTCCGCCGCCTCCGTGCCCATCGCCTTCGATGAAGGGGTACGTGACGGCCGTATCAAACCGGGCCAGCTAGTATTGCTGGAAGCCTTCGGCGGCGGTTTTGCCTGGGGCTCGGCGCTGGTTCGCCTCTGATACCAAGCGGCGCCGCGAGTCTTAGGCGCCCGCTTACCGATTTCGTCTTACCTTAAAGGAATCAATGATGACCCGATTTGCCATTGCCTTCCCGGGACAAGGCTCCCAGAGCGTCGGCATGCTGGCGGAACTCGCCGAGCAACACGCCGTGATTAAAGAGACCTTCGCCGAGGCGAGCCAGGTGCTGGGTTATGACCTGTGTGCCCTGGTGCTGAACGGTCCCGCCGAGGATCTGAACAAGACCTGGCGCACCCAGCCGGCACTGCTGACCGCATCCGTTGCCCTGTGGCGCCTGTGGCAACAGCAGGGCGGGGCAACCCCCGCCGTCATGGCCGGTCACAGCCTGGGCGAATATTCCGCCCTGGTGTGCAGCGGTGCCTTGGCGTTTGCCGATGCGGTCAAGTTGGTTGAGCTGCGTGGTCTGGCCATGCAGGAAGCTGTACCGGAAGGCACAGGTGCCATGGCCGCCATTATCGGTCTGAACAACGACGCCATCGCCGCCAACTGCGAGAAAGCGGCGCAAGGACAGGTGGTCTCTCCGGTCAACTTCAACTCCCCGGGCCAGGTGGTCATCGCCGGTCACAAGGAAGCGGTCGAGCGCGCCAACGTGCTGATGAAAGAGTCCGGCGCCAAGCGTGCACTGCCGCTGCCGGTCTCAGTGCCGTCCCATTGCGCCCTGATGAAACCCGCCGCCGAAAAGCTGGCCGCCGCGCTGGATGGGATCGAGATCAAGGTTCCAACCATCGCAGTCATCAATAATGTCGACGTCTCCTGTGAACAGGATCCGGCCGCCATCAAGCAAGCCCTGGTGCGCCAGCTGTTCAGCCCGGTCCGTTGGACCGAGACGGTAGAGCGGATGGCAAACGACGGCATCACCCTCGAGATCGAGATGGGACCGGGCAAGGTGTTGACCGGGCTGGCCAAGCGCATCGACCCGCGCGTGGAAGGTATTCACGCCAACGATGCCGCCTCTTTCGAGCTGGCGCTGGCCCAAGTCAAATAAACAGGAGCAAGTCATGAGTTTTACCGATAAAGTTGTGCTGGTCACCGGCGCCAGCCGCGGCATAGGCCGTGCGATTGCCGAAACTTTTGCGGCCCGTGGCGCGAAAGTGGTGGGAACCGCGACCAGCGAGAGCGGTGCCGAGGCCATCAGCGCCTATCTGGGCGAGCAGGGCTGCGGCATGGCACTGAACGTGACCAGCCAGGAATCCATCGAAACCGTCTTTGCCGCCATCAAGGCACGCTTTGGCGACATCGACATCCTGATCAACAACGCCGGTATCACCCGCGATAACCTGTTGATGCGGATGAAAGATGACGAGTGGAACGAGATCATCGACACCAATCTCACCTCCCTGTACCGTCTGAGCAAGCCGGTGCTGCGCGCCATGATGAAGAAGCGTCATGGTCGCATCATCAGCATAGGTTCCGTGGTCGGTACCATGGGCAACGCCGGTCAGGTCAACTATGCTGCCGCCAAGGCGGGTCTGGTGGGCTTTACCAAGTCATTGGCCCGTGAAGTGGCTTCCCGTGGCATCACGGTGAATGCGGTGGCCCCCGGTTTCATCGAGACCGACATGACCAAGGCGCTCAACGAAGAGCAGCGTGCCGGCATCATGAATCAGGTGCCTGCCGCCCGTTTGGGTGATCCGAAAGAAATTGCTGCCGCTGTGGTATTCTTGGCGTCTGACGACGCTGCCTATATCACCGGCGAAACCCTGCATGTTAATGGCGGGATGTACATGGTGTAATCAATTTGTCGTGAGATCTGTTCAAATTTGCGATAGTACGCCGAAGTTTGGCGAATTTCGTGGTTTGACCAGCGGCAAGTCACTTGCAAACTCACGTCAATTGAATACACTACCCCAACCAGACGCAATAGCGTATTTTTAAAGGAAAATTCAGGTCATGAGCAACATCGAAGAACGCGTAAAGAAAATCATCATCGAACAACTGGGTGTTAAAGAGGAAGACGTCAAGAACGCTGCCTCCTTCGTCGACGACCTGGGCGCTGACTCTTTGGATACCGTTGAACTGGTAATGGCGCTGGAAGAAGAATTCGATACCGAAATTCCTGATGAAGAAGCCGAGAAGATCACCACTGTTCAAGCGGCTATCGACTACATCACCGCTAATCAGGAATAAGTTCCTGTTCTGAAAGAAGCGGCCCAAGGGCCGCTTCTTTTATGTTTACTCCCTTTCAAAATACCTCTCGGAGACTAGCTCAGTGTCAAAACGCAGAGTCGTGGTAACCGGCCTGGGGATGCTTTCCCCTGTGGGCAACACTGCCGAATCCAGCTGGCAAGCCCTGCTCAACGGGCAGAGCGGCATTTCTCTCATCGATCACTTTGATGCCAGCGAGTTTGCGACCCGTTTCGCAGGCCTGGTCAAAGAGTTCGATCCCGAACAATACGGCATCAACCGCAAAGAAGCCCGCAAGATGGATCTCTTCATCCAGTACGGCGTGGCGGCGGGGGTGCAGGCACTGGATGATTCCGGCCTCGTCATCAACGAAGAGAATGCGGAGCGGGTCGGCGTGGCCATCGGCTCCGGCATCGGCGGCCTGGGTCTCATCGAGCAGAACCACAGCAGCCTCGTCAACGGCGGCCCGCGCAAGCTGAGCCCCTTCTTCGTGCCATCCACCATCATCAATATGGTGTCCGGTCATCTCTCTATCATGAAGGGGCTGCAAGGCCCGAACATCGCCGTGACCACGGCCTGCACCACGGGCACCCACGCCATCGGCATGGCTGGCCGGATGATCGCCTACGGTGATGCGGATGTGATGGTCGCCGGCGGCACCGAGAAAGCCTCCACCCCCATGGGGATGGGTGGTTTTGCGGCGGCCAAGGCGCTCTCTACCCGCAACGACGAACCGCAAAAGGCGAGCCGTCCCTGGGACAAGGATCGCGACGGTTTCGTGCTGGGTGATGGCGCCGGGGTACTGGTGCTGGAAGAGTACGAACACGCCAAGGCCCGTGGCGCCAAGATCTATGCCGAGCTGGTTGGCTTTGGCATGAGCGGCGACGCCTACCACATGACTGCGCCCCCCTCTGATGGCAACGGTGGCGCTCGCGCCATGAAGAATGCCATCAAGGATGCCGGCATAGCGCCGGAGGCGATCGGTTACATCAATGCCCACGGTACCTCCACCCCGCTGGGTGATGTGGCCGAACTGCGTGGCATGAAAGAGGTGTTTGGCGAACATGCCAGCGCCCTGATGATCAGCTCCACCAAGTCGATGACCGGCCACCTGCTGGGTGCGGCGGGGGCCATCGAGGCGATCATCACTGTGTTGGCCCTGCGCGATCAGGTGGCACCGCCCACCATCAACCTGGACAACCCGGATGAGGAGTGCGATCTGGATCTGGTGCCCCATGTGGCCAAACCCGGCCAGTTTGAATATGCCCTCTCCAATTCGTTTGGTTTCGGCGGCACCAATGGCTCCCTGATCTTCAAACGCGTATAATTCGCTTTGGGCGAAATGCTAAGGCCCGATACGACCGTATCGGGCCTTTTTTATCGGAGGGACCCCCTTGCTGATTAATGGAATACCGACAGAAGCAGTGTCCGCCAGGGATAGAGGGCTGGCATACGGGGACGGCCATTTCACCACCATGCTGGTGAAGCAGGGGCAGGTGATCTGGTGGCCGGCACACCTGGCCAGGTTGCAGCATGCCTGCGCCAGACTCGGGTTTGCGGAACTTCCCTGGGATAGTCTGGCCGCCGAGGTGGCGCAATTGGCAGCAGGGCAGACGCAGGCTGTCGCCAAGATAGTGCTGACCCGTGGCAGTGGGGGACGAGGCTATGATGGCGCGGGATGCAACACGCCCACCCGCATCGTCTCCCTGGCACCATACCCGGCCCACTACCTTGGCTGGCAGCAAAACGGCATCGCCGCCCTGATCTGCCAGCAACAGCTCGGCGATGCTCCCATGCTGGCAGGGCTCAAGACCCTGGGTCGTCTGGAACAAGTTCTGCTCAAAAGCGAACTTGCCGCGCGGGGTGGAGTCGAAGGTATAGTATTGAACAGCCGTGGATTTCTGGTAGAAGGAGTCAGCGCGAATCTGTTTTGGCGTCGTGGCAAGACGGTGTTCACACCGGATCTCTCCCGCGCAGGGATAGATGGCATCATGCGCAAGCGCGTGATCATGATGCTTAAACAGATGGGCATTGAGCTGCGTGTCGTGGAGGCTCCGCTGGAGTCACTGTGGCAGGCCGAAGAAGTCTGGTTGACCAATACCCTGATGGGCATAGTGCCGGTCACCAGCATTGGGGATGTGCATTATCCCAGCCCGGTATTGATCCGCCGTTTACAGGAGCGTTTGGTCATTGAAGTTTAATCGGCTCTACACCCTGCTCGCGGGGGCAGCCCTGACCGTTGCCGTCGCCGGGGGTTATGTGTATTACAAATGGCAGCAGGTGGAGACGCTCACCAACAAGGGGCCGACGCGCCTCTTTACCGTCGAAAAAGGCGCCCATGCGGCGCGCCTGATTGCCGAACTGGGGGAGGGGGAAACCAGCCCCTGGGCGGTGCGGCTCTGGCTGCGTGGTCACCCCGAGCTGGTCGCCATCAAGTCGGGTACCTATGAGATCAAGGAAGGGGCCCCGCTCAAGGAGACCCTCTCCCTGTTTGCCTCCGGCAAGGAGTTTCATTTCAGCCTGACCTTTGTCGAGGGTTCCCGTTTCGAGGACTGGTTGAAGCAGCTCTCGAGCGCCCCTTACCTTGAGCGGCTGACCGTGGAGCAGAGCGAGACTGAGCTGGCGCAGGAGCTTGGCATCGACAACGGCAAGCTGGAAGGTTGGTTCCTGCCGGAAACCTACGCCTATACCACCCATGCCAGCGACATCTCCATTCTGCGCCGCGCCTATCAGGACATGAAGGCCTTCCTGCAGGAGCGCTGGGAGAAGCGGCAGGCCAATCTGCCCTACAAAACGCCTTATGAGGCGCTCATCATGGCCTCCATCATCGAGAAAGAGACGGGCCAGCCGGACGAACGGGCGCAGATCGCTTCTGTGTTCGTCAATCGGCTGCGCCTTGGCATGAAGCTGCAGACAGATCCCACCGTCATCTACGGGGTGAAGGACAGGTACGATGGCAACATTCGCCGCAGCGATCTCACCGATGTGAATCCCTACAACACCTATGTGATCGATGGCTTGCCGCCCACCCCCATCGCCATGCCGGGCAAGGCCTCCATCGAGGCGGCGCTCAACCCCAAGTCGACCGACTATCTCTATTTCGTCGCCAAGGGGGGCGGGGCCCACTATTTCTCCAGGACCCTCGATGAACACAATAGAGCGGTTCGCGAATTCATATTGAAGAAACCCTAATGTCTAAATTTATCGTGATTGAAGGACTGGAAGGGGCAGGGAAGAGCTCCGCGGTGCGTTATGTGACCGACTATCTGCATGCCCATGGCATCGACAGGATCGAGTGCACTCGTGAGCCGGGTGGCACCCCCCTGGCGGAGCGGATGCGCGCCATCGTCAAGGAGGTGCACGACGAGCGCCTCACCATAGAAGCCGAGTTGCTGCTGATGTATGCCTCCCGGGTGCAACTCGTGGAGACCCGGATCAAGCCGGCCCTGGCCGAGGGCATCTGGGTGGTGGGTGATCGCCATGATCTCTCCTCCCAGGCCTATCAGGGGGGCGGTCGCGGTATCGATGCCCAGCTCATCGGCGCCATCAAGCAGGCGGTGCTCGGCAACTTCAAGCCGGATTTGACCCTCTACCTCGATATCGATCCCGCCCTCGGTCTGCAACGTGCCCGCCATCGCGGCGAGCTGGATCGCATCGAGCTGGAACAGCTCAGCTTCTTCGAGCGCACCCGCGCCCGTTACCTGGAACTCGCGGCCAAGGATGACAGCATCCTGGTGATCGATGCGAGCCAGACGCCGGATAGGGTCAAGGCCTCCATCGAAGCAGCACTGGACCAATACCTGTCGAACGAGCGCCTATGTATCCCTGGCTGATCCCGGATTGGCAGGCCCTGAGCCAGACCGCCCAGGCCGGTCGCCTGGGTCACGCCTGGCTGCTGCTCGGGGATCCCGGCCTTGGCAAGGAGCAGCTTGCAGAACGATTGGCGCGCCTGCACCTCTGCCAGCAACCGGATCGCGGTGAACCCTGCGGTCACTGCCACGCCTGTCAGCTGCTGGACAAGGGTCATCACCCGGATCTCGGCACCATAGGTGCCGACAGCAAGAGCATAGGGGTAGAGACCATCCGCGAGATCTGCGGCCGCCTGCAGAGCACCTCCCAGCTGGGGCGCGGCAAGGTGGTGATCATTCCGGATGCCGAGCGGATGACGGAGTCCGCCGCCAATGCCCTGCTGAAAACCCTGGAAGAGCCGGCCGGTGACAGTCTGCTGTTGCTGATCGCCTCCAGGGTTTCCCGCCTGCTGCCCACCATCCTCAGCCGTTGTCACAAGCATGTCTGTCAGCTGCCGACTGAGGGGGAGACACTGCGCTGGCTGAGTGAACAGGGTCATCAGGCAACTCAGGCCCAGGTGCGGATCTGTCAGGGGGCACCGCTTCGTGTGCTCAGTTACATCGAAGAGCAGCAGGATGGGGCCAGACGCATGCTGCTCGAGAGCTTCATCTCCCTGTCACAGACGCCGACCCGGGCGGCGAGTGTCTGTTCCCAGCTGGCGGAGGAGAGTCAGATCAGGTTGCACTGGTTGCAACTCTTCTTGTGCGATGCCCTCAAGATCCAGGCGGGCTGTGGCCATCATCAGCTGGCGATGCCGGACTTGGCTGCCCTCAGCGAGCAACTGGCCGAGCGCCACTCCAGCGAAAGATTGCTGGAGGCGGAGCAGCAGCTGGTGACGCTCAAGGCCGCCTGCCAGCCGGGTCAACTTTCCAATCCCACCATCCATCTGATGAACTGGCTCAATCGCTGGTTATGACAAGTTACAAGGTCATCTATGTTACTCGTTGATTCCCACTGCCATCTCGACCGCCTCAGCTATGGCAGCAAGCAGACCGACATGGCCGATGTCCTGGCCAAGGCCGCGAAACTGAATGTGGGATATTTTCTCTGCGTCAGCGTGACCCAGGCACAGTTCCCGACCATGCTGGCGGCGATCGCCCCTTATCCCCAGGTGTTTGCCTCCTGTGGCGTCCACCCGCTCAATCAGGATCCCGGTGTGGATGCCCCCTTGCTGCTGACGCAGGCGGCGGATGAAAGAGTGGTGGCCATAGGCGAAACCGGGCTCGACTACTTCTATTCGCTGGAAAACAAGGAGGTGCAGCAAGCCTCCTTCCGGGAACACATCCGGGTGGCCCGGGCCCTGAACAAGCCCCTTATCATTCACACCCGGGATGCCCAACAAGACACCTTGCAGATCATGCGTGAAGAGGGGGCCGATCAGGTGGGGGGCGTGCTGCACTGTTTCACCGAGTCTCTCGAGATGGCTCAGGCCGCCATGGAGATGGGCTTTTACATCTCCATCTCGGGAATAGCCACCTTCAAGAATGCCTCTGCACTGCAGGCCGTGGTCAAGGCATTGCCACTGGAGCGATTGCTGATCGAGACGGACTCCCCTTATCTCGCCCCTGTTCCTCACCGGGGGAGGGAGAACGAGCCCGCCTTCGTGCGAGACGTCGCGCAATTTATTGCGGATCTGCGGCAGATATCGCTGGCCGAATTGGCAGAAGCCACCAGCCACAATTTCTTTGAGCTATTCAAGCTGGCGAAGAAATGATCATAAAGAGCCCCGTCTGTCGAGGCTCTTTATTTAAATCATCAGCCTGATTGCCCCGGCCAATATCAATTCCCCACATCGTTATCTCTCACTGAAATATCAGGTTCGGACTCATCTTCTGGAAAACGCCAGTGACGGATACGAAGTGATCCTGCTCATAATCCCGGGAGGTTGGAGGTATTAAATCAATACTCTATAAGTATCGATAATATTCATTATCGATACTTGATGGATCTGAAAGATCCTGTAAGATCCTGCTAAACTCCATATCGAATCATAGACTTACGTGGCCTATCCAACCATTTCACCACCTGCTCAGCAGTCATTGCAGACTGTGTTCGATCCTGCGCTCAATAGTCGTGCCCGGCGTTTCCTGCGCAGTGCAAAAGCGGATTCCACCCTCAATGCCTATCAGGCAGATACCCGTATCTTCGTATTCTGGTGCCAGTTGCATGGGCTGGATCCGCTGCAAACCAGTCATCACGATATCATGAACTTTCTGGCGGATCAGGCCGACGGCATATTGGCGGACTGGGTATGGCTGGATAAAGAGGAGGGGAAGGGGGAGCTGCGTAACGGGGAGCCTCGAAAACCGGCCACCCTGGTGAGGCGGCTCGCCGGTATCCGCTATGCCTTCAAGCAGAAGGGCATTCATCCCATGCCAACCGAGCATGCGGAAATAAAGGAGATGATGCGGGGCATAGTGCGCCTCGGTGATAACCGCAAGCGCAAGACGGGAGCCCTGACCCTGCAACCCCTGACCCGGGTGCTCGACGAGATAGACACCTCCACCCTGGCGGGGCTACGGGATCACACCTTGCTGCTCTTGATGTTCAGCGGCGCCCTACGCCGTTCGGAGGCGGCTCGCATCGAGGTGAGCGATCTCGACTTCGTGGGGCAGGGGATCCGCCTTCGCCTAAAACCGAGCAAGCATCAACTCCATGAAACCGAGATAGCGCTGATTCCCTGCAAGCAGTATTGCCCTGTGACCGCCCTCAGCCGCTGGTTGAAAGCAAGCCGCATAAGCCAGGGGCCGCTGTTTCGCCGCATGACGCGCTGGGGGCAGCTCACCGCTGAGCCCCTGGGCCCACAAGGCATCAACCTGATGATCAAGCGGCGAACAGGCCAGGTCATCGATGATCTCTATGTCAGTGGCCACAGCCTGCGCCGAGGCTTCATCACCTCGGCGGTGACCGCGGGCAAGCCCATGAACAAGATCATCGAGGTGACACGGCACAAGGACATGCGTACCCTGCAGGAGTATTTCGACGATGCGCACAAGTTCTCCGATCATGCCCTCGCAGGCTTGCTGTAAGATAACCGCGCCACGGCATTTTTTATGTTAAATACCATCTGATTGATTTGATGATATATTTATCGCCCCCCGACGCAGTGCCGGTGAAGCGTCAGTACCATGAAGGGAAAAGAGCCAGGCACAAGCGGCGGCTCTCACCCCTTTGCAGGGGAGTGTCATTCCGGCGCCTCTGGTCGAGCAGAGGTGAGAGATAACAAGCTCCACTCTCTTAGTTAGCAAGGTCGTATGAGCCAGGAAATGAAGATGAATGTGGCGCAAGACAATGCCGAGCGGCAACGCCAACACGTGAAACGCAAGCAGGAAACCCACAGCAGGCTGCAATGCTGGATCAGCAATCGCCACGCCGAGCGGTTGCAGGAGCTCGGTCAGCATCTGGAAGACAACCAGGCCTCCCTCATCGAGCAGGCGATCGACTTGCTCTATCAGCACGAGCTGGTGCCGCAATATGTTGAAGAGCACAGTGACCAGCACGCTCACCATGAAGAGCAATCTCGGGCGGACACCATAGATTGAGCAGAGTGAGCAAATCGTGGGAATAAAAAAAGCCAGGTACGAATTCCTTGTACCTGGCATAGGGGAATTGGCTCCTTGCAGAGCCGTGCGCTAATTGATATGCGGATTGCCTTAAGCTTAGACAAGGCGCGAGGCATTTCAAGAAGTGACTAAAAGTTCAACCAGAGTGTGGGTTTTCCAGACTCGAACAGGTGTCTGTCCTTGACATGGCCGCCGACATCTCACTCATTGAACAAGTTGTTGTCCCGCACCAACTCACGGGGCAGGGCATTCTTGATGCGACTCCCCACCCATTTCCCCATACCAAGCGGATGCCCCTGATAGCGGACGATCACTTCCCCCGTTCCCGGAGCCAGCTCGGGCCAGACATCCCGTCCCATCATGAATTCACGCCCGTTGGCGGCATCCAGCTCGACACATCCCCGGGTGGCCAGGCTGCCGTAAGCCAGCGCCCATTCATGGGTGAGGCGATAACCCTTCTTGAAGGTTTCCGCCAGCTTGATGCCGATGCGATCGAAGCGCAGCTTGCCCTGCACCTGCTCAAAGGCGTGAGGGAAGAGCCAGATCTCGTCATTGCGGCCACACAGCTGGCCGCGCGGAACTATCCCGAAGCTCGCCTCTATCTCCCGCAACATGGGCTCGGCCTCTTTCGCCGGCAGCGGGGAGAAGGGGAATTTGCCGAGCTTGCCCGGCTTGAACATGGTATTGGGCACTGAGTGATGCTTGCTGATCCTGGCAACGAAGAAGCCCTCGCTGTCGAAGATCTGGGGCCAGACATGCAGGTAACCCTCAGGGGTACAGGCCTGCCCGGCACCGGGGAAGAGGTCAGCCAGGGAGTCGATACTCAGGGCGTCGCCGAACTTGTCTTGCAGCGACTGACAGACGGCCTGGTTCTCCTGCAGGCTCAGGGTACAGGTGGAGTAGACCAGCACGCCGCCAGGCTTGAGGGCGTGGAAGGCACTCTCCAGCAGGCCTTGTTGCACAGCGGCAATCTCCTCGATGCTCTCGAGACTCCAGTTGCGCAGGGCATCTTCATCCTTGCGCACTGTGCCTTCCCCCGAGCAGGGGGCATCAAGCAGGATGGCATCGAAGGTTTCCGGCAACCACTGGCCAAACACCTTGGCATCGAAATGGGTCATGCCCACATTGGTCACGCCACAGCGCTGGATATTGGCGCTCAGCACCTTGAGCCGGCTGCTGGAAAACTCATTGGCGACCAGCATGCCCTGGTTGTCCATCAGGGCCGCTACCTGGGTGGTCTTTGAGCCGGGCGCCGCCGCCGCATCCAGCAGCATGCCATCGTGCTTTATCCGCTCGCTGGCAAAGAGCGCCGTCACCGGCAGCATGGAGCTCGCTTCCTGGATGTAGAAGAGGCCGCACAGGTGCTCGGCGCTGTTGCCAAGGGGCACGCTCTCGTCGGCACGGGTCAGCCAGAAGCCGGTCTCGCACCAGGGCACGGGATCCAGCTGCCAGCCCAGTGGCGCCATGCGTGTCACGAAGTCGGGCACAGAGATCTTGAGGGTGTTGACCCGGATGCTGCGCCGCAGCGGCCGCCGACAGCTCGCCACGAACGCATCCATGGAGAGATGGGCCGGCATGATGTCCGCGATATGACGCAGGAAGTGTTCGGGAAGGTAGGTATTGTCGTGCACAGTGCCGTCTCGCTGACCCAAAAGAGGGGCGACATAGTACCACAGGGGGCGGAATATTCTGAATGGGCGATGGGCAAAACGAGCAAGCCCGGCGCTGGGCCGGGCTTGAGTCAAAGGGTCAGGGAACATCAGGGCTGGATGCGGGGGCTCCACTCCAGCCACTCCTTCTCCGCCTTGCCATAGAGCGGGTAGTGGTGGCCGGCCTTGACGGTCGGCCCCATCTCCCGCTCCGGGGTGTTGAAGGCGATGCCGCCGGTCAGCAGACTCTGCACTGTTTCCACCTCTATGGTGCCGCCGGTCAGGCCGATGTCGGCCTTGACCCCGGACACGTTCCAGAAGCGGCTGTTGGCGCGTACCAGGTGGGCATATTCCTGAGCGACGTTCACCTCGATCAGCACCTCGCTGCCATCCCGGGCCAGCGCCACCCCGCTGACGCTGCCCACCACCATCTTGCGAAACAGCAGGGGACTGCCGACGCTGATGCCGCTGACGGAGGGGCTCTTGAGGGTCAGGGCCAATCCGATGGGGGTGCTCTGACTCAGAGGGAAGCGCTCCTTGCCCGCGCCCTGACCCGGGCTTGCCTCCACGAAGGCGCCCTTGATCAGGGTGTCGAGGTGGGAGACGCCCCCCAGCCCGAGCTTGGCCTGCACCAGGGTGTAGCGTGCTCCGCTCTGCAGGAAACGGGCGGCGTACTGCCCATCCAGCTCGGCCCTGAAGCTCACCTGACCCAGGGAGGGATCCAGTTCAATCTGCTCCACCTTGCCGATGTCCACCCCGCGATAACGGATGGGACTGCCCACCCCGAGCCCGGGATTGCTGTCGGCGGTCAGGGTCAGGGTCCGCACCTGGGTGCTGGCCTGCTCCTTGCTGTCAAATAGCTGATGACTGCTGCGGCCGGTGCCGAGCCGGTCAAATTCGATGGCGCCGCGAAGCAGGGTGGCGAGGTTGCCCATCTTGACCTGCACCCCGTCGAGCCGGATCTTGCCGTCGATGGCCGCCTTCTTCCAGAACTGGGGCTGCTGCTTGAGCAGGGGGGCATAGACGGCGTCTATCTCCAGGGTGATAGCCACCCCGCGCTCCTCGGCTTTCAACGCCTTGACCTTGCCCGCCTCCAGCCCCAGATAGAGGACGGGGGAGCCTACGCCTATCCCGTCAGCTTGCTCGGCGCGCAGTGTCCAGCGCTCGGGTCTTGCATCACGGCTGCCGAGCAGGGCCAGCTCCTGGCTGGGGTAGAGGCGGTCGATACGCTCCCCCCCGGTGGCCTGGACCAGCTTGATCCCGCCTGCCAGCCAGGCACTCGCCGGGCTGGTCTCCACCTTGAGGCCGCTCAGATCGGCCTGCACCTGCAAGGGGGCGGCACGATAGAAGCGGGCCCGCTTCAGCAGATGCTGATAACCCTCGTTCACCACCAGGCTGACGCTGGCATTGCCGCTGCCATCCAGGGTCAGTGCGCCCAGTTGGCCTATCTGCAACCCCTTGAACCAGAGCGGGGCGCCCTCGTTCAAGCCGGCGAGATCGTCCGCCTGCAGGGTCAGCTTGATGCCATCGCGCTGCTCCTGGCTCGCCAGCGTCATGGTGCTGACCTTTTCACCTGCCACATAGTCGAGACGAATGGCCGGTCCGGCCAGCAGGCGATCCGCGTGCTTGACCCCGGTGGGGGAGAGGGAGACAGTCTCCCAGACCAGACGGCTCTTGCCGGTCATTCGAAATGCCTGCTCGGGGTTGATCAGCGCCGTGACGACCCGGCCCTGCTCGGTCAGGCGAATGGGGTCTATCCTGCCAATCTCTATCCCTTCATAGAGGATGGGCATGCCTTCCTTGACTGGCAGATCTCCCGCCTGGATGCTGATGCGCTCGCCCCGGGCCGCCTCGGCCAGCCCTTTATAGAGGGTGAAATTGAGCCCCTTCTGCGCGACGGGCGACTCCTTGGGGGAGTCGAACGCTATGCCGCCGCTCAGTATGGAGGTGAGGCTGCCAGCCTCCACACTGACACCGGCCAGGCTGAAGGAGCCCTTGATGCCGCTGATGTTCCAGAAGCGGGTATCCACCTTGACCAGGTGCTCGAAGCGCGGCTCTATCACCAGGTCCAGGATCACATTCTGGTTATCCTCCCCCAGGCGGGTATTGATGACGCTGCCGACCTCGAGCCCGCGGAAGTAGATCCTGGCACCGATGCCGACCGATCCCAGAGAGTCGGCGGTCAGGTGCAAGGTGCGCCCCTGGGCCTGATAGCCGGGGGGAGGGCCGTCCAGGGCATCGAACTCGTCCTCCAGCGGGTTGTTGTCCCGACCGGGTTGCAGGTTGATGTAGTTGCCGGAGACCAGGGTATCTAGGCCGGAGATCTCGGTGAGGGAGGCCTTGGGGCTCACCAGCCAGAAGTCGGATCCCTTGCGGATGAGCGGGCGGGCGCGGCTGTCGACCTTGGCGAGCACGGCTATCTTGCGACCGTCCTGTGCCAGCTCCAGATCCTGGACCACCCCTATGGCCACCCCCTGATAACGCAGCTGGGTCTTGCCCGGCAAGATGCCGTTGCCCTGGGCAAAGTTGATGCGAATGAGTTGACCGCTGCTCGTCCACTGCTGGTAGATGAAACCACCCGCCAGCAAGAGGGCGATGAAGGGCAACAACCAGACTGGGGATAACCAGCGATGTTTCTCAATGACGGGTTCAGCCCCGATCATAGCGACTCCTTAAATTGGCTGTGATGCACAGCACATCCGATACAGAAAAAATGCATTAACGGGCCGCCTTGTCCCACAGCAGGCGGGTGTCGAGCATCCGGGCCGACATCATGGTGAGGATCACCACGCCGGCGAAGGCGGTTGCCCCTGGCCCTGCCCGCACGTTGAGCAAGACACCGCGATCCACCAGGGCCACCATCAGCGAGATCACGAACAGGTCCAGCATGGACCAGCGACCGATGAAATCGATGATGCGATACATGATGAGCTGACGCTTGCGCCGTACCGGCTTGCTGCGCTGCAACTGCCAGCAGATCCAGCCCAGTCCCAGTATCTTGCCGATGGGGACTATGATGCTCGCGGTCAGCACTATGGTGGCGATGCCCGACATCTTGCTGCGATAGAGCGCCATGATACCGCTGAAAATGGTATCGGACTGCAGTAATCCCTTGTTGTAGAAGTGGGTGATGGGCAGCAGATTGGCGGGCAACAGCATGAAGGTGGCGAGCGCCAGCAGGCCCCATGACCAGGCGAGCGAACGGGGGATCCGCATCTGCAGGGGGCTGTGGCAGCGAGGGCAGCTCATGGCACTTTGGTAGCGCACCAGCAGGCCGCAGGTGTGGCAGCGGCAGAGCCCGAGTTCACGGGCGCTGGTCGGTATCATGATCAGGCTCCTGCGAGGCGTTGTGCAGCGGTATCCGCTCCCAGTAGGGGGCGGGGTCAAAGAGAATGAGCAGTGTCATGTTGAGCAGCATCAATATCCCGAGGCTAAGCAGACCGCCCCCCAGACGCACGTCGGCGATGTCGATGAGCTTGAACAGGGCGACCATCAGGCTGACGATGTAGACCTCCAGCATGGCCCAGTGCCGGAACACCTCCACGGCTTTGAGCGTCGGGGCCAGCATGTGCCAGCGTTTGGCAAGGCCGGAGGCAAGCGCAAAGATACCGAGCAGCAACCCCGCCGGCGCCAGCACGGCGCACCAGAGCACCAGGCTCGCCACCCAGAGTTCCCCCTCCTCAAACAGCATCAGAATGCCTTTGAGCAGGTTGGCATCAGAGTTGACTCCGGCCAGGCGCAGGTAGAGCAGGGGCTCGAAGAAGGCGGAGGGGAGCAGCAGGAAGCCGGTGATGGTGAGGGCCATCAGCTGGGAAGGACGAAAAGCATAGCGCCCATAGAGATGCTGGTGACAGCGCGGACAATGGGCGTGACGACGCAGGGGCAGCAGCTTGCGTTCGATCAGCAAGTCACACGCCGGGCAGACGATCACGGAGTGGGGATCCGACATACGATTCAACCTGTTGAAGGAATTGATAAAATTTACCCTAAAACGCCCTCGCTGTCTTGCCGGAGCGAAACCTCTGGCCAAGAAAAGATGGCCCGGCCGGGCAACCAGCTGGGCCATAGAGAGAAACACTGTACACGGTTGCCGGACCAGGGGGAGATGATGCAGTGATGGGCGCGGTGGCGGATCCTGAGTGTTATTTGCAACACTGTATATTCATACATATACTTGCAGTCACTATCATGAGGAGGACGCCACTATGGCCGTTGAGATCAAGTATGTTGTCGTGCGTGGGGGAGTGGAGAAGATGACCTTTGCCAGCAAGAAAGAGGCGGATGCCTATGACAAGCTGCTGGATACCGCCGATGAACTGATGACGCTGCTGGCCGGGGCACCGGTTCAGCTGGCACCCGAGCAGCAGGAGAGCCTCGCCTTTTACCTGGCCGAGCAGCGGGATCTGCTGCAAAACGTGCTGCGCGGTGGCAAGGGGCAGGGGATCAGCCCCAAGGAAGAGAAGGTGGATACCGAGAAGCCCAAGGGAAAATCCCTCAAGAGCGTGGCCTGACAGAATAAGGGCGGGGCAGGGCGTCCAGCCCTGGCTCCCGCCCCACAATATTCAAGAAGAGTCCATTTCCAGTCATTTTTGTCGCTATTTACCCCGAGAAATTTCCAACAAGACTGCATAGTCATTGAATAAACACCATATACCATAGTGTCCGCGGTCCGCCAGGTAAGCCTTGACGACTCATACCCGGGCCATCTGGCATCCCCTGATGCCGATAACCCCATTTATCGGCATCAGGATTGCGCGGCGCCGAGCCAGCTTCACTCAACAAGACTCACAAGCACCATCATGACTCATCCGTCACTGCCACCCGCCATGCCGTTGTTCGATAATCTGCTCCATCTGGAGGCGGGCAACCCCCAGGTCAACCAGTATCTGGCCACTCTCAGCCTGGGCAATGTCCCCGATGCCGGCCTCGTCTATGAGCTGGCCGTCGACTGGCTGCTGGAGCAACGCCACAGCGAGAACAACTACAAGACCTACCGAAGCGAGCTGACCACCTTCCTGCATTGGTGTTTCTGCGAGGTGGCCATCAGTCCCAAGGATCTCACCAGGCGCATCATGATGCGCTACCTCGACTACTGCCAGGCTCCGCCACAAGGGCTTATCGCATACCGAAACGTGGCCCAGTTCGTGCTCGACAAGGAGTGGGGAGAGCGGTTGCCCAACCCCTTGTGGCGACCGTTTCTCGGCAAGCGGGAACTGGGCCGCGAGCTGCCATACCGTCTGAGCGAGCAGGCGATGAAGACCAAGCTCGCCATACTGTCGGCCTTCTTCCAGTTCCTGATCCAGGAGGAGTACATGGACCGCAATCCGGCACTCTTGCTGCAACGGGTGAAGCGGCCAGACAGCCAGGATGCCGGTGAAGAGGCCCAGTCCTTTACCGAATTGCAATGGTCCTATGTGATGCAGGCCGCCGAGCGGCTGGCAACCGAATGCCCGGCCCAGCATGAGCGCAGCCGGTTTCTCATCTGCCTCATGTACGCCTGCTATCTGCGTATCTCCGAGGTGGCGGCCAGACCGGGCTTCAGCCCCGTCATGAGCCAGTTTCGCCGCGACAGCAAGACTGGGGTCTGGGGCTATGACATTCCACGCAGCAAAGGCGGCAAACGTCGCACCGTGGCCGTCTCCCAGGCGCTGCTGGATGCCTTGGCACGCTATCGCACCTTTCTTGGGCTCTCGCCGCTGCCAGCCCCGGGCGAACAGACGCCGCTCTTCGTGCGCCACAGGGCGGCGGCTCATGGCCGGGAGCAAGGCGAGCTCAATGCCAATCTCGGCATCCGCCAACTGCGGGATCTGGTGATGGCAGTCTTCGAGCAAGCGGCCAACCTGGCCGAGCAGGATGGCTTTGCCCAGGATGCCGCCGAGATGCGCAATCTGACGCCGCATTCCATCCGCCATACCGGTATCACCCACGACATCAACCTGCATGGCCGGCCACTGTCACACGTACAGGCAGACGCGGGACACGACAGCATAGACACCACCTCCAAATACCTGCACACCGGCAACAGCGAACGCCACGAGAGTGCCAACCATAAGCCGTTGGATCGCCTGCATGAATGAGTGCCCGTGTGCAGACTGCGCAAAGTTGCTACCCAGCGTATCTGCCAAACGTTATATGGCGGGAAAATATGCCCGCCAGTCGCCTTCATATATAACCGCGCATAATGTCGTTCAGCATTATGTTGAGGGTCTGCCCCCTGCCAGGCTCCTGTAAGGGGCAGGGGGACGCGACAAGGCCGCTACGTGGGCCAGCTCGCTGGCATCGTCGCAACGCCAGAGCGCCCGTAACATAATCTGTGTTATGCGCGACTGTGGATTGCTATCAAAATCTCGTCGCCGGCGCGCTACCTGGACAACTATTTGCTATCAAAAACGCACATCGAGCTCGACCAGGCATCTGCATTTTGCTATCATTACCTCAGTGGGGCGCTGTTGCCCGTCAAGGGAGTGATACCAAATGGCTAAGCCGACCATCAATTTTGATTACCGTTCAGGCGTTCTCGATGCTGCATGGGTCGAACGTCAGCTTGAGTTCTTCTGGTTCAAAGGCGATCAGCAGTTGCTGGTCTACCTGGACGAGAGAGAGCAGGACAACCTGACTGTCCCCGCTGCTGCCACCGTGGGGCAGGTTAAAACCATCATCCGCGAATACGTGAGGGGAAAGGCATGATTCTTACCCTGCGATTGACCCCGGAAGAGGATCAAGTGGTTGAGCAGCTGAAGCAGGCCACCGGGCAGAGTGCCGCCTCCAAGGCTGTGATGATGGCTGCGGGCTCGTTCGTCCAGTTAAGCCAGACCGTCGAGCGGCAGCGGGGCGAACTGGAGAGCCTGCGCCGTGAGTTCGCCGAGTATCGGCAGGTTGTCGAGCGGTACAAGGCGGCCCAGCAAGACTTCAACAACCTGTAGCAAAACACATCGCCCTGGATAAACCCGGGGCGTTTTTTTGCTATCACCTTCTCGCGCGTTCGGCCTTGGCCAGCGTCCTGCAGCTCGTCCGCCTGCTATCATTTCCGGTTATCCCCCGTTCCCCATGTGATCCACTGCTGCAAACGAGCGCACGAAGTGCAAGCGAGTATAAGGCGGCCCCCAGTTGCTCATGTTGGGGAAAGTGTTAGGCCCGCCGAAACGTCTTTAGAGTGCTTCCCCGAGGCTGTGACCCCCCTCCTTCCTGCTAAGCCGTCTTTGCGGCCCCTGCACGTTCGTCCACCTGCGGAGAGGGTGGGCCCTGCGGGCAACGGGCTAAGGGCTGCGCTCTCTGGCTACGTCAAAATTTTCACGTAAGGGCATGAACTTTGGCCCCCGAAGGGGGCCGGGTGGGGTTGGAGCAAGCCACGTACTCTAACTGTGGCTTTGACTCCGGGAGCCGGACTAGGACTCGGGCTAATTCTTGTTGTTTTTTAGTGTGTTAGCTTTGAAACGGGGTGGTAAAAACTTGAAGGGGCTATAGCTGGGGATCTTGCTTGATCTTGTCTATGAGGTCTTTAGCGGCTTCCTGCGTGTACTCGTCGATCATGTAGTTCACAACGTCCGTCCACTTAACGACCGTTCCGCTCTTCTTCGCTATATCCAGCACGGCCTTTTGAAGGATCTGCTTTCGATCCAAGGTCACGCCCATGGTTGTTCTTCTCTCTTTCATGTAACCCCCTCTGAGTGATGATCTACATCATAACTCATACGTGCATACTCTTACCCGCCGATGCTTGTATACGCTCATACGTATATGTACAATCCGAGTCCTAGATACACTTGTATACACTTACACGCCACGGAACGACCATGTACGACTTTTGGGAAATCCATATACCCTTTTCAGATAGGTGGTGCACTACCCAGCGCATAGGCGCAGGGTCCGCCGACATTGTAGGGATGGTAGACCTTGAGGAATGCGGTCGCCGTGGGCTCACGTTGGGTTCAAGACGTGTCGACTTTGCCATTGATAGAGAGGGCACCATTCATGATCTGTATCACCCCTGGGAGTCTCTCCCTTCAAGCTTCACTGACCTCGCGGTCAAGCTCCATCAGGCCCATCTCAAGCGCAGTTGGCCTTGCATTGCTCTCAAGGCATCACCGGCTAAGCTGCTGCAAGGTCACAACGTCTACGGGCCGGACAATGCTGCTGCTGGTATCCTCGAACTACTCGCAGCCTTCGCTCGAGCCCTTCCCCGAGTCGCTGAAATGCTCGACTGGGGCAATGCCCACATTCGCCGGGTAGACGTTACCAACTCTATCCAGCTTCCCGACGCTGAGACGCTTGCTAACTGCCTTTCCGCCATTGGCAATCTCTCACACCGTCACCTTCGGGCCGCCAAAGAGTCCGATTACGAAAGCACCATCTACTTCAACAAGCGCAGCCAAGATCAGCAGGATGCCGGGCGAACCAAGGTTCTTGTCGTCTACGCCAAGCACAACGAAATGCAGCACCAGCTGGAGCAGCTGAAACGGGCCAAGCGCACCGAAAAGACCAGCCGCTATGACTCGGTGATCCAGAATCTTGAGAGCCCAGAGTTGAACGCCTTCGCGGCTAACCGTCTGCGGTTCGAGGGTAGGGCGCTGACCCGGTGGTTTGAGCGCAACAAGATCCCCCGCAATGTGTGGCAGTTCCTGACGTTTGTTGGTCAGTTCGAGAGCAACCCGGACAATCAGGGCATGACGTTCTGCGAATGGGCATGGCGTGATCTCTTCTCTGACATGTTCCAGGCACTGGGGGCAACCAAGGTTTCCCTTACCCAGAACAGCCGGGTTCAAGAGCAACTGCGCAAGCATTACGGGCGCTGCAAGGTGATCAACAACCCCGATGGCTCTACTACCGAAAAATGGAGCTATGCCCGTGCGGATCGCTTGATGTTGTTCTATCGCAGTCTGGCAACGGACGGGTGGGACAAGACCAAGCGCTTGACCGCTTCCAGCACCTTCTATGATGCCGTGAACTGCTTGATGGCTATCGGCCTGACTAAGGCCCAACTTCAGAACCTGAAGAAGCGCCAGACCCTCAAGCTTTTGCACCTGATCAAGGTGGACTTCTCCGCTCAACGCCCGGCGAACTACGTTGAACCCGTGGGCACCGTGCTTGATAAGCAGGGCGACATCCTGAGCATTGGCGACAAGTTCGGGCGTGGCTTCGTCCAGTCGTTCGGCCAGTCCCGTGAACAGCTCATACAGCAGGCCGTTGGATCCTATGTGGATCTCGCCGCTGCCGAGGCGTCTTTACAGCACCTCATTGCTGGCCGTCCGCTCCGCATCAACGACAACGAGCAGCTGCACCTTGCGGTGTTTGATGATGGCTCGTTTGAGCTTATCCGTGGGGACATTTTCCAGTATCACGACGACTACAAGATCCCGCTGCCAGAGCGTCCCAACTATGGCTCTGATGAAGAGCTGATGGATGATTTTGCTGCCTATCTCGGCACCACTTCGGCTCCTGAATTTGATGCCCGGTCATATGCGGATACTGAACACCGCAAGCTCTCGATCATCCTCGATTCACTGCGTTGTCAACTGGCCGACGCCGAACAAGACCCGGACATGATCGCCAAGGCCATCCAGCTCCGTGAACGAATCTCCCACACCAAGGCCCGGTTAGACCGTCTTTGGTACTGGGCTCACAAGGCCACCGATTCCCGTGGCCGCAACATCAAGCAAGGGGAAATTCAATGTCAGGTATGAAGCAAATGGTGAACTTCGTGAACGTCCGCTTTGGACAGATGGATGAGAGCGACGGCGGCAACGTCTGGGCTCATATCCATGTCATTGAGGACGCTATCGACGTTCGTGACGGGTTCGCCGGGTGTGACCTGGGTAAGATCACCGTCGACACTTCCGATGGTAACAAGCTGGCGAAGGCCATCCATGCTGCCGTCCGCTCTGGCGAGCTGGTGCCCGGCAATGCAGAGTTTGAGTTCCAACTCTCCTTTAGCCTCAAGGGCTCTAAACCGACCGTCATTGGCTTCGTGCCGAACGGCAAGAAACTCCCCCTTGCTGAGGCCATCAAACAGGCCAGCGAAGGCGGGAAACTCCCCCAAGAATCTGAAAAACCAGCGAAATTCTGATGGCCTCTTGCCTTGTCTTAAATGGGTCGCAGTATGTGATCAGCGATATAACTCCCTGCACGGGTTATATCCTGATGACACAGACTGATTATGACAAGGTGTCAGGTCTCGCTGATTTGCTGGTTTTCGATAGCGGCCAGTTTATTCAAATATCGGGTTATTTAATCCTGTTATTTATTTCTGGCTATGTGGCCGGGCTTATAGCCCGAAAATTAAGTCGATAACTTTAAATACAGTGGAGTGTAATAAATGACTTTTTTCAAGCAGGCTAAAAAATACGGTGTTGTAGTTGTTGCTGGTTCTGTGGCTCTCAGCTCCCCCGCTGCGTTCGCGGTAGATGCAACTCTGACCGACACCATCAAAGCGGCGCTGACCTCCGGTCAGACGAACTACGCGCTGGTGACTGCTGGTGTCATCACCATGGCCGCCCTCGGGTTCGGTGTCGCCATGATTGTGGGCTGGCTGCGTAAGTGATCCTGGCTATCGCCCTTGCCTGTACAGGGGCGCTTGTGTTCGGGATGGCTTTCTTATCGGGGGTGTTCACCTCCTAAACCAAGGGGGGCTTAGCCCCCTTTTTTATTTGGTGTCACCATGCGTTACTTATCTATCTTCCTGCTTTCACCGTCTCTCGCATACGCTGCTTGCGCCCCGGGCGTAAATTATGGCTCTCTTGATATATCCACCCCAAGCCCTGTTTGTATAGCTTATTCCGGCTCGACCCTTGGCGGCTGTTCTGCATATTGCGGAGGTGGTGGGGGTGGTACTGTTTGCGTTGAATTGCCTGCTGCTACCCCTCCAATAAAAGGCCCTTATTTCTCCGATGGAAATGAGTGCACCTTATCCGGTGGTGGTGACGGCGGTGGTGATAATGGCGGTGGTGATAATGGCGGTGGGGATAATGGCGGCGGGGATAATGGCGGCGGGGATCCGTTTATGCATCGTTCGCCTCCATTGTGGGTGTATGATGGCGGAAGTGTTAATTTGGCACATGGATTTGATGCTGTTTCGACTAATATTGAGCGCTTCAAAAATTCGTATGAGTCAACTGAATACGCAAAGCGTTATGAATTAAAATTTATTGCCAAGGATATTGCTAAGATTGCTCAAAACACGACTGGCATGAATGGCGGGGTAGGGAGTTATGGCTCCTTGTTTTTTGAAATGACTGCGCATTTAAAATCTCTAAGCGAAAAGTCGGTATTTGAACCTAACTTTTGGAATGATAAGGATATTGCGCGAACTAAACAGCTTTCTGATATGAGGCAGGACATATCTTATTTGGGTGGGGAACTTCAATACATAACTGATATTCTTAGAAGTGGCGGCGGTTCTAGTGGTGGTGGTTCGGGTGGTGGGGAGCTGGCTGCTATACAGGCAATGATGCAGTCTAATATGTCTACTATGGGTTCTATTAGTGGCAATACTAGGTCAATGGATTCCAACCTTCGCAATATGTCTGGGAAGCTGGGGTCTATAGATAGCACGCTTAGCACGATGAATAGCACAAATTCATCTCAGTTGGGAGATATGCAAGGCAGCCTTGCGGCTATCAAGGGCATGACGCAACAGGCGTTACAATCAGGCTGGGGAAATTCTGGCGGAGGGCAGGGCGGTGATGGTGGTGATGGTGATGGTGATGGTGGTGATGGTGGTGAGGGTGGTGATAAGCCTTGCACCGGGCCGCTTTGTACGTTCTCGCCTTCTGGTTCTGTGCCCGGCAATGGCCTTTCAGACGTGTTTGGTGAGGTGGCCATCGCGGGTGTTAAGCAGCAAGTCACTGATAAGCAGGTCGAGATTCAAGCCCAGATGGACGAAATCAAGGGGGTGTTTTCACCTGGAAAACTTGAGGTGTCGGGCAATTATGAAAATGATTATCACGATATTAATGGCGCTCGGGTTGACTTGAGTGGCAAATCAAATATTGAATTATTTTTCTCTTCTGGGCCTGCACAAGTTATTTGGTTCTTGGCGGTTCTAATAGCTTTTGGCATCTTGTTAGGGGGTAGGCGTGATGCGTAATATCTTGGTTCTTTGTTTGATGTTCGTTCCGGCGCTGGCTATGGCGGATGATTCCTCGTTTCTTGACTACATAGGGAATAGGCTTAATGACATTCACTATACGGTGACGGAGGAGGTGCCCGGCCTCTTCCATCGCTTCACTGCATGGGGCATTGAGTTCTATACCTTGTGTGTTATTACCGCAAAGCTTGAAATGTTGAAGTTTGCTTACCTAGTTGCAAAACAGATAACCACTGACATTAATTTGAGTGGCTATCTGCTTGCTTCTATATCCCAATTGCCGTCGGGTGTGAAATGGGCACTTGAACAGCTTAATTTTGTAAATGGGCTTAATTTAATAATTAATGCCTATGTTACTCGTTTTGTTTTGAACTTCATGGGGTGGTAAATGGCAATCGTCATTGAACACGGTCACAATGGATCTTACAAAAGTTCATCTGTTATTTGGTATCGGCTTTTGCCTGCATTAAGGCAGGGGCGTCTTGTGGTGACGAACGTGGCGGGTATGTATCCTCTGCATAAAATAGAGGAGTTCTTGGGTGAAAAATTCCCTGAGACAGCACGACTATTTAGAATGTCATCTCAAGACCCGAGGTATCAGAAACTTTGGCGGGTCTGGCATCACTGGATGCCTATTGGTGCATTTGTGTTTATTGATGAATGTCAGGATATATACGACCGTGATGTATTCAGCGGCAAGAGTGAATATGATATTCAACCCATTGAATATTACGACTCCATATTGCCCGCTGACTTTATATCGCTATATAGAGAGAGGTTAGATACATATCGCCCTGACCACTTGGAAGAGTGTGATATGGATGATACTGGCCGGGTAGTGTTTGACGGGGAGGGGAGGATTATTTATCCCACCACGCCAAAAGAGTCATTCATGCGGCATCGTCATTATAACTGGGACGTTGTTCTTGCCACTCCTGATATTACATCTATCCCTCGGCCTGTTCGGGCCTGCTGTGAAACTGCATTTGCCTATAACAGCAAGGACAGCTTTTTCCTCTCAAAACGGAAACCTCGCATTTATGAACATAACCCACTTGAAAATGGAATCCCTACGCAAAAGAGTGTCACGTTTAAAAGGCATGTGCCTGTGGCTGTACACCGTTTATATAAATCCACACAGACTGGAAACATTACCAAATCAGGACAGTCCAAAGGGCCGTTCTCGTCTCTCAAGCTGCGCGTCGTCTTGTTTGGCGTCCTTCCGTTATCTCTTTGTTGGTTTGGTTACAACCTGTATCACTTCCTTAAACCGCCCGTTGCAGTTGCTCAGACAGCTGCTGATGTGGGTGCTTCGCAAAGTGTTGTTGCGCCTGCTGGTACTGTGGGCGTGCCTGTTCCTGATGCGCCTGCTGCTGGTGCCGTTGCTGACCGGAGTGCTGAGCCTTTTCTGATGCCGTTCCGGGTGACTGAACTGTTTATGACTGGGGCTAGTGGGGCTATCTATGCGGGGCGGTTTGAGGGACTGGTGATCTTCTCTGGCGTTCGTGGCAATCAGGAACTGGCGTTTAACTCTGATGACCTGATGAACATGGGTTACAAGGTTGATTACTTGGGGGACTGCTATTCGGTGGTGACTGACCGGGATGGCCGTGCCATGACTGTGAATTGTGCGCCGAGGATCTACAACAATCAGCCAGCTATGCCTGAGAAGGCTGCCATCCCTGAGAGTGTCGTCCAGTTGGCGAGTCTGACCAACGTTGCGAGCTGATCTAATCAACAACTGCGGCGCCGGGCCGCGCGGCCCGCGGTAGCGGGCTGAGCGGACGAGGGCCAGCGGCCCGGCGCCGTTGTTGCCGATAAACAGAATTATCGGCGTCAACCAGACGCATTCCCCCCATGAGCCACACACCAAGCCACAACCGCGCATAATGTCGTTCAGCATTATGTTGAGGGTCTGCCCCCTGCCAGGCTCCTGTAAGGGGCAGGGGGACGCGACAAGGCCGCTACGTGGGCCAGCTCGCTGGCATCGTCGCAACGCCAGAGCGCCCGTAACATAATCTGTGTTATGCGCGACTGTGGATTGCTATCAAAATCTCGTCGCCGGCGCGCTACCTGGACAACTATTTGCTATCAAAAACGCACATCGAGCTCGACCAGGCATCTGCATTTTGCTATCATTACCTCAGTGGGGCGCTGTTGCCCGTCAAGGGAGTGATACCAAATGGCTAAGCCGACCATCAATTTTGATTACCGTTCAGGCGTTCTCGATGCTGCATGGGTCGAACGTCAGCTTGAGTTCTTCTGGTTCAAAGGCGATCAGCAGTTGCTGGTCTACCTGGACGAGAGAGAGCAGGACAACCTGACTGTCCCCGCTGCTGCCACCGTGGGGCAGGTTAAAACCATCATCCGCGAATACGTGAGGGGAAAGGCATGATTCTTACCCTGCGATTGACCCCGGAAGAGGATCAAGTGGTTGAGCAGCTGAAGCAGGCCACCGGGCAGAGTGCCGCCTCCAAGGCTGTGATGATGGCTGCGGGCTCGTTCGTCCAGTTAAGCCAGACCGTCGAGCGGCAGCGGGGCGAACTGGAGAGCCTGCGCCGTGAGTTCGCCGAGTATCGGCAGGTTGTCGAGCGGTACAAGGCGGCCCAGCAAGACTTCAACAACCTGTAGCAAAACACATCGCCCTGGATAAACCCGGGGCGTTTTTTTGCTATCACCTTCTCGCGCGTTCGGCCTTGGCCAGCGTCCTGCAGCTCGTCCGCCTGCTATCATTTCCGGTTATCCCCCGTTCCCCATGTGATCCACTGCTGCAAACGAGCGCACGAAGTGCAAGCGAGTATAAGGCGGCCCCCAGTTGCTCATGTTGGGGAAAGTGTTAGGCCCGCCGAAACGTCTTTAGAGTGCTTCCCCGAGGCTGTGACCCCCCTCCTTCCTGCTAAGCCGTCTTTGCGGCCCCTGCACGTTCGTCCACCTGCGGAGAGGGTGGGCCCTGCGGGCAACGGGCTAAGGGCTGCGCTCTCTGGCTACGTCAAAATTTTCACGTAAGGGCATGAACTTTGGCCCCCGAAGGGGGCCGGGTGGGGTTGGAGCAAGCCACGTACTCTAACTGTGGCTTTGACTCCGGGAGCCGGACTAGGACTCGGGCTAATTCTTGTTGTTTTTTAGTGTGTTAGCTTTGAAACGGGGTGGTAAAAACTTGAAGGGGCTATAGCTGGGGATCTTGCTTGATCTTGTCTATGAGGTCTTTAGCGGCTTCCTGCGTGTACTCGTCGATCATGTAGTTCACAACGTCCGTCCACTTAACGACCGTTCCGCTCTTCTTCGCTATATCCAGCACGGCCTTTTGAAGGATCTGCTTTCGATCCAAGGTCACGCCCATGGTTGTTCTTCTCTCTTTCATGTAACCCCCTCTGAGTGATGATCTACATCATAACTCATACGTGCATACTCTTACCCGCCGATGCTTGTATACGCTCATACGTATATGTACAATCCGAGTCCTAGATACACTTGTATACACTTACACGCCACGGAACGACCATGTACGACTTTTGGGAAATCCATATACCCTTTTCAGATAGGTGGTGCACTACCCAGCGCATAGGCGCAGGGTCCGCCGACATTGTAGGGATGGTAGACCTTGAGGAATGCGGTCGCCGTGGGCTCACGTTGGGTTCAAGACGTGTCGACTTTGCCATTGATAGAGAGGGCACCATTCATGATCTGTATCACCCCTGGGAGTCTCTCCCTTCAAGCTTCACTGACCTCGCGGTCAAGCTCCATCAGGCCCATCTCAAGCGCAGTTGGCCTTGCATTGCTCTCAAGGCATCACCGGCTAAGCTGCTGCAAGGTCACAACGTCTACGGGCCGGACAATGCTGCTGCTGGTATCCTCGAACTACTCGCAGCCTTCGCTCGAGCCCTTCCCCGAGTCGCTGAAATGCTCGACTGGGGCAATGCCCACATTCGCCGGGTAGACGTTACCAACTCTATCCAGCTTCCCGACGCTGAGACGCTTGCTAACTGCCTTTCCGCCATTGGCAATCTCTCACACCGTCACCTTCGGGCCGCCAAAGAGTCCGATTACGAAAGCACCATCTACTTCAACAAGCGCAGCCAAGATCAGCAGGATGCCGGGCGAACCAAGGTTCTTGTCGTCTACGCCAAGCACAACGAAATGCAGCACCAGCTGGAGCAGCTGAAACGGGCCAAGCGCACCGAAAAGACCAGCCGCTATGACTCGGTGATCCAGAATCTTGAGAGCCCAGAGTTGAACGCCTTCGCGGCTAACCGTCTGCGGTTCGAGGGTAGGGCGCTGACCCGGTGGTTTGAGCGCAACAAGATCCCCCGCAATGTGTGGCAGTTCCTGACGTTTGTTGGTCAGTTCGAGAGCAACCCGGACAATCAGGGCATGACGTTCTGCGAATGGGCATGGCGTGATCTCTTCTCTGACATGTTCCAGGCACTGGGGGCAACCAAGGTTTCCCTTACCCAGAACAGCCGGGTTCAAGAGCAACTGCGCAAGCATTACGGGCGCTGCAAGGTGATCAACAACCCCGATGGCTCTACTACCGAAAAATGGAGCTATGCCCGTGCGGATCGCTTGATGTTGTTCTATCGCAGTCTGGCAACGGACGGGTGGGACAAGACCAAGCGCTTGACCGCTTCCAGCACCTTCTATGATGCCGTGAACTGCTTGATGGCTATCGGCCTGACTAAGGCCCAACTTCAGAACCTGAAGAAGCGCCAGACCCTCAAGCTTTTGCACCTGATCAAGGTGGACTTCTCCGCTCAACGCCCGGCGAACTACGTTGAACCCGTGGGCACCGTGCTTGATAAGCAGGGCGACATCCTGAGCATTGGCGACAAGTTCGGGCGTGGCTTCGTCCAGTCGTTCGGCCAGTCCCGTGAACAGCTCATACAGCAGGCCGTTGGATCCTATGTGGATCTCGCCGCTGCCGAGGCGTCTTTACAGCACCTCATTGCTGGCCGTCCGCTCCGCATCAACGACAACGAGCAGCTGCACCTTGCGGTGTTTGATGATGGCTCGTTTGAGCTTATCCGTGGGGACATTTTCCAGTATCACGACGACTACAAGATCCCGCTGCCAGAGCGTCCCAACTATGGCTCTGATGAAGAGCTGATGGATGATTTTGCTGCCTATCTCGGCACCACTTCGGCTCCTGAATTTGATGCCCGGTCATATGCGGATACTGAACACCGCAAGCTCTCGATCATCCTCGATTCACTGCGTTGTCAACTGGCCGACGCCGAACAAGACCCGGACATGATCGCCAAGGCCATCCAGCTCCGTGAACGAATCTCCCACACCAAGGCCCGGTTAGACCGTCTTTGGTACTGGGCTCACAAGGCCACCGATTCCCGTGGCCGCAACATCAAGCAAGGGGAAATTCAATGTCAGGTATGAAGCAAATGGTGAACTTCGTGAACGTCCGCTTTGGACAGATGGATGAGAGCGACGGCGGCAACGTCTGGGCTCATATCCATGTCATTGAGGACGCTATCGACGTTCGTGACGGGTTCGCCGGGTGTGACCTGGGTAAGATCACCGTCGACACTTCCGATGGTAACAAGCTGGCGAAGGCCATCCATGCTGCCGTCCGCTCTGGCGAGCTGGTGCCCGGCAATGCAGAGTTTGAGTTCCAACTCTCCTTTAGCCTCAAGGGCTCTAAACCGACCGTCATTGGCTTCGTGCCGAACGGCAAGAAACTCCCCCTTGCTGAGGCCATCAAACAGGCCAGCGAAGGCGGGAAACTCCCCCAAGAATCTGAAAAACCAGCGAAATTCTGATGGCCTCTTGCCTTGTCTTAAATGGGTCGCAGTATGTGATCAGCGATATAACTCCCTGCACGGGTTATATCCTGATGACACAGACTGATTATGACAAGGTGTCAGGTCTCGCTGATTTGCTGGTTTTCGATAGCGGCCAGTTTATTCAAATATCGGGTTATTTAATCCTGTTATTTATTTCTGGCTATGTGGCCGGGCTTATAGCCCGAAAATTAAGTCGATAACTTTAAATACAGTGGAGTGTAATAAATGACTTTTTTCAAGCAGGCTAAAAAATACGGTGTTGTAGTTGTTGCTGGTTCTGTGGCTCTCAGCTCCCCCGCTGCGTTCGCGGTAGATGCAACTCTGACCGACACCATCAAAGCGGCGCTGACCTCCGGTCAGACGAACTACGCGCTGGTGACTGCTGGTGTCATCACCATGGCCGCCCTCGGGTTCGGTGTCGCCATGATTGTGGGCTGGCTGCGTAAGTGATCCTGGCTATCGCCCTTGCCTGTACAGGGGCGCTTGTGTTCGGGATGGCTTTCTTATCGGGGGTGTTCACCTCCTAAACCAAGGGGGGCTTAGCCCCCTTTTTTATTTGGTGTCACCATGCGTTACTTATCTATCTTCCTGCTTTCACCGTCTCTCGCATACGCTGCTTGCGCCCCGGGCGTAAATTATGGCTCTCTTGATATATCCACCCCAAGCCCTGTTTGTATAGCTTATTCCGGCTCGACCCTTGGCGGCTGTTCTGCATATTGCGGAGGTGGTGGGGGTGGTACTGTTTGCGTTGAATTGCCTGCTGCTACCCCTCCAATAAAAGGCCCTTATTTCTCCGATGGAAATGAGTGCACCTTATCCGGTGGTGGTGACGGCGGTGGTGATAATGGCGGTGGTGATAATGGCGGTGGGGATAATGGCGGCGGGGATAATGGCGGCGGGGATCCGTTTATGCATCGTTCGCCTCCATTGTGGGTGTATGATGGCGGAAGTGTTAATTTGGCACATGGATTTGATGCTGTTTCGACTAATATTGAGCGCTTCAAAAATTCGTATGAGTCAACTGAATACGCAAAGCGTTATGAATTAAAATTTATTGCCAAGGATATTGCTAAGATTGCTCAAAACACGACTGGCATGAATGGCGGGGTAGGGAGTTATGGCTCCTTGTTTTTTGAAATGACTGCGCATTTAAAATCTCTAAGCGAAAAGTCGGTATTTGAACCTAACTTTTGGAATGATAAGGATATTGCGCGAACTAAACAGCTTTCTGATATGAGGCAGGACATATCTTATTTGGGTGGGGAACTTCAATACATAACTGATATTCTTAGAAGTGGCGGCGGTTCTAGTGGTGGTGGTTCGGGTGGTGGGGAGCTGGCTGCTATACAGGCAATGATGCAGTCTAATATGTCTACTATGGGTTCTATTAGTGGCAATACTAGGTCAATGGATTCCAACCTTCGCAATATGTCTGGGAAGCTGGGGTCTATAGATAGCACGCTTAGCACGATGAATAGCACAAATTCATCTCAGTTGGGAGATATGCAAGGCAGCCTTGCGGCTATCAAGGGCATGACGCAACAGGCGTTACAATCAGGCTGGGGAAATTCTGGCGGAGGGCAGGGCGGTGATGGTGGTGATGGTGATGGTGATGGTGGTGATGGTGGTGAGGGTGGTGATAAGCCTTGCACCGGGCCGCTTTGTACGTTCTCGCCTTCTGGTTCTGTGCCCGGCAATGGCCTTTCAGACGTGTTTGGTGAGGTGGCCATCGCGGGTGTTAAGCAGCAAGTCACTGATAAGCAGGTCGAGATTCAAGCCCAGATGGACGAAATCAAGGGGGTGTTTTCACCTGGAAAACTTGAGGTGTCGGGCAATTATGAAAATGATTATCACGATATTAATGGCGCTCGGGTTGACTTGAGTGGCAAATCAAATATTGAATTATTTTTCTCTTCTGGGCCTGCACAAGTTATTTGGTTCTTGGCGGTTCTAATAGCTTTTGGCATCTTGTTAGGGGGTAGGCGTGATGCGTAATATCTTGGTTCTTTGTTTGATGTTCGTTCCGGCGCTGGCTATGGCGGATGATTCCTCGTTTCTTGACTACATAGGGAATAGGCTTAATGACATTCACTATACGGTGACGGAGGAGGTGCCCGGCCTCTTCCATCGCTTCACTGCATGGGGCATTGAGTTCTATACCTTGTGTGTTATTACCGCAAAGCTTGAAATGTTGAAGTTTGCTTACCTAGTTGCAAAACAGATAACCACTGACATTAATTTGAGTGGCTATCTGCTTGCTTCTATATCCCAATTGCCGTCGGGTGTGAAATGGGCACTTGAACAGCTTAATTTTGTAAATGGGCTTAATTTAATAATTAATGCCTATGTTACTCGTTTTGTTTTGAACTTCATGGGGTGGTAAATGGCAATCGTCATTGAACACGGTCACAATGGATCTTACAAAAGTTCATCTGTTATTTGGTATCGGCTTTTGCCTGCATTAAGGCAGGGGCGTCTTGTGGTGACGAACGTGGCGGGTATGTATCCTCTGCATAAAATAGAGGAGTTCTTGGGTGAAAAATTCCCTGAGACAGCACGACTATTTAGAATGTCATCTCAAGACCCGAGGTATCAGAAACTTTGGCGGGTCTGGCATCACTGGATGCCTATTGGTGCATTTGTGTTTATTGATGAATGTCAGGATATATACGACCGTGATGTATTCAGCGGCAAGAGTGAATATGATATTCAACCCATTGAATATTACGACTCCATATTGCCCGCTGACTTTATATCGCTATATAGAGAGAGGTTAGATACATATCGCCCTGACCACTTGGAAGAGTGTGATATGGATGATACTGGCCGGGTAGTGTTTGACGGGGAGGGGAGGATTATTTATCCCACCACGCCAAAAGAGTCATTCATGCGGCATCGTCATTATAACTGGGACGTTGTTCTTGCCACTCCTGATATTACATCTATCCCTCGGCCTGTTCGGGCCTGCTGTGAAACTGCATTTGCCTATAACAGCAAGGACAGCTTTTTCCTCTCAAAACGGAAACCTCGCATTTATGAACATAACCCACTTGAAAATGGAATCCCTACGCAAAAGAGTGTCACGTTTAAAAGGCATGTGCCTGTGGCTGTACACCGTTTATATAAATCCACACAGACTGGAAACATTACCAAATCAGGACAGTCCAAAGGGCCGTTCTCGTCTCTCAAGCTGCGCGTCGTCTTGTTTGGCGTCCTTCCGTTATCTCTTTGTTGGTTTGGTTACAACCTGTATCACTTCCTTAAACCGCCCGTTGCAGTTGCTCAGACAGCTGCTGATGTGGGTGCTTCGCAAAGTGTTGTTGCGCCTGCTGGTACTGTGGGCGTGCCTGTTCCTGATGCGCCTGCTGCTGGTGCCGTTGCTGACCGGAGTGCTGAGCCTTTTCTGATGCCGTTCCGGGTGACTGAACTGTTTATGACTGGGGCTAGTGGGGCTATCTATGCGGGGCGGTTTGAGGGACTGGTGATCTTCTCTGGCGTTCGTGGCAATCAGGAACTGGCGTTTAACTCTGATGACCTGATGAACATGGGTTACAAGGTTGATTACTTGGGGGACTGCTATTCGGTGGTGACTGACCGGGATGGCCGTGCCATGACTGTGAATTGTGCGCCGAGGATCTACAACAATCAGCCAGCTATGCCTGAGAAGGCTGCCATCCCTGAGAGTGTCGTCCAGTTGGCGAGTCTGACCAACGTTGCGAGCTGATCTAATCAACAACTGCGGCGCCGGGCCGCGCGGCCCGCGGTAGCGGGCTGAGCGGACGAGGGCCAGCGGCCCGGCGCCGTTGTTGCCGATAAACAGAATTATCGGCGTCAACCAGACGCATTCCCCCCATGAGCCACACACCAAGCCACAACCGCGCATAATGTATATTATGTTAAATCATGACCACCTGTTATCTACTACACACAAGGTCAGTACGCATATCATAAAAATCTAAAAAATCAGATGCTTTCTTGAAATCGTCAACTTTTTCGCTGTAGCGTTTGATTAGCGTAATGTCTATACACTAAAATGTACACAGCTAAGGACTCTCTACCATGGAGTGCGTACATGTATAAGGTTATGAGGATCGATGATAAGAAGGCGTGCCTCTTCGACAGCGAGATAATGCAACCCACTTTCTTGTCACTAAAGCTTTGCATTGAACAGCTTCACCAGCGGTCAGTTAACTACCAGATCAGCACACTGACAAACATCATGTACTTCCATGCATATTGGTTTGCTAAGTTCGGTTGTACGCTGGACTATTCAATGTATAAGGGAGAGTTTTCTGGTTTGGTGATAACGAAAATAATCTCAGAACTAGATGGTTTCTGGCTATACCTTGGCAATTCCAGAATTTATGCGAGTAACGTTGCAGCCCTGCCCCTAAACGGCCAAAAAGATTTATTTCAATCGATTCAAACTCAAGTGTTAAGGTATCAGACTGTTTGCCGCTTCATCTCATGGCTCATTGACTCGTACATCACGCCGCATTTTATCACCGAATGTATTGACGATATTCATTCTCATAAAAAAGCACTGCATTCTTACTTGAATGCTGAAGCGAAAAAATACTCAAAATACCATTCTAACCAGCAAAAAAGTACAAACGTATATAAAAGCTTAACTCAAGAGCAACTCAGGGATTTTGCATCGCTATTCGCCCTCCCATCAAGAATTGAAAAGGATAGGGACGGAAGAGTCACTCCATCTACATATGTTGGTTTCAGAAATATAATTCTTGTTAAGCTATTAGTTCAGTATGGGCTACGGATTGGTGAGGCCCTACTTCTACGTGAGACATCATTCAAGCCAAACAAAGCTGAAACCTCATTTTATATGCTTGTTGCCAATCTGGATGACGGCACTGATCCACGAAAAACAAAACCTTTAATAAAAACCAAGCAAAGTACAAGAGAATTAAAAATATCTCAAAAGGATTACTACAATATACAATCTCTCATGGCACAAGTGAGATTAAGAACAACACATAACTTTCTTTTCACCTCATCAATAGGAGAGTGCCCTCCCCTATCCTATAAAGCCGCTTACAAAATAATTAATGATGCTAGCGATGCTATGAAAGAAAAATTTCCAGAACATTTCAACTCTATTTATGCAGAGTTTTTGGAGAATGTGCACCCTCACATGCTTAGGCATACCTGGGCCTATTTGAAGTTAAAGGAGTTGTATCACAAACATGAGGTTATATTTATTAATGCTGGCGCGGCAAATGCGAAAGGAATAATGAGCGCTGCAAAAGATAGTTTGCGCGAACTAGGTGGTTGGTCGGAAAACTCGATGATGCCAAGTTATTATGCTAAGCGATTCATTGCCGAGAAAGCAAATGAAATCAATATGAAGATGTTTAGTGACAGTTCATATTTAGCTCTCGAAAAAATTGAGTTCACAGCGATTTAAGGTACTATGATGACCACTGAACACATCCCACAATTTAGTGACAGCCTGACTCTCTCTTCTGAACAAATAATATTTATAGAGAAATTAAAACTTCCTTCACAGGTAACAATTCAAACCGATTCCAGGTTCGATTCGGTAACAGCAAAAACAGATGATGATTTATGGCGATTTGTTATTGGCGGGGAGAAGACTGTACTTAACTTCACTACTGTCAGTCATACCTCAATGAGGAAACTTGCCAAATTTTGCTGCGTCTCGTTTATCAATGGTGGCAGTCCCTTTCGCGGATCTCGTTGGCATCAATTGAAAGAAGCTTTTGACTTCAAAGATTTTTCCTATGATGGATTTAAGGCCGAACTGAGTTCAAGTAGAATATTAGAAACTCCAGAAAAATATACCGCCATAAAAGCTCTGTTGAGACTTTTGTGCCAACTAAATTTCCCTAGATTTTCTATAGAGAATTTAGATGATTTCATTCTTATTCCAACACCAAACACAGTAAATCCATTCCTTAAATATCAAGACCTAGAGAATGCATTCCCCTCCCCTCTAAAAGGATTAATTGCTCGTTCAATTCTTTCTGCTAGTGAAAAAAAAGAATCGCTTTCTGATGATAAACTTATAAAATTCACATTATTTGGTTTGTCATACTACACCGGCATGCGTCCCATCCAGTTTTCAAAGATATCGGCAGGCGATTTTCAAAAGGATACAAGCAGTCAGGCCTCAGGCCTATATCGCTATAGTTTGAACATGCCATATGGAAAACAAACTAAAATTACTAACGATAAAGTTAAAATAGCTTTACCAGCAGAGATTGGCATGCTGGTTGATGAATACATCAAAAGAAATAATTTAAGCTTGAAAGATCGATTTATACTAGTGGATGAATATATTGTTAATTACTTAAATGATGTTTTGCAACATATGCTATTTGCAATTCAACCAAAAGCTGTTCAAGAAAATATTGCAAATGGAAACATTTTTTTACCTCGATTGACTACATATGATTTTCGACATAATGTCGGTCATTCATTAGCTCTTGCAGGAGCAAGTGCTGATGAGATTGCATATATGATGGGCCATAGTTCATTAGTAGCTGCGGCATTCTATATTTCAGCTACCCCTGAACTGGCGATGCTGAAAAGCAAAGCGCTTGGTGATAATCCAGTATGGCAGAACATGCTTAATCTATTGCTCACGGGTTATGCTGCCGAGGAGGCTACCTGGATCAAACGAACGGTATCTGGCACTCTAGGAGGTCAACTTCATATTAAAATTGGAGGGTGCGAAAGACCGGATGAAAAATGTACTCTCGCGAAGGTTCGCTCCTGTTACGGTTGCTTTTATTTCAGACCTTTCACCAATTTAAATAAACATTACTCTGTCCTTCACTGTATAAATAAGGAGCTTGCGGACACCTTAGAAGTCAGCGAAAAGTCGGGTAACATTCGAAATCCTGCTTTGGATGTTCTTGCTAATCTGAAAGGAGAAATACAGATGATCATTAACCGCATTGAAGGAGGGTTTAATTAATGAGAGATAAACTTGAAAATTTAAAACTATTCATTGCGGAACACAAGGCATACTTCAATGAAAATATCAAACCAGATGTTAATTTTAGCTGGGAAGATGATAGTTGGCACCCAGACGCTGAGCAAAAAGGAGTTTTCTCTGGAAGAAGTTCAGGTCATCTTGAATTTAAAAACATTAAAAAGCTAAAAAAAGGAATATACCTAGATGGAGACAAACAGATAGATTTAGACCATGAGGTAAACGGTGAGTATCGTGATTTCATGAAGTCGTTCATCGTATTACTTATTAAATTAAGCAACCAAAAAATATCATTATCTGCCTTGAATCGTGACGCATTACTGCTAAAACGGATTTATATTCGCATGCTGATTAACGGTGAACAAATTCCAAAGATTCAGACGATCAGCAATGAGATTATTTCACAGACAATGCTGGCACACTGTTCAGTCATGGGGAATCTGAGTAATATCGCTGATAGCCAAACTGCGATGCGGAAGCTTTGCGAATATATAAATATACTTGGTATCACATTCAATCCAGTTATGTTTAGTGTTACCCAAAAACGCCCTTCCTCTAAATCCACCAAGGCCGCAGAACAAGCCAAAATAAAAGCTTTCCATAACGCAGAATTTGCTGAAGAAACTGATGATGATGAAAGTAAAAAGCTTATCACTATACAAGTTTTTTTAAATATAGCGGCTGTTCGCAGTATGGTGACGTCAGATGGTGAAAAAATATTGCTCAATATGCTGATGCTACTGATGGTCACGGGGTTTAGATTTGGAGAATTAGAGAGGCTTAAAGTTGATGCGTTGAAGAAGCTTGAAGTTGAAGATTCTGAAGTGGTAACTCTACTCAAAAAAAAGGGGCTGAAACATTACTATCTGGGTATTGTCTATGTAGGTGAAAAGAAGGCTGGACACAGAACGCATTGGGTTGAACCATTAGCTATAGATTTAGTCGAAACAATTTTCGAGGACACGCTAAGCCTTACAAAGGCTATAAGAAACCATATAGTCCACTGTCGGAATAATAATTTTAACTCACTATTACCACTCGAGCTATATGGTAAAGATGAAATTTCATTGAATGAAATAGTTTCTTATATTTCAGAATCATCATCAAAGACTGCACAAATTAGAGGGATGTCTTCGCAAAGAGATTATGCCAAAAAGACACTGTCTCAATCAGGCATTGAGCCTTCACGAATTGAAGTGATAAGTGGTCGACAAAAAAACTTTTATTACTCTTCCGAAAGCATTGAGATTTTCTTGAAGAAAAAAATCACTTCCAACAAAGAACTTAATACAAAGTTCATCTATAACTTCATAGATTCAAAAACAGGCGCACAGGTTTCTTATAATATTGAAGATATGCTATTCATTGTATCTGAAGGTTCTGCCTCTTTAGCAAGATCATCAGTAACTAAGCCTTTGCCAGTCAGGGTATCTATGTCCGACATGTTGAAGTTTGTCGGTTCAAACAATGGTCAAGGCGGCGTTTCACTATTCAGTAAATATAATTTGATTGATGAGAATGGCAATTTTCCCGAACTAACAACACACATGCCTCGTCATACCATAAATACATTTTTGGCTATTGCTGGAATAACCGATCACTTGCAAGCAGTCATGATGGGTCGCGTCGATATTAGTCAGAATGCTGCATATCAGCATCTAGCAATTGAACAAAGAGCATTAGCAAGTGAAGTGATCTCTTCTGGCACACAGTTAGCTCTATTTGCTGATGAACCTAAACAAGACTGTTTACCTGTATCAAATGCCTTAGATTTGATTAAAACAACAACTGAAATTTCAATTAACCACAAATTGAATATTGGCAATGCCATAGCACAAAACACTCACTCATTTACCACTAAAGAAGATAAAATATCATTCCTTGATGATGTATTTGAATCCTGCTCATTAGATTTAATGGCCGGTCTTGGTGAGGTATGGAGCCTGGAAGAATCAAAATCAGAAAAAAGATCGTTACTAAATAGGCATGCAGATTTGCATCCTCTGGACTTTGGGAGTTGCATGCGGAAGCTACAGGCATGGTCATGTCCGTATTCGATGAAATGCCAAGATGGTTCCACATGCCCTTATTTTACAGTTATAGGAAGAGCAGACGATAGAGTAAAATTAGAGCAAAAAGTGTTATTGCTTCAACAGCAAATCCATGAACTTGATAATTTATTTATGTCAGGAGTATTAACTCAGGATGAATATGATGAAATAATAAACGATTTTTCTTATCGTTCTGAAAATTTAAAACGAATTAAGAAAGACTCTATAAATATTGAGTCCACCAAGATGACCATAAGATTGATTGACTTTGATGTTGATAAAAAACCAAAAACTTTAGCTACAATCTTTGCTGTCGAGCAGAAGAAACTGGAGAATGTCAATAATGCATAAAAAATTGTCAGGTGAAGCTCTTAATGAGGCAATTGAATCTGAATTACGTGCGATGGTACGCGAGGGGTATCATGTATCACCTATTTCTAATAAGGCTCTACACTTAAGATTAAAAGCAAAAGGTGTCATCACTGGGGCTATAAGCACACTAACAAGTCGAAAAAGCATTATTGAACATTATAAAAAAATGCAACTTGATGAGATAGGAGGCACATTTGGTAAAAGTGCTCGCTCTGGAGCGACAAAAAGCAGAGCGGAATTAATAAAATCTAATGCTTCACTTAGAATTCAAGTTGAAGAGGCAAAGAACATGGTTACTCAGAATACAAATGTGCTTATAGATATTGTTCAAGCAATAAAAGCTGAGGGTATTCATAAAAACATTGAACGATTCTTGAGCCCTTTCTTAATCAGGGAATTACAAAATCATGAGAAAAATAGACATTAATTTTTTTAAGATGCTCATCCAAGTTATCAAGATTACTTGTTACAGATATCAATATTTTCTATAAGGAGATGCAGTGAATTACAAACATCAGTGGCATAACACGTCCTAACAAAAATAGATTTCATTTTAAATTATAGGTTTTATTTTCTGCCAACGCCTCAATGACAACTTTGACAGCCCGTAGTTTTCCCATGGTTGAATTTATTTTCTCATAAACCTGGTTAGAAGCAACACCAATAACCTCTTCAAACTGTGGATACAAATTAGCTAATTCATCATACTCCCCCTGCTCTCCCCATAGAGATTGTATTTGATTCTCATAATGGCTATATCTTTTATTTAGTTGAGGTAGCGCGCCCCTCTTTAAAGGAGACGTTTCATCCTCTTGTGAAATACAAACCGCAATGGTCGCATCACAATATCCCCTCGTTTTAATAAAAGTCATTTTACGTCCATTGGATTTTTTTGAAAGTAAACCTTTATCTACCAACTTCATTATTTGCAAATATATATAACTATACCCTGTCGCATTTGTATAAGAAGTGTTTTCATTACCATACCCAGCCTTTAAACATTCAACCACTGAAAAATCATTAAGCCCTTTAGCTTCAAGAGCTATGTATATTGGTGTTGGTAAATAGATAGTCGACATTGATTAGATATTCTCCATTGACTTCAGAAACAACAAGTAAAAAATCAACAAATAGGGATTATAGTCCCTTCACATGTGTTCAGCAACCAGAGATAGTTTTCGCCTCAAGAGAGGCGATAAATGCATGATATAGCGAAGAAATTTGGGAATAAGTTGCGAGCAAAACGAACTGATCTCGGCATCACCCAAGAACAGCTAGCCTTAATGGCTGATATCGATCAGAGCTATGTGGGACGTATCGAACGAGGAACGGTTAATATCACGCTTGAAAAAGCCTATCGCCTTTGCGAGATACTGCAATGTGATATTCGTGACCTTCTTCCGTAACTTCAAGAGCTGTCAGCATTGGCGTCTGCCGAACATCAGCACTCCCACCCACAACCTGTAGGACTGCTGAATCAGATTGGTTCGTACCTTTTTAGGATTCCTAGCATCCCAGCAAAGCGCCATAATCCGGCTTTGGAATCGCTCCCTGTTTCCTGGACACCTAACTTTAAGGTTGCGCCAGTTTCGTCACCTTCTGTGCCCAGCGGGCGAAGAGCAGGATATAGATTATAGGTCATCCAGCGAAATGCTGACCCTGTCGAGTGAGGCGATTCGCTCATCAGCTATACGGTTTAGCTCGGCATCTTCGGCCAGCTCGACATAGTAGGCAAAGAGTTCTGGTGGCACACAGTAAAAGGCTGGTTCATTGTTGTTGAGGATGGCAACAGCTGAACCATGGCCTTTCTTTAGTGTCCCCATCGGGTTGCGTTTCAGTTCGAAAATACTGGCCACAGTGGCAGAGAAGATCTGATAACTCATGGTTAAGCCCTGGTAGGTTTAGCGACTTGGTAATGGTAGCGACTGTACCACCTAAAATGGTGTCCGGGATTATTAGACCATACACATGGCGGGCCAAGATGGTGGTATCGGCCTGCGGATAGAACAGGGCCGCCAGTTGGCCATCATCAAGCTCGGTGGGCAAGAGCCAGGTCAGGCCGAGCGCCTGGGCACTTTTGAGGAGTTTCTGGATGGAGCCGACACTGACCTTGGTACAGACACTGATCTGGCGAAAAGAGAGCTGAACCTCCAGCCGCAGTCATCATGGGCGGCGGGGGCGCAGTCCGCTTTACACTGACCAGACCATCTATACCTTCCTGATACTCAAGGGCATTTTCAACCTCTCCCTGCGGGCGACACAGGGCCTGCTCGACTCGCTGTTTGAGCTGATGAATGTGCCGCTGTGTGCCCCTGACTACAGCTGTGTCAGCAAGCGCGCCAGCACTGTGAAGGTGGCATACCTCCAGCCACCCAAGGGCAAGGTTACCGATTTGGTTATCGATTCCACCGGCTTGAAAGTGTTTGGCAAGGGCGAATGGAAGGTCAGAAAGCATGGCCATGACAAGCGCCGGGTCTGGCGCAAATTGCATCTGGCGGTGGACCCGGCGACCCACGACATCGTGGCAGCCGAGGCCTCGTTGGAAAATGTTCATGATGCCGAGGTGTTGCCGACCTGTGCAATCCGCTACGCCGAGCCCTTGGGACCGTGTATGCCGATGACGCATATGACACCAAGGCCTGCCATGAACTGATAAAGCGCAAAGGAGCCAAGGCTTGTATTCCGCCGCGCAAGAATGCCGGTTTATGGGAAGAGGGGCATCCACGTAATGAAGCGGTTTTGGTGATGCGTAAGGAGGGGCTGACTCACTGGAAGCAGCAGTCCGGGTATCATCGGCGCTCATTGGCCGAGACGGCGATGTATCGGTTCAAACAATTGATGACGGGAAAAATCAGTCTACGTAACTACAACGGACAAATGGGAGAGATCATGGCCTACGTGTGTGCGATGAACAAACTGAATGCTCTTGGTCTGCCGGTTAGAAAGCCCCAAGTGTAGCTATCACCTGGGGCTGGGGAAGTTGTGGCCTAATGGCTGATTTGGGCAACAACGCCGGTGCTATCCCAAGTTGAACGCAGTCAGCCTAAGCATGAAACTGACCGCGCTGGGTGGGGGCGTCCATCACATCACTACAATTAGACCACTACATTATAATAATGTGGCGCCACTAATCTTGACACCACATTATTAAAACACGTTAAAGTTAGAAATTAATAATCAACCTAGGTGCCACACTAGAGCTCCCTTCAGAACTATTTATCTGAGGATATGTGTCAAATGTACTTTCTGGACTTAATGCGAAAGACAACCTAGGTTGCTCGTACTTCCCATCGCTATTTTTAACTCTAGCAAGGGCAGCTTTAAATTGCTGGGTGACATTAAAAGAATAAGGTGAATCATGAATATTATATTTCAACATAGTGGAGAATTCCGGTTGAGAATCACCCCATTCAGTCGATATCATTGCAGGGGTTGACTTATTTGCACTTAAATAGTACTTACTTTGGTAGTCCAATAAACTAAATGCTCCACCACCATGCTTATATATTCGAACACTGACGTTTTTGGGATCTCTGAAGCCATAAAGCCCGATATATTCATTCAAGTTAAAAGAAATAAATGAAAATGTTTTTGAGTTTGCACAAAACGAACAATCGTCTTTTGCCAATTGAATCCTTGTAGTGCTAGGTGCAGATACCTGTTTGGGTTCGTATGCATAATACGCCATATCCTCATCAGAAACCATTGAATACGTACCGTCACTGTAATAAGTATTAATCTGTGGTTTATTATACTCTCCTGATGCAGAACAATATCCTTTTATAGATGGAGAATTACCCTTCCCTAACCGAATATCGAGACCTAGCGCTGAATTTGTTTCAGATATACCAATCTGCTGAGTATTTATCAATCTGTTAATATCTTCATTAGGAGAGAATGTGCTATTTCCAGACTCATTAAATATTGTTGGATACTCTTTCATGGAAATATAGTAAGGAACAAAATCTCCGCTAGAGTCCTCCCCGTTCGCCATCTTAATATCTTGGTTGAGGATGTTATCATGGAGTGTATCGCTATTGTTCTTAGCCGTAACAACCAGACTCACATTATCTACAACGGCAGTCCCGCCTTTAATGGTAATTGATGGTATAGTTTTAGTGCCAAGAATTCTATTCAGATGCATTAAAGGAACTTCATCTGTTACAACTGTATATAACTTAGTATCTCTACCATTGGTTGTGTTTTTAACATAGCTAAACGAATTATCATCGCCATCAATATCATGAAGATTTGTAAACGTAGGAGTTATGTTACTATCGACTAGATATCTTACTTTAAGCCGCCCAGTAACGTTCAGACCATTCTCTTCTACAGCCGCAAACCCGCTAATAGAAAGACCTGATTTATAATTAGATGCTAATATAACATTCGCTGGGTTGAATTTCGTTACTACCTTATATCCTTGTGTACTATCTCGTTCAGAATAAGTTTTTGTAACTCTTACCTTTGGTGTTGTCAATAATGTAAACAACCCCATAGGTTCATCATACAATGGATATGATAGGTTTGTTACTGCGTTCTCATCGAAGTTTTTCCATGCAGTATTCAAACTTCCGGGCAGCCTCAGTTTAACATTAATACCATTATCTGATAACGTTGATGTACCTCTCAAATATATCTCAGAAAATGTTATTTGAGGGATAATTGGACTGAAGTTCTGTACTGCTGCAGCTTGGGTCCCCATGATTGAACCAGCACCGCCAAGCACGCCAGACATAGCTTTTAATCCCGCTGTCACCGTTGAACCACCTGGAGCAAGCTCCATCAACCCTCCCAGGAATGCTGATGCTGCGCCGAGTGCATCGCTAGCTACCGCATTTGAAGTAGCTGAATCATTAACGCCATTAAATAGTTCATTTAAATCATTAAGACTACTTACTGTATAGCTACCAGCTTGATCTAAGTTGTCTTGTAAATCACCAGACACATCCATTAAATATCTTGATGGATCACCTATATTTTCATCGGTGATATTCTGGGATATACCTATAGAATGCCCATACAACTCGACATCTGCAACCGCCTCAGGCTTGATAGAAACAGTTAAATCAATATCCATCCCGGGAGAGCATGGATCTAAATCAAGGTTAAAATCTGCAATTCCCCAAGCACCATCTTGCGAATTATTAATTGCACCAAAACCTGTTTTATTACTATTGAAAAATTTTGCATCAACAGCTTTAGTACCATTAAATATCTTGGTCTTTCCCGATGTGGCAAGAATAACAGACATGCCAGTACCTAGAGCATAGCCAGGAAAGAACCCCATTACCCTTAGTTTTGCGGTCATTCTGTTATACAATATGATGTAGGGATATTGATTTGTGGTAAACGAATCGCTCCCATCTGCTGACCAAGAGGTCTTAGCATTTTTATAATGAGACATTTTATATCCCAAATTGAATTTCACTATCTCCCAACCCTCATCTGGGCTCATATCCGGGATTTTATTTAAATAGGACTTGGTTTTATAATTTCGCGCACAGGTTGTCGATGGAGGAAGCATGTTTCCTGGCCCCATAATGTCGCTAGTTAGTAGCTTTCCACCGGGGATATTATATAACGACTCTACTTCGCAAATATAAAATGGACTTACGGCCAGCTCCTCACTGCCTTGCCAATTTGCCATTCCAATTTGGAAATGCTGCGTTCGCCAATCAAATATATTTTTCCTTGTCGCTTGAATATCTACATTTTGATTTGGATAAAACGAATGCTCTGGGTGTGTGATCGTCGCGGACTGCCTCCAACGGGAATCAACATCAGAGGGTGTTTCAGCATGAGCGCACAATGGCAATGAAATAGATAGGACTATATAAGCTTTACTTTTTTTCATCGAATTAAAACTCCCTTGTTTATTAAAAAGCATCCATCCATATTATTTCAAGATAAAACAAGCATGATAAAAGTAGCATACTGATTAGATGCTGACTGCATTCAAAAATCAATAAAAACCATTCCATTCAACGACAATCAATTAAAAATCACCTTGAGAAGGCGTTTAATTTAAAGCATTATTTCTAAAGGTAGCAACTTTGCGAGCCAACAGGTAAACCAAGGATATTCATTTTTTTATCGCCTTCACCATGGTTAAGGTTTTTTCTGATCAACATGAGGTTAAGTGACGAACAAATGATAGGTAACAAAAAGCCGAGCAAGGTGAAGTATTGTGCGGCTTTTGATTAACTTTATCTTGATGGATCTTTAAGGGAAGATACCACCCAGTTCGGCAGTGATCACTGCGCTGACCTGAATGCGCTCACCCGGAGCAATATCGGTAATGATTTGATCATTGGAAACGTTGACGGCCAGTGCATAATCCTCCTTTAGTGTGGAACCAATATCCAGCGGCTGGCCATCCGCGATAAATTTCAAATTGGCACCACTCATATCGGTGGTAGAAGCATCAACTGCATAGGAAGCCAGCCCCCACTTCACCTTGCCAGAGACAGGATCACCCACAACAGGTGCCGCGGCATCCCCGGTATTATCGTGGGCTTCGACATTGATCGCCGTGGAGGTGAACGTACCATCAGTCTTGACGTTCAAAAAGCCGGCACGGATAGGGCCACCCAAATCGCCGGTAATAACGATATCATCGCTGGCCACGGAAAAAGGAACCAGCCCTTTCCAGGTCAGGGTCTCGGCAGCCTGAGTCGCAGGCAGTGCAGCATGGGCACCGGCAGACAGAGCCATCAGCAGAGATGTCATCACAATTCTACTTTTTTTCATTTTTCTTCCTCTGTTTACTCATATATAGCAATACTCATATCATACAAAAAAAACCGCCCTAGTCTTGAGCAATGGCGCATAACCAATGCTTTTATACGAAACAACTACAACACACTTAATAGTAATGGTAGATAAGGAAAAAATTTATAACATACCAATAACATGCATGTATCAATGAGTGACTACGCTTTTATGGAAAATTATGTTTTTAGCATCAAATATTCGCTTTTCAATTTCCAAGGTAGTTGCCCCCACTAACCATGCGATATTTTCAATACTCATACCAAGAACAACTTTCAATACCAATGGCTCTCTTAGATAAAGTGGTAATTGAATGATCTCACCCATCATTTTATCAATCAGATGATTGACCGATGCACTCGGATCACTCTCCGTTAGATAACTATATCTCCTTCTCTCTGTATTCACCCCCTCATCCAGCTGATGATGCTGACAATATTCCCTTAGCATTTTTGCCAACCAGGAAAGTGGCATCTGATGCCAAGTATGTGACAACATCAATATTGCTCGTTCCTGAACCAGAAAAACCATGCTCTTTGACAAATCCTGATTCTGAGTCAGAAAATATGCATATCGATATAATGCAGCGCCAATTAAATTTAATGCTGGCTTATCGTCCATCATTCCTCCCGATAAACATCTGCAATGATATTAGTCTCAAATGGTAAAACTAAATATATCCACTTCATTTAAAGATGCCGAATTATGCAGCCCAACATTCGATAATCGCCCACTGTGGCGGGCTCTACTGGCACATAGGACTCATGTGCTCACATTCAAGAGAAAATCACTACAAAGCAATAATGAAAATAAATCAACACACTGCACAGAACCTCTTTATTCATATATGTGATAATTTAATTCACACCAGCAACATTGACTTATTGCGAAAAAAAATTTGCAAATCGCACAAAGATGTATTTTTATTGCACGATTTATAAAGAAATTAAAAAATTCATACTTAAATAATTGCATGACCGGCTGTAATTAATTAAATTCCGTCATTTTCACCAATCCATCCTCGGCCGTAAATAGAGACCACTACCATGTTGAGTTCACCTTGCCTCTATGCCAATGTGTTCATATGCAGGGCGATCACCGAGGGATGGCAGGGAAAGATTTTTCACATAGAATCAAAAAATCCGCTCAAACAACAAGGATGACACCCAATGTACATAGTCCGCAGTACCATTCTCTTCGGCTACGAGACTCTGATGAGATCCCTCAAAGGCAACCCACAGCAGGCTCTGCTGGCCCAAGGAATGAGCTCCGCACAGATCCGTGATGGTAATAGCTACTTATCCCACGAAAGCGTATGTCAGTTGCTTGAAGAGAGTGCTGAGGTAACAAACGAGGCTGCATTTGGTTTCAAACTGGCAAAAAAACAATCCCTCAATGAGTTGGATGCACTGGAACTGGCCATCTTTTTACAGCCCACAGTCAGGGATGCCATCCAATATGTGAAAGCCAATCATTATATCCATGCTAATGGCACCATTTTTATCACCAGTGAACAGAATGGCCGTCAACAGCTCTCCCTTGCCCACCTGTTCAATAAAGAGGGAAAATATAAACAGATATGTCAGCTGGCAGTACAACGGACCCATGACCTGATCGTAGCGAAACTCTTGGGAGATACCAACAAAGCAATGATTCATTTGACCCAATCAGCGCCTAATGAAACATATGCTGCCATGAAGCACATCAAATTCAATGCAGAGTTCAATGGCGTTTCCTTTCCCCTCTCTTGGCTTAACGCCGAATTCAAATTCGAACGACAGCATGTACTAAAATTTATCGATTCACAGTTAGATGGTTTGAAACAGGCATACCCGGATAATCTGGTCTCGATGATTTCACATCTCATCAACGAACTATTACCCAGTGGTGAGTGCAGTGTCGAACGCATCGCCAATATCCTCGATATGCACCCACGGGTTTTGCAACTAAAACTCAAGGAGCTGAATACCAGCTATAACGCCATCCTGAAAGAGAGCCGTCTGCAATTGGCCTTGAACTATCTCAAGGAACAAAATACCAGCATGACAGATATGGCCTTGCATCTCGGCTATTCCGATGTATCGACCTTTAGCCGAAACTTCAAAGAGTGGACTGGGCTCTCCCCTACCCAATGGAAAAAAGCTGAAAAAAGTCAGGATGACATCATCAGTAACAGTTAATCCGTAATCCAAGATCCCGCCACCGAGATGAGAGCAAATCGGCCCAGGTGATCACTCGACTGGGCCGCCTATCACCCTGACTGGCATATTGTTTCAGCAATATCGGGGCATTACGGCCATCCATACGGAAGGGGGAAATATACAAGACTCGCACCCGATACTTGTAGCCGCCCGGAATAGGGGTCTTCTGCTCTTCTGCCTTGATAATATGATGATACTTGCGGATGCGCGTAAAATCATCGGTGATCTGTTTGGCCTCCACATTGAACAGCGGGGCCAATTCGCTGGCACTCATAAAGCCCTGATGTTCATATAATCACTGAGCAACCCAGAAGTATCTGGGCATGAGTTGCATACTCATCTCACACAGAATATTTGTCGAGTGACCGCTGGTTGGGCAATATCGTCATCCCCACTGTCTACCATGGTTCCTGTTGCTCTTTTTGCCACTGCAAGGGGGAAACACCGGTCCAGCTTTTAAACTTTCGACTAAAGGTCGACACATCCGAAAACCCCAGCTCAAAGGCCACATCGGTTACTCGCATATGCTTTCTTCGCAACAATTGATAGGCCAGCGCGACCCGGCACTCCTGCAAGATCAGGCTGTAAGATCGCCCCTCCTCCTGCAATTTCAGTTGCAGTGAACGGACCCCGCAGCCCAACACGCTCGCGACTTGAGTCATGGTACATTGCCCTTCTCGCAGCAGCCGGTTAACTACAGAGGATACCTGCTCGGAATAAGAGTGCGGAAAATTACTGATCAACTCATCCATATATCTATCGACAAATTGCAGCATCTGCTCTCGCCCTGCCGATAAGGAGGCCGTTAGCCACTCTGCAGGAAAACTGACCCCGTCAAAATCCGCGGAAAAACAGACATGGCTGTAATGCCGTTCATGAATCGGCGGTCTGGGCTGGCGCAGATGGATCCTCATTGCGCCGATATTGTCTACCTGGACCGAGGTCAGATAGTTATAGAGATGCTGGCAGGATGACTGACGGAGCTGGTTTAGCGGACTTTCATCACAAAATTCATATTCAATGCTCACTTGCACCCAGCCATTACTCTGTTTCACTGTCAGGATCTGGCCATTGGCAAACAGATAAGCATGGGACAACAGATAATCGAGTGCCTGCTTTAGATGTTTTTGCAGACAAAAGCCTAGCGAGAGCGGCCCCAACAAGTCCGGGCCATGACTACTGGCCAACTTCAAACCAAAAAGCGGCATATTCAAAGTCTTGGCAGTTGCTTCCAGCAATTCTGCATAACGTAGATATGAAACAAACCCTGCGGAATCGGATATATTGACAGGTAATAACCCCACCTCGCTCAATATTTCTTCATAATGTCCGCCCAATGTATGAACAAGTTGCTCATATCCTGTCAAAGTCACGTTACTTACTAAGTACATAGTCGAAGAATCTCACTAACCAAGCATTAAATAAGGAACTCTCTTTGTGCCCCCCTCTCTGCTTTGTGAAAAGCCTGTTCAAATCATACCTATCTAATGATACAACAAAACCAAACACATATTTGATCAGTTGCGAATAAGGGTTTGTTTTTTACGAAATAACCACATAGAAATTAGCCACACCGTCTATCAATAACCATAAAGCAAGCCATGTTAATAATATATAAAAGCCCCCAAAATAAAGTAATATTTTGGGGGCTTTCTTATATTAACGCCTGGCAATGTTGTGCGTTATTTGCTGTTAGAGTGATGCGTTCAAGTGGACGAACCTTATTATGGATTAAAGTGGTCAGCCGAGGCGTAAACCTTAACGAATACAGGTCACGAAGAGGTAGTCACCGTCGACGTAGTTGCCTATTCCGCCGGTATTCATCGCGACGCCCTGGTGATACCCCGGAACGTTCGTAGTAGTGCTGCTCCAGTAGGGTCTGCCGACGGACCACCCGATGCTATTAGAGACATTGCCGGTCTGACGATACAGAGCCTGCAGCTCGGCTGCGGTTGGCAAGTGCGCGGCGGGAGACAGTCCTCTACAATAGGAATCGGCATCTTTCAACGTACGCATGGTCTCGTCAGGAGTCGTGAATGAAGATATCCCTTTATCATTCACGGTCAACGACGTCGTGGTGCTGATCGAGGGGCCGGTACCGTCAAAATACTTGGCCTGGATGGTGGTTGCGCCACCACTCACGCCGCTCGCCAGGCCGTAGTAGGTGATAGTGGCCACGTTATCATCAGCGCTTGACCAGGTCATCCAGAGATCATTTGTGACATTTTTTGTACTGCCATCCGACATATCCGCGATAGCTGTAAACTGAATTGTTTTCCCAGCTTCTACTGTCGACGCTTCCGGCGTTATATGCAAAGCGGTCACTGTGGGCGCATGCACAGTAATCGCGGCACTCGCTACCTGGCTAATACCGTGGCTATCGGTATAGCTCGCCTGAATCGCCGCCGAGCCGCTGGCCTTGGCCGTGACTTCGCCCCCCACCACACTCGCGACTGTCGTATTGCTCGATGACCAGCTGGCCGCCGCCGTGACATCTTCACTCGCACCGTCATCATAGTGAGCCGTCGCGATCAGATCCAGGGTAGCCCCGACATCTAATGTTGCGCTGTCTGGCGTCACCACCAGACTGCTCAACCCGGAAAACACCGTCACCGGATGGGCGGCGGCATCGGCGCCGGAGAAGCTGGCGCTGATATCGACACTGCCGGGAACAACACCGGTCACCACGCCGGAGGCAACAGTGGCCATTGCCGGCTCTGACGAGGCCCAGCTCGCTTCCGCGCTCACATCGACCACATCGCTCGAGTCATAGGTGGCGGATGCGGTCAGGTTGATGCTATCCCCCATCCGCACCTTATTGGTCCCGCTGATGGTCAGGTTGCTGACCAGGTTTTCAATAAAGGTCACCGCCGTGTTGAGGGTTTGGCTCAGGTAGTTGGCGTAGACCGTAAAAGGGCCCGCAACCGGTGAATCCACGCTGATCTTTGCCTTGCCATCGGCATCCGTCATCACCTGCTTCTGGCTAAAACTCAGGTTGGCATCGCTTGAGTAGAAGTAGACCTTCTTCAAGGCCAGCGGACTGCCATTTCCGCTCGTCACCAGCGCCTCCACTTCATCGTGAGTGCTGCTGGTCGGGCCGCCGCTCAGATACTGGTTATCCACTGTGGTCTCCAACCCCGTCAGCAGGCCAGAGTAAACACAGGTCACCCCCGCTGGCGTCATCATCGGATTGAGGGCGGAACTGCCCGACACCAGATCGTAAACCTGACCATTGTTTGAGCTGTCCAGCGCCTCCCCTGTCCAGTAGGATTGCTCCACCGGCCAGTTGTCACTGCCAGAGGGATCCGGTTTTTCATCGTGCAACTGGTTCATCTCGGCAATGGTGGGCAACACCATGCCCCGGGCGGCACACAGGGTCAGTGCCGCTTCATAGTTAAACAGCGCAACCTGATAGGTGTCGGTGGCGTTGGTCTCTTCATAGAAATCCTGATAGGGAATGCCGAGACCATCAGCCAGGTTCTTCTCCCAGGGGGCGGTATAGCGGGTGCCATCGCTTAAAACGATGTCGCTCCACAGGCTCTTTGCCTTGACGGTAATGCGCACCACCCCGATGGCATAACCCCCGTTGTGATCGGTCACATAATAGGAAACGTCATAACTGCCCGGCTTGTCAGCGACAAAGTCAAAGCGGGTGTTGGTCAGTGATATGGCATCCGTGGCTGACACGGTCGCATCGAAGGCGTAGGCATCGGTCAGTTGTAGCGGATCACCATTCGGATCGCTGATATGGTCTTTGACATCCACCGTCACCACGGCGCCCGGCAATACATCTTCCGGCCCGGGGAAGTTCTCGGCCAGTGGCATGCCATCGGCCGACTTGGAAACAGAGACATCAATGGCGCCGGCACGCACCTCGGTGCCATCTGCACTGAGGTAGCTGTAAACCAACCGGGTGATGTCGGGCACTGCCGCCGCCGTGTAGCTGATGGTATTGCTGGCGGGATCGGCCACAGTCGTGCCGCTACCCAGCACAATCACCTCCGGTTGCAGGGTAAAGCCCGCCGGGAAGTAACCGCCCAGCTCGCTGGCCAGATCGATGGCGATCGTCTCGTTGACCACTGCGGTGTGGGAGAGAATGGGCAACATGGCAGGAGAAGAGGCGGCAGAGACCACCACATAACTAGTGGCCTGGGTCCGCTTGGGGGTGGCCCCATTGGTCGGCACATTTTCGATGGTATAGGCATAGGTACAGGCATCTGCGCTGCCGTTATCGACCCGAAACGAGAGGGCCTCGCTGTTGACCACCGGTGGTTGACACTGGCTGGTCAAGGGCTGCACCGAGACCAGTCGCAGCGCCAACCCTTGCGGATCGCTGACACGACCACGTAAAGAGACATCATTGCTGGCATTGGGCTGATTGGCGGTCAGCAACTGGTCATAGCTATCCCGTGCCTGAGGCGCCAATACCTCGACAGTGGCCGGTGCACTGCCGCCATCTGAACTGTCACCATCACCGCCACCACAGGCGGATAGCAAGAGTGACAATGTCAATAATAAGAAGACACGATATTTCATATAGTGTTTGATCCTACATCCATAACATTGTGAATTGACACAACACCGCATTGAAGACATGTGCATATGCAAGGAGATACGCTGTTGTATTCTCTTGCACGACGTACAATAAAGAGATGTTAAATGAGTGATGCAATCATGCAGCAATAGCGAAAAGCATGCGCGCCTCATCACGAACAAGAATTGACATTTAACGAAATGAGATACAATCGACACGCTCGAATAGTTCGAGCAAAAGTGGAATAAACAGTATGCTACGCCGCGATAAACACGGCGTTAGCCACTGATGAGATGTTTATTTCAATAGACGGCTGAAATCACCCAGAATCAACTTCCGTCTATCACACCATAGTGAATTAGCGGCCATTGCCAATGCATTCTGATTTCAGCCATTTATCGAGTAATCTTTATAGTGTTTTTTTAAAACTCACCAGCAACTCATTTTTATTATGATTTTCGAAAAAAGTCGTTCGCCCACCCAGCATGACGGCACTGGTCGGAGTCAGCGACAGCGATGAGGCGTATTCTACAAAAGGATTAAAATCACTGACACCACCACTCATAACAAAAGCAATGCTATCGGTAATGCTAAATGCACGAGACAGTGAAAGATCAAGTGCAGGATTAGCATCATCATGTTCTTCCGAAAGGGTACGGATGCCTGCCCCCCACCATAACAGACTCTCCTCCGCTTGATATTGCAGTGTCAAACCAAGCGCTGTCTCGTGATTTGTATATATGGCAGGCGATAATGACCATGTGTCAGCATGAGCCACCAATGAGATCAAACCACATATGCAGCCAATGGCTCGAAATATACATTTATTCATAGATTTGGCTCAAACATAACGGTAAATACATCGGTATAGCTACCGGTCTCAATACTGTCTGCTTCAATGTTTTCATATCCAACGTTAAGGTCGAATACTATCGTTTTGACTGACTTTCCGGGTACAACGTTTTCTTTGGCCTTCAGACTGCCACTATCTACAATACTGGCAATAGTACAATCAGGACACTCGATCGAATACGGAATACGGGCGCTACCATCAAGCTGCTCCAGATAATAGTCATCATCCGTCGAGTGGTTATCAAAAACCATATGCAGACCATTGCTGAAATAGCCATTAGCCGTCACCGTATAGCGGGTCGACCCAGAGACAGTAAGCGCACTTTTATCATATACCGGATTGATATATCCAGAGCCATTGACGGTGATCGAGGTCAACTTTGCCGGGTTGTACTGGATCTCGACATCCAGCGGCACCATGCCATTGCGATAGGTCACACTACCAGATGGACTTAAATAGCCATAAATACCGTTAACCATCACCCCACCACGGTAAGTCCCCTCACCCACATCGGCAGACGTAAAGGCAGCCACCAGATCTGGTAGCTTGATGATCGGCCGTAAAAAGCTGAATGGCGTAGAACTGGTACCACTGCTGTAAAAGGCAGTGTCTGAGACACAGAAACCACTACCCGACTTCAACAATCGGACCACACTGCCCATTTGCTGGGTCAAACAGCTGTCATAACTGATCCAGGAGGGTTTGGGCTTGGCATCAAACAGGGTGCTCGACGAGCCCAGGTTATATTCCATCCCCTCCACCGACAGTGCCACGGTGACTGACTCCCCCGCTCTGCTGGTCAAGGTGATTTTGTCAGGAGTTGCGCCACGAAATAAACCCGGGATCCAGCCACTGGTGGGTGTCAGATTACTGATCGGCTGCCAATAGCTGGTGGTCAAATACTCACCCTGAGCAATACCATTACGCCAGCGCAGTGTATCCCCTTTCAAATTGCCATTCAGGGTAAAGGCCTGGGCATAGCTGGCAACAAACAGGGTTGCCAGCAGTAGAATACGCTTACTTTTTAGTGCCATCATGCAGTGTTATCTCCTTGCGATAGCTCTCGTCATGATTGACCACCAACAGTTTGATTGACTCGGTTGCCAACGTTGCCGGCAACGCAAATTCCCGATCAACACCCGCAAGAGCATAATTGGTGATGCGGCAATCCTTCTTGTTGGCAATGAAATTGCAACGATCGATATGCAACTTCAGGAAGGTGTTACCCTCATTTTTCACATTAATTTTTCCCCCGCGATAATCAATGTCATATTTCACATTGGATACAGTCGCCGGAATGATGTAATAAGGTGAAAAGCCGAATAGAAAGTTTACCTTGTTCTCTTTGCCCTGCTCAGCATCCTTGCGAGTATAAGGCTGAGGAATAAAATTGACCTGATACACCTTATCAACGGCTACATCACAATTTTTTTCACACAAACTCTTGATAGAAAAATTTTTTGATTCATTGGACTTCAATACCGTTCGACCCGGGCTAACGGCGAGATCCCACATCGGGAAGTTAGCCTTGGTCAGCGGCACCTTTTGCAACTTGTTATTGGCAATCTTTACCTGACTGACGTTGGCCAGCACAAAAATAGGCTCACGGTTATCATTATTGGACAGGGTAAAAATGCCATTACCAGCCTTATTACCCACCAGCAGCATATCACTGATGGCAAATGCATTGGCTTGGCTGCAAGCCAGCAATGTAAACAGAGTCGAAATCAGTTTAATTTTCATGAAAACCTCTTAATTACTAACATATGTGTCTGTGGTTCTTGACTCTACGGCATACGCCTTCATCGCATCGAGCTTTGAGCCCTGCTCAGCAGTCAAGAAACCATCCAGTTTGATAAAGAGAAACTCTCGCTTGCCCACCGTTTTATTGATGAACTCGAATGGTTCATCCTTGGTGCTGTCAATGAGCTTCTTCATCATGGTGGTGTCATCAAATTCCCCCACATAGTAAAGATTTTTATCTGTGCCATGTGCCCCTTTAGCAATTTGATAACCATCATCATCAATATCAAACTGCGGCATACAGAAGTTTTCACCCAGGTTACGATTTTCGATGCTATTCAAATCCGGAATCAAACAACGTTGGTTGTTCGCTTGTAACTCGTAAGGCATCCCCATACGAACCTTGAATTTGAATACCCCATCTGACAACTCTTCGACACTGACACAGCCAATACCACGACAGGTAACGGTATCAATATCCCGGCCATCCAAATCATTAAAAATAGAGATATATGAGCGCACTTCATGCAGATCGACATTCAAATCAACAATAGTACCAGGATAACTGCTGGCGATAGCGCCATTGCTACCATTGTTATAGTAATCTGAGCTATCGACATCCAGCGTCACCTGATACTCCTTGTAACGTTTCAGTGGATAGAGCTTGACATTATTATCAATCGTAAGATCTCGTTCCGGATCACCATTTCGCTTGACCTTGACCGTAGAATTAAAAATATCATCCCGTTGCTCAGCCAATGATGGGTCATCCGACATATTACTTACCACCAGATAAGAGTCTGCGCGGGTCGGTGTTGAATAGATATTATCTGTGGTTACCACTTGCGTGGTATGCAAACTGCCATTCAGCCCCATATCACCCCGACTATCCACATGAGCATAGGCACTACTGCTGAACGCATCATTGCTATAGGTGCCGCTCATAGTGAGATCCGTAGACATGGTCTGCTCCTGATAACCATCATACCCGACACCGACCTCACCAGAGAGAGAGCCATTTTTGCTCGAGAGCAGATCATCACGTCCATAAGCCGTTCTGAATGACGTTTTGCCCGGATTATCGGTATAAGAGCTCACAGTGACAGAATCATTAATGCTCAATGGTACAGAAATATTGATGCCAACCGTGTAGTCACTATCAACATCTTCATTTTTGTTATAGCCAAGGTTAACATCAATGATGCTGTCATAGAGCCATGGAAAGGTGTATCCGGCACTATAGTTCTCATAACTCTTCAGCAAGCCTCCATCACTGGAGAAAATATAATCCTCAGTAGAAACATCGCGCCCTTTCGAGTAGTTGATATAGGCATTGCCGACTCCGATTTGCTGATAATAACTTACTGACAGATCAGTATAGGAACCAAAGCCAAAAAGATAGTCATCCAGTTCATCCTTGGTGTTGTCACCACGGTCATTGTATCTTGACCAGTCGACTGAGGCATTAAACAGCGTCATACCAAATTGACGATAATCACTCTGATTACTAAATTTTCCATAGAGCAATCGAGTAGAAATCTGGTCGCTGAAATCAAAATTGACAGCTGTTTTGGCATACCAGGAATCTTTGGTATTCAACACCCCTGCCGCCAAAGTCAACTCATCAATGGCCTTGTATGAGAGTTCAGAACGAGCAAACATCCGTTCATCAAACTCCCGACTGAGGCTGTTAATGGCGTTATCAGAAAATGATTCATTATTCAGCTCCATAAACTTGCCCAGTGAAAACTGGTAGTCCATGTCGCCAACTGCCAGGTTGTGCTTATCCGAGTTGAAAATTTTCCGGTGCTCTTCGAATGCTATCTGCTCACCGTTGTAAACCCGGATAATGGCATCATAATTACCTTTTGGTAATTTATAGTAAGGAATGAAATTTTGCCCGGATTGTGCATTTTCACTCAAAACAATTTTATCATCCTTGATGATTTGCACTCGACCAGCTGCAGGAGATGAAAAATACAAGCGCTTGCTGTTCTCTTTGTTTACCTTTTCCAGGTCACTCGATGAACCAATACGGAACGCAATCTCGCTATAGTTACTGTCATCAGCAAGAATGTCGGTACTATTGAATGAATAGGGTTTGGTGTCATTGAAATAGCCAAGCTGGATATTCGTAGCAGGCATGGCATAGGTATAGCTCAATTCATTATAATCAAACTTGTCTTCACCTGTGGTTGCAGTAGAGATATCGCTGTTAAATTGACCACCCAATACATGCAGTGTACTGATGTTATTCCATGACAAACTGCTATTTGCTTCGCTGTCAACGGTTGCATAGAGATCACTGCTTGAGATCAGCGCCGAACGACCAACTTTGTTGGAAATATATTGCTTTTTCCCACTCTGGCTATTCATCAAGTCAGGTGCGAAAAACATTCTGACAAAGCGATCTTCCTGACTATAAACAACATCGAATTGCTGACTGACAAACTGGCACGACTCAACATTGCCAATACATCTATCCGATGATTGCATACCACTAACCAGATTTTTTGCAAATTCATTGGCGTTGTTTTCATCAACAAAATGCATTTTCAAAAAATCTATCAGTTTATCCTGCTCATCGGCATCCAAGAAAATTTCATCGAAGGTACCCTCGGTCACCAGCTCGATAAAATCACTGTCATTCATATAGAACTTAGTGATCATCGACTGCTTTTCATACAGATCTTCAAAACCAACCGGGGGTTTGATATCGGAAGCTGCGGCCAGGCTATGAGTACTCACGATAGCCAAAGAAATAGCAACAGCAATGGCAGACAACTTCATAAACTCAACTCCGCAAGTAATGTCACACTTCCCTGACACAATAAACCTTGATGATTGATAGTTTGGCTAGTCAATGTCATCACATTACTACTCTTCAAATACCCGCCATCGGTGACCGATGGAAATGAATCAAACGTCATTTTATTTTTTACAAATGGTTTATCATCGATCAGTATATCGATAAAATCTTGCTGCATGATGACACTATCTCGTTTACAGACAGATTCATTGCTATCAAGATGCAATATATAACCGATATCTGTTTCTGCTTCCGGAATATTGGTTTCAATCACCAAATTGACAGATTGATCTTTGAATTTTTGTTCAACTTTATCAAAATCAAGAACAATAAAGTGTTCATCAAGTTCAAATCGAGTGATCGTATAGTCATAAAATGCCAGCTTGTTTAGATGTGTTAAAGGCCTGAAGTTATGATTAATTCCTACTGCACACACCGAACCGGATAATAACAGACTCACTACCGGAGTTAACCATCTCATAAAAAACTCTCTTCATGATGAATATCACGCCTTCATATGAAGGCGTGATAAATAGATCAGACCAAGACTACGAAACGTAGATTATGGGGTAACAATCGGCAGTTCAGCAGTCACAACGGCACTAACTTGGATACGCTCACCCGGAGCAATATCGGCAATCGCCAGATCATTGGAGACGTTGACAGCCAGAGCGTAATCTTCGGTCAGCGGAGTGCCAATATCGAGAGGCTGGCCGTCAGCAATAAACTTGACATTGGCACCACTCATATCGGTAGTAGAAGCGTCGATAGCATAGGAAGCCAGACCCCACACAACATCACCCGCAATAGGATCACCAGTCACTGGAGCTGCCGCATCACCAGTGTTGTCATGCGCTTCTACGTTGATGGCGGTAGAGCTGAAGGTGCCATCTTGCTCAACGTTCAGGAAACCGGCACGGATCGGGCCGCCCAGATCACCGGTAATCACGATGTCATCACTGGTAACAGTAAACGGCACCAGACCTTTCCAGGTCAGGGTCTCTGCAGCCTGGTTTGCAGGCAGGGCAGCATTGGCTGCAGCAGACATCAACACCAGGGCGGAAGCCACAACAATCATGCTCTTTTTCATTTTTTATATCCTCTTGGTTTATATAATTGTTTGCATTCAATCGATGCACTGAAAAATGTCATTAACATACATCATTTTCCATGTCGCTATTCTATGGAATTCACCGTGCAATTCTTTACAAAATGCGACTGTGTTTTGACTTTTTGCGTCAACATTAACAAAACCATATGTCATTCATACCGTTATGATGGCGGTACTTCTGCTTTATAAAACAGACACATCATCGCGTAAATATATGTCATATGATTTAGCCAACGACTCTTGCTTATCATCATCACTACCATATGGCACCAACAAGATGTGCTATCAAGATTTCATAGCGAGGCGAAATCATCACAGTCACTATTATATGCTGCAGACAGAACAAAAAACTGCCAATGCGCGCAATCGCCTTGACTTTTTGCGAAAAACCATCAACCACCTTTGTCATCCTCCCCTTGGTTAGAAAACAATAAACATCATCAAATCAGAAAGTTATAAAAATATTGTCATTCAACAACCACGTGGTTCGCCATTTGACAAACTTCATGCCAATTACATCAAAAATCCATCTCTTCGATAACTTACTATTTAATATGAAAACCAATACTCATTAAATATATTGAAGATGATGCGCCCATATGACACCCTTGGATAACCGAAAGACCACAGAGCATGCTAAAAAATCGCCTGCCATTTTATTCCCTAGCAAAGAATCATGGCATTATAAGCAACTCATATTGCCGCTGCTAACCGGGGCCACTTGTCTTATCTTTGGTGTAGCTGTAGTCTCAATTCAACAACTCCATGATCTTGCTATGCAGTCACAACATTCCGCACAGCACACCATTGAATTGTTAGACAACGCCATTGACTATTCGAGTAAAACCAACGAAAAAATCATATCGTTAAATGACAAGGCTTGTGCTGAGATCAGCAAGACCCTTAAAAAACATGTTGCATCCACACCATTTGTTCGGACTATAAATTTAGTCAAAGATAATTTTATCTATTGTACCTCATTCTCTGATGATACTTTTTTATACAGCCCTGGTAATTACACATTAAAACTGATTACGGGCACCCCAATCATGCCAACCAGAGGTGGATTAATCGTCAGAAACAATATCGCGAAAAGTGCCGCATTCAGTGTCATTGATGAATTATATATTCGAATACTGTTCGATATGGCCAAAATAAGCAATGACCTATATATGAACGTGGGAGATCTATGGGTTGATTCAAACGGCGTGTTCCTAAAAAACAAGCCGGTACTGGCCAATATAGGAGGCTATACTATTGAATCGAAAAAATACCCGTACATTATCTATTCTGGTTATGTCAATATTGACCGCACAGCAACTCTTTTTATGAAAAAACCCATCTTGGCTGGCGTTGTCATTTTGCTATCCCTTCTCGCGAGTACTTATACCTGGTTTATGGTGCGCAAGCCAAAATTGCTCTTGTCTGAGTTATCTCGGGCGCTGAAAAATAATGAGCTAGTGCCCTATTTGCAACCCTTGATAGATAGCCAATCTGGACGCATGCTTGGCGCAGAAATACTGGTTCGCTGGCAACACCCTGAACTCGGAATGATCCCTCCTGATTCCTTTATTTCTATCGCGGAAGAGTCACACTTGATCGCACCTATCACCACCAGCCTGATGCAGCAGGTAGCGAAAATGATGCAACCATACGCCTCCCAGCTGCCAGATAACTTTCATTTTGGTTTTAATATCAGCGCACAACAATGTTCGGACGACACATTAATTGCTGACTGTCTTTCATTTATTGACAGTTTTCCATCCAGCAATAGCATTTTGCTATTGGAACTGACCGAACGCGTGTTATTGGACGATACCGATGCCAATCAGGCATTCTTCCATACAATAAAGAAGATGGGCATCCCATTGGCACTTGATGATTTTGGTACAGGTCAATCCAGCCTGGCGTATATTCAGCAATTCAACTTTGATTTTCTGAAAATTGACCAGCGTTTCGTATCTATGATCAACTCTGATTCCGTCTCGGCGCCCATTCTCGACATGCTGATTACCCTCAGCAAATCACTGAATATGCGACTTGTCGCAGAAGGGATAGAAACTGAAGCACAGCGCGACTACTTGCGCTCACAAGGGGTAGATCTGTTGCAGGGATACCTGTTCAGTCGCCCGCTTCCCATCGAGCAGTTTGTCACAGAGTGGCTCCCATGACGCGCAACAGTTATCTCTAATACGGTTCTGAATCTTGATTCAACTGGCCCTAGCTGTGATCTCTCTGTTGGTTGTTCACTCGGGGCATTCCCGGAGAATTGGAGGCGCCAACCAAACCAATCATCTGAGGTGCCCCAGTGAACAACCATTAAAATGCCCGATTAACCGTCTTTGGTCGACAGCTTCTTGTCCAGCGTGTCCTTGAGCAGGGCCTGCGCGTTGAAGAGGCCGCTCACGCTGCCGGGGTCAGTACCCGAACCGCTTACAAGTGGCTCACTCGATATCGCCAGGAGGGGCCTGATGGCTTGTACAATCGCTCTTCTCAACCCGCATCCTACCCCCATGCCATTGATGACCAGCGCCAACAGAGGATTATCGAACTGCGCAAGCAGCGACAGACCTATCGGCACATCAGCCAATCTCTGGGCATAGGGCACAGTTCAGTCGTTCGTATCTTGCAACGAAAGGGACAGAATCTACTCGCTAATCTGGAACCTGCCGCTCCGGTACAACGCTATGAACATGAGAAACTGGGTTACTTGCTGCATTTGGACATCAAAAAGTTGGGGCGTTTCCCCAGGTCCCGGCCATCAAGTAATAGGTGACCACCGCCAGGATGCTCCGGGGGCGGGATAGGAGTATGCGCATGTGGCGATTGATGACCACTCCCGTGTGGCATTCAGCGCCTGTATCCTGATGAAACAGGACGCAGTGCCTGTCTTGCGCTGTTTTACAGGCACTTCGCTACTACGCCGGGCTCGGCATTCGTTTCGGTCGGCTACTCACGGAAAATGGCGCCTGTTATCGGTCGAAACGCTTCCAGACGCTGTGTCGTCGCTTGGGGCTCAAGCACCTATGCTCCAAACCTTACACACCCCAAACGAATGGCAAAGCAGAGCGCTTCATTCAGACAGCGTTACGTGAATGGGATTATGCACGGTGTCAATCAGCATCGAAAAATGACCAGGGATCAGCGTCCAAAATTGACCAGGGCTAGCTGGCTGATTTCATCCTCTGTTTGAAGCGGTAGGAGTCGTTTCCGGTCTCGATGATCTCGCAGTGATGGGTGATCCTATCCAGCATCGCCGTCGTCATCTTCTCATCCGTAAATACCTTGCTCCATTCGCTGAAGGCCAGGTTGGTGGTCAAGATCTGGCTGGTGCGCTCGTACAGCTTGCTGATCAGGTGAAACAGCAGGGCCCCACCGCTTTCGGCAAACGGCAGGTAGCCCAGTTCGTCCAGGACCACCGCATCGACATTGACCAGCCGGTTGGCAAGCTGTCCGGCTTTGCCTGCCGCCTTCTCCTGCTCCAGTTGGTTGACCAGATCCACCAAGCCGACGGCGGCGCACATCCGGGCCGGTCGTCTGGTTCCCCTTCTGCTCGACCACATGACAGACATGTACAGCCTGCGCTGCCCAGCCCGCCCGGGTACGTCGTTTCATCGATCTGGCAGTCGAGCGTCTCACTGACAGCCCGGAGTTCGTGCTCGGTGCCGAGGAGCTGCGCCTTGCTCATATCAACGGAAAATCTTCGCTAGGTTGATATTTCGTATAGGATAGCGGCAATGTTGCCATCTACGCTCAATGTGGCACATTACCTGATGGGGAAGTCGCTTAAACAACCTGAACAGGAAGTTTGCCTAGAATAGGGTGGTAATCCACTGTCTATATAATATGAATTTTGTGATACACACGAGGCAGCTATGAATATTGGAACCTCTTACAACCCCTCCAAGAATCTAGTTGGAAAGCCAGATGGCCTTCTGGCCACATTGTCATTGCCTAAGCAGCCTGTTGATGCACACAAAGAGACTCTAGCTGGGTTTTCATATGAGATTGTGAAAAAACTATCCATCATGACGCAGATCGATGAAATCACGATTTGCCAATTAGCGAGCATCAGCTATGTCACCCTTACCAAGAGAAAAATACAAAGAAAGAACGTTTTATCATCAGAGCAAAGCATGAGGCTATACGTATTCATAAGGACATTGGATGCGGCTTTGCAGCTTTTTGATGGAGATGTTTCAGCCGCAATTCAGTGGCTTAAGTCTCCTTCCCGAGCCTTAGGTGATGAGAGTCCCATACTAATGTTGAGCACCCCTCCTGGAGTTGAGGCTGTTATGGATCTTATCGGTCAAATTAAACATGGTGTTATTTCATAAAGGAATTAAACTGATTGAAACGTTAACTTTATACTTATAAAGTATAGCTTACGAAAAATACATTTAAATTACAAAATAGATGATGGATGCCATTTCTTGTAATTGAACTTCTAATGAGTCAGGCGTCATGCAATTTTTAGAGTTTTATTGATGTGTGACTTGAAGACAGTAAATAGGCTGTTTATAGCCTCAACATATAAGATTTTATTGCTATGAAAACACCCGAAACCACTAATAGTAAAGCAGCGTCTCCCGAAGAAATAAGTATCATATCATTTAAATATGACGACCTAGTAATTCGTTTCAAACGAGCTAAATCAGAAGAGACCCTTGATATAATGTATGAAAGTGTGTTAAGAAAGGTAGAAAAAATACTAACTGGCAAGGACTTGCTGATGGCACAGATCGCAATAGAACGAGCTCTTGATCGTTGCCAGCAAGACTTTGACAATACGTATCTTGGTTTCACTCGTAAGATAAACCACACACTAAAGACCCAAGACTCAGCCAAAAAATATGATCCTGAAGAAGAGATGGGCCGTCTTCTATCGGGTATCGGTTAATCAAGGTTCAATAAACCCGATAGGATAAACATAATCCTGTAGTGGTCTAATCATCCCGGACACCATTTTAGGTGGTACAGTCGCCACCATGACTTGAGGTGTGAATCGCCCCGGTTTCTCTAGACACTTATTGCTCTACAGGCCTAGAACACAGGCCTTCATTCCCCCACTACCAGCTCTCCCACAGGTTTACGCCACACTAATACTTATCTTTAGCCTCTCGATAGGACTGCTATACAGCGCATCATCACACTGACCTTCCTAGCAATAGGATGTTTAAAAAAATTTTTTGTATAAAGTTATGTAGTTCGACGGAGATTTTAGGATAAAAACACGCTGCAACTAGCAAGTACATGAATCATGCTGAATTGATTTCAAATGAAATCAATTCTAAGTAATTGTAATTATGAATTTTACACCCACACCGCTCCCGTGTAGTTAAAATCCAGTAGATATTAGTTAAATGATGTATGCTTGTTTCCTGTTACCGCCAATTGAACTGTGTATAATGGAAATAATTGATCCTATCCCCGACCGGATGTCTTAAGTGGCTGAATTAACACCAGAACAATTAAAACCCGCTTTCACGATTGAGCAGTTCCCCACGCTCAGCGAGCTCGAACCCATCCCTTTTGCCGCCCTGCAACCCAGAGCCATTTCCGGCATCAAGCGACTGGCCAGTTTTGATGGTGACTGCCCGGTCATGCTGCTCAACGGCTTCCCGGGTGCGGATTATGAGAGTGTCTGCCAGACCTTGATCGCCTCTTCCAATGGCAAGGATGGCGACCTTTTCGATCTCTGCTACACCGAGAACCTCAACAACCCGTTCAAGCCTATCTGGCTGCGCCTGCAACCCGGTACCGGGTTCGAATTCTGCGAGATGGTTGGCGAGCTGCTCAAGCTGATGAGCCATCACCTGGATGCCGAGCGCCTGGTCACCCGCATCATCCGCAAGCAGGAAAATGACCCCAAGATCGTGGACTTTCTCTCCGATCTGGCGGCGCACGTGGCCCAGGGTCTCGAATTCCAGCACCCGGTGCTCATCAACCTGCTGATCCATCACGAAGAGCAGCAAGCCCCCGTCATCTATGGCCGGGACTTGAACTGGGACACCCTGTTTGGCTCCATCAACTACCAGACGGAGCAAGGCTCGGTCTATGCCAACCAGCACTTGCTTGAGCCGGGCCTGCTGCGGGAAGCCAACGGCGGCTATCTCATCTTGCAACTCGACGAGCTGCTCGATCAGCCCCATCTCTGGTTCAAGCTCAAGAACGCCATGCAAAAAGGCGAGCTGGACTGGAATGCCTATCAGGAAGGCAAGACCCTGACCCCCTTCTTCACCCCTGAGGCCACGCCTATCCGGTTCAAACTGATCCTGGTGGGCGACCGGCTGGAAGTGGCCGAGTTCCAGATGCTGGACAGAGACATGTCCGAGCGCATCTTTCTGCGCGCCGATCTGGTGTCCGAGGTGAACATCGAAGAGGATTTGCCCGAGTTCCTGCAATACCTGGCCTGGCTGCGGCTGCGCTGGAACCTGCTGGACTTCACTCCGGGTGCCCTCCTCGCCCTGTGTCGCCATGCCAGTCGTCTCTGTGACCATCAGGAATGGCTCTCCCTCTCGGAGGTGCAACTCAGCGCCATCATGCGCATGGCCGACAGCCTGGCCCGCGAGCTGGAGGCCGAGAAGGTGACCGACGAGCACATACTGCTCGCCCTGGAGGAGCAGGATTACCGCCTCAACTACCTGGTGGAGCAATCCGATCAGGGGGTCATCGATGGCCAGATCCTGCTACAGACCGACGGTGAAGAGGTCGGCCAGATCAACGGCCTTTCTGTCATCCAGGTAGCCGGTCATCCCTATGACTTTGGTGAACCGGTGCGATTGACCGCCACAGTACACCTGGGGGATGGCGACGTGGCCGATATCGAGCGCAAGGCAGAGCTCGCCGGCCACATTCATGCCAAGGCGATGATGATCATCCACGGCTATCTCTCCAACAAGTTCGGCGCAGAGAACCCCTCGCCGCTCTCGGCAAACCTGGTGTTCGAGCAGTCCTATCACGAGATTGACGGCGACAGCGCCTCCCTGACAGGTCTGTGCGCCCTGCTCTCTGCCCTCGCCCGCCAACCCATCTCCCAGCGCTTTGCGGTGACCGGTGCGGTCGATCAGTTCGGCAACGTGCAGGCTGTGGGTGGCGTGAACGAGAAGATCGAAGGCTTCTTCCGGGTGTGCAAGATCCACGGCATTACCGGCAAGCAAGGCATCATTTTGCCCGGTACCAACGCCCAGCAGCTCAACCTCTCCGATGAGGTGATTGCCGCCGTCGAAGCGGGCCAGTTCCATATCCACCCGGTGGATCATGTGGAAGAGGCCATCGAATTGCTGACCGGCTGTGTGGCCGGCGAGCCTGACATGCCGGACACCCTGTTTGGCCGGATCCAGGACAGACTGGATGAACTCAATGGCACTGCACCCAAGAGTGGCGTGCTGCGCAACCTGCTGGGCCGTCTATTCGGCCTCTAAATAAAGTGATCGGAGTTGTTTAGCGAACAACTGTAAGCTAAATTGGCCCGGCTTTGACCCATATGAAGGATAAACAGCGTGACCCTAGATAACGACACCACTAATACCCACCTCTCCCTGTGTGAACAAGGTAAAGAGTCGTTTACCCGCGAAGAGCTGCTTGCCTGCAGCCGTGGCGAATTATTTGGTGAGGGTAACAGCCAACTGCCCGCCCCCAACATGCTGATGATGGATCGCATCGTCAAGATCACTGACAACGGTGGCGAGCACGGCAAAGGCGAAATCCTGGCCGAACTCGATATCACTCCGGATCTCTGGTTCTTCGACTGCCATTTCCCTGGCGATCCCGTCATGCCGGGCTGTCTGGGTCTGGATGCCATGTGGCAGCTGGTCGGTTTCTTCCTGGGCTGGAAAGGCGGTCCCGGCAAGGGACGCGCTCTGGGCGTGGGCGAGGTGAAATTCACCGGTCAGATCCTGCCGACCGCCAAGAAAGTGACCTACAAGATCACCTTCAAGCGCGTCATCAACCGCAAGCTGGTGATGGGCATTGCCGACGGCGTGGTCGAGGTGGATGGTCGTCCCATCTACAGCGCGACCGACCTGAAAGTGGGCTTGTTCAAAGACACCACCGCATTCTGATCTGCTCTGACACGGTCAGAGAGTGACAACGTAAAGGGGCCGCCATGGCCCCTTTCCTTTTTGCAATGAGTGATGAAGTCTCGGTTACTTCATGAAGAGGCCTGAGCCTCGCCCCTCCATGGCGTCGCGCCAACCACCAAGCCAGTGCCCTCTGGCATCCAGGCATTGGTACGGACACGCTTCTTTCTGTTTGCCGACTACGCCAGCCTGATAACCACGAGCACGAGCTCTTTCCAGACGGTCCCGTTTCTGTCTCTTCATCATCTACGACCCTCTTCGTGGAACAAAAAAGCGACCAAGTTTTCACCGGGTCGCTTTCATCTTTACCCCAGGGGGGAAGCAGGGTCAAACAAAAAATTCCATGCTATTCAGACGTTGTGACACAAGATACTGAACTGCATTAATTTTTGATGACACATTTTTTATCGCTGGTAACGGCGCAGCCAGGCGAAGGGCAAGGCCAGCAGAGTCAACCAGAACAGGCTGCCACCACCACCATCTTCACCATCCTGACCGGTCTGGTTGTTGACCGGGGCATTGCTCACCACATATTCAGCGGGCTTGTTGCCCTGATAGTCCGCCACGGCCGGTTTCAGCTTGACGGCGACCACGGTCGCGTTGGTGCGCAGGTTCAGATCGCTCTCGCTGTTGTAGCGATAGGCGGTGGCGGCTATGGTGCCATCACTGCTGATGCCGCTGGCGTAGGCGATGTGGTAATACTTGCCATTCTGGGCACACTGCTTGGCACCGGCATCATCCAGACCACAGATCAGATCGTTCAGGTACCAGTTGTTGCTCGGGGACGCCGCATTGAGCAGGAAGGCTTCCTGCATGCGGTTGGTGCCGTTGGCCACAGGCTGGGTCTGATGACGGGAGTCACGCCAGCCGACCACCATGTTGTGATCGTTGATGGCCGCGCCCTCGGAGCCGGAGCCGGAGAGCGGCTTGTCCTGCAGGGGGATGCTGGCCGCAGAGCTCGGATTGTTCAGATTGAACAGGAACATCTCGGTCGGCCGGTTCTGACCCTTGTTAATGCTGTAACGCTGGTTACCGATCACATAGCCATTCTCGTTGACAGACACAGCCCAGCTATTTTGCAGCACGCTGTCATCCTTGCCCGGCTCGCCATCGGGCAGCGGGATGATCTTGGTGGCACCCACTTTGCCGGCGTCGAGGTCCAGGGTCCAGTAGCTGGCCAAGTTACGACCGTCGAGATCCCCCGACCCTACCTCACCGGTGGAGCTGTAGCCCACACCGTACAGGGTGCCGTTGAATGTCGCCGCACCGAATGCAGACGCAGTCTGCAGCACTTCGTCGCGCTGACGGCCATAGTCGCTGGCCTGCATCAGCTTGCTGAAACCACCTGAGTCATTGAGCAGCCAGAAGCTGGCCTGGGTATCGACCCCGGGGCAGTAACGGAAGTCACCATACTCATCGTCATTGCCGGCGAAACACCAGTTATAGAAGTCACCACCCACGTTGTGGCGGTACTTGCCGCTGGCGGCTGTCCCTGTCACCAGGTACTGACCGTTGTCCAGCTTCTTGATGCTGGTCGGGACGCTCAGGCTGTGGGTGCCGGCGGCATCTTTCAACTCGACGGTTTTACCATCCCCCGCGATGGCAAAGGCGGTGCGCAGCTTGCCATTCATCTTGTAGCCCACCTGGGTGTCCGGCGTCTCGCCCAGGGCCGTTACCAGGCCATCGGTCTGAGTGGTGGCAACATAGCCGATGCCGCTGCGCTGATCGACACCATCGAGGAAATCGCGGCGCCACTGGTAGGCAAAGCCCGGATTCTCGTCCCAGAAGGAGTCACAGACGGAGCTTGAAAGGAAGCAACCCTGCTCGAAGCGGAAACGATCGACCAGGAAGTCTGCAGAGCGCACGGTCGAGAAGTACTCGGCCATGTTGTTCTTGGTATTGATCCCGATGAGTCCGCTGCCATCGGTACTGATCCCGCTGGCATATCCTTTGACTTCGTCATCGACAATGGTGAAGAAGGAGCTTTGTGCCGCCTGCGCGTTGAGGCTGGCGCCGACCAGGATGGCCAGCATGGATAATTGCTTTTTCATCTACTTCCTTAGTCTTGATGTTTCAACGCTTCCAACTCCTCCCAACGGGAGAAGGCGTGTTCCAATGCGGACTCTGCCGCATGCAATGCATCCAGTTTGGACTGGGTCTGCTCCGCCGGCAGGGAGAAGAAGCCGGGATGGTTGATCTCCGCCTGCAGGGCATCGAGTTCCGTTTCCAGCTGCTCCAGCCGGGCTGGCAGATTATCCAGCTCCAGTTGCAACTTGTAAGAGAGTTTGCGTGTTTTTTTCGCCGGCTCAGCAGTCAACGCGACAGGCTCTGCCACCTTGGCCGCGGCCGCCCTGGTCGCCTGTTGCTGACTCTGCTGGGCCCGGGTGGCCATCATCTCGGCATAGCCGCCCACATAATCGCTGATCCGCCCATCCCCTTCAAACAGCCAGCAGCCGGTCACCGTATTGTCGATGAAACGGCGATCGTGGCTGACCAGCAGCAGGGTGCCCGGATAATCGGTCAGCAGTTCTTCCAAAAGTTCCAGCGTTTCGACATCCAGGTCGTTGGTTGGTTCATCCAAAATCAACAAGTTACTGGGTTTGAGGAACAGCTTGGCCAACAGTAGACGGTTTTTCTCGCCCCCTGACAAGGCCTTGACCGGGGTCCGCGCCCGTTTGGGTTCAAACAGGAAGTCCTGCAGGTAGCCGAGGATATGGCGGGAGCGGCCGCGCACCATCACTTCCTGCTTGCCCTCCCCCACGTTGTCCACCACTGTCTGCTCGGGATCGAGCTGTTCGCGGTACTGATCGAAATAGGCGACTTCCAGGTTGGTGCCGCCCTTGACCAGCCCGCGGCTCGGCTCGAGCTGACCCAGCAAGAGCTTGATGAGGGTCGATTTGCCGCAGCCGTTGGGGCCGACCAGGGCAATCTTGTCGCCCCGCAGCACTTGCAGATCCAGCCCCTGGAACAGGGTGCGATCGCCAAAGTCCAGGCCGAGCCCTTCGGTTTCGAACACCAGCTTGCCGGAGCGGTTGACGTCGTCCATCTGCAGCTTGGCCTTGCCCTGCAGCTCGCGGCGCTGGCTGCGCTCCATGCGCATCGCCTCGAGGGCGCGCACCCGGCCTTCGTTGCGGGTACGGCGGGCCTTGATGCCCTGACGCACCCACACCTCTTCCTGGGCCAGCTTGCGGTCGAACTCGGCGTTTTTCAGCTCCTCGACCCGCAGCCACTCCTCCTTCCCTTGCAGGTACTGATCGTAATTGCCGGGCCAGGAGGTGATGGCGCCCCGATCGAGATCGATGATCCGGGTCGCCAGCTTGTGAATGAATTCCCGATCGTGGGAGATGAAGACGATGGCGCCGCGAAAATCCTTGAGGAACTCTTCCAGCCAGTTGATGGCGTCTATGTCCAGGTGGTTGGTCGGCTCGTCCAGCAGCAGCAGATCCGGGTCACAGGCGAGCGCACGGGCCAGGGCCACCTTGCGTAGCCAGCCACCGGACAAACTGTCGAGGGTCACGTCGGGATCCAGCCCCAGCAGGGTCAGCACCTGGTTGATGCGAGTCTCGAGCTGCCAGCCGTTCTGATAATCGAGCTGCTCCTGCAACTCGCTCATCTTGCGGATGTTGGCATCGGAGGGATCGTGGCCCAGTTCCAGGGAGATGTGGTGATACTGCTTGAGCAGCTCCCCCACCCCGGCCAGCCCTTCGGCGGCATAGTCGAACACGGTCAGCTCGCTCGAGGCGGGAGGATCCTGCTCGAGACGGGTCACCTTCAAGTCCTGCTGCAACACCAGACGGCCATCATCCAGGGAGAGCTCACCGGCGATGACCTTCATCAGGGTGGACTTGCCCGCCCCGTTGCGCCCCACCAGACAGAGGCGCTCGCCGCGCTCTATGGTCAGCTCGGCGTTGTCGAGCAGCGGGAAATCACTGAACGACAGACAAGCGCCGTGCAATGTCAAAAGTGCCATGTTTGTTCCTTGTTACTTATGAAAAAACGGGCGGCAGACTCTGCCCCCGTTTCATCGTCAAATCAGCCTCACCCCTGACGGGCAAGCCAGCCCTTGAGCTGTGCCAGGGTGAAGGGCCAGCCCAGTTCGCGGCCGGCGTCATCCCGCAGCACAGGGATGCGCACCCGGTAGGCCGCAAGCCACTGCTCGTTCTCCATGATGTCACACTGGCGAGTACTGGCGGCAAGGCCAGCCTCCTCCACCAGCGCCCAGGCCTGTTCGCACAGGTGGCAGCCGTCGGTGTGAAACAGGGTCAGCATCAGGCCTGCGTCTCGGCGTGGGTGATGATCCAGCAGTTGTGGATATGCTGGTTGCGCTCAAAATCCTTGGGCCGGGTCTTGCCGGTGATGTTCTGGGCCTTGAGGCCAGCGGCCTCGAGACCGGCCAGATCCATCTTGAAGTGGCGCTTGTTGTTGGAGAACACCAGGGTGCCGTCCGCCGCCAGCAGGCGTTTGAGGTGCTGCATCAGCAGCAGGTGATCCCGCTGCACGTCGAAGCTCTCGTCCATCCGCTTGGAGTTGGAGAAGGTGGGCGGATCGATGAAGATGAGATCGTACTGATCCTCGGCCTCGGAGAGCCACTTCAGGCAATCGGCCTGGACGAACTTGTGCTGACGGCCCACCAGCGAGTTGAGCCGCATGTTGTCCTGCGCCCAGTTGAGGTAGGTGTGGGACATGTCCACAGTCGTGGTTTCGCTCGCCCCGCCAAGGCCCGCGTGCACGGTGGCACTGCCGGTATAGGCGAACAGGTTCAGGAAGCGCTTGCCGCGGGCCATCTGACCCAGCATGCGACGGGTCTGACGATGGTCGAGGAAGAGGCCGGTATCCAGGTAGTCGTAGAGGTTGACCCACAGACGGGCGCCGTACTCCTGCACCTCCATCCGGTGCTGCTCTTCGGAGAGCTTCTGGTACTGCTGCTTGCCTTCCTGACGCTCGCGCACCTTCAGGATCACCTTCTCGCCGTCCATGCCGGTCACCTTGATGGCGGCCTGCACCATGTCGAGCAGACGCTGACGGGTCTTCTGGGCGGGAATGTCCTTGGGCGCGGCGTACTCCTGCACCACCAGGTAATCCCGATAGCGGTCGATGGCGGCGTTGTATTCCGGCAAGTCGGCGTCATAGAGGCGATAGCAGTCGATCCCCTCCTTGCTGGCCCACTTCTCGAGGGTCTTCAGATTCTTGCGCAGACGGTTTGCGAAGTCCTGGGCCACCTCTTTCTGGGAGGCCACGGAGTCGAGTGCTATCTGGTAGTTGCGCAGCTGACACTCCAGCGCCCCGTTGAACAGGCGATATTGCTTGTCGGCCCGCAGGCGCAGGCAGCTCAGCAGCTCAGGCGAGGCAGACAGAATGGTGACCTTCCAGCCCTGGAAGCTGCGGCGCAGGGCATCGCCCAGGGCCTGGTGCACTTCCAGCAGGGCCGGGAACTCCCCCAGACGCTCGCCATAGGGCGGGTTGGAGATCAGCATGCCGACTTCGCGGGCCTCCCCTTCTGCGGCGGCTTGCGGCAGCGGGTTCTCAAGCGCGGTCACGTCGGCCTGCTTGAAGGTGATGAGGTGGGCCACGCCGGCCGCCTTGGCATTGTCGCGGGCCTTCATCAGCACGCGGGGGTCGGCATCGCAGCCAAACAGCTTCACTTCGCAGCGCTGCATGCCACGCTTGGCGCGCACCTGGGCTTCCATCATCAGGCTCTGCCACAGATCGCCATCGTGTTGCAGCCAGCGATCGAAACCGAAGCGCTCCCGGCGCAGGGCCGGCGCCATGTCGGCGGCGATGAAGGCCGCTTCAATCAACAGGGTGCCGGAGCCGCACATGGGGTCCATCATGGGCTCGCCGGTCCAGCCGCTGCGCGCAATCATGGCGCAGGCCAGGTTCTCTTTAAGGGGCGCTTCGCCTGTGCCCTGACGGTAGAAGCGCTGATGCAGCGCCGGGCCGGACAGGTCCAGGGTAATATTGGCCTTGCCCTTGCCCAGATGCGCCATGATGCGAATGTCCGGCGACTTCTTGTCGACGTCCGGGCGCACATGGCCGCGCTTGGTGAAGCGGTCAACGATGGCATCCTTGATCTTCAGCGCGCCGTACTGGGTGTTGCGAATGGCCGGGTTGGTACCGGTGAAGTCCACGGCTATGGTGGCGGTACCGGGGAAGTGCTCTTCCCAGGGTATGGTGTGGGCACCGAGATAGAGATCAAGATCGTCGTTCATCTGGAATTCGGAGAGCACCAGCACGATGCGGGAGGCAAAACGGCTCCACAGGCAGGCCTTGTAGCCGATGGCCAGTTCGCCTTTGAAGTGGACGCCGGCCACGGTCTCACGGACCTGCTCCGCGCCCAGGGTGGTCAGCTCGACGGCCAGCAGGTTTTCCAGCCCCTTGGGGCAGGTTGCAAAAAATTCTTTCATCACGCTCACGGGGATGCCATAAAAATAGTGCCGCATTATACCTTATCGGCCCGCACTCGGCATCCGAACCTTGGGGTTCGCGCGAATATAAAGGGGCTGGCTGGCGCAATGGCTACCATTTTTTGCTCTTGTCACCGGCACAGAGGGCGCGGGCTCGATGAGGCAACTCAATATCCAGTGCAGAAGGGTGTGCGCCGAGCGACGACGAATTGACTCAAGGAAGGTGCCGCAATGGCATGGGAGAGACGAGCGATAAATAATCGGCGTCGGTTATTCCGAGGGCGTATGAATATCAACCAAAAATAACGTGCAGAGGCAGTATCAGCTGACCTGTCGATATTGTGCCTGGGCACGGGTCCTGGTCTGCATCCGGTTATTCATCACCTTGATCACCGCGAACCTTGGCAGGATCTTGCTGGCGGTCAGCACCAATTCCTCGGTCAGGTTCAGGCAGACGCTCGCCTGTTCCCCGGCCTCGATGACCATGAACTCTCCCCTGCCATGGGATGTCTGCATCCACACCAGGGAGCCCATTTCCGGCGAGCAATGAGTCTGCTGTTCATGAAAGAACCAGCTTTGTGGCATCAGGGGTTTATAAAAGCGGCTGACGGCGATGGCATTGAGTACCAGCTGAACCTGATGGGGAACACTCCAATCGAGTTCGGCGGCCTTGTCCATCAATTGATAATAGAGGGCGGCATCGTCGACACAAAAGGGCTGGGTCGTGAAGGAGCTGGGGACGAGTTGTCGCCCCTTATATTCGGTGGCGAATATCATGCGATCGGATAAATCCAGCATCAGACGATCATCCTGAGCATCATAATGCCACTGCCAATTGTCATTGGGTTGGATACACATGGAGTTGCCCTTACTTAAGCCGTCCCTCGACTTTATTCCATGTCGAGAATTTGAGCAACTTTAAATAAGGGCAAGCGGTTATCTTTTAAATATGGGTAACTATCTCTTTGACCAGACTCGGGCCCTTATAAATAAAGCCACTGTAAATCTGGACCAGACTGGCACCCGCTGCCAATTTCTCCCGGGCAGCCATGGCGCTGTCAATACCACCCACCCCTATGATAGGCAGGGCCCCATTGAGGGCCTTGGCCAGCTGGCGGATCACCTCTGTGCTCTTGTGCTGGAGCGGACGGCCACTGAGACCACCAGCTTCACCGGCATGGGGCATGTCATAAATCATGTCACGCTCCAGGGTGGTATTGGTGGCGATGACGCCATCGATCCCGTTTTTGATCAAGGAGGCGGCAACCTGATTAATTTCATCCAGGCTGAGGTCCGGGGCAATTTTAACGGCAAGGGGAACGTACTTCTTATATTGTGCGGCCAGCTCCTGCTGCCGAACCTTGAGGGCAGCCAGCAACTCATCGAGCGCCTCGCCATATTGCAGCGAACGCAACCCCGGGGTGTTGGGAGAGGAGATATTGACGGCGATATAACCGGCATGATCATAAACCTTGTCCATGCAGATCAGATAATCGTCCTTGCCCTGCTCTATGGGGGTGTCCTTGTTTTTGCCGATATTGATGCCGATCACTCCCTGATATTTGGCCTCTTTCACCTTGGCCACCAGATGATCGACACCCTTGTTGTTGAATCCCATCCGGTTGATGATCCCTTCCGCCGGAATTACCCGGAACAACCGCGGCTTGTCATTTCCGTTCTGGGGCTTGGGGGTCACAGTGCCTACTTCAATAAAGCCGAACCCCATGGCACCAAATGCGTCGATACACTCCCCGTCTTTATCGAGGCCGGCAGCCAGTCCCACCGGATTGGCAAAATTAAGCCCCATGACAGTGACGGGGCGTTGGGGGAGTGAATGACGGAAGAAACAATCGAGCGGTGTACCGAGAAGGCGGGGCAAATACTTGATGGAGAGATCGTGTGCCTGTTCCGGATTGAGTTTGAACAGAAAATGCCTGGCGAGGGGGTACAGCATGTTTGCTCCTTAAAAAAGCCCCGGCAACTGGCCGGGGCTTTTGGGGTTATGCCGAGGTTCGGCAATTCAACTGGAGCAGGTTCAACTCTCGCAAGGCCACCGAGAACTTGGCGAACTCGTGAGTGCTCGTGGTCTTGAAGTCGGCCAACATATGGGTCCAACGGGACAAGAGTTGCTCATGCTCCGAAATCCAGTCGGCCAGTATGGTAGCGCATTCCCCCTGCTCTTTGCACCCTTCCAGTACCACTGAGGTGAGGCTGCGTTGCTGCCAGTCCAGATCCTCGCGGAAGGAGGCCCTGGCCATCGCCTGCCAATGGTTGCCCACCGGCTGATGGTTGATCTGCTCGAGGAACCAGTGCAGATCCAGCTTGGCGCCGAGGCGGTAGTAGACGTTGGCGGCGCGCACTATGTCGGTCTTGTGCTCCGCGGCAATCTGCGCCAGATCCAGGCTGGAGAACAGGCTGCTCATGTGGGCGACCTGACGGGCGATGGCTTCCGGCACCTGTTTGGCCACCAACTCCGCGACTTTCTGCTGATGCTCAGCCACTTCGCTCTCGTCCATCACCTCGTAGAGGTGCTCCCCCAGGGTCTCGAAGGCCGGACGGAAGAAGGCGATGTTCTCCCCTATGCTCCAGCTGCGGTTGCGGGCACGCAGGAACCAACGGGTGGCACGGCGCACTATGCGGCGGCTGTAGAACATCAGCTCGAGCTGGGTGTTGGCATCCACCAGGTTGTCACAGCCTTCGATGTCACGCCACAGGGTCCCAAGACCGAACACCTCACGGGCCATGGCGAAGCAGCAAGCAACTTCGGCGACCGAGGCACCGGTTTCGTCTTTCATCCGGCTGGCGAAGTTGAGCCCCATGTCGTTGACCAGCATGTTGGCCACCCGGGTCGCGATGATTTCGCCGCGCAGCGGGTGCTGGGCCAACTCGGCACCGAACTGCTGCTGCAACTGGGCCGGGAAGCTGGTGACCAGCATGTTGGCGAGGAAGGGCTCCTCGGTCACTTCCGGGCAGTTGAGCTGCTCTTTCAGTACCATCTTGCCGTAGGCCACCAGCACGGCCAGCTCGGGACGAGTCAGCCCCTGCCCTGCCGCCATCCGCTCTGAGAGCTCCTCGTCGGAGGGCAGGAACTCCAGCGCGCGGTCCAGCTTGCCTTCACGCTCCAGCCCCTGGATGAAACGCTGCTGCTCTTTCAACTGCTCGGCGCCACGGAAGGCGGTGACCGAGATGGACTGGGACTGGCGATAGGCGTTGGTGATGACGATCTGCGCCACATCATCGGTCATCTCGTACAGCATCTGGTTGCGCTGCTTGAGAGTCATGTCACCTGCGGCCACCAGCTGGTTCAGCAGTATCTTGATGTTGACCTCGTTGTCGGAGCAATCCACCCCGCCCACGTTGTCGGTAAAGTCGGTGTTGATATGACCGCCCTGGCTGGCGTACTCCACCCGGCCAAGCTGGGTGAAGCCAAGGTTGCCACCCTCGCCCACGATGCGGGCACGCAGATCACGGCCATTGACCCGCAGCACGTCGTTGCTGCGATCCCCCACGTCGGCGTCGCTCTCGCGGGCGCTCTTCACGTAAGTGCCTATGCCGCCGTTCCAGAGCAGATCCACGTTCAGGCAGAGCAGCGCCTTGATCAGCTCGTTCGGGGCCATGCTGGCCTTGTCGGTGCCGAGCAGGGTCTGAATTTGCGGGCTCAGCTTGATGGACTTGGCGGAGCGCAGGAAGATGCCGCCCCCTACGGAGATGAGCTCACGGTTGTAGTCATCCCAGCTCGAGCCCGGTAGCTCGAACAGCCGCTGCCGCTCGACGAAGCTCTTGGCCGCATCGGGAGTCGGGTCGATGAAGATGTGCATGTGGTTGAAGGCGCCCACCAGCTGGGTGTGCTCGGAGAGCAGCATGCCGTTGCCAAACACGTCGCCGGCCATGTCACCTATCCCCACGCAGGTGAAGTCGGTGGTCTGGCAGTTGACGCCGATCTCGCGGAAGTGACGCTTGACCGATTCCCAGGCGCCGCGCGCCGTGATGCCCATCTTCTTGTGGTCATAACCGACCGAACCGCCGGAGGCGAAGGCATCCCCGAGCCAGTGGCCATACTCCTGGCTTATCTCGTTGGCGATGTCGGAGAAGGTGGCGGTGCCCTTGTCGGCGGCCACGACCAAGTAGTAGTCATCCTCGTCGTGGCGTACCACGGATTTGGGCGGGATCACCTCCCCCTTGATGATGTTGTCAGTGACATCGAGCAGGCCGCGAATGAAGAGGCGATAGCAGGCCTTGCCCTCTTCCTGGATGACGGCGCGGGGCGCCCCCACCGGCATCTGCTTGCAATAGAAGCCGCCCTTGGCGCCAACCGGCACTATGACGGTGTTCTTCACCTGCTGCGCCTTGACCAGACCCAGCACCTCGGTACGGAAGTCCTCCTTGCGATCGGACCAGCGCAGGCCGCCACGGGCCACCTTGCCCCAGCGCAGATGCACCCCTTCCACCCGCGGCGAGTAGACGAAGATCTCGAATTTGGGCAGCGGCAGCGGCATGTCGGTGATGCTGGCCGGGGCCAGCTTGAAGGAGATGTAGGGCTTGGCTTGACCCTCCTGATCCGGCTGGTAGTAGTTGGTGCGCAGGGTGGCGTCGATCATCTCCATGTAGCGGCGGATGATGCGATCGTCGTCCAGGTTCGCCACCTGATCCAGCTTGGCGGCGAGCTGCTCGTGCAGCTTGGCCTGTACCTTGGCATCCTGCTTGATGACGGGATTGAGGCGCTGCTCGAACAGGGTGAACAGCAGCTCTGCGATGTCGGGGTAACGGGTCAGGGTCTCCTCGATATAGGACTGGCTGAAGGAGACACCGGTCTGGCGCATGTATTTCGCATAGGCGCGCAGCACAGAGACCTGACGACCGGTGAGGCCGGCCCCCAGCACCAGACGGTTGAAGCCGTCATCTTCCAGGGTCTTGTTCCAGATGGCGGCGAAAGCCTGCTGGAAGCGCTGCTGGCTCTGGGCCAGATCGAATGGCTGGGTGCCGCGCAGCAGCATGGAGAAGTCGAGGATCCAGAAGATCTCGCCGCTCGGGGTGCGTACCTGGTACGGGGTCTCGCCGATGACGCGCAGTCCCATGTTTTCCAGCATGGGCAGCACGTCGGAGAGGTGGATGGGCTCGGTGCGGTGGAACAGCTTTAGGCGCACCCGGCGATCGTTCTCTTCTTCCTGGGCGCGGTAGAACAGCATGCCCAGGGGCTCGGCTTCACTCAGACCATCGAGGGCCATGATGTCGGCGACCGCAGAGCCCGGCAGCACGTCCTCTTTATAGGCGCGGGGGAAGGCGGTGCTGAAACGGCGGCGCAGCTCGTTGCCACGGGCCTCCCCATAATGGGAGAGCAACACGGAATCCAGGCGGTCGTCCCAGCTGCGGGCCGCTTCAATCAGGTTGTTCTGTACTTCGTTCACATCCACATCCACGTTGTTGTTGTTGACCCGCACTATGTAGTGGGTCCGTGCCAGCACGCCCTCGGTGAAGTAGACGTTGAACTCCACCTCTTCGCTGCTGCCAAAATACTTCTGCAAAATCTGTTGGGTCTTGACCCGCAGCGCCGTGTTGTAGCGCTCCTTGGTGACATAGACCATGCAGGAGAAGAAGCGGCCGTAGACATCCCGGCGCACGAACAGGCGCAGCATGTCGCGCTCCTGCATCTCCAGCACGCCAAGACCTGTGGCCAGCAACTCCTCTTCCCGGGCCTGGATCAGCTCGTCGCGGGGATAGGTTTCCAGCACGTTCAGCAGCGCCTTGTAGGCGTGGGAACCCTTCTCGTGGCCGGAGGCGGCCATGATGCGCTCGAGGCGATGGCTGATGAGGGGGATCTGGGTGGCGCTGGTGTTGTAGATGGAGGAAGCGTAGAGACCGATGAAGCGATCTTCCCCCACCACCTTGCCGTGTTCGTCGAAGCGCTTGATGCCGATGTAGTCCACATAGGCCGGGCGGTGTACCCGGGACTTGGAGTTGGACTTGGTGAGGATCAGCAAATCAGAGCTCAGGGCCGCGTGACGGGCGCTGGCGGGCATGTTGCCAAGGCGCTGCCCCTCGTCCTTGATGGAGTTCTTCATCAGGCCGAGGCTGGACTCCGGCAGCGGCAGGATCTCGTGATCCCCCTCCACCGCTTTCACGTCATAACGGCGATAGCCCATCAGGGTGAAGTTGTGGGCGGCGACCCACTTGAGGAAGGCCACACAAGAGTCGACCTCTGCCTGGCCGACCGGGTTCTTGCGCTTGGGCAGCTCCTCGATGATCTCGTTGAGGCGACCCAGCATGGGCTGCCAGTCCCCCACCGCCAGGGCCACTTCCCTTGCAACCGAGTTGAGCTCGGCGGTCAGGGCATCCATCTGTTCCTCATCCGTAAGATGATCGATCTCGATGAGGAAAGCGGTCTCGACTGAGGTCTGGGAGGCCGTGTTGTCCAGATCCAGGATGGCGCCTATCTTGCCATCGCTGCCGCGAATGAGGTGCAGCGGCTGGTGCAGCATCATGTGGGCCGTGATACCCCGGCGCTTGAGGGCCATGCGGATGGAGTCCACCAGGAAGGGAGAGTCCTGCAGGATGATCTCGACGATGGTATGGGGAGACTGCCATCCGTGGCGGGTCAGCTCGGGGTTGTAGACCCGGATATAGGGCTCTGTGCTCGTGCGCTGGTTGAGCGCATTCCACAGGCTGAGCGCCGCCCCGTAGAGATCGCTGTCATTGCGATCGTGCAGGTCGGTGCTCGCCATGTTGCCGTAGAACTTGGCGACGAAGCATTCGACCAGGGAGGCGCTGTTCTTGGGCAATTTCTGATGGATCAGGCTGAGAACGTTTTCGAGCAGAACTGAGGTAGGGGCGTCTTTCAATGCCATTGCTAGTTTCCTTATCGGACGACATCACAGACACGGCGACATCCACCCAGGATGCGCGCCGGTACAGAGTTGCTGCGAAGTGTAATGACTTGGATCGCGGAAGGCGAGCAAAGGTGATAACGGGATGTTAAAAACAAGGGGCAGATCACGGCTTGGGTTGTGATAAATTTTGCCAAGTCGCTAAAATTTAGAAAATCGCACTGGTTGTCAGTCGATTTACCGGATAGATAGTGACTTAAAGCAGATATTTACCCGGAATAATGTTCATGTTTTGTTAATTTATGCGTTTTGGGCTATCGGGGCGCTCATCGTCCTGCATTTGACACCGCAAGCAGGGGTATTCCCCTATAGTAGGACGCTCACACGAGCGGTTCGACTACGGCAAGTTACCCTTTCGAGGCAAAGGCCACCGGGATGAACGGCGCTCTCTTGGATGGTGAGCAACCCTCAGGAGATCCTCTCCAGGCGAACAAAGCGGTGATCCTCCTGGGTCACCAGCCGAAAGTGACCGTGCACCCCGTTGACGCTGACAAAGGAGCGGATCTTTTCCAGGCCCAGCTCTATGGTCAACCCCTGCTCGGTGCGCACCACCAGGCGTCTGGCCTGGCCCTGGTACATCAGCATGATCTCGTCGCGGCCAAGGGCCAGCCGAAAGGTGTACTGCCTCATTCCCCCTCCTCTTGATGAAAAACGGGCAGGAGAGCCTGGCTCCCCTGCCCGTGACCAGCACGCTTACTGCGCCAGCGCCTTGCTTACCTTCTCGAACAGATCCCGTGCCAGCCCCTCGAGGTTGGCCAGACGGGTCAGCTCGGCCCGGATCAGCGTCTTGCGCCCCTCATCCAGTCGCTTGAACTGGATGAGCGGCGTGATGAGGCGGGACGCCACCTGGGGATTGACCTCGTTGAGCGCGATCAAGAGATCGGTCAGGAAGCGATAGCCGCTGCCATCCACCGCGTGGAACTGCACCTGGTTGTTCATGGCAAAGCTGCCGACCAGGGCCCGCAGCCGGTTCGGGTTGCGGATGCTGAAGGTGGGATGGGCCATCGCCTGCTTCACCTCATCCAGCACGTCGGCGGCAGGCTTGCTGCCCACCAGGCGCAGCCAGTTGTCCAGCACCAGGCCGTCATGGGCCCACTTGCCCTCAAAATCGGCCAGCAGTGCGGCGCGACATGGCAGCAGATAGTCGTTTGCCACCTGCAGCGCCGCCAGGGTGTCGGTCATGTTGTCGGCAGTTGCATACTGCTCGCGCACCAGCACATCGGCCTGCTCCGCATCCAGGGCCGCCAGATAACCGAGCACCACGGCCTTGAGGGCGCGCTTGGCGGTGTCAGCATGGATCACCCTATAGCCCGTCAGCCGCAGCCCCTCATAGGTGCTGGCCAGCCGGGCACCAAAGGCGTGGGCCAGCGAGGTGTGGATCTCGTTGCGCACCCGATGGATGGCATCGATATCGGCCACTTCGAACAGCTCGGCCAGGGTCGCCTCACCGGGCAGCGCCAGGATCTCCGCCTTGAGGGCCAAATCCAGCTCGGCTTCGTCCAGAATGGCGACAAAGGCCGCCAGCAAGGTTGGGGAGAGCTCAACCCCCTGCCCTTGCTGCACCCGCGCCACCCCATCGATGACCGCCTTGTTGATCAGCATCTGGGCCGCATCCCAGCGGGCAAACTCGTTGCGGGCAAAGCGCATCAGGAAGGCCAGCGCCTCGTCGCTGTAGTCATAGTGCAGCTTGACCGGGGCGGAGAAGTCCCGCAGCAGGGAGGGAACCGGCTTGACCGGCACCCGATCGAAGACGAAGGTCTGCTCTGCTTCCAGCACGTCGAGCACGTTGCCGATGGCCTTGCCCTGGTATTGCAGCGCAATGGCGGCACCCTGCTCGTCATAGAGTTCGATGTCGAGGGGGATATGCAGCGGCAGTTTTTGCGGCTGATCCTGGGTCGGCGGGGTGTGCTGGCGCACGTGGAGGCGATAGACGCCGCTGGCGGCATCATAGTCGTCGGTCACGGTCAGCTCGGGGGTGCCGGACTGGCTGTACCAGCGGCGGAAACGGCCGAGATCCACACCGGAGGCATCTTCCATCGCCTGCACGAAGTCATCGCAGGTGGCGGCCGAGCCGTCGTGACGCTCGAAGTAGAGGCGCATGCCGGCCTGGAAATTATCCTCACCCAGCAGGGTGTGCAGCATGCGGATCACTTCCGACCCCTTCTCGTAGACGGTCAGGGTGTAGAAGTTGTTCATCTCGATCACCACGTCCGGGCGGATGGGGTGGGCCATGGGGCCAGCATCTTCGGCAAACTGCGGGCCGCGCACTGTGCGCACGTTGTTGATGCGGTTGACCCCGCGCGAGCCCAGATCCGAGGAGAACTCCTGATCCCGGAACACCGTCAGCCCCTCTTTGAGGCTGAGCTGGAACCAGTCGCGGCAGGTGACCCGGTTGCCGGTCCAGTTGTGGAAGTATTCGTGGGCGATGACCCGCTCTATGCCGTGGTAGTCGCCGTCGGTGGCGGTGGCCGGGTTGGCCAGCACGAACTTGGAGTTGAAGATGTTGAGCCCCTTGTTCTCCATGGCGCCCATGTTGAAGAAGTCCACCGCGACGATCATGTAGATGTCGAGGTCATACTCGAGGCCGAAACGCTGCTCGTCCCAGCGCATGGCGTTAATGAGGCTCTCCATGGCGAAACCGGCTCTGTCCAGATTGCCCTTGTCGACGAAGATCTCGAGGGCCACCTTGCGGCCACTACGGGTAGCGTAGCTACCCCGCTCCACATCGAAGTCACCGGCCACCAGGGCAAACAGGTAGCTCGGCTTGGGGAAGGGATCCTGCCACTGCACGAAGTGGCGACCGCCGTCCAGCTCGCCGCTGTCGACCTTGTTGCCGTTGGAGAGCAAATAAGGGTATTTGGCCTTGTCGGCGGTGATCCGGGTGCTGTAACGGGCCAGAATGTCGGGGCGGTCCAGGTAATAGGTGATGCGGCGGAACCCTTCAGCTTCACACTGGGTGCAGTAGGCATCGCCGGACTTGTAGAGCCCCTCCAGCGCCGTGTTGGCGGCGGGATCCAGATCCGTGACTATGGTCAGCACGCACTCGGCGGGCAGGTTGAACAGGGTCAGGCTGCTCTCCCCCTGCTCGAACCGGGTGTAGGGGACACCGTCCACGCTGACGCTGTGCAAGACCAATCCTTCCCCATCCAGCACCAGGGGCTCGTTGTGCTCGCCGCTGCGGCGCAGCCGGGAGATGGCGGTCACCCGGGTCAGGGGCTTCTGCAGCTGAAAATCGAGATCGATGCTGTCGATCCAGTAGAGGGGCGCCTGGTAATCCTGGCGATACTTGGCCGTCATGGCCTGGGAGTGATCGGTCATTATTGTGTGCTTCCACGCGTTGTTATCAACGTGTCAGAGGCTGTCACAACGGTCCCGCAGGGTCAAATAGTTTGCATTCAGCCAAAAGAGAGGGCGACCTGAGTCGCCCTTGTATTCATGCGGATGTCACCCAGGACACTCAACCCTTGCTGAGTTTCGCCAGATCCGCCGTGATGTTCGCGGCTTCGATTTGATACTCGTCAGGGGCCTCGAAATCGGCAGGCAGTTCATCCAGGCTCTTCACCGTCGGCTTGCCAAGGCGGGTCAGTCGCTCGTTGGCTCGCGCCAGCGCCTTCTCGTCCTGCTTGGCCTGATCCGCCAGTCGCTCGGCTTCGTTCAGGGAGACCGACTTCTTGTCCTTGTCCGCCTGATACTCCTTGATGTCCTGCATCACGTAGGCAAATTCAGGATCCTTGGCGATCCGCGCCTCGTGAGCCGACTTCAACTTGGACAGCAGACCGGAGAAGTCCCCCAGCTTGTCATAACTGGCCGAGGCTATCTTGTCCCAGGGCAGAGCGTTGAACTCCCGGCTCTCCCCGGTCTCGTCAGGCGAGACGGCGGTCGGGAAGTTGATGTCCGGCGCCACCCCCTTGTTCTGGGTGCTGCCGCCATCGATCCGGTAGAACTTGGCGATGGTGTACTGCACGTGACCCAGCGGCTGCTCGTAGAAGTCGTAGACCTTGGCGAGGCTGCGATGCTGCTGCACAGTGCCCTTGCCGAACGAGTTTTCACCGAGGATCAGGGCGCGGCCGTAATCCTGCATGGCGGCGGCAAAGATCTCGGAGGCCGAGGCGCTGTAGCGGTCGATCATCACCGACATGGGGCCGCCGTAGTAGACGTTGCCATCATCGTCGCCATTGACGGTGATACGACCCATGTGATCACGGATCTGCACCACGGGACCGCTGGCGAAGAAGAGACCGCTCAGGGCCGAGGCTTCCGTCAGGGCGCCGCCACCGTTGCCGCGCAGGTCGACGATGAGACCATCTATCTTCTGCTTGTTGAGGCTGGAGAGTTCCTTGATGACGTCGTCATGAAGATTGACATAGAAGCTCGGGATCTCGAGTACCCCTATCTTCTTGCCTTCGGCGTTGATCACCTTGGACTTGGCGGCCCTGTCTTCCAGGCGCACCTTGTCGCGGGTCAGCTCCACCAGCTCGGTCTTGGCGGTCGCGCCTTTGCCGCGCTGGATCTCCAGCTTCACCTTGCTGCCCTTGGGCCCCTTGATGAGTTCGACCACGTCGTCGAGACGCCAGCCGATCACATCGACAATCTTGCCGTCGTCCTGCCCCACCCCGGTGATCTTGTCATCGGGTTTGAGGTGGTTGGACTTGGCCGCCGGGCCGCCGGGCACCAGGGAGCGGATGACGGTGAAGTCATCTTCCGCCTGCAGCACGGCACCTATGCCCTCCAGCGAGAGGTTCATCTCGGTGTTGAAGCGATCGGCGCTGCGCGGCGAGAGGTAGCTGGTGTGGGGCTCGATGGCACGGGCGAAGGAGTTCATGAAGAGCTGGAACACATCTTCGCTCTCGGTCTGGGACATCCGCTTGATGGCGTTGTTGTAACGCTTGCCGAGCAGCTCCTTGATCTCGGGCCACTCCTTGCCGCTGAGCTTGAGGCTCAGGGCATCGAACTTGACCCGTTGACGCCACAGCTCGTTGAGCTCGGCCTCGTCTTTGGGCCAGGGAGCCCCTTCCCGATCGAAGATGTAATTGTCAGGCTGGGTGAAATCCAGGGGAGTGTCGAGCAGTTTGAGGGCGTATTCGAACCGCTCGTAACGCCGCTGCTGACTCAGGTTGAACATCTCGTAGGCCGGAGCCAGACGCCCTCTCTCGAGGTCGGTGTCAAAACCGGTACGGTACTTTTCAAAACGGCTGATGTCAGAGGCCAGAAACAGGTTGCGGCTGTAGTCCAGATTCTCCAGATACTTGTCAAATATCACGGAGGAAAAGGCATCGTCCAACTTGAACTGTTTGTAGTGAGAGCGGGTAAACAGATTGGCAATTCGCTTGCTGGCCGTAGCATGTTGGCTCTCTTGAGCCAACACAGGCAAATCACTTTCCTTGAGCACCGGCTCGATGGCCTGCGCGAGCCCGGCAAGCGCCAGGCTACAGGCAACGAGGGAAAAACGAATCACGCCATGCTTCAACATTCGTCTCCTTAGAGAACCAGATGCTCGAACTTGACCCGCAACATCATGCCGGTCTGCAATTGAACCTGTACGTCATCCTTGGTCACTTCCTTGATGGTCGCAGGCAGGGGAGACTTGCCCAGCATGACGCGCACGCCTTGATCCACTTTCAGGGTGGCGGCATCCACCTTGACCAGGGGAGCATCGGCTACAGGCGCGGCCTTGGGGGCGGACTTGGGCTTGTCGGAGCGAGGAGCATCGGCCTTGCGCGGCGCGTTGCGGCGCGGCTGCTTGGGCTTGTCTTCCTTCTCCTTGGTGTTGGTGCGGCGGCTGGCAAAGACACGCTCTTTGCTCTCCTTGAGGGCCTGTTTGGCATGTTCGATGTGCTCTTCGGTCAGCAGCTCACCGGGGTTGCCATCCAGATCGACACGGGCCTGGCCAGCCTTGAGGCCATGCAGGTAACGCCAGCTGGAGGTGTATTGACGCAGAGCAGAGCGCAGCATGGTCTTGGAGACTCTCTCGTCATCAGCAAGACGCGCGGCCAGATCCTGGAAGATGCCAATCTTGAGTGGCTTGGCCTCTCCTTCAGCGATGAAGCAGGCCGGGAATTTCTCGACCAGGTAGGCAACGATCTCTTTACTGTTCTTCAGCTTTTCAGTGTTTTCCATGTATAACCTTGGCTTTCATATAGACGCACGGGCATGCCCGAACACAACAAAGGCCCTATTATAGAGAGCTTGGGACCTTTTGCGAACCATCTAGCAATGACTTAGAGCATGCTTTCCAAAATTTGCACCGTTTCTTCGAGGCCAATGCGGTCCTCCTGGTCGAAACGGTTAAAAATCGGACTATCCACGTCCAGCACCCCGATGATCTCACCACCGCGACGCAGCGGAATCACGATTTCAGAATTGCTGGCGCCGTCGCAGGCGATGTGACCCGTGAACTGATGTACGTCGTCCACCAGCTGGGTCTTGCCCTCGGCCACCGCAGTGCCGCAGACGCCCCGGCCCACCGGAATGCGCACGCAGGCCGGCTTGCCCTGGAAGGGGCCGAGCACCAGGGTCTCCCCTTGCAACAGATAAAAACCGACCCAGTTGATGTCAGCCAGCTCCTGATTGAGCAGGGCAGACAGGTTCGCCAGGTTGGCAATCAGGTCGGGTTCACCCTCCAGCAGAGCCTGGGCCTGTTGGTTGAGGGTGCGATAAAATGCTTGTTTTTCAATCATGATTAAATGAACTTCACTCCTTGATAATGAATGCAAGGTACCGACCTGCCTGAAAAATTCAAATCAAATTTCACTTCTCCCCCCTCCTGGGCCATAAACAACGGCCCCCTGTCAGGGGGAAACCCCCAGCGCCAGTTGCTGGCGCTGGCCATTGCTCCACTCGATATTGAGCAGCCACTCCATGGCCTCAGTGGTGCAACTTCCTACCTGAGCGGCCCCCTGCCAGCCCCCGTCCTTCGCCTCGAGTTGCACCGGGATGACCCCCATGAACATGGTCTTGCCCTCCAGCCAGGCCTTGGTGGGGATGATGGCGGGGGATCCCCCCTGAAGGCGCAATACAAAGTCATGTTCAGGGCGGATCGGCAAGCCCTCTATGCTGGCCGTCAGGGGCATGTCACCGACCAGAAGGGAGCAACTGCTGTGGGACAGATCACAAATCTGATCATTTGTTCCTGTCGCCTCCCCCCTCGGCGGGCCCGAAAACCAGGTCCGATAGGCCATCAGGGAGAGCAAAATGGCCAGCACTATGGTCAAGTGCACGATTTTGCGTGAAGTGAGTCTCTCTTTCATGAAAAAACAGCCTTGTAAGGTACTTTAAAAATGCGATTTTCGTGATCTTGCGCAAGGTAAAAACTGGCGGGCACGAGACCCGCTGGAGCCAAATATATCACTGTTTGTACTGTTATTTTACCGGTCAGTTCAGTATCATTCTCAATGAATTTTCATTTAACCACCTTTTGCTTTTCCTTTTATTAACAGATGTTAACGAGAGGATTTTGCAAATCAGGGGTGAAAATGGCCCCGATTACCGGGCGAAAAACAAACAACAGCATCGGAAGCGGAATACAACGATGAGCCATACAACAAACCACCCTGAGTACAACTACACCGTTGTGCGCCAGTTCACCGTCATGACGATTGTCTGGGGAATTGTCGGTATGTCGGTTGGTGTACTGATCGCAGCCCAGTTAATCTGGCCTGCCCTCAACTTTGATACCCCCTGGCTGACCTACAGCCGCCTGCGTCCCCTGCACACCAATGCGGTCATCTTTGCATTTGGCTGCAGTGCGCTGATGGCTACCTCCTTCTACGTGGTACAACGTACCTGCCAGGTCAGGCTGTTTGGCGGCCCGCTCGCCGCCTTCGTGTTCTGGGGCTGGCAGGCAATCATACTCGCCGCCGCCATCACACTGCCGCTGGGATACACCACTTCCAAGGAGTATGCCGAGCTGGAGTGGCCCATTGACATCGCCATCGCCGTGGTCTGGGTGAGCTATGCCATCGTCTTCTTCGGCACCCTGGTCAAGCGCACCACCTCCCACATCTATGTGGCGAACTGGTTCTTCGGTGCCTTCATCATCACTGTGGCCGTGCTGCACATCGTCAACAACATGGAAGTGCCGCTCTCCGGCATGAAGTCCTACTCCATGTACTCAGGCGCCATGGATGCCATGGTGCAGTGGTGGTATGGCCACAACGCGGTCGGCTTCCTGCTCACCGCCGGCTTCCTGGGGATGATGTACTACTTCGTGCCCAAGCAGGCGGGTCGCCCGGTCTACTCCTACCGCCTCTCCATAGTGCACTTCTGGGCGCTGATCTCCCTCTATATCTGGGCCGGTCCGCACCATCTGCACTACACCGCCCTGCCCGACTGGGCCCAGTCCCTTGGCATGGTGATGTCCCTCATCCTGTTCGTCCCCTCCTGGGGCGGCATGATCAACGGCATCATGACCCTGTCCGGTGCCTGGCACAAGCTGCGCTATGACCCCATACTGCGCTTCCTGATCGTGTCCCTGTCGTTCTACGGCATGTCCACTTTCGAAGGCCCCATGATGGCGATCAAGACGGTCAACGCCCTCTCCCACTACACCGACTGGACCATAGGTCACGTTCACTCCGGTGCCCTGGGCTGGGTTGCCATGGTCTCTATCGGCGCCGTGTATCACCTGATCCCTAACCTGTTCGATCAGGGCCGCATGTACAGCATCCGCCTGATCAACGTTCACTTCTGGCTGGCGACCGTGGGCACTGTGCTCTACATCGTCTCCATGTGGATTTCCGGGGTGATGCAGGGTCTGATGTGGCGTGCGGTCAACGATGACGGCACCCTGACCTACAGCTTCGTGGAGGCGCTGCAAGCTTCCTATCCCTTCTATTTCGTGCGCTTCCTGGGTGGCTGCTTCTTCGTCACCGGCATGTTGCTGATGGCCTACAACGCCTATCGCACCGTCACTGCGCCCAAGGGTTCCCTGGAACCCGTCGCACAGCCAGCCTGATCTGAAGGGGTTTAAAGCATGAGCAACAACAACCGTCACGAAATTTTTGAAAAGAGCGTCCCCATGCTGGTGATAGGCATCATCTTTGCCATCAGCCTGGGGGGCCTGGTCGAGATCACGCCGCTGTTCTTCCAGAAGCAGACCAACGAACCGGTGGAGGGCCTCAAGGCCTACACAGCCCTGCAGATGGAAGGACGCGACATCTACATCCGCGAGGGCTGCACCGTCTGTCACAGCCAGATGATCCGCCCGTTCCGCGCCGAGACCGAGCGCTATGGCCACTACTCGGTCGCCGGTGAGAGCGTGTGGGAGCACCCCTTCCTGTGGGGCTCCAAGCGTACGGGTCCGGATCTGGCCCGGGTCGGCGGCCGCTACTCCGACGACTGGCATCGCGCCCACCTCATCAACCCGCGCGACGTGGTGCCCGAGTCCAACATGCCCGCCTTCCCCTGGCTCGAGACCAATGTCCTGACCGGTGAGCTGACCGGCAAGAAACTGGCGCTGTTCCGGGATCACTTCGGGGTGCCCTATACCGACGCCGACATCGAAGGTGCGGCCGAGGCAGTCAAGGGCAAGACCGAGCTGGATGCCCTGGTGGCTTATCTGCAATCACTGGGTCATGCCCTGAAATAAGGAGTCGGGATATGGATTACGGCACATTTCGCGGCCTGTACACCCTGCTGCTGATGATCATCATGATCGGCATCATCGTCTGGGCATACAGCAAGCGCCGCAAGGCCTCCTTCGATGAGGCTGCCAACCTGGTTTTTGCCGATGACGAGCAACCCAGTGCTGATAACAAGAACGCAGGAGCGAAGCAATAATGAGCACTTTGTTTAGCATTTTTGTGACCGTCATAAGTCTGGGCACCATACTCGGCTGCTTCCTGCTGCTGATGTGGTGCATGAAGGACAAGATGGGGACCGAAGAGGGCAAGCCCATGGGGCACACCTTCGACGGCATAGAGGAGATCAACAACCCGCTGCCGAAGTGGTGGTCCTATATGTTCCTCTTCTTCATCGTCACCGGTCTCATCTACCTGCTCGCCTTCCCGGGTCTGGGCAACTGGAAGGGTCTGCTGGGCTGGCAGAGCTCCAACCAGGACGTTCGCTCCCTGGCAGAATCCAAGGCGGCGGCAGCCTCCGCCAAGGACGAAGGGCGCGCGGTGGAATACGATAGGGAACTGGCCAAGGCCGACGAGGTCTATGGCGCCAAGTTCCGCGAGCTGACCTACCAGGCCGACGGCAAGAGCTACAAGGAGATCACCGAGATCGCCAAGGACCCGGAAGCCCTGAAAGTGGGCCAGCGCCTGTTCCTGCAGAACTGCTCCCAGTGCCACGGCTCCGATGCCCGCGGTGGTCGCGGTTTCCCGAACCTGACCGACAGCGAATGGCAATGGGGCGGAGAGCCTTCCCAGATCAAGACCACCATCATGGGCGGTCGCCAGGGTATCATGGCCGCCTGGGGCGAGATCCTGGGTCAGGACGGAGTCAAGGAGGTGGCCTCCTATGTGCTGAGCCTCTCCGGCCGCAAGGTCGACTTGGTTGAGGCCAAGAAGGGGGAAGCCCGTTTCGCCATGTGCGCCGCCTGTCACGGCCCGGATGCCAAGGGCGGCATCGCCTTCGGCGCGCCGGATCTCACCAACAACACCTGGTTGTATGGTGGCTCCCGTCAAGTGGTCGAGCAGACCATCACCCACGGTCGTCACGGCGTGATGCCGGCCTGGAAGGATATCCTGGGAGAAGACAAGGTCCACCTGCTGGCATCCTATGTCTATAGTTTGTCCCACCAGGCGCAGTAAAATAAGCAGTAACATGTGATAAGCACGTGATTACGCAGCAAAAAGCCTCGACTCTTCGAGGCTTTTTGTTATCTTGTGTTGGCTAAAATCCCTCCATTTCGTTAACCATATGTTTCGGTAGCACCATGACTCAACCCTGGTATCGCCAATTCTGGCCCTGGTTCATCATCGCCCTCCCCTGCGCCGCCGTGATAGGCAGCATCGCCACCGCCATCATCGCCAGCCAGGATGGGGTCAACCTGGTGGCGGAAGACTATTACAAACAAGGCAAGGAGATTAATCAGGATCTCAGCAAGTTCGATCGCGCCGAGGCCCTCGGCATCCGCGTCGAGCTCTCGGTCAGCGACAAGGAGCTGACCCTGAAGCCCCTGTCGGGGGAGATCCCCGCCGGTCAGGCGCTGCACCTCTCCCTGTTCCACCCGACCCTGGCGGGGCTGGACAGCGATCATCTGCTCACTGCCGATGGCAAGGGGGTCTATCGCCTGATGCTGGACAAGCCCCTCACCGGCAAGTGGCACATCCGGGTCGATGCCTTCAACCACGAGTGGCGCCTGCAAGAGACGGCGCAGTTGCCGACCAAGGCCCCGGTGGAACTCGATCCCAAGGGACGCTGAACCCTGGATGAGCGGCTGCGTTCATCCAGACATGACGGCGTCCTCCCTTATCTCGCCCACGCGGGCAGCTTCCAAGAGGGATAATGACCATGACCGGCTGTTTTCACTGTGGTGAACCGGTTTCCACTGGCAGTGACTTTACCCTGGAGATCAAGGGGATAGTGCAACCCATGTGCTGCCCTGGTTGCCAGGCCGTGGCACAGACCATTCTCGAATGCGGCCTTGCCAGTTACTACGAGCACCGCACCGCCCCCGGCATCAAGGGGGAGCTGGTACCCAGCGAGCTGGCAGCCCTCACCCACTACGATCTGGCCGAGGTACAGCAGGAGTTCGTCACCGAGACGGGTACCCTGCGGGAGATCCAGCTCAGTGTGGAGGGGTTGACCTGCGCCGCCTGCGCCTGGCTCATCGAGCGCCACCTGATGGGGTTGCCGGGCCTGCACTATGTCAACGTCAACACCACCACCCACCGCGCCCGCATCAAGTGGGATCCGGACAGGCTCTCGTTAAGCGACATCCTCAAGGGGTTCGCCAAGATAGGCTACCGCGCCTACCCCTTCCAGACCCACAGCCAGGAAGCCCTCTACGCCCGCGAGGTGCGCAGCTACATGTTCCGCATGGCGCTGGCCGGTCTCGGCTCCATGCAGGTAATGATGTGCGCCGTGGCGCTCTACATGGATCTCTTAATCAGCGTGGAAGAGGAGTTCATGATCTACTTCAAGTGGATAAGCCTGCTGCTCTCCACCCCCATCATGATCTACTCGGCCCAGCCGTTTTACGCAGGCGCCTGGCGCAGCCTGAGACAGGGTCACCTCTCCATGGATGTCTCTGTGTCGCTGGCCCTCATCGGCGCCTTCGTCGCCTCCATCTGGGCCACCGTCTTCAACACGGGTGAGGTCTATTACGACTCCATCACCATGTTCGTCTTCTTCCTGCTGCTGGGGCGCCTGCTCGAGCTGAGGGCCAGACGCAAGGCATCCGAGTCAAGCTCCAACCTGGCGCGCCTGGTGCCCATCATGGCCACCCGCATCGACACAGATGGCGAGCACGAGGTGGCCGCCAAGACGCTGCGGGTGGGGGACAGGGTCCGGGTGCTGGCCGGTGCTACCCTGCCGGCAGACGGCATCATCACTTTGGGGCAGGCCAGCCTCAACGAAGCCATGCTGACCGGCGAGCAGCTGCCCCTGCTCAAGCAGGCGGGGGATCCCGTCTTCGCCGGTACCATCAACACGGATGCGCCGCTGGAGATCCGGGTCAGCCACCCCATCGAAGAGTCGCGCCTCGCCCAGATCATGCGGTTGCAGGATCATGCGCTGGATGACAAACCCGCCATCGCCCAGCTGGCGGATGTGCTCTCCCGCCATTTCATCCTGGTACTGCTGCTTATCGCCGCCGGGGTCTGGACCTTCTGGCACTTCCATGACCCGGAGCGGGCCTTCTGGGTCACCCTGTCGGTGCTGGTGGCCACCTGCCCCTGCGCCCTGTCGCTGGCGACCCCGACGGCGCTCACCTCGGCCACCGCCCACCTGACCCGCAGCGGCATACTGCTGCGCCGCGGCCACGTGCTGGACGTGCTGACCCGGGCCAACCGCATAGTGATGGACAAGACAGGCACCCTGACCACGGGCAACATCAGCCTGGTGGGCGTCCAGCCCCTGGCGGGGCTTGGCAAAGACGAGTGCCTGGCAATCGCCCGCGCGCTGGAAGCCTACTCCGAACACCCCATTGCCCGCGCGTTTCGCAGCCAGGGGGCAGAGGATGCCATGCTGCCGGCAAGCGAGGTGACACCCGTCATCGGCCACGGCATCCAGGGCAGGATCGCAGGCAAGCATTACCGCATCGGCAGCCCCCGCTGGCTAGCGCTGGCTGACGAACAAGAGGCGACCCAGGGGCTGGCCATCTATCTGGCCGACGAGACAGGACCGCTCGCCCGCTTCACCCTGGCCGATACGGTGCGGGCGGATGCCGGTGCCCTGATCCAGGCCTTCAAGGCGGCCGGGCTGCAGACCACCATCCTCACCGGCGACAGCTCCCCTCAGGCCGACGCCGTGGCCCGTGAACTCGGGGTCGATGAGCTGGTGAAAGGGGTCACCCCCGACGGCAAGCTGGCCTACCTCAAGGCCCGTGAAGCGGCGGGAGACATCAGCATCATGGTGGGGGATGGCATCAACGACGCCCCCGTGCTGGCCGGAGCCCACGCCTCCTTCGCCATGGCGGGCGGCACGGATCTGGCGAAAAACAGCGCCGACGCCATTCTGCTGGCCGACGATCTCTCCCGCCTGCTGACTGCCCGCGCCCTGGCGCTGCGCACCCGCAGGATCATCCAGGAGAACTTCGCCTGGTCCATCGGTTACAACCTGCTGGTGTTGCCACTCGCGGCCAGCGGCTGGCTGCCCCCCTATCTGGCGGCGGCGGGCATGTCCCTGAGCTCACTCATAGTCGTCACCAACTCCATGCGCCTCAATCGATGAGCAGGCTGGGAAATAAGCTGAAAATGTGGCCTGCCTCCGATGCAGGCCACATTTCTCGCTGATAGCGGCTGGCCCCCTGCCCGAACAGGGTTACCATAGGGGTCGATTGCCACGGATGAATGCAAGGTAGCTCCCATGAACATCATTTTTGTCCTGATCCCCATCGCCATCCTGTTCGTCATCATAGCGGGAGCCGTCTTCTTCTGGGCCATTCGCTCGGAGCAGTTCGAGGATCTCGACCGCCAGGGCTCCAACATACTGTTTGACGAGGAGCAACCCGTCACCAAGGGCAAGGTTCAGCCGAGCGATGACAAACAGCCTTGATCTGATGGGCGCCCTGCTGGTAGGACTGGCAGGCTCAGGCCACTGCATCGCCATGTGCGGTGGCGTCTCCGCCGCCCTCTCCATGGCCATCCCCGCCGGGAAACAGCACTTCTGGGGGCGACTCGGTTACCTGCTCAACTACAACCTGGGGCGGATCCTGAGCTATGTGCTGGCTGGCGCCCTGGTGGGCGGATTGCTGGCCACCACCAGCGAGCTCGGGGCCGGCAAACACGCCATCGCTGGCTTGCGCCTTCTTGCGGCCCTGCTGATGATAGCGCTGGGCCTCTATCTCGCTGGCTGGTGGCAGGGGATACTGCTGCTGGAGCGGCTCGGCGCCAAGCTCTGGCCTCTCATCAAGCCGCTTGCCGGCAAGTTCATCCCCTTCACCTCGGCCTGGCAGGCGCTTCCCTTTGGCATGGTGTGGGGCTGGCTGCCCTGCGGTCTGGTCTACTCCATGTTGACCTGGAGCGCGGCGGCAGGCTCCGCCAGTGGCGGCGCGCTCATCATGCTGAGCTTTGGTCTGGGCACCCTGCCGACACTGTTCGCCCTGGGGGGGCTGGCAGACAGATTGCGCTACTGGTTGACCCTGCGCAGCCTGCGCCTCGGCGGTGCCCTGCTGCTCATTGCCTATGGCCTGCATACCCTCTGGATCGGGCTGGCATCCTTTTGAAACCCTATCCAAAACGGATGAGTTGGTGGTAAACTTGTTTGATATAAATCAATTATTCATATGAGCCTATGATCCCGGACAAGAAACCTGGCAGACGTATTCAGAGCGGTGGCTGTGCAATTCATTGCCAGGATTGCAGCATCAGTCAGCTCTGCATTCCCTTCACCCTGAACGACAGTGAGCTCGATCAGCTGGACAGCATCATAGAGCGCAAAAAGCCGATCCAGAAGGGTGAGGAATTGTTCAAGGCCGGCGATGAACTGAAATCGCTCTACGCCATCCGCTCCGGGACCATCAAGTCATACACCATCACCGAACAGGGTGACGAGCAGATCACCGCCTTCCACCTCGCGGGGGATCTGGTCGGTTTCGATGCCATCCACAAGCAGGCACACCCCTCCTTCGCCCAGGCGCTGGAAACCGCCATGGTGTGCGAGATCCCGTTCGATGTGCTCGACGATCTCTCCGGCAAGATGCCCAAGCTCCGCCAGCAGATCATGCGCCTGATGAGCAACGAGATCATGGGAGATCAGGAGATGATACTGCTGCTCTCCAAGAAGAATGCGGAAGAGCGCCTCGCCGCCTTCCTGCACAATCTCTCGGTACGCTTCTCCGAGCGCGGCTTCTCCGCCAAAGAGTTCCGTCTCTCCATGACCCGGGGTGACATAGGCAACTACCTCGGCCTCACCGTCGAGACCATCAGCCGCCTGCTCGGTCGTTTCCAGAAGTCCGGCCTCATCAGCGTCAAGGGCAAATACATTACAGTGCTGGATCACGTGGCCCTCGGCGTCATGGCCGGTGCCACTCGCCCTGCCTGCGGCTGATCACCCCCTTTCCCCTCTGTTGCCGGATCGGTTCACCCTGAAATTTGATCCGGCACACCTTCCCGTCTCCCCCCTTGGACTAAGCTGTAATGGCTAAAGAGTTGCCATCATTGGCGTTTTTGCCAAGGAGGAGAACATGGTCAAGTACCGAAACATTCTGGTGGTGATCAACCCGGAAGAGGAGCGCCAGATCGCGCTCGAGCGCGCGGTCAAGGTCGCCGAGCTGGACGAGGGCGCCCAGCTGACCCTGCTCCTGACGATTTACGACTTCTCGTACGAGATGACCGCCATGCTGTCCGTGGATGAGCGGGAAGAGATGCGCCACGGCGTCATTGCCCAGCGCCGGGAGTGGCTGGACGAGATACTGCAACCCTATCGCGCCAGAGGGCTGGAGTGCGAGATCAAGGTGCTGTGGCACAACCGCCCCTTTGAGTGCGTCATCCAGGAAGTGCTGGAGCATCGCCACGATCTGGTGGTCAAGGCGACCCACAAGCACTCCTTCCTGCAAACCTTCATCTTCACCCCCACCGACTGGCACCTGCTGCGCAAATGCCCCTGCCCCGTCCTGCTGGTCAAGGAGGGTCATTGGCAGCGGGGCGGCAACATCATTGCCGCCATCAACTGCTCGAGCGACGATCTGGAGCAAAAAGTCCTCAATGAGCGCATCACTCGCGAGGGTGTCGCCATCGCCGATCTGCTCGGCTCCAACCTCTATCTGGTCAACACCTACCCCGGCACGCCGGTGAATGTGGCCATCGAGCTGCCCGAGTTCGACCCTAACGCCTACAACGACGCCATCCGCAAGCATCACGAAGATCTACTGCGAGAGCATGCCGATCAATTCGGCATCAATCACATGTGGACCAAGGTGGCGGAAGGGTTGCCGGAGGAAGTGTTGCCGGACATGGCGGACGAACTCAAGTCCACCCTGATGATCATGGGGTGCGTCGGTCGCACCGGCCTCTCCGCCGCTCTGCTCGGCAACACGGCTGAACATGTGGTGGACAGGCTCAACTGCGACATCCTGATCCTCAAACCCGATGATTACAGCTGCCCAGTAGATGACAGGCGTCATCCTGCATAAGCGTTTCTTGCCCTCCCCCGGGACATGGCTATAATAAGCCGCTTATTTTTGTCCCGGGTTTGAGGCCATGCTAGAAGAGCTTAACGCCAAAGAGAAATACAGTTTCAACAAGCTGCAGAAACGCCTGCGGCGCAACGTGGGTCAGGCCATCGCCGACTTCAACATGATTGAAGAGGGTGACAAGATCATGGTGTGCCTGTCTGGCGGCAAAGACAGCTTCGCCATGCTCGACATCCTGATGAGCCTGAAGGCCAGCGCCCCCATCCATTTCGATCTCGTGGCCGTCAACCTGGATCAGAAGCAACCCGGCTTCCCCGAGCACGTGCTGCCGGAATACCTGGCCGCCCTCGGCGTCGACTTCAAGATCGTCGAGGAAGACACCTACTCCATCGTCAAGGACAAGGTACCGGAAGGCAAGACCACCTGCGCCCTCTGCTCCCGCCTGCGCCGCGGCATTCTCTACCGCACCGCCCAGGAGCTGGGCTGCACCAAGATTGCCCTCGGCCACCACAGGGATGACATCCTCGAGACCCTGTTCCTCAACATGTTCTACGGCGGCAAGCTAAAGTCCATGCCCCCCAAGCTGGTGAGCGACGATGGCAAGAACGTGGTGATCCGCCCGCTGGCCTACTGCAAGGAGAAGGATCTGGTGCGCTATGCGGAGGTCAAGGCCTTCCCCATCATCCCGTGCAACCTCTGTGGCTCGCAGGAGAACCTGCAGCGCAAGGCCATCAAGCAGATGATGCAGGACTGGGATCGCCGCTTCCCGGGCCGGATAGAGACCATGTTTACCGCCATTCAGGACGTGATCCCGAGCCACCTGCTGGATCACAAGCTGTTTGACTTCAAGAGCATCAACCGCGACTCCGGCATCATAGATGGCGGCGACAAGGCGTTCGATCCCCCCCAACTGCCGACCGCGCCCCTGCTCAACATCGATGAGATGGACGTGCTGGATGTGATAGAAGTGCGCTGAGCGCCCTGCCTGCCACCACGAAAAAGGAGCGCCATGCGCTCCTTTTCTTTATCTGTCTGGCAGCTGCTGTCTTCAGCCCTTGTGCAACCAGGGAGTCAGTCGCAGTATATCTCCCTCAAGCTGCAACTTGCCCGCCGCGAAGTCCGCGAGTTGCTCGTTGCGAAGCAGCAGCTGACCATCCTGCCAGGGGAGAGGCTGCTGACGGGCACCGTCAATGAGGTAGGCGGTGCCGCTCGGCTGCACCAGCGTCACCCGTACCCCCGCCATGTCCGGCAGGAAGTGCTTGCCGACCATGCCTGCCAGCTTGTCCAGCAGCGACTGCATCTCTTGCTGACGTGCCACCACCTCGCTCACCCTGAACGCCGGGCCATCCGACGCAGGGGGCGCATCGGCCATCACCTGCACCGACATGTCGCAGGCGGCGTGTGGTTCGGTCAGCTCCACCACTACGGTTGCCTTGTCGAGATTGAGATCGTCGTCATAGGGCAGGCGCAGCTCGCTGTCTATGGTCACCTCGGCGGCAACGTCCCTGTCCAGGGTCGAGACCCGGGCCGAGGCGAGCCCGCAGCGCTGGCCACTTTGCGGATCGGTCAGATAAAACCCCAACCTGGCATCACCAAACTCGCCCTTGGCAAAGGTCTTCATCTGGCTGTAGAAGGTGCTGTATTGCAGATCCAGCGAGGGCGCCGCCGCGCACAGCACCGGCACTATCAGCAGACTTGCCGCCATGCCATGTCGAACCAGCTTCATATGCCATCCTTTTGCATCACGCGTTGAAATGATCGGGCCCTTGCCCGGTGGCGGCATTGTCCGCCACTTCGGTCACCTCCACGGCGACCCCGCACAGATCCCGATAGAGGATCCCTTTGAGGTTGAAATAGAGGGGGGCCACCCAGATAAGGCCTATGCCCATGGGGATGATGGCCAGGAAAAACAGCGCCAGCATGACGCCATGCAGCAGCACTATGCTGGGCCAGCCGCGGGCGAACAACTTGAGGGAGACCAGGATGGCCTGGGCCGGCGACAGGCCGCGCTCCAGCACCAGGGGCACGGTGAACACCAGCCCCATGCCCACCAGGGCAGAAGGAATGAAGGCCAACATCACCGGCAAGCCCAGCAGCTCAAACAGGGGGCCAAACAGGCTGGTGATGAGGCTGCCGAGCAGGCTCAGGGAGCCCAGACGCAGGAAGTGACGGAAGAAGTCGAACACCTGGTTCGGGCGGGCCCGCACGCCCACCGACTGCTGCAACCCCAACATGTCGAGGGAAGAGGTCATGGGAGACATGATGACGGTGATAAGCAGGCTCAATATCAGGGCCATGTCCATGTCACCCCCTTCCTGGCTGACATAGGGGGCCAGCAGGGTGTTGCTCAGCAGGATCCAGATTGCCATGACCCCGGCGATGGCAAGCGTCAGACCGAAACCGGTGCGGCGGGTCTGTTGCCAGGCCTCTTTCAACACCCCTTGCAGGTCCAGACGGTATCCCTGGCTGAGGGACTGTTCGAGGGTTCCACCGATCCGCATTCTATTACTCAATTGACTATCCAACATTCAAAAGCGACTGTTCCAAGGTGGCACATTATAGCGGTTTGACCGGGCATGCGTAGTCGTTTTTCCTGTTATCTTCCGTTCAGAAAGCCATTGATTTCACTGACAAGCGCGCTGTTACCCTGCCCTCTGTTTGTGCCCCGGTCGCCTGGCTTGGCCCTGGCCCGCCATGGGCGTAGGATGGATGGCCAAGACTCGACAGTCTCGCGCACTTCATCCCGGATCACCCACACAAGGAAAGCTGCAATGTCCGAACTGACGCTCTATCTCGCCCCCGGTACCTGTGCCATGGCGGTGCGCATCGCCCTGGTGGAAGCCGGTGCCCCGCACCAGATCAAGCGCCTCGATCTCGCCGCCGGGGAGCAACGTACCCCCGCCTACCTTGCCATCAACCCCAAGGGGCGGGTGCCGGCCCTGGTGACGGAGCGCGGCGTGCTGACCGAAACCCCGGCCCTGCTGCTCTACGTGGCCCAGCGTTTCCCCGATGCCGGGCTCGCCCCCCTGGACGATCCCTTCCTGCTGGCCCGCATGCAGGAGGTCAACAGCTTCCTCGCCTCGACGGTACACGTCTCTCATGCCCACGGCCGGCGCGCCAGTCGCTGGGCCGACGACGAACAGGCCATCGCCGCCATGCAGGCCAGGATGCCGCAGAACATGCGCGAAGGGTTTGCCGAGATAGAGCACCACTATCTGGCCGGTCCCTGGGTGCTGGGGGAACGTTTCAGCCTGGCCGACATCTACCTGTTCGTGGTGGCCAGCTGGCTCGAGAGCGACGGGGTCGCCATCGACGAGTTTCCCAAGGTGGCGGCCCATACCAGGCGCATGCAGGCGCGCCCCGCCGTGCAGCAAGCCCTCCTCCTCTGACCCCTTCTTTCCGTGGTACGGGTGCTCTTCTGGCACCCGTTTTTCCCTCCGACGGCCGGATCACTGAGATCGTTTTCACATTTTCGTCATCTGTTCCTAGACCCGTTAACGGTTAGCGCCTATCTTTCGCCTCAACGACGCAACCGGTTGCGTAACCGGTTGCCCAGATAAATATCGACATGCGGTCCCCATGCCGCCGAGGTGTTGTATGAAACGAGGCAAGCTGCTCAATGCTCCCCTGAGTGCCCTGGTGGCACAGATGGGCCACACCGACGAGATCACCGTCTGCGATGCGGGCCTGCCCATTGCGACAGGGCCTGAGCGGATCGATCTGGCGCTGATGGCGGGCACTCCCAGCCTTGAAACCGTGCTGACCGCCCTGCTCACCGATCTGGTGGTGGAGAAGGTGATCATGGCAAGCGAAATAAAATTGATCAGCCCGGATGCCCATCAGGCACTGGTTGCGCAGCTAGAGGCCCATGCCTTGGCCCAGGGCAAGCCCATCACCATCGAATATTGCCTTCACGAGGCGTTCAAGACCCGCTCCCGCCAGAGCAAGGCTGTGGTACGCAGCGGCGAGGTGACTCCCTACGCCAACATTATTCTCTGCGCCGGTGTGGCGTTTTAAGCCTCTTCAAGGAAGCTGCAAATGAGCACAACCTCCTCCCCCTCACCCATTCTCGAGCTCACCGGGATCGTCAAGACCTTCCCCGGTGTGCGCGCCCTCGACGAAGCAGGTCTGCGAGTCTATCCGGGCCAGGTGATGGCTCTGCTCGGTGAAAATGGCGCCGGCAAATCCACCCTGATGAAGGTGCTGACCGGCATCTATCAGGCCGATGCGGGCACTATCAGCTATCGCGGCCAGCCGGTCCACTTCAAGGGCCCGCGCGACTCCCAGGATCAGGGGATCAGCATCATCCACCAGGAGCTGAACCTGCTGCCGGAGTTGTCGATTGCCGCCAACATCTTCCTCGGCCGCGAGCCGCGCACCCGCTTTGGCAACATAGATCACAAGCAGTTGCGTGAGCGGGCAAGCACCCTGCTGGCCCGTCTCGGCGTCAAGCACGGACCGGACACCCGGCTCGGGGACCTCTCCATCGGCGAACAGCAGATGGTGGAGATCGCCAAGGCGCTGTCGTTCGATGCCAGCGTCATCATCATGGACGAGCCGACCGATGCCCTGACCGACACCGAGACGGAGCAGCTGTTCGTGGTCATCCGCGAGCTGCGCCAGCAGGGCTGCGGCATCGTCTACATCTCCCACCGCCTCAAGGAGATCTTCCAGATCTGCGACAGCGTTACCGTGCTGCGGGACGGCAAGTGGATCGGCGAGCAGGCGGTGAGCGAGCTGGACGAAGACAGGATCATCGAGATGATGGTGGGCCGCCGGCTGGAGGAGCAGTACCCGCGCCTCGTGCGCGAGCTTGGCCCCGTCAGCCTGCAAGTCAAAGATCTGGCCGGTCCCGGCGTGCGCGGGGTGAGCTTCTCCCTGCGTCAGGGGGAGATCCTCGGCTTCAGCGGCCTCATGGGGTCCGGGCGCACCGAGCTGATGAAGCTCATCTATGGCGCCAGCCCCATCAGCAGCGGCGCTGTCAAGGTCGATGGCAAGGTGCTGGTGCCGCGCACCCCGGCCGACGGATTGGCCGCCGGCATCGCCTATATCTCCGAGGATCGCAAGGGGGATGGCCTGGTGCTGGAGCTCTCGGTGCGTGAAAACATGAGCCTCTGCGCCCTCGGCGAGTTCATCAGTCACGGCAAGATAGATGGCAAGGCCGAGCGCCAGGCGGTGAGCGACTATGTGCGCCTGTTCAACATCAAGACCCCGAGTCAGGATCAGCTGATAAAGCTGCTCTCAGGCGGCAACCAGCAGAAGGTGGCCATCGCCAAGGGGCTGCTGACAAGGCCCAAGGTGCTGATCCTGGACGAGCCGACCCGGGGCGTCGACGTGGGGGCCAAGAAGGAGATCTACCAGCTCATCAACCAGTTCAAGAAGGAGGGGATGAGCATCATCCTGGTCTCCTCCGAGATGCCGGAAGTGCTCGGCATGAGTGATCGCATCATGGTGATGCACGAAGGGCGCATCAGCGCAGAGTTCAACACCCGCGAGGCCAATCAGGAGAAACTGATGGCGGCGGCAGTCGGCAAACAGTGGCAAGCAGAGCAAGAGGCAGCACAATGACAACCCAAACCCTTCCCCGCCGTGGCGTCATGAGCAAGGCCTGGTGGATCGAGAACAAATCCCTGGTGGCGCTGCTGGTGCTGATCGGCGTGGTCTCCTTCCTGAGCCCCAACTTCTTCACCGCCGACAACCTGCTCAACATACTGCGCCAGACTTCGGTCAACGCCATCATGGCGGTCGGCATGACGCTGGTCATCCTCACCGCCGGCATCGATCTGTCGGTCGGCTCCGTGCTGGCCCTGTGCGGCGCCCTGGCGGCGACCATGGTGGCCATGGAGCTGCCGATCTGGCTGGTGGTGCCCCTCACCCTGGGTGCCGGCGCCCTGCTCGGCGGCGTCAGCGGCCTCATCATCGCCAAGGGCAAGGTGCAGGCCTTCATCGCCACCCTGGTGACCATGACGGCCCTGCGCGGCGTGACCATGGTCTACACCGAGGGACGTCCCATCTCCACCGGCTTCAGCGACGGCGCCGATCACTTCGCCTGGCTGGGGACCGGCTACCTGTTCGGCCTGCCTGTGCCCATCTGGCTGATGGCCATCGTCTTCCTGCTGGCCTGGTACCTGCTCAACCACACCCGCCTCGGCCGTTATATCTATGCCCTGGGCGGCAACGAGTCGGCCACCCGCCTCTCCGGCATCAACGTGGCCCGGGTTAAGCTCGCTGTCTACGGCCTGTGCGGCATGCTGTCGGCCCTGGCCGGGCTCATCGTCACCTCCCGCCTCTCTTCGGCCCAGCCGACCGCCGGCATGGGTTACGAGCTGGATGCCATCGCCGCCGTGGTACTGGGTGGCACCAGCCTGATGGGGGGCAAGGGCCGCATCATGGGGACCCTGATCGGGGCCCTCATCATAGGTTTCCTCAACAACGCCCTCAACCTGCTCGACGTCTCGTCCTATTACCAGATGATCGCCAAGGCCAGCGTGATCTTGCTTGCCGTGATGATCGATAACAAAAGCAATCGTTAATAACGTAAGCCATGCACACACAAGGAATGAAATGATGAAAAAGCTCAATACCCTGCTCGCTGCCGCCATCATGTCCGTGCTGGGTACCGCCCAGGCCGCCGATCAGACACTGGCCATGGTGGTCTCCACCCTCAACAACCCCTTCTTCGTCACCATGAAGGAGGGTGCCGAAGCCAAGGCCAAGGAGCTTGGTTACGAGTTGGTGGTGCTGGACTCCCAGAATGACCCGGCCAAGGAGCTCTCCAACGTGGAAGATCTCACCGTGCGCAAGGTCAATGCCATCCTGATCAACCCCACCGACTCCGAAGCCGTGGGCAACGCCATCCGGCTGGCCAACAAGGCCAATATCCCGGTGCTGACCCTGGACCGCGGCGCGGCCCAGGGTGAGGTCAAGGCCCACATCGCCTCCGACAACGTGGCCGGTGGCAAGCTGGCCGGTGACTTCATCACCGAGAAGCTGGGGGCCGGCACCAAGGTGATCCAGCTCGAAGGGATAGCCGGTACCTCCGCCGCCCGTGATCGTGGCGAAGGGTTTGCCCTGGCCGTTGCCGCCAACAAGCTGCAGGTGCTGGCTTCCCAGCCCGCCGACTTCGACCGCACCAAGGGTCTGAACGTCATGGAGAACCTGCTGGCGGCCCACCCGACCGTGCAGGCGGTGTTCGCCCAGAACGACGAGATGGCGCTGGGTGCCATCCGCGCCGTGCAGGCGGCCGGCAAAGAGGTGATGATAGTCGGCTTCGACGGCACCGACGATGGCAAGGCGGCGGTAGCCAAGGGTAAACTGGCCGCCACAGTAGCTCAGCAGCCGGCGCTGATCGGTGCCATCGGCGTGGAAACCGCCGACAAGGTGCTCAAGGGCCAGCCGGTGGAGAAATCCATCCCGGTACCGCTGCAAATCGTCAGCAAGTAAGCAGGACGGGGGAGGTTCGCCTCCCCCTTTGTCTCCTGTGCGCAGGCAGAGCCTCCCGGCTTGGGCTCACTCAAGCCAAGATGTTCTCAATCAAGGGTGATCGATATGAATCGTCTCGTAGTTCTCGGCAGCGTCAATGCGGATCATGTGCTGCGCGTCCCCCACTTTCCCCGTCCCGGTGAAACCCTGACCGGTCACAGTTACCAGGTGGTCCCAGGTGGCAAGGGGGCCAACCAGGCGGTGGCCGCCGCCCGCCTTGGAGCCGCCGTCTCCTTTATCGCCCGCATCGGCGATGACGCCATCGGCCAGCAGATGAAAACCGGTTTTGCCAACGACGGCATTGACGTCAGCGCCGTCGAACTCGATGACAAGCTCCCCACCGGCATCGCCATCATCTATGTGAGCGACGAGGGGGAGAACAGCATAGGCCTCTCCACCGAGGCCAACGGCGCCCTCGACACCGCCATGGTCAAACGCCATGAGGCCATGATCGCGGGCGCCCACACCCTGCTGCTGCAACTGGAAGTGCCGCTCGACAGCGTCTTCGAGGCGGCCCGACTGGCCCGTGCCCACGGCACCCGGGTGGTGCTCAATCCGGCACCCGCCCAGCCGCTCTCGGCCGATCTGCTGGCGCTGGTGGATCTCATCACCCCCAACCAGACCGAAGCCGAGTTGCTGACCGGGGTCAAGGTGAGCGACGAGGCGAGCGCGGCGCAGGCGTCGGCCCGTTTCCACCAGATGGGGATAGCGGACGTGATGATCACCTTAGGCTCCCAGGGGGTCTATTGCAGCAACGCCAAGCAGCAGGCGCTCATTCCGGGCTTTCGGGTCGAGGCGGTGGACACCACGGCCGCAGGCGACACCTTCAATGGCGCCCTGCTGGCCGCCGAGCTGGCTGGCGCCGATTTCCACAGTGCTGTGCGCTTCGCCCACGGGGCGGCGGCCCTCTCGGTGACTCGTTTCGGGGCCCAGAGCTCGATCCCGGGCAAGCAGGAGGTCGACACCTTCCTCCAGTCCCAAACGGCGCAGGGGCACTGATGGCCAACATCAAGGAAGTGGCGGCGCGGGCGGGGGTCTCTACCACTACCGTCTCCCACGTCATCAACGAAACCCGCTTCGTCGCAGAAGAGACCCGGGAGCGGGTCTTCAGTGCCATGCGCGATCTCAACTACGCCCCCAGCCTGGTGGCCCGCAGCCTCAAGGTGAAGGAGACCAACAGCATCGGCATGCTGGTCACCACCTCCAGCAACCCCTTCTTCGCCGAGGTGGTGCGCGGGGTGGAACGCTACTGCTTCGAGCAGGGCTACAACCTGATGCTGGGCAACACAGAGGGGCAGGCCGAAACCGCCCTCTCCTACCTCAAGATGATGCTCAGAAAACGAGTGGATGGCCTGCTGATCATGTGCAGCGAGGGGCAGCAGGAGGTGTTCAACCAGCTCGACTGGCTCAAGAGCCTGCCGGTGGTGGTGATGGACTGGGGCATGGAGAGCAAGGAGGTGGATCTCATCGCCGACAACTCCCATCGCGGCGGCTATCTGGCTACCCGTCATCTGCTGGCGCTGGGCCACACCGATATCGGCTGCATCACAGGGCCCCACAGCCGCGCCCCCGCCAACCAGCGCCTGGCGGGCTTCGAGCAGGCGATGCAGGAGGCGGGGCTCACCGTCAATCCCGGCTGGATCCAGGAGGGGGATTTCGATTGCGCCAGTGGTTTCAGCGCCATGGAGCGGCTGCTTGCCCTGCCTGCACGCCCCAGCGCCCTGTTTGTGTGCAACGATATGATGGCCATGGGGGTCATCAGCGCCGCCCATCGCGCCGGGCTTCAGATCCCGCGGGATCTCTCCCTGGTCGGCTATGACAACGTGGCACTGGCCCAGTATATGTCCCCGCCGCTGACCACCATCAATCAACCCAAGGAGGAGCTGGGTCGCCTCGCCGTCACCCGGCTGCTGGCACGGATCAATGGCGAGCAGATTGATAATCGCATGATCACCGTCGACCCTGACCTGGTGATCAGAGACTCCTGCGCCCCCTTGTCGTCCTCCACCGGCCCCCAGCAGCATTGATTTTCGCACAATGACAAGGGCGGCCGAGGCCGCCCTTGTCATTCTCTATCCGTCACTACCAGGTCAACGGGGCTCCCCCTGTCTTCTTATCTCCCCTTCCTGCACCTCTGCCGGACGGCCCAGCCGCAGCAGCCCCAGTTGCTGCGCCAGGGGCTGCAGCAAGACATCGTGATCCGAGGGATCGGGCAACCAGTAGCGCACCGGCCAGCCCGCTCGCAAGAGTACGGGGACCCGACTGCCCAGCTCACGCAATGCCAGCACGCAGCCGCGCTGGCTCAGTTTCTCCAGCAGCAGGGCATCCTCCGTCAGGGTCGGCAGCGCCAGGATCAGCGTTCGCTCTCCCAGGGGCGGCAGATAGGCCAGCACATGGGCCAGCTGGGACTGCTGATGGAGCATCAAGAGCAGCGGCAGCCGCTGTTCGGCGTCCGTCAGCAGCCGCGCCACCACAGGGCCCAGGATACCGCGCTCCTGCATCCAGTCCATGTCGCACACCTGCTGCCCCACCCGCCAGCGCAGGCTGATGCCCAGCACCTGTTGCCCCCGCTCGTCTTCCAGGGTCTCTGAGATGGTCTCCAGTGGCGAGGGCGCCGCCCCCGCCAACCACTCCCGCAGCTGGTGCAGCTGGCGCTGGCCCATGCTCAGGGAGGCCTTCATCGCCGGCTGGTACCAGATCAGGGTTGCGTTGTCCCGCTTGGCCTGGTTCAGCGCCAATATGGCCTGCTCCAGCAACTGATCCGCATCCTCTCCCTCAATGGCCCTGGCCACCCCGAAGCGGCAGGCCAGATCGAAGCTGCTCTCCCGGGTCACGAACTCGAACTGCAGCAGGCTCACCATGGCCTCCATCTCGGCTTCGAGACCGGGCTGCTCGCCGGCCAGGACCACGGCAAATTCATCTCCCCCCAGCCGGTAGGCCCGACCTGGATAGGCTTGCCGCAGCCTTGCGGCCACCGCCTGCAGCAGGCGATCACCGACCTGGTAGCCGAGCAGATCATTGACCTGCTTGAACCGCTTCAGATCCAGCACCACCAGGGCCTGGACACGGCCACGCTGCAGGGATTGCCTGAGCTGGCCCTGCAAGGCGCGGCGATTGCCCAGCCGGGTCATGGGGTCGAGCAGGGAGAGACGGCGATTCTGCAGATTGGTGCGGATCAGGGCAAACACCAGCACGCCCCCCATCACCAGCAGGATGAGTTGCCAGATCTGGATCCAGAACAGGCTCTGGCGCAGCTGATTGAGCGAGGCTTCCCGCTCCTGTCCGGAGAGGATCTGATCCCCTATCTGCTCCACCTGGCGGGTCAGCTCGGCAATCCGGGCCTGGGCACGATCGAGGGCCTCCCCCTCCTGCAGCGCACCGGCCTGTATCTGGGGCTCGAGCGCCTTGATCTCGTCAAACAGCCCGGCCAGCACAGTCCCCAGGCCATGGCGGGCGCGGGCATCTGCGGTCTCGCTGCTGATCAGGAACACATCCAGTCGATTCCACAGCAGATCGTAATCCAGGCTCAGGGCCTCCATCTCGAGGCCCCCCGCCCGATAGAGGCGCAAGCCATAGAGGAAGCGCTGGGACTCCAGCATGACCTGGCTGATGTTCCAGTGGGTGTTGCGATAGAAGATATCGACCAGCTGCTCGTGCCGACTCTGCAGCAGCAGCCCCCAGACGGAGGAGAACAGAAACAGCAGGGAGATGGCCGCCAGCAGCAGGTTATGACGGTGGCGACGAGTCACGGGATGACCTCGATGCGCACCAGTTGCCACACCATGAAGCTGTGAATGGGGGAGACATCGAATTCAGGGTATTCGGAGAAGGGCATCAGCAGCCAGACGGGTCCCTTGTTGCGACGGGTCAGCGGCTTGTCATCCTGATAGCGCACCAGGGTCAGCGGCACCTGGGCAAACGGGGCGAGATCGAACTGCTGCTGATAGCCATTGAGGCCAGTCACCCTGACATGAGTGACATCCTTGAGCCCCTGCGCCGCCAGCATCGCCTTCAGGGTCGGGCCACGATAGCGATGAACCCCGGCGGTCCAGGGAGTCGCGGTCTCGAACTCGGTCTGTGGCAAGGCGGCCAGCGCCGCCTCATCCAGGGGGATCTCCCGCTTGTCTGGCAGGATCAAGTGCAACAGTGGTGAAGAAGCGGTTGCCTGAGTGCCGAACGCCGTCAGCACCAGCAGAAGAAACGCGATTCCATGCTTGAAAATGTCCATATCCCTTGCGCCAGCTGCATCTTCTATTTTACGGGTCAGTTTGGCGGCTTCATTGAGTCAATGCAACTATGTTGTTACTCAATAGTTATGGCCCACGCATCTCCATCCAGTTATGACCGTCTATCTGCTTGGGCTGATGCACCCCGCAGCTTTGCAGCAATTCGTCCACGAAGGCGGGCACCAGCAGGGAGGCCGGGCCATAGCGCTTCTCGTCAAACTGGCTACCCACTTCGCTTGGCTCCAGGTTGAGTTCGACGGTGTGCGCACCATTGAGGCCCGCCTCATGGACGAAGCCTGCCGCGGGATAGACGGCCCCCGAGGTCCCTATGGAGATGAAGAGATCGCATTGCGCCAGGGCCGAGTAGATGCGATCCAGTCCGAGGGGCATCTCGCCAAACCAGACCACATGAGGCCGCAGCGGCTGCGGCAACTGGCAGCAGGAGCAGAGCTCGTGCTGGTGCAGATCCCCGCGCCACTCGATCACCTGTCCCGAGCCCGGGCAGCGCGCCTTGAGCAGCTCGCCGTGCATGTGGATGAGGTGCTTGCTGCCTGCACTCTCGTGCAGGTTGTCGATGTTCTGGGTGACCAGGGTCACTCGCCCCGGCAACAGGCGATCGAGGCGCGCCAGGGCATAGTGGGCAGGATTGGGGTGGATCTCGGCGCGTTGCAACTGATGGCGCCGCGCGTTGTAAAAGCGCTGAACCAGTTCGGGATCCCGGGCGTAACCCTCCGGAGTGGCCACGTCTTCCACCCTGTGCTCCTCCCACAGACCGTCGCAGGCCCTGAAGGTCTTGATACCGGATTCGGCCGAGATGCCGGCACCTGTGAGGATCACGATATGTTTGGCTGACTGCACCATGGTTGACTTCCTCCAACGGATCACAGGCTGACCTTAGCACAGCCGGCTGGCCCGGCACATTCGCCCTTGGTCTTAGGAATGCCGGGGCACCAGGGTGCCCAGTATGCTCAAGTCCAGCCTGACAAAGACCATCTCCCGCCCCGTCACCAGGGTCAGCGGCAGCCCCAGCCCCTTCAGCAGGGCCAGCATGGGGCGATTCTGGCCGAGCACCTCGGCGGTCCACTCGCGGATCCCCTCCCCGTGCGCCAGCAATGCCAGCGCCAGCAGGATGCGGCGCCCGGCCCCCCTATGCTGAAAATGATCCGCAACTATGCAGGAGAACTCCGCCCTGTCCGGGTGCAGACGCCGCCGGATGGACTGAGCCATGGCCAGCGGTGCCCCTTGTTCGTCGGTGAGCAGCAGCCCTATCTGGGGCGCTCTGGGGTAGTCGAGAAAGAAGGCGAGCTGATCGGCGGTGGCAGGCTGCTTGGCGCGCATGAATCGCAGGTAGACACTCTGCTCGCTCAGCGCCTCGTAGGCCGCCTTCAGCCGCTCGGGATCGGATCCTGCCAGCTCCTGCAGTCGGCAGGGGATGCCACCCACCTCCATCATCAGGGGCAGAGAGGCCCGCGAGTCGGGGTGTACCCAGCCCGCCAGCGCCCGTTGCAGACGCGACTCGTCGGGAGGCCAGCAAAGGTAGCGCGGCACGGGCTACCAGCGCCCCGCCATGCCGAGATCCTGCCACTGGGCAGGATCCTGGAGGTTGAAGGGATCGTCGAGATAGAGGGCCATGCCGAGCTCGCGAGCACGCTGGATGAAGCGGGCGAGCAGAGAGTCGGCGGCCATGGCCTCCAGCTCCGGCAGCAGATGCTGCCCCAGCAGCAGGCTCTGGATCGGCAGCCGCTCCAGCTGATCGAAAGGCAGGTGCTGGGCATTGTCCAGCAGCAGGGCCAGCCTGGCCCCGGCAAGACTCGCCTGCAGCACCAGGGCGAAGCGATCCGCCTGGTTCAGCAAGTTATCCCGCCGATGGATGACCAGGGTCAGCTCGCTCGCCTGCCTGCCATGCTGCTCCAGCCATGCCTTGAGGGGCTCCCAGTGAGGGGTCAGGCTGCTCACGGCCAGCCAGATTGGCAGGGGGCTGGAGGCCGCATCCGCCTGCAGGCCAAGCTGACCCCGCGCCCCTCCCTGCCAGCTGCGAATGGTGCGTTTCAGGCCACCCAGCCTGCGCTGGCGCTGCGGCCCCAGATAGAGCGCCTTGAGCAGGCGCAGCAGATCGTCGCTCTGCAGTGGCTTGGCCAGGGCAGCCAGCACATTGAAGCCGGCGTCGTGCAGCAGGCGTCTGGCGCCATCGATCAGGGTCTGATCGTGGGCGGACAGCAGTATGATGGGCAGGCCGCTGTGACGGTACTGGGGATGGCTCATCAGGAGACTGATGGCATCCTGTTCCGCCAGGCTGAGATCGCAGATCAGCAGCCCCACGCCCCCCTCTTCCAGCGCCTGCAGGCAGCCGTCGCCATCCTGCACCCAGTGGCAGGGAAGTCCCAGCATCTGGATCTCCTGCTGGATGCAGGCCCCCTGGAAGGGGTGATCCTCGAGCAGCAGGATCTGGAGCCGGGCTAGCCAGTCCCGCCACCCCTGTTCCCGCGCCTGCAACCCCTCAAGCCAGGGATCCGTCAGGCGGTAGATCCCCACCCCCGGGGTCTGCAGATGGGGCAGATAGTCGGCCCCCCCGTGGGAGGCGGGATCGAACAGGGCAATGGCCCCGGCGGCGAACAATCCCTCCCACTGCCAGCTTGTGTCCGGCCGGGTACGGTGCAGGCTGGCATAGGCCGGCAGGCCCGCCTCCTTTGCCGCCTGATGGGAGACGGCGTCCAGGGCATAGATGCTGACGGGGTGAAATACGGGTTCCTGGCTGACATCTGACTCCAGCAAGGCCAACAACTCTTCATCTGTGATGATCATCTCATGCTCTCTCGCCCAGTTGCCGGCAGACGTCTTCCACGGCCTGCTGCAATTCTTCCACCAAGGGGTGCCCGGGGGTGCGCTGCCAGCGCTCTATCACCTGTACCAGGGCGGCGGCCCCCACCATTTTGGCGGCCCCCTTCATCTTGTGTAAAGCCGTATTGAGGGCACCTTCATTCCCTGCCGTGACGCACCCCTCAATGTCGGCCAGATCCTGACGAGCCGACACCAGATAGAGGTTGATGAGCGCCGGGTTGAGCAGTGTCGTCATGGGGCTGGCCTTGACCGAGGTCTCCACCAGGGGCGCACTGCTGCGACCGGAGACGGAGCGCAGCAAGATGGCCAGCTCCTTCAGCAGGACGGGTTTGTCCAGATGGCCCTGGCAGCCGCAGTCGGCCAGACGCTGGGCCGCCTGCTCACTGAGATCGGCGGTGATCACATAGACGGGCAACTGCTGCCAGCGCGCCGAGGCCCGCAACTGCTTGCAGAGCTCGGCACCGTCCATCACCGGCATCTGCAGGTCGGTCAGCACCAGATCGACAGATTCCCGCCCCAGGATCTCGAGGGCCAGACGGCCATTGGCGGCGCTCAGCACCCGGGCGCCCAGCTGACTCAGCTGCATACTGATCAGCACCCGGTTCACCTCGTGATCTTCCACCAGGAGGACCCGCATGCCGGTGCCCGGCAGATCAGCGACCTCCCCGCTCCCCTGAACCAGCCTGGGTTGCAGCAGGCTCACCACGGCGCCCGGGATCCAGGGCTCCCCCTGCCAGGACCAGGCACGCAGTCCCTGTTCATCCTGGGTGGCGGCAAGGCCGGGCGCCGTCGCCTCCTCGGTCACGCCAAACTCGGCGAGCCAGGCCCGCACGTACGCCAGCTCCTCGGGGGGGAGCTGCAGGGAAATCTGTTTGAACCTTGGCTGCCAGGGCGCCTTCTCCTGCGTCTCTTTGAGGGGCCATGCGCAGATGAAGCGGCTGCCGCCAGTGGCCACCGGCTCGACCCGGATCTCCCCTCCCATCTGCTCCATCAGCTGGCGACAGATGGCCAGCCCCAAGCCGGTGCCCTGGGCCCTGAGCTGACCCAGCTCCTCCCCTTGCTCGAAGGGCTGGAACAACCGGGGCAGCAGCTCGGCACTGATGCCGGGCCCCTGATCGTCCACCCCGCACCAGACCCAGTCCCCGTGCCGGCGGGCCCAGAGCACCACCTCGCCATGCTCGCTGAACTTGATGGCGTTGGAGAGCAGGTTGTGCAACACCTGCTGCACCCTGTGGGGATCGAGCGCCATCAGGGCAGGCAGGGCCGGGTCCAGGTTGAGGCGCATCTGCAGGTGTTTGGAGCGCGCCTTGGACCAGTGCACCGCCGCCACATGCTCGCACAGCTCCACCAGATCGGTCGGCTGCAGGGTGAGCCGCAGCTGGCGGTTCTCGTTGCGGCTGAAATCGAGCACGTCGTTGAGCAGCCCGAGCAACTCGTTGCCCGCCTGCCTGACGTGCGCCAGCACCGAGGCCTGCTCCGCGGAGAGTTCGGTCTGATCCAGCCACTCCAGCAAGCCCAGGATGGCGTTCATGGGGGTGCGTATCTCGTGGCTCACGGCGGCGAGGAAGCGCCCCTTGGCGAGCACGGCCTGCTGGGCCTGCTCGTGGGAGAGTTGCAGAGAGTGCTCCTGCTCGACCCGGTTGGTCACATCTTGCACCACCCCAAAGACGCGCCACCCCTCCCCCTGACGGCGCCCCCTGCCGGAGAACTGCAGCCAGCGCGAGCCCTTGGTCGGATGCTGGTAGCGCAGCAGATGGGAGAAGGGGCGTCCTGCCTGCAACATGGTCAGCATGGGGGCGCGCATCTCCCGCCTGTCCTGGTGCGAGATGCGGGTGAGGGTCTCGTTGGGATTGAGACGGATCTGCTGGCTGGCCAGCCCCAGCAGCTCATGGCTGCCGCGGCTGACGAACTCCACCCGGGTGATGGCGCCGCCTTGCAGGGTGAACTGCAGCACCACTCCGGGCACCGTATTAGTGAGGGCCCGCAGGCGTCGCTCCGCCTGGCGCAGCAAGCGGGTGCGCTCGCGCAGGGCGCTGATGTCTGACAGGGCGATGAGATCCCCGGCCGGGGCCTGGGGCCCCAGGCGCAGCGGGATCTGGGCATAGGAGTAGACCTGATCCCGCAAGGCTATCTCCCCCTCAGCCCCTTGCAGCTGCGGGGACGGCAGGACGAGATCGGTGGCGTAGCGCGCCTCCATCCGTTTGGCACGCTTGTTGCGCTTGATCACCTCCCCCTTGTCATTGCGCAAGAACACGGGCACGGGCAGCGCCTGGAACAGGGACTCCCTGAACTTGCTCTCCAGCGCCAGCGCCTGCTCCGCCTTCTGGCGCTCACGCGCCTCCTGGGCCAGCTGCTGGCGGGAGCGCCAGATTGACCAGATCACCCCCGCGCTGATCAGGAGTGCCAGCAAAATGGAGCCAAGCCAGAAGCCGTAACTGACCCCCTCTTGCTGGTTCAGGACGAGGCGCCGCCAACGCTGGACCAGTTCGCTCACCTGGCGATCGTTGATTGTCGTCAGGCTCTGCTCCAGCACCCCGGCGAGCCTTGGCTGATCCCGCCTGATGGCAAAGCCGAGGCCAAACACCTCAGGCAGCTCCGTGATGCTCAGCTCGCTCAGCTGGTTGTTGCGCAGCGGGTATTGCAGTTGATAGAGCTCGGCCAGCATGGCATCGGCCTCACCGCTCTGCACCGCCGCCAGCCCTTGCAGCAGGTTGTCGGTCACCCCCCAGTCGTGTTGCCCGAACCGGGCCAGCAGGCTGGTGTCGTACAGCATGCGGGGCACGACCACCTTGCCCTTGACCTCGGCAAGGGCGTGATAAGCCCCCCCCTTGCGGCTGACCAGGGCATAGCGACTGGTTGCCACCGCACGGGTGAACTCGAACTCCTCGTGCAGCGTCGGGGACTCCAGCAGACCGGCCATCATGGCAGCCTCCCCGCTGCGCAGCCTGGCAAGCGCCTCCTCCTTGCTGGCAACGGGGATAAGTTCGAAATTCAGCCCCGTCTGGCGGCTCACCTCCCGCAGCACATCGCCGCTCCAGCCGATGAGCTCACCCTGCTGGTTGACGCCGCTATAGGGCATGAAGCCGGGATCCGCCACCAGCTTGATGGTGCGCGCGCTGCCAACGAGCCAGGCCTGCTCCTTGTCGGTAAAGTGCAAGGGGTTGATGTCCTGCTCGCTCTGGGGCAGATAGCGCCCCAGATCCCGATAGAGGCTGCCCGGCGGCAGGAAGCGGATCGCCGTGTCTATCAGCTCCTGCAACTGCGGCTTGTCAGCCATCATCAACCGGTAGCTGATCACCAGATCGTCGCTGCGCATCCGCCGCAGGCGAAGCCCCTCGTCCGGGAACTCCCGCATCAGGTAACGCAGTTGCAGATAGTCACCGAGGTAGGCGCTGCCCCTGCCCGCCACCAGGGCCCCGTACCAGTTTTCGGCATCGGTCAGGAGCAGCTGGGACGAGTGGGGATAGAGCCGCCGCAGGGTCTCCTCTGCCTGCCAGATGGGCGAGACCAGGAAGGTCGCCTGCTCGAGCTCCCCCCGATAGAGGATGGCGGACTCCGCCTCCAGCATGGCCCGGCTCAAGGCCGTGCCATGCATGGTCTCCCGGGTTGGGCCCACATGGGGGATGAGATCGCACTGCCCGCGCTGCAAACCCTGCAGGGTCGCCGCCCAGTTGGGCAATTTTTCGAAACGCAGCGGCACCGGCAGTTGCAGGGCCAGTCGTTTCATCTGATCGATGAGCAGGCCCCCCTGCGCTTCCAGATAGGGGGGGCGCTGCAGGGCCGGGTAGCAGAAAGTCAGCCCGGTGAGCGTATCGGCATAGGCCTGGGTCTCGGCTGACAGGGGAAGCGTGGCGGCACGCAGCGGCAAGGCCAGCAGCGCACCAAACAGGAAGAGGGTCTTTATCATCGAAACGCAAAAGCCAGGCGGTTGCCTGGCTTTTCATCACTCATTGGGTTCAACATTTTCTACCCTGGCCTTGAGCTTCTGGCCAGGCCGGAAGGTCACCACGCGACGGGCGCTGATGGGAATATCCTCGCCCGTCTTGGGGTTACGTCCGGGACGCTGGTTCTTCTCACGAAGATCAAAGTTACCGAAGCCTGAAATCTTGACTTGTTCACCGCGCTCGAGCGCCTGTCTGATTTCCTCAAAGAAGGCTTCCACCATGTCTTTGGCTTCACGCTTGCTCATCCCGAGCTGGGTGAACAGGTGCTCTGCAATGTCGGCTTTGGTAAGCGCCATAGATCAATCCCTCAAGGATGCATTCAACTCTTCACCAAGGGCCCGCACGACATTGTCTACGGTCTCGGCAATCTCTTTCTCCTCCAGGGTGCGCTGGGTGTCTTGCAACACTAGACTGATGGCCAGGCTCTTCTTGTCCTCTGCCATACCAGCACCCTGGTATACGTCGAACAAGTTTATTCCAACTAACTGATTTCCGCCAACTTTTTTAATTACTGCCAGGACGTCACCGGCCAGAACCGCAACGTCGACCACCACGGCGATGTCACGGCGATTGGCCGGGAAGCGGGAAACTTCGGCCGCAACCGGCACCTTGGCAGGGGTCAGCTTGTCCAGTTCCAGCTCGAACATCACGGCACGGCTCTTGAGACCCAGCTTCTTCTCGAGGCTCGGGTGGATCACGCCGATGTGGCCGATGACGGCGCCATTGCGCAGTATGGCCGCGCTCTGACCAGGATGCAGGGCGCTGTGCTCGGTGCGCTCGAAGCTGAAAGTAGCCCCTTCGGCGGTGAGATCCAGCACTGCTTCCAGATCCCCTTTCAAATCAAAGAAGTCGCTGCCACGGCTCTTGACGTCCCAGTGCTCGTCGCTCTGGTTGCCGGTGATGATGCCGGCCAGCATGGGCTCCTGACGGATGCCGTTCTCGGCGCTCGCGTCCTTGATGAAACGCAGACCCTGCTCGAACAGACGCACACGGCCCTGCTGGCGGTTCTGGTTGTAGACCACAGCCTGCACCAGACCCGGGAAGAGCGACACCCGCATGGCGGACATCTCGACCGAGATGGGGTTCGGCAGCACGATGGCATCGCTCTGGGGGAACAGGGTCTGCTGGGCCTTGGGATCCACGAAGCTGTAGGTGATCGCTTCCTGGAAGCCTCTGTCGACCAGCAGGTCACGCACCCGCTTGAGGGTCACCTGGCCTTCGGCCTGCTCCACCATCGCCAGGGAGGCGGCGGGTTTCAGGTTCGGGATCTTGTTGTAGCCGTAGATGCGGGCCACTTCCTCGATGAGATCTTCCTCGATGGCGATGTCGAAACGCCAGGAGGGGGCCAGTGCGGTCCAGCCGTCGGCGTCCACCGTCACCTGCATGCCGAGGCGAGTCAGGATCTCGAGCACCTGGGCGTCGGCCACGCTGATGCCGATCACCTTGTCGAGCTTGGTGCGGCGCAGCTTGATGGGGGCAGCCTTGGGCAGATGGGCATCGGATTTGACTTCGATGACCGGACCCGCTTCGCCGCCGCAGATATCCAGCAGCAGGCGGGTGGCTCTGTCCATCACCTTGGCTTGCAGCTCGGGATCGACCCCGCGCTCGAAGCGGTGGGAAGAGTCGGTGTGCAGACCGTAGGCACGGGCACGACCGGTGATGGAGAGCGGCGCGAAGAAGGCGCACTCCAGCAGGATGTCGGTGGTGGTCTCGGACACACCGGTGCGATCGCCGCCGAAGATACCGGCCATGCAGGCAGGGCCTTGTGTATCGGCAATCACCAGGGTGTTGTCTTTGAGCTTCACCTCGGTACCGTCGAGCAGAGTCATGGGCTCATCAGCCTTGGCGCGGCGCACCACCAGCTCCCCTTCCAGCTTGGCCAGATCGAAGGCGTGCATCGGCTGACCGAATTCCAGCAGCAGGAAGTTGGTGATGTCGACGATGGCGTCGATGGAGCGAATGCCGCCACGGCGCAGCTTCTCTTGCATCCAGAGCGGGCTCTGCGCTTGCAAGTTCAGCCCCTTGATGACGCGGCCGAGGTAGCGCGGGCAATCGGCTGGCGCTTCAACCCGGATCGGGAAGCTGGCGTCGATAGTGGCAACAGCTGGCGCCCAGGTCGGCTCGACCACGTCCACGCTGTTGAGCACGCCAATCTCGCGGGCAAGCCCGGCGATACCCAGGCAATCGGCCCGGTTCGGAGTCAGATCCACGTCGATGGCGACGTCGTTCAGATTGAGGTAGTCGCGAATGTCGGTGCCGATGGGGGCATCAAGTGGCAGCTCTATGATGCCGTCCGCTTCCACCTCGATACCCAGCTCGCTGAAGGAGCAGAGCATGCCGTGAGACGGCTGGCCACGCAGCTTGGCTTTCTTGATGGTGAAATCACCCGGCAGGGTCGCCCCCACCTTGGCCACGCAGACTTTCAGGCCGGTGCGGCAGTTCGGCGCGCCGCAGACGATGTCCAGCAGATCGCTTTCGCCCACGTTGACCTTGGTCACCCGCAGCTTGTCGGCGTCCGGATGCTGGGCACACTCGACCACTTCACCCACAACCACGTTGTTGAACTGGCCAGCCACCGCTTCCACGGCGTCCACTTCCAGGCCGGCCATGGTGATCTGCTCGGCCAGTGCGTTGTCACTCAACTCGGTGCGGACCCACTCCATCACCCAGGATTTACTGAATTTCATGTTCTCTCGCCCTTACTTGAACTGCTTGAGGAAGCGCAGATCGTTTTCGAAGAAGGCACGCAGGTCATTGACCCCGTAGCGCAGCATGGTCAGGCGCTCGACGCCCATGCCGAAGGCAAAACCGGAGTATTTTTCCGGATCTATGCCGACCGAACGCAGCACGTTCGGGTGCACCATGCCGCAGCCCAGCACTTCCAGCCACTTGCCGTTCTTGCCCATCACGTCCACTTCGGCACTCGGCTCGGTGAACGGGAAGTAGGAAGGACGGAAGCGAATGGTCAAGTCTTCCTCGAAGTAGTTGCGCAGGAAGTCGTGCAGTATGCCCTTCAGCTCGGTAAAGCTGGCATTCTCGTCCACCAGCAGACCTTCGACCTGATGGAACATCGGGGTGTGGGTCATGTCGTAGTCGTTACGATAGACGCGACCCGGCGCAATGATGCGAATTGGCGGCTGTTGCTGCTGCATGGTGCGGATCTGCACACCTGAGGTGTGGGTACGCAGCATCAGATCGGGATTGAAGTAGAAGGTATCGTGATCGGTCCGCGCCGGGTGATGAGCCGGAATGTTCAGCGCATCGAAGTTGTGGAAGCCATCTTCAATCTCGGGACCGCGCTCGACCTTGAAACCCATCTCGCCAAACAGGCGCTCGATGCGTTCAATGGTACGGGTCACCGGGTGCAGGCCACCGTTCTCGATGCGGCGACCCGGCAGGCTGATGTCGATGGTCTCGGCGGCCAGCTTCTGGTTCAGCACGGCAACTTCGAGGGCTTCACGACGCGCGTTCAAGGCATCCTGAACCAGCTGCTTGGCCTGGTTGATCACGGCGCCTGCGGCGGGACGCTCCTCAGGCGAAAGGGCGCCGAGGCCCTTCATCTGCTCGGTGAAAAAGCCCTTTTTACCCAGATATTTGACCCGGATTTCGTCGAGGGCGGCGATGTCGCTTACGCCCTCAATTTCGGCCTTGGCCTGGCCGACTACTTCTTCAAGCTGTTGCATGTCTTCCTCGTCACCACTCCCGATACAGGAGCCTTTAGGCTAAATAAGGTCAAGAGGGGAATAATACAAAAAAAGCCCCTTGGCTGACCATAGTTATGGCGGGCTTTTCTCCCTATAAATCATTTTGTTATATCAAGCGAGTCTCAAGCTCTCCCCCGCCCGCTTCAATTTCTGATGTTCGACCTTGGTTTGTTGGCATATCAGACATTTTCGCATCAGCCACCAAGACGGATGCCGCTATACGGCACAACATCCTGAAAGCAAAAAACGGGCAACAAAAAAGGAGGCCTGAGCCTCCTTTTATCTTTCATAACAGAACCGGATTAAACCAGAGCTGCTTTGGCCTTTTCAACCAGGGCGGTGAAAGCCAGCTTGTCGTGAACGGCGATATCGGACAGGATCTTGCGATCGATCTCGATAGAAGCCTTCTTCAGACCGTCGATCAGACGGCTGTAGGACAGACCGTTCTGACGGGCTGCAGCGTTGATACGCGCAATCCACAGCTGACGGAACTGACGCTTCTTCTGGCGACGGTCACGGTAGGCATACTGACCAGCTTTGGTTACCGCTTGTACCGCTACGCGGTAGACACGGGAACGGGCGCCGTAGTAACCCTTGGCGGCTTTCATTACTTTCTTGTGACGAGCGCGAGCAGTCACACCACGTTTAACTCTTGGCATTTTTCACATCCCCCTTATGCGTACGGCAGACAAGCGACAACACGTTTGTGGTCGGCAGCAGAAACCATGAACTTCGGCCCCAGCTTACGCTTACGCTTACTGCTCTTCTTGGTCAGGATGTGACGCAGGTGGTTATGCTTGCACTTGAAGCGACCTGAGCCAGTCTTCTTGAAGCGCTTTGCAGCACCCCGGTTGGTTTTCATCTTCGGCATTTCATACTCCGCATTGTGAGTGACAACAAAATCGCAAGGCGAACCGACTCATGGGGCGAACCCATGAGTCAATTTCTTGTGGGCCTTAAGATTTCTTCTTGGGTGCGAGGACCATCACAGCTTGACGGCCTTCGACTTTCGGGAACGACTCGACTACGGCCAACTCTTCCAGATCGTTCTTGACTCGCTCCAGAACCTTGATACCAAGATCCTGGTGGGCCATTTCACGACCACGGAAGCGCAGGGTGACCTTCGCCTTGTCCCCGTCTTCCAGAAAGCGAACCAGGTTGCGTAGTTTTACCTGATAGTCGCCTTCGTCAGTGCCAGGACGGAATTTGATTTCCTTTACCTGGACGACTTTCTGCTTTTTCTTCTGTTCTTTGGTGGTTTTGCTCTTTTCGTAGAGGAATTTGCCGTAATCCATGATTCGGCAAACGGGCGGCTCAGCGTTAGGACTGATCTCGACCAGATCCACTCCGGCTTCAAGGGCCAAGTTCAGTGCATCCTGAATGGTAGTGATGCCAATGGCCTCACCGTCCAAACCAGTCAGACGAACTTCTTTCAGACGGATCTCTTCATTGATCCGGTGAGCGCGGGCTTGCGGTTGCTTGCCCAGTTTTTTTCCGCCTTTTATAGCTTATTCCTCCACTTTCTTTTGTCCGCGGGTCTGAACTTCCTGGGTTAACAGAGCTATCAGCTCTTCAACAGGATAAGAACCCAGGTCAGCCCCTTTACGAGTCCGTACTGCAATCTTGCCGGCTTCTACTTCTTTATCGCCGCAGACCAGCATGAAAGGCACTCGCTTCAAAGTATGCTCGCGGATTTTAAAGCCAATCTTCTCATTTCTCAAGTCCGCTTTTGCGCGAAGGCCCGCATCATTCAATGCCTTGGCAACTTTCACCGCATAATCGGCCTGATTATCCGTGATATTCATGACCACGGCCTGAGTCGGTGCCAGCCAGGTCGGGAACAGTCCGGCGTACTCTTCGGTCAGGATACCGATGAAACGCTCGAGGGACCCGAGAATGGCCCGGTGGATCATCACGGGTACGTGACGTTCGTTGTCTTCGCCCACATAAGTGGCGCCAAGACGGCCCGGCAAGGCAAAATCGAGCTGCACGGTACCACACTGCCACGCACGATCAAGACAATCGTGCAGGGTGAATTCGATCTTGGGACCGTAGAACGCCCCCTCCCCCGGCTGCAGATCGTACTTCAGACCGTTTAGCACCAGGGCTTCAGCCAGGGCGGCTTCCGCGCGATCCCAGGCTTCATCGGAACCGATGCGCTGCTCCGGACGGGTGGAGAGCTTGACCACGATGTTTTCGAAGCCAAAGGTGCCGTAGACGTCATAGACCATGCGAATACAGGCCGAGACCTCTTCCATGATCTGATCTTCGGTACAGAAGATGTGCGCGTCATCCTGGGTGAAGCCACGCACCCGCATCAGACCATGCAGGGAGCCAGAGGGTTCGTTGCGGTGGCAGGAGCCGAACTCGGCCATGCGCAGGGGCAAGTCCCGGTAGGACTTCAGACCCTGGTTGAAGATCTGCACGTGACCCGGGCAGTTCATCGGCTTGATGGCGTACTCGCGGTTCTCGGACTGGGTGGTGAACATGGCCTGGGCATACTTCTCCCAGTGGCCGGAGCGTTCCCACAGCACGCGATCCATCATGAAGGGGCCTTTCACCTCCTGATAGTCGTACTCCTTGAGCTTGCCGCGGATGAAGGTTTCCAGCTCACGGAAGATGGTCCAGCCATCATTGTGCCAGAACACCATGCCGGGGGCCTCTTCCTGCATGTGGTACAGGTCGAGCTGCTTGCCGATCTTGCGGTGGTCGCGCTTGGCGGCCTCTTCGAGACGCTGAAGGTAGGCCTTGAGCTGCTTCTTGTCGGCCCAGGCGGTGCCGTAGATGCGCTGCAGCATCTTGTTGTTGGAGTCGCCGCGCCAGTAGGCGCCGGACATCTTCTGCAGCTTGAAGTGGTGGCAGTGACGCATGTTCGGCACGTGGGGGCCGCGACACATGTCGACGTACTCTTCGTGGTGATAGAGACCGGGCTGGTCATCACGGGCGATGTTCTGATCCAGGATCTCGACCTTGTAGGTCTCGCCGCGGGCCTCGAACACGTCGCGCGCCTCCTGCCAGGAGACCTTCTTCTTGACGACGTCGTAATCCTTGGCGGCCAGCGCCAGCATGCGCTCTTCCAGGGCAGCCAGATCTTCATCGGTCAGGGTGCGGTCGAGATCAACGTCGTAGTAAAAACCGTTGTCGATCACAGGACCTATGGCCATCTTGGTCTGGGGCCAGAGTTGCTTGATGGCATGACCCAGCAGGTGGGCACAGGAGTGGCGCAGAATGTCCAGACCGTCTTCGTCTTTGGCGGTGATGATGGCCAGGGAGGCATCGGCTTCGATCAGCTCGCACGCATCCACAAGTTCACCGTTCACCCGGCCGGCAATGCACGCCTTGGCGAGACCGGGACCTATGTCGGCGGCGACGTCCATGACGGAAACGGCGTGGGGAAATTGACGTTGGCTGCCGTCAGGCAGAGTAATGATTGGCATTAGGTGTTTCCTTATACAGTGGTGCCCCCTACCAAAGGGCACATGCAGGTTGGAGAAAACCTTTCATTTCAAGCAGTTCACTCCTGAGTTTCACCGTTCACAATACGGTTGGTACACAGCAGTGGTACACACCCTCTTGGGTGTGCAAGGCCATCAATTGACAGGTACAGCGGAGGATTGTATCAGACGTCACGACTCAGACAAGTTGCCTTGCCGATTTTGTATACCATGGAAGGGGAAAGCGAGGTGCGCCGTCATCAGCTGATTTGCCTGGTGTCACAGAGGCAATCGGGACGGTGCACATGCGATGCGGGTCCCGTGGCGCCCTCTCTGTGCTAGGGTTCCAGTGAGGCGTCTGCCTGAGCAAGGAGAGCATGATGTACACCTATGAGATTTCGTTTCCGGAGCATGCGGAGAAGATTGTCCACCCGGACCACCTGCTGACGACACACTGCCCCGTCCATCTCGGGGAGCTGGTGATCCTGAGCGATGGCAGCAAGCGAGAGGTATGCAGCATAGTGCACAGCGCCGATCGCAGTACCCTCTATGTCACCGACGTAACACCGGGCAAGATCACCGCCAGCCGCTGAGGGGCTAACCCTCCCCCAGCAGTGACTGGCCATTGAAATCGAAGGCGCTGCGACCCTCTTCGGCCAGCGCCAGCTCCTGCAATACCGTCAACGCCAGCTTGTTGCCCTTTTGCGAGGTCTGATAGAGCCACTGCTTGGCCTCGGCCATGTCGACCCGGCCGTTGGCCCCCATCAGATGCAGCACCCCCACCTTGAGCATGGCGGGTACGTCCCCGTTGCGGGCAGCCCGCTCCATCCAGTGAAAGGCGATACGCAGATCCCGTGGCACACCGACCCCGCGCAGATAGAGCTCCGCCAGCCGGTACTGGCCAAACGAATCCCCCGCCTCGGCGGACTGACGATAGAGTCGGATGGCCTGCGCCAGATCCTGTTCGCTCCCCTGCCCCAGCTCATGACTCCACCCCATCAGCGCCTGCGCCCTGGGTTGACCCTGCTCGGCCAATGGCTGCCAGATGCCGGTCGCCTGCTCGAAGTGACCTACCCGCCAGGCGCGGTTGGCCGCTGCCAGCTCCTGCTCGGTAGAGAGCGGGAGCAGACGCCAGGCGACTAGGGCAATGACGCAGATAAACAGCCAGCGGTAAGTGGTGGGGTTCATGACGATTTCCGTGATCCAGTTCGCATTTTGTTTATGTAAACGAAATGTAGCGACAGATCAAGCAAGAGATCCCGTTCTTTGGCCGAGTGAAATAAGGGAAGACTGGCCGGACTTGATGTTTGGCACTATCCCGAGCAGAATGACTGTATATATAAACAGTGCATGGTGTGATGAGATGGCAGGACGAGGCAGCACCCACAATATCGAACACCGTTTCAGCGGCCCGCAGATCGATGCCGTCGAGGATGGCTGGCAAGCCGTGGAATGGGAGGCGGCATTTCGTGCGTCCCAGCCCCGAACCGAGGTGCGGGAGATCCAGGCCAAGAGCATCATCAGCCACAACCTCTCGCCGGATGTCCCCTTCGGTCGCTCCATCAATCCCTATCAGGGGTGCGAGCACGGCTGCATCTACTGCTATGCCAGACCCAGCCACGCCTACCTCGAGCTCTCCCCCGGCCTGGATTTCGAGACCCGGCTGTTCGCCAAGCTCAATGCCGCCGCGCTGCTGCGCCGGGAGTTTGCCAAGCCCAGTTATCAACCGCAGACCATAGTGCTCGGGGCCAATACCGATCCCTACCAGCCCATAGAGCACCACTATCGCCTCACCCGCGAGCTGCTGGAGGTGATGCTGGCCCATCGCCACCCGGTGGGGATCATCACCAAGAGCGCCATGATATTGCGCGATCTCGATCTGCTGGCCGAGCTGGCCCGGGAGGGGCTGTGCCAGGTAATGGTGTCTGTCACCACCCTGAACGAGACGCTGAGGCGACAGCTGGAGCCCCGCGCCAGCACGGGCGCGGGTCGGCTCAAGGTCATAGAGAAGCTGGCCCAGGCCGGGATACCTGTGGGGGTGCTGGCGGCCCCCATGATCCCGAGGCTCAACGAGCCCGAGCTGGAGCAGATCATCAAGGGCGCCGTGGAGGCAGGCGCCGGCTGCGCCGACTATATCCTGCTGAGACTGCCCCACGAGCTGACCACCTTGTTTTGCGACTGGCTGGAGGAGCACTACCCTGGCCAAAAGGAGGCCATCCTGAACCAATTGCGGGCAAGCAGAGGGGGGACGCTCAACAGCCCCGCCTTCGGTACCCGCATGCGCGGAGAGGGGCAGTTCGCCGACTTGCTCGCCCAGCGCTTTCGCCTCATCAGCAAGCGCCTTGGTTTGGGCAAGCGCCACGTGCAGCTCAATGTGGAGCACTTCTTGCGCCCCAACGAGCAGTTGCGCCTGTTCTGATGGTTGCGGCTATCTCTGATCAGCCCCTGGGCCTGGGCGGATGAGGGCGCACCGGCTTGCCCTGTGCTATCAGCTCGGCGGGCAGGCGCGATGGCTCATAAGCGACCTCCTCCTGCTCGCTGTGCGCCAATGCCTTGGCATCCTCTCCCCACATCCGGCTCCACCAGATCTCCCACATGCTCCAACTGGTCATCCCCTGCTCCTTCTGGATGATATTGCCAATACCGGGCTCGGGCATGGTCATGCCCCCACCTGAACAGCCGCAGTCTGTCCCGCCGGGATGACAGCCAGATGACGTCGGGATGAAGGATTGGGTATGGGTATGGGTATGAGAATGAACTGGCGCCCAGACTTGGGCAGAGTGGCGCCCTCACGTCGATGTGGCTCGGAAGAATTCGGGTGGATCGCCACGGCGGGAGCGAACGGCGACAAGGGCAGGACAAATAAAAAGAGCGACCCAAGGGCCGCTCTTTTTTATCGAGGCAGGTAACGATTATTCGTCGTCAGCCACACCCTCTTCGCTGGAGCCAGCATCCTCGGCAGCACCGGCGTCTGGCGCAGTCTCTGCCCCTTCCACCTGCTCGCCGTCGATGGCCATGCCCTCAGTGACCAGAGCGTCGTTTTCTTCCTCGTCGCTCTCGGCGATGCGCTGCAGGCCGACCACTGTCTCGTCTTCACCGGTACGGATCAGACGGACACCGCCGGTGTTGCGGCCAATGACGCTCACCTCGGCAACGCGAGTACGGACCAGGGTGCCGCCGTTGGTGATCAGCATGATCTGGTCGGTATCTTCGACCTGGATCGCATCGATCACCTTGCCGTTGCGCTCGTCCACCTTGATGGAGCGAACGCCCTGGGTACCACGGCTCTTGGTCGGGTACTCTTCGAGTGCGGTACGCTTGCCGTAACCGTTCTCGGTGGCGGTGAGGATGGCCCCGATCCCGCGCGGAACGATAAGGGAAACCACCTTGTCGCCAGCGGCCAGCTTGATGCCGCGGACACCGGCGGCGGTACGACCCATGGGACGTACGCCCTTGAAGGTGCCCTTGCTTTCGGTGCCTTCAGTGCCTTCGCCGTTGTCGCTGCCATCATCGTCGTTGCCGGCGTCGTCGTCGGTCTCGACGTCATCGCTGGCATCCGCATCGGCTACATCGGCGCGACCGCTGCCTTCAGCGAAGCGAACCACCTTGCCCGCGTCGGAGAACAGCATGATCTCGTTGCTGCCGTCGGTGATGTCCACCCCGATCAGCTCATCACCCTCTTTGAGGTTGATGGCGCGAATACCGGAGGAGAGCGGACGGCTGAAGTCGGACAGGCTGGTCTTCTTCACGGTACCGTTGGCGGTGGCGAAGAAGACGTACTTGTCGGCATCATATTCCTTCACCGGCAGTATGGCGGTGATGCGCTCACCCTCTTCCAGCGGCAGCAGGTTGATGATGGGACGACCACGGGCGCCACGGGACGCTTCCGGCAGCTGATAGACCTTGAGCCAGTAGACCTTGCCACGGGTGGAGAAGCACAGAATGGTGTCGTGGGTGTTGGCCACCAGCAGACGCTCCACAAAGTCCTCTTCCTTGATCCGGGTGGCCGACTTGCCACGACCACCGCGGCGCTGGGCCTCGTAGTCGGAGAGCGGCTGATACTTCACATAGCCCTGGTGAGACAGGGTGACTACCACGTCTTCCGGGGTGATCAGATCTTCGATGTTGATCTCGGCACTGGACATGCTGATCTCGGTGCGACGCTCGTCGCCATACTGCTCGCGCACGGCCAGCAGTTCATCGCGGATCACTTCCATCAGGCGTTCCGGGCTTGCCAGGATGAACAGCAGCTCGGCGATGAGATCCAGCAGAGATTGGTACTCTTCCAGGATCTTCTCGTGCTCGAGGCCGGTCAGCTTGTGCAGACGCAGGTCAAGGATGGCCTGTGCCTGGATCTCGGTCAGGAAGTACTGCCCTTCACGGATACCGAATTCCGGCTCCAGCCACTCCGGCCGTGCCGCGTCGTCGCCCGCTTTTTCCAGCATGGCGGCCACGTTGCCGAGTTCCCAGCCCTTGGCAACCAGGCCCGCTTTCGCATCCGCCGGGGTCGCACTGTGGCGGATCAGCTCGATGATAGGGTCTATGTTGGCCAGCGCCACCGCCAGACCTTCCAGGATGTGGGCCCGATCCCGCGCCTTGCGCAGTTCGAACACAGTCCGGCGAGTCACCACCTCACGGCGGTGCAGCAGGAAGGCATCCAGGATCTCTTTGAGATTCATCACCTTGGGCTGGTTGTTATCGAGCGCCACCATGTTGATGCCGAACGTGGTCTGCATCTGGGTGTGCTTGTAGAGATTGTTCAGCACAATCTCGCCGGACTCGCCGCGTTTGATCTCGATAACGATGCGCATGCCGTCTTTGTCAGACTCATCGCGCAGGGCACTGATGCCCTCGACCTTTTTCTCTTTGACCAGCTCGGCGATCTTCTCGATCAGCCGCGCCTTGTTCACCTGATAGGGGATCTCGTGAACGATGATGGTCTCGCGACTCGTCTTCTCGTCCACTTCCACCTCGGCCTTGGCCCGCACATAGACGGAGCCGCGACCGGTGCGGTAGGCCTGTATGATGCCGGAACGCCCGTTGATGATGCCGCCGGTGGGGAAATCGGGCCCGGTGACATAGGTCATCAGCTCGTCAATGGTGAGGGCGCCATTCTCGATCAACGCCAGACAGCCGTTGACTATCTCGGTGAGGTTATGAGGAGGAATGTTGGTCGCCATGCCCACCGCGATACCGGAGGAGCCGTTGATCAACAGGGTGGGTACCTTGGTGGGCATGACAGCCGGGATCATCTCGGTGCCGTCGTAGTTCGGCACCCAGTCCACAGTCTCTTTGTCCAGATCGGCCAGCAACTCGTGGGAGATGCGCGCCATCCGCACTTCGGTGTAACGCATGGCCGCAGCGTTGTCGCCATCGACCGAGCCGAAGTTGCCCTGACCATCGACCAGCATGTAACGCATGGAGAAATCCTGCGCCATCCGGACAATGGTGTCATACACGGCGCTGTCGCCGTGCGGGTGATATTTACCGATTACGTCACCGACCACACGGGCCGATTTCTTATAGGGCTTGTTCCAGTCGTTCCCCAACTCGTTCATAGCAAACAGAACGCGGCGGTGAACCGGTTTCAAGCCATCACGCACATCCGGCAGAGCTCGTCCTACGATCACGCTCATGGCGTAATCCAGATAGGAACTCTTGAGCTCTTCTTCGATGTTGACCGGCGTGATCTCTCTGGCCAGATCGCTCATAGAAAGCCTTAATCCCTAATTAGTTGTTCTTTGGCTTAAACAGCGCGACATGGTAACACACTGAGCCAAATACCTTAAGCCACAAATCCGGGTAACACGTCGGGCTGGTGTGACCAAGTCCGTCCGTTATAATGCCCGCCAGGACAATAGATTGCGCGCGCCCTGCCCGCTGCGCGCCCTGCCACAGGATCATCAAAAAATGAACAGTGATGCCAATGTCGATCTGACAGAAATCGCCAAATTTGAAGCCATCGCCTCCCGCTGGTGGGACATGGAGGGCGAGTTCAAACCCCTGCATCAAATCAACCCGGTGCGCCTTGACTGGATCACCGACAAGAGCGGCGGCCTGTTTGGCAAACGCGTGCTCGACATCGGCTGCGGTGGCGGCATCCTCTCCGAGAGCATGGCCCGCCGTGGTGCTCGCGTGACCGGCATCGACATGGGCAAGGAGCCCCTCGGGGTCGCCCGTCTGCACGCCCTGGAACAGGGGGTGGAGCTCGAATACCGCCAGATGACCGCCGAGGCCCACGCGGACGAGGCCCCTGGCCAGTATGATGTGGTCACCTGCATGGAGATGCTGGAGCACGTGCCGGATCCCGCGTCCGTGCTGCGCGCCATCGCCACCCTGGTGCGCCCGGGGGGCAAGGTGTTCGTCTCCACCATCAATCGCAACCCGAAAGCCTACCTGATGATGATCCTGGGGGCCGAGTACCTGCTGAAGATGGTCCCCAAGGGCACCCACGACCACAAAAAATTCATCACTCCCGCCGAGCTGTGTCGCATGGGTGAAGCCGCGGGCCTCTTGGTGCGGGATATGAGCGGGGTGCACTACGCACCGCTCTCCAACAGCTTCAAGCTCGGCAAGAACGTCGACGTCAACTACATGGTGGCCTTCGTGCGCCCGGAGTCAATCTGATGAGCACCGACAAGGCGCCCCTGCGCTGCGTGCTGTTCGATCTCGACGGCACCCTGCTCGACACGGCCCCGGATCTGGGTGCCGCCGTCAACCATGTGTTGATAAGCGAGGGCTTTGCCCCGCTGCCCGAGGCCATCATCCGCCAGACCACCTCCCACGGGGCCCTCGGGCTGCTCAGGGCGGGCCTCGGCGACGAACTGCTGGAAGAGCTGGGGGCCACGCGCCTTCGCACCGCCCTGCTCGACCATTACGCGGCCAACCTCTGCGTCGGCACCCGCCCCTATGAGGGGATGCTGGATCTCATCGAGTGGCTCGATGAGAAGAAGCTGCCCTGGGGCATAGTCACCAACAAGCCGGGCTTTCTCACCGAGCCGCTCTTGGCGGCCCTGCCGGCGCTGGCCAGCTGTGGCGTCACCGTCAGTGCCGATACCCTGCCGGTGCGCAAGCCCGACCCCGCCCCCATGTTCTATGCCTGCGAGCGGCTCGGGGTCGAGGCGAGCCACTGCCTCTACGTGGGGGATCATGTGCGTGATATAGAGGCGGGACGCAACGCCGGCATGCGTACCGCTGTGGCGGGCTGGGGCTATCTGAGCGATGACGAGGATACCGCCGACTGGGGTGCCGATCTGCAGTTCGACACCGTGCAGGCCCTCCACCATTGGCTGCGCTACGAGCTGAGCTGAGCCAGCACAACATAACGCTATAGATGGATCATCCGGGCAGCTTTAGCGTCAGAGGGTTCCCAGATGAGCACCGAGCTCATTCACCGAGCCGCACAATGGCAATGACAGGGGGCGCAGATGCGCCCCCTGTTTTGAGGGGATGACAAGTGCGTGCCTGCGGGGACAGGACAGCTTTTGACCCTGGCTGCACAAGGGATAACCAGGCTGAATTTGCTAGTAAAAACACCCTCTTTTCGCAAGCAAAAAAAGTTATTTAAATTTTCCATCTTCGATCATCGGACTTGCATTTGCCGGATCGGACGGATGAAAACCCACTCACTGTGAGCAGTCACTAACTCGAGCCCGAACACCCACAATTTATCCACAGCTAATGCGTTATCCACAGATTGCAATGCCGTGCCGACCTCACTATCTTGTAGTTCGAATTTAAAATAACACTATATCTTGTGATTCATGGCGCACTTCGCCCCCAGGCCACCCTAGAGAAGGGAACCCTGGATGCGTGGCGCCATGGTTTTTCGGGAATCAACTAAAGGTCATCAGCCAATGAACTTGTTTGTGACGAAGCGTAACGGCCACAAAGAACCCATCGATCTGGATAAAATTCACCGCGTGCTCGACTGGGCTGCCGAGAAGCTCGACAACGTGTCGGTCTCCCAGGTGGAGCTCAAGTCCCACATCCAGTTCTATGACGGTATCCGTACCGCCGATATCCACGAAACCGTCATCAAGGCCGCTGCTGACCTGATCTCCGAACAGAGCCCGGATTACCAGTACATGGCCGCCCGCCTGGCCATCTTCCACCTGCGCAAGAAGGCCTACGGCCAGTTCGAGCCGCCCCACCTCTACCAGCACGTCGCCCGTCTGGTAGACATGGGCAAGTACGACAAGCACCTGCTGACCGACTATACCCAGGCCGAATTCGAGGAGCTCAACGGCTACCTAGACCACTGGCGTGACATGGACTTCTCCTACGCTGCCGTCAAGCAGCTCGAAGGCAAGTACCTGGTGCAGAACCGCGTCACCGGCGAGATCTACGAGAGCCCGCAGTTCCTCTACATACTGGTGGCGGCCTGCCTCTTCTCCAAGTATCCGAAAGATACCCGTCTGGACTACATCAAGCGTTTCTACGATGCGGTCTCGACCTTCAAGATCTCCCTGCCCACCCCCATCATGAGCGGCGTGCGCACCCCGACTCGTCAGTTCAGCTCCTGCGTGCTGATCGAGTGCGATGACAGCCTGGATTCCATCAATGCCACCGCCAGCGCCATAGTCCGCTACGTCTCCCAGCGCGCGGGCATCGGCATCAACGCCGGCCGCATCCGTGGCCTGGGCAGCCCCATCCGTGGCGGCGAAGCCTTCCACACCGGCTGCATCCCCTTCTACAAGTACTTCCAGACTGCCGTGAAGTGCTGCTCCCAGGGCGGCGTGCGCGGCGGTGCCGCCACCCTCTTCTACCCCCTGTGGCACACCGAGGTGGAGAGCCTGCTGGTCCTGAAGAACAACCGCGGCGTGGAAGAGAACCGGGTCCGTCACATGGACTACGGGGTACAGATCAACAAGCTGATGTACCAGCGCCTCATCAAGGGCGGCGACATCACATTGTTCTCCCCGTCCGATGCGCCGGGTCTGTACGACGCCTTCTTCGCGGATCAGGACAAGTTCGAGCAGCTCTACGTCAAGTACGAGCAGGATCCGTCCATTCGCAAGAAGACCCTCAAGGCGGTGGATCTCTTCTCCCTGATGATGCAGGAGCGCGCCGGTACCGGTCGCATCTACATCCAGAACGTGGATCACTGCAACACCCACAGCCCCTTCGATCCGAGCGTGGCCCCGGTGCGCCAGTCCAACCTCTGTCTCGAGATTGCGCTGCCCACCAAGCCGCTCAACAACGTGGATGACGAAGAGGGCGAGATTGCCCTGTGCACCCTGTCGGCCTTCAACCTCGGCGCCATCGAGAAGCTGGAAGACCTGGAAGAGATGGCGGATCTGGCGGTGCGCGCCCTGGATGCCCTGCTCGACTATCAGGATTACCCGCTCAAAGCCGCGATGAAGGGCAGCATGAACCGCCGCACCCTGGGGATAGGCGTCATCAACTACGCCTACTACCTAGCCAAGAACGGCGCCCGCTACTCCGACGGCTCAGGTCTGGCCCTGACTCACCGCACCTTCGAGGCGATCCAGTACTACCTGCTGAAGGCATCCGTGCAGCTGGCCCGCGAGTTCGGCCCCTGCCCGGCCTTCAACGAGACCACCTACGCCCAGGGTATCCTGCCCATAGATACCTATAAAAAGGATCTGGATGTGCTGTGCAACGAGCCGCTGCATCTGGACTGGGAGTCCTTGCGTGAAGAGATAAAGACGGTGGGTCTGCGCAACTCCACCCTGACCGCCCTGATGCCGAGCGAGACCTCCAGCCAGATCTCCAATGCCACCAACGGCATAGAGCCGCCGCGCGGCCTGGTGTCGGTCAAGGCCTCCAAGGACGGTATCCTGAAGCAGGTGGTGCCCGAGTACCATCGCCTGAAGGATCAGTACGAACTGCTGTGGAAGCAGCCGAGCGTCGACGGTTACCTGCAGCTGGTCGGTATCATGCAGAAGTTTGTGGATCAGGCGATCTCCGCCAACACCAACTACGACCCGGCCCGTTTCGAAGGCAACAAGGTCCCGATGAAGCAGCTGCTCAAGGACTTGCTGACCGCCTACAAATACGGCCTCAAGACCCTCTACTATCACAACACCCGTGATGGTGCGGACGATGCCCAGACCGATCTGCAAGACGACGGTTGCGCCGGCGGGGCTTGTAAAATATAAGTCGCAGCACGATCTGATGAACCGGGCGGGAGCATGAAGCTCCCGCCCTCCTGTTTCCTCTCATTCAAGACATTCAAATCACCATGGCTTATTCAACTTTCTGCCAGACCCAGAACGACCAGCTCAAGGAGCCGATGTTCTTCGGCCAGTCGGTCAACGTGGCCCGTTATGATCAGCAAAAGCACGACATCTTCGAGCGGCTGATCGAGAAGCAACTCTCCTTCTTCTGGCGTCCGGAAGAGGTGGATGTGTCCCACGATCGCATCGACTACCAGGCCCTGCCGCCCCACGAGCAGCATATCTTCATCTCCAACCTGAAGTACCAGACCCTGCTGGATTCCATCCAGGGTCGCAGCCCGAACGTGGCGCTGCTGCCGCTGGTCTCCATCCCGGAGCTGGAGACCTGGATCGAGACCTGGGCCTTCTCCGAGACCATCCACTCTCGCTCCTATACCCACATCATCCGCAACATCGTCAACAATCCGGGGCAGGTGTTCGACGACATCATCACCAACGAGCAGATCTTGAAGCGTGCCGGCTCCATCAGCCACTACTACGACGATCTGATCGAGGCGACCGCCCTCTACCACCTGCACGGTGAAGGCACCCACAGGGTGGGTGAGCGCGAGCTGACCATCACCCTGCGGGGGCTGAAGAAGAAGCTCTATCTGTGCCTGATGAGCGTCAATGCCCTGGAGGCGATCCGCTTCTACGTCAGCTTCGCCTGCTCCTTTGCCTTCGCCGAGCGCGAGCTGATGGAAGGCAACGCCAAGATCATCAAGATGATCGCCCGCGACGAGGCGCTTCATCTCACGGGGACGCAGCATATGCTGAACCTGATGCGCACCGGCCAGGACGACCCCGAGATGGCCGAGATCGCCGCCGAGTGCGAACAGGCTTGCTTCGAGATCTTCAAGGAAGCCGCCATTCAGGAGAAGGAGTGGGCCGAGTACCTGTTCCAGGATGGCTCCATGATAGGCCTGAACAAGGACATCCTCTGCCAGTACGTGGAGTACATCACCAACCTGCGCATGAGTGCGGTCGGTCTGCAGCCAGCCTTCGCCGGCGCCAAGCAAAACCCCATCCCCTGGATCAACACCTGGTTGTCGTCCGACAACGTGCAGGTCGCCCCCCAGGAAGTGGAGGTGAGCTCCTACCTGGTCGGCCAGATCGACAGCGAAGTGCACGCAGACGATCTCGGTGACTTCGAGCTGTGATGAGGTTTACCCTGATGACCTCGGTGACGTAGCGCCGTGAGTGACGCCACCAACATGCTGACCCCGGTCCCCTGCTCTGCCTCCGCGCAGAGCGAGGCGGGTTCGCCACGGGTGCATACCCAGGATGGCGTCCTGCACGCCCATCCCGGCGAGAGCCTGTTGGATACCCTGGAGCGCCACGGTCACAGGGTGGAGTTCCAGTGCCGCAGCGGCTATTGCGGCGCCTGCCGCACCCCGCTGCTGGCAGGCAGAGTGCACTACCCCAGCGTGCCGCTGGCGTTTGTCTCCCCAGGGGAGTGCCTGCCCTGCTGCTGCAAACCGGTCGGTGCCATCCGGCTGGATATCCAGAAGGATTGACCCCACCCAAGGTGGAATCGCACCCAACAAAAAGCCGCCGGAGCAATCCGGCGGCTTTTTGTTGCGTCATCTGATCAGGGCGCCCTGCGCAGGCGCCCGAACCCTCACAGGGTCATAACCAGGGAGCGGCGGTCGGCCCCTGGTGCAGGCCCAGCTTCCAGACCCGGCCAAAGTGCTTGTAGTGACCGGCGGCCACACCGGCCTTCTCTCCCATGCCGTGATAGAGATCGAGGTGACCCTTCTTCACGGCGCCGCCCACATCCAGCGCGATGAGCAGGCGCAGCTGGTGTTTGCCGGTCCAGTTGCCGGCTTTGTCGAGCAAGGGCACTTCCGCGAGGATAGGTGTCCCCATGGGCAGCAGCGTCTTGTCGGCGGCCACTGCCGCCATGGGCAGCAGCGGAATGCCAGCGGCGCCCACCACGTCGTTGGTGGGGCGACGCTCGAAGAAGACGTAGGAGGGGTTCTGCTCCACCAGCTCCTTGACGTTCGCCTCCGGCTGGCGGTTCGCCCACTCCTTGATGGCCTTCATGGACATCTGCTCCTTGGGCACCTCGCCCCGATCGATCAGCACCCGACCGATGCTGACATAGCCGTGGCCGTTCTTGCCGCTGTAGCCGAGGTATTGCAACCTGTCGTCATCGCCGTAGTGCACGAAGCCGGAGCCCTGTACGTCCATCAGGAAGTTGTCGATGAGGGACTTGCTATAACCCAGCTCCAGCCCACGGTTGGCCAGGGCCCCTTGATGGATCTCGGCCCGACTCGGGCAACGGCCACCGCACTTGGGCATGGCATAGATGGGGTACTTGTACTTGGCATCCGGGCGGTGGCGCACCTCCAACACCGGCGAGTAGTAGCCGGTGAAGAGCACGTTGCCCATGCGATCGGCGCCGCCGAGCTGGGCCAGGCTGATGCCGTACTGGGTGATATGGGCAGGATCACCGCCATTGGCCACCCAGCGGGAGAGCTGGCGATAGAGCTCGCCATAGCGGCGGGTCATCTTGCCGGAGCGCTCCAGCACCAGGCGGCTCTGGGGGCCGAACTTGCGAAAATCCGACGCCTGACGGCTGTTGACCCGCTCCACCCGCACCAGATCCCCGGGCAGGGCACCATCCAGATACTGCTTGCCCAGATTTTCCGGCACCTCGCAGTTCAGAAAACATCTGGTTTCCGCCTTCTTCTGGGGCACCTTGGCGGGTTCAGGGTTGCCCGCACAACCGGCCAGCCCCACGACGGCGGCGGCCAGCCAGTACGCATGTTTATTCATATGTCCTCATATAACACCGAGCATCATGTTCGGCGGGGAAGATGCCAAATTTGCCGGGGGAAAGCAAACGCCATCCGCCCCCGGACGCCCTATTTCTCCAAAGGGGATCTTCTGGGTTATAACAAGGTGACAAGATGTGAGAGGTCGTGGATGGAACAGCTCGAAATCTTCCCCCTGACAAGCCCCTGCGTCGGGGTCTGCGAAGTGAACAACAAGGGATATTGCAAGGGGTGCCTGCGCAGCCGGGAAGAGCGATTCAACTGGCTCGTCATGACCCCGACCCAGCAGCAGGAGGTGATGCGCCTGTGCCGTAACCGCAAGGCGCGGGTCGACGCCGCCCGCCGCAAGGCCAGAGAGGGTGACCCCGTCGAGCCGCCATCGCAACCCGGCTGGGATTTCTGACCCCTTCCCTTCCCTGCCCTCCTTCTGCCCACCAAAACAAAAGGCGGCCCGCAGGCCGCCTTGTCATTCATCGGAGGGATGCCCGTCAGGCCGTTGCCAGCTTGGCCTGTTCCTCGCCGCGCTTGAGCATGGCGTAGGAGACGCCGGTCAGGAGCGAGCCTGCCGCGATGGCCAGTATGTACATCATCACGTGGCTGATGGCGTTCGGGATGAAGAGCACGAACAGGCCGCCGTGGGGCGCCACCAGTTCGCAGCCGAACAGCATGGAGAGCGCACCTGTCAGGGCGCCGCCCACCATGCAGGCCGGGATGACCCGCATCGGATCCTTGGCCGCGAAGGGAATGGCCCCCTCGGAGATGAAGCACAGACCCAGCACGAAGGAGGCCTTGCCCGCTTCCTGCTCCGCCTTGATGAACTTCTTGCTGGCCAGGAAGGTGGCTATCCCCATCCCCAGGGCCGGCACCATGCCGGCTGCCATCACGGCAGCCATGGGGGCATAGGTCTTGGAGGCGAGCAGGCCGACCCCGAAGGCGTAGGCCGCCTTGTTGACCGGCCCCCCCATGTCGAAGCACATCATGGCGCCTATGATGACACCCAGCAGCACGGCGTTGGCGGAGCCCATGTTGTTCAGGAACTCTGTCATGGCATTCATGATGCCGGCCACCGGGCCGCCCACCACATAGATCATGACGAGGCCGGTGAACAGGCTGGCAAAGAGCGGAATGATGAGGATGGGCTTGAGCGCTTCCAGGGTCACCGGCAGGCGCACCTTGTCACTCAGGTACTTGGCACTGTAACCGGCGAGGAAACCGGCGACTATGCCGCCGAGGAAACCGGCACCGAGGGAGCTGGCCAGCATACCGCCAATCATGCCGGGGGCGAGACCCGGACGGTCGGCGATGGAGTAGGCGATGTAACCGGCCAGTACAGGGATCATCAGGGCGAAGGCGGAGCCGCCGCCAATCTTCATCAGGGCAGCCGCCAGGGTACCCTCTTCCTTGAACGCCTCTATGCCGAAGATGAAGGAGAGCGCGATGATGAGGCCACCGGCCACCACCATGGGCAGCATGAAGGATACACCGGTCAGCAGGTGCTTGTAGGGGCCGGCCTTCTCCTCTTTCTTGGCCGCGGCGGCGCCGCTATGGCGATAGGTCTTCGCCTCTGTCCACGCCTTGTCGAGCTCGGCGCGGGTCTTCTTGAGCGCCGCCCCCGTGCTGGTGCGATAGACGGGCTTGCCATCGAAGCGGGCCATGTCCACCTCGATGTCGGTGGCGAGGAACACCAGATCGGCGGCGGCTATCTCATCGGCGGTCAGGGCATTCTGGGCACCGACCGAGCCCTGGGTCTCGACACGGATCTGATGGCCCAGCTGCTTTGCCATGGTCTCCAGCGCTTCCGCCGACATAAAGGTGTGGGCCACGCCGGTCGGGCAGGCGGTGACGGCAACGATGCGCTTGGCACCTGTGGTCGCCTTGAGAGCGGCAGTGGCAACCACGGGCGCGGCCTGATGGCGATAGAGGCTGGCACCGCTCGCGGCGGCTTCCAGCAGGGCGGCCGGATCCTGCAGCGCCAGATCCATGCTGCCCTGATAGAGGCGCTTGCCGTCATAGGCGGCGAGATCCACAGGGGCACTAGCGACTACCAGCACCAGGTCGGCGGCGGCAATCTGCTCTTTCGAGGGAACCTGGCGGGGCTGCACGCTTGAGCCGACGTCGAGGGTGAGCTCCCAGCCCGCCAGCTTGGCCTGCTGTTCTATCCGTTTTGCAGCGAGAAAGCTGGTGGCAATGCCCGCCGGGCAAGCCGTAACCAGAATTGCTTTCATTGGGCATCTCCTGAGTGTGTCATCGAAAGGGGATTGGATTGAGCCGGTGCCAGGTCATCCAGACGCTGCACGCGCACCTGCTCGAGTAAGGGGGTGAGTACCTTGATATCGTCAAAGCCGACCGCCACCTGACTCACCGCCAAGGCAGAGACGGCGGTGGCCAGGCGCAGGGTCTGCTCCGGCGCCCAGCCAAGGCTCAAGCCATGGGCCAGCCCAGCCACCAGGGAGTCACCGGCACCCACAGTGCTGACGACATTCATGCGCGGCGGAATGGCCTGCCAGACGGCATCGGGGCCAAACCAGATGAGGCCGTCGGCACCATTGGAGATCACCACATGGGGGATACCGGCGGCCTGCAGGGCGCGGGCACAGTCAGCCTGATCGCTCAGGGTCTTGATGGGGCGACCTGCCCACTGGCTGAGTTCTTCCAGGTTGGGCTTGACCAGGGTCGGCGCCGCCTTGATGCCCTCGCTCAGGGCCGCGCCGCTGCAATCGAAGATCACCTGCTTGCCCTTGGCCTTGAGCAGGCTGATAAGCTTGGCGCAGTAGCCAGGCTCGACCCCCTTGGGCAGGCTGCCCGCCAGCACGAACCAGTCGGCGCGCGGCGCCAGTTTCTCTATCTCGGCCTCCAGCGCGGCCACTTCCGCCTGGTGCACGTCAAGCCCCGGCAGATTGAGATCCGTGACCCGCCCCGATTGCTCGGAGATCTTGACGTTGATGCGGGTACTGCCCGGCACGCGCACGAAGTGATCGGCCAGTGAGCGTTCGGCAAACAGAGAGACGAAGCTCTGCTGGTTATCCTCGCCGAGCCAGCCGGTCAGGCCCACGTCACGGCCGAGATCTTTCAGGACCATGGCGACGTTGATCCCCTTGCCCGCAGCGCGCAAATTGGCGTCGCTCACCAGGTTCACCTCGCCCAGGGTCATGGCCTCGAGGCGGGCGGTGAGATCCAGCGCTGGGTTGAGGGTGATGGTCATTAGTGTCATGAGAGTGCCCCCTCGCCCAGACCGGCGGCAATGGCCTCGCCTATGCCCTTGAGGGCCGCCTCGGCATCCGCCCCTTCGGCACGGAAGGCGAGACGGTGACCACACTTGACCCCAAGGCCGATGACCTTCATCAGGCTCTTGGCGGAGACGGCTTCGCCGCTGCCATCCAGATTCGCCACCCGAATGTCGGATGCAAACTCCTTGGCCACCTTGACCAGCATGGCGCCCGGACGGGCGTGCAGGCCATGGGGGTTGATGATGGTGAAGGTCTCGGACAGACCGCTCGCCGGACCTGCCTGCAGCATGGCCAATCCGTCGCTGCCCGCGAGCGTCCCGAGCTGACCTGCGGCAGCCAACTTGGCCAGGTTCTCTAGCTGGGGCAGATGGCTGCTGTCTGCGGCGCACAGCAGCAAGAGGGCGCTGACGGGCAGATCCCCTGCGCTGAGCGCACTGCTCGGGGTAGCCAACACCCAGCCGGTCTGGGCCGCTTGCGTACGGGCCAGCCAGACGCCATCCCCCAGATAGGCAGGGTCACTTGCCAACAGTGAAGTGACCATGGCGGCCTCCCCCCAACCGGCGGATTTGGCACGGGCGGCAGCGCCCAGCAGCAGCTGGTCGCGATCGTCGGCCGGGAAGTCCGCCAGGGTCAGGTATTGCACCTCTTTGGCAGCTGTCGCGCCGGTGAGGATGTTGATGATGGTCTCTTCATCTGTGGCCTCTCTCAATTGCCCGGCGGCCTGATCGTCACCCAGTACATGGGTGAGCTGGCGCAAGATGCCCAGATGCTCGTCGGACTTGGCGGCGATGCCGATGGCGACGTAGGCAGTCTGCCCCTCATCCCACTCGATGCCCTGGGGGAACTGGGCCACCATGACACCTGTGCTCTTGACCAGATGGCGGGTGTCAGTAGTGCCGTGAGGAATGGCGATGCCGCTGCCAAGGTAGGTGGCGTGCTGGGCTTCCCGCGCCAGCATGCCGTCCACATAACCTGCTTCCACCAGACCGGCTTCGGTCAGTTTGCCTGCCAGCAGGGCGATGGCGTCCGCCTTGGTCGCCACCGATTGTCCCAGCAGGATTTGCTGTCGCGCCAACTTCAACATAGAGATTCTCCATCAGGTCCGGCTTCGCCTCGCGGCACACCGGCTCAACTCAACTTGGATTTCGGGTAATTTGCCTGCTGACAATAGACGGGAATCTTCCCCCAGGTAGGCCGCTGCGGCATTTCCTGGTCAAACATTCATCGCTTACTGACAAGCTGAATCGTTTCACTTACACTCAGACTGAATCGTTTCAGCCAATTGTTCAAGATCCCACTGAGAGTGCTTTTCAATGATATGATCCCGCGCACACTTTTCGGTGCCCCCACCTGAAACCGTCGCGGGCCTTGCAACTCAAACAGAGCCAATATGATGAAACTGGATGAAATCGCCGCCCTGGCGGGTGTCTCGCGTACCACCGCCAGCTATGTGATCAACGGCAAGGCGGATCAATATCGCATCAGCCAGGCCACCCGTGACAAGGTGATGGCCGTGGTCCTGGCCCACAACTATCAGCCGGACAGCCGCGCCGCCTCCCTGCGCGGCGGCCAGACCAGGACCCTGGGCTTCATCCTGCCGGACCTTGAGAACGCCAGTTACGCCAAGCTCGCCAAGCGTCTCGAGCAAGGCGCCCGGGCTCAGGGCTATCAGCTGCTGATCGTCTGCTCGGAAGACGAACCGGACACCGAGAAGGAGCTGGCCCGGATGCTGGTCAGCCGCCATGTGGATGCGCTGCTGGTGGCGAGCTGCCTGCCGCCGGCGGATCCTTTCTATCGGGAGCAGCAGACCCATGGCGTGCAGATCCTGGCCATAGACCGGGCCCTGGCCGCCGATCACTTCATTACCGTGGCGAGTGAAAACCAGAAGGCGAGCTGCGATCTCACCGCCTCCCTGCTCACCCCCGCCCTTCGCCACGTGGCCCTGATCACAGCGCTGCCGGGTCTCACGATCAGCCAGGAGCGCCGCGCCGGTTTCGAGCAGGCGTTGAGCAGCCACGCCAGCGCCGCCCTGCTGACACCCCATGTCTGCGAGGGGGCCCACTTCTCCCGTGCCGAGGGCTATCGCCTGATCAAGGAGCTGCACCAGCGGCTCGGCCAGTTGCCCGAGGCGCTGGTCGCCACCTCCTACATATTGATGGAGGGGGTGCTCGACTATCTGCTGGAGCAGGAAGCCGACATGAGCCGGATTGCCATGGCCACCTTCGGGGACGATAGGCTGCTGGACTTCCTCCCCTTTGGCATCAACTCACTGCCCCAGCAGCACGACGCCCTGGCTGCCCAGGCCCTTGCCCTCGCCTTCGAGGCCATCAACGGCCACTACCGCTCTGGTCTGCATTATGTGAGCCGCACCCTCAAGCGTCGCCGCTGACGCCCCCTCACGCGCCGGCGGCCTCCTGCCACACCGGCGCGCTTTTCCACCAGTCAAGACCGCTTGCTGTCATCTTTTATTTCCACTCACTGCCACCTCACAGTACAAAATCCGCCTTTTCAGGCTTGTTTCCACTATTTTGATCCGTTAACGTGGCAACCATATTTTACAACCCACAGGGTTTTCGTAACGATGCGTCCACTCCGATATTGCTAGCCTCCGGTCCCGCCCCCGGAGGCACCCGGCCGACAGCGCCACTGACACGCTTTTTTGAATACGCAGTTTCTCTATCTGGATGGACACCATGAATACCAAAACTCTGGGTTGCACCCTGTTGATTGCCGGCACCACCATAGGCGCCGGCATGCTGGCCCTGCCGCTGGCCTCCTCGTCGCTGGGCGGCCCCGCCACCCTGCTGCTGATGGTCGGGCTCTGGGCCCTGATGGCCTTCACCGCCATGCTGCAGGTGGAGGCCAGCCTCAATACCGGCAAGTGGTACCTGCACCAGTTGGCGGATCACCTGCTCGGCCCCTGGGGCAAGCGCATCGCCTCTTTCTGCATACTGATGCTGTTCTACTCCCTGGCCTCCGCCTACATCAGCGGCGGCAGCAGCCTGTTGGCACAGGCGCTGGCGGATGCGGGCACCACCGTCAGCCAGGAGCAGGCGGCCTGGGCCTTCACCCTGCTGTTTGGCGGCATGGTGTGCGTCGGCACCAAACAGGTGGATTACCTCAACCGCCTGATGTTCACCGTCAAACTGGTGATCATGGTAGGGGTGCTGGCACTGCTGCTGCCCCGCGCCGAGGGGCAACATCTGCTCTCCATGCCCCTCGGTCAAGGCTTGCTGCTGGCGGGCCTGCCGGTCATCTTCACCTCGTTCGGCTTCCACGGCTCCATCCCGAGCGTCATGCTCTATCTCGGCGACTGCCCCAAGCAGCTGCGCAGGGTGTTTGTGTGGGGCTCTGCCCTGCCGCTCATCCTCTATGTGCTGTGGCAGGTAGCCATCCTCGGCCTGCTCGGTCAGCAGACCTTGATCCAGACCGGCGGGGCGCTCGACAGCCTGCTCGCCAGCGTCGGCAACCTGGTGAACTGGCCCGCCTTCAATCAGGCGATGCACCTGTTCGCAGATCTGGCGCTCGCCACCTCCTTCCTCGGGGTGACGCTCGGGCTCTTTGACTTCATGGCCAAGGTGACCCGCCGCAAGGACAACTGGCAGGGCCGCAGCCAGACCGGCATGATCACCTTCGTGCCTCCTCTGCTGTTTGCCCTCTACTTCCCGCAAGGCTTCATCATGGCGCTGGGTTACGCCGCCATTGCCCTGGCGGTGCTGGCGGTGCTGCTGCCGGTGGCCCTGGTGTGGCAGAGCCGCAAGCAGGCCGAGGCGCACCACTACCGTGTCCCGGGCGGCGTGCTGGCCCTGGGCCTGGCCGGCGCCATGGGGGTGCTGATCGTTGGCGTCCAGGTGAGCGTCAGCCTCGGCATGTTGCCCGCGCTCTGATCCTACCGGCTTTGAATGCCCCATATTGAAAAGCCCCGCCAGCATAAGTTGGCGGGGCTTTTTATTCTTTGGGTCCAGGCGCTCTCGGCCACTGGTTGCGCCCTGGTTCGCCAATTCGCCACATCTTGCTGCTACCCTCAGAGGCAAGCCATTGAGGCGCCAAGCAATATCAAAGCAAACACATCCACTCGAGAGCCAGATACCATGACCATAGCGCCCATCTACGCAGCCCTGCTCGCCCTGCTCTTTGTCTTGCTCAGCGTGCGCACCATTCGCACCCGCCACAGCCGCGGGGTGGCGCTGGGGCACGGGGAAGATCCCGCCATGCTGCGGGCCATGCGGGTGCACGCCAACTTTGCCGAGTATGTTCCCCTGGCCCTGCTGCTCATCTATTTTGTCGAAACCTCCAGCCAGACCCCCTGGCTTGTTCATCTGCTGGGAGCCAGCTTGCTGTGCGGCCGCCTCTGCCACGCCTTTGGCATGAGCCGAACGCCGGAGAACTTCCGCTATCGGGTGGTGGGGATGGGACTGACCTTCAGCGTGATCCTGGTGAGCGCGGCCCATATCTTGATCACCGTGCTCATCCCCTGACCATTTCACTGCTGGCCACAAACAAAAAGCCCGCACCAGATGGTGCGGGCTTTTTTAGCAACCGAACAGCCGGGGAGCCTGGCTCCCGAGCCGCTTACTGGTTGTGGCTGGCGCGGCGGGGACGACGGGCCTGGGCCGGTTTGGCGGCACCCTCGGCGGGACGCTGGCCACCTTGCGGCTTTGGCTTGCCCGCGTTGCCACCGGTGCGCGCACCGCCAGCATTGCCGGAGCGACCGGCCCCCTGACGCTGACCCTGCGGGCGCGGCGCACGGCGCTCTTCGCTCGGATCGCGCGGCTCTTTGCGCAGCGGCGCGCCAATGCCACGGGCGATGTTGTCCAGCGTCTCACGGGAGGCTTCAAAGCCAGCTACCTGCTCGCACTTGATGTTCTGCTTGGTCAGACGCTCGATCGCCTTGATGAGCTTGCCTTCATCGGCCGCCACCAAAGAGATGGCGTGACCAGCGGCGCCGGCACGGCCGGTACGGCCGATACGGTGCACGTAGTCTTCCGCCACGTTGGGCAGCTCGAAGTTGACCACTTGCGGCAACTTGTCGATGTCCAGACCACGGGCGGCGATGTCGGTCGCCACCAGCACCTTGACACTGCCTTCCTTGAAACCGGCCAGGGCACGGGTACGGGCACCCTGGCTCTTGTTGCCGTGGATGGCGGCGGCGCTGACGCCATTCTTGTCGAGGGTCTCGGCAACACGGTTGGCCATGTGCTTGGTACGGGTGAACACCAGTACCTGCTGCCAGTCGTTGCTGGTGACCAGGTGGCTCAAGAGCGCGATCTTGTTGGCCTTGTCACAGGGGTGCACCAGCTGCTCGATACGCTCGGCGGTGCTGTTGCGCGGGGCTACTTCGATCACCGCCGGGTTGTCCAGCAGACCGGTGGCCAGCTCGCGGATCTCGTCGGCGAAGGTGGCGGAGAAGAGCAGGTTCTGGCGCTTCTTCGGCATCAGGGCGAGGATCTTGCGGATGTCGCGGATGAAGCCCATGTCGAGCATGCGGTCCGCTTCGTCCAGCACCAGGATCTCGACTTCGTCGAATTTCACGGCGTTCTGGTTGTAGAGATCCATCAGGCGGCCCGGGCAGGCCACCAGCACGTCCAAACCACGGCGGGTTGCCATCATCTGCGGGTTGATGCTGACGCCGCCGAAGACGACGTGGCTGCGGATCGGCAGGTGCTTGCCGTAGTTACGCACGCTCTCGCCCACCTGGGCAGCCAGCTCGCGGGTCGGAGTCAGCACCAGGGCACGAATGCGGTTCGGGGATACTTTGCGCTTGCTCTCGGTGAGGCGCTGCAGCATCGGCAGGGTAAAGCCTGCGGTCTTGCCGGTCCCGGTCTGGGCGGCGGCCATCAGGTCACGGCCAGCCAGGACGGCCGGGATCGCTTGTTGCTGGATGGGAGACGGGGTGTCGTAGCCTTGCTCGGCAACGGCACGCAACAAGGGTTCGGCCAGACCGAGGGAAGTAAAACTCATAATTACCTGCTAGGGATAGGGGCGCCGGGGATCTGTGGTGGGGCTCCTCTGCTGAGCCGATGCCATCTCACAGGATCTGGGCCTATAGAGAAAACAACGATTTCCCCGGGGAGCAGAGCAAAGGGGAAAGAATAGAGGCGCAGTCTAACGGAGTTGGCGCACTTAGACGAGGAAAATGTGATATGCCTCCCAGCACGGGTGGAAAAGCCCGCTATGGCGGGGCAGAATGGCGATGATGACGCTCGCCAGGGCTAGCCCATGCCCATCCTGGGGTGCGTATTCATACACTCACGACACAGAACAGGGAGGTTCTGCTTGATCAGAAGACATATCCAGGCCGCCATCCGCTCTGCATCGAGCCTGGGCCTGCTGCTCACACTGAGCCTGCCTCTGGGCGCCAGGGAGACACTGTCGGTGGCCTGGAGCCACTGGCCCCCCTTCAGCGAGATCGAGGCCGACGGTGAGCTCGGCGGGCTGGACGTGACCCTGACCCGCCAGATCCTCCGCGGCGCCAATCTTGAGCCCGAGTTTCGCAACCTCCCCTGGGCCCGGGCCTTGCACCTGATGGCGCGCCAGCAGCTGGATGTCGCCATGGGAGCCCTGAAGACCCCGGAGCGGGCGCGCTTCGCCCGCTTCTCGGCCCCCTACAGACGTGCCAGCTTCGTGCTGCTCAGCCACAAGGCGGCCCCCGGGAACCCAGATCGCTGGCAGGGGATAAGGGGCCTAGCGGATCTATGCCAGCAGACGGGGCTACGCCTTGGCAAGCTGCGAGGCACCCGTCCCCTCCCCCTCAGCGACGCCTGCCCCTCCCTTCGGCAGGCGAGCGAATACAACTCGGATGACAGGCTGATCGCCCTCCTGCTGGCGCGGCGACTCGATGGGGTCATCATAGAGTGGCAATATGCCCGCCATCGGCTGGCCCAGCTGGGGGCAGAGGAGTTCACCCTGTGTCAGGTGCTGTTGCACCAGCAGCCGGTCAGCCTGATGTTTGCCAGCCAGGCGGTGAGCGACGCAGAGCTCGCCCGCATCGATGCCGTCATCGCCGACCTCCCGGCGCCGGACGCGGCGTTTGCCCCGCCGGTGTGCCGCCTCGATGGCAGCCAGCCCCGGGAGGAAGGCACTCAGGGCTGACCCTGACGACACCGCACAAACGAGAAAGGCGACCCTGGGGTCGCCTTTTTTGCAGAGCATGATGATCAGCTAACAGCGCTGCTTGCAGATCAGCGCAGCAGCGGGGTCTGGGTATGCACGCCCTGGTTCTGGGCACGGTGGCGCAGCAGGTGATCCATCAGCACCAGGGCCAGCATGGCCTCGGCGATGGGCACGGCACGGATGCCGACACAAGGATCGTGGCGCCCCTTGGTGATCATCTCGGTAGCCTCGCCGCTGGTGTTGATGGTCTTGCCCGGCACAGTGATGCTGGAGGTGGGCTTGAGCGCCATGCTCACCACTATGTCCTGGCCGGAGGAGATGCCGCCGAGGATGCCGCCCGCATGGTTGCTGGCAAAGCCTGCCGGGGTCATCTCGTCGCGATGCTCCGAGCCTTTTTGCTCCACCACGGCGAAACCGTCACCTATCTCGACCCCTTTCACCGCATTGATGCCCATCATGGCGTGGGCGATGTCGGCGTCGAGCCGGTCGAACACCGGCTCACCCAGTCCCACAGGCACGTTGCGCGCAATGACAGCCACCTTGGCGCCTATGCTGTTGCCCTCTTTCTTGAGCGCCCGCATGTACTCGTCGAGAGCCTCCAGCTTGCCCGCATCGGGGAAGAAGAAGGGGTTCTGCTCGATCTGGCTCGCATCGAAGGCCTCGGCCTTGATGGGACCGAGCTGGGAGAGAAAGCCCACTATCTCGATGCCGTGCATCTGCTTGAGGTACTTCTTGGCGATGGCCCCCGCCGCCACCCGCATGGCGGTCTCGCGCGCCGAGGAGCGGCCACCGCCGCGGTAGTCACGCTGGCCGTACTTCTGGTGATAGGTGTAGTCGGCGTGGCCCGGACGGAACAGATCCTTGATCTCGGAGTAGTCCTTGGAGCGCTGATCGGTGTTCTCGATTAAGAGCCCTATGGAAGTGCCCGTGGTGCGTCCCTCGAACACCCCGGCCAGGATCTTCACCTCGTCCGCTTCGCGGCGCTGGGTGGTGTAGCGGGAGGTGCCGGGCTTGCGCCTGTCCAGATCGATTTGCAGATCCGCTTCGCTTATCTCAAGCCCCGGGGGGCAGCCGTCGACCACGGCGCCGAGCGCGAGGCCGTGGCTCTCGCCAAAGGTGGTGACCCGAAAGAGTTGGCCAAAACTGTTCCCTGCCATGGGTGCTCCTTGCTGCTTAGCTCTTGTAAATCGCGAAATGGGCCTGGTACTGCACCAGCTCGGCGCGGGTCATCACGAAGACACCGTGACCGCCGTTCTCGAACTCGACCCAGGTAAAGGGCACCTCGGGGAATTGGGCTTCCAGGTGGATCATGCTGTTGCCCACCTCGACCACCAGCACGCCGTCATCCTTGAGGAAGTCCGCGGCATTGGCCAGGATGCGCTTGGTGAGCTTGAGGCCGTCGGAGCCCGATGCCAGCGCCAGCTCCGGCTCGTGACGAAACTCCTCAGGCAAGTCCGACATGTCCTCGGAGTCCACATAGGGCGGGTTGGAGACGATGAGATCGTACTTGTCACCGGCGGGCAGGTCGCGCATCAGATCGGAGCGGATCGGGATGACCTGCTGCTCGAGGCCATGGTCGTTGATGTTGCGCTCGGCCACGTTGAGGGCATCGACGCTGATGTCGATGGCATCCACTTCCGCATGGGGGAACTCGTGGGCCATGATGATGGCGATGCAACCCGAGCCGGTGCAGAGATCCATGATCCGGGTCGGCTCATGTTTGAGGAAGGGGGCGAAGCGGTTGGCCACCATCTCGGCGATGGGGGAGCGCGGGATCAGCACCCGCTCGTCCACGTAGAACTCCCAACCCGCGTACCAGGCCTTGTTGGTCAGGTAGGCGGCAGGCACCCGCTCCTGTACCCGGCGGATGATCAGCTCGGCGATGCGGTGGCGCTCGCTGGTGGTCAGGCGGGAGTGGCGCATACCCGGATCCACGTCCGGCGGCAGATGTAACGCGGGCAGCACCAGTTGCACGGCCTCATCCCAGGCGTTGTCGGTACCATGTCCGTAGAAGATCCCGGCGTCGTTGAAACGACTCATGGCCCAGCGCAACATGTCCTGGATGGTGTGCATCTCGGCAACCACCTCGTCGATAAATATCTTGTCCAAATCCACCTCCAAGTCGAGTAATATCCGGCCCGAGAATTCTATACAGCGAGCAAGACGAGTACCTGATGAAAAAATCGCCCTCACCCACAGACGAGGAAAGCCTGCTGTTTCGTGATGCTGTCAAAGGTACCCGGAAAATTAAGCAAGATACCATAAGGGCCTCCTCAAGCCCGGTCAAGCAGAAACGCGAACTGCGCGAAAGCCGCGAAAAGCTTGGGGTTGACCACTTTTTCAGCGACGAGTACCAGCCTCATCTGGACGAAGAGGGCCCGACCCGTTTTGTGCGTGAAGACGTGTCAAAATTCGAGCTGAAAAAGCTCAAGCGCGGCCTCTATCCGCCGGAGATTTATCTGGATCTTCATGGCATGAGTCAGCTCCAGGCCAAGCAGGAGCTGGCCGCCCTGCTCACCCTGTGCCAGAAAGAGAACATTCACGTCGCCTCCGTGATGCACGGCATCGGCAAACATGTGCTCAAGCAGCGCATTCCGAGCTGGCTGGCCCAGCACCCCAATGTGCGCGCCTTCCATCAGGCCCCGCGGGAATGGGGGGGCGAGAGCGCCATCCTGGTGCTGCTGGATATCGAGGAGTAGCCCGGCGCCGGGCAGGAGAAGGTTGCTCGAAAAGCGCGTCTCAGGACGCGCTTTCCATATAGCGTTTGAAGTTGTCGAGTATGCTCTGCCAGCCGGCGCGCTGCTGCTCGCCGCTGTGTTCGGATTCGGCGTCGAACTCCTCGTGCACCCGGGTGCCTCCCTGCTCCTCCACGAACGTCACCCTGACGGCGCGGCCGTCGTCCATGACGTAACCCAGGGAGGTTAGGGGCACCACCTCGGTGAAGGTGCCCTCGAAATCAAACTCCATGCTGCCATCCCGGGCGGCCATACGGTGACAAAAAAGCCCGCCGACCCGCAGATCCACCCGGCTGCCGGGGCAGTGCCACTCGGGGGAGGCGGCGTTCCATGCCATGATGCTGGCGGGGGTGTTCCACCCCTCCCATACCAGAGCGAGTGGCCGCTCGACCCGGACGCTGACGCTTATCTTCATCCCTCTTCTCCTCTATTTACCTGCTGATCCGGCGCGGCGGCAGGCAGACCCCCTGCGCAACGACACGGCATCGGCTCCTGTTGCGCCTTCAGGGCGTGGGGTGCTGCGCCAGATGGTGGGCCACCAGGGCATTGGCATGGCCGTGGCCCAGGCCGTGCTCGGCCTTGAGCCAGGCCACCAGCGCCATGTGTTTGCGCTCCTCCCGCCCTGCCAGCAGGGCCAGCCAGTGGGCAATCGGCTGCCCATAGGTTTTCTCGATGGAGGGAAAATAGGAGGCAGGCCCCCTCACCTTCTGTTGCTCATCCATGACAGTCTCCTTGGGGTTTTGCCGACACTGCTGGCGCAGCGACGGGCTCAGGGTTTGGGGGCGAACTGCTCGAACACCTGCTGCCCGGTCAGGGTCGGGGTGTCGTTTTTCAGCTCGTAGAAGTCCGGTTTCTCGTCGATAAAGATCTGCCCGGTGAGCTCGAACCCCTGTTCCTGAAACAGCCCGGCACAGAGGATGTACTCGTCCGTCGGCAACAGATGGTAGAAAAGGTGGGTGCCGCAGGTGGGGCAGAAGCCGCGCTCCGCCCACTCGGACGAGCGGTAGGCCACAGGGCTGAGCCCCTTGAAACTGACCCCCTTGCCACCATGCACCGCGAACATGGGCCCGCCGGACCAGCGCCGGCACATGGCGCAGTGACACAGGTTGACCTCCTTGTGATCGCCGCTTGAAACGGTGATCCCGCCACACAGACAATGACCTTCCATGATGCCTCCTTGAGCTCTGAGCGGCAGACGGGGCTAAGTGGATCTTGACTCCTTGCCGCACCAGATGAAGTAGCACGGGATCCGGGCGGCGGCAACTGACCATCCCGGGGCCACACCGCGGGGCTGACGACCCTGGCCTCCCTCCAAAAGGGGACATTCGCCGCCTTCATTCATGACGCGAATGATTCAATAACCCCCATGCACCGGATGAATAACACTCAGGGCCCCTCCTGCAGGGCGATGCGGTTGCCTTCGCAATCCCTGAGCTCGGCCACCCGGATGTGCTCGCTCACCCGGGTGATGGTATAGAGACACTCCCCTCCCGCTGTCAGCGCCCGGGCCATGGCCCGCTCTATGTCCGCGACCTTCAGATAGACCCGGGTGCCGTCCTGGCTCGGCACATAGCTCTCCCCCTTTGCCAGGGCGCCGGAGCAGCCCGCCATGCCGTCAAGGAGCGGAAACAGCGCCATCTCGTTGCCATCTATCTGCGCCCGCTCGAGGGCTATCTCGAAGAGCGCTTCATAGAAGCGGATGGCCCGCGTCAGATCCTGCACCGGAATTTCAAAATGGATGGCGATATTCATGTGTCACTCCTCTGTGTGGGATGAGATCCCAAGCTCCCTCGAATAGATGAAGAGCGCAGGCAAGTGCCCGCCGGGCCTATCAGAGGCCCCCTTGCGCCGGATCCCCATGAAAGAGGGGAAGAGAGGCCCATCCCCCCCCTTCCCCATCATGACTGATGACGCGCCCTGCCGGGCTCAGTTCACCGGCGCCCAGGGATCTCCCTTGCCCGGCTCGTTGCCCTGGGTCCACCACTTCGCCTGATACACCACGCCCTTGTGGCTGACTTTATTGCCTGCGGTGTAGACCTTGCTGGCTACCCAGGCGGGCACATCTCCCACGGGCGGGTCGGTCGGGTCAACGGGCGCGGGATCGAGCTTGGCCACCACCCGCACCTTGGGCCAGTTGGCGTGGGAGCCGTAGAAGTTGGTCACGCACTTCTCGTAATCCCCCGGCACCAGGGCCGAATAGGCGGTCTGGAATCCCACCAGCTCGCACTCGAACGAGTAGCCACCAGGCCTGTCGGCATAATATTTCCAGTTGCCGTCCCAGTTGGTGTAAAGCACGTCGGTGGCGCCGTTCAGGTTGAGGCTGCCATAGGGGGTCTGCTGCCAGCAGGTGTTCTTCTCGTCCGGGAGCAGCGGGATCCCGTAGTGGGCGGCCAGCCCTTCCCAGTAGCGGATGCGGTTGACCGGCTGCCCCTTGTTCTTGTTCTGCTCGCCACACTCTATGCCGCCGTTGATGACATTGATGGTGGTGCCAAAGCCATAGCCGATGCCCGCCGCGATCTCGCGCTGGGAGGGCACCCAGGTTCTGTCGATGACGTGCAACATGGCGGGTTTGGGGGCTTGCGGCGTCAGGAAGAACCAGATGGCGGAGGCGAGGTTGAGCCAGGAGTCGGCCACCAGGCCGGGGTTGTTCAGCAGCACAGAGGCGTTGCCGTCAAACATCGCCTCGGAGAAGGCGCCGTAGTTGAAGTGGTAGGAGAGCTGTTTAGCGCCACGGCCAAAGTAGCCCTGCCCCGTGCTGCAGGGCCATTTCCTGTTCTGCCAGTCATTCTGGCCACAGCCAGTGGTATAGCCGAGTTGCCCCTCGGCCCAGCCCATCTCGCGCACATGCACCAGCGCCTGCTGCCACTCCTCGAGCCCCAGCGGGTTGTCGGACACATTGTCCTTGCCGATATGGCCGCCCGTCTCCTGGGCGAAGTGGGCGAAGGCGGTGACGATGGACTTTTTGCAGATGGCGTCCGCATTGCGCCCGTCCGTGTAGTCGCCGCAGAAGGCGGGGAACTTGCCGACCGCCCGCAGGAAGCGCTCATAGGTATATTCAGGCGCAGCCATCTGGGTCAAAAAATCCCAGTCCGATTCGGTAAAGACCCGCTCGACCCGTTTGACGTTGTCCGGGTTGTCGGCTCGCCTCGGCACAATCGCCTCCACCAGGGTGTTGGGTCGGGTGGCCAATGCCTTTGACCAGATGCCGTACATGGGATTGGCCGTCTTGGCCTGCTCCACGGCGGCGAGATCCGGCGCCGCTATCAGATAGCCGCCGCTGGTCTGCGGATCGGGCTGTATCGTCATGGCCCCCTGGCTTGGCAAGGCCCAGGCAAGGGTGATGAGCCAGGCGCTGCGCTTGAGTGTGAACATAGATAACAATCCTTGTCTCAATGTGAAGTTCAGGGCGAGCATAGGCGCCCCCACAACTAAATTCACGACAAGAATTAAGAGTTTGGCGAAATTGTGAGCCATTTCACTCTGCACTCAGATGAAACCTCGCCATGGCCTCATTTTGATCCCGGAACGCTCGTTTTTATGCAACCTGAACGCGCACCGCCCGGATCAGCAGATTGCGAGGGGTCATGGGCTTGTCGCAAAACGCCCCCAGCTCTACCTCATAGCCCTGCTCCTCGAGGAATAAGGCGCGATCTAGGGCGAGCCAGATCTCCAGCGGACGGCGAAACAGATGGCGCACCAGCTCCATGCGGGCGACGTCCCCAAAGCGTCGCTCCCCCCTGGCGAGGAAGTCGCCATGGTCTATCCCCCCAGGCAACAGCATCCCCTTGCGCTCGGCGGCCCAATCACAGAAGGCCTCGAAACTGCCTGCCAGCAGGCTCTTTTGCAGGTTGGGCACCGGCAGGTACTGATCCACCCCGCGCACCTCCCGTTGCAGGCAATCGAAGGCGAGACGCCAGATCACCTCCTGCTCGCGCAGGCGGGAGATGCGGGCACCGCCGGTCACCGTCTCCTGCAGCGGCAGCTTCAAGTCACTCTTGCCAAGGTGCAGGGCGCTGGCCTTGGCGGCCTGTGACAGGGGGCGGTAATGAGAGGTGCGGATCAGGTGATAGCAACAGGGGGAGAGGGTCACGCCCCGGGCACCGCGCTCGACCACCTGCTCCAGCAGATGGGTATGCAGCTCGCCGCAGGCATGGAGCGCCATGGCGTGATGGTGCGGGGCGATGAGCGCCCCCGACTCGGCGGCGAAGGCGTCGGCCTCCACAAACTGCATGCGGGCACCATCCCGCGCCGCAAGCTGCCGCCCCTCCTCGCAGAGCGTGCGCTGCAATTCGAGGCTCAGGATCTCGGCCCCCCGATGCAGGGAGACAAGGCGCCCCAGGTGGCCCTTGCCGGCGCACCACTCCAGATAGGGGCCCTGATGGGCGGGCAGGCAACCGGTGAAGGCTTCTATCTGCGCCTGCTTGCGCCCCGGCATGTACATCGCCATGGCCCTGGCGCAGTGAATGGGTTCGGGGACAAAGGCGTCGATCTCGCTCAGGGCATGGAGCTCGGCCCCTGCCGGGATCCAGGGGGCAAGCAGGGTGCACAGTGCCCCCATGTCGCCGTCGAGGTGCGCTATCTCGTCAAGGCTGAGGCCGCTCAGGCAGGCGGCAAGCTCGGGGGCCTGGTCGGCGAAGGCCAGGCTCAGATGATGATAGGGCTGGTATTGCCACCAGCGTCTCTCTTCGGTCAGCAAGCGATCCAGTTGTCGAAAACGGTGAGCCAGCACGGTGAGCTTGTCCTGCTATCCAAAAGGGAGGCTCATTCTAGCGATCTGCCATCAAAAAGCACTCGCCAGCGCGCCTGCCCCCCGCCCTTGCTGGTAGCCTGACAAAAAGCAGGGATTTGTGCTATATTCCGCCCCCTCATTAGCGCGACTCGCCCAAGCGGGTCGTTTTACCCATATGAACGGAACCAAAACATGACCATCAATGCCATCCTGCAAGCGCGTGCGGACGCCAAGTGTGAGCTGTGTGGAGCAGAACATGCGCTGACTGCCTTCCCGGTGCCACACTCCCCCGCCAGTGACGATGACCACAGCGTGGCGCTGTGCACCACCTGCCGTGGCCAGCTGGAGCAGCCGGACACCACAGAGGTCAACCACTGGCGCTGCCTGGGTGACAGCATGTGGAGCCAGGTGCCGGCAGTGCAGGTGATGGCATGGCGCCAGCTTAAAAACCTGTCCGCCCGGGGCGAGATCTGGGCCCAGGACATGCTGGACATGATGTACATGGAAGAAGAGACCAAGGCCTGGGCCGAAGCGGGCAGCGCCAGCGACGATGACGACAGCGTGCCCACCGTCGACTCCAACGGCGCCGTGCTGCAGGAGGGGGATTCCGTCACCCTGATCAAGGATCTCGAGGTAAAGGGCGGCGGCTTCACCGCCAAGCGTGGCACCCTGGTCAAGGGCATTCGCCTGACCAACAACCCGCTGCACATCGAAGGCAAGGTCAACGGCGTGCAGATAGTGCTGGTCGCGGCCTACCTGAAGAAGGCCTGATCCCCTGGCTGGTGGTTCGGATGATGCAAGAAGCGCCCCCATGGGCGCTTTTTTGTTGTCTGGCCACCGACAATGTCGGCGCTGCCACAGTGGCGCCGCCGGGAAACTGGACTATCCTGCAAACCAGTCCCGATGAGCGAGCCACCTCTTCGCCGGGTTTATGTCAGGGGAGCACCCGCTCCCGGAACCGCGAAACACTGGCCCGGATGGAATTCATGTGGCACTCTGGGCTCTTGACATGGACAGATCCTGAACATCATGACCCCATGATGTCCTCTTGACACAAGGAGCACTACCTATGGCCAAAGCCAGCAAGAAAGATATCAAGAAGAAAATCGCCGCCCGCAAGGATAAAATTGCCAAGCACGAAGGCAAGATCAAGAAGCTGAAGAAAGCCCTGAAATAAGGGTCGGCACCATAAAAAAACCGCCCACGTCATAAGGGCGGTTTTTTATTGTGCCAAGCAGCAAAGTCCCCAAATGCCCCTTCTCCCTATAGCTACCACTTAAGTTAAGCACCTGAAAAACAGCCACATCTGGGTAACAGTCGTCACTGGACGCGGCCCCTGGGGCGGAGCATGATGTGCTCTTTATGAAGGAGATATCATGAGTCTGGATACATGGATGTTGTTCCTGCTGGCCTATCTGCTGGCGACCCTGACCCCGGGGCCCAATGTGCTGCTGGTGATCAAGAACGGTTTGCAGCTCGGCTGGCGTCCGGCCCTGCTCACCATAGGCGCGAATCTGTTCTGTCAGGCCATCTTCATCTGTCTGGTTGCCATGGGTGTAGGGGCTCTGCTGCAGACCTTGCCGCCTCTGTTCCTCGCCCTCAAGCTGGCGGGCGGTGGCTACTTGATCTATCTCGGCTACAAGGCACTGCGGGCAACCGACGCGGGGAGTCAGGAGGCGCAACGGGTTGGCGCCAGCCCTCCATCAAGGAGCAAGGGCTCCCTGCTGCGGGAAGCCTTTCTGGTGTCGGCCAGCAACCCCAAGACCATCATCTTCCTCTGTGCGCTGCTGCCCCAGTTTCTCGATCACCAGAGCCCGCTACCCATCCAGTTCCTCACCATGTACCTGACCATCTGCGTCATCGTCAGCCTGGTGCACCTCTGCTATGTGGCCCTGGCCAGACGCGCCGGCAGCTACTTCAAGCCGGTGCGCGGCAAGCGTCTATTCAGCCGCATCACAGGGGGTATCTTCATCTCTCTGGGCGGCGCCATCTTGTTGAGCGGCCGACCCTAAGCGTATCCATAGGCCCCTGATCAGCGCAGGATCAGGGGCCTGTCTTGCCCTCCAAGAGGCTCTTCCCCTTCACTCCTCAGCCAAGACGGCGGCCGGGCTCTCACTCTCGCATCAAGCCATCACATCAGACGTGCCCCGCCTGACACCCGAATTGAACTGCCGGATTCCGCCGGGATCTCGGCGCGCAGCCGCGACGGCATGCCCATGTCTTCCCCCTGCACTATGTCGATGGCGCCCCCGTGGGGCCAGTGGAGGTCGCGCAAGTAGCCGGCGAAGGCGGCTGTCGCGGCCCCGGTGGCCGAGTCCTCATAGACGCCGCCGTAGGCGAAGGCATTGCGGGTGTGGAACAGCCTCTCCCCGGCCACATGCACCAGCAGAATGGTCACCAGGCCCTCGCGGCGCATCAGCAGGCGCCCCTGCGCCTGTGAATAGTGCATGGCCGAGAGCGTTGCGCGATCCTTGAGCGCCAGCACCAGATGATCGGCGCCACCGTGAATGATCGCCGGGGGTATGCGGGGATCAAGGCTGGCCGCGTCATAGCCAAACAGCGCCAGGGTTTCGCGCATCAGATCCGCCGGCGCCGGTTTGCTGTGGGTCGGCGGGGATTGCAGCGCCGCCTGCCATTGCCCCTGATCATCCTGCCAGCCCGAGACCCGAATCTGGGTCTGGCTGAGGCGCAAGGCATGGTCCCCTGCCCCGAAGCGGCGCGCCAGCGCCACCCCTAGGGCTATGGTGGCATGGCCGCAAAACGGCACCTCCGCCTCGGGAGAGAAGTAGCGCACCCGCCATTGGCGCACCTCTGCGCCTTGCCCCTCCCTGTGCAGCGGGGCGGCGAAGGCCGTCTCCGAGAATCCAACCTCGGCGGCGATCCGCTGCATCTCCTCCGCCGTCGGCAGTTGGGCCCCTACCCAGACACCGGCGGGATTGCCCCCGCGGGATCCTTCGGAAAAGGCGGCGATCCGCACCAGCTCAGTGACCAGCTCCGTCATGACAACTCCTTGGCTTCTTGCTTCACGAAAAATGGGGTTCATAGGCTCATCCTTGCGGCCACTTCCGGGGGAGCCCATTAGGGGGTCAGCTTACCCATAAAATTAACGGCCGCACAGGTGCCGCTTGAGCGCCGCGGATCCGGGCACTGGCGGCTAGAGTTGGGAAACCTGTCTGTATATGCGCCTGCAGTGGAGTGCCATATGTATTCATACACCCTCATCTTCAGGGAAGAGGTCGACAAGCTGACGGCCCCCGAACACGAGATCCTCTTGCAAAGCCCGGCCCAGGCCGGAGATTTCGTCATCCTCTCTGACGGCAGCCGCCACCAGGTGATGTTCGTCACCCATCGCGCCCACTACAGCAGCCTCTACCTCGACAAGGGGATAAGAGTGCCCCAAAGCTGAGTCCGCGGGCTCAGGGAGCCCGTGGATGGCACCTATTTTTTCGCCCCCCTGTGCGAGTCCCGTTCCTGGTGCTAACGTGAAACAGGCCTGCCACCTCGCACCCAGGATATTGCCGCGAACCCAGGCTGTTGCTCATGGCAGTCAAGGCTGCGATGAACCGGCAAGACTCACATTTTGAGGGATGAATTATGTCCAGGAATGCTGCACTGATCGTGACCCTGACCCTGCTGGGCATGGCCCCGGCTCACGCCATCAACGCAAAATATGCCCAGCAGCTGGAGCGCTCCGGTTGCACCCAGGTGAGCGAAGCCCAGGGCTGCGACATTCACAAGACCAAGGCGGAGAACGCCAAGGCGGGATTCGGTGCTGCCGCCCCGGCCGCCGACAGCGGTCTGAACATGAGCTATGAACAGAAGCTGGAGCGCTCCGGCTGCACCCAGGTGAGCGAGCTCAGTGGTTGCGACATCAACAAGACCAAGGCCGAGAACGCGGCCGCCGGGTTTGGTGATGCTCCGGCGGCGGCCACCAGCGCCAGCCCCTACGCCGGCAACTGGGTCGCCACCTTCCCCGAGACGGGCGCCACCGTCGCCACCATCCGCATCGACGACAAGGATCAGGTGTGGGTCAACGACAAGAAGGTCAGTGCCAAGAAATCCGACGGGGCCCTGGTGTTCAAGGACGGCATGGTCATCTACACCATACAGGGGGATCGTCGCATCAAGGGGGAAGATGGCTGGGTCGATAACGATGCGGGCACCAAGGGGCCGATCGCCGCCAAATAAGCGACATGACGGAAATGTGAAGGGGAGCCTAGGCTCCCCTTCTTGTTTGATCTCTTGCCGGCTTCTTCACCAGACCCCGGTGAGCGACTACCCTGCGCTTCCTCTTGCTATTCACTTACCCCTTTTTCGGATAGTCGAGCGCGGCAGTCACCGGCGTTTGCGACAGGGCGGCCGACCAGGAGGGGGCGTCAAAGGTGAAGCGGGCGACGGCGCAGGTCGGCATCCGGGTGATCCTGCCGGATAAACGGTGGGCAAGGTCGGTGAACTCGGGATCGTGACCAAAGAGCATGACGCACCTGAACTCGTCACCAAGCTCACCCATCACCTCCATCAGGGTCCTCACATCTGCGCCATAGAGCCGCTCGTCCGTCATTATCTCCTCTGGCCGGTAGCCGAGCACCTCGGCGATGATGTTCGCCGTCGACAAGGCCCGGCAGGCGGGGCTCGAGAGGATGAGATCGGGTCGCACCTTATCGTGCGCCAGCCGTCTGCCCATCAGGGGCGCGTCGCGCAGGCCCCGCTCGGCGAGCGGCCGCGCTCTGTCAGGCAGCCCCTGCTCTTCCCAGCTCGACTTGCCGTGACGCACCAGGATCAGGGTTCTCTTCATGACGCCTCCCGTGACGGCCGACGATAGGACCCGTGTCACCTTTGGCTAGTGACAACCGGGGTTTGCCTGCCCTCAGTCCCCGTCACTGCGCCATCTCAATCATAGCGAAGCCGCACCCTGTGGGAGCATGGAGCAAGCGAGCGGCAGGCGCTCAGCCCGGCCCCATGGCCGATGGCGGGCTCACCTCTTCCATGAAGATGAGGCGAAGGGGCTCTGCCAGCAAGTCGTCCGCCTGGCGGGCGAAGGCCTGGAAATAGTCCGTCTCGCAGTGGGCATCCAGGGCGGCCTGACTGACGAAGGCTTCTCGCATGTAGAAGGTGCCGGGTTCGTCCTTCAACTCGAACAGCACATAATCGAGATTGCCAGGCTCCCGGCGGGTGGGCGCTATCAGCGCGAGCAACTCGTGGCGCAGGCGCTCTCTCATGCCGGCTTTGGCCTTGAGCACGGCGATCGACACTATCTTGTCCGACTCTCTCTTCATCCCTACTTCTCCACTGTCACATCATCAAGAGACCGGGAGGTGCCTGCCCTCTCATGGCAGCCGCCTCCCTCAACATGGCGGCCAGGTCGATATAGATGGGCAAGATGGACAGAGTGTTCACCCGGGTGAACAACAGGACGGCGGCAGGGACATAAGCGCGGCCAGAGGCAGGCGCGCGGCTCGCCGTCAGGGCCTGCTCCAGATCTAAACGCTGAAGTAATAGGTGGTGAAGGGGTGCCCCGACAGTGTCGTCTTTGTCACCCTGGTGGCGCGCCTGGCGAGGGACTTGTATAAGGGGCGGGTGCCAAGCAGATGAAAGACGACCTCCTGATGGCCCATGCTGCGCGCCCACCCCATCATCTCGTTGAAGATGGCGAGACCCCTGCCCCAACCCGCCCTGGCGATGACGATGGCTATCTCGATCCCCTCCTCATCGGGCTGGAGGCCGCACCACCCCGCAAGTCGGCCATCGATGAGGACGGCGCGCACGCGGCAACCGGGCAGCGCATCTATCGCCATCTTCTCCTCCATCCAGCGCCGCACCGTGGCCAGCTCGAAGGAGGGATGGTCAATCAGGTGCTTTCGCAGCGTCTCGTCGTTGACCAGGGGCAGAAAATCCTCTGCGCGCACCTCACCGAAGGGGATGAATTTCATAGGCTTATCATGCTTTCCCAAAGAGTGATGGACCCCTAATAGGGGGTCCCGTCCTTATGTCTGGCAGCCCAGGCACCATCGGCGCCCTGAACCAGGGCCAGATCGTCGTCAGGGTATTGGACTGTGTCCCCCGCCAGCCTGTCCCCCAGCTCGAGATAAACCGCCTCCACCTCCCCAGGGTTGAGCAACTGGTGGGCCAGGCCGTTGCCACCCTTGAAGCCGATGCACTCCCCCGGCGACATCAGGTACTCCTCCTCCCCGTAGCGCAGCATAGGGGTGCCCGAGAGCACATAGATGAACTCATCCTGCCTGCTGTGGTGATGCTTGAGCGCCGAGATGGCGCCCGGCGCCAGGGTCGTCAGGTTCACCCCCAGATTGGCAAGACCGAAGTGGTCCCCCAGTCTGCGTCTGGTGCGGTGTTTGACCAGGGAGGCGAAGGGCTCCGGATAGAGGGACTTTGCCTTGTTCTCCGGGATCTGTATGGCCTGAATAGGTGTCCGGTTCGTCATCTCAACAACCTCCATATTGGCGCCCTGGCGAGGGGCAGCAAGAGACAAGCCGAGTGCCTTGAGTGGCAGTCATGCAATAACACAGATACGACTGGAGGCTGGAGGCTGTCAACGCTGAGATGCAATGTCCGGGGCCTTGCCGTTTCCCGCTGTGCAATGGGCCGGGCTCATGACCCTCTACAACACCTCGACCTTGACCTTGAGAAGACCGGATCGGGTGTTGCCTATGCTGCTGAAGGCGGCCCTTGAGAGATCGATCACTCGCCCCCTCGGGAAGTTGCCCCTGTCATTGACCCGCACCACCACACTCTTGCCGTTGGCAAGGTTGGTCACCCGCACCATGGCGCCGAAGGGCAGCGTCATATGGGCGGCGGTGTTGGCGCTCTTCTGGTAGGGCTCGCCGCTTGCGGTGCGCTTGTTGTGGTAGCGATCGGCATAATAGGAGGCCAGCCCAGTCTGGGTATAACCCCGCAAGTTGCCCGCACTGCCCGCATCAGGCTGGCTGCTGCAGGCCGCGAGCAGCAGGCACAGGGAGGCCAGCAGCCCTTTTTGTAATTTCCACGTCATGCTTTATTCCCTCGATGCGATGTCAGGTTGATGTGCCATGGCCGTTACCCTGCATCGCCAGTCTGGATCCCGCGAACAGGCGCCTACTCTCTCATATTTCCCATGGAAAACGGGAGGCCCAAGCCTCCCGTTTGTGTGTTCACCCGTCAGCCCCTGTCAGGGGAAGAGGTCAGGCGATCAGCTTGTCATCGGCGAAACCGAAGCCCCGCAGCCCCACCACGTGCACGTGCTCGTGCTTGCCCTGCACCTTGCGGATGAGCTTGTAGGTGGTGCCCTTCTCGGGACTGATGTTCTCCGGTGCAGCGATGAGCAGCTGCATGTCCTGGCGCTCGCACAGCTCGAACAGGGTGGCGATGGACTTGCCGTCCAGGCGCGCCGCTTCGTCGAGGAACAAGAGACGGCAGGGGGCGATATCCTTGCCGCGCAGACGGCGGGACTCCTCCTCCCAGCTGATCAGCACCATCAGCAGGATGGCCTGACCTGTACCAATCGCCTCGCCGGTGGAGAGGGCCCCGCTCTCGGCACGCAGCCAGCCATCGGCACCACGCTGCACCTCGATTTCGAGCTCCAGGTAGTTGCGATAGTCCAGCAGCACATCCCCCATCACCTGATAGTTGCGCTCCCCCTGCTCTATCTGCGGGTTCAGGCGCTGGAACAGCTTGGCCATGGCCTCGGAGAAGCTGAGCTCCTTGTCGGCGAACAGATCGTTGTGCATGGCGCTCTGATCGGCGAGCGCCGTCAGCAGACGGGTGTGAGCCTCACGGATGTTGACGTTGAGGCGCACCCCGCGCACCAGGCCGAAGGCGATGTTCTGCAGGCCCTGGTTGAGCACCCGGATGCGGTTCTGCTCCCGGCGGATGATGTTGGTGATCTTGGCCGCCACCTCGTGGGAGGAGAGGGACAGATGGTTCTCCCGCTGCTTGAGCTCGTCGGCGAGCCGCGCCAGCTCGATCTCCATCTCCTCGATGGCCTCCACCGGATCGTCCGAGCGGATGATGTCGTTGCGGATGCGATCTTTGAGGTAACGGTAGACCTGCACGTAGAAGGCGACCTTCTGCTCTGTGCTGCGGTTGCCTTCGGAGAGGCGCAGCGCATCGCGCAGAGCCTCGTCGTGGGCCACCGCCACCCGCAGGGCGCCGAGGGCCTTGTCCGACATGGAGCGCAGCTCGTCGCTGTCAAGGTATGCCAGCTCGCGCTTGTTGAGGCGCTTCTCGACATCGGTCTCCCGCGCCAGCCGCACTACCCGAGACCAGTTCGCCTTGTGGCCCACCAGGGATTTACGGGCGCCGAAGTAGTCCTTGCCCTCCAGCTTGAGACGCCCCCCGAGGGATTCAATCTCGCGCTTGGTCACCTGCAACTGGGCCTCGGCGCTGGTGCGACGGGAGCGGGTGCGAATGAGCAGCTCCTCGATCTCTTTCTTGTGGGCGCGGGATTTCTCCTCCATGTCGTCGGACAGGGTGAGCCCCATGGCCCCCAGCTCCTGCTCGAACTCCGCCAGGGTCTGGCCCTTGGCCGAGGCGCTGGAATCGAGCGCGGTGCGCAGTTGCAGCGCTTCGGTGTGGCGCTGGGCAATCTGCTTGTGCTGCTCACCGGCGGTGCGGGCCGCCAGCTCGGCGGCTTTGAGCTTCTCTTTGAGCCGCTCGCTCATCTCCGAGGCCTTGCCGAGCAGGTCTTGCGCATCCTGATAGGCAAAGTGCGGCAGACGGGCCACCAACTGATCCAGCGCGTAGCAACGGCGCTTCTGCTCGGCCAGCTGTTCGCTCGCCTCGTCAAAGGCTGCCTGCAGGGCAGAGAGATCCTGGGGATCCTGGCGCAGCACCTGCACCAGGGTCTCGAGCTTCTCGAGCCCCTTGCCGTGCTGGGCGATAAAGGCTTCGGCTGTTTTAAGGGCCTCGACGTCGGCGTGGGCCGCCTCGAGGCGGGCCGCCAGATCAGTCTCGGCAAACAGATGGGCAAAGGGCAGCATCCCCTGCACCAGCTGGATATGGCGAGTCAGCTGGGCGGCGGCCGCCTTGGCCTCACTCAGCTGCTTGTCGCACTCGGCCATGGCCCCTTGCAAGGTACGCAGCTCGGCCTGTTTGGTCTGCACCTGATTTTCAGGGTCCGGCAGGAAGGCGATATCCAGATGCTGGCCGATAAAGTCGCGAAAATGCCCGTAGAGGCGGTGGTACTTCTGTTGCTCGAAGGCGGCCTTGGCGTAACCCTCGATGAGACCTTCGCGCTCGAGATCGAGCTGCTCGATGCGTTTTTCCCGCGCAGCGCGGCCAAAGAGCGGCAGCTCGGGGTAGCGGGAGAAGCGCACCTGACGCTTGCTGGTGCGCACCAGCACGGCATCCCCCAGCTCGTCGGCCTCCACCAGATCCTCGTCAAAGGAGTCGGGGTTGCCCTGAATGAGGTAGATATCCTCCGGGCAATCTTCCAGCTTTTTCAGTCGCTCTATGGCGCCCTCAAGGTCGAGCACCACCAGGGCGCTGCGAGCCGGGCCGTAGAGCGCGGAGTAGTAAGGGGCATCGTCGATGGAGATGTCGTCATAGACGTCGGAGAGCAGCACGCCCCCCACCTGCTCGGCAACGCGGGCCAGGCGCGGATCCGCCTCACCGGCCCCCAGCTGCAGGTTGCGAATTTGCAGCTCCAGGGCCTGCTTCTGGCCCTGGATGCGGTTGCTCTCCTGCTCGAACTCCCGCTCCTTGTCGAGCACGCTCTGCATACCGGCCGAGAGTTCCTCGGCGGTGGCCAGCGGCAATCCGCTCTGCTCGCGCAGTTGTTCGAGCTTCTCGAACGACTTGAGCCAGCGCGGCGCCAGCCTGGTCAGCTCGGTGATATCGCGGCCGAGCTGGGCGCCCTGATGCTCGAGGCTGGCGCGGCGCTGGTTCGCCTCCGCCTGCTGATCGGCGAGCTCTTCCTGACGGTTGCGCTGGGCCTCAAGAAACAGCTCCAGCTCGTCTTGGCTCGCGATCAGCTGGCCAGAGGCCTGCTGCAGCTCGTCACGCAACTTGAAGAGATTCTTCTGGCTGTCGCTCTCTTTCTCTAGGCGAGCCAGCGCCACGCGCAGCCCCTGCCCCTGCGCAATGCGGGCCTTGTCTTCGATATGACGCTTGAGCAGCGCCTGCGCCGTTGGCCAGGCGGCCTCGCGGGCGGTCTCGGGGGCAATGCTGAGCAGCAGCGTCAGGGCGGCCTGATGCTCGGCCACCGCGGCCTTGGCCAGCGCCAGCTGCTGCTCGGCCCCCAGTACTCGACTGGTTAAGCTCTGCTCGGCGGCGCGGAACTGATGCAGGGTGTCGCTCGCCTGTTCGGCGGTCAGTCCCGGCAGTTCGCACTGCGTGCGGGCCGTCTCCAGCGCCTGCACCGCCTGACGGTACTGGATGGCGCGGGTCTGCTGAATGTCCAGTGCCTGCTGATAGTCGGCGAGCTGGGTCTTGAGGCTGTCTACCTCTGCCTGGGCCAGCTCCTTGCGCTCCTCCACCTCCAGCAACTGGCTGTGGATCTCTTCCACCACCGCCTGCTGCTGCTCGAGCTTGTCGTTGAGCTCCCGCAGATCGGCGCGATACAGCTCTATCTTCTTTTGCAGCGCCACGGCCGCCATCACCTTCGAGAGGTGCTCGGCGGCGGACTCCAGCTCGTCGGTCAACAGCTTCTCGCGGTTGGTGAGCTGATCCACCTCGTCCGCCAGATAGATGGCGCGCTGCTTCTCTTCCGCCAGCAGGCGACGCTTGCCGGCCAGCTCGGCGCGCGCCTTCAGGGCCAGCTCGGAGAGACGGCTCTTCTCGGCGGCGCCCCGCACATACTCGGCCGCCACATAGTGGGTGGTCTCGGTAATGAGGTTCTTGAACAGATCCCGCTGGCCCTGGGTCTCCTTGATGGCCTCCAGGGTGCGGCGGTTCTCGTAGATGGCCGCCTCCATGTCCTGGAACGCCTTGCGCACCCCGGAGTTCTCCGGCAGCAGGTATTCCCGCAAGGAACGGCTGATGGACGAAGAGATGCCGCCGTAGAGGGAGGCCTCGATCAGGCGATAGAACTTGCCGCGATCTTTTTGATCCCTCAGCTTTTTCGGGGTGATGCCGAACTCGAACATGAAGTTGTGATAATCGGTCACCGTATTGAACTTGGCGACCTTCATGGCCCCCAGCTCGGCGGCGGCCCCCTTCAGATCGGCGAAGGCGCGTACCCGGCCCTTGCCGTCATGGAGTTTTTCCAGCAGCAGATCCGTGGGTTGCAGGTTTTCTGGCACATCCACCAGGGCGAAGGGGGTGATGTTGACCTTGTTGTCGCGATTCGCCACCTGCTCCAGGTGGACGCCGACCCAGATCCGCTGCTCGCGGCTGTTCATCACTTCCAGCAGCGAATAGCAGTGGCCGCGCTGCAGCTTGCCGTAGAGCCCCTTGTCACGGGACGCGCTGCTGGAGCCCGCTTCCGTGGTATTGCGAAAATGCAGCAGGGACTGATCCGGGATCAGGGCCGCGATAAAGGCCGCCATTGTGGTGGACTTGCCCGCCCCGTTGCCGCCGGACAGGGTGGTGACCAGCTGGTCGAGATCGAAGGTTCGGGCGAAGAAGCCGTTCCAGTTGACCATGGTCAGGGATTTGAATTTGCCTCTCACGCCGCACTCTCCATCAAACCGGCCAACTCCATCTGTGCCAGCACATTAACGTTGCAGATCATCTTCCACCTCCAGCTCCAGCTGCTCTTCATCCAAATCTCCCTCGATGTCGTCAAACAGCGAATCGCTGCTCGGCATCTCGTCGTCGTGGAAGATGGCCTCCCCTTCCTGGATCATCCGCAGCTGCACGGCGCGGGGATCCTCGTCGGAGCGCACGTCAGCGGCAAAGCGGAACACGGATTCGTTGACCCTGAACTTGTCGCTGTTGCCAAGGGCGGTGATCATCCCGAGGCGCTTGAGACGGCGCATGGAGGTGCGGATCTTCTCGAGCAGCTTCTTCTTGTCCAGATCGGTGCCGCCGGAGCGGCTGTTGACCATGCGCAGCAACTGCTTCTCGTCGGCCAGACCGAGCACCTCCTCCTGCAACTCGCCCATGGTGAAGACCCCCTCGGAGGCGAGCCTGTCCGGGCTCAAATAGAGGTAACAGAGCACCTTGCCCACCAGCATATCGAGCTCGGAGAGCACGGTCGTGCCGATGTCGGCGCTGGGGCGTGGACGCAGGTAGAAGAAGCCCTCAGGCGCCTTGATGAGTTCGACCTGATAGCGGCCGTAGAAGATCTCGAGCTCGCCATGGAACTCCACCAGGGCCGAATGCTGTTCGAAATCGTCGGCACTGATGTGGCGCCCCGAGCGCAGGGCGGTGTCGATGCGCGGAAACAAGGGGTTGGCGATGGCCTCTGCGAGCCGCAGGGGCAAGGGAAACTCAGAATTGATCAATGACATAGGCCTGAACCTTGGATCCAGCTTGGTTAATGGGTTTCCATGCGGGTTGGCGGTGCAGCTCGCGCTCACCGCTGGCATGGCCGAGGCGCACGGCCTGGTCTATCAGCAGACGCGCCACATCGAAGTGGGCGTGGGCCGGGAAATCGAGCAGGTATTCCCGCAGCACGTCGGCCAGGTCCAGCTGCTGTCCCTGCTCGGGATAGCGAGCCAGATAGCGCTCGATGCGCTCCGCCAGCGCCTGGTTGATGTCCACCATCTCCATGAATTCCATCTCGAGGGGCACCTCGCCAGTCACCTCCTCGTCGTGGATGGCGATGGTTTCGTCCCGCAGCTCCAACAGGCGCGGCTCCTCGGCGACTCTGAGCAAGAAGTTGTGCTGCTCGAAGTTGCGAATGGATTCCCGCAGCCGCTGGCTGAAGGCGCGGTTCTTGTCCATGTCGATGGCGTTGCGGATGAACTTGTGGACGTGCCTGTCATAACGGGACCAGAGCTCGATGCACTGCTGGCCCCAGGAGGTGATGACGTCGAGCCGCCCCTGCAGGGCATGGGTCAGCTCCTCGACGTGGAACAGATCCTCACGTCCCTGTGCCGCTTCCTGAATGTTGAGCAGCCCCGCCTGCAGCCGGTGGCCGGCGGCGTCCAGGGTATCCTGCAACTCGCGCAGGGTCTGGCCGGTCTCGCGCAGCAGCTTCTCGCAGCTGTGGATGGCGTCGATCCAGTTCTGGGTCAGCAGGGCCGCTATCTCGTTCTTGACCTGATTCTGCTGCTCGTCCATGGCGCGCTGGGTGAGATCGATGCGCCCGAGCGTCTCCTCCAGGGAGAAGGAGAGGCGCGGCAGCACCTCTGCATCCCACTGTTCGCGGGTATTGGTCTCAAGCGCCGCCTTGCGGGCGGTGTCGAGCTCGGATGCCAGGTGTTCGAGCAGGATGGAGAGCTTGATGGAGTCGACCTGGCGCTGATCCATGAAGAAGTCGACGATGCTCATGCCAAGGCGCGACAGGCGATAGAGGCTCTCCCCCGCCACCATGTCGGTGGTGAAGCGCGACAGCAACTGCTGGCGAATGAGATCGTTGATGGCGTTGTTGGCGCGACCGATGAGGGTCTCGTCCATCTGGCCGAAGGCGCTGCTCACATAGCCAAAGGCGTCGTGCAGCGCGGCCTCCGAGAGATCAGACTCGTCCTCGGACAGGGTCTTGATCGCAATCAGAAAGGCCAGCCTGTCGGTGGGCAGATTCAAGGAGAGGCCCTCCTGTCTGACCCATCCCACCGTCTCTGGCAGGGTACGGGATGTACTCATCATGACGTTATCATCTCGTTGTTATAAACGGGGGCACAAGACCCCTCGTGGTGATTTGGACCCGGGGATGGGCAACCCCGGCGGCGGTATCCCGGCCGCATAAACCCTTGCATCCCGACCATTCAGGCCCCCATGACCACCCTCAGCCGACCGGCTTCTGGGCCATCACATGGATGTAGCGCCCGAGGGAAACAAAGGGTTCCTGACGACAGTAGTGCTGCTCCATGGCCAGCAGATCGTCGAATTTCTCGACCTGCTCCTGCTTGTGGCGCATGTAGTCGTGAATGACCCGCACCCCTGTCTTGCCGATGATCTTGAGGCCCCCCCGGCCTATCCAGTCATAGACCTGTTCCGGCAACTGGGGGTTGGTGGGCGTAAGCGCGGTCTGACGCTTCTTGTTCAGCCCCTGGCGCACATAGTCGAAATTGCCCACCACCAGGCTCTGGAACAGCAGGCCATGACGATTGTAAAAAAGCAGCGACAGTATGCCCCCTGCATTGACGAAAGGGAACAGACCGAGCAGGGTCTGGCGGGGCTCGGCGAGCCACTCCAGCACCGCATGGCAGAGCACCAGATCAAAGGTGCCGGTCACATGTTGCTTGAGATCCTGAATGGGGCAATGGATGAGACGGATTCTGTCTTCCAGCCCCTTCTCCGCGATCTGGCTGCGGGCCAGTTCCAGCATTTCTGCCGAGAGATCGCACAGCTCCACCTGGTGGCCCATGGCCGCCAGCTTCTGGGCGAAGTAGCCAAAGCCGCCGCCGGCATCCAGGATGCGCAGCGGCCTGTTGCCAAGGCGCGCCAGGCAGGCTTCGATGTCGCTCCACACCACGGTGGTGCGAATGCGCCCCTTGGTGGAGTCATAAATGTTGCGGGCGAACTTGTCGGCGCGCCCGTCAAAACTCTGATCTTGCTTCAAGACACACTCATCTTCGGCCGCCCCGCTGTGGGGGCTCCCAGGAGGAACCACACAGGATTGGGCCACAGGAAAAAAGAGGGGTATTCTGTCACATCCCGGATCCGCTGAAAACTCAAGGACGACACCACAGTGTTTGAGCTTAAAAAATGGTTAGGCCAGTTGCTGATGCCGCTGCCCTTCTCCCTCTCCTTATTGCTGCTGGCGCTCGCGCTGCTCTGGTTCACCCGCTTTCAGAAGAGCGGCAAGCTGCTGGCGACCCTCTCCTTGGTGATCATCGCCCTGATGGGGATGAGACCCGTCAGCTATGAGTTGGCCCGTTCACTGGAGCAGACCTATCCGCCCTTCGAGGTGAGCCAGCATCCCCATATCGAGGCCATAGTGGTGCTCGGCAACGGCCATGTGAGCGATCCGGTGGTGCCGATGCGCAGTTGGCAGAACAACATAGCCCAGGCCCGCACCCTGGAAGGAGTGCGGCTGGCCCAGGCCTATCCAGAAGCCGAACTAATCTTCTCCGGTTATGTGTCCGGGGATCCGCTGTCCAATGCCGAGGTCAACGCCCGCATGGCGCAGAGCTTAGGGGTAGACAGATCCCGAATGACGTTGTTTGAAAACAACAAAGACACTCACGACGAGGCGGTCAGCATCAGCGCCCACCTCAAGGGCAAGCGGGTGGCGCTGGTGAGCTCGGCCACCCACCTGCCAAGGGCCATGGCGCTCTATCGCGGCCAGGGACTCGATGCGGTGCCGGCCCCCACCGACTACACCGCCAAGCAGAGTCAGGTGGCGCAGCCCCTCTACAGCTACCTGCCCAAGGGGCGTTATCTGATGTATTCCGAGGCTGCCATTCACGAGTGGATTGGGGTATGGTGGGCCCGTTTGCGGGGGCAGGTTAACGATTGAGCGATCGGTTCTTGCATTCCTGATTTGGATCAGGAAAGCGAAAAAAAATTACGTCATTTGCCGCCGGGTCAGCTATCTTGGGCTCGGTTCAATTCATATAATGTTGCGCAATCAAATGCCTAGGAGATTGAGAAGATGAGACAGCACCTGGTAATGGGTAACTGGAAACTGAACGGCACCAAAGCTTCTGTCGAAGCTCTGATCAAAGGACTGACCCCGGCTGCTGCCGCTCATCCTTCCGTGCAAGTCGCCGTCTGCCCGCCGGTTATCTTTTTGGGTCTGGTTGAACAGCTGACCGCTGGCAGCAAGATTGCTTACGGTGCCCAGAACGCCGACGTTCACGAGTCTGGCGCCTTCACCGGCGAGAACGCCCCCTCCATGCTCAAAGCCTTCGGTTGCACCTACTCCCTGGTCGGCCACAGCGAGCGTCGCACCCTGCACGCAGAGACCGACGACGTAGTAGCTGCCAAGTACGAAGCCATCCAGAAAGGCGGCCTGGTGCCGGTTCTGTGCATCGGTGAGACCCTGGAGCAATTCGAAGCCGGCGTGACCAAGAACGTGGTCGAGACCCAGCTCAAAGCCGTCATCGACCGTTGCGGCATCGCCTCCTTCGAGAACGCCGTCGTGGCTTACGAGCCGGTATGGGCCATCGGCACCGGCAAGACTGCCACCCCGGAAATCGCGCAATCCGTTCACGCTCACATCCGTCAGTACCTGGCCGGTTTCGACGCCGCCGTCGCTGCCAAAGTACAGATCCTGTACGGTGGCTCCGTCACTGGCGCGACCGCTGCCGATCTGTTCGGTCAGCCGGACATCGACGGTGGCCTGGTGGGTGGTGCGTCCCTGAAAGTGGACGACTTCTCCCAGATCATCGCTGGCGCCGCCCAGTAAGTGACGCAAGAGAGGGGCCTGGCCCCTCTCTTGATATCGCTTTCCTATGGGTCCCCTTCTTCCATAGGAAAGCCGATATAGTAAAAACGGCTGGCCCCATTTTCAGATATTGATATTCGACAACTCAGATCCAGAGGCACTCATGACCAAACAAATCAAACGTATTGGTGTTTTGACCAGTGGTGGTGACGCACCGGGTATGAACGCAGCCATTCGCGCCGTGGTGCGCGCCGGTCTGCATCATGGCCTGGAAGTCTACGGCATCTATGATGGCTACCTCGGTCTGCATCAGGACAGGATCGTCAAGCTCGAGCGCCACAGCGTCTCCGACGTGGTCAACCGCGGCGGCACCTTCCTGGGTTCCGCCCGTTTTCCCGCCTTCAAAGACCCGAAAGTTCGCGCCGAAGCGATCGAGAACCTGAAAAAACACGGCATCGACGCCTTGGTGGTGATCGGCGGTGACGGCTCCTACATGGGTGCCAAGAAGCTGACCGAAGAGGGTTTCCCCTGCATAGGTCTGCCGGGTACCATAGACAACGACATCGCCGGCACCGACTTCACCATCGGCTTTGACACCGCCCTCAACGTGGTGGTCGACGCCATCGACCGTCTGCGTGACACCTGCAGCTCCCACCACCGCATCTCTGTGGTCGAGATCATGGGCCGCCACTGTGGCGATCTGGCCATGTCTGCCGCCGTTGCCGGTGGCGCCGAGTACGTGATAGTGCCGGAAGTGGCTTTTGACAAAGAGAAGCTGCTGCAACAGATCAAGGAAGGCGAAGCCAAAGGCAAGAAGCACGCCATCATCACCATCTGTGAGCACGTCACCGACGTCAACGCCCTGGCCAAAGACATCGAAGCCATGACAGGCCGCGAAACTCGCGCCACCATTCTGGGTCACATCCAGCGTGGCGGCTCGCCGACCGCCCGTGATCGCATCATGTCCAGCCGCATGGGCGCCTTCGCCGTCGAGCAGCTGCTGGCCGGTCAGGGTGGCCGCTGCGTCGGTATCCAGGGCAACGAGATGGTGCACCATGACATCATCGACTGCATCGAGAACCTCAAGCGCCCCTTCGATCAGGAGCTGTATGATCTCTCCACCACCCTGTTCTAAGCCCCCTGGTGCTTCATGCAGGTTGTTGTGACAAAAACCCTCCATCGGAGGGTTTTTTCATGCCTGCCGGCTGTCATCAGCGCCCCCTGATGGCAGACACAGGCCACCGCTCTTCCTGCCCCGTCCATAAGCCAGCCTGCCGATCCGCACCCTGCTGCGTTTCTGCCAGATAAGTTGGCGAGATAGGCGCGCACTCTTTTCTCCCCTTTCTCTTTTCACCTCTCTCATTCACCCCTCTTCAGCAGGCGCTTGCTCCCTTCACTCCCCTCGTCTTGCTCGCCCTCTTGCCTGCACTTCTGCCTGCCCCTGGGCCATAGGGCTTGCTCGGCCTGGAACCCGTACGCCCCGACCTTAGTGCTTCTCAGGGCGCCTCTCGCCCTGCCCCATGCCTGAGGGCCTGTCTCTGCGTGCTTATCTTTGCACCTGTAAAGGCAAGCTCATGCCCCCAACCATGACGCAGCCCAAAAAGAGCGGCTTGGCGGGCGTTGCTGCGGGTCATTCCCCTGCCGAATGTCTGCTGTTTTGCCCTGTTTTCCTCTGTGAATTGAAATTCCGCCGGGAGGTGATGACGATAAAGCACCGCCCCCACTGGGCTTATCCCATGGCGGGCAGATAAAAGTGATGGGACAAGGGAAATGGCACTACCAACGAGCCAACCCATCATTGGCGACACTTTCAGGCGCATAGCTCTGCCATTTTCCGTCACAAAAGTTGAAGATCATTAAAAGAGCTTCGTACAAAACCCATCAAAAAACACAAACGATAAACAGTAACTATCTGTATATAAAGGGAATAATGGCATCCATGACATGCATGAAATTGATCTCCCCATGACAAGACGATAAAACAGCCACAAAATTACAAAAACATGGCACTACATCGCCACCAAGTGAAATTGGTCATATAAATACATTTTTCATTGTTATCCCCTGTCATTGTGGTATCTTGGTCTCATCATCAGTCAGCCAAGGGAGACAAAATAATGAAAGAGTTCGTTGTTACCGCCGTTTTTACCGTGTTTTTCACTCTGGTTGCCGTCTCTCTGCCCTCGCTGGCACAGCTCTAAGGCGGTTAATCGGTCAGGAAGCCGCTTGCCCTGGGTCTTGATAGCGTCATCAGGCCGCAAAAACACCCACAAAGATGGGTTTTTGAAGCCTTGCGCAAGAACAGGATGTCAGTCAGCACTTATTGGCTATCTGTGAGCATTTAACGACCTGGGCGTCATGATCGCCGTTCTTGCAAGGGGAGCCTCAGTGCTCCCCTTGCTGCATCTGTCTCTGCGGGATTTACTCTTGCCCCCCTGCCCGTCACAATGTCCGCTGGATTTGCCATGCAGGAATCACCATGACTCAGGATGCTCTGCGCCACTGGCGCCGTGACCTTCACCGTCTCCCCGAAGCCGCCTGGTGTGAATTTCGCACCAGTGCCCTCATCGCCCACCACCTGTCCGAACTCGGTTTTTCCGTCATGCTGGGGGACAAGCTGCTGGCCAGCAACCTCATCATGGGACGGGAGATCGACGTCGCGGCCCAGAAGGAGCGAGCCCTGCGTCAGGGGGCACACCCCGACTGGCTGGCCCGCATCGACGAGATCACCGGTGTGATGGGGGTCTGGGACAGCGGCCGCCCCGGCCCCACCCTGGGGTTTCGTTTCGACATAGATGCGGTAGAGGTGGAAGAGAGCCGGGATCCGGCGCACCAGCCCTGCCAGGAGGGGTGGCACTCCGCCAACCCGGGCTGGATGCACGCCTGCGCCCACGACGGCCACACCGCCATCGGGCTGGTGCTGGCCGAGCGGATCAGCGCCCTGGCCGAGCGGCTCAACGGCCGCATCAAGCTGTTCTTTCAGCCTGCCGAAGAGGGGTGTCGCGGCGGCAAGGCGCTGGCGGCCGGTGGTCAGCTCGACGACGTGGATGCCCTGCTGGCGCTGCACATCGGCATTCATGCCAACAGCGGCGAACTGGTGGTCAATCCGACCGAGTTTCTCTGTTCAACAAAATTTGACGTGGAATTTATGGGGCGCGCCGCCCACGCGGGGCTCGAGCCCAACGCCGGCAGCAACGCCCTGGCGGCGGCCTGCACGGCCACCACTGCCATGCTCGGCATTGCCCGCCACCGGGACGGTATGACCCGCATCAACATAGGCCAGCTCAATGGGGGCAGTGGTCGCAACGTGATCCCGGGTCACGCCCGCCTGCAGGGAGAGACCCGGGGCGCCACCCCGGCCCTCAACGACTACATGTTCGGCCAGGTGCAGCAGATAGTGGAAGGGGCCGCCATGATGCAGGGAGCCAGCTACCTCATTCGCAAGCAGGGGGAAGCCATCGGCATAGAGAACAGCCCGGCCCTGCTCGAGGAGATAGTGCCCCTGGCCGAAGCGCTCAAGCTTGAGACCATCCACAGCCGCCGTTTCGGTGCCAGCGAGGATGCCGGTTTTCTCATCGAGCGGGTGCAGCAAAATGGCGGCCAGGCCGCCTACCTGATCCTGGGGGCCAATCTGGCGGCGCCTCATCACCATCCGGAGTTCGACTTCGACGAGGCCGTGCTGGCCCCCGGCGTCGCCCTGCTCGAGGCCTGGCTGCTCAGCCGCCTCGGCACCTGAGAACGCCTCAGATGAAAAAAGGCAGCCCGAGGGCTGCCTTTTGTGTCTTTGCGGATCCGCTTAGCGCCTGGCTCAGCGTCCCAGCACTATGTCAGAGAGGTGGGCGAAGTGATGGATCTCGTGAGTCGCCTCGCAGGGCCCCTGCTGGCGGGCGGGGTTGTACCAGCAGGTCGCCAGCCCCTGGGCGGCGGCACCGGCGATGTCGGTCTTGGGGTTGTCCCCCACCATCAGCACCCGCGCCGGGCTCGGTTGCCCCATCAGATCCAGGGCATGCTGGAAGATGGCGGCGGCCGGCTTGGTCACCTGCACCTCGTCGGAGATAACGAGGGGCTCAAACCACTCATTCCAGCCCAGCTTGTCGAGACGACCGCGCTGGGGCAGGCTGAAACCATTGGTGATGATCCCCATCCTGACCCGGCTCTTCAGGGCCAGCAGGGTCTCCTCCACCCCCTCCAGCGGCACGCTCAGGGCGATGATCTGCTGCAGGAAGGTGTCATTCATCGCCATGGGTGCCACGTCCACCTGCTCGGCAAACATCGAAAAACGGGTCTGCTGCAGCCAGGTGGCGTCTATCTCGCCTGAGTTGTATTGCTGCCACAGCCTGTGGTTCAGCTCGTGATAGGCCGCCATCCTGGGGGGCGTCGGCGTCACGCCATAGATCTGCAGGGTGCGCTCCAGTGCCTTCGCGACCGGGAAATCGAGCAGGGTCTCGTCCAGATCGAACAGCACCCAGTCATAGCTTGCTTGTTTCACGCTTGTCCTCATTGGTTGTACTTGGCGATTCATATGGCGGGCTCGGCCATCCCGAGCGGGCTGGCGAGCAGCATCAGCGACAGCCTGACGCCAAACCCGGTCACTTCGCTGCCGACCACGCCGTTGCCCCCCTTGTTGCGAAAACCGCTCAAGTCGAGGTGCAGCCAGGGTGTCTGTCCGGGCACGAAGCGGCTGAGGAAGCGGGCGGCGTCGATGTGATCCGGCGAGGTTCCCGGCGCGCACTGTAACAGATCGGCCCACTCGCTATCGAGGTTGTCATCGAAATCCTCGTCCAGCGGGAAGGGCCAGATGCGTTCACCGCTCTGCTGCCCCAGGCGTATCAGCTCGGGAAGCCAGTCGGGGCGATTGGTGAAGGCGCCGCTGTAACGGCTGCCGAGCGCCCGCTTGCAGGCGCCGGTCAGGGTCGCGTAGTCAATCAGCAGATCGGGCTCCCCTTTGGCCGCGAGCGACAGGGCATCCGCCAGCACCATGCGCCCCTCGGCGTCGGTGTCCACCACTTCTATGGTGGTGCCATTGAGGGCGGTCACCACCTCCCCCGGTCGGTAGGCACGGGGGCCTATGTGGTTCTCGGCGATGGCGAGCCAGCAGTGTACCTCATAGGGCAACTTGGCCCGGCTGATGGCATGCAGGGTCCCGAGCGCCACAGCGCTGCCCCCCATGTCCAGGTGCATGCCATACATGCTGCCACCGACTTTCAGGTTATAGCCCCCGGAGTCGTGACAGATCCCCTTGCCCACCAGCGCGATGCGGCGCACCGGATTGGCCGGGCAATAGCTGAGCCTGACGATGGCGGCCTGGTTGTCCTCAGAGCCCCTGGCCACCGCCAGGAAGGCGCCGGCGCCGAGCTTGGCGAGGGCCGCCTCATCGAACTCCTCCCATTGCCACCCCTCCGCTTGCGCCAGCTGCCGCGCGAAGGCGCGGTAGCTACAGGCGCTCAGCTCGGAGGCGGGCAGCACGGCCAGGTGACGGGCCAGGCCGTTGCCCTGAGCCTCGGCCTCGATGCGGGCCAGATCCAGGATGCAGGGGGGAGACAGGGTCAGGCTCTGATAGCCGATGGGCGCCTCGTCGGCGCGTTTCTGGGTGGGCAGCGGCACATTGGCCGCCAGCAGGGTGGCGAGCACCAGCTCGGCCAGCAGCGCCCGGGGCGCCTCATCGAAGCCCTCCAGGTGCAGCGCCAGCTGCGCCACCTTGAGACCCGCAAGGGGGGCTGTCCAGGTGCGGATCTGCTTGTAGAGCCGGTGATCCAGCACCGGCGCCGAGTCCACGAAGAGCACCAGCTGCAGGCCCTGGCCATCCGCCAGCCGGTAAGGGGCCTGCAGACCCAGGGCTATCTGGGCCGCCACCCCGGCGAAGGCCGGTTGCGCCAGCAGGGCGTCGCGCCCGGTCTCGGCGACCAGCAGCAGTTTGACGGGAATGTCGCTCGCCATCACCTCGTTCAGGGTGCTGGTCTGCATGGTTATCTTGGGGGCAAGGTAGTTGAAAGCGTGCATCACAGGGAGAGGCCTCATCCATGAACAGAAGCCAGAATGATACCGAACAAATGGGACAAAGGATCGCCACCACATAAATTAATGTGCTGGATCAGGGTGATAGACAGGAGAGTCGAGATGGATATAGAGAAGGGGAAAAGATAATAAGTTGGTTGCGGGGGCCGGATTTGAACCGACGACCTTCGGGTTATGAGCCCGACGAGCTACCGAGCTGCTCCACCCCGCGTCCGAATTGTGTGTCCGTTGCCGGACCTTTCCCGCAAGCTGCCGAGCAGTAGCACCTTGCGTCTTCGCCTCACCGCAGCGACCTGAGCCGTGCCATAAGGACAAATAGTTGGTTGCGGGGGCCAGATTTGAACTGACGACCTTCGGGTTATGAGCCCGACGAGCTACCGAGCTGCTCCACCCCGCGTCCGAATTGTGCGTCCGTTGCCGGACCTTTCCCGCAAGCTGCCGAGCAGTAGCACCTTGCGTCTTCGTCTCACCGCTGCGATCTAACACCGAGCCATGAGGACAAATAGTTGGTTGCGGGGGCCAGATTTGAACTGACGACCTTCGGGTTATGAGCCCGACGAGCTACCGAGCTGCTCCACCCCGCGTCCGAATTGTGTGTCCGTTACCGGACCTTTCCCGCAAGCTGCCGAGCAGTAGCACCTTGCGTCTTCGCCTCACCGCTGCGGTGCAAGACCGAGCCATGAGGACAAATAGTTGGTTGCGGGGGCCAGATTTGAACTGACGACCTTCGGGTTATGAGCCCGACGAGCTACCGAGCTGCTCCACCCCGCGTCCGAATTGTGTGTCCGTTGCCGGACCTTTCCCGCAAGCTGCCGAGCAGTGGCACCTTGCGTCTTCGTCTCACCGCAGCGACCTGAGCCGTGCCATGAGGACAAATAGTTGGTTGCGGGGGCCAGATTTGAACTGACGACCTTCGGGTTATGAGCCCGACGAGCTACCGAGCTGCTCCACCCCGCGTCCGAATTGTGTGTCCGTTGCCGGACCTTTCCCACAAGCTGCCGAGCAGTAGCACCTTGCGTCTTCGTCTCACCGCTGCGATGCAAGACCGAGCCATGAGGACAAATAGTTGGTTGCGGGGGCCAGATTTGAACTGACGACCTTCGGGTTATGAGCCCGACGAGCTACCGAGCTGCTCCACCCCGCGTCCGAATTGTGTGTCCGTTGCCGGACCTTTCCCGCAAGCTACCGAGCAGTAGCACCTTGCGTCTTCGTCTCACCGCAGCGACCTTAGCCGTGCCATGAGGACAAATAGTTGGTTGCGGGGGCCAGATTTGAACTGACGACCTTCGGGTTATGAGCCCGACGAGCTACCGAGCTGCTCCACCCCGCGTCCGTATTTTTTTCCGAAGTGGCCGAGCAGTAGCCAGTTCGAATCGTCTTCATCACTTCTCACCTTGTGGGTGTTGTCGATGTCGACACTCAGATGGTTGCGGGGGCCGGATTTGAACCGACGACCTTCGGGTTATGAGCCCGACGAGCTACCGAGCTGCTCCACCCCGCGTCTGAGGTGGCCAATAATAGGCTCCAACGCTGAGATTGCAAGTAATTATCCTAAAAAAAGTTTACCAGGGGATTAAACCATCAGATGCTGTGTTCTTTTGCAACAAACCGTAGCTTTTTCAGTCAACTAGGTGATCACCTTGCCGCTCAGGGCCCTCCCCTGCCAGGTTGCGCTGCTGGATCCGGCGTGCAACTCCCCCCCCTCTCTATGTATGAAAAAGCCCGCGCCTATACAGACGCGGGCTTACTCCCTGACTTGCCATGGGTGGCTCAGGCCAGCTGGTGCAATACGCTGGTTGCCGCTATCTGGGCGATGATGAGACCGCACAGGGTCACGGACAGCACCACGGGGGCCGTCTCCTGCTGCCGGTAGATTGGGCTGAACCAGAGCAGCAGGGCGGCGATGAGCAAACCCGCCTGGGTCAGCACCCCGGGGATCAGGGCATCTAGCCCGGCGCCATTGTCCTGCCCGCTCACCAGCACCGCCAGCCAGATCAGGCTCAGCATGGCGGCCAGCAGCCCCGCCAACGGCAGCAGCAGGTTGAAGGCTTGCAGACGGTGGCGGGCACGCAGCAGCATCAGGTGTGCGAAGGCCGAGCCCAGCAGCACCATCTGCAGTGCCCCGTTCAGCCAGCCCTGGATCTGCAGCAAACCCAGGCCATAGAGGGCGAGCGGCATGGCAGGCAGCCACAGCAGGCTGGCGGGAATGGCGCGCTTGCCCTCGAGGCGGGACTGGGCCAGGGACAGCGCTATCCCCAGGATAAGGGCGGCGCCCCCGCACCAAATCAGCCAGCCGGTTACCCCGGCTTCGATCCCCAGCATCAGGGAAAGGCCGGTGATCACCCAGATGGAGAAGAGCTGATTGGTGATCCGCGAGCGCTGGCCCGGGCAGAGATCCCCGCGCCACAAGACGATCCCGAGCGCGATCAGGGCCCCCAGGGCCATCAGGCCGGTCAGGGAAAAGAGCCAAAAAGGAAGTTGGACGAACATAGGGTCTCCGGCAGCAAACAGAGGACAGGGCCCAAGGACCCCGGCAACAAAAAACGAGGGGCGAGTATACCCAAACCCGCCCCCATCCCCAACGCCTGCGAGACTAGCTCTGGCCTCGGGCCAGGGCGACCACCCGCGCGAACATCTGCTTGAGCATGGGGGGGATGTGTTCGCTGCCAAGGCGCTCCGCCTCCTCCACCACGGCCAGGGCCAGGCCGGGCTTGCTGCGGTGATGGATGGCCTTGGAGATGATGCGCCCGGCGTTGAGGGTGGATCGCCCCCCTACCCCGGCCTCGCGCCGAAACACCGCCTCGAATCCGTTGTGGTAGAGGTAGTGCTCTATGTCCGCCGAGGGCAACTGGGTGATCCTGTCCCGCTCCCGCTCCCCCTTGAGCAGGGAGCGGGCGGAGCTCGCGTACTTGGCGCCCGCCTCGTCGCCGTCGGTGAGCAGGTGCCACTCAATGCCAAAGTCGCGGGCCACCTTGATGAGGGGGGCCTGGCCACACTGGGCGAACTCTATGATGCGCACCCCTTCCGCCCGCAGGCTGTAGCCGCAGATCTGGGCGAGCTCGGAGAGCAGCCAGATCTCTGTCTCCCCCTCCACCAACAACCAGCAGCGGGCAAACATCGACATGGGTCTGTTGATCCGCACGTGAAAGGCGATTTTGCGCAAGTCGTCGCTGCTGTAGCGCTCCCCCCCCAGCTGATGGCAGAGGATGTCATGCTGGCGGCGCACCAGGCGGCGCACCTGGTTGAGCGGCAGGGAAGAGAGCAGATCCCCCGAGTTGGTGGTGAGCAGCTTCTGGCCGGGCAACTGCTCGAGCAGGCCCCAGGCCAGCGCCAGCATGGTGGGGTGCAGGCGGCTCTCGGGATCTTCCAGCATCAGTATGGGCCTGGCCCCCTCCTCCAGCTCCCGGTTGCCGCGGGCATGGAGCAGCATGGCGGCCATGCCTGCCATGGCCAGTTGCAGGGCCCGGTTGTCGGCGCTGCGCAGCAGCACCTGCAAGTTGCCGGGGTTGCGCAGGGTCATGGGGCGATTGACTATCTCCCGCTGGCTGCGGGGCTTGTGCTTGATGGGGGCCAGGGCGCTGAAGTAGTGCTCCATCAACTGCTGCACCGCCTGCAGCGCCTCCTTGAGCTCGGGCTCACCGATGCGCTGGGGCTCGTCGGTCAGCTTGCCGGCGAGCTCCCCGAGCCGCTGCTCGGAGAGATCGTCCCAGGGCAGCTGCTCTATGCCGTCGCGGGCGGTACGGGCATCCCGCAGCCGGAACACCGGGTTCATGGTGATGAGCAGACGCACCAGCTCCGCGTTGTTGTCGATGGCCAGGCTCTTGCCGATGCCGTCGAGAAAGTCATGGGTGCTCTGCACGCTGCCATCGTCCAGCAGCTCGGCGCTGGCGCGATAGTGGATACGGTGGAACTTGTCCCTGTGGGGGATCCAGGCCGCGCCAAGGCGCGCCAATCGGCGGGAGTGCTGGCACATCTGGGGGCGGTACTCGCTGAAGGTGAGCACCAGTTGCAGGGTGCGCGATGGGCTCAGCTCAGGGTCTTCGGGCTGATGGAAATCATCGCGACTGAATTGATAGGGTTCGGCATCCCCCAGCAGGCACCAGAGGGCACGCAGCAGGCTGGACTTGCCCCAGGCGTTCTCACCGATGAGAACAGTGGTGTGATCCAGCCCGAGCGAGAGCCGATTTATCCCGCGAAAACCTTTGACTTCAATGCGTTCCAGAAACATGCGGCCATATCCAGTCCATCCTGATGGCGCAATAGTGGCAAAGTTGCCGGGAAAATCCTATCGGGTCTTGGGGTTTTCAGCGGGAACTGTGAGGCACTACGGGTTCGGGAGGGGTGGGCAGGCAGGCGCGATCCTGAGGGGCATTCCAGTGGCTGAACCAGAGGTGGCGGGTGCGGGTCTGACGTTTGCGATGATTCAATGGGCATTCCTTTTTATGGGTAAGTGGTAGAGGGTACACCTCTTTCGCCCAGAGTCTCAGCGTTATCTGTGACAAGAGAATGACAATTGGGCGCGCCACTGCCCCGGGCTCAGGCCGAAGGCCTCCCGAAAACGATTGCCAAAATGGGCCTGGGAGGAGAAACCGCACTGGGCGGCGATGCTGGCCAGGGGATCGCTTCCCGCCAGCAACTGCTTGGCCCGCTGGAGTCTGAGCCCCTGCAGGTAGCGATGGGGCGGGCAACCCAGGCTCTGGCCGAACATGCGGGCGAAGTGATATTCGCTCAGGCCCGCCTCCCGGGCTAGTTCGCTCAGGGTGACGGGCTCGGCCAGGTGGGCCAGCAGATACTCCTGCACCCGCCGGATCACCGCGGGGGCCAGGCCGCCCCGCACCTCGGGGAGCCCAGGCGCCTCCCGGGTATGGTGACGATAGGCGTGTAACATCAGCATCCAGGCGCCGTGGGAGAGCGCCATGCGATCGACCCCGTGCTGCCAGTCCAGCTTCATCATCTGTGCCTGCACCAGGGCTGCGGCCTGGGGATCCTCGATGAAGGTCTTGTCCTGCAACACCAGATGGCGCCCCTCCTTGTCGCACACCTGTTCGGCGATGCGGCAGAGGTGCTCAGGGGTGAAGTAGAGGTGGAAGAAGCGAAACTCCTCGCGCACCAGCCATTCGGATCTGTGGTGATCCGGCATGATGCACACCTTGCCGGTGCCACCGTGGCCGCCGGGACCGTCGAGGCGCTCGGTCTGCTCGCCCCCCTGCAGATAGACGCTGATGGTGTGGTGACCCGGCTTGTGGTAGCGGGTCTGATCGTAGCGGTTGCGCCAGCTGGCCACCCCGAGCCCGGGCTCCAGCCAGCAGGAGTCCTCCAGCCGCGCCCCCGTGCTGACCAGGGCATCGAACACCCCCGCCTGTCGCCTCTGCTGCACCTGTCTGCCTCATCCTTGTTCCCGTGCCGACATCTTATCGCGGCGGCTCGCCAAGCGCTGCTGCCCTGCTACAAAAAACCGCAAGATGGTGCAAGCCAGGGCGGGCCGTCCGGCCCATGCTGATCCCCATGTCACTCCCCTTTTGCTTGGATCCGTTTATGAACCTCCTGCTGTATGTTTCCACCGTCCTCATCTGGGGCAGTACCTGGATCGCCATCGCCTGGCAGCTCGGCCCCATTCCCATCGAGGTCTCTGTGCTCTACCGCTTCGCCCTGGCGGCGCTGGCGCTCTTTGCCCTGCTCACGTTAAGCGGCAAGTTCCCGCGCCTGCCCTGGGCGGGTCAGCGTTATGCGGCCCTGCTTGGCGCCCTGCTCTTCTCCACCAACTTTCTCTGCTTCTACCACGCCACCCTCTACATCCCGAGCGGCCTGTCGGCGGTGATCTTCGCCAGCGCCAGCATCTTCAACGGCCTCAACCTCTGGCTGTTCGAGGGCAAGCGCCCCGGCATGCGCTGGTTGCAGGGGTCGCTGCTGGGGCTCATGGGCACACTGCTGCTGTTCTGGCCCGTGCTGGCAGATGCGCAACTGGGTGCAAACGGCTGGAAGGGGCTGCTGTTTGCCTGTGCGGGGACCCTCTGCTTCTCCCTCGGGAACCTTGTCTCGGCTCGCGGCCAGCGCCAGGGCTATCAGGTGTTGCAGATGGTGCCCTGGGGCATGGTGTACGGGGTAGTGCTGCTGCTGGGCTGGGTCATGGTGCTGGGTCAGTCCCTGACCCTGCCGACCGAGCCCCGCTACCTCGCGGCCATGGTCTATCTGGCCATCTTCGGCTCCGTCATCGCCTTCACCGCCTACCTCACCCTGGTGGGGCGCATCGGCGCCAGCAAGGCGGCCTATGCCACTGTGCTGTTTCCCCTGGTGGCGCTGAGCCTCTCCACCCTGTATGAGGGCTTCGTCTGGCAGACGGTCTCCATCCTGGGTGTGGTGGTGAGCCTTATCGGCAACCTGGTGATCTTCGCCCCGCCCGTCAAGACGTGGCGCTGGCCGCTGTCACGGGTGACAGACGGTACTTGCCCCTGATGCCAGCAGCCCCTAAGGTAACCCCTCCCAACAGAGGTTGAACGGAGGAAGCATGTTACTGGAAGGGCTGGAGACACTCTGCCTGCTGGCGAGCGAGGGCACCATGGCCAAGGTCGCGAGCCGCCTCTATATCAGCCAGTCGGCGGTGAGCAAGCGCATCACCCAGCTGGAGCAGCGCCTTGGCAAGCGGCTCATCGAGCCGGATGGCCGCCAGACTCGCCTCACCCCCCAGGCCCGGGAGCTGCTCGCCCGGGTGGCCCCGAGCCTGGCGGAGATGAAGGGGGTGCTGGCGGACAGCCAGACCCTCACCGACCAGACCCCCCTGCCCGTCGCCTGCTCCGAGACCCTGCTGGCGGGCTACCTCGCCCGTTTCATGCACGACTACCTTGAGCAAGATCCTCACCTTGCCCTCTCCACTCACCACACCCCGGTGATCCTGACGCGGGTGCGCGGTGGCGATGCCCTGCTCGGCATCTGCGCCGGCCGGTTGCCCCCCGGCCACGGCCTCTGTGCCGAGCTGCTGCTGGAGGAGCCCTTCTATCTGGTGGGGGACGATCAGGAGACGGCGGCGCAGCCGGATCACAGGGTTGCCTCGCCAGACAGGGCGAGTGGCAAGCCGTTGACACAAAGAGACCTGGGTGAGGAAACCCTGGTGCAGGAGAAGGTGCGCAAGATCCTGACCATGGATCTGGAGAACCCCTCCAACCGCTATCTGCGGGATCCCCTGGCCGCGCTCGGGCTGGTGCCGGCCATGGAGCTCGACTCCTACCTGGCGCTGATCGAGCTGGCCAAGGCGGGCATAGGCCCGGTGCTGCTGCCGGCCGGTCTGCTGGCCCTGGTGGGGGATCAGGGGAAACGGGCGCGCGCCCTGCCTGGGCTGGCGCGCCCGCTGCACCTGGTCTATCGCCCGAGCAGCCTCAAGCGGGCGCGGATCCAGCGCCTGGTCGAGGGGATCCGGGCCCACTTCGCCCGGGTGAGCCAAGGCTAGAAATGACTCAGACGAGCCAGCTGAACAGCTCGGGGTACTGACTCCACACCAGCTTGGCGGACATCACCAGGGAGACGGTCACCAGCAGCGGCTTGATGAGCTTCACCCCCTTCTTCAACACCAGCTTGGAACCGAAACGGGCCCCGATGAACTGGCCCAGCGCCATGCAGAAGCCCACGCTCCACACCACCTTGCCGCCGAGGGCAAAGAACAGCAGGGAGGCGATGTTGGAGGTGAAGTTGAGCAGCTTGGTGTGGGCAGTGGCTCTGGCCATGCCAAAGCCTGCCAGGGCCACGAAGCCGATGGCGAAGAAGGAGCCGGTGCCGGGGCCGAAGAAGCCGTCATAGAAACCGACCCCGCCCCCCACCAGCAAAGCGAACAGCATGGGGGTGAGGCGGCGCTGGCTCTCCGCATCGCTCACCCTGGGGGAGAAATAGAAGTAGCAGGCGAACGCCATCAGCAGGAAGGGCAGGAGGCGCTCCAGGATGGCGGCGTCTATGGTCTGCACCGCCAGGGTGCCGATGGCCGCCCCGATGAAGGTGCAGATGACCGCCGGCCAGATGATGGCCCACTCAAGGAGCCCCTTGCGGGCATAGAACCAGGTGGCCGAGAAGGAGCCGAAACTGCTCTGCAGCTTGTTGGTGCCGAGCACCAGGGCGGGCGGCATGCCGGTGGCAAGCAGGGCCGGCACCGTCAGCAGGCCGCCGCCTCCGGCGATGGCGTCAATAAAGCCGGCGATAAGGGCGACCCCGAACAGGGCAACCAGGGTGAGCAGTTCCAGTTCCATCCATAAACCTCGTGTGATGCGGCCACCCGCGGCAACCCCGGGTGCCCTGTTTGAGCACAATGCAGGTCGCTATCCTAACGGGGGCGGGCTCATGAGGCTAACGAAACAATGGCAGCCAACTGATTCCTTATTTTCATCAATGTGGACACTGCCTTGCCATCGTCTGCCAAAGCGAACGAAACAGTGGCAGACGATCGATTCAATTCCTGATTTTCATCAAGAGGTCGCCACCTTGGCATCGACCGCCAAAGCGAACGAAACAGCGGCAGGTGGTGAATCCAATTCCATCCATTCCTGATCACAGGCACGGCAATTGGGGCGATCAGCTTGTCCGATGATGCCCATCCCCTACCTTCGCCATTCAGCCGAGCCGGTTAAACCAGGGTTGCCACCCTGGCCTCGCCCCGATCAGCGGCAGACTCGGCAACCTCCCCCTTGATCGCCTCCAGGGCCTGCAACAGCGAGGTCTCGTCCTCACCGGGCGCCCGACTCACTCTGCCCGCCATATAGCGGCTGCTGAACAGATTGAACCAATGTTGCAACGCCTGGCCTGCCTGCAGCTCACCGGCTACTTCCAGCACGCAGGCCGCCACCTCGGCGGTGCACAGGTGCTCATCGCAGTGGGCGACCCGCATGCCATAGGTGGAGAGCGCGTCCGGCCGCACCGACAGCACGGGGAAGCCATCCAGATAGGGGCTCATGTTGAACATCTTGCGCGCTTCGGGCCAGGTGCCGTCCAGCAGGATGAAGAGCGGCTTCTTGCCAGGGGCCAGGGCAACCCGCTCGGTCACCCGGGCCGGGTTCTTCTCGCAGGCGGGGAACACCACATAGGGCTGCCAGGCGGGATCCGCCAGCAGGGCCAGCAGCTCGGGATGGGGCTGGGTGCGCTTCCAGAGAAAGGCCCAGGTCGTCTGGGGCAAGACGTCGGCGATGAGACGGCCGGTGTTGGAAGGCTTCATGGGTTCGCTGTCATACATCAAGAGGCAGAAGCCCGCCTCGGCCTTTAGCTCGGGGCGCCACTCGCAGGCACACCAGGCATGACGCAACTGGCAGGCCTCGCAGCGGGGCACGCTGCCACCACGGGCGAGAAAGGGACGAGTAGAGATGCTCTTGCGCCAGATGCGCAGGCGGTTGACGGCATGATCAGGGATGGGCTTCATGGGGCGCGGCTCGGCGACAGGGTCTGCGGGAAAAAGGGGGCAGATTGTAGCGAGCGGGTCTGCCGGGGGCAAGGTGCGCGGCATCTGCCCAGCCAGACGCCCAGGCCCAACGCGCCGCTCTATACTTGGTCCTCATCCCATCATCCCACGCACGGGAAGGCCGATGGGACACAGGAGGAGAAGATGGCAGAACCAGACATGGCCAGGGAGCACGCCCTGGCCGAAGGATCCACCTTTACCTGGCACGAGCTCTATGTGCCCGACGGCGAGGCCGGGATCCGCTTCTACGCCGAGGTGCTCGGCTGGGAGAGTCAGCTCATGGAGATGGAGGGAGGCAACTACCCCATGCTGGTGGTCAACGGCCGACCGGTGGCCGGGGTGCAATCCACCCGGGGCAACCCCCAGATGGCTGGCGTGCCGCCCCACTGGGCGACCTACATAGCGGTAGATGACGTCGATGCCAGGCTGGCCAGGGTGGCCCAGCATGGCGGCAGCCTGGTGGTGCCCGCCATGGACGTCCCCACAGTCGGGCGCATGGCGCTCATCGCCGATCCGCAAGGGGCGCACATCTGGCTGTTCACTCCCTTCCCCGGGGATTGCCAGCAACCCTGAGGGTCATGATGACAGCGCTAGATAGGCGCTCTTTGCCAATCCCCAAGGGGCGCACATCTGGCTGTTCACTTCTATTCCCCGGGGATTGCCAGCAACCCTGAGGGTCATGATGACAGCGCAACAACGACAGAGGGGCCCTTGGGCCCCTCGCTTGTTGCTATGCCTTGTCGGCGCCCTCAGACGGGGCGCAGATTCTGCTCGAGGAAGCGAGCGAAGCTGTGACCGTGATGCTCCAGCAGTTTCGGGAACATGGAGATGGAGGTCATGCCCGGGAAGGTGTTGATCTCGTTGAGCAGTATCTCGCCATCCTCGGTCAGGAAGAAGTCGATACGCGACAGATGGGTCAACTTCAGCTGACGGAAGGCCTTGAGGGAGTAGGCATGGATGGCGTCAGACTGAGCCTGGGTCAAGCCTTCAGCCTTGAGCGCCGTCTCGGTGTGGCTGGCGCTGCTGTACTTCTCTTCATAGGTGTAGAACTTGTCCTGGGGCACGCAGATCTCCCCGGGATAGGTGGCCACCAGCTCGTCGCCGTACTGGTAAACCGCCACTTCCAGCTCGCGGGGCTTGACCGCTTTTTCGATCAGCACCTGCTCGGAGTAACCGAAGGCATCCTTGATCCCCTGCACCAGCTCGGCCTCGTTGCTGGCGGAGTAGCAGCCCACGGATGACCCTTGCGAGGCCGCCTTGATAAACACCTTGCCCCACTTGGCCAGCGCGGCTCTCGCCTCGGCGAGCGCCTCGTCATTCTGCTCGGTCAGGAACAGATAGGGGGTATTGGGGATGCCGATGGCGGAGAGCCACAGCTTGGTGCTGATCTTGTTGAAGCAGATCTTGCTCGCCTCGGCATCGCACCCCAGATAGGGCAGGCCCGCCAGCTCGAGGAAGGATTGCAGATCGCCGGTCTCACCCGGATAGCCGTGGATGCAGGGCACCACGTAGTCCACCGGACGGGCCACGCTGTCAAAGGAGAGCAGCTTGTCCAACCCCAGCTTGCACTCGCGGCCGTCGGCACTGAGCCAGCGGTCGGCGAACATCTCGACCCGGGTCACTTCGACCCCAGGCAGGAGACCGAGCTGTTGTTCGAGGAAATTGGCACTGCGCAGAGAGACTTCGTGCTCGGCGCCACCGCCGCCGCACAGCAGCAAGACATGCATGTTCTTCATTAGATGTGATCCCTTGGGAGAAGCGGCTTCGTCATGGCCGGGGAAAATCCGGCTGCGCGACCTGCGCACCAAACAACGGGCGAAGCCAGATACGAACATAAGTGCGGCCAGTGTAGCAAGGGAGAGGAAGCCTTGTCAGCCGATGGGGCCGCCATCCCCCCATCCTGGCCCGTAAAAAGAGGCGCCTGTGTCAAAAACGGGACGAAACGGACTCAGCGAGGGGGATCTACCCGCCCGGCGCCATTGCCATTGACCCGAAACCAGCCGGCGATGCTGTAGCGCTCCTCGCTCGCGGGCAGCACCTCGTGGGGAAACTCCTCCGACAGGAAGAGCACCAGCCGCCCCCCCTTGGGGGAGACATCCATCAGAAACTGCTCGTCGTTGTCATAGACCCGCAACACGCCGCCTGCCTGGGGCCGCCAGCCGTTGTTCAAGTAGAACACCGAGGTGAGGCGGCGGTTGGAGCGCCCGGCAAAGGCGTCGCGGTGAGTCGCATAGAAGTCGCCGCTGCGGTATCGGGCGAAGTGGGCCTCATAGTCGAACAGCCCCAGCATCAGGTTGCGATTGGCCGCCAGACGAAGGGACTCCATGCGGGCCAGATAGTCGGCCACGGGGGCGCCCAGGGAGGGATCCAGCCAGTGGATCTGATCACGGCGGATCGCCGGATTGCCCTGATGCAGCCCCTCCCGCCCTATCCCCGCAGGTTGCCACTCCCCCGGCAGGCAGGCCCGCAAGGCATCCACCTCGGAGGCGGTTAAGAAATCATCCACAATCACCCATCCCCGGGTGTAAATGGCATCCATGACGGCTTGATAGTCCAAGATTGACTCGCAGCGAGTGGAGAGAGTGCGCTTTGTAGCGACTTCCCCCCCTTGGCACAAACCGGATTGCTTCTCTTGAGAAGTCCCGCCATCAATAAGGGCCCGGCCCCGGGCGCCGATTTCCCCTTGCCCCGCAGCCCCCGGCCCGCTAACGTGAAAACAAGGCCCGAATCGGGTCTCCCTCTGCATCCATGACTCAGGAGAGCGCCATGCCCTTGCCCACTATCCCCCTGCAACGACTCGATGGCAGCGAGTTTCCCGGTGACGCCCTGCAAGGGAAGGTCCTGCTGGTGGTCAACGTGGCCAGCCGTTGCGGCTTCACCCCCCAATACACTGGGCTGGAGGCGCTTCATCGCCAGTTTGGTGAGCAAGGCCTGGTGGTCCTGGGCTTCCCCTGCGATCAGTTCGGCCACCAGGAGCCCGGGGATGCCGAGGAGATAGCCCGTTTCTGCTCGCTGGATTACCCGGTGAGCTTCCCCCTGATGGCCAAGTGCGAGGTCAACGGCGACCAGGCCCACCCCTTCTATCGCTGGCTCAAGCAGCAAAAGCCCGGGCTGCTCGGGAGCGAGGCCATCAAGTGGAACTTCACCAAGTTCCTGCTCGATCGGGAGGGCCGGGTGGTGGACCGCTTCGCTCCCCAGACCAAACCCGAGGATCTGGCGGGAGCCATCCAGGGGCTGCTGTGAGCCAAGCACCTCGGGCGACAGACGGCCATGGCCCCTCCCCCATCGGACTCGGCGCAGCCCCTTTGTGCTCCGGGTCCTCATTCGTGACGCCGTTACTGCGTGCCTGCGTCACTTCTGCTATATTACGCGCCCATTATCTTTTTCGTGTCGTAGCGCCCGCGGGACGGGCCTGAAGGGATCAGGCCCTGCCCTGACCCGCTACCCACCTTCTTCCATGTCGTGACGGGCCCAGGCTGTCGTCACCCGTTGAGCCCAAGGCTCGGAGTTTCTCTCGAACATGTCATTCAATGAACTGGGTCTGTCACCGCACATACTGCGGGCCGTCAAGGAGCTGGGTTACGAACAACCCACCCCCATACAGCAGCAAGCCATCCCGGCCATTCTGGCCGGTCAGGACGTGCTGGGCGGCGCCCAGACAGGCACAGGCAAGACCGCCGGTTTCACCCTGCCCATGTTGCACCGTCTGCTGGCCAACCACGGCCGTGGCGGTCGCCGCCAGGTCCGCGCCCTGGTGCTGACCCCGACCCGGGAGCTCGCCGCCCAGGTGGGCGAGAGCATCATCAAGTACGCCCATCATCTGCCGTTCCGCACCCTGATCGCCTATGGCGGCGTCAGCATCAAGCCAAACCTGGACGCCATCAAGCTCGGGGTCGACATCCTGGTCGCCACCCCGGGCCGCCTGCTGGATCTGCTGACCCAGGGGGCTCTCACCCTGAGTTCCCTGGAAGTGCTGGTGCTGGATGAAGCGGACAGAATGCTCGACATGGGCTTCATCACCGACATTCGCCGCATCATGAAGGCGCTGCCGGATGAGCGGCAGACCCTGCTCTTCTCCGCCACCTTCTCGAATGACATCAAGGCGCTGGCGGACGATCTGCTCAATGACCCCACCCTGATCGAGGTGGATCCCAGCAACACCGCCGCCGATCAGGTGACCCAGCGCGTCATCCAGGTCGACCGGGAACGCCGCCGCGAGATGCTCTCCCACATGATCGGCCGTGGCAACTGGCAGCGGGTGCTGGTGTTCGTGCGAACCAAACAGATCGCCGACCGCCTCGCCCAGCAGATGCAAAAGGATGGCCTCAATACCGTCGCCATTCACGGCGACAAGAGCCAGGGTGCCCGCAACCGGGCGCTGGCCGATTTCCGCGAGGGCAAGGTGCGGGTGCTGGTCGCCACCGATATCGCCGCTCGCGGCCTGGACATCGATCAGCTGCCCCACGTGATCAACTTCGAGCTGCCCCAGATGGCGGAGGATTACATCCACCGCATCGGCCGCACCGGCCGCGCCGGCCGTGGTGGCGAGGCCATCTCCCTGGTGAGCCAGGACGAGCTGGGCCAGCTCAAGGATATCGAGGCCCTGATCGGCCAATCCCTGACAGTGGAGATCCTGGAAGGCTACGAGCCGAGCGGCAAGCCGAGCCGCCAGACCCTGCCAGGCAGCAAGCCGGTGCAAAACCCGCCCCGTGACCGCGGCCATGCCAACGCCAAGAGCAACAATGCCAAAGGCAAGCCTGACGCGGCCAAAGGCAAGGCCAAAGGGGACGGCCCCAAGAAGCCGGCCCCGGCCCGCAAGCGCGAGGTCGTGGGGGAAGACATCGGCTTCACCCCCATGCGCCGCCTGCCCAAGGCCCAGCGCGATGACTATCAGGACAACTCCAGCGAGGAGTAAGGCAAGCTGTTGCCGACCTGACACAAAAAAACCGCCCACTTCACTTCGGGCGGTTTTTTTTACTCTCTGACGCCCCTACTCGGCGGCCAGGGCCATGTGCAGCAGGGGATAGGGCTTGCCCTGGCCATCCAGGGGAGAGCGCCCCGTCACCCCGAAACCCAGGTGCTGATAGAAGCCGAGGGCCTGGGCATTCTGCTCGTTGACGTCCACCCGTCTCGCCCCTTGCCGCTGGATGGCGTGGGCCACCAGCAGGCGGCCGACCCCGCTTCCTCTCGCCTCGGGGGCGATGAAGAGCATCTCGATGTTGCCATCGTGCACACCGCAAAAACCGGCTATCTCTCTCTCCTCTCCCCTGGCGCAGACCAGATCCACGGCCGCAAAATAGTGCTCCAGGATCAGGGGCTTGAGGGTGGTAATGTCCGTCTCTTGCAGGAAGTGATGGGTGGCGCGCACCGAGGCCTCCCAGAGGGCGATCAGAGCCTGGTAATCCCCGGCGTCCGCTTGTTCAATCTTCATGATTCATGACTCAATCTGTGGTGAAAGGGCCACGTCAGGGGTTGCCCTGGCCTCGGCCTGCTTGATGACAAAGCCCTTCTCTATGCCGGCCTTGAAGCCCAGCTTTTCGTACAGGCGATGGGCCCCTTCGCGCCCCTCCCCCGACAGCAGCATCACCTTGTAGCAATCCAGCTCCCAGGCCAGGGTCAGGGCCTGCGCCAATAGCTGCTGGCTCAAACCCTGACGCCGAAACGCAGAGGCCGTCACCACGTGCTCTATGATGGCAAAGGGCCTGCCGCCGTTGGTCAGGGTCGGGATCACCCCGAGCTGGCAGGTGGCGGCCAGCTGGCCCTCCACCTCGGCCACCAGGAGTCGTACTCCGGGCTCGGCCAGCAGTCGCCTCAGCGCCTCCCTGGCCACCGACGGCGCCAGCACGGGATCATTGGGCCTGAGCTCGGCGTAAAGACTGAGCAGGCCCGCCAGATCCTCGTCCTTGCACTCTCTGATCACCACAATGGCAACCCTCCTGATCTTCTGTGCTCCCCGGCGCCCTATGCGGATCTGGGGGCAAACATGATGATGGCCATGCCCGTCAGGGCGACCCCGGAACCGACCCAGTCCCACACAGTGGGTCTGATGCCATCCACCGCCCAGAGCCAGAGGATGGCCACGAAGATGTAGACGCCCCCATAGGCGGCATAGACACGGCCGGCGGCGGTCGGATGCAGGGAGAGCAGCCAGGCAAAGAGGGCGAGACTCAGGCCCGCCGGCAACAGCAACCAGGCGCTCCGCCCCTGGGTCAGCCACAGGTAGGGCAGATAGCAGCCGACGATCTCGGCCAGCGCGGTGATCAGGAACAGCCCGATCGTTTTGAACTCCAGCATCATGGGTCTCTAGCTAGGGTGTGACAGAGGCTGAATGTTAAAACAACGCATTGGGTTATGTAAGCACGGCGGCGCAACAGGCCAGGAGGAAGGGAGGGCAAACCTTCCCCCACGGGTGCGGGGGAAGGGAGGGGTCAGCGGACCCTGACTGCCTGGAGCAGGGCAGAGACATCCGGGCCAAAGGTGCGGCTGCGGATCGCCTCGCGAATATCCGCTTCGCCGTAGCGGCTGGCCGGGTAGACCACCACGCAGGCGGTGTCGCCGGGCGCGAGGAAGTGAGTCTCGCCAAAGGGGGTGTAGCGGGTGGCGCCTATGCTGATGAGGGCGTGGGCCGGACGCCCCGCCTGGGCCAGCAGCCCCTGGATATGCTCGGCCGGACCTTCATCCTGCTGATGGTTGAACTTGTCGATGGCCCAGTCGAGCAGCTGTTGATGGAAGTAGCTGTAATCCACAGCCGCGCTGTCGACCCCATAGGGGTGCAGCTCGCCATCGCGCTCCAGATAGCAGGCGATGCGATAGTCGTCGAGCTCGCAACCCGGGGCAAAATGGTTAAGGGGCAACAGAGTGGCCGCCAGCCCCTTGCTCTCCTCCCCCCAGTTCTTCTTCTCGCTGATCTTCCTGGCATTGGGGCGACGGATGGAGCAGTCGTTGTAGGCGCCAAACGCCTTGGGATGGATGGCCACCACCTGCTCCCCCGCGTACTCCAGCTCGCACCAGAGCGCCACCTCGGGTTCGATTTGCACCTTCTCGTCGCCGCTCACCGCCGCCTCTGGCAGGAAGATGGCCTCGCCGCTCAATGGGAAGACGCCGAGCTGGCCCGGATGGCCTGGCACATAGAAGGGGAACAGCGCCTTGGGGGCAACCTTGTCCTCGACCTTGACGGCGACGAAGTCCGCCGCCTCGCCAGCCTGCTCCAGATGGCCGGCGAAGTTGCCCGCCACCCCCAATCCGATGAAGTTGCTCAATTCAGTGATCTGCATCTGTGGCTCCATTGGCGCGGCCCGGGCCGCCGCCTCGTTGTCTATGTTCAGGGCGGCAGGGCTACCGCCAAAGAGGGAGCTTATTAGAGCACAGCCCCCTGGCGGCGCCCAGTCGCCCCGCCGCAAGCTGTGCACCAGGGCGGATTTTCCCTCACCATATGGTCATAAAGAGAGCAGTCAGCGCCAAGCTGTGATCCCGGTGCTTGGGCGAGCCCCGCGCTTTTGCTAGTCTGCCCTATTCATTTTCCGTTTGGGTGCCGGTGCCGAGCCATGACCACACATTTTCAGGGTCGCTTCGAGGTGGAGTTCAAATACCGCCTGGCGGATAGCGCGGCCTTCCTGCGTGCCCTCGAGGCACTCGGCCCCGAGCTGATGGTGGCGGAAAATCATGAGCAGGACTGCTACTTCGACACGGCGGACAGCGCCCTGGCGAGGGAGCAGAAGAGCCTGGTGATCCGCACCATGGCGCCCTCCGGCATCCGGCTCTGGATAGTCAAGGGACCGGGGCCCGATCGCTGCGAGGCGGTCAACATCACGGATGCGGACAAGGCCATCAGCATGGTGCGCACCCTGGGCTACCAGCCGGTGCTGACCATCGATAAGCGCCGCAGCATCTACTTCCTTGGCCCCTTCCACCTGACCCTGGATAGCCTGGTCGGGATAGGGGATTTTGCCGAGCTCGCCATCATGACCGACGAGGAGGCCGCGCTGCCCGCTTACCGGGAGCAGTTGCTGGCGCTGGCCGCCCGGCTGGGGCTCTGCCCCGAGATGCGGGAGACCCGCTCCTATCGCACCCTGTGCGAGCAGTCAGCTCACCTTCGAACCTGTGAAAAGAGGAAACAAGAGGAATCAGCCCCATGATCGACAAACTCGCCTGGCTCACCTTCAAGGAGGGGCAACTGCTCTGTGCCCGCTCCCACGGCAAGGCCCTCTACTACATCCCCGGCGGCAAGCGTGAGCCGGGGGAGAGCGACGAGGCCGCCCTGGTGCGGGAGATAGGGGAGGAGCTGGCGGTCAGCCTCAAACCACAGACACTGCGCCTCGCCTGCGAGTTCAGCGCCCAGGCCGACGGCAAGCCGCAAGGGGTGCAAGTCAGGCTGCGCTGCTACACAGGGGAGGCTGACGGCAGCCCCACCGCCTCGGCGGAGATCGCCGAGTTGCGCTGGCTGGACAGCCGCCATCTGGATGACATCTCTCCGGTCTCCCGCCTGCTGTTCCAGTGGCTGGCTGAGCAGGGACTGATCCGCTAGAAAGCTGACTCGTGAACAGCCTTCCAGCTCCGCCCCAGGAACACCGGCTGACAGAGATGGCTCGTGGACAGGCTTCCAGCTCCGCCGCAGTGAGACTGGCTGACAGAGCGAGATTGAACCGTTAATCCCGAATGGATTGGCAATTGGATACAAGAAGAGGAGTTTCAATGGAGATCCTTGAGGTCGATAGCACCAGAGGCATCAAGCCTGCGTTGATCACACTGCTGCAAGATTGCGTGGCCAGCGGCGCCTCGGTGGGCTTCCTGCCTCCCCTGCAGGAAGAGCGGGGATTGGAGTACTGGCAAGGCATCGAAGGGGAGCTGGCCGACGGGGTGCGCAGGCTCTGGGTGGCCTTCGATCAGCACCATCTGGTGGGCGCCCTGCAGCTGTCGCTCTGCACCAAGGCCAACGGCGGTCACAGGGCCGAGGTGGAGAAGCTGATGGTACACAGCCAGGCTCGCGGCAAGGGGGTGGGTCGCGCCCTCATGCAGGCCATGGAGCAAGGGGCCCGCGAGGCCGGGCGCACCCTGCTGGTGCTGGACACCCGGGTCGGCGACATCGCCTCCACCCTCTACCGCCAGCTGGGCTACCAGGAGGCCGGCCAGATCCCGGACTTCGCCCGCAACGCGGACGGCACCCTGGCGGCGACCCAGTTCTTCTACAAGCAGCTCTGAGGGGCGAGAGCCCAAGGGCCCAACGCAACAAGGCCAGCCCCCAGGCTGGCCTTGTTTATTGGCGCGTTCACTGCTCAAATGGCCCCTTCATCCAGAGACGGCAAGGAGCCATCATGATATTGGAAGTCGCCCCGCTGCAGATCATCCCGGGCCAGGCTGCCGCCTTCGAGCAGGCATTCGAGCAGGCCCAGCGCATCATCAGCACCCTGCCCGGTTACGCCGGCCACCAGCTGCAACGCTCACTGACCGACTCACACCGCTACCTGCTGCTGGTCAACTGGCAACGGCTAGAGGATCACACCCAGGGCTTTCGCGGCTCCCCCCAGTACCAGCAGTGGAAGACACTGCTCCATCACTTCTACGATCCCTTCCCCACTGTGGAGCACTTTCAGGCCGTACAACCTTGATCAGCCCAGGATGAACTTGGCCGATCAGGGTTGAGGCATCACGCCACACCATCGGCCAGGCGCTCGGCCCTGTGTGCGATCCGCGGCTCGGCGAAGTCGGCCTGGGCCGCGATCAGCTGCAACTCGTAGGCATCCGCCTGCCAGGTCTGGCGCAGCACTTCATCGACAGCGGCGTTGGTGCGCTCGAAGGCGGCCACCGCATCAAACCCGGCCTGCAGGTTGGCCAGCATCAGGGCGCTGATGAGATCCCCCACCCCCACCGGCTGGCGGGCAAACGGGTAGAGCGGCCGGGCGATGAGATAATCCCCCTGCGGGGTGGCCAGCAGCATCTCGAAACGGCCGGGATCACTGGCGGCGCGCCCCAGGTGCTTGACCAGCACCATCTTGACGCCGCTTTCCAGCAGCTGGTGAGCGGCTGCGCGAGTCTGGGCCAGGGTCGTCAGGTGGACGCCGCACAGGGTCTCCAGCTCCAGCAGGTTGGGGGCCATGATGTCCGCCACCGGCAGCGCCTGCTCGGTGAGGAAGCGGGTCACGCCGGGGGCGACTATGCACCCCTTCTCCGGGTGCCCCATGACGGGATCGCAAAAATAGATGGCCGCCGGATTGGCCGCCTTGACGGCCGCAACCACAGCCAGGATCTCGTTCCCCTGCTCCGCCGATCCCAGGTAGCCGCTCAGCACCGCATCGCAGCGCCCCAGCACCTCGATATCCATCAGCCCCTGACAGAGGGCACTGATATGACCGGCGGGCATCGCCATCCCCTGCCATCCCGCCGCGTACTGGGTGTGATTGGAAAACTGCACCGTATTGACGGGCCACACCTCCATGCCGAGACGGCGCATGGGGAAGACGGCGGCGCTGTTGCCGGCACAGCCAAATACCACGTGGGATTGGATAGAGAGAATGCGTTTCATCGACACCACCACTGAAGAAGCATGAGGAAAGCGGGCAATATATCGGATGCAGAGCGGGCTCTGCCAGCGATTCCCGGCAATCCTCGCCATTTATGCGGCAAAAAGACCATTCAATGGAGTGTTACACCAACCTCCCCCCACGCCTGCTCAACCTGGTGAATCAAGACCGCCTCGGCCTCGTCGGTGTGATATGGGCTCTTCACACTCTTGTTTGATGGCATATGAGAGCATTTTTAATACAAGGTGGCGGATGGCGAGAGAAAGCGTCGAGGAAGAACAACGAGGCGCGGCGGCAGGCAAGCCGGGGCCGACGCCCCGGGTTTCGTACTTAAGGCTTAAGGCCTGACGAAGTGATAGACCCAGCCTTCGTCCAGGGGGAAATCGGAGGGCGCAGAGACAAGGTTTGGCAGGGCGGTGACGGCCCCCCCGGCGGCGTATTGCAGCGCCATCAGGGCGCAGAGGGCGGCGTCGTAACGATCCGTCCCGGCCACCACATCAGCTGGCAAGGAGGCGGCTATCTCCGCCCTAGCCGGTGAGGCCTTGCCTGCTACCTTGGCAAGAGCCGGATAGACCTCCAGCACGGCGCGATCGGCGTGGGGCTGCTGCCTGGGCACAAGCAGCAGATCCCCGAGGCGCGGCAAGATGGAGAGCGCCAGGGTGGCGTTGTTGCCTAGCCTGTCGAAGGTGGCCGACAGCGGCTTCTTGCCGTATTGCTGATGCAGCCAGCGCTCGCAGTCCCGATAGGCATAGGGGTTGTCTATCTCCCGCTGGGGCACGGCGCACTCGACTCCCCTCCCAGCCAGCAAGTCGCCAAGGGCTCGGGGAAAGGCCAGCGGGGCATCGATGCCGAGCGCCAATCGCGGGCAGGCCAGCACCTGCATCAGCGCCATCTCGTCTTGCAGCGCCGGGCGCAGCAAGGCGTCCAGATCCGGCGCCACCCGGGAGCTCAACCTAAACAGGGGGGAGACCCCGAGCCAGTGCAACTGCTGCGTGCGGGCCTGCCAGCCCACCACGGCCACCGCCTGGGCATTGCCCTGCCAGCCCCTTACATCCCAACCGATGCCGATGGCATCCAAGTGTTCCGTTGTCATGCCCCTGTCACCTCTGCGCACTATTGATGGAGCACAGGGTAATGGCTGCGCCCCCTAAAGCAAGGCCGGGCGCCCTTCCTAGAAGGATTTCTTGAAGTTGATCAGCGGCAAGATGGGGAAGATGCCGTTCTCGGCGTAGTTGGCGAGGCCTATCTGCAGGCCATCGAGGTGCTTGGTGGCATTGATGAAGCCAAGCTGGAAGGTGGTGCGCTCGGCATAGTTGACGAAGCCGAGGTTGGCCAGGGCATTGCCCTTGGCGATGTTGACCGCCCCCCAGTTCAGCCCCTGCACGTTGTTGGTCAGGTTGACGAAACCCAGGTTGACCCCGGTGTCCTGCCCCTCGTGCCAGTTGACGGCGTTGATGGCGACCCCGCCGAACTGATGGCGCACCCGGGCGGCGCCGAAGAAGATGCCAAGCTGCAAGCCGGTGAACTGATCCACGTCGGAGAGGGCGAACACCGGCAGATCTATGCCCTTCACCTGACCGGTGCGGCCATACAGGAAGGAGGCGCGCGCCCCTTCCACCTGGTGGGAGGAAGGCAGGTTGATGCCGGGCAGGGAGATCTGGACCGGGGTGCTGGCCTGGGCCACGCCGGCGAGGGCCAGCGCGGAGCAACCGAGCAGCAGGGCGAGAGGTTTCATCGGGATTCCTTGGCAGTCTGAATGACGTGCCAGCCTATCAGCGCGGCGCCGGTGCGGCGAGGGCGCGCCGGACCCAGTGCGTCACCTCTCGTCTGATCCGCCTCCCCGACGGGTGTCGCTGACAAAAAATTCAAACAGAAATTAACATTTATGTCATTTACACCAAACCGCATTTGGTTGCAGAATGCTCAAACGTGTGTTTGAACAGAGCAAGCAACACGTAGACAGGGATGACATGCAGTACCCGTAAGAAGGGCCGATTGGCCCACAACAACACTGTTCTGCCGAACTGGAGACCGATGATGAATATGGACGTGATCAAGAGCTTTACCGAGCAGATGCAAGGCTTCGCCGCCCCCCTCACCCGCTACAACCAGCTGCTGGCCAGCAACATCGAACAGCTGACCCGGTTGCAGCTGGCCTCCGCCAACGCCTACGCCGAACTGGGCCTCAACCAGTTGCAGGCCGTGAGCAAGGTGCAGGACACCCAGAGCCTGGCAGCCCTGGGCACGGTGCAACTGGAGACCGCCAGCCAGCTCTCCCGCCAGATGCTGGATGACATCCAGAAGCTGAGCGCCCTCGGCCAGCAGTTCAAGGAAGAGCTGGATGTCCTGACCGCGGACGGCATCAAGAAGAGCACGGGCAAGGCCTGATAACCCCTGGCTGCCCGTTCGGGCAGCCACATCTCCCCACGACTCGACGGTACGGGCTAGCTCCCGCCTCGGGTGTGGGTGAAGGAGAGCACATGAGCCAACCATCTTATGGCCCGCTGTTCGAGGCCCTGGCCCACTACAATGACAAGCTGCTGGCCATGGCCAAGGCCCAGACAGAGCGCACCGCCCAGGCGCTGCTGCAGACCAATCTGGACGATCTGGGCCAGGTGCTGGAGCAGGGCAGCCAGCAACCCTGGCAACTGATCCAGGCCCAGATGAACTGGTGGCAGGATCAGCTCAAGCTGATGCAGCACACCCTGCTCAAAAGCGCAGGCCAGCCGAGCGAGCCGGTGATCACCCCGGAGCGCAGCGATCGCCGCTTCAAGGCCGAGGCCTGGAGCGAACAACCCATCTATGACTACCTCAAGCAGTCCTACCTGCTCACCGCCAGGCACCTGCTGGCCTCGGTGGATGCCCTGGAGGGCGTCCCCCAGAAGAGCCGGGAGCGGCTGCGTTTCTTCACCCGCCAGTACGTCAACGCCATGGCCCCCAGCAACTTCCTGGCGACCAACCCCGAGCTGCTCAAGCTGACCCTGGAGTCCGACGGCCAGAACCTGGTGCGCGGACTGGCCCTCTTGGCCGAGGATCTGGAGCGCAGCGCCGATCAGCTCAACATCCGCCTGACCGACGAATCCGCCTTCGAGCTCGGGCGAGATCTGGCCCTGACCCCGGGCCGGGTGGTACAGCGCACCGAGCTCTATGAGCTGATCCAGTACAGCCCGACTACCGAGACGGTGGGCAAGACGCCTGTGCTGATAGTGCCCCCCTTCATCAACAAGTACTACATCATGGACATGCGGCCCCAGAACTCCCTGGTCGCCTGGCTGGTCGCCCAGGGCCAGACGGTGTTCATGATCTCCTGGCGCAACCCGGGCGTGGCCCAGGCCCAAATCGATCTCGACGACTACGTGGTGGATGGCGTCATCGCCGCCCTGGACGGCGTGGAGGCGGCCACCGGCGAGCGGGAGGTGCACGGCATCGGCTACTGCATCGGCGGCACCGCCCTGTCGCTCGCCATGGGCTGGCTGGCGGCGCGGCGCCAGAAGCAGCGGGTGCGCACCGCCACCCTGTTCACTACCCTGCTGGACTTCTCCCAGCCAGGGGAGCTTGGCATCTTCATCCACGAGCCCATCATAGCGGCGCTCGAGTCGCAAAATGAGGCCAAGGGCATCATGGACGGGCGCCAGCTGGCTGTCTCCTTCAGCCTGCTGCGGGAGAACAGCCTCTACTGGAACTACTACATCGACAGCTACCTCAAGGGCCAGAGCCCGGTGGCCTTCGATCTGCTGCACTGGAACAGCGACAGCACCAATGTGGCGGGCAAGACCCACAACAGCCTGCTGCGTCGTCTCTACCTGGAGAACCAGTTGGTGAAGGGGGAGCTCAAGATCCGCAACACCCGCATCGATCTCGGCAAGGTGAAGACCCCGGTGCTGCTGGTGTCGGCGGTGGACGATCACATCGCCCTCTGGCAGGGCACCTGGCAGGGCATGAAGCTGTTTGGCGGGGAGCAGCGCTTCCTCCTGGCGGAGTCCGGCCACATCGCCGGCATCATCAACCCGCCGGCCGCCAACAAGTACGGCTTCTGGCACAACGGAGCCGAGGCCGAGAGCCCGGAGAGCTGGCTGGCAGGGGCGACGCACCAGGGCGGCTCCTGGTGGCCCGAGATGATGGGCTTTATCCAGAGCCGTGACGAAGGGTCAGAGCCCGTCCCCGCGCGGGTGCCCGAGGAGGGGCTGGCCCCCGCCCCCGGCCACTATGTCAAGGTGCGGCTCAACCCCGTGTTTGCCAGCGCCACAGAGGAGGACGCCGCATGAGTGCACTGCCTCTTGAAGTGGGCCAGAAGGCCCGTCTCAGCAAGCGGTTCGGGGCGGCGGAGGTGACCGCCTTCGCAGCGCTCTCGGAGGACTTCAACCCCCTGCACCTGGACCCGGCCTTCGCCGCCACCACGGCGTTTGAGCGGCCCATAGTCCACGGCATGCTGCTCGCCGGCCTCTTCTCCGGGCTGCTGGGCCAGCAGTTGCCGGGCAAGGGGAGCATCTATCTGGGTCAGAGCCTCAGCTTCAAGCTGCCGGTCTTTGTCGGGGACGAGGTGACGGCCGAAGTGGAGGTGACCGCCCTTCGTAGCGACAAGCCCATCGCCACCCTGACCACCCGCATCTTCACCCAGGATGGCGCCCTCGCCGTGACGGGGGAAGCCGTGGTCAAGCTGCCTTAAGCACCGGCGGCACGCAGGCACAATCAGCCCGGCCCCTGCCGGGCTGATTGTTCTCCCCCGCTCCCCTCGCCCCCTTTTTCGGGGCAATTTGGCCCAGGCCCTTTCCCTGCCCCGCCTAACTGCCTAAAATGGCCGCCCTGCCGTGTAGGCATTCATCCAGCTAGAGGAATTCCCATGGAGACGTTTCTGCTCGAAGGTCACCCCTTCGTTGCCTTGTGTGACCTGATCAAGCATCAGGGTTGGGCCGATTGTGGCGGTGCCGCCAAGGCGCTGGTCGCCGAGGGCCTGGTGGAAGTGGACGGTCAGGTCGAGACCCGCAAACGCTGCAAGATAGTCGCCGAGCAAGTGGTCAACTTCAACGGCATGAAGGTGGTGGTGAAGGAAGGCGTCAGCCCCGAGATCCTCTAAGCCCGAGGTCTGCCCCCGCAAGCGCTACCCAGCACAGTCGCCGAGCAGGTGGTCAACTTCAACGGCATGTAAGGTAGTGGTGAAAGAAGGCGTCAGCCCCGAGATCCTCTAAGCCCTAGGTCTGCCCCCGCAAGCGCTACCCAGCACAGTCGCCGAGCAGGTGGTCAACTTCAACGGCATGAAGGTGGTGGTGAAGGAAGGCGTCAGCCCCGAGATCCTCTGATCCCTGCTTGAATAAGGGCGCCAACGCGCCCGTCAGCATTCAGCTGGCCTTGATCGACAGGGTCAGCACGAAACGCGCCATCGCCTCATCTCCGTTGAGCGACGGGCAGGTGGCCACCACCTGGATGGGGCGGTTGATGCGCTGCCCGGTCGCCAGTGACTCGTCTATCATGGCGTCTATGGCCTCCCCGGCCGCGCAGTCAAACTGCACGTCCCCCTCGGGGCGCTTCAGAAACTCCCCCTGCACATCCTTGAAGGCGAAGTGCACCTTCTTGCGCCGCGCCCGCCCCTTCTCCATCACCAGCAAGCCCCCCACCAGATCGGCGCCGGTGGCCAGCGCCCCGAAGTACATGCTGCCCAGGTGGTTGCGGGTACGCCAGCCGAGGGGAATGCGGATGCGCAGCGCCTTGGCATTCATCTCTTCGATGACGGGGGCACAGAATCCGATGACGGGAATATAGCGCCAGGCGAACAGGCGCAGTGCCAGATTGGCTTTGAAGCGTTGCAGGTCCATTGCAAACTGATCCGATGAGTGATTGTGACCGAAATGTTGCCAGCCCCCACCCCAATAGACAAGCCTCCATTGCCGTCGTTGTGAGGACGATCGACTCCCGAGTGCATTTGAAAATCAAATGATGGGCGCCGCTGCATTCGATAGATAAATGATAACCCCGGGCATTCGCCGCCACTGCGACGCCATTTCCCCCTGATGGCGGAGTTTTTTTCAAGAAAGAACTCATATGGCACTTTCATGACGACCCTAGCCGGCTGAAAGCTAACGATAAACGGAGTTGCCCCGGCGCTAGTCCACTCATCCGCCAGCGCCACTGGGATTAGTCACAGTAACGAAATGCCTCCCCCCTCGCTAGGCTCTGCTGGCTCGTGCATGGCCAGCTGGCACCGAGTCATCCTGTGACACCAATCTCAGCATAAGGATAGAGAGATGAGTAACGTTCAACAGCTGTTCAACGGGGGCGAGAGCGCCGGTACCTTCCTGCTCAACTTCAACAACAACCGTGCCTTTGAGCTGTTTGGCCGGGAGTACCTCAAGTGCTACGCCAACCTGGCGGTCAAGGGCAAGATGAGCAAGCCCCTGCCCACAGGGCCGCTCAGCTACGCCGTCGACTTCGCCATGGATTGCGGCTGCAGCTCTGTGCTGTTCGACTTCAACCTCGCCTACAAGAAGACCTTTGGCAATCAGGCCCAGGCGCCCCTGTGGCGCGAGTCGGACTACGAGGCCGAGATAGTGCTCTGCCAGCTGGTGCGTGAGGCCCCCGCCAGCCGCCTGAACAACCGGGATCAGTTCGCCGAGGCCGAGGCCTTCTTCAACGACGTCAACCTGCCCACCACCGCCAGGAACCTGGGCAGCGACCCCTATGCCGACAAGGATGGTCTGGTGGAGTTCATCGTGGCCAACGAGCTGCTGGACGACCCCGCCGTCATGGCCAAACTGGCGGAGCAGAAGGCCTACCTCATCGCCATCACCTCAGTGGTCACCGCCTACATCAACCGCTACGCCGAGGCCTATGGCGAGCAGTACAAGACGGACGCGGATCTCTGGGCCCGGGCCCTCTCCAAGATCCCCCTGATGGGGCCGAGCAAGATCGATCAGCAGAGCTACAGCCGCCACATCAAGGGGCTCAGCATCGCCACCGACTTCATCAACTTCATCATGGACGTGGTGGTAAGCCAGGGCACCACGGCGCTGGCCAGCTTCAACAAGTTCCTGCAAAAGCAGGGGGATGCCATCCGCTTCGGGGTGGAGAACAACAAGGACTTCTACAAGACCATCACGGTCGGCATCACGGTCGAGGTGTTCAAGGTGGGCAGCGAGCTGGTCTATGTGCCCAAGATCAAGCAGTACCGCGTCAACTTCGACCGCCAGAACAGCAAGTTCACCTCCGCCTGTGCCAGCGCCGAATTCGTCGACATCCACTTCAACTACCTCTATGCCGCCAATGTGTTCGACTACGAGGCGCTCAAGGATCCGGAGATCAAGCGCGACTTCGACAGCTTCATCCAGAAGCAGCGCAAGGCCCAGATCGAGGAAGCCGATACCTTCTTCAACGACGACTTCCCGCCTCTGCAACCCAAGCAGATCGCACGGAGCAAGGCGACGGTCTGATCTTCCCCATCTTGGAAACAACACAGCCGGCATCTGCCGGCTGTTTTATATCCAGGGCTTCAGGCCCGTTTCTCTTCGAGCCAGGCGCCCTGGCTCTGCATCTCGAACAGCTGGGCGTAGTGACCCCCCAGCGCCATCAGCTCCCCATGGGTGCCGCGCTCGCTCACCTGGCCGCGGGAGAGCAGCAGTATCTCGTCCGCATCCACTATGGTGGAGAGCCGGTGGGCGATGGCGATGGTGGTACGGCCACGGCGCGCCGCCGAGAGCGCCTGGGAGAGCGCCAGCTCGGTCTGGGAGTCCACGCTCGCGGTCGCCTCGTCCAGGATGAGGATGCGCGGATCCCCCACCAGGGCGCGGGCAAAGGAGAGCAGCTGGCGCTGGCCGGCGGAGAGGTTCTTGCCCCCCTCCTCCATCAGGGTCTCCAGCCCCTTGGGCAGATGGCGCACGAACGCGGCCAGCTGCACCTCCTCCAGGGCCTGCCAGAGCCGCGCCTCATCGATGCCGTCACGACCAAGGCGCAGGTTTTCTGCCAAGGTCCCGACGAAGATGAAGGGATCCTGCTGCACCAGGCCTATGCTGCGGCGCACCGCCGAGAGCGACAGCGCGCTCATGGGGTGATCATCGAAACGGATGCAGCCCTGATCCAGCGGATAGAAGCCCATCAGCAGGCTGATGATGGTGGACTTGCCGCTGCCGGTGTGGCCCACCAGCGCCAGCATCTGGCCGGGACGGGTGGCAAAGCTCACCTCCTGCAGCACCGGCTGCTGGCCATCGTAGGAAAAGCTCACCCGCTCGAAACGCACCCGTCCCGCCAGGGGCAGCGTCTCGCCTTGCGTGCTCTCCCGGGGTTCGTCCAGCAGGGCGAACACCCGCTCCCCCGCCACCATGGCCTGCTGCAGCTGGTTGAGCTGGTTGGTCATCTCGATGAGGGGCTCGATCATGCGCCCCAGATAGCTGATGAAGGCGTAGAGCACCCCCACCTGGATGGCGCCACCCGCGCTCAACCCCTCCTTGGCAAACAGGGCCAGCAGGCCGATGAGCACCATCATGTAGAAGAGATCGATGAGGGGGCGCAGCAGTATGCCGTTGATCTTGAGGCTCTTGATCCTGGCCTGCCAGTGCTGCTGGTTCACCTCGGCAAAGGCATTGGCGAAGTGGCGCTCCTGCACCATGGCCTGAATGACCGGCATCCCCTGCAGGGACTCGTTGAGCCGGCTGTTGATGTCGGAGAGCAGGCTGCGGGTCGCCCGCACCACGGGCACGCTCAGGCGCTGGTAGAGCCACATCACGGCCCCCACCGCCGGCAGCAAGGTGGCGCACACCAGCATCAGGCGCAGATCCAGCAGCGCCATGGAGATGAGGATGCCGCACAGCAGCACCACTTTTTGCACCAGCAGCCCTATCACCTGCACATAGAGGTTCATGATCGCCTCTGTGTCGTTGGTGATGCGGGAGATGAGGGAACCCGAGCGGTGCTTGTCGAAATAGCGGGCAGGCAGCCGGATGGCGGTGGCAAACACCTGCTCGCGCAGGGTCTGCACCACTGCCTGGGCGATGCGGTTGAAGCGCAGGGATTGCAGGTAGAAGCCCGCGGCAGAGAGCACCTGCAACCCCAGATAACCGGCGGCCAGGGCGGCGATGTGGGGCCACACCAGCTGGCGCGGCGCCAGGTAGTCATCGATGAACAGCTTGATAAGCAGGGGCCCGGCCACTTCGGCGCCGGTGGCCAACAGCAGGCAGATGCCCGCCTGCACCAGCCAGCGAGGATAGCGGGCGCAGTAGGCGAGCAGGCGTTTGATGGTTGGATTCACAGACTTGCCTCCAGCACAGCGTTCCCAAGGAATTGACTCTCTTTGCCCCCTTCTCCCCTCGCGGGAGAAGGGGTGGGGGGAACCATTCGTCTCATCATCAAACTCACAGGCTCTCCTCCACATCTTGTTCCAGGCGCTGATAGCGCACCATGTCCGCATACCAGCCGTTGTGGGCCATCAGGGCGCCGTGAGCACCGCGCTCGCTGATGGCTCCCTGATCCAGCACCAGGATCTCGTCGGCCTGCTCCACCGCCGTCATGCGGTGGCTGACCAGAATGAGGGTCCGTCTGTGGGCCTTGAGCGCCAGCAGTATCTGCTGCTCGGTGTGGGCATCCACCGCCGACAGGGCGTCATCCAGCACCAGGATAGGCGCCGCCAGCAACAGGGCGCGGGCGATGGCGAGGCGCTGCTTCTGGCCCCCAGAGAGGGTCACCCCCTTCTCCCCCACCTCGGTCTCATACCCCCTGGGGAAACGCACTATGTCGTCGTGGACGCAGGCGATGCGGGCCACCCGCTCTATCTCCTCCCGGCTCGCCTCCGGCTTGCCGAGGGCGATGTTGGCGGCGATGGTGGTGGAAAACAGGAAAGGCTCCTGGGGCACATAGGCAAACTGGCTGCGCAGGGTGCCCAGGGGCAGCTGGTCGATGGGCACGCCCCCCATGGCAATGGCACCTGCCGTGGGATTGGCAAGGCGCATCAACAGCTTGAGCAGCGAGCTCTTGCCCGCCCCGGTGCGCCCCACTATCCCCAGCATGGCGCCGTGTTGCAGGGTGAAATCCACGCCATGCAGCAGGCTGCGCTGCTCCAGCCGATAGCCCAGGCCCCTGGCCTCAAGGGGCAGAGCCGAGACAAAGGCCGCGGGCCGGGCCGGCTCCTCGATGTCGCTGCGCTCCCCCAGCATGCTCTCGATGCGCGAATAGGCGGCGCTGCCCCGCTCTATGATGTTGAACAGCCAGGCGATGGCGAACATGGGCCAGATGAGCTGCCCCAGGTACATGGTGAAGCTGGTGAGCTCCCCCAGGGTCAGCTTGTCTTGCAGCACCAGGGCACTGCCGCCGGCCACCGCCAGGAAGTAGGAGCAGCCGATGCAGAGGTAAATCACGGGATCGAACTTGGCATCGATGCGGGCCACCGCCATGTTGCACTCCCCCGCCTGACGGGTCAGCTCGGCGAAGCCCTTGTCTTCCAGGGATTCCACCGCATAGGACTTGAGCACCCGCACCCCGGAGAGGGCCTCCTGGGTCTTGTTGTTGAGGCGGGAGAAGGCCCCCTGCGCCGCCTTGAACTCCTTGTAGATCTGGGTGCCGAAGCGGTTCATGAAGAAGGCCATCACCGGCAGCGGCAGCAAGGAGAGCAGGGTCAGCTGCCAGGAGTACTGGCTGCACATGATGGAGAGCACCAGGATACCGACGATGAAGGAGTCCACCAGGGTCAGCACCCCTTCGCCTGCGGTCATCTCCACCGCCTGGATGTCGTTGGTGGCGTGGGCCATCAGATCACCGGTGCGGTGGCGCTGGTAAAAGTCCGGGCTCATGCGGGTGAAGTGGCTGAACAGCCGGTTGCGCAGCACATAGGCGAGCCGGTAGGAGGCGCCAAACAGCATGACCCGCCACACGTAGCGCAGCAGGTAGATGAGCAAGCCGAGGCCCAGCAGCCCCGCCAGATAGCCCATCAGGGTGCCCTCATCGAGCTCCCCCCTGGCGATGCCATCCACCACCCAGCCCACCACCTTGGGGGGGATCACGGTCAACAGAGCCACCATCATCAGCAGGGAGATGGCCATCAGATAACGCCGCCACTGATCCTTGAAAAACCAGCCAAGCCGCAAAAATACGCTCACAGTAAAGTCCTTGCTCGCGGCACAGCGGGGGCCGCGTGGTCATAAGAGAAGCTCAATACAATCGCCCCCGAGGTGGGGGCGATGGGAGTGGGTCATCATAGCCTGAAGCGGACGACTTGAGAACGATTGCTATCTCACCGGTTCACAGCCGCTTGTCCGGGGAGGAGAACGGGAAGGCGACCGACTCCTGCTGCTCGCCGGTCAGCAGGAAATGGGAGACCTCTTCCCGGGTCTGGGTGAAGACTTGCTGCAACTGGGTCAGCTCCCCCTCGCTCAACTCCTCTTGCAGCCGCAGCCGCCACTCCAGCTCGCCGGCCAGCAGTTGCAGGCGGGAGGCGGAGATGTTGGCCGACACCCCCTTCAGGGTGTGCAGCAGGCGGCAGGCCACCTCGGGTTGCTGGCGGCGCAGGGCGGAGCGAATGTCCCACAGATCGTCCTTGTGCTCGGAGAGGAACAGCTTGAACAGGATCTGCAGCGCCTCCCTGTCCTGCTCCAGCCGGCGCAGCGCATCCTCCAGATCCAGCACCCCCATCAGATCCGGCGGCTTGACCTCGAGCGGCGCCCGCCGCTCGCCACTGGCGTTCTTCACCCACTGCAGCAGGTTGTTGTAGAGATCCAGCTTGCTGACCGGCTTGGTGACATAACCGTTCATGCCGACCCCAAGGCAGCGCTCCCTGTCCCCCGGCATGGCGCTGGCGGTAAGCGCTATGATGGGGACGTCGTGCTTGTCCACCATCTTGCGGATCTGGCGGGTCGCATCCAGGCCATCGAGCACCGGCATCTGCAAGTCCATCAGGATGACGTCAAAGGGCTGCTCAGCCACCTGCTCCACCGCCTCGCGCCCGTTGTCCACCACAGTGACCACGGCCTCGACCCGGCGCAGGTACTCCATGATGAGCTGCTGGTTGACGCGGTTATCTTCGGCCAGCAGCACCCGGGTCCCGTGCAGCAGCTCCCTGAAGTGCTGCTGATCCCCCTGCGCCTCGGCCTGACGGACCTTGCTGTCGTGGGAGCTGCCGTTGAGCAGCTCATCGACCTTGGCCAGCAGGGCGTTCTCTGTCATGGGCTTGGCCAGGAAGTGGGTCAGCCCCATGCTCTCCATGCGCCCGTGCAGCCCCTCCCTGGACCAGGCGCTGGTCATGAGTATGGGCAGGCGTCGCCACTGGCTGTGCTGATACATCTCGAGGGCAAGATCCAGGCCGTCCTCCTGTCCCATCCGCCAGTCGAGGATGGCGAGCCGGATGTGGTGGCCCTCCTCCCGCAACACCTGGCGGGCACGGGAGAGGCTGTTGACCGCGATCACGGAGGCACCGGCCCGGCCCAGTATGTCCTTGGCGAGCTCCAGCACCAGTTCGTTGTCATCCATCATCAGGATGAGGGGCTGATGATCGAAGAAGACCCGGCGCCCGGAGACCCCATAGACGGCCTGGGACAGGGGGATCTCGAAGAGGAAGGTGGAGCCCACCCCGGGCTTGCTCTGCACCCTGATCTCCCCCCCCATCAGCCCCACCAGCCGCTGGGAGATGTTGAGCCCGAGCCCCGAGCCGCCATATTTGCGGGTGTTACCCGCCTCCAGCTGGGTAAAGGGCTGGAACAGCTGTGCCTGCTTCTCCGGCGCTATGCCGATGCCGGTGTCCCGCACGCTGAAGCACACCCGCATGGGATGCTGGTTGGTCAGGGTGATGGCCACCTCCACCTCCCCCCGCTCGGTGAACTTGATGGCGTTGTTGACCAGGTTGACCAGCACCTGGCCGAGCCGCAGCGGATCGCCGCGCAGAAAATCGGGCACCGCAGGCGACTTGTTGATGATGACCTCGATCTGCTTGCGCTCCGCCAGATCCGCAAACATGGCGGCCAGGGAGTCGAGCTGCTCGCTGAGATCGAAGTCGATCTCCTCCAGAGTCAGCTTGCCGGACTCCACCTTGGTGAGATCCAGGATGTCGTTGATGAGCAGCAGCAAAGTATCAGACGAGGACTTTATCTTGTTGAGATAGTCCCGCTGCTGCTGATCGAGGTTGGTCTGCAGCGCCAGGGCGCTGAAGCCGATGATGGCATTCATGGGGGTGCGGATCTCGTGGCTCATGTTGGCCAGGAAGTCGCTCTTGGCCTGGGCCAGCAAGGCGGCGTGGCGGGACAGCTCGCTCAGCTTCTGGTTGCGGCGCCACAGGGTCGCGGCCACCAGCGAGAAGCAGAGCAGCGCGCCCCCCAGCACCATCAGGTAGAAGCGGCTCTTGAGGGAGGAGGCAAGATCCAGCTTGCTCTGTTTCCAGGCCGGCAACGAGGCCAGCCCCTTCATCTCGACGATCTGGTTGCGCAGGCGATGGTATTCCATCACCTGCTGATTGAGCTCCTGGCTGAGCTGGGTCAGGGCCGTGACTTTGGGCTGCCCGGGGTAGGTCTCCATCAGGTGCAGTTGCAGTTGCCGCAGTTGACGCTGTTCGCTGGTGTCCCAGCTGCGCCTGAGGTAGTGGCTCAACCGGGAGAGCTCGGTGAGATCGCGGGCTTGTTCGGCCCCGGCCGGCAGGGTTGCCAGCAGCGCCTTGAGCTGGCTCTGGAAACGGGGCGCCAGGTATTCGATGGTCATCTCCATGGTGTAGAGCTTGGCGAGATCCAGCAGATAACCGTCGATGTCCCGTTGCAGCGCCTGGGACTTGGGATCATCCACAGACCCCGGGTCTTCGCGCACCTGGCTCACGAAGCGATCCAGACTGCTCGACAGCAGGCTGAGGCGCTGCTGCACGCTGCCATCGCTGGCCTTCTCGCGCCCCAGCAGATAGACGGTGTCGGTATTGACCCGGTTGAGCACCAGCTCTGCGGCCACGCTCAGATCGGAGGCGCGTTGTTGCTGGCTCAGCAACTGCCAGCAATAGGCAGAGAACGCCAGCAGCGATACGATGATAAGGCCAAAGACAACACGATGGTCCCGTGCAACACTCTTCATCCCGTCTCGATTCTCATGTCATGGTCGGCCATCCGGTGCCCCAGGATCAGGGCCGAACAGCCGAGTGTGAAAAACAACTGAGCGCTATGTTACCGTTAGTCTGCTCTGTGAATGCAATAAAGATGTTGCCGGGCCATGAATAAAGGAGCCAATTATGTCACTTGTCACTACCTATTGTAGCCACTGCTTTACCCGCAATCGCCTGCCCGGCGACAAGGTGGATACCAGTGCAAAGTGTGGTCGCTGCCACCAACCGCTGTTTTCCCACTCCCCGGTGTCGGGTCGCCTGGCGCACTTCGATGCCCTGATCCAGTCCGACATACCGGTGGTGGTCGACTTCTGGGCCAGCTGGTGCGGCCCCTGCCTGCAGTTCGCCCCCGTCTTTCAAGAGATAGCCCAGGAGCTCGAACCCCGCATCCGCTTCGTGAAGCTAGACACCGAACAGGAGGCCGCCATCGCCAGCCGCTATGCCATTCGCAGCATCCCGACCCTGATGATCTTCAAAGGGGGAGAGATCCTGGCTCAGCGCAGCGGCTCCCTGCCAAAGAGCCTGTTCAAGGAGTGGCTGCTTTCCGTCACGGCAGCGCCTAAATGAAAACAGAATGTTTAATTTCTGTTTAATGGCAGATCCATTTTCACTTGACTCTGTGAGTCGCCACATGATTTGACCACATCCCCCTGTTTCAAACAGGGGGATAAATGTAACCTCGGCAACACAACAACAACCATAAATTAACCGAGAGAACAACATGCATACCTCTGCAGTCCCTTCCGCCCCTACACGCTGGCTGGACATCAAGGCCGGGATCGTCATCCTGGACGTTCTGCTGCTCTGTGCCATGCTCGCCTGGCTTCCGTTTGATCCCATGATCAACAAAGGCCTCGGCATCCTGATCTTCATCGCCATCCTCTGGCTGACCGAGGCGGTGAACATCACCATCACGGCCTTGTCCATCCCGGTGCTCGCCACCCTGCTCGGGGTGTTTGACATGAGCAAGTCGCTGACCGACTTCGCCAACCCTGTCCTCTTCCTCTTCTTCGGCGGCTTTGCCCTGGCGGCGGCCCTCTCCAAGCAGGGGCTGGATACCCAGATCGCCGCCAAGGTGATGCAGCTGGCCAAGGGTCACCTCGGCTGGGCGGCCATAGTGCTGTTCACCATCACGGCCGCGCTCTCCATGTGGATCAGCAACACAGCCACGGCCGCCATGATGATGCCGCTCGCCCTCGGCATGCTCAAGGGGCTCGACATTCACAAGGAGCGTCGCACCCTGGTCTTCGTCCTGCTTGGCGTCGCCTACAGCGCCAGCATCGGCGGGATCGGCACCCTGGTGGGCAGCCCCCCCAATGCCATCGCCGCCGCCCAGATGGGACTGGGCTTCACCGACTGGCTGAAGTTCGGCATCCCGGTGGTGCTCATCTTCATGCCGGTGGGCATAGGCCTGCTTTACTGGGTGACGCGCCCCAACCTGTCGCACCAGGTCAGCACAGAGCGGGTCACCATAGAGTGGACCGGCCAGCGCAAGACCACCTTGCTCATCTTCCTGACCACAGTGCTGCTGTGGATTGGCTCCCAGCCCCTAGCCGCGGCCCTCGGCGGCATTCCCCAGTTCGATACCCTGATCGCCATGGGCGCCATCCTGGCCATCGCCGTCAGCCGGGTCGCCAGCTGGGATGACATCAACCAGAACACCGACTGGGGCGTGCTGCTGCTGTTCGGGGGTGGCCTGACCTTGAGCGCCATCCTCAAGCAAACCGGTGCCAACGCCTTCCTGGCGGAGCACCTCTCCAGTGCGCTCTCCACCATGCCCATCTTCATCATATTGCTCTGCCTTGCCGCCTTCGTGGTGTTCCTGACCGAGCTGGTCTCCAACACCGCCACCGCCGCCCTGCTGGTGCCGCTGTTCGCCGGTGTGGCCGAGGCGCTGGGGGTCTCCCCCATAGTGGTGTCTGTGCTTATCGCCGTCGGTGCCTCCTGCGCCTTCATGCTGCCGGTGGCCACCCCGCCGAACGCCATCGTCTTCGCCAGCGGTCACATCCAGCAGCGCGAGATGATGCGAGCCGGTCTGGTGCTGAACCTGGTGTTCACCGTCATCCTGACCCTGCTGGCCTATTTCTTCGGCGATATACTGCACTGATCCCGGTGCCTGGCCGATGGGCCAGCCTCTGAGCCGTCGCCCCCCAGGCCCGTTGACACACCAGAGCCCCGCACCCTCGGGGCTCTGTTTATTCTTCCCCTCTCGCTCTTCCCTCCTGCCTCTCCCCCTCTCCTTGCCACTGGCCCTGGCCCTGTGACGCGCCCCGGGCCATTAACACGGCCTTAAGAAAGTACCTCCATGATGCGGGCAACGGCGCTCCGGCAACAGGCGTATGGAAAGCCGGTATGGATCACAACGAGAGGAAAAAAATCATGGAGAAAGCGATGGAAAGCGGCAAGGCCATCAGGGTGTGGGATCCCCTGATCAGGGTGTTTCACTGGGCAACCGTCCTGCTGTGCGTGCTCAACCTGTTCATCCTGGATGAGGGCAGACGCAATCACCGCTATGTCGGATACGCCCTGGCCGGATTGCTGGTGCTACGCATCCTGTGGGGATTTGCCGGCTCAGACTACGCCAGGTTTGCCCAGTGGTTTCCGACCCCGGCCCGTCTGGGCCGCTACCTGCAGGCCAGCTGGCAGGGCAAGCACCCCTATCATGCCGGCCACAATCCGCTGGGTGCCTTGATGATACTGCTGCTGTTGACCTGTCTGGTGGGGACAGCCGTCACCGGGATCATGACGGGGTACGAGCAGCTGTTTAATGAGGATCTCATGGAGGAGCTGCACGAGTTCTTTGCCAAGGCGCTGCAGATCGCCATCTTGATCCATGTGCTGGCGGTCATCGTCCTCGATCGCCTGACCCGGGGCGATCTCATCAGGGCCATGATCACCGGCAGGAAGCGCGTGCCGGCCGGCACCGAGATCGTCGACAAGCGCTGAGGCCTTCTCGACCAGAGGAGATAAAAAAACCCCGCGATGCGGGGTTTTTTCATACTGGGTGTGGTCAGCCGACGTTGCAGCTCTTCAATTTCCAGATCCGATCCACGTAGTCCTGGATGGAGCGGTCGGAGTTGAACTTGCCCATGGTGGCCGAGTTGATGATGGCCTTCTTCGCCCACAGCGCCGGATCCCGATACCAAGTATCGATCAGCTTGTGCGCTTCGGAGTAGGAGGCAAAATCGGCCAGGGTCAGGTAAGGGTCCCCCCCTTCCAGCAAGGAGCGCTTGATGGAGGCGAGCTCTCCCGGGCGACCCGGCGTGAAGTAGTCGGTGTCGAACCAGTCCAGCACCGCCTTGAGCTCGGAGTTGGCATAGTAGAAGTCGTACGGGTTGTAACCGCGCGCCTTCAGGGACTTCACCTCATCCACGTTCAGACCGAAGATGGCGCAGTTCTCGGCTCCTGCCTCTTCCGCGATCTCGATGTTGGCACCATCCAGGGTACCTATGGTGATGGCGCCGTTCAGTGCCATCTTCATGTTGCCTGTCCCTGAGGCCTCGTAGCCTGCGGTGGAGATCTGCTCGGAGACATCCGCCGCCGGGATCAGCTTCTCGGCCAGGCTCACGCGGTAGTTCGGCATGAACACCACTTTCAGCTTGCCCTGGATGCGGGCGTCGTTGTTGACCCGCTCCGCCAGTTTGTTGATGGCGTAGATGATGTCCTTGGCCAGCTTGTAACCGGGCGCCGCCTTGGAGCCGAAGATGAACACGCGCGGATGCATGTCATAGTCCGGGTTCGCCAGCAGACGACGGTAGAGCGCCATGATGTGGATGAGGTTCAACTGCTGACGCTTGTACTCGTGCAGACGCTTGATCTGGACGTCGAAGATCGCCTCGGCCGAGACATCGATGCCGGTTTCGGCCTTGATGACCTTGACCAGCTTCTCCTTGTTGTGACGCTTGATGGTCATGAACTGCTGCTGGAACGCCTTGTCGTCGGCAAACTTGGTCACGCTGCGCAGCTTGTCGAGCTGCAGCGGCCACTCCTTGCCCACCACCTCGTTGTAGAGGGCGGCAAGCTCGGGGTTGCAGGCCAGCAGCCAGCGACGGGGGGTCACGCCGTTGGTGACGTTGCACATCTTCTCTGGCCACAGCTCGGCATACTCGGGGAAGAGATCCTCTTTCACCAGCTTGGAGTGGATCTCGGCCACGCCGTTCACCTTGGAGGAGCCGATGACGCACAGGTTGCCCATGCGCACCTTGCGCACGTCCCCTTCTTCGATGATGGAGAGCTTGGCCTTGATGGCATCGTTGCCCGGCCACTTGGGCTCCACCAGCTCGTTCAGGAAGCGGGCGTTGATCTCGTAGATGATCTCGAGATGACGGGGCAGCACCTTCTCGAACAGGCTGACGGACCACTTCTCCAGCGCTTCCGGCAGCAGGGTGTGGTTGGTGTAGGAGAAGACCTGGTAGCAGATGGCCCAGGCCGCATCCCAGTGCAGGTCTTCCTCGTCCACCAGCACTCGCATCAGCTCGGGGATGGCCACTGTCGGGTGGGTATCGTTGAGCTGAATGGCAATTTGCGCGGCAAAGTTGCGGAAGTCCGCACCATGCACCCGCTTGTAGCGGCGCATGATGTCCTTGATGGAGCAGGCACAGAAGAAGTACTGCTGGATCAGGCGCAGCTCTTTGCCTGCATCTGTCTCGTCGTTCGGGTAGAGCACCTTGGAGATGGTCTCGGCCTGGGCCTTCTCGGCCTGGGAGTCGATGTAACCACCGGCGTTGAACACGTCCCAGTCAAAGAACTCGGAGGCGCGGGATTCCCACAGCCGCAGTATGTTGACGGTGTGACCGCCAAAGCCCACCACAGGGATGTCCCAAGGCACCCCTTTGATCTTGCGACCGGCGTGCCACACCTTCTTCAGGCCGCCCTTGTCACCAAACACTGTCTCCACATAACCGTAGAGCGGGATCTCCTGCACCGACTCGGGGCGGCAGATCTCCCAGGGGTTGCCATATTCACGCCAGGAGTCCGGGCGCTCGATCTGGCGGCCATCCTGGATCTCCTGACGGAACAGACCGTGCTCGTAATGGATGCCGTAGCCCACCGCCGGGTAGTTCAGGGTGGCCAGGGAGTCAATGAAGCAGGCGGCCAGACGACCCAGGCCGCCGTTGCCAAGGGCCATGTCCGGCTCTTGTTCGCACAGATCGGTCAGTTCCAGACCGAGTTCACCCAGGGCCTCTTCGCAAATCTTGTACAGGGAGAGGTTGTGCAGGTTGTTGGAGGTCAAACGCCCCATCAGGAATTCAGCAGAGAGATAGTGAATCGCACGAGTATCTTTCTTGAAGTGAGTCTGCTGAGTACGGGTCAGGCGCTCGTACACCTGTTCGTTGACGGCGGCAGCGGTCGCTTTCCACCATGCTTCGGGAGAGGCTTTCTGTTCGCTTGTACCCAAGGTAGAACGCAGGTGACGCACGATACTCGCCTTGAGCTGATCTTTATCCAGTTGGAGATCCTGGTCTGTCTTCTTCTTGGTAGCCATAAACCATTTTCCTTCGTTACAAATAAAAAATGTTATCCCCTTGAGGGACCGGCGCTGTTGTTATCTCAGAATATGTTCCGGCGTGGGCATACTAGCTAAAGCCGGGGGTTTAAAAGTTAACGTGAGTCACACTTTAACGTATAAAAATGACAGTTTCACCATGAAAACCCTTTCCTATATCCCGCCTGAAAAAAATAAAAATAACCTTAAAAATCAAAATATTGAATGAAATTAAAAAAGATGGATTCATGAATAGGTTTTCAATGATTGCCAGCGGCTGAAAATACGTGAAAATAAGCGTCAACTCGGCCGGCGATGAAATCGCTTTCAATGCTTGGTGTATCAACGCGGCAATAAAAGGAAGCTGCCCCAATTGGGGCAGCTTCCTGAGCTGAATTAACCATGGGCCTTGAACTGGTTACTCATGGGGTCGTAGTGATAACCAATCTGCTGCAGACGGGTGGCCAGCTGATCCTCCGTCATGTCGTAGTAAGCCAGCAACTCTTCCAGACCATCGCACTCCAGCCGCAGCTTCTCGTTGATGATCCCGAGCAGAATATTGGCGTCCAGCCGTTGCAAGGTGCTCACATCCATCTTGGTCCCTCCTCTTGCCATACATACTGTATAACCATGAGCGCCGACCCGCGCTTTGTCTACAGGTTAAAAAACACCCGCCCCACCATCAATATAAATATTATTTAAATTCAAATAGTTAATAAAAAAACCTGTTAGTCGGCTCACATTTTTAATCACAAACGCCTTGTCACTGGCATGAGATAGAACTACTGTATACACATACAGCATGGTTATTCATACAGGACACACATATGAGCCAGCCCCTGAGTCATCGCCCACTCTCCTCTTCTGCCGGTGTTATCACCACCTGGCCCACCCGCCATCAGGGCAAGGCGGAGCATGAGCATCGACTGGCCATGGATCTCCATGAAGCCCCGCTGCTGGATGCGCTGGGAAGATTGAGCCAAAGCGACAGCGGCTGGATTTTGCTCATAGCCCCGCCAGGGCTGCCCGTGGCCAAGCAACTGCAGGCACAGGGGATCAACCCCGCCCGGGTACTGGTGGTCCACGGCCCCAAGATCAAGAACTGGCAACGTCTGCTGGAGCAGAGCCTGGCCAACGGCCATTGTGCCGCCGTCTTGACCTGGCTGCCGGAACGGGTTGCCCTGGATCGCAGCCGCCTCAGCACCCTGGGACAGCGTGCCGGGGTCCTGACCCGCTTCTTCGAGCCCACTCCCTCCCAAGGTGGCCCCCTCTGTTACGGTGGGCAGGACGTCTACCTGAACCATTAATACACGCCGACCCGCGCCAGCTGGCAGGGCTCCCCGCCCCCGCGCGTCAGTCTGGCGGTAACCAAGACGAGAAAGGCGACCCTAGGGTCGCCTTCTGTCATATGGCCTGTGTGATGGGCTGCTATCTGCCCGGCCCCCGCCAGGGGCTTGCACCGGATCAGGCGAGCCTGGTATCCAGCTCGGCGATTTTGGCAGACCAGTAGGCCGGGCCGGTTTCATGGATATTGTTGCCCTGGGAGTCCACCGCCACTGTCACCGGCATGTCTTCCACCTCGAACTCATAGATGGCTTCCATCCCCAGATCGGCGAAGGCCACCACACGGGCCTTCTTGATGGCCTTGGCCACCAGGTAGGCGGCGCCCCCCACGGCCATCAGATAGACGGCCTGGTGCTGCTTGATGCTCTCGACGGTTTTCGGACCCCGCTCGGACTTGCCTATCATGCCGATGAGGCCGGTTTCCCCCAGCATCATGTCGGTGAACTTGTCCATCCGGGTGGAGGTGGTGGGGCCGGCCGGGCCGACCACTTCGTCACGCACCGCATCGACCGGGCCGACGTAGTAGATGAAGCGGTTGGTGAAGTCGACCCCTTCCGGCAAGCCTTCGCCATTTTTCAGCATGTCGGCAATGCGCTTGTGGGCAGCGTCACGGCCGGTGAGGATCTTGCCGGACAGCAGCACTGTATCACCGCTCTTCCAGCTGGCGAGTTCGGCCTTGGTGATGCCGTCGACGTTGACCCGGCGCACGTTGCCGCCCGCTTCACGGGTGATCTGTGGCCAGTCTTCCAGCTTCGGCGGGGTCAATTCGGCGGGGCCAGAGCCATCGAGCTCGAAGTGAACGTGGCGAGTCGCGGCGCAGTTGGGGATCATCACCACCGGCTTGGAGGCGGCATGGGTCGGGGCGGACTTGACCTTCACATCCAGCACTGTGGTAAGGCCGCCCAGCCCCTGGGCACCAATCCCCAGCCGGTTGACCTTGTCATAGAGCTCGACCCGCAGCTTCTCTTCTGTGGTCTCTGGACCCCGGGCGATCAGCTCCTGAATGTCGATGTGCTCCATCAGGGCTTCCTTCGCGAGCACGGCCGCCTTCTCGGCGGTGCCGCCGATGCCGATCCCCAGCATGCCAGGCGGGCACCAGCCGGCGCCCATGGTCGGCACGGTTTTGAGCACCCATTCGACCACGTCGTCGGAGGGGTTGAGCATCACCATTTTGGACTTGTTCTCGGAGCCGCCGCCTTTGGCCGCAATGCTCACTTCCACCTTGTCCCCCGGGATCATGTCGATGTGCACCACGGCAGGGGCATTGTCCTTGGTGTTCTTGCGACTGCCGGCCGGATCCGCCAGCACGCTGGCACGCAGCGGGTTGTCCGGGTTGGTGTAGGCACGGCGGGTGCCCTCATCCACCATCTCCTGGACCGTCATGTCGCTGTCCCACTGCACCTGCATGCCGATCTTGACGAAGCAGGTGACTATGCCGGTGTCCTGGCACAGAGGGCGATGCCCTTCGGCAGACATGCGGGAGTTGATCAGGATCTGGGCCAGGGCATCCTTGGCGGCCGGGTTGATCTCGCGGTCATAGGCAGCCTTGGCGGCATGGACAAAATCGAGGGGGTGGTAGAAAGAGATGTACTGCAGGGCGTCAGCAATGGAATCGATAAAGTCCTGTTTTCTAATGATGCTCATATCATCCTCACTGGTCCTTGTCGTCGCTTGCGCGAGCAAGGGCTTCCATATGAGCCGGGCCTTCGGCAGGCGGCGAATGCGCACAGAGCCGGCGACTACGGCGTGTTTTTATAACGGTGTTTTTCTTAAAAATGCCGGCGGCCATGATACGCTTGAGCACCCGAACCGGCTAGGGAGCTGGGTGCAAACTGTTGCCTGTGTAACAAAAAATGAAACCAAGACTGCATATCCACCATTTCGACCCGCAAGCATCGCTTCATGCCCTGTTTGCCCGCTTGCAACACCAGGCCTGGGCCATCTTGCTGGAATCGGCAGGCCCAACGGGCGCCGACAACCGCTTTGACATCATCAGCGCCGATCCGCTCGCCACCCTGGAGACCCGGGGCGCCAGCACCTGTCTGCGCCACGCAGGCAGCCAGACCCTGCATGAAGAAGATCCCCTCACCCTGCTCGCCCGCACCCAGCAGGCCCTGCTGGGGGAGCTGGTGCAGGATGAACATGATCTGCCCTTCATCGGGGGCGCCCTGGGACTCTTTGGCTACGATCTGGGACGGCGATTCGAGCGTCTGCCCACTCAGGCCAGGGCGGACATCCAGGTACCCGACATGGCGGTGGGGATCTACGACTGGGCACTGCTGCGGGAGGTCGCAACCGGTCGCTGGCAGCTGGTGCACTGGGGAGATGAAGCCGGACTCGCCAGACGCCTGCAGTGGCTGGCGGCGCAAATCCCGCAGGCCGGCGCCCCCTTCGCCTTGCAGGGAGAGTGGCAGAGCAACATGAGCCGGGCCGAGTACGGCGAGAAGTTCTCCCGCATCCAGGCCTATCTGGCGGCGGGGGATTGCTATCAAATCAACCTGACCCAGCGCTTCAGCGCCCCCTATGGCGGGGACGAGTGGTCCGCCTATCTCGCCCTCAGTGCCGCCAACAAGGCCCCCTTCTCGGCCTTTGTCCGGCTGCCCCAGAGCGCCATTTTGAGCCTCTCCCCCGAGCGCTTCCTGCTGCTCGATGGCCGCCACATCGAGACCAAGCCCATCAAGGGCACCCGGCCCCGTCATCCGGACCCCGCTATTGATAAACAAGTGGCCGAGTCGCTCGCCAGTGCCGACAAGGACAGATCGGAGAACCTGATGATCGTGGATCTGCTACGCAACGACATAGGCCGGGTCAGCCGCCCGGGCTCCGTCAGCGTGCCTAGCCTGTTTGCGGTGGAGTCCTTCCCCGCCGTGCATCACCTTGTCTCCACCATTCACGGTGAGCTGGATGCGCGCTGGCAGGGGGTGGATCTGCTGCGGGCCTGTTTCCCTGGCGGCTCCATCACGGGGGCCCCCAAGATCCGGGCGATGGAGATCATCGAGGAGCTGGAGCCGGTGCGGCGCAACGCCTATTGCGGCAGCATCGGCTACCTGAGCCAGCACGGCCGGATGGACACCAGCATCTGCATTCGCACCCTGATAGCCGAGGCCGGCCGGCTCCATTGCTGGGCGGGAGGGGGCATCATCGCCGACTCAGACCCGGACGCCGAATATCAGGAGACCTACGACAAGGTGGCCCGCATCCTGCCGCTGCTGGATGCCCTGCGCCAATGAGCCTGTGACTGCCCTCGCCCGCCCCAAGGAGACCAGGACCGAGATGGATATCGAGATGAACCGCGCCGAGCTGCTGACCCGCTTCCTGTTGCAGCGCCCCGCCCCCGCCCATCGCCTGATGCTGGCGGGGCTCAAACCGGCGGCTGTGCTGATCCCCCTGGTGGAGCGCCCCCGGGGGCTGCACCTGTTGCTGACCCGCCGCAGCCCCACCCTGCGCCATCACCCGGGACAGATAAGCTTCCCCGGCGGGCGCCAGGATCCGGAAGATGAGAGCCTGATCCACACGGCCCTGCGCGAGACCCACGAGGAGTTGGGGATCCCCGCCGCCCAGATCCGGGTCATCGGCAGCCTCACCCCCCTCAACACCATCTCCCTGTATGACGTCCTGCCGGTGCTGGCCATGATAGACCCCGACTATCGGCTTGCCCTCAGCCCCGATGAGGTGGAGCAGGCCTTCGAGGTGCCCCTCAGCCATGTGCTGGATCCGGCCCATCACATAGCCCTGACCCTCCCAAGGGCGGGCAAGCGCCACACCATCTACTGGATCCCCTGGCAACACTCCTTCATCTGGGGGGCCACCGCCAGCATGATCCGCCAGCTGGCCCAGCACCTGTCAGGACAACATATTGATAACCTGGCGAGGTGAAAGATTATCCATTTAACATTCAACTAACACCGCATATGATAAATAAATTTTGATTATTTATTCTTTTGATCACATTTCTATAAGAAAGTGCGGGTTTCAGCCTCATAAAGGTGAATCTGATCAACATTTTTGATTAAAAAAAAAGTATTCTTGCGCCGACTAATTAAAACCACACATTCGGGGTGAGACACATGTCCAATACTGTCACTGGCGCACAGGACGTTGCAGCCGCACAGGAGCAAGGGATCCGCTCGGTCCAATCACGCGGTTGGAGCAAACAAGACACCACCTGGGTTATCAGCCTGTTCGGCACCGCCGTCGGCGCCGGCATCCTGTTCCTGCCCATCAACGCCGGCATGGGTGGCTTCTGGCCACTGGTGGTGATGGCGCTGCTGGTCGGCCCCATGACTTACCTGGCCCACCGTGGCCTGGCGCGCTTCGTGCTCTCTTCCAAGAAGCCAAATGCAGATATCACCGAAGTGGTGGAAGAGCATTTCGGCGTGGGCGCCGGCAAATTAATCACCCTGCTCTACTTCTTCGCAATCTACCCCATAGTGCTGATCTACGGCGTGGGCATCACCAATACCGTCGAGAGCTTCCTGGTCAACCAGCTGCAGATGACGGCGCCACCGCGCTGGATCCTCTCCATAGTGCTGATCATGGCCATGATGTCGGTCATGCTGGCCGGTGAGAAGCTGATGCTGAAGGTCACCGAGTTCCTGGTGTACCCGCTCATCGCCATCCTGGCGGGCATCTCCCTCTACCTGATCCCGGACTGGACAGGTGCCGCCCTTGCCCAGGTGCCTTCCGCCAAGGATTTCGCCACCACCCTGTGGCTGACCATCCCTGTGCTGGTGTTCTCCTTCAACCACAGCCCGGCCATCTCCAGCTTCGCCCTGGCCCAGCGCCGTGACCACGGTGACAACGCCGTCGCCAAGTCCGACGCCATCTTGAAGCGCACCGCCATCGTACTGCTGGGCTTCGTGATGTTCTTCGTCTTCTCCTGCGTGATGAGCCTGACTCCGGCCCAGCTGGCAGAAGCCAAGTCCCAGAACATTGCAGTGCTCTCCTACCTGGCCAACCAGCATGCGAGCCCCTTCATCTCCTACTTCGGCCCGCTGGTTGCCTTCGTCGCCATCGTCTCCTCCTTCTTCGGTCACTACCTGGGTGCCCGTGAAGGTCTGAAGGGCATGGTGATGCAGCAGATGCGCTCCTCCGGCAAAGAGCCGAACCACAAGAAGATTGAGCTGTTCATCATCGCCTTCTTCATTCTGACCCTGTGGAGTGTGGCCGTGATCAACCCCTCCATCCTCGGCATGATCGAATCCCTGGGTGGCCCCATCATCGCCACCATACTGTTCCTGATGCCGATGTACGCCATCAAGCGCGTCCCGGCCATGGCGAAATACCAGGGCCAGATCAGCAATGTGTTCGTGGCAACCATGGGCCTCATCGCCATCTCTGCCATCCTCTATCAGCTGGTCGGCTAACCCCGTCCCCGATAGCCAGGGTCAACCGGATCGCCGGCTGACCCGACCAGAGACCCACAGCCCGGCAGGCTCAGCGTGCCGGGCTGTTTTCATTGCTCTGCCCCGGGGCCCCTGCAAAGGCCAGGATCAAGGCCATCTTCCATATCAAGCGCCCTACCCCAATCGTTTCCCCCGCTGCGTTGCCGCCCGTGCAATCTGCCCCTCTCCTCACCCCCCACCCTTGGGCGAAAAGCAGGGATAGCGTCAGCCCCCCCTCGCTGTCGAGTGACCCATATCCCCGCCCACTTTCCCTTCTGACCTTCGCCAGCCCTTTGCCGGGTTCCAGTGCACGGAGATGGATGCGATGCCGCGCCAGCATGGTGCCACCAGGGCCACCCCTCAGGGACCTGGGTTTGCACCCGAAACACGGGATGTCGTCGCTCGCCCACGATCCGATGCGGCGACACAGAACGAGAGCCCTGATGCGCCAATCTTGCGCCCATGCGCACTGACGAGCCTTGGTGCTTTGCCGCTATGACGACGCAGCGGTTGACTGCCCATCAGCGCCTGAGCCTATAACTCCCGGCCCTTCTTGCCAGAGGGGATAAGCGCGACCGCCCTCACCAGCAGGCGCTGGGTCCTCCCATGGACAAGAGGCCAACAGCGACAACAGGCAGATTGGATTAAGGAAGGGCAAGCGTCGCTGACATGAGATCGCAGGCAATAAAAAGCGCCCTCCGAAGAGGGCGCCAGCGTTTAGGGAAAAGCTAAGGGGATCAGGCTTCGCGGCTGGGGACCGGGGCGGCGTCCAGCAGGCTCTCATCCTCGGCCATGCAAGCGGCCGCGGTGAACAGTACATCGGTGGAGCTGTTGAGGGCCGTCTCGGCGGAATCCTGCAGCACCCCTATGATGAAGCCCACGGCGACGACCTGCATGGCGATGTCGTTGCTGATGCCAAACAGGCTGCACGCCAGCGGGATCAGCAGCAGGGAACCGCCGGCCACGCCGGAGGCGCCACAGGCGCTGATGGTGGCGACCACGGAGAGCAGAATGGCGGTAGCCAGATCCACTTCCATCCCCAGGGTATGCACCGCTGCCATGGAGAGCACAGTGATGGTAATGGCGGCACCTGCCATGTTGATGGTGGCACCCAACGGAATGGAGACAGCGTAGGTGTCTTCCGGCAGACGCAGCTTCTCGGCCAGCGCCATGTTGACCGGAATGTTGGCGGCGGAGCTGCGGGTGAAGAAGGCGGTCACGCCACTCTCTTTCAGGCAGGTCAGCACCAGCGGATAGGGGTTGCGCTTGATCTTCCAGAACACGATGAGCGGGTTGACCACGAAGGCGATGAACAGCATGCAGCCGATCAGCACCACCAGCAGCTGGGCATAGCCAAACAGGGCATCGAAACCTGTCTCGGCCAGAGTGGATGCCACCAGACCCAGGATGCCGAGCGGCGCACAGCGGATCACCGCTCTGACGATGCTGGAAACCCCGTGGGACAGGTCGGTGATCAGCGCCTTGGTGCTGTCACCCGCGTGACGCATGGCGATGCCAAGGCCAATGGCCCAGGCCAGGATACCTATGTAGTTGGCATCCAGCAGCGCCTTCACCGGGTTGGTCACCACGTTGAACAGCAGGGTCTGCAGTACCTCGGTGATGCCGCCCGGCGGGGTGATCTCGGCGCTGCTGGCCACCAGATGCAGGTTGGAGGGGAACAGGAAGCTCGCCATCACGGCCACCACGGCGGCCAGGAAGGTCCCCAGCACATAGAGCAGCAAGATCGGCTTCATGTTGGTCTTCTGCCCCTGCTTGTGACCAATGATCGCCGACATCACCAGCACGAACACCAGCAGCGGGGCGACCGCCTTCAGGGCACCGACGAACAGGCTGCCAAGCAGACCCGCCGCCTTGGCCCATTCAGGCATGAACATGGCAAGGAGGATACCGAATACCAGACCGACCAGGATCTGGCTAACCAGACTGGTGCTGTTGACCAGTTTTATGAGGGGGTGTTGTTGTGTCATCAAATAGTCCCTGTGCACTCATGGTGCGTGAATCATTAGTCCTGTTGGCAACCTGCCGCGCGCATTGACACCGGCCTGTGGACGGTGGTGCCGTTGGCAAACCTTCTTCTGGATCTGTCCAGTACGCGTGGTGTTGCGGACAAGGAATATCCCATCTGCCACCGTTTTTTTCCACATAATCACTGAAAAATATCAGGGTTACCTCACAAAAAATCTACAACAATGTGATAACACAATATCAACCACGGTCGAATTGTCACCAAACCAGTCCGATCATCGGCCGATGTGGGGGCGACAGTGGTATCATGCCGCTCACTTTGCACTGGAGCCTGTTGCCATGATCACCTCTTTATTGACCCGACACTTCGGCTTCGATCGGCTGCGACCCGGCCAGGAAGCGGTGATCAGCCGCCTGCTGGCCGGCAAGAGTGCGGCGGCCATCTTCCCGACCGGCGCAGGCAAGTCCCTCTGCTATCAATTGCCCGCGCTGGCACTGCCCCATCTGACCCTGGTCATCTCCCCCCTGCTGGCGCTGATGCACGATCAGCTCGCCTTCTTGCAGAGCAAGGGGATTGCCGCCGCGACTCTGGACTCCAGCCAGACCCCCGAGGAGAGCCGCCGGGTGATGCAGCAAGCCAGTGACGGCCAGCTCAAGATCCTGATGATCTCGGTGGAGCGCCTCAAGAACGAGCGCTTTCGCCGCTTCATCGCCCAGGTGCCGCTCTCCCTGCTGGTGGTGGACGAGGCGCACTGCATCTCTGAATGGGGCCACAACTTTCGGCCCGACTATCTGAAGCTGCCGGACCATCGCCGCGATCTGGCCATTCCCCAGGTACTGCTGCTCACCGCCACCGCCACTCCGGCGGTCATGGCAGACATGCAGGCCAAGTTTGCCATCGAGGCCGATGATCTGGTGGTGACAGGTTTCTATCGCCCCAATCTGGATCTCGCCGTCATTCCGCTGGCTGGCAGTGCCCGCGATGGCTGGCTGCGTGACGAGTTGCGCCGCGATCCCGCGGCCCCCACCATCGTCTACGTCACCCTGCAGCACAGCGCGCAGCAGTGTGCCGATCAGCTGCAGGCCATCGGCATCCGCGCCTGTGCCTATCATGCGGGGCTGGATCCCGCCCTGCGCAGCCAGATCCAGCACGACTTCATGGCCGGCCGGCTCGATTGCATCGTCGCCACCATCGCCTTTGGCATGGGCATCGACAAGGCCGATATCCGCCGGGTCATTCACTACGATCTGCCCAAATCCATCGAGAACTACAGCCAGGAGATAGGCCGCGCCGGACGTGATGGCCTCCCCTCCCGCTGCATGGTGCTGGCGAGCCGCGCCCAGTTGCCTGTGCTGGAAAACTTCGTCTATGGGGATACCCCGGACAGGGACGCCATCCTGAGCTTGCTCCAGATCCTGCAACAGAGCGGGGCCGAGTGGGAATTTGGTCTGCTGCGCCTCTCCAACGAGACCAACATTCGCCAGCTCCCCCTCAAGACACTGCTGGTCTATCTGGAGATGGCGGGGATCATTGCCCCGGCCTACAGCTACTTTGCCGAGTACCGCTTCAAGTTCGTGCTGGAAAAGCGGGAGATCCTGGCCCGCTTCAACCCCGATCGTCGCCAGTTCCTGGAGCAGCTGTTTGCCTGTGCGCCCCAGGCGCGCAGCTGGTGCACCATGGACTTCGATGCGCTGTGGCAGGGCTATCAGGGGGAACGGCAAAGAGCCGCGGCGGCGCTGGACTATCTGCAGCAGCAGGGCTGGATCGAGCTGGAGAGCAAACAGATGACGGAGGTGTATCGAGTCGTGCGCCAGCATATCGACCCGACGGCACTGGCCGAAGAGCTGCATGGACTGTTTGAAAAGAAAGAGCAGAGCGAACTGGCCCGCCTGCAGGCCCTGCTGGGGTTCTTTACTTCGAGCCGCTGCCTGAGCCATGAGCTGGCCCGCTATTTTGCCGATGAAGAGGCGCCCGAGCAGTGCGGGCACTGCTCCGTCTGCCGGGGGGAGATAGCCGTGCTGCCGCCGTTGCCGCCTCAGGGCTTGCCCAACGAGCACGGCTTGCGCGCCTGGTGCGATCCTCTGATTGCCCTGTGTCACCAGCGCCATCCCCGGATCCTGACCCGCTTCCTGTGTGGTATCGCCACCCCCCTGACCACCCGGACCAAGGCGAGAAACCTGGCCGGTTTTGGCCAGTTGGCCTCCCATCCCTTCGCCGAGGTGCTGGCGGCGGTGTCGGCGATCTATCCTGCCGACTCTTGATCACCAGCTTGCCGGACGCTGAAAAAATAAGACCCTCGCGGATGCGAGGGTCAAGCCAACGGAAACGTGCTTAAACAGAGCTTAGTATCTGCACAATCACCCACTCTCTTGCTAAAGCGATGACTGCTCGACACAGGGCCAATCTAGAGCAGCCAGAATGTAGCGTCAATGTAAAAATTAGAGCTTTGACACCAAACAACAGGCATTACGTTAACGTAAGAGTCACCATATTTCACCTCTTCTCCCCTGCCGCCCTTGCCCCGCCTGCACTTCAATTCCACAAACCGGGGAGCCATCATTTTCTGCCCCTGCCACACAAACATTTATTTTTTATGTCTTTGACATTTGCATCACTGTCGTGGCAAAAATAATTTAACAGTCAGTAACATAGAGATGTCATTGGCTGCCTCTTCCCGCATGAGGATCGGGAAGCTCCCGTACAAACTTAAACCAATGATGGCGATGGATTACTGGGGGCTGTTGACTAGGCTTAAGAGGTAAACAGAACAAAAGTAGTGATCCACTCTTTTTCAGGGTAAGCGACTATAACGAGGGCTAAGTTATGGGCATCTTCGAGCACTATCAACAGCGGTATGAGAAGGCCAGAGAGGAGGAGTACAGCATCCAGGAGTTTCTGGATATGTGCAAACAGGACAAATCCTGCTACGCCTCCGCCGCCGAACGACTGCTGGTTGCCATCGGCGAACCGGAAATGATCGACACCTCCGTCAATCCGCGCCTCAGCCGCCTCTTTTCCAACCGCGTCGTTGCACGCTATCCCGCTTTCAAAGACTTCTATGGCATGGAAGAGGCGATCGAGCAGATCGTCTCCTACCTCAAGCACTCCGCCCAGGGACTGGAAGAGAAGAAACAGATCCTCTACCTGCTGGGTCCCGTTGGCGGCGGCAAATCCTCGCTGGCCGAGAAACTCAAGTCCCTGATGCAAAAAGTGCCCATCTATCGCATCAAGGGATCGCCGGTCAACGACCACCCCTTCTGCCTGTTCGACATCGAAGAGGACGGCGAGATCCTGGAAAAAGAGTACGGCATACCGCGCCGCTACCTGAGGCCCATCATGTCTCCCTGGGCGGCCAAGCGGCTGCACGAGTTTGGCGGTGACATCACCAAGTTCAAGGTGGAGAAGGTCAACCCCTCCATCCTGGATCAGATCGCCATCGCCAAGACAGAACCCGGCGATGACAACAACCAGGACATCTCCTCCCTGGTGGGCAAGGTCGACATCCGCATGCTGGAGCACTATGCCCAAGATGATGCCGATGCCTACTCCTATTCAGGTGCGCTGTGCAAGGCGAACCAGGGGATGATGGAGTTCGTGGAGATGTTCAAGGCGCCCATCAAGGTGTTGCACCCCTTGCTGACCGCGACCCAGGAAGGAAACTACAACGGCACCGAGGGGCTCTCCGCCCTCCCCTTCGACGGCATCCTGCTGGCCCACTCCAACGAATCCGAGTGGCAGCAGTTCCGTAACAACAAGAACAACGAGGCCTTCCTCGACCGGGTTTACATCGTCAAGGTGCCCTACTGCCTGCGTGTCTCGGAAGAGGTGAAGATCTACGAGAAGCTGCTGTTCAACAGCGAGCTGACCGAGGCCAAGTGCGCCCCGGGTACCCTGGAGTTGCTGGGCCAGTTCTCCGTATTGTCACGACTCAAGGAGCCGGAAAACTCCAGCCTCTACTCCAAGATGCGAGTCTATGACGGCGAGAGCCTCAAGGACACGGATCCCAAGGCCAAGAGCTATCAGGAGTATCGCGACTACGCTGGCGTCGACGAGGGCATGAACGGCCTCTCCACCCGCTTTGCGTTCAAGATCCTCTCCCGCGTCTTCAACTTCGACCATGCGGAAGTGGCGGCCAACCCGGTGCACCTCTTCTATGTGCTGGAGCAGCAGATAGAGCGCGAGCAGTTCCCGCAGGAGCTGCACGATCGCTACCTTGAGTTCATCAAGGGCTATCTGACTCCGCGCTACGTGGAATTTATCGGCAAGGAGATCCAGACCGCCTACCTCGAGTCGTATTCAGAGTACGGACAGAACATCTTCGATCGCTACGTCACCTACGCCGACTTCTGGATCCAGGATCAGGAGTACCGTGACCCCGAGACCGGCCAGCTGTTTGACCGGGCATCGCTCAACAGCGAGCTGGAGAAGATTGAAAAACCGGCCGGGATCAGCAACCCGAAAGATTTTCGCAACGAGATCGTCAACTTCGTGCTCCGTGCACGGGCCAACAATGCAGGCCGTAACCCCAACTGGACCAGTTACGAGAAGCTGCGCACCGTGATCGAGAAGAAGATGTTCTCCAACACGGAAGAGCTGCTGCCGGTTATCTCCTTCAACAGCAAAACCTCGGCCGAGGAGCAGAAGAAGCACGATAACTTTGTCGAACGGATGATGGAGAAGGGCTACACCCGCAAACAGGTACGCCTGCTCTCCGAATGGTATCTCAGGGTACGCAAGTCATCCTGACCCTGCCGTGTTCAAGGGGGAGTTATGGCGCATTTTATCGACCGCAGGCTCAACGGCAAAAACAAAAGCGCTGTCAATCGGCAGCGCTTCATCCGCCGCTACAAGAAGCAGATCAAACAAGCGGTCTCGGATGCTGTCTCCAAGCGCAGCATTCAGGACGTAGACAAGGGCGAGAGCATCAGCATCCCGACCAAGGACATCGGTGAGCCCCATTTCCATCAAGGCCAAGGCGGCAAACGGGAGATGGTGCACCCGGGCAACGATCAGTTCGTCTCCGGTGACAAGATTGACAGACCCAAGGGAGGGGGCAGCGGTCAGGGCGGGGGCGAGGGACAGGCTTCTGATCAGGGAGAGGGCGCGGACGACTTCGTGTTCCAGATCTCGAAAGACGAGTACCTGGACCTGCTGTTTGAGGATCTGGAGCTGCCACGGCTGCAGAAGACCCAGCTCAACCAGCTGATGGAGATGAAAACCTACCGCGCGGGCTACACCTCCAACGGAGTGCCTGCCAACATCAACGTGGTGCGCTCGCTGCAAAACTCGCTGGCGCGTCGCATGGCGCTGCAGGCGGGCAAGAAGCGCCAGGTGCGTGAGCTGGAGGAGCGGCTGGCCCTGCTGGCTCTCGATCCCAACGAACATTTTGCCGAGATGGCACAGCTCGAAAAAGAGATCAGGGAGCTGAAACGACGGATCGAGGCGGTGCCCTTCATCGACACCTTCGATCTCAAGTTCAATAACTTCGTCAAACGGCCTGTGCCCTCCAGTCAGGCAGTAATGTTCTGCCTGATGGATGTCTCCGGCTCCATGGATCAAGCCACCAAGGAGATGGCCAAGCGTTTCTACATCCTGCTCTATCTGTTCCTGAGCCGGACCTACAAAAACGTCGAGGTGGTCTACATTCGCCACCACACCCAGGCCAAGGAGGTTGACGAACACGAGTTCTTCTACTCCCAGGAGACCGGCGGCACCATAGTCTCCAGCGCCCTCAAGATGATGAACGACATCATCAACGAGCGTTACCCTGCCAACCAGTGGAACATCTATGCGGCGCAGGCGTCAGATGGGGACAACTGGGCGGATGACTCGCCCCAGTGCCGGGAGATACTGATGCGCGACATCATGCCGCGGGTGCGCTACTACTCCTACATAGAGATCACCACCCGCGCTCACCAGACCCTGTGGCACGAATACGAGTCGGTGGCCGACCACTACCCCCACTTCGCGATGGAGCACATTCGCAAGGTAGAGGACATCTATCCGGTGTTCCGGGAGTTGTTCAAGAAGCAAGCGGCTTGAGGGATCACATATGGTAGAAACCGCGAGAAAAATAGCGCCGCTGGACGATGGGCCTGACTGGAACTTCGATCTGCTGGAGACCTATCACCAGGAGATAGCCCGGGTTGCCAAGTTTTATCGGCTGGATACCTATCCCAACCAGATCGAGGTGATCACCGCCGAGCAGATGATGGATGCCTACTCCAGTGTGGGCATGCCCATCGGCTACCAGCACTGGTCATTCGGCAAGCGTTTCATCCACACCGAACGCAACTACAAGCGCGGCCAGATGGGCTTGGCCTATGAGATCGTCATCAACTCGGATCCCTGCATCGCCTACCTGATGGAAGAGAACACCATGCCGATGCAGGCTCTGGTGATGGCCCACGCCTGCTATGGTCACAACTCCTTTTTCAAGAATAACTACCTGTTCAAGGCCTGGACCGATGCCTCCTCCATCATCGACTACCTGCTGTTTGCCAAGAACTACATCACCGAATGCGAGGAGAAACACGGGATCGATGCCGTGGAGCGGCTGCTCGACTCCTGCCATGCCCTGATGAACTACGGGGTGGATCGCTACAAGCGGCCCCAGAAGATCTCCCTGGCAGAGGAGAAGCGGCGCCAGAAGGCGCGGGAAGATTACCTGCAGACCCAGGTCAACGAGCTGTGGCGCACCCTGCCCAAGCAGCATAAGGCAGCCGGTATCGAGGACAGACGCTATCCGCCCGAGCCTCAGGAGAACATCCTCTACTTCATCGAGAAAAACGCCCCATTGCTGGAGCCCTGGCAGCGGGAGGTGGTGCGCATAGTGCGCAAGATCAGCCAGTACTTCTATCCGCAGAAACAGACCCAGGTGATGAACGAGGGCTGGGCCACCTTCTGGCACTACACCATCCTCAATCACCTGTATGACGAGGGGAAGATCAGCGATCGCTTCATGATAGAGGTGCTGCACAGCCACACCAACGTGGTGTACCAGCCCCCCTACAACAGCCGCTACTACTCGGGCATCAACCCCTATGCCCTCGGTTTTGCCATGTTCACCGACCTGCGCCGCATCTGCGAGCACCCCACAGAGGAGGACAGATACTGGTTCCCCGATTACGCCGGCACCAACTGGGTCGACACCCTGCACTTCGCCATGCAGAACTTCAAGGACGAGAGCTTCATCAGCCAGTTCCTCAGCCCCAAGGTGATGCGCGACATGAAGCTGTTTGCCATCGATGACGACGATCTGAAGAACTACCTCAAGGTCTCCGCCATCCACAACGAGGAGGGTTACCGGCTGGTGCGCAACACCCTGTCGGCCCAATACAACCTAAGCAATCTGGAGCCCAACATTCAGGTCTACAACGTGGCGGTGAAGGGGGATCGCTCCCTCACCCTGCGTTATGTCCCCCACAACCGGATCCCCCTCGGCGAGTCGCGCCACGAGGTGCTCAAGCATCTGCACCAGCTGTGGGGATTCGATGTGGTGCTGGAGCAGGATAACGGCGAGCTAACCGCGGACATCATAGGGCGTTGCCCGGATCGCAAGAGCCTGACCTGATGGGCAGGCGAGGAGCATAAAAAAACGCGCCATTTGGCGCGTTTTTTCTTGGAAGCAAAGGATCAGTTATCGCACAGGTTGCTCGGCATATCCTGGCGAAGACGAGTCCACAGCTTGCCTGACTCGATGCCGTACTGACGCACCGTCATGAACACGGCCTCGTGATTCTTGGTCTCTGCCAAGCCCAGCAGCGTCTTGTAGTAGGCATCCGCCGTCTCGCGCGCCTGCTTGTCGGAGAAGTAATAACGCCCGACGCGGCTGTACAACCCTTTGAAGCCATTGAGGATCAAGGCATAGATGGGGTTGCCGGAAGCAAATGAAAGCTGATGGTGCAGGCGATAGTCGAACTCGGCGTACGCCTCCGGGGAATTATCAACCGCATCGGCACCACGCAAGATCTCGGCCGCTTGCTCCGGGTTGTTGCGAATGGCGCCACGGATGAAGATGGTGCAGATGTTGGTGCGCGCCGACAGCAGCTGAGCCACCAGATCCGGCACCTTGTCCTGATCGAGCCGTGCCAGGGTCTCCAGGATGTTGAGACCCGAGGTCTCCCAGAAGTTGTTGACCTTGGTCGGTTTGCCATGCTGGATGGTGAGCCAGCCATCGCGGGCAAGGCGCTGCAGCACTTCGCGCAAGGTAGTGCGAGTCACGCCAATCAGCTCGGACAGTTCGCGCTCCGCCGGCAGAATGGATCCTGGAGGAAAGCGATTGTTCCAGATGGACTCGATGATGTATTCCTCGGCAAACCCGGCAGGGCTTTGCGCTTTTATGACCATGTGGTGACTCTGTTGTAGTGCGTAAAAAGGCTCACGAATAATAGCAAAGCCGGTCATGCTGGCAAGCAGAAGGTCAGTCCTCTGCTCACATTAACCCGAACTTTTTGTTAAAAATATGTATACAACGACATAGCCGGAGCCAAGCAACACCAAATGATGGTGATATCGACGCCTCGCCGCTGGGCAAGCACAGCGGCGTTATTTATAGTTAGCGCTCCCTTGATTAAAATCATGTGCAATCAATTTGATAAAGGTGAATATCCGGATGTTCGGGTCGAGTCGGGCTCGACTGCATAGACGCAGATACCAACAACAGAACAGAGAACCATCATTATGCCAATCAGCCTAGGGCGCGCTTTTGCAAAGAATTTTTTGGGTAATGCCCCTCGGTGGTACAAAATTGCCATCGTCATATTCCTGCTGATCAATCCGATCGTCTTCCACATTGATCCCTTCCTGGCTGGCTGGTTGCTGGTGGTCGAGTTCATCTTCACCCTGGCCATGGCGCTCAAGTGCTACCCGCTGCAACCCGGCGGCCTGCTGGCCATCGAAGCCGTGCTCATCGGCATGACCTCGGCGAACCAGATCAAGCATGAGCTGGTGGCCAATATCGAAGTGTTGCTGTTGTTGGTCTTCATGGTGGCCGGCATCTATTTCATGAAACAGCTGCTGCTCTACGTCTTCACCAAGATGCTGGTCCGCATCCATTCCAAGACCCTGCTCTCCCTCGCCTTCTGCCTGGTGTCGGCCTTCTTGTCCGCCTTCCTCGACGCCCTGACGGTGATCGCCGTGGTCATCAGCGTCGCCACCGGTTTCTACGCCATCTATCACAAGGTGGCCTCCCGCGACGAGTTCGAGGGTCAGCATCAGGATGACGAGGACATTGACGAGCTGTCTCGCCAGCACCTGAACGAGTTCCGCGCCTTTTTGCGCAGCCTGATGATGCATGCCGCCATCGGCACTGCCCTGGGGGGTGTTTGCACCCTGGTTGGCGAGCCCCAGAACCTCATCATTGGTGAGCAGGCGGGCTGGCATTTCGGTGAATTTGCCATTCGCATGGCCCCGGTCACCCTCCCCGTCTTCCTCTGCGGTCTGCTCACCTGCATCCTGGTGGAGAAGTGCCGCTGGTTCGGATATGGCACCAAGTTGCCCGAGCCCGTGCGTCACATCATGGAGGCCTACGAGCGCGACGAAGATGCCGAGCGCAGCCCGCAAGAGAAGGCCAAGCTGCTGGTTCAGGCGGCCATCGCCATCTGGCTCATCACAGGTCTGGCACTGCATCTGGCGGCGGTGGGCCTGATCGGCCTGACCGTCATAGTGCTCGCGACGTCCTTCACCGGCGTCACCGAGGAGCATGCCCTCGGCAAGGCCTTCCATGAGGCGCTGCCCTTCACCGCCCTGCTCACCGTCTTCTTCAGCGTGGTCGCGGTGATCATCGATCAACAGCTGTTCAAGCCGGTGATCCAGTGGGTGCTGGCCGCCAAACCCGAGGATCAGCTCGCCCTCTTCTATCTGGCCAACGGCTTGCTCTCCATGGTGAGCGACAACGTCTTCGTCGGCACCGTCTACATCAACGAGGTGAAGACCGCCTTGCTCAATGGCGCCATCAGCCGCGAGCATTTCGATCTGCTGGCGGTGGCCATCAACACCGGGACCAACCTGCCGTCAGTGGCCACCCCCAATGGCCAGGCGGCCTTCCTGTTCATGCTGACCTCGGCGCTGGCGCCGCTGCTGCGCCTCTCCTATGGCCGCATGGTGTGGATGGCCCTGCCCTACACCCTGGTGCTGGGGCTGGTGGGTTTCTTTGCGGTGGAGCAACTGCTCGCCCCTGCCACCGAATGGTTCTACCAGGCTGGCTGGCTAACGCAGGGTGGCGCCGTGCCGACCCTGGCTCCGGCGGCACACTGATGAGGCTAGGGGCCATTAGGCCCCTTTCTTTTTAAGTAGGGCTCTGCTCTAATTCAGCCACTATTTTTCTCTGTGAGATCAATCAGATGATCGAGTTTCTTCGCCGTATTGCCAGCCACCGTCTGGCCTGGGGCTTGCTGGCCGCGTCCGCCCTCTGCTTCGAGCTGTGCGCCCTCTTCTTCCAGCATGTGCTGGGTCTGCACCCTTGCGTGATGTGCATCTATGAGCGGATCGCCATCCTGGGGGTGTTTGCTGCCGGCCTGCTCGGCATGGTGGCGCCAGAGAAGTGGTATCTCCGCTGGAGCGCCATGCTGCTGTGGGGCTACAGCGCCTTCTGGGGCCTGAAACTGGCACTCAAGCATGTGGATTACCAGGTGAACCCCTCCCCCTTCAATGTGTGCGAAGGCTTCGTCGATTTCCCAAGCTGGGCTCCCCTCGACAAGTGGGTGCCCTGGCTCTTCTTCCCGGACGGCGATTGCAGCGAGATCAGCTGGCAGTTCCTGAGTTTCTCCATGCCGCAGTGGCTGGTGGCCATCTTCGCCGCCTACCTGCTGGTGTTTGCTGTGGTCGCCATCGGCAACCTGGTCAAGGGTCGCTGCTGCAACTGAAGCTGACGCCGCCATATATGACGCATATAAAAAGGGAGCTATTGGCTCCCTTTTCAATCAGCGGTGTCAGTTACCCAAGCCGATCCCGTTTCTCCATGCCCCTGTCATCTGGCTGGTGGCCATCTTCGCCGCCTACCTGCTGGTATTTGCGGTGGTCGCCATCGGCAACCTGGTCAAGGGCCGTTGCTGCAACTGAAGCTGACGCCGCCATATATGACGCATACAAAAAGGGAGCCATCGGCTCCCTTTTCAATCAGCGGTGTCAGCCACCCAAGCCGATCCCGTTTATCCATGCCCCTGTCATCTGGCTGGTGGCCAGCTTCGCCGCCTACCTGCTGGTATTTGCTGTGGTCGCCATCGGCAACCTGGTCAAGGGCCGCTGCTGCAACTGAAGCTGACGCCGCCATATATGACGCATACAAAAAGGGAGCCATTGGCTCCCTTTTCAATCAGCGGTGTCAGTTACCCAAGCCGATCCCGTTTCTCCATGCCCCTGTCATCTGGCTGGTGGCCATCTTCGCCGCCTACCTGCTGGTGTTTGCTGTGGTCGCCATCGGCAACCTGGTCAAGGGCCGCTGCAGCCACTGGCCATCACACCCGCGTGGAAACAACAAGGGGGAGCCATGATGGTTCCCCCTTTCGCATTTTGTCTGGCCTTTCTACGCCTTGGCGGTGTTCATCCTGGCCCTCACCATGCCGACGACCATGGGCAGCAGCGAGATGCCGATGATGCCGAAGATGAGCAGAGTGAAGTTGTGACGCACCACCGGCAGGTTGCCGAAGAAGTGGCCCGCATAGACAAACGACAACACCCACAGCAAGCCGCCAATCAGGTTGAACGCCAGGAACCGCGGGTAGGTCATGGCTCCCATGCCGGCCACGAAGGGGGCAAAGGTGCGCACTATGGGCAGGAAACGGGTGATGATGATGGTCTTGCCCCCATGCTTGGCATAGAAGGCGTGGGTCTTGACCAGATAGTCGCGGCGGAAGATCTTCGAATCGGGATTGCGAAACAGCTGATCCCCGAAGAAGTGGCCTATGGTGTAGTTCACCACGTTGCCGAGCACGGCGGCGATGATCAGCACCCCCGCCAGGGTGTGCACGTCCAGCACGCTGCCCACTGTGAGGGCGCCTGCGGCAAACAGCAGGGAGTCGCCGGGCAGGAAGGGGGTCACCACCAGGCCGGTCTCACAAAAGATGATGAGGAACAGGATGGCGTAAACCCAGATGCCATAGTGCTCGAACAGCTCTTTCAGGTGCACGTCAACGTGCAGAATAAAGTCGATTGCAAACAGGATCAGATCCATTTTTTCATACCCATGAAGTGAACGGCGTGGAGTCTACGCCAATGCCTTGCGCCCGACAATCTGCGGCATCGCCTCTCCCCTCATTCCAGGGTATCCAGCCCCTTCCTGACCGTTGCGGGCAGGCAGGACTCCCACCCCCAGAGCAGCAACAGCAGCAGGCTGACGTCGTCGAGCCAGCCAACGAAGGGCACCAGATCCGGGATGAGATCCACCGGACTGATGCCATAGACGAGGATGAGGATCACCAGCCCCTTGGCCCACCAGGGGGTGTCCGGGTGGCGAAAACCGGCATAGAGGCGGCGCAAGCGCCGCCAGATCAGCCAGCGCTTGCCGCTCATGACTCGATCAACTCGCCGCGCAGCCGCTGGATCTGATCCCGCATGGCGGCGGCCTGCTCGAACTCCAGATCCCGGGCATGCTGGAACATCTGCTCCTCCATCCGCTTGATCTCTTTGGCGATTTCGCTAGCGGAGCGGGCATGGTACTCCCCTTGCGGCTCGGCCGCCTTGCGACTGCCTCTGCCCGGTTTGCCGGCGGTGCGGCTGCCCCCCATGTCCATCACATCCCCCACCGACTTGTTGAGGCCTGTTGGCGTGATGCCGTGCTCCAGGTTGTGGGCGTGCTGCAGGGCACGGCGCCGCTCGGTCTCTTCTATGGCCACTTTCATGGAGTTGGTGATGGTGTCGCCGTAGAGAATGACCTTGCCGTTGAGGTTGCGGGCGGCGCGGCCTATGGTCTGGATGAGGGAGCGAGTGGAGCGCAGGAAGCCCTCCTTGTCCGCATCCAGGATGGCCACCAGCGACACCTCCGGCATGTCGAGCCCTTCCCGCAGCAGGTTGATGCCCACCAGCACGTCGAACTTGCCGAGGCGCAGATCGCGGATGATCTCCACCCGCTCCACTGTGTCTATGTCCGAGTGCAGGTAGCGCACCCGCACGTCGTGATCCGCCAGGTATTCGGTCAAATCCTCCGCCATCCGCTTGGTCAGGGTGGTGACCAGCACCCGCTCCTCCACCGCCACCCGCAGCCGGATCTCGGAGAGCAAGTCGTCCACCTGGGTGGTGACGGGACGCACCTCGATGACAGGATCGAGCAGGCCGGTGGGACGCACCACCTGCTGCACAACATCGCCGCCGGACTTCTCCAGCTCGTAGGGGCCAGGGGTCGCCGAGACGAACACCGTCTGGGGCATCAGGGCCTCGAACTCGTCAAACTTCAGCGGCCTGTTGTCGAGCGCCGAGGGGAGCCGGAAGCCGTACTCCACCAGGGTCTCCTTGCGGGATCTGTCCCCTTTGAACATGGCGCCTATCTGCGGCACTGTGACGTGGGACTCGTCGATGATGAGCAAACCATCCCCCGGCAGGTAGTCGAACAGGGTGGGCGGCGGCTCGCCGGGGGCACGCCCCGACAGATAGCGGCTGTAGTTCTCGATGCCGGAGCAGTACCCCAGCTCCTGCATCATCTCGATGTCGAACTGGGTACGCTGGCTGATGCGCTGCTCTTCCACCAGCTTGTTCAGGGACAACAGCTGCTCGCGGCGTCCCTTGAGCTCTTCCTTGATGTGATCGATGGCCCCGAGGATTGTCTCCCGCGGCGTGGCGTAGTGGGTCTTGGGGTAGATGGTGTAGCGCACCACAGTCTGCTCTATGGCACCGGTCAGGGGATCGAACTGGGAGAGGCGCTCCACCTCCTCATCAAACAGCTCCACCCGCAGGGCCAGCTTGTCCGATTCGGCAGGGTAGATGTCGATCACCTCCCCTCGCACCCGGAAGGTGCCGCGGCTAAACGCCACGTCGTTGCGGGTGTATTGCAGCTCGGCGAGGCGGCGCAATATGTCCCGCTGGTTGATCACATCCCCCACTTTCAGGTGCAGCATCATGCTGAGGTAGGCCTGGGGGTCCCCCAGACCATAGATGGCCGATACCGAGGCAACGATCACCACGTCGCGCCGCTCCAGCAGCGCCTTGGTGGCCGACAATCGCATCTGCTCGATGTGATCGTTGATGGAGGCATCCTTCTCTATAAAGGTGTCCGTGGTCGGCACATAGGCTTCCGGCTGGTAATAGTCGTAATAAGAGACGAAGTACTCCACCGAGTTCTCGGGGAAGAACTCCTTCATCTCCCCATAGAGCTGGGCGGCCAGGGTCTTGTTGGGAGCCAGTATCATGGTCGGGCGGTTCAGGGTGGCGATGACGTTGGCCATGGTGAAGGTCTTGCCCGACCCAGTCACCCCGAGCAGGGTCTGATGAGCGAGGCCGGACTCTATGCCATCGAGCAGGCGGGCGATGGCCGCGGGCTGATCCCCCGCGGGTTGAAACTGGCTGGCCAGCTTGAAAGGCTTATTCATGACGACTCCCGACAAAAAACGGCAAGAGAGCAGTGTACCCCGAGTTGACGGGCCTGGGTATCCGCTCTCGGCCCCTGACGGCTATTGACCCCGAAATGCGACCTCTGTATGATGCTCCTCCTTGCCTGATGTTCCCCCGTAGTTCAGTCGGTAGAACGGCGGACTGTTAATCCGTATGTCACTGGTTCAAGTCCAGTCGGGGGAGCCAATTCCTCACCATCTCGGTGCAAGTTATCCACTTTAGTGCTTTCCTCTGCCAATTTTAATGCACAAGCCGTCCCTCGCGGCGCACTCCCCATTTGATCCCCGGTTCCTGGCCAGCAGCGTTTTGTTCTGCTGCGTATAACTATTTGATTTTTATAGAAACATTTTTTTGCCGGTATTTTTTGAACAGCGCTTGCACCCCAGTATTGGCGCGGCTTGCAGGCTGATCACCAAGTTTCATGAACAGGGTTATCCACAGTTTCTGTGGGTAAGTGTGCCAAACCCAATGCAGGCCTAGGTTGGCAGCGATTGTCTCCGCTTTGGCGAGGCGACACACCTCGCCCCCCATTTTCTCCTGTTTTTGCCCTCCCCCCTAAATGGGTCGGACGGGGGCGAGACATCCTCTTTCTCCCGCTTTTTTTTCGCCATGCCCCGTGCCATGGGTCAGCCTCCCCCTGACGGCAAAAAGGGTTCCTTTGCATCCCTTTATCACCACCAGTCAAAAATGCTGAAAACCATGCTCAATCGCCCCCTGCGCAGCAGGTAATAAATTGTCCACAGGGCTGTCACGCCTTCCCCCGCCGACAGCAGAAATCACTCATTGACAGCGAGAACGGCAGCGGAAAATAGAGGTATTTTCCCCAAGTCGCCCGCGCATCCCTCCCCTCCCCGGGGAGACCAGCACTTAACTGGCTGTTAATCCGCTTTCGCGCTTCTTTCTTGATGAGGGATCCGGCACAATATCGGCCCCACTTTTTTCCTCGGTTTTTCCGGGCATGACCATAGATTTCGTGACACTGCTACATCAAAGCGACTCCCTGCTGCTGTTCGTGGTGCTGGCCTTCGGCCTGCTGCTGGGCAAGGTGCGCATCGGCAACTTCCAGATTGGCAACACCATAGGGGTGCTGTTCACCGCCCTGCTGTTTGGCCAGATGGGGTTCCAGTTCTCCACCTCGACCGAGAACGTCGGCTTCATGCTGTTCATTTTCTGTGTGGGGATCGAGGCTGGCCCTCACTTCTTCAGCGTCTTCCTGCGCGACGGCATCCACTACATCACCCTGACCCTGGTGATCCTGCTGACCGCCTTGCTGCTGACGGTGGGGCTGGCCAAGTTCTTCAACCTGGGGCCCGGCATGGCGGCGGGGATACTGGCGGGGTCGCTCACCTCGACCCCGGCGCTGGTGGGGGCCCAGGATGCCCTGCGCAGCGGCCTGCTCAACCTGCCCCACGGCACCGACATGCAACCCGTGCTCGACAACATGGGGATAGGCTACGCCCTGACCTACCTGGTGGGCCTGGTGGGGCTGATGCTGGTGGTGCGCTACCTCCCCTCCCTGGCACGACTCGACCTCAATACAGAGGCGCAAAAAATAGCCCGCGAGCGGGGACTCTCCGACAGCGAGAGCCGCAAGACCTATCTGCCCATCATTCGTGCCTACAGGGTCGGCCCCGAGCTCGCCGCCTGGATAGGTGGCCGCACCCTGCGCGAAACCGGCATCTACCCCCACACCGGCTGCTATGTGGAGCGGATCCGCCGCAACGGCATTCTGGCAAGCCCGGATGGCGACGCCGTCATTCAGGAAGGGGACGAGATCGCCCTGGTGGGTTATCCCGAGAGCCACGAGAAGCTCGACGTCAACTACCGCAACGGCAAGGAGGTGTTTGATCGCAACCTGCTTGACCTGCAGATAGTCACCGAAGAGATAGTGGTGAAGAACGATTCAGTGGTGGGCCGCCATCTGGTGGAGCTCAACCTCACCGAGAAGGGCTGCTTCCTCAACCGGGTGGTGCGCTCCCAGATCGAGATGCCGTTCGATCGCAACATCATGCTGCAAAAGGGTGACGTGCTGCAGATCAGCGGCGAGAAGCAGCGGGTAAAACTGCTGGCCAACAAGATAGGCTTCATCAGCATCCACAGCCAGACCACGGATCTGGTGGCCTTCACCACCTTCTTCGTGCTGGGTCTGCTCATCGGCTCCGTCTCCCTGGTGTTCGGCCAGATAGAGTTCGGCCTCGGCAACGCCGTCGGCCTGCTGCTCGCGGGCATCCTGATGGGTTACCTGAGGGCCAACCACCCGACGGTCGGCTATGTGCCGCCGGGGGCGCTGCGCCTGGCCAAGGATCTCGGCCTCGCGGTCTTTATGGTGAGCACTGGCCTGAAGGCCGGTGGCGGCATCCTGGATCACCTCAGCGAGGTGGGGGTGGTGGTGCTCTTCTCCGGCATGCTGGTGACCACCTTGCCGGTGCTGGTGGGCTACCTGTTCGGGGTCTGGGTACTGAAAATGAACCCGGCCCTGCTGCTCGGGGCCATCACCGGGGCCCGTACCTGCGCCCCGGCCATGGATGTGGTCAACGAGGCCGCCAACAGCTCGATTCCGGCGCTCGGCTACGCCGGCACCTATGCGGTGGCCAACGTGATGCTGACCCTGGCGGGCTCCTTCATCATCGGCTTCTGGTTCTAGCCCGGGTCGCCTTGACAGGATGTAAAGCGCGAAGAGGGAGCCCATAGGCTCCCTTTTTTGTTGGCGGGGCTGAGGGCTTTTCAATGGCCAATGGGGCTCGGCGCTGGATAGCAAGAATCGTGCTATCGGATGGCGTCGATGAAACTCAAAGAGCTAAAGCCCCCCCTGCGCGGCACTTACACTCAGTAAAACGAGTGAGGTGATCTTTATGAAACGCTTATGGATTTTCCTTTTTTGGGTACTGGGCTCCCTGCCACTGGCCTGGAGTGCCGAAGCGGACAAGGCGGCAACCGAAGCAGAGGAGCGCAGCGCCCTCAGCTTCGCCAGCGAGGAGCTCGCCAAGCCCATGTTGGGGGATCTCGACGCCATGATGGAGCAGCGCACCATCAGGGTGCTGACCACCTACAACAAGACCGGCTACTTCATCCACAAGGGGGTGCAACGGGGGGTCACCTACGACGCCTTCATGCAGGTTGAAAAACGGCTCAACGAGCAACTGCGCAAGGACAAGGCCATCAAGCGCCACCTCAAGCTGAACTTCGTCTTCATCCCGGTCGCCCGGGAAAACCTGCTGAAGGCCCTCATCGACGGCAAGGGGGACATCGCCGCCGCCAACCTCACCATCACGGACAAGCGCAAGCAGCAGGGCGTGGAGTTCAGCGCCCCCCTCATCGAGAACGTGCGCGAGTTGCTCATCTCGGGGCCGGACTCCCCCAAGGTGGAGAGCGCCGCGGATCTGGCGGGCAAGAGCATCTATGTCAGGCCCTCCTCCAGCTACTTCGAGAGCCTCATGGCCTACAACCAGGCGCGCAAGGAGGCGGGGGAGCCCCTCATCGACATCCAGCCCGCCTCCGAGGTGCTGGAGGATGAAGATCTGGTGGAGATGGTCAATGCGGGCCTGCTCCCCTTCATCGTCATGGATGAGCACAAGGCCCGCTTCTGGCAGAAGATCTTCCCGGCTATCCAGATCCACGAAGAGCCGGTGTTCCGCGACGGCGGCATCATCGCCTGGGCGGTACGCAAGGAGAGCCCCCAACTGCTCACCATGCTCAACGAGCAGATCAAGGCGCTGCGGGGCAAGGCCACCGGCGAGGCCATCCTGGCCCGCTACCTCAAGCAGAACAAATTCATCAAGAGCGCGGCCGCCGAGGCAGAGCGCAAGAAATTCCTGCAGGTGGTGGAGCTGTTTCGTGAATACGGCGGCAAATACGATGTGGACTGGCTGTTGATCGCGGCCCAGGGCTATCAGGAGTCGGCCCTCAACCAGAAGGCGCGCAGCCACGTCGGCGCCATCGGCATCATGCAGATCATGCCCGCCACCGGGAAAGGGCTCAAGGTGGGGGACATCCGCCAGCTCGAGCCCAACATCCACGGCGGCGTCAAATACATGCGCTGGATGACAGATCACTACTACGCCGACGAGCCCATGACGGCCCTCGACAAGGCGCTGTTCTCGTTTGCCTCCTACAACGCCGGTCCCGCCCGGGTGGCGCGGCTGCGGGCCGAGGCCAAGAAGCGGGGGCTGGATCCCAATGTGTGGTTCCACAACGTCGAGTACGTGGCGGCGGAGAAAATAGGCCCGGAGACAGTGACCTATGTGGGCAACATCTACAAGTACTACATCGCCTACAAGCTGGTGATGGAGCAGTTGCAGCTCAAGGAGCAGGCCACAGAGACTCTCAAGCAGCAGGAGAAGATGGTCGAGAAAGTCTCGGCGGCAGAGAAATCATAGGCAGCTCAAACCAAGGCCAGTTGCAGGCGGGGCTCCCTCTTCACCAGAGGCGAGCCCCGCCTCTTTTTAGGCGAAAAGACCCCTTCTCCCCATGACCAGAATGAACAGAATGGGCACAACAGCCTTAATAGCCATTACGGCCAGATTGTTTTCCAATCAGACACGATTAATTAACCTCCAGGCAACAATCACAAGGAGAACACCATGTTGCAAGGAACCTTCAAGCGCACCCTGCTCTGCTGCCTGCTGGGCGCCAGCCTCGGCGTCCAGGCCAAGATAGACGAAGTCCACTTCCTGATCCCGGGCGGCGCCGGCGGCGGCTGGGACAACACGGCCCGTGGCACCGGCGAGGCCCTCACCAAGTCCGGCCTCATCACCACAGCCTCCTACCAGAACATCTCGGCCGGCGGCGGCGCCAAGGCGATCGCCCACCTGATCGAGACCTCGGCCCAGTCCGACAAGACGCTGCTGGTCAACTCCACCCCCATCATCGTCAAGTCCCTCTCCAAGGAGCTGCCGCAATCCTTCCGGGATCTCACCCCGGTCGCCGCCATCATCGCCGACTATCAGGCGCTGGCGGTGCCCATGGACTCCCCCTATCAGAACTGGGCCCAGTTGCTGGCCGCCTATGAAGCCAATCCCGCCAAGGTAAAGATTGCCGGCGGCTCCGCCCGTGGCAGCCTGGACCACCTGGTGGCGGCCATGACCTTCAAGAATGCGGGAGCCGATGCCGGCAAGCTACGCTACGTGGCCTATGACGCCGGTGGCAGCGCCATGGCGGCTGTGCTGGCGGGGGAAACCCAGGTGCTCTCCACCGGCTTTGGCGAGGCGATGGAGGCGGTCAAGTCCGGCCAGATGCGGATCCTCGGCGTCACCGCCCCGGAGCGGATGCCGGACGCCAGCCAGGTGCCCACCTTCTCCGAGCAGGGCAACCCCACCGTCTTTGCCAACTGGCGCGGCTACTTCGCCTCCCCCGACGTCAGCCCCGAGCAGTCCGCCGAGTTCGCCGCCCTGCTCAAGCAGATGTACGACAAGCCGGAGTGGGAAGTGGTGCGTGCGCGCAACAGCTGGATCAACCAGTACCAGGCCGGTCCCGAGTTCACTGCCTTCCTCAACAGTCAGGAGCAGCAAATTGGCGGCCTGATGCGCGAGCTCGGCTTCATCAAGTAACCCTTAGCCCGTGGCGGGCCAGGCCCGCCCATCGGAGTCATCATGCGACTGACCAAGGAAAGGTTCGGGGGGCTGCTGTTTTTGCTGCTCTCCCTCGCCTACGGCTATCACGCCACCCAGATCCCCGGTTACCCGGGGGACGAATATGAACCCTTTACCGCCAGCACCCTGCCCTATGCCCTGGCGGGTGTCGGGGTCCTGCTCTCCCTGATCCTGATCTGCTCGCCAGGAGGAGAGCGACTGGGCAAGGAGTCCGGCAACTGGCGGCTGGTGTTCGCCCTGCTGGGGCTGATGCTGGTCTATGGCCTGGCCCTCGGCTGGCTCGGCTTCCTTATCGCCACCATCTTGTTCCTCATCGGCGGCATACTGCTGATGGGCGAGCGCAGCCTCGCCTTCGCCTGCAAGGTGAGCATACCTTTCACCCTCATCTTCTGGGCCCTGCTGACCAAGGGGCTCAATGTCTATCTCGAGCCGGGTCGGCTGTTCACCCAGCTGCTGGGATAAGGAGAACCCATGTTAGACGGAATCCTGCAAGGGCTCGGCACCGCCATGATGCCCATCAACCTCTTCATGGTGGTGGTCGGCTGCTTCGTCGGCACCTTCATCGGCATGCTGCCGGGGCTGGGACCGGTCACCGCCATCGCCCTGATGATCCCCATCACCTACGGGCTGGATCCGGCCTCCGGCATCATCTTGATGGCCGGGGTCTATTACGGCTCCATGTTCGGCGGCTCCACCGCCTCCATCCTGATCAACACCCCGGGCTGCTCCGCCAGCATGATCACCGCCATCGACGGCTATCCGCTGGCCTGCAAGGGACAGGCGGGCAAGGCGCTGGCCATCGCCGCCTACGCCTCCTTCGTCGGCGGCACCCTGTCGGCCATCTTCCTGATGGTGGCGGCCCCTCTGCTCGCCAAGGTCTCCCTCTCCTTCCAGTCGGCGGACTACTTCGCCCTCATGGTGCTCGGGCTCTCCGCAGTGGCGGCCTTCGCCGGCAAGGGCCAGGTGCTCAAGGCGCTGATCATGGCGCTGTTTGGCATCATGATCTCCACCGTCGGCATCGACCGCAGCGTCGGGGTGGACAGATTCACCTTCGGCCTGCCGGACTTGCGCGATGGCTTCTCCTTCCTGCTGCTGGCCATGGCCACCTTCGCCCTGGCGGAGATCCTGATGACGGTGCTGCGCCCGGGCAAGGACACCAGCCAGGAGGAGGCGAGCAAGATGCAGCAACTCGGCTCCCTCAAGCTGAGCCGGGACGAGGTGAAGGAGATAGCGCCCCCCATAGCCCGCTCCTCTGTGCTGGGGTTCCTCATCGGCGTGCTGCCGGGGGCCGGTGCCACCATCGCCTCCTTCATGGCCTATGGGGCCGAGCGCAACTTCGCCCGCAAGGGCAAACGGGACGAGTTTGGCAAGGGCAGCCTGACCGGCATAGCCGCGCCGGAAGCGGCCAACAACGCCGCCTCCAGCGGGGCCTTCGTGCCGCTGCTGACCCTGGGGATCCCGGGTTCCGGCACCACGGCCCTGATGCTGGGGGCCCTCATCGCCTACGGCATTCAGCCTGGCCCGCGCCTCTTCATGGAGCACCCGGACGTCTTCTGGTCGGTGATCATCTCCATGTATCTGGGCAACGTGGTGCTGCTGATCCTCAACCTGCCGCTCATTCCCTATCTGGCCAAGATACTGCAAGTACCGCGCCCCGTGCTCATCCCCATGGTGCTGCTGTTCTCGCTGATCGGGGTCTATCTGGTCTCCTTCAACACCATGGACATCTATGTGATGGTGCTGGTGGCCCTGGTGGCCATAGGGCTGCGCCTGCTGGACTTCCCCATGGCCCCCATGCTGCTCGGCTTCATTCTGGGGGGCATGCTGGAGGACAACCTGCGCCGGGCCCTGGTGATCAACGACGGCTCCCTGAGCTTCCTGTGGGAGCGCCCCATCACCCTGGGCTTCACCCTGGTCACCCTGGTGATGTTGTTGCTGCCGCTCTGGCAGTGGTGGCAGGCCCGTCGCACGCCGGTAGCGACCCTGCAATCCGACCCGACCTGATCCCAGTCATCACAAAAAGAGCGCCAACAGGCGCTCTTTTTTTGGGATGTGAACCCGCCACTCAACGCTGGCGGTAGCGCCGCTCCGGTCGCCCGACGGTGCCGTATTCGAGCTCGGGGCTCGCGAGCTGCTGACCCACCAGAAACTCCAGGTAGCGGCGCGCCGTGGTGCGGCTCACCCCGACCCTATTGCCTATCTCCTCGGCGCTGGCCCCCTGTTGATTGAGGGCCGCCAGTACCCGTTGCAGGGTGAGGGCATCTATCCCCTTGGGCAGGCCGCTCGCCGCCACCTGTTGCAGCGGGGTGCCAAAGAGCGCATCCACCGCCTGCTGATCAATGTCCGCCAGGGCCGCCAGCGCGGCGCGGCTCTCGGCATAGTTGCCCAGGGTATCGCGCAGTCGCTCGAACACCACGGGTTTCAAGATGAAATCCACCACCCCGAGGCGCATCGCCTCCTGCAGTGCCGCGGCCTCACGGGCGGCGGTGAGCAGGATGACGTCGAGGTGGGCCCCGCTCTGGCGCAGCTCCCGCAACAGGGAGAAGCCCTCCCCGTCCGGCAGCCAGACGTCCAGCAGCACCAGATCCGGCTTGAGTATGGCTATCTGCTCTCTGGCATCGAACAGGGTGAGCGCCACCCCCAGCACCTCGAACCCCGCCAGCCGCTGCACGAAGCGACGGTGGATCTCGGCAATGGCCGGATCATCCTCGACGATCAGGATCTTGATCACTCACACCTCCTTGGGAATGTAACAGACGACGCAACTTCCCTGCGCCGTGGCTTCTATGGTGATGATCCCCTGCAGGGCATCCAGGGTCTTGCGCACCAGGGCCAGCCCTATGCCGTGGCCGGGCTCCGCCTTGCTGCTGACCCCGCGCTCGAACAGGCTGTCCGCCAGCCTGGGATCGACGCCGCCGGCCCCGTCCTCCACCTCCAGGATGAGATCCTGGCCGAGATCGCTCAATGAGACCCGGATCGGCTGGTAAGGGGCGCCGTGGCGGCGGGTCGCCTCGAAGGCGTTGTCGATGAGGTTGCCAAGCAGGGTCACCAGCTGGGAGCCGCTAACCCGGGCGGGGATGTCGTGCAGGCGGGAATCCGGGTCCACTTCCAGCACCAGTCCCAGCTCGTGGGACCTGTGGTACTTGCCAAGCAGCAAGCCCGCCACCTTGGGCTTGGCGATGGCCCCCATCAAAAAGCTCAGCAGGGTCTGCTCGGTAGCCGCCTCCCGGCCGATGAAGGCGAGCGCCTCCCGGGTGGCCCCCAGCTCGATGAGGCCGGCTATGGTGCCGAGCTGGTTGTTGTGTTCGTGGGTCTGCACCCGCAGCAGATCGCTGTAGGCCTGCACCTGGGAGAGCTGGGCACTGAGCTCGGCCAGCTCGTCCTTGCGCCGAAAGCTCGAGACGGCGCCGATCAACCTGCCCTCCTGCACCAGGGGCAGCCGGTTGACGATGAGGGACTGACCGTTGAGCACTATCTCCTCGTCATACTGGGGCCGGGGATCCTGAATGAGGGAGAGCATGCGGCTGCCGGGCAGCAAGCGGGTGACGGGCTGGCCGATGGCGGCCTGCGCGGCCCGCTCATCGAGGCGCAGCAGCCGGATGCCGTTGGGGTTGAGGGAGGTGAGCCTGCCTTGCTCGTCTATGGTGAGTATCCCCTCGCGCACTGTGCGCAGGGTGCAGTCGAGCTCCGCATAGAGGCGCCCTATCTGCTCGGGCTCAAACCCCAGCAGGGCCCGCTTGTAGCGTTTGGCCAGCCAGGCTGCGGCGGCGCTGTTGAGCAGCACTATGAGCAGGGTCATGGCGAGGCCGAAACGCAGGAAGCCCTGCAAGTCCGCCTCTATGTCCCGCACCAGATAACCGACCGAGACCACGCCTATGACCCTGCCCATCTCATCCCGGATGGGCCCCTTGCCGCGCACCGAGACCCCGAGGGAGCCTTGCGCGCGGGAGATGTAGAACTCCCCCTGCAGGGCGCGGGCAGGATCGTCCCCCATCATGGGTTTGCCTATCCGGTCCGCATTGGGGTGCACCAGGCGGCGCGCCTCCTCATCGCCGATGACGATGTAGCTGGCGCCGACCTCGGCCCGCATCCGCTCCACCAGCACGTTGAGCCGGGCGCTATCGGCCCGCTTCACTCCGGCGATGACGCCGGGCTCACGGGCCACCAGCCGCGCCACGTCCAGGGCCTGATCCCCCACCTCCCGGTAGCGCTGCTCGGCGACATAGTAGTAGCTGGCCCCGCTCAGCAGCACCAGTTGCAGCAGGCTGACCAGGCAGAGCATGAGCAGGATGCGTCCTTGCAACCCGAGCCTCATGCCTCCCTGTCACCTCGCAACAGGTCGAGCAGCAGGCTGCCGTCCCGCAGGGCCTTGTGCACCTGCACCGAGGTGGGCTTGGTGGGATCTTCGTAAAAATGGGTGGACTCGATCTGCAGGCGCACCAGGTATTCCGCCGGCAGCTGGCTCGCCAGGGACTGGTGCAGCATGGGGAACAGCAGCCGATCGGCCCGGGTGATCTCCCCCCCCAGCAGCAGCTTGCCTGGGTTGAGCAGGCAGATGAGGTTGGCAAGCACCCGGGAGAGCCGGCCCGCCGCCTGGTGCAGTATGTCCTGGCACAGGCTGTTGCCCGCTAGCGCCAGCTCGCACAGCTCGCGGATGTTGACGCTCGCTGGCAGATCGTGCTCCTGCATCCGTTCGCGCAGGTCCCGGTACTGGGCCTCCAGGGCCTGGTTGGTGACCAGGGTGCAGGCGCAGCCGAAGCCGCCGCAGTAGCAGCGCTGGCCATAGGGTTCGAGCTGCAGGTGGCTGAGATCCCCAAGCAGGGCCGACTCGCTCTCGATGAGCTGGCCGTTGACCACCATGCCCACCCCTATATCGTTGTGGACGAACACCAGCACCGCATCGGCGCAGTTCCTGGCGGCGCCCCACTCCCGCTCGGCCTGGATCCAGGTGCGCACGTCGCCGCTCACCAGCACCGGCACCTCGAAGGCCTCTTGCAGGGTCGGGCCAAGGGGCCAGTTGCGCAGATCATAGAAGGGGAAGTGTTTCACCATGCCGGAGTGGCGCTCCACCTGCCCGGGCAGGCAGAGGGCGATGCAGGCCAGCCGCAGGGCCTTCTTCGGCAAGAAGCCCTCGATGGCCCGCACCAGGCTGGCCAGCAGGTCTTCGCGTTCCGACTCGCTGAACAGGTGGCGATGGCGGGCCAGGGAGTGACCGGCGAGATCGAACAGGGCCATGTCCACGTAGCCGCGGCCAAGACGCATGGAGAGAAACTGGAAGCGGCGCTCGTTGATGCGCAGCAGGGTCTGACGACGGCCACGGCCCACCGAGCTCTCGCCACAGGTGACCACCAGACCGCCATCGAGCAGTTCGCGGGTGATCTTGGTGATGCTGGCCGGTGAGAGGCCGGTCAAACGGGACAGATCGGTACGGGACAGTTCCTTGTGCTCTTCCAGGCTGGCGTAGACCAGGCCGTAGTTGAGCTGACGGATCAAATCGATACTGCCTTTCACGATCTCATTCATAGGGTAGGGGCTAACGAAAGGAACGAATGGCGCGATTTTCCCACATTCTGCGCCGATCCCCAAATTTGCCGTCTGGAAATGACGTCCAGACGGCAAAAATGTGACTAGTAACGGAAGCGGGAGACGAGTTGACGCAATTTGTCACCCGTGCCGGCCAGGGCGCGGGTGGTGGTGTTGGACTCCCCGGCGGCCTCGGTCAGCTCGCTGACAATCTGCTGTATGGCCACCAGGTTCTTGTTGATCTCCTCGGAGACCGCATGCTGCTCCTCGGCGGCGGTCGCTATCTGGATGTTCATGTCGTTGATGGTGCTGACCGCCGTCACCATGCTGTCGAGGGAGCTGGCAATGTGGCTCGCCTCCTGCACCGTCTCCTGGCTGCGCGCCTCGCTCGCCTGCATTACCTCCACCGCCTGGCGCACGCCCCCCTGCAGCCGTTGCAGCATCTCGTTGATCTCCTTGGTGCTCTGCTGGGTACGACCGGCAAGCGAACGAACCTCGTCCGCCACCACCGCAAAACCGCGCCCCTGCTCACCGGCCCGGGCCGCCTCTATGGCCGCATTCAGGGCCAGCAGGTTGGTCTGGTCGGCAATGCCGCGTATCACCTCCACCACGGATCCTATCTTGCCGGTCTCCTGGGCCAGCTGCTCGATGACGCCGGAGGCGGTGTGCACCTCCTCCACCAGGCGGTTGATGCTGCCGATGGCGCTGCCCACCACCTCACGGGCCGCATCGGATTCCCGCGCCGCGTCGCTGGTGGCCGTGGCCGCGTTGGAGGCGCTGGCCGCCACTTCCTGGGCGGTGGAGCTCATCTCGGTCACCGCGGTGACCACCTGATCCGTCTCCCGGCCATGGCCGTGCATCTGCCGGTCGGCGTGCTCGCTCAAGCTGTGCAGCCTGTCCACGGCCCCCAGCAGCTGATGGCTGGTCTCCCCGACCTGGCTCACCACCGACTGGATCCGCTCCACGAAGCGGTTGAAGGCGCTGGCCAGCTGGCCCACCTCGTCCTCGCTCTGCACCTTGAGGCGCCGGGTCAGATCCCCCTCACCGTCGGCGATGTCATTGAGGGCCGCCACCGCATCCGCCAGCGGCCGGGTGACTCTGTTGCCAAGCACCACAGTCACCGCCAGGGTCACCCCCAGGATCACCAGAATGAGCAGCACGCTGCTCTGCAGGGAGCCGTGCATGTTCTCCTCGCGCTCGCTGCGCAGGGCCGCCAGCTCGGTGTCGATGTCATCTATGTAGAAGCCGGTGCCCACCACCCACTGATACTTGTCGAGCACCAGGTTGAAGGAGAGCTTGGGCGCATCCCGCCCTATGGAAGGCTTGTTGGTCCAGTACTCCGAGTAGCCATCCCCCTCACGGGCCGCCTTGACTATCTCCTGAATGAGGAAGGTGCCCTTGGTATCCTTGTCCTGCCAGCGGTTCTTGCCCTCCACCTCGGGGCGGGTGGGCAGCAGCAGAGTATTGCCCTGGAAGTCGTAGACGAAGAAGTAACCGTCACTGCCATAACGCAAGGGGCGCAGGATCTCCTTCACCCGGGCACGGGCCTCTGGGCTGTCCGGCTCGGCATAGACCTTGTCGATGGCCGTCTTGGCAAGCATCAGGTAGCTGCTGAGCAGGGCCTTGCGCTCCTTGACCGCCTTGTCCCTCGCCACCACCAGCTCGGACTCCAGGTCGCTCCTGGCCACCAGGTAGTTGCTGAGGTTGACCACCAGGGCCATCAGCAGCACGGGGATGGCCCCCAGTAACAGGATCTTCTGCTTAAGTGTCATGGTGTAATCCTTTCTGCTGTTTATTCTTGATGTTCAGTTCCTACCGTATCGGCATGGGATGCTGGCCGAGGGGGGGCCGCTTTCGCTACAATCCCGCCATCTTCTATATCGACCCGATGAACCGACCCATGAGCCAATGTCCTTGCGGATCCTCTCTCTCTCTCCCCCAATGCTGCGGCGCGCTTCACGAAGGCCAAGCCGCCGCCACCACCGAGCAGCTGATGCGCTCACGCTACAGCGCCTTCGTGCTGGGGCTCGGCGACTACCTGGTCCACAGCTGGCACCCGGACTATCTGGGCCCTCTGACAGTGGAGGAGCTCTCCCAGACCGACACCCGTTGGGATGGGCTGGAGATCCTGGCCGCCCAGGGCGGCCCAGCCGATGAGAGCGGCATGGTGGAGTTCAAGGCCTGGTTCTTGGAGGGGGATGAGCGCCCCTTCCTGCGCCATTGCCTGCATGAACGCTCCCGCTTCGTGCGTTACCAGGGGCGCTGGGTCTACACCGACGGCGAGCAGGATCCCGTCCCCCTGCGGGTCGGTCGCAACGACCCCTGCCCCTGTGGCAGCGGCAAGAAGTTCAAGAAGTGCTGCGGCTGAGGAGCTAGCCCGCGCGGCTGCGGGGCGGCCATCGCCTCCCCGTCGTCCATCTGGGGCGAGCCGCCATCTGCCCCTTCCTCTCTCTGCTCGGTTCTTTGCTCTCGGTTCTTTGCTCTCTGCTCTCTTCTCTATCCCGTATTCCCCTTCCCGCTTTTCACTTTTTTGAGGTGCCGGCCCAGGCCCCCCCTGATCGGGATGTGACTATGGTCACAGTTCGCTCATCAACCTCACCATTAGTGAGCGTTTGCGAACATTAATTTGGCCCATATCAAACATTTTCGGCCAGACAGGCGCCACACTGGCCCCATCTGGACGAGATGAGACGGGCAAGAATGAAAAGAATATCCACAGAAGTCGTCATCATAGGCGGCGGTGCCACCGGGGCCGGCATCATGCGCGATTGCGCGCTGCGCGGCATCGACTGCATCCTGCTGGAGCGGGATGACATAGCCGCAGGCACCACGGGGCGCAACCACGGCCTGCTCCATTCGGGCGCCCGCTACGCGGTGACGGATCCGGAGTCCGCCCGCGAGTGCATTCAGGAGAACCGCATCCTCAAGCGGATCGCCAGCCACTGCGTGGAGGCGACCGGCGGCCTCTTCCTCACCCTGCCGGAAGATGACATCCATTTCCAAAGTACCTTTATGGATGCCTGTGCCCTGGCCGGTATCGACACCCGCCAGCTGGATCCCCGCGAGGCGCTGCGCCTCGAACCCAACGCCAACCCGGCGATGATAGGCGCCATTCATGTGCCGGATGGCACCGTCGATCCCTTCCGCCTGGCCGCCGCAAACGTCTTGGATGCAAAAGAACATGGCGCCCGCATCTTCACCCACAGCAAGGTGCTGGGGCTGCTGCGCACGCAAGATCGGGTGCACGGGGTCAAGGCCATCAACACCCGCACCGGCGAAGCGTTCGAGGTGGAGTGCCAGGAGGTGATCAACGCCGCCGGCATCTGGGGCCAGCAAATCTGCGAATACGCCGATCTCGGCATCCGCATGTTCCCGGCCAAGGGCTCCCTGCTCATCATGGATTACCGCATCAACCAGCTGGTGCTCAACCGCGCCCGCAAACCGGCGGATGCGGACATTCTGGTGCCGGGCGATACCATCTCCCTCATCGGCACCACGTCCAGCCGCATCGATTACAACAAGATTGATCAGCTCACCGTCGAGCCCGAAGAGGTTGAGGTGCTGCTGCGCGAGGGTATCAAGCTTGCCCCCATCATGGCGCGCACCCGCTTGCTGCGCGCCTACGCCGGGGTACGCCCCCTGGTGGCGGTGGACGGCGACGAGAGCGGCCGCAACATCAGCCGCGGCATAGTGCTGCTGGATCACAGCGATCGCGACGGCCTCAAGGGCTTCAACACCATCACCGGCGGCAAGCTGATGACCTACCGCCTGATGGCGGAGTGGGCCACCGATCTCGTCGCCAACAAGCTCGGCAACTCCCGGCCCTGCCGCACCGCCGAACTCAATCTGCCCGGCTCGCGGGATCCGGAGAAGGTCTCGGCCCCCGGTCTCTCGGTGCCGGTCGAAGGCTCCGCCCAATACCGCCACGGCGAGCGGGTCATCGCCTTCTTCCGGGACAACCCCAAGGCCAACGCCCTCATCTGCGAGTGCGAGATGGTGACCGCAGGCGAAATCGAATACGCCCTGCGCGAGCTCGACGTGGACAACCTGGTGGATCTGCGCCGCCGCACCCGCCTCGGCATGGGCCCCTGTCAGGGGGAGCTGTGCGCCTATCGCGCCGCCGGTCTGATGCAGGAATACGGCAAGGCCGATGGCCGTGAGGCCTGCGTCATGCTGCGCCAGTTCCTCGAGGAGCGTTACAAGGGGACCCGCCCCGTGCTCTGGGGGGATGCCTTGCGGGAGGCCGAGTTTACCTACTGGATCTACGAAGGGCTCTTTGGTCTGGGGGAATGGACGGCGCCCCATCTGGTGAGCGATCCCCCCTTTCCCCTCGCCCGGACCTCGTCCAGCCCATCCAGCCAAGGAGTGCAGCCATGAAATTTGACACTATCGTGATAGGCGGCGGCATGGCAGGCCTGTCGGCGGCCCTGCGTCTGGCCGAGGCGGGCCAGAAGACCCTGCTGATGGCCTCGGGCCAGAGCGCCCTGCACTTCTCCTCCGGCTCGGTGGATCTGCTGGAGAGCGAAGGCGACCCTCGCGCCGCCCTGCCCGCCTTTATGGCCGCCCATCCGGATCACCCCTACAGCAAGGTGGGGTTGACCAACATAGAGGCTAGCCTCGCGGATCTGCAGCGCCACTGCCACGAGCAGGGGTTGCCCCTGTTTCGCCAGGAGCGCAACCATCAGCGGCTGACCCCCATCGGCACCCTGAAATCCACCTGGCTCTCCCCCGAGACCTGCGCCTGCGTCACGGAGGCCCCCGCCCCGGACGTGCTGCTTCTGGCGACGATCGAGGGCTTTCGCGACTTTCACCCGGCGCTGGCGGCGGCCAATCTGGCGACCCACGCGCGCTTCGCCCACTGCCGCATCCTGACCGGTGAAATTCGCCTGCCCCAGCTCGCCGCATTCAGCCGCAATCCCCACGAGTTTCGCTCCGCCGACATCGCTCGCCTGTTTGACAAACAGCAACACGACAGGCAGGACCTGCTGACGGATCTGGCCCGCGAGATAGGCCGCATGGTGCAGGAGTGCGGCGAGCCTGGCTGCCGCCATATAGTGCTGCCCGCCTGCCTGTCGCTCGGGCTGGCCGGTCCCCGCCTGGCTGAGCTGGAGGCGCGCACCGGCTGCACCATCAAGGAGGTGGCCACCATGCCGCCGTCCCTCATCGGGATGCGGATGCAAGAGGCCCTCAAGCGCCGCTTCCTGGCCCTCGGCGGCACCTTCCTCACCAGCGAGCGGGTGCTGGGCGCCCGCTACGACGGCGATCGGGTGGTAGGCGTGCACAGCCAGAACGGCGACGATCAGCTGTTCGAAGCGGACCACTTCGTGCTCGCCTCCGGCAGCTTCTTCAGCCGCGGGCTGGAGTCCCGCCTTGGGGGCATTCGCGAGCCCATCTTCGATGCCGACGTCTTGAGCCTCCCCGAGCGCGACGCCTGGGCCGGTCGCCGCCTGTTCGATCACCACCCCTTCATGGGCTTCGGGGTCAAGACGGACGACCAGCTGCGGGTGCTGCGCGGCGGCAAGCCCCTTGCCAACCTCTATGGCGCCGGCAGCGTGCTGGCCCACTACGATCCCGTGCGAGAAGGCTCGGGCTCCGGGGTCGCGGTCGCCACCGGCTGGCAGGCTGCCGGCCATATTCTGGCAGGGGTGTGAGATGCCCACCCTGCATTTCCTGACTGCGGGCAGAGCGCTGCCCGCTCGACAATCCCATTGCCGCGTCCCTTGCGCTTTCAATCCGGCCCGGGAGGAGTAAATCATGCTACTGGATCACGCCAACCAAACCTTCGATCAGTGCATCAAATGCACCGTCTGTACCGCCTACTGCCCGGTGGCCAAGGCCAACCCTGCCTACCCAGGCCCCAAGCAGGCGGGCCCGGATGGGGAGCGGCTGCGCATCAAGAGCCCTGAACTCTTTGACAGCGCCCTCAAGCACTGCACCAACTGCAAGCGCTGTGAAGTCGCCTGCCCAAGCGGGGTGCGCATCGGCGACATCATCGCCAAGGCCAAGCATCAGTACAGCGGCTTCAAACCGGGGATCCGCGAGTTCGTGCTCTCCCACACCGATCTGATGGGCAGCATGTCTACCCTGATGGCACCCGTGGTCAACTTCACCACCAGCCTCAAGCCGATGAAGCTGGTGCTGGACAAGGCGCTGGGGGTCTCCTCCCACCGGGACCTGCCCAAGTACTCCCAGGGCACCTTCCGCGGCTGGTACAAGAAGCAAAAAGAATCTCAGGCCCGCTTCGAGCGCCAGATCGCCTACTTCCACGGCTGCTACGTCAACTACAACCACCCGCAGCTCGGCAAGGAGCTGGTGCAGGTGCTCAACGCCATGAACATAGGCGTGCAGCTACTGGAGCGGGAGAAGTGCTGCGGCGTGCCGCTCATCGCCAACGGCTTCATGGACAAGGCCAAGCAGCAGGCGGCCTTCAACATCCAGCAGATGGAGAACAGCCTGCTGGGCAACGAGATGCCGCTCCTGGCCACCTCCTCCACCTGCGGCTTCACCCTGAGGGACGAATACCCCCACCTGCTGGAGCAGGACAACCGCAAGGTGCGGGATCGCATCTCGCTGGTGACCCGCTTCCTGTGGAACGAGTTCTACCGGGGCAACAAGCCAGCCATGAAGCCGCTCAACCTGCACATCGCCTACCACACCCCCTGCCACATGGAGAAGATGGGGGGCGTCATCTACACCCTCGAATTGCTGCGCGCCATTCCCGGGGTCAAGGTGACCGTGCTCGACTCCCAGTGCTGCGGCATCGCCGGTACCTACGGCTTCAAGTCGGAGAACTACGAGACCAGCCAGACCATAGGTGAGGGGCTGTTCGATCAGATAAACCGCCTCAAGCCTGATCTGGTGATCACCGACTGCGAGACCTGCAAGTGGCAGATCGAGATGAGCACGGCGTTCCGCTGCGAGCATCCGATCCACCTGCTGGCCCAGGCGCTGGCCTGACCGACCGGCACTCAGGTTTCAGCGGCCTGGATTCAGGCCTGACCGACCCGGGTGCCCGACTGATAACAAAAAACAATCCACGCAGAGATCCGGTTACGCTGTGATCAACCCGCAGTAACAAACAGGCAGTGATAAAAAAAGAGCCGGCAATTGCCGGCTCTTTTCCATGGTGCTGTCTCCCTTAGTTTCAGGGGTGCTGGATGATCAGGCTGTGCTGATCCAGCATGGACTGCAGTATGTCGTGGGAGGAGGAGCCGCTCAGGTTCCAGCCGCTCAGATCTACGTCCTTCAGGGTGATCTGCTGGGTTACCTGACCATCCCCCGCCGGAGAGACCGAGAGATTCACATCGCTCAGGCCCGCGCTGCCCGTGGTCACAGACGCAGAGAGGTGGCCCAGCAAGCCATCCACGCTGTTGTCGGTCACCCCCTTGAGCAGGTCCGCCAGATCTATCTTGTCCCCCTCCTCCGGGTGGAAGTCGGTGACGGTGTCGATGGCCGGCAAGGCCGCCGTTCCTTCATCGCCACTGCCCCACACGAAGAGATCGCTGCCCGCGCCACCGGTCAGGATGTCGTTGCCCTGACCACCCCGGAGCACGTCATCCCCCAGGCCGCCCAGTATGCGATCGTCGCCGGTGGAGCCGAACAGCCAGTCACTCTGATCCGAGCCCAGCAGGTCATGGCCGCTCTGGCTGTGGATGTTGAGGGTCTCCTCGGCCGATCTCAGGGTGCTGCTACCCGCGCTGGATTCCGCACTCAGGGTCAGGGCATGATCCCCCGCCGTCAGACCGCTGAGGTAGAGGGGCACGGACTGATCCCCCGGCAGCAGCCAGTCGCCGTTGCTGTCCGCATGACCTACGCTCTGGCCGTGCTCATCCACCACCTGGGCGCTCCCCAGATTCTGGATGCGGATGGAGAGTTCGCCGGTTGCCGGGTTGACCACGCTGGCACTCAGGTTGAGCGGCACCCAGGCCCCTTGCAGGGCATGGATGTCGTGGGTGCCCAGACTGAGCTGGGGATCGTCTGCCTCTGCGGTCACCTGGATGCCAATCTGGGCACTGTCGGTCAGGACGCCGCCCGACCCGGTATTGCCCTGATCCGAAGTGGTAATGGTCAGGTTGTCCTGTCCCCAGAAGTCCTTGGCCGGCTCGTAATGCAGGTTGCCATTGATGAGGTTGTTAAGATCATCAAGGGAGCCCACCAGGGTGATCTCGCTGGTGCCAGCCCCCTGCACCGAGACGGCGCCCGCCGCCCCGAGCAGGGTCAGCACGCCGTGCTCGACCCTCAGCACCATGGAGATGGGGGCAGTGCCCGCATCCACGTCCTTCACGCTGATCCCGGAGAGGGACAGTGAACCATCTTCCTTCACCTGCATGGCGGCCGGCACCTGGGTCACAGGGGCATCGTTGACCGCCTGCACCTCGATGGGCAGCACGTCTGTGTCGACCAGGGCTCCCCCGCTGCCGGTGTTGCCCTTGTCGTTGGTCACCATGGTCAGGGCATCCTGGCCATTGAAGTCCTGCTCGCCCTGATAGGTCACGCCGCCAGCCAGCAGGGCATTGATGGCATCTTGCGATCCGCTCAGCACCAGGGTATCGCTGCCGCTGCCAGTCACCGTCACCCCGCTGCCGTCCGCCAGCACCAGGGTACCGTGCAGGACGGACAGACGCACCTCCATGGGGCTGCTGCCCGCATCCACGTCCTGTACCTGCAGGCCCTTGATGACGAAGGGGGTATCCTCCTGTGCCACCTGAGGGGTGCCCGGCAGCAGGTTGACGGGGGCATCATTGACCGCTTGCACCTCGATGGGCAGCACGTCTGTGTCGCCGAGCGCCCCGCCGCTGCCGGTGTTGCCCAGATCATTGGTGACCATGGTCAGGGCGTCATTACCGTGGAAGTCGCCGTTGCCCTGATAAGTCACGCCACCGGAGAGCAAGGCGTTGAGATCCGCCAGGGTGCCAGTCAGCACCAGAGAGCCGGTGCCGTTGCCGGTCAGGGTCACGCCGCTCCCTGCCGGCAGGTTGAGGGTGCCGTGCTCCACCGACAGGCGCACCTCCATGGTGCCGCTGCCCGCGTCCACATCCTTCACCTGCAGTCCCTGGATGACGAAGGGCTTGTCCTCCTGGGCCACCTGGGGATCCGTTGGCAACACGTTGATGGGGGCGTCGTTGACCGGGCTCACCTCCACCTGGATGGTGCCACTGACCTCGGGGCCGAGGGCGCCGTTGTCCAGGCTCTGGGCCGTCACCTTGAGATCCAGGGTGCCATTGGCGTCGTTGGTCACCAGCTCCACGGCCGCCAGCTTGCCGCCCGTCGTGGTCACTTGCCAGACGCCGCCGCCCAGATCCACCACAGTGCCGGTCACCCCGCTCGGCAGACGGATCTCTGCCCCATCGGGAACCCCTTCTATGGTGACCCGCACCTGCTCCGGGCCGTTCTCGTGAACGTTGGTGGCGCTGCCGCCGGTGGCCTGGGTGTCCTTGGTCTCCAGCCCCAGGTTGAGGGTGACCACGTCCCCCTCGGTGCCGCTCGCCTTGTCCTGAATGTCGGCGATGATGGCATCCCCCACCGGCTTGACGGTGACGGTGAAGCTGTCGCTGGTCTCGAGGGGCATGGTGAGCCCCAAGTCCTGGGTGAAGGCGCTCAGGGTGAGCTCCACGTTGCCGCTGAAGTTGGCGGGCGGGATCAGGGTCAGCTTGGAGAAGTCTGTGCCCACAGGCACCTGCCATACGCCACCGCCGTTGTTGACCGCCGGTGCCGACAGGGTGAAGCCGTCCGGCACCCCCTTGATCTGCAGCGCCACTATCTGCTCGGAGCCATCATTGTCGACCAGGGTCGCGCCTAGCCCGCCGAGGCTGACGCTGCCATCCTCGTTGCCGCTCACATCCTTCACCGTGAGCTGGGCCGGATCATTGACCGGCAGCACCTCGAAGCTCGCATTGCCACTCCAGCTGCCCCTGTCCGTCCCCGTGGTGGCACTGTCCAGAATGTCGACCTTGATGCCCAGGGGTACCTGACCGCTGAAGTGCTCCCTGGGTACGAACACCAGATCCTTGAGGCCATTGGCATCCACCACCAGGGACTGGACGGGATTCCTATTAGCATCGAGGAAATGGCCATACTGGGCATCCACTGTCAGGGTTACCCGCTCCACCGTCTCCAGGCCGCCGTTGGCCACCGAGGGGCTGATGTCCGCGAGTTTGACCGAGAGATCGAGGTGGATCTCGGTGTCTTCCAGGTTGCTCGGCTGACCGTTCACCTCCTTCACCTGCAGGTGCAGCTCGGGCTGGCCATCCACGCCGCCCTTGATGTCCACCTCGGGGGTGATGGAGAGGGAAACGACCTTCTCCACCGTATTGGTGTTGCCACTCACTGTGTCGGTATTGACCAGACGCACGTTGAAGCTCAGGCCGCTGCCGGCGTAATCCTCCGGCAGGGTCAGGGTCAGCTTGTCGAGGTCACTGAGGCCACCCGGCAGCTTGATGAGGTACTCGCCGTTGACGAAGTCGAAGGTGAGCCCCTGCACGCTCACGCCGGGGGGCAGACCGGTGAGGACTATGCTGAGCTCGTCATCACCGATGTTTGCCGTCCCCAGGGTCACCATGCTCTTGAGCTGGGTGCCGAAGTTGACGCCGTGATCCTCTACCCCTGTGATGGGCTGGCTGTTGTCGAGATCGACGCCGGCCGCAAGCTGGCCAGAGTTGGTTGCACCTTTGAACTCGGCGCTGGTGGTGATCTCCCGATAAGCCGGTGCGCTGACATCCCCTTCGTTGTTGTCGCCAAGATCGATCACCTTGGCGCTGACCTTGAAGGTGGCAGTGCCGGTGAAACCATCCGGTGAACGCAGGGAGAAGCTCCCGAGGGCGCTGTTAGGCACTGTCCAGTTGCCCTGGCCGTCGTTGATCCCGCCCACCACCACGAAGCCGGGGGGCAGATCGCTGATGACCAGGTAGTCGATGACCTCATCGCTGGTCGGATCCCTGTCATCGAACACGAAGACATCTTTGAGCGGGATGTCATGACCATCCGGGCTGACCAGATCCCCACCCTGCTGCACCAGGTTGCCATCCGGTTCGACCACGGCCTGGATATCCACGTGCAGCTGACCATTGACCTCTTTGCTGACTACAACATTGGAATCCACATCTTTCTGAGTCACGGTGACATGGCTTTTGATGGTGGTGTCCCTGTCGCTGTCTTGTGGCGCCTTCACCAGCAGCTGACCGCCGCCGAGCAGGCTCTTCAGATCCGCGTCACTCAACTCCACCTTGCCGCCCGTCACGTTAAGCTGGGTCTCGGCCCCGCCCACCCGGATCCAGATCTCGTAACCCGGCTCTATGCCGGAGAGGCTGAGGTGAGTCACCTTTTCGGCGCTGTCGGTCAGGTCCGGCTGCCAGTCGAGCACGGCGAACTGATCCTCCAGACCATGGCTGGTCTTGGCATAGTCACCGGCATCGATCGCGGGCTCCACCTTGATGGTGAGCGGCACGTCGAAACTCTGGTGATCCCCGTCGTTCTCGGTCACCACCACGTGGCCGATGAGGTGGATATCGGCGGTGCTGTTGGGGGGCGGCTGGATCTGCAGGTTGCCCAGACTCGAGACGTCGACCTGATAGGTCGGCTTGCCCTGGGCGTCGAGCCCGGCGAAGGTGAGGGTGAGCTCCTTGCCGTTGCCATCGAATACCTTGGCCCCTTCCGGCAAGCCTTCCAGCACCAGGTTGAGGGTTTCGGAACCATCCCTCGTCGTCTCCCCCGACGTCAGTTTGAAGTCCAGCGGCGCCTTGCCATCTTCCCCTATGGTGGTGGTGTAGCCCTTGCCATCCTGGCTCCAGCCGGTGCTGTCCAGATTAAAATGAGGCTCATCCACCACCCCCACCAGATCCACATGCAGGCCCTGGCTGCCGGTCACCTTCTCGTTGACCACTGTCTGGGTCTGACCATTGGCATCGGTCAAGGTGGCGGTATCCTTTACCACCCCCTGGATGTTGAGATCGAAGTCGACGTTGCTGTCCTTCGGCGGCTCCAGCTTGAGCTCGCCGATGCGATCATAGGGCACCTCGTAATAACCGTTTGCATCCAGGGTGACCGCCACGCCGCCGAGCCAGAGGGTGGCGCCGGCGGGCAGGCCGCTGATGCGCACGAACATCTGCTCGGAGCCATCAGCAGTATCCCCCAGATGGGCGAGCGCTATCTTGCTGCCCAGATCCAGCAGGCTGTCTTCCTTGCCCTGGATGTCGCGCACCGTCAGCTTGGCGTCATCCGCCAGCGGGTTGACGTTGATGATGAGATCGATGGGATCCCCAAGGGCTGTCTCCTTCCCGGTGACTACGGGGGTTTTCTCGGTACTGACCGGGGTCACGACCAGCTTGATGTCACCGCTGTAGTCCTTGCCGGGCACGACTGTGATCTTGTTGATGTCCCCCGCAGAGACGGTATAGAGGCCGTTCGCGTCGGGCGTGAGCACCTTGCCGTTCAGGGTCAGGCTGCCCTCGTCGGACGCCCACTTGATCTGGTAGCTCAGGGTCTCGGAGCCGTCGGTGTCGGTGAGCTTGGCCTGCACGTTGAGGGCTATGCCGGAGCCGTCTTCGTTGATGCTGTAATGCTGATCGGTACTGCCAGAGACCCAGACTGGCTTGTCGGCAATGCCCTGTACAGTAATATCCAGGTTGCCGGTCAGCACGGGGGGCTTGTTCCCCTCGGTGACGCCGACCTGCAACTGCACCGGGAAGCGAAGCGGGTTGCCGCCATCGCTCTGGCTCGAATAGTCGTGAGCGGGTACGAAGGTCACACCAGTCAACTGGAACTTGTCATCGGTATTGGCCACCGCCACCATGGCCGCTGGCGGCACCTGATACCAGGTCTTGCCACCCTGGGTGATGGTGGTGAGCGCAACACCGTTGAAGTAGAAGGTGCCATGGGCATTGGCCGGTGCCTGGATCAGCAATTTCTCAACGAACTCGCCCCGATCGAAGTCGCCTATGTCCAGGTTCATGGCGATGGGAATGCCCTGGCTTGGATCCAGCGCCCCCTCATCTTCCTGCCCGGTCGCAGCAGTCACGTTAAGGAGACCAGCCTCATCCCTGATGGTCAGGGTCAGCACTCCATCATCGGTATCCCCATCACCATCCACCAGGTGGAAGTCGACCTTCTGCACCAGGGTGTTGTTGCTGTGATCTATATCCGGCCGGGCGGTGAAGCTGTAATTCCCCTCGGCGTTGATCACCAGGGTGCCTATGGTCTGCCCTGTGCTGTCTGTGACCGCAATGGTGGTGTTGCCGCTGGCGGAAATGGAGTGTTCGACCCCATTGATGGTGACCGACCTCACCACGGCATCGTCGGCCCCCTCGCTGGCGGTAGCCAGCAGATCGCCGCTCACTTTCGCCCCCTGGTTCAGGGTCTTGCTGTAATCGTCCGCGACAGGCACATCGTCCCGCACGCTGACGTGACCTATCACCTCGCCGCTGAGATCCCCATCGCTGTCCAGGGCCTGCAACGGTAGCTGAATATCGAGCAGATCATTGCCCTGAGCACTGTGATCCAGATTGCCGGTCAGCTCGAAGGTATAACGGCCGGAGACATCCAGGGTCAGCTTGAAGATGAGCTTGCCGCCGCTGTCCTTGCCCAGATAGACACCCGGCTGGCTGTCGGCGCTGATGCTGACGGCCTTGCCCCCGGAGCTGAGCTGGTTGAGGGCGTTGAAGCGGGCCACATCCAGTTGCAGGGCCACCACCTTGTCGCTACCCGCATCGATGACCACCTGCCCGGTGGCTTTCTCCCCTGTACCCGCAGGGTTGGTGCCCCCGTGCTGACCAGTGCCGCCATTGAGATCCGACTCATTGACGGTGACACTCCCGATGGAGCTGATCACGGGGTTGGCGGCATCTTTGATCACTGCCGTTGTATTGCCGTTGATCACAGAGCCATCGCTGTCGGTCACTTGTACCGGCAGGGTCAGGGTGAGCTTGTCGTCGGCGCCGTGATCCAGGTTGGTGTGGACAGTCACCTGGTAATCCAGGGTCGCCGTGCTGTGGGCCGCTATGCTGCCCGGCACGCTCGGCAGGGTCACGCTCAGCACCAGGGTGCCGCTCGCGGTCACCCCCTGGAAGCTGTGGCCATTGCTGCCCGGCACCTCCTGCCAGGTGAGCGTCTCACCGTTGTGGGTGATGGCCTTGCCGCTGGCGTCCACGACCTGACCGGAGAGAGTCAGGCGCACGTCCACCACGGGATCAGAATCCGCCTTGATGGTCAGGGTGCCGGTGGCCTGCTGGTCGTCCGCCGTCTGGTTGCTGCCGGCCCCATCGAAGCGCCCCTCGGTCAGGGTCACCCCGGTGAGGCTGAGGGTCGGCTTGTCCCCTTCCGCAACGCTGATGTTGAGGGTGCCCGAGGTGGTGTCGTTGTTGCCTGATCCCTTGTCGCTGTCGACGACGTTGACCTTGAACGGCAGCTCGGTGCTGCCGCCATTGGTCTGGTGTACCCCCTCGAACAGGGTCACCTTGTAGTCAAAACCGTTGCTGGCGGCGTTATCGAGCTTGCCGCTGATTTCGACCTGCAGCACCTCGACCCGCACCCCGTTCACTTCCACATAGCCCTTGAGGATCTGGTTGCCCGGGATGCCGGCATCGCCGTCCACCAGTTCGTATTTCACGCTCTGGCCCAGGGCGGTCAGGGCCGGCTGCTCGGCAGGATCGGCGAACGACACCTCGCTCACCCGATCCGAGCCTGCGTCCACGGTGAAGTGGCCCGTGCCGGTCAGGGGTGTACTGCCATCGAGGTTGCCCTCGTCCAGGCTCACCCCGCTGCCCGCCACGAAGCCGGGCGCATTGCCGTCCTTGATGGTCAACGGCAACTGGGTGGAGACCCTGTCCCCATCCTTGTCCGTGAGGGTGATGGCAAGAGGCAGGTCGAGGGACTCGCTGCCCTGGTGATCCAGCTCACCACTCAGGGTCACCTTGGTGGTGACGCTCCAGTTGCCGTTGCTATCCAGGAGATCCAGCTCGGCGCGCAGCACCTCGCGGCCATCCGCGCTGGTGCCCACCAGATCCCCGTTGGCATCCAGGGTAAAGGTCACCGGGCTGCCGTGGCTGCTGTACTTGCCATCCAGACTGCTCTGGATCGCCGCAATATCGAACTTGAGGCTGCTCTGATCGAGGGCATCCGAGCCGTGGCTCACGGTGAAGCTCATATTGCCCACCACGGCGGCGTCGCCCTGGTTGGCCTCGGTCAGGCTGGTGCCGGTCACGGCGCTGATCACCGGGTTGGCTCCATCGCCGATGGCGACGCTTAAAGAAGAGGAGACTTTGTCCCCATCACTGTCTGTGAGGGTGAAGCCCGCCTTGATCAGGCTATCCGCACTGCCCTGATCCAGCGGCTGGTTCAGGGTGAAGACGTAGTGACCCTGCTGATCAAGCGTGAGGGTAAAGACATTCTGGCCGTTGACGGCGCCACTGATGCTGTTGCCGCTGATGCTGATGACAACGGGCTGGCCGCCGCTGGTGAGCCCCTGCAGGCCCGGCTGGCTGGCATCGAAGCTGATGCTGGCAAGGGGATCGCTGCCGGCGGTGATATTGAGATCACCGGAGAGGGTCTGGGCCGCGCTCCAGTTGCTGTCTTCGGTCAGAGTCAGGGAGACGGGGTCGACCTGGGGCAAGACGCCGTCGGTGATCTGGATGTTGAGGGTGCCGAGGTTGCTCTGGTCGCCGTCAAAGTCGGTGCCCTGCACCTGCAGCCCCAGATTGACGCTGTTGGTACCCACAGGTTGATCCAGCACGCCATCGAGCGTCACATGATACTTGCCATCCAGATCCAGGGTCACGGTCAGCACCGTCTTGCCGCCCGCATCCAGCAGGGTGATCTGGTTGCCATTGACCTGATAGCTGGTCGGCTTGCCGCCGCTGGTGAGACCATCCAGGGCGGGCTGGTTCCCCTCGAAGTTCAGGGACACCAGGCGGTCACTGCCCACATTGACCGGCAACTGACCATCCAGGCTCTGACCAGAGGCCCCTTCCTGCAGGCTGATGCCGGTGTCGATGCCAAGGCTGGGGTCGGCAGCATCGGTGATCACAGCTGTTGTATTGCCGTTGATCACAGAGCCATCGCTGTCGGTCACCTGGACCGGCAGGGTCAGGGTGAGCTTGTCGTCGGCGCCGTGATCCAGATTGGTGTGGACAGTCACCTTGTAATCCAGGGTCGCCGAGCTGTGGGCCGCTATGCTGCCCGGCACGCTCGGCAGGGTCACGCTCAGCACCAGGGTGCCGCTCGCTGTGACCCCCTTGAAGCTGTGACCATTGCTGCCCGGCACCTCCTGCCAGGTCAGGGTCTCGCCGTTGTGGGTGATTGCCTTGCCGCTGGCATCCACGACCTGACCGGAGAGAGTCAGGCGCACGTCCACCACGGGATCCGAATCCGCCTTGATGGTGAGGGTGCCGGTGGCCTGCTGGTCGTCCGCCGTCTGGTTGCTGCCGGCCCCATCGAAGCGCCCTTCATTCAGGGTCACCCCGGTGAGGCTGAGGGTCGGTTTGTCCCCTTCCGCAACGCTGATGTTGAGGGTGCCTGAGGTGGTGTCGTTGTTGCCTGATCCCTTGTCGCTGTCGACGACGTTGACCTTGAACGGCAGCTCGGAGCTGTTGCCATTGCTCTGGTGTACCCCCTCGAACAGGGTCACCTTGTAGTCGAAACCGTTGCTGGCGGCGTTGTCGAGCTTGCCGCTGATTTCGACCTGCAGCACCTCGACCCGCACCCCGTTCACTTCCACATAGCCCTTGAGGATCTGGTTGCCCGGGATGCCGGCATCGCCGTCCACCAGTTCGTATTTCACGCTCTGGCCCAGGGCGGTCAGGGCCGGCTGCTCGGCGGGATCGGCGAAAGACACCTCGCTCACCCGATCCGAGCCTGCGTCCACGGTGAAGTGGCCCGTGCCGGTCAGGGGGTTGCTGCCATCGAGGTTGCCCTCGTCCAGGCTCACCCCGCTGCCTGCCACGAAGCCGGGGGCATTGCCGTCCTTGATGGTCAGCGGCAACTGGGTGGAGACCCTGTCCCCATCCTTGTCCGTGAGGGTGATGGAAAGAGGCAGGTCGAGGGACTCGCTGCCCTGGTGATCCAGCTCACCACTCAGGGTCACCTTGGTGGTGACGCTCCAGTTGCCGTTGCTATCCAGGAGATCCAGCTCGGCGCGCAGCACCTCGCGGCCATCCGCGCTGGTGCCCACCAGATCCCCGTTGGCATCCAGGGTAAAGGTCACCGGGCTGCCGTGGCTGCTGTACTTGCCATCCAGACTGCTCTGGATCGCCGCAATATCGAACCTGAGGCTGCTCTGATCGAGGGCATCCGAGCCGTGGCTCACGGTGAAGCTCATATTGCCCACCACGGCGGCGTCGCCCTGGTTGGCCTCGGTCAGGCTGGTGCCGGTCACGGCGCTGATCACCGGATTTGCCCCATCGCCGATGGCGACGCTTAAAGAAGAGGAGACTTTGTCCCCATCACTGTCTGTGAGGGTGAAGCCCGCCAAAATCCGACTGTCCGCACTGCCCTGATCCAGCGGCTGGTTCAGGGTGAAGACGTAGTGACCTTTCTGATCAAGCGTGAGGGTGAACACATTCTGGCCGTTGACGGCGCCGCTGATGCTGTTGCCGCTGATGCTGATGACAACGGGCTGACCGCCGCTGGTGAGCCCCTGCAGGCCCGGCTGGCTGGGATCGAAACTGATGTTGGCAAGGGGATCGCTGCCGGCGGTGATGTTGAGATCCCCGGAGAGGGTCTGGGCCGCGCTCCAGTTGCTGTCTTCGGTCAGAGTCAGGGAGACGGGGTCGACCTGGGGCAAGACACCATCGGTGATCTGGATATTGAGGGTGCCGAGGTTGCTCTGGTCACCGTCAAAGTCGGTGCCCTGCACCTGCAGCCCCAGGTTGACGCTGTTGGTACCCACAGGTTGATCCAGCACGCCATCGAGCTTCACATGGTACTTGCCATCCAGATCCAGGGTCACGGTCAGCACCGTCTTGCCGCCCGCATCCAGCAGGGTGATCTGGTTGCCATTGACCTGATAGCTGGTCGGCTTGCCGCCGCTGGTGAGACCATCCAGGGCGGGTTGGTTCCCCTCGAAGTTCAGGGACACCAGGCGATCGCTGCCCACATTGACCGGCAGCTGACCATCCAGGCTCTGACCGGCGGCCCCTTCCTGCAGGCTGATGCCGGTGTCGATGCCAAGACTCGGGTCGGCAGCATCTGTGATCACTGCCGTGGTGTTGCCGTTGATCACAGAGCCATCGCTGTCGGTCACCTGGACCGGCAGGGTCAGGTTCAGCTTGTCATCGGCGCCGTGATCCAGGTTGGTGTGCACAGTGACCTGGTAATCCAGGGTCGCCGAGCTGTGGGCCGCTATACTGCCCGGCACGCTCGGCAGGGTCACGCTCAGCACCAGGGTGCCGCTCGCTGTCACCCCCTGGAAGCTGTGACCGTTACTGCCCGGCACCTCCTGCCAGGTCAGGGTCTCCCCGTTGTGGGTGATGGCCTTGCCGCTGGCGTCCACGACCTGACCGGAGAGGGTCAGACGCACGTCCACCACGGGATCCGAGTCGGCGGTGATGGTCAGGGTGCCGCTGGCCTGCTGGTCGTCCGCCGTCTGGTTGCTGCCGGCCCCATCGAAGCGCCCCTCGGTCAGGGTCACCCCAGTGAGGCTGAGGGTCGGCTTGTCCCCTTCCGCAACGCTGATGTTGAGGGTGCCCGAGGTGGTATCGTTGTTGCCTGCGCCCTTGTCGCTGTCGACGACGTTGACCTTGAACGGCAGCTCGGTGCTGCCGCCATTGGTCTGGTGTACCCCCTCGAACAGGGTCACCTTGTAGTCAAAACCGTTGCTGGCGGCGTTATCGAGCTTGCCGCTGATTTCGACCTGCAACACCTCGACCCGCACCCCGTTCACTTCCACATAGCCCTTGAGGATCTGGTTGCCTGGGATGCCGGCATCGCCGTCCACCAGTTCGTATTTCACGCTCTGGCCCAGGGCGGTCAGGGCCGGCTGCTCGGCAGGATCGGCGAACGACACCTCGCTCACCCGATCCGAGCCTGCGTCCACGGTGAAGTGGCCCGTGCCAGTCAGGGGGTTGCTGCCATCGAGGTTGCCCTCGTCCAGGCTCACCCCGCTGCCTGCCACGAAGCCGGGGGCATTGCCGTCCTTGATGGTCAGCGGCAACTGGGTGGAGACCCTGTCTCCATCCTTGTCCGTGAGCGTGATGGCCAGAGGCAGGTCGAGGGACTCGCTGCCCTGGTGATCCAGCTCACCACTCAGGGTCACCTTGGTGGTGACGCTCCAGTTGCCGTTGTTGTCCACGAGATCCAGCTCGGCGCGCAGCACCTCGCGGCCATCCGCGCTGGTGCCCACCAGATCCCCATTGGCATCCAGGGTAAAGGTAACCGGGCTGCCGTGGCTGCTGTATTTGCCGTCCAGACTGCTCTGGATCGCCGCGATATCGAACCTGAGGCTGCTCTGATCGAGGGCATCCGAGCCGTGGCTCACGGTGAAGCTCATATTGCCCACCACGGCGGCGTCGCCCTGGTTGGCCTCGGTCAGGCTGGAGCCGGTCACGGCGCTGATCACCGGGTTGGCCCCATCGCCGATGGCGACGCTTAAAGAAGAGGAGACTTTGTCCCCATCACTGTCTGTGAGGGTGAAGCCCGCCTTGATCAGGCTGTCCGCACTGCCCTGATCCAGCGGCTGGTTCAGGGTGAAGACGTAGTGACCTTTCTGATCAAGCGTGAGGGTGAACACATTCTGGCCGTTGACGGCGCCGGTGATGCTGTTGCCGCTGATGCTGATGACAACGGGCTGACCGCCGCTGGTGAGCCCCTGCAGGCCCGGCTGGCTGGGATCGAAACTGATGTTGGCAAGGGGATCGCTGCCGGCGGTGATGTTGAGATCCCCGGAGAGGGTCTGGGCCGCGCTCCAGTTGCTGTCTTCGGTCAGAGTCAGGGAGACGGGGTCGACCTGGGGCAAGACACCATCGGTGATCTGGATGTTGAGGGTGCCGAGGTTGCTCTGGTCACCGTCAAAGTCGGTGCCCTGCACCTGCAGCCCTAGGTTGACGCTGTTGGTGCCCACAGGTTGATCCAGCACGCCATCGAGCGTCACATGGTACTTGCCGTCCAGATCCAGGGTCACGGTCAACACCGTCTTGCCCCCCGCATCCAGCAGGGTAATGACATTGCCGTTGACCTGATAGCTGGTCGGCTTGCCGCCGCTGGTGAGACCATCCAGGGCGGGCTGGCTTGCCTCGAAGTTCAGGGACACCAGGCGGTCACTGCCCACATTGACCGGCAGTTGGCCATCCAGGCTCTGACCGATGGCCCCTTCCTGCAGGCTGATGCCAGTGTCGATGCCGAGGCTGGGATCCATGCCGTCATTGATGGCGACCTGGAGATCGGCGCGGGTCTCGTCACCGTCTATCTCCTTGGCAGAGATGGAGAGGCCGAGGGAGAGCTGGTCGCTGCCCTGATGATCCAGGGGGCCATTGAGGGAGACGGTGACCTTGCCATCGATATCGCTGCCATTTTGGCTGGCTGTCAGCTCGGCTTTCAGCACCTCGACCCGGTTGCCGTTGGCATCCTGGTAATAGCCGGTCAGCAGGCGATCGCCGGTGAATTCGAAGCTGAGCACATGGCCGTCGCTGCTGAGCCCGCTGCCGCTCAGGCGAGTGAGCGTCGCGGCCTGATCGGCAAAGGCAAGAGAGTCCGCCAGCAGGGGATCGGCCTGGTGGCCGACCACGAACTCGCTCTGACCCACCACGGCGCCCTGCTGGGTGAAGCCGTCTTCCGTGAGCGAGATGGGGGCTATGGTGAAGTCCGGCGGCGTGCTGTCCACCAGTTTGACGGTGAGATTGGCGCTCACCAGATCCCCGTCGCTGTCGCGATATTCGAGGGAGAACGGCAGGCTCTGGCTGTCCTGGCCGTGATCCAGGCTCTGCTGCCAGAGGATGCGATAGCTGCCGTCATTGGCCAGGGTCAGGGTGAAGACGGTGACGCCCCCCGCGCTCGCGGTCAGGGTCTGGCCGTTTATCTGGTAGCTGAGGGCAGCGCCCTGGCTGGTCAGGCCGAGCTGCTCGAGGGCGCTCTGATCGGCGCCGAAGCTCACCTGCAGGTTGCCATCCATGCCCGCCCCCGTGTGCAGGGAGCCGGTGGCGCTCACCGGGCCCTTGGCCAGATCCGCCTCGGACAGGGTCAGGGTATCGCTCTGGCCGATGAGGGGGGCGCCATCGATCACCCGGTTCCCCGCCAGATCCGTCACCTCGGCGCGCACCTCGAAGGGGCCTTGAATGCCGGAGAGATCCAGGCCATTGAGCTGCCAGCGACCGTCGCTCCCCACCAGGGCGGCGCCGCTGTAGAGGGTCTGGCCGTTCTGGCCGATGAGGCTGATGGTGACGCGCTGGCCCGCTTCCACCTCTGTGGTGCTGCCGCTCAGGGTGACATTGTCGTGGCCCAGGATGTTCTGGGTGTCGAGATCGTCGATGTCGATGCCGGCCCGGGTATCGACGGTGACGGTCAGGGTGTCGCTGGCTCTGTTGCCGGCGATGTCCACCGAATCGACGCGAAAATCATAGGCGCCGTCGGCCATGTCACTGGGGATCTGGTATTGCCAGTTGCCGTTGCCATCCACTGTGAGCACGGTCAGAACGTTTCCGCCGAGGCTCAGGGTGACGGTGGCACCGGGCTCTCCCTTGCCTTGCAGCAGCGGCGTGGTGTCGCGGGTCAGATCGTCCACCTGGCTGGCGCCGGTGTCGCTCTCGTCACTGAGATCCAGCGTGATGGTGGTGATGGTGTCGAGCAGGGTCTGACCGGTGTCGCTGGCCCGGTTGCCGGCGGCATCCTGGGTATCGGCCACTATGGTGAGCGGACCGTCCACCAGCTTGCCGGTGACGTCACCGAAGTTGGCCTCCCAGACGAAGCCCGGCAGCACCACTGTGGTGGTGGTGAGTCGGTTACCATCCTGGTCTATCAGGGTAACGGTGACGGTCTGGCCGACCTCCACATCCTCGACAAAGCCGCGAATGATGACGCCGGTCGCCTCGTCGGCGTTGATGATGTTGTCGGTGGTCTGGGGCTCGGTGATGGTGATGCCCGCCAGGAGATCCTGATCTTCCGAATAGAGCAGCTCGTCCCCTGGCTGGGCACCCTGATGATCGGTGTCAAAGCCAGACTCCGCCAGGGTATATTCGCTGTTGAGATCCACCACCACAAAGCCGCCAGCGCTGGAGCCGACCACACCGCCACCCGTGGCGGCTGCCGCGTTACCGGCCGCGGTCTCCTCAAACAGCTCGGTCGGGTCGGCCCCCTGACGGATGGCCTCCTGCAAGCTGGCCAGCTCGGGATCCATGGCCAGGTTCGGTTCTGTCTGCGCCAGCTCGGGCTGGTCGGCGTTTGGGGTCTTCGCGGGATCGGCCAGCTCGAAACGCCCGTCCCCTTCGGTGAGCAGGCGCATTCCCGGCAGCAGCTGCATCCCCAGAGTAGCAGGGTGCAAGGAGCCATTGGCATCCATTACAAACACGGCACCCTCCACCTGGGTAACAAGAGTCGGTTTCTCTATTCGCAGCTCAGCCATACATCCTCCAACGGGTAAACACAGACAGTCCAGACCCACAAGGGTACAGGACGTCACCGTGACAGGCGGCTATTTTACCGCCTCTACGGACACAGATCCCTTCGTCATTTTCGAAAATATCGAAAGTAAATGCCGCAAACCTTCCTATTAAATTCAAAAAAGAGCTGCAATTCATGGAATAGCTCAGGATATAAGTCCGATTTTCTGCCTGAAATTAAGAATATAACCCTATTGGCACCCATTCATGCGACAGCTTCTGACCTGAACGCGCCCGACAGGCTTTCCCACTATTTCACCAGGGGAAGGCAAGGCACCCCTCCCCAGCAGAAATAAAGAATAAGTATTCATTTTCGCTTGGCGGCACCCCAGGTCACAGAGGCCATTCCCCTGCTCTCCCGCCCTTTGGCACGCTCCCGCATCCCCGAGGCGATGGCCAGCCGCAGCGCATCACCATGGAGAGATGATGGGGGTAACCACCCGACTGGGCTCAATAATTCAACCTGGATCTCACTTTTTGCATTAACCCCCCATGCCAATTGATCTAGCGCAACTCCCACAGGGATAAATGATTATCCATTTTACCCATTTGGTATTATCTCCACGAGCAAATGCATAAAAATCATTTTCTATGCAGTCATAACAATTAATCGGCCTGCCATGCCCATCGACCATGGGCACAGATGTCCACGCACCAAGATGGAACGGTCAGGCTCGGCATGGACATTTTATCTGGGAGTGATGACCGTGGGTTCACATAACAAGCCATTTCGGCCGGGTCTGGCCGCCCTGCTGCTGACTGCCCTGCTGGGCACCAGCATGCTGGCACAGGCAGACGAGGCCACCCCCGAGGGCAAGATAGAGGCGCGCAGCGAGCTGTTCGCCAAGGATCACGCCGATCAGTTCAGCAGTTGGAAAAACACCAGCGAGAGCCGGGAGCGCACCGACGCCCTGGCGGAAGATCCGCAGATGGTGGTGCTCTGGGCCGGCTACCCCTTCTCCAAGGATTACAACAAGCCCCGCGGTCACTTCTATGCCCTGACGGACGTGCGCGAGACACTGCGCACCGGGGCACCGAAAACCGCCGAAGACGGTCCCCTGCCCATGGCCTGCTGGAGCTGCAAGGGCCCGGATGTGGCCCGCGTCATCGACGAGAAAGGCGAAGATGGCTACTTCAAGGGGATGTGGGCCAAGGGCGGGCCGGAAATCGTCAATACCATAGGCTGCGCCGACTGCCACGACACCGCCTCGAAAGAGTTCAAGGAAGGGAAACCTGCCCTGCACCTCTCCCGCCCCTATGCAGACCGCGCCATGACCGCCATCGGCAAACCGTTTAAGGAGCAGGGCCGCTTCGATCAACAGTCCCAGGTGTGCGGCCAGTGCCACGTGGAGTACTACTTCAATGGCCCCACCAAGGCGGTGAAATTCCCCTGGGACAAGGGCACCACTGTCGAGCAGATGGAAGAGTACTACGACGAAATCGGCTTCGCCGACTGGACCCATGCCCTCTCCAAGACCCCCATGCTCAAAGCCCAGCACCCCGAGTACGAGACCTGGCGCGCCGGCATTCACGGCCAGAACAACGTCGCCTGCGTCGACTGCCACATGCCCAAGGTGCAGAACGAGCAGGGCAAGGTCTACACGGATCACAAGGTGGGTAACCCCTTCGATCGCTTCGAGCAGACCTGCCGCAACTGCCACACCCAGAGCAAGGAGATGCTGCAGGGGGTGGTCAAGCAGCGCAAGGATGCGGTGACCGAGATCAAATTGAAGGTCGAGAAGCAGCTGGTGCACGCCCACTTCGAGGCCAAGGCGGCCTGGGATGCCGGCGCCACCGATGCCGAGATGAAGGACATTTTGCAAGACATCCGTCACGCCCAATGGCGCTGGGACTTCTCCATCGCCTCCCACGGGGTGCAGATGCACGCCCCTGAAGTGGCGCTGCGCATGCTGGGTACCGCCCTGGACAAGGCCGCCGACGCCCGCACCAAGCTGGCTCGCCTGCTGGCGGCCAAGGGGATCAGCCACGAGATCGCCATTCCTGACATCTCCAGCAAGGAGAAGGCCCAGGCCGCCCTTGGCATGGACATGAAGCAGATGAACGGCGACAAGGCCCAGTTCCTCAAGACCACAGTCCCCGCCTGGGATGCCGAGGCCAAAGCGGCCGGACGGCTCGCACAGTAACGAGATTTGCGGGCCCGCCGAGTCGGGCCCGCAATCGGATGGAGGCTTCCTATGGGTGATTTAACGATGGATTTCTTACGACTGATGCTGATGGCGGCCATGCTGCTGACCAGCCTGCAGGGCCAGGCTGCCGAGGCGACGATCGCGCCTGCGGCCCTGCCCCAAACGCATGACGTGGCGTTCTTGCGCAGCCCCGACAAGGCCTGCACCGACTGCCACAAGGAGCAGACCGAGGGGATGCATGGCAAGCATGGTCAGGCGACCAATCCCAACAACCTGGCACCTGTCACCTGCACCAACTGCCACGGCCAGCCCTCCCCCCAGCACAGGGAAGGGGTCAAGGACGTGATGCGCTTTAGCGACAGCTTCAATGAGAAGCAAGGTGACGATGGCTACCCCATCGCCGAGCAGAACGGGGTCTGCATGAGCTGCCACGAGCCCAAACCCCTGCGCGAGGCGCTCTGGGCCCACGACGTGCACGCCACCAAGCTCAGCTGCACCAGCTGTCACGCGCTGCACCCGGCCAAGGAACCCATGGTGGGGATAGCCGAAAAATCCCGCATCAAGATCTGCGTCGATTGCCACAGCAAGCAGCATCAAGCCAAGGCGGCCGGCCTGCAGGTCAATGCGGGCAAGGAGGCACCATGAGCTGCTCTCGTCGTGACTTTATGGCTGGCATGGGAGCGGGTGCGCTGATCATGATGACGGGGCCTGTTCGCGCGACGGCCCTCGCCCACAGCCAGGCCATAGACGGGGTGCGTTACGGCATGCTGCACGACGAGACGGCCTGCATCGGCTGTACCGCCTGCATGGATGCCTGCCGGGAGGTGAACCAGGTGCCACAGGGGGTCTCGCGGCTCGAGATCCTCCGCACCGGCCCCGTCGGCACCTTCCCCGATGCCGACTACCACTTCTTTCGCAAGTCCTGCCAGCACTGCGACAACGCCCCCTGCGTCCACGTCTGCCCGACCGGTGCCTCCCATATCCGCAAGGAGGATGGCATCGTCGACGTGGACCCGGACTTGTGCGTCGGCTGCATGTACTGTCTGGCCGCCTGCCCCTATCAGGTGCGCTTCATCAACCCGGTCACCCGGGTAGCGGACAAGTGCGATTTTTGCCGCAAGACCAACCTGGCGGCGGGCAAGGAGCCGGCCTGCGTGGCCTCCTGCCCCACCAAGGCGCTGGTGTTCGGCAATCTGGATGATCCCGATAGCCCCATAGCCAAACGGCTGGTGAAGGAGACCACTTATCGCTACAAGCAGGCGCTCGGCACCTCGCCCAAGATGTACCGCGTGCCCAAAGGGGAGATAACGTCATGACCATGCAAGCGGCATTTCACTTCCCCTCGCTGGTGTGGGGATTTGCCCCATCGCCGTCTACCCCGGCAATAACCCATGGAGGGAATGACCATGTGGTATGACGCATTTCACTTCCCTTCCCTTGTCTGGGACTGGCCGATCGCTATCTATCTGTTTCTGCTCGGCATCTCCGCCGGGGCTACTAGCCTCTCGGTGCTATTGCGCCGCAAGGGTGCTGGCAGCGAGAGCGGCATCATCAAGGCGACCGCCCTGCTGGCGCCACTCTCGGTGATCCTGGGGCTCTTGATCCTCATCTTCCACCTGGCCCGCCCCTGGACCTTCTGGAAGCTGATGTTCCACTACCAGTTCGATTCTGTGATGTCGATGGGGGTCATGCTGTTCCAGCTCTATATGGCGGTGCTGTTCGCCTGGCTGGCGGTGGTGTTTCGGGCCGAAATTGAGACCCTGCGCCGTCACCTGCTGAAAGAGAAGTTCGCCTTTGTGGATGGGCTGATCGCCCTGTTGGCCCGCGTCGAGCGGCTGTTGGCGCCGCTCTTGTTGCTGCTGGCGGTGCTGCTGGGGGCCTACACCGGCTTTCTGCTCTCGGCGCTCAAGACCTATCCGCTCTTGAACAACCCTGTGCTGCCGGTGCTCTTCCTGGTCTCCGGCATCAGCTCAGGGATCGCCTCCACCATCTTGCTGGCGGTGACCCTGTTCAAGGAGCACCACCACAGCCCGGGCGTGAGCTTTGTGCATAGCTTCGAGCGCCCCGTGTTGGCGGTAGAGGTGCTGCTGCTGGTCTGCTTCTTTACCGGTCTCTACTTCGGTGGCGGTCAGAAGGAGGTGGCCATGTGGGCCGCCATCGGCAGCGGCTTCTGGGCTCAGGTGTTCTGGGTCGGGGTGGTGGGGATCGGCATGCTGTTGCCCCAGCTGCTCTCCCTGCTGGCTCCGGCCGCGCTGCGGGAGCGAAACGGCCACCTGGTGCTGGTCTGCAGCCTGACCCTGGTGGGAATACTGCTGCTGCGCTACTTCGTGCTCTATGCCGGTCAGATGACGGTTGTATAAGGGGAAATGCATGATTTGTAGCAAAAGCGACCATACGACGTCGGCTTGCAGCATGACCCTGATGGGCATGCTGCTGTCTGATGCTGCGTCATCCTCGTATGCCGGCCAGATGACGGTTGTTTAAAAGTATGATCACCAGCGCCAGCCACCCTCGGGGGACTGGCGCTGGTTTGTTTCCAAGAGTGTGGATGTTATCCCCCAGCGCCGGTGCTGTGCAGACGCTGCGGCATAACATAAACGAATGAAACTGGAGGTTGTGTGCTGGCGGAGTTCGGCTATCTCTCACTGCTGCTGGCGGCGGCACTCTCCCTGCTGCAGGGCACCCTGCCCTGGCTGGGCTTGCGCCTCGCCTCCCCGACCCTGCTGCGCTGCGCCAAGCCGCTGGCGCTGCTCAATGCCGCCCTGCTCGGGGCGGCGCTGGGGCTGCTCGCCAGCTGCTTTGCCCGGGATGACTTCACCATCAGCTATGTGGCCCAGCACGCCAACAGCGCCCTGCCCATGGGCTTCAAGCTGGCGGCCGTGTGGGGAGGCCACGAGGGCTCCATGCTGTTCTTCGTCTTTGCGCTGGCGCTCTGGGGGGCGCTGGTCGGACTCTGCTCGAAACGGGTCGATCCATTGATCACCACTCGAGTGCTGGCCATCATGGGGCTGATCGTAGGGCTATTTGCCCTCTATACCCTGATCTTCTCCAGCCCCTTTGACCGCCAGTTCCCCGGGCCGCTTGAGGGGCGCGATCTCAACCCCATGCTGCAGGATATCGGCCTTATCATTCACCCCCCCTTGCTCTATCTCGGCTACGTCGGCTTTGCGGTCAACTTCGCCTTCGCCATGGCGGCGCTGCACTCGGGCCGACTGGACGGCGCCCTGGCTCACTGGAGCCGCCCCTGGGCGCTCGGCTCCTGGGTGTTTCTCACCGCCGGTATCCTGCTCGGCTCCTGGTGGGCCTATTACGAACTGGGCTGGGGCGGCTGGTGGTTCTGGGATCCGGTGGAGAATGCCTCCCTGCTGCCCTGGCTGCTGGGCACAGCCCTCTTGCATGCCCTCATTGTCTGCGAGAAGCGCGGCGCTTACGGCCACGGTGTGCTGCTGCTCTCCATCTTCACCTTCGCCCTGAGCCTGCTCGGCACCTTCGTGGTGCGCTCCGGGGTGCTCACCTCGGTGCACGCCTTCGCGGTGGACCCCAATCGCGGCCTCACCCTCTTGCTGCTGCTCGGCCTGTTATTGACCACGGCACTCACCCTGTTTGCCCTGCGGGCCGATACCCGCGCCCCCTACGCCCACTTCGGCTTCTGGTCAAAGGAGGGGCTGCTGGGCGCCGCCATACTGCTGCTGTCGGTGGCCTGCGCCTGCGTGCTGCTCGGCACCTTCTACCCCATGGTGTTCCAGTCCCTGCATCTGGGGTCGCTCTCGGTGGGCGCCCCCTATTTCAACGCTGTTTTCGTGCCGCTGGCGCTGGCGCTGATGGCACTGATGACCCAGATCCCGCGCCTGCGCTGGCAGGGGCTGATGGCATCCTCCCGCCTCAAGATGCTGCTGCCGCCCCTGCTAGGCCTGCTGGGGGGCGGCCTGCTCAGCCTCGCTTATCGCGAGCAGGGAACCCTGGGCTGGAGCGGCATCCTCGCCAATATGATAAGCCTCTGGCTCATCGCGAGCCTGCTGCTCAATGTCTCATTCAAGACCCATGGCCTGAGTGCCAACCGGCTCGGCAGCCTGCTGGCCCACCTCGGGGTGGCGGTGTGCGCCCTCGGCATCGCTCAGGTGAGCCACCACAGCCAGGAGGGGGGCACAGTGCTCTCTGCAGAGCGCCCCTATCGCCTCGGCGCCCATGAATTTCGTTACGAGGGGAGCGAGCCGCTGATCGGCCCCAACTACACGGCCGAGCGCATCACTGTCAGCGTGCACAAGGATGGCCGGGAGGTGACTAGGCTGGCCCCGGAGCGGCGCCACTACAGTGTGCGCACCATGAACATGAACGAACCCGGCATCCAGGGGGGCCTGTTTGGCGATCTCTACGTGGTGCTCGGCGAGAAGATGGGGCCCGATGCGTACGCCATGCGCCTGCACCACAAGCCGCTGGTGCGCTGGATCTGGCTGGGTGGCCTGCTGATGATGACGGGCGGCGCCCTGCGTCTGCTGGGGCGCAAGCCGTTGCTGGCAGCCCAACCGCATACCTCTGCACATCAAGTCGCGGGCTTGCTCCCCAAGGAGGCGCCATGAGAGCCCGCCTGCGCCTCTTCATGCCGCTCGTGCTCACCCTGGGGCTCGGCGCCCTGCTCTGGCTCGGCCTTGGCAACGACCCTTACCGCCAGGACGAGGCGACCCTGGGGCGCACCCTGCCGACCTGGCAGAGCGAAAACCTGCTGGATGGGGGGATTATTGATACCGCTGCGCTAAAAGGTGAGCCCTTCGTGCTCAACGTCTGGGCCAGCTGGTGCCCGAGCTGCCGCGCCGAGCATCAACTGCTCAGCGAGCTGGCGGGCACAGTGCCCCTCTACGGTCTCAACTATCGGGACAAGGGGGACGCGGCCCGCGCCTGGCTTATCCAGGCGGGCAACCCCTATAAAGCCGTGCTGGCAGACCCGAACGGCAAGCTGGCGCTGGAGCTCGGCGTCTACGGTACGCCGGAGACCTATCTCTTTGCCGCCGATGGCACCCTGCTCAGCCGCCACACGGGGGAGCTCACCAAGGAGGTCTGGCAGCGCCAGTTTGTGCCCCTGCTTGCCAGGGCCCGTGCCCTGCCCACCCCACAGGCGGAGGGGCAGCCATGAAGATCCGCCCCCTCATCAACCCGTTGCTGATGGCCATCACGCTGATCATCGCACTGAGCCCGGCGGCCACGGCAAGCGGGGTCGATACCTATCAGTTCCAGCACCCCGAGTTGCAAGCCCGGGCCCAGGATCTGGCCCGTGCCCTGCGTTGCCCCCAGTGCCAGAACCAGAACCTGGTGGAGTCCAACTCCACCATAGCCCGGGATCTGCGCCTCGAGGTCTACCGCTGGGTAGACGAGGGGCAGAGCGATGAACAGGTGATCGCCCGCATGACGGAGCGCTTTGGTGATTTCGTGCGCTACGATCCCCCCTTCAAGGGCAGCACAGCGCTGCTGTGGGGAGGGCCCATCCTGCTGCTGGGGCTGGCGCTTGCTCGCCTGCGCGCCAGCCTGCAGCGCAAACAGCAGATTCGCATGCCGCTGATTGGCGATAAGGAGCAAGGGAACCTGGCCCAGGATCCCAGGGCCGAGCTGAACCGGCGCATCATGGCAAGGGAGCAGGCAGGCCTCTCCCCCCATGATCCCCTCTATCGGGAGCTGACCGCCGCCCACCTTGCCAGTGCCACGCCTGCCGCCGAGCTGGCCCTGCGCGAGCGACTGACCCAGGCCCCCGGCCGCAGCGGGCGGCACGCGCGCCCCCTGCTGCTGCTCGGGATAGTGGCGATAGGCGCCGTTGCCGCCGGTTATGCCGCCAGCGGCCGCTATCAGGCCTGGCAGGCCTATCAGTCCCGCCCCGATCCCCTGGCGGGATTGAGCCCGCGGGATCTGCAGGACAAGGCGCTCGGCGCCCTGCACCAGCGGCTGCAGCGCAACCCCGCCGACCTCGAGGCCTGGGCCGAGCTCGGCCAGTTGTATCTGTATCGGGACGAGTACGACAACGCCCTGCTCGCCTACCAGCGCCTCGCCCTGCTGGAGGGGGGTGCCAGCGCCGCGACCCAGGCCGCTCAGGCAACAGTGCTCTACTACCAGGCGGGCCAGCGACTCACCCCACAGTCGCAACGCCTGCTCGATGACGCCCTCACTCAGGACAAGGGGGAAGTGAGCGCCCTGATGCTGCTCGCCTCCGATCACTTCCTGCACGGTCGCTACCGCCAGGCCATCACCCTGTGGCAGCAGCTGCTCGACAGCGAGCGCCCCCGCATCAACCGGGCCGCGCTGATCGAGGCCATCCAGACCGCGCGGATGATGGGAGGCTGACCGCTCTCATGATGGGGCTGGCCGCACGCATGATGGGGGCTGACCGCCCCCTGTCACGTTTGGCCCGCACCGGTGGTACCGGCAAGGATATTACTTGCCAACCTCCCGTCGGCGGCCGAACAATAGGCGTCCATTGAACCTGTTTTTGGAGCCTCTCCCATGATCCCCATTCGCTGTAAAACCGTCTCCGGTGTCGCCCTCTCAACGATTGATGGCGAAACAAAGCTGCTGGTGATGAAACGCGTAAAGGGCGGCTTCTGGTGCCATGTGGCGGGCACGGTCGAGGCGGGGGAAACCGGCTGGCAGACCATAGTGCGCGAATTTGGCGAGGAGACGGGCATCAAAGTGACCGAGCTCTATAACGGCCAATATCTGGAGCAGTTTTACGACGCTGCCACCAATTCCGTGATGGTGGTGCCTGTGTTCGTGGTCTATTGCCCGCCCCATCAGGCTGTGACTCTCAACAACGAGCACACCGAGTACCGCTGGTGTTCGCTCGCCGAGGCCAAGGCACTGGTCAGCTTTCCCGGACAGCAGGCGCTCTATGACCATGTCTGGCACCATTTTGTGGCGCGCAGCCCCTCGCCGCTGATGAGGGTGGCGCTGCGCTGATCCGAGTCGGCTGGCATCCCCCTCGCAGCCCCTGCCGGCGCCTATCTTCCAGACACAAAGAGGATTAATGGTGCCTTCGGTCCAATGCCGCCCCGGAAGGCGCAAAAAGAGTAGCAATGATTGGTCAGAAAGGGCATATAGTGCGCCCCATGACGGGCTGAACCAAGCCAATGTGCGTGCCATACATGGCTCATTATGAATCCCGTGAGAGGGCGCTATAGCCGTGAAATCGGTTATTTCAAGGTGAGCCATCCCATAAAATGGAAATATCGGGCCGTCAGACGTTGTGAAGCGTCAATTACCGTCATATAACTTAGCCAAATGTCCCTGTCAGTCGTAGTAGAGCCAAACCATGAACCTTCGTCCTTTTCTTCCCCTGCTGCTCGGCGCCTTCCTCCTTCCCGCCAGCATGGAAAGCGCCCATGCCAACCCGTTTTCTGCGACCTCCTCCTCCACCAACAGCCTGATAGCACCACGCACCAATCTCGCCCTGGGATCCGATGCCTTCGTGGTCGCCAACCCCAGAACCGGGGAGATCCTGGCTGAACGCAATGCCAATCGGGTGATGGCAATCGCCTCCATCACCAAGCTGATGACGGCACTGGTGGTGCTGGATGGCAACCAGCGCCTCAACGAGATGCTCACCGTCACCATGGACGATGTGGACAGGATCAAGGGCACCGGCTCCCGCCTGGCCATAGGCTCCCGTCTCAGCCGCGCCGACATGTTGCACATCGCCCTGATGTCGTCGGAAAACCGGGCCGCCTCGGCCCTGGCGCGACACTACCCCGGCGGTCGCCGCGCCTTTATCGAGGCGATGAACGCCAAGGCCCGCATGCTCGGCATGTGGAGCACCCATTTCGCCGACAGCACAGGCCTCAACCCGCGCAACGTCTCCAGCGCCCACGATCTCGCCAAGCTGGTGGCCAGCGCCTCCAGCTACCCGCTGATCCGCCAGTACTCCACCACAGAGCACAGACTGGTGCGCAACGGCAAACGCCAGATGCAGTACCACAACTCCAACCGCCTGGTGCGGGAAGGGAGCTGGCCCATCATGGTCTCCAAGACCGGCTACATCCGCGAGGCGGGTCGCTGCCTGGTGATGGACACCAGGGTCAACAATGAACCCGTGGTCATGGTGCTGCTTCACGCCAATACCACGGATGAGCGGGTGGCCGACGCCAAGAAGATCAGAACCTGGCTGGAAACTTCGGGCCGCATGACCCTGACCGCCCAGTCCACGCCCCGCACCAAGCTGTTCAGCAACCAGTAACGGTCACAGAAGGCCCCGCACCGACAGGTGCGGGGCCTTCTCATTGCACCTCTCCCCTCGCAAGCCGGAACGACCTCTTTCCCGTCCCACTGTGATCCCATCCTGGTTGCGCTTCGTTATGCAGGCAGAGATCGGTCAACCCAGTGAACGAGGCGGAACATGCACCTCAAACCCCATCTACCCGAGAAAGTCTGCCCCGTCTGCCAGCGTCCCTTCACCTGGCGGCGCAAGTGGGCCCGCTGCTGGCAGGAGGTGCGCTACTGCAGCGAACGCTGCCGCCGTCAGAAGGAGCACGCCTGATGGAGCTGCGCCTCATCCTCGGGGATCAACTGAACGCCGGTCACAGCTGGTTTCGCACGCCGGATCCCGCGGTCTGCTACCTGATGGCGGAGCTGCGCCAGGAGACGGACTACTGCCGCCACCATCGCCAGAAGGTGCTGGCCTTCTTTGCCGCCATGCGCGCCTTCGCCGCCGCCCTCACCAAGGCGGGCCACCGGATCTGCTACCTGACCCTGGACGAGAGCGCCTCCTGGCCCGATTTGCCCAGCTTGCTGGCGGCCCAGATCGCCCACCATCAAGCCGAGCGCTTTGCCTGGCAGAGCCCGGACGAGTGGCGCCTTGCCAACCAGTTGAAAACCTGGACAGCGGGCCTGCCCATCCCGACCGCCGAGGTGGACAGCGAACATTTTCTCACCCCCCGGGATGGCTGGCGGCACTACCCCCACAGCCGGATGGAGTTCTTCTACCGCGCCCTGCGAAAGCAGTACAAGGTGCTGCTTGATGAAAATGGCCAGCCCCTTGGCGGGCGCTGGAACTTTGACAGCGAGAACCGCGCCAGACTGCCGGAGCGCCAGCCCATCCCGGCAACCCTCACCTTTGCCAACGAGGTGAGCGACATCGATGCCATGCTGACCCGCCACGGCGTTGCCACCATTGGCACTGCGGATGCCAGCGCCCTGCCCTGGCCCGTCTCCCGGCGCCAGAGTCGCGCGCTGCTTGAGCACTTTCTGGTGCACTGCCTGCCCCACTTCGGCCGCTATCAGGACGCCCTGAGCGAGCGGGGCTTGAGCCTGTTCCACAGCCGCCTGTCGTTTTCGATGAACAGCAAGATGCTCCATCCCCTCGAGGTGATCCGTGCCGCGCAATCCCACTGGCAGGCCAATCAGGCCACCATCACCCTGGCACAGGTGGAGGGCTTCATTCGCCAGATCCTCGGCTGGCGCGAGTTTGTCCGCGCCCTCTACTGGGAAAAGATGCCGGACTATGGTCGCGTCAATGCCCTGGGGGCCGAGCGCCCCCTGCCCGGTTTCTTCTGGAGCGGGCAGACCCGGATGGCCTGCGTGCGCCACGCGATCCAGCAGTCCCTTGATCACGCCTATGCCCACCATATCCAGCGGCTGATGGTGACCGGCAACTTTGCCCTGCTGGCGGGGATCCATCCGGATGAGGTGGATGCCTGGTATCTCGGCATCTATGTGGATGCCATCGAGTGGGTGGAGCTGCCCAATACCCGCGGCATGAGCCAGTTTGCCGATGGCGGCCTGATGGGCAGCAAGCCCTACGCCAGCAGCGGCGCCTACCTGGAGCGGATGGGCCACTACTGCAAGGGGTGCCACTACGAGGTGAAGGAGCGCAGCGGGCCGGACAGTTGCCCGTTCAACAGCCTCTACTGGCACTTTCTATGGCGCTATCGGGAGAGGCTCGGCAGCCACCCTCGCCTCGCCCTGCCCTATGCCAACTGGGATGGTCAGCCAACCTCCCGGCAACAGGCAATCCTGGCGACGGCGGAGCACCATCTGCTCCACCTGGAACGACTCTGAATCGACCAGATTTCATGCCAGAAAGTGAGCAGATGACAACATTGAGAGCCAGTTAACAAAATGTGAATGGTGATAATCACCAATGATAACGACACCAGTTGAATATCCTGTGGCGGCTGATTAAGGTGGAGGCCCCAGTCAAGGAGAGACAAGATGGACATAGTGGTACTCGGTGGTGGCGTGGTCGGTGTGACCAGCGCCTGGTATCTGGCCAAAGCCGGTCACAAGGTGACCCTGCTGGAGCGGCGCGACGGGGTGGCCCTTGAAACCAGCCATGCCAATGCGGGTCAGATCTCCCCGGGTTATGCCTCTCCCTGGGCGGCCCCCGGCATTCCCCTCAAGGCGGCCAAATGGCTGCTGCAAAAACACGCCCCCTTCACTGTGCGCCCCACCTCGGATCCCTTCCAGCTGCGCTGGATGCTGAAGATGTTCGCCAACTGCACCCCGGCAGCCTATGCGGTCAACAAGGGGCGCATGGTGCGCCTGGCCGAATACAGCCGCGACTGCATGAAGCTTTTGCGCGACGAGCTGGCGCTGGACTACGAAGGGCGCCAGCTTGGCACCCTGCAACTGTTCCGAAGCCAGGCCCAGTGCGATGCCAGCCAGCGCGACATCGAAGTGCTGGAAGAGTACGGCGTCCCCTACCAGTCCCTGAATGCCGACGGCTGTGAAGAGGTGGAGCCCGCCCTGGCGCGGGTGCGCGGCAAGATAGTGGGCGGCCTGCGCCTGCCGGGGGACGAGACGGGGGACTGCTTCCGCTTCACCCAGGCCCTGGCTGACGAGGCACGGCGGCTCGGGGTGGAGTTCGTCTTCAACTGCGCCATCGACGAGGTTGAACTCGCCCAGGGGCGCGCCGTGGCGGTGCGTGCCGGCGAGCGGCGCTTCAAGGCCGACGCCATCGTCTGCGCTCTGGGCAGCTATGGCACCGGCTTCTTGCGCCCCCTCGGGATAGAGCTCCCCGTCTACCCGGTCAAGGGTTACTCCCTCACCCTGCCGATGACGGACGCCTCTGGGGCGCCGCGCAGCACTGTGCTGGATGAAACCTACAAGGTCGCCATCACCCGCTTCGATGAGCGGATCCGGGTGGGCGGCATGGCCGAACTCAGCGGCTTCAATCTGGCGCTCAACCCCAGACGCCACGACACCCTGGCCATGGTGGTGAGAGATCTCTTCCCCGAGGGGGGGGATCTGGAGCAGGCCAGCTTCTGGACCGGGCTGCGCCCCATGACCCCGGACGGCACCCCCCTGGTGGGCCCCAGCCCCATCCCGGGGCTCTGGCTCAACACAGGTCACGGCACCCTGGGCTGGACCATGGCGGCAGGCTCGGGCCAACTACTCAGCGACCTCATCTCGGGCAGCGCTCCGGCCATCAGCGACGAGGGGCTGACCCTGGCCCGCTACGGCTAGCCCGCAGGGCGCAATGCCAGATGCAAGAGAGGGAGTGCCTGGCACTCCCTCTCTTTATTCGCCTCTCTTCTATTCGCCCCCCTTCGCGGCGGCTTGGCAACCCGGCGCCAGCCCCGGCATCGACAGCCAGACCCGGGCCGGATCCGGCTCCTCGATGGCCGCCATCATCAGCTGCTCGCTCCAGCGTCTATGCAGTTGCCACAGCTGCGCCCCCGCCTCCCCCTGCCCCTTGGTGCACTGCTTGGCCACGTCCGCGGTGCGGTAGAAATAGCGCACCAGGGTGATGAGCTCGTGCTCGGGCCAGCGGCAGCCAAAGTGGCGCAGCCGCTCGGACCAGAAGGCTACCTGTCGCCCCTCGTGCTCCTGCTCGACCCCGTGCAGGGCGGGAATGAGATCCATCGCCTGCCACAGCGCCCCGTACCCGACGAAGCGCTCATCCAGCGCCTCCAGCGCCTCGTCCAGCATCAGCAGGGTCTGCGGCCAGCTGTTGGCCTGCTCGCGGATGCTCTCCTGCGCCTCGCACACCGCCGCCAGCCAGTCCAGGGCCAGCCGGCAGATGATGGCCTCCTTGTTGGGGAACAGATGGTAGAGCGACTTGATGCCCACCCCGGCGCGGGCGGCGATGGCGTTGGTGTTGAGGGCCGCAAACCCCTGCTCCTGCAACAGGGCCAGGGTGGCCTGCTCGATGCGGCTCGCCACCTCCTGGCTGCGCAGTTGCCTGGGTTGGCGCCGCATGCACAGTTCGGCCGGCAGCACGTGTTGTGACATTCTCTTCCCCCGATGCGGTCTCCGCCCCCAAGGGGCGACTGGTTGTCATAACTACATGATGAGACAAGGTAAACACAAGTCAAAAAAAGTGCAGCAATCACTGGCATTTTTCAGAATAGCTGCAATAACCATAAGTGCTCATATCTGCAGTAAAAACTGCAATTAACCCAAGGAGAGCGCGCTATGGATAGCAAACACCCCCGTCTCAGGCTGGGCGCCATCGCCCTGCTGGTGAGTGGCCTGTTCGGCTGCCAGCAAGACAGCAGTGAGCCGCCGCCCGGCAACACCCTCTATCTCAACGGCAAGATCCACACCCAGGATGGGCAACGCAGCCAGGCCGAGGCCATGGTGGTGCAAGGGGGCAAATTCACTTACGTGGGCTCACGCGAGGGGGCCGAGGCCCTGAAGAACAGTGCGACCCAGGTGGTGGATCTGCAAGGGAGGATGGTGCTGCCAGGGCTGCACGACAACCACATCCACCTGCTCGGCACTGTGGCGCTCGACATGTGCGATCTGGACGGCCAGAGCGTCAACCTGGATCAGCTCGCGGCCAAGATCAGCGAGTGCCTGCCCCGCTACGCCCCGGCCCCCGGGGACTGGCTGGTGGTCAACCAGTGGTCGCCCTATGACGGCAACACCCCCACCGCCACCCATGCCACCCTGCTGGCGGCCCTGGATGCGGCGGCGCCGAACAACCCCGTGATGCTGGCCGGGGTCGACGGCCATGCCGGCGGCTACAACTCCCAGGCGCTGGCGCTGGCACAGGACGAGGACGGCAATGTGGTCGGCTTCAATGCCACCACCCTGGCCCCGGGCGGCGTGTTCGAGGCCTTCATCCCCTATGTGGATCTGGCGACCGGCGTGATCCGGGACGCGGCCCGCAGCGCCATTGCAGTCCCCGACACCGGGGTGCTGAGCGCGGAGGGGGAACAGGCGGAGGCCCAGTATGACAAGATACTCCCCGCCATCTCCGAGCTGATGGCGTCCCGCGGCATCACAGGGGTGCAGGATGCCTGCGCCAACGACTTCATCCGGGAGCGGATGCTCAAGATGCAGGACCAGGATCTGCTGCACATGCGCGTCACCGCTGCCACCTGCTTCAACCAGGATGACTACAGCGGCAAGCTGGACATCGACGGGCACCTGGCCAAGGCGAACCAGGTGCGTGACGCCTTCAAAGGCAACCCCCTGATCAAGGCCGATGCAGTCAAGATCTTCCTCGACGGCGTGCTGGAGGGGGATCCCTTCACCAGCCCCCCCTTCCTGCCCAATGCCGGCATGCTGGAGAACTACCACAGTCCCCATCTGGCCCTGGATCCCGACAGCGGCGAGGTGAGCATCACAGCGGACAGCGAGGATGCGGGCAGCAACGGCATCGTCAACTACAAGGAGGCGGATCTGACGCGCTACGTCACTGCGCTGGATGGGGCCGGATTTGGCATCCACATGCACAGCATCGGCGATCGCAGCACCCGGGTAGCCCTCGATGCCCTGGAGGCGGCCCGCGCCAGCAACGGGGAGAGCGGCATCCCCCACACCCTGGCCCACCTGCAGGTGGTGCACCCGGACGATCAGAAACGCCTCGGCGAGCTTGGCCTCTACCTCACCTTCACCTATGCCTGGACCACGCCCCAGCTTGCCTACGACATGCTGGTCAGCCCCTTCATCCAGCCAACCAGGGTGGGACAGTCCCTGAGCGAGGCCATCTACGACCCCATGGGCTATCTCCATGACGCCCTCTACCCGGTCGAGAGTTCGCGCCAGGCTGGCGCCGTGCTGGTGGCGGGCAGCGACGCCCCGGTGGACAGCCGGGACCCGCGCCCGTTCGAGAACATGGCCGCCGGCATAGTGAAGGCGGCCGGCAGCGGCGACGACTTCAGGGCCAGTCAGCGCACCTCCCTTGCCGAGATGCTGGCCGCCTACACCATCAACGGCGCCAGGGCGGTACGTCAGGAGGCGATCACCGGCTCCATCGAGGCAGGCAAGTCGGCGGACTTCATCGTGCTGGACCGGGACTTGTTCGCCCTGGTCAAGGCCGGCACGCCGGAGCAGATTGCACAGACTCGGGTCGAGCAGACGGTCTTCATGGGGGAGACCGTCTACCCCAAACCCTGAACAAAACGGGCCCCGCAAGGGGCCCGCTTCTTATGGCTCGCAGGCGGGCGCTTCCTCCGCCTGCCCGGGTTGCAGGGCCAGGGTGAAGAGGGCCGCCACCATGTCGGACTGGGTGATGATGCCCACCAGCCGCTCCCCTTCCACCACAGGCATATGGTGCAAGCCCCCGTCGGAGAAGGTTTCCACCAGATCGTAGAGGGGTTGGTAGCGCCGCGCCGTCTGTACCTCCCGGGTCATCAGATCCGCCACCCGCAATTGCTCGAGCGCCTCCCGCCCCCTGGGCTGGCGGCTCTCCCTGTCGATCATCAGATCATGCAGGGTGATGATGCCCGCCAATCGGCCCTCTTCGTCCGCCACCGGCAACGCCTTGATCTGATGGTGAGAGAGCAGATCCCAGGCCGCCATGGCTGACGCCTCTGGGGAGCTGACCACCAGATCCCGCGACATCACATCCTGACAGCGCACCGTGCCCACTCGCCCCCGCAGGGCGTGCAGCTGGGCCTCCTGCAGCAGCTCCTGCAGATCCTGGCGGCTGATGTCGAGCAGCTCCCCGTGCTTGTCCAGGGCAAAGTCGATGTCCTGGGTGGCCAACCGGGCGCTCGGCTGGGGATCCGCCGTCTGGTGACGATTGGGCACCACCTTGCCGCCATTGGGATAACGGCGCCCCAAGGCGCGGTTGTAGAGCAGCCCCAGGCTCAGCAGCAGCAGGGAGTTGAGCAGCACAGGCAGCAGCACATAGCCCACCCCCAGCGCCCGGATCCCCTCGCCGCCGATGACGGCGGTCAGGGCCACGGCCCCGCCGGGGGGGTGCAGGCTGCGGGTGAGGAACATGGCGGCGATGGCCAGCATCACCGCCAGGGCCGAGGCGAGGGCCATGTCCGGCACCAGGCTGGCACTCAGTACCCCCATCAGCGCCGAGACCCCGTTGCCCACCAGGATGGACCAGGGCTGGGCCAGGGGGCTCGCCGGGGCGGCAAACAGCAGCACGGCGGAGGCCCCCATGGGGGCGATCAGCCAGTGCACCTCCAGCCCCAGCCCCCACTGGCAGAGCCAGGCGGTGCCCAGCAATCCGACGAAGGCGCCGAGGGCACCGTAACAACTCTCTTTGAGGCTGGTATTGGTCGATACCGGCAAAAAATCCCTGAACTGCATCCTGCTCCCGAAGACGATAACATTTATTTCAAATGCGCAATTCTAGCCAGTAACCCCGGTCCAATACCAGCCCGCCAGGGGTTGCCCCCCCGGCTTATCGCCCGCTGATCCTGCCGCCACCGGCTCCACGGCACTTTTTCCTCCCTCTTAACGCTGGCTTAAGGGTCGGCTGTCACCTTGCTGCCATCCTCATGAACGGAGCCAAACGCTATGAAGACTCTCAGAGATGCCCTGCGCCGCTTCGATGGCCAGCGCCGCAGCTGGACCGCCGGGCTGGAGCGGGCCACCCTCGTCTGGCTGGCCAGACGGGGCCGCCTGCCCCCCTCACCTCAGGCGCCCCGGCGGATCCTGGTCATTCGCAGCACCAACCGCATCGGCAACAACCTCTTCCTGCTGCCCTTCCTGCAGCGGCTGAGACGGGATCACCCCAACGCCGAGATCGAGCTGGTGTGCAGCGGCGGCCCCTTGCTCCCCTTTCTCGCCGATCTGCAACTGGGGGCCATCCATCGGGTCCGCTTGCAGGGCAAGCAGCTGATCGGCGCCCTGGCGGTGCTGTGGCGCCTGCGCCAGCGGCACTATGACAGCGTCTATGTGCCCTTCGCCTCCAGCACGGATCACCTGATCGCCGCCTGGGTGCGGGCCGGCGAGAAGTTCGGCTTTGACGACGCCAGGGGGGATGCCCTGTTCGATCAGCCCCTCCGCCCCGACAGTGGCTGCCACTACGCCCACCAGCCCCTGCAACTGCTCGGTCGCCATGGCAACCCGGCGGAGCAGATTGAGCTTGGCAGCGTGCTCCTGGCCCCCTGCCCGCCGCTGGCCGCGTTGCGGCGGGCCCACCCGGGCCGTCCCCTCATCGGCTTCTTCACCGGCGCCCGCAAGGGCAAGGGGCTCTCCGCCACCCAGTGGCGGCGACTGCTCGGGGATCTGCGCCGCCACAGTCCCGATGCTCTGCTGATCCAGCTCGAAGATCCGGCTTCCCCCCAACCCCTGCTGGGGGATCTGCACCTATCCCTGGCCAGCATGAGCGAGCTGGCCCGCTTCACCCGTGGCCTCGCCCTCTTCGTCAGCGCCGACACAGGTCCCCTGCATCTGGCTGCCGCGAGCGGCGTGCCCTGCCTCGGCCTCTTCACCCAGACAGACCCGGCGCGCTACGGCTGCCTCGGCGCCCAGCACCTCAATCTGGTGATCGAGGATCGCAATGCCATCCCCCTCGACGGGTACTGGCTGGCCGAGGCGCTGGCGCGGGAGGCGCCATCGCAGGGGTGGCACAGGCCGCAAAGCCCAGCACCATACCCGCAAACCGGTGTCCCCCTGCTGCTTACCCCCTGAGGGGGCCTCAAGGCCCTCATGCAAAAAAGAGGGAAGGCGTGCGCCTTCCCTCTGTCGTTATCTCAGTGCTCTTGCATTGTCTGCCGAGCAGTAAGAGCCTGCTCAGGCCAGTTCGACTCGCAGCGCCCGGGTCGCATCGACCATCACCTTGAGGGCAGCCGTGGTCTCTTCCCAGCCGCGGGTCTTGAGGCCGCAGTCCGGGTTGACCCAGAGCCGCTCGGCCGGGATCTGTCTGGCCGCCTTGCGGATAAGGTCTTCAATCCAGCCCTGGCTCGGCACGTTCGGCGAGTGGATGTCGTAGACGCCCGGCCCGATCTCGTTGGGGTAGTTGAAGCGCTCGAACGCTTCGAGCAACTGCATCTGGCTGCGGCTCGTCTCTATGGTGATGACGTCCGCGTCCAGCGCCGCCACCGCCTCTATGATGAGGTTGAAGTCGCTGTAACACATGTGGGTGTGGATCTGGGTGCTGTCCACCACTGGGCTGGCGCTCAGGCGGAAGGCGCGCACCGCCCAATCCAGGTAAGCCTGATGATCCTGCTTGCGCAGGGGCAGCCCTTCGCGGATGGCCGGTTCGTCGATCTGGATGATCTTGATGCCGGCGGCTTCTAGATCTGCCACCTCGTCGCGAATGGCCAGGCCAATTTGCAGGGCGGACTGCTCGCGGCTCACGTCTTCCCGGGGGAAGGACCAGCAGAGAATAGTCACGGGCCCGGTCAGCATCCCCTTCACCGGCTTGTCGGTCAGACTCTGGGCGAACTTGGTCCACGCCAGCGTCATGGGGGTCGGGCGGTCAATATCCCGGGTGATCACCGGCGGCTTGACGCAGCGGGAGCCATAGCTCTGCACCCAGCCGAAGCGGGTGATGGCAAAGCCGTCCAGCAGTTCGCCGAAATACTCCACCATGTCGTTGCGCTCGGCCTCGCCGTGCACCAGCACGTCCAGCCCGATTGCTTCCTGACGCGCGATGGCATCCTTGATCTGGGCCTGAATGCCCGCCTCGTAGGCAGCGTCGTCGATGCGACCGGCCCGCCACTCCTGGCGCAGCAACCGGATGTCGGAGGTCTGCGGGAAGGAGCCGATAGTGGTGGTGGGCAAGAGCGGCAGCTTGAGATCAATGCGCTGGGCCTCGGCGCGCACCGGATAGGTGCTCAAGCGATCGAAGTCGCTGTTGGTGAGGCTGGCGAGCCGCGACTGCACCGCACGCTTGTGGACCCGGCTGTCGGACTCCCGATCCACGATGGGCTGGCTGTAGGCGGTGATCTTGTCCAGATCCCCTCCGTCCAGGTAGTCGGAGAGCAGCCCCAGCTCGTAGCACTTTTGCAGGGCGAAGGCGAACCAGCTGCGGGTCTGGGGATCCAGTTCATGCTCCAGGGTCAAGTCCACCGGGCTGTGCAGCAGGGAGCAGGAAGAGGCAACCCAGAGCTGCTCGCCGAGCTTATCCTTCAGCGCTTTTAGCGTCGGCGCCAGCTTGCCCAGGTTGGCACGCCAGACGTTGCGGCCGTTGATGACGCCAGCGGAAAGCACCCACTGGGCCGGCAGGTGCGGGACCAGGGTCTCGAGCTGCTCGGGGGCGGCCACCAGATCCAGGTGCAGGCCATCCACCTTCAGGCTGGTGATGATGTCGCGCTGATGGGCAACCGAGCCGAAATAGGTGGTGAGCAGCAGCTTGCAGGGACCGCTCAGGCGCTCGTAAGCGTTGAGGTAAGCCAGACGCCACTCGTCCGGCAGGTCCAGCGCCAGGGCCGGCTCGTCGATCTGTACCCATTCCACTCCCTGGGATGCCAGTTTCGCCAGGATCTCCTGATAGACGATCAGCAGGCGGTCGAGCAATTCCAGACGAGAGAAGCCGCTCTCTTTCTCCTTGCCGAGCCAGAGGTAGGAGACCGGGCCCAGCAGCACCGCCTTGACCGGCAGCCCCAGCGCCTTGGCCTCTTCGACCTCTTCAAAGAGTTGGCTCCAGCCCAGCTTGAAGCGCTGGTCGCGGCTGAACTCGGGCACCAGGTAGTGATAGTTGGTGTTGAACCACTTGGTCATCTCGGCGGCGGCAGTTGCGGGGCCGGTCGGCGCACGGCCACGGGCTACCCGGAACAGGGTGTCGAGATCGGTGTCCCCATGGCGGTGACGGGCAGGCACGGCGTCCACCAGCAGGCTGGTGCCGAGCACTTGGTCGTACCAGGCGAAGTCGCCCACTGGCAGCAGGTTGACCCCGGCGGTGCGCTGGGCCTGCCAGTGGCGTTCCCGCAGGCTCTTGCCCACGGCGACCAGCTCGGCCTGGGTGGTCTCGCCGCGCCAGTAGGATTCCAGGGCAAATTTCAACTCGCGCTTGGCGCCGATACGGGGGAAGCCCAGAGTGTGTGCTCGTGTCATAGGTCCAATTCCTTATGCTCATTCATCTGATGGGAAACTGGATGATTTAGCCATCCAGATGTTTACACATCTAGAGTGACGAGATAAGGTGGCCTTGGCTATTGAATCCTCTTCAACTGGCTCTCAAGAAATCCTCAACTGACGCACAAAGGAGCAGTGCCATGGGTGTGCCCAACCAGTCGACCAGCCATCAGAACACCAACGCGGGCATAGATCTCAAGCACCTGAAGACCATCAGCGCCCTGGCCGAGCAGGGCTCCCTGGCGGGGGCTGCCCTCTGCCTCAACCTCACCCAGTCCGCCCTCTCCCACCAGTTGAAAGAGCTGGAGACCCGCCTCAACCTGGAGCTTTATCTGCGCAAGAGCCGCCCCCTCGTATTGACGGCGGCCGGCCAGCATCTGCTGGCCCTGGCCCGTCAGGTGCTGCCCGCCCTGGCCCAGACCGAGCGCCAGCTGCTGGCCCTGCACAGCGGCGACGCGGGCAGGCTGCACCTGGCGCTGGATTGCCACAGCTGCATCCAGTGGCTGCTGCCGCTGTTGCCGGGCTTTCGCCGCCAGTGGCCCGGGGTGGCGCTCGAGGTGGAGTCGGTACCCGGCTTCGATGCCATCAGCGCCCTGCTCGGCGGCCAACTGGACTTGCTGCTCACCTCGGACGTGCAGGCCCGCGGGGATCTCCACTTCGAGCCGCTGTTCGCCTTCGATCTCACCCTGGTGATGGCGCCCGATCACCCCCTCTGTCACCAGGCCCGGATAGTTCCGGAGGATCTCAAGCAGGAGGTGCTGCTGGTCTACCCGGTGGAACGGGCCCGCATGGACGTGTTCAGCCGCTTCCTGCAACCCGCCGGGGTGGAGCCCGCCCGCTGCAAGCCGGTGGACAACACCTCCGTCATGTTGCAGATGGCCGCCGCCGGGCTCGGTGTCGCCGCCCTGCCGCGCTGGGCCAGCGAGGAATTTGTGCGTCAGGGACTGCTCGAGGCGCGCCCCCTGGGCAGCGGGATCCGCCGCCATATGTATGGGGCCGTGCGGGCCGCCGATCGGGATCAGCCCTGCCTGCAGAGCCTGTTCGAGCGTATTCGCACCCAGATGGCCGAGCAGTAAAGGACATGAAAAAGCCGCCCTAGGGGGCGGCGCTCACGCTGCTCGATACGCCTGCTCTCTGGCGCCTCAGGATCCCTAGTCGCAGCTGGTGGCTCCCTGCCGTCTCGGGCAGTTGCCACAAAGCTCCCCATCCCCTCGCCTGTAGTGCAGGCAGCAGCGCTGGCGCACATAGCCAGGGAAGGCCTCATCCCGAGGGAGCGAGGCCGGACGCCAGCCCGCCAGATGCCCGGCGGGCAGGCCGCAGGCGGCGAGCCAGAGCGGCGCATGGGCTTGGACCACCTCGGGGCTTATCTCCCCGAAGAAATCCGGCACCCGCACCAGGGCCGCCAGCAGATCGTCCGCCAGGAGCGGGCGCACGAAGCCGGGGCGTAGCCGCTGCACCTCTCCAAGCAGTGCGAACAATTCCTGCCAGTGGGCCTGCAACCGCTCACCCGCCACCTTGATCAGGGTCTTCACCTCCCCCTTGATCATGGGCTCCGCCGGCAGGCTGAAGCCGGACACCAGCCCCTCCTGATAGCCCTGTCCCATGCGATCCAGGGCGGGCACGGCCCCCACCCGATAGACGGCCACCATGGCGAGATAGATGGACTGCCAGCAGAGCATGCCCCAGCTGCGGGTCAACCAGTAGGCCGCCCCCGCCTCCGGGTGCGCCTGCTGCCAGTGGCCATGCAGGGCAGCCGCGACCTCACTCGGGGCGCCATGAGGGGGCGCCATCAGCAGCGTGAGGGACTCCCCCGCCAGCCGCCCCTTGAGGGAGGGAATGAGCCCGGCCGCCGCCGCAAACAGGGCGTCGTGATCCGCCAGCAGGGTATGCTGGCTGTTCACCGCCAGGGTGCCGAGGCCGCGAGGCAGGGCGTGCTGGTGGCCATCGGGACCCGCAGAGGGGGCATGCCCCGGCGCAGGTCCGGGGCGCAAGGTCAGAATACGTATTTGAGTCGAGCCTCCACATTGCGCTCAGCCCCGAACCAGCAGTTGTTCTGGTCGTAGCAGGAGTAGTAGGTCTTGTTAAGCAGGTTGCTGGCGCTAAGGGATGCCCCCACCCCCTTCAGGCTCGCGCTGAGGGCGGCGAGATCATAGGAGGCGGACATGTCCATCAGCAGATAATCCGGCACTGTGTCGGTGTTGGCGGCATCGAGCTGGGCCTCCCCCACGTAGCGCAGGCCGGCACCGACCCGCATCCCCTCCAGGCTGCCGCCCGCCTGGTAGTTGCTCCAGAGCGAGGCCATCTGCTTGGGCACCCAGACCGGGGTCTTGCCCTGCAAGTCTGTGGTATCGCGGGTAATCTCCATGTCCTGGCGGGTATAGCTCAGCGCCAGATCCAGCCGGCTGGTGAGATCGGCGCGCCCTTCCAGCTCTATCCCCTTGGAGACGATTTCGCCGGTCTGCAGCTTGGGCCCGTAGACGTTGTCCGGATCCGTCACCAGGGCGTTTTGCTTGGTGATATGGAAGGCGGCGACGGTGAAGGTCTTGCTCATGTCCTCGGAGAGGAACTTGAGCCCCCCCTCCCACTGGTGGCCGGTGGAAGGATCGAACGCCTTGCCGCTCTTGTCCGCCCCCGGTACCGGCTCGAAGCTCTCGGCATAGCTCACATAGGGTGACAAGCCATAGTCGAGCTCGTAGAGGGCGCCGAGGCGGAAGGAGAGGTTGTCCTGATCGATCTGGGCCAGGGAGTGGCTGGCGGATCCCATATAGAGGCTGTGGCTGTCGGTGTCCATCCGGTAGCTGTCATAGCGGGCGCCGCCTATGGCCACCAGCCGGTCGAGGCGCACCTGATCCTGCAGATAGACGCCGGTCTGGGACTGACGGATGGTCTTGCGATCCTCGTAGGAGAAGGCCAGGGCATCCGGCCGGATCTGGTTGTGGTCCGGGTTGAAGATGTCGATGGCAGGCGCAGAGTAGTCGAGGGTGTCCTGATAGAGGATACGCGCGTCCAGATATTGATAGTCGACCCCAAGCAGCAGGTTGTGCTGGGCCGGCCCCGTCATCACCTTGCCCGCCAGCTGGTTGTCGATGACAAAGCCCTTTGAGGCCTCGTCGGTCAAATAAGCGTTGCGGGCCAGGGTGCGATTGTCCGCCGCCAGGGCCGCGTTGTAGGTGTTGCGCTGATAGGCGGAGGCGTCCATGTAGCGGGCGTTTTGCAGCACCTGCCAGTTCCCGTTGAAGTCGTGGCTCAGCTTGTAGCCGAGCAGGGTCACATCCCGGTTGTACTCGTTCCAGTTCTGGTCGCCGAGGAAGCTATCGCTGCCAAGCTGCCCCAGGGGGTTGGACTTGACCGAGCCGCTGGCGGGTACAGTGGTGTAGATGCCGGCTTCGGGATCTTTCTGGTAGTAGAGGTTGAGGTTCAGCAGGGTGCGCTCGCCGAGCTGCCAATCCAGGGAGGGCGCAAAGACATAGCGCTCCTCCTCCGAGGTCACCGCCTGACCCTCCTTCTGGCGGGCCAGCCCCACCACACGGTAGGCGAGCTGCTCGTTGATGGCGCCTGTGCTATCGAAGCTCATCTCCTTGAGAGTACCTGTCCCCGTCGCCAGGCTGACGCGGTGTTTGGCTTCCCGCTGGGGGCGCTTGGCAATGAGGTTGACCATGCCGCCCGGCGGCATGCTGCCATAGAGCACCGAGGTCGGCCCCTTGAACACCTCCAGCTGCTCTATGGCCACGGGATCTATCTGGGGTTGCAGGTTCCACTCGTTGTATTGCAGCAAGAGGCCGTCATAGAAGTTCTGGTAGTTGTCAAAGCCACGGATGTTGAACAGATCCAGCCGGTTGACCGCCCCGCCGCGCAGCTCGGTATTGACCCCGGGCACGTAGCGCAGCGCCTCGCTCACCGAGCTGACGCCACGCTGCTCCAGGGTCTCGCTCTCCACTACCGAGATGGCCTGGGGCGTCTCTATGGGGTCGAGCCGGGTCTTGGTCGCGGTGTTGCGATAGGTCTGACCCAGCACCGTCAGGGTCTCGTCGGCCAGCGCCGCGTCCTGGCTGGTGGGCGCGGCGGCCAGCACAGAGCCTGCCAACAGGGTGGAGATGGTCGCGGCGACCACGGTCAATGGGGGGTGAACAAGTTGCATCTGATCCTCGACTGCCTACTGCATGTGAATAGTAACAAATATCATTTGCATTTTATTGTTCTAATTTGCCCCGGAATTAACAATTTGGGGCATGTTGGCGGGTCAGTGACAAAGAAAGGGGGAGAGAAGGGCGCCATCTGACTTCGTGACGAGTGAAATAGAGTGCAGGGGAAGCCAAATGGAGAGGATGCGGCCTGGGGCTGGTCTGGATGCGCTTTCGCCGGGGTGGCCTCAAGGCCCCCTGCCCTGCTGGCCGAACCGGGCCGGATCAGCCCTCGCATCCGACCTTCGTTTTAGAGTTTTTGCTCTTTTTTCATCCACACCCTTGATCCGGGTCAAGCCCTGCCGACAGGGATGGCGATAGTATGCGGCCCCTTTTATCAGTCCTGTTTGAGACGATACGAGGCCAAACGATCACGCCAATGAATGACATCATCAATAAAGATCTGCACTGTCACACCCAGCTCCACGTCTCCTTCGCCGTGATAGTGCTGACCCTGCTCACCGCCCTGGTGGGGGTCAGCTGCAGCATCCAGCGTGCGGCCGAGGTGAAGTATCACAAGGTGGCCGCCATGTTCGTGCACAACATGGCGACCCAGTTCATCGCGTTGCAATTCAAGCCGCTGGAGCACGTCCTCAACGAGACCGGCAGCTTTATTGACAAGCCCGCCCTGCAGGCCTTCCTCGGCAACGGGCACGCCCCCCTTCGCATGACCCTGATGCAAACGTTGTCCCTCACCCCCTATGTGAAAAGCATCCTGGTCGCCGATCAGCAGGGGCATTTCAACTCTGTCCCCCACCTGCCGGTCGAGGCGGACTTTGATGCCAGGGAGCGGCCCTGGTTCAAATCCGCTACCTCCCGCCCCCTCTTCGTCAGCTACACGGACCACTACGCCAGCAGGATTGACCAGCAGCGGACCATTTCCGTCTCCCGGCCCATCGTCGACAGGGAGGGCTTTCCCCTTGGCACCCTGGCCATGGAGCTCGATCTCGAGCAGATGAGCCATCCCCTGCGCCTGCTCAAGAGCCCCCTCAAGGGGGAGTTCTATCTCATCGCCCGTACCGGCGACACCCTGCTGCACGCCAATGTGGGCAACCTGTTTCACCGCCAGCTGGCGCCACGGCTCATCGCACAGATGACCAACGGGGCCGACCATCTCTATGACGCCGAGCACCAGACCCATGTCTACTACTACGCCTTCTCCAACCCGGACTGGTTCGCCATCTACACCGTCAGCGACGCCGAGTTCAAGGAGGCCAGCCACAGCGAATCCTATCAGTTGCAGATCGCCGTGGCGGGCTGCCTGCTGATCTGCCTGCTCTGCTGGGGCTCACTGCGCCATGCCATCAACAAGATGATCGTCGAGATCATCGCCCTGATGCGTGTCGGCCGCATCGACATGAGCAAGCCAGGAGAGCTGCTGCGCCAGGAGATCCGAAGCGCCCATCACCAGATGCAGGAGGCCGTCGCCGCCTCCAACACGGATGCCCTGACCGGCCTCTTCAATCGCCGCAGCTTCGATCAGGATCTGGCCAGCCATCTGGCTGACGGCCGCCCCTTCTCCCTCGGCATGATAGATCTGGACAACTTCAAGTCCATCAACGACCAGCTGGGGCACCTGGTGGGCGACAGCGTCCTCCAGGCCGTGGCGCAGGAAGGGGGGACGGTGGCCGACGGCCTGGCCAGGCTCTACCGGTACGGCGGGGAGGAGCTGGCCATCCTGATCCCGGGGGAAGACGAGGCCCAGGCACTGGCCCTGCTGGAGCGCTGGCGCCTTCGGGTCCTGCAGCGTCAATGGCGAGAGGCCGGACTGGTGGTGACCTTCTCGGCGGGGCTGGGGCTGTGGCGCCATGAATCGGCCGCACAGCTGATAGCAAGGGTCGATCGGGCACTCTATCAGGCCAAGGAGGCGGGCAAGAACCGGGTTCACCCTGCGGACTGACGGGGCTGGCCGCCTGAGATCATGTAGGCGTCTCGTTGCCGAGCCTAGCGGGGCGCTATGGGCAGCCAGTACTCCATGGAGGCATCGGGCTGCTGGCCGTCAAAGCCCGGGGCATAGCGCTCCAGCTCGAAGCCATCCAACCCGCGATAGCTGGAAGAGGGCAGCCAGTGCAGGATGAACCAGTTGAGGCACTGCCCAAGCGTATCGATGGGGCCCAGGTGGCTGAGTACGGCGTACTCCTGTGCCGGCACCCTGAGGCGCGCCAGCCCGGGGCCGGGCTCGCTCCCCTCCTCTGCAGCCACCCCGGCCCAGTAAGGCAGCCGATCCCCCGCCCCCGACACGTCCACCACCCCCAGCAGCTCGCTGGAGGACAGGCGTCCCCCCGCCTCGCGCCAGGCACCCCAGATGGCGGGCACCGTCTGCTGAAAATCGGGCGCCTTCGCAAAGAGGCCCCGGATCTCCCCCCTGACGCCGTGCAGGGTGAACCCAGGCCGGCTCTCCACCCGCACCTGCACCAGTCTGGGGGGACTGGCCAGGGGCATGGGGACCCGTACCAGGGGGGTACGTAGCCCCAGCCGCAGGCCCCGCTTGCGATAGGCCAGGGGGGAGCAGCCAAAGTGCTGCTTGAAGGCCCGGCTGAAGCTGACTTCCGAGCCAAAACCGTGGTTCAGCGCCAGATCCAGCACCCGCTGACGGCTCGAGAGCAGCGCCTCCGCCGCCAGGCTCAGCTTCAGCTCGCGCACATAGTGGGCCACCGTCTGGCCGGTCTCGTGCAAGAAGACCCGCTGCAACTGCCAGCGCGACCAGCAGCTCTGCTCGGCCAGCTGCTCCAGCGACAGGGGCTGATCCAGGTGGGCGTGAATGTAGTCGAGCACTCGCTCGATGCGGGTGAAATGGGGGCGCGTCCGTGGCGCCGGGTCTGGGAAAGCGAGGGAGCTTGTCATGCTGTGGTCGGGCTCTGTGCCGGCGAAGGGGCGCAGTCGCCCAAGTGGCCACATTAAACATGGCCGCCGTGCCGGGGGCAAGCCTTGTGCGGCCCAGGCAACCCCGGAGTCTGGCCGGTGGCGGCCCGGCTCCCTCTCGTAAGAGCCCTCCCCCAGGCGCCCCCCTGTCACAAAAGTGACGCCTTTCCCTGCCACATTGTTTGCAAACAATGTTGTCAATTGCCCCCAGGGGCACAGTTCAACTCGTGATATGCAGGGAGAGCCAAGATGAAGAAGATTGCCTTGATCACCGGAGCCCGGGGCGGCATCGGATCCGCCATCACCACCGCCTTGCTGGCCCAGGGGTATCGCATCATCGCCACCCACTCCAGCGTCAACAGTGCGGCGGCCCACGACTGGTACGCAGAGCAGGGCTATCACCAGGATCAGGTGCGGCTGCTGGCGCTGGACGTGGCCGACACCGCCATGTGCCGCGAGACCCTGGGCCGCCTGTTGCAGGAGGAGGGCCGGGTGGATGTGCTGGTCAACAACGCAGGCATCACCCGGGATGGCGCCTTCAAGCGGATGGCGCCGGATCAGTGGTTCGAGGTGATCCACACCAACCTGTGCAGCCTCTACAACGTGACCCAGCCGCTGTTCGACGCCATGTGCGAGCAGCGCGATGCCCGCATCATCAACATCTCCTCGGTCAACGGCCAGAAGGGGCAGTTCGGTCAGGTCAACTACTCGGCGGCCAAGGCGGGTATGCTGGGCTTTACCAAGGCGCTGGCGGCGGAAGGGGCCCGCTTCGGGGTCACGGTCAACGCCATCGCCCCCGGCTACACCGCCACCCCCATGGTGGCGGCGATCCGCAGCGACATCCTCGACAGCATCAAGGCCGACATTCCCATGCGCCGCCTCGCCAAACCCGAGGAGATAGCCGCCGCCGTGGCCTTCCTCGCCAGCGAAGCGGGGGCCTATATCACGGGGGAGACCCTGGCCATCAACGGCGGCCTCTATATGAAGTAGCGCAGGACAAGCGGGACCCACAGGGGGCAGCCAACGGGCTGCCCTCTTTATTGGCCAGCGTTACAGCGGACGCACCGTCCCCCCTGGCTCGGCGAAATGGCTGCGCAGGGCGGTGATCACCCGCCGCACCTTCTCCGGGATCTCTCGCTGGGGGGTGATGGCGTGGATCTCCATGGGCGGCACCCGAAAGCCTGGCAGCAGTTCCAGCAGGCGGCCCAGGGCGAGATCCTCGCCAACCTCTCCCTCGGGTTGCAGGGAGATCCCCTGCCCCGCCAGGGCAAACTGGCGCAGGGGCAGGACGTTGTTGCAGAGCACCCTGGGTTTGAACCTCACCCTGTGCTCGCCCCCTCGCTCGTCAAGGAGCAGCAAGCCGCTCCCCAGCATGTCGCCACTGAGCCAGTCGTGGGTCGCCAGATCGGCCGGGGTGCGCGGCGTCCCCTTGCGCGCCAGGTAGGCGGGGGCGGCGCAGAGCAGCATCCGGGTCTGGCCCAGCTTGCGGGCCACCAGGGTGGAGTCCGGCAGGGAGCCAACCCGCAGCGCCACGTCGATGCGCTCTTTGATCAGATCCCGCTTCTCGTCGTCGGCGATGATCTGGATACAGAGGCCCGGATGGGCCTGCAACAGGGGTGACAAGGCCAGCGCCAGCGGCTGGCCCGCCATGCCCACGGGCGCGGTGATCCGCACCTCCCCCAGCAGGCTGTCGCGCACTTCCGAGAGGCGCAGCTCGGTCTGGTTGAGGGTCTGTTGCAGGGACTGGCACCCCTGCCACACCACCTCCCCCGCCTCGGTCAGGCTGAGGCGGCGGGTGGAGCGATGGAGCAGGGTGAGGCCGAGCAGGCTCTCCAGCTGGCCTATATGCTGGCTGACCGCGGAGGGGGTCATGCCGAGGGCCTTGGCGGCCCCCGTCATGGTGCCCGCCTCCACCACGGCGGCGAAGATGGCGTAACGTCTGAGCTGATCCATTATTAAATCCAGCTTACAAGTGAATGCAATTTACAGGTGATTATTAAATCACATCCGGGGGCGTAGGATAGCCTCATTCCCACAGTGAAGGAGACGTCTCCATGAAAATTGCCCTCATAGGTGCCAGCGGTTTTGTCGGTTCAGCCATCCTCGATGAGGCCGTCAGCCGTGGCCATCACGTCACCGCCATAGTGCGCGACACAAGTAAAGTCGCCCCCCACCCGCAGATCACCACAGTGGCGGTAGATGCCCAGGACCCGCAGGCGCTGGCCGACGTGCTCAAGGGGCACGACAGGGTGATCAGCGCCTACAACCCGGGCTGGAGTGCCCCGGATATCCATGATCAGTACCTCAAGGGCTCCAGCGCCATTGTCGAGGCAGCCAAAGCCGCCCACAGCTGGTTGCTGGTGGTCGGCGGTGCCGGCAGCCTGGAGATAGCCCCCGGCGTGCAGCTGGTGGATACCCCGGACTTCCCGGCCGAGTGGAAGCAAGGGGCGCTTGCGGCCCGCGACGGTCTCACCGCCCTGCGCCGCGAAGCCGCCCTCGACTGGCGCTTCGTCTCCCCGCCGGTGTTCCTCGAACCCGGCGAGAAGCGCGGCGCCTACCGTCTCGGGGGCGAGCAGGTGCTCTTTAGCGGCGATAAGCCTGCCGGGATCACAGTCGGGGATCTGGCCGATGGCGTGCTCAACGAAGCGGAACAACCGGCGCACCTGCGCCAGCGCTTCACCCTGGGTTACTGAAGACACTGACCGGGGCGCACCGAGCGGGCTCTCGCCCTCAATCCTCTGCGCCCCACCAACAAAGGGGAGGCTGATGCCTCCCCTTTGTTCATTCGCCTCCCACGGGCACTGCGCCTTCCCTGCCCCCGACCCCAGGCGGGCTCAGGGGCAAGGCGATCGGCAGGGGCGCATTTTCTCCGTGCAATCGACAGGCGGATCCACAGTGTTCGAATTCTATTTCGACTTTTGTATATAACTAAGAATATTTTGTTGCTTCCACCTTATAACCCCGAACAGTAGCATCCCCTCAACCCAAATGGTGCCATCGTGAGCCACGGACCCCGACTCCTGCCACGAGCCACACCGCCGTCTTTGTACCGGAGCCTCGGGACTGCACCCGACATCCGGCAAGTGAGGAGATGCACATGGAACATTCATCACTGCCCATCATCGACTATGCCGCGATCAATGGCCCCCCCGAGGAGCGCCGCCAGATGCTGGCCAGGCTTGGCCGGGCGGCCCGCGACATCGGCTTCTTCTATCTGACAGGCCATGGTCTGAGCGAGGCGGAGCAACGGGAGACCCTGGCGCTGGCGGCCCGCTTCTTCGCCCTGCCCCTGCAGGAGAAGCTGGCGGTGCAGATGGTGCACTCCCCCCACTTTCGTGGCTACAACCTGGTGGGGGCCGAGCTCACCCGGGAGCGGCCGGACAGGCGGGAGCAGTTCGACATCATGAACGAGGAGCAGGCCCTCCCCCTGGCGCAGACCGGCAAACCCTGGCAGCGGCTCATAGGCCCCAACCAGTGGCCCACGGCCCTGCCCGAGATGAAGACGCAACTGCTGGACTGGCAGGAGCGGCTGAGCGACATCACCCTCACCCTGCTCGCCGCCTTTGCCGAGGTGCTGGAGCAACCGGCCGGGGTGTTCGACGAGAGCATCCAGGGTGCCCCCTATCAGCACATGAAGCTCATTCACTACCCGGGACGGGAAGCGGGAGGCAGCGGCCAGGGGGTCGGCGCCCACAAGGATCCCGGCTACCTGACCCTGGTGATGCAGGACGATCACTCGGGGCTAGAGGTGGAGACGGCGCACGGCTGGATTTCCGCACCGCCCCTGCCCGGCGCCCTGGTGGTCAACATAGGCGAGCTGCTGGAGCTTGCCTCCAACGGCTATCTCAAGGCGACCCTGCACCGGGTGCAGAGCCCGCCCCCCGGAGTCTCGCGTCTTTCCTGCGCCTTCTTTATGGCGGCGAGACTCGATGCCACAGTGCCGCTGCTCACCCTCTCCCCCGAGCTGGCGGCGCAGGCACAAGGGCCCGAGAGCGACCCGGCCAACCCCCTCTTCTATCAGGTGGGGGAAAACGTGCTCAAGGGCAGGCTGCGCTCCCATCCCGATGTGGCGGCGCGCCACTATGCTCAGCAACACAGGGTAGCGCAGGAGCCGGTACCGGCCTGACCCCATCAAGGGGGTGGCGACAAGCTGCCATCCCGACCACAGGAGAGGGGCGCCGGCGCGGCCCCCTCCACAGATTTCCACACCAGAACAACAACGCCATAGCCTGGCGACCACGGAGCAAAACGATGAAATTCAAGACCATGAGCGTGCACAGCGGCCAACGAATCGATCCCCAGACCGGCGCCCTCACCACACCGCTCTACCAGAGCAGCACCTTCAGCTACGTCAATGCCCAGGCAGGCAAGGAGCGCTTCGCAGGCCAGGCCCCGGGCTTTATCTACAGCCGCTTCGGCAACCCCACCACCGCCGAGCTGGAGCTGAAACTGGCGGCCCTGGAGGGCGCCGACGAGGCGCTGGTGGTGGCGAGCGGCATGGCGGCGGTGAGCGCCATCCTCTATGCCCTGGCCAGCAGCGGAGATGAAGTGGCCTATGTCGGCCCCCTCTACGGCGGCACAGACGCGTTTCTCAAGCAGACCTTCAGCCGGGCCGGCATCACCATCACAAGTTACGACAGCGATCAGGATCTGCTGGCCAACATCAGCCCCGCCACCAAGGTGATCCTGTTCGAGACCCTGACCAACCCCACCCTCAAGGTGGTGGATCCCCGGGTGGTGGTGGAAGCGGCCCGCAAGGTGGGCGCCATCAGCGTGTGCGACAACACCTTCCTCACCCCCTATCTGCTGCGCCCGCTGGAGCTGGGTATCGATCTGGTGATGCACAGCGGCACCAAGTACCTGGGCGGCCACGGCGACATCATCGCCGGTGTGGTGGCGGGCTCCCACGCGCTGATGAAGTCGGTACGCACCGTGGCCCTCAAGCACATAGGCTCCCCCATTGGGCCACAGGAGGCCTACCTGCTGCAGCGCGGCGTCAAGACACTGCCGCTGCGGATGGATGCCCACCTGCACAATGCCCAGAAGGTGGCAGACTTCCTCGCCGCCCACCCGGCGGTGAAGAAGGTGATCTATCCGGGGCTCGCCAGCCACCCGGGCCACGACGCCCTTGGCGCCTTCGCCAGCGGCTTTGGCGGCATGGTGAGCATAGAGCTGGAAGGGGGCTTCGCGCGCTGCGCCACCCTGCTCGACAACCTGCAGCTGTTCGTGCAGGCGGTGAGCCTCGGGGATCTCGAGAGCCTGGCCTGCCATCCGGCCAGCACCACCCACGCAGCCATGGATGAGGCGAGCCGCCTCGCGGCCGGGGTCAACGACGATCTCATCCGCTTCAGCATCGGAGTGGAAGACGCCGATGATCTCATCGCCGATCTGGCGGCGGCGCTGGCCCTGATCTGACAAGGCCACCCTGATCAGTCGCCTCGGCAGATCATCACGTTCGACCAGCAATAAAAAAGGGAAGGCCAGGCCTTCCCTTTCTCTTATCCATTCCCTAGTGCGGGAAGGGGCCCTGCTCAGGCGTCGTGATAATCCTGGCAGGCGCTCAGGGTGTTCTCCATCAGGCTGGCCACCGTCATGGGCCCCACGCCACCAGGCACAGGGGTGATGAAGGCGGCATGATTGCGCGCCGTTTCAAACTCCACGTCCCCCACCAGGGAGCCGTCGGCCAGGCGGTTGATCCCCACATCGATCACCAGGGCGCCGGGCTTGACCCACTCCCCCGGGATGAAGTTAGGCTTGCCCACCGCCACCACCAGCAGATCGGCGCGGCGCACCTGGGCCTCCAAATCCTGGGTGAAGCGATGGCAGGTCGTGGTCGTACAACCCGCCAGCAGCAGCTCCAGCGTCATCGGGCGCCCGACTATGTTGGAGGCACCGACCACCACAGCATGCAGACCGTGGGTCTTGACGCCGGTCGCCTCGATCAGGGTCATGATCCCCTTGGGGGTGCAGGGACGCAGCGCCGGGATGCGCTGGGCCAGACGACCCACGTTGTAGGGGTGGAAACCATCCACGTCCTTGTCGGGACGAATGCGCTCCAGCACCTGAGTGGTGTCGCAATGAGCCGGCAGGGGCAGTTGCACCAGGATGCCGTCCACCTCCGCATCCTCATTGAGCCGGTCGATCAGGGCCAGCAACTCTTCCTGGGTCGCATTGGCGCTGAGATCATAGGAGCGGGAGACAAACCCCACCTCTTCACAGGCACGACGCTTGCTGCCCACATAGACCTGGGACGCCGGATCCAGCCCCACCAGGATCACCGCCAGACCCGGTGCCCGCTTGCCCAGTGCCAACCGCTGTTGGACTTGTTCGGCGACCTGATTGCGAATCGTTTGCGCAACCTGTTTTCCATCAATGATTTTGGCAGACATCGTTCTTCACTCACCATGTGTTCAACTGCCGCGCATTGTCGCATTTTTTTGGCGCGGGTGTTAGCGGCTCTCGCCTGGCGGGCAATAAGTAGGCATTTGAATTTACTGGCGGAAAAAGTCATTGACGCTGACTTTGACGCTTGGGTATGATGCCCGCCCGTTGCCCAGTCGTACCGCCCCCGGTATGCTGGACGATGAGATTTCGGTGATTAGCGCAGCCCGGTAGCGCATCTGGTTTGGGACCAGAGGGTCAAAGGTTCGAATCCTTTATCACCGACCAGGTTCATCGAGACGTCTTGTGACGGCTCGATACAGAGCGCCCTTAGCTCAGTCGGATAGAGCAACGGCCTTCTAAGCCGTGGGTCGCAGGTTCGAATCCTGCAGGGCGCGCCATTAATGTGACTCTTCCCTCGAAGAGGAGCATTGAAGGCAGATTTCAGTGGTGGCTGTAGCTCAGTTGGTAGAGTCCCGGATTGTGATTCCGGTTGTCGTGGGTTCGAGCCCCATCAGCCACCCCATTATTGCCTGTTCGTGCTGGATCAAGCCGACAGGGGCAAGCCTGACTTGCCATACACCGGGCATCTGATGCCCTCATCAAAACCGGCCCTGCGCCGGTTTTTTTGTGCCTGCGCCCCAGACTCACCGCCTGCCCCGAGCGCTCTGCTTCCTCTTTTCTTCTCTTTGTTCCCCCTGCTCCCTCACGCTTGTCTCTTTGCTGGTCGGTCAGCGTCACGCCAGCCCGCCGCGTTGCCACATCGCCCGGCCGGATCACAGAAATGATCGGAGCCATCACGGCCCCCAGCTATATCCCTGCTCCCCATGATGCAGCGCAAGCTTAAATGTCGATGGCCGTGATAAGGATAAAAACCAGACAAATGCCTTGCCTGCTTCCCTCATCAAGGGCGAGCAACCCCTTGCGTTCAGGCAGCACTATCACGCGTGGCCGCCGCGCCTGACACCAGGGGAAGACGGGCAGAACGTAAATAGATTGTTAAACTAGATGGTCGTGATTCATCTTTTCGTAATCCGTTCACTGCACAATAACGCAATAAATTGAAAATAAAGGAGTTATTGATAAGGACCTGATCAACAGCAGACGGCTCCCCTGCCATGACCCCACACAGCGCAGTGGAAATCTTCCCATACTAGGTTGTCAGCAATGTACATGCCCTCCAAGGAGAGACTGAGATGAGTGAAGAAAGCAAATGCCCCTTCAACCACACCGCCGGCGTCGGCAGAACCAATCGTGATTGGTGGCCGAATCAGTTGCGGCTGGATCTGCTGCACCAGCATTCCCCCAGCTCCGATCCCATGGACAAAGATTTCAACTATGCCGAGGCATTCAACAGCCTCGACTACAAGGCACTCAAGAAAGACCTGGTCAAGCTGATGACAGACTCTCAGGAGTGGTGGCCGGCGGACTTCGGTCACTACGGTCCCCAGTTCATCCGCATGACCTGGCACGCCGCAGGCACCTATCGCATCACGGATGGCCGTGGCGGTGGCGGTCGTGGCCAACAACGCTTCGCCCCCCTCAACAGCTGGCCCGACAACGTCAACATCGACAAGTCCCGCCGCCTGCTCTGGCCCATCAAGCAGAAGTACGGCAACAAGATCTCCTGGGCCGATCTGCTGATCCTCGCCGGCAACGTCGCGCTGGAGTCCATGGGCTTTAGAACCTTCGGATTTGGTGGTGGCCGCCCGGATGTGTGGGAGCCGGATCAGGACGTCAACTGGGGGGATGAAATTGCCTGGCTCGGGGTCGATCCCGATCGGGTCAAGGGCGATCGCGAGCTCACGGCCCCCTTCGGAGCCACCCACATGGGTCTCATCTACGTCAACCCGGAAGGGCCCAACGCCAGCGGTGACTACATGGAGGCGGCCAAGGACATCCGTTCCACCTTCGGTCGCATGGCCATGAACGATGAAGAGACGGTAGCCCTCATCGCAGGCGGCCACACCTTCGGCAAGGCCCACGGCGCCGCGCCCGAATCCCACAAGGGGCCAGAGCCGGAAGCCGCGCCTCTGGAGGCCCAGGGCCTCGGCTGGATGAGCGACTACGGCAGCGGCCACGGCAAGGATACCGTCTCCAGCGGTCTCGAGGTGACCTGGACCAAGACCCCTGCCTTGTGGAGCAACAACTTCTTCGAGAACCTGTTCAAGTACGAATGGGAGCTGACCAAGTCACCGGCGGGCGCCAAGCAGTGGGTGGCCAAGGATGCACCGGAGATCATTCCCGATGCGCATATCCCGGGCAAGTTCCACAAGCCGACCATGCTGACCACCGACCTGACCCTGCGCTTTGATCCAGAATTCGGCAAGATCTCCCGCCACTTCTACGAGGATCCACAAGCCTTCGCCGATGCCTTTGCCCGCGCCTGGTACAAGCTGACCCACAGGGACATGGGCCCCATCGCACGCTACCTGGGGCCGGAAGTGCCCAGCGAGGAGCTGATCTGGCAAGACCCCATCCCCGCCGTCAATCATCCCCTGGTCGATGACAAGGACCTGGCCGCCCTCAAAGAGAAGATCCTCGCCTCCGCCCTGACCGTCGCCGAGCTGGCATCGACCGCCTGGGCCTCTGCCGCCACCTTCCGCGGCTCTGACAAGCGGGGCGGCGCCAACGGGGCGCGCATCCGGCTCGCCCCGCAAAAAGAGTGGGCAGCCAACCAACCGGCACAGTTGGCCAAGGTGCTCAAGACCCTAGAAGGCATCCAGCAGGGGTTCAACGCCTCGGCCACCGGCGGCAAGCAGGTCTCCCTCGCCGATCTGATCGTGCTGGCCGGCGGCATTGGTGTCGAGCAGGCGGCCAAACTGGCGGGCGTCACTGTGACTGTGCCCTTCGCACCGGGCCGCATGGATGCCTCCCAGGCACAGACGGATGTCGACTCCTTTGCCGTGCTCGAACCCCTCGCCGACGGTTTTCGCAACTATCTGGGCGGTGACTACGCAGAGCTCTCGGAAGCCATGCTGGTGGACAAGGCCCAGTTGCTGACTCTCAGCGCCCCCGAGATGACGGTGCTGATCGGTGGCATGCGCGTGCTCGGCACCAACACCGACAACTGCCACGGGGTGTTTACCGCAACGCCTGGGACCCTCTCCAACGACTTCTTCATCAACCTGCTCGACATGGGCACTGAGTGGAAACCGGCGGCAGGAGCCAAGGGCATCTACGAGGGGAGTGATCGCAAGACGGGCAAGGTCAAGTGGACCGGCACCCGCGTCGATCTGCTGTTCGGCTCTAACTCCCAGTTGCGGGCGCTGGCCGAGGTGTATGCCAGTGCGGACGGGAAAGAGAAGTTCGTGAAGGACTTCGTGGCGGCCTGGACCAAGGTGATGAACCTGGATCGCTTCGATCTCGCCTGACGCTCACTCCCTGCATGCCGCCAGGCCTGCTTCAAGGGAAATGCGTGAGAGATGACCGGGCACCACAACATAAAAACCCGACCATAAGGTCGGGTTTTTATGTTGGCGGCGGGTCTGGATTTAACCGGACCATCATGCCCCCTTGTCGAACCAGGGTTAGAACCGAACCGCCCATCACCGGATAAAGTAAAAGGGCCTGTCTTGCGACAGGCCCTTTTACTTTATTTGGCGGTGAGGGAGGGATGATTCGCCACTGCGTGGCTCACCCCTTCGGGGCGGCCGTTGGCCGTTCATCGCAGCAAGCTGCTCTGCTCGAACCCGGCGAGGGTTCTCACCCTCCCTCCATGGGCATCTGATTTTGCTGTGCCACCAGATGCAAAAAACCGACCCTGAGGTCGGTTTTTCAATTTGGCGGTGGGTCGGGATTGACTCGCGCCATCCCTGGCGCTCGCCCTGCGGGCAGCCTGCGGCTGTCCAAGGGGGCTGTCCAAGGGGGCTGTCCTGCCCCCTTGTCGAACCAGGGTTAGAACCGAGCCGCCCATCACCGGATAAAGTAAAAGGGCCTGTCTTGCGACAGGCCCTTTTACTTTATTTGGCGGTGAGGGAGGGATTCGAACCCTCGATACGTTGCCGTATACACACTTTCCAGGCGTGCTCCTTCAGCCACTCGGACACCTCACCAATTTGTTTCAGTCATCTGCCTGTGGCTTGCGTAGCACGCGCTGCGTACTTTCTTGCCGATTTCATCGGCTGGCAGCCACTTGGGCACATCACCAAATTTTGGTCTGTGGTTTAACGTGTTCAGCCAACACGACATTCGCGGAGCTATTGCGCCGGAACGGGGCGTAATTTAGGGGAAAGCCCCGCCGGCGTCAACGGCTTTTTGGCTGCCGCGAACCGTTCGCACATTAATCGCGCAACTCAGTGCACAGATTCCGGTGCGACCTGGATCTCCGGCAGATTGAGGAAGCCAAGGCGTTCACATTCGGAAACCACTTCATGGGTCGCCGCCGTGGTGCTCTCGACGAACAGCAGGAACTGCTCGACGGAGAGACCCGCCTTGGTGAAGACGGTGTGGCCCACGACGAGGCGCGGCAGGTTGTCATCTATGATGTCGAGGAACACCTTGAGGGACGGGTATTGCATGTTGAGACGACCCAGCTCGGCCACCAGGGGCAGCAGCGATGAGGGGCGTACCTCCAGCTCGGATGAAAACAGCAACCCTTCCTCTTCCACGAAGATCCGGCTCTCCTGGATGCCCTCGACGGACTGCAGGGAGACCATGTGGATGCCGTGGCACTGATCGCACACATAGTGCTCGATCCGGGCCTGCTGCAGCCAACGCATTATCATTTCAGAGCTGGGGATATTCATCATTTTCACGAACACAATAAGGATCAAGGGGCGCAGTCTAAACCAATTTTCCGACAACCAAAAGCGCACAGGCGGGATCACTCCTGGTCTCGCTTCTTTTTGGCAAGCGCTATGCATATACTCAGCCATTCTCGTACCGCACTCGCCTCCACAGAAGGCCCGATGACCATCCAAGAAAAGTATCGCCTGCACCTGAAATCCCTCTCGGATGAACTGCTCGCCCTGCAAAAACCCATTCGCATCCTGGATGCCATCAAATGGCCTCGCCACCTGCAGACCGAGTTTCTCGCCAAGGGCGGACGAGCGCTGCCCGCCATCGATGCCGACTTCTATCAGGCCCTCCCCCTCGATTTCGATCCCCGCAACAAATACCTGGAGCTCAAGGAGCTGAGGGACAGGATCCGCAGAAAACTGGGGCCCCAGGATGATCTGGGCCGGATCCTGCAAGAGACGGTGGATCAGTACATGGTGGTGATCGAGATGCTGCGCCAGCGCGGGCAGCCGGACTTTCAGCGCTACAGCCAGTTGCTCTACGGCTCGGCGAGCGATCACCTGCGCGGGGATCGCAAGACCCTGAAAGAGCTGGGGGCCCGGCTGTGCGACATCTTCTCCCTGCCTGGCGCCCGCCATCTGGTGCGCCCCTACCCCAAGGAGTTCGAGGGGGAAGCGGCGGTGGCCAGGTTGCAGGGCAAGCTGTCGAACTACTTCAGCGACGGCACAGTGCAGGTCAAGCTGAGCGATGGCATCGTCTCCGATGCCGCCGCCGGGGGGGATTACATCAAGCTCAGCTCCCACGCCCGCTTCTCCGAGCTGGACTTGCAGGTATTGGAGGTGCACGAGGGCTGGGTGCACGTCGGCACTACCCTCAACGGCCGCCAGCAATCCTATGCCACCTGGCTGGGGGCTGGCTCGCCGCGCATCACCGCCTGCCAGGAGGGGTTGGCAGTGCTCATTGAGACCCTCACCTTCAGCTCCTTTCCGGACAGGGCCAAGCGCATCTCGGATCGGGTGATGGCCATCGACATGGCGGAGCGCGGCGCCGACTTCATCGAGGTGTTCCGCCACTTCGTCGAGAAGGGCGCCAGCGAGCACGATGCCTACAAGATCACCCAGCGGGTGTTTAGGGGCGGCATGGTCGAGGGAGGCGCCTGCTTCACCAAGGATCTCTCCTACGTGAGAGGCTATGTGGAGACGGTCAACTTCATCCGCAGCGCCGTGCTGGAGGGGGTGCCGGAGATCCTGCCCATGCTGTTCGTCGGCAAGGTGACCCTGGACGACATCCCTGTGCTCTATCAGCACTATCTGGAGGGGCTCATTGATGCGCCCCGCTACCTGCCCCCCATGTTCCGCGATCTCACCGGCCTCTACGTCTGGTTCGGCTTCGCCTCCGGCATGTCGCTCATCGACATCGGCCGGGTACAGCAGCATTTTCGCCAGCTGTTCCACCGCCTGCCGGTGGCCGACCCCATCATAGCGCCGGTGGACATAGAGATAGACTGAGCCCTTCCTCGACAAAAAAGGGCGCCCGTGAGGCGCCCTTCTTGATGCTGTGGCTTACTTGTAAGCCCGCCCTTCCAGATAGTGCTTGCGGCAGAGCGACACATAACGGTCGTTGCCCCCTATCTCCACCTGCTCGCCGTCACGCATTACCAACCCGGCTTCGTTCACCCGGGAGTTCATGTGTGCCTTGTTGCCACACCAGCAGATGCTCTTGAGCTCCTCGAACTTGTCGGCCAGACAGAGCAGGTGGTAGGAGCCGGGGAACAGCTCGCCGCGAAAATCTGTCTTGAGGCCGTAGGCCATGACCGGGATCTTGAGCTCATCGACGATGCGGGCCAGCTGATACACCTGCTCACGGGTCAGGAACTGCGCCTCGTCGACGATGAACACATCGATCTTCTTCTCGCCGTGGCGCGCCTTGACCATCTCGAACAGATCGCAGCTGTCACTGAACACTTCCACTTTCAGCTCCAGACCCACTCTGGCGCGGATCACCCCGACCCCGAAGCGGTCGTCGATGACCGGCGTCATGGCCAGCGGATTCATACCGCGCTCCAGATAATTGAAATGCGCCTGGATGAGCTGGGTCGATTTGCCCGAGTTCATGGTGGCAAATTTGTAGTGCAGTGAAGCCATGGTACTGTTCCGAAACTGAATTTATGGGGCGCATGCTAACCAAAGCCCCTGCCAAAACCAAGGGGCCCGTGGGCCCCTTGTTTCATTTATGCGACCGCCAGGTCTCGCTGGAGCCGCGCTTTACGCAAATGGTAACCGGAGAAGATGATGAACCAGAGCCCGCTGACGGTGAAACCCGCCAGCACAGAGTGCATCATCCCCATCACCAGGTAACCGAGGGCGGCACCGAAGGCGATGGCAAGCGCATAGGGCAGCTGGGTCATCACGTGATCGATGTGATGGCAACCGGCACCTGTGGCCGAGAGGATGCTGGTGCTGGAGATGGGCGAGCTGTGATCACCGAACACCGAGCCCGCCAGCACGGCGGCCAGCATCGGCAGCATCAGGCTGATGTCGCTGGCGGCCGCCATGTCACCGGCCAGTGGCAGCATGATACCGAAGGTGCCCCAGCTGGTCCCCGTGGCAAAGGCCATGGCGCAGGAGAGGATGAAGACCACTGCCGGCAGCACTTCGATCGGCAGGTTGCCGTTGGCCATGGAGGCCAGGTACTTGCCGGTCTCCACGTCGCGCACCACGGCGCCTATGGTCCAGGCGAACAGCAGTATGTTGATGGCGGGCAGCATGGCCATGATCCCCTGGGGGGCCGCCTTCATCCAGTTCTTGGCACCCAGCTTGAGGCGCATGGCCAGACCTATGGAAACCACCAGGCTGCACAGGGCGCCATAGACCAGGGAGGAGCCGACGTTGGTGTTCTCGAACGAGCCGAGCACGCTGAACGGCAGGCCTTTGCCGGCCAGCACGGCGGCGCCGGAATCAATCATGAAGTAGACGGTCGCCAGAGTCAGGGTCAGGATCGGCAGCACCATGTCGATCATGCCGCCATTGCTCTCCTCCGGAGACTCCATGTCCAGACCGATGGGACGGCCCTTGGACTCATCCCACAGCTTGCCTTCCAGCGCCCACTGCTCGTGTTGACGCATGGAGCCGATGTCGAGCTGGAAGGCGATCACCACCAGCACCATGATCAGGGTGAAGACCGCATAGAGGTTCATCGGGATCATCTCGACGAAGGCGGAGATGGGGCTCTGATCGGTCAGGCCATGGGCCGCCATTATGCCGCCCACCAGGGCGATTATGTAAGCGCCCCAGGAGGAGATAGGCATCAGCACGCAGACCGGCGCCGCGGTGGAGTCCAGCAGATAGGCCAGCTTGGCGCGGGAGATCTGGAAGCGATCGGTGACCGGACGGCAGATGGCCCCCACCGACAGGCTGTGGAAGAAGTCATCGATGAAGAAGGCGAAGACCATCATGCCGGTGAGGGCCTTGGCCCCCTTGCGGGTCTTGGCGCGCCGCGCCGCCCACTCGGCGAAGGCCCGGGTCGCCCCGGAGACGCTCATCAGGCTGATGAGGCCCCCCAGCAGCAACATGAACAGGATCATGTTGACGTTGTCCCGGTTGAGCGCACCGTCGACCCAGAAGATCTTGAGCACGGTGTTCAACATGTAATGCAGGGAATCGAGGGGGGAGAACTGGTTGAGCAGCAGACTGCCGGCCACAATACCAACCCCCAGCGACACCAGGACGCGGCGGGTGATGATCGCAAGGGCGACGGCCAACAAGGGGGGAACGACGGACCAACCGGAGTCGGCGTAATGAACGATGTCCATGATCTCTTTGCACCTAAAGACAACAGGTGGAGATCTACCGAGAGGATCAAAGAAACAAAACCCAGGGCGGGCATACTCCTCAGCCCCTTCAGGTAGCGCTCCATAGTGGATGACTATGGCAGTCCTGCACCTGTTCGATGCAGAACCAGCAACCCGGTATGATGGCCTGGTCACTTCGGCGCCGACTCCTTTCATCGAGCATCGCAGGCATCACCCTCCGCTCGGTTACTCATAGGCAGCGCGCCTCTACTTAAAGGTATTCGCGGCACATTTTATCGAGCCACCGGGTGATAGCAAGTTTTTTGATTAAATTTCAAGGCTTGTGTGGCGAAAAGTGGAAAAATGGTAGTCAAATGGTTCATAAAATACGACATGGTCGATATTTTCATCTACTCAGCACTCATTCGGAAATGAACCCGCTGCAAAAAGAATAAACCGGGCGTCGTGAATAATTGCCAGACTTTATTTATCTGCCTAATTAATTATTTTGGCAGACTTGACTTGATGCCAAATCCCCCTATAAATTATCGAAAAACCAGCCCTTCCCATTAATATTTCTGCTCGCGTGGTAGCCAATATGAACGAATTTTTGAAAATTCTGCTGAATATCCGTAGTCTGCGCGCAGCCTGCCGCGATTTGTCCCTGGAGCAACTGGAAGAGGGACTGCAGAAATTGTCCGAGGTGGTCGCCGAGCGCCAGCAGGATGAATCTGCAGAACGCCAGGCCCGCGAAGAACATCAGAAGAAAATTGCCGAATACGCCGAAATGTTGAAAGCCGCAGGGATAGATCCTGCTGAATTGGTGGGCACAGTTGCCACCGAAAGCACCAAGGCCAGCAAAGGCAAACGTGCCCCCCGCCCCGCCAAATATCGTTATCTGGACAATGGCGTGGAAAAAACCTGGACCGGCCAGGGCCGCATGCCCTCCGCCATTGCCAAGGCCGTGGCCGAAGGCAAATCTGTGGAAGACTTTGCCATCTGATCTGAAGCACAGTCCCGCCCAATAAAAAACCTCGCCATGCGAGGTTTTTTATTGTGTCAATGCCGGGCGTTTCAGCGCCTGTCTGCCGCCTTGACCCAGAGCACTTCCGGGGTGCCGGCAGAGACCAGCAAGTATCTGGCCACCGTGAAAAACCAGTCACTTAGCCGATTCAGATAGGGCAGGATAGCCGGGTTCACCTGCTCTTCCCGGCTCAGGCCGAGCAGCAGCCGCTCGCAGCGACGGGTCAGGGTGCGCACCACATGGGCCTGCGCCGCCGCCCGTGATCCGCTCGGCAGGATGAAATTGCGCAATACAGGCAACTGGGCGCTGTAGGCATCAATCTGTTGCTCCAGCCGCGCCGTCCAGGCCTCATTGACCTGCCACAGGGAAGCATTTTGCGCCTCGCTGGAAAACGCCAGCTCCCCGCCCAAATCAAACAGCTCTTGCTGCAACAATATGAGTTCAGCCAATAATGCCGGCTCATTCTCGGGTATTTCGGCCATTAGCAGACCTATCTGGGAATTGAGCTCGTCAATGGCGCCATAGGTCTCGACCCGCCTGTCATCTTTTGCAAGGGAGGAGCCATCAGCCAACCGCGTGAGGCCCTTGTCCCCTTGCCGGGTATATATTCTCATTCTGACATCCTGTTAATAATGGGAATAATCATGGATTCGAGTCCATTGAGTTTTATCTCGTACGCCAGAGCCAGGGTTTGGCCCAGCGCGCCAGCCGGAAAACCGCTGCGCGCCATCCATACCAGATAGGGCTCTGGAATATCTATGATGCGTCGCCCCTGATATTTACCGTAGGGCATCTTGCCCGCCAGGGTGAGCAATACCCGCTCATCGGAGAGTCTGTCCATATCAATCGATATTCAGATATTTATGGGTCTGGATGGAGAGCCGCCAATTACGGGCGATGCAGGTCGCCATGGCCAGCTCGGTGGCCCTGGGCTTCTGGCTGATGGGCTGCAATGCTATCACCACGTCGGGACGCAGGCTGGCCGTGGCCAGCAGGACATCGAGCTCCTCGATATGGCGCTCGGTAGCCACCGGATGCTTGATCTCGTTGGCCCGCTCCAGGGCCGAGACCAGCACAGGCAAGCCCCCCTTCATGCCGATCTTGGGGGAGACGGTGACCCAGGTCTGCGCGTGGGTCAGGATCTCGCTGGTACCACTGGTTTCGATCTGCACCTGATATCCCGCCGCCAGCAGGGCCGACGAGAGTTCGTGCAGATCGTAGAGACAGGGCTCGCCACCGGTCAACACCACATGGCGCGCCCGGTAACCCAGGGTCTCGAAGCTTCCCAGGATCTCCTCCGTGCTCATCTTGCTCCAGCCATCGGACTCGTTGGATCGGTCGAGCACCTCGCGGCTGCCCACCTCACGGGCAGGATCCACCACCCAGGTATGGCGGGTGTCGCACCAGGGACAGCCCACCGGGCAGCCTTGCAGGCGAACGAAGATGGCGGGCACGCCAGTGAAGACGCCCTCCCCCTGGATGGTCTGGAAGATCTCGTTGATTGGGTAGTGCATCTCGGTCACGGCTTGCTGCAAAAGGCGCGGATTATACCCCAAACCCGGGAAAGAGGCAGGATCACAATCCGGTTTTCTCGCGCAAGCTGGCCATGATGCCCGCCTTGTCGCACAGATAGCGTTGCAGGCCGCGGCTGCGCAGCTCGCAGGCGGGGCAAGTGCCGCAGCCATCCCCCTGGATACCGTTGTAGCAGGTCAGGGTCTGCTGGCGCACCGTCTCGAGGTGCCCATAGTGATCCGCCAGCGCCCAGGTTTCCGCCTTGTCGAGCCACATCAGGGGGGTCTCGAAGCGAATGGCGCGATCCAGCCCCAGCGACACCGCCTGATTGAGGGCCTTGACGAAGTCGTCGCGGCAATCGGGGTAACCGGAGAAGTCGGTCTCGCACACCCCGGTGATCAGGGTGTCGGCACCGACCTGATAGGCATAGATGGCCGCCAGGGTCAGAAACAGTATGTTGCGACCCGGCACGAAGGTGTTGGGCAGGCCGTTGTCCTGCAGCTCACCGCTGACCGGGATGTCGTCACGGGTCAGGGCCGAGACGGCCAGCTCACCCAGCATGGTCACATCCATCACCTTGTGGGCGGCAATCCCGAGCTGCCCTGCCAGACGTCGAGCAGTCTCGATCTCTTCCCGATGACGCTGGCCATAGTCGAAGGTGATGGCGTGCACTTCATCATAGAGGGCCAGGGCCTGCACCAGGCAGGTGGTACTGTCCTGACCACCACTGAATACCACGACGGCTTTTTTCACGTTCATCACTCCTGTTTGCAATTCAGATTCAAGCGCGGCGACCTTGGGCAAAGTCATGCCACTGCCGGTTCAACTGGGTAAAGAGGTTCATCAGCGGGGCGAAGCGCTCGGGCTCCCCTTCCCACTGGGATAACAGATGGTAGCCCGCCTCCAGGGTCGACAGCGCCTCGGGAAACGGCTTCTTGCGAATGGAATATTGCCCCGCCATGGCGCCCAGCGTGATCCTCGGCAATGCCTGCAGGGCCGGGTTGCTGTGCAACATGCGATAGGCCTTGCGCCAGGTACCATCGAGCAGGATGAAGTGCACCTCTTTGGCTTGCTCACGGCCCTCGCGCACCTGCGCCAGAGTCTGAGCCTCTTCGTCAGGCCACAGCAGATAGCACTGCACCTTGGGGGCGGCGAGCAGGGCATTGAGCCAGTCGGCATCGGCGAAATGCTCCCCCACGTGAATGCGGGCATGGCTGAGGGAGGCGGCCAGCAGGGCGGCCGTTCCCTTGGGGTGGGCGACCTCGCCGGGATGCTGCAGGATATGGAGCGGTGCGAGGTGAGGCACCTGCTGGATATATTCACACAGGCAGGCTTTGAGGGCTCGGGTACAGCGTGTACAGTATCGGCTCTCTCTGTCGTTGGGTTGTTTCATGTTGTCAGAAAAATCGGGTCTGCTCTGGGTCATCACGCTTTCGCTCGTCACTGCCTTGCTCTTCTTCACCGTACCTAACCACCTGCTCTCCTTCGATCGCGACCTGATCGCCCAGGGCGAAGGGTGGCGCATCATAACAGGCAATCTGGCCCACACCAACGGATGGCACCTGCTGCTCAACCTGAGCGGGCTTGCGGTGCTCTACAGCCTGTTTCGCGAATACCTGATGGGCTGGCGCCTGCCCGTGCTGCTCCTGCTGCTGGGGACGGCCGTCGGGCTCGGGATCTGGTGGTGGTGCCCGCAGACCCAATGGTACATGGGGCTATCCGGCTTGCTGCACGGCTTGTTCGTGTGGGGAGCCATGCAGGATATCCGCTATCGTCGCCATTCGGGCTGGCTCATGCTAGTTGGCATCGTCATCAAGCTCGGGCTGGATTTTTACAGTGCGGGAGAGAGCCCTGTCTCTGCCCTCATTGGCGCCAGGGTGCACATAGAGTCGCACCTCATCGGCTCGGCTGCCGGCCTGCTGCTCGGCCTCTTCCCCATCGGCCTGGGTGTGCAGACCGTCAAGTCCTGATCCCTCTCGGATAAGGGCTGCCACTCATTCGCAGCAGTTCTCACCCATCAAAATGCAACAGGCCGGATCTGCAATCCGGCCTGTGCTCATCAAGGGGTCGACCCCTTATCGGCAGAGCTCGGCGTTGATCGCCCCCAGCACGGCGGCCGGATCCGCCGCCTGAGTGATGGGTCGCCCTATCACCAGGTAGTCGGCCCCCGCCTCCACCGCCGCCAGCGGCGTCATGACCCGGCGTTGATCCCCGGCCGCCGATCCGCTCGGGCGAATGCCCGGGGTCACCAGCTTGAAGTCGGTGCCGAGTAAGGCTTTCAACGCACTGGCTTCCTCGGCGGAGCAGACCACGCCGTCCAGCCCTGCCGTCTTGGCGAGGGTGGCCAACCGGATCACCTGCTCGGCCGGGCTAACATCCAGACCCAGGGGGGCCATATCGGACTGCTCCATGCTGGTCAGCACTGTCACCCCGATCAGCAGAGGCGCCTTGTCACCATAGGGCAGCAGCGCCTCCCTGGCAGCGCGCATCATGCGTTCTCCCCCGCTGGCATGGACGTTGACCATCCAGACCCCGAGCTCGGCACTCGCCGCCACGGCCTTGGCAACCGTATTGGGAATGTCGTGAAACTTCAGATCCAGGAACACCTCGAAGCCCTTGGCCACCAGCTGACGCACGAACTGGGGGCCAAACAGGGTAAACATCTCCTTGCCCACCTTGAGGCGGCACTCGGCCGGAGAGATCTGTTCAATGAAGGCGAAGGCATCGGCTTCGTGCTGATAATCCAGCGCGACCAGTACTTTGGGGTCTTGCATGTCACTTCCTATGGGTTGTTATGCCACATCCAGACTCGACACGGCCGACGAGCCGGTCGCAGTCTGGCATCTTGATCACTTGGGTTAGCGCCGGGTTCGGCTTGCCGCCTCCGCTCGAGGCGCGCGGGGACGGACTTTTGGTCACTAAGGGCTATTCACCATCCAGGCCACGAATAGGCTTGATGGAGCCCCACTGCCGGCAGGAGGGACACTGCCAGAACAGCGAATGGGTGGCAAAGCCGCACTGGCGGCACTTGTGGGTCGATTTTATCTTGATCTGCTCGCCGACCAGCTGCTGCAGCAGCTCCAGACTCTCCTTGGCGGGCCCCTCCTCGGCGCTGGCCAACTGGAAGCCCACCAGCTGGTAAAACCCCTTCATGGAGGGGTGGCGCCGCAGCTGACGCAGCACCAGGGCGCGGGCCTGGCTCAGGCCGTCGCGCGCCTCCACCAGATTGGCCAGGGCCAGGGTTACGCTGACACCGGCATGATCCTCCACCGCCTTCTCCAGCAGCGGGATCAGCTCCTGGGTGCGGCCAAGCTGCTGATAGCAATCGAGCAGCCTGGGCATGGCTTCGGAGGCAAAATCCATGTCCTGCTCGAACACCCGCAGCAGATCCTTGCTGGCCTCCTCGTACTTGCCCTCTTCCATCGACAGATCGGCCAGTCGCAGGCTGGCCCGAGCGCAGGCAGGATGGGCAGCGAGCGCCCGCTTGAACTTGGCGATCCCCGCCCCCTTGTCACCGTCGCGCAAGGCGCTCTCCGCCTGCTCGCAATAGAAATGGGAGATGGGCTCCGCCAGCTTCTTGCCCTGGAATTTCTGCAGGCGAATGGCGACCTCGATGGCCTTGTCCCAGTCGCGCAGCTGTTGATGGATGATGAGCAACTGCGCCAGCGCCGTCTCTTCAAAGTCGCTGTCTTCGCACAGCTCCTTCCAGAGCGCTTCGGCCCGATCCAGAAGGCCGGCAGCCAGGAAATCCCGGGCCAGCTCCTGCAGCGCGAGCTGACGCTGCTCCCGGGTCAGCTGGCGGGCGACCAGGTTCTGGTGGATCTTGATGGCGCGATCGACCTCGCCCCGTTGACGAAACAGGTTGCCGAGGGATAGATGGGTTTCGATGGTTTCGCTGTCGACTTCCAGCAGCTGGATGAAGAGATCCACCGCCTTGTCCGACTCGTCAGACAGCAAATAGTTGAGGCCCGCCACGTACTGGCGGGAAAACTGGTTACTCTGTTGCTGGGTGTCCTGACGAACACTCCTGCGTCCCATGTACCAGCCATAACCGGCGGCAATCGGCAACAGCAGGAAAAGCAGTTCAAGCATCGAGGGACATTATTCCTTGGCTGGCGACCGGGCTAGCTCCAACTCACGGGATTGACGACGCATGGTGCGACTGAGGGTGCGGTTTTGCAGTTTCAAGCGCAGGAAGAGCAGACCGAACACCAGCCAGCCCAACAGGAAGCCACCGGCAAAGAAGAACCCCAGCAGCATGGAGAGGGAGAACTCCCCCTGGGCGATGAGATAGTTGAACTGCACCAGCTGGCCATTTTGCGAGCCGATGGCGAGGGTCAGTACAAACACCAGCACCAATGGGATGAGGGCCAAGATGCGCTTCATAAGATCTCCCTGTCTGTAGCTAATGAGAGACTGATTATCCTTAAAATCACAGGCAGACTCTAGAGCGAATGGGAAAAGACTGCGAGAAACCTGACAAATCACATATCTAAAGACGTAAAAATAAAAAAGGCATACCCAGGTATGCCATTTTCTGCATTATTCGATGATGTTCACGCGTTCGCGCAACTCTTTACCAGGCTTGAAATGCGGGACATATTTCCCGGTCAGTTCAACCTTGTCCCCGGTCTTGGGGTTGCGACCCACGCGGGGCGCACGATAGTGCAGTGAGAAACTTCCAAATCCTCGGATTTCAATCCGGTCGCCGTTTTGCAAGGTCGATGCCATCTGCTCAAGGATCTCCTTGATGGCGGCTTCGACATCTTTGGCCGGCATATGCATGCGGCTGGCAGCCAATTGTTCGATGAGATCTGATTTGGTCATAAGGTTAAATCTCCTTCCCCGATCACATGCAATTTTCATTATGCCAAGATAAAAAAGGGCGGCGTAAAGCCGCCCTTTTCTTGCATCAAGGATTACTCACCCTTGGCGGCTTTGAACGCTTCCATCATGGCATTGCTGAACACAACTTCTTCTTGTTGGTTCAGGCTGTCGATGGCAACACGCTCGTCAGCCTCGTCCTTGGCACGGACAGACAGGCTTACGGTACGGTTCTTGCGATCAACACCCATGAATTTGGCTTCAACTTCGTCACCGACAGACAGCACCAGAGTGGCGTCTTCTACACGGTCACGAGCAGCGTCGGAGGCACGCAGGTAGCCTTCCACGCCGTCAGCCAGTTCGATCACGGCACCCTTGGCGTCAACCTCGGTAACCTTACCCTTCACGATAGCACCTTTCTTGTTGTCAGACAGGTACTTGTTGAACGGGTCTTCTTCGATCTGCTTGACACCCAGGGAGATGCGCTCGCGCTCCGGGTCCACTTGCAGAACAACGGCTTCGATTTCGTCGCCCTTCTTGAATTCACGTACTGCTTCTTCGCCCTGGTTGTTCCAGGAGATGTCAGACAGGTGAACCAGGCCGTCGATGCCGCCGTCCAGACCGATGAAGATACCGAAGTCAGTGATGGACTTGATCTTGCCGGAAACACGGTCGCCCTTGGCGTGAGTTTCGGCAAACAGCTGCCACGGGTTGGACTTGCACTGCTTCAGACCCAGGGAGATACGACGACGCTCTTCGTCGATGTCCAGAACCATCACGTCAACCACATCGCCAACGTTAACAACCTTGGACGGGTGGATGTTCTTGTTGGTCCAATCCATCTCGGATACGTGTACCAGGCCTTCAACGCCTTCTTCGATTTCAACGAAGCAGCCGTAGTCGGTCAGGTTGGTCACGCGGCCAGACAGACGGGTGGTCTCCGGGTAACGCTTGGCGATAGCAACCCAGGGATCTTCGCCCAGCTGCTTCAGACCCAGGGATACACGGGTACGCTCGCGGTCGAACTTCAGAACCTTGACTGCGATCTCGTCGCCAACGTTGACGATTTCGGAAGGATGCTTAACGCGCTTCCACGCCATGTCGGTGATGTGCAGCAGGCCGTCAACACCGCCCAGATCTACGAATGCACCGTAGTCGGTCAGGTTCTTGACGATACCCTTAACTTCTTGACCTTCTTGCAGGTTGGCCAGCAGGCTTTCGCGCTCGGAGGTGTTCTCGGTTTCGATCACGGCACGACGGGAAACGACAACGTTGTTGCGCTTCTGGTCCAGCTTGATGACCTTGAACTCGAGTTCTTTGTTTTCCAGGTGAGCGGTGTCACGGATCGGACGCACGTCAACCAGAGAACCCGGCAGGAAGGCACGGATGCCGTTCAGCTCAACGGTGAAACCACCCTTGACCTTGCCGTTGATGATACCGATAACGGTAGCTTGCTCTTCGTATGCCTTCTCAAGCTGCAGCCAGGCTTCGTGGCGCTTGGCTTTTTCGCGGGACAGCTTGGTTTCGCCGAAACCATCTTCGATAGAGTCCAGAGCCACGTCAACGGTGTCGCCTACGTTGATTTCCAGTTCGCCCAGGGCGTTCTTGAACTCTTCAGCAGGAATGGCAGACTCGGATTTCAGACCGGCGTCAACCAGTACAAAACCGTTCTCGATAGCAACGACGGTACCCTTGACGATGGAACCTTGACGGGTTTCAACGGCGTTCAGGGACTCTTCAAAGAGTTGAGCAAAAGATTCGATCATTGTTTGTGTCACAAATGAAACATCCACTCGCAATCCGGCACAAGCGGGGTTGTTTTAAATTATCTGCGCCATCCATGGTGCAGACGACTGACATCAGCTGGTGCTGACATCACCAAGTTGTTGCTCCGCATAGGCGAGCACCGTTGCCAGTACGTCATCTATGGTCATAGACGTTGAGTCTACCACAAGAGCATCTTCCGCGGGTTTCAGGGGGGCAACGGCGCGATTTCTGTCGCGATCGTCACGTTCCCGAATCTCGGTTAAAAGACGCTCAAAGTTAACATCAAAGCCCTTATCTTGCAACTGCTTATAGCGGCGCTGCGCCCGCTCTTCCGCGCTGGCATCGAGGAAAATCTTCACTTCGGCCTCGGGGAAAACCACAGTCCCCATATCACGACCATCGGCAATGAGACCCGGCAACTGGCGGAAGGCACGCTGGCGGCGCAGCAGCGCCTCGCGCACGCGGGGGAAGACGGCGACCTTGCTGGCGGCATCGCTCACTTCCTGGGAGCGGATGGTACGGGAGACATCTTCCCCTTCCAGCACCACCTTGACCTGTCCGCCGTCGACCTGGAACTGCACGTCCAGATTGGCAGCCAGGGGCACCAGCGCGGCTTCGGCGTCGAGCTCCACATCGTGGTGCAAGGCCGCCAGCGCCAGCACCCGGTAGATGGCACCGGAGTCGAGCAGGTGCCATCCCAGTTTCTCTGCCAACAGCTGGCACAGGGTGCCCTTACCGGCTCCACTCGGGCCATCAATTGTCATCACGGGGGCCATCTGAGGCATAACTTTTCTCCTGCGCACTCGGCATGTTGACTGGTTGCACACATCCCTGGCGGGATGGGGTAATGGGCGCCGATTATACCCGAATGCACCGGCGCTGGCAGTTGTCAGGGCGCACAATTGCGCAAAAGTCGTCGCGATTGCGCCTATTATGACCAATCCGGTAAACCATCCCTCCTGCAAGGTTTTGTTCTTATGGTTGTTATGGACAAGGCGCGCTAAACTGGCCGCCTTTTTTAAGCAGTTGTAGTCAGGAGCAACCCTATGAGCAGCATTAGCCTGGTGGCTAAATCCAAGTTGCCAACCCCCTGGGGCACCTTCACGCTAGTTGGCTTTCAGGAAACCGGTACAGGCAAGGATCACGCCGCACTGGTGATGGGCGATATCGCGGACGGTGAGCCCGTACTGGGCCGAATTCATTCCGAGTGTCTGACCGGGGACGCCCTGTTCAGCCTGCGCTGCGACTGCGGCTTCCAGTTGCAGGCTGCCATGGAGAAGATCGCCAAGGCCGGTCGCGGCGTCTTGCTATATGTCCGCCAGGAAGGCCGTGGCATAGGCCTGCTCAACAAGATCCGTGCCTATCATCTGCAGGATCAGGGCGCCGACACCGTCGAGGCCAACGTGGCACTGGGCTTTGCCGCCGACATGCGCGATTACACCATCTGTGCCGATATGCTGAAGGCCTTGGAGGTCAAGAGTCTGCGCTTGATGACCAACAACCCGCGCAAGCTGAAGGCGATGGAATCCTTTGGCATTCCGGTGGCCGAGCGCGTCCCCCTGCAGGAGGGGCGCAATCCCCACAACGAGTTCTATCTCTCCACCAAGGCGAACAAGCTGGATCATCTGTTCAAGAAGTGATGGCTCGCAGCCTGGCAGCGGAATGAAAAACGCCTCCCATCGGGAGGCGTTTTTGTTGGCGTTTTCGCTGCCCTATTGATTGTCCACCAAGGCACCGTATGGTGCTGACTCTGGATTGGCCTGTGCCAACAGAAAATCCCGCAGCGCCCGGTTGGCCATGGAGAGGGGATCTCCCCGCCGCCAGGCCACGCAGAGATCGAGGAAGATGGGCGGAGCAAAGGGGATGCCGCAAAGCGCCGTCTCCTCCTCCAGCGCCATGCGCAGGAAGGTGGTCACGGCGAACCCCTGTCTCACCACCGCCTTGAGCAGGGGGATGAGGTTGCTCTCGAAGCCGATGTTGGGCTCGATCCCCAAGCCCTGTGCCAGCGCCTCCATGTGCTCTCTGTGGTAGAAACCCCGCCGGAACATGGCGAGCTCCTGGCTGAAGAATTGCGGCAGCGAGACGGCGCCGGCCCCGCGCAGGGGATGCTCCTCCCCCACCACCATCAGCATCTCCTCGCGCAGCAGCTGGGCCCCCTCGAGGGCAGGCGGCAGATCGCTGGTGATAAGGATGGCCAGATCCAGGCTGCCGTCCACCATGCGACTGAGCAGCTCGCGGGTGCCAGCTTCCTCCACCCGGATCTTCAAACCGGGGTAGCTATGCTTGAAGGCCATCAGGATCGGCGGGAAGTAATAGGAGCCCATCATGTAGGGAATGCCGATGCGCACCTCCCCCCGCTCCAGTCCCTTGAGCTCGGCCATCTCCGCCTCTGCCTGGTGCATCTGCAGCAGCAGCCGCTCGGCGTGACGGCAGAGCACCTCCCCCTCCGGGGTGAGCCGCACGCTGCGATCCTGCCTGTCGAACAGGCGCAGTTCGAGCTGTTGCTCCAGCTTGGCGATGGCCATGCTGACGGCCGGTTGCGCCACGTGCAAGCCCTGGGCGGCCTTGGTGAAGGAGCCCGCGTCCCGCACTGCCAGCAGGTAACCGAGCTGTTTCAGATCCATATCAATTCCATTTATCAGACTGATAACTTAAATATATTATATTTATATAGAGCGACCCACTACTCTGCACAAAAGTCGTCGGGACAACTCCATATGATCGAAGTAGGCAGTCGCGAATGGATACGCGCCACCCTGGCCCTCAGCCTGGGATCCTTCCTGGTATTTCTCAATCTCTATCAGACCCATCCCCTGCTGCCCCTGCTGGCACAGGTGTTCTCCGTCAGCTCCCTGTCGGCTGGATGGACCCTGGCGGGCTGCACCGCCGGGCTCGCGGGATCGCTGCTCATCTGCGCCCGCCTGGCGGACAGGTTCGGGCGTCGCCGGATCATGCTGTGGACCTTGACCTGCGCCATACTGCTTTCCCTGTGCATTCCCTGGGTGACTCGCTTCGATCTGCTGGTGTGCCTGCGCATGCTGCAGGGGGCCTTGCTGGCCGGGCTGCCGGCCACCGCCATCGCCTACATGGGAGAAGAGTTCAGCAAGCGTGCCCTGCTCTCGGCGGTGGGGGTCTATATCGCCGCCAACTCCCTCGGCGGCATCGCCGGCCGGGTGGTCGGCGGCCTGCTGGCGGGCTGGTTTGGCGACTGGCAACATACCTTCCTCGGGATCGGGCTCATCAGTCTCGCCCTGCTGCCGCTGGTCATCTGGTTGCTACCCGCCCAGACCCGTTTCGTGGCCGTGGTGGCGGCGCCCGGACAACTGCGCGGGGCCATCCAGAGCCACCTCGGCAACCCCTTGCTGCTGGGGGCCTATCTCATCGGCGGGCTCAACTTCATGGTGTTCCTGAACCAGTACAGCTACCTTACCTTCCTGCTGGCCAAGGCCCCCTTCTCCCTGCCGACCCAGTGGCTCGGCATGCTGTTTCTGACCTACCTCACCGGCACCCTCGCCTCCTCCCTGAGCGGCCGCTGTGCCCATCGCTTTGGGGCGCAGCGCCTGCTGCTGGCGGGGATAGCCCTGATGGCCCTCGGCAGCCTCGCCCTGCTGCAGGGTACCCTTGCCGCCATCATAGGAGGGTTGCTTGTCTCGAGTTTCGGCTTCTTCCTCGCCCACGCCTGCGCCAGCGCCTGGGTCGGCCAGCATGTGGAGCACAACAGGGCGCTCGCCTCGTCGCTCTATCTGGTGGGGTATTATCTGGGGGCCAGTCTGGGGGGGCTTTACTTGCATCCCTTCTGGGAGCGGGGGGGCCTTTGGGGATTGGTGCTCGGCATAGAACTGGTCTTGTGCGTCACCGCCGCCTTGAGCCTCTGGCTCGGCCATCTCAAGGGGCGCGCGGCGCCGCCCCTCTCCTCTCACGCCTCGTCACGCCAGTGACGGGGCCCTCGACTCACTGGGCGTCGTAATAGTCCGCCGGCACCGGCACCACGGCGCCAGTGTGCAGCTCCTCGTCGATCACCTCGCTCAAAGGGCGCAGATGAAACTTGATTTGCCCCGAAGGCAGCATCAGCCCCACATCCGGGTTGCGCCCGTCGTCCATGTTGGCTGTCTTGAACGCAAGCCCGGGATGCGCGGCCACCAGCGCCGGCAGTGAGGGCACCACCAGCTCTATGTGCTCCAGCCCCGCCTGATGGGCGCGGCCTGCCTTGGGGGCGGCCAGCTCGACGCAGGGGACAGTGACCTGCTGCCAGCAGACGGGCTGATGCAGGCGATAGGTGGCGATGGGGCGGCCCCCTATCATCCCCTCCACCAGCAGCACCCCATGGCGCGCCAGCGTCTCTTTCAGGGCCAGGTATTCCGGCAAGGTGGCGGCGCGGTAGCAGAGATGATCTACCACAGGGGCGTCGCATTCCCCCATGAGGGCGTGCATTTCAGTGAGCAGTTGGCAAATGAATGGGGCCATGGGCCCCAGCGTGGTATCCAGTGGATGAGACATGATCACCATTTCTTCTTGGGTTGGAACAGGACATCGAGCTCGTCCGCTTCTTTGTCCTTGATGTTTTGCAGCTCCTTCTCGCTGTGCTGCTGCAGATGCTCTTCCAGCTGGCGCATCCCCTGTCGCATGTCCTCTTCCCGCGCCAGCAGGTAAGGGTCCTTGTCGGAGACATTGGCCAGGGCGCCGAGCCCCTTGGTATAGAGCTGACGGCAGGTGCCGTACTGCCCCTGGATCTGGGCATCCATGGCCCGCTTGATCAGGTTGGCGATGTTGATCTTGAGCTGCATCAGCTCGAGGCGGCGATCTTCCTGGGCAAACCCCTGAGGATCTATCTTGCCCTTGTTGTGCTCGACCCGCAGCACGGCCCGCATCTTCTTGGCCAGCTGCAACATCTGGATCGCCTGACGGTCGGACTCCGGGGTCTTGAAGTGCCCCTCGTCCTGACTGCTGTAGTTCTCCTGCACGTTCTTGATCTGGGTCTGGACGTCGATGATGCGCTGCTTGACCTGGGGATTCGGCATGACCTGCACTATGGCGCGGTAGGCATCCAGGATCCTGTGTTGCAGCAGCAGCACCATGTTCTTGGAGAAGGGCACCAGGTTGACGTTCAGCAGCACCTCCTCCGTCTCGTCTGCCACGGCCTTGTGGCGGGCGATGGCCTGGCGCTTGTCGGCTTCCGCCTTCTGTTTGTATTGCTGCACCACGTTATAGGCGATGACCAGAAACAGGAGTGCGCCAATCGACAGCAATATCAAGGTTAAAATCATAGGGTATTCACACTCCTGTCCCAATCCAATTGCGTGATCCTACAACAGCTTACCCGCATAGGGTAGCGCCCAGATCGCACCTTGCCTCACAACAACGCAAGGGAGCCGCGGCGATGGCGATGCCCGGGGCCTCATGCTCCATATCGCCCGCCGCCCCCATTACTTGAGGCAAAACCCCTTCGACTGGAGGAAGCCCAGCATGAAGGGACGCGCCTCCTTGCCGAGGATGGCCTTGATCTGTCCGCTCCAGGTCTGCACCTTGTTGTTGCTGCTGCGGGCCAGGTAGTAGTCGTGGATTTGGCTGTCGTATTGCGCCAGCAGGGCGCGATCGAGTGTCTCTGGATAGCGATTCTCGTGCACCACCAGCGCGCGGGGCAGCCTGGGCTTCTGCTCCGGTTGCTGGGCGGGATGGCCCAGGCAGAGGCCGAACAGCGGGATCACCTGATGGGGCAGCCCCAGCAGCTCGCTCACCGCGGCCGGGTTGTTGCGAATGCCGCCGATGTAGACGCCGCCAAGGCCCAGAGACTGGGCCGCCAGCAGGGCATTCTGGGCCATCAGGGCCCCGTCGATGGCGCCTATCATGAGCTGCTCCACGAAGCCGGTCTGTGCCTCCGGCACTATCTGGCTGTGACGTTGATAGTCGGCGCAAAACAGCAGGAACTCCGCCGCCTCGGCCACGTAGGCCTGGTGCCCGGCCAGCTCGGCCAGGGTGACGCGCAGCCCCTTGTCGGTCACCCGGATGAGGCTGTTTGCCTGCAGGAAGCTGGAGCTGGAGGCGCTCTGGGCGGCGCTCAGTATCTGATCGAGTTGCGAGGCGCTGATGGGCTCAGGGGTGAACTGACGAATGGAGCGATGGGAAAGGATGAGATCTATGGTCGGGTTCATGGTGCCTCCAAAATGAAGGTCACACTGTACCCAAAAAAAGCGAGGGGCCCAAGGCCCCTCGTCACCCTCAGGGGGCAGGATACACATAGGGGGCCTGCAGCCCGAGCGGGAAGCCCAGCGCCCAGTAGAGCAGCAGGAAGCACGTCCAGCTCACCAGGAAGGCCAGGGAGTAAGGCAACATCATGGAGACCAGGGTGCCGATGCCGGTGCTCTTCACATACTGCTGGCAATAGACCACCACCAGAGGGAAGAACACCATCAGCGGGGTGATGATGTTGGAGGCGGAATCCCCCACCCGATAGGCCGCCTGGGTCAGCTCGGGGGAGATCCCCACCGCCATCAGCATGGGCACCAGGATGGGGCTGATGAGGGCCCACTTGGCCGAGGCCGAGCCCACCACCAGGTTGACGCTGGCGGTGAGCAGTATCATGCCGACTATGGTCACCTCCCCCGGCAGCGCCAGGGCGTGGAGCACCTCGGCGCCGGAGAGGGCCAGCAGGGTCCCCAGGTTGGAGTCACCAAACGCCTTGATGAAGAGGGCGCAGAAGAAGGCCATCACCATGTAGGAGCCCATCTTGTTCATGGTGGCCGACATGGCGTCGATCACGTCCTTGCCGCTCTTGAAGCTCCCCGCCACGAAGCCGTAGACGATGCCGGGCAGGATGAAGAGCAGGAAGATGAGGGGCACAATGGACTTCATCACGGGTGCCGCGAAGGTGGTGAGCGATCCATCCGGTGCCCGCATCGGCGAGTCGTCCGGGGACAGGGCCAGCCCCAGCAGCACCACGGCCGCCAGCATGGCAAACCCGGCCCAGTTGAAGGCCCGGCTCTCCTGCGCGCTGTAGCGCCCCATCTCGTCGGCACTCTCCAGATCCTCGTTGAGGGGCACCTGCCTGAGGCGCGGCTCCACTATCTTCTCGGTGACAAACCAGCCCACACAGATGATCAGCAGGGAGGAGGCGCCGGTGAAGATGATGTTGCACAGGGTGTTGACCATGTAGTCGGGGTCGAGCAGCTGGGCCGCCGACTGGGTGAACCCCTGCAGCAGGGCATCCCCGCCGGAGGGCAGGAAGTTGGCGGCAAAGCCGCCGGAGACCCCGGCAAAGGCGGCGGCTATGCCCGCCAGCGGATGACGGCCCGCCGCATGGAAGATGATGCCGCCGATGGGGATCACCAGCACATAGCCCGCATCTGCTGCGGTATGGCTGACGATGGCCACCAGGATCAGCATGGGGGTCAGGAAGCGCGCCGGCGTCACCTTGAGCAACTTCTTCAGGCCGGTGTTGATGAAGCCGGACTGCTCGGCCACCCCGACCCCCAGCATGGCCACCAGCACTATGCCGAGCGGCGCAAAGCCGGTGAAGGTGGTGACCATGCTGGCGAGAAACTCGGCCAGCCCCGCCCCGGTCAACAGGTTGTTGACCACCACGGCTTCCCCGGTGCGGGGATTGACCAGATCGAAGGAGAACTGGGAGCCTATCCAGGAGCCGACCCAGACGATCAGCAAGGCATAGAGGAACAACATGGCGGGATCCGGCAGCTTGTTGCCCGCCTTCTCGACCCCGTTCAGGAAGCGGTTCAACCAGCCATTGGGACTGGCCTGACGCTCGTTCACTGCGGCTTGACTCATTATGGTGATACTCCATTACCAAGGAATGAGCGCGCATACTAGCGATAACGTCTAATGAATCCCATGATATGAGACAAAAATTCGATTAATTATGTTTAATTTGGCATGTCGCGCTCCGGAAATGGGACATGCCGCACATTGTCAGCGGCGGGCTCAGCCGCCGATCAGCGGATAGTGACCAAGCTTGCACCGGATCCCGAAGCCTGCCGCCGCCACCTCCTCCGGGGTCATGGGGGGGCTGAACAGGAACCCCTGGAAGACGTGACAGCCCTGGGCCCGCAGGGCCGCCAGCTCGTGCTCGTCCTCCACCCCTTCCGCCAGGATCCCGAGCCCCAGACTGGTGGCCATGGCCACGGTGGCCCGGATCACCGGCAGGTTCAGCCCCACCACGAAGGAGCGGTCCAGCTTGATGGTGTCGATGGGCAGACGGTTGAGGTAGGCGAGCGACGAGTAGCCGGTGCCAAAGTCGTCGATGGCGATCTTGATCCCCTGCTCGCTCAGGGCGTCGAGGATCTCGATGCAACCCTTCATGTCCAGCATCAGCACGGTTTCGGTCAGCTCCAGCGTCAGCAGGCCCGCCTCGACCCCTGACTCCCTGAGCTGCTGCGCCACCTGCCCCGGCAGGGAGGCAGAGAGCTGGAAGCCGGAGAGGTTGACCGACACCGGCACCCGCACCTGCCATTGGCGCTGCCACTCCCCCATCTGGGCCAAGGCGGTGGCGAGCACCCAGCTCCCTATTTCACGAATGAGCCCCATCTCTTCGGCAAGCGGGATGAACTCCGCCGGCGAGACGTGCCCGAGCACGGGGTTGTACCAGCGCAGCAGGGCCTCCAGGCCGATGAGCTTCCCCTGGGCCACGTCCACCTGGGGTTGATAGCGCAGGCTCAGCTCCCCCCTGCCGACGGCCTTGGCCAGAAACTGCTTCAGGGTCAGCTTGCGGTGCAGGCTCTGCTGCATGCTGGGGGTGAAGCGCTGCCAACGCAGGCGCCCCATCTGCTTGGCCTGGTACATGGCCATGTCGGCACGGGTGATGAGGTTGTCCCCGTCGTCCGCGTCGTCCGGATAGATGGCGATGCCGATGCTGCCGCCTATGGTGACCTCGGGCACCCCGCTCAGCTGCAGTGGCTTGCTCATCTGGGAGAGCATGAGATCCGCGACCTCCTGCGCCCGCTCGCTGGCCTGACTGAGGGGCACCAGGGCGGTGAACTCGTCTCCGCCGAGGCGCGCCAGCTCCACGTCCCGCGGGCAGATCTGCTTGAGCCGGCCGGCCACCCGCTCCAGCAGGCGATCCCCCGCCTTGTGGCCATAGTTGTCATTGACCAGCTTGAAGTTGTCCAGGTCCATGAACACCAGGGCAAAGCGCCCCCCCAGGCCGCAATAGGCCTCGAGGGACTTCATCAGGCCGTAGCGATTGAGCAGGCCGGTGAGGGAGTCGTGCCAGGCCAGGTGACGGTGTTCGAGCTCCTCGAGCTTGCGATCCGTGATGTCCCGCATGGTCAGCAAGATCCGCGCACCCTGCTGGATGTGGCGGAACTGATACTGGAACCAGCGCATCCCCTTCTGGGTCCGGCACTCCCCCTCGGCCACCACCTCCCCCACCCGGGAGAGCCGGGTGTAGAAGGCCTCGTCGTCACCGGAGAAGACCTGGGCAAGCCGGGTGATGCCAGTGCCGAAACACATGTCGAAGTGGTGGTTGCCGCTCTCGAGGGCCCCCTCGTTGTCGAACAGGCAGGCCAGGGTATCGCCAGTGGCGAGGGAGGACTCCTGATAGAGGGTGTCGGCATCGATGACCGCCTCCGTCATCATCATCTGGCGCCCGGCGAGCTGGATCCCGGAGAGGCGCAGATAGACCTGCTTCTTGACCCCCTTGGGGGAGAGGGTCCACCACTCGTTGTAACTGCGATCCTGTTGAAAATCACCGAGATAACGCTGCAACAGCAGATCGATGGCGGCGGCCATGTCGGCCGAGAAGTCGCGGGATTGCAGCTCGGCCAGGGAGCTCGCCTCCCACAATCCCAGGGCGGAGCCATTGGCCCAGTAAATGTGGTGACGCTGGATGTCATAGACCCAGATGGGCGTATGGAGCACGTCCATCGCGGTAAGCAGGCGTTCGTCTAGCGTATTCATGTTGCGTGATGATTCATGCTGAAAGCTCATGGCAGAACCAGCCTGGACCCGTCTTTGGCAAACGCGTCCGTGCTGGTACAAAATCCGTTCCGACCCATAATCTGGAAACAGACAGGTGAAAAAGGGCCGAAATCATATGAAAACGCTACATGTGATCCCCATGGTCAGAAGAAATGGGCTCACACTGGTATTGTTGGGCATGGTCATAACCATTGCTATGATTTTTATACTTTTTTTCTTTCCTGAACAACTACTAATGCCGGTCATCTTCCTCCTGCTGACGGGTCTGATGACAATTCTTGTCGGGGCGCTGAAACTGGCTGAGCCTCATTTTAGTCTCTCCCTGTGTCAGGATTGTCTGCAATATCACCATAAGTACGGTGGCTGGATCCTGAAATGGAGAAATATTCAGCGAATTGACCAGCCACGTATCCATTTAGGGTGGGATCTGGTGCCCCTGCCCTACATAGGTTTGAAGATTAAGGATTACGACGATTTCTTGACGCTGATCACACCCAGGCTGGCCGTTCGCCTGCTGACCGAGCAGCGCGCCGTGCTGTTGCAGGCCATCAGCAGCGAGCGCCCCGACTGCCTCACCGGAGGCTGCGGCAGCGGGCTGCTGGGCGAGGGGCTGCTGGAGGAGAGCCGCTTTCGCTCCCCCTCAGGCCAGCAGTACGATGGGGTGATCGCCATGCTGGGCAACCGCATGGCCAGACTGCGGGATCTGCTGGGTTATGATCTGCTGGTGCCGGACAACAGCCTGGACCGCCCCCCCGCCGACTTCGTCCATTTGCTCAATCAGTACCAGCGCGAGTCGAATCTAATCCAGATCAATTAAACGCCGGATTGCGCTTGCCAAGCCTGGCGACTCTTCATAAGGTCACGGGCTTGTTACAAACACCCCCTAAGCCGCTTATGAAGTACATCGAAGAGTTCTATCTGTTCGTCAAGGTGGTGCAAGAGGGCGGTTTCTCCCACGCCGCCGCCGCGCTGGGCATGCCGACCGGCACCATCAGTCGACGCATTTCACAACTGGAAGAACAGCTCGGGTGCGCCTTGCTGCACAGATCCACCCGCAAGCTGCGCCTCACCGACGAGGGGCTGCGCTATTACGAGCGCCTGTGCACGCCGCTGGCCGAAATCGAGCAGGCGACCGGCGAGATCCAGGGCCAGGAGAGGGACATCAGCGGCCTCATCCGCCTCGCCGCGCCCATCGCCCTCTCCAATACCATACTGGTCGACATGCTGGCTGACTTCGGTCTGCGCTATCCCGGGGTGCAGTTCGACATCAGCCAGACCAATGACCACACCCCCCTCTGTGATCAGGACAGGGATCTGGTGTTTTTCAACGGCGAGCTCTCCCAGACCCTGCCCAATGCCCTCTGCCTCGGTCACATCGAGTACGGCCTGTTTGCCTCCCCTCTCTATCTGGAGAAGATGGGCATCCCCTCCCACCCGGCCCAGCTGGAAGAGCACGACCTCATCTACTGCTGGCCCCACCAGCACTGGCAGCTGAGCGGGCGGGATCAGCAGACGGTGCAGATCAAGCGGACACCGCGCCTGAACGTCAACCAGACCCAGGCCGCCGTGCGGGCGGCCCGGCGCCACCTCGGCATCGTCAATGCCCCCCTGCACTATGTGCACCCCTTCCTGCAAGACGAGCAGCTGGTCGCCGTGCTGCCGGACTGGCAGTCGGGCAAGCGCCCCTTCTACATGCTCCATTGCCAGCCCCAGTTCACCCCGTTGCGTGTTAAGATGTTTGCCGATTTCGTCGAGAAATACTCCGCACGCTATCGCCATCATCAGCGGGACGATCAATTTTTGCCGGCCATGCCGCTGCCCGTTGCATCTGACGGTTGATCGCCCACACTTAGCGCAATCCTCGTTGCACAGGTCGGCTAACACTATGAATGTATTGATATGTGATGACTCGGGGTTCGCTCGCAAGCAGTTGATGCGCGCCCTGCCTGCCGACTGGAATGTCACCCTGCATCAGGCCGCTGACGGCCTGGAAGGGGTTGAGCAGATCCTGATGGGCCACGGCGATCTGATCTTTCTCGATCTGACCATGCCAGAGATGGACGGCTATGGCGTGCTGGAGACCCTCAAGCGCGAGGGGCTGCGCAGCAAGGTGATTGTGGTCTCCGGTGACATCCAGCCGGAAGCCCACGCCCGCGTCATGGCCCTCGGGGCCCTCGATTTCATCAAGAAACCGGCCTCACCGGAGAGCCTGCTCGCCCTGCTCAGCCGCCACGGCTTGTGGCAAGCGGCGCCCCACCCGGCCGCCGCACCCGCCCTTGCCGTCCCCGGTCACGCCCCCCTCGAGAGCACCATCCAGTTCACCCCAGAGCAGCGGGATGTCTATCAGGAGCTCGCCAACGTCGCCATGGGCCAGGGGGCCGATCTGCTGGCTCGCCTGCTGGATGCCTTCGTGCTGCTGCCCATCCCCAACGTCAACGTGCTGGAGGTCTCCGAGCTGCACATGGCCCTCTCGGCCGCCGCCGAGTCGGATACCCTCTCCGCCGTCTGCCAGGGCTTCATCGGGGCCGGCATTGCCGGCGAGGCGCTCCTGCTGTTTCACGACGCCAGCTTCCAGGACTTGGCACGCCTGATGAACCATCAGGGGGTGCTGGATCACAACGCCGAGCTGGAACTGCTGATGGATACCGCCAACGTCTTGATCGGGGCCTTCCTGCGCGGCTATGCCAACCAGCTCGACACCCCCTTCAGCCAGGGCCATCCCGTGGTGCTCGGTCAGCACAGGCCCATTAGGGATCTCATTCGCACCAACCAGAGCCGCTGGCGCCGCACCCTGGCCATCGAGATCAACTACCGGGTGCAGGGGTATGCGGTGCAGTGCGACCTGCTGCTGCTGTTCACCGAAGACTCCATCGCCACCATGAACAACAAGATCATGCATATGCTTTAACGGTTGCCAATCAGCACCTTGCAGCATCAACAACACAGGCTCAGGCACCAGGAGTGACCATGGAAATCCGGGAATTTCATTGGCTGATGAACATAGTCCAGAACCTGGACGTGGGGCTGGTCGTGCTCGACAAGGGCTACCGGGTTCAGGTATGGAACGGCTTCATGGAGAGCCACAGCGGCCGACTGGCCGGCGAGGTGCGGGATCAGGTGTTGTTTGACCTCTTCCCCGACGTCGACAGGGCCTGGCTCGAGCGCAAGGCGAACATGGTGTTCAAGCTCAACAACCGCGCCTTCAGCACCTGGGAGCAGCGCCCCTACCTGCTGCGCTTCTCCAACTACCGCCCCATCACGGGCTCGGCACCCCACATGTACCAGAACCTGACCCTGGTGCCCCTGGCCGATTTTGGCGGCGAGGTCACCCATCTGGCCATCATGATCTACGACGCCACCGACGAGGCCATGCTGATCACGGGCCAGCGCCAGGGGTGATTCTTCGGCACAGAGACACAAGAAGGGCGCCATCAGGCGCCCTTCTTCGCTTCATGCCGATCAGGCTCAGCCATTCAGGAACTCGGTGAAGGCATCTATCACCTCGTCGATGTCGTCATCGGTGATCTGCAGGTGGGTCACCAGCCTCAGCTCCCCATAGCCGGAGAAGAGGATGCCGCGCTCCTTCATGAAGCCGAGCAAGGTGGCGGGATCCCCCTGAGTCAAGCGCAGGAACACCATGTTGGTCTGCACCTCTTCCATATTGAGCGCTATGCCGGGCAAGGGGGCCAGCCCTTCTGCCAGACGCCTGGCGCGGCGATGATCGTCCGCCAGCCGGGTGACGTGCTGATCCAGGGCGAACAGGGCGGCCTGGGCCAGGATCCCCCCCTGACGCATGCCGCCCCCCAGCATCTTGCGCAGCCGTCTGGCCCGCGCGATGAAGCCATGGGAACCCACCAGCAGTGAACCGACCGGCGCCCCCAGCCCCTTTGAGAGGCAGACGGAGATGCTGTCGAAGGGGGCCGCTATCGCCGCGACCGGCTCGCCGCTCGCCACCACCGCATTGAAGAGGCGGGCCCCGTCCAGGTGCAGCAGCAAGCCGTGCTCATCCACAAAATCGCGCATCTCGCGCAGGTAATGCAGCGGCAGCACCTTGCCATTGTGGGTATTTTCAAGGCACACCAGTCGGGTCTGGACGAAGTGGGCGTCATCGGGGGCTATGGCGGCCCGCACGTCGCTCAGGGCCAGGGTACCGTCGGCCTGCATGGGGACAGACTGCAGGGCCACCGAGCCCAGCACGGCAGAGCCCTGCGCCTCGTAGCGATAGATGTGGGAGGCGGCGCCCAGCACGGCCCCTTCCCCGCGCTGGCAGTGGCTCATCATCGCCAGCAGGTTGGACATGGTGCCGGATGGCACGAACAGGGCCGCCTCTTTGCCCAGCAGTTCGGCACCTTTGCGCTCGAGCGCATTGATGCTGGGATCTTCCCCGTAGACATCATCTCCCACCTCGGCATGCAGCATGCTCTGGCGCATGGCTTCCGTGGGTTGGGTCACGGTATCACTTCGTAAATCGATATAGCGCATGTCATCCTCCTGATGCAGGAGCATGACATTAACCAGCCGGCACCATGCTGGCAAGGGATGGGGGGCGGGAATGTGAGCCCGGCGGCTCACCAGGGCAGCGGCTGGCCGCGCAAGTCCACGAAGCGGCCGGAGTGCGCCTGGGTCAGCGAGGCCAGGAGATCCAGCAACTGCGGTGCCACCAGAGCGGGATCCTGCAACAGGGCCGGGTCAAGCCCCTGCCGGAAGGGTTGCTGCATGGGGGTATCCATGAGCCCGGGGTGAACCGTGATGACGCCGGCGCCGGGGAAGCGCTCGGCCCACTCGGCGGCCAGGATCCTGGCCCCCATGTTGAGGGCCGCCTTGCTCATCCGGTAGCTGTAGCGCCCGACGGCCTCCAGGTTGGCCGTCCCCAGACTGCCGGCCAGATCCGAGAGAGAGCAGAGCCACAACCGGCTCTCGGGGGTCATGAGCCGGCTCAGGCTGGCACCCAGGGCCAGGTGGGGCCAGGCATTGGCCTGCAGGCTTTCCCCAAGCCACTGGGGGCTCACCTCCTCCACCCGCCGCTCCGGCATGTGGTTGAGATCGTGCAGCAGACCTATGGTGTTGATCACCACCCTCGGCAATGTGGTGGCGTCATAGAGGGTGAACAGGGCCTCGAAGGAGAGCGGGTCCACCTCCTGCAACGGGAAATAGCAGGCGGGATCCAGCCCTTTTGGCAACTGCCTGCCCGCCAGCAACCACTCTTCGCCACGGCTGGCGAGTTCGTGGGCCAGGGCCCCCCCCAATCCGCCACTGCCCAGGATCAGATAACTCATCTGTGTGTCCTTGGATTTGTCCATTGCTTAGAGAGTATCAGAAGAATGGCGCCCTGCCGGGGACCCCGGCGGCCTCAGGCCTCTGCCAGATGGCGGCCGAACTCCCGCGCCCGCGCCAGATCCAGAAAACCGTCCGCCTGCTTGTGGCTGCGCAGGAACTGGTAATAGGCGAGCAGGGTCACCAGATGCTGCTCGTCCGGCAGCGGCTGGCCGGGGAGCTTCTCCTGCACCAGCGCCCCCGCCGCCGCCAGCGCGTCCCTGTCCACCACCTCGGCCTGGCGATAGAGATAACCGCAGCCGGTGGCGAGCCACTCCAGGGAGCAGTTGGCCCCCATGGCGATCTGGTTCGCCTTGCCAAGACCGGGCTCGGCCCCTTTCAGATACTTGCGGATCAGGGCCTCACTCAGCCCCACCTTGCGGGCGAAGGCGCTGACGCTGCCCTCCCCGATCAGGCTCTGCAGCCTGGCGGCAAATCCTTCCATCACAACCCCTCCATCGTCTTTTTGGCCCGTCTCTGCGCCCGGGCCCCTGTATCGGTCAGAACCATAGTTCGAATTCGCGAGGGGGGCATTATTGCCTTGTCCGCCAGAAGAGACCAAGATGCTGGCAGCATTGATTCTGCCTTTATTTGTCCGTCTCTTTATCCGTAGAGGAGTCACCATGTCCGTATCCCGTCTTGCCCTGCACCATCAAGGCCCCACCTTCTCCCGCCTCATCATGGGCTACTGGCGCCTGATGGAGTGGCAACTCTCCCCGGCCGCCCTGCTGGATCTGATGAAATACCACCTGGATCTCGGGGTCACCACCATAGATCACGCCGACATCTACGGCGGTTACCAGTGCGAGGAGGCCTTCGGCCAGGCCTTGCGTCTGGAGCCCTCCCTGCGCAGCCGGATGGAGCTTGTCAGCAAGTGCGGCATCGCCCTCACCGCCAAGCCGGAACACGCCCTCAATCACTACAACACCAGCAAGGACCACATCGTCGCCAGCGCCGAGGCCTCCTTGCAAAAGCTCGGCACCGATCACCTGGATCTGCTGCTGATCCACCGCCCGGATCCCTTGATGAATGCCGACGAGGTGGCCGAGGCCTTCATCAGTCTCAAGCAGGCGGGCAAGATCAAGCACGCCGGTGTCTCCAACTTCACGCCCCACCAATTCGCGCTGCTGCAATCCCGCCTGCCCTTCCCCCTGGTCACCAACCAGCTGGAGATCTCGCCGCTGCACCAGGAAGGGACGCTGGATGGCGCCCTGGATCAGTGCCAGCAACTGGGCATCAAGCCCATGGCCTGGTCCTGCCTCGGTGGCGGACGGCTGTTCAACGATCCCGCCTATGCCCCGCTGCGGGCCGAGCTCGAGCAGATCCGCCATGAAGTGGGCGCTCAGCACATAGAGCAGGTGGTCTACGCCTGGGTGATGATGCTGCCGAGCCAGCCGCTGCCGCTCATCGGCTCGGGCAAGCGGGAGCGGATCGCCGCCGCCGTGGCGGCCGAGTCCATCCAGCTCAACCGCCAGCAGTGGTTCCGCATCCGCAAGGCCGCCCTGGGTTACGATGTGCCCTGATCCCGCCGGCCACTGAGCGCGAGGCAAACAAAAACGGCATGGATTGCTCCATGCCGTTTTTCGTTATCGAGACGATTCAACGATGGCGCTGGGGGCGACCACGAGGTGCATCTGTCTTCGGTTTGGCCTGGTTGACTGTGATGGTCCGGCCACCTATTTCGGTGCCGTGCAACTCGGCGATGGCCTTCTCGGCATCCCCGTTGACAGGCATTTCAATGAAGCCAAACCCCTTGGACTGACCGGTATCGCGATCGATGATGATATCGACCTTGTCTACCTGCCCAAATTGGCTGAACACATTTGTCAGTTCGTCGGCCGTCATCCGGTACGACAGATTACCTACGTAAATCTTCATGCCATCCACTCTCGATTCAAGGTGCCTTCTCTATGCATCCACCGACCTGGAGTAAGGGCACAACCCCCCTGCCGGACCAGCCATGGCATCATGCCGTGGCACTCCCTACCTCGAGGCCCAAGTTGTTGATCTCTTGGACTATCGGAGCAGGAAAGATCAATTCGAATCAGAGGGAGTATCTGAGCTTTGCGATAAATTGTCGAGAAAATAGTCAGACTGGTTGCAGCGCGGCCAACAAGCTGCTCAGGGCGCGGCGGCTGTGCCAGGCCCGTTTAAAACCAAAGCGATAGACTCCGGGGGCCACCTCATGGGTGCCTTCCCGGGTCAGCCCCAGCAAGGCGGTGGCGTCGGCCAGGGTTTCCCCATCCAGCCCCAGATCCAGGCTGAAGTCTAGCCACTGACCGTCGTGCCCCACCTTGCGATCCCGCTCTATGCCCACCAGGGCCGCCCTCGGCAGGGCCAGGGCCCTGTCTTCGCCGCCGTTGAGCAGATAGAGGTGATGGTCGTCCCAGGCGAGCTCCGCCAACCGCCAGCGCTGCCAGTTGCGCGGCAACACCATCATCACCAGCACTATGCCGCCAAACACCAGACCGACCCAGGGCAGCAGCCCCATCTCGGGATACCCCAGCAAGAGCGCGGCCACCACAGTGCCCAGGCTCGCCAGCAACAGGCAGATCATAACCCCGTAGAAGCGCCGCGCCGGGGGCATCAGCCAGTTCACGCCCCCCCGCGATGCCAGTTCACTGACTCTCATTTCATCCTCCTCACATGATGGAAACGGCCCTGCCGCCCCGTGTTGGCCCGCATTGTGCGCGAGCCCGCCCATGGGTTGCAACCGGCGCGGCGGCGCGGATGACGACTGGCCGCCACTCTTGGTATGCTTGGGGCTGTCTGAGCCCGCCATCTTCAGGAGTCCCATGTTCGCCACTGCCCTGCTGTTCACCACCAGCGCCCTCTATGCAGAAGCCATCGGCGGCTACGCGGCCGGTTGTCTGAAAAACGGCGTATCCCTGCCGCTGACGGGACCCGGTTATCAGGTGATCCGCACCAAGCGGCTGCGCTATTACGGTCACCCCGATCTCATTCACTACTTGCAGGGCCTGGCCAACCAGACCAGGCTGGCCGGCATGCCGGATCTCTATATCGCCGATCTCGCCATGGCCCGTGGCGGCCCCTTCACCTCGGGCCATCGCAGCCACCAGACCGGCCTCGACGCCGACATCTGGTTCCGGATGGCAAACCGCCCCATCAGCAAATGGGAGCAGGACGCCCCCAAGGAGTGGGCGCTGATCGATGAGCCCAGCTACAAAATGCTGCCGGGGCGCTTTGGCCCCCAGCAGCTCAATCTGCTGCGCCTCGCCGCCAGCAAGCCCGAGGTGGCGCGCATCTTCGTCAACCCCGTCATCAAGGCCGAGGTGTGCAAACGGGCGGCCGATGAACCCTGGGTCGCCAAGCTGCGCCCCTGGGTCGGCCACTTCAGCCACTTTCACGTCAGGTTGCGCTGCCCGGCGAACAGCCCGGATTGCCAGCCCCAGGCCCCCATCCCACCCGGCAACGGTTGCGATGCCGAGCTGGCCTCCTGGCTCAAGGACAAGCCCCAGTTGCCCAAGGTCTCCATGAGCTACCGTGCCCCCGTCTTACCGAGGCGTTGTGAGGGTTGACCACAAGCTGCTATGGTGAGCCGATATCCGTCAGAAATTTCAATGGAGAACAACAAGATGGCCACTTCACTCCGGCACAGGGCCACCCAGTGCCTGCTGACTTTCACCCTGCTGCTGGGATTGACCGGGTGCGGCATGAACAACATCCCCACCCTGGATGAGCAGGTCAAGGCAAGCTGGGGCCAGGTCGAGAACCAGTATCAGCGCCGCGCCGATCTCATTCCCAACCTGGTGGCCACCGTCAAGGGGTACGCCAGCCATGAGCAGGAGACCCTGAAAGCGGTCACCGATGCCCGCGCCCGGGTCGGCAGCGTGCAGGTGAGCGACCCCTCCCAGCTCAAGACCTTTGAAGCGGCCCAGGATCAGCTCTCCAGCGCCCTCTCCCGCCTGATGGTGGTGGTCGAGCGCTACCCGGATCTGAAAGCGGATCAGCAGTTCCTGACCCTGCAGGCCCAGCTGGAAGGCACCGAGAATCGCATCGCTGTGGCCAGGCGCGACTACATAGAGGCGGTGCGCCAGTTCAACACCGAGATCCGCACCTTCCCGGGGGTCATCTGGTCCAAGCTGCTCTATTCGGATCTCGAGGCCAAACCCAGTTTCAGCGCCAAGCCCGGTGCCGATGAGGCGCCCAAGGTCAGCTTCCAATGACCATGATGTTGCGCGCGCTGCTCCCCTTGCTGCTGCTCTGGACGGCAGCGCTGCATGCCGCCCCCGACTTTCCAACCTTGAGCGGGCGTGTGGTGGATGAGGCGGCGCTGATGTCTCGCAAACAGGCCCACCAGCTGACCCAGCAGCTGGCTGCCTTCGAGAAGCGCAGCGGTATCCAGCTGGTGGTGGTCTCCGTCGACAACCTGGATGGGGAGACCATAGAGGAGTACGGCTACCAGCTCGGTCGCCACTGGGGCATAGGCCAGAAGGGCAAGAACAACGGCGTGCTGCTGCTGATCGCCCAGGATGAGCGCAAGGTGCGCATCGAGGTGGGCTATGGCCTGGAGGGCGCCCTGCCCGATGCCATCGCCGCCAACATCATCCAGACCCGGATCCTGCCCGCCTTCAAGCGCGGCGACATGGTGGCCGGCGTGGTGGCCGGCAGCCAGAGCATCATGAAGGCCCTGGCGGGTGAGTACCGGCCGGCAGACAACAACAAAAACAACAAGGGTGGGATACTCAGCGACCTCTGGCGATTTTTCCACACTGTAATTGTTCTGATCGTAATCATGATTCTGCACAGTGGTGGCGGTTGGTTAAGAGGGGGACGTCGAACGGGTGGATTTGGTGGAGGCTCCTCTGGCCGCTCCTCTGGCCGCTCCGGCGGTGGATTTCGCGGTGGCGGCGGCAGTTTTGGCGGCGGCGGAGCCTCCGGTGGCTGGTAACAGGAATAAAGAGACAAATCATGATTTCTAAACAGTTCTTCCACACGCTTCAGGCCAAGGTGCGCGAAGCGGAGCTAGAGACTGATGCTGAACTGGTCACGGTGCTGGCTCCGGCCAGCGATGGGTATCGCTACATTCCCACCCTCTGGGCGGCGCTGCTGGCCATGCTCACCCCCTTGCTGGTATTCCAGCTCGGCTTCTGGCTCGGCTGGTACGAGATCCTGCTGGTGCAGTGGTCGGTCTGGTTGCTGCTGAGCCTGCTGTTCCACTGGACCCCCATCAAGATGCGGCTGATCCCGAAAAAGGTGCGTCAGCACAGGGCTGCACTGATGGCCCGCCTGCAATTTGTCGAGCAGGGGCTGCACCGCACCCGCGACCGGCTCGGGGTGCTGATCTTCGTCTCGGTGGCGGAGCACTATGTGGAGATCCTGGTGGATGACGGCATAGCCCAGCACATAGACAACGCGCAGTGGCAGCAGATCATCGACGACTTCGTGGTGCGAGTGCGCAACAAGGAGGTGGAGCAGGGCTTCCTCGAGTGCGTGGAGCGTACCAGCGCCATCCTGACCGATGCGTTTCCGGCGACCCGGGATCAAAACGAGTTGCCCGACAGCCTGATCATTTTGGACAAACCCTGAGCCGGTTTAAAAAACCGGCATTCTGTGCAAGGGATAGGCATTCGATAAAGATTCTGAAAAATAAGGGGAAAAGTGTTTGACCCCGAGTCAGCTTTCCCCTAAATTACGCCCCGTTCCAGCGCAACAGCGCAGCGAACCACGTGGCGATTGAACACGTTAAACAGCAGTCAAAAATTTGGTGAGGTGTCCGAGTGGCTGAAGGAGCACGCCTGGAAAGTGTGTATACGGCAACGTATCGAGGGTTCGAATCCCTCCCTCACCGCCAAATTGAAAAACCGACCTCAGGGTCGGTTTTTTGCATCTGGTGGCACAGCAAAATCTGATGCCCATGGAGGGAGGGTGAGAACCCTCGCCGGGTTCGAGCAGAGCAGCTTGCTGCGATGAACGGCCAACGGCCGCCCCGAAGGGGTGAGCCACGCAGTGGCGAATCATCCCTCCCCACCGCCAAATTATAAAAAACCGACCTCAGGGTCGGTTTTTTGCGTTTGAACTCCTGCGCCCCCAGAACCGAGGGAGGAAGACCGATCTCCACCACTCCTCGCCCATCACTCTCTTTTTATCACCGACCTGTCGGCACAATCCCTCTCCACTTGACCAAGGGGCCAGGATACCCGGTTGCCCCTTGCTGCCATGCTGGTGCTTGCCAGCCCTCATGATCCCGCGACTCGGGCCGACACAGTAGGGTAACCCCGTGCCGGTTAGCTCCCGGATATTGCTCACCGATTGTATTTCGTTTTGAAAAACTGATAGTTAAATGGCTACACTAGCCACACACAACGCATAGGGATATGGACAAATGAGTCTTATTGGTTTGCTGCTGGCCCTGGCTGCCATCCTGGGTGGCAACATCATCGAGGGGGGGCACCCCAGCGCCCTGCTCGATCTCCCCGCCTTTCTCATCGTGATCGGGGGCACAGTGGGTGCCGCCCTGACCCAGTTCCCCTTCTCCGTGGTCGGCAAGACCTTCAAGCGTTTCAAGTGGCTCATCTCTCCCCTGCGCCTCGACATGCTGGAGCAGGCCCAGTTGCTGGAGACCCTGGCAGGCAACGCCCGGCGCAGCGGCATGCTGGCGCTGGAGGGAATGATCGATGACATCAAGGATCCCTTCCTGAAAAAAGGGGTGCAGATGATGGTGGATGGCTACGAGAAGACCAAGATCCACGAGGTGCTGGAGAACGAGATCGAGTTCGAGCAGGAAGATCTCGAGCAGACCGTCAAATTCTACGAAGCCATGGGGGGCTACTGCCCGACCATGGGGATAGTCGGTGCCGTATTTGGCCTGATCCATGCCATGGGGCTACTCGATCAGCCCGACAAGCTGGGGGGCGCCATCGCGGTGGCCTTCATCGCCACCATCTACGGGGTCGGCGCCGCCAACCTGATCTTCCTGCCCTTTGGCAACCGCTACAAGGGCTTCGCCCACCAGATCCGCCACTACAAGGAGATGACCCTGACCGGCATCCTCTGCATAGTGGACGGCGAGTCACAACAACGGCTGCAAGTGACCCTTGAACCCTATCTCGGAGGCCATGGTGGCGAAAAAGAAAAAGGCTGAGGCACCGGAGAACCATGAGCGCTGGCTGGTCTCCTATGCCGACTTCATGACCCTGCTGTTTGCCCTGTTCGTGGTGCTCTACTCCTTCGCCATGGCCAAGCAGTCGGAGACCCGGGTGCTGATCCAGGGCTTTATCGAATCTCTTGGCAAGATAGGCCTCATCTCTCTGCCCGCGGGCTCTCCGGTGATGCAGGGGGGGACAGGCATACTGGAGCCTGAGTCCAAGACCACGCCGGGTACCTCCCAGAAGGAGGAGCTGCTGGACACCCAGAGCCCGGCCGCCGCGGCCGACCCCTTCAACGAGACCATAGGCGCCTCGGAGAAGCCCAGCTCCACCGAGTCATGGCCCCACAAGACCAAGGAGCAGGATTGGGCCACTGTCACCAAGCAAAAACTGCAGCAGCAGCTCAAGAGCCAGATTGAATCCCAGGAGATCGAGGTGGAGCAGCTCGGCAGCCAGCTGGTGATCCGCATCGGCGAGAAGACCCTGTTCCCCGCCGATTCGGCCTTCCTGCAGCCCCAGTTCATCCCCCTGGTCAACAAGGTCTCCGATGTGCTGGCCGATATTCCGGGCATGGTGGTGGTCACCGGCCACACCGACAACTCCCAGGCGCCGGTGGAGCTCTATCGCAACAACTGGGAGCTGTCAGTGCTGCGGGCGGCCACCATAGTCCATACCCTGCTCACCAACCCCAAGCTGGATTCGCGCCGCGTCATCGCCCAGGGTGTGGCTGACACCCAGCCCCGCTTTGCCAACGACACCCCGGCCCATCGCCAGGCCAACCGCCGGGTGGAGATAGTGCTTTCCCAGGGCAAGGCGGCGGAGCAAGCCCTCCCCCTCCTCGCCCCCTGATGAAAAGACCCCGCCATGCGGGGTCTTTCGTTTTGTCGATTAGTTTATTTTTCAAGCGAATCAGCTGTTTTCCCCACCGCGTAAAAGCAATTGAAAATGATTCTCAAATGAGAAAATTGACCCCGCTAGCAAAACGCGATTTTCCTCCCGTTGATTAATAATTAATCCTTTGAAATGACATGTAAATCAGTATGGAACTGGCATAATACGTAGCATCCTTGTTAAGTTACATGATTAATTCGGTTAGGGAAAACTCCTATGTTTGCTGATATTGCTGTCCAGCATTGGGCCTTTGCTGTCTATGTCATTGGGGCCATCTGCATCTGCCTGACCATGATAGGCGTCGCGGCCTTGCTGGGGGGACGAGCCTATGGCCGTGCCAAAAACAGGCCCTTCGAATCCGGCATAGATTCCGTCGGCAATGCCCGTCTGCGTTTCTCCGCCAAGTTCTATCTGGTCGCCATGTTCTTCGTCATCTTCGACGTCGAGGCGCTCTATCTCTTCGCCTGGTCCGTCTCCGTTCGGGAAAGCGGCTGGGTCGGCTTTATCGAAGCCACCATCTTCATCACCCTGCTGCTGGTAGGCCTCATCTACCTGTGGCGCATCGGTGCCCTCGACTGGGCCCCGAAGAAACGCGTCCTGACTGACAAGAAGCCAGACTGATTTACCGATTATCCCTTTGAGGTTGCACCATGAAGTACACCCTGACCCGGATTGACCCGGATGCGCCCGTTGAGCGCTACCCCCAGGAACAGCGCCAGACCGTCGATGACCCACTGGCGCAGCAGGCGACCCGCGGCATCATGATCGGGCGCCTCGAAGAGGTGCTGCAAGACACCGTCAACTGGGGCCGCAAGAACTCCCTCTGGCCCTACAACTTCGGCATCTCCTGCTGCTATGTGGAGATGTGTACCGCCTTCACCTCCCCCCATGACGTGGCCCGCTTCGGCGCCGAAGTCATCCGGGCTTCGCCCCGTCAGGCGGATTTCATGGTGATCGCCGGCACTCCCTTCATCAAGATGGCGCCTGTCATCCAGCGCCTCTATGAGCAGCTGCTCGAACCCAAGTGGGTCATCTCCATGGGCGCCTGTGCCAACTCGGGCGGCATGTATGACATCTATTCCGTGGTGCAGGGGGTGGACAAGTTCCTGCCCGTCGACGTCTACATTCCGGGCTGTCCGCCCCGTCCCGAAGCGTTCCTGCAGGCCCTGATGCTGCTGCAGGACTCCATCGGCAAGGAGCGCCGCCCCCTCTCCTGGGTGGTGGGTGACCAGGGGATCTACCGTCCCCAGATGCAGGCCGAGAAGGATCGCAAGCGGGAAGAGCGCATCCAAGTCACCAACCTGCGCACGCCGGATGAGATCTGACCATGAAACTGACTCGAGAATTCCCAAGCAACTACACCATGGCCCAGGGGCAGACGGCGGATCACGCCGATGCCCAGGTGGTCGGCGAGCTGTTCGCCCACTTCGGTGCCGAGCGCTTCACGGTGCAGAGCACCCGTACCGGGGTGCCGGTGATCTGGCTCTCCCGCGATCTGCTGCTGGACGTGATGGGCTTCCTGCAAAAGCTTCCCTCCCCCTTCGTGATGCTGTTTGATCTCAGCGCCACCGACGAGCGGATGCGCAGCCATCGCCACGGCCTGCCGGGCAGCGACTTCACCGTCTTCTATCACCTCATCTCCATCGACCGTAACGCCGATGTGATGCTGAAGGTGCCACTGATGGAGAGCGATCTGCACCTGCCCACCGTCAGCCGTCACTTCCCCAACGCCAACTGGTACGAGCGGGAAGTCTGGGATCTGATGGGCATCACCTTCGACGGTCACCCCCATCTCACCCGCATCATGATGCCCAAGAGCTGGCAGGGACACCCGCTGCGCAAGGACTACCCGGCCCGCGCCACCGAGTTCGATCCCTTCATGCTCGATGCGGTCAAGCAGGATCAGGAGCAGGACAACCTGCTGTTCAAGCCCGAAGAGTGGGGCATGGCCCGGGGCAACGAGAACGAGGACTACATGTTCCTGAACCTCGGTCCCAACCACCCCTCAGCCCACGGCGCCTTCCGCCTGGTGCTGCAGCTCGACGGGGAAGAGATCCGCGACTGCGTGCCTGACATCGGCTATCACCACCGGGGTGCCGAGAAGATGGGCGAGCGCCAGTCCTGGCACAGCTACATTCCCTACACAGACCGGGTCGAGTACTTAGGCGGGGTGATGAACAACCTGCCCTATGTGCTGGCGGTCGAGAAGCTGGCGGGGATCAAGGTACCCAACCGGGTCGACATGATCCGGGTGATGATGGCGGAGCTGTTCCGCATCCAGAGCCACCTGCTGTTCCTTGGCACCTACATCCAGGACGTGGGGGCCATGACCCCTGTCTTCTTCACCTTCACCGACCGGCAGAAGATCTACACCATCATCGAGGCCATCACGGGCGCGCGCATGCACCCGGCCTGGTTCCGCATCGGCGGTGTGGCCCACGACCTGCCCATCGGCTGGGCCCGTCTCATCCAGGACAACCTGCTGAGCTGGCTGCCCAAGCGCCTGATGGAGTATGAGAAGGCCGCCATGCGCAACAGCATACTGCGTGGTCGTGCCATAGGCGTCGCCGCCTACAACACGGCGCAGGCGCTCGCCTGGGGCACCACGGGGGGCGGTCTGCGCGCCACCGGCCTCAACTTCGACGTGCGCAAATGGCGCCCTTATTCCGGCTACGATCAGTTCGAGTTCGAGGTGCCGGTGGGCAGCAATGGGGATGCTTATGACAGAGCCACGGTGCGCATCGAGGAGATCCGCCAGAGCATGCGCATCATAGAGCAGTGCATGAAGAACATGCCGGAGGGCCCCTTCAAGGCGGATCACCCGCTCACCACGCCGCCGCCCAAAGAGCGCACCCTGCAAGATATCGAGACCCTGATCACCCACTTCCTGCAAGTCTCCTGGGGCCCGGTGATGCCGGCCGCCGAGTCCTTCCAGATGATAGAGGCGACAAAGGGGATCAACAGCTACTACCTGACCAGCGACGGCTCCACCATGAGCTACCGGACCCGGATCCGGACTCCGAGCTTTGCCCACCTGCAGCAGATCCCCTCGGTGATCCGCGGCCAGATGGTGTCGGATCTCATCGTCTACCTGGGCAGTATCGATTTCGTCATGTCGGATGTGGATCGTTAAGTCCCCGCCGCGTCCTCACAGGGGCGCAACGGGACAAGAAGAATAAACGACAAAAGGTTAAGTTCATGAGCCAGCAATGTCAGTGCAAGAATACATCGTCCCCAGCGGGACAGAGCGCATGCCAGAGCAAGGGGGACGGCCTAGTCCCAAGCCAGAAGGACGACTTCGTCCTGAGCCAGGCCGAGCGCGATGCCATAGCGCATGAGACGCACCACTACGAAGATCCCCGCGCCGCCAGCATAGAAGCGCTCAAGATAGTGCAGCAGGCCCGCGGCTGGGTACCGGACGGTGCCATCCATGCCATCGCCGCCGTGCTCGGCATCCCTGCCAGCGACGTGGAAGGGGTCGCCACCTTCTACAGCCAGATCTTCCGCCAGCCGGTAGGCCGCCACATCATCCGTGTCTGTGACAGCATGGTCTGTTACATCAACGGCCATGAGCAGCTGCTGGCCGGCCTGAAAGAGGTCATGGATCTGGCCCCCGGCCAGACCTCCCCTGACGGCCGCTTCACCCTGCTGCCGGTCTGCTGCCTCGGCAACTGCGACAAGGGGCCGGCGCTGATGATCGACGACGATACCTACGGTGGGCTCGATGCCGTCAGCCTGCTCAAGACCCTGGAGGCTTATCCATGAGTTTGGCATCCTTTGGCACCGCCAACCGCATCGCCCGTTCAGCCGAGACCCATCCGCTCACCTGGCGGTTGCGGGATGACGGCCAGCCGGTCTGGCTGGACGAATACCAGAGCAAGCAGGGCTACGATGCGGCCCGCAAGGCACTGAGTCATATGAGCCCCGATGAGATAGTCGGCACCGTCAAGGACGCTGGCCTCAAGGGTCGCGGCGGCGCCGGCTTCTCCACCGGGGTGAAGTGGGGCCTGATGCCCAAAGACGAGAGCATGAACATCCGTTACCTGCTCTGCAACGCCGACGAGATGGAGCCGAATACCTGGAAAGACCGGCTGCTGATGGAGCAGCTGCCCCACCTGCTGATCGAGGGGATGATCATCAGTGCCCGGGCCCTCAAGGCCTATCGCGGCTACATCTTCCTGCGCGGCGAGTACGTGGATGCAGCCATCCACCTGCGCCGCGCGGTGGAAGAGGCCAAGGCCGCCGGCCTGCTCGGCAAGAACATCCTGGGCTCGGGCTTTGACTTCGAGCTGTTCGTCCACACCGGCGCAGGGCGTTACATCTGCGGCGAAGAGACCGCGCTTATCAACTCCCTGGAAGGGCGCCGCGCCAACCCGCGCGCCAAGCCCCCCTTCCCCGCCGTCTCCGGCGTCTGGGGCAAGCCGACCTGCGTCAACAACGTCGAAACCCTGTGCAACGTGCCCGCCATCATCGGCAACGGCGTCGAGTGGTACCAGGGGCTGGCGCTGCCGGGCTCGGAAGATCACGGCACCAAGCTGATGGGCTTCTCCGGCAAGGTCAACAACCCGGGCCTGTGGGAGCTGCCCTTTGGCATCACCGCCCGCGAACTGTTCGAGAACTATGCCGGCGGCATGAAATCCGGCTATCGCCTCAAGGCCTGGCAACCGGGCGGTGCCGGTACCGGCTTCCTGCTGCCCGAACACCTGGATGCCCAGATGTATGCCGGTGGCATCGGCAAGGTCGGCACCCGTATGGGGACGGGCCTCGCCATGGCGGTGGATGACAGTATCAACATGGTCGGACTCTTGCGCAACATGGAAGAGTTCTTCGCCCGCGAATCCTGTGGCTGGTGCACCCCCTGCCGCGACGGCCTGCCCTGGAGCGTCAAGATCCTGCGGGCCCTGGAGCGAGGCGAAGGCCAGCCCGAGGATCTCGCCACCCTGGAGCAGCTGGTCAGCTTCCTGGGGCCGGGCAAGACCTTCTGCGCCCATGCCCCTGGCGCCGTCGAGCCCCTTGGCAGTGCCATGAAGTACTTCCGGTCCGAGTTCGAGGCCGGGGTCAAGGCCCCCCATGACAATCACAAGCTGTTCAAGGGTATCCAGCCCAATCTGCTGGGCGAGCGCTGGTAATACGCCAGAACGCATCGGGCAATAGCCGATTTCACAAAACAGGTTTCAGGGAAGTTGTATGGCAACCATTCATGTAGACGGTAAAGAGTTCGAGGTAGACGGGGCAGATAACCTGCTGCAAGCCTGTCTGTCGCTGGGTCTGGACGTCCCCTATTTTTGCTGGCACCCGGCGCTCGGTAGCGTCGGCGCCTGCCGCCAGTGTGCGGTCAAACAGTATCAGAATGCCGACGACAAGCGCGGCCGCCTGGTCATGTCCTGCATGACCCCCTCCACAGATGGCACCTATATCTCCATCGAGGACGAAGAGGCGAAGGAGTTTCGCAAGACGGTAGTGGAGTGGCAGATGACCAACCACCCCCACGACTGCCCTGTGTGTGAAGAGGGTGGCGCCTGCCACCTGCAAGACATGACGGTGATGACGGGCCACAACAGCCGCCGCTACCGCTTCACCAAGCGCACCCACCAGAATCAGGATCTCGGCCCCTTCATCAACCACGAGATGAACCGCTGCATCGCCTGCTATCGCTGCGTGCGCTACTACAAGGATTACGCCGGCGGCGAGGATCTGGGGGTCTACGGCGCCCACGACAACGTCTACTTCGGCCGGGTCGAGGATGGCACCCTGGAGAGCGAGTTCTCCGGCAACCTGGTGGAGGTCTGCCCCACCGGCGTCTTCACCGACAAGACCCATTCCGAGCGCTACAACCGCAAGTGGGACATGCAGTTTGCCCCCAGCATCTGCCAGCAGTGCTCGGTCGGCTGCAACATCAGCCCGGGTGAGCGCTACGGCGAGCTGCGCCGCATCGAGAACCGCTTCCACGGCGCCCTGAACCACTACTTCCTCTGTGATCGCGGCCGCTTCGGTTACGGCTATGTCAACCAGGCCGACCGCCCGCGCCAACCCCTGCTTCAGGATGGCAATGACAAGCTGGCCATCACGGTGGATGGCGCCCTCAACCGCGCCGCCGATGCCCTGCGCACCGCCTCCGGCATCATCGGCATCGGCTCGCCCCGGGCGTCGCTCGAGAGCAACTTCGCCCTGCGCGAGCTGGTGGGCGCAGCCAACTTCTACGCAGGGGTCGAGCAGAGTGAATGGGCCTGCCTGCAAAAGATGCTGCATGTCCTGCACCAGGGCGGGGTACGCACCCCCAGCCTGCGTGACATGGAAGAGGCCGACGCCGTGCTGGTGCTGGGTGAAGATGTCACCCAGACGGCCGCCCGGATCAGCCTTGCCCTGCGTCAGGCAGTCAAGGGCAAGGGACGTGAAATCGCCCGCAAGCTGAAGGTGGACCTGTGGCAGGTCGCCGCGGTGCAGACGCTCGCTCAGAATGAGCGTTATCCGCTGCTCATCACCAGCCTGGATCAGACCCGTCTGGACGACGTGGCCGCCGATACCCTGCATGCCCCTCACGCCGATCAGGCCCGCCTCGGCTTTGCCATCGCCCACCTGCTCGACGGTTCCGCCCCTGCCCCGCAGGATCTGGGCGCCGATCAGCTGGCCCAAGCGACCCGCTGGGCCGAGCTGCTTGGCAACGCCAAGAAGCCGCTCATCATCGCGGGCTCCGGTGCCCGCAGCCAGGCGCTGATCGAGGCGGCCAGCAACATAGCCCACGCCCTCAAGGGTCGTGGTCAGACCGTCGAACTGGCACTGGTGGCCCAGGAGGCCAACAGCCTGGGGCTGGCCATGCTGGCCGGCAACGCCGCTCCCCTGGAAGCCGCCCTCGAGCGCATCGAAGGGAGCGAGTCCCTTGCGCTGATCACCCTGGAGAACGATCTCTATCGCCGCGCCCCCCGCAACCGGGTCGATGCCGCCATCAAGCGCCTGCAGCATCTGCTGGTGGTGGATCATCAGGACACCCGCACCGCCCAGCAGGCCCACCTGGTGTTGCCTGCCGCCAGCTTTGCGGAGGCCGATGGCACTGTGGTGAACATGGAAGGCCGTGCCCAGCGCTTCTTCCAGGTCTATGCCCCCGCCTTCTACGACGCCGACATCCAGGTGCGCGAAGGCTGGCGCTGGCTGGCCGCGCTGCAAGGCACGCTGGACGGCAAGTCCCCCCGCTGGAGCAGCTTCGACGAGGTGAGTGCGGCCTGCGCCGCCTCTGCCCCGCTGCTGGCCACCATGGGCGAAGCCGCCCCCAATGCCGGGCTGCGTATCCGCGGCATGAAGCTCGCCCGCGAGCCGCACCGCTACAGCGGCCGCACCTCCATGCTGGCGGATCAGAACGTGAGCGAGCCCCGGGTGGCGCAAGACCCCGACTCCCCCTTCAACTTCTCCATGGAAGGCTACGCCGGTGCCCGCCAACCCCTGCAACAGGTGCCGTTCGCCTGGGCACCGGGCTGGAACTCCCCCTCCGCCTGGAACAAGTTCCAGGACGAGGTGGGTGGCAACCTGCGGGCCGGGGATCCCGGTCGTCGCCTGCTGGAGCCGGGCAGCGAGTCCCTCGGCTGGTTCGACACCATTCCCGCCCCCTTCACCGCCCAGGCGGCGCTGCAAGTGGTGAGCTATGACCAGCTGTTCGGTGGCGACGAGCTCTCCGCGCGCAGCCCCGTCATCCAGGCCCGCATGGGGGACCCCGAGCTGGTGCTGAACCCGGTCGATGCCGCCCGTTTGGCCCTTCATGCCGGCAATCTGGTGGCCTTCTCCTGGGGTGGTCACCACTGGCGGCTGACCCTGCGGATCAGCGAACGGCTGGCACAGGGTCTGCTCGGCCTGCCCCTGGGCGCCCATGGTCTGCCGACCGCGCTGCACCAGGTCTATGTGACTGACTTGCAGGAGGCCATCGCATGAGCAATGAGCTGATCGATCTGTTGCTGGAGGTAGGCAAAGCCTTGATCGTGCTGGTGGGGATTGTGGGGGCTGGCGCCTTCATGAGCTTCATCGAGCGCCGTCTGCTGGCGCTCTGGCAAGACAGGTACGGCCCCAACCGGGTGGGCCCCTTCGGCCTGCTGCAACTGGCGGCCGACATGGTCAAGATGTTCTTCAAGGAGGACTGGATCCCGCCCTTCGCGGATCGCCGGATCTTCGTGCTGGCCCCCATCATCGCCTTTACCGCCTTCATTCTGGCGTTTGCGGTGGTGCCCATCACCCCCACCTGGGGCGTGGCGGATCTCAACGTGGGGCTGCTCTACATCCTGGCCATAGCAGGGCTGGCGGTCTACGCCGTGCTCTTTGCCGGCTGGTCGAGCAACAACAAGTACTCCCTGCTCGGCAGCCTGCGCGCCTCGGCCCAGACCCTCTCCTACGAGGTGTTCCTCGGCCTGTCACTGATGGGGATCGTCATCCAGACCGGCAGCTTCAACCTGCGGGAGATCGTGGAGGCGCAAGCCGGATTGTGGAACGTGATCCCCCAGTTCCTGGGCTTCATCACCTTCCTGTTTGCCGGGGTTGCCGTCACCCACCGTCACCCGTTTGACCAGCCGGAGGCCGAGCAGGAGCTCGCCGACGGCTATCACATCGAGTACGCGGGCATGAAGTGGGGTCTGTTCTTCGTGGGCGAGTACATCGGCATAGTGCTGATCTCCTCCCTCATCGTGACCCTCTTCTTCGGTGGCTGGCACGGCCCCTGGTTGCCGCCCTTCATCTGGTTTGCCCTGAAGACCGCCTGTTTCATGGTGTTCTTCATCCTGCTGCGGGCCTCCCTGCCCCGCCCGCGCTTTGACCAGGTGATGTCCTTTGGCTGGAAAGTCTGCTTACCGCTTACCTTGCTCAACATGCTGGTAACCGGCGCCGTCGTGCTTATGAACGTGCAGTGAGGCACCAATGAAAATTACGAGCATTATCAAGGGTGTTGGCACCCAACTGCGCAGTCTGGGGATGGTCTTCTCCCATGCCTGGCGCCCCCGCGAGACCCTGAGCTACCCGGAGCAGCAGGTCTATGCCGCGCCCCGTTTCCGTGGCCGCATCGTGTTGACCCGGGATCCGGACGGTGACGAGCGCTGCGTGGCGTGCAACCTGTGCGCCGTGGCCTGCCCGGTCGGCTGCATCTCGCTGCAAAAAGCGGAGCGGGACGACGGTCGCTGGTACCCAGAGTTCTTCCGCATCAACTTCTCCCGCTGCATCTTCTGCGGCCTGTGTGAAGAGGCCTGCCCCACCACCGCCATCCAGCTGACGCCGGATTTCGAGATGGGCGAGTATCGCCGCCAGGATCTGGTGTACGAGAAGGAAGATCTGCTGATCAGCGGCCCCGGCAAATACCCGGACTACAACTTCTACCGCATGAGCGGGATGGCCATCGACGGCAAGCCCAAAGGGGATGCCGAGAACGAAGCCAAACCCATCGATGTCAAGAGCCTGCTGCCCTAGGAGTCAATCATGGAACTGGCATTTTATGCCGCGGCCCTGGTCGCCGTTTACAGCACGCTGCGGGTCATCAGCACCAGCAACCCCATGCATGCGCTGCTCAATCTCATCATTTCGCTCATCGCCGTGGCCATGATCTTCTTCTGCCTGGGAGCCTCCTTCGCAGGCGCCCTGCAGGTGATCGTCTACGCCGGCGCCATCATGGTGCTGTTCGTGTTCGTGGTGATGATGCTGAACCTGGGTTCATCCCAGGATCAGGAGCGCAACTGGCTCACCCCCATGACCTGGGGTGGGCCCGCCCTGCTCTCCCTCATCCTGCTCGGCTTCCTGGCCTACGGCATCCTCGGGGTCACCGGCGGTGAACTCGGGCAGACCGACGTCAGTGCGAAAGAGGTCGGCATCGCCCTGTTCGGCCCCTATGTGCTGGCGGTGGAGCTCGCCTCCATACTGCTGCTGGCGGGTCTGGTCACCGCCTATCACCTTGGCCGTGAAGACAAGAGCGGGGAAGTGCTTTCCGTCCCCAAACCCACCGCTCGCCCATCCCAGGAAGGAGGTCAGCAATGAGTGGTATCCCCATGGAGCACGGCTTGCTGCTCGCGGCAATTCTGTTCTGCATCGGTTTGTGCGGTCTGCTGATCCGCCGCAACCTGCTGTTTATCCTCATGAGTATCGAGATCATGATGAATGCGTCCGCCCTGGCGTTCGTGGTGGCGGGTAGCCGCTGGGCCCAGGCCGACGGCCAGATCATGTACATACTGGTGATTTCTCTGGCGGCAGCGGAGGCCAGTATAGGCCTCGCCCTGTTACTGCTGCTCTATCGTCGTTACCACACCCTGAACGTGGACACTGTGAGCGAGATGCGCGGATGAGCCTCCTATACCTGACTTTCCTGTTCCCCCTGCTGGGATGGCTGCTGCTGGCCTTCTCCATCGGCCGTCTCGGCGAGCGCAGCGCGGCACTCATCGGTGTCGGCAGCATAGGCCTGTCGGCCCTGACCACCATCTGGGTCGGGTTCGACTTCCTCAATCACACCCCCGAGGGCGGCGTCTATACCCAGACCCTGTGGCAGTGGATGTCGGTGGGTGAATTCCAGCCCACCTTCCGTCTGGCGCTGGATGGGCTGTCGCTGACCATGCTGGGGGTGGTGACCGGGGTGGGCTTCTTCATCCACCTGTTCGCCTCCTGGTACATGCGCGGAGAAGAGGGGTATTCCCGCTTCTTCACCTACACCAACCTCTTCATCGCCAGCATGGTGTTCCTGGTGCTGGCCGATGATCTGCTGTTCGTCTACCTGGGTTGGGAAGGGGTGGGGCTGTGCAGCTACCTGCTGATCGGCTTCTACTACCGCAACCCGGCCAACGGCGCCGCCGCCCTCAAGGCGTTCGTGGTGACCCGGGTCGGTGACGTCTTCCTCGCCATCGGGCTCTTCGTGCTCTACCGCGAGCTCGGCACCCTCAACATCCACGAGCTGCTGGTGCGCGCCCCAGTGGTCTTTGCCGAGGGCTCCCCTGCCCTGTCGTTCGCCTGCCTGATGCTGCTCGGCGGCGCGGTTGGCAAATCCGCCCAGCTGCCCCTGCAGACCTGGCTGGCAGACGCCATGGCGGGCCCGACCCCGGTCTCGGCACTGATCCACGCGGCCACCATGGTGACCGCCGGTGTCTACCTCATCGCCCGCACCCACGGCCTCTTCCTGCTGGCCCCGGAGATCCTCCATCTGGTGGCCTTGGTCGGTGCCATCACACTGGTGCTGGCAGGCTTTGCCGCCCTGGTACAGACCGACATCAAGCGGATCCTGGCTTACTCCACCATGAGCCAGATAGGTTACATGTTCCTGGCCCTGGGGGTCGGTGCCTGGGAAGGGGCCATCTTCCACCTGATGACCCACGCCTTCTTCAAGGCGCTCTTGTTCCTCTCTGCCGGGGCCGTCATAGTCGCGACCCACCACGAGCAGAACATCTTCAAGATGGGGGGCCTGCGCAAGAGTCTGCCCCTGGTCTATGCCTGCTTCCTGGTGGGGGGCTCGGCCCTGGCCGCATTGCCGCTGGTCACCGCCGGCTTCTACAGCAAGGACGCCATCCTCTGGCAGGTGCAGGCCAGTGGCCAGAGCGCCCTGCTGTGGGCCGGTCTGGGTGGGGCCTTCCTGACCTCCCTCTACACCTTCCGCCTCATCTTCATCGCCTTCCACGGCAAGGCGCAGACGCAGGCGCACAAAGGCCACGGTCTTGCCCACCAGCTGCCGCTGCTGGTGCTGCTGGTGCTCTCCACCGGTGTGGGTGCCCTGATAGTACCGCCGCTCGCCGGAGTGCTGCCGGCAGGCCCGGGGGATCATATCGAAGAGGGACGCCACAGCCTCGAGATCCTCTCCGGCGTCATCGCCGTGGCAGGCATTGCGCTTGCCGCCTTCCTCTTCCTTGGCGAACGTCGCCTGGCGAAGGGGATCGCCGAGAGTGCCGCCGGCCGCGCGCTCAGCACCCTCTGGTTCAATGCCTGGGGCTTTGACTGGTTGTATGACTGGATCTGGGTCAAGCCCTACCTGCTGGTGACCCGCTTGCTCGGCAAGGACCCGCTGGATCGGATGATGAACCTGCCCGCCGTGCTGGCCCAGGGTGGCCACCAGCTGCTGGCCTGGACAGTGTCCGGCAAGCTGCGCTGGTACGCCGCCTCCATGGGGATGGGCGCCGCCCTGATCCTGGCCCTGCTGCTGCTCGGCTGATCCATGAGCCCAATATGTGTGGCAGGCCCGGGGCCTGCCCGACTAGAACCTAGACGAGAGCTGATATCGTGACCTTACTCTGGATCTTGTTAATTCCTTTTATCGGCGGCTTGCTCTGCTGGCAGATGGAGCGGCTCGGCGGACAATTCGTTCGCTGGGTAGCCCTGCTCTCCATGAGCGCCTGCCTGGTGCTCTCCGGTGCCATCTGGCTGGGGGGTGACTTCTCCCTCGCCAGCCCCGGCCTCCCCGTCTGGGCGGCCGAGTGGCAGCAACCCTGGATCCCCCGCTTCGGCATCTCATTGCACCTGGCGGTAGACGGCTTGTCGCTCCTGATGGTGATGCTCACCAGCTTCATCGGTGTGCTGGCCATCCTCTGCTCCTGGAAGGAAATCGTGCAGCGCATCGGCTTCTTCCACCTGAATCTGCTGTGGATCCTGGGGGGCGTGCTCGGCGTCTTCATGGCGGTGGACCTGTTCCTCTTCTTCTTCTTCTGGGAGATGATGCTGGTTCCCATGTACTTCCTGATCGCGCTCTGGGGCCACTCGGTCACCGACGGTAAATCCCGGATCAACGCGGCCACCAAGTTCTTCATCTACACCCAGGCGAGCGGCCTCATCATGCTGGTGGCCATCCTCGGGCTGGTGCTGACCCACCACGCCAGCACAGGGGTCTTCACCTTCAACTACCTCGACCTGCTCAACACCCCGATGAGCATGGGCGTGCAGTGGCTGCTGATGCTGGGTTTCTTTATCGCCTTCGCGGTCAAGATGCCCCTGGTGCCGCTCCATGGCTGGTTGCCGGACGCCCACAGCCAGGCGCCGACCGCGGGTTCTGTGGATCTCGCGGGCATCTTGCTCAAAACCGCCGCCTACGGCCTGCTGCGCTTCACCCTGCCGCTGTTCCCGGAAGCTTCCGCCGAGTTCGCCCCCTACGCCATGCTCCTTGGCCTCTTCGGCATCATCTACGGCGCCCTGCTGGCGTTCGCCCAGACCGACATCAAGCGGCTGGTGGCCTACACCAGCATCTCCCACATGGGCTTCGTGATGATCGCCATCTACTCCGGCAGCGAGCTGGCCCTGCAAGGGGCGGTGGTGCAGATGATAGCCCACGGCCTCTCCGCCGCCGGTCTCTTCATCCTGTGCGGTCAGCTCTACGAGCGGCTGCACACCCGTGACCTGCGCCTGATGGGCGGCCTCTGGGGTCGGCTGCGCTACCTGCCCGGCGTCATGCTGTTCTTCTCGGTGGCCTCCCTTGGTATGCCGGGTACCGGCAACTTCGTCGGCGAGTTCCTGATCCTCATCGGCAGCTTCCAGGTGGCCCCCATCATCACCATCATCGCCACCTTCGGCCTGGTGCTGGCCTCGGTCTACTCCCTCATCATGCTGCAGCGCGCCTGCTTCGGTGCCCCCAAGGACGAGAGCGTCCTCAAGGGCCTGGACAGACGGGAGCTGGCCATGATGCTGACCATCGCCGGTCTGCTGGTGCTGCTCGGTCTCTACCCGCAACCCGTGCTCGACACCGCCAGCAGCAGCCTGCTGAGCGTGCTGCACTGGTACGCGTTGCCAGCCACAGGAGCACTGCAATGATGCCCTCTGTTTCTCTCTCCCTTTCCTTGTCCACACCGGGAGCCTTGTCATGACGTTTACCGCCGCCCAACTATTGGCCCTGCTGCCCCTGTTGCTGACCACAGGGGCCATGGTCGCCCTGATGCTCGCCATCGCCTGGAAGCGCTGCGATGACACCGCCTTCGTGGTGACCATCACAGGCCTCAACCTGGCGCTCTTCTCCCTGCCCATCGTGATGGCGCAAGGGGATCAGGGGGTCACTCCCCTGCTGCAAGTGGACAGCTACGCGGTCTTCTACATGGGGCTGGTGCTCATCGGCGCCCTGGCCACCTGTACCTTCGGTCGCTCCTGGCTCAAGGGCTACCCGGACAACCGGGAAGAGTTCTACCTGCTGCTCTTGATCGCCACCGCCGGTGGCCTGGTGCTGGCGGGTTCCCGCCATCTCGCGTCACTGTTTATCGGGATCGAGATGCTGACCCTGCCCATGTTCGGTCTGGTGGGTTATGCCTACCGCGAGCGCCATTCCCTGGAGGCCAGCATCAAGTACATGGTGCTCTCCGCCGCCGCCACCGCCTTCCTGCTGTTCGGCATGGCGCTGCTCTATGCCCAGGCGGGCAGCCTGAGCTTCAGCGATCTCGGCCTTACCCTGGCCCAGAGCCCGGCTCACCACCCGCTGCTGATGGGGGGCTTTGGCCTGATGCTGGTGGGCTTTGCGTTCAAGTTGTCGCTCGCCCCCTTCCACCTCTGGACCCCGGATGTCTATGAGGGCGCCCCGGCACCTGTGGCCACCTTCCTCGCCACCGTGAGCAAGATAGCCGTGTTCTGCGTGCTGCTGCGCTTCTACCTGGCGGTGCCGGCCACCTCGGATCCCATGATCCACTGGCTGCTGGCGGCCATGGCGGTCATCTCCATCGTGGTCGGCAACCTCTTGGCGCTGATCCAGACCAACATCAAGCGGATGATGGGTTACTCCTCCATCTCCCACTTCGGCTACCTGCTGGCGGTGATAGTGGCGAGCCGCCTCGGCCAGATGCCGGTGGAAGCGGCCGGTGTCTACCTGCTGATGTACCTCTTCACCAGCCTGGGGGCCTTCGGCGTCATCAGCATGATGTCCAGCCCCTATCGCGGCAAGGATGCGGACTCCCTGCACAGCTATCGCGGCCTGTTCTGGAAGCGCCCCTACCTGACCGCCGTCATGACGGTGATGATGCTCTCCCTGGCGGGCATCCCCATGACGCTGGGCTTCATCGGCAAGTTCTACCTCATCGGGGTGACGGTCGAGGCGCAGCTGTGGTGGCTCTCCGGCGCCATAGTGCTCGGCAGTGCCCTGGGGCTCTACTACTACCTGCGCGTCATGGTCACCCTCTACCTGCGGGAACCCGGCATGCAACTGCGCGATGCCAAGGCCGACTGGGCCTTCTCCTCCGGCGGGCTTGTGGTGCTGCTCTCCGCCATCCTGGTGGTGGCGCTCGGCATCTACCCCCAGCCTGTCATCAGCCTGGTGCAGGGCTTCCAACACGTGGTGCTGCGCTAACCTCAGCGTCAGTCCACAGAGCAAAACCGGCCCCCGTGGCCGGTTTTTTTATCTCGCCAGACTGCCGGACCCGGCAAGAGAGCCCGACTCACAGTGCCCTCCTCTCTGCTCTCTCACCCTTACTCCCCTTTCCTCTGCCATCTGCCATCTGCCATCTGCCATCTGCCATCTGCCATCTGCCCAAGGCTCGCAGAGCGCCTCACAGGCCCATAAAAAAACCGGCCACGGGGGCCGGTTTTTGATTCTCTAGAACCTCAGCGCGGGATTAACCCAGACGCACGCGAGCGTTTCTGAACATCCGCATCCAGGCACCATCCTCGCCCCAGTTGTCCGGGTGCCAGGAGTTCGCCACTGTACGGAATACCCGCTCCGGGTGCGGCATCATGATAGTCGCGCGGCCGTCCGTGGTGGTGACCGCAGTGATGCCCGCCGGTGCCCCGTTCGGGTTGGCCGGGTACTGCTCGGTGACCTGACCGCGGTTATCCACGAAACGCAGCCCCACCAGGCCGCTCTGTTGCAGCGCGGCAAGGTGAGCGGCATCGCGCACTTCCACCCGCCCTTCCCCGTGGGAGACGGCAATGGGCATCACAGAGCCCGCCATGCCGGCGAAGAAGGCGGACGGGGAGTCCTGCACTTCCACCAGGCTGAAGCGCGCCTCGAAACGCTCGGAGCGGTTGCGCACGAAGCGCGGCCACAGATCGGCCCCCGGGATGAGATCCCGCAGGTTGGACATCATCTGGCAACCGTTGCACACGCCCAAGGAGAGGGTATCGCCACGCTCGAAGAAGCGCTGGAACTGCTCGCGGGCATTGTCGTTGAACAGGATGGACTTGGCCCAGCCTTCCCCCGCTCCCAGCACGTCGCCGTAGGAGAAGCCGCCACAGGCCACCAGGGTCTGGAACTCTTCCAGCTTGATGCGACCGGACAGGATGTCACTCATGTGCACATCCACCGCCGCGAACCCGGCGCGGTCGAACGCCGCTGCCATCTCCACGTGGGAGTTGACCCCCTGCTCGCGCAGCACCGCCAGGCGGGGGGAGACCCCGCGGGCGATATAGGGCGCGGCCACGTCCTCGGACGGGTTGTAGGTCAACCTGGCCTGCAGACCCGGGTCGGTGGCGTCTTGGCGGGCGGCATGTTCCTGATCCGCGCACTCGGGGTTGTCCCGCAGGCGCTGCATCTGCCAGCTGGTCTCGCCCCAGAGGGTGCGAAGGGCGGTGCGGCTGGCGCGGTACACTTCGGTCCCGGCACGCTGGAACAGGATGAGATCGTCTTCACGCACAGTACCCAGCACATGGGAGCAGGCCGCCAGACCGTGACCGGCCAACAGGGTCAGCACGGCTTCCTTGTCGTCGCGGCGCACCTGGATGACGGCACCCAGCTCCTCGTTGAACAGGGCCGGCAGCAGTTCGCCACCCACGCGGTCGAGCTGGATGTCGAGGCCGCAGTGACCGGCGAAGGCCATCTCGGTCAGGGTGACGAAGAGACCGCCATCGGATCTGTCGTGGTAGGCAATCAGCTTGCGATCCGCCACCAGCGCCTGGATGGCGTTGAAGAAGCCCTTCAGCTGGACGGGGTTGTCCAGATCCGGGGCGCTCTGACCAAGCTGGCGATAGACCTGGGCCAGGGCGGAGGCGCCAAGGCGCTGCTTGCCGTTGCCAAGGTCGATGAGGATAAGGTCGGTCTCGCCGAGATCGGTACGCAGCTGCGGCGTGACGGTATTGCGCACGTCTTCCACGCGCGCGAAGGCGGAGATAAGCAGGGAGAGGGGCGAGGTGACGCTGCGCTCCTCACCGTCCTGCTGCCAGCGGGTCTTCATGGACATGGAGTCCTTGCCCACAGGGATTGTGATGCCAAGGGCCGGGCATAGCTCCTCGCCCACCGCCTTGACCGCCTCATAGAGGCCGGCATCTTCCCCCGGGTGACCGGCGGCAGACATCCAGTTGGCGGAGAGCTTGACCCGCTTGAGGGAACCGATATGAGCCGGCGCCAGGTTGGTCAGGGCCTCGGCCACCGCCATGCGGGCAGAAGCCGCGTGGGAGAGCAGCGCCACCGGGGTGCGCTCCCCCATGGACATGGCTTCGCCATGGTAGCTGTCGTAGGTGGCGGCGGTGACGGCGCAATCGGCCACCGGGATCTGCCAGGGGCCGACCATCTGGTCGCGGTTGACCAGACCGGTCACGCTGCGATCGCCGATGGTGATGAGGAAGGACTTCTCCGCCACTGTCGGCAGGCGCAGTACCCGCTCGGCCGCGTCACTCAGGGTGATGCCATCGAGCTGCAACGCCTTGCCCTGAGCGGGCAGGGTCTGCACGTCGCGGTGCATCTTGGGCGCCTTGCCGAGCAGCACGTCCAGGGGCAGATCGATGGGCTGGTTGTCGAAATGCGCATCCGAGAGAGTGAGATGCTTCTCTTCGGTGGCGGTGCCGATGACCGCATAGGGGGCGCGCTCACGCTCGCACAGGGCCTTGAACAGGGGCAGCTTGTCCTGGGCGACCGCCAGCACGTAGCGCTCCTGGGATTCGTTGCACCAGATCTCCAGCGGGCTCATGCCCGGCTCGTCGCTGGCGATGGCACGCAAGTCGAAGCGACCGCCCCGATCGCCGTCGTTCACCAGCTCCGGCATGGCGTTGGAGAGGCCACCGGCCCCCACGTCGTGGATGAAGACGATGGGGTTGTCATCGCCGAGCTGCCAGCAGCGATCGATCACCTCCTGGCAACGGCGCTCCATCTCGGGGTTGTCCCGCTGCACAGAGGCGAAATCGAGGTCTTCGGCAGACTGGCCGGAGGCCATGGAAGAGGCAGCACCACCACCCAGACCTATGTTCATGGCCGGGCCGCCCAGCACGATCAGGGCTGCCCCCACCGGGATCTCCCCTTTCTGGACGTGTTCGCTGCGGATGTTGCCTATGCCGCCCGCCAGCATGATGGGCTTGTGGTAACCGCGCACTTCGACGCCGTTGTGGCTCGGCACCTGCTCTTCGAAGGTACGGAAGTAGCCGAGGATGGCCGGACGACCGAATTCGTTGTTGAAGGCGGCGCCGCCAAGGGGCCCCTCCTGCATGATGTCAAAGGCGCTGACAATGCGGCTCGGCTTGCCGAAATCCTGCTCCCAGGGCTGCTCGAAACCTGGGATGCGCAGGTTGGAGACGGAGAAGCCCACCAGGCCCGCCTTGGGCTTGGCGCCACGGCCTGTCGCGCCCTCGTCGCGAATTTCGCCGCCGGAGCCGGTGGCCGCCCCCGGGAAGGGAGAGATGGCGGTCGGGTGGTTGTGGGTCTCCACCTTCATCAGGATGTCGACGCGCTCCTGGTGATACTGGTATTCGCCACTGGCGGGGCTCGGGAAGAAGCGGCCACCCTGGCTGCCTTCCATCACGGCGGCGTTGTCTTTATAGGCAGACAGGACATGATCCGGCGTCTGCTCGAAGGTGTTTTTGATCATCTTGAACAGCGACTTGGGCTGCTGCTCACCGTCTATGGTCCAGTCGGCGTTGAAGATCTTGTGACGGCAGTGCTCGGAGTTCGCCTGGGCGAACATGTAGAGCTCGATGTCGTTGGGATTGCGACCAAGGCGGGTGAAGTTCTCCACCAGGTAGTCGATTTCGTCATCGGCGAGGGCCAGGCCCAGCTCGATGTTGGCCGAGGCCAGGGCGCTGCGGCCACCGCCCAGCACATCCACCTGGGTGAAGGGGCGCGGCTCGTGATGGGCAAACAGGGCGGCTGCCTGGCTCGGCTCATCGAACACCACCTCCATCATGCGATCGTGCAGCAGGGCTGCGACCTCGCCACGCTGGGCTGCGGTCAGCTCACCCTTGGCCTGCACGTAATAGGCAATGCCGCGCTCCAGCCGCTTGACCTGGTTCAGGCCGCAGTTGTGGGCGATGTCGGTTGCTTTGGAAGACCAGGGGGAGATAGTGCCGGGGCGGGGGGTAACGAGAAACAGCTGACCGCTGGGGGTGTGTTCCGGGATGGTCGGGCCGTAGCGCAGAAGCTGGCCCAAGGTCGCTCGCTCCGGGGGCGAGAGCGGGCTCGAAAGCTCGGCAAAGTGCACGTATTCGGCATAGACGTCTGCTATCTCTACTCCTCTCTGTGCGCAGCTCTGCAGCAGCTTGTGGACACGAAACTCAGACAGTGCTGGGGCACCACGCAAGATTTCCATATACCTTTCTCACCAAGTTTTAGAGTGTGGGGGGATTTGAGACGCGCGTATTATAGGGATCAGGCTCACCGCGAACAAACGTTTTTCTCATCTCCCACGATGTGACTCCCTCCACACTCTCTGGTATAAAGGTGCCTCTCTTTTGACAAATGCCGATTTTTTCAACAAGGGTACTCACCTACTTGCGCTGCATTTTTCGACTGTTTATCGGGATGTTGCTGACACTGGCCCTGGCCGGCTGTGACTTCTATTCCCCCTCCAGCCAGCTGGAGCAGATCCGCCAACGGGGCGAGATCCGTGTTGGCACCCTCTATGGTCCCACTTCCTATTACCAGCGTGACGACACCGCCCAGGGGTTCGATTACGAGCTGGCGCAGCACTATGCCGACTGGCTGGGGGTCAAGCTGACCATAGTTCCGGCCTACTCCACCGCCGAGCTGGTCGAACAGCTGCAGAAGGGGAGCCTGGATCTCGCCGCCGCCGCCATCGTGGTGACCCCGGAGCGGCGCAAGCTGTTTCGCTTCGGCCCCGGCTTCTACCAGGTCTCCCCCAAGCTGGTCTATCGCAACGGCTCCCCCAGGCCCAAGGATCTCGGCGACATCAAGGGCACCATAGTGGTGCCTGCGGGCTCCACCGGTGAGGATCTGATGAAGGAGCTGGCCAGCCAGTACCCCAATCTGAGCTGGCGCATCAACCGGGACGCCGACGTGGAGGAGCTGCTCAAGCAGGTCGCCGACGGCGAGGTGGACTACACGGTGGTGCAGGACACTGTGCTGGCCCGCACCCAACGCTACTACCCCGAGCTCACCGAGGGGCTGACCCTGGCCAGCAAGCAGACAGTGGCCTGGGCCATGACCAAGCTGCCCGATGACAGCCTCTACGCCAGCATCATCGACTTCTTCGGCCAGCGCTTCATGGATGGCTCCATCGCCAAGCTCGACGAGAAGTACTTCGGCCACGTGCAGAACTTCGATTTCGTCGACACCCGCACCTTCCTCAAGCGGGCCAAGAGCCTGCTGCCCAAGTACCAGGCGCTGTTCCAGACCCATGCCAAGGACATAGACTGGCGCCTGCTGGCCGCCATCAGCTATCAGGAGTCCCACTGGGACCCCCAGGCCCGCTCCTATACCGGGGTGCGCGGCATGATGATGCTGACCGAGCCCACCGCCAAGGCGATGGGGGTAAACGATCGAACCCACCCGGAAGAGAGCATCAAGGGGGGCGCCCGCTACCTGCAGGAGATGATGGAGAAGGTGCCGGACTCGGTGCCGGCGGACGAGAAGGTGTGGTTTGCCCTCACCGCCTACAACATCGGCTATGGCCACATGATGGATGCCCGCCGCCTGACCAAGCAGCTCGGCAAGAATCCCGATGCCTGGAGCGACGTGAAAGAGGTGTTGCCCCTGCTGCAGCAGTCACGCTGGCATCGCAAGGTGCGCTATGGCTATGCCCGGGGTGGCGAGGCGCGCAACTACGTCAACAACGTGCGCCAGTACTACCAGAGCCTGCTCTGGCTCGACAACGAGCAGCAGAAGGCCCATCGCCGCGAGACCCTGGACGAAGACGACGGCAGCGAGCCGGCAGCCCCGGCACAGCGCCCCGCCATCATCGCCGAGGTAGTCAGCCAGATCATCACCCCCTGAGCCCTGCGGGGTGTGTCGCCTGGGGGAATTCTCTGTTACCATTGCCCCAGGCCAGAGCCTGTCTGAGAGAGGCTTATTGCAATATATTCATCAACTTGCGATACCGATGGCAGCCCATCTCAGGGGCCGTCAGCGTCGCCGGGATGACCAGGGAGGAAAACCAGATGCGAACACGCAGAAGAGCCACGTTGACCAGAAAGACCAGATGCGCCTGGAGCCCCAGACGCAAGCTGAAACTGGCCGACATGAAACGCAAGATATGGCACCGAAATCGCTCCTATACCTTGCTGATTGCGGAGCACACAACAGCATAAACCCGGCCAAGGCCGGGTTTTTTTATTCCATCAGCTCGCCTCGCTCGGGATCGCCTCGAACCGCACGGCACGCTTGGAGACCAGGCTGTTGCAGTGGTTGCAGAAATAATCCACGGCGCCGCAGGCCCGAAGCCGCTCCAGGCTCTGCTGACAGGTCGGGCACAGGGCCCGGATCCGATAGCGGGCATGGCACTGGCCGCAGCTCACCTCGGGGCTGCGGCTGTCCAGCTCGGCCTGGCAGGCCGGGCATGTCAAGAGACTCATGGTCATCTCCTCCAAGGGCAGGCGCACTGGGCTCATCCCTCGTTCGACAGATAGAAAAACGGCTGCCACCAGGGCAGCCGTCAGAGCTTATTTCTTGCTCTTGTTCTTCGCCTTGAGCAGGCGATCCCGTTGCCGCTCCTGGCTCAGGGTCAGGGTGTTCTTCTTGCCCTCGAAGGGGTTGACCGACTCCTGGAACTCGACCCGGATCGGGGTACCCATGATCTTCAGGGACTTGCGGAAGTAGTTGATGAGATACCGCTTGTAGGAGTCCGGCAGATCGTTCAACTGGTTGCCGTGGATAACGATACGCGGCGGGTTGTAGCCACCGGCGTGGGCATACTTGAGCTTGACCCGGCGACCGTTGACCATGGGCGGCTGGTGATCTTCCTGCGCCATCTGCATGATGCGGGTCAGCATCGCGGTGCTGGTACGACGGGTGGCCGACTGGTAAGCCTCGTTGATGGACTCGAACAGATGGCCGACGCCGCTGCCGTGCAGGGCGGAGATGAAGTGGACGCGGGCGAAGTCGATGAAGCCCAGGCGTCTGTCCAGCTCGTTCTTGATGTCTTCCTTCACCTTCTGATCCAGACCGTCCCACTTGTTCACCACCAGCACCACGGAGCGGCCGCTGCTCAGCACGAAGCCGAGGATGCTCAAGTCCTGATCCGTGATGGTCTCGCGGGCGTCTATCACCAGCAGGCAGACGTTGGCGTCCTCAATGGCTTTCAAGGTCTTGATGACGGAGAACTTCTCCACCGTCTCGTGCACCTTGCCACGGCGACGCACGCCGGCGGTGTCGATGACCACGTACTTCTGCTCGTCACGCTCCATGGGGATGTAGACGGAGTCGCGGGTGGTGCCCGGCATGTCATAGACGATGACGCGGTCTTCACCCAGCATGCGGTTGGTCAGGGTGGACTTGCCGACGTTGGGGCGACCGACGATGGCGAACTTGATGGGCAAGTCGGCAAACGGGGTCTCCTTGGTGTCTTCCCGGGTGTCGAGATCACCGGCGGCCACCATGCGCAGCAGGGCTTCTTCGTCGAAGTCCTCCTCTTCCTGCGCCTCTTCTTCGGCGGCGGCCTCGACCAGGGTCTCAAGGTGGGGGGCCAGCGCCAGCTCCAGCAGGCTCAGCACGCCACGACCGTGGGCGGCGGCGATCTGGTAGACCTCCCCCAGCGCCAGGCCATAGAACTCGGAGACCGCTGAGTCACCGTCGATGCCGTCGGTCTTGTTGGCGACCAGGAACACCTTCTTGTGGGTCTTGCGCAGGTGCTCGGCGATGGCCTGATCCGCGGCGGTCAAACCGGCACGAGCATCCACCATGAACAGCACCACATCGGCTTCTTCGATGGCCAGCAGGGACTGCTCGGCCATCTTCAGCTCGATCCCCTCCTCGGTGCCATCGATACCGCCGGTATCGACCACGATAAATTCCAGCTCGCCCAACTTCGCCTGGCCGTATTTACGGTCCCGGGTCAGGCCGGGAAAATCGGCAACCAGGGCATCCCGGGTACGGGTCAGGCGGTTAAACAGGGTGGATTTCCCCACGTTGGGGCGGCCCACCAGGGCTACTACAGGAGTCATAAAAGCCTCATTCTCAAGACGACAAAGGCTCCGGGTCCGAAGACCAGGAGCCGGATATTCAGATTGACGGGCGATCAGGGACGCTTGATAGCGTACAACTTGCCGCCACGGCTCTGCACATACAGGGTGTCACCGTCCACCAGAGGCGCGGCATAGAGACCACTGCTGTCGAGCTGCTGCATGGCCTTGATGGACCCATCGGTCCGATCCAGCCAATACAGGTAACCTTCCACATCGCCGACCACCACGTAGTCACCCAGGACGACGGGAGCGGTCACGGTGCGGTTTTCCAGCTGGGTGTTGGACCACAGCTCGAGACCATTGCGACGATCCACCGCAAACAGATGACTGCGGCTGTCGGTCAGCACTATGGCATTGCCGGTGACCGCCATGTCGCGGTAGCCGGAATACTTGCGCTTCCACACCTCGTCACCCGTCATCAGCTTGCGGGCCATCAGCTGGCCATTGTAGGCGATGGCATAGAGCTCATCACCGGCAATCAGCGGACGGGCGTCCACATCGACCATGCGATCCAGCTCGGTAGCACCGCGCGGGTCGGCCACCTTGGACTGGCGCACCGGCTGGCCGTTGCTCAGCAGGGCTATGCCCACCTTGCCATCGGCACGGCCATAGAGCACGGCACCGTTGGTGATGACTGGGGTGCTGGCGCTGCGCAGGGTCAGGGGCGGCTGCTCTTCGGACAGGGTCCACTGCAGCTTGCCCTCATCGGTATCGAGCGCCATCAGACGGCCCGAGGTGGTCAGCACCACCACGCGACCATCCTCGACGGCGGGGCTCGCCACCACTTCACCGGGCACAGTGGTCTGCCACAGCACTTCCCCATTCGCTTCGTTCAGGGCGTAGACCACCCCGTTCTCGGAGCCGAGGAACAGCTTGCCGTAGCGGGAGACCAGACCGCCGGAGAGGCGGGCGCTGCGCTTGTCGGCGTTGATGGGCAAGTCTGCCAGATCCACGCTCCACAGGGTCTCGCCACTGTTGCGATCGAAGGCGGTCACATCCCCATCACGGGCGGCGGCATAGATGTGATCCTCTTCCACCACGGGTTGCAGCTGGGAGTAGAAATCACCTATGCCATCCCCGACGGAGGAGGACCACTGGGTATCGGCACTGAAGGCGGACTCCACCACGGGCAGAGGCGCCATCGGGGTCAAATCTTCCTCTGAACTGAACAGGGAGCAACCCTGCAGGGCCAGGGAGACTGCCACCCCCAGCGCCATTTTCTTGTACAGATTACGCATCCGGAGCCTCACCCGCAGTGACCGCTGGCAGCGCCAGATCGTCCATCTTCAGCTTGAGTTCGGCGCTGCTCTGCAGGCCACCGGCATCGGCCGCCACCTGATAGGCATCGCGCGCCTCTTCGGGCTTGCCCTGCCCCAGCAGCACGTCACCACGCACTTCCGCCACCTGGGCCTTGAAGGCGTCGTTGTTGATCTTGCCAAGCTGGGCCAGGGCCTCGTCGGCCTTGCCCTGATCCTTGAGCACCCGTGCCAGGCGCAGGGCGGCGATGGGCTTGATGCTCTCGTCGCCGTTCGCGGCCACCTGGGTCAGCTGCTCGGCGGCCAGATCCAGCTTGCCCGCCTTGACCGCAGCCGCGGCCAGTTGCAGGGCAGCCAGCTCCGCATAGGCGTCGCCCTGATGGGCGCTGATGAAGCTCTTGGCCTGCTCAAGGGCGGCATCGTCACCTTTGGCGAGCTGGGCTGTCATGGCGTTATAAGCCTGGGAGGCGGCTTCCTGGTTGGTCTGCTGCAGCTCGTTGTAGTAACGCCAGCCAAAGAGGCCGACCAGACCGATCACAGTCCCGGCGAGTACCGAGGTGCCGTTCTCTTTCCACCAGCTCTTGATGACCTCAACCTGTTGTTCTTCAGTGGTATACACTTCCACAGCTTACTCTCCTTTAGCTGCCAGCAGGGCGATGGCGGCATCGACCGAGACGGTCTGTTGCTCGGCCTGGCCACGCAGATATTTGATGGTGATCTCCCCGCTTTGCACCTCGGTCTCGCCGAGGATCAGGGCAATGGCCGCGCCGCTCTTGTCGGCACGCTTGAGTTGTTTCTTGAAGTTGCCGCCACCGCAGTGGCTCATCAGGCGCAAGTCCGGCAGGGCGTCGCGCAGGCGCTCGGCAAGCTGGAAGCCAGCCTGCTCGGTGCCCTCGCCCACCATGGCCAGATAGACATCCACCGCCGGGCGGATGTCGGCGTTGAGCTCGAGGGTTTCGAGCATCAGCACCAGGCGCTCCATGCCCATGGCAAAGCCCACGCCCGGGGTCGCCTGACCGCCGAGTTGCTCCACCAGACCGTCGTAACGGCCTCCGGCCAGGACTGTACCCTGAGCGCCCAGGCTGCTCGTCACCCACTCGAACACGGTGAGGTTGTAGTAGTCGAGGCCGCGTACCAGACGCTCGTTCACCTCGTATTGGATGCCGGCAGACTCGAGCAGGCGCTTGAGCCCCTCGAAGTGGGCCAGGCTCTCTTCACCCAGGTGATCGAACAGACGGGGGGCACCCACCAGAATGGCCTGTACCTTCTCGTCCTTGGAGTCGAGCACTCGCAGCGGGTTGCTGTACATGCGGCGCTGGCTCTCTTCATCCAGCTCGCTCTTGTACTGCTCCAGGTAGGCCACCAGGGCATCGCGGTAAGCGGCGCGCTCGTCGCTCTGACCCAGGGTGTTGAGCTGCAGGGTGACGTGATCGCTGATGCCGAACAGACGCCACAGGCGGTGGGTCAGCATGATGAGCTCGGCGTCGATATCAGGCCCGTTGATGCCAAACAGCTCGACCCCGAACTGGTGGAACTGGCGATAACGGCCCTTCTGGGGACGCTCGTGACGGAACATGGGGCCCATGTACCACATCCGGCGTTCCTGGTTGTAGAGCAGGCCGTGCTCGATGCCGGCACGGACGCAGCTGGCGGTCCCTTCCGGACGCAGGCTCAGGCTGTCGCCGTTGCGGTCTTCAAAGGTGTACATCTCTTTTTCGACCACGTCGGTCACTTCACCGATGGCGCGCTTGAACAGATGGGTCTGTTCGACGATGGGCATGCGCACTTCGCTGTAGCCGTAGCTGGCGACGACCTGGCGCAGGATCTGTTCCACTTTCTGCCATACCGGGCTCTGCTCCGGCAGGCAATCATTCATACCGCGAATAGCTTGGATCTGTTTTGCCACGTTGATACTCGAGAAAAAGAGGTAAAATTTGGCCGCATTATAGGGATTTTCGGCCCCGAGGTAAAATCAGGGTGCCCGGATGCGGGATTTAAAATCAACAACCTAAAGCCGGGGCCACCCCAGGTGGCCCCTCAATGGTTCAACCTTTGTCCACCTGGATCTGGTTGGCCGGATCCAGCATGGCCGCCCGGGCGCGGATACGGCGCTCCAGGGTCGGGATGAGATCCTTGTTGTCGAGCCTGTCGACCCGCTGGCCCCCTTCGTAGAAGGCACTCTTGTTGGCAGCGCCCGCCAGCCCCAGATCCGAGACCAGGGCCTCGCCCGGGCCGTTCACCACGCAGCCGATGATGGAAACATCCATCGGGGTGATGATGTCCTCGAGCCGCTCTTCCAGGGCGTTCACCGTCCCTATCACATCGAACTCCTGACGGGAGCAGGAGGGACAGGCGATGAAGTTGATGCCGCGGGAGCGAATGCGCAGGGACTTGAGAATATCGAAGCCCACCTTCACCTCTTCCACCGGATCGGCGGCCAGGGAGATGCGGATGGTGTCGCCTATGCCATCGGCCAGCAGCATGCCGAGCCCGATGGCGGATTTCACCGCGCCGGCACGGAAGCCGCCCGCCTCGGTGATCCCCAGGTGCAGCGGCTGGTCGATCTGCTTGGCCAGCAGGCGATAGGCACCGACCGCCAGGAACACATCGGAGGCCTTGACGCTCACCTTGAAATTCTCAAAGTTGAGGCGATCCAGGTAGTCCACGTGGCGCATGGCCGACTCGAGCAGGGCTTCCGGGGTCGGCTCGCCATACTTTTCCTGGATATCACGCTCCAGGGAGCCGCCGTTGACGCCGATGCGGATCGGAATGTTGTAATGACGGGCACAGTCGACCACGGCGCGCACCCGCTCTTCGTTGCCGATGTTGCCCGGGTTGATGCGCAGGCAGTCGGCACCGTATTCGGCCACTTTCAGGGCGATGCGGTAGTCGAAGTGGATGTCGGCGACGATGGGAATGCGGGTCTGCTGTTTGATGAGCTTGAAGGCTTCCGCCGCTTCCATGGTGGGTACCGAGACCCGGACTATGTCAGCACCGACCCGCTCGATCCGCTGGATCTGCTCGACGGTGGCGGCGACATCCGTGGTCTTGGTGTTGGTCATGGTTTGCACCGTGATGGGGGCATTGCCCCCAACCGGCACATTGCCGACCATGATCTGCCTGGATTGACGACGAATAATGGGGGATTCGTGAGCGGACATGGCGGACAGATTACTCCTGCGGCAGTGAGAAGCGAGCAGTCCGACCGTTGTTGTAACGGCTCATGTCGAAGGACTTGCCCTGGTATTCGAGATTGACCGCCATGGGCGCGCCAACGATGAATCTGAGTGGCTCGGGTCCTTCCAGAACAAGCTCGTCGTTCGCCTTCTTCAGACCGCTGAACAGGGTCTTGCCGTTGGCATCCTTGACATCCAGCCAGCAGTCGGCGGTGAAGCTCATCTTGAGCTGGGGCGCCTTGCCAGGTTCGGTGGCGGCCGGCTCTGCCGGTGCCAGGGTTGCCTCAGCAGCCGAGGTCTCGGTAGACAGGGCGGCACTGGTCGCGGCAACGACGGCCGGCACTGTGGCGGCGGCGTCGCTCACCACAACTTCCGTCGCCACGGCGTCGGAGGCCACGGGCAATACGGGGTCGGCGACATCCACGGCAGGCGTCACGCTGGCGACAGACATCGTCTGCTCCGTGCCCATTTCGCTCGCCGCCAGGGCTTCATCCCCGGCGGAACGACGTGCAGTGCTCTGCCACCACCATGCGATGGAGAGCGCGATCAGCACCAGGATCACCAGCCAGGTCACCACCTTGAGCCGACTATCGTTGGCTTGCTGGCGGGAGCGACGGGAGAAGCTCTGCATGTCGATGTTATCGGGCGGCGTCAGTCCCAGCTTGTCGTAGGCCGCGAGTATGGTCTCCTCGGGAATGCCGACCAGCTTGGCATAGGCGCGCAGATAGCCGCGAATGAAGGTGTGGGACGTATGCTTGTCGTAGGTATCCGCCTCGATGGCGGCGATCAGGGTCAGACGAAGGTGAATGCGGGACGCAACCTGCTCTCGCGTCCAGCCAAGCTGTTCACGGGCGTTGCGCAGCAGCTGGCCTGGGCCCACTGCCTGGGAGTCGTCTTGAAAATCGTGTGGCTGTTCAGTAGTCATTGGCTAAGTAACGCTTGGCTTGTTGCGAAGTGGGATATTGCCTTACCAGCTCAGTCCCGAATTGGTGAAGTAATGCCGGTTTGTCCATGGCCTGGGCCAGCCGCAGCCGGAGCCAGAGGCTCTCCTCGTTTTCGTCTGCCACTTCGGCAAAACGCACGAGGTAAGACTGCACATCAGGCAGCTTGCCATCTTTCATGGAAAGCTCGGCCATGTCCAGCAATAACCTTGGATTGCGGGGATTATACCCCAAGGCCAGACGATAGTACTCGTTGGCCTTGTCATTTCTGTTATTTTGCACCGAGCAGAGCGCCGCATTCTCGTAGGTATCGGCGATCTTGACGTAATCTGGCTGGCTGACCGCCTGCAGGAATGCCTTCTCTGCCTCCTCGAAACGCCCACGGTTGCACAGGAAGGCACCGTAGTTGTTCATCGCGTCAGCATTGGTCGGATCCATGGCCAGCGCCTTCTTGTAGTTCTCCTCGGCCGCCTTGAAATCGGATACCTGCTGGTAGAAATAGGCGAAGCCGATATAGACCTGAGGGTTGCTGGGATCGTACTGGAGGGCGCGGTCAAGGTTGAATTTGGCCTGTTCGGCATTGCCCTGACGCAGATATTGAATACCCAGATCGAGACGGGTCTGGGCAGCCGCCTTGAAGTCGGGACCCACTTCACGCTGGGTCGAATTCTGGCCAGCGTAAGTGGTCTCGGTGACACAGCCAGGCAGCGCGCAGAGCGCTGCCACTACGATCAATGTACGGATATCCATTTCCTGTCTATACAATGGCTTAGCGAGTTAAACCATTTTGACGGAAATCCCATCCTGTTGCATCCGATTTTTCATGGTGCGCTTGGTGCGGTCGATCACCTCCCCCACCAGCTGGCCACAGGCGGCGTCTATGTCATCCCCGCGGGTCTTGCGCACTATGACGGTCAGGCCGTATTCCATCAGCACCTTGGAGAAACGGTCGATGCGGCTGTTGCTCGGCTTGCCGAACGGATTGCCCGGGAAGGGGTTGAAGGGGATCAGGTTGATCTTGCAAGGGGTCTCTTTGAGGACCTGCGCCAGCTCGTGGGCATGCTGCATGTCGTCATTGATATGATCGAGCAGCACATACTCCACCGTCACCCGGCCGCCATTGGCGTTGGATTTGGCCAGATAACGGCGCACACCCGCCAGGAAGGCCTCGATGTTGTACTTGTCGTTGATCGGCATGATCTCGGAGCGCAGCTTGTCGTTCGGCGCATGCAGGGAGATGGCCAGGGCCACGTCGATCTGGTCCCCCAGCATGTCCAGTGCCGGTACCACACCTGAGGTGGAGAGGGTGACGCGGCGCTTGGAGATGCCAAAACCAAAGTCATCCATCATCAGGCTCATGGCAGGCACCACGTTGGCGAGGTTCAGCAACGGCTCGCCCATGCCCATCATCACCACGTTGGTGATGGGGCGCTTGCCACCGACTACCTTGGCGGCGCGCCAGACCTGGCCGATGATCTCGGAGACCTTCAGGTTGCGGTTGAAACCTTGCTGGGCGGTGGAGCAGAAGGTGCACGCCAGGGCGCAGCCGACCTGGGAGGAGACACAGAGGGTCGCACGATCCGCCTCCGGGATGTAGACGGTCTCGACTTCCTGATCCCCGACCTGCAGGGCCCACTTGATGGTGCCATCTGCGGAGCGTTGTTCACGGCTGATCTCGGGGGCACGGATCTCGGCAATGGCCTTGAGACGCTCACGCAACGCCTTGTTGACGTTGCTCATCTGATCGAAGTCATCACAACCGGAGTGGTAGATCCACTTCATTATCTGATCTGCCCGGAACGGCTTCTCGCCCAGCTCGACGAAGAAGGCACGTATGGCATCCCGATCGAGATCCAGCAGGTTGGTTTTTGTTTCGCTCATCAAGGGCCTCAGCTCACACACTTCATAAATTATCGGCTGACCTACGTCAGGGGGCGGCATTGTACAAATAATGGGTCTGCCTTTCCACCTGGAGAATAAGGGGATATTGACCGAATGACCAAAAAACAAAAGGGAGCCGAGGCTCCCTTGTTGATCTTCTGACGAAAATCAGCCGCGCGGGCAGATCTCGGCGTCGGAGAAGAAGTAGGCGATTTCACGGGCGGCAGAGGCCGGGGCATCGGAGCCGTGCACGGCGTTGCGATCTATGCTCTCGGCGTAGCAGGAACGCAGGGTGCCGGCCAGGGCCTCCTTCGGGTTGGTGGCGCCCATGATTTCGCGGTGACGGCGAATGGCGTCTTCCCCTTCCAGCACCTGTACCATGACGGGACCCGAGGTCATGAAAGCGACCAGGCCATCATAGAAAGGCTTGCCCTGGTGTTCGGCGTAGAAACCGGCGGCCTGCTCGCTGCTCAGGTGCAGCATCTTGGCGGCGACCACTTTCAGGCCGGCGCTCTCGAAGCGGCTGTAGATGGCACCGATCAGGTTCTTGCTGACCGCGTCCGGCTTGACGATAGAGAAGGTACGTTCGATAGCCATTGAGTTCTTTCCTTAACTACAGAGTTTTATTGTAGGAATCCATGTTCGGCGGCGATTATACGTAAACAAAAAAAGAAATAACACACAAAAAAGCAACTTTTTATTAAACAAATAATTCCTTGAAACAACATGGTGACTCATCTTGTGCCATGGCACTGAGAAAAAATGTGCGCTTGTGCACGATAGTCACGCTAACCCGCTAAAACCTTATCTATTGCTCATATAACCAGCACCACTGAAAAGGGCACCCCGAGGTGCCCTTTCGCCTTGTCATGCCCCTCGGCGCGTCTCCGCCAGCAGGGTATGGGCTATGGTGCGCATCCCCAGGGTGTTGGCCCCGGGGGCCCAGAGGTTGTCGCCGTTCTCGCTGAAACAGGCGGCCAGATCCACGTGCAGCCAGCCCTGCCCCTCGTTGGCAACGAAACGGGAGAGGAAACCCGCCGCGTTGGAGGCACCGCCCGGGCCACCGCCCGGCACCGGACGGCTGTTGGCCGTATCGGCATAGTGGGACGGGCACTGCTGACGATGCCAGAGCTCGAGCGGTAGCGGCCAGGCCGGCTCCTGCTCCGCATCCGAATAGGCCATGGCGCGGCTCACCAGCCCCTTGTCGAGGCCAAACAGGGCGTTGTAGCGTCCCCCCAGCGCCATCACGGCGGCCCCCGTCAGGGTGGCGGCGTCTATGATGAGGGGCGCGCCGGATTCACCGGCGAGCTGCAGGCCGTCGGCCAGCACCAGGCGCCCCTCTGCGTCTGTGTTGACGATTTCGACCGTGGTGCCGTTCTTGTAGGTGAGGATGTCACCCAGCTTGTAGGCATGGCCGGAGACCAGGTTCTCGGCGCAGCAGAGGATGAGCTTCACCCGCTTGTCGAGGCCGCGCAGTATGGCCAGCGCCAGGGCGCCGGTGACGATGGCCGCCCCCCCCATGTCATGCTTCATGGTGAGCATGCCCTGGGAGGTTTTCATGGAGTAGCCGCCGGAGTCGAAGGTGATCCCCTTGCCCACCAGGGCCGCCACCACGGGGGCATTGCGATCCCCGGTGGGGTTGTAGTCCAGCTCCAGCATCACCGGCTCGCGATCGCTGCCGCGGCCAACCTGATAGAGACCGACCCAACCCGCCTGTTGCAGCGCCTCCCCCTTGAGGATGCGATGGCTGATCCTGTCCGGCGCCAGCTCGGTGATGAAGGCCGCCGCCTCCACCGCCAGCTCCAGCGGGCCCAGCTGCTCCGGGGTCGCATTGGTCATCTCGCGCACCCAGCGCCCGCACAGCCAGCGCGCCTCCAGCTCCTCCCTGTCCTCTTCGGACGAGGTCGCCCACTGCAGCTCCACCTCTGCCTTGGGGGTCTGCAACCCCTGGGCGAAGGCCCACTGCTGTTCGCGCTCCCAGTGACCGCACAGGGCGACCTTCTGGATCCCCTGACCACAGAGGCGGCGGGCCGCCTGCTGGATGTCCAGCAAGGGCGACGCCGTCACCAGGTGGATCACCATGCCATCGGGGCGATGGGAAAGCAGTGCCCCCTCTCCCCACTCGGGGGCGGCAAATTCACGGCTCAGCCAGATGTTCATTGAGTCACCTCCTGCAGCCAGCGGGCGATAGTGCGCAGACCGTGACCCTTGGCGCCGGTCGCCCACAGTTCGTTGCCGGATTTTTGATAGGAGGCGGCGAGATCCAGGTGCACCCAACCCTTGCCCTCGTCACGCACGAAGCGCGACAAAAACGCGGCCGCCGTGGTGGCACCGGCTGTGCCTTCGGCGGAGGCGACGTTGCCCAGCTCGGCGAAGGCCGAGGTGAGCTGACCCACATGCCAGGGTTCCAGCGGCAGGGGCCAGGCCTTCTCGTTCTCGGCTTTAGCGGCGGCCAGGGCGCGCGCTTGCTCCCCCTCGTCGAGAGCAAACACGGCGTTGTAGTCGCGGCCCAGCGCCGTCTTGGCGGCGCCGGTCAGGGTGGCGGCATCGAGAATGTGGGCCGCGCCGCTGTCGGAGGCCGCCAGCAGGCCGTCGGCCAGCACCAGACGCCCTTCTGCGTCAGTGTTCTGGATCTCCACCGAGATGCCGTTCTTGTAGGTGAGGATGTCACCCAGCTTGAAGGCGTGGCCGGAGACCAGGTTCTCGGCGCAGCAGAGAATGAGCTTCACTCGCTTGTCGAGGCCACGGCTGATGGCGAGCGCCAGGGCGCCGGTCACCATGGCGGCACCGCCCATGTCGGACTTCATCGGCAGCATGTTGTCAGAGGACTTCATGGAGTAGCCGCCGGAGTCGAAGGTGATGCCCTTGCCCACCAGGGCCGCCACCACGGGGGCGTTGTGATCCCCGGTCGGGTTGTAGTCCAGCTCCAGCAGCACGGGCTCGCGCTCGCTGCCGCGGCCCACCGACCAGATCCCGATATGACCGGCCTCCCGCAGGGCTTCTCCTGCGGTGATGCGGGCGGTGACCTGATCGCCACCCAGGCCGCGGATCAGCAGCAGGGCGGACTCCGCCAGGCTCATGGGGTAGATCTCTTCCGGGCAACCGTTGGTCACCTCGCGCACCCAGCGGGTCGCCTTGATCAGCGCCTCCAGCTCGCGGGCCTGCGCCGCGCTCTGCTCGCCGAAGTCCAGTTCACGCTGCCCCTTGGCGGCATAGAAGCCCTGGGCGAAGGCGTAACGACGCTCCAGATCCCAACCCTCACCGGCCAGGCTCACCCGCTTGATGCCACTCGACTCGAGTCGGCGGGCTGCCCGCTGAATGGTGCGCAAGGCATCCTGCTGCTGGGCGGTGGCGCCCAGATGGATCAGGGTCTCCTCACCGCTGAAACTGAGCAGGGCGCCTTCACCCCAGACGGCGGCAGCGGCCTGGGCGGATAACAGTACCTTCATCATGTCAGCCATCTTCTCTTGCTTCCTTTTTTCTTGGCACGATTCATTAACAACGCGGGGTAACGGAAACAAAAAAGGCCGTTCCCCCGAGGGGTACGGCCTTCACCATATCATCACTGCACCATGGGATGCTGCACGCGCAATTCACTCATGTGTAATTAGCGGGTCAATCAATGACGCTCGGAGGCGAGGTTGATGGTGTACTTGGGCAGTTCCACCACCAGATCCTCGTCCGCCAGACGGGCCTGGCAGCTCAGGCGGGATTCCGGCTCCAGCCCCCATGCCTTGTCCAGCATGTCATCTTCCAGCTCATCGCTCGGCTCGAGGGAGTCAAAGCCCTCCCGCACCACGCAGTGGCAGGTGGTACAGGCACAGGACTTCTCGCAGGCATGCTCGATCTCGATGCCGTTGCGCAGGGCGATGTCCAGTATGGTCTCACCGGTCGCACCCTCGAGGGCAGCGCCGTCCGGACAGAGTTCGGGGTGAGGCAGAATGATCAGTTTTGGCATATTACACCTTGTTGACGTTTTGGCCGGTCAGCACCTTGCGAATGGAGGCATCCATGCGACGGGCCGCAAACTCGCCACTGACGGCATCCGCCGCCTCGATGGCATCTTTGATTTGATTGGTTGTGCCTGTGGCACGCATGGCCAGCAGATGATGGATCGCGGTATCGATCTCGGCACGCTCAGCCGCGCTCAACAGCGCCTCGCCATCGGCGGCCAGCGCCGCATTGAGGCTCTCCACCACCCGATCGGCTTCGACCTGCTGCTCCGCCAGCATGCGGGCATCCATGTCCTGCTGGGCATTGGCGATGGAGGCGCTCAGCATGCTGAGGATGTCCTCTTCCGCCAAGCCATAGGAGGGCTTGACCTGGATCTCCGCCTGCACGCCGGAGGACTTCTCCATGGCGCTGACCGACAGCAGCCCGTCCGCATCCACCTGGAAGGTGACGCGAATGTGGGCGGCGCCGGCCGCCATGGGCGGAATGCCGGTCAGGGTGAAGCGGGCCAGGGAGCGGCAATCCGCCACCAGCTCGCGCTCTCCCTGCACCACGTGAATGGCCATGGCAGTCTGTCCATCCTTGAAGGTGGTGAACTCCTGGGCGCGAGCCACCGGTATGGTGGTGTTGCGCGGGATCACCTTCTCGGCGAGCCCCCCCATGGTCTCGAGACCCAGAGAGAGCGGGATGACGTCCAGCAGCAGCATCTCGGCATCGGGCTTGTTGCCCACCAGGATGTCCGCCTGGATGGCGGCGCCGATGGCGACCACCTTGTCCGGATCTATGCTGGTCAGCGGCGTACGCTGGAAGAAGTCTCCCACCTGCTCGCGCACCAGAGGCACCCGGGTGGAGCCCCCCACCATCACCACTTCCAGCACTTCCACCTGCTCGAGCCCCGCATCGCGCAGGGCGCGGCGGCAGGCCAGCAGGGTGCGCTTGACCAGCGGCATGATGAGCTCGTCAAACTGGCTGCGGCTCACCTCCCCCTGCCAGCCGGCAAAGGTGCAGGGAACGCGGTCGGCATCGGTCAGGCCGTGCTTGACCGCCGCCGCCACGTCCAGCAGCTCGCGCTGGGTGCGGGCATCGAGCTGGCCGCTCAGGCCGGCTTGTGCCTTGATCCAGTCCGCCAGCAGGTGATCGAAGTCATCGCCCCCCAGCGCCGAGTCGCCGCCGGTGGCCATCACCTCGAATACCCCGCGATGCAGGCGCAGGATGGAGATGTCAAAGGTGCCACCCCCGAGGTCATAGACGGCGATCACCCCTTCCTGACCGGAGTCGAGGCCATAGGCGATGGCGGCGGCAGTGGGCTCGTTGAGCAGCCGCAGCACGTGCAGGCCGGCCAGACGAGCCGCATCCTTGGTGCCCTGGCGCTGGGCGTCGTCGAAATAGGCGGGCACAGTAATGACCACGCCGTCGAGGTCGCCGCCGAGGGAGGCTGCGCCGCGCTCGGCCAGTTTTTTCAGGATCTCGGCCGAGACCTGCACCGGATTGACCAGCCCCTGGCGGGTCTGGATCTGGGGCATGCCGTTGTCGGCGGCCACGAACTCGTAAGGCTGCTGACGGGTATCCATGTCGGCCAGCGCCTTGCCCATCATCCGTTTGACCGAGACTATGGTGTTGTGGGGATCGAGGGCGGCTTCACGCTTGGCGTCAAAGCCCACCCGGATGGCGTCGGCCTGGCTCCCGGCAGCTTGATAGTGCACCACAGAGGGCAGCAGATCGCGCCCTTGCTCGTCACAGAGGGTGTCGGCCTGGCCGCTGCGCACTGCCGCGACCAGGGAGTTGGTGGTGCCGAGATCGATGCCAACGGCACGTTTGTGCTGATGAGGCGCGGCGCTCTGGCCGGGCTCGGCGATTTGCAGTAATGCCATGGGTAATCACAATTCCAGCGTTAGAGGGTCAAGACTCGAACAGCGAGTCTTCGAATCGTTCCAGCTCCTCGAGGAGCTTGTCGACAAACTTGAGTTTGCGCACGCAATCGGCCGCCGTCAGATCTTCACCCGCGGTGAGGGCGTCGGTCAGCCGTTGCATCAGAGACTGGTGATCATGCCTGATCTCGCGACGAAAATCTTCGATGGCACGCTCAGGACTCGCATTCCCTTTCAGGTCAGCCAGACGCTCGCGCCACTCCAGCTGTTGCATCAGGAAAGAGGTGTCTTGCAGAGTCTGTTGCTCGCCTCGAATGTCGGTGCCGCGCAGGGAGAGCAGGTATTCGGCTCGGCGCAGGGGGGACTTGAGGGTAGTGAAGGCATCGTTGATCTGGGCGGCACGCTGCACCGCGGCCAACTGCTCCCGCTCGGGGGCGGTGGCAAAACGATCGGGGTGGAACCGGGTTTGCAACTGGCGGTAGGTGTCTGCCAGTTGGCGGGTATCGAGCTCGAAGCCCTCTGCCAGCCCGAACAGCTCGAAATGATTCATTCTGTGTCCTCAGACTCGAAGGCTAGTGCCTTGCTCAACATCCATCTTGAACGGCAAAGCCGGCAGCAGGCTGCCGGCTTCATCGATTAGACGCTGAAGCTCTCGCCACAACCGCACTCGCCCTTGGCGTTCGGGTTGTTGAACTGGAAGCCCTCGTTGAGGCCCTCCTTGACGAAGTCCAGCTCGGTGCCATCCAGATGGATCAGGCTCTTGGCATCGACGATGATCTTGACACCGTTCTGCTCGAACACCTGATCCTCAGCGGCCAGCTCATCCACAAACTCGAGCACATAGGCAAGGCCAGAACAGCCGGTGGTCTTAACGCCGAGGCGCAGGCCTATGCCCTTGCCCCGGTTGGTTATGAAAGAGGAAACCCGTGCCGCTGCGGCATCTGTCATGGTAATGGCCATACTGCTCTCCGGACCTTAGAGACCTTTCTTCTGCTTGTAATCGGCGATGGCGGCCTTGATGGCATCCTCCGCCAGAATGGAGCAGTGGATCTTCACCGGTGGCAGGGCCAGCTCTTCGGCGATGTCGGTATTCTTGATGCCGGCGGCTTCGTCCAGGGTCTTGCCCTTGACCCACTCGGTCACCAGGGAGCTGGAGGCGATGGCGGAGCCACAGCCGTAGGTCTTGAACTTGGCATCTTCGATGATGCCGTCGTCGCTGATCTTCAGTTGCAGCTTCATCACGTCGCCACAGGCCGGGGCGCCGACCATGCCGGTCGCGATGCTGGGATCGTTCTTGTCAAAACCACCGACGTTGCGGGGATTCTCGTAGTGGTCGATTACTTTTTCACTGTAAGCCATATCTAACTCCTGCTAATTCCGTTGTTCACCAAACACTTGCCACGCTGGCAAGGATCAGTGATGTGCCCATTCGACCGTGTTCAGATCGACGCCGTCCTTGAACATCTCCCACAGGGGGGACATCTCGCGCAGACGACCGATGGAGTCGCAGATGAGCTTGATTGCGTAGTCGATCTCTTCCTCTGTGGTGAAGCGACCGATGCTGAAACGGATGGAGCTGTGTGCCAGCTCGTCGTTCAGGCCCAGGGCGCGCAACACGTAGGAAGGTTCCAGGCTGGCCGAGGTACAGGCCGAACCGGAAGAGACAGCCAGATCCTTCAGCGCCATGATGAGGGATTCCCCTTCCACATAGGCGAAGCTGACGTTCAGGTTACCCGGGACACGATGGTCCAGATCGCCGTTGATATAGACTTCTTCGATGTTCTTGATGCCGTTCCACAGACGCTGACGCAGGGCCATGATGTGCTGGCTCTCGCTCGCCATCTCTTCCTTGGCGATGCGGAAGGCCTCGCCCATGCCGACGATCTGGTGGGTCGCCAGGGTGCCGGAACGCATGCCGCGCTCATGACCACCACCGTGCATCTGGGCTTCCAGGCGGACCCGCGGCTTGCGGCGCACGTACAGGGCACCTATGCCCTTAGGACCGTATACCTTGTGGGCGGACATGGAGAGCAGATCCACTTTCAGCGCTTCCACGTCGACCGGGATCTTGCCCACGCTCTGGACTGCGTCCACGTGCAGCAGGATCTTGCGGGAGCGGCACAGCTCGCCGATGGCGGTGATATCTTGCACCACACCGATCTCGTTGTTGACGTGCATGATGCTGACCAGAATGGTGTCATCGCGCAGGGCGCCTTCGATCTGCTCCAGAGTGAACAGGCCGCTGGGCATCGGCTCGAGGTAGGTCACCTCGTAACCTTCACGCTCCAGCTGACGGCAGGTGTCGAGCACCGCCTTGTGTTCGGTCTTGGAGGTGATGATGTGCTTGCCCTTGCCAGCATAGAAGTGGGCTATGCCCTTGATGGCCAGGTTGTTGGATTCGGTCGCGCCGGAGGTGAAGACGATCTCGCGAGGATCTGCACCAATCAGCTCTGCCACTTGATTACGGGCCAGGTCCACCGCCTCTTCGGCCTGCCAGCCGAAACGGTGAGAGCGGGAGGCAGGATTGCCAAACAGGCCGTCCATGGTGAGGCACTGCATCATTTTTTCTGCGACACGCGGGTCCACCGGACAGGTTGCCGAATAATCAAGGTAAATAGGCAGTTTCATGTTTTTCTCCGTTACGACGGAGTCACACAGCGACTCGTCGTGGAAAGCACGTTTATAGTTGGACTTTCAAGCTCACATCACCGCGTTCTGCCCGGTCAACCAGGGACAACACGGTTTTCATTTGTTCATCTTGCTTGCCGGCGATGCGGCGCACATCGGCCTGGCCGACCAGCTCCGCCAGGGTGATGTCACCCAGGAAACTGGAAATGCGCTCGCTCAAGTCACGCCACAGGGAGTGGGTCAGACACTGGGTACCGCCATGGCAGCCACCCTTGCCGAGACACTTGGTCGCATCGACCGACTCATCGACCGCGGTGATCACCTGACCTACCGAGATCTCGCCAGGGGCCAGGCCGAGGCGATAACCGCCGCCAGGGCCGCGCACGCTGCTCACCAGTCCATGCTTGCGCAGACGGGCAAACAGTTGTTCCAGATAGGACAAGGAGATGCCCTGGCGCTCTGAAATATCAGCCAGGGGAACGGGCCCCTGCTCTGCATGCAACGCCACGTCTAGCATGGCTGTCACAGCGTAACGTCCTTTTGAGGTCAGTCTCATATGCCTTACCGTCTTGCGAACAAATCAATATGGGCACATGGTCACATACCCGACTAAAACAGTCAAGTATATGGTTGAGTAAATCAGTCGGGATTAATCCTGCGGCCGGGCTTTCTGCACCGAGGTGAGAATGCCCCGCAATATATTCAATTCAACCACTTCCGGCCGGGCGCGATTGAACAGACGACGCAGCTTGCTCATCACATGACCGGGATGATCATCGGCGATGAAACCTGTCTTCTGCAGAGTCTGCTCCAGGTGTTGATAGAAGCCTTCCAACTGCTGCGCGCTGGGGTAATCGACCCGCTCCGCCTCTGCCGCTGTGTCAGTCTCCTGAGTCGCCAGCCAGTGCATGCGCACCTCGTAGCAGAGGGTCTGCACCGCCATGGCCAGATTGAGGGAGCTGTATTCGGGATTGGCCGGGATGGCCACGTGATAGTGGCATTTTTGCAGCTCATCGTTGGTGAGGCCGGTGCGTTCACGGCCAAACACCAGAGCGACCGGGTGCTCCACCCCTTCCGCTACCAGCTTCTCGCCCGCTTCGCGGGGATCCAGCATGGGCCAGCTCAGGGTGCGGGATCGGGCACTGGTGCCGATGACCAGGCCGCAATCGGCGATGGCGTCATCCAGCGTCGGGACTATGCGGGCATTGGCCAGCACATCGCTGGCCCCTGCCGCCAGGGCGATGGCATCGTCATCTGGCAAGGCTTGCGGATCAACCAACACCAGCTGCGTCAGCCCCATGGTCTTCATGGCTCTCGCCGCAGACCCCATGTTGCCGGTGTGAGAGGTGTTTACCAACACGATACGAATCTGATCCAACATGCCCAGTCAATCTTCAGTCAAAAATGGCGCGCAATTGTAACATAACCAATCGCTATTTTGGCACCGCTTCTGACCCTGCATTTCAGAACAAAAGTGATGGTTCGTATAACCAACCGGCCTGAAGACGGGAAAAGGGAGGGCTAACCTTAGAGGGTCAGCTGCATTACCCGGAGTCACCCTTTCATGCTGCCCCCCTGGATCTACGAACAACTGCCGCTGCTTTACCTGCTGCTCTCCGCCGTGCTGTGGTCCTTTGCCCACTCCCCGCTGCTCTGGCTCGCGGCGACCCTGCTGTTTGCCGTGGGCGCCCTCATCTGGATGATGCGCTCCAACTACAGGCGCACCGATCTGGTCATCTATCCCGCCAAGCGCTGGCTGCAACCGGAGTGGTACTACGAGGCCCTGCCTTTCCTGTGGCTGGCACTCGGGCTGGTGCTGCTGCGCCTGCCTGACACCACGGCCCTGCTCGCCCTGCTCCCCTGCCTCTGGGCTGGCCGCTGCCTGTGGGCCCGGCGGCGTCACCGCCACCATACCCGGGGGCTGGCCCTGCAGCTGAGACGCGGCTCAGGCCATAGACGCGGGCAGCGGATCCTGCGCTGATCGCACCCGCTCTATCAGGGTGGCCAGATCCGTCAGGGGATATTTCATCAGCCCGGGCAGCCCATCGAGATCCAGGCTGTCCATCAGGTTCTTCACCTCAAGGCCCAGCTCGGTATCCCCTTCAATCTTCAGCCTGCGCTGGAAGAAGAGGGAGTCCGGATCCTCCTTGCGACCGGCAATCAGGATGAGATCCTGGCTGCTGCCGCTGAAGCAGACATCGGCTCGCTCGCATTCACGGGCCACCACCAGTTTTCCCGCTCGCTCGCTGACAAACCAGCAGAGCTCGAGATCCGACACCTCGACCTTGAGCCACTTGCCCGCCAGGAAGGCGAAGTCCCCATCCTGGATGGCCTCCTTGAACGCCTGCGCCAGCAAGGCCTCCATCAGGTTTTGCTGCAGGGTGAAGGGCACCAGCTTGAGGGGATGGCGCAAGAGACGAGGGGCCTGTTCGACCAGGCGGCGTTGCAGTTGATGAAACACGATAAACTCCCAGTTTTTTGCCCATTCAAACACAGTGCAATTATCAGGATCCTGTTGAAAATCAAACTTGTGCCGACTTACCTCAAGAAGGGTAAAGCCACCTAAAGCTGCCTCAGGTCAAAAAGCGGGGGCCCAAGCCTGCATACAATCGGGCCACTTTTTGCATTTTTGCCCTCTCGGAGCGTACCCGATGGAATTACTCTGCCCGGCAGGCACCCTGCCGGCACTGAAGACAGCCGTGGATAACGGGGCCGATGCCGTCTATATCGGCTTCAAGGACGACACCAATGCCCGCCACTTCGCCGGGCTCAACTTCACCGACAGCAAGCTGGAAAGAGCGGTGGACTATGTGCACCAGCACGGTCGCAAGCTGCACATCGCCATCAACACCTTCGCCCACCCGGGATCGGATGCCAGATGGAAGCAGGCGGTGGACCGAGGGGTGGCACTCGGTGCCGATGCCCTGATCATCGCCGATCTCGCCGTGCTGGATTACGCCAGCCGCCATCATCCCGACATGGAGCTCCATGTCTCTGTCCAGGCCAGCGCCACCAACGCCGCCGCCATTCGCTTCTACCAGCAGCACTTCAACGTCGGCCGGGTGGTCTTGCCACGGGTGCTCTCCATGCATCAGGTCAGGCAGCTGGCCCGCGAAACCGACGTCGGCCTCGAGGTGTTCGCCTTCGGCAGCCTCTGCATCATGGCGGAGGGGCGCTGCTATCTCTCCTCCTACATGACCGGCGAGAGCCCCAACACAGTGGGCGCCTGCTCCCCCGCCAAGTTCGTGCGCTGGGAGGAGACCCCGAACGGCCTCGAATCGCGGCTCAACGAGGTGCTGATCGACCGCTACGGCCCCGGGGAAAACGCCGGTTACCCGACCCTGTGCAAGGGGCGTTTCGAGGTGGATGGCCAGACCTATCACGCCCTGGAGGAGCCCACCAGTCTCAACACGCTTGGCTTGTTACCTGAGCTGTTCCAGACCGGGATCCAGTCGGTCAAGATCGAGGGTCGCCAGCGCAGCCCCGCCTATGTCGAGCAGGTAACCCGGGTCTGGCGCGCCGCCATCGACGCCTATCAGGCCAACCCCGACGCCTACAGCGTCAAGAGCGAGTGGGATGCCCAGCTTGCCCGCGTCTCCGAGGGAAGCCAGACCACCCTCGGCGCCTATCATCGCCAGTGGCAATAAAAGGAGCACATCATGCAATTCTCTCTCGGACCCCTGCTCTTCTACTGGCCCAAGGCCGATACCCAGGCCTTCTATGAGGCGGCGGCGCAGAGCCAGGCCGACATCATCTATCTGGGCGAGACGGTGTGCAGCAAGCGCCGTGAACTGAAAGGGGATGACTGGATTGCCCTGGCCCGCCAGGTGGCGAGCTCGGGCAAGCAGGCCGTGCTCTCCACCCTGGCGCTGATCTCGGCGCCGTCGGAGCTCAAGGAGGTCAAGCGGCTGGTCGACAACGGCGATCTCATGGTCGAGGCCAACGATCTCGGCACAGTCCAGCTCGCCTGGGAGGCGGGGCTGCCCTTCGTGTGCGGCCCGGCCATCAATGCCTACAACGCCGAAGTGCTGCGCATGCTGCTCAAACAGGGGATGCGACGCTGGGTGATGCCGGTGGAGCTCTCCCGCGACTGGCTGGTGCAGCTCAATGAGGATCTGGGCAGCGCCCGCCAGCAGTTCGAGGTGGAGGTGTTCGCCTACGGCCACCTGCCGCTCGCCTACTCGGCGCGCTGCTTCACCGCCCGATCCCTCGACAAGCCCAAGGACAATTGCGAGCTCGCCTGCATACACTACCCTACTGGGCGACTGGCCTACAGCCGCGAGGGGCAGAAGGTGTTCAATCTCAACGGCATCCAGACCCAGTCCGGCTACTGCTACAACCTCGGCAACGAGCTCGAAGGCATGGCGGGACTGGTGGATGTGGTGCGCCTCTCCCCCGAAGGGATGGAGACACTCGACATGCTGGCCCGTTTCAAGGCCAACCAGCAGGGTCAGGCACCGCTGCCCCTGCAGCAGGAGCGGGACTGCAACGGTTACTGGCGGCAGATCCCCGGCATGAGCCTGGTGGAGTAATCAGGCGGGGACGGCCGCCACGGCTACCGGCACCAGAGGTCCCCGCATGAGCCTGGTGGAATGACAGTGGAATGACACCCCGCATCCCTCAGCAACAGACAGCAAAAAGGCCTCATCAAGAGGCCTTTTTCACTGAGGGCTGATGCCCTTCTCACGCTTTGCTGTTTTTGCCCTGGGCACCCGGCGGCAAGGGCTTGCGCGCCATCAGCTCCAGCTCGAGCAGGGCATAGCGATGCTCGATGAAGTCATAGACGTTGTTGGCCAGCGCCAGCTTGAAGTAGCTGATGGCTTCCTTGCGGTTGCCCTTGGCCAGCTCGAACTTGCCGAGGTAGAAGTAGGTCTCGCACAGGCGCTCGGCGAGCTCCCGGTTGTCCTTCACTCCTTTCACCACGTTGCCCATCAGCTGGGTGGCGTTGACCTCGCCGGTATAGAGGCGGACCAGATCCCAGTTCCAGGCGTCGTCGTCATACTTGTTCAGCCGCTCGCGCATCCGGCTCATGGCCGCCGGCCCGTTGAGCTTCTGCTCGGCCAGATAGAGCCAGATCACCCGGTAGGGATCTTCCGGCTGCGCCTCGTAGAAACGCTTCATGTCGGCGGTGGCAAGCTCGGGCCTGTTGCCGTAATAGAGCGCTATGCCACGGTTGAGGTAGGCGTAATCGTAATCCGGGGCGAGCTCGAGAGCCGAATCGAATGCCTCATAGGCCTCGTCATAGTTCTGTTGCTGAACCAGATAGACACCGATGAAGTTGTAAGCCTCGGCAAAGTCGGGCTTCTCCCGCAGGGCGCGGTTGAAGTCGAGCCGAGCGAGGGAACGAAGGCCAACCCGGTCAAACACCACGGCACGCTCATAGAACAACTCGGCGCGCTGTTCGGTCGTCAATTCCATTTCACTGAGCATCTGCCCGAGTCGCGCCAAGGCCAACTCGCTCTGGTAGGAGACCTGCAAGGGGGTCGCCAATACCAATGAAGCGGGTTGCGGCTTGGGAACTTGAGGCGCTGTAACCTGACTGCTACTGCTGCATCCCCACATGGGGAGCAACAACAGGATACCGGTGAGGTATCCAATCCCTATCCTGACGTTCAATGAACACTCCGACGCTTACGCTTGACCCCGCATATGGTAAAGGTCAACCGGCCTTTTGTCATGTGGCGCAACCCCTATCCCTCAAATAAATCAGGATTCGACAGGGTATCCGGCGTCACGCCAACCACGAAAGCCTCCATCGACGCTGACCACCCGGGAATACCCCATCTTTTGCAGGTTGTCCGCCGCCAGGATGGAGCGAAATCCCCCACCACAATAGAGGTAGAGCTCGGTGTCGGGATCGGGAAAACGGGTCTCGATGTCCCGCTCCATCACGCCGCGGCCAAGGTGTTCGGCCCCCGGCAGGTGCCCTTTCGCCCACTCGTTATCTTCCCTTACATCGATCAGGTGAAAAACACGGCCTTCTTCCTGCCAGCGCCTGATCTGGTGCACGTCGGTTTCCCGTATCTGCGGGCGAATGGCCTCTACCAGGGCCAGAAAACGGGGATTGTGTTGCATGGCTTGCTCCTTGCATTCTTGCAATGGGTCATGAGGATGGGTACTGGGGAGCATAATGACTCAGCCGCCCCCCAAGAGAAAGGGCGCCTTGTGGCGCCCTTGTCTGTTACGGCAGGATCTCTTGCTGATCCGCCCCTTCTTTTTCCACCTGGGTCGGCAGCATGTGCTCCCGCTTGACCCCGAAGAACATGGCAGAGGCACTCGCCACATAGATGGAGGAGTAGGTCCCGAAGGCCACCCCTATCACCATGGCGATGGCAAAACCGTGGATCAGCGGGCCGCCCTTGAGCAGCAGCGCCACCACCACCACGAAGGTCAACCCCGAGGTGATGATGGTCCGGCTCAGGGTCTCGGTCATGGAGAGATCCATGATGAAGGCGGTATCCCCCTTGCGCACCTTGCGGAAGTTCTCCCGCAGGCGGTCGAACACCACTATGGTGTCGTTCAGGGAGTAGCCCACCAGGGTCATCAGCGCCGCCAGCACGGTCAGATCGAACTCGTACTGGAAGTAGGCGAAGATGCCGAGGGTGATGATGACGTCGTGCGCCAGGGAGAGGATGCCCCCCATCGCCAGACGCCATTCGAAGCGCACCGCCACGTAGGCCAGGATACAGAGGATGGAGGCCAGCATGGCCAGGGCACCGTCTGTCGCCAGCTCGTCACCCACCGAAGGACCGACGAACTCGACCCGCTTGAGCACGGCGCTCTCGTCGATCAGCTTGGCGGCCGCCAGCACCTCGTTGCCCTGCTGCTCGACCTTGACCCCCTCCTGAGGGGCCATGCGCACCAGCACGTCGCGGCTGGAGCCGAAGAATTGCAGGGTCGCCCCTTCAATTTTCTGCTGATCCAGCGCTTCGTGCATCTTGTCCAGGCTCACCGATTGCTGGAACCCCACCTCTATGGTGGTGCCCCCGGTAAAGTCCAGCCCCCAGTTCAGACCGCGATCGAACAGGCAGAACAGGGCAAGCATCGTCAGCAAGGCAGAGAACACCATTCCCGACTTGGCGAAACGCATGAAGGGGATGGGCTTTTCAAAATGTAGAATCTGAAACATGTCTCTTCCTTAGATCGGCAGCTTGTCGATGCGCCGTCCGCCCCAGGCCAGGTTGATGATGGCGCGGGATACAGTAATGGCCGTAAACATGGAGGCGGTCAGACCTATGCCCAGGGTCAGGGCGAAGCCCTTGATGGCGCCGGTGCCGATACCAAACAGGATCACACAGGTGATGAGCGAGGTGACGTTCGAGTCGGCGATGGTCGAGAAGGCGCGGTCGAAGCCCATGTGGATGGCTTGCTGCACCCCGCGGCCGTTGCGGATCTCTTCACGAATACGCTCGTAGATCAGCACGTTCGCATCCACCGCCATGCCCAGCGTCAGCACGATACCGGCGATACCCGGCAGTGTCATGGTGGCCCCGGGTATCATCGACATGATGCCGACGATCAGCACCAGGTTCATGGAGAGGGCCAGGTTAGCCACCCAGCCGAACGCACGGTAGTAGATCCCCATGAAGAGCACTATCACCAGCATGGCCCAGCCGATGGCCTCCATACCGCTGTCGATGTTCTGCTGACCCAGGCTCGGGCCTATGGTGCGCTCTTCGACTATCTGGATGGGGGCTATCAGGGCACCGGCACGCAGCAGCAGCGCCAGGTTGTGGGCTTCGTTGGCGTTGTCGATGCCGGTGATGCGGAACTGGCTGCCAAGGCGCGACTGGATGGTGGCGACGTTGATCACCTCCTCCTGCTTGCGGAACTTGCGCTTGCCGTCCGGACCGGGTTGTCCCACCGGCTTGTACTCGATGAAGACGGTGGCCATGCCCTTACCGACGTTGTCCTTGGTAAAGTTGGCCATCTTGTTACCACCCTGGCCATCGAGCTTGATGTTGACCTGGGGACGGCTGTATTCATCGAAACCGGACTGGGCACCCACTATGTGGTCACCGGTCAGGATCACGCGCTTTTGCAGCACCACTGGACGACCATTGCGATCGTTGTAGACCTTGGAGCTCGGCGGCACCCGGCCCGCGGCAGCGGCCTGGATGTCGGCGGCCTCATCGACCATGTGGAACTCCAGGGTGGCGGTGGCCCCCAGGATCTCCTTGGCACGGGCAGTGTCCTGGATACCGGGCAGCTCCACCACGATGCGCTCGGCACCCTGCTGTTGTACCAGCGGCTCAGCCACACCCAGCTCGTTCACCCGGTTACGGATGATGGTGATGTTCTGCTCGAGGGCGTACTTCTTCACTTCCTTGATCTTGGCTTCACTCAGGCCAGCCAGCAGGATGAAGTCATCCCCTTTCTGCTCCGTGGTGAAGGTGAGATCCGGATTCTGCCGACGCAGGAAAGAGGTCGCCTTGGCCTGATCGGCCTCCTCGCGGAACACCACCTGCACCTGATCACCGACCCGGCGCACGCCGGAGTAACGGATCTTCTGCGTGCGCAGCTCGGAGCGGAAATCCTGCACCATCTGCTCTTGCTGCTTGGTCAGCGCCTCGGCCATGTCCACTTCCATCAGGAAGTGCACACCACCGCGCAGGTCCAGACCCAGCTTGAGGGGAGCGGCGCCTATGGCTTCGAGCCAGGCAGGAGTGGAAGGTGCCAGGTTGAGGGCAGTGATGAAGTTGTCGCCCAGCTTGTTGGCGACGATGTCACGTGCCTTGAGCTGGTCTTCGGTATTGGTGAACCGGATCAGGATGAAACCGTGTTCGAACGCAGCATGTTTGACCGGGATCTGAGCCGCTTCGAGCGTCTCCTTCACCTGATCGAGCGTCTCTAGTTTGACTTCGGCACCACGGCTGGCAGATACCTGCAAGGCCGGGTCTTCGCCGTAAAGATTGGGGGCTGCATATAGAAAACCGATGGCGATCACGACGATCACCATCAGGTATTTCCACAGCGGATAGCGATTTAACACGCTGTGCTCCTCGGGAGATTAAAGGGACTGGATAGAACCCTTGGGCAGAACGGCAGAGACGAAATCACGCTTGATGGTGACTTGGGTCTGATCGTTCAGGGCCAGCACTATGTATTCGCTATCGGTGGAGACCTTGGCGATCTTGCCGACCAGGCCACCGGAGGTGAGCACTTCGTCACCCTTGGCCAGGGAGCTCATCAGATCGCGATGAGTCTTGGCGCGCTTGGCCTGGGGACGATAGATCATGAAATAGAAGATGAGGCCAAACACGGCCAGCATGATGATCATTTCCATGCCACCACCCTGTGCACCCGGAGCTGCGCCTTCTGCATACGCCTTGGAGATAATGCTCATTTAACAACCTCTTATTGATGTAGATTTGAAAACTAACTTATATGTCGTTGTTATTTCACGTCATTTTCAGTTAACGGAGGCACGGGCTTCCCTTGCCGACGGTAAAACTCAGTTACAAAGTCGTCTAATTTACCCTGCTCGATCGCGTCCCGCAAACCCTGCATCACACGCTGGTAATAACGCAGGTTATGAATGGTATTCAGACGGGCACCGAGGATCTCGTTGCACTTGTCCAGATGGTACAGATAGCTGCGGGTGTAGTTCTTGCAGGTGTAGCAGTCGCAGTCCGCATCCAGGGTGCTGGTGTCCTCGCGATACTTGGCGTTGCGGATCTTGACCACACCGTCCGTGGTGAACAGATGACCGTTGCGGGCGTTACGGGTCGGCATCACGCAATCGAACATGTCGATGCCGCGGCGCACCCCTTCCACCAGATCTTCGGGCTTGCCCACCCCCATCAGGTAGCGCGGCTTGTCGGCCGGGATCTTCGGGCAGACGTGATCCAGGATGCGGTGCATGTCTTCCTTGGGCTCACCCACCGCCAGACCGCCGACCGCATAGCCGTCGAAGCCTATCTCCAGCAGGCCGTCCAGAGAGACATCCCGCAGCGGCTCGTAGACTGAGCCCTGGATGATGCCGAACAGGGCGTTCTTGTTGCCGAGGGCATCAAACTTGTCGCGGGAGCGCTTGGCCCAGCGCAGGGACATCTCCATGGACTTGCGCGCCTCTTCGTAGGTCGCCGGATAGGGCGTGCACTCGTCGAAGATCATCACGATGTCGGAGCCCAGATCGTACTGGATCTCCATGGATTTCTCGGGGTCGAGGAAGATCTTCTCGCCGTTGATGGGGTGACGGAAATGCACCCCCGCCTCGGTGATCTTGCGAATGTGACCCAGGCTGAACACCTGGAAACCACCGGAGTCGGTGAGGATGGGGCCCTGCCAATTCATGAAGTCATGCAGATCCCCGTGGGCGCGCATCACCGCCTGACCCGGCCGCAGCCAGAGGTGAAAGGTGTTGCCAAGCAGGATCTGGGCGCCGGTCTCGCGCACCTCTTCCGGGGTCATCCCCTTGACGGTGCCGTAGGTACCGACCGGCATGAAGGCCGGGGTCTGGACCACACCGCGCTCGAATACCAGCTGACCGCGACGGGCGCGACCATCTGTGGTTTTCAGTTCAAATTTCATTGCTACCTCGATTCAGTCAGAGAAACAGTCTGACAACGGAGGGCCCCATGGGCCCGATACAAGAAACCGGCCAGGATCCTGACAAGGCCTCCCTGAACGGCTTCTGAAGGCTGAGGCTTATGCCTCAACCTGGCGACGGGTGACAAACATGGCGTCCCCGTAGCTGAAGAAACGGTACTGCTCTTCCACCGCCGCCTGATAGGCCGCCATCACCTGATCGTACCCGGCGAAGGCGCTGACCAGCATGATCAGGGTCGATTCCGGCAGGTGGAAGTTGGTGACCATGGCATCGACAATCTGGAACTCGTAGCCTGGGAAGATGAAGATGTCGGTGTCGCTGAAGAAGGGCGCCAGCGGCTTGCCCTGGGCCAGGGTCGCCTTGGCGGCGCTCTCCAGGGAGCGCACCGAGGTGGTGCCCACCGCAATCACCCGGCCACCCCGGGCGCGGGTCGCGGCTATGGCGTCCACCACCTCCTGCGGCACTTCGGCATACTCGGAGTGCATGTGGTGATCTTCGATCCTGTCCACCCGCACCGGCTGGAAGGTGCCCGCCCCCACGTGCAGGGTGACGAAGGCCAGCTCCACCCCCTTGGCCCGGATCTGCTCGAGCAGCGGCTCGTCGAAGTGCAGACCCGCGGTCGGCGCCGCCACGGCGCCCGGCTTCTGGTTGTAGACGGTCTGGTAGCGCTCCTTGTCGGCATCCTCGTCGGGCCTGTCGATATAGGGCGGCAGCGGCATGTGGCCTATGGCCTCCAGGATCTCAAGCACGGGGCGCGGGTCCAGGAAGTGGATCTCGAACAGGGCGTCGTGGCGGGCGCGCATCTCGGCCTCGACCCCACCATCAAGAATGAGACGGGTGCCGGGCTTGGGGGACTTGGAGGAGCGGACATGGGCCAGCACGCTGTGCTCGTCCAGGATGCGCTCCACCAGCACCTCCAGCTTGCCGCCGCTGGCCTTCTGGCCAAACATGCGCGCCGGAATGACCCGGGTGTTATTGAACACCAGCAGGTCGCCCGGGTTGAGCTGGTCCAGCACATCCACAAATTGACCGTGGCGCAGGGCGCCGCTTTGACCATCGAGCTGCAACAGGCGGCTGGCGGTACGCTCTGCCATCGGATAGCGGGCAATCAGCTCGTCTGGCAGATCAAAATGAAAATCGGATACTTGCATCTTTCACCTCGGGGGAATCGGCGGCTAGTCTAGTTATCCCCCTCTTCCAAGGCAACCCAAAAGACCAAAAACCCAAGGCCGGCAAGGGATAGCGCTCTTTTTGTGAGCCTTGTGGGCCCTGGACGCGCCGACACGGGCGCTTGGACGCCAATTTGTACCCCGCAGCGCCCACAGCCCCCTGGGTTAATGATTCTTTAATGATCTGTATTGACCCTGATCAGGTTCCACGGCCAGGAGCTGAGCTAGGGTGAGATCAGAGACACAAGGAGGCCCACCATGATGACCCTGACTGAAATCATGACCGAACACCCCTTCACCCTGGGGCCGCAGAACAGCGTCAAGCAGGCGATGGAGCTGATGCAGCAGGAGCAGATCCGCCACATCCCCATCGTCGACGAGCACCAGCATCTGCTGGGACTGGTCACCCTCTCCGACATCCTGGCCACCCGCGAGTCCAAGCTGCTGCTGATCAATCCGGAGCGGGAGGCAGAATTCACCGACAGCGTCCAGCTCGACGAGATCATGACCCGCCAGGTGGCGAGCGTGGATCCCCACGCCGGCATCAAGGAGGCGGCCCTCTACCTGCAGCGCCACAAATATGGCTGCCTGCCGGTGGTGCGGGGACGCAAACTGGTGGGCATAGTCACGGAGTCGGATTTCATCACTGTGGCCATCAATCTGCTGGAATTGATGGAAGAGCAGGAGCCGCCCTCGGATTTCTGATCACCAAAAACTGTAATAAAATTACAATAAAAGCGTTTTCAGCCTAATTTACCGGCTAAATAACTGAAACACTTTCAGTTTGATTGAAAAATTACACCACAAACTTGCTTTGTGATCTTCATCACACTATGATGCCGTCCATGCAATAGTTGCCGAAGAGAAGATGAGGATTGTGCACCCGATGTCTTCTCTTCATATGTCTGCAAGTTTGCACACCCCGTAGTTAGTCTTTGCTGTAAAGCATTTTTATATCGCCATTCCTTGTTTGATGACCCGGCCCTGTCTGTGCGACGGCGCCGGGATTTTTTTTGCCCGTCTCTCACGCCTCCCCCCTGTCCCGACGCGCCTTCAACACTCCTCTCGCCCCTTTGGCATAAAACAAGTTCCCATCCGGGACTTGAAAATGTGACATGGAGGACAGAAATTGAACTTCGACAATGAGTTATCTCTGAAGGCCTGAGATATTCATGTTAGGTACAGTTGCGATGGGCTATCTAATAAGTAGATTTAAGTGATTCAAAATTGTGGCTTTGACCGATTAGAGAAAAGCCCTATGATGCCTCCATCGAAAGTTAAGCGCCTCGCCTGGCCAAGCACTTCACGACCAGACGGGCATATGTACATCACCAAGGAGCAAATACATGTCTACCTATATCAACACTGAAATCAAGCCGTTCAACGCTACCGCCTACCACAATGGCAAATTCGTTCAGGTGTCTGACGCTGACCTGAAAGGCAAGTGGTCCGTGGTCTTCTTCTACCCGGCTGACTTCACCTTCGTTTGCCCGACCGAGCTGGGCGATCTGGCTGACAACTACGCTGCCTTCAAGAAGCTGGGCGTCGAGATCTACGCCGTCTCCACCGACACCCACTTCACTCACAAGGCCTGGCACGACACTTCTGACACCATCAAGAAGATCCAGTACCCGATGATCGGCGACCCGACCGGCACCATCACCCGCAACTTCGGCGTGATGATCGAAGAAGCTGGCCTGGCTGACCGCGGTACCTTCGTCATCGACCCGCAAGGCGTCATCCAGATCGTTGAAATCAACGCCGGCGGTATCGGCCGTGACGCTCTGGAACTGCTGCGCAAGGTCAAGGCTGCCCAGTACGTTGCCGCTCACCCGGGTGAAGTGTGCCCGGCCAAATGGCAAGAAGGCGATGCCACCCTGGCCCCGTCCCTGGATCTGGTAGGCAAAATCTAAGCCTCCTGCTCTCCAAGACCGGCCCACTCAAGGGCCGGTCTGCTTTCTGGCCCAGCGCTTCCTGCATTCACTGTTTTTTGCATCCAGTGCTTTCTGTATTCATGAATAGTGCCGACCGCCATAACAAGAAGGAATTCGACCATGTTAGATACCAACCTCAAACAACAACTCAACGGTTACTTGCAGTACATCGTCAATCCCATCGAGATCAGCGTGTCCGGCAATGACAGCGACAAATCCGCAGAGCTCCTGGCATTGGCCAACGAGATAGCAGAGATGTCCCCCAAGATTTCCATGAACGATGGCACCGCCGCTCGCAAGCCTTCCATGAGCGTGGCGCCACAAGGCCAGGCACCGCGCGTGCATTTTGCCGGCATCCCCATGGGTCATGAATTTACCTCCCTGGTGCTCGCCCTGCTGCAAAGCGGCGGTCACCCCTCCAAGGCCGATCCGGCCGTGCTGGAGCAGGTCAAGAACCTGAAGGGCGAGTTCCACTTCGAGACATATATCTCCCTCTCCTGCCACAACTGCCCGGACGTGGTGCAGGCCCTGAACCTGATGGCCACCCTGAACCCCGGCATCACCCACACCATGATCGACGGTGCCCTGTTCCAGGATGAGGTGAACGAGCGCCAGATCATGGCGGTGCCGAACGTCTACCTGAACGGCCAGCCGTTCAGCCAGGGTCGCACCTCGCTCGAAGAGATAGTCGCCAAGCTCGATACCGGCGCGGCCGAGCGCAAGGCCGCAGAGCTGAGCGAAAAAGCCCCCTATGACGTGCTGGTGGTCGGCGGTGGCCCGGCTGGCGCTGCAGCCGCCATCTATGCCGCCCGCAAGGGGATCCGCACCGCCATCGTCGCCGAGCGCTTCGGCGGCCAGGTGATGGACACCGTCGGTATCGAGAACTTCATCTCAGTGCCCTACACCGAGGGCCCCAAGCTGGCCGCCAGCCTGGAGCAACACGTCAAGCAGTACGGCGTGGAAGTGATCACCGAGCAGCGTGCCGCCGCCATCAGCAAGGATGGCTATGTGAACGTGGAGCTGGCCTCCGGCGCCACCTTGAAGAGCCGCGCCGTGATCCTGGCGACCGGTGCCCGCTGGCGCGATCTGAACGTGCCGGGCGAGCTCGAGTACCGCACCAAGGGCGTGGCCTACTGCCCGCACTGCGACGGTCCCTTCTTCAAGGGCAAGCGGGTGGCGGTGATAGGTGGCGGTAACTCCGGCATCGAAGCGGCCATCGACTTGGCCGGCATCGTCGAGCACGTCACCGTGGTGGAGTTCGCCGATACCCTGCGCGCCGACGAGGTGCTGCAGAAGAAGGCCCGCTCCATGGGCAACATCGACATCATCATGAGCGCCCGCACCACCGAAGTGATAGGTGACGGCAGCAAGGTGGTGGGCATGGACTACGAGGACCGCACCACGGGCGAGATCAAGCACCTGGCGGTAGCGGGCATCTTCGTGCAGATAGGTCTGGTACCGAACACCGAGTTCCTGAAAGGGAGCGAGGTGGCCCTGACCCGCTTTGGCGAGATCGAGATCGACACCAAGGGCGCGACCTCCCTGCCCGGCGTCTATGCCGCAGGGGACGCCACCACAGTGCCGTTCAAGCAGATCATCATCTCCATGGGCGCCGGTGCCACCGCAGCCCTGGGTGCCTTCGATTACCTTATCCGCAATGCGGCCCCTGAGGCTCATGCCGTCAAAGCCGACGCCGTGACCGCCTGATAACGGCCTTAGCACCAACAAGAAGCCGACTCCCTGGGAGTCGGCTTTTTTATGCGCGTCTTCGGGCAGGCTGGCTCTCAGCGAGCCTGCGGCTCCTCCATCCCTTCCACATCCTCCACCTCGGGTGTGGCATAGGTCGCGGGCACCGCCTCTCCTTCCAGATCCGTTCTCGGCTCCAGCTCGGCGGTCATGGGGGTATTGGGCGGCACCGGCATGAACACCTGATGCTCGGCCAGGGGAATGGGTGCCCGCTGCCGCCTGCGCCAGCCCAGATAGCCCGCCAGCAGGGCGCCGCACAGGGCGAAGTAGACGAACAGCCCCTCTGACCCGAACTGCAGCATGACGAAGGGGGCCAGCAGCGGCCCTATCATGGCCCCCAGGCTGTAGGCGAGCAGCAGCCCCTGATTGGCCCCCAGCACCTGATCCGGGCGCAACTCGTCGCAGGCGTGACTGAGGCTCAAGGGATAGATGGAGAACGCCATGCCCCCCAGCAGGAACACCAGGGCCCCCGCGATCGGCTCGCGCCAGCCCTCGGGCAACAACACCATCAGCAGGGCGAGCAGAGTCAGCGCTGCGCACAGCAGCAGGATCACCAGCCGCCTGTCATAGCGGTCAGACATCCGCCCTATGGGGTATTGCAGGCACATGCCCCCCAGGATCACCAGCGCCATCATGTCCGCTACCCGCGAGAGCGAGGCGCCGCTGTCGGTAAAATAGAGCGGCAACAGGCCGTAGATGGCCCCGAGAATCAGGCCCGAGGTGAAGCTGCTACCCATCCCCGCCGGGGTGAGCCGGACAAGCTCCAGCACCCCGACCGGCTGGGGCGCCACCATGGCAGGAGTGGCCACCCGGGAGAGGGCGAGCGGCACCACCGACAGGGTGGCGGCCATGGCGCACAGGGCAAAGGGGGTCAACACCATGGGATCCACCCACTTGAGCAGCAACTGGCCCATGGCCAGGGATCCGTAGAGCAGTATCATGTAGAGGGACATCAGCCGTCCCCGGTTGGCCGGGGTGCTGGAGACCAGCATCCAGGACTCCAGCACCACGAAGAGGCCGCCGGTGGCAAAGCCCCCCACCAGCCGCAGCGCCGCCCAAGCGATGGGCTCCACCACCATGCCGTGCAGCAGGAACAGGAAACAGAGCAGGGAGGCGTAGGCCGCATAGGCCCGGATATGGCCCACCCGTATGATGAGGCGGGCGTTGATGAAGGCCCCCAGCACCAGGCCCCCGAAATAGGCCGCCGACACCAGGCCGATGGCCTGCACCGACACCTGTTCTGCCGAGAGGCGCACCGTCAGCAGGGTATTGAACATGCCGTGACCCAGAATGAAGATCACCAGACTGGTCAGGGGTGACAGCAACCTTGTGAGTGTCATGACGCCTCCTCGTGTCGAAAAGATCATGGTAGCGTCTGTTTCTTGCCCGGTTCAACCCAATAGTCCCGGCCCTGTGGGGCTATTCTTAACGGGATCCCATCAAGGAGGTCGTCAAAATGAGACTCATGCTGTTGTTGGCCGCCCTGCTCTTCGCCGGGAGCGCCATCGCCTTTCACTGCCCCATGGACATGAAGAAGATTGATGATGCCCTGGCCACGAACCCCGCCCTCAGTGCCGAGAAACTGGCCGAGGTGAAGCAGCTAAGGGCCGAAGGAGAGACCCTGCATAACGCGGGCAAGCATCAGGAATCCGTCGATACCCTGGCCAAAGCCATGGCCATCCTGGGCATAGACCAGGGCTAAGGTCACAAGGCCCCCTCGCGACTGTCTGCTTCGCAGCACAGCCAAACGAGGTACCCGGGAAATAACAAAGGCCCTCGCCGTGAACGACGAGGGCCTTGTCATGAGAGAGACGCCAGCAGCCAGGGCGCTCACTCCTCGCTGCGATGAATGCGGTTCTTGCCGGCCCGTTTGGCTTGATACATGGCCTTGTCGACCAGGGTCATCAGCGCCTCGGGGGTGCGCCCCTGGCTTTCGCCTATGCCGGCACTGAAGGTGACCCGCATCCCCTTCTCCCGCCATTTCAGCTCACTGAGCCGGCAGCGCCACAGCTCCATCAACCCCTCGGCCTGCGCCAGCGAGTGCTGCTCGAAGAGGGCGACCAGCTCCTCGCCACCGTAACGACACAGGGAAACCCCCTCCCCCAGCAACTCCCGTCCCAGCTCGACACTGCGGCACAGCGCCGCATCACCGCCGGCATGACCATAGACGTCGTTGAGCTGCTTGAAATTGTCCAGATCGACCAGGGCGAGGACGACACTGCGCCCCTCCTGGTGCAACTGGCGCAGCCGCTGATCCAGGAAGCGCCGATTATAGCTGCCGGTGAGCGCGTCCCTGTGGGCCAGGTCAAAGGACTCTTGCAGGTGATCGGACACCTGATCCAGCTCCTGATCCAGCAAGGCCATCTCAGGGAAGGAGGGCAAGGCACTCACCGGCCGGGGCTCGCGCGCACCGGCGCCGAGTCGGCGGATGCGGCTCGCCAGACTGTCGATGAGCACCAGCAAACGCAGGCGAAAGAAGGCCGACATTGTGATGAAGAGGGTGCAGGCAACGGCCAGCAGCCCCAGCGCCAGACTGCCCCCGATGACGGCAACCGAATCCCGCCTTGGCTGCACAGTGATGGCCATCCAGTGCTCCCTGTCTGGCAGGGTACCGTAAGCCACATATTCGTTGCTCATCTCCTCGTAGAAAGAGCCTGATTGCGCCGTCAGACGCGCCAGCCAGGGGGCCTGCAAGATCTGGCCGTTGTAGGCCGACTGCGAACTCACCAGGATCTGGTTGGTGCGGCGGTCAATCACCATGTGGCTCACGGCGTTGTCCCCATAGAGCATGTCCCTGAGCATCTGGGACCACTGTGCGACGTTCACATCGATGCCGATGACCCGCTCACCCTGCTGCTGGTCATCGGGCAGGCGGTGGGCCAGGGTCAGAATATGATCGCCCGTCAAGATGTCCTGATAGGCCGGTGTCCAGTAGAAGGCGCGCGACGCCAGCGCCCCTTTGAACCAGGCGCGGGAGTCCACATTGACCTTGGCATTCACCCAGGCCAGATCCGCCTCTTCGCTGCCGGAGAAGAAATAGCCATTCGAATCGGCATGAAAAATCAGCATCACCAGGGGATCCAGGGCCGTCATCTTCCCCCAGCGCTCGCGATAGGCCTCCCGGGTCCTAGAGGTGGAGAGCACTGGGGTCAGTGCATCCGCAGTGACTTCGACAGACATCAGCTGCTCGAGGTGATCGAGCATCCTGGCTTCGGTTACCACCGCCATGCCGTTGAGGCTGACCAGCTTCTGCTCCACCACCACCCCGTGGTTGTAGACGGAGAGGGCGAACATGCCGCCGATCCCGAGCAGCATCGGCAAGGCCAGCAGCCAGAGATAGCCCGTAATGAAGGTGAAATTTTTCTGCGTGCGTCTGAAGGTCAACATACCCTGGGTCCTGCTCAATACCCCGCTGTTTGCCCTGCAAGACAGGCATGGCCACATCGGAAGGCGCGCAGTATGCCGCCAGCCCTTCAGGGAGGGCGACTCTTTTCACGGCCTTGTTCAAGCACGATTCAGGCAGATTTTCGGCGAAATTAGGTTTTATCAGGGGAAACAGAGAGATGCGGTCTGTTTTCTGAGCAAAAAAAAACCAGTCGGCAACGCCAGGGTGTCGTTTTCTGCGATTAGAGAACGGGAGCCAAGGGAGCATGCCGTTCGCGCCGACTGTCACCAGTCCACGCGATTGGGCATGCCCCCTGCCCCATCGCCCTTCATTTTCTGCATGGGCCCCGTTACACCCGGCCGCTGTAGACCAGGGTGCAATAGTTGAAAGAGACCCTGCCGCCCACCGCATTTCGGCCAAATTCGCGGCGGATGAGCGCCGTCATCTGCTCATGGGCCGGGGTGCCGACGGCGGGGGCATAGGAGGAGGAGTTGAGCCGCCCAAGCACGCCGTCCAGATCGAACAGTTGGCGGTTTTCGAAGCGATCGAGCCGATACTCCCCCTCGAAGAAGGCACTAAAGTCGTGCTCGCCGAGGTTGCGATGATTGACCTCCTCGTAATCCCCGGAATAGGCGTGCAACCCCTCCTCATAGGCCCTGAGAAACGGGGTGTCGGTCAGCCTGTCATTCCAGATGAGGGCGACCCGGCCACCGGGTCTGAGCAGGCGCTGGCACTCCTGCCGAAAGGCCGCGCGATCAAACCAGTGAAACGCCTGGGCGACAGTGACCAGATCCACCGAGCCCGTCGGCAGGCCCGTGGCCTCCGCACTGCCGTGAGACCAGCCGATGTTGCCCACATCCACCAGCAGTCGCCTCGCGGCGGCGCGCATCTCGTCATTGGGCTCCACCGCCCAGACCCGCGCCACCCGGGGTGCGAGCAGGGCGGTCAGGATGCCGGTGCCCGCCCCTATGTCGGCCACCTGGGCCTCGGGCCCCATGGCAAGCTCGCCAGCCAGAAAGTCCAGCATGGCCGCAGGATAACCGGGGCGGTACTTCACATAGGCCTCGACCCGGGTCGAGAATCGCTGGGTACTGTCCATCGCGCACACCTCTCTTGTCATTGGCGGGGCATAGGGTCGCCCTGCCTGTCGCTCTGCACGCCAAACCGGGCGGCCCGGATCCCTATGCCACTACACTTGACGACATCATGCAACTCCCCGGCTGGCAACAGACGGCGCCAGGTAGCAACCACTGGGGCAAGAGAAAGGGAGGGGCATAGGATGACAGCAACCGGCAGGAGCCACGAGATGATGACAACCGCAAAGAACAGGATTTGCCTCTGGTATGACGGGGATGCCGAGGAGGCGGCACGGTTTTACGCAAGCACCTTCCCCGACTCCGCCGTCGACGCCGTGCACCGCGCCCCGGCCGACTACCCCGCCGGCAAGCGAGGGGATGTGCTGACGGTCGAGTTCAGGGTGATGGGGATCCCCTGCCTCGGGCTCAATGGCGGCCCCGGGGTCAAGCACAGCTGGGCCTTCTCGTTCCAGGTCGCAACGAAGACCCAGGCCGAGACGGATCGCTACTGGCACGCCATCATCGATAACGGTGGTCAGGCGAGCGAGTGCGGCTGGTGCCAGGACAAGTGGGGCATCTCCTGGCAGATCACCCCCCTGGCCCTCACCGAGGCGATCACGGATCCCGACCCCGAGGCCGCCAGGCGCGCCTTCGAGGCCATGATGCAGATGGGCAAGATAGATATCGCCGCCATAGAGGCGGCGCGCCGGGGCGACTAGCCCGTTCGCGCGGGCGCCACAAACGACAAGGCCACCCGATGGGGTGGCCTTGTGCTTATGGGTTATCAGCCCTTCCGGGCGCCTGATCACGACCATTTAAGTTGGAAACTCGTGGCTCAAAAATTTCAATATCTTAACTAGATCCTATGTGACAATTAAGTTGGAAACTCAAAAGCGATTCTCCACCAGCTTCACGAGCAAATAGGACATTGAAGTTAGAAACCAAGCTTTGATTGCTGTGTAATATTAAAACAGGCTTCTGTTTATTGCCTACATTACTACACCGAATCATCCGCATCCCTCTCGGAGAGATTATTAGCTGGTCAGGACACGGTGCTCAACCGATTGGAGGTATTACCCAAGTGAAACTGCGAAGTCATTCCATTTCAAATGTACGATATTCACCTGATTCATGATCATATACTTCTACCTCTGCACCACTACCACTAGACTCTACGCTCTCAACATCCGCTGAACGATACTCTCCAGAATCATGGTCATAATATTCAATTTCCTGCCCCGCTCTTACTAAACTACCACTTTCAATCTCAATGTCACTCCCAGAATGATTGTCAACACCTTCCCATGCATAAATATTAGAAGACATTATTGCAGCAAAGAAAGCTAGAGTGATTGTTATTTTTTTCATCTGTAATCCCTTTTTAATTAAGTTAAGAATGCCCTAATGACTCACTGAATTTGAATACCCAAACTTGTGAGTAAGGCGGTCGTCAGTGTTCCCGTACTACTTAACCTGTTATCACTCTGATAGCGTTTTATCTGGGCGCGGGTTTTCGGCCCAATCTTGCCGTCGATAGTGCCTACATCATAGCCTTTGGTGAACAGTGCTAATTGCACCCGCATGACCAGATCCATCATGGCGCTGTCATTGGCTGTCAGCCGTCTTGCTGGTGAAGTGACTTCAAGAGGGGCCTGCAAGCTTTGGTTTAGGCTGTTTCGGGTGCCGCTATATACTCGCGAAGGAACTGCGACAGGGGTCGAATAGGTTGAGGTGCCATAGCCTGAGTAGTGGGAGCGGTGACTAGAATGCGAACGATGTGAACTGTGCGAGCGATGTGAACTATGCCCTGCATAGAGGTTGTTCACGTCCATATTCAACGACGCTTCCATGTTGGGCAAGTTGTCTAAGTTCATCTGATTGAAGGCGTCATCGGAGAGATGCGCTTCGCTGGCCGTGACCCCATGACCACCTAGCACACCCAGACTCAGTACACCCCAACGCTGCAACGTGGACATTAGTTTTTTCATAAAAGATCTATTACCCCAATGTAAGAGTCATCATCAACACTACATAATGAACTAATTAAAATACCAGATTTGTGATCTAGGTTCGAAGCAAAGAAACCACAGCAAACCGCCTTCGAGGCACAATCTTCACAACCTTGCGGGAATCCATTTTTCCAGTCGGAAATACTTTGCGCGGCAAAATCGCGCAAACTCCGCGGTAGGTGACAATGCGGGATATTGTAAAGACAGAACTGCATATTATTCATTTTCAGGGTATTCATGGCAGAGCTTAACGCGGGTAAATACTCAGCGATGGGAGAGTACACCGTAGTGTAATTTCGCTTGGCAAAGCCCGTTAATTCGAGCCCCATGAGGGCAACAAAAGAGACAAACGATAAATTTCTAGCAATAAATTCACACAGCGCTTCGATATTGCTGAGTACATCTTTCGTCAAGACGATCCGCAGTTCGATGGACTGTTCAATCGTTTTTAGGTGATAGAGGCCGTTGATGGTCTGGTTGAATGCCCCGCGAGACTGCACATGGTAATCGTGATCGATGGCAATTGCCCCATACAATGGGACCCCCCATAGCACCCGCTCATGCCCAATCTGCTGAATCTCATCGATCAGCTCCCTGTTACTCAGGTTTTTTCCATTGGTCAAAATATGAAGCTGGGTTTGCGGTAATTTCTGGTGGCAATGGGCCAGAATTTTCAAAAAATCTGTCTCTAACGTCGTCGGTTCACCGCCGCTGATCCCCAAAGTACGCGGCTCATCATCCAACAAATCAATGATGCCCAGTGCATCATTTACCCGCCACGTGTCATCCACATTTTTCGGCGGCTGCGAGCACATGATGCAGAAGTTATCGCACCGCTCTGTCAGAAACAGTGAGTTGGAGTCACTGTGCTGCTTGTAGGCGATATACACGGCATCCGTTAACGTCACAATGATGTCGCCATCGTCAAGGCGCTCGCCTTCCTCGGTGACGTGAATGATTTGACCGTCAAAAAGCGGGGTTGCTTGATCATAAATGACAATAGCCCCCCACTTGATGGAAAGCAGGGCTTCGCCTCTATATTGCCAGTCGGGGTAGATCAGGCATAACTCGTCCGGTGATCTCCCCGTGGCTATGTAGCTATCAATTGTTGTTACCCGCAACGGGCGGCGAGTTGTAGAGGGATGATGAATGACCGCTCTTAATTTCAGTTTGAAGCTCATCGCTCACTTCCCCCTTGTGATCCATGAAGTGAATACATCCTTGTTCTCTTCAAGGAGGCTGAACAAGTGGCGATACAACGGCTTCTGCTTATTACAGAAGTCATTCTTAGCCCTGTGTCCGCCCATGTCACCAGTACGGGAATAGTTCTGGATGGGGTTCGCACCACAGTAGGGTAAATAGGCGCAATAGGCGCAAGCCGGAAGGGATTCGGCCACCCCGCTCATCAATATCTCGCCCATCACATCCGACGAAATCAGCTCCACATAGGGTGCCTCTACTGAGCCCAAACAGAATTTGTTATCGCCCATGTCATAGAGCATTCTGGCTTCATCGGATGGGTATACATAGCTGTTGTAGTGATAGACCAGCACCCCTGTGCCATCGCCACAGGGCGAGCGCAGATCCACATAGCCCACCGCACGTCCGGTCAGCATGTTGTTCAGTGCCAAGGACGCAGTGACTTCATCTAGGTAGTAGCCTGCTTTATTGATATCGATGACGTATTGCAGGCTCTTTTGATAAAACGCGAAATACTCGGCAGCGGTATAGCTGACCTTGCTTTCCCTTTTGACGGCAAAGCCATACATGTTGAGCGGCCGTAAGAATATCGAATGGAAGCCATGCTTCACATACTCATCTACGATCTCTTGGTGAAAAGGTAGACTGTCTTTAGTGATGGTGGTCATGGCGGCGATGGCCTCATCGCCAATGGCCTCTCTCACCTTTCGAATACCCGCAAGGGTACTTTGATAGCTATTACCACATGAGGATGGCCGATTTTTGTTGTGTAGCGCTTCTGGGCCATCCAGCGACGTTGAGATCTGAATACTGTGGAACTTGATAAAATCCAGCATCTCATCGGTAATGTATTGCAGGCTAGTTGCAATGACAAACACGAGGCTCTTGCCATGCACACTGTTTTTTTCGTGAGCGTAGTCCACGATAAATTTAATTAAATCGAAGGCGAGCAAAGGCTCACCTCCCTGAAACTCAATGGTGATGCGCTGGTTGGGTGATTCGAACACCCGATCTACCGCATTTCTGGCCGTCTCTTGTGACATGTCGTGCTGTGACGAGGTCACTGATTTGCGGCTCGCCTGACAATACTCGCAAGAATTTCCACAACGCAATGTGATCACAAAGATATGCAGTCCCGGCCCGCCACTGAGGAAAGATTTGCGCTGCCTGTATTTGGCAGATAAACAGCGCAGTGCATACGAATCCTCAGAACCTGCCAAGAAGCTCTTTCGTTTTAACTCTTGATATAACTCAGTGTCAGTTGGCAGTTCACCAACCACCAATTCTTGCAATTCGCGATCCTGAATAAATGAAAATTCACCAACTGCATTGACGATGAGTATTTCATCTTGACTCAAGCGTTCAAAGTTAAAAGGAAACAGTGTATAGTTTTTATCTTTGTCAGCAAAATCGGCTTTATTCTTAAATTTATTTCGCATCAACCGGTTCGCTCCATGCTTCACGCAGCGCAGCACACACCAACGCCTCTTTCACTACCTTCGTTTTTTCCTCAATCACTACCCGCAACTCGTGGTCAATCAGCGCATTTTTAAATTCAGCCTCAAAGTCGCTGGCTATCGGAGTGGTATCCAATGCCGCAACAGTAATGAAATACATTCCACTTTTCATTTGAATTTCGAAATTAAAATTACCTGCAAACCCGTAACAAGTTCGCAATATGGCATCTTTACTGAAAAAAGGGTCGATGATTACGATCATGATTACACTCAGGAAATACATATGAGGAAAACAAAGAATTCTTCCACTATACCAAAAATGAGGTATCGAAGTGAATTTTCAAGTTAGTATTTTTTGGATTATCTAAGCTATGCTTGCGTTAGCTCAATGTTTAGGTGCAATGCTCACGACGGAACATCTCATACTTAGTGTTGTGAATAGCTGATGTTGTTACCATTATGTGTTGGTGAGCTGCTTTACCCCTTCATGTGCCTATCGTTGGCCCTCCTTCGGTACCCAGATTATCCTTTGGCACCATGCCGGTGCTTAGCCCGATAGGGAAATTTGAGTAATAACGCAAACTTTTGTATCAAGTATACCGCGCCCTTGATATATGAATGCTACTGATCAACTAACGACGGTCTAATAAATTCTTAATTTGTAATTTAATTACATTATATCAAACCAAGCATAAAAAAGGCCCTGCTGTTGCAGGGCCTTTGAGTTTCCAACTTAAATGGTCGGTTTCCAACTTCAATGTCACGGTTTCCAACTTAAATGGCCGTGATCAGCGCCGCTATTACTTGGCGTAATCCTCGGTCGGAACGCAGGAGCAGAACAGGTTGCGATCGCCGTAGACGTCGTCGATGCGGTTGACCGAGGGCCACAGCTTGCTGGCGCGCACGGCGTCGGACGGGAAGACGGCTTCGGCGCGGGTGTAGCCGCGGTTCCACTGCTCGTCCATGACGTCATCCTGGGTGTGGGGCGCATTGACCAGGGGGTTGTCGGTCAGGCTCCAGTGGCCGTCCTGCACCCGGGCTATCTCGGCGCGAATGGCGGTCATGGCTTCCACGAAGCGATCCAGCTCGCGCTTGGATTCCGACTCGGTCGGCTCGACCATCAGGGTCCCCGCCACCGGGAAGCTCATGGTCGGCGCGTGGAAGCCGTAGTCCATCAGGCGCTTGGCCACGTCCATCTCGCTGATGCCGGAGGCCTCTTTGAGCGGGCGGATGTCCAGGATGCACTCGTGAGCCACCCGGCCGTTGCGCCCGGTATAGAGCACAGGGAAGGATTCCCCCAGCTTCTTGGCCAGGTAGTTGGCGTTGAGGATGGCGACCTGAGTGGATTTTTTGAGCCCCTCGTCCCCCAGCATGGCGATGTACATCCAGCTGATGGGCAAAATGCTGGCCGAACCGAAGGGGGCCGCCGAGACGGCGCCGTTGTCACGGCTCTCCTTGTCGGTCTTGACCACCGCATGACCGGCCACGAAGGGGGCCAGGTGCTGCTTCACACCTATGGGGCCCATGCCCGGGCCGCCACCGCCATGGGGAATGGCGAAGGTCTTGTGCAGGTTGAGGTGCGACACGTCAGCACCGATAAAGCCTGGCGCCGTCAAACCTACTTGCGCGTTCATATTGGCACCGTCGAGGTACACCTGACCGCCATATTGGTGAACGATGTCGCACACCTCCTTGATGGTCTCCTCGTACACCCCGTGGGTGGAGGGGTAGGTCACCATCAGGCAGCTAAGCTTCTCCCCCACCTCGGCGGCCTTGGCACGCAGATCGTCGAGATCGACGTTACCGAACTTGTCGCAGGCGGTGACTATGACCTTGAGGCCCGCCATCTGGGCTGAGGCCGGGTTGGTGCCGTGGGCCGATGCCGGAATGAGGCAGACATCGCGATGCCCCTCGCCGCGTGACTCGTGGTACTTCTTGATGGCAAGCAGACCGGCGTATTCGCCCTGAGCGCCGGAGTTCGGTTGCATGCAGACGGCGTCATAACCTGTCACCTTCACCAGCCAGTCTTCGAGGTCTGCCAGCAGCAGCTGGTAACCCTGGGTCTGGGCCAGCGGGGCGAAGGGGTGCAGCTTGCCAAACTCGGGCCAGGTCACCGGTATCATCTCGGCGGTGGCGTTGAGCTTCATGGTGCAGGAGCCCAGGGAGATCATGGCGTAGTTCAGGGCCAGATCCTTGGCTTCGAGACGGTGGATGTAGCGCAGCATCTCGGTCTCGGAGTGGTACTTGTTGAACACCTCGTGGGTCAGCACGGCGTCGGTGCGCAGCAGATCCTGCGGGATGCCGTGGTGAGCCTGGGCCTTGGCATCCAGAGCCGCGACATCCAGGCCATGGCCTTGCCCCAGGAAGAGGTCGAACAGCTCGGCCACGTCATCGCGGGTGGTGGTCTCGGAGAGGGACACGCCGACAGCACCGTCCAGATCGGCGCGCAGGTTGATGCCCAGTCCTTCGGCCTTGGCAATCAACTCGGATTTGCCCGCGGTCAGCACGGTGAGGGTGTCGAACCAGCTGTCGTGCTTGAGGGTCAGCCCCTTGGCGGTGAGCCCCAGTGCCAGGATGCTGGTCAGACGATGGACGCGGGAGGCGATGGTTTTCAGCCCCACAGGGCCGTGGTAGACGGCGTAGAAGCTCGCCATGTTGGCCAGCAGTACCTGGGCGGTACAGATGTTGGAGTTCGCCTTCTCGCGGCGGATATGCTGCTCGCGGGTCTGCATCGCCATGCGCAGGGCACTCTTGCCACGGGCATCCTTGGAGACGCCTATGATGCGTCCCGGCATGGAGCGCTTGTAGGCATCGCGGGTGGCGAAGAAGGCAGCGTGCGGGCCACCGTAGCCCATGGGCACGCCGAAGCGCTGGGCGGAGCCGAACACCACGTCGGCCCCCAGTTCACCCGGGGATTTGAGCAGCAGCAGGGAGAGCATGTCGGTACCGACGCAGGCCAGCCCTTTCTGGGCCTGGACAGCGGCGATCAGGGAGCGCAGATCGGTCACATTCCCGGTGGTGGACGGGTACTGGAACATGGCACCGAACACCTCCTCGCTCACAGCATCACAGGCGGGGCCCACGGCCACGTCGAAACCGAAGTGAACGGCGCGCTCCTTGACCACGTCGATCACCTGGGGGTGAACGTCGTCGGCCACGAAGAAGAGGTTGGACTTGGACTTGGCCATGCGCTTGGCGAGCGCCATGGCTTCGGCGGCGGCGGTGGCTTCATCGAGCAGGGAGGCACTCGCCAGATCCATGCCGGTCAAGTCCAGGGTGAGCTGCTGGAAGTTGAGCAGCGCCTCGAGACGGCCCTGGGCCAGCTCCGGCTGATAGGGGGTGTAGGCGGTGTACCAGCCCGGGTTTTCCAAGACGTTGCGCAAGATGACGTGGGGCACGTGAGTGTCGTGATAGCCCATGCCGATGTAGCTCTTGGCGATCTGGTTCTTGGCCGCATAGCCCTTGAGCTTGGCCAGGGCTTCCACTTCGGTCATGGGGGCGCCGATACCGAGCGGGCCCAGGCGGCGGATGGCAGCAGGGACAGTCTGCTCAATCAGATCGTCCAGGCTCTCGGCGCCCACGGTGGCGAGCAGGGCCCGCACTTCTTCCTCACCCGGGCCTATGTGGCGACGGATGAAATCGGTTTTTTGCTCGAGTTCAAACAGTGACTGGGTCATTTCCCTATTTCCTGGTAATAAGTCCTGGCATGAAATCCTGATAACCAAGACCTGATGTTCCTGATCGTCGGCGGATACCGACTCCACTCATGTTCTGGGCCCCGCAGACAGGGTGCGGCGCCGGATGCTGCGACAGCATCGACAGGGGATCGCCTTGTGGCGTACCGACCCGCTTGCCCCCTGGCAAGGCCAGGCTGGCAAACGGCAGGCTCGGGCGACTTCACCCTTCCGCCGGCCGGCGTGTACCCGGCTGGCGGTCATACAAAGGGGCCCTGCTGTGTTGGCAGGGCCCGGGGGCATCACTCTTCGTCCACCACGTTCTGGTAGCCTTCGGCATCCAGCAGGTTGGCGAGCTCGCCCGCGTCATCCAGCTTGATACGGAACAGCCAGCCGGCACCGTAGGGGTCGGAGTTGACCAGCTCGGGGCTGCCTTCCAGCTCTTCGTTGATGGCCAGGATCTCGCCACTCACCGGGCTGTAGATGTCGGAGGCGGCTTTCACCGACTCGGCCACGGCGCAATCTTCGCCGGCACTCACCTGCTTGCCCACTTCCGGCAGATCGACGAACACCATGTCACCCAGCAGATCCTGGGCGTGCTCGGTGATACCGATCACGGCCTCGCCGTTGGCTTCAACACGGACCCACTCGTGGGAGGTGGCATATTTCAGTTCGCTCGGGATATGGCTCATTTGTGCTTCCTTTATGCTCTTGGATCGCTTCAACAAAATGGGGTCGGCGAAGGGACACCCTTCACCGCAATCAATGATTACACCAGGGGCTGGCCGTTGCGCACGAAGGCCGGCTTGGTGACCTTCACGGTGACCAGCTTCTTGCGGATCTCCACCTGGGCCTCGGCACCGATATCACGGGGCACCCGCGCCAGCGCGATGCTGTAGCCCAGGGTGGGGGAGAAGGAGCCGGAGGTGATCACCCCCTCCCGAGTCTCGCCGCTTGCTGTGGTGAAGGTGACCGGCATGCCGGCACGCAGCACCCCTTTATCGATCATCACCAGACCCACCAGCTTAGGGCTAGTGCCGGCGGCCTTCTGGTCTTCCAGGGCGGTGCGACCGATAAACTGGCGGGAGGCAGGCTCCCAGGCCAGGGTCCAGGCCATGTTGGCGGCCAGGGGCGAGATTGACTCGTCCATGTCCTGGCCGTAGAGGTTCATGCCCGCTTCCAGACGCAGGGTGTCACGGGCGCCGAGGCCGCAGGGGGCCACGCCGTTGTCCAGCAGGGCCTGCCACAGATCGCACGCCTTCTCCTGGGGGACCACGATTTCGTAGCCATCTTCGCCTGTGTAGCCTGTGGTGGCGATGAAGAGATCACCGGCCTGCACACCGAAGAAAGGCTTCATGCCCTCGACAGCCGCATTTTGCTCGGGGGTGAACACCTTGGCCGCCTTGGCCTTGGCGTTGGGGCCCTGCACCGCGATCATGGCAAGCTCCGGGCGCTCGGTCACGCTCACCCCAAAGTCGATGGCGTGGTGACGGATCCAGGCCAGATCCTTCTCGCGGGTGGCGGAGTTCACCACCAGGCGGTAGAAGGTATCGGTCAGGAAATAGGTGATGAGGTCATCGATGACGCCGCCTTCCGGGTTGAGCATGCCGCTGTAGAGGGCCTTGCCGGGGACGGTGAGCTTGGCCACGTCGTTGGCCAGCAGGTGTTGCAGGAAGGCTTTGACCCGCTCGCCGGTCAAATCGACGATGGTCATGTGGGAGACATCGAACATGCCCGCATCGCTGCGCACCGCGTGGTGCTCTTCCAGCTGGGAGCCGTAGTTGATGGGCATTTCCCAACCGTGGAAGTCCACCATCTTGGCGCCAGCTTCCAGGTGTTTGGGATGCAGTACAGTAGTCTGGATCATCGCTGTGTTTCCTTAAGCGTTCGCGACAACGCTCGCAATCCGCTCCGGCTCCCCAGCACAGCGGGAGGGCGGACCACAAGGTCTGTGCTCGTTCCCACCCGTGGGGCAGGAGTGATTCCTTGAACGGTGCGGATTATATGACAAGAGCGCCTGGGTGCCGCTCAAAAAAAACTAATACCGCCCCGACAAACTGACACCAGACACTAAGACAAAAACAGTGATAAAAACAGTACAAACCCGGCATGCACGAGATTTAATGTTGATTTTTACCGTTACGTCACAATTTACAGAAAAACGTTTCGCTTCCCGCCAACATTAAAGGCTGACACCCCGGAGGGGCATTCAGCCTTGTCAGATTAGTTTTATTGTCAAAACCCGGGAGTAAGATTAGATTTTTTCACCCTTGGCCAGGGCGGGCAGCTCACCCTCTAACCCCATGGCTGCCCGAATAACCCCTTGTTTGAGCGGCGCCAGACCATCGACGGCCCGCAATCCCACCCCGCGCACCAGCTTCTTGAGGGGGTGGCTGCCACCAAATAGCCGCTTGAGCCCTTCCATCGCCGCCAACATGCGGGCAGCCTCGCTCTTGCGCCAGCGCTCATAGCCGCGCAGGTTGGCCAGCAGGCCGATATCCGCCCCCGCGCTCTGGCTCTTGAGGAGCTGCTCGGCCAGGGCCGCCGCATCCAGCAGACCCAGGTTGACCCCCTGCCCCGCCAGCGGGTGTATGGTGTGGGCCGCATCCCCCACCAGCACCAGCCGCTCGCGGGCAAAGTCCCGGGCGTAGCGGGCGGTGAGCGGGATGGCGCTGCGGGGCCCCTCCACCTTGCACAATCCCAGCCGCCCATCAAAGGCGGCGGTCAGCTGGCGATTGAACCCTTCGTCATCCAGGGCGCACAGCGCCTCGGCCCGCACGGCGGGCACCGACCAGACGATGGAGCAGAGGTCGGATTGCCACAGGGGCAGGAAGGCGAGCGGGCCGTCGGGGGTGAAGATCTGGCGGGCCACCGCCTCGTGGGGCTCGGCACTGCGCACCGTCGCCACCAGGGCGTGGTGGCCGTAGTCCCAGCTGGTGAGTGGGATGTCGGCCTGGCGGCGCACCCAGGAGTGGGCACCGTCGGCGGCCACCACCACTTTAGCCGAGAGGGCGCGGCCATCTTCCAGCAGCAACAGGGCCCCCGCATCGCTCACTTGCAGGCTCTGGGCCCGGGCCGGGGTGAGCAGGCTGATGTTGCTCGCCCCCGCAATGGCATCGAGCAGCGCCAGCTGGATGACCCGGTTTTCGACTATGTGGCCGAGTGCCGGTTGGCGCAAGCTGGCGGCATCGAAGCCGATATGGCCGAAGTTGTCCTGCTCCCACACCTCCATGCTGCCATAGGGTTGCAGGCGCCGCGCCACTATCCCGTCCCAGGCACCGACCCCCTGCAAGATGCGCTGGCTGGCGAGGCTAAGGGCGCTGACCCTGTTGTCCGGTGCCTCCCCGAGCCCGGTGTCGGGCAACTGCCCCTCGACGATGGCGACCTTGAGCGCACTGTTCTTGAGGGCGGCGGCGAGCCCAAGGCCCACCATGCCGCCCCCCACAATCACCACATCCACATTTTGCATCTGCATCATCTCTATCCTTTGGTGGCTGATCGCCGGGATCAGCAGGGGGACGCCCGCTGGCATCCCCTCATCAAGTTGTCCGCTGCGGCCTCTTCTCGGCACACCTCATTTTCGACACAGGTCGGCGACGAACCCCAGGGTGCGGGAGGCAAGCGGCGCCTGCAGCCAAGGCAGTCGCCCCATCAGGGAGAGCGCCAGATTGCGGCCAGCCACCAGGGGCGCATGGCCGTTGGAGAAGAGCTGGGCCAGGGAGGAGGTGAGCCAGATGGTCTGCTCCTGATCCCCCTTGCGCTGCTGCCAGTAAGCGCTCAGCACCTCGAAACTGCCGATGTCCTCCCCGGCTGCAAGCGCCCGGGCCATCGCCTGGGTGAGCAAGTCCAGATCGCGCATGCCGAGATTGAAGCCCTGGCCGGCGATGGGGTGCAGCAGATGGGCGGCATTGCCCACCAGCACGGTACGCTGGGCCAGCGGATAGTCGGCCACCGTCAGCACCAGAGGGTAGAGGTGACGCGCCCCTGTGCGCACGAAGCGCCCGAGCCGCCAGCCAAAGGCCTGCTGCAGGCGGGCCAGAAAGGCGGCGTCATCCAGCGCCATCAGGGCTTGCGCCTCGTCCCGGGCGACGCTCCACACCAGGGAGGAGAGCCCCTCCTGCATGGGCAGCAGTGCCAGCGGGCCCCCTTCGGTGAAGCGCTCGAAGGCCCGGCCGGCGGGATCCTCGGCGGTCTTGACCGTGGCGATGATGGCGCTCTGCTCATAGTCATGGCGACTGACCGGCAGCTTGAAGTGCTGGCGCACGAAGGAGTTGCCCCCATCGGCCGCCACCAGCAGCCGGGTCTGATAGCGCTCGCCGCTGGCGAGGGTCAGGGTCACCCCCTCCTCCTGCGGCGCTATGGTCGAAAGCTGGGCCGGACAGCACAGCCTGATGTTCGCGGTGGCGTCCATCGCCTGCTGCAGCTCTATGCCGGCGGCAGAGAGTTCGATCACCTGGCCGAGGGCGGGCAGACCAAACTGCGCCGCCGTGAGCCGGGTCTGGCCGCAGTGGCCCCGATCCGAGACATGGATATGGGTGATGGGGGCGCAGTGAGGGGCGAAACGGGACCAGAGCCCGTGACGGGCCAGCGCCTCGCAGGTGCCGGCGGAGAGCGCGATGGCGCGGGCATCGAAGCCGGGATGGCGATGAAGTTCGGGGGCGCTCGCCTCCAGCAGCAGGATCTGCAGGGGGGCACCGCTCGGCCCTTTCAGGGCGGCGAGGGAGAGGGCCAGCACGGCGCCGCTCATACCACCGCCGACGATAGCCACGTCGACGTGAACCGGATCAGAATGAGACATGAGAAGAGGGCATAGGCTAAAAACGTGGGCCAATGCTATCACAAAGCCGGGAGACGGGATGCGAGGCCACGGGCAAAAAACCGATTTGGCACCGTCAGTTGGCATGCAAGACGGCGCCGAGCGCCCCCTCCCCCCTGGCAGAGCCGTCACGTAAAAAGAGCGCCATCCGGCGCTCTTTTCTATGTCAGTGTGGGGACTCTTCCGGGATTCAGTGCAGGGTCGGTGGGGCGCTCGGGGTATCCGGGCGCTTGCCAAACTCCTCGAACGCCATCATGACCCCGAGGCGCACGTGTTCGTAGAGCACCAGGAAGGAGGCTTCGTTCTCGTCATCCTCCTGATCGAACTCCGCGGAGACCTGGGTGATGCTGGCGATGTCCTGGATCATCTCCTGCAGCTCCTCGGAGGCCTTGGAGAGCTCCTGCTGCACCACGCCGAAACCGGCCAGGAAGGCCTGGGACCAGTCCACCAGGGCATCGATGCGCTCGTCGAGGGGTGCCTCGTCGCTTGGCAGCAGCAGCTCGACCCCTTTTTGCGCCATCAGGCTCTCGATGACACCCTGATAGAGATCTGTCATCACCTGGCGCACCGGCGCCGGCAGGCCGAAACCATCGTTGATCAGATCGTTGAAAGGGGGCAGCCAGCTCTTGTCATCCAGTACCACGCCACCGCACACCAGGCCGCAAATCACGCCATGGGCCTCGACAGCCGTCGCCATCAGCTCGTGCTGCTCCATCAGGTCGGCCACGGCCATGTATTTCAGGGGGTTCGTTTTGCTCATCGAAGATCCGCTCAAAGTTCAGGCAAATATGCAAAAATTATGGCCGAGATCCTAGCATTCTCCCCCTCCCAGAGCCAGCAAGGCCTTGAAACTTCTGCATCTGCGCTATATAGTCCCGCCCAGTTGTCCACGTGGATAAAGGCGGGAATCAGCCCCGCCGTATTGAGGAAGGCATGAGCATAGAGGCCGTAGAAATCGTCATTTTGGGACGTCCCTACAAGGTATCCTGTCCCTTGGGACAACAGGATGCCCTGCGCCAGGCCGCCGACCAGCTGAGTGACAAGCTTATCGAGCTGCGTCAACGCTCCAAGGTCTCCAGCAATGAACAGCTTGCCATCATGGCGGCGCTCAATTTCTGTCATGAGCTCTGCCTTGAAAAAGACAAGAACCACCAATACTCTGAGACCATGGACAAGCGGATCAAGATGCTGCAGCGCACCATAGAAGCGGCCTTGATCGAGCACGGACAATATGGTGATTCCAGCGATGAGGGCCTTAAGCCCTAAGCGCGACCCGTTTTAAAATTCCCTGGGGTGTGCGTCAGCCGGTTCAAGTCCCCGAGCCGATAATCATACCCAACAGGAGTTCTATCTTCTGACTATTGCGCATGCTCGGCCCGACCGAGAAGCCTGCGGCCAGTTTAGGACTCCGCCTTGAACTCACGGTTCAAGGGCCCAAACCGGCAACGGCATCTCCGGGGTACCTAGTGCAAGAGCCCGTCATTGATATGACGGGCTTTTTTTATTCGTTCCCCCCACTCAGCCCCCTTCGCAGCAAAATCGCCATTAAAAATACGCACAATATCAACGCGATATCTGATTGTTGTTTTTTTGTTACTTCCACCTTGCGAACTGTCCCTGTATCACCTAAAAATGTAATCGATTACATTTCAACCACAGGAACCAGGAATGCGCCGCTCCCCCGCCCCCGTCAATCCCGTCTCCATGGCCGCCGTCGCGGCGCGGGCCGGGGTGTCGGTCGCCACCGTCTCCAGGGTGCTGAACCATCAGGAGGGCGTCACCGGCAAGACCCAGGCCAAGGTCAACCGCGCCGTCGAGGAGCTCGGCTATCGCGTCAATCAGCTGGCCAACAGCCTGCGCACCGCCAGAAGCTGGCTGCTGCTCATCATGGTGCCCGACCTCGGCAACCCCTTCTACATCGAGATAGTGCGCGGCATAGACAGGGTAGCCCGCCAGCACGGCTACTTCGTGCTGCTGTGCGACACCGGCGCCGACCCTGGCCGGGAGCGCTCGGCCTTCGAACTGCTGCGCACCCACAGAGCCGACGGCGCCATCTGCCTGGATCCCGACTCCATCCAGCAGGGACTGAGCCAGGAGATCAACGCGCTGCCCTGGGTTGCCTGCTGCGAGTTTGATCCCGCCATGCCGGTTCCCTACGTGGGCATAGATAACCAGGGAGCGGCGGCGGAAGCGATCCGCTATCTGCTGAGCCGGGGCCACAGCCGCATCGCGTTCATAGGCGCGGATCCCGCCTACCTCTATGCCCGCCAGCGGGAGGCCGGGGTCCGCCAGGCCCTGGCAGAAGCCGGCCTCGCGCTGGCGGATGAGTGGAATATCCGGGTCACCAGCCTCAGCTTCCTGGCCGGGGCCGAGGCGGCGCAGCAACTGCTCGACTGCCCGCAGCGCCCCACCGCCATCTTCGCCGTCGCCGATGCGCTGGCCATAGGCCTGATGCACCGCTTGCAGGAGGCGGGGCTGCGCATCCCGGACGACATCGCCATCATGGGTTTCGATGACATACCCATGGCCGCCCAGCTCAATCCACCGCTCACCACAATGGCGCAACCCATGGAGGCGCTCGGTGCCGAGGCCGCCCAGCTGCTGCTGCAGCGCCTGAACGCCCCAGACACTCCTCTGATCGGACGCCTGCTCCCCCATAGGCTCGTCAGCAGAGCCAGCGCCTGATGCACGCCACCAGCAGACCGAACGGGATCAACATCAAAGGAGAAGCTGATGAGTCTCAGTGTTGAATTTAGCGGCGTCTGCAAGGACTTCGGCCCCATCCGGGTGCTGCACGGGGTAGACTTCAGCCTGGCGCCGGGGCGGGTCTACGGCCTGCTGGGGGAGAATGGCGCCGGCAAGTCCACCCTGATGAAGATCCTCGCCGGTTACGAGTCCATCAGCGCCGGTGTGGTCCGCATCGATGGCGAGGAGCGCAGCTGGAGCTCCTCCCGCGAGGCGGAGCAGGCGGGCATAGTGCTCATTCATCAAGAGCTCAACCTGGCCGAGCACCTGACCCTGACCCAGAACCTCTTCCTCGGCCATGAGCTGACCAGGGGCGGCCTGCTGGACGAGCGCACCATGGCGACCCGGGCGCAGCACTATCTGGAGCAGGTCGGGCTGCAACGCGCCCCTGCCACCAAGGTACGGCAGCTTATCGTCGCGGAGAAGCAGCTGGTGGAGATAGCCAAGGCGCTGTCACGCCAGGCCCGCCTGCTGATCATGGATGAACCGACCGCCACCCTGACCCCGGGGGAGACGGCGCGGCTGTTCGCCCTCATCGCCAGGCTCAAGGCCCAGGGTACCACCATCATCTACATCTCCCACAAGCTGGACGAGGTCAAGCAGATCACCGACGAGGTGGTGGTCATGCGCGATGGTCGCTTCGTCAGCCGGGGGGAGACGGCGTCCTTAACCCGCCAGCAGATGGCCAACCTCATGGTGGGACGCGAGATGTCGGACATGTTCCCCCCCAGGCTGCCGCCGCCGGAGGGCACAGAGATAGCCCTCGCGGTGAGCGGGCTCTGCGTCACCGGCTGGGTGGATAGTCTCGATTTCGAGGTGCGCAGCGGCGAGATCTATGGCTTCGCCGGACTGGTGGGGGCCGGTCGCACCGAGGCCTTCGAGGCCATCCTAGGCTTGCGCGAGCGCAAGGGGGGCCGCATCCAGCTGGCGGGCAAGGCCGTGCGCATCGACAGCCCGCTCACCGCCATGCGCCAGGGGCTCACCTATCTGCCGGAGGATCGCAAGGGCAAGGGGCTGCACATCGACCTCGGGCTGGCCGAGAACCTCACCCTGATGACGCTGGCGCGCTATGCCCACCCCTGGCTGGACAAGGGAGCCGAGCAGGCGGCCCTCACCCGGGCCATCAATGATTTCGGCATCAAGGCCGGCTCCCACTCGGCCCGGGCCCGCATGATGTCGGGGGGCAATCAGCAAAAGCTGGCCCTCGCCAAGTTCCTGCACCCGGACCCCAGGGTCATCGTCCTCGACGAGCCCACACGGGGGGTGGATGTGGGCGCCAAACGTGACATCTATTTCCTGATCCAGCGACTGGCCGCCGAGGGGCGCGCCGTCATCGTCATCTCGAGCGAGCTGATCGAGCTGATCGGCCTGTGCCACAGAGTCGCCGTGCTGCGGGCTGGCCGCCTCCAGGCGGTGCTGCCCGCCCATCATCTGACCGAAGAGGAGTTGATCGCCTATGCAACCGGTACCCACTGATACTCGCAAAGAGCGGTTGCTCTCCCTGCTATCGGCGACTGGCCCGCTGCTGGGGCTGATCCTGCTGTGCCTGCTCGGCGCCCTGCTCAACCCCGACTTCGCCACCCTGGACAACCTTCTCAACGTGCTGACCCGCACCGCCTTCATCGGCATCATAGCGGTGGGCATGACCTTCGTTATCATGTCCGGCGGCATCGATCTCTCGGTCGGTGCCATGGCCGCCCTGATCGCCGGGGCCATGATCCTCATCATGAACCGGCTCGGTGCCGGGGTGCTGGTGGATGCCCCTTTGCTGGTGGTTGTGCTCGGCATAGGGCTGGCCCTGCTGCTCGGCCTGCTGTTTGGCGCCGGTCATGGCCTGCTCATCACCAAAGGCAGGATTGAGCCCTTTATCGTCACCCTGGGCACCCTCGGCATCTTTCGGGCCGTCCTGACCTATCTGGCCGATGGCGGCGCCCTGACCCTGGACGATGCCCTCAGCGATAGCTACAGCCCCGTCTATTACGGCAGCCTGCTGGGGGTGCCCATCCCGGTCTGGGTCCTGCTGCTGGTGGCGCTGGCGGGGGGGCTGCTGCTCAACCGCACCGCTTTCGGCCGCCATGTGCAGGCCATCGGCTCCAACGAGCAGGTGGCGCGCTATGCCGCCATCCGGGTCGATAGGGTCAAGCTGCTCACCTATGCGCTGCTCGGGCTCTGCGTCGGCATCGCCACCCTGCTCTATGTGCCGCGTCTGGGATCCGCCACTCCCACCACAGGGCTCTTGTGGGAGCTGGAGGCCATCGCCGCCGTGGTGGTGGGGGGCACCTCCCTCAAGGGTGGAGAGGGGCGCATCTTCGGCACCCTGGTGGGCGCCATACTGCTGTCGGTCATCAGCAATATCCTCAATCTGACCAGCATCATCAGTGTTTACCTCAATGCCGCCGTGCAGGGCATAGTGATCATCATGGTTGCCTTCATGCAACACAGGCGTTGAGGCTGTTGTGGACAGGAAGATGAAAGCGAAGAAACGGCAATGACACCAGTGGCGGGGTCTCCCCTCGCCTGCGACAAGGAACGGGCAGCAGCCCAACAGTCAAGAGGCTATCAAGATGAACAAGATGCTACACAACTTAACGCTACACACCCTGGGCGCCTGCGCCCTGATGATCGCTGCCGGCAGTGCCTCGGCAGCCGAGAAGATGACACTGGGGGTCTCCATCCCGACCGCGACCCACAGCTTCACCGCCGGCATCGTCTGGTGGGCCAACAAGGCCAAGGAGGATCTCGAGAAGGCCCATCCCGATCTCAAGGTGATCGTCAAGACCGCCGCCAATGCCCCTGAACAGGCCAACCAGTTGCAGGATCTGCTGACGGTCAACAAGATGGATACGCTGGTCATCTTCCCGTTCGAGTCAGCCTCCCTGACCAAGCCGGTCGCCCAGGTCAAGCAGAAGGGGGTCTATGTCACCGTGGTCGATCGGGGGCTGACGGACACCAGCGCCCAGGATGCCTACGTGGCCGGGGACAACACCGCCTTTGGCAAGCTGCCCGCCGAGTTCATCGCCAAGACCCTCAATGGGAAGGGAGACATAGTCGCCCTGCGCGGTATTCCCACCACCCTGGACAACGAGCGCTTCGATGCCTTCAGCGGCGTGATGAAGCAGCACGGCGGCATCAAGATCCTCGATGCCAAATATGGCAACTGGAACCGGGATGATGCCTTCAAGGTGATGCAGGACTTCCTGACCCGCTTCAAGCACATAGACGCCGTCTGGGCCGCCGATGACGACATGGCGGTGGGGGTGATCAAGGCCATCGATCAGGCCAAGCGCACCGACATCAAGCTGGTGTTTGGCGGCGCCGGGGCCAAGGGGGCGATCAAGACACTGATGGAGGGCAGCGATCCCCGCATCCAGGCCAACGTCTCCTACTCCCCCAAGTTCATGTATGACGCCATCATGCTGACCGCAGAGGCTCGCCTCAAGGGCGAACGGCTGCCGGCCAACACCATCATCCCCTCTGTGCTGATCACCCCGCAGACGGCCAAGGAGTTCTACTTCCCCGACTCCCCGTTCTAAGGCTGTCATATGTGAGAGCCCCGGCCTCCCCTTCACGGGAGCCCAGACCCCACCCCAACCCTCCCCTTCGCAGGGGAGGGAGTTTTTACTCCTCCTCCTTGTGAAGGGGGAGGCCGGGGGGGGTTAACTGCCTTTATTCAGGAGTGCCCATGAAGACCATCAAGGGACCGGCCATCTTCCTCGCCCAGTTCATGGGGGAGCAGCCGCCATTCGATACCCTCACCGGCCTGGCGGACTGGGCCGCCGGCCTCGGCTTTCGCGGCCTGCAACTGCCGACGGACCCGCGCCTGTTCGATCTGACCCGGGCGGCGGCCAGCCAGGACTATTGCGACGAGATAAGCGGCCTGCTGGCCGAGCGGGGGCTGGTCATCACAGAGCTCTCCACCCACCTGCAGGGCCAGCTGCTGGCCGTCCATCCCGCCTATGACAGCCTGTTCGATGGCTTCGCCCCCCCGGCGCTGCGCGGCAAGCCCGCCGCCCGCACCCAGTGGGCGGCCGATCAGCTCAAGGCGGCGGCCATTGCCTCCCGAAGGCTTGGCCTCAACGCCCACGTCACCTTCTCAGGCGCCCTCGCCTGGCCCTATCTCTACCCCTGGCCCCAGCGGCCCGCCGGCCTCGTCGAGGAGGCCTTCGCCGAGCTGGCCCGCCGCTGGCTCCCTCTGCTCAATGCCTTTGACGAGGCCGGGGTGGACGTCTGCTACGAGCTGCACCCGGGGGAGGACTTGTTCGATGGCGCCACGCTGGAGCGCTTCCTCGAGGCAACCGGCGATCATCCCCGCGTCAACGTGCTCTACGACCCCAGCCACATGCTGCTGCAGCAGCTCGATTACCTCGCCTTCCTCGACCTCTATCACGAGCGGGTGCGCGCCTTTCACGTGAAGGATGCCGAATTCAGGCCCTCGGGACGCCAGGGGGTCTATGGGGGCTATGCTCCCTGGCTCGGGCGGGCGGGACGCTTTCGCTCCCTGGGGGATGGCCAGATAGACTTTGGCGCCATCTTCAGCAAGCTCGCCCAGTACGACTACCCCGGCTGGGCCGTGCTGGAGTGGGAGTGCGCCCTCAAGCACCCGGAGGATGGCGCCGCCGAGGGGGCCGACTTCATCCGCAATCATATTATCCGGGTCGCCGAGCGCCCCTTCGATGACTTCGCCGGCAGCGGCCTGGCGCGGGAGGCGATCAGAAGCCTGCTTGGCCTCGGCGATGACCTGAGCGGCAGTTCGGGCGGCAAGATGGGAGAGAATAAATGAAAAGACGACTGCGTCTGGGCATGGTCGGCGGCGGCCAGGGAGCCTTCATCGGCGCCGTGCATCGACTGGCGGCCCGCATGGACGATCACTATGAGCTGCTCGCCGCCGCCCTCTCCGCCGATCCCGCCAATGCCCGGGCGAGCGCCCTCGTCCTCGGGCTGGATCCGGCCCGCGCCTACGAGGATTACGCCCGGATGGCCCAAGCCGAGGCGGCCAGACCCGACGGCATAGAGGTGGTGGCCATCACCACCCCCAACCACCTGCACGCCCCGGTGGCGACAGCCTTTCTCGAAGCCGGCATTCACGTTATCTGCGACAAGCCGCTGGCGCTGACCCTGGCCGAGGGGGAGGAACTCGCCCGCCTCGCCCGCCAGCAGCGGCGGCTGTTTGCCCTGACCCACACCTATTCGGGCTACCCCATGGTGCGCCACGCCCGCCAGCTGGTCGCCGCCGGTGAGCTCGGCGAGCTGCGCTACGTTCAGGTGGAATACCTGCAAGATTGGCTCGCCAACCCCATCCCCCCGGGTCAGAACAAACAGGCTGACTGGCGGGCCGATCCGGCCCGCGCCGGGCGAGCCGGTTGCCTCGGCGACATCGGCACCCACGCCTACCAGCTGGCGGCCTTCATCACCGGGCAGTTGCCAAATGAGATCGCTGCCGAACTGCACAGCTTCGTGCCGGGGCGCCAGGTGGACGATCATCTGCAGGTCTGGTTGCGCTACTCCCAGGGGATGCGCGGATCGCTCAACGCCAGCCAGGTCGCCAGCGGCGAGGAGAACCGGTTGCAGATCCGCCTCTATGGCGATAAAGCCAGCCTGATCTTCCGCCAGGAGGCACCCAATGAGCTCTGGCTTACCCCCATTGGCGGCACCAGCCAGCGGCTGACCCGGGGCCGGGTGGCAAGCCCGGCGGCGGCCCATGCCAGCCGGGTACCCGCCGGTCATCCCGAGGGTTATCTGGAGGCCTTTGCCCAGCTCTATACGGACGCGGCCTTGCAGATCCACGCCCTGGCGGCCGGGGAGGCGCCGCCCCCCGAGAGCCTGGCGCTCACCACTGTGGAAGACGGGGTGGCGGGGATGCGCTTCATCGAGACCAGCCTGGCCAGCCACGCCGCCGATGGACGCTGGCAGCCGCTCTCCTGACCCGCCATGGCGGAAGGCAGCCCCGCCGCAAACCGGCGGGCGGCCCTCCCCTTCAGGTGCCGGACAATAAAAAGCCCGCCGACGAGGGCGGGCTCTTCACCTGACCTGGATGCACTCAGACGGCCATCTGCTCGTGGGGGGAGCCATGGTGGCGCAGCCAGAGGAAGCTCAAGGCCACGATCAGCACCATCACCACCATGATGGCCCCCAGGGTCAGCTGCCCTTCCATGGGGAAGCTGGCGGCCAGCAGGGTGACGACACCCGCCCCCAGGTTCTGCATGCCTCCCAGGATGGCCCCGGCGGTGCCCGCCTGACCCGGGAAGGGCTCGATGGCGCAGGAAGTGGCGGTCGGGTAGAGGATGCCGCTGCCGATGAAGTAGACGGCCGCGCCGCCCACCAGAGAGGCAGCACTCACCAGCCCGAACAGGCCTGGCACCAGTATGATGAGGGCCCCCAGCCCCAGGAAGGCGATGCCAAGGCGCATCAGCTTGCCCTGACTCAGCCGGAAGCTCAAGCGGGCGGAGAGCCAGGCGCCAAACAGGTAGCCGGGCAGCGGCAACACGAACAGCACGCTCACTGTGCGGGCGCTCAGTTTGAGTACGTCGCCGAGCAGCACCCCGGCCGCCGCCTCGAATACCGCGAGTCCGGCGAAGGTCGCCATCAGGCAGAGCAGGTTACCCTGGAAGCGAGGGTTGCCGAGCACGTGGCGGTAGGCGGCGCCGACCCGCAGTGGCTGCTGACGGGCGCTCGCCGGCAGGGTCTCGCCAAACCAGGCCAGCAGGGCCAGGGTGGTCAGGGCGCCGAAGCCGAACAGGAACCAGTAGCCGGCGCGCCAGTTGAACAGCTCGGTCAGCCAGCCCCCCAGTACGGGTGCCAGCAGAGGGGAGAAGATCACCCCCATGCTCACCAGGCTGTTGGCGCGGTTGAGCTCGGCGCCGCTGTAGCGATCCCGCATCACTGTCCGGCTCATGGCACCACCGGCCCCCGTGCCCAGCCCCTGGATGAAGCTGCCGGCCAGCAGGGCGGCAAAGTGCGGGATCAGCTGAATGGTCAGGGTGCCCACCAGAAACACCATCATGCCGATAAGCAGCACGGGGCGGCGGCCGATGCGATCAGACAGCGGACCGTAGACGAACTGGGAGAGGCCGTACGGGATCAGGTAGCAGGCCATCACCGCCTGCAACTGGCCGGAGGCCACATGAAAGTCCCCCGCCATCATGGGAATGGAGGGCACATAGAGGGTCTGGGTCATCTGGCCCACGGCGACCATCAGAATTGTCAGGAAAAACAGCGGATAAAAACTGTGCCGATACATATCTCAGTCCCGAAAAATCATCGAAAAGCTGCCCGCCTCTGGCAGAAAACCGCAGAGGGGATCCAATAAACAGGGTCGATCAAAGGTGAAACGCAAGGCGGAGGACCCGCACCCGCCAGGAGCAGGACGCTCTTTGGCTTGCGGTGATCTTAGTGATTCATGTCACAAAAAACGAACGAATCTTTATAATCTGCTTTCCCAAGTTTTTCTAATGTGACGGGGCCAGCGGCCCCGTCGAACTGACATCGAAAGGGAGCGGGACGCCTGTGCCCAGGCGCCTCGCTCCCCTTAGCCCACCCGCCTCAACCCGGTGGGCGCCAGCCCCTGCTCGGGTGCGCCTGCCGCCCCCAGTCGCAGGCAGCGGCTGGCGACCTTGCCCGCCAGCGCCTCGTCATGGGTCACCAGCAGCAGGGCGCAGCCTATCTCCCCCAGCGCCCCTAGCAGGCAGGCGATGGTCTGCTGCTGGCTCAGGGGATCGAGCCGGGAGCTGGGCTCATCGGCAAAGAGCAGCACGGGGCGCAGCAACAGGGCCCGGATCAGCGACAGCCGTTGCAGCTCTCCCCCCGACACCTGGCTCGGCAGCCGGGTCAGCAGCCGCTCATCGAGGCCTAGCCTCGCCAGATAGTCGGTGAGGGGCTGGCGGGGCAGCCTGTGCAGGCGCAGCAGATCGTCAAACTGGGTGGCGAGGCGCACCCGGCTGGCGAAGGCCAGCACCGGATCCTGATAGAGCTTCTGCCAGCGGTGGGGGGCTATGCCCCCCTGGCGCAATACCCGCCCTCCCAGCGGGCGCTGCAACCCCAGCAGCACATTGCCGAGGGTGCTCTTGCCCGCGCCGCTCGGCGCCATGATGGCGAGCCGCTCCCCTTGTGCCAGTGGCAGATCCAGCCCCTCGAACAGGGTCTGTTCGCCATACCCCATGGTCAGCCCCTCGCCCCTGAGCAACCAGTCGCCGGTCGGGGGATGCACCGCCTCGGGCCAGGCGGACGGCTCTGCCGCCAGCAGGGCGCGGCTGTAGGCATGGGAAGGCGTGTGCAGCACCTGCTCGACGGGCCCCTGCTCCACTATCTCACCCCCCTTGACCACCAGCACCCAGCCCCCCAGCGCCCGGGCCAGGGAGAGATCATGGGTGATGGTCAGCAGGTGGCGCCCCTCGGTCAGATAGCCCTGCAGCAATGTTTGCAGCCTGGCGCTGGCCCGGCTGTCGAGCCCCTTGGTGGGCTCGTCGGCGATGAGCAAACGGGCCTGCCCCAGGGTGGCGGCGGCAAAGGCGGCGCGCTGGGCCATACCCCCGGAGAGCTGGTGCGGGAAGTGGCGCTCCCGCCCGGCGAGCCCGAGCCGCGCCAGGGCGTCCCGCGCCCGCGAGCGCGCCTCCTTGCCTCCCGCCAGCCAGCCCTCCTCCACCTGGGGCAGCAGCCCCATGGTGGGGTCCAGCGCCAGCACAGGCTCCTGGGGCAGCATGGCCAGCTCCCGCCCCCAGAGGACGCGCAGGGCCTGGGGGTCCGCCAGGCTGTGGCGCCGGCCGCCCATCGCCATCTCACCCCGGCCGCTCAGGGGAGCGGGCAGGGTCCCCATCAGGGCATGGGCCAGCAGGGATTTGCCCGAGCCGCTCTCCCCTATCAGGGTCAAAGCGGAGCCGGGGAGCAGGGTGAGATCCAGCGCCTGCAACAGGGTCTGCCGGCCGTCATCCACCTGCAGGCCCTTGATATGAATGGTCGTCATGGGGTGACTCCTTGTGGGGATGGGGTGTGAAGAGTGCCCTTCTGATTGAGCAGCACCAGGGCCAGCAGCATCATTCCCATCACCAGTATGGGAGCCAGCAGCAGGCGGGGCGCCTCCTGATAGTGGGGCAGCACCTCCGTCATCATCAGGCCAAGCTCCGGGGTGGGCGGCTGGATGCCCACCCCGACGAAGCCCAGGGTCGAGAGGGTCAGGATGGCCCCGGCGAGGCCAAAGGCCATCATGGTCAGCAGCTGGGGGGCCAGCTCGGGCCAGAGGTGACGGCGCACTATGTGGCCGTTGCCAAAGCCCAGCAGGCGGGATGCCTCCACCTGGGGCGAGGCAAGCAGCGCCCGGCTGCGGGCCCGCACCACGCGGTAGTACTCCACCCACTGGGCCATGGCCAGCCCGAGATAGAGGATGGCGAAGCCCCCCTGTGCCACGGCGGAGAAGAGCAGCACCAGCAGCAGGCTCGGCAGGGCCAGCACACCGTCGGCCAGGCTGCGCAGCAGGCCGTCAACCCAGCCACCGCGCCAGGCGGAGAGCCAGCCCAGCAAGGATCCCAGCAGGGCTGCCGTCAGGACACACAGCATCCCCAGCAGCAGGGAGAGCCGAGTCGCCGCCGCGAGCCGCGCCATCAGGCTGCGGCCCATCTGATCGCGCCCGAGCGGCTCCTGCCAGGAGGGCTCGGCCAGGAACTGCGCCAGATCCTGGGCGGCGGGATCAGGCCAGAGCATTGGGCCCAGCAGGGCAAACAGCACCACCAGCAGGAGCAGGCTTGCTCCTGCCTTGACAGAGAAAGACATGATCAGGACTCCTTGGGACCGCGGGGATCGATGGCGTGACAGAGCAGATCCGTCAGGGTATTGAGCAGCACGAAGAGCGCCGCCAGCACCAGCACGGTTCCCTGCACCATGGGGATGTCGCGCCAGAAGATGGCGTGCACCAGGGCATGGCCGATGCCGGGCCAGGCGAACAGGCTCTCCACCACCACTACCCCTTCGATCAGCAGCACCAGTTGCACGCCGGTATAGGCGATGACGCCGACCCCGCTGTTGCGCAGGCCGTGACGCCTGAAGACCCGGGCGGGCGAGAGCCCCTTGGTCAGGGCGAAGCGGTAATAGCCGGACTGCACCACTGTGAGCACGCTCTCGCGCACCACCCGGGAGAGTACCCCCGAGAGCCCCAGCCCCAGGGTGAGGGCGGGCAGCAGCAGGTTGCTCCCCTCCCCGTGACCGGCGGCGCTGACCCAGCCCAGCTCCACCGAGAGCAGCACCATGAGCACCAGGCCGAGCAGGAAGGGAGGCAGCGCACGCATCAGCACGCTCCAGCCCAGGGTCAGGCGATCGCACCATCCCCCGGGGCGCAGGGCGCTCAGACTGCCGAGCGGCAGCGCCACCACCAGGGCCAGGGCCACGGCGGCCACCGCCAGGGACAGGGTGGCCCCCAGGTGGTGAGCCACTTCCCTTGCCACAGGCGCCCCCGTCACCAGGGAGCTGCCGAGATCCCCCTGCAGCAGGGCCCCCAGCCAGTCAGCGAAGCGGGAGAGGGCCGAACCGGCCAGCCCCAGCTCGCTGCGCACCGCATTGGCGGCCTCGGCGGTGACATAGTCATAGCCATAGCGTCCCGCGGCGATGCGAAAGGCGAGGTCCCCGGGCAGGGATTGCACCATCAGAAAGCAGAGCCCGGCCACCAGCAGGGCCACCATCAGCGCCTGCACCAGCCGCTGACCCAGGATCCCCATGACGGCGGAGAAGGGCGTCGCTGTCATTGTGCGCTCCATGTCAGCATGTCCAGACGGTAGCTGCGCTCCTGGGGATCCAGCTCAAAGCCCTTCAACTCACGGCTGACTGCCGCGCTCTGGCGATACCAGGCGATGGGCAGGATCGGCAACTCCTGCTGCAGGGTGGTGGCGATGTCACGGCGCAGTGCCGCGGCCTCCCCGGCGGGCAGGGTCTCCTTGCCAAGGCGGGCCAGTGTTTGCTCCATGGTCGGGGATTGCCAGTTCATCACCCCCCAGTCGGCACCGGCGGGGGCCAGATCCCCCAACAGGGTGACCAGGGGATCCGGCACCAGGGCATAGTTGCGGGCATAGAGGCCGAGCTGGAGCGAGCCATCCTGATGACCGGCCGGGATCTCGCTCGAGTTGCCCACCGCCACCTTGAGATCCACCCCCACCGCCTTCCACTGCGCCTGCAGTGCCGTGGCCAGCAGGGGCAATTCCGGGCGATCCGGGAAGGTGCGCAGGGTCAGGGCGAAACGCTCCTCCCCCTTGTGCAGCACGCCATCCGCCCCCAACAGCCAGCCTGCCGCCGCCAAGGCCGCCTGAGCTGCCTTGACGTCATAGGCGAGCGGGGTCAGCCCGGGTTGATGCCACTCCCCCAGGGTGGGAGGGAAGAGCTGGGTCGCCGCCATCTCGGGATCCCGCAGCAGGGCCGCCGCCATGCCACTGCGATCGATGGCGAGACTGAGGGCGCGGCGCACCGCTGGATCCTTCAGAAGAGGATCGGCCCCATTGAGCTTGAGCTGTATGGTGCGCGGCAGGGTGACGGAGGCGATGGCGACCCGGGGCGCCTGCTGCAAGCGGCGGATGCTGACCGGATCCAGCCCCCAGGCGATGTCGGCCTGACCGCTCTCGGCCATCAGGGTGCGGCTCTCGGCACGGCCCACCGTCAGGTAGCTCACCTGCGAGATGGCAGGCTGGGGGCCCTGCCAGCCATCGAAACGCACTGTCTCTATCCGCTGGGGCTGCTGCAACCGTATGATGCGATAGGGGCCTGAGCCGATGACCTGGGTCACCTCCCCCTTGGCGTCATAGGCATTCTTCGCCAGGATCTGGGTACTGGGGTGAGCCAGCACGGCGGCCAGGGGGGCGAAGGGGCCGGTGAGGGTGACCAGCAGAGCCCCCTCGTGGGCCTCAATGGACGCTATGGGGGCGCTGGTCATGACGCCGGGCTTGCGCCTGGCCTGCTGCAGGGCAAAGGCGGCCTGCTCGGCGCTCACCTCGCTGCCATCGTGAAAGCGGGCCCCGGGGCGCAGGGTGAATCGCCATTGCAAACCATCCCCGGAGCTTGACCACTGGCTGGCGAGTCCGGGTTGCAGATTACCCTGGCTGTCGACCTCTACCAGAGTCTCCGCCACCTGCATGCGGGTAAAGAAGACCCCGTTGCTGGCGGGATCGACACTGTGGATCTCCCAGGGCCCCACCATGGCCAGCGGCTTGCCGTGAGCGGCATTCATCCCCACCAGCAGTGCCAGTGCGCACCATCCCGAACAGCTGTGTATTTTTGTCATCCATTCCATCCAAACGATAATGATTACCAACCAATATCTGGCGTTATAACATAACAATTAATCGGAATGAATGACTTTTCATTTTTGATAAATGGCTTATTTAAAAGAAGAAAGGAGGGAGCAGGTGAGAGGCACAGCAGGCGTGAAGGGCAGGCAATGGGGCGGCGATCATAAGAAGAGATGGCCCGTCATCGGGCCATCGTCATCATGCTAGCGAGTCACCATCTGCTGCGCCCGCTTGACCTGATCCTCGGGGCTTTCGTTGCGCGGCGGTATGGTGATGCCCTTCTGGCAGGCGGGCTTGGCCTCCATGCGCGCCATCCAGGCCTGCAGATGCGGCAGACCCTCGATTGAGATGCCACTCCAGTCATAGATCCGCACCCAGGGCCAGGTGGCGATGTCGGCGATGCTGTACTCGTCGGCCAGGTACTCATGATGTGCCAGGTGACCGTCCAGCACCTCGAACAGACGGCGCCCCTCCTTCTGGTAGCGCTCTATGGCCGCCAGGATCTTCTCGGGGAAGTAGCGGTAGAAGACGTTGGCCTGCCCCATCATGGGGCCGACGCCGCCCATCTGGAACATCAGCCACTGGATGGCCTGGGAGCGGCGCTTGGGATCTTGCGGCAGCAGCTTGCCGGTTTTCTCCGCCAGGTAGAGCAGGATAGCGCCGGATTCGAACACGGCGAAGTCACCGTTATCCCGATCGACGATGGCAGGGATGCGGCCATTGGGGTTGATGGCCAGAAACTCGGGCTTCTTCTGCTCCATGGTCGAGAAATCCAGCGGGATCACCTTGTAAGGCAAGCCCAGCTCCTCGAGGGCGATCGACACCTTGAACCCATTGGGCGTGGCGGCTGTGTACAAATCTATCATCTTGGACTCCTTGGACATTCAAACGTAATGATCAGGCCTGGGCGCTGGGACGGGCGCTCACCCGCTCATGCCAGGCCTGCAAATAATGCTGGTGCGGGGCGATGCGAAGACCGACGACCTTGCCAAAGTCGATGGTGCACAGGGCCAGGATGTCGGCGATGGTGAAGCGATCTCCTGCCACATAGGGCACCTCGGCAAGACGGGCATCGAGCCTGGCAAACCATGCCAGGGCCTGCTGCTTGCACTCCTCCCCCCACTCGGGGAAGACGGTCTCGCGATCCTGGTAAAAGCCGGTGATGTGACGAAACGCCATGCCGGTGGGCAGCCAGAGATTGAATTCGACGATACGGCTCCACATCTCTATGGTGGCGCGCTCCAGCGCCGTGTTGCCAAACAGGTTGGGCTCGGGGTTGAGCTCCTCGAAGTAGCGGCAGATGGCCACAGTCTCACTGAGACAGGTGCCATCATCGAGTTCGAGCACAGGAATGCGCCCCGCCGGGTTCTTGGCCAGAAATGCGGGTTCAAGGTTCTCCCCTGCCCCCAGATCCACTTGCTGATAGGTCATCTCGACCCCCTTCTCCGCCAGAAACATCCTGACCCGGCGGGCATTGGGGGCACGTTTCAACTCATAGACCTTCATCTCACCTCCGTTGACGGGAACACAGCGGGCCGCTTCCCATCCCCACGGGGGACAACAGACAAGCGGCGCAATATCGGTCTGTTATGACAAATATTGCGCCGCTTGAACAGCCCAAAGAAGGGGGGTAACAATCAGCTGCACAGCACCAGGGGTTGACGCTGACGCAGCAGGATGAGGCGGGAGAGAAGCGGGAAATAGGACTCTAACTTGCTCTGCAGGACCAGGCTGCAGGCGGGATCCGCGAGTTCAGTTTCATCCAGCACTATGCCATTGGAAACGAAGTAAAAGCGCGGGTCCCTGACATCCGGCCCCTGGGGAGGGCTGTCATATTGTCGATGCACCAGCAGGGGCAGCACGGGCAAGCCCAGGGCAATGCCGCTGGCGGGCCAGACCGGCTCCGGCCATGCCGCATCATCCTCTTCCAGCAGCAAGATGGCCGCCTCCTCCTTCGACGGTTGCCACCTATCCGGTTGTGCGACCCTCACCTCGGTGAAGTAGTCCCCGTATCCGCTGGCGGCACACAGTGCGGCCAGCACCCCCAATGTCGTCGCTGCCGACGGTTTTTGACTGACTAATGACAGATTCATGGCTCATGTCCCTATGCTCACCACAGCCTGTTAACCGGCTGTCGCGATAAGACTAGCCGATAACAGGTCTTTATTGGAGCCGTCAGATCTGCCAGCTCCCGCCATGACCGAATGCGGGTACCATGGTTGCTATTCCAGAATATCTTGGTAAGATACCGCGTCCTTTTATCCCCCGTTCTTTAACATCCAGTGGTGAACCTATGCATCCGATGCTGAATATCGCCGTGCGCGCTGCGCGCAACGCCGGTCAAGTTGTAGTAAAAGCCTTCTCCCAGCCCGAGAACATCGAGGCTATCCAAAAAGGCAGCCACGACTTCGTGACCAACGTTGACCGTGAAGCCGAAGCGGCCATCATTCACACCATCAAGAAGTCTTACCCGGAACACAGCATAGTGGCTGAAGAGTCTGGTGAGATTACCGGTACCAATCCGGATTACCAATGGATCATCGACCCACTGGATGGCACGACCAACCTGGTCAAGGGCATTCCGCACTTTGCCGTCTCCATCGCCCTGCGCGTCAAGGGCAAGACCGAACAAGCCGTCGTTTACGATCCCATTCGTGACGAGCTGTTTACCAGCACCCGTGGCAACGGCGCCCAGCTGAACGGCTACCGCATCCGTGTCGGCAAGGCCAAAGAGATGGCTGGCACCGTACTGGCCACCGGTTTCCCGTTCAAGCAGAAGCACCACATCGAGCCGTACCTGAAGATGTTCCAGAGCATGTTCATCGAATGTGCCGATATCCGCCGCGCCGGCTGCCCTGCGCTGGATCTGGCCTATGTGGCCGCCGGCCGCATCGACGGTTTCTGGGAAATCGGCCTGAAGCCCTGGGAAACAGCCGCAGGTGAGCTGCTGGCCAAGGAAGCCGGTGCCATAGTCACCGACTTCGTGGGTGGTCACAACTACGAAAACTCCGGCAACATAGTGGTTGCCAACCCGCGCGTCCTGAAAGAGATGCTCGGCAAGATCCGCGAAAACCTGCCGGATTCTTTGGCTAAATAAGCTGGCCAAGTAAGTCGCGAACCCTTGAAAAAAATGCCAGTCGGCCCAGCCGACTGGCATTTTTTTATCTCTGTGATCGGGATAATGAGCCGCAGCAGCCTGGACCTGGCCCCTGCCCCGTTTCAGATGAGCAAGGACGTACGGCCCCCTTCACTTTAGATGGTGCCGTTACGCCCCATGTTGATCACTACCCGCCGGTTCTTGGCTCGGCCCGTGTCCGTCTCGTTGGAGGCCACGTGTTGTTTCTCGCCGTGTCCCTCCACCGAGATCTTGCCCTCCTCGATGCCGAGATCCACAAACACCTGCTTGATGGCATCTGCCCGTTTCTCGGAGAGCTTCTGATTGGGCCAGCGCCCGCCGTAGCTGTCGCTGTAGGCGTCGATCACCACCACATCTATGCTCTTGTCCGCCTTCACGTAATCGCCGATCAGCGCCAGCCGCCGCCTGGAGGCTGGCGACAGCTGATCGCTGTTCTTGTCATAGGAGAGCACGCTGAAGGCGATGTCGTTGAAGCTGTAGGGCAAGAGGCCACTCAGGCAATCCATGAAGGCCTGGTACTTGACCCTGAAGTTGACCGAGGAGAGCGACACCCGCACCGGCCTGTCCTGGCGATACCAGTCTCTGTACTGGAAGGTGGGCATGCGCCCCCCCTCCAGCTCGTCCAGCATGGTCCAGGCGGTTTGCCCCGCCACCAGGCCGTCAAACTGTTGATAAAACTGCAACTGGCTTATCTGGCGTCCGGAGACACCGGGGCGCCAGTTGGGAGGCATGATCCCGAGGCTCACCGTCTGGGTCCTGGCCTGCGGCCGCTGCCCCTTCAGCTCGAAGTCCAGATTGATCTTGCGACCCGCCCGGCTGACGAAGGCGCCCGTGCCCCAGCGGGGAATGGGGTGTTCGAGACGGCACTCCACCTGGGTATCCGAGGTCAACCGCCAGACGGATTGATCCAGGCCGGCACCGAACTCGGTCACTCCCGCCTGCAACTGCATACTCACGGATATGCTGATCAACCCTAACACCCAAGCATTCAACGGCTTGCCCTCCATACTATCTCGGATTAACTATCGGCAGTGGCAAGCCAAGCTTTAGGGCAAAACACGCAAGGGGCGGCAGGCGCCATCGGCTCGTCGTCGCCATGGGTGTCGCCAGCGATCCCGCCCCTCCAGAAAATCATTGTCATCAATGTCTGCGCCAAGCCCCATGGCCGGCGCAACTGCTGACAATAGAAGCGGTTGATGTACTCATGGCGGCGCAGGAGGGACAAGGGCCGGCTTTTTTGCCATAATGCCGCCTCCTTTCACGCCGACCGAGATACCATGACCGACGCCGTTCACACCCTCAAGGGCCGTTTTCGTGGCTTTTACCCCGTCGTCATCGATGTTGAAACCGCCGGATTCAATGCCAAGACCGATGCCCTGCTGGAGATCGCCGCCTATACCCTCAAGATGGATGAGCAGGGCTGGCTCATGCCCGATCAGATCTTCCATTTTCATGTGGCGCCATTCGAAGGGGCCAATCTGGAGAAGGCCGCCCTGGAGTTCACCGGCATAGACCCCTTCAATCCACTGCGCGGCGCCGTGGACGAGAAGGAAGCACTCACCGAGATCTTCAAGGGGGTGCGCAAGGGCATGAAGGAGAGCGACTGCAGCCGGGCCATCATAGTGGCCCACAACGCCACCTTCGATCACGGCTTCGTGATGGCCGCCGCCGAGCGGGCCGGTCTCAAGCGCAATCCGTTCCACCCCTTCGCCACCTTCGACACCGCGGCCCTCTCGGGCCTGGCCCTGGGGCAGACGGTGCTGGCCAAGGCATGTCAGAGTGCGAACATCCCCTTTGACAACAAAGAGGCCCACTCCGCCCTCTATGACACCGAGCGCACCACCGAGCTGTTCTGTCATATCGTCAACCGCTGGAAGAGCCTGGGGGGTTGGCCCCTGGCCAATCCAGAGGACGTGCCCGCCGATGACAACCCCCAGTAGTGCCATTGGGGCATGAGAAAGAGGCTGCCTTGGCAGCCTCTTTCCATGAGGTCGTAAGGGGAGCCACCGCCGGGCATCTGGTTTGACCAGAACGGCATAAACAGGGTCATCCAGCACCGTTTTCAGCATTCCATCCCGACAGCGCTGGATTAGCTCGGCAGGAATGCCGTGAAGAGGCCATTTTGCCGTTTTTTTTCTCGACATTTGTCACGTTTTTCGCAAACTAGCTGACTTTCCCCCGACAGACAGCAACACAATCTATAAGGAAATCAAATGAATCCTGTTGTTATCGCGGTGGCGCTGATGCTGGTGCTCAGCCTGCTGCGGATCAATGTGGTGGTCTCTCTCGCCATCGGCGCCATCGTCGGCGGCCTGCTCGGCGGCCTCTCCCTCGAACAGACCCTCAGCACCTTCACCGGCGGACTGGGTGGCGGCGCAGAAATCGCCCTCTCCTACGCCATGCTGGGGGCCTTCGCGGTGGCCATCTCCCGCTCCGGGATCACCGACTTGCTGGCCCGCAAGGTGATCAGCCAGCTCGGCAAGGATGCCAGTTCGTCCCGCATCCTCTGGGTCAAGAGCCTGCTGCTCACCTCGGTACTGGGGGTCTCCATCTCCTCCCAGAACCTGATCCCGGTCCACATCGCCTTCATTCCAATCCTTATCCCGCCGCTGTTGCACGTCATGGCCCAGATGCAGATAGATCGCCGCCAGGTGGCCTGCGTCATCACCTTCGGCCTGACCGCGACCTACATGCTGTTGCCGGTAGGTTTTGGTGGCATCTTCCTCAACAACATCCTGGCCAAGAACCTGATCGACAACGGGGTGGCGGTCGAGTTCAGCCAGCTGCCGCTGGCGATGGCCATTCCGGTGCTTGGCATGTTCATCGGGCTGCTGGTGGCCGTGTTCATCACCTACCGCAAGCCGCGCCAGTATGATCTGGAGAAGATCCTGGCCGCCGAGCCGGAAACCGTCGAACTGAACCTTAGCCATATCTGGGTCGCCCTGCTGGCCATCGCCGTCGCCCTGGGGCTGCAGCTGATGACCAACAGCATAGTGCTGGGGGCCCTCGCCGGTTTCATCATCTTCACCTGCGGTGGCGTCATCAAGTTTCGCGAGAGCCAGGATGCCTTCACCCAGGGCGTGCGCATGATGTCCCTCATCGGCTTCATCATGATCTCCGCCGCCGGCTTCGCCGCCGTGATGAAGGAGACCCACGGGGTGGAAAGCCTGGTGCAGTCCGTCTCCGGCATGATGGCGGGCCACAAGGGGCTGGCCGCCTTCCTGATGCTGCTGGTGGGCCTGCTCATCACCATGGGGATAGGTTCCTCCTTCTCCACAGTGCCCATCATCGCCACCATCTATGTGCCCCTGTGCATCCACCTCGGCTTCTCCCCCATGGCGACCATAGCCCTGGTCGGCACCGCAGGTGCACTGGGGGATGCAGGCTCCCCTGCCTCCGACTCGACGCTGGGCCCCACCTCGGGCCTCAACGCCGATGGCCAGCACGACCACATCTGGGACAGCGTGGTGCCCACCTTCATCCACTACAACATCCCGCTCATTATCTTCGGCTGGATAGCCGCCATGGTGCTCTGACACGGCACCACGCAGGCAGATGAAAGGCGACCCCAGGGTCGCCTTTATTGTCTCTGGCACTCGTCTCAGGAGGCCGGTTGCAGACTCCGCTTCCTGGCGAGGGCGGTCAAGCAGGCCATCAGCGCCAGCGCGAGGCCCACCCAACCCACACCGACCCAGCTCCCCTGCTGCCAGGCCAGCATGGCCAGGCTTGAGCCGAGCGTACCTCCCAGGAACATGCCCGTCATGAAGAGGGTATTGACCCGCCCCCTCGCCTCGGCTCTCAGGCCATAAATGTGCTGCTGATGGGCGACGAGCGCACTCTGCACACCCAGATCCAGCAAGATGACCCCGAGCGCCAGCCCGACCAGGGAGAGCCATGTCTCGAACAGGATCCAGGCCAGCACCGCCAGCAGGGTGCCCACCAGCACCACTGGCCTTGCTCCCAGCCTGTCGGCCATCCGTCCTGCCAGCGGGGCAGCCACCACCCCCGCCACGCCGATCACCCCGAACAGCCCAGCGATCTCGGCCCCGAGTCCGTAGGCGGGATCGGCGAGGTAGAAGGCCAACACAGTCCAGAAGGCACTGAAGGAGGCAAACAGCAAGGCCTGGGTCAAGGTGGCGCGGCGCAAGGCGGGCTCTTGGCGCCACAAGCCGATGAGGGAGTGCAGCAGGCGGGCATAGCTCAGGGTGGAGCGAGGCAACCCCAGCGGGATCATCCGGGCCATCAGCAGGCCCCCCAGCAGGGCCAGCGGCACCCCGAGCCAGAACATGGCGCGCCAGCTTCCATAGGCGGTGACAAGGCCCGCCAACGTACGGCTGAGCAGGATGCCGCCGAGCAGGCCGCTCATCACGCTGCCGACCACGGCCCCTCGCCTGGCCGGTTCGGCCAGGGTGGCCGCCACCGGCACTATCTGCTGGGCCGCCGTGGCGCCTATCCCGAGCAGAACTGAGGCCAGCATCAACATGGTCGGCCCCGTGGCCATGGCCGCCATGGTGGAGGCCAATGCAATCAATACGAACTGCCCCAGAATGAGCCAGCGACGCTCGACGACATCCCCGAGCGGCACCAGCAGCAACAGGCCGGCCGCATAACCGAGCTGGGTCAGCATGGCGATCAGGGGGATGGCGGATTGGCCGGGAAAATCCTGCGCCATCACCGCCAGCATGGGCTGGTTGTAATAGATGTTGGCGACCGCCAGACCGCAGGAGAGGGCCATGGCAAAGACAAGGGCGGGGCCGGGCGTGCTGCTCGCCATGGCGGCCCGCTCGGTGGAGATTGATGAACTCATGATGCCATCCTCATAGATGAATAAACCCCGTGCAGGCACGGGCTGGATGAGCACAGCCTACCCAGGGACACGGGGCGGCAGTAGCAGGCGCCCCGCCATAACACCTATTCCCCCCCAGCATGCTCCGACCCCTGCCCCACGCTGGGCAGCCCGGCCACGAAGGTCAGGAAGGCGCGCGCCTTGGCGCTGAGTTCGCGACCTGCCGGCAGCAGGGTCCAGAGCTCCAGCGTCGGCAATTGCCACCCCGGCAGCGCCACCACCACCTCCCCCTGGGCAAGCTCGGGGGCGAACATCCACTCGGAGGCGATGCCGAGCCCGAGCCCCGCCAGCACGGCAGCCCGCATCCCCTCGGCGGCCGAGAGCGTCAACCGTCCCCGACGTCGCACCGCAATCCGTTCGTCGCCCCGGCAAAACAGCCACTGCTGCCCCATGCCGGGCTTGGGGCTGTAGAGCACCAGATCGTGATCCTGCAACCCCTGGGGGGAGGCTGGCATGCCTTTGGCAGCAAAGTAGGCCGGGGTGCCCAGCACCCGCATCTCGCAGCGGGAGAGACGACGGGCCACCAGCGCCGAATCCGCCTGCTCCCCGAGCCGCAAGGCGACATCGATGCCGGCCGAGATGAGATCGACGTTGCTATCATCCAGCAGGATCTCGAGCTCCAGCCCGGGGTGCTCCCTGAGAAAATTCGACAGGTGCGGGATGATGTGCAGGCGGGCGAAGGTGACGGGCGCGCTCACCCGCAGGCGGCCACTCAGGCCAGCCCGGCACTGCTGCACCATGGCGTCGGCCTCGTTGACCTGCGCCAATATCTCCCTGGCGCGCCTATAATAGGCCTCCCCCGCCTCGGTGGGGGCCAGACCACGGGTCGAGCGCAGCAGCAGGCGGCTGCCAAGACGCTCCTCCAGCTGGGCAATCAGCTTGGAGACAGTGGGTTGACCCAGCCCCAGCCGTCGCCCCACCGCCGAGAAGGAGCCGGTTTCCACCGCCAGCACGAAGACCTCCATCACCCCCAATCTATCCATTCGTCTCTCCCCTGCCCGTCACCGCCCGGCGGCGTCTCACCTTGCGCCGCCGGCATCCAGTGGCACAAGGTAACATCCCGCCCCCTCGACCGCACTCCACGGGTTGGCAGCTTGCCATCCTCCTCGGTGTCTTGAGCGATTGGCCTGTCCGAACGAGGCGCACAAAAAAAGGCCGCTCATGGAGCGGCCTTTCATCAATCAGGTCTGGACTTAGCTGTCGCGGCGCTTGTTGCCACCGAACTTGCGATCCTTGTTGAAGCCACCTTCACGGCGCTCCCCGCTCTTGTTGAACGGACGGTCACCGCTGGGACGGCGGTCCTTGTTGAAGGGACGATCGCTGCGGGGCGGACGGGGGGCGGTGTTGCTGCCAGCCGGCACCTCGGTGTAGCGAGTGATCTGCAGCGGACGCTGGCAGACACGGGCCTTCTTGATCACTTCCAGCACATCGGCTGTCATGCCCTTGGGCAGATCGACGGTGGAGAAGTCATCGGCGATGTCGATGTTGCCGATGAAACGGCTCTCGATGTTCGCTTCGTTGGCGATGGCGCCCACGATCTGGCCCGGCTTGACGCCGTGATGGGCACCCACGTCTACGCGGTAACGCTCCATCTCTACGTCAGGATTGTCTTTGAGCGGGCGCGGCTCCAGGGACGGCATGCGACGGGCAGGACGATCGCCACGGTCACCGAAATCACGGGGAGCACGATCACCGAAGTCACGGCGCTCGAACTCACGGCCAGCACGGTCGCTTGCCGGTTCAGTGATGGAGTCATCCAGCAGCAGCGGTTGGTCACCCTGCACCAGCTTGGCCAGGGCGGCAGCCAGCTCCAGCGGATCGGCAGAATCTTCTTCGATCAGCTCGTTCACCAAGTTCACGTAGATCTCAAGCTCTTCGCCCATCATGGTTTCCCGGATGCGCTCCTTGAACTTGGTCATGCGGTGCTGGTTGATGTCCTCGGTGCTCGGCATCTTCATCGGCTCGATGGCCTGACGAGTGGCGTGCTCGATAGCGCGCAGCATGCGGCGCTCGCGGGGAGCCACGAACAGGATGGCTTCGCCTTTACGACCGGCACGACCGGTACGGCCGATACGGTGAACGTAGGATTCGGTGTCGTAAGGAATGTCGTAGTTCACCACGTGAGTGATGCGCTCGACGTCCAGACCACGGGCGACGACGTCGGTGGCGATCAGGATGTCCAGCTGGCCTTGACGCAGCTTGTCGACGGTACGCTCACGCAGCTTCTGCGGGATGTCACCGTGCAGGGCTTCACAGGCGTGGCCACGGGCGGCCAGCTTGCCAGCCAGCTCTTCGGCGGCATTCTTGGTGCGCACGAAGACCAGTACGGCTTCGTACGGCTCGACTTCCAGCAGACGGGTCATGGCGTCCAGCTTGTGCAGACCGGTTACCTGCCAGTAGCGCTGGCGGATGGTCGGTGCAGTGGACGTCTTGGTGATGATCTTGATCTCTTTCGGCTGCTTCAGGTGCTTCTGGGCAACACGACGGATCTGGTCCGGCATGGTGGCAGAGAACAGGGCAACCTGACGGGTGGCCGGGCACTGTTCCATGATCCAGTCCACGTCGTCGATGAAGCCCATACGCAGCATTTCATCGGCTTCGTCCAGTACCAGGGCTTTCAGGCCGGAGAGGTCCAGGTTCTTGCGACGGATCAGATCCATCACACGACCCGGGGTACCGACGACCACCTGGGCACCACGGCGCAAGGCGCGGGTCTGGGTTTCGTAAGAGGAACCACCGTAGATGGGCAGGACATGGAAGTCAGGCATGTGCTTGGCGTAACGTTGGCACGCCTCGGCAACTTGCAGCGCCAGCTCACGGGTCGGTGCCAGCACCAAAATCTGAGTGTTACGGTTACCAGCTTCCAGACGAGACAACAGAGGCAAGGCAAAAGCAGCGGTCTTCCCTGTACCGGTTTGCGCCTGCCCCAGCAGATCGTGTCCCGCCATCAGGTGGGGAATTGCTGCGGCCTGGATCGGTGACGGGCGCTCATAGCCCACGTCTTGCAGCGCTTTCAATACAGGCGCGGCCAGTCCAAGCTCACTAAAAAGGGGCAGTTGTTCGGTATCAGACATAGATTCTTCCAGATTAAGGCAGGCGGCTAACACCGCGGAATAGCAAAAAGGCGGCGATTATAGCGCCACTTTGTTCTGCTGTCTTGAAAAATGTGATAAGCCTCTCAAGACGTTGGCAATTATAGAGGGATCTCGCGACTATGGCTTGCTTATTTTGCACCCATGGTGCGTTATTGCAGATCACTCCTCGCCGGAGTCCTTGTCCCGCTTGTGTTTGAGCACCGCCATGGTCAGTCTGCTGGTGCACAATAAACGCCCACGTTCGTCCCGGATTTCAATCTGCCACACCTGGGTCGTCGCTCCCAGATGCAACGGCGCGCAACACCCTGTCACCACCCCTTCCCGTTTGGCCCGCAGATGGTTGGCATTCACCTCCAGCCCCACACAGTAGCTATCTGGCCCCACTGCCATATTGGCGGCCAGCGACCCCAGCGTCTCCGCCAGCACCACAGAGGCGCCGCCGTGCAGCATGCCGAGGGGCTGATGAGTGCGGTGATCCACCGGCATGCTGGCCTCGAGCCAGTCGGACCCAAAGGCGGTATAGAGGATGCCAAGGTGGGCCATCAGGGTGTTGCGGGAGCTGGCATTGAGCCCTTCGAGGCTCATGGGCTTGCGCCAGATGGGGGTATTTTCTTGACTCATGGCGAGCAGACTCCTTATGTGATCAATGGGTTGGACACGAGCCGTGTCGGCGAAGAAGAAAAAAGATGCCCCGAACCGGGGCATCTTGACAAGTACCTTGCATCACCAGGGGTAGGTCACCCCGGGCCACTCGGCCCAGGGCAGCTCACGCCCCGGCAGGCGCGGGTGATGCCAGTGCCACACCTTGCCCAGCCAGGCGCGCAGCTCGGCCTCCAGCACGGCGTCAGCGAGGGGAGCCTCGGCCACCTTCCAGAAGAAGAGCTCCACCTCCACCTCAGGCAGCACCGAAGGGTAGAGATAGACCCCACCCCAGAACTCGGGCTCCCGCTCCGGGCTCCAGAGGCCATAGGCAAAGGAGCGCTTGGCGAGAAACTCCGAGCACTGCCACTCCAGATCGGCCTCGTGCTGACTCAGGCTGAACTGGGCCGAGGGCCAGACATCATCCGGGCGAAACAGCCGATGCAACTGCTCCCGCTCACGCAGCATGGCAACGAACTCCACCACCGCCTGGCTCGGACTGGCAGGCAGCAGCAGAAAGTCCGGGTGCCGATAGGCTTGCGGCACCCGAAACCGCTTGGGGAAGCGCAGCATCAGAGCAGTTCCAGCAGCGCCTGCAGCGGATGCTTGAGTTTCTCCCCCTCCATCCGCTTGACCTGGCTGCGGCACGAGTAACCTGTGGCCAGACAACGATCCTTGGGCAGTCGTGCCAGGGGCTCGGCCCAGCTGAGGCCATAGATCCCCTTGGAATTGTCGACCTGTTTGGCGTCGTGGCCATAGGTGCCGGCCATGCCGCAGCAGCCCACAGACACAGGCCGCAAGCTGGCCCCAAAACGCTGGAACAAGGTGCCCCAGTCGCCGTGGGTCGAGGGCTTGGCGGTCTTCTCGGTGCAGTGGGCAAACAGATACCAGGGCTCGGCCTGCTCCGGCTCTTTCGCTGCGGTCCTGACTTGCGGGGCCGGAAGAGAGAGCAGCCACTCCTGGGGCAGCAACACCTGGAAGTCGCCGCGGGCGGGGCCCAGGGCTTTCACATACTCGTCGCGATAACAGAGCACCAGGGAGGGATCCACCCCCACCATGGGGATGCCCAGCGCCGCCATCTTGTTGAGGAACTGGGCGCCGCTCGCGGCGGTGCGGGCGAAGGCGCGCAGGAACCCCTTCACGTGCTGGGGCTTGCCGTTCGGCTTGAAGGGCAGCAGGTAGGGCTGATAGCCCAGCTTGCTGGCGAGCCTCACCAGATCCCGCACCACGGGGGCGTCGTAATAGCTGGTAAATGGATCCTGCACTATGAGCACCACTTGTCGGCGCTGCTCTGGGCTCATGGCCTCGAGGCCCGGCAGATCGAAATAGCGGGCCTTGTGATCACGCAGCTCCTCGGCCAGGGTGGGGATGCTCAGAAGCGGCACATCCACCATGCCGATGCTCTTCTCGGTCGCCTTCTGGGCCCACTCTTTCTCCAGGAAGAAGTTGACCAGCTTGGGGGCCTTGGCGAGCAGCGGGGCGTAAGCTTCGACGGTGCCGACGAAGTAATCCTTGGGGCCGCGCAGATAGCGGCTGTGGTAGAGCTGCATGAAGCGGGCGCGGAAGGTGGGCACGTCCACCTTGATGGGGCACTGGCTGGTGCATGCCTTGCAGGCCAGGCACCCCTCCATCGCCTCCATCACCTCGTGGGAGAAGTCATACTGGCCGCGGGCACGGGCCAGGGTGTTGCGCGTCTTGTCGATGATGGCCTTGATAGACAAACCGCCGCTTTGCAGGGCCACCTCTTGCGCGAGCGGGTCGAAGCCCTGCTCCGCCAGCTGGCGCAGCCATTCGCGCATCAGCCCGGCCCGCCCCTTGGGAGAGTGGCGGCGGTCGCGGCTTATCTTGACCGAGGGGCACATGGGGGAGTCGGTCTCGAAAGTGAAGCAGAGGCCGTTGCCGTTGCAGTCCATGGCGCGGGTGTAGCTCTCCCGCACCGCGATCGGGATCTGGCGGTCAAACTTGCCGCGCTTGGGCCCGTCCACCGAGACCAGCTCGGCGCCGCTGCCATAAGGGATGCAGATCTTGCCCGGGTTGATGCGGTTGGCGGGATCGAAGGCCCCCTTGACCCGCTGCAGCTCCTCCCACAGCTCACCGAAGAAGGCGGGGCTGTATTCGGAGCGGAAACCCTTGCCGTGCTCCCCCCACATCAGGCCGCCATATTTGGCGGTGAGCGCCACCACCTGATCGGAGATGCGCCGCAGCAGCACCTCCTGCTCGGGGTCGCACAAGTCCAGCGCCGGGCGCACGTGCAGCACCCCCGCATCCACGTGGCCAAACATGCCGTAGTCGAGGCCGTGGCCGTCCAGCAAGGCACGAAACTCCATGATAAAGTCCGCGAGTGACTCCGGCGGCACGGCGGTGTCTTCGGTGAAGGCCACCGGCTTCTTGCGCCCCTCGGCGTTGCCGAGCAACCCCACCGACTTCTTGCGCATGCCGTAGATGGTCTCGATGCTCGGCAGGTGGCTGCACACCTGATAGCCGATGATGCCCGCCTCCCCCTTGGCCAGCAGGCCGTCGATACGGCGGCACAGCTCGGCCACCTTGGCCTTGTGCTCGGCTTCGTCGGTGTCGGCAAACTCGACTATGTTGAGCCCCTGCAAGTCCTTGCCGGGCACCTCCTGAATGAACTCTTTGACCGAATGCCAGATGATGTCGGCGCGAGCAAGCCCCAGCACCCGGGAGTCCACCGTCTCCACCGACAGGGCGTGAGCCTCCACCATAAAGGGGGCATTGCGCAGGGCGGATGGGAAGCTGTCGTACTTGACGTTGACCAGGGTGCGGTAGCGCGGAATGGGGGTGATGTTGAGGCGAGCCTCTGTGATGAAGCCCAGCGACCCTTCAGAGCCGCACAGCACCCGGCTCACATCCAGGGTATCGCTCTCGGGAATATAAAGATGCTTGAGATCGTAACCGGTCAAAAAGCGGTTGAGCTTGGGGAAGGTCGCCTCTATGTCGGCGCGCCGCTCGCGGCCTATGCGATAGAGGGTGCGGTAGATCTCCCCCTCGCGGCTCTCGAGGGCCAGCTTGTCTGCCAGGCGCTGGCCGTTCACCGGCTCGGTCGCCATGATGTCGCCGTTTTCCAGCACGGCTTTGAGGCCGAGCACGTGATCCGAGGTCTTGCCGTAGACGAGTGACCCCTGCCCCGAGGCATCTGTGTTGACCATGCCGCCCAGGGTGGCGCGGTTGGAGGTGGAGAGATCCGGCGAGAAGAAGTAGCCGTGGGGTTTGAGGTAGGCGTTGAGCTGATCCTTCACCACCCCGGCCTGGGCGCGCACCCAGCCCTGCTCCAGATTAATTTCCAGGATCTGGTTCATATGGCGCGAGAGATCGACGATAATGCCGCCGCCCAGGGACTGGCCATTGGTGCCGGTGCCGCCGCCGCGAGGGAAGAAACTCAAGGTGGCGTACTCTGGCCCCTGAGCCAGCTTGAGCATCACCGCAATATCATCCGCGCTGCGCGGATAGAGAACCGCCTGAGGTACTACCTGATAGACGCTGTTATCCGTCGCCATCGCCAACCGGCTTGCATAAGACTTTTCGATATCACCACGAAATGCTGATCGCGCCAGCAACTCAAGAAACTGCAGGGTTGTAGGTGACAAACTGTCCTGGTAATCGAGTCTCGGGATCATGAATCCTTGTTCCCATCCTTTGCTTGATGCCGGCATTCCGGCGACAACGACTGGCCTTCCGCCTCTTCGGGGCGCTCTTGTTTTAGAGCCATGGGGCCAGTCCGCTCACATGTGAGCGGGCAGTATATCAGCTAGAAAACCGCTTGCGCGTTCAATCTTCACCATTTGAAAGGAGGACTTTTATGGCTCATTACAGCCATGTTATCAGTACGCTGGTTCGCACCGAGAAACAGGCCCTGACCCTGTCACTGTTCGGCTGCATCAGCTTCGCCATCTTCGGGATCGGCTATGGTCTCTTCGTCGGCTCCAACGCCATCATGCTCGATGGCATCTTCACCCTGTTCAGCATGGGCATGACGGGCCTTGGACTCATCACCGCCTACCTGGTGACCCGCCCCTCAGACGCGCGCTTCCAGTATGGCTACGCCCACTTCGAGCCCATCACCAACGTCATCAACGGCACCATCATACTGCTGCTCTGCCTCGGCGCCTTCCATAGCGGCATCACCTCCCTGCTGGAAGGGGGACGAGAGATAGATCTCGGCCACGCCCTCATCTACGCCGCCGTCTGCACCTTCTTCTGCGCCATCATCTACCGGATCGAGGCGGGCGTCGCCGAACGTATCGACTCCGAACTGGTGCGGGTCGACTCCAAGGAGTGGCTGGTCGACACCCTGCTCAGCGCCACCCTGCTCATCGGCTTCGTGGTCGCCATCGGGCTCGACGCCCTCGGCTACGGCCACTACAACCGCTACATAGACCCCCTGCTGGTCACCCTGCTCGCCCTGTGCGCCACCCTGATCCCCATCAAGGTGCTCGGCCGCAACCTGCGGGAAGTGTTGAAAATCGCCCCCAAGGGGGATGTCTCGGCGCGGGTCGAGCGCGAGATAGACGCCCTGCGCCAGCGCCATGGCATAGAGTGCTACAGCCATCTGGCGAAAAGCGGCCGCCGCTTCGATCTGGAATTAAACATACTGGTGGCCCCGGATCAGGAGTGGCCCATAGAGCGCCAGGATGCCCTGCGCCAGGAGCTCTGGTCCCGCCTCGGCGATACCCTGGGGGATGCCTGGCTCTCGGTCTGCTTCACCCGCGAGAAACGCTGGCTCTGATCCGGCGCTTGCCATCCTGATGCAACGCGGGGCCCCGTCGCCCCGCGTGACAAATGTCCCAAACAGGGCCTCCGGCAACCCGCCAGCTACTTTCTCCTACGTCACTCTCGCTGCCCCTCTCCTGCCCGTTATTGCTCTGTTTTTTTAATCTTTAAACTATTTACAGGGAAAACCGTTTGTCGAGTCCCTTGAATCAATAACCATTTTCAGCAGCACAAAAAGTTACGAAAATTTCGTTGCTAAAATTAAGTAGGCCAGCTATTTATTTTCGCCAAGGACAAACGGCAGACTGCGCGCCGAAATACAGTGATGTTGTTATCCACCAAACAATAAAAACAAATACACTTATTCCACTTTGTTAAACAGTTAAGGTAAGTCCCATGAAAAAGGTGTTGATCACAGTATTTGCATTGACCATGGCGGGCACGGCCAGTGCTGCCCTTCCCCAGCTTAATTACGAGTGCCCGGGTAAGATCCAGATGCACAGCGATGAGGGTGGCCCCGTTTATATCAATGGCAAGGAGGCCAAGCTCAAGAAGTTCAACGACAACTTCTATGAGGCCAAGGGCGCGGGTGTCACCCTCTCCATCAGCAACACCGGGGGCCAGTACGATGTCTCCTACAACAGCAAGCAAGGCTCGGGCGTCTGTCAGCCCGCAGCCACATCCGCAGCGCCTGCGGCCTCGGCAAGCCCTGCCAGCCCTGCGGAGAAAGCCTGTCTGAAGGCAGTCTCCGAGAAGACGAACGTGCCCCAGGCTCAGCTTCAGGTGACTGACGTGATGGACTCCGAAGCCGGGGTCGGCGTCACCATCAAGGTGCCGGGTGCCGATGCTCCCTGGTCCTGTCTCAGTGACAAGAAGGGTCATGTTCAGGGCGCCGCCTACACGGGCCAATGAGGGGTTTCGCACCCTTCAATATGAGATCCCCGTGACATGACGGGATTGACCGACAGGGAGGCAATGCCTCCCTGTCTTCATGTAAAACTCTTTATATTGAGACGCCAACGCCCCTGTCTTCAGGTTCGAATCTTTATATTTAGGCATCAGCCTCCCTTCAAATAACCTCCCCCTGCCGCCGCCCCCCAAAAACAGCCGCTACCTGTTCGCGCCCCTTATATAACCAAATGAGCTGACATTTATTAAAACAAGCACCAAATGACAGGTACCTGAAATAGGTTGTTACACTTTGGCCAGGTGCGGATATATACAGCGCCTGCGTCTTATGCCTGTCCTCATCCATATGGCGAGAGACTCTCCATGGGCCGACCAGCAGCGCAGGCGCCCCCTTAGACCCGATGCTCCGCCACCACTTGTGCGCCCGGCGCTTGCCAAATCGGCGATAGCCGTTATCATCAGGGCTCACTTTTGACCCGAGGTTTTATTGCCCATCATGGACAACCCCCGAAGTAGCCCTTCGTTTTTCCCCATCAAAACCTATCTGTACCTGCTCAACCAGCGCCTCTGAAAACACCCGAGCCTTGCCCTGCCACGGCCCCTTGCCGTGACCGACATCCACTGCGTCTGTTTTTATTGAGGTCATCCTAATGGAATTCTTGCTGGACCCGTCTATCTGGGTCGGTCTGTTCACCCTGATCATCCTCGAGATAGTGCTCGGGATAGACAACCTGGTCTTCATCGCCATCCTGGTGAAGAAGCTGCCCCCTGCCCAGCGGGACAAGGCCCGACTCATCGGCCTCTCACTGGCCCTGATCATGCGCCTCGCCCTGCTGAGCGTGATGTCCTGGCTCGTGACTCTCACGACCCCCATACTGCACATCTGGGATCACCCCTTCTCGGGTCGGGATCTCATCCTGATGGGCGGCGGCCTCTTCCTGCTGTTCAAGGCCACCTCAGAGCTGCATGAGCGGCTGGAGGCCAAGCCGGAGGAGCAGGGCCCGGCCGGTGTCTATGCCGGATTCGGGGTGGTGATCGCCCAGATCCTGGTGCTGGATGCCGTCTTCTCCCTGGACTCCATCATCACAGCGGTCGGCATGGTGGAACACCTGGGCGTCATGATGGCGGCCGTGACCATCGCCATGGTGGTGATGGTGATCGCCTCCAAGCCCCTGACCCGCTTCGTCAACGCCCATCCCACAGTGGTGGTGCTCTGCCTGAGCTTCCTGCTGATGATAGGCTTCAGCCTGGTGGCGGAGGGCTTCGGCTTCCACATTCCCAAGGGCTATCTCTATGCGGCCATCGGCTTCTCTGTGCTCATCGAGTTCTTCAACCAGCTCGCCCAGCGCAGTGCCCAGCGCCACGAATCCAGGCAGCCCCTGCGCGAGCGCACCACGGCTGCCATCTTCAAACTGATGGGAGGCAGCCGGGCCAACCAGCACCCGCAGCAGGATGAGGAAGAGGAGCAGGATGCCCCCCGCCCCATCAGCTTCGGGGAAGAGGAGCGCTACATGGTGACCGGGGTACTGTCGCTCGCCGAGCGCTCCATCCGCACCATAATGACACCCCGCGCCGAGATGGAGTGGATCGACGTCAATGACTCCCCGGACGAGATCCGTGCCCTGCTGCAGCGGGCCCCCCACAGCCTGTTCCCGGTCTGCGACGGTGAGCTGGACGAGATCATCGGGGTGGTGAAGGCACGGGATCTGCTGTTTGCCCTCAACGAGGGGCAGCCCCTGACCGAGCTCGCCAAGCAGAACGACCCCATCATAGTGCCCCAGACCATCAACGTGATCCGGCTGCTGGCGGAGCTGCGCAAGGCCAGGGGCAGCCTCATTCTGGTGGCGGACGAGTTCGGCATCATCCAGGGGCTGGTCACCAACCACGATCTGCTGGAGGCCATAGTCGGCGAGTTGCCGGATGAGGATGAGACCCCTGACATAGTCCAGGAGGGGGAGAGCTGGCTCATCAACGGCAGCACCAACATCCACCAGATAGAGCAGACCCTGGGCCATGACGGCCTGGTGAGCGAGAGCGATGAGTACGTGACCCTCGCGGGCATGCTGCTCTCCCACTTCGGCAGCCTGCCCACCAGCGGCCAGCAACTGCGCCTGGGTCAACTCTGCTTCGAGGTGCTGGCGGTGAGCGAGCGCCGGATAGAGCGGGTGCGGGTCACCCCGATAGGCGTCAGCGTCGCCTGATCTGCCGCGACACTGAAAAGAGGGCCAAAAGGCCCTCTTTTTCATGGCCTCGGGCCCATTGCTGTGCCAATGGCAATTCTCTTCTGCAATTACCCCTCTTTTTCACAATGACAATCCCCTCTAGAGTCGCCTCCATCCCAACACGAGGAATTCACCATGAACCACGATCCCCTGTTCTGCCCCCTTCGCCTCGGCCAGTTGCACCTCTCCAATCGCATCGTCATGCCGCCCATGACCCGCTCCCGCGCCAGCCAGCCCGGTGACGTGGCCAACGCCATGATGGCCACCTATTACGCCCAGCGCGCGGGCGCCGGCCTCATCATAGGCGAGGGCACCCAGATAGATCCCCTGGGCAAGGGCTATGCCTGGACCCCGGGCATCCACAGCGCCGAGCAGGTGGCTGGCTGGAAGTTGGTGACCGATGCGGTGCACGCCAAGGGGGGTATCATGTTTGCCCAGCTCTGGCACGTGGGCCGGGTCACCCACCCGGACAACATAGGCGGCGCCCAGCCCATCTCCTCGTCGGCCATCAAGGCGCAAGGGGTGAAGGTCTTTGTCGACAACGGCAGCGACGCCCCCGGTTTTGTGGAGACAGTCACTCCCCGTGCCATGACCCAGGCCGACATAGACGCCGTGGTGGGCCAGTTCCGCCAGGCCGCCCGCAATGCCATGGAGGCCGGCTTTGACGGCATAGAACTGCACGCCGCCAACGGCTACCTCATCAACCAGTTCCTCGACTCCGAATCCAACGCCCGCACCGACAACTACGGCGGCTCCCTGGAGAACCGGCTGCGCTTCCTGAAAGAGGTGACAGAGGCGGTCAGTGACGAGATCGGGCCTGACCGGGTCGGGGTGCGTCTCGCGCCGCTGACCACCCTCAACGGTACCGTGGATGCGAATCCGCAGGAGACCTATCTGGCCGCCGCCAGACTGCTGGGGGAAATAGGCATCGTCTATCTGCATATCGCCGAGGCGGACTGGGACGATGCCCCCCTGATGGCGGAGGGCTTCAAGCAAGGGCTGCGGGATGCCTTCCCCAACACCCTCATCTATGCGGGAAAATATGACGGTGAGCGGGCCAGAGCCGCGCTGCAGGCGGGCTGGGCCGACTTGATTGGCTTCGGTCGCCCCTTCGTGGCAAACCCGGATCTGCCGAACCGGCTGCGTCACGGCTATCCCTTTGCCCCCCATGATCCCGCCACCCTGTTTGGCGGCGGCGAGCAGGGGCTCATCGACTACCCCGTCTATCAGGCCGAGACAGCGTCGCAGCCTGCCTGAGACTGGCAACCGGTATAGCCCAGCGCGCCCGCCCTCATCGGCGGGCGCGCGCTATTTGCACCTCCGATGCCTAGTAGAGGGCTACCCCGTGGCAGGCACCATAGCCCCTGATCTCCTGGGTCAGCCTCACCTTGTCGGCAAGACTCAGCCAGCTCGCCTCCACCCCATTGAGGGAGAGGCGGCAGAGCTGCTCCCGCGTGGCGCCGAGCCCGTCGGCCAGGGCCCTGAAATTTGCCCCCAGGTAGCCGCCGAAATAGGCGGGATCGTCCGAGTTGATGGTGACGCAGAGCCCCTGCTCCAGCAGGGTCAGCACATTGTGATCCGCCATGGTGCCGAACACCTTGAGCCGCACGTTGGAGAGGGGGCAGACGGTGAGCGGCAGCCGGGTGTCGGCCAGGTAGCGCACCAGCTCGGGATCCTCGGCGCAGCGCACCCCGTGATCGATGCGGCGCACCGCCAGCTCCCGAATCGCCTGCCAGATATAGTCGGCCGGCCCCTCCTCCCCCGCGTGGGCCACCACAGGCAGCCCCAGCTCCCTCGCCCGGGCAAAGACCCGGGCAAACTTGGCCGGCGGATTGCCAAGCTCCCCCGAATCGAGGCCGACCCCGTGCAGCCGCGCTAGATAGGGCTCGGCCTCGCGCAGGGTGGCGAAGGCATCCTCTTCGCTCAGGTGGCGCAAAAAGCTCATGACGAGCCGCCAGCTGATGCCAAGCTGCCGCTCCCCCTGCTGCAATGCCCGCTCGATGCCGCCGAGCACGGTGGCAAAGGGCACGCCCCGGGCACTGTGGGTCTGGGGGTCAAAGAAGATCTCCACGTGCACCACCTTGTCGGCGGCGCAGCGTTCAAGATAGGCCCAGGTGAGGTCGAAGAAGTCCTGCTCGGTGACCAGCACGCTGGCCCCCAGGTAGTAGAGATCGAGAAAGGATTGCAGGCAGTCGAATTCATATGCGGCCCGCAGGCTCTCCACGTCGGGCCAGGGCAGGGTCACCCCGTTGCGTCTGGCCAGGGCAAACATCAGCTCGGGCTCGAGGGTGCCCTCGATATGCAGGTGCAGCTCCAGCTTGGGCAAGCCGGCAATAAAGTTCTCCATGATGACGGCTCCATCGTCAGCGCCTGATGGATCAGGCAGTCCAGGCACCAGCGGCGCCCTCCCTCTGCCGTCATTGTGCACCCATCTGGCGCGCCGGGGGAGACTTGTCATCAAAGCGCCTTATAATGGCGGCACAAAAAAGCCATAAGTGATTGAAGACATTCGAGGTTGGCAACCACCTCCCCCTACAAGGAGTTTCCATGAAGAAAAGCGTCATCTGTGACATCGACGGCGTCATACTGCACAACAACGATCTGGTGCCCGGCGCCGACCGTTTCGTTCACCGCCTGATCGAGCAGGGCAGCAAGCTCCTGTTCCTCACCAACTACCCGGCCCAGACCCAGAAAGATCTGCAAAACCGCTTCCGCTCCGCCGGGATCGAGGTGCCGGAAGAGTGCTTCTATACCTCCGCCATGGGCACCGCCGACTTTCTCAAGCGCCAGGATGGCAAGAAGGCCTATGTGATAGGCGAAGGGGCCCTGACCCACGAGCTCTACAAGGCCGGCTTCACCATCACCGACATAGACCCCGACTTCGTGGTGGTAGGGGAGACTCGCAACTACAACTGGACCATGATGCAGCTGGGGGCCAAGTTCGTGGATCAGGGTGCCCGCTTCATCGCCACCAACCCCGATACCCACGGCCCCATGATGCACCCGGCCTGCGGCGCGCTCTGTGCCCCCATAGAACGGATGACCGGCAAGAAGCCGTTTTACGTGGGCAAGCCGAGCGCCTGGATCATTCGCGCGGCGCTGAACCGGATGGAGGCCCACTCCGACGACACCATCATCATCGGCGACAACCTGCGCACCGACATACTGGCGGGCTTCCAGGCCGGCCTCGAGACGGTGCTGGTGCTCTCCGGGGTGAGCAAGGTGGCGGACATAGACCGCATGCCGTTCAGACCGAACCACATCTTCGACTCCGTGGTCGACATCGATATCGTCTGATCCCCCTCATCGGCTCCCCCTTGGCAAGGTGGCACACATCGTTTAACGTAAGCGCAACATTGTTAAACAAACTAAACGGGAGCAGGACGCTCCCCTCGCCACCCCAAGGACGCACCATGAAGAGCCTGAACGACTGGATCCTGCTGGATCAGCACCCCGTATCCCCCACCCCGCTGATGCCCGCCCCCGAGCGGATCCGGGCCGGCAACCCGAGCCAGACCCTCTGGAACCACTACTCGGACCCCAGCCAGCAGTTTCACGTAGGCTTCTGGGCCTGCGAGCCGGGACGCTGGGCTGTGCACTACACAGAGCACGAATACTGCCAGTTGCTGGAGGGCGAGGCGCGGATCCACGACGGCCAGGGGGGCCAGTTGCACCTCAAACCAGGGGATCAGTTCATCATACCAGCGGGCTTCGTCGGTGAGTGGGAGACCCTGGTGGCCTGCCGCAAGCTCTATGTGATCTTCGAACCCGCCGCGACCTGACGCGCACGTCAAGCACCCGCCCTTTATTGACACCATTCTCACCCGCCGACTTGACGTTGGCGGCATGATTTTCTGCGGTTTTCCCGCTTGCAAAAGGGTTTTCCGCTAGGCATTGTGATTGGCGAGGAATGTAAATGGAATTTCGAGCCCAAACGTGGGGGGCTCATATAAAAATCAAGAGGATTACCGCCAATGTGTTCTATTTTCGGCATTCTGGACATCAAGACCGACTCCGCCGCCTTGCGCAAATCGGCCCTGGAGATGTCCAAGCGACTGCGTCACCGCGGGCCTGACTGGTCCGGCGTCTACAGCTCCGACAAGGCCATTCTGGTGCACGAGCGCCTGGCCATCGTCGATCCGGGCAATGGCGCCCAGCCGCTCTACAACCCCGAGCGCACTCACGTATTGGCCGTCAACGGCGAGATCTACAACCACAAGGAACTCGAGAAGAACCTCAAGGTCGACTTCAAGTTCCAGACCCATTCCGACTGCGAGGTGCTGCTCGCCCTCTACAAGGAGAAGGGCCCCGCCTTCCTGGACGATCTCAACGGCATCTTTGCCTTCATCCTCTATGACGCCGAGCAGGATGCCTACCTGATTGGTCGTGACCACATGGGGATCATCCCCCTCTATACCGGCCGCGACGAGCACGGCAACTTCTATGTCGCCTCCGAGATGAAGGCCCTGGTGCCGGTGTGCAAGAGCGTCGAGACCTTCCCGCCCGGACATTACCTCTGGAGCAAGGATGGCGAGCTCAAACAGTGGTACAAACGGGACTGGATGGAGTACGGTGCGGTCGAGCACAACGTCAGCGGCAAGGCCGAGCTGAAAGCCGCGCTGGAAGCGGCGGTCAAGCGTCAGCTGATGTGTGACGTGCCCTACGGCGTGCTGCTCTCCGGCGGTCTGGACTCCTCCGTCATCTCCGCCATCACCAAGCTCTACGCCGCCCGCCGGGTAGAGGACGATGGCAAGAGCGAAGCCTGGTGGCCCCAGCTGCACTCCTTCGCAGTCGGCCTGGAAGGGTCGCCAGATCTCGCCGCCGCCCGCAAGGTGGCCGATCACCTCGGCACCATCCACCACCAGATCCACTTCACCGTGCAGGAAGGCTTAGATGCCCTGCGGGACGTCATCTATCACCTCGAGACCTATGACGTCACCACCATCCGCGCTTCCACCCCCATGTATCTGATGGCCCGCTACATCAAGGCGATGGGCATCAAGATGGTGCTCTCGGGAGAAGGCTCGGACGAGCTGTTCGGCGGTTACCTCTACTTCCACAAGGCGCCGAACGCCCGGGAATTCCACGAAGAGAACGTGCGCAAGTTGGCCTCCCTGCACCTGTATGACTGCCTGCGGGCCAACAAGTCCATGGCCGCCTGGGGCGTGGAGGGTCGCGTGCCCTTCCTCGACAAGGAGTTCATGGATGTGGCGATGCGCCTGCAGCCTGCCGACAAGATGTGCGGCAACGGCAAGATCGAGAAGCATATCCTGCGGGAAGCCTTCGAGGAGCTGCTACCCCACGAAGTGGCATGGCGTCAGAAGGAGCAGTTCTCCGACGGCGTGGGCTACTCCTGGATTGACAGTCTCAAGGCCATGGTCGAGACCGAGGTGACGGATCAGATGTTCGAGGCGGCCGCATTCCGCTTCCCCATCAACACCCCGCTCACCAAGGAGGCCTACTACTACCGCGCCATCTTCGACGAGCACTTCCCGCTGGAGTCCGCCGCCCGCACAGTGCCCTATGGCAAGTCGGTCGCCTGCTCCACGCCCACAGCGCTGGAATGGGATGCCAAGTTCAAGGAAATGGCCGACCCCTCCGGTCGCGCCGTGATGGACGTCCACCAACAGAGCTACTGATAACCCCAGCGGACAGTTTCACTGCGAGATAACCAAGCCCCTTTCGAGGGGCTTTTGTTTTTTGGTTCCCCTCCGCTTTCGCTCCGGCTTTTCGCATATCACCCGCCACTCTTGCCACTTGGCGACAGAGTTCGTGGCGGCTTGGAAGCAACAAAAACGCCCCAGGAAAGAGACTATGAGAGGACAGCTATTGCAGGGGCGAGTGGTGCAGCGGGTGTCAGGAGATAAACCGCTTCCTGGATCGGGGGCCCGAGTATGTTGGGGCGCCTCACTTCTACGTGCTGGATGCCAGGAGCTGGCTGCTGGAGCCCTTCAATACAGGATTGCTGGAGCAGGGAAAGCGCTACGACGAGGCGACATTCGGCAGCTTTATCGACCATTGTCAGCGCCAGGGACAAGCGCCGACCAAGATGAGAAGGCCCCACACTGTCGGCTGACGAAGCGGGGCCTTTGTTGTTTAACACTGGTTGAGGGTATTGAACCTCAGGCTTGCGCATCCGGCTGATTGGCGGGGGCCGCCTTGATAAAGGCCTGCAACTGCTCGCAGTTGGCGACGATGCGCGCGATGGTGGGGTAGTCGTCCAACGTCATGTTGAAGCGGCGGGCGTTATAGACCTGGGGCACCAGCATGCAGTCCGCCAGGGTCACCTCGTTGCCCACGCAATAGACGCCAGCCGTGGTCATCAGCAGTTGCTCCAGGGCGGTGAAGGTCTCGTCAATCCAGTGGCGATACCAGGCATCGCGCGCCGTCTTGCTCTGTCCCAGCTCCTGCTCCAGGTAGTTCAACACCCTCAGGTTGTTGAGGGGGTGAGTGTCGCAGGCGATCATGTTGACTATCTGGCGCACCCTGGCCCGCTCCTCGGGGGCGGAGGGCATCAGGGGGTAGGCCGGATAGGTCTCGTCGAGGTACTCCATGATGGCCACCGACTGACCCAGTTGCACATCCCCGTCGATGAGAAAAGGCACCAGCCCCTGGGGATTGACCCGGCGATAGGCCTTCTCTTTCTGCTCACCCTGTCTCAGATTGACCGGATGCTGCTCATAACCAAGTCCCTTGAGTTGCAGCACCAGACGTACGCGAAAGCTGGCCGATGAACGCCAATATCCAAACAACTGCAGCATATTATGTCCCTATGGTGGCAGGTGTGTGCCACCTGCCGTGTCGCCTGCCGACCTTGGCCGGCCCAGGCTTTCCTAGCTCGTCTGGCTGGCGCCCCCTTGCGTGACCCGTTGCAAAATGGTGCCAAACAGACTCATCCCATTGCGATCCTGCATCGCGATGGACACTGTATCACCAAAGCGCAGAAAGGGTGTAGTGGCTTGACCTGACTCGATAATTTCCAGCATCCGCCGCTCGGCGAGGCAGGAGGATCCCCGGCTTCTGTCGTAGTTGGAGACGGTGCCCGAGCCTATGATGCAGCCAGCGCCAAGGGGTCTGGTCTTGGCCGCGTGGGCAATCAGCTCGAAGAAGTTGAAGGTCATGTCCAGCCCCGCATCCGGCTCCCCGAACAGGGCGCCGTTGAGCTGGGTCACCAGGGGCAGATGCACCTTGCCCTGCTGCCAGTCGCCGCCGAGCTCGTCCGGGGTGATGGCCACCGGCGAGAAGGCGCTGGAGGGTTTGGACTGGAAGAAGCCAAAGCCCTTGGCGAGCTCCCCGGGAATGAGGTTGCGCAGGCTCACATCGTTGACCAGCATCAGCAGCTTGACGTGCTCCTCTGCCCCCTGCGGGCTGGTGCCCATGGGCACGTCGTCTGTGATGACGGCCACTTCAGATTCAAAGTCGATGCCCCACTCCTCAGACCCCATGCAGATGGGGCCGCGCGGCGCCAGGAAGCTGTCGGAGCCCCCCTGATACATCAGGGGATCGTGCCAGAAGCTGTCCGGCATCTCGGCGCCGCGCGCCTTGCGCACCAGCTCCACGTGGTTGACGTAGGCGCTGCCGTCGGCCCACTGGTAGGCGCGGGGCAGCGGGGAGAGACAGGCCGTCTCATCGAAGGGGAAGGTGTCTGGGCAGGCACCGTCGTTGAGGGCCTGATAGACGGCGGTCAGCCGGGGGGCGAGATCGCTCCACTCGTCCAGCGCTCCTTGCAGGGTGGAGGCTATGTCGGCCACGGCCACCGCCCGAGTCAGGTCCCGGCTGACCACCACCAGGGCGCCATCGCGCTTGCCATTGTTCAAAGTTGCCAATTTCATATCGAATTCCTTATTTGCCGGGGGTACCGTCTGGTCGCTGCCAGCTGGAAACATAGTGGGGATTCTCTATCCCCTCGCAGATCTGGCCGACCCCGAGGGCATCCCGGGTGTCGAGCATCACAGCCACCTCGTCGGTGAAGGTCTTGGCGTGGGCCTGCCCCGCCGCAAAGGCCTTGGGATGGGGGCCGTGGGTGAAACCGGCGGGATGGAAGGTGACCATGCCCCGCTCTATGTTGTCCCGGCTGAAGAAGTCCCCGCCGTGGTAGAAGAGCACCTCGTCAAAGTCGTCGTTGCTGTGGTAGAAGGGCACCCGCAGGGCCCCGGGATCGCTCTCTATGGGGCGCGGCACGAAGGTGCAGATGACGAAGCGGCTCGCCACGAAGGTGGAGTGGGCCGACGGCGGCAGATGGTAGCGGTGGCTCATCAGGGGGCGGATGTCCCGCCAGTTGAGGCGCACCACGCAGAGATCCCCGTGCCAGCCCTGGGCATCCAGGGGGTTGAAGGGCCAGGTGATGACAGAGACCTGATCGTGGCGCTTGACCTGCAGCGACCAGGGATTTTCGTCCTGCTGGGCCAGGAAGCGCTCATTGATGGCGGGCACCTCCAGCGCCGCTGGATCGAAGATGGCATGGTTGCCCACCAGCCCCTTGTCCGGCAGCTGATAGCTGTCCTCCGTCGCCTCTATCATCAGGATGAAGAGCGGCGCCGTGGGCTCGATGCGCCACATGGTGCCACGGGGGATCACCACATAGTCCCCATCCTTCAGCGTGAGATGGCCGTAGTCGCAGTAGAAGTCCCCACCCCCTTCGTGGATGAAGAGCAGTTCGTCGCCGTCGGCGTTGCGCACCAGAAACGGCATTGTCTCGGTCAGGCGCCACATCCGGTAGCGGCAGTGGGGATTGCTGAGCAGATCCGGCATCACCCAGGGGGAGAGGGAGCTCACCTCCTCCTGCAAGCCGTTCAAGTCAAACGCCCGCGGCCGCAGCGGCCCCTCCCAGTGGCTCCAGTCGGTGGGGGCATGCTTGTGGTGCATGTGGGTGGCGGGGCCGAAGAAGCCGCTGCGCCCCAGCTCGCGCTCGTAGATGGCCTGCTCGGGCAGATCGGCGTGGGCCTGGCGGGAGTGGGTCCCCTCCCGGTGGGGAAAACTGATCCAGTTACGCATGGCTCTGTACCTCCCATGAAATAGATACCGGCCGACGAGCTCGCATCCCGTTACGCATCGCTCGGCTCCCCCTTCTTCTCGCCCTGCTCGGCCCCGCTCAGCACCCCACGACGGATCTGATCCAGTTCAATGGATTCAAACAGTGCCTGGAAGTTGCCCTCGCCGAAGCCCTCGTTGCCCTTGCGCTGGATGATTTCGAAGAATACCGGGCCTATGACGGTGTCGGTGAAGATCTGCAGCAGGATGCCGTCCTTGGTCGGAGAGCCGTCGATCAGGATGCGCAGCGCCTTGAGTGCCTCCAGATCCTCCTGATGCCCCGCCACCCGGCTGTTCACCTTCTCATAGTAGGTGTCCGGGGTCGGCATAAAGCCGGTGCCGCGACCACGCAGGGTACGGATGGTCTGGTAGATGTCGCTGGAGGCCAGGGCTATGTGCTGTATCCCCTCCCCCTTGTACTGGCGCAGGTACTCCTCTATCTGGGATTTGTCGTCGGAGGATTCATTGATGGGGATGCGGATCTTGCCGCAGGGGGCCGTCATGGCGCGGGAATGCAGCCCGGTCAGCTTGCCCTCGATGTCGAAGTAGCGAATTTCCCGGAAGTTGCCGATCCGCTCGTAGAAATTGGACCAGAGGTCCATGTTGCCGCGATGGACGTTGTGGGTCAGGTGATCGATCTCATAGAGCCCCGCATCCACTTCGGCCATGCGCGCCTGCCAGTCGGGGTAGAAGACGAAGTCCACGTCATAGATGGAACCCTGCTCGCCGTAGCGATCCACAAAGGAGAGGGTGCTCTCGCCTATGCCGTAGATGGCGGGGATGTTGAGCTCCATGGGCCCTATCTTGCCGACGAAGGGCTTGGCCCCCTTGGCCATGGCGTACTGCTGGGCGCGGCCCGCGTCGCTCACCCGAAATGCCATGCCGCAGACGCTGGGCCCGTGCAGGCTGGCGAACTGCTCCGCCTGGGAGTGGGGCTCGGCATTGACCACGAAGTTGATGTCCCCCTGGCGGTAGAGCCAGCACTGCTTGTGCTTGTGCCTGGCTACCTCGGCAAACCCGAGCGACACAAACAGCGCCTTGAGGGCGGCAATGCCCTTGAGATCCGGGGCCGTGTACTCGACGAATTCGAACCCATCGGTGCCAAGGGGATTGATGCTGTGGGAAGGGGAAGAAGAGGTCGTCATGATGCGCTCCTTGCGATGGACTGATAACGAAACGGGTCACGCCGACAAGGCTCGACAGGCAGCCCAGACGGCATTGTTAATAACTTGTTTCATTAGAGGCAGGGGCGGGGCAGAAGAGAAGAGGCGGGTTTCAGATAGTTTGGCGAGGACCGCCGTCAGAAGATGTAAATAGATTGTGACATTGCAGCCTGAGCCTTGCGGACAGCCCCACGGCGCTCCGCCGGGCTGTCAGCTTTGCCTTACAGGTGCCAGTTTTTCACCTCGAGATGGGGCAGGTGGCCCCTGGCCTGTTGCAACCTGCGGGCGGTCGGGTTGATGAACCAGGCCTGCTGCCCCAGCGCCAGCAGCGGCAAGTCGTGCAGGCTGTCACTCAAGGCCAGCGTCACCCTGAGGGTGCGGATCTCGGGCTGGATCTTGTGCCGGCCGTGGCAATAAAAACGCGGCACCAGGCCACCGAGGCGATAGCCCATCCGCGAGCCTGTGATGCGATGGGGAAGCCGTGGCAGTTGTCGATGGAGCTGGGCCCGGACCAAAGCCCGGGGGCTGGCGGAGATGACCCAGCAGCGCGCCCTTTCGGCCATCAGCAGGGAGCGGGCCTCCCGAAACAGCCCGGGCCGGGTGTGGCAATAGGCCCGCACCAGCTGGCGCCAACCCAGCGGCGAGAGCCCCAGGGTGATGGCCCACCAGATAAGCGAAATTCCCTGACGCCGCAGGCGGGGCACCAGATACACCAGGCCACCCAGTGCGATCACCGGCAGCAGCAGGAGTGGCCAGCGGCGCCGGCGCAGGATGAAGCGCAGCAAGCCGGCGTGGCTGTCCCCCGGCGCCAGGGTGTCGTCAAAGTCGGCCAGGATCCAGCCCGGGCCGGGCGCCCCACGGGTGCTTGTCATTCGCTCAATCCCGCGATGGCGGTGTGCAGTTCGGGCAGGAGGAACAGATCCCCCTCATCCGGCGGGCAGACAAGATCGAAGGCCTCCCCCGCCAGGGTAAACTGCAGGCGCCAGGCGTGCAGATAGCCGCGATCGGCGATCGTGCCGCCGTAGCGATCGTCCCCGAGGATGGGGGCGCCAATGCTTTTCAAGGCGACCCGGATCTGGTGGGTCTTGCCGGTCTGGGGCTTGATGCGATAGAGCCGCAGTCCCTCTCGCACCGAGACAGAATCGAACCAGCTGATGGCCGGGTTCTCCTGGGTGCGGGCCAGCATCCAGCTGCCGCCACGCCCTTTCTCCATGTCCCCCTTGACCCAGCCCTGCTTCTTCTTCGGCTTGCGATCCGAAAGTGCCAGATACTGCTTGCTCACCTCCCGGGCGGCAAAGGCCATGCTGAGTGCCCGGTTCGCCTCCGGGGTGCGGGCCAGCAGCACCAGCCCCGAGGTCATCTTGTCGAGGCGATGAACGGGGTAGAGTGTCAATCCGGTCTCGGTGCGCAGCCGGTTGACGAGCCCGGGCTCACCGCCCTCGTCATGCATGCCAAGGCCTGGGCCCTTGTTGATCACCATGAAATCTTTGTGCTGCAACTGTATCCGGTACATCTATAACCCTTTAGAATGTGATTTGTTAACAAGTTGAATGCGGGCCTGCTGGCCACCCCATGGATCCTCAGCACAAGAATCGCACGGATGAAGAGATACTTGTTTTGGCTGCTATTGCTTGGCGCCAGTTACGCTTCCCCTGTCCTGGCAAGTGACCGTCCCCATGAGCCTCCGGATCGGGTCGTCTTGCAGTTGCGCTGGCTGCATCAACCCCAGTTCGTGGGCTATCACATGGCCAAGGCGAAGGGGTTCTATGCCGATGCCGGACTGGATGTCGAGATAAGGCCGGGCGGCAAGGGGATAAGCCCGGTACAGGAAGTGCTGAGCGGGCGCGCCGACTTTGGCGTCGGCAACACAGAGGTGCTCACCAGCTACGTCAATGGCGAACCCCTGCTGGCGCTCGCCTGCGTCTATCAGCACTCCCCCTCCATCTTCCTGGCCCGTCGCGACAGCGGCATTCTCACCGTTGCGGACATGCGTGGCAAACGGATCATGATGTTTCCCGGCCATCAGGATGCCGAACTGCTCGCCACCCTCTACTATCAGGGGCTGCACGAACGCCAGCTCATCCCTGTGCCCACCTCGGTCAACATAGACGATCTGATCACCGGCAAGATCGACATCTTCAACGCCTATCTCAGCAACGAGCCCTTCTATCTGGAGGAGCACGGCGTCTCTGTCTCCGTCATCAACCCCCGCAATTACGGCATCGATTTTTACAGCGACATCCTGTTCACCACCCAGAACGAGGAGCGCACCAACCCGGAGCGGGTGGCAAAGTTTCGGGCCGCCAGCCTCAAGGGGTGGCGCTACGCCCTCGCCCACCCGACCGAGGCCATCGACCTGCTGCGCAAGGAGTATGCCGTCAACCGCAGTCAGGCCCACATGGAGTACGAGCTGCAGATGAGCAAGGAGATGATACAGCCGCTCTATGTGGAGATCGGGTATATGAATCCGGATCGCTTCGCCCACATCATGCAGCAGCTGGTCGAGATAGGCCTGGTCCCGAGGGCGGTGCCGCTGACCCGTTTTCTCTATCAGGCCCCTTCAGCGCAGTGGATCTTCTGGCGCCCCTGGTTCTTGCTGAGCCTGGGGGTCGGCGCCCTCATCCTGCTGCTCTCCCTCTATCTGCTGGTCAGCAACAAGCGGCTCAATCGGGAGGTGACACTGCGCAAGTTGCGCGAGCAGGAGATACTGCAGCTGGCCCGCATAGATCCCCTCACCGGCCTGCCCAATCGCCTTAGCCTGATGGAGCAGTTGCAGGAGCAAGTGCAGCTCGAGGATCCCGGCTGCCTGCTGTTTTGCGATCTCGATGACTTCAAGCGCATCAACGACAACTTCGGCCACAGCCAGGGGGATGCCATCCTCTGCCAGCTGGCCAACCGGCTCCATGACGCCATCGGCCACCAGTGCTATTTTGCCCGGCTGGCGGGGGATGAATTCATCCTGCTGCTGCCCGGTTACAGTTGCTCCCAGGCGCAGGATGTGACCGAGGTGATCCGGCACGCCATGCGGGCCCCCTTCGTGGTCAATGGCCAGGCCATGCAGGTCGGGATCAGCATAGGGGTCAGCCACTACCAGAGTGGCTGGAGCCCGGAGCAATGGCTCATCCAGGCGGACAGGGCCATGTATTGCGACAAGAGCGGCGGCTTCATTGCGCTGGCGGAGCAGACGAGCTGATGGCGGCTTAAGCGCCACGGCTCCACAGGACGCGTCATGCAACAAGGCCACCCCGGGGTGGCCTTGTTGTCATCTTGTGCCTGCTCGACGCGGGCGTCAGCCGAAGGTCTGCCCCAGGGATTTGAGCTGGCGCGCCTTGGTGAGCAGGATGTCGCTCGAGGCATCCATGTCGTGCATCTTGTTGCTGTTGGTGTGGGAGTGCTGGGAGATGGCGTTGACGTTTCGGCTGATGTCCTCCACCACCGCCTGCTGCTCCTCCGCCGCCGCCGAGATCTGGGTCGACAGATCCACCACCCGCTCTATCTCGGCCAGCACCTGATGCAGGCTCTGTGAGCCCTGCCGGGTCAGGGTCACGCAGGACTGGGTCTGCTCCAGATTCTGCTGCATCATCCCCTTCCAGCCATTCAGGGTGCGCTGGATCTGCCCTATGCTGCCCTGGATCTGCTCGGTCGCCTTGTGGGTCCGGGTTGAGAGGGTGCGCACCTCGTCCGCCACCACGGCGAAACCGCGTCCCTGCTCTCCCGCCCGGGCTGCCTCTATGGCGGCGTTGAGGGCCAGCAGATTGGTCTGGTCCGCTATCCCCTGGATCTCGTTCATCAGGACCCCGATGCGATCCGACTCCTCTGCCAGCGCCACCGCCGCCGTGAAGGCGTGCTCCGCCTGGGTGGCCAGCTCGGTGACCCTGTGCTGGGTATCCTCCAGCTGCTGATTGGTGTGCTGGCAATGTACCTTGGCCTGGGCAATCTGGTTGTCGGTCTCCTGGATGTTGCGGGCTATCTCGTGAGCCGTCGCCGCCATCTCAGTGATGGCGGTCGCCACCTGCTGGGTCTGGATGTCCTGCTCGGCGATGTCGGCGCTCGTCTCGCTGGAGGCGGTCTTGAGATGGACCGCCAGATCCTGCAGGGAGAGGGTGGCATCGTCCACCCGCCCGAGCACGGTGCGGATCCTGGCCTGCAGCAGCTTGATGTGGAAATCGGCGATGGCGCTGGGTTCATCCCCCGAGTAGATGAGCCGGGTCAGGCTGTCGTACTCCTCGCCCAGCTGGCTCAGGTAACGGGGGGTGGTGATCAGGGTGTGACGATAGAGGAGGCCGAGCCACAAGAGGGGCAGCAGCATGAACAGGGCCCCCAGGGGCCCCGTCAGATAGGCGCTCGCCGCCAGCATCAGCAGGAGCCCGGCGATGGCCAGCCCATGACGGACGGGGCGCAGGCTCAGTCCCGCCTTGCGCTCCCCCCGCTCCACCGCCCTCAATCGCCCGTAGGTACGGGCGGCGACGGCCTTCATCCCGGGCTCGGCCCGGTTGCGCACCGACTGATAGCCGCTTATCCGCCCCTGCTCGAAGATGGGGGTGACATAGGCATCCACCCAGTAGTAGCGACCATCCTTGCAGCGGTTCTTCACCATGCCGCGCCAGGGCTTGCCCTGCTTCAGCTTGCCCCAGAGATCGGCGAAGGCCGCCTTGGGCATGTCGGGATGACGAACCATGTTGTGGTGCTGGCCTATCATCTCTGCCCTGCTGTATCCCGCCACCCGGCAGAAGTGGTCATTGGCATAAGTAATGACCCCCTGCAGATCCGTGGTGGAAACCAACTGTTCACTGGACGGAAAATCCACCTCTTCATCAACGAGATGAATCTGGGTTCTGTTCATGGCGCACGCCTCTTGTGTGATAACTCAGTTATCGTAGTCAAGCCATGGCAGCCCGGCCAACAAGGCCCCTCAGACAGTGGGGATGACTGAGAGGCCGTCCTCTGGATCTATGACGGCGGCCTCACTTCTCCACCGCCGGATGGCATTCACGCTCCCGGATCAGCTTCTTGTTGACCTTGCCGACACTGGTCTTGGGGATCTCCTGCACTATGCGGATCTGGCGCGGTATGGCCCAGCGATTGATGCGACCGCTGTCGACGAACCCCTGCAGGTGAGCCTTGATGGCCTGCGCATCCAGATGCGCCCCCTCCTTGCCGACCACCAGGGCCAAAGGGCGCTCTCCCCACTGCGGGTCCGGCACCCCGATCACGGCCACCGCATGGACGGAAGAGTGAGCGCTGATGAGACTCTCCAGCGCCAGGGAGCTTATCCACTCGCCCCCTGTCTTGATCACATCCTTGATGCGATCCTTGATCTCGACTGTGCCGTCCGGGGTGATGGAGGCCATGTCCCCCGTGTGCAGCCAGCCCCCTTCCCAGAGCTCGGCCCCCTTGCCCGGCTCTTTCAGGTAGCCCTGGGCCAGCCAGGGAGCACGCACCACTATCTCCCCCATGGTCTGGCCATCGTGGGCCAGCGCCCGGCCCTGCTCATCTATGATGCGCAAGTCCACCAGCCCGATGGGCTTGCCGGTGCGGATCCGCAGCGGCAGTTGCTCGGCCATGGGCAGCGCCAGCTCCTCGGGAGCCAGGTGCACCACGCACAGCAGCGGGCAGGTCTCCGACATGCCGTAACCGGCGTGCACCAGTATCCCCTGTCGATGGGCCTGGGTCGCCAGCCCGAGCGGCAGCGCACTGCCCCCCAGCAACATCTTCCAGCCCGCAAGGGAGGTCTTTGCCGCCTCCTCGCAGTCGAGGATCATCTGCAATATGGTCGGCACGCAATGGGAGAAGCTCACCCCCTCGTCGCGATAGAGCCGTACCAGCTTGTCCGGCTCGTAGCGCCCCGGATAGACCTGCTTCACCCCCAGCATGGTCGCCACATAGGGGACGCCCCAGGCATGGACGTGGAACATGGGGGTGATGGGCATGTAGACGTCGTCTGAGCAGAGCAGGGACTGGCCCGCATGGGCCGCCAGGGTGCCCAGTTCGTTGAGGGTATGCAGCACCAGCTGGCGGTGGCTGAAGTAGACCCCCTTGGGATCCCCAGTGGTGCCCGTGGTGTAGAACAGGGTCGCCACCGAATTCTCGTCAAAATCGGGGAAGTCGAACTGGTCGTCCGCCCCGGCCAAGAGCGTCTCGTACTCCCCGAGCAGGGGCAGTGTGGTGGAGGGCTGCTCCCCATCGGTCAGCCGGATATAGCCGCGCACCGTGGGCAGCTTCTCCTGAATGCTCTCCAGCATGGGCAGGAAGTCGTCATGGACCAGCACCAGATGATCCTCGGCGTGGTGCATGGTGAAAGCGATCTGCTCCGGCGAGAGGCGCACGTTCACCGTGTGCAGCACGGCGCCTATCATGGGCACGGCGAAGAAGCACTCGAGGGAGCGGTGGCTGTCCCAGTCCAGCAGGGCGACCGTGTCCCCCGGCCCTATGCCCGAGGCCGTCAGCAGGTTGGCGAGGCGCTGGATGCGCTGGTTGAGGGTGCGATAGTCATAGCGCAGCCGATCTGCGTAGACGATTTCCCGGCCCGGGTGCTGGCGCACCCCGGACAGCAGCAGGCTCTTGATCAGCAAGGGATAGGCATGGGCTCCCTGGGCTGGCGGTATGATCCTTGTCTTCACCATACGGACTCCTTCCGATTCGTGTCTGGGCGCAGGGAGGCATCCCTCCCTCGCAATGGGGTTAGCGGGCGTCGAGACGCCCGAGCAAGGCCTCGGCCTGGGGCCAGGGGCCAAATCCGCTCGCCGGGTTGAGGTGTCCCACGGCCCCGGCGTCCACCAGCTCGCTCCCCCAGTCCTGGGCCAGGGCACGCACGGCCGCCGGGCTCGCCAGGGGATCGTTGTGGCTCATCACCACCAGGCTCGGGAACGGCAGCTTCATGCGGGGCAGCGGGTGCCAGCCTCCGGCCTGCATGGCCTCCGGGCTCGGGTAATGGGATGGCCAGCTGGCATCCAGATCCGGCGGCGTCACCAGCAGGGCGCCCCGGATGGGGTGGCGATGGCGGGCAGCGCCTTGCTGCGCCACCCAGTGAGCCAGCATCAGCACCCCGGCACTGTGAGCCACCAGGATCACCGGGCCCTGGATGCGCGCCAGCGCCTGCGTTATGGCCTCGACCCTGGCCTGGCAGCTCAGCTTGTCCGAGGTCAAAGGCGGCACTGTCACCACCTTCTCAAGCCCCTCGGCGAGCAGGGTCTGCCAGTGATCCGCCACATGGTCACGCAGGCCGGGCACTATCAGTACTGTGGCCTCGGGCTGAAATGCCTTCATCTCTCTCCCCCTGTTCAGGTGACCCGGCGACGGCCGGATGACATCAAGACCACAGTAAGGTGCCAGGCTCCCAACTGCTTTACCTTGGATGCCATGGAGTTGTCTTTATATGACAGTCACCTGGCGCCATGAGCGCCACGGAGTGGGAGAGCGTCGGACTCGAAAGGCCATGAGACGGGCTGGCACGCAAGGTCATCACATGGCACCTGCGACTAATAGATCAGTTAATAAGCACTTTCCAATTTGTAAACGAAATGATAAAAACCAGTTAACAACAAGCAACCAGCAGATGAGCTGTCGCCATGGGAATTGCATCATGACCCTCCTTGCCAGAGCCGCCACCCTCACCAACTATCTCGATGTCGCCCGCCAACTGGGCCTCAATACCCCCAGCCTGTTGTCGCAAGCCGGCCTCAGCGCCTCCATTCTGGATGTGCCCAATCAGCGCATCCCCGTCTCCACCATAGTCAACCTGCTCGAGCTGTCCGCCCGTACCGGGAACTGCCAGAGCCTGGGTCTGCGCATGGCGGAGCATCGCCAGCTGTCGGACTTTGGCGAGGTCAGCCTGCTGCTGAGCTATCAGCCCAACCTGCGCGAGGCCTTGCAGGTCATAGTGCAGTACATTCACCTGTTCAATAATGCCCTGGCCATCTTCATCGAAGAGGCGGGCAAGGCGGTGATCATTCGCGAGGAGATCATCACGGACGCCCCCATGCCCTCGCGCCAGGCCACCGAGCTCGCGGTCGGCGTCATGTATCGCTTCTGTGCTGCCCAGGTCGGGGTTGGCGCCAACTGGCATCCCATCAGCGTCAACTTCACCCATGACGCGCCGGCGGATCTCTCCATCCACAAGCGGCTGTTCGGCTGCAAGCTGGAGTTTGGCAGCGAGTTCAACGGCATCGTCTGCCAGGCCGCCGATCTGGACATTCCGAACCCTCTGGCCAACCAGGCCATGGCCCGTCATGCCCGCCAGTACCTCGACACCCTGCTGGTGGAGACCCAGCAATCACTGATGACGGACGTGCGCAAGGCCATCTACCTGCTGCTGCCCATGGGGCGCGCCACCATAGAGCAGATAGCCCGCACCCTGGGAATGAACGTGCGCACCCTGCAGCGCCATCTGGAAGAGAGCGGCGCCACCTTCAGCGAGCTGGTCAACGACGTTCGCCGGGATCTGGTGATGCGCTACCTGCAAAACTCCGGCTATTCGCTGGGCCACATCGCCGACATGCTGGGCTACTCCATGCCGAGCTCCTTCACCCGCTGGTTCAGCGCCCAGTTCGGCATGCCGCCGGCCACCTGGCGCTCCCGCCACAAGGGCGTGCCCAAGGTGGCCCAACCCGCTCGCGCCGGCCTCGCCTACGGTTGACTACTGGCGCCATTCGCCAGACGAGAGAAGGGAGGCATGGCGCCTCCCTTCTCTTTTTCCTTTCCCTGTGTCACGGCTATTGCTAGCTGACGTCGGCCCCCACCGGGGTCCGGCAGGGCTTGACCCCGTCTTTGGCATCCCCCTCCTGCCGCTCCCGCGCCTGGGCAGGCACAGCCCCCGTCCCGGAGAGCAGGAAGTAGGAGAGCGCAGGCACCCCTATCAGGGCACCCAGCATGTTCCACAGGAACATGAAGGTGAGCAGTATGCCCATGTCGGCCTGGAACTTGATGGGGGACCAGACCCAGGCCACCACACCGGCGGCCAGGGTGATGCCCACCAGCCCCACCACCCGGCCGGTGAAGGCCACGGCCTGGCGATAGGCGTCCACCAGTGACATGCCCTGGCGCTGATGGTGCAGCTGCACGCTCAGCAGGTAGAGGGCGTAGTCCACCCCTATGCCGACCCCCAGCGCAATCACCGGCAGGGTCGCCACCTTGACGCCTATGCCCATGAATACCATCAGCGCCTCGCACAGCACAGAGGTGAGCATCAGGGGCACCAGCGCCACCACGGTCGCCCGCCAGCTGCGGAAGGTGATGAGGCAGAACAGAGTCACCGCCAGATAGACGTAGAGCAGCATGGTGCGGTTGGCCTCGTGCACCACCATGTTGGTGGCGGCCTCTATGCCGGCACTGCCCGCGGCCAGCAGGAACTGGCGATCCGCCGTGCTGTTCTCCCGGGCAAACCGCTCGGCGATGGCCACCACGCCGCTCAGGGTCTCGGCCTTGTGATCTTTCAAGTAGGCTATCACCGGCATCAGGGAGCAGTCGGTGTTGAACAGCTCGGGGCTGTTGACCGAGGCCTGCTGGGCGGCATAGTTCAGCACGTTCTGGTTGCGCTGGATGCTGGCGAGCTTGGGGTTGCCCTCATAGGTGCCGGCGGTGATCTGGCGCACCGCATTGACCAGCGAGGTCGTGGCCTGCACCCCGGGATGCTGCTGCAATTCCCACCCCAGGCGATCGGCCAGGATCAGGGTCTGGTAGTCGAGACACCCCTCTGGCGCCGTCTTGATCATGACCGCAAAGAGATCGCTCGAGAGGGCGTAGTGGCTGGTGATGTAGGCGTTGTCCCTGTTGTAGCGCGAATCCGCGCGAAGCTCGGGGGCGCCGCTGTCCAGATCGCCAATCTTGAGCTGCAGGCTCACCAGGTAGCCGCCTATGCCCATCGCCAGGCCGAGGATCACCACCACTGTGGCCCACTTACGCTCGGTGCAGCGATCCAGCAGTGCCCAGAGTCTGCCGAACCCCTGATTGGCGGCGGCGTGGGTGTCTATCTTGAGCGCTCGCTCGGCCGCCTTGCGGCCCACCCCCACATAGGAGAGGGCCACCGGCATCAGCAGCAGCGAGGTGAAGATGAGCACCGCCACCCCTATGCTGGCGGTGATGGCGAGATCCTGGATGACGGGGATGTCGATCAGCATCAGCACGGCGAAGCCCACCGCATCGGCCAGCAGCGCCGTGACCCCGGCGAGGAAGAGGCGGCGGAAGGTATAGCGCGCCGCTATCTGGCGGTGGGTGCCGCGGGCGATGTCCTGCATGATGCCATTCATCTTCTGGGCCGCGTGGGAGACGCCGATGGCGAAGATGAGGAAGGGCACCAGCACAGAGTAAGGATCGATGGCGTAGCCGAGCCAGGCGATGATGCCGAGCTGCCAGATCACGGCGACCAGGGAGCAGCCCACCACCAGCAGGGTGCTGCGCACGCAGCGGGTGTAGAGGAAGATGATGAGGAGCGAAGTCGCCACCGCCAGGGCGAAGAAGAGGATCACCTGGATGAGGCCGTCGATGAGATCGCCGACCAGCTTGGCAAAGCCGATCACCCGGATCTTGTACTGGCCCGTCCCTTCCTCCCCCGCCTGATGGGGGGCGCCTTCGAACTCAATCTGGCTGCGTAGCGCCTCGATGCGCTGGGAGAAGTCATGGTAATTGAGGGGCTTGCCGGTGACAGAGGCCTTGTCCAGCAGGGGCACTATCAGCATGCTGGACTTGAAATCGCTCGCCACCAGACTGCCGACTATGCCGGCTCTGTTGATGTTCTGGCGCAGCTGCTCGATGTCAGAGGCCGATCCCTGATAGGCATCCGGCATCACGGGCCCGCCCTGGAAGCCCTCCTCGGTCACCTCGGTCCAGCGCACCGCCGGGCTCCAGAGGGACTTCATCCAGGCCCTGTCTACCCCTTCGGTCAGGAACAGCTCGTCATTGACCCGCTTGAGGACGCTTAGATAGTCGGGGTCGAAGATGTCCCCCCGGGTATTCTCCACCACCACCCGCACCGAGTTGCCGAGGCCACGCAGGGAGTCCCGGTTCTCCAGGAAGTTTTTGATGTAGGGCTGGCTCTGGGGGATCATCTTCTCGAAGCTGGGCGCCAGCGCCAGACGGGTCGCGCCCATGTAGCCAAGCACCAGGGTCGCCAGCGTCATCACCAGCATGAAGAGCGCCCTGTGGTTGAACACCAGCCGCTCCAGCAGGTTGCCGGAGTGCCTGTCGAACGCGCTCAGCTCGCGGATCACCGGCATCGAATCTTGCTTCACATGGCCCATGTCTGGATCCTCGTTATCGTTATTGGGCCGTCATCCGGTGACGGCCTGCGTTGACAAACCTTATTTGACGCCAAGGGTGCGCACCCCGCGGCTGCCCACCAGCGCCAAGGTGCCATCTGCGGTCAGGGCGGCGCCCGCCACCGGCGATGGCTCGGCCAGGGGGGCCAGGGTCAGCGGCGCGTTGCCCCGTTGCAGCAGCATATGGCCGGCCTGGGTAAACAGGCGGAACTGGCCATCGGCCCCCTGCATAGCGGCGCTGATGCTGATGGGCAGCGGGCTCACGAGCCGGGTCCAGTTTTCGCCTCCGTCCGTGCTGCGATAGACATGGCCCCGCAGGCCATAGACGATCACCTCATCCGGGCGGCCGATAAGGCCGAAGAAGCTGCCGTCATAGGGGCTGGGCAGTGAGACGAAGCGCTGCGTCTGCGGCTCCCATTTGCGCAGCAGGCCCTGCTCGCCCACCAGATAGAGGGCGTCACCGGCGGGGGCTATGGCATTGAGATGGAGCCCATCCGGGTTGTCGGTGCGATCCTGCATCGGCGTCCAGTGCAGGCCGCCATCCTGTGTGCGCAGTATCAGGTTGAAGACCCCGACCACGTAGCCCACCTTGTCGTCCTCAAACCAGACGTCGAGCAGGGGTTTGTCGGCCCCCTCCCCCACCAGGCGCTGGCCCTCTTCCACCAGCGCAGCCCACTGTTCGTTGTCCGGCTCGGCACGGGCCTTGGCGGCATAGAAGGCGCTCACCAGCCCGCCAATCTGGCGGCCATCCAGCTGTTTTTGCCAGCTGGCACCGCCATCCTGACTGTGCAGCACCACCCCATCCCCCCCCACGGCCCAACCCTGCTCGGGGGTGGGGAAGGTGACGGCGTTCAGATCCGAGCTCACCGGCACCCTGGCCTGCTGCCAGCGCCGCCCCTCATCGTCGGAATAGAGGATGTGACCCCGCTGCCCCACCGCCACCAGCCGCGACCCGGCACGGGTCAGATCCAGCAGGGGGCTGCGCTGGGCCAGGGCGCTCGCCTTGGCCGGCAGGTCCAGCACGTCCACATAATCGGTCGCCTGCCCGGCTGTCACCCCTGCGCTTTGCATCAGCAGGGCGCAGCAGATCAATGGCGCCAACGTCTTGAATGAACCCATACCACGTCCTTGTCTCAGAGGGCGGCGGGATGCCAAAAGGCGCCCGACGCCAACATCGAGGAGTCCGGTTCATCAATGACGAACCGGACTCCTGTTACGGCTAGCGGATCCCGGCGCCAGCCAGGGACTCCGGCGACCACTTCGCCTTGGACAGGGAGGCACCGTACTTGATGCCGCCGTAGGGGCCCACCACACCATTGATGTTGTAGGTGCCCGCCACCAGGTCATAGATCATGAAGGGGGTGGCGTCCGGAGTCTGCTTGTCGTAGCTCTGGCTCAGGAAGGCGAAGGAGCCGCGATAGAGCTGACCACGGGCGTCGTACTGATCGGAGGCCAGCGCCACCCAGCTGTCTTCGTCCAGGTAGAAGCGGCGTTTGGCGTAGATGTGGCGCTCACCGGCCTTGAGGTTGCCCTCCACCACCCAGACCCTGTGCTTCTCCCAGCGCACGTGATCCGGTGACAGGAAGTTGGGGGTGGTCAGCGCCCTGGCATCGGGCTGATAGGTCAGCCGATAGGTGTTGTAGGGGACTATCATTTCCTGCTTGCCCACCAGCTTCCAGTCGAATCTGTCCAGCGCCCCGTTGAAGACGAAGACGTCGTCATAGGTGCCCGCCCCCGAGGTGCCCGGATTCGGGGTATCGTAGGCCAGGTTCGGTGCCAGCTTGACCCGGCGCTGGCCAGGCAGGTACTGCCAGGCCTTGCGCGGCTGCTCCAGGGGGTTGGCAGCATCGCGCAGCATGATGGCCTCGCCGGCGCGACGGGCCGGGCCCGTGTAATGGAGCTTCATCTGGTAGTAGGTGTCCTTGGCCGAGATGGGCTTATTCATGTCCTCGTAGATGGCGTAGTTGATGAAGGCCTGCCCCGTGGTGGAGAGGGCCGCCGTGCCGGCGGCGTCCACGTTCCAGGAGTCGTACTTGGTGGCGATGTTCACCCCCTGGTAGCGCAGCAGGAAGTTCCACATCGCCTCGGCCCCGCTCTTGGGGATAGGGAAGGGAATGCCCGGTAGCACCTTGTCCACCGCCATGCCCCCCGCCAGGGTGGTGGCGCTGAGCGCGTTCTTCCTGGTGTTGTCCAGCACCGCCTGTGGCAGCGCCACGCTGCGGTGGGTCGGGTAGAGGTCCACCCTGAAGTCCGGGAAGCGCTTGAGCAGCTCCGCCGTGGTGGCTGTCAGTGCCCCCTGGTATTGGGCCGCGTTCTTGCCGGTGATGACCAAAAGCGGCTGCTCACCCGCATAGGGATCCGGGCGCATGCTGTCACCGGCCTTGAAGCCGGCGGGGGGCGTGGTCAGGCCCCCGCTGTAGGCGGGGATGCTGCCATCGGCATTGGCGGCCGCTTCGGCGCCCACCTGGGTCAGACTGGTGCCGAGCTGTGCGGCTTCGCTGCTGGAGACGGCGGCCAGTGCCTGGCCTGCGAGGGCCAGGGTGAGGGAGGCGGCCAGCATGGTCTTGTTGAATGTCATATCTCGTTCTCCGACTCGGTCGCTTGAGGTGACTCAGTAAGTGGTCTTCAGGGTCAGGTAGATGGCGCCTCTGTCTTCCGTGGTGGCACCGCCACCTGAGAAGGAGGCGTAACCACCGGCATAACAGGTGTTGCGCTGGGCCCCATCGAGGGCATTGGGGGTGGCGCCGTCCACGGCACCGTCATTGCACTCGGCAGACTTGCCAAAGGAGTCCACGTATTTCAGATCGACGAAGTACTGGTTGTAGAGGGTGGCGCCTAGCCCCACCGCATAGCTGCCGGTGTCTTTCGCCCCGCCCGCCTGGACCGGGGAGATGCCCGCCAGCCCCCAGTTCACCGAGAGCGGCATGTTCATGTCGACCCCCGGCAGGACCTGATACCAGGTCGGGGTGAAGTTGACCGCCAGCCCCCAGTTGTCCCGGGTGGGCTTGTCGATGCCCTGATAGCTATCTTCTCCCTTGTAGAGCGCCTTGTTGTGGTCATCCAGGCTCAGCAGGTTGCTGTAGTAGAGCTCCCCGAGCAGGGCGGCGCCGTCGAACAACGCAGTGTCCGCGAAGGTCATCAGACCGTTGAGGGTCCAGTGCAGGGTATCGCCGGTGGCGCTGTAGCCATCGGAGTCATCGGTGATCACCCCGGTGTCCGGATGACGGGGACCGAGCACGGGCGCCGGGATCCCGAAGCCGTTGGCCAGTCCCCCGGGACCAGTAGCACTGAGCAGGGCCGGGATGCTGGAGAGGGGCATGTGCTGGCGATAGTTGAGGTCGCTGCCGACGCTCACCCCGGCCACATCCTTGGAGAGGCTGAGGCCAAAGATGTCGATGTCGTCGCCATAGGCCAGGGCGTAGCTGGTGTTGGCGATGGACTGGCGCAGGTTGGGCACGGCCCCGGCCGGCAGGGGCGCCGCCCCGCGAATGGTCATGCCACGGGCATCGAGCACCGCCTGGGGCAGGATGTCGGCGGTACGGCGGTAGAAGGCCCCCAGGGTCGCATCCAGCGCCTCGGGGGACCACTTGGCCATGATGCCCCAGTCGCCGTGCTTGCCCGGCTCCAGGTCATCCCCCCGGCGAATGTTGCTGAGGGTGCCGCTCGGTCCGGCCAGCCCCGGCCCGCCGGTGTGGCCCAGCAGGAAGGACTGGGCACCGAAGCCCACCAGATCGGAGCTGCCGTAATAGGTGCCGGCTTCCGGCAGGCGGGCGGCGTTCCAGTCCAGGAAGTACTGGGCGGCGAAGGTCCACTCCGGGTTCAGGGTGAAGGAGGCGGAGATCTGGTTGCGGGGCACGAACAGCTCTTTCGCTTCCGTCCCCGGGGATGCCGCAAGTTTGGCGAGATCCAGGCCGGACTGGCCATAGCTGAGGGCGTGCACCGGGCTCAGCAGGGTTTCCCCCCAGAAGATGTTGTGCTGGCCTATCTTGACCCCGAGCAGGGATTCGTCACCCACCTCCATGTTGTGGAACACGAAGGCATCGAGCAGCTCGCCGGAGGGGCCATGGTAGTAGCGATCCGCATAGTCGCTCAGATGACGGTTGCCCGCCACCGGGGGCAGCCCGACGATGCCGGAGCTGGCGCTGTTGCCGTTGATGAAGGGGTTCTCGTCAGCGCCGACGTCGCGGTAGGCATAGTCATACCAGCTGGCGGCGCTGATGCGAAAGCCGGTGTTGCCCTTGTTCACCACATCCAGCTCGGTCAGCAGATCGAAGCGGGTGGTGACGGTATCGCCGGCATCCTTGAAGTTGTAGTCCCCGTCGTTGTTGTTCGGGGTGGCAAGCATCCGTTCATCGGCACTCTCGGTGCGCATGCCGTAGTTGAACTTGCCGGTGTTGTCGAAGCGAACGGACCAGTCTTCACTCTGGGTGTCGACTTCGACCGCCTGAACGCTGGGCATGAGGACGGCCGCGATGGCCGTCGCCAGCAGGCTGAGGCGCAGGGCACCGCAACCATGACTCGTGTGCTTGTAATCCATTACAGTCTCTCCGAGTGTTGTCGTCGTTTTGTTATTTTTGTTGCCGTTTCCGTTGGCTTTTTTATGGCGCTGACCGGGGCGTTTCGCCGGATTTGGCAAGCTGGCCATTGGCCGGTTGCCTCCCCCCTGTTTCGCTTGTCCGAGTGCGCTCTGTGTTCTTAGTGCCGACTGTAAGGCCTAGCTCCAGGGGCGCGCTTGCCATTGAACGTCAGTCACTTTTCATTTGGTGACAGCGGCTGCATCCCGCGGCTGGCGCGGGATTCGCTCGTCGACAACCGACCCCATACAGCCCTTGTTCAGCTGAGAACCGTGATCCGGGCGACAGAAAAGCCGCGAAGGGAACAGGAGATGGAGACAAGCGGGAGGCGACGGGTCTGTGCAGGATAGCCAAGGGGCAAGAGACGTAGATGGCGAGAAACAATAGCGGGGAGTGCGCGAGCGCCCCTCCCCGTGGATGGCTAAGCGTCAGCGCGCTATGGCGCAGCCGGTGGCGGCTTGCAGCGCCTCGAACTCGATGCCGGGGGCCAGCTCCACCAGGCGAAGGCCCCCGGGGGTCACGTCCAGCACGGCGAGATCGCTGATGATGCGATCCACCACCCCGACCCCGGTCAGCGGCAGGGAGCACCACTCCAGTATCTTGTGCTCGCCCCCCTTGGCGCAGTGCTCCATCAGCACCACCACCCGCTTGACACCGGCCACCAGATCCATGGCCCCCCCCATGCCCTTGACCATCTTGCCCGGGATCATCCAGTTCGCGAGATCCCCGCGCTCGGAGACCTGCATGGCCCCGAGCAGGGCCAGGTTGATGTGGCCGCCGCGGATCATGGCAAAACTCTCGGCGCTGTCGAAGAAGCTGCTGCCGGGCAGTGTGGTGATGGTCTGCTTGCCGGCATTGATGAGATCCGGGTCCAGCTCGGCCTCGCTCGGGAAGGGGCCTATGCCGAGCAGGCCGTTCTCGCTCTGCAGCCACACCTCCATGCCGTCCGGGATGTAGTTGGCCACCAGGGTAGGCAGGCCGATCCCCAGATTGACGTAGAAGCCGTCTTGCAGCTCCTTTGCGGCGCGCTGCGCCATCTCTTCACGGGTCCAGGCCATGTGATAAGTCCTTTCTCACTGTGCACAGGTCGATGCACATTTCAAAATAAAGTGGATGGAGTGCCTGTCGCGGCACATCCCTGCAGGGCATGAGCGTTGCGCAATCAGCTTCTCACCGTGCGCACTTCGATGCGTTTCTCGGGGTCGGGGTTCAAGACCAGCCGCTGCACATAGATGCCAGGCAGGTGGATCTCGTCCGGGGCCAGCTCCCCCACCTCGACTATCTCCTCCACCTCGGCGACGCAGACCCGCCCCGCCTTGGCACAGAGCGGATTGAAGTTGCGCGCCGTCTTGTTGAACATCAGGTTGCCCGCCTTGTCGGCCTTGGCCCCCTTGATCAGCGCGATGTCGGCGGTCAAGGCGAGCTCCATCACATACCACTCGCCGTCGAACTGGCGGGTCTCCTTGCCCTCGGCGATGAGCGTCCCGTAACCGGTGCGGGTGAAGAAGGCGGGGATGCCGGCGCCGCCAGCCCTCAGCTTCTCGGCAAGCGTCCCCTGGGGGGTGAACTCAAGCTCAAGTTCCCCCGCGAGGTACTGGCGCTCGAACTCCTTGTTGCCCCCCACGTAGGAGGAGATCATCTTCTTTATCTGGCGGCTGTGGAGCAGCGGCCCCAGGCCGAAGTCATCCACCCCGCAGTTGTTGCTGATGATGGTGAAGCCGCCCTTGCCGCTCCCCTTCAGCGCCTCGATGAGCCGCTCGGGGATGCCGCACAGGCCGAAGCCCCCCGAGGCTATGGTGATGTCGTCCTGCACCAGGCCGCTCAGGGCGGCCTGGGCGCTGGGATAAACCTTGTTCATAACTACCTCTCTGCTCTCTGGCTAGTCCGTTGGCCACAGGGGCGCGTTCGTTTTATGGCTGTTTTTTTGATTCGGCATGCATGGGCTTCCTAAGGCTTGATGCCCCAATGCATCAGGGTCAGCACCAGGGCGACCAGGAAGGCGGTCTCCCCCACCATCAGCAGGATGGGTTTGATGCCGACCGCCGCCAGCTCCTTGAGCTGGGTCTTCATGCCGATGGCGGCGATGGCGATGACCAGGCACCAGCGTGACAGGCCGTTGACTCCCTCCTGCAACGGGACGGGCACCCAGCCTGTGCTGTTGATGCAGGCCAGCACCAGGAAGCCGACGGCAAACAGGGGCAGCAGGGGCGGACGCTTGCCAGAGGCGGGATCCGCCCCCTGCCTGCGGGTGATCATGGCGGCCACCAGGATCACCGGCAGCAGCATGGCGACCCGCATCAGCTTGACCACGGTCGCCACGTCACCGGTCTCGGTGGACATGCTGTAGCCGGCCCCCACCACCTGGGCCACGTCGTGAATGGTGGCGCCGAGGAAGACCCCCGCCTCCACCGGCGTCAGCTCGAAGAAGCGGGCGATCATGGGGTAGAGGATCATCGCCAGGGTGGAGAGCACCGAGACCCCGATCACGGTGAACAGGGTGGCGCGCTCCTTCTGGGGGTGATTGGGCAAGGAGGCGGCCAGGGCCAGGGCGGCGGAGGCGCCGCAGATGGCGGTCGCCCCCCCGGTCAGCATGCCGAACAGCCGCTGGAACCCCATCAGCCTGGCCGCCACCACAGAGAGGCTGATGGTGACCACCACCAGGGTGACCACCAGCAGCACCGGCATCCAGCCCAGCTCGGCGATCTGGCCCAGGGTGATGCGCATGCCGAGCAGGGCGACTCCAATCCGCAACACGCTGCGCGCGGTGAATTCGATGCCCGCCTTGCAGGTCCCCTCGGCGCTGAGGAAGTTCAGCCCCATGCCGAGCAGCAGGGCGAACAGCAGCACGGGGGCGCCGTAGTGTTCGGACAGGAAGGTGGCGGCGGCCGCCACCGTGATGCTGACCGCCATGCCGGGGGCCAGGGTTCGTACCCGCTGATAGCGATCCGTCATGGTCAGGGTGAGCATGGGCTGACCTCCCGGGATGGGATGAGGATGGCGAGCCCCTCGCCCTCCCGCTCGACCGGGTAGCGGCCGACCCTGAGCTGGGTCGAGTTCAGCAGCAGCCCCGTCGCCAGGTTGAAGCGCAGGCCGTGGGCCAGGCACTGGATCACCTCCCCCTCCAGCCGGCCGCCGCACAATGAGGCCCCCTGGTGGGGGCAGCTGTCGTCGATGGCGTGGAAGCGGCCATCGACGTTGAACAGCACCAGGCTCTTGCCCTGGGCCTCGATGAGGATACGGTTGCCCGGTTCAGGCACCCGCTCGGCTGGCACCAAGATCCGCGCAGCCGTCGCCCCGGCCGCCGCATCCAGCGCCTGGCGCAGGCTGGCCAGCAGCTTCGCCACCGGCTGGGCCCCGCTGAGAGTCAGGCCCTTCCCCATCACGAAGCTGGGCACCCCCTGCTGGGCCGCCCCGGGCAGATCGCAGTGGAAGGGAGTCCCGTCCCCCTGCAGGCTGTTCACCAGATCGGCGGACCCAAAGCCCGCCGCCTCGGCCAGCCCCAGCAAGGTAGCACCATCCCCCAGATCCCCGCCGTGCAGGAAGTGGCAGGCAAACAGCCATTCCAGCAACTCGTCCAGCTGCGCCGGCGATCCCAGCTGGCAGGCCCGTTGCCACAGGCGGTGGGCATCGGCCGTGTTCGGCATGCGGGGGATATTGCCAAAGTCCAGCTCTACGCCGACGCTGGCCGCCGCCTGCCGCACCTGGGCCTGACGCAGGCCCATGGCCTGTTCGCTGCCAAGGCGCCGCAGGTAGAAGTCGTGAAAATCCTCCCCCTGCACCGGCAGCGCGGGCAGCAGCTGCACCCCGCGCCAGCGTACATCGACCTGCACCTCGGGCCGCTCTGCCCGCAGTTGGGTCAGGGCCTGCGCCAGCTGGCGTTTGCCGATGAGGCACCAGGGGCAGATGAAATCGACATAGACCTCGATGCAGATCCTCATGCCCTCACCTCCGAGCCCTGGGGACCTGTGATGATCTGGCGGCCGGCGTCACCGTCGAGCCGGGCCACGTCCTTGTGGTAGTGGCGCTTGCCGTAGAAGAAGACGGCAGCCGCCGCGACGCTGATGAGGGGCACCAGCTGGAAGGCGTTGTCCAGGCCTATGTGGTCGGACACCTTGCCGGTGATGAAGGGGCCTGGGGCCAGCCCGAGCAGGTTGTTGGCAAGGGTCAGGGTGGCAAAGGCCGTGCCGTGCACGCTGGCGTGGGTGAGGTTGGCCACCATGGCACCGGCGGGACCCGAGGTGCCGGTGGCGATGAACATCCCCAGACCTATCAGCAGCAGCTGGGGCAGCCCGGCCGGCAGGGCAAACGCCAGGGAGAGCAGCAGACAGCTCCCGAGGCAATAGGCGATGGCGAGGCTTATCTTGCGATCCGGCCGGTTGCGGCACAGCCGATCGCTCAGCATGCCGCAGAGGATCATGCCGGCGCCGCTGCACAGCACTATGATGGCGGCCATGAGCCCCGCCTTGTCCGTGTCCAGCCCGTAGTAGCGGTTGAAATAGCTCGGCATCCAGACGATGACGGTGCCGCCGACGAACAGTTGCAGGCCGCTGCCCACATAGGCCGAGATCACCGAGCGGCTGGAATAGAGGCTGCGCAGGGGATTGCGGCCCGCCTCTGTGTTCCCTCGTGCCGCCCGGCTGGTCTGGGAGATCCGCGCCTCCTTGACGATGAGGGGATAGATGGCCGCCAGCACCAGGCCGAACAGGGCCATGCCGGCGAAGGCCCAGCGCCAGCCGAGGAAGTGAGCCAGCACGCCCCCGGTGGCCATGCCAAGCACAGAGCCGAACATGCCGCCGGAGATGAAGGCGCCGGAGAGGGTGGCCCGCATCTCCCGCGGGAACACGGAGACCACCACTGCGATGCCGACGCTGCCGTAGGCGGCCTCCCCCACTCCCACCAGGAAGCGGGCGATGAACATCTGCTCATAGTCCTGGGCCAGGGCGCAGCCCAGGGTCGCCAGGCTCCAGAGCGCGGCCATCATGGCCAGGCTCTTGACACGGCCGAAACGATCGGCGAGCAGGGAGAGCGGAAAGGTCAAGAGCCCGACCATGAGCGCCACTATGCCGCTGAGCAGGCCCAGCTGGGTGTCCGAGAGCGCCCACTCCCCCTTGAGCATGGGGAAGACGGCATTGAGCACCTGACGCGACATGTAATCGGAGATGAGCAGACCGAAGGTCAGCGCAAACACTATCCAGGCATAACGACGGGGCACGGCAACCTTGCCGGCCTCTGGGTCGTCATCGATATGATACGTAGCCATACAATCCCTCGCGCTACTGCAAATTGGGTTGGGTTTTTCGGTCAACGGACCGGCGGCAGAGGCCCCCGGCCAGACAATATTGATTCATCACTCAGTTACCCTGCGTGCTGCATAGTGCAAGGCGCAAGGCCGTTTGGCAAACAGTGTTGGGGGGTCGCCGCCCCGCTATTTTTGCGGCGACCCATCTGGCTCAGGACCGTTGTGGCACCCCTTTCTGACCCGGGGTCCGGTTCGGCGCCATGCCGTTGGCCAGCAGCGTCTCCTCCACGCTGTCGTACTGCACGCCGATGCGGTAGATGGCGCGCGCCTCCTTGCCGTTGGCTACCTCGCGACCCAGCTCGTGAGCGACCCGCACGCACTGGCGGATCTGCTCCACCGAGCTCATGCGCTGGCCGTGCTGGCCTATGATGGTGTCCTCTATGCCGCAGCGAGGGTGCAGCCCCATGGCCATGGCCATCATGTTGAAGGGCAGCACGTTTTTCAGCAGCGACTCGGCGGTGACGCAGGCCCCGTCCGGCGCACGGTGGACGAAGTTCATGAAGTTGAACGGGTTGGGGCCGTCAAAGCCGCCGCCGATGCCGATCCAGGTGAGGTTGAGCGGGCCCATGTAGACACCCCGGCGCACCAGCCGCTCCAGGGTCTCGAGGGCGTGCATGCCGGTCAGCTGGAAGTGGGGCTGGATGCCATTCGCCATCAGCCGCTTGAGGTGCTCCGCCACCCAGGCCGGGCCGGCCGGTACCGTCATCTCGCTGTAGGCCGCCTGGTAGGCGGGGTTCGCCAGCGAGGTGCCCGCCAGGTACTCGGGGTAGAGCAGCTCCATGATGTTCATCTGGGTGGTGTTGATGGCGACCGTGACCTGATCCGGCTTCGGGGTCAGCTCGGCCAGCATGTGGCGGGTGTCATCGGAGAGCCACTTGGCCGCCTCCCCCTCCCCTTCCGGCGCGAAGGAGATGGAGCCGCCGACCTGGATGATCATGTCGGGCACCGCCTTGCGCACCCCGGCGATCAGCTCGTTGAACTTGGACAGCCGCTTGGAGCCGGTGCCGTCCAGCTCGCGCACGTGCAGGTGCAGCACTGTGGCGCCGGCATCAAAGCACTCCACCGCCTTCTGGACTTGCTCCTCCATGGTCACCGGAATGTCTTCCGGGAAGTCGCCGGGGGCCCACTCTGGGCCGTAGGGGGCCACTGTGATGACCACCTTTTCCATGTTTTCCGGGTGCAGGGAATCGTCAAAAAATTGCATCTGTTCATTCCTTAAATTGGCTGGCCTTCCATGAAGAGCCGGGCGTGGTGATATCTCCCGGGCGCGGGGCCCGGGGTTTGATCAGAAGGGGGTATCTCCCATGATCCCGGCCCGCTCCATCTTGCGATGGCTGGGGGGGTAGTCCATGGCGGCATAGTGCTGGGTGCTGCGGTTGTCCCAGATGGCGATGCTGCCCGGCTGCCAGCGCCAGCGCACCTGATACTCGGGGATATAGGCCTGGCTGATGAGGTAGCGCAGCAGATCGCTGCCCCCCATGCTGTAGTCCTGGCCGACACGCACGTGGGCCGGGGTGTGGAAATTGGTGAGATGGGTGGCGAAGGCGTTGACGAAGAGGATCTTCTCGTCGGTCTCCGGGTGGGTGCGCACCACGGGGTGCTCCGCATCCGGGAACTGGGCCTTGAGGGCGAGTCGCTTCTCGATGGGCATGGCCGCCCCGAAGCTCGCCTCTATGCTGTGACGGGCACGCAGGCCGTCGATTTTCTCTTTGACCTCTTCCGGCAGCTGCTCGTAGGCCACCACCATGTTGGCCCAGAGGGTGTCGCCCCCCACGGGCGGACACTCCACGCAGCGCAGCACGCACCCCATGGGCGGTTGGGTGCGCCAGGTGGCGTCGGTGTGCCAGGCATTCTCGTAGCGATCGTTGGGTACCTCCGGGGACTTGTAGATGCGCACCAGACCGGGATTCTCCGGGTCGCTGCCCGCCACCGGGTGATCCTCCAGCTCGCCGAAGCGGCGGGCGAAGGCCACGTGATCGGCGCGGCTGATATCCTGCTTGCGCAAAAACAGCACCCTGTGCCTGAGCAAGAGGGTACGGATCTCGGCGAACAGCCCCTCATCGTGAACGGCGTCCGCCAGGTTGACGCCGCTCAGTTCGGCGCCTATGTGGCAGGTCAGTTGTTCTACACGCATGTCTCTCTCCCTGAATGACAAGTCAGTGCTGCAGGCGCCGCCCTCCAGTGCGGGCTGGCCTGGGATCCTTGGCCTAGATGATGAACACGGAGGAGCCCGTGGTCTGGCGCGACTCGAGATCGCGGTGAGCCTGCGCTGCGTCCTGCAGCGCGTAACGCTGGTTGATCTCTATCTTGATCCGACCGCTGGCCACGTGATCGAACAGCTCGCCGGCCAGGGCCTCCTTCTCGGCGGGATCGGCGATGTAGTCGGCGAGCGCCGGACGGGTCAGGTAGAGGGAGCCCTTCATGGCCAGCAGCTGCGGATTGAAGCCCTCGATGGGACCGGAGGCGGTGCCGACGCAGACCATGAGGCCACGGCGTTTGAGGGAATCGAGCGAGCCCATGAAGGTACTCTTGCCGACGCTGTCAAACACCACGTCGACCCCGGCGCCGCCGGTCAGGGCGCGCACCCGGGTGGCCACATCTTCGCGGCTGTAGTCGATGGTGAAGTCGCAGCCGTGGGCGCGGGCCAGCTCGGCCTTGGCGTCGCTCGAGACGGTGCCTATCACCGTCAGCCCGAGCAGCTTGGCCCACTGGGCGACGATGAGGCCGACGCCCCCCGCCGCCGCGTGCAGCAAGATGCTGTCACCGGGCTTGAAGTCATGGATGCGGCGCATCAGGTAGGCAGACGTCAGGCCCCGCATTGTCATGGCGGCGGCGGTCTCGCATCTGATGCTGTCCGGCAGCCGGATGAGGGGGGCGGCCGGGATCAGGCGCTCGGTAGAATAAGCGCCTAGGGTGTTGATAAAGCCGGTGTAGGTGACGCGATCGCCCACCGCCACATTGCTGACCCCCTCGCCCACCGCCTCCACCACCCCGGCTGCCTCGACACCGAGGCCATTGGGCATGGGGATGGGGTAGGTGCCATTGCGAAAATAGGTGTCGGCATAGTTCAGGCCGACCGCGGCATGGCGCAGGCGCACCTGGCCGGGACCGGGCTCGCCCACCGCCACCTCTTCGTAGCGCAGCACGTCCGGGCCCCCGGTTTCATAAAAGCGTATGGCGTTGGCCATCTCTGTTCTCCAATCCGTTCGTGAATGAAATGCATCGTCCGGATTGAATCTAGGGGGTTGGGTGAATGGCCGCTTTTCATCGGGCGACAGCCACTTTTCATCTCATGACACCCCCCTTCGAATTCGTTGCCCGCCCTCGGGGAAGACGACAGAATCGGCCCTGTTCCCCCATGACGGCGAGGCGACATGGCCGGGCAGGTGTTGGAGCCTGAAGGTATTTAATTGAATTACAGGGATTTTTCCAGGAAGCAGCCGCCTGTGCCCGCTCAGTGACGGGCCTTGGACCTAAGCATAATTGACGTTAACGTCAACGTAGTGTGAGATGGTTCTATTCACAGCAAAACATGAGCAGCATGAAAGGAGTCACTATGTCTAACTTGTCCCCCTCGGCCGGGGCGCGTTTTCGCACCGCGCTGGCCAATGAGAAACCCCTGCAGATCGTCGGCACCATCAACGCCTACATGGCGCTGATGGCCGAACGCAGCGGCTTCAAGGCCCTCTATCTGTCCGGTGCCGGGGTGGCCAACGCCTCCTATGGCCTGCCGGATCTCGGCATGACCTCCATGAACGACGTGCTCATCGATGCCGAGCGCATCACCGCCGCCACCCAGGTGCCACTGCTGGTGGACATCGACACCGGCTGGGGCGGCGCCTTCAACATAGCCCGCACCATTCGTGCCTTCGAGCGCGGCGGGGTCGCCGCCGTTCACATGGAGGATCAGGTCGCCCAGAAACGCTGCGGCCACAGGCCCAACAAGGCCGTGGTCTCCCTCTCCGAGATGGTGGACAGGATCAAGGCGGCGGTGGATGCCCGCCAGGACGAGAACTTCGTCATCATGGCCCGCACCGACGCCCTGGCGGTGGAAGGGCTGGGCTCGGCCCTGGAGCGCGCCGCGGCCTACGCCGCCGCCGGGGCCGACATGATCTTCGCCGAGGCGGTCACCGAACTTCACCAGTACGACAGCTTCAAGCAGGCGGCTGGGGTGCCCATCCTCGCCAACATGACCGAATTCGGCAAGACGGAGCTGTTTGACAAGGAGGCCCTCGCTGCCCACGGCGTCGACATGGTGCTCTACCCCCTGAGCGCCGCCCGCGCCGCCAACCAGGCCGCCCTCAACGTCTATCAGCAGCTTCGCCGCGACGGCCACCAGCGTGCCGTGGTCGACACCATGCAGACCCGAGAGTCCCTCTACGACTTCCTCGGCTACCACCACTACGAGCAGACCCTGGACAGGCTGTTCACCAAGGACCTGTCTACCAAGGAATAACATGCCGACCGGCCGCCTCATGCTGGCAGCCGGCGCTTCAACGGACTGAATGAGGAAACCTGTGATGAGCGCACTTGTGGAAACCACCCCCGGCTTCAAGCCGAAGAAATCCGTCGCCCTCTCCGGCACCGCCGCCGGCAACACCGCCCTCTGTACTGTGGGCCTTTCCGGCAACGATCTGCACTACCGTGGCTATGACATCCTGGATGTGGCCACCAGCTGCGAATTCGAGGAGATAGCCCACCTGCTGGTGCACGGCAAGCTGCCCAATGCCGCAGAATTAGCCGGCTACAAGGCCAAGCTCAAGTCCCTGCGCGGCCTGCCCGCCGGGGTCAAGGTGGCGCTGGAGCAATTGCCCCCAAGCGCCCATCCCATGGATGTGATGCGCACCGCCACCTCTGTGCTGGGGTGTCTGTCGCCTGAGAAGGAGGATCACAACCACCCGGGTGCTCGCGACATCGCCGACAAGCTGATGGCCTGCCTCGGCTCGGTGCTGCTCTACTGGTATCACTTCAGCCACAACGGCAAGCGCATTCATGTGGAGACCGACGACGACTCCATCGGCGGCCACTTCCTGCACCTGCTGCACGGTGAGAAGCCCCGCGACTCCTGGGTGCGCGCCATGCACACCTCCCTCATCCTCTACGCCGAGCACGAGTTCAACGCCTCCACCTTCACCGGTCGGGTGATCGCCGGCACCGGCTCCGACATGTTCTCTTGCATCACAGGTGCCATAGGTGCCCTGCGCGGGCCCAAGCACGGCGGCGCCAACGAGGTGGCCTTCGAGATCCAGAAGCGTTACGACAATCCCGATGAAGCCGAGGCCGACATCCGCGCCCGCATCGAGAAGAAGGAAGTGGTCATCGGCTTCGGCCACCCCGTCTACACCGTCTCGGATCCCCGCAACAAGGTGATAAAAGAGGTGGCTCGCGAGCTCAGCCTGGAGCAGCACAACACCAAGATGTTCGACATCGCCGAGCGCCTGGAGTCCACCATGTGGGAAGCCAAGAAGATGTTCCCGAACCTCGACTGGTTCAGCGCCGTCAGCTACCACATGATGGGCGTGCCCACCGCCATGTTCACCCCGCTGTTCGTGATCGCCCGCACCTCCGGCTGGTCGGCCCACGTCATCGAGCAGCGCATCGACGGCAAGATCATCCGCCCGAGCGCCAACTACGTGGGCCCGGAGGATCTGACCTTCGTGCCGCTCAAGGAGCGCAAGTGATGACCAACACTCAATATCGCAAGCCCCTGCCCGGTACGGCACTGGACTACTTCGACGCCCGGGAGGCGGTGAACGCCATCGCCCCCGGCGCCTGGGACAGACTCTCCTACACAGCCCGCGTCCACGCCGAGCAGAATCAGGAGCGCAAGTGATGACCAACGCACAATACCGCAAGCCCCTGCCCGGTACGGCACTGGACTACTTCGACGCCCGGGAGGCGGTGAACGCCATCGCCCCCGGCGCCTGGGACAGACTCTCCTACACAGCCCGCGTCCACGCTGAGAACCTGGTTCGCAAGTGCGATCCGGCCATCCTCGGCGAGTGCCTCGGCCAGATCGCCTTAAATAAGCGCGATCGCGACTTCCCCTGGTTCCCGGCCCGGGTGGTGTGCCACGACATCCTGGGCCAGACCGCCCTGGTGGACTTGGCCGGCCTGCGCGATGCCATCGCCGATCAGGGCGGCGACCCCGCCCAGGTGAACCCTGTGGTGCCGGTGCAGCTCATCGTCGATCACTCGCTGGCCGTGGAGTGCGGCGGCTTCGACCCGGATGCCTTTGCCAAGAACCGCGCCATCGAGGATCGCCGCAACGAGGATCGCTTCCACTTCATCAACTGGACCAAGCAGGCGTTCAAGAACATAGAGGTGATCCAGCCGGGCAACGGCATCATGCACCAGATCAACCTAGAGAAGATGTCCCCTGTCATTCACAGCGACAGGGGCATCGCCTACCCGGACACCTGTGTCGGCACCGACAGCCACACCCCCCACGTGGACGCCCTCGGGGTGATAGCAGTGGGGGTGGGCGGGCTGGAAGCGGAGAACGTGATGCTGGGGCGCGCCTCCTGGATGCGCCTGCCGGAGATCGTCGGCGTCGAGCTCAGTGGCAAGCCGCAACCCGGCATCACCGCCACGGATCTGGTGCTGTCGCTGACCGAGTTCCTGCGCAAGGAGAAGGTAGTCGGCGCCTACCTGGAGTTTCATGGGGAAGGCGCCGCCGCCCTCACCCTGGGCGATCGCGCCACCATCTCCAACATGGCACCTGAGTACGGCGCCACCGCGGCCATGTTCTTCATCGACAGCCAAACCATCGACTACCTGCGCCTCACCGGCCGTGATAGTGAGCAGGTCAAGCTGGTGGAGACCTATGCCAAGGAGGCGGGTCTCTGGGCCGACTGCCTGGCGAGCGCCGAGTACGAGCGCGTGCTGCACTTTGATTTATCGACCGTGGTGCGCACCCTGGCGGGCCCCTCCAACCCCCACCGCCGCCTGCCGGTGGCCGATCTCGCCGCGCGCGGCATAGCGGTGGATCTGGACAAGGCCCGCGCCCAGGAGGCCGACGGCCTGCTGCCGGATGGGGCCGTGATCATCGCCGCCATCACCAGCTGCACCAACACCAGCAACCCGCGCAACGTGATTGCGGCGGGTCTCCTGGCGCGCAACGCCAACCAGCTCGGCCTGACCCGCAAACCCTGGGTCAAATCGTCGCTGGCACCGGGCTCCAAGACGGTGGCCTTGTACCTGAAAGAGGCGGGACTGGACAGCGAGCTGGAGCGGCTCGGCTTTGGCGTGGTGGCCTTCGCCTGTACCACCTGCAACGGCATGTCAGGCGCACTGGATCCCGCCATCCAGCAGGAGATCATCGACCGCGATCTCTATGCCACCGCCGTGCTGTCGGGCAACCGCAACTTCGACGGTCGCATCCACCCCTACGCCAAGCAGGCCTTCCTCGCCTCGCCGCCGCTGGTGGTGGCCTACGCCATCGCGGGCACCATCCGCTTCGACATAGAGAAGGATGTGCTGGGAGTGGTGAACGGTAAGGAAATTCGCCTGAAAGACATCTGGCCATCGGATGACGAGATTGATGCCGTAGTCAGGGCCTCGGTGAAGCCGGAGCAGTTCCGTCAGGTCTATATCCCCATGTTCACCATAGAAGAAGACCATGGCCCCAAGGTGGCGCCTTTGTACGACTGGCGTCCCATGAGCACCTATATCCGTCGCCCGCCTTATTGGGATAAAGAGGGGGAAGGGGCGCTGGCGGGGGAACGAACCCTCAAGGGCATGAGGCCGCTGGCGGTACTGCCGGACAACATCACCACGGATCACCTCTCCCCCTCCAACGCCATCATGCGCAGCAGCGCGGCCGGTGAATACCTGGCGAAGATGGGGCTGCCGGAGGAGGACTTTAACTCCTACGCCACCCACCGTGGCGATCACCTGACCGCCCAGCGCGCCACCTTCGCCAACCCCCAGCTGGTGAACGAGATGGCGGTGGTGAACGGCGCAGTGAAGAAGGGCTCCCTCGCCCGGGTCGAGCCGGAGGGCCGGGTCATGCGGATGTGGGAAGCCATCGAAACCTACATGGCCCGCAAGCAGCCGCTGATCATAGTGGCGGGCGCCGACTACGGTCAGGGCTCGTCCCGTGACTGGGCGGCGAAAGGCGTGCGACTGGCAGGGGTGGAGGTGATAGCGGCGGAAGGCTTCGAGCGCATTCACCGCACCAACCTGATCGGCATGGGGGTGCTGCCGCTGGAGTTCAAACCGGGCACCAGCCGTTTGACCTTGGGGCTGGACGGCACCGAGACCTATGACGTCAAGGGTGCGCGCACCCCGCGCACCGATCTCGTGCTGGTCATTCACAGGCGCAACGGCGAGACGCTCGAGGTGCCGATGACCTGCCGCCTCGACACCGCCGAGGAGGTCTCGGTCTATGAGGCCGGCGGCGTGCTGCAGCGCTTCGCCCAGGACTTCCTGGAAGCGACCACCCACAAGGCCGCCAGCTGATATATGGTATTCCTCCCCTTCACCGGGAGAGGCATGATGTGCTCCCTCTCCCTTTGGGAGAGGGTTGGGGTGAGGGGATCTCCCCTCATCCCCCCTTAGGGCACCTTCTCCCCGAGGAAGAAGGATCCGTCACTCTTTTCAGGACAAGATTCATGGCCCCACTCTCTTCGACTCACACACCTCAAGTCAGGATCCCGGCCACCTATATGCGCGGCGGCACCAGCAAGGGCGTCTTCTTTCGCTTAGGTGATCTGCCAGAACGCTGCCAGCAACCGGGCCCGGCCCGCGACGCGCTCTTCATGCGCGTCATCGGCAGCCCTGATCCCTACTCTGCCCACATGGACGGCATGGGGGGCGCCACCTCCTCCACCTCCAAGTGCGTGATCCTCTCCAAGAGCCAGCAGCCCGATCACGACGTGGACTACCTCTACGGCCAGGTTGCCATCGACAAGCCCTTCGTCGACTGGAGCGGCAACTGCGGCAACCTCTCCACCGCCGCCGGCGCCTTCGCCATCCACGCCGGGCTGGTGGATCCCGCCCGCATTCCCCAAGACGGCACCTGCGTGGTGCGAGTCTGGCAGGCCAATATCGGCAAGACCATCATCGCCCAGGTGCCGGTGAGCAACGGTCAGGTGCAGGAGACCGGTGACTTCGAGCTGGACGGGGTCAGCTTCCCCGCCGCCGAAGTGGTGCTGGAGTTCCTCGACCCGTCCGACGATGGGGAGGACGGCGGCGCCCTCTTCCCCACCGGCAACCTGATCGACGATCTCGAGGTGCCAGGCATAGGAAACATCAAGGCCACCCTGATCAGCGCCGGCATCCCCACCGTCTTCGTCAACGCCGAGGAGATCGGCTATCAGGGCACCGAGCTGCGCGAAGCGATCAACACAGACCCCGAGGCGCTGGCGCGCTTCGAGGCCATCCGGGTTGCCGGTGCCCTTCGCATGGGCCTCATCAAGAGCCCCGCCGAGGCGGCCACCCGCCAGCACACCCCCAAGATTGCCTTTGTCGCGCCGGCCAGGGAGTACCGCACCTCCAGCGGCAAACAGGTGCAGGCGAACGAGATCGACCTGCTGGTACGGGCCCTCTCCATGGGCAAGCTGCACCACGCCATGATGGGCACCTGCGCGGTGGCCATAGGCACAGCGGCGGCCATTCCCGGCACCCTGGTGAATCTGGCGGCCGGTGGCGACGAGCGCGAGGCGGTGCGCTTCGGCCATCCGTCCGGCACCCTGCGGGTGGGCGCCGAGGCGCGGCAGGTGAATGGCGAGTGGACTGTCACCAAGGCGGTCATGTCCCGCTCCGCCCGCATCCTGATGGAAGGCTGGGTGCGGGTGCCGGGGGATGCCTTCTAGCCCGCAGCAAGCCTGCACACCACCGAAATGAAAAGGCCCGGGCAATTGCCCGGGCCTTCTTGTGGTGACCTTCGTATTGGGGCTGCTCTCCCCCTCCTCGCACGCAAGGCTACTCCCCTGCTTATCCACCCGTTATTGCGGGCGCGCCACGCACTCTACATGGCGCGGTATGCTCTTCTTCGCATCGCCACCGATCAGCCGCTTCACCTGACCATCCGGGCATTGGCCGTCGTCCACATAGGCAAGCTTCCCATAAGGGAGCTTGCCCGGCGCGGGATCCTGACTCAGATAGCTGATGGGGGTCGGCGCGAAATGGGTGCACCCCGACACCAGGCCCACCAGCAACCCCCCCCCTGACAACAGCGCGCTCTTCCATATGACAGCCATAGACCACTCCCCTGTGTGCGGCGGAATCTGCACCAAACTGTGCATCTCCTCATACCAACCCAGGCAGTGTAGTCACCCTTCATGGCTGCCCGATAGCCTCCCCGGGCGGCGCACCGACGGATCCAGACACAACAAAAAAAGCCCAAGTGACAGGGTCACTCGGGCTTTGTACTCCATTACGTCATAAAGGCAGACAAGCAGGATGCTACCTGTCACATCCTGTCAGGATCTGCGGCTGACACCGTTATGGCACCGAGGCGGACAGCCCATATACCCAGGCTGTCCGCACGCCGGCTGCCGCCAGACTCGCTATCCCTCCTCGCCATGCCCCCTGCGCTTGAGGGTGAGCGTTGGTCACCAGCACAAATTACTCTGCTGCCCGCCGGCACGACACAAAATGGTAGTAAGCGTCGGGAATCGAACTATGGCCGCCATACATAGTGCTGAACGCATAGTGATTGCTGCCACTGCTATAATCGCCCGTCCAGTGATAGGAGCTAGTCGGCCAACCGGCAGCTATCGACAAGTCACCGAACTCCGCAAAGAGTCCCTGGTACTCAGCCAGGGTTGGCAGGCGAAAACCTTGCCCCAGGTAAGTGCAATAGTTGTTTCCGTTAGGCCATGTCATCGTGACGTAGGTCTTTCCATTGTGTTTAATTGTGCCGTCATATGGGATCCCCGCGGCATCCACCTCGCTTTGCAGCGGCGGACAAGTCCATTCGGCACCAAAACTGTCGACCAATATGCCTATAACACAGCCAGTACCATAAGCTGGCAGGGGGTAATACACGGTTAGCTGCGTAGTGGCACTGACCCCTGAACTATCCTGCATCGTCGCAGCAATGGTGGTGGCACCACCAGCAATCCCCGTGGCCAGGCCGTCGCCATTGATGGTGGCAATGGCGCTGTTGCCGCTGCTCCAGGCGACGCTGGCACTCGCATCCACGACGCTCCCATCGGACAGAGTAGCCATGGCGGTGAACTGCTTGGTTTCCCCTATCAGGAACGAGCTATCAGCCGGCGTCACGACCAGGGAGACCGTTGTCGGAGGCAACTTCGTACAGGTCACGTTCTCGTAGTTGTTGGCATCGTGTGCCGTACCACCGCTGGTGCCATTCCCCAAATAGAAGCGATAGTGGGAGCCCGCATTAGTCCCCATGGTCGACGACCAGTAGGCTCTCTCGCCCGGCCAGCCCGCATGGTTTTCCAGGCTACCAAACTCGTCGTACAGTCCCTGCAACTCATTCTGGCTCGGCAGGTAATACCCATCCCCCAGGCCGGTGCAGTAGGCGTCTGCCTGCGGCCAATTCAACAGGGCATAGATAATGCCGTTCTCGCTATAGGTCATACCGTAAGCAATACCCTCGGCATCGGCCTTCGACTGGGTCAGCGGACAGGTCCAGGTCTTGCCTGCCCCATCGACCAGAGTATCCGTGGCACAACCGGCCCCCGTCACCGTCAGCTCGGCCGTGTCGCTAAGCGAGGAGCCATCCAGCGTCATCGCCGTGATGGTGCTGCTGCCCACCGCCACCCCGGTCGCCAGGCCGCTGTTGCTGCCGATGGTGGCAATGGCGAGATCCCCGCTGCTCCAGCTGACCGAGCTGGTCATATCCTGGCTGCTGCCATCGGACAGGGTCGCCGTGGCGCCAAACTGTTGGTTCTGCCCCACCGCGACAGTGGCGCTCTCAGGGGTCACGGCCAGCTCTGTCATGACGGCATTGGTCACATTCAGGGCCGCGCTGCCGGACTGACCGCTGGCGCTATCGGTGGCCGTAATATTGGCGCCACCCACGCTGACGCCGGTCGTCAGTCCGCCGATGACGGTGGCTACCCCGGTGGCGTCGCTGCCCCAGCTGGCGGTGTCTGTGATGTCCTGAGTGCTGTTGTCGGACAGCTGGGCGGTCGCGGTGAGCTGCATGCTGAGCCCAACCGGCACAGTGGCCGGATCCGGTGTAACAATCACCCCCATCACGGCGGCGTCGCCCACCGCCAGTGAGGCGCTGTCACTCAGAAACTGGCCATTGATGCTGCCCGCCGCGCTGATGTAGGCCGAGCCCTGCGCCACCCCGGTTGCCACCCCGGTGCTGCCATCGACGGTGGCGACGCCGCTGTCGTCGCTGCTCCAGCTGATATTGTCGTTGCCGGTCAGCTCCTGGCTGGAGCCATCCGACATCCAGGCGCGCACAGTGAACGGCTTGCTCAGGCCCGTCGACACCGTCTCGATGCCCGGGCTCACCTCCAGGCTGGTCACCTTGGCGCCGCTCACCGTCAGGGACGCGCTGTTGCTGACGGTGACGCCATTGACGACGGCGGTGGCACTGATGTCCGTCGTACCCGCCCCCGTCCCGGTGGCCGTGCTTCCATTGAGGATGGCAACAAGGGGATCGCTCACCCAGCTGGCGCTGCTGCTCATCGGCAAACTGGTGCCGTCCGACATCAGGGCCGTGGCTTCATAACGCTGGCTAGTGCCAATAGATACCGAGCCCCTGGCCGGGGTCACCTGCAAGGCGGTCACGGTCGCGTCGGTCACGGTCAGCTGCGCGTGACCGCTCAAGAGCTGGCCGTTGACCCTGGTGCTGGCGCTGAGGGTGGCGCTACCGGCCCGGGCCCCCGTGGCCAGGCCGGCGGCACTGATGGTAGCCATGCCGGGATCGCTGCTGCTCCAGCTGGCATCCAGCACAGGCTGGCTGCTGCCATCGGACAGCATGGCGGTTGCGCTGTACTGCTGGGGCAAACCTATCGGCGCCCTCAGGCTGGGGGGGGTCAGCTGCAGTGCTGTCACTGTGGCGTCGCTCACCTTCAGCTGCGCCGAGCCAGCGATGGGCTGACCATTGAAGGTGCCAGCGGCCGTGATGGTCGTGGTGCCGGCACTCACCCCCTTCCCCTGCCCCCAGAGATCCTGCTCATTGCTGACGGTGGCGATGGCGCTGTCACCACTGCTCCAGCTCACTATGTCCGTCACCACCTGACTGGTGCCATCAGAGAGCACAGCGGTGGCAACCAGGGGCAGTGCCAGGCCGACCGCCGTCGTGCTCGCTGCCGGGGTCACCTGCAAGGCGGTGACTGTGGCGTCGTTCACCGTGAGCTGCGCCGCGCTACTGACGCTCTTGCCCTGGAAGAGGCCGCTCGCACTCAGGCTGGCCACGCCCGACCCTATCCCGGTCGCCAACCCGTGCGCGACTGTGGCGGTACCCGCATCATCGCTGGCCCAGCTCACCTCAGGGGTCACATCCAGGGTGGTACCGTCGGAGAGCTGCAGGGTGGCGGTAAAGCGCTTGCTCAAGCCCGCCGCCACCAGGGTTGCAGGGGGTGCCACCTGCAGCCCTATGGCCTGGGCATTGCTGACCTCCAGCTGCGCCCTCGCCTCGACAGGAGTGCCATTGGCCCCCACTCCTGACGCCGTGATGGTGACCTTGCCCGGCGCCACTCCGGTCGCCAGCCCAGTGCTCGTGATGGTTGCGATGGCGCTGTCGCTGCTGCGCCACTGAAGATCGCCGAGCGCCGTCACATCCTGCACCTTGCCATCGCTCATCACCGCCTGCGCCACATATTGCAGCCCCAGCATCACAGGTATGCGTCCCTGGGGCGGGGTTACCTGCAGCGAGACCATGGACGTCGCGCCGCTCCCGGACTCCGGCTGTGATGACGAGTCCTCATCTCCCCCGCCACAGGCGGTCAGCAACAAGGCCGCCATGGACGCGCATATCCACATGAATAGTTGTTTCATCGTATGTCCTAATAAGCTGTTCAACTTGTATACCTTGCCCCCCTGCCCTGTCGTTTTTGCGGCTGGGCAAGCGCCCTATTGCGACCCTGCAGAGGCCAGCCAGAATCACCGGGATCAGGTCATCACAAGGGCACATGAAAACGAGAGAACCGGATTCACCGGGCTATCGAGCAGGGCGAGCTGTGGCTGCCAACGCGGGCATGGGGTCAGACAGAGACCATCAGAGGGCGCGCCATCGCCAGGATTCCTCTGGCCGGATCCGGGCAGCCACCGGTGTTATGGGTATTCCACATTCAAGACGGCCTGGGCGCTGAACACCCCGGGTTGTGGCAGGGCGCCTGTACCCACAGGGGCCGCATAGAAGAGCACTGTCCCCTCCCCATTGAGCAGAGGCACCGACAGTTTTCCGGTATTGGGCACTATCCAGTCACCGCTGTCGGCCACGTCACTCTGGGTCGAGAGAGCCACCCCCAGCCCCGCCTTGCCGGTCTCTATCAGCGCGGGGTTTTCCGCAGAGGCCGCCGCGTTGACACTCAGCGTCACTCCTGTGCCCATGTCCACACAGCTGATGGGCATAGAAACCGTCTGGATCAAACCAGGTTGAGAGGGGGGCGCCCCCAGTCTGATGCTGCTGGACGGGAAGGTGCCGAAGTCCACGATTTCGGCCGCATTGTTGTTGATGACGCAACCCGGCTGGATCAGGGTAGCGCGCACCTCAATAGTCACATCCGCCGCCCCGGCGAAGAAGACGGCGCCGCACAGGGCAAGGCCGATGCTCGCGGCTATCTTGCTGTTCATCACGTCCGCCTCATTGATAGGATAAAGTGACACCCACTAGGGCCGTCGCCGTACCGGCCGTCATCTCCCCGGTCCGGATATAGCGAAAGCCGAGGGGGAAGTTGAATGTGCCACCCTGGGGACCACTCTGCCCCAGCCAGACTTGATTGATGCCGTGGTTGCTGGCGTCATCGGGCCCCAGCGAATAGAACTTGCCGCTCCCTGGATTGACCACTTGAACCCCCAACCCACGGGCGGTACTGTCGCCAGTCAGCTCTACGATGCTGGTTCTGTTGCTCGGGTTGGTCTGATCCGAGAGTGTGAAGTGGATCTCGACATTGGGATCGCACTGCAAGCTGATCATGGTGGGGATAGTGCTGGTGGTACTGCCAACGGCGGAGAAATCACGGGAACTCAGCTCGCCGAAGTCGATGTAGGTATGCGCCGGAGAGGTCACGTCGCACCCCCGGGCGGCGACATTGACAGTAAAGGCCCGCTGCCCGACGCGATCCTGATATGTCCTCCCTTCCTCATCTCGGCAATCAACACCCAAAAACGCCTCCATTTGCGGAATCACATAACTGCCTGCTGGCAACTCACCGGGCATGGCATACAAGACATAACGAAATCTTGCATCAATGGCATCGGTGCCAGGTGCCCGCGTGGCGTTGGGAGTCGGATACCAGGTCGTGAACGTCCAGGCAAGGGGGACGGCATCACTGTCTGGGGCTGAGGTATCCCTGGTCGGGACTATGACCCCGAAATAGGGATTACCCGTTGACATGAGGGTATGTACTTTTCCATTAAATTCGACGGTATGAGCCGTGGCCGCGGTATAGCTGAAAAAACTCCCCTCTCTATCTTTGACCGTGGGATCACTTGGGTGGCAGACATTGGCGGCTGTCAATCCTGCATTCGCCACCAGATAAGCCTCGGAATTATTCTCTGGTGCCGTTATGGTTATTTGACCACTGGGTGGCCCCAGATATGTCTTGGCCGAGACGGTGGATACATGAAATACACTCGCCATCATGCTTCCCCATATTCCAGAAATCATGGCCAAACGTATCAACCCGGTGAATGCACTCTTGCCACCCATATAGGCCCACTGGTCACCTGAAAAATAATGACACACCCTCATTACTCACACCTTTCATTTAAATAACAGGAATATTTATCAAGCATTCAGGAGAAACACTGACGATGCGTCTATTTATTCTGATGACAGGCTATGGCTAACCGGGTGATGGGTGCCTGCTTCGCCGGTTCCGGCAGCAGGTAATCGGCCCCGCAGCGCTGATCCTGCCCGGCACCCCATCGGATATCCAGGGATCCTGTGGGAGCCAGACCAGCCAGGTACACCACCCCCTCCTCACTCACAATGCCCGATACGCCCTCCTGCTCGCTGACAACACGCGCGCCAAAGGGAACGGGGTTGCCATCGAAAGTCAGCGCAAACAGCGCTCTGATCCCTTTCCTGGTCTCAAGCGTTGCACGCACCAGAGCGCCATCGGTCGGCACCACCATGGCGACGGCTTCATCCACCTCCACGTCGTCCTGCAACGAATTCACATCCAGCGCGACGCGGTTCAGGCGATAGCTAGAGGCATAAGGGATGACGGCATAGCCATCGGTGTCGGTGACAGTGCCTATGGTGTTCTCAATCTCGACCCCCTCGGCACCCGGTGCCGCCACCAGAATATTGGTGTTGCCAAGTGGCTGGCTGAAGGTCACGCCGCCCGCATGCACCACAACACCGCCAGTTCCGCCATAGGTCACCTGCTGCTTGTCCTCGCTGTAGTTATATCCGAGCTCAATATCGCCTCTGGCGCCTTGATACTGGATCTGTGCATTGCCACTGGATCCCACGTCCTGGTTGGTATATCCCTGCTGAACGCTGTAATTCAGGTTCTTATTTTCCAAGGCGGTCCCGCTCAGCCCAATCCGGTTCGTCGTCCGTCCATCCGCATCGTAGCTGACACCATAATCAGCGTAGGCAGAGGCGTAATCATCCGAGGTTGCCAGCCATCGCCCGACGGGGAGGGAAATATTCAGCGAGATGACCTTGTCTTCTTCAGGTTCAAAGGCGCTCTGGTTATAGCTGTATGCGAGTGAGTAAGTGATGTCTTTCCACACACCGGAATAACCGAGTTGCAGATATCTGTCCTCTTCATCGGTTTCCCAATAATTTTGCACTCGCGCACTCAAATAGACCGACTCGGCATCCCCTATCTGCTGGGATATGCTGCCCTCCAACCTGCCGCGCTTGGCATAATTGAGGTCATAGCGGCTGACTGGCTCATCATCATGGCCAGAATCGTCCGACTCATTATTACCGTCATCCAGATCACCAGACATGGATTTATAGGTGCTATCGGCGAAGGTGTAATATCCCTGCGTAGAATAATGGGCCCCCAGTAGCTGCACATCAGTGCCAAGGTCCACCAGTGATTTGGCATAAAGCAGGCTGAAGGATTGTCCTTGTGTCTCGCTTTCATCCGGCAGTACCGTATTTGCATAGGATAACTCGGCCGAGATGGCACCGAAGTCCCCCATGTTTTTGCCAATCCCCACCGCAAAGGAGTAATAATCCGACGATAATTGTGTTCCGCCAAAGAGCGTCACCGTTTCCTGAACCCCCATGGCGAGGGAACCCTGAATAAACTCAGGCTCTTCCTGCATATCGCTGCCAGAACGATATTTCCCTAACGTCACGTCATATTTCACCCGACCTTCACGGAGCAAGGTTGGAATGGATGCAAAAGGCACAACATAATGGCTGATGCTGCCATCATTCTCCTTCACTTCCACATCAAGGTCGCCGTTGGCCGAGGTCGCAAACAGATCCTCAATCAGAAATGGACCCGGAGGAACATGGGTCTGGTAAATCACATAGCCATTCTGCTTGATGGTGACGCTGGCATTGCTCTTCGCAATGCCATGTACCGTGGGTGCATATCCCTGCAAGCTGCTGGGGTACATCTGTTCATCTGATGCCAGCTGCACGCCACGAAAACCCACGCTGTCAAATATGTCGGACAGGGTGCTGCTATCACCTATGACGAGTTCACTCTTCAATGGGATGATGGCCCGCGTAATATGATTGCTCACACTCTGCAATTCGCTCGATTCATCACCCTTGTTCCAGGTCGAGTAATTTCTAAACCGCCACGCCCCCATATTGATACCGGTGTTGAGTGCAACAAAGCTGTCATCACCTATATCTTCCTTGCCTACGCTGTTGCTGCCACTGAACATGTAGTTCAGCATCAGCGCGTTGATACCTTCATCCCACAGCTCTTCCGAGACTTCACCCAGCACGCGCCGACTCATGGCAGCCTGCGGAATACTCACATCGAGCCGCAAACGCTCAAAGTAGAAGACATAATCGGCACCGGGGATCAGCTCCCGAATATCGACAGGCCCGGCCATCTCCTCCCCCACGGCGGGCTGCCCCTCTGACAGCGCTTGCGCATCGACGCCGAAGGCAACCAGATCATCGACGGAGAGCACTGGCCGCAAACCATCGCCATCCTTTTTGGATGTGCTGACGGCGAACACCACATCTCTGGTATCCACAAACTGATCGTTCAGAAATATATCGACCCGGTAGGTTCCCGGTAGCTGTTCGTTTTGTTCAAATGCAGCCAGATCCGCCACCGAGGACGGATCACCTGACAAGAATGCAGGATTAAACTGGACATCGGCCTGAGCATCAGAGAGCAGGCCCCATCCCGCCAATAATACGGCCAGTGACTTCGAATACGACATGGCTTGCATCCATTACGATTTAGGGCAAATGGACGGCTTGGTTTGAGAACCGTAATCATTGATTGATTGAAATGTCACATCCCCCGTCAAGTTGTCGACGTCGACACGCTCAGTCGCCAATGGTGGGACCATCATGTTGGCGACTCTTGTCTTTCCTACCTGCAGATTGACCATGGTGACAAAATAGGGCGACGGGTTGCGAACCGTCAGCATGCTGCCCTCGAGATTGCAACGCAGCATGGCGGGCGCCTCTATCGGTGGCACGGCCAGCCCTTGGGGTCGATAAAACAACTTGATGACACTCTGGGTGGCAATTTGCAGGGTATTACTATTCTGAGCCGCCTCTGAAACAGCAGGGATGGCCTTGGCATTGAGATAATAAACACTTTCACGATCGGCGGGCAGCGGATTTGCCCCCACATAAATAATTCTTAAGGTGTTCTCTTTTTTCGGCATCAATTTAAACAATGGTGGCGTGACCACAAAGTCATTGCTTTTTTTTCCCTCACTATCCGTGAACCAGGACTGAATCAAAAAAAGCGCCTTCTCATCGGTGTTGGTCACGGCCAACGAAACCTGTTTATTGCCTTGAGGATATATAACGCGAGTGGCACCCAGCACCACACCACCCGCATGAATGGCAGTGCTGATGAAATAGAGGGCAGCCCCTATAAAAAGTGAATGCATGCTTTTGTGCGCTATCATAAATACCTCTCAAGGATAGGCGACTAAAAAATATACTGGAACGCTGACCGGTGACTCACTGGACATGGGCACCAAAAATTTGAATTTGGAGTGGAACCGGAATACGGGACCATTTACGAAACGCAAGAGTGTTGGATCATGGGCAACCTGAATGACCACCCGACCATCGGACCAATTCCAGGCCCCCTCTTCAACCTCATTCGATCTCCCGACATCATCTGTGCCCTCATCCTCGACACCGCTAAAACGGACACTCACATTCTGACTGACCGCAGAGGTGCATTCGCTCAGCCGAATATCAAACAACTTGGCATCGGTCCACTCTGTGGACGTGATTCGCCCCTCTTGCCACGATATCAGCTGCGCTGTTTCGGGTGCGCCAATGGCACAGGTTGAATAAACGACGCGCCCCTCAAGGTTCACATCGCCGGCAGTTCGTACTCGCTTGCCCCCCTCTGCCGCGACACCCAATGGCGTCATGGCGACCAGAATGGACAGCGACATCCCTTGCAATGCTCTTAGCACCGACGGCCCCTTCGAAACGATCGATAACAAGGCGATGACCCAATAGATTGCAGAGCCCTACTCACCAAAAAGGTGCCTCGACTCCTGCACCCGGCTCCCCTGCTGCCAGCTCTCTCGACCCCAGACCGTCAACCGACCATGGGCATTCATCAATCAAGAAGGCTGCCGGTGATACCAGTACCCCATTGCCTTCTCGGAAGACGGAAGTACCGCGGGTAAACAAAAAGAGGAGTGTCATTGCGTGACAGCAAGTGCCTGTACGACTGCCCCCCCGATACCGAGACACCCTGCAATCTAACGTTGGGACATAACGGAATGGGTGGCTCCGACAAGGAGCCACCCAGCCAATTCCCTTACTCGTAATGCACGTTGAAATTGGCCACGCTGCTGACGGGGCCCGGTGTGACCACAGTGCTGGTGGAGATATAGTCGACCGACAACGGTATGACTGTGGTGCCATCTACGAGGGTCACCTTGCTGGAGGGTACACCGGTATTGATCTCCAGCACCTCGCTGTCCGGCCCCATCAGCACCAAACCCACCCCTTGTGCAGCACCAGAACCCGCCGAGTTGGCCAGCACAGAGGTCTTGCCAGGGGCTGTGGTGCCCGTGAATGACACTGCGGCCGTGGCCTGTACACTCGTATCGCAGTCAACCAGTTTGATTTCGAAATTTTCCGGTTGATTTGCAGGCGCATCCGCCGCGCCGTTAAAGGCGGCAGTGCGTACCTGATCCAGATAAACAGTTTGATCCAGGGAGTCGGAGCTCACCGCGCAGGCCGCATTGACAACCTCACCGTTGAAATAAACGGTACCACCGGTCACGATTGTCGCCGGTTCGGCAGCGAATGCATTCAGGCTCATACCAGAGGAGAGCACAACGGCCATGGCCAACAGGGACTTTTTCATAAAAACCTCAAATGAATGTGTAAATTAATAAGCGCCAAAGTCTATCTCTCAGAAAAATACATCCTGAGCATTGATATACATCTGGCAAGTACCTAGCAGTAAATAAACGTCTATGTCACTGACAAAAGTCACCCTGAAAATATATCTCCCTGATATATCTTGTTTTATTAAACTGTAATCATTATTTTGCTCCATGGCGCCATTAATCAGCGCCGCGGCAGTAGGTTATCAATACCAGCAAGAAGCCTCCCTCTCGGGGGGAGAATGAACATATAATGGAGAGTAGAGACATCATCACGGCATCCACATATTGGATGCTGTCATATATGGATCATGCTAGTGGCGTTAGAATGACAGGCTCTATATCAGGCAGTTCGTCCTTGCACAATATAGGATACCAGCGCAGGGAGTTATTCACGTTTTGATATGAACAATAAACTGCCCCCTCATCTGCCAGTGCCAGCAAGTAGAGCCTCGCTGAATAGATGGTCTCATTGCACGCATCTGCAATTTCCCGCGTCTTGGGCCAGTCATCATAAGGCGGGATATTTCCTTCCACCGCAGGGCATAACGCCAGCAACGCACCATAAATCTTCTGTTTTTTGACGTCACTCTTTTTCACAATATGCTCGATTACCAGGTTCTTGATGGCTGATGTTCTGGGTATCAAATACAGACTCACCTAATCAGCTATATAACTTCAATTGTCAGGGGCAGCATCGACTCGCCTCGACAAATGCATAAAACAGTGCCGAACGTGTCACCCCATTTTTTTCCGCCATCACCCGCCTTATCTGCCTGCGTTGTGACTCCGTCAAGGTTGGTGCTTTTTGAGCCTGGGGCTCAGGGCTCACGAGCTGCTTTATCGACTCGTCTGCCTCCACATTTACCGTCAACACCAACTGCAGGACCTCATCGACCACGGCCTCGTGCAGAGGATTTATCACCCCGCCAAACCGCACAAGGTGGCTCAAGCCAGGGCAAGCCGACACTTTCGACGTATGGTGTGTCTCAGGATCGAAGTGAATAAAGAGATAGCCTGGAAATAATGGCTCCCAAACGGACCTTATTTGACCAGGGCGATCCAGCCTCGGCTGATGCATGCGAATCTGGGGTATCAGCACCTCAATATTCAGATGTGCCAGAAATGCTTTAACCCTGAGTGCATTATGTTTTCCTGTCTTGTGACAGGCCAGATACCATCGCTCCACAGTGATTCGTTCCCATACCCATTATCGATGGATGCGCACCGAAAACCGGCAACAAGGGGTAAGCTCCGCCAAAATCGTACCCGGGAGCACAATCTAGACGACATGAATTCGGTGACAATATGAGAGTTCCAATTCATGCCCTCACCTCGATTGAAATAATTCCAATCGAGGCTCGTAAACAGAATTAAACTCTGACACCCACATAATATCCATCAAATAGATGAATTAAAAGGCAATCGAGCAGATCAAAAAACCACAAAGACAATAAAAACAGCATTAAAGTCCAAACAAGACATTGATAGCAACAGATAATCTTTCTATGGGAACGATCCCTCGATACATTCGATCGAGATTAGCCGATAAAAAAACGTTTACGATCAGAAAAAAGCTGTTTTTTATAAGTAATAACTGAACTCTGACTTAATGAAATTTAAATTAAGGTATTCAGAAGCTGGCTCATGGATATAATAATTAGTTTGTGATTAGTTAACATTAAAATAACAATTTGCTAATGAAATATATCGCCTCAGAATGAGGGAGCATTTGAGGCCTTAATTCGACAGACTCAATAACCTGCACCACCGCCCATTTTCCTTTCTCCATCGCTTGCAGCTGTTCTTGTCATCCATATCCGGGGCCGGCTGGCGAGTTTCTTCCATGCATGACGCCATACAGCGGTTCGTACTAAAACGGCTTCAGGCGACATCCACTGGGGGAGCGGTGAGGCGAGATTGGGCGATCGAACGAGACCATGGCGTGAGAGATCAGGACCCTCATCGCTCTGCATTTACACGTCGGTTGCACCTGGGTGATGGGCGCCGACAAGAAAAAGGCCCTTTGCGGGTCTGTCTGCGCAGCAGGCCAAGCGGCCTATGCGGGGAGCGGCGGACACAGCAAAGCCCGGACAACCTCGGCCGGGTCTATGAGTGAAGCGGCGCCTGTCCTGGCGCCATCCGACAAGACAAGAAGGCCGGATCCCGCGCCCGGTTGCGTACAAACGGCCACCCGAAAATGGCCGGGCCCAGCCCCGCAGGGCGTCGCTGTCCGCCTCCACTCTTCACCTTCACTCTTCGCCTCCACTCTCCACCTTAACTGCCCGCCTTCATTACCCTTATTGATTGCCCATCCCCTGCTCATTGCCCGTAATAGTGTTCCAGCAGCGCGTCGGCGTCGGCCACGGAGATCTGCATCTGGGGCCAGCGCTCGCCCTTCTCCCTGATAGCCTGCAGGCTCTTCTTCTGGGGGCGAAGCTGGCTGCCAAGCCGCCGGTTCAGGGCCACGTAGTGGGTGATGACAGCCTGCCGGCTGAAGAGGCCCGGGGTCAGATCCTGCCGGTAGCCCCGAAACGGCTGCTGCAACCCCTGATAGACCGCCAGGTGATAGACAGAGTGGTGGTCTTCTTCCTCGAAGTAGCGGCTGGTGACGTGCAGGTTGTGACCGGGGCGTGCCGCCACGCTTAGGGCAAACTGCCGCAACTGATCCCGGTGAAACTCGGATCGACCAAATCCCGGCGTGAAGGGGTTGTTGGCCACAGCCACAAACAGCGAGGCGGGGTGCTTGAGCGGGGCAAGCAAGGCCCGCTCGATGCGTTGGTAGTTGGCCGGATAATCGAACCACAGGCTGGCATCGATGGCGATCTAGCCCTGGAACTGGCCGCTGTCTCTGGCCACCGCATCCAGCGTCAGCAGGCCCCCGAGGGAGTGGCCCACCAGCAGGGCCGGCGAGGCGGTGCCATAGTCCCGCTCGATAAGCGCAGCATCTCGCTGCAGGAGGCCGCCGAGCACGCTGGTTAAAGCCATGTCGCGAACTTCATCACGGCGTTTCGCAAGCTGTTTGGCTATTCGCCCAGACAGGTCTCCCGGCACGGGCGGGCACACACTGAGTAGCCGCCGCAGCCAGCCGGCACCAAGGTCTGCACATCCATCCGCCCCTTGCCGCTCGCGCTGCTTCACCCTCTTGTTCATGCGCAATACATCTTTGCTCTGGAATAGTAGAGGCCGACACAGTTGGGGGGCGCTTGAAATCAGCGCTCGTCATCCACACATTCAGTGCATACAATGCGTTAACGAAGCGGAATCTGCCGCCTCACCCCGGAAATCAAGAGGACACCAAGATGGATACCCGTTCTATCTACACTGGCACCCAGAGTGCCACACGTGACACCAACAAGGTGCTGCGCAACACCTATATGCTGCTCTCCCTCACTCTTGGCTTCTCTGCCGTGGTGGCCGGGGTTGCCACCGTGATGAACATGCCGCCTCTGCACTGGGCCGTGTTCCTCATCGGTGTCTATGGTCTGATGTTCCTGACCGAGAAGAACCGTGACAACGGCATGGGGCTGGTGTTCACCTTCGCCCTGACCGGCCTGCTGGGCTACAGCCTGGGTCCCATCATCAACATGTACATGAACAACGGTGGTGGCGAGATAGTGATGACCGCGCTCGGCGGCACGGCGCTCACCTTCTTCGGTCTGTCGGCCTATGCCCTGACCACCAAGCGTGACCTCTCCTTCATCGGCGGCATGCTGTTCGTCGGTTTCTGGGTACTGCTGGTGGCCATGGTCGCCAACATCTTCCTGCAGATGAGCGCCCTGAGCCTGGCCCTGTCCGCCATGTTCATGCTGTTCTCCTCCGGTGCCATCCTGCTGACCACCCAGCAGATAGTGCGCGGCGGCGAGACCAACTACATCTCCGCCACAGTGACGCTCTATGTCTCCATCTACAACATCTTCCTGAGTCTGCTGAGCCTGCTTGGCGGCAACCGCAACTGATGAAAAACCCCGCTTCGGCGGGGTTTTTATTGGCACCTGTTTCTGTCAGGATAAGTTGCAAATCAAGGATATGAAGCTAAGTGGCCCTGATCCAAATCAGGGCCACTTCGTTGTCGACGGGTTATGCTGTCGCTTTCGTTTCGCTCAAGGGTTGCCTTCATCCCATGCCCATGGATTTCTCAAGCTGGCTGCACTGGCTGCTGACAGATAGCCACATCCATTTCATTTCGCTCAAGGGTGGTGCCTAGCATGCCCATGGATTTCTCAGGTTTATTGCGCCGTCTGCTGACCGACAGCCACATCTACTTCGCTCTCAAGGTGCTGCTGGCCATCCTGGGGCTGCTCGCCTTCGCCCTGGTCACAGGGGACATCCAGCTCACCGTGCTGCTCTCCCTCGGGGTAGTGGCGGGGGCCATCGCCGAAACCGATGACAGCCTGTGGGGCCGGGTCAAGAACCTCGCCATGACGCTGGTCTGTTTCCTGTTTGCCTCCCTGTGCGTGCAGTACCTCTTCCCCACCCCCTGGCTGTTTGCCCTGGGGCTCGCGGGATCCACCTTTATCTTCGTGATGGTGGGGGCGCTGGGGCAGCGCTACGCCACCATCAGCTTCGGCTCCCTGCTTATCGCCATCTACACCATGCTGGGGGCCGCCAAGGCGCCGGATCTCTTCTACCAGCCGCTGGCGCTCGGTGCCGGCGCCCTCTGGTACGGCCTGGTGTCGCTGGTCTGGCTCTGGCTGCTGCCCTACAAGACACTGCACGAGCAGCTCGCCCAGAGCTATTTCGCCCTCGGCCGCTACCTGCTGGAAAAATCCCGCTTCTTCCCGGCGGACGAGCACGGCGCACAGGCCATTCGCCACAACCTGGCCCAGCTCAACATCAACCTGGTCAATGCCCTGAACCTGACCAAGACGGCGCTCAACGCCCGCCTCAGCACCCGCCATCAGGCGGCGCCCGAGCTCGCGAGCCTGCTGCGGCTCTACCTGCTGGCGCTGGAGATCCAGGAGCGGGCCACCTCCAGCCACTACCCCTACAGCAAGCTGGAGGAAGAGCTCAAGCAGGGCATAGTGCTGGACGGCTTCCAGGAGGTGTTCCTGCAGCTCTCAGAAGCGTGTCAGCGGCTCGGTTACGCCATCCTGGTACACAAGCCCTATGCCCATCACAAGCGCATCCACTGGACCCTGGAGGCCCTCGGCGATCAGCTGGAGTTCACCCATCTCAAGCAGCACTATCCCAAGACCCTGCTGACGCCGATGAAGTTCCTGCGCCGGAACCTGGCCAGCATCAACGAGCTGCTGGCCAGTGCCGAGGAGCTGCAAAACCCCGCCTCCTCTCCCGCCAGCCTGCCGCCCCTGGCGAGGCCAGCCTCCTTGCCGCTGCTGACCCTGCTAAAGCAGCACCTGACCCCGAACTCCATGGTGTTTCGCCACGCCCTGCGGCTGTCGCTGGGCCTGGTGGTGGGTTACGGCATCCTGCAGGCGTTCAGTCTGGACAAGGGCTACTGGATACTGCTGACGGTGCTGTTCGTCTGCCAGCCGAGCTACAGCGCCACCCGGCGCCGTCTGGTACAGCGGATGCTCGGTACCTTCGCCGGCATCTTGATAGGCGTACCCGTGCTCTGGCTCTTCCCCGAGCTGCACCTGCAACTGGGGATCATGGGGCTGGCCGCCTTCCTGTTCTTCACCCAGGTGCGCAGCAACTACAGCGCCGCCGTCTGCTTCATCACCCTCTATGTGCTGATGGCGTTCAACCTGCTGGACGGCATCGGCTTCGCCATCCTGGGGCCGCGCCTGCTCGATACCCTGCTCGGCTGCCTGCTCTCCTATGCGCTGGTGGCCTGGCTCTGGCCGGACTGGCAATACAAGCGGCTGCCGACCCTGATTGCCAACTCCCTCTCCGCCAACGCCCGCTACCTGTCGGCTGTGCTCGCCAGCCTGCACCGCCAGCGCGACGAGTCCCTCGACTACCGGGTGGCCCGCAAGTGCGCCCACCTGGCCGACAGCGAGCTGGCCATGGCCTGGCAGAGCATGCTGGTTGAGCCGAGCAAACGCCGCCGCTTCCTCGATCTCTGCTTCACCCTCACCTGGCGCAACCACGCCCTGCTCTCCTACATCTCGGCCCTAGGGGCCCATCGCGACAGGCTGGAGCCCATCGAGGGCCTTGATGAGATCAGCCGCCACATCAGCCATACCCTGGAGCGGGCCGCCGGCCATCTGGCGGGGGAGATGCCGGCCCAGCTCGAGGGCTCATGCCCGGCCATAGCCCCGGACAGCAGCGAGGAACAGCTGATGCTGACCCAGCAGCTCAATCTCATCAGCCAGCTGGCGGATGAGTTGCTGATGCTGGCCAACGACGGCCAACTGCTCACCCGGCAAGGCAACGCCTGACGGCTGAAGGAAGACAACAGTCCAGAGAACGTTCACCTGGCGGGGCGACTGCCCCGCTTGGTGAATTCTGTGCCTTGGCGCGCCTTGGCCGGTTGCTCGCCGAAGATCAAGACGCTACCATGCCCGCCCAATCCCGACAGCCCGAGGAGCCTCCATGTCCGAGCACCCGTCCGAACAACATCAGCTGCATTTCAACGGCCAACTCATCGAGACCGATGCCAAGGGCTATCTGCGCCACAGCGAAGAGTGGAGCGAGGCGCTGGCGCTGGTATTGGCCGAGCAGGAGGGCATAGTGCTGGAGGAGCCGCACTGGGAAGTGGTGCGCTTCGTGCGGGCCTTCTATCTGGAGTTCAACACCTCCCCCGCCATCCGTGCCCTGGTCAAGGCGATGGAGAAGCAGTACGGCCCGGAGAAGGGCAACAGCCGCTACCTCTACAAACTGTTCCCCGAGGGGCCTGCCAAGCAGGCCACCAAGATTGCCGGCCTGCCCAAGCCGGTGAAGTGCATCTAAAAACCCGCCCGGCCTCTCGCCACGAGAGACCCTGAACGGGTGCAAAAAAATACCGCGCCCATCTGTGAAATGAGGCGCGGTATTTTTTTGTTCGGCGTTCGTCAAACCCGCATCAGGGGTTGTAGGCCACCACTGAGCCGCTCAGCCCCGTCATCTGGCTTATCCTGCTCTGCATGCCCTGCAGCTTGGCCTTGGAGACATCCGGCCCGATAAAGACCCGGTTGATCTGCCCCTGCACCGGGGTTCTCGGCGAGGTCTGGGCCGAGTAGCCGGCCGCCCTCAGCTTGCCCACCAGGGCATTGACGCTGTCAGCATTCTTGAAGGCGCCGAGCTGCAGGATCCAGCTGCCCTGGGCCGGGGCTGCCGCCGCGGGTGCCGGGATCGCCGCCTGGGTCGTCATCTTGCTCGCGATGAGATCGTCCATGGACTTGATCTGACCCACCTGCGGCTTGCTCTCCACCGGCTTCTTCACCTCGACCGGCTTGGGGGGCACCGGCTTGGGCTTGGGTTGCTCCACCGGTTTCTTGGCCACCACCTCGGGCTTGGGCACGGGTTTGGGTTCAGGCTTGGCTGCAACCTGGGTCGCTGGCTGTGCCTGGGCGGCAGCAGTGGCCTGATTGGCGGCCAGGGTCACCGTATCCCCAATCTCTTCTACCTGCCACTGGGTGGCGGCAGAGGCCTGCTGCTGGCTCGCCAAGTGATCGGCCGGCAGGGTGCTGGCGGCAGAGACCTGCAAGGCGGGCTTGGCTGGCTCAAGCTCAGGGCGCAGTGGGATCTTGGCAAACGCCTCTTCCTTCTGCTCCAGCTTGTTGCCGTCCATCAGGTCCGGCAGAAAGATGACAACCAGGGCGACCAGGATGACGGTCCCCACTAATCTGTTTTGAAACTTCGAAGCCAAGTTAATTTCCACCCATGTTACTTAAACTCAACTGCAATCTTGCGGACATCCACGATGAACGGTCCCCAGCAGCCATGCTGTTTTGCAACCTCGCAGCCAAGTTAATTTCCACCCATGTTACTTAAACTCAACTGCAATCTTGCGGACATCCACGATGAACGGTCCCCAGCAGCCATGCTGTTTTGCAACCTCGCAGCCAAGTTAATTTCCACCCATGTCACTTAAACTCAACTGCAATCTTGCGGACATCGACGATGCGAAGAGCAGGTCGGGCAGCTCAGACGCTCGCCGCCAGCACGTCGGCGACAGTGTAAAACGAACCAAAGACGATGACCATATCATCAGGACTCGATGCGGTCAGGGCAGCCCGATAAGCAACGCTCACGCCGTCAAAGGTCGCCGCCGGGCCCTGCCCGTCCCCGAGGGCGGCGGCAAGCTGCTCAGCAGTGGCGGCGCGCGGGCCTGTGAGGCTGGCCAGGAACCACTGGTCGATGAGGCCATCAAGTTCGGCGAGCGACCCCGCCATGTCCTTGTCTTTCAGCATGCCGACCACGGCGCGGCGCACACCCGAGCAGGGCATCTTGCGCAGCTGGCTCGCCAGATAGGCCGCCGAATGGGGATTGTGGGCCACATCGACGATGACCAGCGGCTCGCTTTGCAGACGCTGCATCCGCCCCGCCAGCCGGGCACTGGCCAGCCCTTCACGGATGGCGGACTCCGCCAATGGCAAACCGAGGGATTCCAGCGCCGCCAACACTGTGACCGCGTTCATCAGCGGCAAGGCCGGTTTGGGCAGCCCCAGCCAGTGATTCAGGCCGTGATAATCCCAACCGGTGTCGTGCTCATCGCCGTGGAAGTCGCGGCCGACCTGACGCAAAGAGGCGCCGATGCGTGCCGCTTCGCTCGCTATGGTCGCTGGGGGATTGGGCTCGCCGCTGATGGCAGGTTTGCCTGCGCGGTAGACGCCGGCTTTTTCCACCGCCACAGCTTCTCGGGTATCCCCGAGCCAGTCGCAGTGATCGAGCGCAATGGAGGTAATCATGGCCACATCGGACTCCACCACATTGGTGGCGTCGAGCCGGCCGCCCAGCCCCACTTCCAGCAGCAGCACATCGGGGGCGGCGCGGCAGAAGAGCCACAGGCCCGCCAGGGTGGCGAACTCGAAGAAGGTGAGCGCTATCTCGCCGCGAGCGGCTTCCACCTCGGCAAAGGCGGCGCAGTGCTCGCTGTCAGAGAGCTCGGCCCCGTCGATACGCACCCGCTCGGTAAAGCGCAGCAGGTGCGGCGAGGAGTAGACCCCTACCTTGTAACCGGCGGCCATCAGTATGCTGGCGGCCATGGCACAGGAGGAGCCCTTGCCGTTGGTGCCCGCCACAGTGATCACCTTGAACGGCAACCGGGTGAGACCCATGCGCCGGGCGACGGCGCCGACCCGCTCCAGCCCCATGTCGATATTGACCGGGTGGATCTGTTCCAAATAAGAAAGCCAGTCGACCAGCGACCGGCTTTGAGATTGTTGCATGTGCGAACTCATGTTCAGTCTTCGATGACCTGAGTGTTCATCAGCTTGGCCAGCAGGCCGGCCAGACGGTTGCGCATTTCGCGCCTGTCGATGATGAGATCGATGGCGCCCTTCTCCAGCAGGAACTCGGAGCGCTGGAAGCCTTCCGGCAGCTTCTCGCGCACTGTCTGCTCGATGACGCGGGGACCGGCGAAGCCGATCAGCGCCTTGGGCTCGCCCACGTTGATGTCACCCAGCATGGCCAGACTGGCGGAGACGCCCCCCATGGTGGGGTCGGTCAGCACAGAGATGAAGGGCAGGCCCGCCTTAGTGAGGCGATCGAGCGCCGCACTGGTCTTGGCCATCTGCATCAGGGAGAAGAGCGCTTCCTGCATCCGCGCCCCACCAGAGGTGGAGAAGCAGACCAGGCCGCGGCCTTCCTTGATGCACTCCTCGACGGCGCGCACGAAGCGGGCACCGACCACGGAGGACATGGAGCCACCGATGAAGGAGAACTCGAATGAACAGGCGACGACCGGCACCCCCTTGAGGGTCCCCTTCATCACCACCAGCGCATCTTTTTCTCCCGTCTCTTTCTGAGCGGCAGACAAACGATCCTTGTAGCGCTTGGAATCCTTGAATTTCAAGATGTCCTGCGGCTCCAGCTCGGCACCGACTTCGGTGCGGCCCTGCTCGTCGAGGAAGCTCTCGAGGCGGGCACGGGCGCTGATCCGCATATGATGATCACACTTGGGGCACACTTCGAGATTGCGCTCCAGTTCTGCCCGGTAGAGCACCTGTTCGCAAGCGGTACACTTGGTCCACACCCCTTCCGGAATGTTGTGACGACGCGGTGTAGTGATCTTGCTCTTGGGAAGGATCTTCTCAAGCCAGCTCATGGAATTCCTTAATGCTTTTGTGCCTGACAAAACGCATCGGGCCTTGATTGTTCAATGACTTACGGCTCGATGGCAATAAATGACGGATCATTAAACCACAAATTTTCGGGCCCAGTTACTAAAAACTGGTCGTACCCGGTGCCGAGTCCGGCAGCCACAGCGGGCCGAGCGGCAACTGCGGCAGGCCAAACTCTGCCGGGTAATCCACGTCCACCAGATAGAGCCCCCCCGCCTTGGCGGTCGGCCCCGCCAGATTGCGATCCTTTGCCGCCAGCACCTCGGCTATCCACTCCACCGGTTTGAGGCCCTGCCCCACCAGCAGCAGGGAGCCGGTGATGTTGCGCACCATGTGGTGCAGGAAGGCGTTGGCCTTGATGTCGAGCACTATGTAGGGGCCGGAGCGGCTGACGCACAGATGCGTCACATTGCGCCAGGGGGTGTTGGACTGGCAGGCGATGGCACGGAAGGTGCTGAAGTCGTGCTCCCCGAGCAGGCTCTGGCCCGCCTGGTGCATCAGGTCGGCGTCTATGGTCTCGTGGTAGTGGCTGACGCCGCTGCCGAGAATGGCCGGGCGGAAGTTATGGTTGTAGATCACATAACGGTAGCGACGGGCGGTGGCGCTGAAGCGGGCGTGGAAGCTCTCGTCCACCTCCTTGACCCAGCGCACGGCGATGTCAGGGGGCAGGTTGGAGTTGAGCCCCAGGGTCCAGGCGCCCTCGGCGCGGTTGGCCTCGGTATCGAAGTGGATCACCTGACCTGTGGCGTGCACCCCGGCATCGGTACGGCCGGCGCACTGGATGGAGACGGGGTGGTTGGCGATGCGGCTGAGGGCTTTTTCCAGTTCGGCCTGCACGCTGATCACTTCGCGCTGACGCTGCCAGCCGAAGTACCGGCTGCCGTCGTATTCAATACCTAGGGCAATTCGCATGGATGAATCTTGTCTTGTGGGGAAAGGATGAAAGAAACGGGCCGGATTATACGCCCTTGGGCCCAAAAGTCCCAGTTCGGGCCGGCATCCCGTGCCGGCGACCAAAATGAAAGAGGGCAGCCCGCGGGCTGCCCTCTGTGTTCATCACCGGCAAAGGGGGATCACCCCAGGCGCCTGAGCAGCTTCTCGGCTTCGCTGCGCTGGTGCTCGCTGCCCTGGGCCGCCGCCTCTTGCAGCAGCTCGCGGGCGCTCTCCTTGTCGTCGATCTCGAGGTAGGCCCGGGCCAGATCCAGCTTGGCCCCCACGCCGCCGTCATCGGCATCCACGTCAAATCCGGTAGACTGGGGCAACACCTCGGGGAAGCCATCCAGCCCCACGTCCAGGGAGAAGCCCTGGTAGGGCTCCTGCTCAGTGCTGCTGGCGTTGGCCTCGGCCAGGAGCTTGTCTATCTCCACGTAGTCGTTCGCCTGCGCCTGCTCACGGGGTTTCAGATCGCCCTGATGGGACTCCACCTCGGTGAAGGCATCCTCGAAGTCGGCCAGGGCCAGCTCGTTGGGATCCCAGGCCGGCGGTTGGGCAGCGCCCTTGGCCTGCGTCGGTTCGAGTCCGAGCTCGGCCAGCATGTCATCGATATCATCCTTGCCATAGGCGTCGTCGCCTCGGGAGTCGGTGGCAGGCTCGTGGAAGTCGGTCTCGAGATCGCTGAGATCAAAGTTGGCGAGGGCCGCATCGCGCTGGCTTCTGCTCTGCGCCTGGCTGAGATCGGCCTCGAGATCGGCATCCAGCTCGGCGAACAGGGCCGCTTGCAGCTCCTCCTCGCTCATGATCTCGTCGCTGGCCCGGGCCTTGGCCTCGGACTCGCCGGAGAGATCCAGCTCAGGGGCCAGGGGCAGACCGAAGTCCCCCTCGTGGGCCAGATCGAGCTCGGGCACCAGATCCGGATCCCGGTTGGCCGTCGTCACCGCAGGCTCCACATCGAAGGCGGACAGGGCCATCTCATCATCGCTGAAGATGACGTCAGTCGGGGCCTTGGCCCCCTCCTGGCTACCATTGCCGCCCGGCTCATTGAGATCCGGCATGGGGTGCATGGGCTCGTCATCGGCGATGCCGACCGTCATCAGCTGGTCAAACTCGCTGCTCTCCTCCCCCATCACCATGGAGGTGGACTCCGACAGGCTCTTCTCCTGCTCTTCCAGCTCGCGGCGGGCGCGGGCCCGCAGCCAGAGCGTCACCAGCGCCAGCACCAGCAGTACGGGCAGCAGTATGATCATGGCGAGGTTCAGCGGCGAGGCGAGCAGCTCCATCACCCAGTTCTGCTTGGGTTCGGGGGCCACCACGGGCGGCACCGGCTTGGCCTTGAGCTCCGCCACCTCTTTTTGCAGCGCGGTCTGATCCTGCAACTGGGCCTTGAGGGTCTCCACCTCTTCGGTCAGGGACTGCAGGCGCAGCTTGAGCCTGTGGTTCATCTCGGTGACCTGACCGAGCTGGGCGTTGGCATCTTCCAGCGCCAGCGCCATTTCGGTGGAGGGTTTGCCCACCACGGTCGCGGCACTGACCGGCAAGGGGGCCGGGGCAGCGGTTGGCGCGGCGGCACTCGCCGCCGGGGCAGGCTCGAGTGCCTTGGCGATCGTGGTCACCTCGGTGGCCGCCTGGGGCGCGCTCACCTTTGGGGCGGCCGTCGGAATGGGGGCCGCCTTGGCCACGGCCTTGACCGGCGCGCTGGCCGCCGGCTTGGTCGCCACCGGATGGGGCTGCTTCTCGGCCAGGTATTTGGGGCTCAGCCCCTTCCAGCTGGCGTTGTCGCTGTTGAAGCGGCGACGGGCCTCGGCGTCCGTGATGCGGCCCGCCTCGGCGGCGCTGGGCAGCAGAATGCGGGATCCCACCAGGATGTGGTTGATGTTGCCGTCGGCAAAGCTCTTGGGATTCTTGTCATAGATCGCCACCATGGTCTGGTAGACGGTCACCCGGCTGGAGGGGCGATGCTTGCTCGCCAGACTCCAAAGGGTATCGGTAGAACGGACAGGGCCATAGCTGCCTGCCGCCGCGCTGGGCGCCTGACGCACCATGGGCTGGGCCCTGGGAGCCGGCTGGGCCGGTGCCACGGGCTGGGCCTGAGGTTGAACGACAGGAGGCGCGGCACCGTCCGGGCCCTTGAGCTCGACAAAGAAAGGCTCTCGCCCCGCCTCATCGGCCTGAGCCGTGCCCAGAAGACCCAATGCGAGTAGCGTTGCCAGCGTTATGCGGGAATGTCCCATATTCGTTCCTTCGTATGATGGCCCTATCACATTGAAAAATCTGGATAGTTACCCCAAAACAATCGGCTCAATATAAATCAGCCGCCGGTCTCAAGCCAGCGATCCGACATATTTCCCGTCCGGCGCCTATCAGATGCGAGCCCGATCCAGGCCAGACATGAGTCCCAGATCTGAACCCGAGTGTAGAAAAAAACCTAGCTCACTGATATCACGCGACATTCTTAAACCCGGAGAGTGCGCCCCCGGTCACATCCCTAGCCTCTCAGTCACCTCCTAGGGCGGGGTTCCCTCCCCGCCACAGGCCGCAAAGCAGCCTCAGAGGTAATCGCGCACCAGCAGTTCGGCGATCTGCACGCTGTTGGTCGCCGCGCCCTTACGAACGTTATCGGCCACGATCCACATATTGATACCGCTCGGGTGAGAAATATCCTGGCGCACCCGGCCGACCAGCACCTCGTCCTTGCCGGTGCCGTCACGCACCGGGGTCGGGTAGTCGGCATCGTCTTCGAACAGGGTGACACCCGGGGCATTGCGCAGCAGCTCCTTGACCTGCTCGGCATCCAGCGGCTGGTGCAGCTCGACGTGGACCGCCTCGGCGTGACCGTAGAAGACGGGCACCCGCACGCAGGTGGGGTTCACGGCTATGCTGGCATCCCCCAGGATCTTCTGGGTCTCCCACACCATCTTCATCTCTTCACGGGTGTAACCGTTGTCGGTGAAGCTGTCGATCTGCGGGATCAGGTTGAAGGCGATCTGCTGCGGGTAGAGGGTCGGTTCCACCGGACGGCCGTTGAGCAGATGGGCAGTCTGACCGGCCAGCTCGCTCACCCCTTCCTTGCCGGAGCCGGAGACGGACTGGTAGGTCGCCACGTTGATGCGGGCTATGCCCACCTCGTCCTGCAGCGGCTTCAGGGCAACCAGCATCTGTATGGTGGAGCAGTTGGGGTTGGCGATGATGTTGCGATTGCGAAAATCCGCCAGGGCATCCGGGTTCACTTCCGGGATCACCAGGGGGATGTCTTCGTCGTAACGGAAGCAGGAGGTGTTGTCGATGACGATGCAGCCCTGCTCGGCCGCGATGGGCGCCCACTTGGCAGAGACCTCGGCCCCGGCGGAGAAGAGGGCGATCTGCACCTGGCTCCAGTCAAACTCCTCGACATCCTTGATCTCGATGTTCTTGCCGCCAAAGCGCACGGTATCACCGGCGCTGCGGCTGGAGGCCAGAGGATAGAGGGTGGCGACCGGGAAGGCACGCTCCTCCAGGATCTCGATCATGGCCTGACCCACGGCGCCGCTCGCGCCCAGTACAGCTACGTTGAATTGTTGACTCACTGATGTTCTCTCCTGTGATATTGCCCGCCGATGAGGCCGACCGGGTCGGCATCAGGGGTGGCAAGCGTGATCTGTCTGATGGTCGGCCGGCAGGGTGCCTGGCCGAAACGGATGACCCCGATCCGGCGATCGGAGTCATCCGCATGAATTCCGGTTTATTTTTGCGAGATGGCAAAGCCCAGCCGGGCCAGCCTGTCGCAGGCGAAGGGGCCGCTGACCTGCAAGGAGGAGAGCTCGCGCCGCTCCGGATAGTCCTTGCGCTGCCCATCGAAGCTGCCAGGCACCCCAATCCGGTTGCGAAAGCGGGCATCGTCCCGGCGCACGTCATAGATGAGGTGGACCAGCTGCTTGATCAACCGCTGATCGGCGGGCTGACCCGGCGTCAGCTCGCGCACCTCGGGGGCGGGCAGCAGGGATTGCAGATCCTGGCGCGGCATACGCCCAAGCTGCTGGCAGAGCGCCTGATAGAGCATCCAGGTGCCGCGGGCCTTGCCCTCCAGGCTGTAGCCCGCGATGTGCGGGGTCGCGAGCTCGGTATGGGGCACCAGGGCCTTGAGCGGCTCAGGCTCCCCTTCCCACACGTCCATCACCAGCCGCAATGGCTGATCGCTCTGCTGGCGCGCCAGCAGGGCCTGGTTGTCCCACACCTCGCCCCGGGAGGCATTGATAAGGATCTGCCCGGCCGGACGGGCGGCTATCTCGCGCTCCCCCAGCAAGTGGAAGGTCGCCTCCGGCCCCTCGCGGGTCAGGGGCACATGGAAGCTGACGATGTCGGCGCCGAGCGCCGTGGGGTAGTCAACGAAGCCGGCGGCGTCTTCCAGGCGGGCCCGCGGCGGATCGCAGCGCAGCACCCGCATGCCGAGCGCCTCTGCCTTGCCCGCCACGCACTCCCCTGTGTTGCCGGCGCCGATGACGGCGAGGCTCATCTGATCGGGGCTGAGCTCATGGCGCTCCGCCAGCACCAGCAGGGCCGAGAGCACATAGTCGCCGACCGAATACTTATTGCAGCCGGGGGCGCTGAAGAAGGGGATGCCCCGCTCGGCCAGGAGGGCGGTGTTGATGTGATCCGTGCCTATGGTGGCGGTACCGACGAAGGCCAGCCGCGGGCAGTCGGCGAGCAGCCCGGCATCGACCCGGGTCACCGAGCGCACCAGCAGCACGTCGGCATCCCGCAGATCCGCCGCCCCTATCTGCCGCCCGGGCAGGGGGACGACCTCGCCAAATTCGGCAAACAGCTCGCAGGCATGGGGCATATTTTCATCAACGACGATCTTCATCGGCTCTCTTCTCATCCACAACCGGCCACAGGCGCGCCATTCTAGCCCAAGCGGGCCGAATTTTCAGAGACTTGTTCTCGGGCTGCCATAGATGAAGGAAGCACACTTTCTTGGGGCCACAGGTTGCCAGAGCATCGAAGCGGGTTCCCGAGCATCCACAGCTGGGGCGCGGCACTCATATGTAACAACATGTTGCCCTCGCGCCCCCCAGCTTGACCAGGGGGGCCGGGCTGGCACAATGACGCCTCTTTATCATCCGCCCCAGTCATGCGCACCTGTTACGAGCCCTCTCATGCCGACTCATGCCTCTTCGTTGCCACGCCGTCAGGTGCTAGGTTTCAACGCCATACTGCTGCTGCCGCTGTTGCTGCTCGTCTGCCTGCCCTGGCAACCCTTCATGACGAGTGCCCTGCAATCGGACTGGCTCTGGTGGCCCTATGCCCTCACCCGCATGGTGGACCTGCCCGGCCTTGCCATCACCATCGCCGCCCTCTTGCTGCTGACCCGACACAAGCTGACGCTCGGCCACACCGCCCTGCTGGCCCTCGCGGGCGCTCTCTTTGCCGCGCTGGCGAGCGACTGGCTCATCAAGAGCCTCATCAAGCAGCTGACCGAGGAGCCAAGGCCCTATCTGCTCTGGCTGGAGAGCCAGGAGCTTATCCCCGCCATCCGCCAGTTCTATGCCGGCAGCAGTACGCTTCGCAGTGAACAGGTCCACGCCGCAACCCAGTTGCTGGCGCTGCCCGCCTGGCTAGGCCACCACTGGCAGACGGAAGTGAACTACGCCTTCCCCTCCGGCCACAGCATAGCCGCCATGAGCCTGGCCCAGTTCTTCGGGCTGATCTGGCTGGCCCGGGCCCCCACCGGGGTCTGGCTGCTGCCGCTCTGGGCCATCGGCATCGGCCTGTCGCGCACCCTGATCGGCATGCACTGGCCCCTGGACGTGCTGGCGAGCGCCCTGCTTGGCAGCCTCACCGCCCTCGTCGCCGCCCGCTGGTGGCTGCACCACTACTGATTCTCCCAGATAAAAAAACGGGCACCAAGGTGCCCGTTTTTTTATCGCAGGTGCTGCTTTCAGCCCTCAGCCCTGGCTCTGCTCTCAGCCCTGGCTCTGCCAGCCCTGAGGGTACTTGTAGCCGACGAAGCGCTTGGCGGCATAGGCCTTGAACTCGGGGGAGTTGTAGGCGGCCGCCACATCCTTGGCGAACGGCTTGTCCGCATCGGCCCCTTTGACCACCACCCAGTTGATGAAGTCATAGCTGCGCTCGAGGAAGAGACCGGTGCTGAAGGGGATCCCGCTCGAGGCGGCGAAGTTGCCATTGATGACGGAGAAGTCCACGTCTTCACGGGAGCGGGGCAGTTGCGCCGCCTCCAGCAGCACCAGCTTGATGTCGTGGGGATTGCTCACCACATCGAACTCGCTCGCCTTGAGGGGGTTTATCCCCTCTTTCAGGGTGAGCCAGCCCAAGTCCTGCAGCATCAGCAGGGCCCGCGCCTGGTTGGTGGGGTCGTTGGGAATGGCGACTGTGCTCCCCTCTTTCAGGGCCTTGAGATCCCCCAGCTTGCCGGCATAGATCCCCATGGGGCCGGTCGGCACCTGGGTTATGGGGGCCAGGGAGAGGCCCCTGTCTTTGGAGAAGCTCTCCAGATAGGGTTTGTGCTGGAAGCAGTTCACATCCAGCGAGCCGTCCGCCAGGGCGATGTTGGGGGTCACGTAGTCGGTGAACTCCACCAGTTTGACCTTGTAGCCCTTGGCCTCCAGCTGCGGCTTGATGGAGTCGGTCACCATGTCGGCAAAGTCCCCGACAGTGGTGCCAATCACTATCTCTTTCTTCGCCTCATCGATGGCAAAGGCTGACAGCGGCAGGCTGCTGGCGAGCAGCGCGAGGGCGGAGAGGGTGAAGAAGGAACGACGCTGCATAGAAACTCCCTGTCAAAATGGTCATCAAAGTGGTGGGGCTGCGCTGTCATCATCAAGGCCGACACCACAACCATCCAGCCATCCAAACGGCTAATAGACAACACCATAACAGAGCTTTTCCCCTTCGCCAAGCAACAAAACCGGGCAAGCTTGGCCAGATGACGGTGAAGTCCCTCCGGCCTCGAGCTGAAAATCTTTGATAACGCACGCAGTTATCGCGTTTGCCCCCTCCCCGCTTGAGGCACAACTGGCCTATTGTGGTCATTCGATACCCATCATCCCGGGGATACGGCTGGTGGCACCTAGGGGACCATATTGCCTCTCCCCTTCATCCAGACAGCACAAGGAGTGGTTGTGTTCGATCATGTTGAAATCAAGGTGGTGTGCTTCGACGACTGCCGACGCTTCTACGAAACCGTGCTGGTGCCCCTCTTGATAGAACTCAAATGGGCAGACAAAGACGCCGCAGGTTTCGGCCGGCTTGGTCACGACAAGGTGGGCTTCCTGATAGAGCGGGGCGGACCGGGTGCCCCCTGTCATCTCGCTTTCACAGCCAGCAGCGCTGCGCAGGTGGATGAGTTCTATCAGGTCGGTGTCAGGGCTGGTTTTGCCTGCAATGGGCAGCCGGGGCTGCGCCCCCACTATGCCCCCAACTACTACGCCGCCTTCCTGCGCGATCCGGACGGCAACAACATAGAGGTGCTGGCCTACCTTGAATCCCCTGGCATGGCGAGCCCGTGAAGAGGCGCCGTGCAGCTTGTCAGCAGAAGCCCGGTGTCTTTGACCTCGGTGCCAGAAAACTCGCCACAAACTAAGGAGAAAATCATGCTTGAACGCCGCAGCACTGGCCTGCTGGTCGTCGATATCCAGGGCAAACTGGCCCGTCTGGTCGAGGGGAGCGAGTCGCTCATCGCCAACACGGCCCGACTGGGGCAGGGAGCCAAGGCACTGGGGTTGCCGGTTGTCTGGCTGGAGCAGAACCCGGACAAGCTCGGGGCCACAGTGCCCGAGTTGCAGCCGCAGCAGGCAGGCGCCCTTGTGCTGCCGAAGTTCAGCTTCGGCGCCCTGGGGGAGCCGACGGTCGCCGCCGCCCTGGCCGGAACCGGGGTCAGTCACTGGCTGGTATGCGGCATCGAAGCCCATATCTGCGTCTACCAGAGCGTGCTGGGGCTTCTGGCCAGCGGCGCCCGGGTCTCTTTGGTGGTGGATGCAACGTCATCCCGCACCGCCGCCAACCGGGATCTCGCCATCAGCCAGCTGGCGGCCCGAGGCGCAGCCCTCACCTCGGTGGAGATGTGCCTCTTTGATCTGATGGGAGATTGCCGCCATCCGGCATTTCGCCAGATACTGGCACTCGTCAAATAGGCCTAGGCAGACCCCTTCCCCAGCTTCTCCTGCAGATAGCGATAGCCCCCGGCGCCGTCCGGCACGAAACTCAGCCGGTGGCTGAGGCCAGGGGGTGCATCCTCGGGGTGGTGGGAGACGAACAGCAACTGGGTGCCTTCCCCTATGAGGCGCACCACCATCTCCCGCACCAGGTGGCGGTTCAAAGGATCCAGCCCCTGCAGGGGCTCATCCAAAATGAGCAGCGGCGGATGCTTGACCAGGGCTCGGACAATCAGCACCAGGCGCTGCTGACCAAAGGAGAGGGCGTGGAAGGGCAGCGCCCCCTGATCCTTTAGCCCCAGCAGTGCCAGCCACTGGTTGGCGAGCGCCAGCTGGCGATCCCCCGGGCGGGTATAGAGGCCGATGGAGTCATAAAAGCCGGAGAGGATCACCGTCTGCACCGAACAACTGACGCGATAGTCCAGGTGCAGGGCCGGGCTGACCAGGCCGATGTGGCGCTTGATCTCCCAGATGCTCTCGCCACTGCCCCGGCGCACCCCGAACAGGCGCAGATCATTGCTGTACCCCTGCGGATGATCCCCTGTGATAAGGGCGAGCAGGGTCGACTTGCCGGCGCCGTTGGGCCCCACCAGTTGCCAGTGCTCCCCCTCGGCAATGGTCCAGTCGAGCCCGTCGATGATGACTTGCTCCCCGTAGGCGACGCGCAGGTTGCGCATCTGCACCCGGGGGCCGGGGGGCAGGGGCGTGGGAGCCTGGAGCGGTGGGGGCAACTGCGGGCTCTGCCCCTCGGCCCGCGCCAGCTGGGCCACCTCCTGGCTGCCTAGCACGGCGTCACGCTCCCCTGCCAGCAACAGGCGGCGCTCCCCGAGCAGGCCGAGGTGGCTGGCGAAGGGGGGGATCTCGTCGAAGCGGTTGACGATCACCACCAGACGTTGCCCCTGCGCCACCAATTGCGCCAGCAGCGACATCAGATCCCTGCGCGAGCCCTGATCCAGGCCATCGAAGGGCTCGTCCAGCACCAGCAGTTCAGGTTGCCCCAGCAGGGCGCGGGCCAGCAGCAGCTTGCGCCCCTCCCCACTCGAAAGATGGCGATAGGGGCGATCCCACAGGGACTCGATGCCGAAGCGCGCCAGCAGTGCGCGTGCCCGGGTTTCCTCTCCCCCCTCCTCCAGCATCAGGGTCGACACCCGATAGCCCGCCTCCTCCTCTTCCCCCAGCATGTCGGTGTTGCGCCGCTGCCAGTCCAGCTCCCCCAGCCGCTGTTGCGACTCAAACGAGAGGCGCTCGGCCCTCACCCGGCCAGTCACCCCCCCTGCACGGACGGCCAGCTCGCCGCACAGGGCAGAAGCCAGCGCCGTCTTGCCGCTGCCGTTGCTGCCGACGAAGGCCCAGCACGCCTGAGGCGCCAGGGTGAGGTCGGGGATGAAGAGGGTCTGGTCGCCGTGAAGAGCCAAGCTGGCTGATTGCCACTGCAAAAGAGTCATGGATCCGTCCTGAGTGCTGTTTTGCCCTTACCTTAACAGGGATAGCGACCAGCGGCAGCCTTGGCAGGTGGTGAGGGGCGCTTGACAACAGGCCCTTTTATCGACAAAAAGATCATTAGCGATGAATGCGAATGACTCTCAATGAAACACGTAATCTGCCCCATTGATACCCCCATATGGGCTCGAATGAGATTTCTTTGAGCCCCCTCTCAACTCCGAAATGAGAGCCTTTTGAATCGTCTTTTCTCATGTATAGATGCCCGTCGCACCTCGGACGGTGCGCCCTTAAGATGGAGTTTATCAATGAGAAAAACATCGTTAGCATTGGCAATCACGGCCCTGCTCTCGGCCCTGCCTGTCGTCTCGGCTCAGGCTGCCGAGAGTTGTACCCCCCTCACCGGCAGAGAAGTCGACATGGATACCGGCCGCACCAGCGCACAGCGCTGCCTGCCCGGCATCAACCCCTTGCAGGACCAGCAGTGGCACCTGCTCAACAGTGGCCAGCATGCCTTCAGTGCCCGTGGCGGTGTGCCGGGCAATGACCTCAACCTCTGGTGGGCCCACCGCACAGAGGTGCTCGGCCAGGGGATCAATGTGGCCGTCGTGGACGACGGTCTGGCCATAGCCCACCCGGATCTCGCCGACAACGTCCGGCCAGGTTCACGTAACGTGGTGACCGGCAGCGACGATCCGACGCCGACCGATCCGGACAGTGCCCACGGCACCTCTGTCTCCGGCATCATAGCCGCGGTCGACAACGTCATCGGCACCCGGGGCGTGGCCCCCCGTGCCCAGCTGCAAGGCTTCAACCTGCTAGACGACAATAGCCAGCAGTTGCAGCAAGACTGGCTCTATGCCCTCGGCAACAGCCAGGCCAGCCGCGACAACCGCGTCTTCAACCAGAGCTACGGCATGAGCCTGGTCGACCCCCAGGGGGCCGGCGGGCTCAACCAGGTGCAACTGGATCGCCTGTTCGAGCAGATGACCCAGACGCAAGGGGCCGCTTACATCAAGGCCGCGGGCAACGGCTTCAGCCGCATTGCCGCCGGCAACTATGTGCTCAACCGCACCGGCGGCGAGCTCAGACTACCGTTTGAAAACAGCAATATAGATCCTTCCAACAGCAACTTCTGGAACCTGGTGGTCAGTGCCAGCAACGCGGACGGCGTGCGCTCCTCCTACTCCAGCGTCGGCAGCAACGTCTTCCTGACGGCCCCGGGCGGCGAGTATGGCACCGCCTCACCGGCCATGGTCACCACGGATCTGCCCGGCTGCGACCTGGGCTACAACCGCACCGATCGTCAGAGCACCAACCGGCTGCACGGCAACCTGGCGCTGGATGCCGGCTGTGACTACAACGGCACCATGAACGGCACCTCTTCGGCCACCCCGAATACCGCTGGCGCCATGGCGCTGCTGATGTCAGCCTATCCGGACCTGTCGGTGCGGGATCTGCGGGATCTGCTGGCACGCAACGCCACCCGCATCGATGCCAATCAGGCAGCGGTCACGCTGAGCTACACGGCATCCAATGGTCAGCAACGCCGGGTGACAGGGCTGGAAGGCTGGGAGCGCAACGCCGCCGGGATCTGGTTCAACCCGACCTACGGCTTTGGCCTCATCGATGTGAACAAGGCCCTGGCGAGCGCCGCCACCCACAACCCCTTGCCGGCGCTGGTACAGCTGCCGTGGCAGAAGGTCACTGTGCAGGGCAATGCCCAGGGCGCCATCCCGGATCTGGGCAGCAGCCCGACCACCTCCAGCACCCGGGTCGAGCAGGCGCTCACGGTGGAAGCTGTGCAGGTGCAGGTCAGCCTGGATCACCAGCGACTGCCCGATCTGCTGATCGAGCTCATCTCGCCCTCCGGCACCCGCAGCGTGCTGCTCAACCCCAACAACAGCCTGGTGGGTCAATCACTCGACCGGCAGCAACTGGGCTATGTGCGCACCAAGGGGCTGCGCGACATGCGCATGCTCTCCCACAAGTTCTACGGTGAATCGGCCCAGGGCGAGTGGCAACTGGCGGTGACCGACGTCGCCAGCGGCACTCGTCAGGTCTCGCTGCTCAATCGCAGCACCAACGCCCGCACAACACTGACCGAGCGCAACAACAGCCAGCCGGGTCAACTGCTCAACTGGTCCCTGCGGGTGATCGGCCATGAAGCAGCTTCCCTCTAATCGCACAGGAGTCACAACATGAAACACAGCTTACTCAGCCTTGCCCTGGCAAGCCTGCTGGCCTCGGTTTCCGCTCAGGCCACGGCCGAAGAGTCGGTGGTTATCGAGGGCAAGCAGTACAGCACCATAGAGGTGAACGGTCAGACCTACCTCACGCCAGACAACGGCAGCAAGAAGCGCGTCGCCCGCAGCCTGGATGGCAAGGCGGCACAACCTGGCCTGCGCAGCGGTGACGTCTTGCTGCAAGGGGTCGCCAGCCCCGAGCTCACCGTCAGCGGAACCCTGCTGATCGAAGCCGACGAGCCTCAGGCCAGGGCACTGGCCAAGCGCCACGGTCTGAGCTTCAAGCAGAGCAGTGGCGGCATCGCCCTGCTGGAGGCCAAACCCGGCACCGATCTGAACGCCATCAGCGCCCGGCTCCAGCAGGAAGGCGTGAAGGTGCAGATCGAACTGGCCGGCGCCGAGCAGCAGCCCAGGTGAAGCACGCCTCGCACTGAAGGCGTCATGTCATCGAGGGGGCCATTGGCCCCCTCGTCTTTATCCACTACACCGCCGCAACCCCATCCTCCAATGCCCACCCGGCGATAACACTCCCATATAGAGCGAGAGAGATCAGGTCCATTTCATCTTGCATGAACGCATCATCAACACAGCACCATGTTGGTAATAAAAAACGGCACCGAGAAGGTGCCGTCATGGATTATGGTAGGGAGCTGCCTGTGCTGGCTCAGCCAGCCTTATTCTGCTCGGCCAGATAGAGCCAGGTGTCGACCACGGTATCCGGATTCAGCGACACAGAATCTATGCCCTGCTCGACCAGCCAGGCGGCGAAGTCCGGGTGATCGGACGGGCCCTGGCCGCAGATGCCGACGTACTTGCCAGCCTTGCGGGCCGCGGCGATGGCCATCGCCAGCAGCGCCTTGACCGCCTCGTTGCGCTCATCGAACAGGTGGGCGATGAGGCCCGAATCCCGGTCCAGCCCCAGGGTCAACTGGGTCATATCGTTGGAGCCGATGGAGAAACCATCGAAATGTTGCAGGAACTGATCCGCCAGCAGGGCGTTGGAGGGCAGCTCGCACATCATGATGACTTTCAGCCCCCGCTCGCCGCGGCGCAGGCCGTTCTCCGCCAGGATCTCCACCACCTGCTCCGCCTCGCCCACGGTGCGCACGAAGGGGATCATCACCTCGACGTTGGTCAGGCCCATGACGTCGCGCACCCGTTTCATCGCCTCGCATTCGAGGGCGAAGCAGGGGCGGAAGCTGTCGGCGATGTAGCGCGACGCGCCCCGGAAGCCGATCATGGGGTTCTCTTCGTGGGGCTCGTAGCCACGGCCCCCCACCAGGTTGGCGTATTCGTTGGACTTGAAGTCCGACATCCGCACTATGACCCGCTCCGGCCAGAAGGCGGCGGCCAGGGTAGCGATCCCTTCACTCAGCTTGGCCACGTAGTATTCACGGGGGCTGTCGTAACCGGCGATCATCTTGGCTATGGTGGCCTGCAGCTCAGGGCTCTGCTTGTCGAACTCCAGCAGCGCCTTGGGGTGCACCCCTATCATGCGGTTGATGATGAACTCGAGACGGGCCAGACCCACGCCGGCATTGGGCAACTGGGCAAAATCAAAGGCCCTGTCCGGGTTGCCGACGTTCATCATGATCTTGATGGGCAGGCGCGGCATGTTGCCCACCTCGGTCACCGCCACGTCGAAGTCGAGCTCGCCGTCGTAGATGAAGCCGGTATCCCCTTCCGCGCAGGAGACGGTGATGAGCTGACCCGCCTCGATGCGGTCGGTGGCATCGCCACAGCCGACCACGGCCGGGATGCCGAGCTCACGAGCTATGATGGCGGCGTGGCAGGTGCGGCCGCCCCGATTGGTGACGATGGCGGAGGCCCGCTTCATGATGGGCTCCCAGTCCGGATCCGTCATGTCGGTGACCAGCACGTCGCCGGGCTGCACCTCGTCCATCTGGCTGATGGAGGAGATGACCCGCGCCGGGCCAGAGCCAATCTTGTGGCCGATGGCACGCCCCTCGATCAGCACCTTGCCGGATTGCTTGAGTGCAAAACGCTCCAGCGTATTCGCCTCCTGGCGACTGCGCACGGTTTCCGGACGGGCCTGAACGATATAGAGCTGACCGTCCTGACCATCCTTGGCCCACTCGATGTCCATCGGGCGGCCGTAGTGCTGCTCTATGATGAGGGCCTGCTTCGCCAGCGCCATCACTTCCTCATCCGTGATGCAGAAGCGGTTGCGCTCGGCATCCAGGGTGTCGACTATCTTCACCTGACGGCCGTGACCGGCGTCCTCGGAGTAGGTCATCTTGATGAGCTTGGAGCCCAGCGTCTTGCGCACCACGGCGGGGCGACCCGATTTCAGGGTCGGCTTGTGCACATAGAACTCGTCCGGGTTGACGGCCCCCTGCACCACCATCTCACCGAGACCCTGGGCGCCAGTGATGAAGACCACGTCGTTGAAGCCGGATTCGGTGTCCAGGGTGAACATGACGCCGGAGGCGGCCAAGTCCGAGCGCACCATGCGCTGCACCCCGGCCGAGAGCGCAACGCCCTTGTGGTCATAGCCCTGATGCACCCGGTAGGAGATGGCGCGATCGTTGAAGAGCGACGCAAACACATGCTTGATGGCGGTCATGACAGAGTCTATGCCGCGCACGTTGAGGAAGGTCTCCTGCTGACCGGCGAAGGAGGCGTCCGGCATGTCTTCGGCGGTGGCGGAGGAGCGCACAGCAAAGGAAGCCTCGAGGCCAGCGCTCAGCTTGTCATAGGCCTCGCGCACCGCCTGCTCCAGCGCAGGCTGGAAGGGGGCGTCCACCACCCAGTCACGGATCTGCTGACCAGCCCGGTTGAGGGCGGCGATGTCATCCACATCCAGGCTGTCGAGCAGGTCGTGGATCTTGCCGTTGAGGCCGCTTAACTCCAGAAACTCGTTAAACGCAAAGGCGGTGGTCGCAAAGCCGCCCGGCACGGACACGCCGGCACCGGAGAGGTTGCTGATCATCTCGCCAAGGGATGCATTCTTGCCGCCGACGCGCTCTACGTCCTGCATACCGAGCTGTTCGTACCAGAGTACGTACTGTTGCATTTGCATGTCTCCAGGTTGGTGGGCCAGGGTGTCAACGCACCAGCTGTGCCAAGTCGTGTGTTTTTGTTAGTGTCTGTTGCCAACGACCATGAAAACGTTTTCTACTTATTGTCAAAAAAATCCCCGAGCAAGAGTTGGGGATGGCCGTTTGACACAGGCATTCTACAATACCGACACAAAAAGGTAACGACTCAGGTTTGCAAGCGAGTTCACAACTTGGGAATGGCAGACCTGTTGACAAAAGAGATATGGTTTCGAGAGATACTGATTGCTCGCAACCCCCCAGGAGCACACCACAGGAGTCCGCTGTGCACACCGTATTCTATGTATCCGACGGCACCGCCATCACCGCCGAGGTGTTCGGTCATGCCGTGTTGAGCCAGTTTCCGCTGGTCTTCGAACAGGTCACCATCCCCTTCGTGGAGACCCAGGAAAAGGCGCGCCAGGTGCGGGCCCGCATCGATGAACAATTTCGCCAGACCGGGGTGCGACCCATACTGTTTCACACCATAGTCGACCCCCAGGTGCGGGAAGAGGTGCTCAAGGCCCAGGCCAGCAGCCACGATTTTCTCAACACCTTCGTGAGCCCCCTCGAGCAGGAGCTCGGGATCAAGGCCGAGCCCAGGCTCCATCGCACCCACGGCATGGAGAACCGCAAGCTCTATGACGATCGCATCGAGGCAGTCAACTTCGCCCTCAGCAACGACGACGGCATCACCACCAAGGAGTATGACGAAGCCGACATCATCCTCATCGGGGTCTCCCGCTGCGGCAAGACGCCGACCAGCCTCTATCTGGCACTGCAGTTTGGCATTCGTGCCGCCAACTACCCCTTTATCGAGCAGGACATGGGCTCGCTGGAGCTGCCCGCCCCGCTCAAGGCCAACCGCCACAAGCTGTTCGGTCTCACCATAGCCCCCCAGCGGCTGCACGAGATCCGCAACCAGCGCCGCGCCAACAGTCGCTACTCCTCTCTCGAGCAGTGCGAGCAGGAGCTGGCAAGCGTGGAGCGGCTGTTCCGCCAGGAGGCGATCCGCTTCCTCGACACCAGCTCCCACTCGGTGGAGGAGATCAGCGCCAAGATCCTGGAGGCAACCGGCCTTCGCCGCCAACTCTGCTAGCCCGCATGAAAATAGCCATATCAAGCACTATCAGATTGGCGAGTGGCAAGATAATAAGACAGCAAGACAGGGAGAAATGACGCCGGTGGAACCGTCGGCGTCATGAGGATCAGGGGCGAGGACGGGAGCCGGGCTTGTTGAGCTCCCGATTGTTCATCAAGATGCCATGAAAACGCAGCAAACCGTGACGTTTGCGTACCCGATCGCTCAACCAGCAGGCGGGTAGCAGGCCAAGCCCGGCGGCGAGCGTCAGCACCATGGCGACGTTGTTCACCAGATAATCCGCCCCCTGCCATCCCCAGACCATCAAGCAGGCCGCTGCCATGGTCAACAACATAGGGGAGAGCCAGATCCCCAGCCAGAGCGTGGCGAGCAGCAAGCCACCGACAATACCTTCGATCATATGAGTCCTTCCTTGAAAAGGGCTACTAGCTCATCAAACCACCACCAGGTCAATAGCACCAAAACCAACTGACCATAAAACCAGCAATCACTTCCAAAACCCCTTCCCAGATCATGAAAAACCTGAACATTGGCCACAAAGCAAACCAATGATGAGGAAAAAAGGTGCACGAGCGGTCGATTATCACTATTCTGCTCGGGTTGGTAGCCGCCATAAAAAACAGTGCGCGGCAAACCGTAACGATATTAATACGGATTTCGTCACGTTTTCGGCACAAGATGCCGCGCCGGGCACAGGAGGTGCCATGGCAGACGAGGCGCGAGACGAGTGAATTCAGCGACGTAAGGAAGGAAGAATGGATCTTCAACAAGACGGCGAAGAGCTCAAGCGCGGCCTGAAAAACCGCCACATCCAGCTCATCGCACTGGGCGGTGCCATAGGTACCGGCCTGTTCCTCGGCATTGCCGACACCATCAAGATGGCAGGCCCCTCGGTACTGCTTGGTTACGCCATCGGCGGCTTCATCGCCTTCCTCATCATGCGCCAGCTCGGCGAGATGGTGGTGGAAGAGCCGGTGGCCGGCTCCTTCAGTCACTTCGCCTACAAGTACTGGGGTGACTTCGCCGGTTTCGCCTCCGGCTGGAACTACTGGGTGCTCTACGTGCTGGTGAGCATGGCGGAGCTGACGGCAGTCGGCATCTACGTGCAGTACTGGTGGCCCGATATCCCGACCTGGATGTCGGCGGCCTTCTTCTTCGTGCTGATCAACGCCATCAACCTCTCCAACGTCAAGGCGTTTGGCGAGATGGAGTTCTGGTTCGCCATCATCAAGGTCGTGGCCATCCTCGGCATGATAGGCTTCGGTGGTTACCTGCTGTTCTCCGGCACCGGCGGTCCCGAGGCCACGGTCAGCAACCTCTGGGCCCAGGGCGGCTTCTTCCCCAACGGGGTGGGCGGCCTGGTGATGGCCATGGCCTTCATCATGTTCTCCTTCGGTGGTCTGGAGCTGGTCGGCATCACGGCGGCAGAAGCGGACAATCCCGAGAAGAGCATTCCCAAGGCCACCAATCAGGTGATCTACCGTATCCTCATCTTCTATATCGGCGCTCTGACCGTGCTGCTTTCCCTCTACCCCTGGGGCAAGGTGGTCGAAGGCGGCAGTCCCTTCGTGATGATCTTCCATGCTCTCGACAGCAACCTGGTGGCCAACGTGCTCAACCTGGTGGTGCTGACTGCGGCGCTCTCCGTCTACAACAGCTGTGTCTACTGCAACAGCCGCATGCTGTTTGGCCTGGCCAAGCAGGGCAACGGTCCCAAGGCCCTGCTCAAGACTAACAAGAGCGGTGTTCCCCTGACCGCCATCACCATCTCTGCAGCAGCCACCTTGCTCTGCGTGCTGATCAACTACCTGATCCCGGGCAAGGCTTTCGGCCTCTTGATGTCGCTGGTGGTTTCCGCCCTGGTCATCAACTGGGCCATGATCAGCCTCGCCCACCTCAAGTTCCGCAAGGTCAAGGCTGCCGAAGGGGTGACTACCAAGTTCAAGGCGCTCTGGAGCCCCTTTGGCAACTACCTCTGCCTCGCCTTCATGGCCGCCATCCTGGTGATCATGTACATGAACGACGGCACCCGCATCTCGGTCGAGCTGATCCCGGCCTGGGTACTGGTGCTGGGTCTGGGCTATCTGTTCAAGCAGAAGCGCCAGGAACGGGTCGCCGCCAATCTGGGCTAAGCCTCCCTGCTCCTCTTGCAAAAATGCCGGTCAGTGACCGGCATTTTTTTATGCGCCAGATCCCCTGGCATGGGCGAAGTCGTCCATCACTCCCCTGCCCCGGACCTGCCCAGATAAGAGCGTCCTCTGGGCGTTGCCATTCAGCTTCCATGATCAGGGCCTCCATAACGACAAACCCGAGGCTGAAGCCTCGGGTTTGGAGAGATCAGGGTCGGTTGAAGGGTCCATCATTCCAGCAGGAAGACGGCTTCCACGTTGTCCGTGATGCTGATCTGCTGCTGTTGGTAGCTGTTCTCCGCCATGTCGGCGGCGGGTGCTGCGGCAGCCTTCATGGCTCGGCTATAGACCGGCATGGGCGAGCTGTTGCGATACTCGACGCTGTACACCTTGCCAAGCTTCATGCCAAAGGCCTTGGCCAGGGATTCCGCCTTGCTGGTGGCATCTGCCACAGCACCAAGACGCGCCTGCTCCTTGATGACCTGTGGTGACTTGAGGCCGTACTCAATCTGGGAGACGGACTCCAGACCCGCCTTGAGGGCGGTGTCCATCAGCTGGCTCAGCTTGTCGAGCTGGTAGAGTTTGACCGCCAGCTGGCGCTGGGCACGATAGCCCACCATCTCTGGCTGCTTGTTCTGCGGATACTGGTACTCGGGGGAGATCACCAGATTGCCGGCCTCCACATCGCTGCGCTTGATGCCGAGGCTCTCCAATTGACCAAAGAAGGCGGCAACCTTGGTATCCACCTGCTGCTTGGCCTTGATGCCCTGTTTCTCCAGGGCGGTCACGGCGACGTTGAGCGTCAGCATGTCGGGCTCTGCCTTCTGCTCCGCGTAACCGCTGACCACCAGATGGGGAGCCTGGGGCACCTCGATGGCAAGCAGCGGGGCACTGACAACGAGCGCAGACAGGGTAAGAAGGGGACGCCACATAGAAAAAAACCTCCATCGATTAGATGGAGGTCATTATGCACGTCGTCGATTGGGATTCATATATCGTGCAATGGAGGGATCTGCTCCAGCACCTGATTGGTCATGTCGATATTGATGCTGATCTCTCCTCCAAGGGGATTGCCATGGCTCGCGATCACGGACGACGGAACTTCGGCCCCGAGCAGAGACTCATCCTCGAAATGGAATGAATCCCACGACAGAACGTGACCCTGGGATGGCATGCTCGGCTCGGAAGCCGTCACCACCGCCAGACTACTCCAGTCAAGCTCTTCACCATGGCTGAGCAGCCCCTGCAAGGAGCTGTCGCTCAAGCTCTGCAGCGAGTACTCCTGCTGCCCCCACTCATGGCCAACCAGCACCACCATGTGAGGCAAGGGAGCATCCTCTGCCGGCGTAAAGCTGATGCTGGAGGCGGCAAAGTCCACATTGAGCAGCCCCGCCACATCGCCATCCTCACTCTCCAGCTCCAGACCATTGAGCTTGTCACCCGTCATCGCGGCCTGATAGCCAAAGCGGCCGGAGCAGACGATGTTGTCCTGCCCATCCCAGCTATAGCGAATGCCATCGATGTCGACCCAGTTGAATGACTGCATGGTGACCCTCTCCTGATACTGCCGCTATCTTAGCCGTCCACTTCATCAAATAACAGGGGTCGGGCAAACCCGGCCCCCATGGTTTGATTAAGGATCGACCTTGAGATTGCCTTGGTTCAACAGGTCCTGAATGATTTGCAGATCGGTCCGTGTCGAATTGGCCGTCAGATCCACATTGTCAAAGAAGATACTGTGAGTCGTGGTACCACTCCCCGAACCATCCAGATCGATCGTCAAGGTCGATTTATTCACCCCCGGACCTGATGCAAAGTTCAGGTACTGATCCAAGGACGCTGCATTGGCGTGCTCGCCACTGAGCAGTTCGCTCAGATCCAGTACATCCCCATTGGCCCCTGTGGTGAAGTCCATGATGGTGTCGGTACCACCGGCATCTCCCGCCTGCCACTTGAAGGTATCCTTGCCAGCATTGCCTGTCAGGGTGTCACTGCCCATACCACCTATTAGCAAGTCGTCGCCACCGCCTCCTATCAAGGAGTCATTGCCGGCCAGACCGCTGAGGATGTTGGCACTGCCATCACCTGTCAGAGTGTCACCAAACATCGAGCCGACCAGGTTCTCCATGTTGCTCAGACTGTCGGCGCCGGCGCCACCGGTAGCCTGGTTGTTGCCATTGACTATCACAGTGACACCGACGCCACCTGTGATGTCGATGTAACTGGCAGTGTCGTTGCCAGCACCACCGTTCAAGGTATCGTTGCCTGCGCCGCCGACGAGGATGTCGTTGCCATCTCCACCGTTCAACCCATCGTTGCCGCCACCACCGAGCAGGATGTCGTTGCCGGCATTGCCGTTGAGCGTCTCATCACCAGATCCACCAATCAGGATCTCGTCGAGATAGCTCCCGGTGAGCGTCCCGCCCTGCACATCCACAAACACCTTGGCAGTATCCGAGGTCGTGCTGTTGGTGTAGTTGAAGGACCCTTGGTAAGTGTTGGGTGTGATATTGCCCGAGGTATCATCGAAGGTCACCGAGCCCACATTGTCGGTTACCGTACCACTGACCGCGCCCGAGACCCCTATGATCGTCTGGGTAGCCGCCAGCGGCCCCGTATCGTTCACCAGCAGGGCCCAATCCGGGATGGTAGACGGATCCTGATTGGTGATGATGAAGTCATCACGCACCACGGTAGGACCTACCGCCGGATTGACGATGATGGACAAGGTGCTGGACGCAGTATCCCCATCGTTATCGATCACGCTGTAGCCAAAGCTCTGATTGATACCACCAACCGGTATGGATGATGGCGGAGTATAGGTATATACACCGTTGTCCATGTCCACCTTGAGGATGCCCCCGGCAACCGTGATTGACCATTCGTTGGTCGTCGTATTAAAGGTACCGGCTGCAGTGTTTGAGCTAGCTGAGTCAGTCTTCTGGTTGTAGGTGTAAGTGACGCCCGCAACTGTGATGGAATTGACCCAGCCACCGTCAGCCCCGGTACTCGCTGTTATCCCATCGATCAGTTGTCCGGACAGGGGGGGCGCCACAACTGTGCTGAGCAGCGTGGCTGCCAGCTGGCTGAAGTCCGTCACCACCACCGCTGTGGTGTTCGCCGGGCTAGCACCACTGACACCGTTGTAGGCGATGGGATTGAGCGCCGACTGAGTAGCCCCAGACCCCATCCCAAGCGCAAAGGAGTTGATGTTGTTCGCCGTCAGGAAGTCAGTCCAATCTTTCTCGTTCGCGGCACTGATCCCATCACCATCACCCAAGCTGTTGGCACCATCCGGAACAGTGGCTGGGTTGCTGACGTTGCTCGCGTTGGGCAAGCCATCCGACATGAAGTAGGAGACGTTTTGCGCTCCGACTATCTTGTTGCTCGCCGCAAAGGCGTTGATGGCATCGTTCAGTGCATCATCGTAGTTTGTCGAATCTGTCGACGACAGGCCAAGAATGATCGTCTTGGCCGCATCGACGCTCACCCAGGTCCCTGTGGGATTGGATGCCAAGGTAGCAAAGGTGATGATGTTAACCATCACATTGCCGTAGGCACTGTATTTATCGAGCAGCTCCAGTGCCGACTTCTGCATGACCTGCAACCGACTCATGCCCTGATACCCAGATGATTCATCCATACTGCCGGAGATATCGAGGATCAGCATCAGGTTGGTGTTTTGCACCTGAGTAGCCTGACCGGCATTGGTCACGGCATTCGCCGTCGGGGCATCATCGCTGATGACCACCTGGAGATTACCGGTACCAACATCCCCCGTGGCATCCGTGGCTGACACCACGAACAGCGGGCCATTGACCGTGTCATCATCCCCTTGCACGCTGTGCGTGAGCACATTGTCCTTGAGCGTGTAGGTGTAGTTCACCGAGAACGGCCCACCGCTCGGACCAGTTACCCCGGTCACGACCAGCGTTCCCTGCGCGTTGTCTACCAGCGTCTGGCTGCCACCGCTGACCAGGTTGTAGACCCCACCACCAATGGTCAGTGCAGTGAGGTTCTCGCCTTGCGTGTTGACAGTGAAACTGCCGGTGAATATCTCGGAGTTGCCTACGGCCGCCGAACCGGCCGGCTCGCTGCCACGGACCGGCAGACCCTCTTCATCCACCGTTGCATTGCCGATGGTCAGCACTGGCGTACGGGTATCCTGACCGATGTTGATGGTCAGGGTCGCCGGGTCTGTGTCGTTGTCACCATCCTTGAGTGTGTAGGTGAACACGTCTGTTGCCCCGACCGGGACCGAGGTCGCGGTCAGCGTGTAGCTGTACTCGCCATCCGGGCCCATGGTCAGGTTGCCGTACTGGCCCGTGACCGTGAAGCCACCCGACGGGTTGCTGTCGGTGCTGCCATTGAAGCCGACGACCTGGCTGACCGCCGCGTCGTCTGCCCCCTTGACGTCAGCCCCCGCACCACCGGCACCGCCCGTGGTACCCAGCCCGGTGATGACGTTGCCGGTGACCGGGGTGAACACCCCTTCGACGACGCTGTCCGCATCGTTGTTGGCTGTCGGGGCATCATCGCTGATGACCACCTGGAGATTACCGGTACCAACATCCCCCGTGGCATCCGTGGCTGACACCACGAACAGCGGGCCATTGACCGTGTCATCATCCCCTTGCACGCTGTGCGTGAGCACATTGTCCTTGAGCGTGTAGGTGTAGTTCACCGAGAACGGCCCACCGCTCGGACCGGTTACCCCGGTCACGACCAGCGTCCCCTGCGCGTTGTCTACCAGCGTCTGGCTGCCGCCGCTGACCAGGTTGTAGATCCCACCACCAATGGTCAGTGCAGTGAGGTTCTCACCTTGCGTATTGACGGTGAAACTGCCGGTGAATATCTCGGAGTTGCCTACGGCCGCCGAACCGGCCGGCTCGCTGCCACGTACCGGCAGACCCTCTTCATCCACCGTTGCATTGCCGATGGTCAGCACTGGCGTACGGGTATCCTGACCGATGTTGATGGTCAGGGTCGCCGGGTCTGTGTCGTTGTCACCATCCTTGAGTGTGTAGGTGAACACGTCTGTTGCCCCGACCGGGACTGAGGTCGCGGTCAGCGTGTAGCTGTACTCGCCATCCGGGCCCATGGTCAGGTTGCCGTACTGGCCCGTGACCGTGAAGCCACCCGATGCGTTGCTGTCGGTGCTGCCATTGAAGCCGACGACCTGGCTGACCGCCGCGTCGTCTGCCCCCTTGACGTCAGCCCCCGCACCACCGGCACCGCCCGTGGTACCCAGCCCGGTGATGACGTTGCCGGTGACCGGGGTGAACACCCCTTCGACGGCGCTGTCCGCATCGTTGTTGGCTGTCGGGGCATCATCGCTGATGACCACCTGGAGATTACCGGTACCAACATCCCCCGTGGCATCCGTGGCTGACACCACGAACAGCGGGCCATTGACCGTGTCATCATCCCCTTGCACGCTGTGCGTGAGCACATTGTCCTTGAGCGTGTAGGTGTAGTTCACCGAGAACGGCCCACCGCTCGGACCGGTCACCCCGGTCACGACCAGCGTCCCCTGCGCGTTGTCTACCAGCGTCTGGCTGCCGCCGCTGACCAGGTTGTAGATCCCACCACCAATGGTCAGTGCAGTGAGGTTCTCACCTTGCGTATTGACGGTGAAACTGCCGGTGAATATCTCGGAGTTGCCTACGGCCGCCGAACCGGCCGGCTCGCTGCCACGTACCGGCAGACCCTCTTCATCCACCGTTGCATTGCCGATGGTCAGCACTGGCGTACGGGTATCCTGACCGATGTTGATGGTCAGGGTCGCCGGGTCTGTGTCGTTGTCACCATCCTTGAGTGTGTAGGTGAACACGTCTGTTGCCCCGACCGGGACTGAGGTCGCGGTCAGCGTGTAGCTGTACTCGCCATCCGGGCCCATGGTCAGGTTGCCGTACTGGCCCGTGACCGTGAAGCCACCCGATGCGTTGCTGTCGGTGCTGCCATTGAAGCCGACGACCTGGCTGACCGCCGCGTCGTCTGCCCCTTTGACGTCAGCCCCCGCACCACCGGCACCGCCCGTGGTACCCAGCCCGGTGATGACGTTGCCGGTGACCGGGGTGAACACCCCTTCGACGGCGCTGTCCGCATCGTTGTTGGCTGTCGGGGCATCATCGCTGATGACCACCTGGAGATTACCGGTACCAACATCCCCCGTGGCATCCGTGGCTGACACCACGAACAGCGGGCCATTGACCGTGTCATCATCCCCTTGCACGCTGTGCGTGAGCACATTGTCCTTGAGCGTGTAGGTGTAGTTCACCGAGAACGGCCCACCGCTCGGACCGGTCACCCCGGTCACGACCAGCGTTCCCTGCGCGTTGTCTACCAGCGTCTGGCTGCCACCGCTGACCAGGTTGTAGACCCCACCACCAATGGTCAGTGCAGTGAGGTTCTCACCTTGCGTATTGACGGTGAAACTGCCGGTGAATATCTCGGAATTGCCTACGGCCGCCGAACCGGCCGGCTCGCTGCCACGGACCGGCAGACCCTCTTCATCCACCGTTGCATTGCCGATGGTCAGCACTGGCGTACGGGTATCTTGGCCGATGTTGATGGTCAGGGTCGCCGGGTCTGTGTCGTTGTCACCATCCTTGAGTGTGTAGGTGAACACGTCTGTTGCCCCGACCGGGACTGAGGTCGCGGTCAGCGTGTAGCTGTACTCGCCATCCGGGCCCATGGTCAGGTTGCCGTACTGGCCCGTGACCGTGAAGCCACCCGATGCGTTGCTGTCGGTGCTGCCATTGAAGCCGACGACCTGGCTGACCGCCGCGTCGTCTGCCCCCTTGACGTCAGCCCCCGCACCACCGGCACCGCCCGTGGTACCCAGCCCGGTGATGACGTTGCCGGTGACCGGGGTGAACACCCCTTCGACGGCGCTGTCCGCATCGTTGTTGGCTGTCGGGGCATCATCGCTGATGACCACCTGGAGATTACCGGTACCAACATCCCCCGTGGCATCCGTGGCTGACACCACGAACAGCGGGCCATTGACCGTGTCATCATCCCCTTGCACGCTGTGCGTGAGCACATTGTCCTTGAGCGTGTAGGTGTAGTTCACCGAGAACGGCCCACCGCTCGGACCGGTTACCCCGGTCACGACCAGCGTCCCCTGCGCGTTGTCTACCAGCGTCTGGCTGCCGCCGCTGACCAGGTTGTAGACCCCACCACCAATGGTCAGTGCAGTGAGGTTCTCACCTTGCGTATTGACGGTGAAACTGCCGGTGAATATCTCGGAGTTGCCTACGGCCGCCGAACCGGCCGGCTCGCTGCCACGTACCGGCAGACCCTCTTCATCCACCGTTGCATTGCCGATGGTCAGCACTGGCGTACGGGTATCCTGACCGATGTTGATGGTCAGGGTCGCCGGGTCTGTGTCGTTGTCACCATCCTTGAGTGTGTAGGTGAACACGTCTGTTGCCCCGACCGGGACTGAGGTCGCGGTCAGCGTGTAGCTGTACTCGCCATCCGGGCCCATGGTCAGGTTGCCGTACTGGCCCGTGACCGTGAAGCCACCCGACGGGTTGCTGTCGGTGCTGCCATTGAAGCCGACGACCTGGCTGACCGCCGCGTCGTCTGCCCCCTTGACGTCAGCCCCCGCACCACCGGCACCGCCCGTGGTACCCAGCCCGGTGATGACGTTGCCGGTAACCGGGGTGAACACCCCTTCGACGGCGCTGTCCGCATCGTTGTTGGCTGTCGGGGCATCATCGCTGATGACCACCTGGAGATTACCGGTACCAACATCCCCCGTGGCATCCGTGGCTGACACCACGAACAGCGGGCCATTGACCGTGTCATCATCCCCTTGCACGCTGTGCGTGAGCACATTGTCCTTGAGCGTGTAGGTGTAGTTCACCGAGAACGGCCCACCGCTCGGACCGGTCACCCCGGTCACGACCAGCGTCCCCTGCGCGTTGTCTACCAGCGTCTGGCTGCCGCCGCTGACCAGGTTGTAGATCCCACCACCAATGGTCAGTGCAGTGAGGTTCTCACCTTGCGTATTGACGGTGAAACTGCCGGTGAATATCTCGGAGTTGCCTACGGCCGCCGAACCGGCCGGCTCGCTGCCACGTACCGGCAGACCCTCTTCATCCACCGTTGCATTGCCGATGGTCAGCACTGGCGTACGGGTATCCTGACCGATGTTGATGGTCAGGGTCGCCGGGTCTGTGTCGTTGTCACCATCCTTGAGTGTGTAGGTGAACACGTCTGTTGCCCCGACCGGGACTGAGGTCGCGGTCAGCGTGTAGCTGTACTCGCCATCCGGGCCCATGGTCAGGTTGCCGTACTGGCCCGTGACCGTGAAGCCACCCGATGCGTTGCTGTCGGTGCTGCCATTGAAGCCGACGACCTGGCTGACCGCCGCGTCGTCTGCCCCTTTGACGTCAGCCCCCGCACCACCGGCACCGCCCGTGGTACCCAGCCCGGTGATGACGTTGCCGGTGACCGGGGTGAACACCCCTTCGACGGCGCTGTCCGCATCGTTGTTGGCCATTGGCACATCGTCTTCGACATGGATCAGGAAGCTGCCGGCCAAGGTGCCAGTGCCGCCTGTGGCCTTCAGGATGCTGGTGAAATCCAGGGTCAGCAGTTCGTTGTCATCGCCATTACCCAGCGGATGATCCAGCGACTTGACCAAGTTGAACTGATAGCTGCCATTTGAACCGACCTGAAGTGTGAACACAGTCGCCCCATTGGCCGTGGCAGTCAGGGTATCACCCACTACCGTATAGACCAGCGCCACGCCACCCGAACTGGCCGGGGTTACACCACTGGTATTAGTGTTGAGGCTGATGGTCGCGGAATTGTCCGGGCCGACAATCAAGGGGGCAACGGTGCCACTGACGCTATTGGTGACGCTGTCACTATCGGTGATCCCACTTGGCAACTCATCCTCATCGACATAAGCCTGCACCGAGCCCACATCTTCGACATACAGATGCAGGGTGGCCGTGGCCGGATCGCCGTCCTTATCGATCAGGATGTATTGGAAGTCTTCGGTGAGATCACCATTCACATTGGCGGGAGCTTGATAACTCCATGCCCCAGTGGAGAAGTTGAAGCTCAGCTTGCCACCCGCGGGAGTAGTGACGGCCGTCAGCTGCTGATCGCCATCGAGCACCCCGTCCCAGCTGTAGGTGGTCGCGCCAATCTTGATGGACTGGATATAACCTGGACCATCAGCGCCATAGGCATCATCGTCCCCACCACCCACGACATTGTTTGAGCCGCTGAGCACATTGCCTTGCACCAGGCCGCCTATCACCTGATTGAGCAGGGTGTTGACTAGGTCACTGAAGTTATTAACCCGCAGCGGCATGTTGTTCGGGCCGGCATCCAGGTCGACTTCTTGCAGGCGGACATCATTGATCCCATTGCCAATGCCTATGGTGGTGACATTGACTAGGTTGGTATCGACGAAATTGTTCCAGTTGGTTGCCACCGTGTTGGTGAGTGAAGCACCACCTGGGCCGGTTTGTTCATTGGGGTCACCATCGCTGATGAAGACCACCTGGTTACTCCAACCCGGGATGGGCGTGTAAGAGATCATGGTCTGCTCAATGGCATCGGTGAAGTCGGTGCTGCCATTGAATGGACGTATACCGCCGGGCTCCTGTGGGTTCAACGAATTAACCAGATTAGTGAACGCGGTGACATTATCGGTTGGCAGATAAGCAATAGAATCGCCGGAAAATGCCACGATCTGGATCTTGACTTGGCCACCAGAGGTATTGAACAGCGCCTGTCCTGCAGTACGTACTGCATCCAGCATGATGTTCAGCTCGCTATTGTCGATACTGCCGCTGAAGTCGAGCACGAATACCATATTGATGTTCTGAGACTGACCGGCAAGCACGGTAGCGTAGTCATCTTGGGCCACAGGAATATCATCCTGCACATCGATGACGAATGACCCTTTCGTGAAGCCCTGGACCCGATCACCATCCCCATCGGTAGCAACCAGGACACCCGAGAAGTCGATAGGTACCGGCAGCAACTCATTATCGCCATTCGGCAACCCTTCCTTGACAGGATGATCCAGCGGTCCCTTCAGGGTGAAGGAGTAATCACCGTCAGCAGCCACGGTCAAGGTGAAGATCACTGTCCCGCCTGCGGTTGCTGTCAACACATTGCCCGCCACGCTATAACTCAGCGCCACGCCACCGCTGCTCAGCCCTTGTGAGACCAGTGAACTGACGTTATTCGACAGACTGAATACGCCAGGACCATCGGCCCCGAATTCCACCAAGGTATTCAGAGAGCCCGAAGTATCACTGACCGTGGTGGTCTGCCCGGGCCCTTCATGGTTGCCCTCATGGGGAGCACCGCCAGCCAGTGTCAGGGCATCCTCCTGTACCGAGCCATGCACAGTGGGGCCTTGCCCATTACCAGACTGCACGGGGCCATCGTCCTCGAAGCGGAACACGCCGCCGGTCCCCAGATCGATGCTGGCCTTGGCGTTGTCGCCATCGGCATCGGTCACTGTCTGCACCAGGGTCAGCACACCGCTGTTCAGGGTCAGGCTGACGCTGTCATCATGGCTGCCGGTATTACCGTGCCAGACATTGTCCAGCAGCTTCAGGGTCACGGCGCCCGTGGCCGGATCTATGGTGAGGGTGAAGTAGCTCACCCCGTTGGCGCTGCCGGTAATGACATTGCCCACTTGATTGAGCACTATCTGAGTGCCCTGACCATTGGCGGCCAGCGGATCAACCGCATAGAGGCCGCTCGCCACATTGCTGCCAGTGAGGGCCAGGTTGTAGCCGATACTGCCCGCCCCGTCCGCCCCGAACGCATGGCTGAACTGGGCTTGCACCGTAGCGGCGGCCAGGGTCGCGCTGACGATACCGTCACCACCCACGCCGCCCAGCGCCGGCAGGCTCTCGTCCACCTTCACCGACCCCAGACTCGGGGCCTGAGTTGCCAACCCGGCCGTCGGGCCATCGTCCTCGAAGCGGAACACGCCGCCGGTCCCCAGATCGATGCTGGCCTTGGCGTTATCGCCATCGGCATCGGTCACTGTCTGCACCAGGGTCAGCACACCGCTGTTCAGGGTCAGGCTGACGCTGTCATCATGGCTGCCGGTATTACCGTGCCAGACATTGTCCAGCAGCTTCAGGGTCACGGCGCCAGTGGCCGGATCTATGGTGAGGGTGAAGTAGCTCACCCCGTTGGCGCTGCCGGTGATGACATTGCCCACTTGGTTGAGCACTATCTGAGTGCCCTGGCCATTGGCGGCCAGCGGATCAACCGCATAGAGACCGCTCGCCACATTGCTGCCAGTGAGGGCCAGGTTGTAGCCGATACTGCCCGCCCCGTCCGCCCCGAACGCATGGCTGAACTGGGCTTGCACCGTAGCGGCGGCCAGGGTCGCGCTGACGATACCGTCACCACCCACGCCGCCCAGCGCCGGCAGGCTCTCGTCCACCTTCACCGACCCCAGACTCGGGGCCTGAGTTGCCAACCCGGCCGTTGGACCATCGTCCTCAAAGCGGAACACGCCGCCGGTCCCCAGATCGATGCTGGCCTTGGCGTTGTCGCCATCGGCATCGGTCACCGTCTGCACCAGGGTCAGCACACCGCTGTTCAGGGTCAGGCTGACGCTGTCATCATGGCTGCCGGCATTACCGTGCCAGACATTGTCCAGCAGCTTCAGGGTCACGGCGCCCGTGGCCGGATCTATGGTGAGGGTGAAGTAGCTCACCCCGTTGGCGCTGCCGGTAATGACATTGCCCACTTGGTTGAGCACTATCTGAGTGCCCTGACCATTGGCGGCCAGCGGATCAACCGCATAGAGGCCGCTCGCCACATTGCTGCCAGTGAGGGCCAGGTTGTAGCCGATACTGCCCGCCCCGTCCGCCCCGAACGCATGGCTGAACTGGGCTTGCACCGTAGCGGCGGCCAGGGTCGCGCTGACGATACCGTCACCACCCACGCCGCCCAGCGCCGGCAGGCTCTCGTCCACCTTCACCGACCCCAGACTCGGGGCCTGAGTTGCCAACCCGGCCGTCGGGCCATCGTCCTCGAAGCGGAACACGCCGCCGGTCCCGAGATCGATGCTGGCCTTGGCGTTATCGCCATCGGCATCGGTCACTGTCTGCACCAGGGTCAGCACACCGCTGTTCAGGGTCAGGCTGACGCTGTCATCATGGCTGCCGGTATTACCGTGCCAGACATTGTCCAGCAGCTTCAGGGTCACGGCGCCAGTGGCCGGATCTATGGTGAGGGTGAAGTAGCTCACCCCGTTGGCGCTGCCGGTAATGACATTGCCCACTTGGTTGAGCACTATCTGAGTGCCCTGGCCATTGGCGGCCAGCGGATCAACCGCATAGAGGCCGCTCGCCACATTGCTGCCAGTGAGGGCCAGGTTGTAGCCGATGTTACCCGCCCCGTCCGCACCGAACGCATGGCTGAACTGGGCTTGCACCGTAGCGGCGGCCAGGGTCGCGCTGACGATACCGTCACCGCCCACGCCGCCCAGCGCCGGCAGACTCTCATCCACCTTCACCGACCCCAGACTCGGGGCCTGAGTTGCCAGCCCTGCGGTCGGACCATCGTCCTCGAAGCGGAACACGCCGCCGGTCCCCAGATCGATGCTGGCCTTGGCATTGTCGCCATCGGCATCGGTCACTGTCTGCACCAGGGTCAGCACACCGCTGTTCAGGGTCAGGCTGACGCTGTCATCGTGACTGCCGGTATTGCCGTGCCAGACATTGTCCAGCAGGTTCAGGGTCACGGCACCCGTTGCCGGATCTATGGTGAGGGTGAAGTAGCTCACCCCGTTGGCGCTGCCGGTGATGACATTGCCCACTTGATTGAGCACTATCTGAGTGCCCTGGCCATTGGCGGCCAGCGGATCAACCGCATAGAGGCCGCTCGCCACATTGCTGCCATTGAGGGCCAGGTTGTAGCCGATGTTGCCGGCCCCGTCCGCACCGAAGGCGTGGCTGAACTGGGCTTGCACCGTAGCGGCGGCCAGGGTCGCGCTGACGATACCGTCACCGCCCACACCGCCCAGTGCCGGCAGGCTCTCGTCCACCTTCACCGACCCCAGACTCGGGGCCTCACCGGCCAGTCCTGCGGTCGGACCATCATCCTCGAAGCGGAACGTCCCGTTGACGCCCAGATCGATGCTGGCCTTGGCATTGTCGCCATCGGCATCGGTGACGGTCTGCACCAGGGTCAGCACACCGCTGTTCAGGGTCAGGCTGACGCTGTCATCGTGATTGCCGGTATTGCCGTGCCAGACATTGTCCAGCAGCTTCAGGGTCACGGCGCCCGTGGTCGGATCTATGGTGAGGGTGAAGTAGCTCACCCCGTTGGCGCTGCCGGTGATGACATTGCCCACTTGATTGAGCACTATCTGAGTGCCCTGGCCATTGGCGGCCAGCGGATCAACCGCATAGAGGCCGCTCGCCACATTGCTGCCAGTGAGGGCCAGGTTGTAGCCGATATTGCCCGCCCCGTCCGCACCGAAGGCGTGGCTGAACTGGGCTTGCACCGTAGCGGCGGCCAGGGTCGCGCTGACGATACCGTCACCGCCCACGCCGCCCAGCGCCGGCAGACTCTCATCCACCTTCACCGACCCCAGACTCGGGGCCTCACCGGCCAGTCCTGCGGTCGGGCCATCGTCCTCGAAGCGGAACGTCCCGTTGACGCCCAGATCGATGCTGGCCTTGGCGTTGTCGCCATCGGCATCGGTCACTGTCTGCACCAGGGTCAGCACACCGCTGTTCAGGGTCAGGCTGACGCTGTCATCGTGATTGCCGGTATTGCCGTGCCAGACATTGTCCAGCAGGTTCAGGGTCACGGCGCCCGTGGTCGGATCTATGGTGAGGGTGAAGTAGCTCACCCCGTTGGCGCTGCCGGTGATGACATTGCCCACTTGGTTGAGCACTATCTGAGTGCCCTGACCATTGGCGGCCAGCGGATCAACCGCATAGAGGCCGCTCGCCACATTGCTGCCATTGAGGGCCAGGTTGTAGCCGATGTTGCCCGCCCCGTCCGCACCGAAGGCGTGGCTGAACTGGGCTTGCACCGTAGCGGCGGCCAGGGTCGCGCTGACGATACCGTCACCGCCCACGCCACCCAGCGCCGGCAGACTCTCGTCCACCTTCACCGACCCCAGACTCGGGGCCTGAGTTGCCAGCCCTGCGGTCGGGCCATCGTCCTCGAAGCGGAACACGCCGCCGGTCCCCAGATCGATGCTGGCCTTGGCGTTGTCGCCATCGGCATCGGTCACTGTCTGCACCAGGGTCAGCACACCGCTGTTCAGGGTCAGGCTGACGCTGTCATCATGGTTGCCGGTATTGCCGTGCCAGACATTGTCCAGCAGGTTCAGGGTCACGGCGCCCGTGGCCGGATCTATGGTGAGGGTGAAGTAGCTCACCCCGTTGGCGCTGCCGGTGATGACATTGCCCACTTGGTTGAGCACTATCTGAGTGCCCTGGCCATTGGCGGCCAGTGGATCAACCGCATAGAGGCCGCTCGCCACATTGCTGCCATTGAGGGCCAGGTTGTAGCCGATGTTGCCCGCCCCGTCCGCACCGAAGGCATGGCTGAACTGGGCTTGCACCGTAGCGGCGGCCAGGGTCGCGCTGACGATACCGTCACCGCCCACGCCGCCCAGCGCCGGCAGACTCTCATCCACCTTCACCGACCCCAGACTCGGGGCCTCACCGGCCAGTCCTGCGGTCGGGCCATCGTCCTCGAAGCGGAACGTCCCGTTGACGCCCAGATCGATGCTGGCCTTGGCGTTGTCGCCATCGGCATCGGTCACTGTCTGCACCAGGGTCAGCACACCGCTGTTCAGGGTCAGGCTGACACCGTCATCGTGACTGCCGGTATTGCCGTGCCAGACATTGTCCAGCAGGTTCAGGGTCACGGCACCGGTGGCCGGATCTATGGTGAGGGTGAAGTAGCTCACTCCGTTGGCGCTGCCAGTAATAACATTGCCCACTTGGTTGAGCACTATCTGAGTGCCCTGACCATTGGCGGCCAGCGGATCAACCGCATAGAGGCCGCTCGCCACATTGTTGCCATTGAGGGCCAGGTTGTAGCCGATGCTGCCCGCCCCGTCCGCACCGAAGGCATGGCTGAACTGGGCTTGCACCGTAGCGGCGGCCAGGGTCGCGCTGACGATACCGTCACCGCCCACACCGCCCAGCGCCGGCAGGCTCTCATCCACCTTCACCGACCCCAGACTCGGGGCCTCACCGGCCAGTCCTGCGGTCGGGCCATCGTCCTCGAAGCGGAACGTCCCGTTGACGCCCAGATCGATACTGGCCTTGGCGTTGTCGCCATCGGCATCGGTCACTGTCTGCACCAGGGTCAGCACACCGCTGTTCAGGGTCAGGCTGACGCTGTCATCGTGGTTGCCGGTATTGCCGTGCCAGACATTGTCCAGCAGGTTCAGGGTCACGGCGCCAGTGGCCGGATCTATGGTGAGGGTGAAGTAGCTCACCCCGTTGGCGCTGCCGGTGATGACATTGCCCACTTGATTGAGCACTATCTGAGTGCCCTGACCATTGGCGGCCTGCGGATCAACCGCATAGAGGCCGCTCGCCACATTGCTGCCATTGAGGGCCAGGTTGTAGCCGATGCTGCCCGCCCCGTCCGCACCGAAGGCATGGCTGAACTGGGCTTGCACCGTAGCGGCAGCCAGGGTCGCGCTGACGATACCGTCACCGCCCACACCGCCCAGCGCCGGCAGGCTCTCATCCACCTTCACCGACCCCAGACTCGGGGCCTCACCGGCCAGTCCTGCGGTCGGGCCATCGTCCTCGAAGCGGAACGTCCCGTTGACGCCCAGATCGATGCTGGCCTTGGCGTTGTCGCCATCGGCATCGGTCACTGTCTGCACCAGGGTCAGTACACCGCTGTTCAGGGTCAGGCTAACGCTGTCATCGTGGTTGCCGGTATTGCCGTGCCAGACATTGTCCAGCAGGTTCAGGGTCACGGCGCCAGTGGCCGGATCTATGGTGAGGGTGAAGTAGCTCACCCCGTTGGCGCTGCCGGTGATGACATTGCCCACTTGATTGAGCACTATCTGAGTGCCCTGACCATTGGCGGCCAGCGGGTCAACCGCATAGAGGCCGCTTGCCACATTGCTGCCATTGAGGGCCAGGTTGTAGCCGATATTGCCCGCCCCGTCCGCACCGAAGGCATGAGTAAATTGGGACTGTACGGCGGCACCACTCAACACCGCGCTTGCAATACCATCACTACCTGCCCCATCCAGGACTGGTAGGCTCTCATCCACCACAATGGAGCCTGGACGTTGGAACTCGACGGCCAAGCCTGAAGCCGGGCCATCGTCCTCGAAGCGGAACACGCCGCCGGTCCCCAGATCGATGCTGGCCTTGGCGTTGTCGCCATCGGCATCGGTCACTGTCTGCACCAGGGTCAACACACCGCTGTTCAACGTCAGGCTGACGCTGTCATCGTGATTGCCGGTATTGCCGTGCCAGACATTGTCCAGCAGGTTCAGGGTCACGGCGCCAGTGGCCGGATCTATGGTGAGGGTGAAGTAGCTCACCCCGTTGGCGCTGCCGGTGATGACATTGCCCACTTGATTGAGCACTATCTGAGTGCCCTGGCCATTGGCGGCCTGCGGATCAACCGCATAGAGGCCGCTCGCCACATTGCTGCCGCTGAGGGCCAGATTGTAGCCGATGCTGCCCGCCCCGTCCGCACCGAAGGCATGGCTGAACTGGGCTTGCACCACGGCTGCCGCCAGGGTCGCACTACCTATGCCATCGCTGTCTGCACCATCCAAGGCAGGCAAGCTCTCATCCACGCTGACCACACCCAGCTCACCGGCCCCAGGGAGCAGGCGCACGCTGGGTACGTCATCCAGTATCACCACATCCAGACTGGCGCTGGTGCTGTCACCGTCGCTGTCCGTCAGCGCGACGTTGAAACTCTCGGTCAGGGCAGTGTCATTGGCAGGCTGGGTGTGAGCCTCGTTATCGCTCAGGGTGTAGCTGTAGGTCACAGTGCCGGCGCCTGTCACCGGGTTGTAGCTGATGCCTGTCACCAACAGCTGATTGCCCAGAGGGCTCGGGATCGCCTGCGGGAAACTGCTGATGACCTGACCGTTACTGATGAGTACCACGCCACCCAGAGCCAGGCTCTGGATGCCATCTGCCGCGTTGAAGGTGAAGGCGCCGCTCTTGGTCAGGCCAGCAGCATCCGGGCTGCTGCCATCGGCCAGTGCCGCTTCATTCAGAACAAGCTCGCCCCCTTCGACCTGCAGCCCGCCCAAGGAGACTGTTTCATCCGTGGGGGTAATGGTAATGGTCAGAATGGAGTTATTGGTATCGTCGCCATCTGTCACTATGTAGTTGGCTGGCGGCACAGGGCCTGTGTAATTGAGTGCCGGAGTGAAGGTGTAGGAGCCGTCGGCATTGATGATGAGGGTGCCTATCCCGTCCAATGAGCTCTCGACACCGGCCAGAATGCCGATGTTGCTGCCCCAGCTATAGGAAACAATCGATGTGTCTTGAGGGCCATCCGAGTTGCTGCTGTTGAGCAGCAGGTTGCCACTGATGGCTTGGTCTTCCTGGGTGACTTCAGATTCATCCAGATCATCGAGCTCATTCTCTGGCAGAAGATCGTCTTCCTGCAGCACATTCTGATCGAGCAAGGCGTCATAACTGGTATCAAATCCGGCCTCGGCTATGGTCGCATCACCGACACGATCGATGACGACAAAGCCGCCGTTGCCACTGGCCCCCGCGACCCCGCCGATGCCGCCACCCCCACCAGCGGCAGGCGCCCCGCCGGCTGCGGCGGCTTCAAAGTCCTTGGTCGGGTCGACCCCTTGCAGGATGGATTCTTGCAAGGCCGCAATTTCTGGAGGGAGGTTGCTGTTCTCGGCCGATGATGAGGGTTGCCCTTCGGCCGGTGTATCTGTCTCGGCGGGGGCAGCTGCGGCCTGCCCGGGGTTGTCATCGTAGGGTGCCAACATCAATTTCGCATCGTCGGCAATATTGAGCTTGGCGCCCGGTTGCAATATCTCGCCAGGCTGGAGAGGACGGCTGCTGCCATCGGCAAGCAGGATCTGAACATTGCCTTCCACGGAAGAGACGACGACGGTTTTGTCGATGATTTGGGTGCGCATATCCATTGCTCCAGGGTGACAGATCTTGATGCCTACACTCTAGATGCGCGCCCATCGAGCTTCAGTTGCAAAAATGTACAACATTGAATCTGTTTGGCTTCATCCGATGCAGCGAATCGAATGAATATTTTTTACACAGACAAATCAATACACTAACAACTCGCCTTTCAGCCCTTCTGCATGTTCATCGCAGCAAAGCACCTTCATATATTCTAAATGGATATAAAAAAGGGCCCTCATTGGGGCCCTTTCAATATGATAGCGTAATTCACGGCAGTGGGAATGCCGGATGAACGAAGCCTTGATAACCGTCTATGTGCAGACTGGCCAGCACCTCGACCTGCTGCTGATCCTCCACTCGGGTGGCGATGGTCGTGACACCCGCATTGTGGGCTGCCCGACAGACCGCAGCCAGGAAGGAGGTATCGGCTCCCGGCTCCATGACCTGGCTGGTATAGCCATGATCCACCTTGACGTAGGCAGGGGCCAGTTCCTCCAGATATCCGAGGGACTGGAAGTGGCGACCATAGTGATCGACCCCCCACAGGAAGCCCTGCTCTCGCAGCACCTCGACCAGGTTGGTCACATGCTGCTTGTGTTTCATGATGGCAGCCTCAGGGATCTCGAACAGCAGTCTCTCCTTCAACTCGCCATTCACAGCCAGATAGCCGCTCAGCCAGGTCAGGAACTCATCCGAACAGAGCGACCCTGCGGTGATGTTGACCGCGAGCACCAGCTCGGATTGCTGCTTGAACAGGGGCACGCAAGCTTCCAGAACGGCCTTGTCAAACTCGGCCCCCATCTGGAACTGCTCTATGGCGGGCAAGAACTGGCCTGCGAAATAGTCGGTCCCATCCCGCGAGATGGAAGCGAACAGCTCGGCATGCAGGCGCGTACCATCATCGAAGCGACAGGCAGGCTGCGCCTTGAAGCGCCACAGGTTTCGGGCCATTGCATCCTGTACCAGATCACGCCAGGCCAGGCGCCCCATCAACCCCTGATCCGAGCCCCCTTCCATGACGACGGCACCCCGTCGCTCGTTGCGCGCCTTGCCCAGCGCATTGTCCGCCTTGGTCAGCAGGGCGGAGAGGTCATCATCGCCATCACGGCCGGCGATCCCGACCACGGAGAGCGCACCGCTCTCACCCATGGGATTGACCACCAGATCGGCGATACGGCTATTGATAAGCTCCGCCAGATCCTTGAGCTGTGACAGATCATCGGTAGGACAGAGCAGGGCGTATTCGGTGGCCGAGATCCGGGCCAGCGCCGCACCATCCCAGCCGTCCAGCAGCTCCCTGAGCACCTGGGCGATGGACTTGACCATGTTGTCCCGCGCCGCATAGCCTTCCTCACGATAGAGATCGTCCAGCATGTCGACGGCCACCAGCATGACGCCCCCCTGTCCCGCTTCGGCGATCCAGGCATTGACCTGTCCCACGAAGTAGGAGCGGTTGCCGAGCCCGGAGACCGCATCCACATAGACCCGGGCGCGCAGGTTCTCGGCTTCATCGGCCTGCTCCTTGAACTGCACCGCCAGCTTGCTCGAGAGGGTGTTGATGGCCTGCACCACCTGTTTCAACTCGCGGCTCTTGGGTTCGGGAATGGTGTGTCCGAAGTGGTGCAGCTCTATCTCGACCGCCTGCTCGCAGATGAGCTTGAGCGGTTTGAGCAGGTAGTTGAGTGCCCGCATCAGCAGAATGGTGGTGATCAGGAAGCCCACCAGGAACCAGGTCGCCAGCTCGCTCATCCCCTTCCAGAGCTCGTAGTAGGCCTGTCCCGGATGGCCCACTATCTTCAGCTTGCCCAGTTGCAACCAGCCCGAGGTCAGAATGGATTCGTTGGATACCTCAGGGAAGAGGCCCAGCTCGATGAACCACTGCGGCACTCCCTGTATGTTGCTGCTGTTTTCCAGTTCGATGACATCCTTGGAAGCCAGCAGATCGAGGCGGACCAGTCGATAGTAGCCGCCGTCGAACACGGCCTTCATGACGGATTCGGCACTCACCTTGTCCCCGTTCTCCAGATAAGGCGTCAACGCCAGACCCAGGGCGGTGGAGGTGTTGATGACTGTGGTCTCCTGCTGTTGCGCCAGATAGTTGCGGGTCGAATTGAACTGTACCCAGTAGGTGGCGGCAAACAGCAATCCGAACAGTAACAGCATGGTTGCCAATAGTTGTCTGTAGAGCGTCATAGGTTAATCATCCAAATTCACCACAGGCCGAGCCAATCGCCCTGAAGTCATGCGATTGCGTAAGTCAGTCCATAATCCCAAGCGGGATGATTGCCCGGCCAGTTCCCCTTGACCACGCGCCTTCATCAACCACAAGTGACTACCGTTAAAGCTGTAAATTGGCACCAGATCCGCCCGCTGACTGGCCGGGCGAATGGCGCCGACGAGATTGTCCAGAATGAGAGGCACTGATGCGGGCGTCTCATAATAGGCAACAACCATATGAAACTGGTTATAATCCAATGCCTTGACATATACCATCCGCATTTTTTCATCCGGGATGCCAAGCTCCAGCAGCGTAAAGTATTTGGAAATGCTGAAGTCTTCACAATCTCCGCCAGCCGCCCCCAAAAATTCCAGCGGGGTCGCCCAGTAATCCTTCTTGCGCCACAGCTTGATGTCATCGATAAACCGCATCTGATTGAAAAACTGGTTCACCTTTTCCAGCTTCTGTCGCTCCGTCAGACCCGCAGCCCGGTTCTGCATGGCCAGCGTGCGCCAGCTGGTGACCCGCTTGCCTGCACGAGGGCCATAGGTCTCCTCCGCCCGCTTGACCAGCTTCAGATCTTCCGACGACAAGGGCTGGCTGGCGCTGAGCAGCAGAGGGATAGACAGCAGCACCAGCCACAACAGCTGGAGCCGCCAACGCTGCACGGGGCGGATGAGCCATGCTGGCCAGAAGAGCCCGCGGCCCCCTGCCTTGCACCACGATGTCACATGTTTCCCCTGCGGCATGCCATTGCAATCTTCAGTTGAAAGCCAAATACATAAAAGAATGACTGCAGCAAGCTGCAGCCATTTCTTCTGACTGATATGGCATCAGCACGATGACCATCAGTTGTTGTTGGCCTGCCAATCAGCGGGCTGCTGTACATTCATGGCATTGAGCAGTCCCCCGGTGGCATTGAGGATACGGTAATCCGCCAGCAGGGAGTCATACTCGGCCGTGATGTAGCTGCGGCGAGCCTCGAACAGTTCGTTCTCCGTGTTCAGCACGTCCAGCAAGGTCCGTTGTCCCAGACCAAACTGCTTCTTGTACGCCTGTACGGTGTCGTAGCTGGCGTCCACGTGCTCTTTCAGGAAGACTTTCTGCTTGGCCAGCGACTCCTTGGCATTCCAGGCGAGGCGGGTCCCCTCTTCCACCTGACGGAAGGCATTCAGGTGAATGTCTTTTGCCTGGGAATAGAGTGCCGAGGTGGCCTTGCTTTCAGCCAGATCGGAGCCGCCACGGAACAGGTTGTAACGCATCCGGACCATGGCGGTGAGGTCGTCGTTGCGTCCTTTGACCGCATCGATGTCCTCGTTCCAGTTCTGATCCACCTCGAAGGCCACGTTCGGGTAGAACCCGGACTTGGATCCTTCATGCTGATACTTGGCCTCTTCGATGTCTTGCAGGGAGGACAGCAGGGTCGGGTGAACCTCGGTGGCCGTCTTCAGCGCGTCCTCCAGAGTGGCCGGGATCAACTGGCTGTTGGGAGCTGGCTGCACCAGATCCTTGGGCACCTCATTCACGACCCGGATGAACTCGCTCTCGGCATCCCGATAGTTGTTCTCCGCGGCCGCCTGGTTGGAGTAGGCACGTGCCACACGACCATCGATCTGGGTCTGGTCCGCGGTCGAGCCCAAACCTGAGTCTGTCCGTTTCTGGATGTCGCTGCGGATCTGCTCGTGGGTTTCCAGGTTCTGCTTGGACAGCTCCAGGATCTCCTGCTGACGCAGCATGTTGAGGTACACCTCGGCCACACGCAGCGCCGTGTTCTCCGCCTCGGAGATCATGGCCAGACGTTGGGCCTGGGCTGCGGCATCGGTCCGGGCCACGTTGCTGCTGACATCGAAGCCGTCAAACAGCATCTGGCGCAGGCTGATCCCGGCCTCTTTACGAGTCATGGAATCATCGATCGTCTGCGAGTTGGCAGGTGCCGCACGGGTCGAGGGGCTGTCGGTCTTCTCGTAACCAACGCCGCCACGCAGATCTATGGTGGGATAGTAGCCGCCCTTGGCTCCATCATGCTGGTACAGTCGTGCCTGATAGAGATCAAAAGCTTCCTTGATTTTCGGATGGGTAGCCAGTGACTGTGCCACTGACTGTTCCAGTGTCTGTGCCTGGCTCAGGCCCGGGAACAGTATGGTGCCACTAACCAGCATGGCAACAATCGTCTTCTTCATGGTATCTCCAGTCATGTTGTTTTTAGATTGTTGGCTTATCGTTCTCTCAGTGCCGACTGCTTAGCCCGCAGGATGGGCTTGAGCAAGTAGTCTAGGACACTTTTTTTGCCAGTAATGATATCTGCACTGGCTAACATACCGGGGATGATGGGAAGTGCGTTAAGCTCATCGCCCAGATAACTCTTCTCGGTACGCACCCGAACCAGATAGAAGGAGTTGCCCTCCTCATCCTGGATCGAGTCGGCACTTATCTGTTCAACCTTGCCATGTAAACCTCCATAAACAGTGAAATCATAAGCGGTTATCTTGACCACGGCCTCCAGCCCGGGTCGCAGGAAGGCTATGTCCTTGGGTGATACCTTGGCTTCCACCAGCAGGGTGTCCTCCAGCGGCACTATCTCCATCAGATCCATGCCAGGCTGTACGACCCCTCCCAGGGTATTGATCTTGAGCTTCTTGATGGTGCCCTTGAGCGGCGCTATCACGCTGGTACGATCGACCCTGTCCCGCAGACCGACCTGGCCTTCGGACAACTGGCTCAGCTTGCCCTGGCGTTCATTGAGCTCGGTCTGGGAGTCCGCTCTGAACTTCAAGGCGATGTCATTGCGCTTGGAGATGGTCTCCCGCAGCACCGAGTTGAGTTTGGGGATGAGCAGGCGGTTGGCTTCCAGCTCGCCCTGCATCTCGTTGACCTGCCGCTCCAGTTTAATTAGCTCCACTTGAGGAACTATACCCTCTTTTGCGAGAGGCCGGCTGATGTTCAACTCCTGGCGGGCCAGATCCACGCTGCGACTCACTGTCCGTATCTTGGCATTGAGCTCTATGGTCTCCTGCTCCTTCTGCTCGATCTGCTGACCGAGAATGTAGAGCTGGTTGTTCAAATTGTTGAGCCGCTCGTCCTGTACCGACTTTTCACGGGCCACGTATTCCGCAAAGACGTTCTCGAACCCTTCGGGGAAGACGATAGGCTGCTTGTCGATGACCACCTGCTCACGCCAGCCGAGGTTGGGTTCTCTCTTGACCACCACACTGCGGATCTCTGCACGCAGACGGGCGATGTCGCCCTTGAGGATCACCAGCTCCTGTTCACGCTCGCGAAAATCCGACTTGAAGCGGGTATCGTCTATGCGCAGCAGAGGCTGCCCCTCCTCGACTATGTCCCCCTCCTTGACGAAGATCTCCTTGACGATCCCCCCTTCCAGGTTCTGGATCACCTGCAGTTGGCGAGATGGAATGACCTTGCCCTGGCCGACGGTGACCTCGTCAAGCTCGGCCCAGGCGGCCCAGATGATGGCACTCATGAAGAACAGGAAACAGGCCCAGAGCAGCACCTTGGCGCGGGTTGGCGTGCTCAGCAAGACGGCGGCGGCACCGTCGTCGACATACTCGAGGTGCTCGGGGGCGGGCAACACTGTGTCTGGTGCCGTTTTCTTGAACCAGTTGTTAGCCATTGGCCGTCTCCTGCACCCGCACCTTGCCTTCCTTCAGTTGTTGCAGCACCGTCTCCTTGGGGCCGTCAGCCACTATCTTCCCCTGTTCCACGACGATGACCCGGGAGGCCACATCCAGCATGGAGGTCTTGTGGGTAATGAGGATCAGCGTGGTTTCAGGACCCAGCCTTGCCAGCTCCTGCTTCACATGCATCTCTGACTGGTTGTCCATGTTGGACGTTGGCTCATCCATCACCAGGATGGGGGGATCGTTGAGCAGGGCACGAGCCAGCAAAATGGCCTGGCGCTGACCACCCGAGAGCTGACGCCCTCCCTCGCCTATCTGCCGGTCCAGCCCATTGGGATCCCGATTGGTAAAGTTGGTGACGCCGGCCCGCTTGGCGGCGCGCACGACCCGGGCATCATCCACCAGCGGGTTGCCCAGCATGATGTTGTCTCGCACCGAGCCAAAGAAGAGAGTCACGTCCTGCGGCACACAGCCGATGTTGCGACGGATGGCGGCCGGCGCCAGCTGATCCAGCTCGAAGCCATCGAGGCGCACCAGACCGTCCGTCGGTCGGTAGAGCCCCATCAGCAGCTTCTCAAGGGTGGTCTTGCCCGCCCCGATCCGCCCTATGATGGCCACCTTCTCCCCCGGCTCGATGCGCAGGTTGATGTTGTGCAGTGTGCTGCTTTCCATGCCCGGGTATTTGAAGGAGACGTTTTCGAACTCGATGCGGCCCTGGATGATGGGGTGGTGAATGTACTGCTTGCCCTCCTCCTGCTCGCCCGGCGTCATCATGATCTTCTCCAGGATCTCCAAAGCAGACTTGGCCTGGTTGTAGCGGGTCGACAGCACGGAGAGCTGAACCATGGGAGCGATGGCGCGGCTGGACAGCATGACGGCGGCGATCATGCCCCCCATGGTCACCAGCCCTTCGGAGATCTGGTAGACCCCGACGATGACCAGCCCCACGGTCACCACCTGCTGGATGTAGCTCGCCAGAGAGGACATGGAGTTGGTGATGCGACGGGTCTGCACGCCCCAGGTCGATATGTGGGACACAGCCTGCTCCCAGCGGTGCTGGAACATGCTCTCGGCGCCGAAGATCTTGACGGTCTCGAGGCCGGAGATGCTTTCGATCAGGTTGGCGTTCTTCTGGGAGGCCAGGCGGGAGCCCTCCTCGATGGACTGCTTGAGCGGTGCCTGGATATAGAAGCTGTAGGCCACCAGGATCAGCATGGCGACGATGGGTACCACCACCATGACACCGGCAAACAGCCAGATGATGAAGAGGAAGAACACCGCAAACGGCAGATCAATCAGGGTCGATACGGTGGCGGAGGTGAAGAACTCCCGTACCGATTCAAACTCCTGCAGATGCTTGGCGAACGCCCCCGTCGAGGCAGGACGGGACTCCATCTTCATCCCCATGACCTTGGCAAAGATCTTGGCCGACAGCAGCACATCCGATTTCTTGCCGGCAATGTCGATGAAGTAGCTGCGCAACTGGCGCATCACGAAGTCAAAGGTGAACACCACCATAGCCCCTACCGCCAACACCCAGAGGGAGTCGAACGCCAGGTTGGGCACGATCTTGTCGTAGACATTCATGGTGAACAGAGGGCTGGCCACCGCAAAGAGGTTGATGAGAATGGAGGCAATCAGCACATCGCGATAGATGCCGCGAGATTCAAACAGCGTGCTCCAGAACCAGTGACCGTCCCGGGTCTCCAGCACCTTGGGGGAGCGTTCATCGAACTTGAACTGCTTCTTGACGAAGAACAGCCGACCATTGTACTCGTCGCCCAGCTGGGCTGTGCTGACCCACTGCGCCGCATCACCGGCCTGGGGGAAGATGACCTTGGCCTGGCTCCTGTCCTTGTTCCACTCCAGCAGGATGCAGGCGCCGCCCTGCCGCGTCTGCAAGACGCAGGGCAACAGCAGGGGAGAGATGTTTTCGAGTGGCTGGATCACCTCACGGGCGGACAAACCGCCACGCTCGGCAGCGCGACTGAAGAGTGCCGTACTCAGACGGCCCGAGACCAGTGGCAAGCCCGTGGTGAGGGCATCCTGACTATTGGGTACGCCATAAAAACGGGTCAAAAAGACCAGGCATTCCAATAGTTCATCTATATGGCTGGTTTCTGCTTGCATAGCATCCTGTCAAAACATGATTCAGACGGTTGTCGCAGGGAAATCATCACCCGGAACCTGGTGGCGACCTGTGAATGCAGAGCAGATCCCATCATCGCGAACCGACAACCCAATTAGCGCACTGGGCAGTGACATCCAATGCCATCGCCAGACTCACACATCGTCAAACCGGGAAGAGAGGAGCCACACACGTCATCTGATGACGGCAAGGAGTGCGAGATATCCTGCCCGGTCCATTAATTACTAAAGAGTTATTGATAACAATATCTTTTTCAAGCCGACCATCTTATCAAGGCGACTTGAACGAAACTATACTGCAAAGACTGAATTTCATCTAATAACCCTCTGTTTTTTTAATGAAATTAGAGTTGTGACTCATTAAAAGGAGCGAGCGAGAAGGGTCGGCCCAGGGCAGCCCCCTGGGGGCCTGATCGAGTCAGTTCAGCGGCAATTTCTGCCATGGCGGTCCAGCGATTCTCACACCAGGCTGGGGCCAGCAGGGTCGGACGGCGTGCCGACGCCGAGATGCGGTGATAGACCACCTCGGGGGGCGTGTGCTGGATCATGGCCACAGCCGCCTCCACATAGTGTTCCAGCGTCAGCACCTCCAGCCGCCCTGCCTGCCACGCCTTGCCGAGGGTGCTCCCCTCCACCACGTGGAGCGGATGCAGCTTGATCCCCTCGACCCCGGTCGCAACGATGCGATGCAGGGTATCGAGGCTATCCATGGGCACCTCACCGGGCAGACCGACAATCAGATGGGCACAGACCTTGATACCGCGCCGATGGGCTCGCTCGACCGCGTCGGCATAGGCGGCGTAGCCGTGGCCCCGGTTAATGCGCTGCAGTGTCTTGTCGCTTGCACTTTGCAGCCCCAGCTCCAGCCACACCTCGTAGCCACGGGCCTGATAGCCCGCCAGCAGATCCAGCACCGCATCCGGCACGCAATCGGGCCGGGTCCCGACACAGAGCCCCACCATGTCGCTGACCGACAACGCCTCCTCATACATGCGTTGCAGGTATTCCACCTCGGCATAGGTGCTGGTATAGGCCTGAAAGTAGGCGAGATAGCGCTTGGCACGGGTCACTTCGTCCCGGCGCGCCAGCAGTTGTTGCACGACAGAAAGCTGCTGGGTCGATTCGTCGGCGAAAGAGGAGACATTGCAGAAGGTGCAGCCGCCGCGGCCCAGGGTGCCGTCCCGGTTCGGGCAGGTGAAGGCGCCGTGAATGGAGAGTTTGTGGATCTTCTGGCCGTGGCGCTGCTTGAGATCCTGGCCGAATGTATTGATGAGTTCGTGTAACTGCATGACACCTCCGATATGAGCTGTCATTGTACTGGCAGAGGCTCCCCGCCAGGCTGAGCTGGATCAAGCCGTCCCGCCCCCAAAAACCATATAAATATTCACATTGCGTGCGATAAATACCCACAGACAGGGTATTAAGGTTACTTTTGGAAACCACAGACCTTCGACAAAGAGGGAAAAGTGGAACTATGCCTCCCCTCTAACCGGCTGTTAGCACTGCAAAAATCTCGCTTAGCCCGCATCCGGATAAATGCAAGACGCAGGATCCTGAAATGTGATCCCCGCCCACCCCCGTCGGGATGAATTGGTAAAATTACTACAGTTCAGCGCCGCAAAGCAGTCAACCACCAAATCCACCATTATCAGTTCAATCAACTTTAAAAAGTAAAGTTAATGGATTTTTGTATAGCAAAAACTGGATTGAGTCTCTGAAACCCACATTTTGTTATGGCGGTGTAACATTGCAAACAAGCGGGATGTCCAATTGACCTTGCCCGAAAATCCCATTAGTTTGGAGATTCGCCACCTCAGGCGGACGGAACCACAAGAGCCAATCGCAATTTATGCAGTTTGCGGTGGAAGGCCGAGCAAGGGAGAAATGCAATGTCACTATATGATCCAAAGCTGGAGAGGGATAACTGTGGCTTCGGCCTGTTGGCCCACATGGAAGGGGAAGCCAGCCACAAGCTTGTCCGTCTCGCGATGTCAGCCTTGGCTCGCATGCAGCACCGCGGCGGCATCTCCGCCGACGGCAAGACCGGCGATGGCTGTGGTCTGCTGCTGCAAAAACCGGACAGCTTCTATCGCGCTGTCGCCGAAGAGAAGGGATGGCACCTGGGCCGCAACTATGCGGTCGGCATGCTGTTCCTGAACCCGGACCCCGTATTGGCCCAGCAGACCCGCGACATCATCGACGAGGAGCTGGAAAGAGAGACCCTGAGTCTGGTCGGTTGGCGCAAGGTGCCCATCGATACCAATGTGCTCGGTCCCATCGCCAAGGCGTCCCTGCCAAGCATTGAACAGGTCTTTGTCAACGCGCCGCCAGGCTGGGTCGACAAGGATCTCGAGCGCCGCCTTTATATAGTGCGCCGCCGCATCGAGAAGCGCATCAGCGACGACTACTTCTATGTGGTCAGCCTCTCCAACCTGGTCACCGTCTATAAAGGGCTGTGCATGCCGGTGGATTTGCCGCGCTTCTATCTGGATCTCGCCGACATCCGCATGCAGGCCGCCATCTGCGTGTTCCACCAGCGCTTCTCCACCAACACCAGCCCGCGCTGGCCGTTGGCGCAGCCGTTCCGCTACCTCGCCCACAACGGCGAGATCAACACTATCGCCGGCAACCGCCAGTGGGCCAAGGCGCGCAGCTACAAGTTCGCCACCCCGCTTATCCCGGATCTGCAAGAGGCGGCCCCCTTCGTCAACACCACGGGATCGGATTCCTCCAGCCTCGACAACATGCTGGATCTCTTCCTGGCCGGTGGCATGGACCTGTTCCGGGCCATGCGCCTGCTGATCCCGCCTGCATGGCAGAAGCACCCGAACATGGATGACGACCTGCGCGCCTTCTATGACTTCAACTCCATGCACATGGAGCCCTGGGATGGCCCCGCCGGCATCGTCATGACCGACGGCCGCTACGCCACCTGCGCCCTGGACCGCAACGGCCTGCGCCCGGCCCGCTACGTCATCACCAAGGACAAGTTCATCACGCTGGCCTCCGAAGTGGGCACCTGGGACTACACCCCGGACGAAGTGCTGGAGAAGGGCCGGGTCGGCCCGGGCGAGCTGTTCGTGGTGGATACCAGCAACGGCAAGGTGTGGACCAGCTTCGAGATCGATGACGATCTCAAGAGCCGTCACACCTACAAGCAGTGGATGGACAAGCACTGCAAGCGACTGGTGCCGTTCGAGCAGATGGATGACGCCAGCACAGGCGCCCGCGAGCTCCCTGACGATCAGCTCAAGACCTATCAGAAACTGTTCGGCTACTCCTACGAGGAGCTGGATCAAATCATCCGCGTGCTCGGCGAGAACGGCCAGGAGGCGGTGGGCTCCATGGGGGATGACACCCCGATGGCAGTGCTCTCCTCCAGCCAGCGTACCCTGTACGACTACTTCCGCCAGATGTTCGCCCAGGTGACCAACCCGCCCATAGATCCGCTGCGGGAGAATCACGTCATGTCGCTGGCCACCTGTATAGGTCGCGAGCAGAACGTGTTCAACGAGACCTTCGGCCACGCCCACCGGGTGCTGTTCCAGTCGCCTATCCTGCTCTACTCCGACTTCCACCAGCTGCTGGCACTGGAAGGGGAACACTACCGCCATGCTGTGCTGAGCCTCAACTACCAGCCCGAAGAGGGGCTGCAGGCAGCGCTGGAGCGGCTCTGTGCCGACGCGGCCGACAAGGCGCGCAATGGCACCGTGCTGCTGGTGCTGTCTGACAGAGACATCAGTGCCGGCACCCTGCCCATTCCGGCTGCCATGGCGGTGGGCGCGGTGCAACGCACCCTGGTGGACAACAACCTGCGCTGCGACGCCAATATCCTGGTGGAGACCGCAAGCGTGCGCGACCCGCACCACTTCGCCGTGCTGCTGGGCTTTGGCGCCACCGCCATCTACCCCTATCTCGCCTACGAGACCCTGGCCAAACAGGTCGAGGAAGGGGTGCTGAAGATGAGCCTGCGCCAGGCCATGCTCAACTACCGCAACGGCATCAACAAGGGCCTCTACAAGGTGATGTCCAAGATGGGCATCAGCACTGTGGCAAGCTACCGCTGCTCCCAGCTGTTCGAAGCCGTGGGTCTGTCCAGCTCCGTGGTCGAGCTCTGCTTCCGCGGCGTCTCCAGCCGCATTCAGGGCGCCGATTTCACCGACATCCAGCAGGATCAGGTCAATCTGGCGCGCCAGGCCTGGCTCGGCCGCAAGCCGCTGACCCAGGGCGGGCTGCTCAAGTTCGTCCACGGCGGCGAGTACCACACCTACAACCCGGACGTGGTGCAGACCCTGCAAGTGGCGGTGCGCTCCGGCAACTACGCCGATTACAAGGAGTACGCCCGCCTGGTGAACGAACGCCCCGTCGCCACCTTGCGCGATCTGCTCGTCCTCAAGCAGGGAACGACGCCGGTTGCGCTGGAGCAGGTTGAGCCCGCCGCCAAGCTGTTCCCCCGCTTCGACTCCGCCGCCATGTCCATAGGCGCGCTGGGCCCTGAGGCGCACGAGGCGCTGGCGGTGGCCATGAACCGCCTCGGCGGTCAGAGCAACTCGGGCGAAGGCGGTGAAGATCCCAAGCGCTTTGGCACCGAGAAGAATTCGCGCATCAAGCAGGTGGCCTCGGGGCGCTTCGGCGTCACCCCCCACTACCTGATGAACGCGGACGTGGTGCAGATCAAGGTGGCCCAGGGCGCCAAGCCCGGTGAAGGTGGCCAGCTGCCCGGTGACAAGGTGACGGCCCAGATAGCCAAGCTGCGTTATTCCGTGCCCGGCGTGACCCTGATCTCCCCGCCGCCGCACCACGACATCTACTCCATCGAGGACTTGGCCCAGCTCATCTTTGACATCAAGCAGATCAACCCGGACTGCCTGGTGTCAGTCAAGCTGGTGTCCGAGCCCGGCGTCGGCACCATCGCCTGCGGCGTGGCCAAGGCCTATGCGGACTTCATCACCGTCTCCGGTTATGACGGTGGCACAGGCGCCAGCCCGCTCAGTTCGGTCAAATACGCCGGCTCTCCCTGGGAGCTGGGGCTGGCCGAGACCCAACAGGCCCTGGTGGCCAACGGCCTGCGCCACAAGGTGCGGCTGCAGGTGGATGGCGGTCTCAAAACCGGTCTGGACATCATCAAGGCGGCCATCCTCGGCGCCGAAAGCTTCGGCTTCGGCACCGGCCCCATGGTGGCGCTCGGCTGCAAATACCTGCGTATCTGCCACCTGAACAATTGCGCCACCGGCGTCGCCACCCAGGATGAGAAGCTGCGTCGCGAGCACTTCACCGGCCTGCCGGAGATGGTGATGAACTACTTCAAGTTCATCGCCGAAGAGACCCGCGAGCTGATGGCAGAGCTCGGCGTCACCCAGCTCACCGACCTCATCGGTCGCACCGATCTGCTGGAGGCCCTGCCCGGCCTCACCGCCCGTCAGGCCAAGCTGGACTTGTCCGGCATTCTGGCAAGCCCGGTGGCACCGGCAGGCTCCAGCCTGTTCAGCCAGCAGCACAACCCGACTTTCGACAAGGGCCCGCTCAACCTCAAGATGGTGGACGACCTGCTGGAGGCGGTGGAAAACATGAGCGGTGGCGAGTTCCGCTACGACATCCGCAACACGGATCGCTCTGTGGGTGCGCGCCTGTCCGGCGAGATAGTCAAACGTCACGGCAACCAGGGCATGGCCGCCGATCCGGTGCGGGTCCACTTCAACGGTACCGCAGGCCAGAGCTTCGGCGTCTGGAACGCCGGTGGCCTCGAGATGATACTCACCGGCGATGCCAACGACTACGTGGGCAAGGGGATGACCGGCGGCAAGCTGGTGGTCAAACCCCATGTCGGCGTGGCCTTCAAGTCCCATGAGGCGGCCATCATAGGCAACACCTGCCTCTATGGCGCCACCGGCGGCAAGCTCTACGCCGCAGGTACCGCGGGCGAACGCTTCGCGGTGCGCAACTCAGGGGCCCTCGCGGTGGTCGAGGGGATAGGCGACAACGGCTGTGAATACATGACAGGCGGCATCGTCACCATACTCGGTACCACGGGCGTCAACTTCGCGGCGGGCATGACAGGCGGCTTTGCCTACGTGCTCGACGAGTGCGGCAACTTTGCCAAGCGCACCAACCCCGAGCTGGTGGAACTGCTGGACGTGGCGGATCTTGCCATCCATCAGGAGCACCTGCGCGGCATCATCACGGCGCACCTCAACGAGACAGGCAGCTCGCGCGCCGAGGAGATCCTGGCCAACTTCGACTCCTATGTGCCCAAGTTCAGGCTGATCAAGCCCAAGTCCAGCGACGTCAAGTCCCTGCTTGGCCACACCAGCCGCTCTAGTGCAGAACTCAGAATCCAGGCGCAATAAGGAGGGAACCCTATGAGCCAGAACGTATTCCAGTTTATCGATGTCCAGCGGGTCGACCCGCCCAAGAAGCCGCTCAAGATCCGCAAGATCCAGTTTGTGGAGATCTACGAGCCCTTCAACCAGGCCCAGGTCGGCATGCAGGCGGATCGCTGCCTCGACTGCGGCAACCCCTATTGCGAGTGGAAGTGCCCGGTGCACAACTACATCCCCAACTGGCTGAAACTGGCCAACGAGGGACGCATCCTGGAGGCGGTGGAGCTTTCCCACCAGACCAACAGCCTGCCGGAGGTGTGCGGCCGGGTCTGCCCGCAAGACAGACTCTGTGAGGGTGCCTGCACCCTCAACGACAGATTCGGCGCCGTGACCATAGGCAACATCGAAAAATACATCACCGACAAGGCGTTCGAGATGGGCTGGCGCCCGGATCTCTCCAAGGTGGTGAAGACCGACAAACGGGTCGCCGTCATCGGCGCCGGCCCCGCCGGCCTCGCCTGTGCCGACGTCCTGGCGCGCAATGGCGTCACCCCAGTGGTGTTTGACAAGTATCCGGAGATCGGCGGCCTGCTGACCTTCGGCATCCCCTCCTTCAAGCTTGAGAAAGAGGTGATGCAGCGCCGTCGCGAGATCTTCGAGGGCATGGGGGTGGAGTTCCGTCTCGAGACCGAAGTGGGTCGTGACGTCACCTTCGCCGACCTCCTGGGCGAGTTCGATGCCGTCTTCCTCGGGGTCGGCACCTACAAGTACATGAAGGGCGGCTTTGCCAACGAAGAGGCGCCGGGAGTCTACGACGCCCTGCCCTACCTCATCTCCAACGCTAACCGCTTGCTGGGCTTTGAGAAGGCACAGGCCGATTACATCGACTTCGCCGGCAAACAGGTGGTGGTGCTGGGCGGTGGCGATACCGCCATGGACTGCGTGCGCACCGCCATCCGCCAGGGGGCCGATCGGGTGATCTGCGCCTACCGCCGCGATGCCGAGAACATGCCGGGCTCCAAGCGGGAGGTGAAGAACGCCCAGGAGGAAGGGGTGGAATTCATGTTCAACCTCCAGCCGGTCGGCGTGGAGCTGGACGCCCAGGGCCGCACCTGCGGCATCAAGGTAGTGAGCACCGAGCTCAGTGCGCCCGATGCCAATGGCCGTCGCAATCCTGTGGTGATCGAGGGCTCCGAACAGGTGCTGGCAGCCGATGCGGTGGTGATGGCGTTTGGCTTCCAGCCCAACCCCCAGCCCTGGATGCGTGATCACGGTATCGAGCTCGACAGCCGGGACAGGATCAAGGCCCCCGAGAAGGCCGAGCATGCCTTCCAGACCAGCAATCCCAAGGTGTTTGCCGGTGGCGATGCGGTGCGCGGCTCGGATCTGGTGGTGACTGCCATCTACGAGGGCCGCAAGGCCGCCGAAGGGATAATGGACTACCTGGCCGTTTAATCTGCCATCTAAGGTTCACCTCCTCCCAGCAAACAGCCCCGCATCTGCGGGGCTGTTTTTTTATGCTTGACTCTCGGTGATGCGCCCTAGCGTCTCACCACCAGAAACTCCCCCTTGCCCACCGGCACCAGCGAGGTCAGAAAATCGGGATCGCGCCTCACCTGCGCCATCCAGTCCCGCATCTCGCTCTCATGGGAGATGGCATTGTCCACCACCAGCAGGCCGCGAGGGGCGAGCAGGCGCTGTATTTCAGGCCACCATCCCTGATAGTGCTGGCGATCAGAGTCTAGGAAGATGAGCTGATAACCCGCCGTCGGCAGGCTGGGTAACAGGCTGCCGGCCTCCCCCGCCAGCTGATCAATCCAGGGTTCGAGTCCGGCGTGCTCAAAGTTGAGGGCGGCCATGGCCCGTTTACTCTCGCCCAGCTCTATGGTGGTGACCCGGCCATCCAGTCTCTTCACCGCTTCCGCCAGCCAAAGGGTGGAGTAACCGTTTGAAGTACCTATCTCAAGCACCGCCTGCGCGCCCCTCGTCTGCACCAGCAGCGCCAGCAGTTCGCCGGTGTCACGGGTGATGTTGAGCATCTTGCCGCCCCGGGATGGCTGCGCCTCGTCATGCTGTTTGCCAAATCGCTCCAGCTCCCGTTTGAGTTGCTCCAGATCCATGTTTCCCCCTTGAAAGTCATCCAGGCTGACCCGGCACTGCCCATGGCCTGCGCGGTTCAATCGATGGCGGGCGGCAGATCCCCCAGCAAGTAACGAGGGCCGCTCCCCTGACCTGCGGCCCTGTCCTCCGGGTTGTAGAGGGCGCAATGCTCGAGCGACAGGCAGCCACAGCCGATGCAGGCGCTGAGCTTGCGCTTCATCAGTTGCAGGGCGGCGATGCGGCTGTCCAGCAGCGTTTGCCACTGACCGGCGATCCGATCCCAGTCGTGGCGATCCGGCGTGCGACCATCGGGCAACCCGCTGAGGGCCCCTGCTATCTCCTCGAGGCTTAAGCCCATCCCTTGCGCCACCCGGATAAAGGCGATACGACGAAGGACATCCTGCGGGTAGAGACGTCGGCCGCCTTCGCTGCGCAGGCTCTGGATCAGCCCCTTCTGCTCGTAGAAGCGCAGGGCGCTGGCGTTCACGCCGGCACGTTTGGCTATCTGGCCTATGACCAGCCACTTACGATCCGATCTCATCCTTGATCTCAAGTTAACTTCAACTTGCATAATCCTGTCTCCCCTGACAAAAGGAGTCAAACGCTAATGGATCATCTCTACGCTCTGCTCGATGCCAACCAGGCCTTCGCCCTCAATGGTCGCGGCACCACCAACCACTGTCCCATGGCGTTGCACGCCCTGCACGAGATGGGGGCCAGCCCCCGGCAGTTGCAGCGCTTCTTTACCCACTGGCAGACCACTCAAGCCCTGCCCGCCGGGGAGAACAACCAGGGCGAAGAGGAGGAGACCCTGTTCGTGGCACTGCGCCAGCAACTGCGGACCCGGTTTGCCGAAGAGGGCTGGCTGCCATGCTTCGAAGAGCTGCTGGCGCAGCGTTTCTCCCCGGCAGGAGGCGCCTTCCATCCCCTCATACGCTTCGCCTGTGCGCTGGAAAACGGCCACTTGGGAGAGCAGGCGGCGGCGCTGGCCGCCTGGCAGTGCAAGGCCCTGATCCTGCCTGCTGGCACGGGGGCCCCTAGCCGGGACGTCACCCGCCTGCTGGCGGGGCTGGCGGCCCATTGGGAGGGGTCACGCTGGGAGGGAGACTGGATCACCGCCCGCCTGCGCCAGGTGGCGGCCGATCCCCGCTGGCCGGAGTCGCTGCCGCGAAGCCTCGATAACGGGCAGGATGTGCTGGCACAGCAGGCCGAGGCCGCCCTGCCCCTCTACTGGCAGACCGGCAACTTCACCGTCTTGCATCTGGTGACCGGCAGCCGGGCCGCCGCCATAGTCACCCGTCACCTGCCGGATGAGCTGAAAGACGCCTGGCAGCGCCTGATGTGGCAGGCGGTGGCCGCTGCCTACGTCACAGTCGGGGCGCCAGGGCTGCAGGCCCAGCGCTGGCCGGATACAACTGGGCTGGCTTGGGCGCAGGTGTTGCCGCGGGCGATCGAGAGCCTGGACGACCACGTGATCAAGCTGGTGCACTGCTGCTGGCGGGAGCAGGCCCGCTCGCCCCATTATCTGGCGATCGCCGCCCGCGCTGTGGGATTGCTCGGCGCGGCGTCTCCCCTCCCCCAAGGCGCGTCATAGCGCAGACGACAGGTCGCGGCGGATCCTGGATCAGAGTCAGCTCACCCTGCCGCCATTCCCGCTGGCGGCCTGCCATAAAAAACCCCGGCACAGGGCCGGGGTAGTGAGAGAGGCATGAGCACCATGGCGCCGATCAGGCTCAGCCCTCGGCCAGCAGCGCCAGGGCGGGCTGGGCATTGCCCGGCACCAGACGGTAGGCCTTGTGGTGCTTGACCAGGGTGGCCTTCTTGTCACCCTGGCTCAGCAGCAGCCCCTGCTTGAAGGCCGCCTGTGCCAACTGTTTTTCATCCCCGCGCACATAGAGGGTGAGAGGCTTCACCAGCTCTCCCCCCTCGATATGGCCCTGATACTCGCTGGCCGAGATGACCAGGCTGGATTGACCCTGGCTCAGCAGCCGCTGTTTGGCGCTCAGTTCGCTGTCGGTAAACACCAGCCAACCCGCGCTCTCCAGTTCGGCGACCAGGGTGGTGAGCCTGGCGCCCAACTGCCCGGGCTCGGCCATGGCCCGGCCGTACTGGCAGACGATGCGCGAAAGCAGCCCCTTGAGATCTGCTCCGGCTCCCAGGGTGCGACCCAGCTGCACCCAGGCTTTCAAGTCCTCCATCACCAGGCGGGAGAAGCGCTTCTCCTTGAGGGAGTCCGCCATCCAGGTGCAGAGGAAGTGGCTCTCTTGCGCCGGGGTGCGCTTGCCCGCCTTCTGCTCTGCGGTACGGGCCAGCTCGGCCAGGCTCTGGGTGGCCATGTCGAGCAGGGCCTGATTGTAATCTTGCGGGTTCTTGACTGGCGGGATCATCGCACGTCCTCTGGGTGATCGGTAAACAGCATCAAGGCGCCAACGGCGCCTTGAGTCGGGAGCCAAGGCTCCCCTGCATCATCTTGTCCGCTTACTTCGACTGGCGAGGCTTCTTGGCGGCCGCCAGACGCTTGAGGCGCTGGCCCTGCAGCTTGGCCTCGGCCATTACCTGAGCGGCGGCGTTGTCTTCCCGCTGCGGGCGCTTGCCGAAACGGCGGCGCTCCTGCAACTGCTTGATCAGCTCGTCACGGCTGCTCACCTCGTAGCCCGGCACCATGATGCGGCGGATCTTCTGGCCGATCAGCGCCTCGATCTCCAGCAGGGTGCGCTCCTCTTCGCGGCTGACGAAGGAGACGGCCATGCCGCTCTTGCCGGCGCGGCCGGTGCGGCCGATGCGGTGGACGTAATCCTCCGCCAGGAAGGGCAGATCGTAGTTGACCACGTACTGCAGATCCGGGATGTCCAGACCACGGGCGGCCACTTCGGTGGCGACCAGCACCCGTACCTTGCCTTCCATGAACTCGCGCAGGGCGCGGCGACGGCTGCCCTGAGCCTTCTCGCCATGGACCACGGCGGACTTGATGCCGTCGAGGTTCAGCTCTTCCACCAGCACGTCACAGCTCTCGCGGGTACTGGCGAACACCAGCACCTGTTGCCAGTTCTGCTTGCCGATGAGTTCGGAGAGCAGCTCGCGCTTGCGCTTCTGCTCGACCGGATAGACGGTGTGGCTGACGGTATCGGCGGTGGAGTTCTGCTTGTTGACGCTGATGATCTGCGGTCTGTCGAGCATCAGGTTGGCCAGCTTCTTCACGGCGTCGGAGAAGGTGGCGGAGAACAGCAGGTTCTGACGGGTCTTGTTCACAGCCTGCAGGATCTGCTGCACATCGGCACTGAAGCCCATGTCGAGGATGCGATCCGCTTCGTCCAGCACCAGGGTCTCGACACCGGAGAGGCTGAGGTTGCAGGCGGTCAGGTGCTCGAGCAGACGGCCCGGAGTCGCCACTATGATGTGCGCACCGGCCTTGAGTTTGCGGGCCTGCACGTCCTGCTTGCCACCACCGACCAGGGTCAGCACGCTGATGTCCAGATACTTGGCGAAGTCGTTGATGTTGCTCGCCACCTGGGCGGCCAGCTCGCGGGTCGGGGTAAGGATCAGCACCCGGGCGTTGGAAGGTTGGGCCGGGGCCGGGTTATCCACCAGACGTTGCAGTATGGGCAGCGCAAAGGCCGCCGTCTTGCCGGTCCCGGTCTGGGCGCTGGCCAGCACGTCGCTGCCACGGCGTATGGTCGGGATCGCCTGCTGCTGCACAGGGGTCATCTCCTGATAACCGCACTCTGAGACGGCACGCAAAATCTCGGGGGCAAAATCGAACGATTCAAATCTCATAATGGGTTCCTGTGTTCCAGCTGAGCTGTAGTTGGCTTAAGTGGCCTGGGCCGGCATGTGGCACGGCCTCGGCGAGGCTTGGGGCCAAGGACGGCTGGGTCTGACATAACGTCAGAAGATGAGCCGGAAAATGGCGGGCGCGAAGTGTAACAGATAGGCATCAGGATTTCCGCCTCAAATGGCCTGTATTTTTACGCCACCGGGGCGAGCCGCCTGACACGGGCGGCTTGGGGACAAGGGACGGGGGGCAGGCCGCTCCCCCTATGTCCTCGTGCTTAGCGCGCTCTCTTGGTCGAGCGCTTGAGCAGCCGCATGCCGATGGCGGCCACGGCGATGACGAAGAGGGCGAAGGAGGTCACCAGCAGGCACTTGGTCAACAGCTCGTGGTGATCGGCCAAGAGCGGCGTCGCCATCATGAACTTGCCGACCATGCTGAGGGCCAGGGCCCAGAGGAAGGCGCTGGCAAAGCTGGTCATGGCCACCCGCAGCAGGTTCAGGCGGGAGATCCCCATCAGCATGGGCGTCAGTACCCTGACGAAGGGGATGAAACGGGAGACGAACATGGCCCAGAAGCCATAGCGTTCGAGCAGCCGGGAGGCGCGGGGCAGGCTGCCTTCCGGGATCACCCGCTCCACCTGGCCCATGAAGCGGGTACCATGGAGCGCATGGCCCTGCCAATACGCCATCACGCTGCCGACGCCGGCGGCCAGGGGCAGATAGAGGAACACCACCTCGGGCCCGAGCACTCCCATACCCACCAGACCACCGGCCAGCAGCACTAGGCTGTCCCCCGGCAGCGGCAAAAAGACGAAGCTCGATTCGAGAAAGAGGATCACCACCAGACAGGTGACGAGCAGACCGACCGCCTGCAGTTGTATTAATTGCTCAAAGTCCTGATGCCATATGGCAAGCAGCATGTCCTGCATCTGGTATGACTCCCATCAACGTAATGCGCATCCGTCATGACGGCCCAAAGGCCCGGTCTGGCCACCCCTCCCTGGTACCACCCCCATAAGCTCCTGCGGGAGGCCCGTTATACACCCGGGGAACTGAACAATAAATTAATGTCTGCCATTTATGTGGATACTCCGTCATCCGGCCCCGCCAGCCCGGTGCGCTGGCGGCAAGGTGATCTCGCCCCGGGAGTCCCCTTGGGCCTTAGCCGCAAAACCGCAAAGAATATAGTCAGTTGGCACTGAGCCGGGCTGCCATGGCGCCAGAAAAACCGTTACAGTGTAAGGACTCCTCAGTGGACGAGGAGGTCCACGGAGCTAGGTATGGCGCATCCCCCCTCTTCTTATCTTCATGTAAGCATGCTTCTGCTGAGCGGGCTCGGGCTCTTCAACCAGGCCGCTCAGGCCAATGACGGGACCCTGGTTCAGCAGCGGGCCAATGCGGTCGTCTCCCTGATGAGCTTCACTGTGGTGCCGGACATCACCGCCAGCAACCTGGACATAGGGGGTGGCACCAACGAAAGCTCGGCCCTGACCATCACCCAGCTCGGCGGCGGCGCCACCATGAGCGAGGGCTTCCCCATCTATCTGGAGGGCACCCTGGGTTACAGCCGCTACGATCCCCAGTTCGTGTTCACCGATGGCAACGAGACCCGCACCATCCCCACCAAATGGAACAGCCTGAGCGCCACCGGCGGCATCGGCTGGGACTTCAGCCTGCACCGTGACCGCTTTGGCGGCAACCTGGTGCTGCGCCCCATCGCCAACTTCACCCTGGGCACAGTCGCGAGCGATCTGCGCATCGGCGCCGCCTTGATCCAGCACAGAACGGGCAGGAACCTCGACTTCCTCGACGGCGGCCGGCTCAATGTGTATGGCCTGGGGGGATCCCTGATGCTCGACTACGAGCTCTTCTCCAAGCCACAGGACATAGATGTCGAGCTGCGCTACTCCTATCAGCACCTGCAGAGTTTCACCGGCACCGCCGACAGCATCACAGGTCAGGCCGAGGCGGAGAACCTCGGCCTCTACCTGCGTCGCCGGGCTCCGCTCTTCACCTGGACCCTGCTGGATCGCCCGCTGCGCTATGTGCTGGAGGGGGCCAGAACCGAATACCTGGGAGAGCAACGAGGCCTGCTCGGCTTCAACAGCCTCAACTCCCTGGGCCTCGGGTTCGAGCTCGACAGCAGCAAGTACGACATCTTCATCACCCGCACCCGGCTGGTGGCCCGCTATATGTTCAGCCACAACACCAGCGGCTACTCCATCGGGCTGGCGATGAGTTTCTAGCGATACCGTCACTCGAACAGTTGGCATCATGGAGACATGAAATGGACTTCTTTGCCGTTATTTACCCCTTGCTCGGCCAGCTCTGGTATCTGTTGCCACTGCTGTTGCTGGCGACCCTCGTCAAAAGCCCCTGGTTCAAGGGCATGCTCGGGGAGTGGTTTATCAACCTCAGCATCCGGCTCTTTCTCGACCAGCGGGAGTATCACCTGCTCAAGGACGTGACCCTGCCCATCCCTCAGGGCAGCACCCAGATCGACCATGTGATCGTCTCCCGCTTCGGGATCTTCGTGATTGAAACCAAGAACATGAAAGGCTGGATATTCGGCAATCCGGCCCACAAAAGCTGGACCCAGCAGATCTATCGCCGCAAACATAGCTTCCAGAATCCCCTGCACCAGAACCACCTGCACATGATGACCCTCAACTCCCTGCTGGGGGTGGCGGATCATCAACTCCACTCCGTCATCTATTTTATTGGCGACTGCACCTTCAAGACCCCCATGCCGGACAATGTGATGAACCGCGGGTTGATCCGCCATATCAAAGGAAAAACCACCCAGGTATTGACCCCTGCCGAGGTCATGCAAGTGGTCGAGACCATCCAGCAGGGACGGCTGGCAGCCAACTGGCAGACCCACAGGCAGCATGTGGCCCAGCTGAAGGCGCGTCACAGCGAAGCGCCACGCAAGCAGCTTTCCGCCCCGGCAGTGCCTGACGAAAAGAGGACCGCGCCCTCCCCTGTCACCGCCCAACCGCTCGGTGACCCAAGTCCGACTTGCCCCAGATGTGGCAATGCCATGGTCTTGCGTACCGCCAGCCGGGGAGAAAACAGAGGCAATCAGTTCTGGGGATGCAGCGGATACCCCACATGCCGAGGGATTTCCAGTTTTTAGATTAAGAGAAACATATCTAATTTAATCATCACATTCATATGGAATGCCTTATGAAATTAAACACCATAGCTTATTTAATCAAGGAGGGCGTAGATGCAAAAAACGCTGTTGACCCCAAGAAGGTTCCCAAAGGAATTACATTCATCATTGCCGAGAGAGAGTGTGTTCTTTATCTAAGTGAGTCATTTAATACCCCTAAATGGGCTGAATTATTCAACTCAATTGAAGGCATTGAAGATTTTAATTTCAGCACAAAATCGTTAAAAGGACTTTTAATTATCCCTTCAGAGAAAAGGCATCTAGCATTCACTTTTGGATATGGTAAATCGATGCTCTACTCCCATATGATAGAAAGAGGCTTTGGTCTCCGAGTAGCATTAAATATAGGTGACGCTGAAAAGATAAAATCTATAGATAAATCTACTCTTGATCGTGTTTCATTAAAAACAAAATCTCAAACATCAAAAAGCACCAACGTCAATGATTTCGACTTTGAGTTTGATCAGGAGATATTGAAGTCTATATGTGCATCTATAGAAAATGACAATGAAATGAATGAAGTTGTATCAGGAAGTGATGCTGTATCTTTATATACTGATGTAGAATTAGCATCACTACCTGATATCGCAGATAGATTGATTTCAGCATATAAAGAGCAAACTTATAAAGAGAAATACCCATGGGTTGATTTCATTCAACCTATATCAGACCCAACGTTAGTTGGTATGTTAAATGATAATATTATGTCATCTATAAATGATGGGCTTCTTGAAAATATTTGGATTTCCCCACCTGAGGTTATTGATTATAGTGACCTATCTGGATTCGTCTATCGCTCTTCAAAGAATCACTCACCCTGCTTTCATAATGAGTTAAATCTAAATATCTTAATCAAAGAAGCCCATATGCGGAAACCAATATCCGTGGATTCCCTGAAGCGAAGAAAAATAAAGAGATTCAATGCTTCCGAACAAGAGGTTGGCTCATGGTCAGTTTATCATTGTTTGAATGCAGAGGTACTATTAGGCAATGAAACATATATTCTTAATGACGAGTATTGGTATAGGGTTAATAGTGACTTCTCAGAGTCAATAAATAGCTTCTTTGAGGGGATGGACAGAGCAGACATTGACTTCCCTGACTTTAATGGCATGAATGAGGCAGAGTACCTAATAACTGTGGCAGATGGAGAAAATTTTGCATTGTTGGACAGAAAATTAATCAGACCAATAAACACAGGTAACAGAATTGAATTTTGCGATCTATTTTCACAGTGTAATGCGTTTATTCATGTCAAAAAGTATTCATCATCATCAGTATTGAGCCATCTATTTGCGCAAGCATCAGTTGCAATTGACTGTTTGATGAATGATCCATCAGTTCAACCTCAAGTAAACAAATACTTAGAGGATACTTATCTCAGCCTTAGATTTAACAATGAGGACTCACCTAGAAAATACAGGGTGGTATTAGCAATAATGCAGGGTACTCCTGGTGAGCTACACTTACCATTTTTTTCAAAAGTAAATTTACGTCATCATGCAAGAAGATTAACTAACATGGGGTTTAAGGTTGAAATAGCAAAGATCCATTCAAGTAGAAGCCGACTTAAAACATCAATATAAATATGGTGCATAACCTTAACCTTGAAATATGAAAAACCGAGGCGGCCACTTGGCCGCCCTTGTTATCTCTGACTGTCAGCGAATGGTCGCCATCTTCCTGACGCAGGCCTGCTCCCTGTCATCCACCCGCTTGGCAAACCAGGCGGTGGTGAGGTTGCGGGTGATCTTGGGGCTTTTCAGCTGGATGCCGGGCAGCACGGCGCGGGGTTGGCGCTTGCCCGCCTGCTTGTCGGCCAGGGTAAAGACCCTGTGATAGAGGTCGGTCTGGGCAAAGTCGGCACTATCCCCCTTGAGCAGGCTCTGGTGGATGGCCTGCTTGCTCATGTTGACGCGGCTGGCGATGCTGTGCACCGCGAGCTCCGTCTTGCCGGGCTGGTCGGAGTCGTAGCGGACCAGATCCCCGTCCAGGGCCAGGGGCTTGCCGCTGACCCGGCTCACCGCGGCCTGGAAGGCGGCGTTGCGGCTGGCATACCAGCCCGCATTGAAGTCGGCGAAACGGTAGAGGGTGTCCGGGTAGTCGGCGGGATAGCCGAAGATGTGTTTGGTGCCAAACCAGATGCCGCCCCGGCGGGTAAAGACTTCGTGGCGGATGGACTCCTTGACGGGATAGGGGTAGCCGCGGGCGTTGGCCTCGGCAAAGGCCACGCTCACCTGCATGGGGCCCCCGGTACGCACCGGATTGAGGTTGCCAAAGAGCTGCTTGCCCATGGGCACGGCCCCTATCATATCCTCGAAGATCTCGCTCATCTCCCGCTCGGTGCGAAGGGCATCTATGCGCGCGGCGTAGGATTTGCCCGTAGGGGACTTGATGGAGAGGGCGGTGCGCACCACGAACTCGGGGATGAGCAGCTTGGCGGCCCGAGCGTTGATCTCCTTCCAGGCTATCTTGCCAAGGCCGGGCACCACGGGATCGGCCTGATAGGTGGCCTCCTGCTCCGCCACCGCCAGCACTGAGCAGACATTGTGATCGTTCACCGTCAGCCCCTGGGTGCTGAGCGCCGTCACCACGTCGTTGGCCCAGCCCGGCTTGTCTTGTACCTGACGCGGCAGGAAGCGCACTATGCGGCTCTTCATGTCCGCAGGCTTGCGCGGCTGCATCGCCTTGGGTTGTTTGGCGATGGCGGCGGCCTCCTCGACAGTAGGAGAAGGGGGTGTCGGTTCACTGGCACAGCCCGCCAGCACGGCGGCAGCCAGCAGTGCGCAGAGGCGCCAGGGGGAGAAAGACAAAGGGCGAGAGGGGATCATGAGGGCTTCCGATAAAGTGCGGGCCCCTCATGCCGGATGACGGGCCCCGAATGCAAACAGGTGGCCATTGTAGTGGATGGTGCGGGCAATCTGAAGGCGGCAGAGCGGCCAGGGCCCGGGGCTGCGGCATCCCCTGGCGTCATCACGCCAGCTCGACCCGGTTGCGCCCCAGGTGTTTGGCCCGGTAGAGCGCGAGATCGGTGCGTTTGACCAGCGCCTCGACCGCCTCCCCCGCCTGGCCTATGCCGACGGCGATGCTCACGGTAAACCTTATCTCCTCGCAGGCGACCAGAGCCTCGGTGGCGGCTCTTATCTGCTCCGCCAGTGCCTGGGCCTTGTCGCTCAGCATGCCGGGCAGCCAGATGGCGAACTCCTCGCCACCCAGACGCGCCACCACCCCATCCGGCGGGCAGTGCTGACACAGCAAGGCGCTGAATTCCTGCAGCACATTGTCACCTATGCCGTGGCCGTAGCGATCGTTGATCTGCTTGAAGTGATCGAGATCCAGCAGCAGCAGCGGCGTCCCCTGATCCACATGGGTTTCCAGCACGGCGCGAAACGCGCGGCGATTGGAGAGACCCGTCAGTTCGTCGGACATGGCGAGCGAGGCCAGCCGGGTCTGGACGCCATACATCTGTTGCACCATCAGCAGCACGCCCCAGGCCGTGGCCAGCATGCCGAGGGTGCGCAGGCTGTCTTCCACCGTGGAGAGCCACCAGGGCTGGAAGTAGGCCTCGTCAACCAGATCTATGGTCCCCGACACCAGCCAGCTCCCCAGACCGGCGCAGAGAAACAGGTAGGTCCGGTTCGAGATCTGGGCACACTGCACCACCCAGAACATGAACAGCAGGGTCAGCACATTGATGGCCTCGGCCAGGGCGCCGATGGTGTAGAGGTTATGCTCGGGCAGGCGCTCGAAGCTCGCGGCATCCAGGCCCCCCGTCAGCAGCAACAGGCAGAGCAGGCTCAGCAGGGCGAGGCGGCGACCAGGGGAGAGCGAGAAGAACCTGGCGGGGTGTACGGATAACCTGAGGGGAGTCTTCATCATCGTTATGGCTCCAAACCTGCATTGTCTCTATCCCTGGCGGCTGCACTCAGCCGCCAGCACCCAATGAACCGCAAGGCCAATCCTGGCCGCACGGCGCTCGTATTGTGAGCCGATTTTTCCATAAAAAACAATCCCCTCAGCACAGTGCTGAAGGGATCCTGGTACCATTTTCCACTGTGCGCCGCCCTGTTGCCGCCGGCTACCCCCTGGCACAGGCGGTGTGGAAGACATCCTTCAAGGGGCTGGCCCGCCCGCCCCTCATGCACTCTGGCGCAGGGCGCGGATCTGGGCGGCGCCATTGATCACCGCCTGCAAGGAGGCGTTGACCACGTCGCGGCCTATGGCGACCCCGCACATGCGCATTCCGTCGACGCTCAGCAGCACATAGGCGGCGGCGCGCGATTCGGTGCCGGCAGAGAGGGCATGTTCCGAGTAGTCGAGCACGTCAATGTGCATGCCGGTCTGGCGCTCCCAGCCGTTGACCAGGGCCGTGATGGCCCCCTCCCCCTCACCACAGAGCTGCAAGCTGCCGTCCGGGGTCTGCAACTCGAGGCGCAGTGTCTCCTGACTGTCGTGGCCGAGCTGGAAGCGGCCGATGCGATAACCGTGCAGCGGCTCGAGGTAGTGCTGCTCGAACAGGGCGCGGATCTGCTCCGGGCTGATCTCGCTGCTGCTTGCCTCGGCTTGCGCCTGTACCCGGCGGCTGAAGTCGATCTGCAGCCAGCGCGGCAGTTGCAGGCCAAGGTCGCGCTCCAGCAGATAGGTGACCCCCCCCTTGCCGGACTGACTGTTGATACGGATCACCGCCTCGTAGCTGCGGCCCAGATCGGCAGGATCTATGGGCAGATAAGCTACATCCCAGTAGGCATCGGGCTTCTCGGCCGCCAGGGACTTGCGAATGGCATCCTGGTGGCTGCCGGAAAACGCCGTGTAGACCAGCTCACCGGCATAGGGGTGGCGCGGGTGCAGGGCAATCTGGGTGCAGGCCCCCACGGTCGCGACTATGGCATCCATGTCCGACAAGTCCAGCTCGGGATCTATCCCCTGGCTGTAGAGGTTCATGGCCATGGTGACTATGTCCATGTTGCCGGTGCGCTCGCCGTTGCCGAGCAGGGTGCCCTCGATGCGATCGGCCCCCGCCAGCACCGCCAGCTCGGCGGCGGCCACCCCGCAGCCCCGATCGTTGTGGGTGTGGATGGAGATGCTCACCTCGGGGCGCGCCTTGAGGTGGCGGCAGAACCACTCCACCTGATCCGCGAACACGTTGGGGGTGCTCACCTCGACCGTGGCGGGGAGGTTCAGGATCATGGGGCGGGAGGCAGCGCGCCACTCGTCGATGACGGCGTCACACACCTCCACCGCGAACTCCACCTCTGTGCTGCTGAAGCTCTCGGGGGAATACTGGAAGCTCCACTCTGTGCCGGGATTCCTGGCCGCGTATTCCCGCACCCAGCGCGCACCCTGCACGGCGATGGCCTTGACCCCCTCGCGATCTGTGTTGAACACATAGTTGCGCTGGGTCGGGTTGACCGAGTTGTAGACATGGACGATGGCGCGTTTGGCCCCCTTGAGGGAGTCGAAGGTGCGGGCGATGAGATCTTCCCTGGCCTGAACCAGCACCTGAATGGTGACGTCCTCCGGGATAAGATCCCGCTCGATGAGTTCCCGCACGAAGTCAAAGTCCGGCTGGGAGGCGGCGGGGAAGCCGACCTCGATGTGTTTGAAGCCGACATGGGTCATCAGGGCCCACATTTGCAGCTTCTGGGCCACCGTCATGGGCTCGACCAGCGCCTGGTTGCCGTCCCGCAGATCCACGGCGCACCAGAGCGGCGCCTGCGTCATCACCCGGTTGGGCCATTGACGGTCCGCCAGAGCGATGACGGGGGCAGGGCGGTATTTGCGATGATCGAAGCTCATATTCAGATTCCCTTGGCAGATATGCTGAGGTGCCAGGCGACCGGGCAGGTAACAGAGGGGGCAAGGAGGGGGAGCGGGCTGGCGCGATAACGCTGGCCCTGACTGGCGGTGCGGCGGTTACCCCACAGCCGGTTTCCATTGGTCCCTATCGGTGGAAGGGGCCGGCCAGGCTGGCTGGATAAGCCGCTGGCCCTGATCCTCTCGCAACCCTCTGACACTGAATGCTTGCCGGTGCGGACGACCTTGTTTGCTCACGCATGTGATGAGAAACCAGTATAGGGAGGCGTTCGGGGTGAGTGATTGCGAAGATTGTTACCAATGGCACTTAATAGGCAATTTATGATTTCGTTTAGTCTATTTAAGGGCGTTTATCACCCTTCACCCTCGCTATTTACGTCACCTCGTGCATAAGGGGCCCATGCGCTCGGGATCCGCCGCCCCCGCCAAAAGAAACACCCCGCCATCGCTGGCGGGGTGTTGACAGGCTTGCTTCAGGGCCGGAAGAGTCGGCCCTGACTGCGCGCACCTTAGCGGTGCTTGACCTTGTGGTGCAGCTCCTGCACCGAGTTCACGTTGGCGGTGGCATCGACACTGATGGCCATGCAGGTGGCGAAGGCCGCGTGCAGCGTGGTGGTGTAGGCCACCTTGTGCTGCAGGGCGCCGCGGCGCAGCTGCTTGGAATCCTGAATCGCCTGACGGCCCTCGGCGGTGTTGACTATGTAGGTGTACTCGCCATTCTTGATGCGATCCAGAATGTGCGGACGGCCTTCATGCACCTTGTTCACCAGACGCGGGTTGATGCTCGCCTCCCCCAGGGTCACGGCGGTGCCGTGAGTGGCGTCGAGGTCATAACCCAGCTCCAGCAGCTTGGCGGCCAGGTTGACCACCCGCTCCTTGTCGCCGTGGCGCACCGAGAGCAGGGCACGACCCTCGCTCGGCACCTGGTGACCTGCCCCCAGCTGCGCCTTGGCATAGGCCTCGGCGAAGCTGCTGCCCACCCCCATCACCTCGCCGGTGGAGCGCATTTCCGGCCCCAGCAGCGGGTCGACACCCGGGAACTTGGCAAAGGGCAGCACCACCTCTTTGACCGAGTAGTAGGGCGGGATGATCTCGGTGGTGAAACCTTGATCCTGCAGGCTCTGGCCGGCCATGACGCGGGCGGCAATCTTGGCCAGCGGCGCACCTGTGGCCTTGGAGACGAAGGGTACTGTCCGGGCGGCACGGGGGTTCACCTCGATGAGGTAAATCTCGTTGTCCTTGACCGCGAACTGGACGTTCATCAAGCCCACCACGCCAAGCTCCAGCGCCAATTTCCGTACCTGCTCGCGCATCTCGTCCTGGATGGCCTTGGACAGGGTGTAGGGCGGCAGGGAGCAGGCGGAGTCACCGGAGTGGATACCGGCCTGCTCGATGTGCTCCATGATGCCGCCGATGACCACGTCCACGCCGTCGCAGATGGCGTCCACGTCCACCTCGGTGGCGTCGTCGAGGAAGCGATCCAGCAGTACTGGTGACTCGTTGGAGACGCTCACGGCTTCGGCGAAGTAGCGGCGCAAGTCCTGCTCGTCATAGACGATTTCCATGGCGCGGCCACCCAGCACGTAGGAGGGGCGCACCACCAGGGGGTAGGTGATGCGGGCGGCTACCTGCACCGCCTGCTCCAGGGCAGTGACTGTGCCGTTTTCCGGCTGCTTGAGGCCGAGGCGCTCGACGGCGGACTGGAAACGCTCGCGGTCTTCGGCGCGGTCGATGGCATCCGGGCTGGTGCCGATGACAGGCACGCCGTTCGCTTCCAGGGCACGGGCAAGCTTGAGCGGGGTCTGGCCGCCGTACTGGACGATGACGCCCTTGGGCTGCTCGACCCGCACGATTTCCAGCACGTCTTCCAGGGTCACCGGCTCGAAGTAGAGACGGTCGGAGGTGTCGTAATCGGTGGAGACGGTTTCCGGGTTGCAGTTGACCATGATGGTCTCGTAACCGTCTTCGCGCAGGGCCAGGGCCGCGTGCACGCAGCAGTAGTCAAACTCGATGCCCTGACCGATACGGTTCGGGCCGCCACCGATGATCATGATCTTGTCGCGAGTTGTCGGGGCCGCTTCGCACTCCTCGTCATAGCTGGAGTACATGTAGGCGGTGTTGGTGGCGAACTCGGCGGCGCAGGTATCGACCCGCTTGTAGACCGGGAAGATGTTGTGACGGGCACGGGTCTTGCGCACCTCGCCCTCGGCCACGCCGAGGATCTTGGCGAGACGAGCGTCGGCAAAGCCCTTGCGCTTCAGGGCGCGCAGGAAGTCGGCATCGAGCCCGGCCATGCCGCGCTCTTTTACCTCTTCTTCCAGCTTCACCAGCTCTTCTATCTGCACCAGGAACCAGGGGTCAATCTTGGTCAGCTTGAAGATACCGTCCATGGAGAGGCCGGCGCGGAACGCATCGGCGATGTACCAGATACGGTCACAACCGGCATCCTGCAGCTCGTGGCGGATACGGGTCAGGGAGTCGGGGGCATTGAGGTCCACCATGGGATCGAAGCCGGTCTTGCCGGTCTCGAGGCTGCGCAGCGCCTTGTGCAGGGACTCCTGGAAGTTGCGGCCTATGGCCATCACTTCGCCCACGGACTTCATCTGGGTGGTGAGACGGTCGTTGGCACCGGCAAACTTCTCGAAGTTGAAGCGCGGGATCTTGGTGACTACGTAGTCAATCGCCGGCTCGAAGGAAGCCGGCGTGCGACCGCCGGTGATGTCGTTCATCAGCTCGTCCAGGGTGTAACCTATGGCAAGCTTGGCGGCGATCTTGGCGATGGGGAAACCGGTCGCCTTGGAGGCCAGCGCGGAGGAGCGGGAGACCCGCGGGTTCATCTCTATGATGACCATGCGGCCATCTTTCGGGTTGATGCCGAACTGGACGTTGGAGCCGCCGGTCTCGACACCGATCTCGCGCAGCACCGCCATGGAGGCGTTGCGCATCAGCTGGTACTCCTTGTCGGTCAGCGTCTGGGCTGGCGCGACAGTGATGGAGTCACCGGTGTGGATGCCCATGGGGTCAAAGTTTTCGATGGCGCAGACGATGATGCAGTTGTCGTTGCGATCCCGCACCACTTCCATCTCGTACTCTTTCCAGCCGATCAGGGACTCATCGATGAGCAGCTCCTTGGTCGGGGAGAGATCCAGGCCGCGCTCGCAGATCTCGACGAACTCTTCGGTGTTGTAGGCGATGCCGCCACCTGAGCCGCCCATGGTGAAGGAGGGACGTATGATGCAGGGGAAGCCGACCATCTGCTGCACCTTCCACGCCTCTTCCATGTTGTGGGCGATGCCGGCGCGCGGGCACTCCAGGCCAATGCTCTTCATGGCGATGTCGAAGCGACGACGATCTTCCGCCTTGTCGATGGCATCGGCGGTGGCACCAATCATCTCCACACCGAACTCCGCCAGCACACCGTGCTTCTCCAGATCCAGCGCGCAGTTGAGCGCGGTCTGGCCACCCATGGTGGGCAGTACGGCATCCGGACGCTCTTTCTTGATGATCTCGCGCACCACTTCCCAGGTGATGGGCTCGATGTAGGTGGCGTCCGCCATCTCGGGGTCGGTCATTATGGTGGCCGGGTTGGAGTTCACCAGGATGACGCGGTATCCCTCCTCGCGCAGGGCCTTGCAGGCCTGGGCGCCGGAGTAGTCGAATTCGCAGGCCTGACCGATGACGATGGGGCCGGCGCCGAGGATCAGGATGCTCTGTAGGTCGTTACGTTTTGGCATGGCTCTCTTTATCCTCTTAGGCGCGATACTGCTTAATCAATTCAATAAAGTGGTCGAACAGACCGGCACAATCGTGGGGGCCCGGGCTTGCTTCGGGGTGACCCTGGAAGCTGAAGGCCGGACGATCGGTGCGATGTATGCCTTGCAGGGAGCCGTCGAACAGGGAGACGTGAGTGGCACGCAGGCACTCCGGCAGGCTGTTCTCGTCCACCGCAAACCCGTGGTTCTGGGCGGTGATCATCACTGTGTTGTCGTCCAGGCTTTTCACCGGGTGGTTGGCACCGTGGTGGCCGAACTTCATCTTGACCGTCTTGGCGCCGGAGGCCAGACCCAGCAGCTGGTGACCCAGGCAGATGCCGAACACAGGGGTGTTGGTATTGAGGAAGGTCTTGATGGCCTCGATGGCGTAGTCGCACGGCTCGGGGTCACCGGGGCCGTTGGAGAGGAAGATGCCATCGGGGTTCATCGCCAGCACCTCGGCGGCCGGGGTCTTGGCCGGCACCACTGTCAGGCGGCAGCCACGGTCCACCAGCATGCGCAAGATGTTGCGCTTGACGCCAAAGTCGTAGGCCACCACGTGGTACTTGAGTTCATCGGCCGCCGGGGTAACGTGCCCCTTGCCGAGCTGCCAGCTGCCTTCGGTCCAGGCGTAGGCGTCAGACACAGTCACTTCCTTGGCCAGATCCATCCCCTTGAGGCCGGGGAAGGCGCGGGCCTGGCTCAGGGCATGGGCTTCATCGAGCTGCTTGCCGGCCAGGATGCAACCGGCCTGGGCACCTTTTTCGCGCAAGATGCGGGTCAGTTTGCGGGTGTCGATGTCGGCGATGCCAACGATGTTGTGAGACTTGAGGTAATCGGAGAGGGATTGCTGATTGCGGAAATTGGAGGCAAGTATCGGAAGGTCCCGGATGATCAATCCCTGCGCGTGGATTTGACTGGACTCTTCATCTTCGCTGTTGGTGCCGGTGTTGCCTATATGGGGGTAAGTGAGGGTGACTATCTGACGGGAATAAGAGGGATCGGTGAGGATTTCCTGATAGCCCGTCATCGACGTATTGAAAACCACTTCACCAACGGAACATCCCTCGGCGCCTATCGACACGCCTTTGAACACAGTTCCATCTTCCAGCACTAGCAATGCAGTGTGATTCAAGACAACCTCCAGTTATTTAGCTTTAAATTCAGCAATTTACCTGGGTGTTGCGGGTCCGGACGCTGTTTGAAACAGGGCTCAAACCCGGCAGATTTCTGGCAAATTGGGCGCATTCTACTTAAAAACGATCGCATTTCAACGTCTTTTCTCGTTTGAAATGCATCTAAATTCAATAAACAAGCAACATTACCCATTATCTATGCACTAAGGCGCTTTGCAACCCCCTCCCCCAAAAGAAAAGCCAAAACCCGAAACAAAAGCACGCACCCATGCCACCCAACAGACAAAAATCGATATTTTATCGTTAATAAACAGATGAATATGAATTTAAAAAACAAACAACGAAAGCCAAAAAGCGCCATTTGGCGATAGAAAACTGACCAAGAAAAATAGAAAACGTTTTTCTTTGATTGCATTTTTAGTCTGTTTTACTAGATGTGAAAAAAGCGGACTACAGGGGAGATTGAGACCCAATCCCGTTACCCTCTGATGACATTTTTGTCGCATGAGTGTGGCGAAGAAATGGGAAGGGGGAGATTTAGGCAGGTTCACCACAAAAGCGGTGTTTAACGCTTGTTTTTACAAAAACCATAAACAAAACCCCGGCGAGCCGGGGTCTGACAACCTGAACGTAGAGAGGAGAGCCCTGGTCGGGCTCCCGCTGTGTACTATTTCAGGTCGAGTACGTCCTGCATGTCGTAGAGACCCGCCCCCTGCTGGCCGAGCCACTTGCCCGCCCGCACGGCGCCATTGGCAAAGGTCAGACGGCTCGAGGCCTTGTGGCTTATCTCCACCCGCTCGCCGATGTCGGCAAACATGACGGTGTGCTCCCCCACCAGATCCCCGGCGCGAATGGTGGCAAAGCCGATGGTGTTGCGATCCCGCTCGCCGGTGATCCCCTCGCGGCCATAGACGGCGCACTCTTTCAAGTCACGTCCGAGGGTCTTGGCCACCACTTCCCCCATGGAGAGCGCGGTGCCGGACGGTGCATCCACCTTGTGCCTGTGGTGCCCCTCGATGATCTCGATGTCGGTGTAATCCCCCATCACCTTGGCGGCCTGCTCCAGCAGCTTGAACACCAGGTTGACGCCGACCGAGTAGTTGGACGCGAAGACGATGCCGATCTGCTTGCCCGCCTCATGCAGCGCGGCCTTGCCTGCCTCATCAAAGCCGGTGGTGCCTATCACCATCTGCTTGCCATGGGCCAGGGCGAAGGCCAGGTTGGCCAGGGTCACCTCGGGACGGGTGAAGTCGATGATGAGATCGAACTCATCGCGCACCTTGTCCAGGCTGTCGCTGATGATGACCCCAAGTCGGCCCAGGCCATTGAGTTCACCCGCATCCAGGCCTATCACGGCAGAGCCGGGTCGCTCCAGCGCCGCACCCACCACCACGCCCTCGGCGTTGGTGATGGCCTCCAGCAGCACCTTGCCCATACGACCATTACAGCCCATCACGGCCACACGGATCGGATTGTCCATCTCCACCCTCTCATCTCTTTATTATGGAAAGAGACCGTTTTACCAGCCCGCGCCGGCTTTGAAAAGCCTTCCGTGGCCGCTCGCACGACGCCGCCATATCAACAACAAGTAGTTATTAACTCCGAATAATTGACGGATTAAATCAGCACATCAGAATCGCAAGAGAAAAAGGCTTATCCATCTGGACGTCTATCTTGACCAGGTGCCCCCGACTCACTACTGTAAGCCCCCCATAGCGGCAGGATGCCTACCCTGTGTCCGAGCATACTCGGGCCAACACAGGCTGCGACAGGAGGTCATTGTTCAAGTTTCGAGGAACACATGATCCAGACCCAACCCAGTGCCAGAGCCCTGCTGCCCCTTCTGGTCTTTCTTGCTCTCTTCATCGGTACCGGCACCTGGCTGACCCTGCAGGGGGTCGAGTTCGCCTTCTACCAGTTGCCCGCCCCCGTGGCCGCCCTGCCCGCCGTCATGCTGGCGCTGATGCTGGGCAAAGAGGGCTTCAACCGCAACCTTGAGACCTTCTTCAAGGGGGTGGGTGACAGCAACATCATGGCCATGTGCCTCATCTATCTGCTGGCGGGCGCCTTCGCCACCGTGGCCAAGGCCACCGGCGGGGTGGATGCCACCGTCGCCCTCGGCCTCTCCCTGATCCCGGGCTGGTTCCTGCTGCCGGGGCTCTTCCTCATCTCCGCCTTCATTGCCACCGCCATGGGTACCTCAATGGGCACCATAGGGGCCGTGGCCCCCGTGGCCCTCGGCGTCGCCCAGGCCACCGGCATAGACCCCGTGCTGATGGCGGGCACCATTCTCTCCGGTGCCATGTTCGGCGATAACCTCTCCATCATCTCGGACACCACCATAGCGGCGACCCGCAGCCAGGGCTGCGAGATGAAGGACAAGTTCCGCGAGAACGTCAAGATTGCCGCCCCCGCCGCCGTGCTGGTGATCCTGCTCTACCTGCTGCTGGGCTCCACCGGTGAGGCCCCTGCCGCCAACGCCAGCGCGGACCTGCTCAAGGTGATGCCCTACCTGCTGATCCTGGTGCTGGCACTCGGTGGCATGAACGTCTTCGTGGTGCTCGGCCTTGGCATACTGGCCGCCGGTGGCGTTGGCATGATCGGAGGCTATCCCCTGGGCCAGTTCAGCAAGGACATCTACCAGGGCTTCACCAGCATGCAGGAGATCTTCCTGCTCTCCATGCTCATCGGCGGCCTCGGCGCCCTGATGGAGCGCCAGGGAGGCCTTGCCTGGATCAGCGCCCGCATCGCCGCCCTCATCGCGCGCTTCACCCGTCATCATGACGGCGAGCAGAACGAGAAGGCGGCCGAGCTCGGCATCGCCGGCGTGGTGGGGCTGACCAACCTCTGCACCGCCAACAATACGGTGGCCATCATAGTCGCCAGCAAGGTGGCCCGGGATCTGGCTGAGCATCACGGGGTCACCCCGCGCCGCGCCGCCTCCATGCTGGATATCTTCTCCTGCGTGGTGCAGGGCTTGATCCCCTGGGGCGCCCAGGCGCTGCTGCTGGGATCCATCTTCGCCCTCTCCCCCCTGGCCGTGGTGAGCATGAGCTTCTACCCCATGGCCCTGGCCCTGGCCGCCATAATCGCCGTCTTTATCAAGCATCAGGTACGCGGCGGCGCCGATAGTCGACAGGTCGCCTGATCATCAGCTTCTACCGCTGATGGGCAATGGGGCTGGCCGCCATAATCGCGGTGTTCGTCAAGCATCAGCTGCGTACGGCGGCCGAGCCCTCCCCCCAGAGCTGAGTCACAGCCCTCGCTGGCCGGGGACGATCCCATCGTCCTCGGCCAGATCCCGGCACAGTCCCTTCCCCGCTTTTCATCCCGATGGCCCCTTGTTAAGGTAACCCAGCCCTTTAGCCCCACCACAGGAGCCCCCATGCCGGATACCCAACCCGAGCGGCAGAGCCTGCGCCAACTCATCCGCCAACGCAGAAAGAGCCTGAGTCAGGCCGAGCAGCAGGCGGCGGCCCAGCAACTGGTCACGCGTTTTCAGGAACACCCCGAGATCCAGGGGGCCAGACGCATCGCCCTCTATCTGGCCAATGACGGCGAGCTCGATCCCCTGCCCGCCATTCACTGGCTCTGGAGCCAGCGCAAAGAGGTCTACCTGCCGGTGCTGCACCCCTTCACCCCGGGTCACCTGCTCTTCTTGCGCTACACCGCCACCAGCCCCATGACCCGCAACCGCTATGGCATCGCCGAGCCCGAGCTCGATGTGCAGCAGGTGCTGCCCCACAGCATGCTGGATCTTATCTGCACCCCGCTGGTGGCCTTCGATGCCGAGGGCAACCGGCTCGGCATGGGGGGCGGCTATTACGATCGCACCCTGGCCTGCTGGCACGAACACGGGCTGGGCCCAAGGCCCCTGGGGCTCGCCCACGACTGCCAGCAGGTGGAGTCCGTGCCCCAGGCACAGTGGGACGTGCCGCTGCCCCAGATCATCACCCCCGCCCGTTGCTGGCGCTTCTCCTAGCAGGCTCTGCCCTGCTGCCGGGGGGCAGGTTCCCCTTCCCCCGCCCCTTGGCTCAATAAACAGGCAAACGATTTACATCTTGGGACTTTTTGCCCCGGAACGTGACCGCCATGGTCGCTCTGGGCAGGATGCTTGGATATAATGCGCCCGCTTTTTCCATAAGGATCCATCATGACTCAAGATGAAATGAAGAAGGCGGCCGGTTGGGCTGCGCTCAAATACGTGGTACCCGGCACCATAGTCGGGGTGGGCACCGGCTCTACCGTCAATCACTTCATCGACGCACTGGCGACCATGAAGGACGAGATCAAGGGCGCGGTATCGAGCTCCATCGCCTCCACCGAGCGCCTCAAGGGTTTCGGCATCCCGGTGTTTGATCTCAACGACATCGATGCCCTCTCCGTCTACGTGGATGGTGCCGACGAGATCAACGGAACCCGCGACATGATCAAGGGCGGTGGCGCCGCCCTGACCCGCGAGAAGATAGTCGCCGCCGTGGCCGACCAGTTCATCTGCATCATCGACAACACCAAGACAGTCGAGGTGCTGGGCCAGTTCCCGCTGCCGGTCGAAGTGATCCCCATGGCCCGTGAATACGTGGCCCGCGAGATCCGCGCGCTTGGTGGCAACCCGGTCTGGCGTGAGGGTGTGGTGACCGACAACGGCAACATCATTCTGGACGTCAAGGGCATGGCCATCACAGACGCCAAAGGGCTGGAAGTGCAGCTCAACGCCATCGTTGGCGTGGTCACCAACGGCCTATTCGCCCACCGCGGCGCTGACGTGGTACTGATCGGTACTCCGGATGGGGTCGTCACCCAATAAGGCATCTGCCATGGTCGGCGTGGTCACCAACGATCTATCTTCCGCCCACCGCGGCGCTGACGTGGTACTGATCGGTACTCCGGATGGGGTCGTCACCCAATAAGGCATCTGCCATGGTCGGCGTGGTCACCAACGATCTATCTTCCGCCCATCGCGGCGCTGACGTGGTATTGATTGGCACGCCAGAGGGCGTCGTCACGCAATAAGGCTGACTGTCGGAGGGCACGCGGGGTCACCAGACCCCATTATTGCCCCCGCGAATGGACAACGGCGCCTGATGGCGCCGTTTCTATTTATGGCTCAATGGGTTGCACCAAGCAGGCTGCAAAAAACGTTGATAACTTCAAAGAATTTGACTTTCGTCACAAATATTCCCTCTCCCAAACGTTTTTGCTACTTTACGGTTTTCTTCACACTGCAAGCCTGAACGCATTTTCAAACAATAGAGGGAACGTCATGACAGCCAAGTTTTCGCTGGACAAGGATAAGATCAAAGTACTGCTGCTGGAGGGAGTGCATCCCAACACGGTAGAGACCTTTCGGGCAGCCGGATACACCAATGTTGAGTATCTGAAGACCTCACTGTCGGAAGAGGAGCTGATCGAGCGCATTCGTGACGTGCATTTCGTGGGCCTGCGTTCACGCACCCAGATCACCGAGAAGGTGCTGGATGCCGCTGGCAAGCTGGTCGCCATCGGCTGCTTCTGCATCGGCACCAACCAGGTCTCCCTGGATGCCGCCCACGTGCGCGGCATTCCCGTCTTCAACGCCCCCTTCTCCAACACCCGCTCCGTGGCCGAACTGGTGCTGGGGGAGATACTGCTGCTGCTGCGCGGCATCCCCGAGAAGAACGCCAAGTGCCATCGCGGCGTCTGGGAGAAGCTCGCCAACCGTTCGGTGGAAGCCCGCGGCAAGAAGCTCGGCATCATAGGCTACGGCCACATCGGTACCCAGCTTGGCATCATCGCCGAGATGATCGGCATGAAGGTCTACTACTACGACATCGAGAACAAGCTGTCGCTGGGCAACGCCATCCAGGTGCCGAACCTGGTGGAGCTGCTCAACATGTCTGACGTCATCAGCCTGCACGTGCCGGAGACCGCCTCCACCAAGGATCTCATCGGCGCCGAGCAGCTGCGCATGATGAAACCGGGCGCCATCTTCATCAACGCCTCCCGCGGTACCGTAGTGGACATCGATGCCCTGGCCGACGTCATCAAGAGCGGTCACCTCTCCGGCGCCGCCATCGACGTCTTCCCGAGCGAGCCCAAGTCCAACGACGAGGAGTTCCTGACCCCGCTGCGTGGCCTGGACAACGTCATCCTGACCCCCCATATCGGCGGCTCCACCCAGGAAGCCCAGGAGAACATAGGTCTGGAAGTGGCCAACAAGCTGGTCAAATACTCAGACAACGGCTCCACCCTCTCCGCCGTCAACTTCCCGGAAGTCTCACTGCCGGGCCACAAGGGCTCCAGCCGTCTGCTACACATCCACCGCAACCAGCCGGGCGTGATGAACCAGATCAACCAGATCTTCGCCGACGAGGGGATCAACATCGCCGGTCAGTACCTGCAGACCAGCAGCGAGATCGGCTATGTGGTGATCGACGTGGAGACTGAGCACAGCGAGAAGGCACTCTCCCGTCTCAAGGAGATCAACGGCACCATACGTGCCCGGATCCTGCACTGATGCCCTGAGCCGGTTGCTCGGCCAGCAAAAAGCCCGTCTCGATGACGGGCTTTTTTATGCCGCGATGCTCAACGCACGTCCGCATCTTTGCTCCTTTGCCCCCTTCTCCCCTCGCGGGAGAAGGGTTGGGGATGAGGGGCGAGAAGATACAACCCTCACCCTGCCCTCTCCCAGAGGGAGAAGGTGCAAACTCACCCACAAGATAGGTGCTCTACCACCACCCCAGCAGATTACGGCCAATCAAGGCGCCCCACACCAGGGCATTGAGGGCCAGGGCGATAAAGACGGCGGCGGAGCCGAGATCCTTGGCGCGCCCCGACAGCTCGTGATGCTCTGAGCCGATGCGATCCACCACCGCCTCTATGGCGGAGTTGAGCACCTCGACGATCACCACCAGCCAGCTGATGCAGATGAGCAGCAGGATCTCGTTGAGGGAGTCGCCGAGCCAGCCGGCCAGCGGCATCAGAGCCAAGACAAGCACCAGCTCCTGACGGAAGGCCGCCTCGTTAATCCAGGCCGATTTGAGACCCTTCATGCTGTAACCGGTTGCGTTAATGATGCGGGTGACCCCGGTCGCGCCTGGCTTTGCCACGATAACTACCTCATTTGAAATGGCTTTTAGGCTCACATCCTATCAGAGCCTCCCAAGGTTTCCATCGGGGGAGTTTTGCTTTATTTTATCCCCTTGCATTTTGGCATCCCGCCCCCCTTATTCACTCGAGAATAGAGTCGTATGTCCATTCACACCGATGAATTGCGCACCCGTCGCCTGGAGTCTCTGATCACTCCGAGCGAGCTGGCGCACGCCTTCCCGTTAAACGACACCGTCGCCCAGAATCTGCTGGATGCCCGCCACGATGTAGAAGCCATTCTGGCCGGTGAGGATCAGCGCCTGCTGGTCATCGTCGGCCCCTGCTCCATCCACGATCCGGCCGCCGCGCGCGAATACGCCCAGCGCCTCAACACCCTGCGCGAGCAATATAAAGAGAGCCTGTGCATAGTGATGCGCACCTACTTCGAGAAGCCGCGCACCATAGTCGGCTGGAAGGGGCTCATCAACGATCCGCGCCTCGACGGCAGTTTCGACGTGAATGAAGGGCTGAAGCTGGCCCGCCAGCTGCTGGTGGACATCAACGAGATGGGCATGCCCACCGCCACCGAATTCCTCGACATGGTGACCGGCCAGTACATCAGCGACCTCATCACCTGGGGCGCCATAGGGGCGCGCACCACAGAATCCCAGGTACACCGCGAGATGGCCTCCGCCCTCTCCTGCCCGGTGGGCTTCAAGAACGGCACCGACGGCAACACCCGCATCGCCATCGATGCGGTGCGCGCCGCCCGCCACAGCCACATCTTCTATTCCCCGGACAAGGACGGCAAGATGACCATCTACCGCACCGCCGGCAACCCCTATGGCCACGTGATCCTCCGTGGCGGCCACAGGCCCAACTACGACACCGCCAGCATAGACGAGGCCTGTGAGGCCCTGGCCGATGTGGGCCTGCCCGAGCGGCTGGTGGTGGATTTCAGCCACGGCAACAGCATGAAGGATCACCGTCGCCAGCTGCTGGTGGCGCAGGATATCTGCGATCAGCTGCGCCGCGGCCGCACCGGCATCGCCGGCATCATGGCCGAGAGCTTCCTGGTGGAAGGACGTCAGGACGTGGAGAACGGCTGCGCCGTCACCTTTGGTCAGAGCATCACCGATGCCTGCCTGTCGTGGGAAGACACAGAAACCCTGCTGGCCATGCTGGCCGAAGCGGCCCAGGTGCGGTTGGACAAGCAGAAAGCCTGAGCAACCGCTCAACGCGCTATCTACCAATTCAAAGAGCCAGGCATCACAGATGCCTGGCTCTTTTCATTTTCACAGTGACTCACTCGGCCCCTTCTCGGCGTCGCTCAGCCTCTGCAGGTTATCAATGCTGTATACGGAGCGGCTCCCTTCTCCCCTTGCGGGAGAAGGGCTGGGGATGAGGGGGAAGCCCGCCTCACAAGCTCGGCATAAACCAGATGCGGCCGGCCGCCTCGACGCGATCCGTCCTTATCTGGAACACCCGCTCCAGCAAGGCTTCGTCGATGACATCGACGCCCCCCTCGCTCACCACCCGACCCTGTTGCAGGCAGAGGATGCGATCCGCCCAGTCGATGGCCAGGTTGATGTCGTGGATGGCGATCACCACCAACAGACCTTGCCGGGAGAGGCGCTTGAGCAGCCGCAGCAGGGCCAGCTGATGGTGCAGATCCAGCCCCGCCAGGGGCTCGTCCAGCAGCAGCACCCGTCCATCAGTGTTGAGGCCGGGCCACAGTTGCAGCAGGGTGCGGGCGATCAGCACCCGCTGCTGCTCACCGCCGGAGAGGCGGCTGAAGTCCCGCGCCAGCAGGGCATCCAGCTCGAGCGCGGCGCAGATCTCGGCCACCGCCCTGCCCTGTACCTCGGGCAACCCCTCTTCATCCAGTCCCAGGCTCAGCACCTGGAACACCGGGATATGGAACAGCTGGGGCTGGCGCTGGGGCAGCATGGCGCGGCGCCTGGCAAGCTCGGGCCAGCTCAGGTCGGTGAGCACTTCCCCCCCCAGCAGCACGGCGCCTTCGGCGGGCAGAATACCCGCCAGGGCACCGAGCAGGGTCGACTTACCGCTGCCGTTGGGGCCGAGCAGGGCGACCAGCTGGCCCCCGGCCCAGGCGAGATCCAGTGGCGCGAGCCGCGCGGGGATCCCGAGGGCCCGCGCCTCCAGCAGCCAGAGGGGATCGGGGGAGGACTTAACGGGAGACATCGGCATCTTGCCTCAGCAGCAGGTAGATAAAGAGCGGCGCCCCGACCGAGGCGGTGATGACGCCAATGGGCAGCTCACCGGCACTAAGGGCCGAGCGCGCCACCAGATCGGCGCCCAGCAGCAGGGCGCCCCCTCCCAGCGCCGAGGCGGGCAGCAGGAAGCGCTGATCGCTGCCGCCGCACAGCCGCAGCAGGTGAGGCACCACCAGGCCGACGAAACCGATGACACCGCACAGGGACACCGCGACCCCGGTGAGCAGGCAGACCGCCAGCACCAGCCTCACCCGCATCCTGTCCACGTTCATCCCCATCAACCGGGCCTGGGTCTCCCCCAGCAGCAGTTGTTGCAGCGCCCTGCCCTGCCAGCAGAGCCAGCCGAGGGTCAGCGGCAGCACCAGCCACCACCAGGCTAGCTGCTGGCTGCCATAGGAGAGGCTGCCCATCATCCAGAACATGAATTCCCGCAGGGAGCCGTCGTCGGCGAAGTACATCAGCCAGGTCATGGCCGCATTGGTGAGGATGCCGATGGCCACCCCGAACAGCAGCAACCGGGTATGGCCGAGCCCGGCCCGCCGCGCCAGGTGGATGAGCAGCATGGTCACCACCAGGGCGCCGCCAAAGGCCGCGAGGGACAACCCCCAGCCCGGCAGATAGACGCCGAGGGACTTGGCCACCGCCATCGCCACCATGGCGGCGAGGCCAGCCCCGCTCGAGACACCGAGCAGGCCGGGCTCGGCCACAGGGTTGTGCAGCATCACCTGCAGCACGGCCCCGCCACAGGCGAGCGCCGCCCCCGCCAGCAAGGCCAGCAGGGCCCGCGGCAGGCGCAGCTCCAGCAAGATACGCAGCTCCAGCTCCCCCAGGGGCTGCCAGGGCAGCAGCACGAACTCCCCCAGAGCAAGGGAGAGCAGGAAGAGGGACAGGACCAGCAGCGACAGGGCGAGCAGCCAGTGGCGCTGCCAGCGCTGCTGGCGGTGGATGAGAGCGAGATACACGCGGGATCCCCGAAATGAGACAGGTGCCGCCCCGAACCGGGGGCCAGCAGGAAAGCTGCATGATAACAGCGCGTTACCACCCAAGGTCAAGGCTGGTAAGGCCGTGCCAGCGCCTCTATCTCGCCGCTCTCCACCATGGTCTGCAACGCCTGCGCCAGTGCAGGCCCGAGATCATGGTGAGGTGAGTGCTTGCTCATGCCCAGATAGAGCACCACAGGATGGGGCGGGCGATAGTCCGCCTTGATGAGACCGGCGTCGTTGCGCTGGCTCAGGGCGTAATCCACCTGGCAGTCGGTGCCTATCATCAGGGGCAGATGGCCCCGCTCCACCATGCGCTGCAACTGATCCTCGGTGGGCACCCCGTGCTTGTCGAGCTGGCCGTCGTCGTCGAAGGGGGCGAAATAGGCGGAGTTGAGCACATAGCCTATCTCCCTGCCGCGCAGATCCTCGTAGGTTTTCAGGGTGGCCACCGCCGCCGCCTTGCCGTAGAAGGCTGGCCGGCACTGGTAATAGGCAGGTTGCAGGTAATCGATGAAGGCCGCCCGCTCCGGGGTGTGGGCCAACCCTATCATCAAGTCCGCCTGACCTGTCTGCATCTGCTTGAGTGCCCGTCCCCAGGGCACCCGCTTGAGGGTGAGCGCTATGCCGCTGCGAGCCTGCAACTGGCGCAGAATGTCGATATCCAGACCATGGAACTCGTCGTTCTGCGCGAGCATGCGAAACGGGGGCCAGACATCGGTCACCACCGTCAGGGTTGGCGCTCCGTTTGCCATAGCGGTAACGGGCGCCATACAGGCAAACAACAGACAAAGCACTCCCCAGCTTGTCTTGCCCATCCAGTTTCAACCTTCTGTTGTCACATCCTTGTGGGTTAAAAATACCCTCATGTGCCACTTATGAAAACCCATGGAGTCGAGATAAAATGCATTGATTTCAAAGGAGAACCTAATGAACCCTATCATGACCAGTATCGGTCTGCTGATCTGCAGCAACGTCTTCATGACCTTCGCCTGGTATGCCCATCTCAAGAGCATGAACCACAAACCCTGGATCATCGCCGCCCTGGTGAGTTGGGGTATCGCCCTGTTCGAGTACCTGTTGCAGGTGCCCGCCAACCGCATCGGCCACACCGTGCTCTCGGTCGGTCAGCTCAAGATACTGCAGGAGGTGATCACCCTCACCGTGTTCGTTCCCTTCTCCATCTTCTATCTGAAAGAGGACCTGAAGTGGGACTACCTCTGGGCCGGCCTGTGCATCCTGGGCGCGGTGTTTTTTGTGTTTCGCGAGAAACTGACCGGTGCCTGAGGCTGTACACTCAAGCACATTGCTCCCCCTATTTCTTTGAGTGACGAGGCAACACATGGAATTGCGAGACATGCTACAGATCCTGGCCAAGCAGGATGGCTCCGACCTCTATCTCTCCACAGGGGCGCCCCCCTGCGCCAAGTTCAACGGCGCCCTTAGCCCCCTGAACGAGGTGCCGCTCGAGCCGGGCGAGGTGGCCAGGATAGCCGCCGAGCTCATGGACTCGGAGCAGAAGCAGCAGTTCGAGAAGGAGCTGGAGATGAACCTCGCCATCTCCCTGCCCCAGATAGGCCGCTTTCGGGTCAACATCTTCAAGCAGCGCAACGAGGTCTCCCTGGTGGCGCGCAACATCAAGACAGAGATCCCCCGCTTCGAGGACTTGAAGCTTCCCCCGGTGCTGCTCGACACCATCATGGAGAAGCGCGGCCTGGTGCTCTTCGTCGGCGGCACCGGCTCGGGCAAGTCCACCTCGCTCGCGGCCCTCATCGACCATCGCAACCGCAACAGCGGTGGCCACATCATCACCATCGAGGATCCGGTGGAGTTCGTCCATCGCCACCGCAAGAGCATCATCAACCAGCGGGAGGTCGGAGTGGATACCCGCAGCTTCCACGCGGCCCTGAAGAACACCCTGCGCCAGGCGCCGGACGTCATCCTCATCGGTGAAATTCGCGACCGGGAGACCATGGAGCATGCGCTGGCCTTCTCCGAGACCGGGCATCTGGCCATCTCCACCCTGCACGCCAACAACGCCAACCAGGCGCTGGACCGCATCATCAACTTCTTCCCCGAGGAGCGCAGGCCCCAATTGCTCAACGACCTTGGCAACAACCTCAAGGCCTTCGTCTCCCAGCGGCTGGTGAAGACCACAGACGGCGGCCGCCGGGCGGCGGTGGAGGTCATGCTCGGCACCCACACCATTCGCGATCTCATCAAGCGCGGCGAGTTTGGCGGCCTCAAGGAGATCATGGAGAAATCCAGGGCCCTTGGCATGGTCACCTTCGACAGCACCCTGTTCGATCTGGTGGTGGAGGGGGTGATAGACGAAGAAGAGGCGGTCAAGAACGCAGACTCCCAGAACAACCTGCGCCTCAAGATCAAGCTGTGGCGGGAGAAGGGACAGATAGGCAACAGTGCGGCGGCCAGCGGCTGGAGCCTGGAGCCCACCAAGGATGATAACAACGATCTCTTCTAGTCAGGCACCCCCTCCCCCGCAACACCCGGCCGCCCTCGCGGCCGGGTGTTCAACAAGAGCACGGCTGATCCCCCTCCCTTCGCTCTGCCCTCTGCCCTCTGCCCTCTGCCCTCTGCCCTCTGCCCTCTGCCCTCTGCCCTCTGCCCTCTGCCCTCTGCCCAGCATGCGACCACAAACCTAGCCATCTTCCTGATTGGCAATGGCGCTCGCTCACATAAATGACAAAAAAATCAATTTGAATCCCCTGCTGATTGAAAGCCCTTTCAAACAGGCCTCAAAAGAGGCACCATTGAGGAGGTATATCAATAAAGGGGTATTCAATGTTGTTACAACCAGCCAACACAGCAAGGTCCAGGCAGTTATTGAACGAGACCATGGCGTTGGTGTTAGCAGGGGGGCGAGGCAGTCGGCTCCAGCAGCTGACGGACAGCAGGGCAAAACCGGCCGTTCATTTTGGTGGCAAGTTCCGCATCATCGACTTCGTTCTCTCCAATTGCATCAACTCCGGGATCCGCCGGATCGGCGTGGTCACCCAGTACAAGTCCCACAGTCTGCTGCGTCACCTGCAGTCGGGCTGGTCCTTCCTGCGCTACCAGATGAACGAATTCATCGAGCTGCTGCCGGCCCAGCAGCGCATTGACGAGGTCAGCTGGTATCGCGGTACCGCCGATGCGGTCTACCAGAACATGGACATCATTCGCGAGCACGGCCCCAAATATGTGGTGGTGCTGGCGGGGGATCACATCTACAAGATGGATTACGCCGCCATGCTGCTCGATCACGTCAACCTGGGCAGCCGGGTGACGGTGGCCTGCATAGAGGTGCCGCGCCAGGAGGCCAGCGCCTTTGGCGTGATGGCGGTGGATGAGAGCCGCAAGATCAACGCCTTCGTCGAGAAGCCCGCCGACCCGCCCGCCATGCCGGGCAAACCCGACACAGCACTGGCCTCCATGGGGGTCTACATCTTCGACGCCGACTACCTCTATCAGCTGCTGGAAGAGGATCTTGCCAACGAGCAGTCCCACCACGACTTTGGCATGGACGTGATCCCGCGGGTGGTCAAGGAGGGCACCGCCTATGCCCATCCGTTCAGCCTCTCCTGCGTCGGCTGCTGCCCGCAAAAGCGCCCCTACTGGCGCGATGTGGGCACTGTGGACTCCTTCTGGGAGGCGAACATGGATCTCGCCTCTGTGACGCCCGAGCTCGACATCTACGATCAGGACTGGCCCATCTGGACCAGCCAGAAGATGACAGCCCCCGCCAAGTTCGTGCAGGATCAGAACGGCCAGCACGGCATGACCATCAACTCTCTGTTCGCCGGCGGCACCATAGTCAGCGGCTCCTTCATCGTGAGCTCCGTGCTGTTCAACAACGTGCGGGTCGACTCCTTCTGCACCCTGGATCAGGCGGTGATCTTCCCCGGGGTCGAGATAGGGGCCGGTTGCCGGTTGCGCCGGGTGGTGATCGACAAGGGCTGCCGGCTGCCGGAAGGGCTGGTGGTGGGGGAAAACGCCTGCGAGGATGCCCGCCGCTTCTACCGCTCCGAGCAGGGCATAGTGCTGGTCACCCAGGAGATGCTGGCCAGGCTGTGATGGCCACATCTGCCCGCCCCGCCTATCGGCAACAGACGCAAAAAAGAGACCCGAATGGCGGGTCTCTTGTTGTCAGATGACGCTCTCAGGCGGCAGCGCGTTCAGCGCTGCTGCACCAGGCCGATCCGGCCTGGTTCGCACCACTCGAACATCACCTCCTCGCTCTTGCCGCAGCAACTGCCGCCGCACACCCGGGTCTCCCGCTTGGTGACGCGGCCCTTGCGCATCCAGACGCCGAGCATGGCCTCCACCGCATCCTCCGAGGTGTGGAAGTGGCGGGCCAGATCCCGCCGGCTCACCTTCTGCTGCTGCGCCAGATAATCACCCAGCTCTCGCAATATCATGGCGTGACCTCCCCTTGATGGGTCCATCTCCTCTCTTGCGCCCTCACAGGGTCACCACCTTGCGGGCGACTATGTCCCCGTGGCGGCGGCCGAACCACCACAGCAGCAGCAGGGAGAGCCCGTAGCTCAGGGTCCAGAGCAGGCTCTGCTCGGGGTGAGCGGCAAAGGTCGCCAGCTGATAGAAGAGGGTGGCGCACATGAAGGCCATGTAGTTGCACCAGGCGGCGGTGAACAGGGCCCACTGACGGCCGGTCTCCCGCACCAGGGCGCCCATGGCGGCGGCACAGGGCATGTAGAGCAGCACGAACAGCAGGTAGGCGAAGGCACCGGCCGCCCCGTCGAAGTGGGTCTGCATGTTGCCGTAGGTGGAGGTATCCACCTCCTGAGCCTCGGCGGCCGCCTGCTGATCCGCCAGCTCCCCGACCTTGAGCCCCATGGGATCGGCGGGATCTATGTCCGCCAGGTTGGCGGGAATGGTGGCCAGCGCCTCCTTCAGGCTCCCGAGCAGGGAGTATTCACTCTCCTCCTCGTCACCGGCGCTGCCGGCGTAGAGGCTGTTGAGGGTGGCCACTACCGCCTCCTTGGCGAAGATGCCGGTGAGGATGCCGACCGTGGCCTGCCAGTTCTCCTCCCGGATCCCGATGGGGTGCAGCACCGGGGTCACCGACTGGCTGATCTTGCTCAGCACAGAGTTTTCCTGATCCTGGTTGCCGAAGCTGCCGTCGGTGCCCAGCGAATTGAGCACGCTCAGCACGGCCACCATCAGTACTATGGTCTTGCCCGCGCCGAAGATGAAGGCCTTGAGTTTTTGCCAGGTGCGCAGCCCCACGTCTACCGGACGGGGCCACTCGTAGTCCGGCATCTCCATCACCATGGAGTCACTCTTGCCCGGCAGCAGGGTGCTGCGCAGGAAGAGGCCGGTGAGCACGGCCACCAGAATGCCGAGCAGGTAGAGGCCGAACACCAGGTTCTGGCCCGACTCGGGGAAGAAGGCCACCGCAAAGAGGGCATAGACAGGCAGCCGGGCGCCGCATGACATGAAGGGCGCCATGGCCGAGGTCATCAGCCGCTCGCGCTCCGACCCCAGAGTGCGGGTCGCCATCACAGCAGGCACTGTGCAGCCAAAGCCCATCAGCATGGGGACGAAGGCCTTGCCGGGCAGGCCGAGGCGACGCATCAGGGCATCCACCACGAAGGCGGCGCGGGCCAGGTAGCCCGAGCTCTCCAGCACGGCGAGGAACAGGAAGAGGCAGCCCACCACGGGGATGAAGGTCGCCACCGTCTGCAGACCGGCGCCGACGCCGTCCGCCAGCACGGCCCCCAGCCAGTCGGGTGCCGACACCAGCCCCAGCAGGTGATGCACCCCGTCCACGAAGAGGGCGCCCCCCAGGATGTCGAAGAAGTCGATGAAGGCGCTGCCCACCTTGATGGCAAACATGAACATCAGGTACATCACCAGCAGGAAGAAGGGGATGCCCACCCAGCGGTTGAGCAGCACCCTGTCCAGCCGCTCGCTCTGGGCGACGGTGAGCTTGTCCTGATGGCGGCACGCCTGCTGACACCAGTGGTGGATGTGGCCGTAGCGCAAGTCAGCCAGTTGCAGATCTATGTCCTGGGCGTGGTGGGCACGGCTCACCACGTTGTCGGCCGCCGCCTGCTGACCCGCCGCCAGGGTCTCCTGCATGACAACGTCCTCCTCCAGCAGACGCAGGGCACGGCCGCGGTCATTGAGGTGGTGGGGGGCGAGCAGGGTCTCAAGCTCGGCGATGTCGGCTTCCAGCGGCTGACCGTAATCGAGCACCAGGGCGGGCTGGGGCTGGCCGATGAACTGGTGGATCTGCTCCTTGAAGGCCGCCACCTGCTGGCGATTGTGGGCCGAGAGCGACACCACGGGGCAACCGAGTGCCTGACCGAGCAGCCCCTCGTCTATGGTGATGCGGCGCTTTTGCAGCAGATCCATCTTGTTGAGCACCACCACCATGGGCAGGCCCAGCTCCCGCAGTTGCAGGGTGAGATAGAGGGAGCGTTCAAGATTGGCGGCGTCGATGACGTTGAGCAGCAAATCCGGCTGCTGGCCCTGCACGAAGCGGCTGGCGATCTGCTCGTCCAGGCTCGCCTCCTGATTGGCCAGGGAGTAGATACCGGGCAAGTCCACCAGGGTGTAATCCTGCCCCTTGGCGGAAAACTCGCCCATCTTCTTGTCGACGGTGACCCCGCTCCAGTTGCCCACCTGCTGGCGGGCACCGGTCAGGGCGTTGAACAGCGACGTCTTGCCGCTGTTGGGGTTGCCGACCGTTACCAATGCGTAATTCATAGCCGTGCTACCTCTATTGTCTGCTGAACCCGACGAATTCATACCGGCTCGACCTCTATCTGCTGGGCCAGGCTCTTTTGCATGGAGAGGCAGATGCCCTGGCACTGGATCTGGAGCGGGTCCCCCAGGGGAGCCGCCCGCAGATAGAGGATCTCGGTCTGGGGCAAGAGCCCCATCACCATCAGCTTGCGTCGCAAGGTACGGCCAAGCTGGTTCATGTTCTTGATGCGAGCACGCTGCCCCGGCGACAACTCTGTGAGTACCATGACGGGCTCCTGAAGTTAAACAAGAATAATTCGCTTTTAGTGGGGGGATTATAAGCTGTGCCCCCAACATTTATTTGCGTAAAATCAAACTCCGCTTAGCTAACCGACAAAGTATTGCCATGAGTCACGACAACAACAGCCGCCTGGTCTACAGCACGGACGGCGGCATGATCAAGGAATCCGCCCCCACCCAGAGCGCCTCCCCCTTCCCCGCCGACGGGGTCGTGCGCATCCGCCGCGAGACCAAGGGACGCAAGGGCGCCGGTGTCATCACCATCCACGGCGTGCCGGCCGACCAGCAGAAAACCATCGCCACCCTGCTCAAGAAGAAGTGCGGTACCGGCGGCGGCCTCAAGGAGGGGATCATCGAGATCCAGGGGGACAAACGGGACCTTATCAAGGCCGAGCTGGAGAAGGCCGGCTTTCAAGTCAAGCTGGTGGGCGGGTGATCCCCCAGCCACACGCCTTGCTTCAGAGGACGTTTTTCCCTAGAATGCCGGCTCCCATCGAGGGGGAGTAGTCTCGCCACGGGTGCCAACCCGGTGCGCGATCCTGATCAACATACTTGGTGCCAACTCACCATGGTCAGGGTGATCCGGGCAATGCCGGATTTGACAAGACCTTTGACGGGCCAGTGCCAATACCGGGGACGGATGGCGCAGGCTTGTCTTTGGTTTATAACAATTCCGTCCCCCGGTCATATTTATGGAAGCCTTGTTAACCTCAACCCTGAGCGTGGCCATCGCCGAGATCGGCGACAAGACCCAGCTCCTGGCGTTGCTGCTCATCTGTCGTTTTCGCAAACCCTGGCCCATCATCGCCGGCATGCTGGTCGCCACCCTGCTCAACCATGCGGGTGCCGCCTGGATAGGGGAGTTCATCAGCAGCTGGATGGACCCCAAGGTGATGACCTGGCTGGTCGCCGGGGCCTTCATCGCCATGGCGGTCTGGATCCTGGTGCCGGACAAGATGGACGATGAAGAGAGTTCCCTCGACAAATACGGCCCCTTCATGGCCACCTTCGTGCTGTTCTTCATCGCCGAAATCGGCGACAAGACCCAGATAGCCACAGTGCTGCTGGCGGCCAAGTACGACTCTCTCACTCAGGTCATCACGGGCACCACCCTCGGCATGATGCTGGCCAACGTGCCTGTGGTGCTGCTTGGCAAGCTGGGGGCCGACAAGCTGCCCCTCCAGGGGATCCGCATCGCCTGCGCCATCCTCTTCGTGGGCCTGGGCGCCAGCACCCTGATCTTCGTCTGACGCGCCAGCAACGAGGGGATGGGATGGGCGTGAGCACCCATCCCCTCCTGCCCGTCATCAGAGCCCCCTCCTCCCGGTCGGGGCTTTTTTGTCGTCCGCGTCCTGCCTCCCTGTCGCATCAGCGCCACCGGGGTCTGCCCCGGGACGCGGCGCCGTGCCATAATGCCTTACCATTCAGGCACGACGGCACCAGGAGCCTCGCCATGCTCGTCACCTCAAGACAGACCCTGCTCGACTGGGTCAGACGCGGTCGTCTCCCCCGGGAGTCATTGCCCGCCGCCCTCGCCCTCTGCGATCTGCCCCCGGCCCCCGTGCGCTGGCAGTGGCTGTTCGACAGGCTGCTGCTCTGGCTCGGCTGCCTCTGCCTGGGGGCTGGCCTGGTGTTCTTCGTCGCCTTCAACTGGCAGGCGCTGGGCCGCCTCTCCCGCCTCGCCCTGCTGGAGCTGCCCCTGCTCGCCATGCTGCTGGTGCTCTGGCGCAAGCCCCTGGCCGACACCCCGCGCCAGGCCCTGTTGCTGGCGGTGGCCCTCAACATAGGCGCCCTGCTGGCCCTGGTGGGTCAGACCTACCAGACAGGTGCCGATCCCTGGCAACTCTTCGCCACCTGGGCCCTGCTGCTGTTGCCCCTGGCGGCGCTCGGCAGGAGCCCCCTGCTCTGGACGCTCTGCTGGCTGCTCGGCCAGCTGGCCCTGGTGCTCTACTGGCGGCTCGGCCTCATCGATCTCTTCTTCTCCTTCAATGAAGAGGCCCTCGGCTGGTGCCTGACCCTGCTCAACGCCGCCCTCTGGGGGGCGCTCATCCTGGCCCCAGCGCGCCTCGGGCTCATGCCCTCCTGGCTCCCGGGGCTGGCCGCCGGGCTCGGGGTCACCCTGCTGGCCCTGCTGGCACTGTTCGATGCCGCCTCCCTCTGGGTCTGGCCCGCCTGGCTCGCATGGCTTGGGGCCGCCTATCTGCGCTGGCACCACAGGTTTATCGCCGGGCTCGCCATGGGGTGCCTGAGCCTTATCGCCGTCATTCTCGCGGCGCTCGGCAAGTGGATGGAGCCCGACATGAACGGCTTCCTGCTGCTGAGCCTGATTGCCATCGGCCTCTCGGTGATGGCCAGCCGCTGGCTACAACAACAACGGAGGTCCCATGCCTGAGCCGATCCTCTGGTCACCCCTGCTGGCCATCCCATCGCCATCGGACTTTCATGGTCATGGCCAGCCGCTGGCTGCAACAACAACGGAGGCAGCATGTCTGATCTGAGTCCTTGGGAGAGGCTGCGGGCCGCCCATCTGGTGGAGGGCGACGCCCCTCAAGACGAGCAACCTCACTGGTCGAGCCGCTTCCTGCTCGGCATGGTGGGCTGGCTGGCCGCCCTCTTCCTGCTGCTCTTCCTGTTCATGGCCTTCGAGAGCCTGATCCGCGAGGCAAACCACGCCCTTGTCATGGGCACCCTGCTGATGGCCGCCGCCCTCGGCCTCAACCGCCTGGCCCGGCGCAGCGATCTCTGGGATCAGTTCGTGCTGGCGCTCGCGCTCGCGGCCGATGCCTGGCTGCTCTATGGCCTCATCGACCAGATTGACCCCCACTCGGCCCCGCTCTGGCTGGGACTGGCCCTGTTGTCGCTGGCCATCGCCGCCCTGTTCGAGCACTGGCTGGTTCGCCTCTTCCACAGCTTCGCCGCCGCCATCCTGCTGACCATGGGGCTCGCCTGCCTCGGCCTGCAACTGCTGGCCCTGCCGCTGGTGATGGCCGCCCTCACCTTCTGCTGGCTGCAGGCCGAGCGCGACCCAGAACGCCATTCGCTCTATGAGTCCCTGACCCTGGGGCTGGCGCTCTCCCTGCTGGTGCTGGGCCGGTTGCACCATCCACTCTGGGACGGCGGCACCAGCGCGCTCGACGAGCTCGGGATCTCCCGCCTGCCGCTCTGGCTCAATCCCCTGCTCTGCGCCGCCCTGCTGCTCGGGGTCATGGTGAAACTGAAACTGCCGTTGCTCTACGGCCTGCCCCTGGTGGTGATCAGCGCCATCATCCCCGGCATGGGAGCCGGCGCCCTGGTGCTGGTGCTCGGCTTTTATGCCGGGAGCCTGGGGCTCATGACCCTGGCCGGCCTGCTGCTGCTCGGCTTTGGCTCCCTCTACTACTACGATCTCGGGCTGACCCTGATGACCAAATCCTGGCTGCTGCTGGGCTCGGGGGCCCTGCTGCTCGGCGCCCGCCAGTTGTTGAACATCCTCGGCAAGGAGATCGCCTCATGAGACACTTTGCCCTCTTGCTGACCGGCCTCGCCACACCGCCGGGCTCCGGTCCCCTGTTATTCGGCGACGACCAAGGGTTCAAACACCTGCATGGGAGTATCCCCTCATGAGACGCCTTGGTTTCTTGCTGACCGGCCTCGCCACATTGCCGGGCTCCAGCCCCCTGTTATTCGGCGACAACCAAAAATTCATGCACCTGCATGGGAGGCTCCCCTCATGAGACGCCTTGGTTTCTTGCTGACCGGCCTCGCCATCCTGGTGGGCATCAATGTCACCGTCTGGCGCTTCGAGCATGCCATGAGCAGCGGCGAGACAGTGCTGCTGGAGCTGGCCCCGGTCGATCCCCGCTCCCTGATGCAGGGGGATTACATGCGCCTGAGCTACGCCCTCGCCCGCCAGTTGGGGAGCCCGCGTCAGGAGGGCGCCGCCACCCAGACCCTGGTCATCCGCCTCGATGAGCAGCAAGTAGCGCAGCGGGAGGAGGGGGGCACCCCCGACGCCCTGGCCCCGGATCAGCGCCTGCTGCAGGCCCGCTGGCAGCAGGGCCAGTGGTGGATAGGGCCGGATGCCTTCTTCTTCGAGGAGGGGACAGCCGCCCAGTACGAGCAGGCGCGCTATGGCGAATTCAGGCTGCAACCGGACGGCGCAACCCTGCTGGTCGGCCTGCGCGATCAGGCCCTCAAGCCCATAGGCCATACCCGCCCGGCCTGGTGATGGGCCGTCCCGGGAGCGCGCTGCCGCGCCCCCTGTTGCGCCACGCCTTGGCACAGCAACAGCGATGGCTCGTCCCTTCGGGTGGCGAAACCCCGCGGCTTGGCAACACTTGAAGCTGGGCACTCGGCAGCAGGACGGTCAGGATGAGCGCAGGAATAGGAAGGATCAGGAACAGTACCGCCCTCTTGGCCACACTCCTGGCCACACTCTGGGGCGGGCCGGGGGAGATGGGGCAGGCCAGCGCCAGCCCGGCCCTTGGCAAGCTTCACTACCTCACCGAAGAGTACAAACCCTATAACTTCACCGGGGAAGATGGCAGCCCCAGCGGCTTTGCCATCGAGCTGCTGCACCAGGTGTGGCAGAAGACGGGCACCCCGCCTCAGGAGATCAGCATCCTCCCCTGGGCCAGGGGCTACTACCTGCTGACCCAGAAGCCCAACGTGGTGCTCTTCGCCACCGCCCGCACCGAGGCGCGGGATCCCCTGTTCAAGTGGGCCTGCCCCATCGGCTATGCCGAAATCGTGCTGATGGGGCTGGCCAGCCATCCCCTCAAGATCGCCCGGCTGGAGGATGCCCAGCAGCACACCATAGGCGCCGTGCGCGCCGACGTGGGGGAGCAGTTGCTGCTCAACAGCGGCTTCGACGAGCAGAAGATAATGACAGCCAACCGCCTCCCCCAGGCGCTGCGGATGCTCACCTCGGGCCGGGTCGACCTCATCTCCAGCAACAAGGCCACCCTGATGGATCTCATCCAGGCCCAGCAGCTGGATCCCGCCCAGTTCGAGGTGCGCTGGGTGCTGAGTTCGGAGCAGTTCTGCTTTGCCTTCAGCCATCCGGTGGACGATGCCCTGGTCAAGGAGTTCCAGCAAGGCCTGACCCAGGTGCTGGCCAGCAGCGAGTTCCAGCGGATCCAGCACAAGTACTTCCCGGCGCCCTAGTACCCTTCGATGCCAGCAGAGAGGCCCGCCATGGGCCTCTCGCTTGCCGGGCACCGCTCTCCTTGCCCAGCCCCGCTTTCCTCGCTTATCCCGGCCCGCCCAACCCTTGACCCTCATCACGAACACCATTGAATATCTGACGCCGGTCGCCCCAAGGGGTGACAGGGGGCTCTCTGGGTCCGTAAAATGACACCGGGAGTCTGTTGACCCTCTCTTCGGGCAAGGGGACGGCGCACAATGGCGGTCAAGCCGTTGCGGCAACGCCCCTGGTGGCGTGCACGACGGCAAGCCGCCGGGCACCCTTCCCCCAGGCGCCATCTCCCTATACCCCGGAGCCCATGGCACCGGCATCTCGTTTGAACAGATCAGGATTGAACATGCACGGCACAGTGAAGTGGTTGATGAGTATCTCGGTTTGCGCCCTGTTGATGGCGTGCGGCGGCGACAAGACCACGGGCAAGGCCTGTCTTGGCGCCAACAATGACTCTCTGGTGGAGGGGATGCAGGACAAATGCAAGGCGGGTGACACTGTGGCCACCAAGCACCCGGCCTATTTCTGCGACTTCAACTACGCCGTCGCCTACAACAGTTACAACTCCGCCATCTGCGTCTACTCGGGGGCATTGAAACCGGAGCGCACCACCGAGAAATCATGACCCGGGCAACCCTGCCAGGGGTTGCCATCAGGCAGCAGAATGAGTGGCCCGAACCTTGTGGCTCGGGCTCTTTGGGCCAAAAGGGGCTTTATTTGACCCGCATCAGACGGTGGCACTGCCCACCGAGCTCCAGCTGGACAACCTGGGAGCGGGCCATGGCATCGACCCGGGCCATCTATTTGACCCGCATCAGACGGTGGCACTGCCCGCCGAGCTCCAGCTGGACAACCTGGGAGCGGGCCATGGCATCGACCCGGGCCAGCATCTCGGCGCTGTAGCCCTTGCGGTGCATCCACTGCATGGGCTCCTCGAAGCTGCCTTCGTTGACGATGAAGGTGTCTGTGTAGGCATCCTTGATGATGCTGACCACCCAGATGCGCTGCTGAAACTCGGAAAGCTCCGCAAAGAGGGTGGCCACTTTCGCCGCCAGGGCGCGGAGCTGGCCGATAACGCGGTTTGCCATGGTAGAGAGTGCCTGTGTTGAGGGAGACGCATCCTAGCATCCCGGGCGCGGGGGCAACAATGCGCGGCATCAAAGCCGCGGCCCCTGGCCTCCTTGCCATGGGCAGGGGCGCCTCAGATCCAACCGGCCCGTCCCCCCAGCGCGCGGCGCTGGCGCTTGACCGCATACATGCGCGCATCGGCCTGGCGCAGGGCGTCGTCTATGCTGGTGTGCGCCGGATCTATGGCCACGGCCCCCACGCTGGCACCGGGATAGTCCAGCACCCGGGAGGGGATAGGCACTTGAAAGACGCTCTGCTCGAACAGCCGGCGCTGGAAGCCCTGCACCGCCCCCTCGACCGTCTCATGCCCCTGATGAGGCCCCATACCCACCACGACGAACTCGTCCCCCCCGACCCGCGCCAGCAGATCGCCGCCGCGCAGGGTCGCCGACAGTTGCTGCGCCATGGTGATCAGCAGCTTGTCCCCCGCCTCGTGACCGTGGGTATCGTTGATCTGCTTGAAGCCATCGAGATCGATAAAGGCGATGAGCACAGGATGCCCGGCCCGCTCCGACAGGGAAAACAGGCGAGCCAGCTCCTGCATCAGGGCCCGCCGGTTCGGCAGGCCGGTCAGGGGATCGCTGAGGGCCTGGCGCGCCAGCTCCTGGTTGGCCTGCTGCAACTGCTGCAGCAACTGCTCCCGCTCCACATGCTCGGCGATCAGCCGGGCGAAGAAGCCGATGAGCTGCTCTGAGCCCGCCACGAAGGGCTTGCGCTCGGCGCTGGCGGCGCACAGGGTGCCATAGAGCGACCCCGATGGGGTGCGCACCGGGCTGCTCAGATAGGTGCGAATGCCCATGATCCTGGCCGCATCCGAATCGCCCCAGCACTCGGCCACGTTGTCGGTGAACATGCGCCCCTCATCGATGGCGCGCCGGCACAGGGTATCGCTCCAGTCCACCGTGATCCCCTCCGGGATCTGCAGCCCGGCCACGCCGTTGGCATTCTTGGCATAGCGGATACTCTGCGTGCCCTGCTCGACATCAATCTGGGTGAGATAGGTCGACTCCAGCCCGGTCACCGCCTCGAGCATTTCCAGCAGGGGCCGGGTCAGGCTCTCCAGATCCCGCGCCTGCGTGACCCGCTCCGACAGGGTCTGCAATATCTTGTCCATGCCTCTCTCCACTGCCTGCATGTGATGGGCGACCACCTTAGCCAACCCGGGGCACGCCAGACAAGTGCGAGAAAGGGGTAGGCCGGGGAAATACCACCCCGTTCACACTTTGGCAGGTCACGCCTGAGGCCCCTCCCCACCCCAGGCTGGCGGCCGTAACTTTGAACCAGCGCAAAAAACCTGTCGATTCTGACACTTGGGTCAGCAATATCCGTGGATCGGGCCCCGTCGGCTCCGTAGGATGGGGGTGGGTGCCCGTTGGACCCTATTTCGTATGCCAGGGTCAGCGGCGCATTGTGGTAGCGAGAGCCAGGGGCGGTAGCGTCGTTGGCGGATGCCAGCCCGGCATCCCGCGCCTGCGGCAAGGTGCGAGGGTTCCACCCTCGACGGGGTTTCCGACGGCCCCGGGACCCGGGACAAGTAGGGTCGAGTAGGGTCGAGTAGGGTCGATTAGCGAAGCGTAATCGTCCGCGGTAACAATCCCCTCGCCCCTTGGGGGAGAGGGGTAGGGTGCAATAAGCGCAGCGCATTGCACCAGGGTAACCATCCCCTCTCCCCATGCGGGAGAGGGTTAGGGGTAGGGTGCAATAAGCACAGCGCATTGCACCACGGTAAACATCCCCTCTCCCCTTGCGGGAGAGGGCTAGGGTGAGGGGTTGGGTAACCTCATTGCCTGGTGCAATGTCGTCCTACGTGTGAATGGCATGGCTCCGCCATGCAGGACACGAGGACTCCGTCCTCGACGAGGTTTCGCCCGCCCTTCGGGCTTGGGCGAGTGACTTTTCTTTGCGTGGCCAAAGAAAAGTCACCAAAAGAAAGGCCACCCCCGCTTGTTCGCCCTCCTGCGTCGGGTGCCCTCGGTTCACCCGTTTGTCCCACGGCACGCGCCGATGGGCCATCCCTGGCCCAGCGGCGCTCGCTCGGCATCCTGCCTCGCGGCCTGGACAAACTGGCTCACCTCAGCGAACAACAGGGGGCAAAAACCCGAATCCTCAACTCCGAGGCCAGTTAACCGAACCCAATGTATTCGGGACAAAGATCGGGAGGGTTGTTATCTCTGATCCGGCCCCTCGCCCACCGTATGGCAAGACCAAATTGTCGCACCTATGCAACAAGCACAATCGACATGGTAAAAATTAATATGAGTACAGCAACAAGCGGTACACCGTCCTATCGAGGAATGACCTTATATTAAAGGCCTGATAGTGAGTGTTTCGCAGTGACATAACCTTATTTGTTTCAAATATCCAATTACGCTTCACTAATTTAATCTCCATCTTTACAGGCAATGCTAACAGGATGAAAACAAACAATGATTAACGTAACAGATACAACTAGAGAGCTGATACTTAAGATCTGGGATGATGATTATTACATTGTTGCCGCAGGAGATCAGGCACCAACAAAAAATGAGGTAATAACCCTTGGGGAGATGTATGGAATTAATTTTCCAGATGACTATATCTCTCATGCTGTGGGGGAGTTGGGTGGATTCTTTATAGAGGTTAAAGAGGAGTTGTGGCCATATGCAGAAGCACTGGCTGTGGCACCATTTTGGGAGTTTTTGCGAGGTGTGTATTCTTACGCTTATAGCAAGGAGGCTCCAGAATGGATGAATATACATATAGCAGCAGAGCAGTTCAAAGAGCTAGGTCACAAGGTAATTCCAGTTCTCAAGATCTGGGCTGATGCCAATGTTTATTGTTACAATGAAAAGGGTAGACTAGTAAAGTATTTGCATGAAGAGAATACCTTTGAGCGCGTAGATAAAACCTGGTTTGAATTGATCGAACATGAACTTAATGAACTAGCTGAAAGGAAAAATAGAAAGCTTAAGAAATAGACCATCAGCCAGCACGTATTCATAGTCATTAACTTAATTCAATGCCATTTCTGATAACTAGGATTTTGGGACAAGCTTGTTGCCACTAACCTTGAACAAGAAATAACCGCCACCCTGTTGTTCTCCTCACCTCGGCGAACAACAGGGGGAAAAAAACCGCACCCTCAAATCCGAGGTCGATTAATAGCGTTCTATTTATTCAGGTCGTGAACGGGAGAATAGTGATCTCTCACCCGACATATTACCCCTATCGGGAATGCCATTATACTAATGGCTCGATAGCTATTATTTGCATCTATAAAAATATATCTATACAGGGCAATTATCAATGAGTAGTTCTGAAGGTAAACCAGAGCCAAAATTCGATCTATTTATCAAGAAGGCCACACCTGTTTTTTTACTAGGCCATATATATTTATTTTATTTAATATTCACATACAACATGTCTACATATGCGGTTCAGATACATATTATGAACTATCTCTTTATTATATTCTGGCCATTAACAAACATTGTTGCCGCATTAGCTTTATTAGTTACCATGCGCTGGAAGTATTTTTCCATCAATACAATGTTTTGTGTCATAGCTATCTTGTTATCTATGTATTTGCCTCTCTATCTTAGGTAGCAAACTATAGAGACGATTGGCGAAGTGCTATTGCACATCTAAATTGTACTGCACGGCTGGGTGAGAGACTTTGGAACAATCCACTATCTTTGGCAAATAACATCAAAGGTCTTATCACCGTGTGTTCGCCCTCCTTTATCGGGTGCACTGATTTACCCATTTGCTCCACGGAAAATATCGATATTAACATATTTAAAATTAAGGGTGATGAGGTTTTATGATATATTTATTCGCTTTTATTTTTTCATTATTTTTAAATACAGCACTTGCTGAGGAACCAAGTCAAGATACTATCACCTCAAAGGTAATTGGCGAGGCTATTGGTGATTTGGATAAAGATGGCATCAATGAAAAAGTCATAGTTCTGGATACTGGGTTGGACGGTGAAATAGGAACGCAAAGAACACTTCTTATATATAAAAAGAAGCAAGGTAAGTGGTCCTTATGGCACTCTTCGCAAGGCCCCGTACTAGATAGTGCTCATGGTGGCATGATGGGGGATCCATTCGTGGGCATTGAAATACAACGAGGAGCCATTGTCATTGACCATTTTGGAGGCAGTAATAGAAAATGGAATTACATACATAGATATCGTTTTAACGGTAAAGAATGGAACCTTATTGGTGCCACGATAAACTATGGAGCCCCATGCGAAGGGTTCTTTGAGTTCGACTTAAATGTAATGACTGGAAAAGCCATTTATAAAAAATATGAAGATGGCTGCACTGATGAAGATCTTGCATCAAATTTTAAAAATGAACAGAAAGAGATCTCCGTCCCCGTGACTAATCTTATCAACATGGATGGATTCTATCCAGGCTCAAACAAACTGGATATAAAAGAGATTGGACAAGAAATTTATTACTAGCCTATCTCTAGAACATTGCCGATCAACTCCTTGACTGGAATCCGAGGAAAATATAAAAGACAGATTGCAGACTGCGTGACTAACTGCATCCTGTATAATTCCACTTGAAAATAGAGGTGTAATTCACTTCGTTCATTACACCCTACGATTCTGGGTAACATCTTTGCCCTGTATTGGCACGGCTTCGCCGCGCAGGATACGGGGACTCCATCCTCGATGGGGTTTCGCCACCGCTGCGCGGCCTGGCTAGTGACTTTTCTTTACGTGGCCAAAGAAAAGTCACTAATCGAGCGGCCACCCCCGCTTGTTCTCCCTCTTGCGTAGGGCTCCCTCGGTTCACCCGTTTGTCCCACGGCATGCGCCGATGGGCCATCCCTTGCCCAACGGCACTCACTCGGTAGCCCAGACAAATAAGCTCACCTCGACAAACAAGAGAGGTCAGCACGAATCCCGCTAAATATGACCAATGAATCCCAAGCTCCAATCGGGAGAAAAGTTATTTCTACTCACCCTCGATTGCAAACAAGGCCAAACAAAATTTTCACACCAATACAGCAGAGCAGAACCCCTTAGGTGAAGGGGTCAAGCAGAGAGTACTGATGCAATTGAAAGTCAACTTAATTTTTACTCTCCGTAAAATTCTAATAGTGAATAAAAAGACACTATTCCATGCTTTTACAAGGAAGATATAATATGTCTGCACTATATTTAGAGAAAAATTTAAATTTACTATCAGCATGCCTATCAACAGCATTCAAATTTGGAGTGTTTACAGGGGGCTCATGTGTTATTTTATATTCTTTAAGAATTGGACACTTCCCTCAAGATTTATCTCTTGGGGATGGCATACTGTTTTTAATGGCTGCAGCTTGCTTTGGAATAGTCTATATTTTCTTTACAATAAGTTTAAGTGCTCTTGGAATGTTAATATCCCCACTAATTAAAATAATTACAAAACTAGCCATCAATCTATCATCTTTTTTTCGTAAAAAACCTTTTCGACAACGATTTAAACTTGCACCAATTGAATGGCCATTCATATTCTTATCGATATTCGCAATATTCTTCATTTTCATTCTAGGTGGCAATGAACCAACCGCATACTGGAATTTACCATTAGTATCTATCACTCTCTACCTATTGTATTCAGCATATCAATCAAATGGATCCAAACTTAATAAGCTCAGCTCATTAGAAAACGCAGCAATTCATACAAATGAAAAAGAGAAAATACATGAAGTAGGCTGCCCAAATAATATCAGAAAAGATCAAATGCTAATAATTACCGGTATATTTGTTGCGCCACTGTTAATTGGAGGCGTTTCTGGACAGCTACTTGATGCAGCAATGCGAGCAGCTCACGTGCGCGTAGATAATTCTATTATATATGTCAAAGAGCCTTACTCATCACTTATTCCAGCTAACTTAGAAATGACCTCTGGCAGTATTCCAGATGGATATAAAAAATTCAGAGGAATTTTAATATCGTTTAAAGGATTTGGGAAAACCACTGTTATCAACTTTACAGAAAATAAAAAAACAAGGAAGCTTGAAATACCTAATGAAAGCCTAATCGCTGAAGATCTATAAAATAATAGTTTTGAAGTAAGATATTTCATTCTATCTTTTTCACTCCAGCTGTCAGAGTCGACTAACCGAGAGGCATGCCATGGCAGTAGTTCAATACATACTAAAAAACGTTACGTTTTAATATTCTTAGACATCGCAAAAAAACCGCAGCCCTAGGGCTGCGGTTTTTTATTGGGTCAACCCGTTGGCACCAACAGGGCAACTGGCCTCAGGCACGGCGCCAGCTGGTCTTGCCGGCGCTGTCTTCCAGCACTATGCCCATCTCGGTGAGACGGTTGCGGGCGGCGTCGGCGGCGGCCCAGTTCTTGTCGGCGCGGGCCTGGTTGCGCTGGGCGATCAGTTGCTCGATCTTGGCCACTTCGTCGTCCGCTTCGCCACCCTTCAAGAAGGCATCCGGATCCTGTTGCAGAATGCCGAGCACGGCGCCCAGTTCCCGCAGGCGGGCACCGAGGCCTGCGGCGACATTGATGTCTTCGGCCTTCTGGCGGTTGATCTCGCGCACCAGATCGAACAGGGCTGAGTAGGCTTCCGGGGTGTTGAAGTCATCGTCCATGGCATCAACAAAGCGGGCCACCTGCTCGTCACCACCGGCGGCGGCAGCGGCAGGCAGGTCGCGCAGGGCGGTGTACATCCGCTCCAGGGCGGCGCGGGCCTGCTTCAGGTTGTCTTCCGAGTAGTTGAGCTGGCTGCGGTAGTGGCCGGACATCAGGAAGTAGCGCACGGTTTCGGCGTCAAAATGGGCCAGGACGTCCCGAATTGTGAAGAAATTGCCAAGGGACTTGGACATCTTCTCCTTGTCCACCATCACCATGCCGCTGTGCATCCAGGTGTTGACGTAGTCGCCACCGTGGGCGCAGCAGGACTGGGCTATTTCGTTCTCGTGGTGGGGGAACTGCAGATCCGAGCCGCCGCCGTGGATGTCGAAGTGGTTGCCAAGGTGCTTGGAGTTCATGGCGGAGCACTCTATGTGCCAGCCGGGGCGACCCGGGCCCCAGGGGCTGTCCCAGGTCGGCTCGCCGGGCTTGGACATCTTCCACAGCACGAAGTCGAGCGGGTTGCGCTTGGCTTCGACCACGTCGACCCGGGCGCCGGCCTGCAGTTGCTCCAGATCCTGGCCAGAGAGCTTGCCGTAGTCGGCGAAGGACTCGACGATGAACATCACATCGCCGTTGTCGGCCACGTAGGCGTGCTCTTTCTCCAGCAGGGTTTCGACCAGGGCGATGATTTCATGGATGTGCTGGGTGGCGCGGGGCTCGATGTCCGGACGCACCATGCCGAGGGCGTCAAAGTCCTGGTGCATGTCGCCGATCAGGCGCTCGGTGAGGTCGTCACAGGTGACCTGGGTCTCGGCGGCGCGCTTGATGATCTTGTCATCCACGTCGGTGATGTTGCGCACATAGGTGAGATCGTAACCGGCGTAACGCAGGTAACGGGCCACCACATCGAAGGAGACGAAGGTGCGACCGTGGCCGATATGACAGTGATCGTAGATGGTGACGCCACACACATACATGCCCACCTTGCCCGGGTGGATAGGTTTGAATTCTTCTTTTTGACGAGTGAGTGTGTTGTATATCTTCAGCATCTTATGACCACTGCCTGTGAGTAAAATGGCCTGACATTCTAACCGCATCCGGTGGAGAAAACGAGGCAGAAAAAGCGCCGGATCCCCCATGCCATCTATGCCGCAGCCCCTTGATGGGCTAGAATTGCCACCACTTTAGGCCATAGCCCATGCAACAGCCGCGAGCCGGCTTCGTGCTCGCGCAACATTTGAAAGGACATATCATGGTTACTCTGCACACCAACCACGGCGACATCACCCTGACCCTGAACGCGGAAAAAGCCCCCGAGACCGTGGCCAACTTCCTGCAATACTGCCGTGACGGTCACTACGACAACACCATCTTCCACCGCGTCATCGACGGCTTCATGATCCAGGGCGGCGGTTATGCCCCTGGCTTCGAAGAGAAAGAGACCCGCGCCTCCATCAAGAACGAGGCGGCCAACGGCCTGTCCAACAAGATTGGCACCATCGCCATGGCCCGCACCTCGGAGCCGCACTCCGCCAGCGCCCAGTTCTTCATCAACGTGAACAACAACGACTTCCTGGACTTCAAGTCCCCCACCACCCAGGGCTTCGGCTACTGCGTGTTCGGTGAAGTCACCGCCGGCATGGACGTGGTCAACAAGATCAAGGGCGTCAAGACCGGCAACTACGGCCGCATGCATCAAGACGTGCCGACCGAAGACGTCGTCATCACCAAGGTGACCCTTGCTGAGTGATTGTCGCCTTCTGCGCACTGATATAACTGCGGCCCCGGCCGCAGTTTTTCCATCTGCGCAGGCCACCCCCGCCAACTGGCGCCGCCTCGACTATCTGGCCCAGGGCAATCCCCGCCAGCGCTCCGCCCATGCCCTGCTCACGGCGGGATGCTGGGATGCGCTTGAACGCCTGTGCCAGGACCTGGCGCTGGTGAGCACTGTCGCCATCGGGCTCGACAAGCCCGGCAGCGATCTCGACATCCTCTGCCAGCACCCTGATCCAGCGCGCCTCGCCGCCCTCTTGCGTGAGCAGGGCTGGACGGCCAGCGACAAGGGGCACCAGGTGTGGCTGATGGAGCAGACCCTGACAGGCCCGGACCAGGCGCGCTGGCCGGTGGAGCTCTATGTCACTCAAGCCCCGCTTGAGACGCTCAACGGCTGGCGTCACCTCAGCCTGATGGCCGCCCTGCTGGGGCACTTTGGCCACGACTTCTATCAGGCCGCGCTGCGCCTTCGCCTCGAGTCAGGGCTCAAGGGAGAGGCGGCCATCTGCCGTCTGCTTGGCCTTGGCGGCGATCCTTACGCCGCCCTGCTGACCCTGGAGGGGCGCGACCTTGCCGAGATCCACTGGCAGGCCCATTCCCAATGCGACTCGTCCACGCTGGCAGACTCCCCTGCCCCCCTTTGCCCGGATCCCATCAAGAGCACTCATCCCACATCATGAGCACCCTTTTTATCAGTGACATTCACCTGTGCGCCCAGCGGCCCGACATGACAGCCGCACTGGTGCGTTTTCTCGAGCGCGACGCCCCCAAGGCCGATGCCCTCTATGTGCTGGGAGATCTGTTCGAATTCTGGATTGGCGACGACGATCCCAACCCGCTCCACAGCCAGGTGGCCGAGGCCTTCCTGGCCCTGAGCCGGCAGGACGTGCCCATCTACTTCATCCACGGCAACCGCGACTTCCTGCTGGGCAAGGCCTTTGCCAAACGGGCGGGCATGACGCTGCTCGGCGACCCCTGCGTCATCGATCTCTACGGGGAGCGGGTGCTGCTGAGCCACGGGGACCTGCTCTGCACCCTGGATGAGGGCTATCAGAAGTTTCGCCGCATCACCCAGCAAAAATGGCTGCGCTGGCTCTTCCTGCGCCTGCCCCTAAGCCGCCGCCAGGCTATCGCCTGCAAGATGCGGGGCCAGAGCCAGATGGAGAATGCCGGCAAGCCACAGACCATCATGGATGTGACCCCGGCGGCGGTCAATGCGCTGCTGCGCCAGCATGGCTGCCAGCTGCTTATCCATGGCCACACCCACAGGCCCGCCGTCCATGACTTCATGCTGGACGGCAAGCCGGCGCGGCGCATAGTGCTGGGAGACTGGTTCGAGCAAGGGTCCGTGCTGAGCTGCTCCCCGCAGGGCCAGCGGCTCGAGAGTCGTCCCCTCCCCGAGTGACGCTCCCCCTCGGGGATAAGGGATGCCCATATGACAACGTCTGTCCCCCTCCCCGAGCAGGATGCAACGCCGAACCCTGCATATACTCTGTGTCTGTGCACACAAATGAGGACTAGATGATGGGATTTCTTACCTGGGTTGTATTGGGATTGATCGTCGGCATCCTGGCCAAATGGATAATGCCGGGCAAGGATGGGGGCGGTTTCTTCATGACGGTGATCCTGGGGGTCATAGGCGCCATGGTGGGTGGCTATGTGGGCACCCTGCTGGGCATGGGAACGGTGACCGGCTTCAACCTGCCGAGCATACTGATCGCCACCGTGGGTGCCTTGATAGTGCTGTTTTTCTACAACAAGATCCGCAGCTGAGCCGCTGAATCCGTTTTTTTCAGCACTCGATGTGTATGCCCCCCGGGCCAGGATCCGAAACCTTGGGTTTCGGATTTTTTATGGGCGAGCCACTCCTTTCGCCTCTGGCGCAGATCTCGCGCTTCTGCTTATGGCATCCCGTTATTGCCATACAGACAGAAGCCGGGGCGCTCGCTCAATCGCGCGTAGTAATCGCTCACCGCCGCGAGTGGCGGGCGCTCGAAGGGGGTATGGAACCAGCGATTCACCGACAGGCCGATGGGAATGTCCCCCAGCGAGAAGCGGCTCCCGACCACATAGCCGCCGGTGGCCTCGAGCTGCCTGTCCAGGATCTGCATATACCTGGACCACTCGGCACAACTCGCCCCCATCGCCTGGCTGTCCTGATGGGCGGGGGAGAGCCTGACCAGCGACATGAAGGCGTAGCTCCAGGCGCGGTTCAAATCCGACGACTGCCAATCCATCCATTGATCGACCCTGGCCCTGGCCCGCGCCTCGGCGGGATAGAGCGAGCCGTCACCATAGCGCGTCGCCAGATATCGGATGATGCTGTTCGATTCCCATAGGGTGAAGTCCCCATCTCTCATGACCGGCACCATCCCATTGGGATTCAACGCCAGGAACTCGGCACTCCGGGTGGACTGAAAACCGATCCCCCACTCCTCCCGCTCGAAAGGGAGATCCAGCTCGGCGCAGGCCCACAACACCTTGCGCACATTGATTGACGACCCCTTGCCCAGTATCAGTACCATGTCTTCGTCCTTGTATAAGAAGGCACCAGCTTCCATCAAGGGGAGAGCGCCGGTCAAGGGGAGAGCCATGACTGCAGTTGACCCATGGGACTGGCTCTCATGGGCCGCCTGGGGCATGGCCTGAGCGGGGTGAGCCACAGATGAAAAAGAGGCGGTGGGCTAAACTCATGCTTGCGTGTCCGGCTTGACCGGCTCCTTTAGAGCGGCCGCGGGACAGGCCAAGCAGTAAGGGACAACATCATGAAAATATGGAAAATCTGCCTGATAGCAGCGCAGCTCATGCTGGTTGCCTGCGCCTCCTCCGACGGCTCGGGCCCTCCCCCGACCGGGGACGATGGCAGCAACGCCGGCGGCAAGAGCGGGGGTGGCAGCAGCTACCTGACCTATTAACGAGGCCATCTCCTGCAAACCGAGGCTCAGCCAGGCCCCAACGTCGAATACGACAAGACCAGAAAGCGCCGGCAGCCCGCCGGCGCTTTTCGTCTCGCCAATCAGTGATGCCCTGCCCAGCAACCATGCGCACGATGACTTAAGGAGGGGGCAGAACAGCGCTATCTGGATCAAAGGTGGACACGGAGGAAAAACAAAAAGGCCACTATCGCTAGTGGCCTTCGTAAGTCTTTGATTTCTTTCTTCAATAACTGGTGCCCGAGGCCGGAATCGAACCGGCACGACGCGAACGTCGAGGGATTTTAAATGCCGTGAGCTTGTCTTTAAAATCAATAAGTTATTTTAAAACAATCAGTTATGGATGCGCCACCATGTGGCAAAATGCGGGGTTCTGCGAGCTGTGTGGATCAAAAGTGGACACTAGCGCAGGTTGTTGAGCGTCAATGGGTTGAGCCGCAGAACATCCTCAAGATGGTCGGGGGCAAAGTGGGCATAGCGCATCGTCATGGTGATGGTCGAGTGACCGAGTATCTTCTGCAGCACCAGAATATTGCCACCATTCATCATAAAGTGGCTGGCGAAAGTATGCCGCAGCACGTGGGTGCTCTGCCCCTCCGGCAGCTCGATACCTGCCCGGCTTATTGCTGTTTCAAAGTGGTGATAGCACTCGCTGAACAACTTGCCCCTGCGTTTCGGAATGAGCGCTTTCAGCTCCTGGTTGATGGGCACAGTCCGGCGTTTTCCCCCCTTGGTGTGGGTGAAGGTCAGCCGGTTCTGCGCCACCTGTGACTGGGTCATGTTTTGGATCTCCCCCCAGCGCGCCCCGGTGGCCAGGCAAAGGCGCACCACTGCCCCAAGGTCAGGGTTGCTGGATGCATCACAGGCAGCAAGCAGCGACTTGATTTCTTCGGGGTAGAGAAATGCCAGCTCCGACTCCGTCACCCGGTAGAGCCGCATCCCGGCCAACGGATTATCCCCCTGCCACTCTCCCAACCGCTTCAGCTCATTGAACACCGCCCGCAGATAGGCATGGTCCCGGTTCACCGTCGAGACACTGACCCCCTTGCTGACATGGGTGGCGGCGCGGCGATCGCTGACGACCCCGGTGAGGCGTGCTTCCCGGTACTTGGCAAAGTCATTGGCGGTAAACTTGCAGGCCAACGGATTATCCAGGCTCTCGCAGATCAGCAACAGCTTGGAGCGGCGCTGTTCCCCATCTCGCAGGCTCTGGCCATGCAAGCCAAACCAACGTTCGACCAGATCCGACAGCCGGCGTGTATCGGCAGCCTCGCTTTCAACGCCCCCCTCCCCCAACCAAGGCTTAGCAGTATGCTCTTCAAGCTGCCAAGCCTCCCATGCAGTGGCTTCTGCCTTGGTAGCAAAGCGCTTGCGCCGACGCGGCCCATCTCGGCCACCCGGGCGCACATCGGCTAACCAGGGGAGCGGCTTGTCGTCATCCAGTTTACGAACAGTCATGAGAACAAACCGACCCCCAACCCAAGTATCTGACCCAATACCGTGCGGCCGACCTCCCGGGAGTCTGCCTTGACGGCCTCGACCAATCGCTCCCCCAAGCTCCCTTGCAGGCTATCGGGGGTGGCCTTGAGCACCTCCAGCCCTTTGGCTGTCAACACAGCATCGTTGATACCGTCATACGCCACTGGTGTGCCATGGAGATATCCAGCATCAACCAGCCACCTCAGGCTGTCGAACGCAAATTCCTTGCGCTTAAAATAGGGGTCTTTGAGGTATGGGTCTTCATCGTACAGGTGCCCTTCTGCCTCGGGTGAAAGACCATCAATGTGCTCGCCATCTTCGGTGACGATGAACTTGCTGGAGGCCAGATACTGGCGCACCGGAAAACGGCTATACAGTTCAGCCAGTGCCAGCACCACAATGGTATCGAATCGTTCAATATTGGAGACCATATGAATCCTTCACTAAAAGAGTCATTTGCCGATCATCAGCGCAGATACGAGCTGACCGACATCATGAAGAGGCACATCGTGTCGCAACTCAACGGCTCTGTGGACGCCGTGCGTGCCCGTGCCTTTTGGCGCACCCATCTCCCAAATTTCGCCGAAGCGGAAGGGGCTGAACAGCTGGCGGAAGCGCTCGCATCGGCACTTGAAGATGTGCGCAGAAAGCTCACCCCCACCACTGTCGGTTGATGCGCTCTTCAGTGACTTGCCATGCTGCTAAAACACATCTTCACCAACTCGGAAAGATGGCGGTTATTCTGCCCCATCAGGATCAGGAAGATTCCACCAGCCAACGCCTCGATTTTGGTGGCGAACTGCTTGTACACGAGTGGGGTATTAGATCTAGCCATACTCAGTCGCCCCCCAAGTAGCTCTCATCAAGCCACTTGCCGGATACATATTCTCTTAACACCATCCGTCGTGCATCACCTAACTATAAGCACACCATTTTTACAATTTTGAAAACTTTAATTTCGCCATAATCCATTCATCTTAATAGGGTAGACAACCCAAACACCACTCTTAGACTATCTAAAACAACAATCATCTATATTTAAAGCATAGGTTACATTCATAAATTAACGTTCAAGATTTATTGCCATACTGGTCTGATGCGTATTTCTTCAACAAGTCATATGCTTTTTGCTCATATACTCCTGGGGAGAATGGCACTGGATTTGAAAAGTAATTATTCCCTTTAACATCAGAAACAAACAATGTTGCTGGAGATGCATTCCCTAAAAACATCTTAAATCTTTCTCTGTCAGCCTCAGTCATCGCACCAACTTCTTCTGATTCGAAACGAACAACCTTGTAAGTTTTAGGTTGGAATGATGCATTATCTTCACCCTGTTCATACCCCTTCAACCTCATAGGAAAATCTAAATAGTTGCCACCACCAAGATCAGCTCTAAATAAAGCTTGTGGTTTTAAAGAAGTAGCTCCATCACCTGTATTTCCTATTGCCACAGACACAGTTAATTTAGATTTTTTAGGCAATGTATTAGTCTTGTACTCAACCCACTCAGAATCCATTGCTCTTATTTTTTTATCCAGTTTTGACAGTTTATCCTTTTCTTCAGAAACCAATGTTTCAATGCCATCGATCATCTCTTCTACAGTCAACTGTTCATCACTTCTCTTGCCGCCTCTAATCAAGGAAAACAAAGATAGGCTTGATCTAAGCCCCATTTCATCATCATAAAGCGACTTTAGCTTATCTATTTTTTCCTCAGATTCAGAAAGTTTACGATATTCATAAAACTTATCTTCAAACTCCTTTATTTTTTTCGCTCGCTCAACGTTCTCACTTTTAAAAATTAATATTCTTCTGTTGATATCATCCTGCGACAATATATATCTTTCATAGCTTATAGGCATATCGAAATCCACCTCTCGCCCCTTGAACAGGGATTTTATAGTTGGAATTCCATTCTCTTTTACCAAATCAACAGGCTCATTATTCCCATTGTAAATTGAAGTTATTTCTAGTTCTAATCTTGGTGATTTGAAATCATAAAAATACCCAAGAACAGCAAGAGTTGTTAAAACCCCTACAGAAAAGAACTGCCAACTGTATTTTGCCATTGAACGTATAAAGTCAATTAATTTTCTCACTTTCTCTCCAGATAAATGACAACTTCAATTTACGTTTTATAATTACCATAGTTTAATGAACACTTGGAAAAAGAGTTTCTATGGTTCACGCTTATCGTTTACAGCCTCTAGAATGAGGTTTGCAATATCACTCCCACTCAAGATGGTTGCAATCTGCTTTTCTGTAAGACCTTGTAGTGAGATTTTTGAACCATCTTTTCTCACCACTTCAATCGAACCTTTTCGGCGATTATGCAGCCATGCGACAATAACGCCTGCCAGTGGAACAACAACACTAGCCAAGTTACCGATTAACTCCAGAATGGCATGGGGTGAACCAGCGCTAAACTGTAGCCGATAGTCGTGAGCGATCGCTTCCTGATTCAACATCTTGTCTAAATCGGTTGCATCTCCATAAACCAGAAAGGTTAGGCCGCCATGTTCACTGTAGTGTGCCATTCAACTCCCCTTGCATACTTTGAGAGACATTCTCGAACAGATGCCGTTGTACTGACCATGACGCCCAGAGGTCTTGTCAGACGGTTTACTCTATTTATCTATCTGGCACTTTGCGCAGTCACGGCGCTTCTATGCCGCCAACTCATACTGCGAATTCACCAAGATAGTTATCCCATCACTTGTACCGGCCTTCATTGGCATACCTTCGATCAACTTCAGCACTTTGCCTTTCAATGCCTGCTGTTAAGGCATGCCAGACTGCTGATTCTTGCACCCGCTAAAACCTGACAATGCAAAAAGGGCGCATCAGCGCCCTATCGTTTTCTGAAAATCCGGTGTTCTACCATCACGCCGATGATTTCGATGTGCTGCCGGTCGGAGTGCATGGTGGGGAAATCGTCGTTGAGGGGTACCAGCTCGAAGACCTCTTGCCCGTTCTCATCGATGCCGCGGGGTCGGTACTTCTTGAAGGTGGCCTCTTCGCCGCCGTTCTTGGCAACGACATAATCGCCAGGGCGAGGTGACTCATCGGGGTCAACGATGATCAGATCCCCTTCATTGAAGAGCGGGCTCATGGAATTGCCACGCAGCCAGAGGCCAAACCCACATGGGCCAATATCGATACTGGCAGACACATACTCGACATTGCCGTCGAAGGTAGTGGCTTGCTCGCACATCTCCCGCCAGTTACCCGCCTGGACATAGCTCAGAATCGGCACCCGATTCCCCTGCGGGATCACTGCCGGTTCGACGTTTGATGGCTCCGGCGAACCTTTCCCCGTTGAAAGCCAATGTGCTGATACTCCAAACACCTTGGACAACTGAGCCAAGTTATCCCCGCTAGGCGAATGCTCATCGTTCTCCCATTGAGAGATCGATGACTTTTTCACACCAATAAGCTCACCCAGCTTTTGCTGGGTAAGCCCATGTTTTTTCCTGAGTTCTTTTATGCGTTCACTTTTCATAGTTCAGTAATCTAAACAATTTAAGGTCCAGAGTGCTTTACCCAAAAGTCCAGACGACTTAACTTTCTCGGTAGTTAAGTTAATTGGACATGTTCAGCATGTCGAACTGCGAGGTGTGGATGAGAACAAAATCAGCAGTCGATTACTTCGGCACAAAGGCCGCCATTGCTGATGCACTGGGCATCAAAAAAAGCGCCGTTTCCCAATGGGGTCCAAACGTTCCCAAAGGCCGCGCCTATCAGATAGAGGTGCTGACCGGCGGCAAGCTGAAGGCTAACCCTTCAGCACAACCCCAGCCCCCGGTTCTGTAAGGAGATCGCCATGACGATGGAAAACCATCCTGCCGAGCCCTTCAACGAGGTACTGCGTGAGCTGGCGGCCATCAAGCAAGGGCTGGCCCTGCAAGCCCTGCCGGCCATTCCGCTCGATGCCTTTTTGGACATGCTGCTCGACGTCTACAAGTTCAAGCTCCCCAAGCGCACTGCTCAGGACATGATTGCCGATGGCCGTATTCCCATCATTCCCAAGCTGCGCGCCGGCGATCAGCCCTGGGTCAATCTGGTGCGCTGGCGCGAGATGGCCAGCGAGCCGGAGCAGTATTTCAAGCTGGTCAATGAGAACTCCGGGCGACGACTGGCAAGCCGTGCGCTGACCAAGAAGCCCGCGTCCCGCTCTGTGGCTTGATCCCACAGTAGCGACTGCGAACAGGAGCCGAAAGTCTCTAACTGTCAACAAAACCTACACCGCCACTTCGCCAGCGCCTGCGACCGCTTCAAGCAGGTGCACAACCTGACCGACCTGGCCGCGCAGATCGGCATGAGCGCCGATGTGCTGCGCAACAAGTTCAACCCGGCGCAGGCGCGGCACAAGTTGACGGCGACGGACCTTATCGACCTCTACCGCGTCACGGGTGACGACACCCTGTTCGATGGTCTGCTGTTTGATTGCCAGTTGACGGCCGTGCGCCTGCCGGCGGCGGCGACCGCTGCACCAGAAGCACGTGCCCAGCAGGCGCTCAATGCGGGGGCCCAGATCCTGGGCGTCACCGCTCAGGCGACCACCCTGCTTGCCGGTGACCGTGTCACCAAATCCAACCGAAACACCGTCGTCTCCGGCATCTGGGCTGGCATCGAGCACCTGGTGCTGCTGGCTACCGAGGTCGAAGACCGCTTTCACGCCGTCCCTGGTCTTGCGTGTGCTGCCGACATGGCCCGCGCAGCCCTCGGCGCATAGGAGACCAGACCATGAGATTGATTTGCCCCCACTGCGGATCTCGCGCCAGCACCCGCACCTCCACCCGGATGAGCCCGCTGTGCGGCATTGCCACTTACCAGTGCAGCAACGTGGAGTGCGGCCACACCTTCAAGGCGGGGTTCGAGATCATCGCGACCATCAGCCCCAGTGCCATGCCCAACCCGGCCATTGTGCTGCCCATGGTCCCGCGCAGGGCGAAGGCGGTGGCCCAATGAGCAGACTTCGCGCCGAACAAGCGGGGCTGATCCCGCTGCCGTTTTTGCTGTTCACCCGCGCCACTGTCGTTGCCAGCGGCGACGAGCCGGTGATGCGCAACACCACCCGTTTTGATGGCAGTTATCTGGAAGACAGCCAGGGCCGCCGTGGCGCGCTGCGCTTTCAGCCCGCTTGCCAGCGACACCGCCACTGGCTGGTCAGGCTGCTGCAGGCATAACCGGAGGGCCACCCCATGAACACAGCAAAGGTAATCGAGTTCACTCAACAACCCAGCGCCGCAGAGGTGGCGCTGGCCGAGATGCGCGCCCAGTTCGGCCGCAATGGGGCGGCCAGCCGCTGGTCACGCCTGCCGACCCGGGCCCGCGCCGTCATCTGTTACGCCGCCGGGTTATCGACCACCTATGGCACCCGCGAGTTGGACCAGTTCGATTTTGACCAACAAGAGGCGATCCGCCTCGCCCTGGGGGAGTTGCTCGCCACCCTGCACGAGTTTGATGGCGGCGTGCTGCACCGCCGTGAATGGCACCGCCCCACTGGCCGCAGCAAGGGACCAACCCGCAGCGAGCGGGAACAGGCAGAGCTTGAGAACAGGCAGCGCGCCTTGCTTAACGAGAAGGCGAGCACATTGGAAGTCCGCATCGCGGCACTGAGAAAGGCAGCCGGGAACGGCCAATAAGGAGACAGACCATGCACACCACCCAGCAATCGACCATTAGCGATATCGCCAGCCGTTTCGAGAAAGCCGTGATTAGTACGCCGAGCAGCGAAAGGGAAGTGCGAGCAAAAGAGCTGGCGGCAGAGGCAAACAAACAGGCCAGCGCGGCAGGCATTGAGATCGACTTCGGTCTCTACACTCCCAAAGCACTGGCGGCCATTGAGCGGCATGAAGGGGCACAACAAAGCGGCCACTGAGGCCGCTAGAGGGAGGGTTATTTAGTCACCACGAAGTGACCATCTCGCCCTGTGCCCTGGTACTTGTCTCGCAGTCCCAGCCCACCCAGGAACTGGTCGATGGCGACAAAACTGCCCAATCCATAGGCCTTGATGGTGCAGTAAATCTGGCCGGATTCATTTTCAACGACCAGCGGGTAGTCAGGGCCATCGTCGACATCTTTCTTTACGAATTTGGCCAGTTGTTCGTGAAAAGCAGGTTTCGCAGCTTCGGGATGGTACTTGATGTCGAACATCACTCGCTCCTTGGAATGTATTGAAAACCTAAAGAAAAACCCCGCTTTAACGGTGTTACAGCACCAGCGGGGTTTCCATCAGCAACTGAGGTAACTGATATGCGCAATGTAGCGATTTCGAACGCACTACGCAATGTGAAGGAGTGCCATTGGCATCTGGCCAGACTGGCACGGCGCCGCAATATGACTCGCTCCGACGACATAGCGGCACAGCACCACGCCACCAATGCACATGCCTGGCGCTCGCTCTGGCTGAATCTGAACACCAAAGGAGGCCGACATGCATGATGACCTTTTCGAACTGGAGCCGCCAATCGACGAGCCGGGCGGCGCCGAATCTGGCCCCGCCCATATGCAGCCGCCGGCACCGGTCAGCCCACTGACCAAGCACTGGGAAGCTGCGCAGGAGGAGTTCAACACCTCGGGCAGTGATGCCCGCCGAAACCGCAACATCGCCCAGGAGCTGCTGGCCCTGGGCGCCATCCGCGCCGTGTATTGGCTGGCTCTGGGTGGCGGTGAAGTCGCGCTGGCCACAGATATCGCCGAGTGGTGGGCCGAGTGCGAGCCACTCCACGGATTGGGGGAGACCATCAAATGATCCACGACTTCTGGCTCGATGCCATGTTGAGCGACGCAGCGCGCCGCCGGGAATACCAACTCGAGTTACTGGATGCCCGTCGCCGTCCCTGCCGCCCCCACCGATATATCAAAACCCTGCTGGTCATGGTGCGCGCGGCCCGCCGCTGCGAGCACCAATCTGCCGCCCGTCTGCGCCAGTCATACAACGGAGGCGCCATCTAATGACTCACCAAAAACCAGCCGGGCTTGCCCCGGCTTTGGGCGTCGTGCGCCCTGCAAACAGTAAAATCGTGACGCTTGAGCCCTGCACCAAGTGCCGCCAGATGGCGGTTTGCCTGCCGGTAGCAGGCCGACACGGTCGCCGCTCTTACCCCTATTGCGTCGAAACCTGCTGGCCGCAGGCCTGCGCCGCCAGTGAAACCGTGGTGAAGACAGTCCCGGCCAACGCCCGCCCCTCGATGCGCTGCAGTTGCTGCGGCGAGTTCGGCCATGTGCGCCCGGTCATCCTGGTCGGCAACCGGCTCACCAGCCTGTTTTTCTGCGAGGCCACCTGCTGGTCTGATCGGCTCGCCACCCTCGACATGGTTCCGACCTGCTCCACTTGTGGCCGCTACCTGCAACCCAACGAGTATGTGAACGGCAAGTGCGGGGTGTGTAAGTGATCGACGCCATCACCAACCTGCACGGCATCCAGCTGCCACAGCACTATTTGGTCGGGCACCATGCCATCAATATGTCTGGGGCGGCCGAGCAACTGGCCCGCATCGAGTGGCATGTCGCCAAGCCGCTGGCCGCGACCTTCCTGCGCCGCTACCCGGCCAACCCCAAGACCGCCAACATCTGGCTGCGCCGCATGGTCGACGCCTGCGCCGCCGCACAGAGCCGGTTCCCGGTACCGGTGATCGACCTGCGCAACGATGTGCGCCGCGAGCTGGTTGCCGCCGAGTGGGCCCGTCGCTGTCAACAATTGCTGGCGACGGTGGGCCATGAGCGCACCGCCACCGAGCTGTTGGCGGATATCGGGGCCCAGGCCAAGGCGTGGCACTTCTGCCCTCCCCTGCCAATTCACCCGCGCACCAAGGTGGAGCGCCTGCTGGGTCGCCCCCTGAGCCAGGCAGAGCGTGACGATCTGGCTGGCGAGGTGGACAAGTTCGAAGGCGCCGCCGCCAGCTTGCTGGTGCGCCTGCTCGACGAGTCATGGTGGCAGCGCAAGATCAACCGGGCCTGGGCCATCTACTGCGAGCTGATCGCCATCCTCACCGGCCAGGTGCGCAAGGGGGTCAGCCCCTACGCCAGTGCCCACGCCGTGCGCGAATTCACCCAGCGTAAAGTAGCCCAGCAAGCCTGGATGGCGGGCATGAGCGCCGTCAACGAAGAGCTGGGGCAAGAGATTGACCTGGTCGATGCGGTGATGGGCTCGGTCGCCAACCCCGAGATCCGCCGTCATGAGCTGATGGTGCGCATGCGGGGCTTTGAAGACATGGCGCAGGAGCAGGGCAAGCTGGGCCTGTTCCTTACCCTGACCGCCCCTTCCAGCTATCACGCCTGGCGCCAGGGCAGCAAAGACAAGGCGAAGACCTACCAGAACGAGAAGTTCAACGGCGCCTGCCCGACCGACACCAACCGCCTGCTGTGCAAACAGTGGGCCCGTTTTCGCGCCGCCTTGGCCCGCGAGGGGATCATGGCCTTCGGCTTTCGGGTGGTGGAACCGCACCACGATGGCACCCCGCACTGGCACTGCCTGCTGTTTATCAACCCCGAGCATCAACGCGACTTTCTGACTCTGCTCGCCTACCACTTCACCGCCGCCGAACGGGCCGAGCTCAAGATGCCCAACGGTGACCACCTCGATGCCCTGGCCGAACTGAAAATCCGCAACAAGATGCCACGCATCAAGTGGCTGCTCGATGTGAACAGTCCGGCGGTGGTCAAGGCCATCAACCCACGGGTGAACTGGAAGGAGATCGACCCGACCAAGGGCAGCGCCACCGGGTATATCGCCAAATACATCGCCAAGAACATCGACGGCCACAAGGTCGGGATGGACTACGAGGCAGAGGCACCGGTCGACCACACCACCATCGCGGTCGCGGCCTGGGCGAGCTGCTGGCGTATCCGCCAGTTTCAGCAGATAGGCGGCCCTGCTGTGAGCGTGTGGCGCGAGCTGCGCCGACTGGGTGACGAGGTGATCGAGTGGGATTGCATTCTGGAAGCCGCCCGCACCGCAGCCGACAACAACCGCTGGGGCGACTTTATCGACGCCATGGGCGGCATTGACCTTCCCCGCAAAGAACACCTGATCCGCCTCTCCAAGCGCCTCGATGAAGCCGCCAACAAGTATGGCGAGGATGTGCTGCGCCTGATGGGGGTGATCACCGACATCGGCATGACCACCGCCATCACCCGCACCGAGGGTTGGCAGATAGTGCGCAAGGGGGTCAACGGGTCGGGTTTGGGCGAGCAGCGCGAGCCTGCAGTGAGCGAGCGCAGCGAGTTGCCCTCAGGCGGCGGCAGCCGCCCCCCTCGGAGTTCTGTCAATAACTGTACGAAAGGATCCAAATCGGGGGTTGAAGGATCCGCTCTGGCTAAAGAGCTGGCCCGAATGGGGCTTAATGAGAGCAACGCCGCCCTGCTGCTGCACGGCAGCATCATCCACGCCGACGGCCAATATGTGCGACTGGTCGGCGATCGGCTGATTGTGAGCCGCAACTGGCCAGGGGCGACCAGTGCGCCGGGACACTGCAACAAGGGAATGCTGACCCCGGTGGAGGCTGAGGTTGAGGCCGCGCTGGCAAAGACCAACGCCCAGAAACGCGCGGCTTGCTATCAGGATCTCTCTCCCCTGTTTACCCCGGATTCCACTCTTCGCGTGGCCGACTGGCTGAACCCCGTGCCGCTGGCACTCTGGCCTGATGCACTGCTCCACCTCAACAACCGCTTGGGCGACGAGTTCAAGCAGATCGGCGATGGCTACGACGAGAACACCGTACTGCGCGCCGTCGAACGGGCCGTGGCACTGCTCGACAGTGCGCACCGCGCAGGCCAGCTCAGCGAAGAGGCGTTTACGGTTCAAGTCGCCGAGCTGCGCAAGCACGACTATGCCCAGCGGCTGACCCGCCTGGAGGAGCTGAACACAGAGCAAAAAGCGCTGACGATTGCGCTGGCGTATCAGCAGGAAGAGGAAGCCTTGTCATGAAGAAAAAGCCTGTCGTCGTCGCCTACGGCGGCACCATTTTGTGCGGCACCACCGGCAAAATCTTGTGGATAGCCGAGGGCTGCCACTATGACAAAGCGAACCCCGGTGCCCGTGACTGGCTCAACCCGACGTTCAAGCGGGATGAATACCAGTTGCCGGGCGACGAACCACCCGAACCACCAAAACCGACCTGGTCACCGTATGCAGAGGGAGAATAACGTGCAGGACTCCATCATTCGCGCTGCCGTCGAACGCTTGCAACCCTACTGCCTGCGGCTATGGCCCATTACCCAGCAGCACCCGCCGGGATCGGCGGGTCGTGCCACCGTAACCCACTGGCTTGATAGTCTCCCGGCCGCCGAACGCCACCTCTGCGATCGTCTGCTCGACCGGATGGAGCGAGTCATCCAGTTCGAGGATGAATGGTTCCCGCTTTACCAGGGCGAGGTCGATGTCATCACACCACCGGAGAAGCCACAACGGCCGGTCGAGCCAGTGCCCGATTACCGCCAGATCGGCAAAGACACCCGGGCACGCCGAGGTATCTACACCCGGAGGCCATCATGATCCCCGCCAAGGATGCCAAGGCGCGCAAGGAGGCTCAGCGCAAGCGCCAAGCAGCGCTCGGCATCAAGCGGGTGGAAGTGACCCTCTCAGCCCGCGAGCGCGAACAACTGGAAACCCTGCGCCATACCAGAGCCGGATCCGGTGAACCCTACAGCGCGGACGAGTACATCAGCACCCTGCTGCGCCGTGACTGGGAACGCTGGCAGCAACAACAAGCGGAACTAAACAGTCAGACCTGTCCCAACTGCGAGTGCGCCCTGCCGGAAGGGTGCAGCGGTACCTTCAAGGGCGAGGCGGCCTGCTGGCACACCACTGAGGTCAAAACCTTGGCACTGTGACCGGTCACAGCTCTTTGTTCTTACCTCCCCAACCGTCTTGAACCGCCATGCAGGACTGCTTTGGCTGCTTCCGCAATATATAGGGGCAAGGGATAACTGGGGATAATTGGGGATAATTGGGGTTGATTGGTGGCGCAATGTTGCGCGATACTGCGTAATATACAAAATTGAATATTACTCACCATGCATCTGTTTGGTGACGTCACCCCCCCATCATTGAAGAGGATCACGCTATGAGCGGCCATCTCAATGAGAAGCAACCCCAGGCCAAAATCCGCCCTGGGAAAAGCAAGCGAATCACTAGCGACTCATTCAAAGCCAAAATGGCTGAGGGCTTTGTTACCGTGGCAAAGAACATGGAAACAGAGCGGTGGAAGTGATTTTGCCGTTTTGATTGCGGTATGAATGAACTGCGCATCGACTGGTCAGTTATCGGCCAAGACATGCAAAACTCACTCAGTGAGGAAGGAACAAACCATGTTTAACGAAGAGCGTGTGGCACAAATGGCCGCCTTCCTGCTTTCCAAGCGGGGCGGACGAATGGCATACCTCAAACTGATGAAACTGCTCTACCTGAGTGATCGGGAGTCCATGAGCCGTTTCGGTGAATCCATCAGCGGAGACCTCATGGTGTCCATGCCCCATGGCCCCGTGCTGTCACAGACGTTGAATCTGATCCGCGGTGGCGGTGAGCATGCTGACGGCTGGAATGAGTGGATCTCGGGCGAAGCGAACTACGAGGTGGCAATCCGTCGCAACGTGTCCGACCGGGACGACTTCGACTTGCTCAGCGATGTGGATTTGGAAATCCTGACCAAGGTATGGCACGAGTTTGGGCACATGACTCGATACCAAATCCGTGACTACACCCATGACCATTGCCCGGAGTGGCAAGACCCCAGAGGCAGTGCTTACCCCATCAAGGAAGAAGACCTGTTTTTGGCAGTCGGCAAGTCGCCGGAAGTGGCTGGCGCCATGGCGCAACATCTGCGCGAACAACGCCAACTCGATGAAATCACCAGCAGGTTGCGCTAATGTCGATAGCACTCGTGCGAAGAGGCACGCTGCTGATCCCATCGGGCGCAACCAATCATCTGTTTTTTGTCTGTAACGACCCCATTCTTTACCCCAGAAACACCAAAGCAAGCTTTCTTGCGGTCAATATCAGCAGCATCGCCCCCAACATCGAGCATGATCGGACTTGTGTGCTTGATGTGGGGGATCACCCTTTCGTGCACCACCCGAGTTTTGTCTTTTACCGCAAAGCCGAGATTTTCGGTGCAGCAACGGTCGGCGAACAAATCGCGGCTGGTGACATTCAAACCCACGCCATCTGTGAAGAGCCAACCTTTGCACGCATCTTGGCCGGGTTTGACCTGTCTCCACACGTCACCCCCTTGATCCGCAACTTCTATCGTAAATACTGCCTTCCCCAACCCTGAGCAGTCCTGCGCTCCCTGACTTTGTGTATGTTTCCTGCCGAAACTAACGTCCCCTCCTTGGTGTAGAACCGGTACCCTGCTGGCGGTGTTGTGCTGCTGGGTGGGGTGATTGTCCCTGATAAGCGCTGATGCGGGCCGCAGAGGGCCGGAAAGGGACAAAAAGGGAGCATCGGGGACTATTGGGGTTGATTGGTGTCGCGCTGTTGCGCGATACTGCGCGGGCAACGGCAAAATCCGTTGCCGGGATTGGTCTCCCGATGAACTAAAGCGCACAACACGCGCCCGCGTGTTTTTTTGTGCGGCCCAGCTGTACCCGCAATCTCAGTTATGACGGGCTGGGCAGGAGCTCCTTCGGGGGCGCCGGTTTCTTTGGTTCCCGGTAAGACCAATCCTGTCCAGTTCGTCACCAGTAAGATTGGTCTCTTCGGTGACGAGTTACTCGAACCAGAGGATCGCACCATGAACAGCATCAGCTTCCATGACACCCATTTCACCGTTATCCCCCACCACGGCCAGCCCTGGCTGACCGCAACCCAGATCGCCCAAGCCCTTGGCTATGCCAGCGATGATGCCGTGAGCCGCATCTACCGCCGTAATGCTGACGAATTTACCCCTTGCATGACCGGGACGGTCAATTTGACCGTCCCGGGAAATCCCATGCCGATCCCGGTTCGGATCTTCTCCCTGCGCGGTGCCCATCTGATCGCCATGTTCTCCCGCACTGCGCTCGCCAAAGAGTTTCGCCGCTGGGTGCTCGATGTGCTGGACCGGGAGACCGCCGCCCATCCGCAGCCCCTCACCATGCTGACCGACGACGAACTGCATTCGCTGGCGTGGCTCTGGCGCGCCGCCGATTACATGATGGGGGCCGCCCGCCGCATCTATCCCCTGCTCGATGTCGCCGAGCACCGAGAGGCCGGCACCTACTACTCCATCATTCACGAATACCCAATGACCCTGGCCGCCGCCCAGCACATCCTGGCCGACAAGACCCGCCATATTCAGAGCGCCACCCACAGCAACCGCGACTGGAACAGGTTGATCCCCCACCTGCATCGCCTGCCGACAGCAAAAAGTTGGTAATGTGACCGGTCACGCACAGCAGTGCGTGACCGCCTTTGATTCAACAGGTAATCTATTAATACGATAAGACTCACACTAGCAAGGCGTTCTAAGTAATATGATGTCGACTCTAACTTTAGGAACTTGGCAATGCTAGTTTATAGATTGAGGTTTGGGTGGTGGAATGCAGCACTCTCACCGTCTGCACCTCAAGCAAAAACTAAAGCAGACAAAGATACATATCAAGTCGTTTGCGAGCACATAAATTCATTACTGCAAGTATATAATTGTGATTTTCTGGCATTATGTGAACTTTCAAGCGCAGATGTCGCACATATAGAAAGCAATATTGACCTCGATAACTTTGCGACCATTGATTTAACAGATAAAGTGGGGCGAACTCGATTCGATATAATGGTTATTTACAATAAAAGGAAGATCAGAGCTCAGAAAAACATATCCATTGCCAAGCCGATGACAGATCAGATAATTAAAGCAGCTCAACTTGTTGATATTGAAAATATTGATGATGGCAAAAAGATCCATATATATCTATGTCATTGGGCAAGTAGGCTAAATGGTAGTGGCACGGAAAAAAGAATAGCATCTGCGCAGTTGGTGTATTCATCAGCTGAGAAGTATATGGCAGCGGATGGGGATGTTATTATTATTGGTGATTTCAATGACAACCCATACGATTTGAGTTTGAATAAAATATTACACGCCAGCCGCTGTCATGATGCAGTAAGAGCCTATCCTAAAGAGTATTTTTACAATCCTTTTTGGCGCTCTATTGTATCAGAACAAAAATATTGTCACTCCACAAATAGTGGTACATATCGCTCAGGTAGCCATCGCTATAAAGAGTTTCAAGGGACAATGTGGCATTCATATGACCAAGCTATTGTCTCCGGAAGTTTCGTAAGCAATAAGTATTGGCACTTGAACGAATATGAGACAAAGATCGTGACATATGAGGCAATGTTAGAGAGTTACGAAGATAGCACTCACTTCATTGATCACCTACCAATAATTTGCGAAATAAACAGAGCGTGAGGATTTGTCATGGAATTTAATTTTAATGATTATCTAACGAAAGGTAATGAAGCTGCCGAAAAGGTCATTAACAATAGAAAGGAAATAAGCAACGTTTTAAGTGAAATGAAGAAGTCACTCATACAATTCCTTGAGATTGAATTATTGATATTAGAAGAAACCGAATATGAAGATGAAATTCTTAATGAAAATATTCGCCAAGGTCTGGCTGCATTTCAACCTTTTAATGGAATGATGAAACGTCAAACTACAGGATTCACAAAAATATCACTAGTGAGCGATAACGATAAGATAAAAGACAAATGCTATTTATTTAAATTAAAACGTTCAGGGGATGGATATCCAATAACTGTTGCAAAAAATGAAATCCATCTAGTTGCTGATAATCAGAGTGAATTTGCGAGCGCAGTTGGAGAAGTTTTAGCTGATGCCCAAACACATATTCAACTCAAACAATTTGTAAGAAAAATCAAAAATATACTTGATAAATAAAAATATTTTCTTGCTGATGGCTATATATCTGATGATCATTTTTCATTAAAGCAGCTTATGTAGAAACTGCTAAGAAGCAGCAAACTACATAGGGAAGACTGAACGATCGCGATATGGTGCGAAAGGAACTGACGGAAAGTGAAGGATCGCAAAAAGGATCTGCCTATGCCAGCGCGGCCAGCGCTGGCGCGGGGAGCAACCATCCGCCAGCAGCCTTTCACCCGAATGGAAATCGATACATAAAGCGGGCAGGCGAGGCGGGGTCCCGATTGCGCGCCAGCGGTGCTGGCAGGGGTCGGCAGGCGGCGCCTGCCGCTCTGGGACGATGCTCGAGGATCAGGGGATATGTCGGCACAGTAAGCGGGGCGATGCAGTAGCGAAGTGCTCAGACCGTCAGATGAGAGACAAAACAAAGCCCCCTCAATGAGGGGGCTTTTCTTAAGCCATAAGGCGCACACAAACTCCAGGCGCTCGGTGTAACTCTAGCCTCGCCTATGCCGCCTGCCCTGTCAGATCTGACAGTCGGTAGGGATTGAACCTGATGATCTCCTCCCCCGCCCAGTCATTGAGCGCCAGCAGGCTGGCCTTGATGCTGTCTATCTCGTTAATGTCGAACACCTGGGCGGCCTTGGTCACATCGCCAAAACCGCCGGTGCTGTTGGGCATGACCCCCATCAACTGGGGCGGCACCCGGTGGCTGGCCAGCTGGTCATCCCGGCTCACGTTCTTGATGGAAAGGAAGTCGTCCTTGGCTGCCACCTCGGCCACCGGGATCAGCTTCACCCCATCCTTGTTGCCGCCCGGGGTGTAGAGCAGCAGGTTGCGGAAGTTGCCGGGACCCTTGCTCTGGCGCAGGGCTTCTTTGAGCTTGGCGATGTCTCCCTCGTTCTGCACCGCGTCGGTGATGTGCATGATGAAGCCGGCGTGACTGCCGTTCTCGTAGTAGCGGCGGCGGAACAGGGTGGCCGACTCGTTGAGCAAGGTAGAGTTGAGCCCACCCACATAGTCGGGGATGCCGTAGATCTCCTGGTTGATGTCTGCCTCCATCACATGGCCCACCCGGCCTGCGGGCAGTGCCTGCTCCTGGCCGGGTTGGGCAATCCACCAATACTGGTTCAGATCCAGCGCGCGCCGGGTGTACTTGGCGCGCAGGTGGTCATAGCGCAGCACCCCGCCAAGCCGGTTCTGCACCGCCTGCAGGTAGCCGTTGCCGAAGATGAGGTAGTCCAGCACCAAGCCGGTGAAGGCGGCCAGGCTCAATTTCGGGTGCGGGATGAAGCAGGAGCGCAGGATGTTGCGTTTCACCTGGATGGCGGAGGCGTGATGCACCCCGGCCCGATAGACCCGGGACAGCCCATTGAGGGATAGGGGCGGCTCGTACCAGCGACCGTTGTGCATGGCCTCCAGGTAGTCGAACACTTCCCGTTGCGATAAGACGGGCACCGGCTCGCCAAAGCTGAACGCCTCGATGGCCTCGCCGGGTTTCTGGGTCGCCGTCATCGGCGAGGTATGGCGCTGTGGGCGGCGCTTTCTCATGCGAAAATCTCCATCATGCTGGTATTGGCACCGGTGGCACCTGCCAGCGGTTCATGTAACAGAGCCTGCATCGTGGCCCAGGCAATGTCGGCGTGGCTGGTCTCCTCTGATCGGCTGGCCTCGAAGGTGGGCATCTTGCCGCCCGCGGTCACGGCGCGGCGGATGCTCATAAAGGCGGCTGCCAGATCGGTCCAGCCGCTGTCAAACTCCAGCCTCCCCTTGTTCATCACATCCTGAGCCTTCATCACCATCTGGATTTTCACGCTCGGGTTGTACTGGATGGGGGTCACCGCCGGGTAGAACTGCTTCACCAACTGGTAAACCCCCTCCCCGATCCCGGTCGTGTCGATACCGATGTACCCCACGTTGTAGCGCTCGCACATGGCCTTGATGGCCCGCGCCTGAGCGTCGAAGTCCATCCCGCTCCAGCGGTGGCGCTCCAGCACCCGGAACTTGCCGCCCGGTACCGCCGGTGGGGCCAGCACGGCGCAGCCCGCGCTATCCCCCTGTCCGCCCTTGGCCGGGTCATAGCCGATCCACACCGACCGGTTGCCGAGCGGGCGCAGGGCAAAGGGCTTGTAGTCGTCCCACAACTCCCAACTGTCGACCATGCAGCGCTGCAGGGTGGCGAGCGGGAACACGCTCGAGGTGTCATCCATGAACTCGCACATCAGCAGGTTGCGGTATTCCTCCTCGGAGTACTCGCCGCGCAGCTGATCTAGGTCGAACAGGTCGCAGCCGCCGAGCACCGCATCCTCGACAGTGACAATCTGCCGCCATTGGCCATCGGCGCAGAGCTTGCCGCCAGACAGATTGGCGTGGCTAAGATCTATCTCGACCCGGTCGGCCTTGGGTTTGCCCCGGTTGAAATTGGCGCCGGACCAGAACGCATAGGCGGGATGGGAGAGGCTGGACGGGGTGGAAATGTAGGTCTGTCGCCACTTCTTGTGCATCGCCATGCCGGAGGCCACTTTGCGGAACTCAAGAAAGCCATGGATCCAGAAGTATTCGTCCATGTAGATGTTGCCGTGGTAGCTCTGGGCGGTGCGGGCGTTGGTACCGAGAAAATAGAGGTGCGCCCCGTTCGGCAGCACCATGGGGTCGCCTTTCAGCTCAACCCCCTCATCCTTGGCAAACTGAATGATGTACTGCTTGAACACATGGGCCTGAGCCTTGCTGGCCGACAGGAAAATCTGGTTGCGCCCAGTGACCAGGGAGTCGATGAACGCCTCGAAGGCAAAGAAATAGGTTGCCCCAATCTGGCGCGACTTGAGCAGGTCGCGGATCCGGTGCAGCTTGCCAGCTTCGTACCAGGTGCGCTGGTAACCGAACATGGTCGACTCGAACCGCTCGATTAACCGCTCTTGCTGCTCGGGCTCCACCACATTGCGCTCGGGGGCCTTCTTCGGCCCCTTGTTGCGGTTCGCCACCTTGGGGTTGAGGTCGGCCTCGTTGCCGCCGTTGCTGTACTTATTGACCCGGGCGATCCGCTCCAACTGCCTGCCCAGCAGGTCAATCTCCTTGAAATCACCACCGGTTTTCACCTCCTTGGCGATCAGCTGGCACATCCGTGCCTCGATGGCGAAGTCGACCCGGTCAATGGGTTTGATGTCATCCCAGCCGTCGCGGGATTTCCAGGTGCCGACCGTCCCCTCCGGGGTCGCCAGCAGCTCCGCAATGGCTCGGATCTTGTACCCCTGAAAGTACAGGTGCATGGCCTGCCTGCGGGGTTCGATATGGGGGAAGAGTAAGGGTGCTGTCATGGCGCCAGTCTACCCAGCCGCTACTGCTCCAAACGCCCCCGCGCCAATGTGCCAGCGCCGCACACACTGGCCGCCGATTGCACGATCCCGCCGCTCACCCAGACCATAGCCGCGACATCACCACCCAATCACCAAAGGGATCCCAGCCCATGGCAAAGTCCAAATTTTTCCGTGTTGCCGTAGAAGGGGGCACAACCGATGGCCGCGCCATCACCCGCGAATGGCTTGAGCAGATGGCCCAGCGCTACAACCAGTCCACCTACGGCGCCCGGGTCAATATGGAGCACATCCGGGGAATTGACCCCAACGGCCTGTTCAAGATGTACGGCGACATCACCGCCGCCAAGACAGAAGAGGTCACCATCGAAGGCGAGCAGCGCCTGGCCCTGTTCGTGCAGATTGACCCGACCCCGGAGCTGGTCGAGCTGAACAAGAAGCGCCAGAAGGTGTTCACCTCGGTCGAGATCCACCCCAACCTGAACGAAAAGGGCGCCTACCTGATGGGGCTGGCGATCACCGACTCCCCCGCCAGCCTAGGGACCGACATGCTCCAGTTCTGCGCAGGTGCAGGCGACAAATCGCCGTTGGCCTCCCGCAAGCAGCACAAGGAGTGCCTGTTCACCGAAGCGCTGGAAACCGTCATCGAATTCGAAAGTGAACAGGAGAAAGGCCCCTCTCTGGCCGAGCGCATCGCCGCGCTGTTCTCCAGCCACAAGAAGCAATCCACCGCCGATTTCAGCGATGTGCACCAGGCCGTCGAGACCGTCGCGAAAGAGGTCACCACCCTCGATGCCGACCAGCAGAAGAAGTTCACCGAGCAGGCCCAGACCATCACCGAGCTGACCAACAAGCAGGACGCCACCGCCAAGGCGCTGGCCGACCTCACCGCCAAGCTGGAGGGCCAGGAAGCGTTCAACCAGCAACGCCCGCCCGCCACCGGTGGCGATGGCACCACCACCGTATCCACCGACTGCTAAGGAGCACCATCAATGCGCAATGACACCCGAGTGAAGTTCAAACAGTTCACCCAGAAAATCTGTGAGCTGAACAATGTTGAAAGCGCCGGCGAGAAATTTACCGTCACCCCGTCGGTAGAACAGACTCTGGAAACCCGTATCCAGGAATCCAGCGCCTTCCTGACCATGATCAACGTGGTCGGCGTGCCGGAGCAGGAGGGCGAGAAACTGGGGCTGGGTATCAACAACACCATCGCCGGTACTACCGACACCACCAAGGAAGATCGCCAGGCGGTAGACCCGACCGATCTGACTGGCAACCGCTACCGCTGCGAGCAGACCAACTTCGACACAGCCTTGCGCTACGCCAAGATCGACGCCTGGGCCAAGTTCAAGGACTTCCAGACCCGTATCCGCGACGCCATCCTGCAACGTCAGGCGCTCGACCGCATCATGATCGGGTTCAACGGCGTCACCCGTGCCGCCAAATCCAACAGGGTGAACAACCCCCTGCTGCAAGACGTCAACAAGGGCTGGCTGCAGAAGATCCGTGAAGACAAGCCGGGGAACGTGCTGGATGAGGTGAAAGCAGGGTCTGGCGTCATCAAGGTCGGCTCTGGCATCACCCTGGACGATGGTTACAACAACCTCGACGCCCTGGTGATGGATCTGACCGAGCTGCTGGGCCCCACCTACCGTGATGACACCGAACTGGTGGCCATCGTCGGTCGCAAACTGCTGCACGACAAGTATTTCCCCATGGTCAACAAAGACCATGTGCCGACTGAAAAGATGGCGGCGGACGTCATCATCAGCCAGAAGCGAATGGGCGGCCTGCCTGCCGTGCGCGTCCCCAGCTTCCCGGACAACGCCATCCTGGTCACCCGGCTGGATAACCTCTCCATCTACTGGCAGGAGGGCACCCGCCGCCGCACCATCCTCGACAACGCCAAGCGCGACCAGATCGAGAACTACGAATCGGTCAACGAGGCTTATGTGGTCGAAGACTACGAAGGCGCCGCACTGGCCGAGCACATCGAGCTCGTTGAACCGGCTCCGGCTGGGTAAGGGGGAAGACATGGCAAGCCCTGCCCTGCGCAACCGCGAACGCAAACTGGCCGCCCTGCAAGGGGCGGCCAATCCCCAATTCGACCAGGCCCGTGCCAACGCCTACGAGCTCCAGCTGATGCAGCTGACCGAACACCGCCGCACCCTCAAGGGCATCCAGAGCATCGAGCGCAAGATCGACGCCAAGCGCACCATGCTGCCGGTCTACAAGCCGTGGATTGATGGCCTGCTGGCCGCTGATCGCGGTGGCCAGGATGACGTCCTCGTCACCATCATGCTCTGGACCCTCGACACCGGCGATCTGGAAGGGGCCTTCAACATGGCCGACTACGTGATCCGCCACGGCCTCAGCACCCCCGATCGCTACGAGCGCACCGCCGCCACCCTGATCGCCGAAGAGGTCGCCGACACCGGCATCAAGCTGCAAGAGGCAGGCGCGGGCCCCAGTTATGGCCTGCTGTGCGCTTACCTCGAGCTGCTGACCCACTGCGACATCTTCGACCAGGTACGCGCCAAGCTGCACAAGGCCGTGGGCCGCGCCGCACTGGCCGAAGGGTTCAAGGAAGAGGCCGCCCAGCACTACCGCCGCGCCCTCGAATTGCACGACAAGGTGGGCATCAAGAAAGAGCTCGAAGTGCTCGAGCGTGAACTGAAAAAAGAAAAGCAGCCCGACGCCACTGGCGGCGGCAGCTAACCGAGCGAACCCCGCACCCTGGGCGGCTCGGGTCTGACGAATGCGTTGCGCATACCAGACGGCCCGACCACCGCCCAACAAGCGGAATAGGAGCACCATGAGTAACGGATTCATTGCCAATGCCCCCACGTCGCCAGCCGAAGGGGAGATAGCTTCCAGCCCCTTCTGGCCGGCGATCTCGCTGCCTGACCTGCGTGAAACCGTCCGGCTCGATGGCACCGTCACCACGGCCCGCCTCAAGCATGCCGTGATCGACGCCATCACCAGCGTCAACCGGGATCTGGCTGACTGGCGCCGCGCCCGTGAGGCAGAAGGGGTCGCTACCCTGGCCGCCGTATCGGGCGAGGTCATCAATGGCGAATCGGCGCACCTGCACAGCTATCGGCGCGCCGTCTATGCCATGACCCGCGCCAACCTGCTGGAGCGATATACCGACTACAGCGCCACCGGTGATGGCGTCAAAGGGGCCGATGCCAAAATCATCAGCTCTGACGACCTCTACCGCGACGCCCGCTTTGCCATTCGCGACATCCTCGGCACCACCCACAACACGGTGGAGCTCATCTGATGGAGCTGCGCAGCCAACAGGGTGACACCCTCGATCTCATCCTGTTCCGGCACTACGGCTACACCGCAGGCATCACCGAGCAGGTGCTCGCACTCAACCCCGGTTTGGCCGCGCTCGGCCCCATCCTCCCGACCGGAACCCTCATCACAATGCCAGCGGCCCCCACCCAGGCCGAGCAGCCGCTGATCCAGCTATGGGACTGACCATGAGCCGCCTCGACGACGAACTCGAACGACTGGCCGACATCAGCGAGCAGCAACTCGCTGCCCGCATCCACGCCGCCCGCATCAGTGGCACCGGCCCGCACTACTGCATCGACTGCGAAAACACCATCCCGCAGGCGCGCCGTGAAGCGATCCGGGGCTGCGAACGCTGCGCCGAGTGCCAGACCATCCACGAATTTCAAACCGCTCGCCACTACGGCAGTAAACGATAGGAGAGCACGATGCCAGAACCCATTTCAGCCAGTACCGCCAATGGCGTAGCGCTCGCCCTTGCGCTGGCCTCCACCGCGCCTTGGCTCGATCCCATCATCCTGCTTGGCTCATTCGCCGGTGCACTGCTCTTTGGGCTCACCAGCGAAGAGAAGATTGCCGGACGAGTCATCCTTCTGTTTATCACCTCGTTCATCTGCGGGCTGCTCGCCGCAGATTTCACCGTCCAGATGCTGACCAAGCTGCTGCCGGTAGGTATCGAGATCAACAAGGGGGTCGGTGCCATCGTGGCCGCAGCCCTGGCGGTGAAGATACTGAAAGTTGCGATGAACGCGATCCCCGGCCAGCTCGAAACCCTGTTCAGTCGCATTGGCAAAGGGGGCAACGATGACCCCCACTAACCCCACCTACGCCATGATCTACACCGCGATCTATGCCCTGATGTGCACCGCCATCTGCCTGCGTGTCATGTTCTTTGACAGCCGGGATGGACGCTATCAGGCGCTTCCTGCCTGGCTGTCTTGGGTGATCTGTGTCGCCACGGCATCGGTGCCGATCCGCTTCTTGTTCGGCACCATCCTCGTCCCCGACCTCGCCTCCGTCATCATCACCGCCTTCCTGCTGTGCGCGGTGTGGAGTGACGGCGGCTCTATCTACCACCTGCTGCGCAGCAAAAAGCACTACCGCACAACCGAGAGGAGGCAACCATGAGCCTGAAAAAAGGGGATACCGGCGCCGCCGTCGCCGATTTGCAGCGTCGCCTGACCAAAGCCGGTTATCCGCTCGATCCGGATGGCTGGTTTGGCGATGCCACAGAGCGCGCCCTGCTCGCCTTTCAGCGGGACTACATGATCACCGCCATCGGTCAGGCTGGCCCCCGCACCCTGGCCGCCCTGCTCGGCAGCGAGCGGGGCAACCAGTTGCGCATCGGCGACATGCAGGCTGGCGCTGACCTGCTGGGCCTGCCGCTGGCCACCATGGCCACCGTCGCCCAGGTCGAGAGCATCGGCGAGGGGTTCACCACTGACATGCGCCCCGTGGTGTTGTTTGAGCGGCACGTATTCTACAAGCAGCTCACCCAGCACTTGGGCAAGGCCACCGCCGACCAGATGGCCGCCCGTTACCCCAACCTGGTCAACCCCAAGCGCGGTGGTTACGCGGGCGGGGCGGCCGAGTGGGAGCGGCTGCAACTCGCCATCAGCCTGCACCGGGAGGCCGCCATCGAGTCGGCAAGTTGGGGGATGTTCCAGATCATGGGCTTTCACTGGCAGGCGCTGGGCTTTGCCTCGGCCAGCGGCTGGCAGGCCGCCATGCAGCGCAGCGAAGTCGACCACCTCACCGCCCTGTGCCACTTCATCCAGCAAGACCAGGCCATGCACAAGGCGCTGCAGGGCCGTAAATGGGCCGACTTCGCCCGCCGCTACAACGGCCCGGCGTTTAAGGACAATGACTACGATACCAAGCTGGCCAAGGCATACAGCCACTTTGCCAAGGTCTACCCGGTGAAGGAGGTGGCGGATGTGGCGTAGCCTGCTGCGCTCCCTCCTCACCTGGTTGCTGCTGGCGCTGGCCATCGCCCTGGCCGGCTGGGGCTGGTCGGCCCGCTCCGCCGCCAAGGCTGAGGGCAAAGTCGATACCCTGCAAAGCGACCTCAAGGCGGCCAACGACAAGGCCGTCGAGGCCGAGCGGCGGGAGAAGACCAAAGACGGGGTCATCGATACCCTCACCGGCGAGCTGGACGCCCAGGCAACCGCCGCCGCCACGCTGCAACGCCAGCTTGGCGATCTGACCATCACGGCCGCCACCCGGGCCGACACCATCAAGAGGCTCAAACGTGAAAATGCTGAACTCAAGGAGTGGGCTGATCGCCCTCTGCCTGATCCTGTTGTCAGGCTGCTCCAGCGCCCCGCCATCACCGGCGCCGCAGACTATCAGGCTTTCCTGTCAAGGCCTGACCCCTTGCCGGCTGCCACCGGCCGGCCCGGTCAATAACGGCGACCTCATGGATCAGCTGACCCAGACCGAGGCCGCCTGGGCCACCTGCGCCGCCCAGGTCGACAGCTTAATCGCCTGCCAGCAACGGCACCAGAACGGGAGGGAATATGGAAAAGCCAAAACAGATCCGTGAGGTACTGACCCGCTGTGTGCCCCACCTCAAGACCAACCCGGACAAGCTGCACATCTTCATCGCCCCGGGCAACGTCGAAAGCACTGGTGCCCGCTCCCTCTCGTTCGAGTGGCAATACCCCCTCACCATCGGCATCGAGGACTTTGCCGGCCACCCGGATCAGGTCATGGTGCCGCTGCTGGCCTGGCTGCGCCAACACCAGCCCGAGCTGATGACCAACGACGAGCAGCGCAAGGAGGGCATCACCTTCGAGGCGGAATACCTCGCCAATGACCTGATGGACCTCATCATCACCGTCAAGCTGACCGAGCGGGTCAGGGTCTGGCAGAACGAACAGGGAATTGGTTGGGAGCACCTGCCGGAGCCACCGGAAGACCCCTATGACGGCATCACCTGGGAACTCTTCATCAACGGGGAGCCTCAGCCATGGCCGCCGACGACCTGAACCGCCTGACCCATTGGGCCGATGGCCTGCTTGCCAGCATGGAACCCGCCGCCCGCCGTCAGTTGGCGGGCGAGATGGCCCGCACCTTGCGCGCCAGCCAGGCCCAGCGGATCCGCGCCAACCGCCAGCCCGATGGCAGCCCCATGGCCCCGCGCAAGCCACAGCCCAAACTGAAGAAGGGCCGGGGGCGCCTTCGCCGCAAGATGTTCTTCAAGATAAGCAACCCCACCTGGCTCAAGGCCCGCGCCAGTGAACAGCAGGCCGTGGTCGAGTTTGTCGGCACCGCCAACCGGCTCGCCACCATCCACCAATACGGCCTCAAAGACCGCATCAAGGGCCGCGAGATCCACTATCCGGCGCGGGAGCTGCTGGGCATCACTACTCAGGAGGTGAAGCAGTTGGAGGAACTGTTGCTGATCCATTTCACAAATTAGCGTGTTGCCGAACGAAGACGCAGCTCATACCATCTTCCTGAGACATACACTTGAGAGGTTAAAATGAATCAGAGCACCGAGTTGAGAAATAGGATCCAGCTTCGAAAAACCAAACTCTCGTCACATGAAACGCCCCCATCAAAAGGCGAAAAGAATAAATTTTTAGAGGGCATTTTTTTTGCCATTCTTCCGCTAGCCATCATTGCGACTCTTTATATTTTTGGTATGGGCCGACATAATGGCTATCTTGCTTCGTTTGGTGTTGATAGTAATCAATTCCCACAACTCCACGAAGAATCATTACTGATTGGCTCAATGGGGTTAGCTGTTTCATTATTTAAAGCACTATTATTATCCGTGCCTGCTTTTTTTATATTCATTTGCGGCCTATCCATTTGCAATCTTACATATAAGTCGTTGAAATCACTCAAAGAACGCGCCAAGAAGCTCAGTAAAGCAGTAGATGAGAGAATAGGGGGAACTTGGTTGTTCAAAACAGTCACATCAAGATGCCCTGACGAAGATGAGTCAAAACCATTTAGTGAACTAACAGACATAGCATTCAATACATATATTAAATTCATCATGACAATGGGACTCTGCATACTATTCATTGGCTTGATTTACTATGTGTCTGATGATGGGTCCAGTCTTGCCAAGAAACAAAAGGATGAATTAATAAATGGAGAGTATGTTAAAGCATTAGAGATTACATCTTCAAAATACCCTAATGGAATAAAAGCAATAGAAGTCTCCTGCAATTCAATAAAATGTGCATTTTGGGCGCCGGAGGAGGGGACCTTCTATTTACGTCATGAACAGATAGAAAGCAGCTCAGTGCCTGCCATGAAGATACGCACAACTACGAAAGAACAAACATCCAGTAAACAATGATTTGCCCATCCAGTGGGCTGGATAAGGGCCCTGCTGAGCGCCGGTATACCAACCTTATCCAGCTCACCGCCTAGTGTTTGCCCTCGCCCGAAACAGACATCCCCTGCCCTGACCGAAATCGCTACCCTGCAGCTGGTGTTGTGTGCGGTCGGGCGGGTTTGTGTCGATTGGTGGTTGATTGGTTGCGGTTGGTTGCGCGATACTGCGCAGGCAACGGCAAAATCCGTTGCCGGGATTGAGACCCCGTAGCATTCCAAGCGCACAACACGCGCCATGCGTGTTTTTTTGTGCGGCCCAGTAGTACCCGCAATTTCAGTTATGACGGGCTGGGCAGGGCAGCCTCACGGCTGGCCGGTTTCCTTGGATGCCCGGTAGTCTCAACCCTGTTCAGCTCGTCACCAGTCGAGATTGAGACCTCATTGGTGGCGATTAACCAGCATCGCATCCGAGGAGTCACACCATGGGCAACATCACCAGCCTTACCCCTGCCGAGATTATCAGCCTGCACCAAGGCCAACCTGTCACCACCTCCCTGAAAGTGGCCGAAGTGTTTGGCAAGCAGCACAAAGACGTATTGCGCAAGATCGCCACCCTCGACTGTTCCAATAATTTCAACGAGCGCAATTTTGCGCTCGTTACCTATCAGGACGGGAAAGGCGAGGCTCGACCAGCGTATGAGATGACCAAAGACGGCTTTATCTTTGTGGTGATGGGCTTCACCGGTGCCAAGGCAGCAGCGACCAAAGAGGCCTATATCAACGCCTTCAACTGGATGGCCGAACAACTTGCCGCCCAGTGCCCGCAACCAGCGATCAACCTGACCGATGACGAACTCTGCACCCTCACCTGGTGCTGGCGCGCTGCCGACCGGATGATGGAGGCCGCCCGCAGCATCTACCCCCTGCTCGAGGTCGCCGAACACCGCGACGCCGGCCGCTACTACTCCATCATCCACGAGTACCCTTACACCCTGAACCAGGCCCGCAAGATCCTGGCCGACCGCACCCGGCATATCCAACCCAACACCCACGGCGACAGCGACTGGCCCAAGCTGATCCCCCACCTGCGCCGCGAACCCAAAGCGATTGGTTGGTAATGTGATCGGTCACGCATCGCGGTGCGTGACCATTTATTTAACGACAGGTATTATTACACTATTCATTTATTCAATAGGCTTTCTAAAATGCCAGCACAATGGATTGATGTAGTTGATTCCGCAGTTAAAATTGGCTTGGGCGCTCTTATCAGTGGCATTGCTACATATAAAGTCTCTGCCCTGAACCATAGTAAGGATGTACACAAAAGCATCGTCAATAAAAAGATAAGCATGCTCGAGGAAATCTCTGTGCATGCTGAAGAGTATTTTTATTTTTGCACTATGCTATCCAATAATGTCCGTGGCGCACAACATACGGCTAAAAACGTAGGAGAACCACTAACCAAAGCACAATTAGACCGATTCCAAAGCACTCAGAAAGAACTCAGAGACGTTCTCTCATCAAGGAATAAAGCTGCATCAAAAATAAAAATCCTCTCAATCCTGGCAGCCGAAGAAGCATTGATCGTGCACAATGAAGCACTTAGTGAATTTAGGCGAATTGTTTTCTTTGATAGAAAAATGCCCACATTTGAAGAGTGCGAAAAATATAAATCACAACGAAAAAAACAAGTAGACATATTTTACAAAGCTATTGGGGACTACATGAAATCAATTATTTCATGAGGGCTCAGTTCATAAGCTAGACATTAAAATAACTCCACCACGCCAGATAAATATAATCATCCCGCCATTGTGTAAAGCTGCTGCACACTAGCTCCTCATCGCCTTCCCGGCCATTGCCCAAAACAATGGCCCCATGCAACCGACCCCGACTGAACTCCAACGCCTGATCGACAACCTGATCCGAATCGGCACCGTCACCGCCGTGCGATCAGGGGAATGTCGCGTCAAGACCGGCGACCTCATCACCAACTGGCGGCCCTACGCAACTGCGCGGGCCGGGAAGAATCGTACCCGCCATCGCCTCTCCATCGGCGAGCAAGTGCTGTTGCTGTCGGTCAGCGGCGATCTGCGCAATGCCTACATCGTCGGCCCCATCAATTGCGCAGCCTTCCCAGAACCCTTGGCAGACGATGACAACCCGGATCTCGACCGCACCGAATACAGCGATGGCGCCGTCATCGAATATAACCCGGCCACCGGCGCGCTCAACGCCAGCAGCATCAAGAGCGCCACCCTCTCGGCCTCCGTCACCGTCAAACTCATTACCCCCCTGGTGGAATGCACCCAGGCGCTCAAGGTCGGTTCGACCATCGAGGCGGGCGGCAAGATAACCGCCCCCACCGCCAAGATTGGCGGCATCGAGGTGACCACCCACAAGCACGGCAACGTCAGCACCGGCAGCGGCACCTCCGGGGGCCCGCAATGAACTGGCTCGGCATGAACGCTGCGAGCGGGCGCGCCATCAGCGCCACCGACCACATTATCCAGTCGGTGCGCGACATCCTGATCACCCCGGTGGGTTCCCGGGTCATGCGCCGCGACTACGGCAGCGAGCTTTTTTACCTCATCGACCAGCCCCAGCATCAGGCCACCCGCCTGCGCCTGATGGCCGCCACCGTGCAGGCCCTTATCAACTGGGAACCCCGCATCACCATCACCCGGGTCGATGTGCTGGGCGGCGGCATGGATGGCGCCCTCACCGTCGAATTCACCTGGCAGCGCAAGGACGGCGGCGCGCCGGAGTCTGCTTCTATCGCCATTCCCACAGGAGCCGCCAATTGAGCAATGTGGATTTGACCCAGCTCCCGCCCCCCTCGGTGGTGGATCCCCTCGACTTTGAGACCATCCTGGCCGAGCGCAAGGCCACCCTGGTGAGCTACTACCCGGCAGACCAGCAAGCCGCCATCGCCGCCACGCTGGAGCTCGAATCCGAGCCGCTCAACAAGCTGCTGCAAGAGAACGCCTATCGGGAGGTGGTACTGCGGGCCCGCATCAACGATGCCGCCAAGCAAACGCTGCTCGCCTTTGCCAGCGGTACCACCCTCGACCACGTGGTTGGTGAATACAACATCGCCCGCCTGCTGGTCACCCCGGGGGATCCGGCGGCCAATCCGCCTGTCGAGCCTGTCTATGAGTCGGATGACCGTCTGCGCCTGCGCGGCCAGATGGCCTTTGAGGGGCGGACCACCGCCGGGCCGGTCAATGCTTACAAGTTTCACGCCCTGTCGGCCAGTGCCGAGGTGGCGGATGTGGCCGTCGACAGCCCCTCGCCGGGTACCGTGCGGGTGACCCTGCTCTCCCCTGCCGGCCAACCCAGTGCCGACACCCTCAATCGGGTCAGCCAGGCGCTCTCGGCCGATGATGTGCGCCCCCTGTGCGATCTGGTGGCCGTCGAGCCCGCCCAGATCAAGCCCTATGCCGTCGATGCCACCCTCAACGCCACCGGCCTTGGCAAAGAGCAGGCCATTGCAGCGGCCACCGCTGCCATGAACCAGACCGCTGCCGCTTATTACCGGGTCGGGGCCACTGTCCCGCTCTCGGCCATCTATGCCGCCCTGCACCAGCCGGGGATAGACAGCGTCACCCTGCGCGCACCGCTGGCAGATGTCACCTGCACGGCGCAGCAGGCCGCCAAACTCACCACCCTCCACCTCGATTAAGGACCAGACCATGGCAAACGCCCTCTATGACAAAGGCCGCGAGAAGTTTCTCACCGGCGCCATCAACGCCAGTGCCGACACCCTCAAGTGCGCGCTGATCAAAGACACCTACGCCCCTACCCTGGGCAGCGACGAGTTTTTCAGCACGCTCTCGTCCCACGTAGTCGGCACCCCTCAGACCCTGACCAGCAAGACAGTCACCGGCGGGGTGCTGGACGCCGCCGACGTCACCTTCAGCGCCGTGCCCACGGCGGCGGTGAAGTATTGCGCCATCTACAAAGACACCGGCAGCGCCGCGACCAGCCCGCTGATCGCCCTGTTCGACACGGCGGCGGGCCTGCCGGTCAGCACCAACGGCGGCGACATCATCATCGCCTGGGACCCCGGCGCCAATAAGATCTTCAAACTCTGATGGCAACCCTCTATCCCGTCTGGCGCGGGTCACTGACCGATCACGACGGCACCCTGTCATTCGACGGGGCGGCGATCTACCGGGGCACCCTGCCGGGTGACGATGACCCCGCGCCGGTCGCCATTGCCGGGGTCAGTATCGGCCTGTCAACGGGCGGGATAGCAGCAGGGCAAATCGGCAGCATGGCGGCATTACAGCGCGCCAGACCCGCCGGGATCAGTCAGTTCGCAGCAGGCACGGGCAAGCTGACCCACCGCACCGCGCCCAGCGCCATCGAGGTTGGCGCCAATGGCGCCCCGGACACCACAGCCCGCACCAGCGTGGGGAGCATGGGGGATCTGCTCGCCATGGGAGCCCCCGAGATGTCCACCCAGATCACCTTGGTGGGGTTCAGTGCGGGCGCACTGGGAGTGGCCACGGTCAGGGCCCGACTCGGGGCAGGCGGCGTGCAGCCTGATGCCATCGAGGCACCGACCATTGGGCAGCGCCTCGCTCCTGCCGGCTTCGATCTTGGCGCCCTGGGCAGCCACCGGGCACGAGTGCGCCAGATTGTCGGCGCCCTGTCTGACGGCCAGAGCGGCGCCCACCGGCTCAATGCCCGGCTGGCGCAGGCCGCGACCCCCTTCACTGGCGCAGTGGGGAGCCCCGTCGCCAAGTACGCGCGGATCCTCTATCCGCTGGCCCCGGCGGTACCGCTCCCCGGTCTGCCCGCCATCACCGCCGCACTGGTCCCGGCCCCGCTGCTGCCTTCGGCACTCTCGCCGGTTGCCAGCACCACCCGCCTGACCACACGGGGCTTTGATGGCTGCACCTTCGGCGCGGCCAAGGTGCATCGCCTGCCCCTGCCATTGCCGACCACCCGGGATCTGCTGCCGCCCTCTGCCACCCGGCTGGAGCACCTCGCTGCTGCCACCCTGGCCAGCACAGTGACGCCGGTGGTGATCACCACCACCCGCTTTGCTGACACCTGCCCGGCCCCGCTGTTGCCCTGGCTCGCCTGGGCCAGGTCGGTGGATTGGTGGGAGCTGGCCGAGTCAGAAGACCAGCAGCGAGCCCTCATCAGCGCCTCGTTCCGCCTGCATCAGCGCAAAGGCACCCCCTGGGCCATCAAGGAGGCGCTGGCCGTGCTGGGGTTTGGCGACAGCACCATCATCGAACGCGCCACGGGCCGCCGCTATGACGGCACCCTCGCTTACAACGGCAACGAACCCCACGGGGATCCGTCCCAGTGGGCCGTCTATCGCGTCATCCTCGCCCGCCCGGTCACCACCGTGCAGGCGAACCGCATCCGGCGCCTGCTGGCAGAGATGGCCCCGGCCCGCTGCCATCTGGCGGCCCTCGATTACACCCAGGCGCCCATCACCTACAACGGCGCCGCAACCTACAACGGCAACTACAACCACGGAGCCTCCTGATATGGCGAATTTACAAGAGGTGGTGAGCTGGGACGCAGGCGTCTATCAGCTCGAAACCAGCGACCCGGTGCTCGGCGGCCCGGGGGGTACCTCCAACAAGCAGGCCCAGGCGCTGGCGAACCGCACCGCCTACCTGAAAAAGCACATGGATGACCTGGAAGGTGGCACCACCGCTGCGGGCAAGGCCAACAAGCTCACCACGGCGCGTACCATCACCGTGGCCGGGGATGTGACCGGCCAGGCCTCGTTCGATGGCAGCGGCAACATCTCCATCACCGCCACCTATAAAAACTCGGGGGTGGTGGCAGGGACCTATCGCTCCGTCACCGTCGATGCCAAGGGCAACGTCACTGCCGGCAGCAACCCCACCACCCTGTCGGGATATGGCATCACCGATGCCGTGCCCAGCAGCCAGAAGGGGGCCGCCAACGGGGTCGCCACCCTGGACAGTGGCGGCAAGGTGCCCGTCGCCCAGATCCCGGCCACCGCCATCACCGACACCTTTGTCGTCGGCACCCAGGCCGCCATGCTGGCCCTGACCGCTGAAACCGGCGATGTCGCGGTGCGCACCGACCTGAACAAGAGCTTCATCCTGCGGGTGGCGGGCGCCTCGACCCTGGCCAACTGGCAAGAGCTGCTCACCCCCACCGACTCGGTGCAGTCGGTCGATGGTATGACCGGGGCAGTTGTTCTCCCCTCAGCTACCGAAGGGGGCAAGGGTAAGGCACAGATCGCCACCCAGGCCGAGGTAGACGCGGGGATCGATGACAGCAAGTTTGTGACGGCCAAAAAGTTGATGGCCGCGCTGAACAAAGACATCGCGGCGAATGGCTATCCGGCGGGCGCCCCGATCCCGTGGCCGCTTGAAACACCACCTGACGGCTATCTGATGATGACAGGTCAGTCGTTCAGTGCGACGACTTACCCCAAGCTGGCGCTCGCATACCCGGCGCTGGTACTGCCGGATATGCGGGCGGAGTTTATTCGGGGTTGGGATGCGGGACGCGGCATTGATCAGGGGCGCGCCATGTTGAGTAAACAACTGGCAACAGGGGTCGAGTCATACGGGATAAATGAAACTTCCGGGGCGTTTAGATTGGTAACACGGCCTATCTCAACTATCTCCGCTGGGGGCACCAACTACGCCACTGCCGACTATGACTCACAAGACTCCATCGCAGCCACAGGGGCTTATCCTATGGCGAACATGAGCAGTTTTGGCTCTACGCAGGGGGCTCGCTTCCGGGTTCGTCCAAGAAACATCGCGTTCAACTACATCGTGAGGGCAGCATAATGAACGAACCGCTCGTCGTATGGGGAGAAGATGGGTTTGCTTCATCTTCCGGTTGGGCCGCGGTATTTGCCGCCAATCCGATTACTGGTGAATACCTGTCGCAGCAGCAAGTCTGGGTATCCGTGGGAACGGGTCTCCCTGCTGGTGCCTATCTGGATGAACCTGCTGAAGCAGAACCAGGGAAAGCCATTGTTCGTAGCCAGTCAGGCTGGACGTCCGTCGATGATTATCGCGGTCAGACGGCTTACGACAAGCACACACGCCAATCTGTCGTTATCAAGGAGCTCGGAGAACTGCCGCTGGCCCTCACGCTCACCCCTCCGTCATCCCCATTCGACGTGTGGGATGTGGACCTGCTGCGTTGGGTGAAAGACCTGGAGCAGGAAGATGCTGTGCTGGCACAGCAAGCGCAGCAGCAACGTCAGGCCTTGATGAGCGAAGCCAGTCAGGAGATCGCCGTGCTCACCGACGCACTGGATCCCGATGTCATCAGCGAACCGTCAGCCGATGACCAGGTGAAACTCATCGCCTGGAAGGCTTACCGCGTCGCTCTTTCCAAGGTCGACCAGCAGGCGGGCTATCCCCATACCATCACCTGGCCACCGAGCCCGGGCGATCCCGCCACCGAATAACCCTTGAGTCCGACCACCACCCCGCCCTGTGCGGGGTGCTTCGTGACTGCCGTCGTCCGTCACCTTGTCACCGTCTCGCCAGTGTGTACGGCCCTCACACACTGGCCGCCGCTCGCCTGTCATCCCCTGCCCCTGCATCCTGACCCTGCTCGCATCACATGCATTACCTACGCACAGAATGCTCCGTCCGGACAACAGGAGAACCTATGGCACTGGACCAATTTCACCACGGCGTGCGCGTCGTGGAAGTCAACGAGGGCACGCGCACCATCCGCACCGTCGCCACGGCGGTGATCGGCATCATCTGCACCGGCAGCGATGCGGATGCCGCTTACTTCCCCCTCAACAAACCCGTGCTGATTGCCAACCTGCCGGCGGCCATCGCCAAGGCGGGCAGCACCGGCAACCTCAAGCGCTCGCTGCAAACCATCTATGGCACCGTCAACACCATCGTCATCGCCGTGCGCGTGGCCGATGGCGCCGACGCGGCAGAGCTGACCAGCAACATCATCGGCACCATACTGCCGGATGGCAGCTATACCGGCCTCAAGGCGCTGGAGCGGGCCGCCCCGGCCACCGGCGTCAAGCCCCGCATCCTCTGCGTGCCGGACAACTGCACCCTGCCCATCGCCACCGCCCTGGCGGGTGCGGCCAAGAAGCTGCGCGCCTTCGCCTATGTGCCGACCATTGCCGACACCGTCGAGGCGGCGCTCGCCTACCGCGAGAATTTCTCCAGCCGCGAGCTGATGCCAATCCACGGCGACTGGACAGCCTGGGACACCACCGCCAATGCCAGTATCAAACTGGATGCCTGCCTCAAGGCGGCCGCCATGCGGGCATTCATCGACAAGGAAATCGGCTGGCACAAGACCCTGTCGAACGTCGGCGTGACCGGGGTCGACGGCATGACCAAGGCCCTGTTCTGGGATCTGCAAGACCCCGACACCGAAGTCGGCCTGCTCAACGCCAACGAGATCACCGCCCTCATCCGGGCGGACGGCTTCCGCTACTGGGGCAACCGGACCTGTTCCGATGATCCCCTGTTCCAGTTCGAGAACTACACCCGCACCGCCCAGATCCTGGCCGACACCATGGCCGAGGCGCACATGTGGGCCAACGACAAGCCGCTCACCCCCACCCTGGTGAAAGACATCATCGAGGGCATCAAGGCCAAGGGTCGCGAACTGGTGGCGGGCGGTTACCTGCTCGGCTTTGACTGCTGGTACAACGAGGAACTCAACGACAAAGACACCCTCAAGGCCGGCAAGCTGCGCATCGATTACAACTACACCCCGGTGCCGCCGCTCGAAGACCTCGGCTTCATCCAGCGCATCACCGACACCTACCTCATCGACTTCGGCGCCCGCGTCGCGGCCGCAGCATAAGGAGCCACCATGGCACTGCCACGCAAACTCAAACGACTGAACGTCTTTCTCAACGGTGAGAGCTGGGTGGGTGAAGCGGAAGATTTCACCCCGGCCAAACTCTCCCGCAAGTTCGAGCCCTATCGCGGCGGCGGCATGGGCGGCGCCGTCAATATCGACATGGGGCTCGATGACAGCGCACTCGATGTCTCGTTCACTTTCGGTGGCTACGGCGAACCCCTGCTGCGTTGTATGGGTGAGCCCAAGGCCGATGGCACCAGCATGCGCTTTGCAGGTTCACTCCAGCGTGACGACACCGGAGAAGTGGTTGCCGTCGAGATCGTCTGTCGTGGCCGCTTAAAAGAACTCGACCGCGGCACCCTCAAGGCGGGCGACAACACCCAGGCCAAGGTCGGCATGGTCAACACCTACTACAAAGAGACCATCAACGGCCAGGTGATGCACGAGATTGACCTGCTCAACATGATCGAGATCGGCCCCGATGGCGTCGACCGTATGGCCGAACACCGCAAAGCCATCGGCCTCTAACCCACCCCACAACCCAACGGGCGGCACACTGCCGCCCTCACCACATCAACAACAGGAACAAGCACCATGGAACAGAAAGAAATCACCCTGGACACCCCGATCCAGCGCGGCGAGAACACTCTCAATAGCCTGACCATCCGCAGCCCCAAAAAGGCAGGCCATCTGCGCGGGCTCAACACCATGGACATCGTCCAGATGAACGTGGATACCCTCATCAAACTGCTGCCCCGCATCACTGACCTGACCGAAAAAGAGGTGAACGACATGGACCCGGCTGACCTGCTCAAAGCCGGGGTCGTGGTGGTCGGTTTTTTGATGGGCTCGCAGCAGGAGGCCTACCTCACTGCATAGATGACCTGATGGCAGAGATCGCCATCATCGCCCACTGGCCGCCGTCCGAGATGGCGGCCATGGACATCAGCGAGCTGATGGGCTGGCACCAACGCCTCGTTGAGATTCACAACCGCATCAACGGGGCAGAAGAACAATGAACCCTCTCAAACTTCAAATCCTGATCGGGGCGGTCGACAAACTGACCGCCCCCCTCAAAGCAGTCAGCGGCCAGAGCCGCATCACCGCCAAAGACCTGGTCGACACGAAAAAACGCATCAAGGAGCTGGAAACCCAGAGCGGCCAGATTGACGGCTATCGCACCCTCGGCCAGCAGATTGGTGCCACCCGTGCCCAACTCACAGCAGCCCAGCGCGATGCCCAGCAGATGGCCCAGCAGTTTGCCAAGGTCGAGCAACCGACCAAGGCCATGACCCGCGCCATGGAGCAGGCCAAGCAGAAAGTGCGCGACCTCTCCCAACAAGAGCGGGAAATGGTCGCCCGTCACGGCAGCCTGAAACGGGCCATGGGCGAGGCAGGCATCAACACCAAGCAGCTCGGCGAACACCAGCGCCGCCTCAAGACCGATCTGGCTTCCGCCAATACCCAGCTCGACCAGCAGCGCGCCAAGCTGGGGCAACTGGCCGACCAGCAAAAGCGCCTCAACCAGGTTAAGGCGAACTATGACAAGACCATGTCCATGCGCGGCACCATGGCGGGCTATGGCGCCGCAGGCATGGCAACCGGTGCCGCGGCTATCTACAAGGGCACCAACATCGCCAGCAAGGCCATGGGCTTTGATGTCGATATGTCCAAGGTGCAGGCAATCACCCGGCTGGACAAAGGCAGCAGCGAACTGGCTGCTCTGCGGGCTCAGGCGCGGGAGCTCGGCGCCAATACCGCCTTCACGGCGGGCGAAGCGGCGCAGGGCCAGGGCTTCCTCGCCATGGCTGGCTTTACCCCCAAGGCGATCCGTGACGCCATGCCTGGGGTGCTCGACATCGCCAAGGCGGGCGGTGTCGAGATTGCCGCCGCAGCGGATATCGGATCCAACATCCTGACCGGCTTCAAGCTGCCAGCAAACCAGATGAACCGGCTCGGGGATGTAATGGTCGGCACCTTTACCCGTGCCAACGTCGACTTGCAGATGCTGGGTGAAACCATGAAGTACGTGGGCCCGGTGGCGGCCGGCCTCGGCGTCGATCTTGAAACCGCCTCCGCCATGGCGGGCAAGCTGGGGGATGCTGGCATCCAGGGCAGCATGGGCGGTACCGCCATGCGGGCCATTCTCGGCCGCCTGGCGGCGCCTCCCAAGGCCGCACACGACGCGCTGGCCGCCCTAAACGTGAAGACCGCCGATGCGGCGGGTAACCTGCGCGCCCTGCCCGATATTCTGGATGAGCTCTACAAGAAGACCAGCAAGATGGGGGATACCACCCGCTCGGGCTACTTCAAGGCCATCGCCGGTGAGGAAGCCTTCGCCGCCCTGGCCGTACTGACCGAACAGGCGGGATCCGGCAAGCTGCAGGAGCTCATCGCCACCTTGAAGCAAACCCAGGGGGAAGCCGGCAAGGTCGCCAAGGTCATGGCAGATAACGCCATTGGTGACCTGGATAACCTCACCTCCGCGTGGGACGACGTAGGCATCCAGATGATGGAGACCGAGAACGGTCCGATGCGCGGGATCATCCAGCGCGTCACCGAGATTATCCAGGTCACAGGAGACTGGATGCGGGCCAACCCTGAGTTGACCTCCACCCTGACACGTATCGCGGCGGTCACCGCCGTGGCCGCTGCCGCCGGCGGTTCACTGCTGTTGGTCGTGGCTGGCCTGCTGGGGCCGCTGGCGGCTATCAAGATGGGGATGTCGATGCTGCTGGTCTATGGGAGCCCCCTGCTGACCTTCATCAAGGCGCTGACCATGGGCATGGTCAGACTCGGCATTGCCATGCTCACCAACCCCATAGGCTGGTTCATCATGGGTATTGTGGCCATCGCCGCCGGGGCCTACCTGCTCTACAAAAACTGGGACGGCGTCGCCGCATGGTTCAGCGGATTGTGGGCGCAGTGCCAAGCCCCTGCGTTCGCCTTCTGGGAGCTCCTGAAAGAGCTCTTCTCATGGACGCCTATCGGCCTGCTCATCATGCACTGGGGCGAGATTTGGGCCTTCTTCGATACCCTGCCAGCCGGGGCGGCCAACAAGGGCAAGGCCATCATCGACGGCCTGATTGGTGGCATCACTGCGAAGTGGGAGAGCCTGAAAGCCAAGATAAAGGCCCTCACCGACCTGCTGCCGGACTGGATGAAAGGGGGTGGTTCGGTCACGGCCAACGTCAACCCGTCAGGCTACCTCACCGGAAACTACAACACCCCGGCCATGGCCGGGGGATCCGGTTACGGCCCGCGCATCGTGACGCCGCCGCGCCCGGTCGCCAGAGGCAACACCACCACCCAGATTAGCGCACCGATCCACATCGTCCAGCAACCCGGGCAATCCGGCGCGGATGTGGCGCAAGAGGTTCGCCGCGAACTGGACAGACGCGAACGGCAGGCCGCTGCCAATGGCCGCGCCTCCCTGACCGACCGCAATTAAGGAGCAACCACCATGATGATGACCCTGGGCTGGTTCGTGTTTATGCGCTCGACCGTGGCCCCCCTCTCACAACAAGACGAACGTGCATGGCGCCATCCGGGCAATAACCGGATTGGTGCTCGCCCGGCTTACCAGTTCGTCGGCCCGGATGACGAAACCAGCACCCTGAGCGGGGTGCTGCTGCCCGAGGTGACTGGCGGCCCCGTCTCCCTAGACATGCTCAACCAGATGGGCGACAGCGGCCAGGCCTTCCCGCTTATCCAGGGCGATGGCGTCATGCGTGGGTCATTCGTGATAGAGGGTATCAGCACCACCCGCAGCGAGTTTTTCAGCGATGGCACCGCCCGCAAAATCGAGTTCACCATCAAGCTCAAGCGGGTAGATGACAACGAAAGATCCCTTGGCCAGACCCTGCTGGGACGCACCGCGGGCAACCTCTTCGGTCGCCTGGGCCTAGGCAAGCTGGTCGGCAGCATCGGCAACAAGCTCGGGGGGCTTCTCTGATGGGGGAATTCGACCAGTTCGGTACGCGATTGGCCGAGAATTTGGGGCTAACCAATCCGCTCGACGCCTTGCGCCAAGGCCACCCGGTACCGGCTTACCAGGTGCTGGTCGATGGCAAAGACATTTCAGCTACCATCCGTCCGCGCCTGATGTCGATGACCATCACCGACAACCGGGGTTTCACCGCCGACACCATCGAGATCACCCTCGATGACAGCGATGGCCAGCTCGATATGCCACGCCGTGGGGCCACCCTGCACGCCCTTATCGGCTGGCAAGGCCAGGCCCTAGTCGACAAGGGCACCTACAAAATCGACGAGGTAGAACACAACGGAGCCCCCGATGTGCTCACCATCCGAGGCAAAGCGGCCGACCTGCGCGGCGGCATGAACAAGCTGCGCGAGCGCAGTTGGCACCAGACCACTGTTAACGGCATCGTCGAACAAGTCGCGGCACCCTACCAGCTCACCCCCTGCGTAGGTGACTCACTCAAGGGCCTGCTGATCGACCACATCGACCAGACCAACGAGAGCGATCTCGCCTTCCTCACCCGCCTGGCTGGTCAGTGCGATGGCATCGCCACCGTCAAGAATGGCCGCCTGCTGTTTATCAAAGCAGGCCAGGGAACCACCGCCAGCGGTCAGCCTCTGCCGGCCATCACCATCACCCGTCGGGATGGCGATCAACACCGCTTCTCGGTTGCCGACCGGGATGCCTACACCGGCGTGACCGCCTACTGGCAAGACAACAAGGAGGCGGAAAAGAAGAAAGTCGAGGTGAAGCGCAAGAAGAAGAGCAAGCCGAAGCAGGAACGGCCCTTGCCTCCGGGTGTCATGGTCAACAAGCAAGAGAACGAACTGCTGGTCGGTAGCAGCGAGAACGTCAAAGAGTTGCGACATGTCTATGCCAGCCAGGCAAATGCCATGCGGGCCGCCCGGGCAGAATGGGAGAAGCTGCAACGCGGCGTGGCCGACTTCCAGATCACCCTGGCGATGGGGCGCCCCGAACTCTACCCAGAGCAACCCACCACGGTCAGAGGGTTCAAGCCCCAGATTGACGAGGCCGACTGGCTGCTCACCCAGGTGGTGCACGATCTCACCAATCAGGGCTACACCAACCGCATCCAACTCGAAGTGAAGCTGGAAGAGCTACCGGAATAAATCTGTGTGGATCAAATGTGGACACTGAGATGAAAACAAAAAGGCCACTATCGCTAGTGGCCTTCATAAGTCTTTGATTTTAATGGTGCCCGAGGCCGGAATCGAACCGGCACGACGCGAACGTCGAGGGATTTTAAATCCCTTGTGTCTACCGATTTCACCACTCGGGCACCGCAATCGGTATCAAGTCCGCGCCGCGGGCTTGTCAATATGGAGGCACGTTCCGGAGTCGAACCGGACTAAACGGATTTGCAATCCGCTGCATAACCGCTTTGCTAACGCGCCATGCAAAAGAGAGCTGGCTCTCTATTGTCTGAATTTGGAGCGGGAAACGAGACTCGAACTCGCGACCCCGACCTTGGCAAGGTCGTGCTCTACCAACTGAGCTATTCCCGCATCGGTCTGGCTGACTGCCTGACTACGAGAACGCATTCTAGCGATGTTCCTCGTCCAGTCAACCAAAAACATTTAATACTCTGATCGTTCGGGCATTTTTTGCCCTTCTCCCACACTTTTGCCACTCATGGCCGTTTCTCTGCCCCAACGGCAAGGAAACGGCCATTTGCCCATGGGCGGACTAGAAGCGGGAGTGGTAGGTCAGATCGCCCCAGGCGGCCTTCATGTACTGGAACATGGACCAGAAGGTGAGCACGGTGGCGACATAGAGCAGCACGTAGGCGAGCCACACCATCCAGATGTCGTATTGCCAGATGAGGCCGGTGAGCGACACCATCTGGATCATGGTCTTCCACTTGCCAATCCAGCTGACCGCCACCGAGGAGCGCTTGCCGAGCTCCGCCATCCATTCCCGCAGGGCGGAGATGATGATCTCGCGGCCAATCATGGTCATGGCCGGTATGGTGACCCAGATGGTGTTGTAGTGTTCGACGATGACCACCAGGGCGGCCGCCACCATTATCTTGTCGGCAACGGGATCGAGGAAGGCACCGAAGGCGGTGGACTGGTTCAGCTTGCGGGCGAGATAGCCATCAAACCAGTCGGTCGCGGCCGCCAGGATGAAGACAAGCGCAGCCGCCATGTAGGACCACTGATAGGGAAGGTAGAACAGGATGACGAAGACGGGGATGAGCAAAATCCGAAAAAACGTCAGCAGGTTAGGAATATTTGTCATTATTTTCAGCCACTTCTTGTATGCCGCTACATGGTAGCCCCAAGCCGATCACCGTTGCAACCGGACAGGCGCCCGCCTTGGTCTATTAATCCATCAATAACCTCAGGATGCATGCCATTATGGCATTTGCGGGCCCCCTGCGTCACGGCTCTTGTGCTGCCGGGGCCGGTTTGCGGGATCCACATCAAATGCCACCCACTCAAGGTGGCCCGGGTCAGACCCGCTCCTGGGTATCACCTCTCCTGAACAGCAACCTTTATCCCGGGTCAGAGCGAGTGCAGGGCGTCGTGAATGGACTGGGCCAGCTCCTGGCTGATGCCGGGCACCTTGGCAAGCTCGTCCACTCCCGCCTTCTTCACCTCCTGCAGGCCGCCCAGGTATTTGAGCAGTGCCTGCCGCCGCTTGGGCCCCACCCCGGGAATATCTTCCAAGGTACTGGTGGTGCGGGCCTTGGCTCGGCGGGCCCTGTGGCCCGTGATGGCAAAACGGTGGGATTCATCGCGAATGTGCTGAATAAGGTGCAAAGCGGGCATATCTGCCGGCAAGTGCAGCTCTTCGTGACTATCTCCCAGGATCAGGGTCTCCAGCCCCGCCTTGCGGGTCACCCCCTTGGCGATGCCCACCAGCAGCGGGTACTTGCCGCCGAGAAACTCCAGCTGGCGAGTCAGGATCTCCTCGGCGCGGCGCAGCTGGCCGAGGCCGCCGTCGATAAACAGCACGTCAGGCACCTTGTCCGGCTCCTGCTGCTTGCCAAAGCGGCGCTCCAGCGCCTGCTCCATGGCGGCGTAGTCATCGCCCCCCGTGATGCCGTCGATGTTGAAGCGGCGGTATTCGGATGAAAGCGGTCCCTCCCGGTTGAACACCACGCAAGAGGCGACGGTGCGCTCCCCCATGGTGTGGGAGATGTCGAAACACTCCATGCGGGCTATGGGTCGCTCGAGCTCCAACAACTCCTCCAGCTGGTCGTAGCGGGCTGTGATGGTGCTCTTGTGTGCCAAGCGCGAGCGCAGCGCCGTCTGCGCGTTGATGGAGGCGAGCTTGATAAAGCGGGCCCGTTCGCTGCGGGTGCGGCTCTGCACCCGCACCTTGTAACCGGCTGTCTGGCTCAGGGTCTCGGCGATCACCGCCTCGTCTTCCAGCGCCACATCCAGCAGCACCTCGCTCGGGATCTGCCTGCCCCCCTGCCCCGACAGATAGAACTGCAGCAGGAAGGATTGCACCACCTCGTCGAGGGGGGTATCGGCCGGCACCTTGGGGAAGTAGCTGCGCGAGCCGAGAACCTTGCCCTGACGGATGAAGAGCACGTGGATACAGGCTGCCCCCTGATCGAAGGCCACCCCCACCACATCCAGCTCGTCCAGCACGTTGCCACTCACCGACTGCTGCTCGGTGACCCGGCGCAGGGCCTGGATCTGATCCCGGTAGCGGGCCGCCTCCTCGAAGCGCAGATCGCCGCTGGCAGACTCCATCTTGCCCACCAGTTCCCCTATCACCTGTTGGTTCTTGCCCGCCAGGAACAACTTGGCCAGCTCCACCTGCTGGGCATATTCCGACTCGCTCACCAGCCCCGCCACGCAGGGGCCGGCGCAGCGCTTGAGCTGATAGAGCAGGCAGGGGCGGGTGCGGTTGGCATAGACGGCGTCCTCGCACTGGCGCACCGGGAAGATCTTCTGCATCAGGTGCAGGCTCTCGCGCACGGCGCCGCCGGAGGGGTATGGACCGAAGTACTCCCCCTTCACCTTGCGGGCACCGCGATGCACGCCGATGCGGGGATGCTGGTGCGCCGTGATGATGATCCAGGGGTAGGACTTGTCATCCCGCAGCAGCACGTTGTAGCGCGGCTGGTACTGCTTGATGAGGTTGTGCTCGAGGATCAGCGCCTCTGTCTCTGTGTGGGTGACAGTGACCTGAATGTCGGCTATCTGGCGCACCAGGGTGCGGGTCTTGATGCTGTCGACATTGGTGCGAAAGTAGGAGGCGAGCCGTTTTTTAAGATCCTTGGCCTTGCCCACGTAGATGACGGTGCCGCCGCCGTCGTACATGCGGTAGACGCCGCTCTGGTGAGTGACGGCGCCGAGGAACGCCTTGCTGTCGAAGAGAGGTTCAGAGGTCGTCATGCGGGCTCCGGCGGCAGAGATCCACATGGCAGGCAACGGCGCTTGACGACGCCTGGCTGTCGAAGAGGGGTTCGGGAGAGGGGATCATCGGCGACTCGACTCAACACTAAGGGCGAAAACGGACCAAGAGAGCATACTGCGCCGGGCCTGCGAAAAGCAAAAAGGCGGCACTCGCCGCCTTGGGTGGGCACAGATATTCCCTTACAGGGTATCGGCATCCAGCATGCCATAGCGAATGGCCAGATGGGTCAGTTCCACGTCCCCATTGATCCCCAGCTTGCTGAACAGGCGGTAGCGATAGCTGTTGACCGTCTTCGGGCTCAGGTTCAACTGCTCGGAGATGTCGGTCACCTTCTGCCCCTTGGTGATCATCATCATGATCTGCAGCTCGCGCTCGGAGAGGGACTTGAAGGGGTTCTCGTCCGCCGAGGCAAACTGGCTGAGCGCCATCTGCTGGGCTATCTCGGGGGAGATGTAACGCTGGCCGGAGTGCACCAGGCGAATGGCGTGGATCATCTCGTCCGGCGCGGCCCCCTTGGTGAGGTATCCGGCGGCGCCCGCCTGCATCACCTTGGTGGGGAACGGATTCTCGGAATGAATGGTCAGCACTATGATGCGCACATCGGGGCGCAGCCGCAGGATCTTGCGGGTCGCTTCCAGACCGCCGATGCCCGGCATGTTCATGTCCATCAGGATCACGTCGGGGTGATGCTGTCGACAGAAGGCCACGGCGGTTTCCCCGCTCTGTGCCTCGCCCACCACCTTGATCCCGCGGACATCTTCCAAAATGCGTCTTATCCCTGTACGCACCAACTCATGATCATCGACCAGGAATACATTAATCACCCAAACACCCCGTTTTTTATCTCGTTATATGCCAGTTAGGGTTAACACGGCGTCTTGCATCATAACCAAACTCGATGATTTGGCAAACCATGGCCGGGAAAAGTTTGAAATCGCTCGTAAAAGCCGTTTTAAATCAACTTATTATATAAATAATCAACGAAAAAACGGCGCCTGAAGGCGCCGTATCGGTCAACTTTGGTGCCGCCAGCCTCAGTGGGCCAGCAGCGCACGCACCTTGTCCAGGTCCTGCTGGGTATCCACCCCGACCGGGGGGGCTTCCAGCGCCTGGGCGACGTGGATCTTCTCCCCGTACCAGAGCACTCGCAGCTGCTCCAGCGCCTCTACCTGCTCGAGCGCGCTCGGCGCCCAGTCCACGTAACGCTGGATGAAGCCGGCGCGATAGGCGTAGATGCCGATGTGGCGCTGATAATGTGCCCCGATCCGCTCCTGACTCTGAGCGAAGCGATCCCTGTCCCAGGGAATGCTGGCCCGGCTGAAGTAGAGGGCGTAGCCATCCTTGTCCGTCACCACCTTGACCGCATTGGGGTTGAACGCCTCTTCGGCGTCCTGGATGGGCACGGACAGGGTGGCCATAGGCGCCGTGGCGGCGGCCAGGTTGTCCGCCACCTGGCGGATGATGGCGGGCGGGATCAGGGGCTCATCCCCCTGCACGTTGACCACGATAGTATCGGCGGCAAAGCCGTAGTGACGGCACACCTCGGCCAGGCGCTCGGTGCCGGACTGGTGATCCTTCGATGTCATGCACACCTCGACGCCGGTGGTTTGCAGCGCCTGCTGCACCCGCTCGTCGTCGGTGGCGACTATCACCCGATCGGCGCCCGATTGCAGGGCCTTCTCCACCACGTGCTGCACCATGGGCTTGCCATGGATGTCCGCCAGCGGCTTGCCCGGCAAGCGGGTGGAGGCGTAGCGGGCCGGAATGACGACGACGAAACTCATGGCTTCAGCTCTTCCAGGGGCAGATGGCGCGCCCGGTTCTCCAAGAGGACGGGGATCCCCTCCTCCAGCGGATAGGCCAGTCTGTCGAAGCGGCAGATGAGCTCATGGGCGGCCTTGTCCGATTGCGGTTGATAGTGCAGCTTCCCCTTGCAAACCGGGCAGGCGATGATGTCGAGCAATTTGATATCCAGTGCCAAAACGAAACTCCTTCAACGATGTCGAGCAAGCGACGCTCTCGAGCGGGCTATGCTGCCGAGCAGTTTAATGGTCCATCGCCGGAGCCGGAAGCCGGCTCCTTGCAACGGCGCCGCACGGGCTATAATGCCGTGCAGGCGATGATCTTGTGCCATTCAATGTGCATGGTCAGGGCCGGGCGCTTGCGGCGGGGTCAACCGCTGCAGCAAGGTGTCGAGCAGTGAGGCGGGCAACTCGGCGCTCACCGGCAGATACCACCAGTGCGCCGGCGCGAAGGCCCGGCACTTGACCGCATCCTTCTCCGTCATCAGCAGGGGGCGCTCGCCGAAGCGGGCGAGCAGCTCATCCCGATCAAAGGCCTGATGATCCGCATAACCGACACTCTCTACCAACTCATAACCGAGCCCGGTCAAAGTGGCGAAGAAGCGGGGAGGATGGCCTATGCCCGCCAATGCGTCCACAGGTCCGGCGAGGGGAGCCTCGAGGGGGGCATCGTCGCATACGCGGCGCGGCGCGGCCGCCACCAGTGCCATGGGATATTCCCCCTGGGCCGGGGTCCCGCCGTTGCAGATGATGGCATCGACCCGCTTGAGGCGGGTCATGGGTTCGCGCAGCGGCCCCATGGGCAGCAGGCAGCCATTGCCAAAGCGCCGGGCCCCATCCACCACCACCAACTCGATGTCCCGTGCCAGGGCGTAGTGCTGCAGGCCGTCGTCGGTGATGATGATGTCCACCTCGCCGCTTTGCTCAAGCAGACGCACCGCATCGGCGCGCTTGGGTGCCACCACCACGGGGCAGCCGCAGCGCCGGGCGATGAGCACAGGCTCATCCCCCGCCTGGGTTGTGGTGCTGGTGGCGTCCAGCCGATATGGGTAATGGGGCGCCTTGCCACCATAACCCCGACTGACCACGCCGGGGCGCCAGCCACGGGCTTGCAGCTGTTCCACCAGCCAGACCACCACAGGGGTCTTGCCGTTTCCGCCGACCGAGATATTGCCCACCACTATCACAGGCAGGCTGGCCCGATAGCGGCTGAGCCAGCCTCGGCGGTAGGCGAAACGGCGCCCGCCGCTGATCAGGGCAAACAGCAGGGCCAGGGGGGCCAGCGCCCAGCGCCAGCCACTCTTGCCGTACCAGAGACGCTCCAGCATCAGCCCTTGTTACTCACGGCGACGTTGCCAAACTGAATGGCCCGCAACTGGGCATACGTGCCCTGTTGGGCCATCAGGGCGTCATGGTTGCCGCGTTCGACGATATGACCCTCGTCGATCACCAGGATCTCGTCCGCCTTCTCTATGGTGGAGAGACGGTGGGCGATGACCAGGGAGGTGCGCGCCTTGCACAGCTCGTCGATGGCCGCCTGGATGTGGCGCTCGGATTCTGTATCCAGGGCCGAGGTGGCCTCGTCCAGCAGCAGCACGGGGGAGTCCCGCAGCAGGGCGCGGGCGATGGCGATGCGCTGACGCTGACCACCAGATAGGGAGGCGCCGTTCTCGCCGATGACGGTGTCATAGCCTTCCGGCATCTTGCGCACGAACTCGTCGGCATGGGCGATGCGGGCCGCATGCTGTATCTCTTCCCGGCTGTACTTGTCTTCTGCCGCGTAGGCGATGTTGTTGGCCACGGAGTCGTTGAACAGATGCACATGCTGGGAAACCAGGGCGTACTGCTTGCGCAGCTCGCTCAACTTGTATTCGCGGATGTTGACGCCATCCAGCAGTATCTCCCCCTGCTCTATGTCATAGAAGCGGGTCAACAGGCTGGCGATGGTGCTCTTGCCGGAGCCGGAGCGACCCACCAGGGCCACGGACTTGCCCGCCTCCACCTTGAAGCTGATGTTGTGCAGCGCCGGGGTCTCCTTGGTCGGGTAGGTGAAGGTGACATTGCGAAACTCTATCTCCCCACGGGCCCGCTCCAGGGTGCGGGTACCGGTGTCCTGCTCCGGGGTGGAGTCCAGCAGACCGAACAGGCTCTGGCAGGCGGTGATGCCGCGCTGGAACTGGTTGTTCACGTCGGTCAGACTTTTCAGCGGCTTGAGCAGCATCATCATGGAGGTGACCATGACGGTGAAGGTGCCCGCAGTCAGGGTCGCCTTGACCGAATCTATGGTCGCCACGTAGAGGAAGACCGCCAGGGCGACCGAGGCCACCATCTGGACTATGGGGCTGCCGATGGCATCCGCCGCCACCATCTTCATGGTCTGCTGGCGCATCCGGTTGCTGACGGTGAAGAAGCGCTTGTCCTCCACCTGCTGGCCACCGAACATCAGCACCTCTTTATGGCCCTTGAGCATCTGCTCGGTGGAGGTGGTGATGTCACCCACCGCCTGCTGTATGTGACGGCTGATCTTGCGAAAACGACGGCTGATGAGACCAATCAGCACACCCACCACGGGGCCGACCACCAGGAAGATCACCGACAGCTGCCAGGAGTGCCAGAACATCAGGCCGAGCAGGCCGATGACGGTGGCGCCTTCGCGCACCAGCGACACCAGGGTGGAGCTCGCGGCGGACGACACCTGACCGGCGTCATAGGTCACCTTGGAGAGCAGGTTGCCGGTATTCTGGCGGTCGAAGAAGCTCATGGGCATGGCCATCAGGTGGCTGAACACCTGCTGCTGCAGCCGCATCACCACATGGTTGCCGACCCAGGCCATGCAGTAGTTGGAGAGGAAGGCGGCACAACCGCGCAGGGCGACGATGCCGAGCACGAAGAAGGGCATCCACTTGAGCACACTGCTGTCGTTGCCGTTGAGGCCCTGATCGATGAGCGGCTTGATGGAGTAGACGAAGGTGGTATCCACGGCCGCATAACCCAGCATGCCGATGATGCCGCCCACCAGCCCCAGTTTGCGATCCCGGACATAACCGAGCAGGCGTTTGAAGACGGGCCAGCTCTCTTGTGAGGTTTCTTGTTGCATGAATAGCCGTTAATAAGGGAAATGACGGGGTATTCTAGCCAAAGCGCAGGATTACACCAAGCGTTGCCATAGCCTGACCATCTCCCTACCCCTTCCTCATAGGGAAATGACGGATTATTGCCCTGGCCAAAGCGCAGGATTACACCAAGCGTTGCCATAACTCCGGCCCCACCCCAAAGCGAAATGACAGTTAAGGGAGTGGTTCTAGCGCCATAACCTGGGTTGCCACCAGTGGCCATTGCGCCTGTACCAGGGGCCCTGCTCGCGCTCGGCCCGGATCTTGAGCCCACCCTCCCCCGCCTCGATCAGGATGGCGCCATCCTGCCCCGTCACCCATTGACGGGCCCCCTGGTATCTTGCCACCACCTCGGGGCGGGGAAACTGCCACTGGTTCCTGTCGCCGGCGCTGTGGATGACGACATCTGGGTTCACCGCCGCCACGAAGCCCGGGGTCGAGGAGGTGCGGCTGCCATGGTGAGGGCTCACCAGCACAGTGCTGGAAAGAGTGCTGAGGGGAATGCTGGAAAACGTGCTGGCGAGCTCCTCTCCTTCTCCCTGCTCTTCCAGGGCCAGCAGACGGCGCTCCGCCCCCTGCTCTATGTCGCCACTGAGCAGGATGCGATGCCGGCCATCGCTTATCTGCACCACGCAACTGTCGTTGTTGCGCCCCGCCCCCGGCCGCTCGGGCCAGAGCACGCGCACCTCCAGCCCCTGCCAGTGCCAGCGCTGACCGCGGCGACACAGCGCAGTGCTGCGGGCGAAGCCGAACGAGGAGAGCTCGCGGCGCACCGGCATCGCCTGCAGCATGGCGCGCCTGTTGCCCGCATGATCCCTGTCCTTGTGACTGATGATGAGGGCATCGAGCACCCGCACATCGAGGCGGCTCAGCACGGGCAGTATGGCGGCCTCCGCCATGTTGTAGCCGCCGGGGTAGCTATTCCCGGTGTCATAGAGGATGCCGCGCTCGCCCCGGGTGACGAGCACAGACAAGCCCTGCCCCACGTCCAGCACCCGCACCTGCCAGGGAGTGGGAGCAGGCCAGACACCCAGCAGCAGGGCGGCCCCCACAGGGAGCAGCAGACCGCGCCATCCCGGCAACTGCCAGGCCCCCCACAGCAGTACCAGCAAGGCGCTGACGGGCATCAGCCAGCCGGGAACAGGCCACCAGAGCTGCAGATGGTCCGCCAGCAAGCCGAGTCCCCACAACACCCAGGTCAGCCCCAGATCGGACAGCCAGAAAAGAGCATGAGCCAGGGCGGTGGAGAGCGGCGCCAGCAACAGCAGGGCCACCGCCATGAAGGAGAGCCAGAAACCGGCCGAGTAGAGGGCGAAAGGATCCCAGAGCACTATCACCACGAAGGCCCACAGCCAGATGCGGTGGCTGGGCCAGTCCCGATTCAACCAGCGCAGCAGGCTCCACACCAGCACCATGATGAGGGCCCGCTCGGTCGCCACCGCAAATCCCGCCAGCCAGCTGTAGACGGCGGCAAACAAGAGGGAGACCACAATGGCCCCCCGCAACCCCAGCAGCCGCCCCAGCCACCAGCCGAGCACCGCCACCAGGGCGATATGCTGACCCGAGATGGCTACCACTACGTGAATTCTGTGAATAAGCACCCTTACGTATCAGGATGTGTGAAAAAGCCCATAGCTTCCGGTTGTTCATGAATCCTTGAAATTAAGAGAAAAAACGCATTGGTATGCGAAGCGACGCTGTTCCGCAAATCGATGTGGCTTGAATAGAACTAACTGAGGAGGCGGTGTTCCGCCTCGCAAGAACGCGGGATGATGGAAAAAGGACACCCAAAACATGAAGCCGTTTTGGTTGTGCGCAAGAAAGGGCGGGCTCATAGGAAGAAGATATCGGGGTATCACCATCCCTAGCTGGCAGAGACGTCGATGTATCGGTTCAAGAAGTTGCTGGCGGAGAAAGTCTGTCTGCGTAACTATAACGCCCAAGTGGGAGAGGTAATGGCGTATGTAAGCGCCATAAACAAACTAAATACTCTGGGTCTACCTGTCAGAAAGCCCCGAGTGTAGCGGTCACCAAGGGCTGAGAAAGTCATAGCTGTATGAAAGATTTGGGCAACAACGCCGTGTGATGCTTCAAACAGTTCCGCTTTCTCCTAACTTCTTCATCACTGCCTCAACAGCACCAAGCTTGCCTCGCAACCCGTGAAACTCCTCATAGGAGCGATGGAGAGCATTCTCAATAGCCATATCCAAAGCAGGGAAATCTGCTTGCAGCATATTGTATTCAGCAATTGCTGCCTGGCACTCCTGAATTTCGATGCGGTAGATATTTGCCTTCGTTTTTAACTCATCTAAGAGAGCATCGTTCGCCCCGCCTTTGTGTTCCTGAATCTTCTGAGCCTCCTGAACCTCCTGAACCTCCTGAACCTCCTGAACCTCCTGAACCTCCGGAGTTTCCTGAACCTCCGGAGTTTCCTGAACCTCTGGATCACTCAGTTCCTCCTGAAAGATCACATCATGAAACTGGGGGGTTTTCACAAAGCTTGGATACAATCGCACATCATCAACATTTCTCCGTTCCAAGAAACCCGCGTTGACCAACTTCATCAGATTACGATAAACGAGGCCGTATCGCCTCTTATGGGCCTGATTGTACTCTGAGTCACCAAAGACTACGTTCAAGCACTCCGTTGTAGTGAAATCATCCATCTGCAATCGAATGAGTGCGGTGTAGAGTGCGGTTGGTAACCACACAGTCTGGGAACTCATAAGCAATCCTCGGTCTCGAACGAAAACAATTAGTGGAAATCTAAACTCGGCTGCGGATTATAGTCCGTGGCCGTAAGCCAGACAACCAGAGATAGTGCTCGCCAGAGAGAGGCGAGACATGCAAGAGCTAGCAAAAAAATTTGGTGATGCTGTACGTGATAGACGGCTTCAATTGGGCGTATCGCAAGATGCTCTCGCACATGCAGCCGAAATTGATAGAAGCTACGTAGGACGAATTGAGCGTGGTGAGGTCAATGTCACCCTGGAAAAGGCTTATCGTCTTGCCAGGGTAATGGGGTGTGATATTCGCGATTTGCTGCCATAGATATATTTGCCAAATAATTAACTCTTCACCCAGATAAAACTAAATTTCCCTATAATTATTCACAGTGATGGCAATTAGCATCATTGCCAGCTTTAGCATTTGCCTATTAGCTATTAAGCTACCCCCTGTTGCCTATCTATAGAAAGCGTCACAAACTGCCGTTTTCAGAAAATGCCTACATGGTCTCGATTGGCGCATTGATGATAAAGTGATCCTCTAACTACTCTTCATCGAGCCCTCTATACATGCAGAAACCAGACCTCAGAGACATCCACCAACTCACCAAGGACGAGTTCAAGCGCATTCTAGGCCCTGTGGCTGGAAGCCTTGATGACGGTTCAAAGGTCGTATTGGGGATGCAATCTGATGTGTTTGCTTGCTGTACTATTCAGGGAGACCAAATCTCGGTGAGGGGGACGCCCAGGTTTGAGCAGGCCATCAAGTCGGCATATGCCCAGGCCAAGCCAACAATGTGGTTTGGTTCGGCAGAGAAAGAGCGCCCGAAGGCAGAAACCATTCCTCCTGCTCTCAAGCCAAAAACCGATACAACGTCAGCCACAACCTATCGTGTGCCAGTGCTCATCTACAAGTCGAAGCGTGAGCCAGGTAAGAACATTGATGGCACTCCCGCCGAAGATATGACCTATGGCACGATGACAGCAGAGCAGATTAAGGCTATCCCCATGTTTGTAGGGAAGATGGGAGATGACGGCTTTATTGGTGCTCTCGAAAAGACTGACCCCAAGGTGTTCTTTAGTAGCTTCCGCAACATGGCTACATTGTTTGCAACTGGCGACTTGAAGATGAATATTCTGGCCATGATCGCCAAGTTCGAGAAATCTGAGGGGGGTGAATACCGGAACCAAGCATTGACGAGAGCAGCGCGAGCTCACCCAACCACGATGAAGTTCTCAGATACCCTTATCAAGGAAGTGAAGGCAAAGCTGGCCGAAGTTGATGGTGATGTGAATAAGCTTGTTCTGAGTGACTTGATGCAGCCATACAGCAAGACCTCCGGCTTTAGGTTACCCATCTTCAACTCTGCGGCGGATAAGGTGCAGGGTCTCACAATTGCGGTTAACGATGTCTGGGCAGGCAAGGCGGAAATCACGACATATGAAAAATTTGGCGACTTCTACAAAGGGACGATCAAAGTAACGCTATATGACCACTTCGGTCTCGATTATCCTGACATTGGCCCTGACCCCACGACCGGAAGAGTCAAGTTCTACGGCCTGGCGTCCGGTTTCAGAAGCTGGTTTGTTCTTCAACACTACAAGCGCTTTGCCTACAAGCCATTTTTGACCGTCATTGAACTCAGCTATCCATTCCAAGGGGAACTAAAGTGAGCGCAGTAGTGAAGACAGAGAGAACATGGGTATTCGTGTTGTTCATGCTCTATCACCTCTTGAATGCATCGATTCTGTTCATTCAGCCTGTCTATGACTGGTTTAACGATGAATACTCCCTGACTGGCCTATATGTACTGCTCATGCCCTATCTCTGGGGTTTGATAACAATACTGGGGGCGATTTTGTTCTTGTCAGATCGATCTTGGAAATACCTCGCAGGCAATCTACTCGGTGGTTCAATTCTTCTCTTCTGGTGGCTTAGACTGGCATCCCAATATTAGTGAGTATCATCAAGCACATGAATGAGCAGACCAGACGGCCTTTTCTTGGGCGTCGCTTCATGCAGCGTAAGCTGCAAGCTCACAAGATCTATTCGAAACGACAATGAGTTCCCACCTTGTCTATCTACTGGTTGCTGTAGCGCCACACAGCAACAATACTTCCAGTTTTTCATTAGCTCCGGTCTGAGATTTTCAGCCTGTATCTCCATCCTCATTACCAGCTCTGCTGGTCTGCTGCATGTGTTATATTCGGCTCAAACATTGAGCTGAATGATGGGCTGGGTCGGCTCATTATTGAGACCCTAGCACGTTGGATGAGGAAATAATGGAACCATTTTGGATTTGGCAACAAGCAGATTGGCCCCATTTTCGTTGGCAGGATAGTGAGATATTACCCAGATTACGGCGTGTTCAACGCAGGCTGGGAATTTTACTAGGTAGTCATTCCAGGTTGGGGAACCCCGACCAAACGTTAGATATGTTACTTGCTAACATCATCGCCTCATCCGCTATTGAGGGTGAGCGTCTCAATGCCCAATCCGTGCGTTCTTCCCTGGCTAGGCGGTTAGGGGGATCAGAAACTCCGTCCTATCCCGTGTCAGATCGCTCAGAGGGGCTCGCGGCCATGATGCTGGATGCCATCGACAATCATGAACAGCCGCTGAGTATAGAACGCCTTTACCAATGGCATCGTTGGCTGTTCCCTGTCAACGAATGGTCGGTACAGCCAGTGAATGTAGGGCTGTTGCGAGGAGATGAGCCGATGCAGGTTGTCTCTGGGCGTGTTGATCGCCCCATCGTGCATTTTGAGGCACCACCCAGAGCTGCCCTTGACGATCAACTGGCCGCGTTTATCTTCTGGTTTAACCAGACTCAGCATGACCCCACGATGGATCCACTGTTTCGTGCGGCGATCTGCCATTTCTGGTTCGTGACCCTGCATCCCGTTGATGATGGTAATGGGCGGCTCACGCGGGCACTGACCGATCTCGCACTGTCACAGGCTGACAGCCAAAGCATCCGGCTGTATGCCATGTCAGTTGCTATTCTAGAGCGAAGGGGTGACTACTATCGGGCGCTTGAGTCAGCGCAGAGGGGCTCGCTAGATATTACCTCCTGGATCTGTTGGTTTCTCGACACACTGGATTACTCCATAGAGCTGGCATTACAGAGTATTGCTCGCGGCCTTGCCAAGGCATCTTTCTGGCAGCGGCACTGTCATGACGGCCTGAGTCCAGAGCAAACCAAAGTGCTGAATCGTTTACTGGATGGCGGCGAACAGGGTTTTGAAAATGTCATCAACGCCAGTCAATATCAAAAAGTCGCCGGAGTCAGTAAGCCCACGGCTACACGGCATCTGGCGGAGTTGGTGGGTAGGGGGTGCATTGAGAAATTACCTGGTGGCGGACGCAATACACGCTATCAGATCCGCTTGGATGATGTAGAGCCCACAGTGGGAGTCTGAAAAGACTCTATCTTTTAACTTGTTCGGACTCTCCCTGGGGGAGTTGTTTTCATTTGGAGGATTAGAGCCTCGATTGACGAACAAATAAAGCGCATAAACTAAATTATGACGCCATGATGAGCGCCGTTAGGTATATGAATGAGCTGATAAGATGGCATTATCTTGGGTGTGGCCCCATGCAGCGCAAGCTACGGTAATCCCCCCGATAAATCTAGCTGCCGGCATCTCACCATTTAATGTATTTTTGAGTAGCCTCATGTACAGTATCCGTATCTATTTAAGTTGATATGAAGGATCTTTAATGAGAACTGTCGAGTTTCTCCAGTACACTTTACAGCCAAGTGCAGGTAATGGATTTCATCAGATCATGCGAAGTATCAGCGTTCCTTTGCATCAGGCCGCTGGAATTGATGTAGTCACTTATGGTCAGTCGCAACATGATCCAGACAGCTATATTTTGGTTCGAGCTTTTGATAACCCTGAGCATAGGGAAAAATCTCTTGATGCCTTTTACCAAAGCGATAGTTGGCGCAAGGGCCCAAGAGGGGAAATTATTAACAGCATTGCTGTTAGTGTTATGTCTGTTGTGTCGATGGAGTCAGCGACTATTGATGCTCTGCGTCAGACCTGCTACACCTCTATGTCTGACTAGGAATAATGACACATTCTGTTAGGCTGGTTCAGAAAGCAATAGCTCGGATTGCTTTGTACTCCCCATACGGAGCTCCTACTAAAAACAGAATGAAAGGCCCACGCCGATCTGGCATGGGCTCTCAGCCTCAGATAAGGAAATCTTCCAGAGCCTTGCCACCCTCAACCGCTGCCGCGATGGCCCTAGGCATGCGGCCCTGACCGGTCCAGGTCTTTTCCAAACCATCCTCGGTGTATCTGTATTTTGCAGGACGAGGAGCGCGCTTGCTCTTCACCGTACCCTCTGCTTTTGCAGTGGTTGCAGTACCAACCAGCTCGCTCGGATCGATGCCTGCTGTTTTCAGCATCTCGGTAAACTCTGCCAGTTTTTGCAGGCGCTCGGCAGACTCTTCTCTCAATTTGCTCTCTTGCTGCTCACGCTCAGCATAAATTTCGTCAAATTTCTCTTTAGCCTCGACCAACTGCTCAAAAGAGAGTTCGCGCAATGCAGCACGAAGGCTACGGATATTCAGCAGAATTTTCAAAAAATCGTTCATTTTTATCCTCATGTGTCACATTTTTATATCAGGAAAATTATCTCTCAATCCCAGCATCAGCTCCACTGTTTTTGGCACCAAGATGATTCGAAAATTAGCATCTTTTAAAAATCGTGAGCTAAATTGTGTTTGGATCTGTTTAGTGGCCTAGCTCCAATCTGCTATGAAACTATGTAGCCAAAAACTAAATCTAGGTGGTCGTGAGCGTTGAGACCGACTCACCAGATGAGCCGATGAAGGATCTTGATCGGCTCACGAAATGAGCCGATTGGAGAATATCATTGGCTCACAGAATGAGTCGATGATAAGAGAATTTTCTCTCCACACAAACTAGAGTATGGGAGCATATCATTCATATTATTTCCCTATTAGAATAATCACGCCCAAATGTGTCTGGGTTTGCAGCCTCATAGTCATCGTCAAATATATGATCCCCGCGATGCATCTCCCTCACTGTTGCGAGGGTGCCGAAAAAGCACATTTCACACAGATGCACCTGATAACGCTCACCATCGTGACGGGAACCATAGCCAAAATCCGCCGATAACGAGCCGTATTGATTGGTTCCAAAATTCGTTTTTGTACTACGACCACAAACATCACAGAGAATGTCAATAACCTGCTCTGTTGGCACAATCCCTTTTACGAGCATGCTAAGCTCCTAATCTGATGAGAATAGGAGTTATCATACGCGGACTGACTATATATGATGCAACCTGTTTTTGGTTACTTTTTGGTATCCATGCGAATAAGGGTTTTCACCTCGACAACAGTAGCTCCGATAGGAACACCTATCGAACTCAATAACTCGCCATTTTCAGTTCTGGTAACCTCAGGATCACCCTTATACCAACACCATTCTCGGCCAGTTTTTGTGTCGGCAGCCTCTAAGATGCCACAACGATAATCAAAATTGATGGTCATATAGTTTTCTCTCAACCTGATGCTTAGTCATTAGCATCATCACGTTTCGCTTCTTCAATTAAACGAGTCACTTTCCTAAGCGGGTTTTCAACACCAATATCATCCGTGAGAACGATGATCTGCTTTCCTATATCAAAAGCTGGGGCTGCAACCGCTCGCCCTGCAAGATCCAATGATGCGAGGACGGCAGCTGCCTTCTTTAGCGTTTTAAAAGTTTTGGCGGTTTCAGGACTCAGCCCCCACCACATACCCGTCATATCAGAGTTTGATGTGTACTTAACCAGAAACTCGTCCTTGTAGGGGTCATGCAGTAGCCACCCCAGCATCTTTGCGTGAGCAGGTAGTCCCCACGTCTGTTTCAGTTCATGTGCTGACGGTTCTTTACCCATGAGGTCATCCTTTGTATACGGCGCTAGCTAATATGATGGTTAGAACATAGTCAATACATCAGAAAAAGGGCCTCATAAAGACCTCGGATAGAATAATGCCCAGAGATTCACGAAAAAGTTGATGTTACCCGCAGGGGGCTCATCAACCTCTGCTTCCAGTGCCTCATCCAACATTGTTCTCAGACACATCGCCACCGCCGCACTGAACAGATAGGATGTGGGAATCACAGTGGAGAGTCATTATGTCCTATACCAGTTATCATCCAGGCAAGGCTGAGGCTACTACTATGACGCTCTTTAGCACTCTTGGCATACCGAGCAACCCGTTGGGGGCACATCTATGGATCGTGGCCGGAGTTGCACCGACCATGATTTATCACCTGGCAGAAACGGTGAAGACAGACGTGGGTTCCATATGCCGATTAGTAGGCATAAGCCGGAGCACCGTTGCCCGCAAGCTCAAGACAGGGACTCCCCTGTCAACATCACAGGGAACCAGGATATACGGTGTTGTACAGGCCTTCGATGCGGCACTCTCCCTACACGAGTTCGACACCACAAGGGCATTGTCATGGTTGCACCGACGAGATTGGGGCCTCGGTGGCGTAGCGCCAGCACAGCTACTGAATACACCGATGGGGGTTCAGGCGGTTGTCGATCTGGTGGGACGGATTGAGCATGGGGTGTGCCTATAAAACGAAGCGGGATACCAGCAATTATCTGATGGATTAGTACAACTGGCGGCGCCCACAACATCATAATGATGGGATACCGCCCTCAGAATCTGAGTATCGCTCGAACCAAGTGTCCGGATTTAGTTGACCACAACAATACTGAAGGTTACGAACCTTGTGTTTGTCTGCTTTCTTTAACCTTTACCGAGCTGGACACCTGTCCCTCAAATTTTTTCAAAAATCCATCTACATTCAGGCCAGCAAAAAATGATAGGACATATAGTAACTTCTCTGGGTGCTCAGCTGAAGGCGAACCTACGGCGACAAGACCAGCAGAGATAATCAAATAAGTGGCGAAACCCATCAGGCCTGACGCAAATGGCCGTAATAAATACCAAACAACCCAGACCTCATCCCATTGTTTTCTGACACTATAATTAAGATAGACCGCTCGCAAGCAATACAGTACCCCCCCACTAACAGCTACCAGCACGCACTCGATAACTTGCTTAATCGACACAACCCAAGGAGGGGGTGCATTAGTTGTGACCATGTACCAGTACCCAATGGAAGGTATTAGTAGCAAAAGAAGATAGATGCTAACAGCGATAGCACAGAAAAAATCTCTTCTTGTGTAGGTTTTATGTTGTAGGGGCGGCTCTTTTCTGGTGTTTAGCTGCTCTTGTATAATTTCATTTTGCATTAAATCGATATTCCTTTTTCCCATCGGTTAAAGCGACATAGCTTTGTTCGAACCCCGCAGTTCCAAGAATCAGCATGATGAAATAATTAAGCTGATGTTCAGATTCTAGAAAGGTACTTCGGATCGATTGAGTGTCATCCCAAGAAGGGGTTGGATTACTACAAGGGTGAGTATGCCAATCACCGAGATAGTGTAATCCCTTTTTGAATCTCTCCTGTATTGTCTTGTTGGCTTCTCGCTTATTCCATGAAAAGCCAAAGCGAGACCTCTTGTCAGCGCAGCTGGGGGAGGATACAGATAAGACTGTCACCACACCTGAACCGATTTCCCCAAACAGAAAGCCACCGGCTTCATCTTTATTGCCAGTTTGCTTGTGCTGGTATAACTGGTTGATCGCGTTTTCCGAAAAATACACTGATAGCCCATGTAAAGAGAGGGATGTGAACTCAACAGACGCCGCCTGACTAGATAACTCTGAGGATTCTAGAGCCATCGCCAATCTCTCCATACTTTTCTTCCCAACCTGGATTCCATTTGCCATCTACTGATTGCAGAAGTTTTCGGCTCCCTACCCATACACGATAGCAATCCTCATGAATGCCTTCACAAGCAAGCTCAGTGACAGTCTCAGCTATCATGCTATGCCCGAAGCTAAGTTCTACACCGCCGTATGGCTGGAATACGCCACCACAAAAATGTGTTTTCTTAGTGGTTTGATGGTCAAACTTGGCACAACTCTCTTGGAGCTTTCCTGTGTTATCAAATAGAGACCCGTAGCTAAAACTACCGGCCATATTTACATAGCAATGGGTAGCTACAGCATGTGCTTCGGTAAAACAGAAGACAACACTACATAATAATCTATCATTTTCTATCATTTCCTGTATGGCTTTATCTGATGCCCATTCTGCTGTTGCGCTTATGACCAAATCACATTCTGTTGTAAGTGCTTCTATAGCCTTATCGTCGTCAAACCATTTACGACACCCAGCATACAAAACATCTACCCATGGGTAGCTCTTCTGAATATAGCTTTTGCAAGCTTCCGCCTTATTGGTGCCAACGTAGTTCATGCCAAGAAGGTGCCTGCCGACATTTGCGGCCTCAACCGAATCGCCATCGCATAAAACGAACTGACTGAACCCAGCTTTAATAAGTAGGGGGAGAAGACTTGAACCTACAGAGCCAAGTCCAATAATTCCAATAGTAGTTCCACTGGTTATTGGGATGTATGGGTTCGAGTCTCTGCCTAGAACCCATGATGGGTCTCTGCGTTCAACATCTATTCCACGGATAGCGATTTGCGAACACCTAGCTTTTAGATATTGTAAAGGGATACGGCTATCTCTAAATCCATTCCCAGCTTTTGCTTTAGGCAGATGATCTTGTCCAGCATGACCTCTTGTACTGATGCCACCCACGCATCTCATCGCAGTGACAATTGCACCATTGGCTGTATTGGTTTGTACTAAGAATGCAGGATTATTGAGACTAGAACCCAAGATACATGCGATTGCAGCTAACGCCTGGTCGTGATTGACACATTGGGCTTCCAGTATCGACAAAATATTACCAAGTGTCGTTGGATATTCCGATGGCCGCCAAGCTTCAGTCAGATTAATAAGGAGTGTGGTAGAACAGTGTTTGTGGTTCGGTTTGAGGCCAATATTTTTCAACCAGGCATTGAGCTCATCTTTGGTATCAGCAAATATGATACCTTTGGTGCTGTCATAAGCTACATGGATCTGTCGAGATGTAAGGTTCTTGACGTTACATAAACTGGTGGCCTTCTGTTCCTTTGGAGAGGCGGAATAAGAACGAGCCCAATAACTTAACAACCCGGTGTAGAAGTCCTCATCGAGTTCACCTGAGATTGTTTTTTCTACCAGAGAGTGACTGTCATTGATTAGGTGTTCAACATAAGCAATGTTTTGCGGGTCAAAGGAGACCTCATCTCCCCATACGCAAAGCCTACCTTGCTCTTCAACATGAGGGTACTTTAAGACTTCCAGTTTGGGGTGAGTATAGATGTGCGGAACACTGAAGGGAAAAGTAGGTCTGGCCGCAACAATCAATTGAATCTCACAACCACATTTTGGGTGCCTGATGTCGGTTTGGATACGCCAACTGGCTGCATAGGGGCTTGAGGTAATCCCCAAGCCCTGCAACTCCCCTTCAGATAGTCGCTCAGCCGAATACCTGTCAGAAAGGTACTCACTTAGTACCTCAATTGAGGTCAGCTGAACATTAGGCATACGTGCTTTTTCCGCCCTTAGAAACCGCAGCGGGGTTAGCAACCGTCGAGAAGTCACGCTTTTGTGTTTTTTTTGTTTTCTTTGGCTTGCCTTCAGTGAAAGTGATCATGAGTGAATTCGGATTGCCATCAGCATCTTCACCTTGTTCCACTACAGCCAAAAACTCGCTTCCCTTTTTGTCCTTGAGAATTTTTTCGTATTCATCCCTAGCACGTTGTGATGGAGGTGTCTTTTCACCAAACTCTTGGCTGCTACATAGAATTAATGCATCTGGGTTTGCTAAGCTCAAGGCAGCATGGGCGGACTCATTAAGTTGAGGATCTTCGCATTGCGATTCGCTGTCATTAGAGAGTGAGCGCCAAGAGCAGTGGTGTGGAGCCAGAAGAACGTCATAGGCAAGCTCATCAAGTTGACCCGTAGCCTTCAGTTTGTCATGAAGAACTTCCCAGCACTTAACTTCTGCATCGCCGCCGATGAGAACTGAGTGCGTGTGGGTGGTATTGCAACCAAGTTCGTCATTGTAGATAGTATTAGTCAAGTCAAAGCGGATGATTGCGCTGGAATTGTTCTTTGTAAGCTCTTCTTCATCTTCGGCAACCTCCTGTTTATCGGCAGGAGCAAGCAAGAAAGCATCAAGAGAGTTGTCATCTATACCGGACATGTCGCCGAACAAGGTATAAAGATCGGCAACAATAGGTTGGATATCATCTGTTTTGCCATCTTCATCGGAAGAAAGGATGATAATACGATTGCCTACATCGCCAATGTGCTTGCTATCCCGATAGCGTTGAACTCGACGCTTAGCTTCTGTATTGAATATTCTGGCATCAGGGCAAAGAGGGTTGTTGCCATCTGCTCCTTTTGCTGTAGCTCGGCGGAATACACGAGGTGATGACCAAATTTCGTTGATGAAAATTTTATTGAGCTTATCACTCCAGCCATCTGGATCACCAGTATGGAACATGGTGTCAAATCCGGTTATGTGGTCTGCATCAGGGTGGGTAAGAACAAACACATCCACATAGAGGCGGCCATCTTCGTCAGTGTTCAGGCGCTCTCTCAGACGATCTTCTAGGTAATCGTAGTCACCACCTGATTTTCGATAGCAGTCAATCAAAATCTTTTTGTTATTTTTAGTGGTGATTAAGGTCATGTCTCCGTTACCTACGGGGAAAACCTCTATTGACGGTGATGCCATTAGTGTGCTCCATAATGAAGATGAGTTGAGAATACATGCGCTAATTGATGCACATATCAAACCACTAGTAAGAACGGAATACAACCCAGCGTTGTTGATCAAAATCCAAGTCAGATCACCCTTACCCAATCCGTTGCCCCCTTTATTCACTGGCTTGAGAACAGGCATACCAAACCCTATCAACTTGTACACCAGCCTCACTCCAGCCAGGGGCTAGCAACCCAAGTGTTTTGGTGTCGCAAGTTCAACTTCGGCCTGATGAGTTGCTTGAACCACGCATGGCGTCTCGGATATCGAGGATTGGTGATGTCCCTCTTCCTACAGCGACGCGTTTATGTTGGACAGTCTGTGCACGCACAGCCATAACCCAATAGGATGACTAAAAAGCAAGCAAAGCAATGCTTTTTCGACTTTATTTCATTTGTACCACTTGAAAAAACTGAAAAACTGTCCATTTAATACTTATGAGCACAAAAGAAAATTTCAACATTCCGCTGCTACGCAGCGGAGAGAACCCAGGTTCCCCCCACTTTTAGCAACTTTTAATAAAATTTTGGTATAGCATAGAATAAGGCTGTGCCTTCAGAGCAATTTCTACTCAATGTAGAAGATATAACCAATACATTATCAGCTGGATACATCCGTACTTTAGTGCGGAATAAATATAAATCTTCTTGAACAGCCTCATGATGGCTACCTACTAAGAATCTCGTTCATCTAGACTCTCTTCATGGAAGAGCCTAAATATAAATAAGCTAGAATTCATAACGCCAGGCTCTATTTATTCATCTATTAACAAAAGATAGAATTTTTCACCCAGTCGCATAATCATAGTAGTTAGAATCTTGATCCCCTGTCCATAAGAGATGCTAATACATAATGACTTAAATTAATTTTACTTATAAATGGGTAGGTGATATTAATTGGTGGCTTCAACCAATGGCATGCTTTTTATAAAGCACAAAACAGTTAATCTCCTTTGGAGAACTAGCATCATTTTTGCCTGCCTAACTCATAGGTGAAACTTCCTATTGAGACACTTGGTGATGACAAAAGCTATTTAAGTGTACATATAACTAAGATGCCACTTTTTGAATGAGCAGCAATGTACTAAACTTTATTAGGGGAAAATATGTTAAAGCAAGATGTGACCAGCCATGAAATGGGGCTGGGTAAATATACCTGGCCGCAGGTAATAAGATGGCTCTTAATTGCTTTAGTTATCTATGCAATTGGTAGTGTATTTATAGCTAACCCATTCTCAATTTTTGTTGACCGCTACACGCCAGTTGATTACTCAAGAATAATGTATTTCCATGGTCTGTCTGTCGGTCTTGCTGGGCTTACAGCCTTAATTGTAAGTCAAACTTACAATGTAGATGACAAGCTTAAACGTATAATTTTTTATTGCACTGTTGCGACAGTATTTTTTGGCATTACAGGTGGGGCAATAAACCGCTCAATGGAATATACCAAGCTAATGCTATGGTATCAAATACTTGCATTTATTTCTCTTGATGTGATTTTGTTTGTAATGACATTTGGAATAATAGTGCTGAAAGACCGTGAGATTAGAAAATCATGCACTCACTATTTAGCCATAGCTGCATCATGTACTGCGGTAACTGCTGCGCTCATTGGTGACTTAGCTGGTTTCATTTTGGACTTTGGTGACGTGCTAGGTGCCTTTAGTTGGTACGCAGGTAAGATTGGATATACGTTGCCAGAGTGGCAAGATAGCCTACTTCGATCTCACTCTGATATGATTGTTGTGGCCGTTATTAGTCTAATCCTTTCCATCATAAGCAAAAAATATGGTCGAAACTTAATCGGTGCTGCATTAAAGCTCAAACTCCTTGGTGAATGGATGACAATCATTGGCTTGGTGTTGCTTGTCATCATTCTTGTTGTTTCAGGCTTTGGGGGTTCTGACTTACAGATTCCCCACATATTTACTGAAAAAGGATTTTTTGCCCTTCGTGGTCACAGTGTAGCGGGGATTGACCTGGCAGATTTTGTGATAGGCACCTTTATACTACATGGTGGTCTTGTCGTTGTTGGCGCAATATTGTTTGGAAATAAGGACAAAGGCAATGAATTGAGTAAGTCTGCCAAATATACCTTGGGTGGTATTTTCCTCACCTGGAGCTGCATACTGTTAACTGTTGCAGGCATGGGGTTCTTGGAGGAGTATAGAGCCGACCTTTATAACTCGGCCAAGGATGTACCGCTAGGAGACTTTGGCTTCGCGTTTAGAATGCTGCATCTTGATGTCAGTCTGATGCTATTCCCAGCGATTATGGTTGTCATGCTATTTGCACAGCATCTTTTAAAAGATAGTCATAATAAAACAATCCAAATGTTGCTGCGCATAGCAGTTGTGTTCTGCACAATCGGCTCACTAGTGTACATGGTTTTGAACCCAGCTCCTTTTGGCCCTGGATATTGGGTAGTGGCTGTTGGTGTTGTATTTGTAATTTCAGCTATGATTTATTTCTTCATTCATAGTGACAGCCGTGAGAAAGAAAAATTCAGTCAGTAGGACGTAATCAAGACAAGCATACCGCCGGCAATGGCGGTATGCTCTAATGATTATTAGTAGATAATCATCTAGTTTGTAGCAACAACATTACTCTTGAAGCTCATCGTTGCCCCCATACATGCAAGTGATATTAGTAAAATGCCAACCCATTGATAGAGGGTAAGCACTTCATCCAAGATTACCATTCCAGCTAATGCACTAACTGCGGGTGACGCGCTCATCAGAACACCAAATATGCTCTTGGGAACATGATTTAATGCAAAGCTATCAAATATCAGTGGAAGTGCTGTAGACATGATCGCAATCGTGCATCCAATAACAAAAACATCTATATTGATTTTTTCTATAACTCCACTATTGATGCCAAGTGGAACGATAAACATAGACGCAACAATAAGACCCAGTGAGAAGCCTTGACTTCCAAAGGAAGCAATCTTGCTACCTGAACTAACGTACAGCCCCCAGAAAAGTGCAGATGCCCCTACATATACCACACCAAGAAATTCTATTGATGCATTATTACCGCCAATAGGAAGAAGTGTTAGCCCGGTAAGTGCGAACAAAATGGAAATCAAGTCTTTGGGTTGGCGAGAGCTGAGCAGTGTAACTGTCAATGGGCCAATCACTTCCATTGAAATAGCAATACCTACAGGCATATACTTGAAAGCCATATATATGAACAAATTCATTAAGCCTAGTGTTACCCCAAAAAAGAGCATATTTACAAGATCAGAGAGATTGCATCTTATTCTCCATGGCTTGGTGAAACAACATAATATTATTGCAGCAATACCAACTCTAAGCGCTGACATTCCCTCTGGACCAACTGTAGTAAACGCTGTCTTTGCTAAGGCAGCCCCAGTTTGTAGGGAGATTATAGATAGTAGAGCTGCTCCAATGGGGAAGTATTGTGTGTGACGCATTATATTAATTCCATGTTAGACATACAGAACAAATCTACCAGACATCTACATTGCAAAAGATGCAAATATCAGCAATGATGATGCTGTATGTGCACGATAACTCTAAAATCTCGGTAATCTTAAATGAAAACTTCAAAATTTGTCATTGACGCGATTGATAGAAGAATTCTGGAGTCGCTCAAGCTCAATGCCCGAATGACAGTTGCTGAAATCGCCGAACAAGTCGGTTTGTCACCAACACCATGCGGCAGAAGAATTAAGCAACTTGAGGATGCCGGAATTATTGAAGGGTATACAGCCAAGATTTCGGAAGAGGCATTAGGGCTTGGCATTTGTGTATTTGTATCAATTAAACTGTCTTTGCAAACGCCAGAAGGACACTCTCAGTTTATAGATGCAATTAGAATGAGGCCGGAAATTACAGAGTGTATGATGGTCTCAGGGGATAGTGACTATATGATACGTCTATGGGTGAAGGATATTCCTACCCTTTCTGAGTTCATCCCATCAGTGTTACAAGCAATACCTTGTGTATCTGAAACATCTACAACTTTAATCTTGAAAAACATTAATGGGTTGAATTCCCTTACATAATAACTCCCTGAAATTATTATGCACTTCTAAACGCTGATTCAACACATCATAAAAAATGGACATAACTAAAGCCATGCCCATTTGAAATTTCTGAATGTGATTTGTAACCTATTCTCTGTTAGCTATGTTGACACCCTGTATTTTTTTCCTGAACTCCAGGCAACTACTGCGCCTATAATCACTAAAATCATGCCAGCAATAATAGGTGTCTTTACATCGCTTTCAATTAAAGTGCCTGCAATCGCAGTACCTGCCGAACCAGCAGAGATCTTCATTGCAGCCACCCACAAAAACACCTGCCCTTTTCCTTGTGCTGGAGCATATTCTGTTCGAGCAATTAGTGTTGCTGCAAAGAAGTATGAGTTGAGGATACCTGTACACAAAAAAGCGATAGCAGAAACAGCTATAGAGGAGCAACTGATAATCGCAAACAACCCCCCACATATATAGATGGAGTAAGTTATCATGAGCTTGTCGGGATCACCGTAGAGTGGCTTCCTCATTATAAATACAGAGCCAGCCAAGTTACCGATCCCATATGCAGCTGTTAATACAGCTGCACTTGCTGCATGCTCACCTAATAAAGAGCTAACTTTTACCGCAGTTATTGGTAGTGCAGAAACAGCAAATGCAACTAGCATAGTCAAATATAGCGTCTGTCTAAGTCGAATATCTTTCAACATCACGCATATGATAGCCCATGTACTAGGAACCTTACTCAGATCCCCACCATGTTGAGGGGGGGAGTAAGGTAACCTCATTATCAGAATCGCAGCTAAGATGGTTGAAATAGCCAGGCTGATAACAGCTATAGCAGGGGATGCATAAGCTGACATCCCCGCAACTATGGATGGCCCAATAGTCCCTCCAATGCCATATGACGCCACATCCCAGCCTTGGGAACGTCTTTGTAATTGCTGTGTTTCCCCAGCAACAGTCGATAGCCGACTACTAATTCCCCCTGTTAGTAATGGCCCACAGATACCAGCAATTGAAAATAATACTCCACTAAGAATCCATGATATATGCCCATAGCTTAATGCAGCAATTGTCATTACAACTGCATACACAAGACATGCCAATGCAATCACTTTTCGCCCATCATCTGATGTATCAATTTTCCTGGCAACAAAGGGGCCAAGAAAGTGAGGGGCAGTGATACAGGCACCAAGAATGCCTGTAATCACCCCTGATGCTCCATTTGACATGGCTAATAGGACAACACCGACAACCGCACCACCATCAGCGGCTCTCGCTAATGATGCAGCCAATACATAGTTTAAAAGCCCACGTACATTTTCAACTTCAGTAGATTTTCTTTCAAGCATATAGAATGACTCATCAAGATAGGCTCAATGTACGAATCAACGACATTATCCTCTCTCGTTCATCACCTTGAATAGAATACAAAGGTAAGGGTAGACTAGGTGCCGAAACCAACCCCATCTCCTCCGCTATAGCTGCCACTACTCTTAAGCTTCCACCATTGTTTTTAAATGAATTCCATAGAGCTGTTAGGTTATCAGAAAGCTGAATAGCTAAAGCTGCATCGCCAGTACGCGCTGCTTTAGTAAGTGCCAAAGCTACATTGGGGAATATTCCACCAATTACAGAATACCAAATTTCACATCCGGCATTTAACCCAGTTGCAGCAAGAGCATCACCACTAATACCAATTGTTACATGATTAGGTATTTTATCTCGTAGTCTCAATATCCTTTCTGATGCTGCTTTAGCATCTGTTGGGACTCCTGGGATTTTAATTGATGCAACATTAGGTAGATGAGCAATTCGTCCATGTAGTTCATCACTGAACGTAAAGTTGGTTGTACTAGGGTTGTCATAAACAACCAGGGGGACTGACAGATTGCAAGTTACTGTCTCATATAGACCAAAAACTTCATCATCTGTCAGCTTTTGATATGAGACTGGGGACAGTAGAACCCCCTTAGCTCCAGATCTTTGGGCATCTTCTGCCAACCTGAGAACATCATCAGTTCTCAAAGCGCCGATGCCAATAATGACAGGAATACCCGCTGCATTTTTGACTGCAAGGGAAGCAACCTTGGCTCTTTCCTCACGGCTGAGGTAGACATAGCTTCCTGTAGAACCAAGTGCTCCAATCGAGTCAACATTGGCTTGAGCTAATCGTTCTATCAGCTGGATATAGGCCCTGTCATCGATGCCATGATGGTTGACGGGCGTCAGGGGAAAAGCACTTAGTCCTGAGAACATCTCTCTTGCTCCTTCGTTGTGGATGAACGTTGTTCATAGTTCCCATATAATACTAAGACAATAACAATCTTTGGCATAGGACAAAATGAAGATCAAAGGTAAAACTGCATTAGAGATCTCTGATTGCATCCGAGAACTGGTCTTATGTGGGGAGATTGCACCAGGTGAATCGTTGCCTCCAGTACGGGAACTTGCTGAAATACTTGGAGTTAATAGGAACACGGTATCTTCCGCATACCAACGACTGGTGAAAGCCAATGTAGCTACAACACAAGGCCGACTAGGCACGATTGTTAGTGAACCAAGAAAGGTTGGAGAGGTTGAAGGACTGACCCCCTCTTCATCGCTTGTAGATCTGGCTGATGGAAACCCGAATCCTGATTGGTTACCCAATCTACAGGAGGTATCTCCAGGGTGTTTTCCTAAGGCTGTACTCTATGGAGAGAAAACCGTCATCCCAGAGCTGCTTGAGTTTGGTAGAAGGTGGTTTACTGAGGATTGTCCTTCTGAGTTTGAGCTTGAGTTAACCTACGGTGCTGTCGATGCAGTCGAAAGATTGGCAAATGCTCACTTAGTGTCGGGTGACAAGATTGCAGTCGAAGAACCATGTTTCCTTGGCACAATCAATGCGTTCAGACTGTCTGGCATGCAAATGTTGGGGGTTGAACTTGATGGGCATGGGATGAAGCCTGATGCTCTTGAACACGCTCTAAGTAATGGAGCCAGAGCCGTCCTCATTACTCCCCGTGCGCAAAACCCAACAGGATGCAGCTTAAGTAGACAACGAGCACTAGAGATCAAGGCTGTACTATCATCGTATCCCAATGTACTAGTTATCATTGATGATCACTTTGCTCTTCTTTCGGAGACGCCGTACTTTTCCATTTTGCCATCCACAACAATATCTTGGGTTGTTATTCGTTCCCTTTCAAAAGCACTAGGGCCGGATCTCAGATTGGCCATTGTGGCTTGTGATCAAACCACTGCTGGGCAGTTGAGAACAAGGCTTGCACCTGGGGTAAATTGGGTGAGCCATATTATACAAAGGATTGCTTGGTCTTTGCTGTCATCAACAGAGATTGAGAAATCGTTGCATGACACCTGTATCAAATACTCTACCTTACGTAAGGGATTGATATGCGCATTGCAAGAGAATGATATTTTCACCCCAAATATTCAGGATGGATTAAATGTCTGGATTCCACTTGATGTAGACTCAAACAATGTTGCCTATGAAATGGCAAAGAGAGGATGGTTAATCCGGCGTGGCTCTGCATTTGATGTTCAAAAGAAAACTCATGCAATCCGAGTCACTATCTCAAAGCTAGATACTGTTAAAATAAAAAAGATTGTGGGTGATTTAAGAATGAGTATTGATGCTGTAAGAGTGAAATGACCACTAAGTAATAAGCTGCGATACTGTCTGGCAATATGAATTGATAACAATTCAACCTCTTTCATCTTAGAAGGAGGTTGAAAAATCTACTATAGCTATATTGGGTTAGGCTTTAGCTTCAACGTATGTAAATTCAATTTGCGCATCTGGCATCATTTTCTTGAGACCAGAGATGAGTTCATCACTGGCAGCCTGTAAGGCTTCAAGTGGCATTTCTGGCAGACTTTCTAAAATGAACCACATCTTTTTTGCATGTTCATCAAGTCGAGTCCTTACACCTTGACGCCAATTCCATCTACGGCAGGTTACCCCAGCTTCATCTCTCCAAATGACTTCACCTTTCTCTGGTGGCTCATTTGCTGGCTGACCTGATTTAACTGTATCAAATGCTTCTGTACCTTCAGCAATTGTTAGGTGTGGTATCCCTACATATGCTTCGTAGTTTTCACCACCCACAGGAATTGCATATTTAATGCTGATGGCATTATAGAGATCAACGATAGGATCTGCACTTGTGATCCCACCATCCTTTAGGACTCTATTACGTAAAGCCTCAGCAGAGCATGGCGTTCTTTTCGGTTTTGCGCCAAACTTCTTGAATGCCTCTCCCCATGCAGCAAGGTGCACTTCGGCCCAAGTAGGATTATTCTCATGCACACATTTATATGAGTCTAAAAGTGCCTGAGTCGCTACATCAGAATCAATTATCTCTGATGCCAAGACAGTTATGCTTATAGCTCTAAACCCAGGGGCAATCTCAAATATCTTTGGACTAATCAAAGGTATAACTGACATGCAATGCCTCCATCTATCATTTCTTCTTCAACCCTCTCATATTATACTCTTCCTGAGCATTACCAAAATCAATAAGATTAGAGTAAATCACCCTCAAATTCACTTTCAATTCATTGATTTTTTCTGTAATGAACTTTTGAATACTCAATCTCTTATCTCCAAGATTGCAGAGAGGCTGACGTTATCGAATAACCAATATACTGCATAAAATTATCCATAAGCTCAAATGATTAAAACTAAGTTATCATTAGCTAAACTTATTAAGTTTGGTTGCCATCGGTCAACCTAGTACCTAAATGTTATCGCGCTAATGATTAAGTCATTGATTTTAATGTTTTTTTATATACAAGCTATGCTTATTTTCTATGATTTCGATTCATTATTCTTATGTTTGGAGGGCGGCTATAGTGATTACACCATATCAACTAAAAGGGGATAATCTATGATTCTTAAAATTAACTTTCCTTCGGGTAAAACGGTAACTCTCACAAGATATACCGATAGCATTATTAATGCTCTTAAACAGGTTGGGATATCTTATTCATTAGAAAATAACATCCCGCCAGCTAATAGATCAAACAAATAGCCACTCTCAGTTTGTCACTAAAAATACTATTCATAGTTTGAAACGATATCAGACCTATGGCACAAGGGCTTGCTCGACAAACAGCCTAGCTGTAATGGTGGGCCCCCCAGCCTGGTCACTCCCGAGATGCACATGACCTAGTATGCAATCTGGATCGATTGAACCGTATCGGTTGATGAGTGAAGACATCATCACACTGTGTTTTTGATTCGGGCACGCAGATAATTCAGTAGGAGGATGGCATTAATCCCAGGACGATTAGAGACCTTCCAGAGAGTAATGGTGCCTGATGATGACTTTAACGAGCGGGCCAGATACCTGGGGCGTATGCACCACGAGTGGTGCAAGATATGAAAATGTGTAGTAGCCAACGCTGCTATGTGCGAGATGAGGTTGAGTAGGCCTGGGCGTCTAGTCAGAGCCAGTTGTGGTGCTTTCAGAGGAGGCCCCCCAATATCAATCACTAATTAATGGCTCTTTGAAAGTATTTTATTGCATGCTATTTGTTCTTCATGAAATTTTACCCCCAATTATATCCTTGTTATTGCGTTTCCTGATTCTTGATTGTAGTTTGTTTTCCGATTGAAACCATGGAAGCAAATAAAATAAGGAGATATAAATGAAAAAGTGGTTGTTAGTAGTGGCTATGCTAATAGCATCAACGAGCGCAAATGCCTTAGAGTTTCGAACAGTCTGTAATACATGTGTGACTGATGGGAACTTTCTTGCTGCTGCAAAAAAAGAAGTTGGTAATTTTAATGGTTCTCACACGGTTTATGTTATTAACTTTGAAACAAGTGTTGCAAAGAAATATTCAGTTTACCAAAGTGTGAGATACAATAAGATTGGTGATCCAATTTACTCTCTTGCATATGATGCCATTCCACTTGACGCACCAATGGCGTCTAACATGGTAGTGCAGAAACGGTTAAAGAATGACTATCAAAAATTCATTGATACATCGATTTCAATACCTGCCGAAATTGCTCCAAGTGCATATTCCCTCGTTGCAAGGCCATATTTGGAGAGCCAGGTTTCACAATATTACTTCACAACGTCCAGCTATGGACAGAATGCTGTGGATTATTTGTCACTAATTATAAATATAGCAGGGAAATTACATGGCGTGCGTTTGAACGCAACAGTTAAGTTCTCCGACGGTACAATTGCAAACTTCCGAATATCCGGTCTTAATCATATCGGTGAGTTAACCTTCGATCTAACTGATTCACGTGACAAGGATGGTAATAAATTACCTCTAGATAAAACGTATCTTAACAACGAATATAAATTCTCTGGTGATCCAGGTACGTTCCAAGAGTTCATTAAAGCATTGGATAGACTTAATGTTCCCGTTTCGTTTGGAGGGGGAAGCAACATCGGCCCAGGCGGTTCATCTTCTCCACTCAAATGTGGATTTGAGGGCAAAGTGTATAAATGCTATTTTGGATGAGGTGAAGAGATGGATATTAACAATAACATTTACTTTGCAGTTGCTACGCTGATTGGATTGATAACCAGCATTATATTGTTTATCTATAAGAAAGAGAAAAAGATAGCTTTTGCTAACTTCATTCTCTGTGTGTTGTTTTCTCCAGTTGCATGGGCCTTCACCGTTTATGCGTTTTTAAGAAAAGAAAAATCTAAACACTAAGAACAGATTTTTATTTAAAAAACATTGTCATATAAAAATTTTAATCCAAGCCCTGGCATGCTTTCTGGTCAGGGTTTTTCTCTTTTTTATTTGGAGATTGTATTCACCTTACAACAGCCTACAAAAGGGAGTAATCATCCGTCTTCAAAACGGATAATGAAGCCATATGTCACCCCAGCGAGGAAGTCGCATATCATAGACTCAGCCCGCTAGACCTTACCAAAGTGCTCAATAACGTTAAAACCTTCAATTTCATCGGCATTGCCGCCAGCAGTTATACGAAATCTGCCGCAATTATCAGACCTATGGAGCCAATGGTTGGCTCTACAAGTTGCTTGGTTACAAAGGGGATCGATTACACCTTCGCCAAACCATATCATGGCCCTTTAATGGGAGCGCAAGAACAGGCCAGAGAAGGGTGATGGAGGGGCAGACCCCCTACAGCATGTTGAAAAGGGTCTGAAATTGATACCGAAGGAAGTACACTCTAAAGTAGCGTAAACAAGACACCGGTTTAAAGCCGGTGTCAGGTGATAACTAGATCTGTACACGCCTTTCTAGTCTCCTTATCTCTTGACTAAAAATGCACCCTGCAAGGCTATCACTCGGGGATCCAGGCACTACGATGAATAAGCCACATTTTGGGGGATATAGCAGACCATGTTTTTTACCTCGCTTGTATATCCAGTTACGTCTTATATATTTCCGCACAACATCATCAATTTCTTTAGAAGCTGAATATCTCATGACTCCCCCAATGAGGATGCGTTAGTTAAATCTACAGCTGTTTCTCCAGGTTTGGTTATTTCCTTAAAGTGAAGTTTTATTTGCTCATCATCAGAAACAAAATCATCTGATGCCCATGTCCACTGTAATTGTCTTGTTATATTATTAGCAGCATCTTCTATGCCTTTTTTAGACCACGGTGCAGCTCGATAGCTACCATCAGGCATTAGTTCAACTAACGAAATAGTGTAACTTAGATTGTAAAAGCCAAGTTTTGCACGTTTTTCCGCAGATAACCTACACGAGTCACAGGTTAAAGTAATTCTTCCATTATTAGCATCGACTTTCCATGAGACCTCGGGGAGATGATTAATATGAGCACGCAACCCCTCTGCTAGACAACCAGTAAGCTTATTAACAATCCAGTAGTGAGCTCTACCACTAGCTAAAAAGCTGTCAAACACCGAATCTTCTTGGTCAGTTAACCAACCTTCGGAATATGCAATCCTGCTCTTAGCATGATCAGTTATCTCAATGATTTTCAGTCTTAAATTTGTTATGTCTGATGGATAATTAAAACCATCATTTAAGGTTACAAAATTAGCTTCATCAAATGCTATTCGGTCTAGCTCAGACAACATCCATTTATCAGCCTCACTGGGTGATACCCATTTTAGTCCATCAGGCTTCGGTAATGTCCTTGAGAAAATGAAGGTGGTTTTATGGAAATCACTAATTCTTGGATGGATAAGATCTATGTGTATCCAGGGATATGCATGCTTAACGTTGACATGCATATCATCTGTATAGAAATGGCCCACCTTCTTGATGACATCTTGTACCTCCCACATAATCTCACTAAGGCCATACTCAAAACTTGTACTTATTGAATCCATTACAGTCTTACGGATAAACCAGTGACCATGTACATTGGCAGGATTTAGAATTTGCTCGCTACTCCAACCAGTAATATCTCGAAGTTTTATTAATTCGTCAGGTTGACCAATCAATTGAGCCAGTTCTATTTGGATGCCAAGATCTCTTGCAAAATCATAGATATCTTCGTTCATATCAGGACATTGACTATTATATTTTCTTTGCCACTCAGAAAACTCATTATTAAGTGCTTGGTTATTGCCAAGTTCCAGCTGTGATTTTAGTTGCTTGACTAATTTATCTATATAATGGTAAGACTCAGGGGTGTCTTTTCCTTGTAATACCTCTACAGTTGTTTCAAGCGCTTGAGCTAGAGCATCAGCCAAAGCCTTGCTGGTATGTCCGTTCTTTTCTACTCGTTGGTAATGACCAATGAGGGTTTTTGGTGCGGCCTCTGGAGAGCGTCCCAAAATCTTGTAAGCCTTACTCATCAACATTTCTTGGGTCAGGCCTGATTCAACGCGCAGACCCTTCAGCCTTTCAGGATTGATGACAAACGATGTTCTTCCCATATGAATGAGCTCCTAAGTGACGATGCACATATCATGGCGGAAACAATAAATGTTGTATATACATCATAAATACCACATTTATTTTTTAGCGTAAGCCGAATAACACGGTTCACTGGGTAATACGTTGGGTCTTGAGCTTCGAGTTGCGTAGGGGGGCGGCGGAAAGGAAGGTTGCAGCGATAGCGACATCAGCTGCAATCGTCATTACTTGCCGTGAACCGATAGAGCTTCACCCCACCCAGGGTGGTGGGCGGCAAGAGGTTTAAGATCAAGCAACGCTTGGTTGTGTTGTTTGTTGGTTGGTTGAAAAATGTGACCTGAGTTAACAAATATCCTTGCTCATTATTTTATCTTATCGTTTTGATAAAACTCATCATTGAAGGATCCTATGAGCTACAGTGCCGAAATCAGCCGTACCAGTCCTACAGCGTTCTTGTTTTTGGTAGACCAATCTGGGTCGATGCAAGATTCCATGACCAATGGCAAGTCCAAAGCCCAATTTGTAGCCGATGTTCTGAATCGGACATTAGCCACCCTCATTACTCGCTGTACTAAATCAGAGGGTACTCGTGACTACTTCGAGGTTGGGGTTTTAGGATACAGCGGCTCTACCGCAGAGAATGGTCTTGCTGGAGCATTATCAGGGACAATTCTTCATCCCATCTCTCAAATCGAAGCCAATCCACTGCGTGTAGAAGACCGGATTAAGCGAGTAGATGACGGTGCAGGTGGTCTAGTCGAGCAAGCTATCAAATTCCCAGTATGGTTTGAGCCAAAGGCTTCGGGCGGAACTCCTATGTGTAACGCAATTACCAGTGCTGCTGAACAGTTAGTTGCTTGGTGTGATGCACACCCAGACAGCTATCCACCGACTGTTCTGCATATCACTGATGGTGAGTCTACGGATGGCGAACCTGGGAGCCTGGCACAACAACTCCAACAGATTAGTACCAACGATGGCAACGTTCTGCTATTCAATCTTCATGTGAGTTCTAGTGGTGGTGACCCCGTAAAATTCCCTATCTCTGACGCTGGTCTAAGTGACAGCTATGCAAGACTCCTTTTCAGTATGTCCAGCCCTTTACCTGTACACCTTCAAAAAGTTGCAGAAGAGAAAGGGATCAAAGCAACGATGGAATCTCGTGGTTTTGTTTTCAATGGCGAAATTACTGAGGTTGTGGACTTCTTTGATATTGGCACCCGTGCCGCCCAGCTACGTTAACTATGGAATTTCACATCCTGTTTGATGGAACCGTAGCCAAGCATATTGAGCAGCCAAACGATAACGAAGATGCTTACCGCATAAACCAAGAACGAGGCCGCGTGGTGCTGTCAGATGGGGCTTCTGAGTCGTTTGATGCTAAAAGCTGGGCTAATCTTCTTGTGGATGAATGCATAGATACAGCGCCTTTGGATGAGGCGCTCTCTTCATGCATCCAAAAGTATAACCTTCTACATGATCCGAGCACTCTATCTTGGTCAAAAGCAGCTGCTTACGAAAGAGGCAGTTTTGCCACGATGTTGATTGTTCAAGATGACCCCATTCATGAAAACGTCAATGTTAGTGCCCTAGGAGATAGTCTTGCTGTTTGGAGCGATGGTCATAACCTGCTAGATACAACGCCGTATTCTTGTGCAGAGCAATTCACTCAAAAACCGACTCTTCTAGCAACGCGCAATGAGTTAAATCCTTTATTGAGCGATACCAATAGTGTTTTTTTGACTCAAAAGGAGTGGAGCTACGAGGACAATCAAACGCATTTGCTTCTCTGTATGACTGATGCTCTCGGGGCATGGCTACTGCACCATCAGGAGCATGGTGATAGCTCGGCCCTTGAGAGACTTATTAGTATCAGAAGCCAGCAGGAGCTTCAGGAGCTTGTTGAAACAGAACGCGCAACTGGAAAACTCCGACGAGATGACATCACTTTAATTCTCATTAGCCTGACCAGTGAAGTTTAAGCCATGGCATATCCAACCCTTGAGCAATATAACGAGGCTCTACAATCCCCACAACTCGTATTACAAGATGTAGAGTTAAAGCATGGTACATTGAAGACAACTGGCTTAGGACTTCCTCTGGCTTTATGTGGTGGATTTGCACTTACGTATACTGTACAGGCTGGAGGTAAAAAATTTGCGCTTCGTTGTTTTCACAAGGAATCACGTGAGTTAGAGAGGCGATATCAAGCTATATCTGTTCGAATTAAGCAACTGGCTAGCCCTTACTTTCTACCATTTGAGTTCATCCCTGCGGGTATTCGAATTCAGGGTGCTATATATCCCATCGTTAAGATGGCTTGGGCACAAGGACAAACATTAGCTGAATTCTTGGAGAGTGAGCATCGTAATCCTCAGGCTCTTCAAAAACTACGGCAAGCACTTGCTAATCTAGCATCCTTTCTAGAGCAAAATCAGATCTCTCATGGTGATATTCAGCCAGAAAATATAATGGTGAGTGCAGGTGGTAGCACGATTCAACTTATCGATTATGATGGAATGTATGTTGAGTCATTGCAATCATCTAAAGCAACTGAACTAGGACAGGTAAACTTTCAGCATCCCAAACGTACTGCTAATGATTTCAATGAAAAGCTTGATCGCTTTTCATTTTTGACGCTGGATGTCGCACTTCAAGCATTGATAGCATCTTCTTCAATTTGGACTATTTCTCGCTCTGAACCGAGTGCCGTTGTATTTAGGCGGAATGATTTTCTAGATCCTGGCTCTTCAGTGATTTTTAAAGAGGTTTTAAAAATCACTGGCGTGGGTTTACATGTCAAAAACTTAGCTAGAGTAGCTGTTGGGGACTTTAATAAAGTTCCTACACTTGTGGATTTCCTTCAGAACAAGGGGATCTACCACGAGGAAATTATATTTGGCCAGGGTGCTACCTTGACCAAAGCTGGCTATCAAGGTGCATATGTAGTTTGTGATGCTTTGAAATATGAAAAAGTATTTGAGCAGGTTGGGAGCAGAATAGAGCTTATAGGTAAAATCCATTCGGTTCGCCGTGGGTGGGGAGCGAATAGAAAACCTTATGTATTCGTGAATTTTTCTGATTGGCGTGGAAAAGCAGTCAAGCTAGCTATCTGGTCTGATGGCATGAATGCGATTGGTACTAATGTACCTGACCAGACTTGGGTCGGTCGTTGGCTATCCGTTACAGGCCTCGTTGATGCGCCTTATCATGGGCATGCAAAATCGACTACCTACACACATATCTCGATCACTATAACTGCACCAGGTCAGATACAGCAGATACCAGAACAGGAAGCCAGATATCGCCTTCTTGGGGGCATCGCAACACCTACAAAGGGGGCTGCGAGTCAAAATGCTAATATTCTCTCAACGATGACGAAAGGGACTGGTGCTCAAACTTCACCCATTCAAATAACACGAGCACCCTCAGTCCCCCAGAATAGTTCAAATCAGCAACTGCTTGAGAAGATGCGGGCTCAGCAAGTACCTCAGGTAACATACACGAGTGCGCCCCCCGTACATCTATCTTCAAACATGGGTAATTCTGCAAGGAGTAACCCAGTCGGTACTAATAGGAAGTCATCTGGCTTAGGTTGGGGAGGATGGCTTTTTATTATAATTGTGGGCTTTATGCTCCTACGAGGTTGTGCGAGTTAAATTTCATAGCTTGGTATTGAGTTGATATCGAAGCTGTACAGAATTGACGGCGGCAGAATGAATCCTTCTGCGTCACGTTGCTGCTTGTCCGCAACACCTCCTGAATGACCTCAGTCTGAGGTGCTTGAAGTGTCTAGGAAGGTAGAGAGATATTGTTTTCTAGCACGGAAGAAGTTTAAAAAACAGTCCTTTGGGAGTAGAGTGTGTGGATGTGTTTGGATCTGTACAAGTGCTTCTAAAGGGACGTAAATGACAAATTTTTGACATGTCATTTATTACAATCCTTTAACAATTAAGGCTAAAAAATGAGCTCTCAGTTTTCTGCTGAAGTTGAAGCTTTCATAAAAAGATATGTAAAAGATTTGGAGGAAGGCGCTGCTGCTGTGTTTGCAGGTGCAGGTTTATCTAGAACTTGCGGGTTTGTTAACTGGAAAGAACTGCTTCGTGAAATTGCGGAGGAGTTGGAATTATCTGTTGAGTTTGAACACGATCTTATTTCCGTTGCGCAATATCACGTTAATAAGAAAAATAGTGCAACAGGATTATCTAGGAAAATTCTGGAAGAGTTTTCAGAGCAAGCTGAACCATCCGAAGCCCATAAGATTCTAGCTAGACTCCCGATAAGAACATACTGGACAACCAATTATGATACTTTGATTGAGGATAGTCTCAAAGAAAATTATCGGGTTGCAGATGTCAAACGCAAGGTTGATGATCTTATTCTTACTCGTCCGAAGCGAGATGCTGTTGTTTACAAAATGCATGGTGATGTGGATTCACCAGGTGCAGCAGTACTCTACAAAGCTCAATATGAACAGTACTATAAAACTCATGAGGGTTTTGTAACCGCATTAAGTGGCGATCTGATTTCAAAAACATTTCTCTTTATTGGCTTTAGTTTCACCGACCCTAATCTTGACTACATACTGAGCCGTTTACATGTGCCTGATCGTCATAGGCGAACTCACTATTGCTTCCTTCGTAAGGAGCCTGCGACTAAGCAGCATGATGAGGATGAAGCTGGTGCAATTTATAGACAACGTAGGCAAGATCATCATATTCGTGATCTACTCAGATTCGGCATCGAAGCTGTGCTTGTTGAAGAATACGATGACATTCCGGTGATCTTGAAAGAGATTGAGAGCCGGTTCCGTAAGAAAACTATTTTTATCTCTGGTAGTGCAGAAGAATATGGTGATTGGGACAAACAGGATGCGTTGAGTTTTGTACATACACTCTCAGCATCGCTAGTGAAAGCTGGCTATCGAGTTGTCAATGGTTTTGGTTGGGGGATTGGCAGTGCAGTCATTAATGGAGCACTTGATGCCATTTACTCTAAACCAGATAAATACTCCGAAGAACAACTTATCATGCGTCCATTTCCACAGCATCCATCAAACGGTAAAGAGTTGGCTGAATTATGGAATGAGTATCGACATCGCATGATCGGCCTTTCTGGCATTGCATTGTTTCTATTCGGCAACAAGCTTAACGAGGACAGCAATGTCATCAATGCTGGAGGTGTGCGTAAAGAATTTGAGATCGCCCAAGGTACAGGAGTCGCTGTACTTCCAATTGGCGTAACAGGCTATATGGCTAAAGAGTTGGCTGAGGAGATGCTGAGAGAACCAGGGAAAAGCTTTACTCAGTATCCTTGGCTGGAAAAGGAAGTAGCCAGACTTTTAGACCCAGCAATTGATAGAACTAAAATCAACCAGGATATTCTTTCTATTTTGAAGAAATTAGGAGGTTAGATATGAAAAGGAAGGTTTTCTACAGTTTTCATTTTGATAATGATGTTATGCGAGTGCAGCAGATCCGCAACATGGGTCTGCTGGAAGGTGATGAACCTGTTAGTGCTAATACTTGGGAGGAGATTAAACGTTCTGAACAAGGGGTTAAGAACTGGATCAACAAAAATATAGAAGGTAAATCCTGCCTGGTTGTGCTTATCGGGAGCCAAACAGCTAATCGACCTTGGGTTAAGTACGAGATTGAAAGAGCCTGGAGCCAAGGGAAGGCCGTAGTGGGTATTTATATCCATCGACTTAATTGCCCTCGTAATGGATATGACAAGAAAGGAGCTAATCCATTCGATAAATTCACTTTCAAGCGTGGCGATAAAGTAATTACACCACTGGTTTATGAACCCAACTACAACGATGCTTATAACGATATCAAGAATAATTTGGCAACTTGGATAGAAAATGCAATAAAGCAATAAGCAATCAATAGGGAGATAAGATGGCCTATTTTACTAAAAGTGAGGCACGAGCAGCTGCCGCATCTGCTCGCGGCTATAAAGCCGCTAATACGGTTCTGAAGGAAGGTATGGAGAAATACACAGTACATGATAAATTTGATGTATTTCTTTCTCACTCAATGGACGATGCCGACCTGGTGTTAGGGGTTATGACTCTATTGCAAAAGCAAGGTCTGCGCGTCTATGTTGATTGGGTTGTTGACCGTCAATTAAATCGCGATTCGGTGAATAAGGAGACGGCTGCGGTACTTCGGGAGCGGATGAAGTCATCAAGTTCTATGATGTATATCGCCACCGACAATGCTTCCAGCTCAAAATGGATGCCTTGGGAACTAGGTTTCTTTGATGGGTATAAGCCTAATCAGGTAGCGATTCTCCCACTTGTAGATTTCGAAAATCAAAGCTTTGAAGGACAAGAGTATCTTGGCCTTTATCCCGTTGTAACAAAACACCTTCAAAATAATTCGTTAAATCATTATGTAGAGGACAGAGGTCAAAGGTGGAGTAACCTGAATAACTTTGCTAGGGGAACTCCATCGTGGAATCGCTATTCATCATAAGTGATTTTCTGGATGTATAGCTAAGGTGTATGGAGATGGTTTTCACCTGACAGCCGCTCACTAAAGATTGTGGTCATACGGATTCAAGCTGGATGCCAAAATGGCTCTCCTACTGTGCTATCTGGGGTCACCGTATGACCACCGACAAGAAATGTAGCGCGTCTATTAGAGCTCGCCAAGGAACTCAATTGCGCCAGCTAAGCATGCAAACTCATCGGCTACAGCCGCCAGCAGTTCTACGAAATCCATCGTAATTACCAGACCTATAAGTGCCAAAGTCTAGGTTGCAAAGGGAAGCATCGATGGCTCGCTCACCAGGCCGATTCATGGGACTTTAGGGGACTCGCAGGAGCGAGCTGGCTATTAGGGATAGGATGATGAAAGGAAAGCCCCTACAGTACAGTGGCAAGGTTCTAACATTGATATCAAAGGAACTGCGCATAAAAGTAGGGTAAACAAGGCACCGGTTTGAGTCCGGTATCAGGTGATAACTAGATCTGCACAGGTAATAGTCCCCTCCCCTTATTAAACACATTAATACAATACACAACTAAAAATAAAGGCGTATGACATATCAATTAATCCTCACGATCATACTTCATGGATAATACGCACTACATGGCCTAATATCTTATAATTGTAGTTGGCCCCATTTGGTAACTTAGTAGGCTGATAACTAGAATTCTCACAACGCAGAGCCCAGCCACCAGGGATTTTCTGTACATAACGAATTACAACGTATTCATCTAGCAGGACTGCGACAATACAACCATCAACTAGACGATTATCTCCAATATTGACAATAACAATATCGAATTGATTTATTTTATTCGACATGCTTGAACCTGTCTGCACATAAAATGCTAAGTTTTCGGGTTCAATACCTCTCTTTTTCAACCAGCTAATTGGTACTGGAACAGAGGTTTTAATATCATCCAGATTACTATCTAAATCACTAAGGCAATTGCTAATGATAAATATACCATCTTCATTCGTGTATTCAATATCATTTAATGATCGAACTTTTTTGTCTACATCATGCTCTGGGCTTTCTTCCAAGTGCTCCTCGAACCAAAACCTCAAATGTTTGGGCAGTATCGAGATGTGATATTCAAAAGCTTTCGTACCAGCTCGCTTTCGTTTTGCCCAATCTTTTCCATCCGCTAAACCGTCCAGTATGTCCCTTGTACGCCGATCAGTAGTTGGCATACCTGCCTTGCCAGAAAGTTCCTTTGCCGTTACCCATGAAGATTGCTTCTCATCGAGAGAATCGGACACAGCTTTGAGTTTATCTAGAGCCATAGCATTCACCAAGTTATTGTTTTTTACGCACTTTATGAAATTAAGATGCCCATCACAAAATTAACAACCAACACAAAAAGAAAAAATGTCCGTTCGTGCTTGATTTATCGTCTTTTTCGTCCTTATCATTGAACTAATAAGACATTCCGCGATACAAATAGGCGACCTTCTCATGGAAATAGTCTCTCAGAAACGGGCAGAAAAAGGGAGTGGAGATGTTGATGACCTCAGCACTCTTCGCTGCACAGGTGCTTCATCTGGAGTCTTTAGCACTATGACCACAGCCCCCACTAATGACACTGTTGTGATCAGCTACGAACTGAAAGACTGGGAATATTGCGAGCCAGAGAGCTACATCGATGAGAATGGAGAGTTGCGCTCAAACGTTGTTGGTGAGAAAAAACAAATTGGTCCGATAACACTCCTCTACTTGGTTGAGTTTGACAACAATAACAACATCGTCCATTCCGAGCCGTTAGAAGTTGCCAATATTTACTTGATGTATCTTAAAATTGAAAGAAATCTAAAATGCACATCAGTATCATCACGAGCATTAAAACATTTTTTTAGTTTTATGGCAGATGAAAATAAGCTTCGATACATCAATAATCAACCCGAATTACTCTGGGATAAAATGCCTATTCGTGAAAGTCAGCGGCCAACATATAGATATAGGAAGTGCCTAGAAGGCTGTTATAACTCTGATGATCCACAAGTCCATTTGGCCCGAAGTACTTGTAATTCCTATATGAATCGTATTGTGAACTTCTATAAGTATTATATAGAAAATAACTACTACTTTGAAAACGTCCCTTTTCAGTATGAGTTAATCCCAATTAGTATAGCCAGTAAGTATAACTATATGAGACCACAACGTCGCATATACGTGCATACGACAGATTTGCGTCTAAATCTTGGTAAGGATTTACGTAAGCGCCCTTGTCCACTGACTGCATTAACTGAAACAGAGTGGGAAGCTATACAAAAAATCATCCTTATTACACGCCAAGTGCTGACGATGCGAGATGGAGGATTAATATTAACTAACCTTCCTGAAGAATTTACGTGGATTTTACTCCTGATGCGATGGACTGGAATGCGACGTGAAGAAGTCTTAACATTGCGTACTACGCATTTTTTTAAACCAAACTACCATCAACTACTTAATGGTTATGTTGAAATTGATATAGGCCCAACTACTGGTACTAATACCAAATTCGGCAAAGATAGAACAATTGAAATGCCTAGCCAACTTATGTCTAGCATCTACAACTACTTGCAATCTAGCCGCTATATTACTCGACGAAAAAAATATCGAAAAATATGCAACAAGAATCATTTTGAAAATGACTTGGCTTTCATAAGTGAAAGTGGAGATAATTACTCTCTCAGCACACTTAATTCTCGATGGTCAGATATTAGGAGAACTATTGAAGATCCCAAATTGGGGTTGGGAGAATCATTCGAACATAAACCTCATAATTTGAGAGCAACATATGCAGTTGAAAGATTTATAAATTTACTTGATCACAACATCAGTGAAGGAAAGGCATTCCGGCATATACAGGGATATCTTGGGCATGAAAATGAAGATACAACCCTACACTATCTAACTCAGGCACAGGATAGGCGCAAGGGAAGACGAAGTCCACAGGCGGTCTGGGAAAATATAGTTGACTATCACCTTCAGCAAGGGTTGTTTTCGAAGAAGGACTCACAGTAATGGCCTTCAAAAAGATAAGTAATAGAAAGCTACCCAAGAGTAATATTATTGACTCACAACCGCCGATGCCAATATCAATTGAATTGATGGTAATCGGAACCACTAAAGGAAACTGTAATTTTATACGACTAAAATATAAAGGATGTCCCAATACACACTCATATGGCCCTAAGCGTATACGGATGTTCAAACCATCACAACACTTAATTGATATGCAACGTGATGAAGAGATAAGAAAAGTATATCTTATTTTTAGTGAATGGCCAAAAAATACAACACTATATAGTAACTTTAACTACTTAACATATTACGTGCGAATTCTTGATGCAGCAGGCATTAATTTTAATTTCTCTGAGGAAACCATATTATTGTTTGCTAAAGAACTTAATCGCTTAATGAAGCTTGACAAATGTCAGGGTGGGCTATCGACTATATCAGCCGAAAGGACAAAGACCTGTATCTCAAACATTTTGAAGTCCTCAGGAAAAAGCAATCTCGCAAGACTTCTTCCAACCATTTCAAAAGATAATAGCACTCCTAACACCAGCTTGGATGATGATGGCTTTACTGCGATTGGAAAATTTTTGCACAGAGGGTATCGCGGTTATATGGCAACTATTATGGGAGGTGTACCGCCCGTCATATGTCCACTATTCGATAAACAACGTTTAATCGAACTGAATCTATCTAGTAAAGAAATCGAATATGAATCTAAACTTGCTAAGCAGCGTGTTAAACTATCAAACGGTGACTGGCGAAATTCACTTATCAGAATAGCAATATTATTGACTTATATGTTCACCGGAATCAATCCATCGCCATTGTTCTTATTAAAGCATCGGGATGTTACATTCAAAAAAAGCGCAGGAGATCACTATATACTGAACACTATTAAGAATCGTGCTGCTGGGCAAAAGCAAACAAATGAGTTAGGTTTTACCAATTATAGTAAGAACTTTTTTGAATCATGGTTACTTGCCACTGAGCATTGGTCAGACGACCCAGATAGACTTGTTTTTCCATACTTTACATCAAGAGGTGATGTAACAACTTGGTATAAAGCTCCGGCACCACAACAACCAATCAATAAAGTATTAGTTGCTCATGGTTTACCAAGAGTACATTCCAGAATATTTCGTCAGACGCGCTCTCAGATGTTAATGAGAACTCTGAACGATATCTATGAAGTCGCAGACGCTAATAATAATAGTATTGCAACCACTAGCAAACACTATATTAATGGTGTACAAGCACACCATGAATTAGCAAATGCTAGTGCATCAATTGCACTATTTAGACTATCAAAAGGAGAGGACAAGTCTGTAATAATTGCTGACTTTGAGGCTAACGGCAAGGATCCACTTACTCATTTAGAGCACTTAAAATATAAACATCAGCCAGTCGTTACTCAAACTGGACTATGCTGCTTACAACCATTAGAAGATAAAATATCAAAAGAAAGAATTAAATATAGGAATGTCAATCCAGACTTAGATATATGCATAGACTTCTTGGAATGTTTTAACTGCCCATCTCACGCTGTGGTTGCGGAGGTGGACAATATATGGATGATGCTCTCATTTTATGACTCGTTACGACAAGCGATGACAAGATCGGCTTATAATAGTTTACCTTCTGATAAATTTCACCGTATTGAGCACAAAACAAAAATCATTCTAGATAAACTTAGAGACGCTGCACCTGATTATTATCATCAAGCAGTAGATTTAAACCGTTCTATGCCACATCCACTATATGATGATAGTGATTCGATTGATGACATTCTGAGGTTCTATAAATGAATACATTAAACGCTTATACTATACAACCTGAACAGAGCACACGGATCATTGCAACCACGCATACAGATGGAACACCATGTAGTTACGTTGATGAACTAACATGGGATTATAATGGAATGTTTTCCAATTCGAATGGGAAAGCACTTTATCTTAATTTTGGGCATATTTGTGTAGAACACAGGCTTGGAATTCAGCACGCATTACATCGAATTTCTATAGGTAAGAACTGGAGTTTTTTTACAATTTCAAATTATCGTTCTTGCTTACAGGATATCGCTGAACTAATTGGAAGTACCAACTGGGAAACCCTTAATGAAGATAAAAAATACAATACATTTAAGGATTCTCTAAAATGTAAGAATCTTAGCGAGAGTTCGATTCAAGACATACAAGCAACCTTAAATGCTATGTTTGATTGTGGTTTAACACAGCGCTGTGTTTCAACTTATGAAAATTTCTCTCAAAACTGCTCAAGTGATTGGAAAGTGAAACAAAATATAGCTTTACCTGAAAAGATGATGAGCAAATTGCTCTCAAAAGCAATAGATATTGTAGAGTGTTATCACCCATTTCGCCATGAAATAAGTTCAGTGTACGATGTTTTTTTTACTGAGTATAAACGCAGAAAAGATAATGATATTGATATAAACTCGATGGTGTCATGGGCTGATAAAAACATAAACCATAAAATACCTGGTGAAAAGTTCATAATAAATGGTCATGCAACGGGAGTTAATGAGATTCAAACTGCTTGTTGGCTGACATTATTAGGCTTTAGTGGAATTAGAACTCGTGAGGGTTTAATGATGAACCCAGAAAGTTATGATGATAGCCGTAGCTACAATGGTGTTATTGTGCCATTGATACATGGTTATATAACTAAAAACCAACCTGCCGGAAAGCCAAAAAATGAATCATGGATAACACATCCCATTGTTAAAAAAGCACTAGAGCTAGCTTACGACATGAGTAACTATGCTCGTATCTACTATCGAAAAAAATTAATGTTATTGCCTTCCAGTTCATTGAAAACACGACTATTAAATGAAACATTATCCGCATTCATAATACTATGTATTAATAAAAGAGGAAAAGGAATAATTCGGTGTCATATTGGTGATACCATATACCCATTCGCAGAAAAATATAGTGTTAGAGCAACAAATGAAGATGTTCCAGAATTTAACGTGTTAAACCCAACACGTAAAGGTGAATTAACTGTGGGTGATTTTCTACCGAAACTTTCGAACCATGATCTCAGAAGAAGCTATGCCGTCTTCTTTATGAGAAATAGATTTGGAAACCTGATGTCCCTTCGAGCTCAATTCAAACATCATAATATACTAATGACTGAGTGGTATCAGAATGGAGCATCACTTGCAGCTATACTTGATCTCCGTCTAGATGAGGACTTGTATCAGATGGTTCTTGCTGCCAACCAAGAAATACATGAAAACACTCTTTTCTATATATATAATGAGGCTGAAACTTTAAGTGGTTTTGAGGGGAACAGAATAATCACTTCTCGTAGAGCTTATCAAGACAAATATCCTGGCCAGATTTATATGACTATGGATGAGATTCGTATCAGCATACGAAATAATACGACTTCGATAGTTGAGCACCCAACTGGTTTCTGTTTCAATCCCAGTTGTGACCGAGTCTGTGCTACTGACAAATCCACACAGACCTGTAAACACGAGGTAATAACGCCAGAAAAAGCACGTGAAGCCTTACCGAGACATCAACGTTTAGTAAGAAAATTCCGTATGCTCAATACCGGTCGCTATTACTTAAAAGCTATCCTTATAGACCTAAAAACACATATACACTGTATTGAAAAATCGTTTAGTGAACACAATATATCATTTGAACCATTTACAGATCAGGTCAAGTCTCCAAGTATAGAGGATATTTTATGATTATAAAATCTCAGGCTACCGAGCAACGTCTTCGTGATGCATTAAAACGCCTCTTAGAAGGCACACCTGAGCGAACCAAAGCAGACAACAAAATAAATCTCTCACGAATAAATCGTGAAGCTGGATGCAGCCATGGTTTAATCTATAGTTATCCACTTTTTATTAGTGATGCAAAAATTGAAATAGCGAAACACAAGGATAAACTTCAGCAAAATGCGTTTCAAGATAATATCTATAAAGATGCCGATAAAATTTCCAGGCTTAAATCAGAACGCAACAAGCAAGAACAGCTGAAGTGCGATTATCGTAATCAAAGAGACCACTTACAGTCTTTATCTGATGCGGCAGTGAAACGTGAAAATGAACTGTTATTTAGATGCTTTGAATTACAAATAGAACTTAGCAAGCTTCGGGAATCAAATGTTATCGATTTAAATGATAAAGACTAGTTTTAGAACAATCACTTAATGTTTCAATATTTTTAAATTACCCCCCCCATAAAATGGAACGAGATTACATCTCAACATGCACATTCCAAAAGCAGCTACTTTCTCAGTATTATTTCATTCGGTAGGTATACCATTACGATCTCACTCTCATTTTTAGATATGAGTTAAATAACTTAAATTCTTTTTTTATAACCCCACCATTAAACTCAATAGATCATTTCAAATAAATAAAATAAAAAAGTTGAAACCTTCAAACTATTTAGCAAAATGTACAACGAAAACTTCATTTTTTGAGAAAAGTGTGAAAAGCATTTAACTTATTGTTTTGTATTTATATTCTATTATTTTTCTCATTAAGTTAGTAACAGTAGAAAATGATGATGTGGGTCAGGCCGCTGCCGCGAAACAGATCCCACTGGGCATCCGTGATGCCCCCCTGCTCCCCGAAGCTGAGCGCCGCCAGCAAGGGGGCCTGCTCCAGCCCCTGCCAGGCGCTGCTGGCCGCGGCAAGCCAGCGCTCCCGCATCCCCGGGGCCGTCTCCTGGACCTCGACGATCCGGCGCAGGTTGCCGGTCGCCGTGATCCCCTTGCCAAGCAGCAGGCGCCGCCCGTCCATGCCCGCCTCGTTGGCCAGCCCATGGGCGGGCTTGAGGGAGCTCACCAGGGTGATGCGACTGCCTGCGGGCAGGGGCGGCAGGGCCTGATAGGCGTTGACCCTGACGAGGGGGGATATCGCGAGGGGCTGCTCGTCCAGCGTCTCGACCCGCAGCAGCAGGCGGGCAAATTTATCTCGCGGTTTATCGCCCGAGGACTCCGTACTTTGCACCCGTGCGGTTATGATGTGGCTGGTCTGTGTCTCCAGCTTGTCCAGCCAGGCCAACCGATACTGCAGGTTCAGCTGCATCCAGAGCACGCCGAGCACCAGAAACATGAGCCGCCAATGACGGCCATGGGCGAGCAGGATGGCGAGGGCCAGCAGCGCGCCGCCCCATGCAGTAGAGGGTAACCAGGGCCAGAGCAGTGAGGAGCTTGCCCCCAGGGCAAACGACAACAGACGCAGATCCATGGAGCAAGTATTTAGCAAGGTTTCAAACATGCCCAAACGACTCATAAAACGCTGGCTGCCCGATCAGGACAAGCTCAAGGAACACAAGCACTTGCGGCTGTTCGGCAAGCTGCTGCTCGATGCCAACCTCTGGCACCTCAACCGCCGCTCCGCCGCCGGAGCCTTTGCGGTCGGCCTCTTCATGGCCTGGATCCCCCTCCCCTGCCAGATGCTGCTGGCGGCCGGTGGCGCCATCCTCTTTCGGGTCAATCTGCCCCTCTCGGTCGCCCTGGTCTGGCTCTCCAACCCCTTCACCATGCCGCCGCTGTTCTATGGCGCCTACCTGGTGGGCTGCCAGTTGCTCGGGCACCCCGCCCAGCACATCGATATCCAGTTCACCTGGGAGTGGCTTGTCTCGGTATTTGAAACCCTGGCCCCGCCGCTGCTGCTGGGCTCCCTGGTGCTCGCGCTGCTGAGCGCCTTTATGGGTTACGCCTTCATCCGCACCTTGTGGCGCATCAACACAGTGCGCCAATGGCAGAAGCGCAAGGAGGCGCGGGCATGCTGAGCCGCTGGCTGGCCCGTATCAAGATAGACCCGGACACCCTGCGCCAGCATAAGTGGTTCGCCCTCTTTGGTGAGCGCCTGCTGACCCCCACCCTCTGGCAGGGCGGCACCCGGGCACTCAGCGGCGCCGTGGCGGCCGGCCTCTTCGCCAGCTGGATCCCCATCCCCATGCACTCCCTCGTCGCGGTCGGACTGGCGCTGGCGTTTCGCCTCAACCTGCCGCTGGCCCTGCTGGCGGTCTGGTTCAACAACCCGCTGACGCTGCCCTTCATGTACCTCTATGCCTATCGCACCGGCTGCCTGGTGCTGCACCAGACGCCGGAGCCCTTCCACCTCACCTGGTCATTGCACTGGCTGGAGTACGAAGCGGCGACCCTGGTGCCCCCCTTCCTGCTCGGCAGCCTGTTGCTGGCGGTGCTGACCGCCGCCACCGGGGCCCTGCTCACCCTGCTGATGCTGCAACTGGGCAGACTGACCGGCGCCCGCTGAGCCTCCTGCCCGCCCTTCGGCTTAGCCACAGTGCGCAATTCGCGCCGCCTTGCCATCGTTTGGCTCTGCCACCACACTCCTTGTAGCCCTCAGCTTGCCGCTACCTGCAAAGACAAGGAGTTCACCATGGCCCAACCCCTGACGCTGGCCTATGCCAATGGCCAACCCATCTCACTGCTGCCCGCCATGGCCAACCGCCACGGCCTCATCACAGGTGCCACGGGGACCGGCAAGACAGTCACCCTGCAGGTGCTGGCAGAGGGGTTCTCCCGCCTCGGGGTGCCGGTCTTTCTGGCGGATGTGAAGGGGGATCTCAGCGGCCTCGGCGCCGCCGGCACCCCGTCGAGCAAGCTGGATGCCCGTCTGGCCCAGCTCGGCATCCCGGCCCCCGCCTTCGCCCCCAGTCCGACCCTGTTCTGGGACCTGTTTGCGGAGCAGGGGCACCCGGTGCGGGCCACCGTCTCCGACATGGGGCCCCTGCTGCTGGCCCGTCTGCTCTGCCTCAACGACACCCAGAGCGGGGTGCTGGAGCTGGTGTTCAAGGTGGCGGACGACGAGGGCTTGCTGCTGCTCGATCTGAAAGACTTGCGCGCCATGGTGCAGTTTGCCGGAGACAACGCCAAATCCCTTACCACCCGCTATGGCAATGTGTCCACCGCCTCCATCGGCGCCATACTGCGCAACCTGCTCACCCTGGAGAGTGCGGGAGGGGACCACTTCTTCGGCGAGCCCATGCTGGATATTCAGGATCTGCTGCAGACCGACGGGGCCGGCCACGGCCACATCAATGTGCTGGCGGCCGGCAAGCTCACCCAATCCAGCCGCCTCTATGCCTGCTTCCTGCTCTGGCTGTTGTCCGAGCTGTTCGAGCAACTGCCCGAGGTGGGGGATCCCGATAAACCCGTGCTGGTGTTCTTCTTCGACGAGGCTCACCTGCTGTTCAACGACGCCCCCAAGGCGCTGCTGGAGAAGATAGAGCTGGTGGTGCGCCTCATCCGCTCAAAAGGAGTGGGCGTCTATTTCGTGACCCAGAGCCCGGCCGACATTCCCGACAGCGTGCTGGGACAGCTCGGCAACCGGGTGCAGCACGCCCTGCGCGCCTTTACCCCGAGCGACCAAAAAGCGGTGCGCATCGCCGCCAACACCCTGAGGGCCAACCCGACCTTCGACGCGGCCGGCGTCATCACCGAGCTCGGGGTGGGCGAGGCCCTGGTCTCCCTGCTCGATGAGAAGGGGCGCCCAAGCGTGGTGGAGCGCGCCTTTATCGCCCCGCCCGCCAGTCGCATAGGTCCCCTGGGCGACGCCGAGCGGCAGGCCCTGATCCAGGGATCCGTGCTCCACGGCCGATACGAGACCCGCGAGGATCGCGAATCCGCCTTCGAGCGCCTCAATGGCGGGGCACCAGCCGCCTCGGATGATGTCTCCCAGACCCCGTCGGAGCAGGGGGGCGGATTGCTCGACGCCCTCAACGGTATCCTGTTCGGTCGCACAGGCCCGCGCGGTGGCCAGCATGACGGCGTGGTGCAGACCGCCGCCAAGAGCGTGGCCCGTACCCTGGGCAACGAGGTGGGGCGCCAGCTGGTACGGGGCGTGCTGGGCTCCCTGCTGGGGGGCAGCAAACGGCGCCGTTGATGCCGGAAAACAGACATGAAAAAGCCCGCCGACATGGCGGGCTTTTTACTGAGCGGATGCCGATGGTTGTGCTTACAGCACCTTGGCGATGGCATCGCACAGGGGATCTATGATATTGACGCGGGTGACTCCCGCATAGAACCTCTTCGCCTCAGTTACAGCACCTTGGCGATGGCGTCGCACAGGGGATCTATGTTGGCGCGGGTAATACCGGCCACGCTGATCCGGCCGGAGCCGACGATATAGATGGCAAACTCGCTCTTGAGACGCTCCACCTGATCCTTGGAGAGACCGGAGAAGGAGAACATGCCGTTCTGCTCGCGGATGAAGCTGAAGTCCTGGCTCACACCGAGGGCAGCCAACTTCTCTACCAGCAGTTCACGCATCTCGCGAATGCGCACCCGCATGGCCGCCACCTCTTCCACCCACTCGGCATAGAGGGCCGGATCGCTGACTATGGTGGTCACCACAGCGGCGCCGTGTGACGGCGGGTTGGAGTAGTTGGCACGGATGACGGTCTTGACCTGGGTGAAGGCCACATCGGCAATCGCCTTGGTCGCGCTGACCAGGGTGAAGGCACCGACCCGCTCGTTGTAGAGGCCGAAGTTCTTGGAGAAGGAACTCGCCACCAGCAGTTCGTCATGGCACTCGGCGAAGATGCGCAGCCCCTCGGCATCTTCCTCTATACCACGGGCAAAACCCTGATAGGCGAAGTCAAACAGCGGCAGCCAGCCGGCGGCGGCGCTCTGCTTGGCCAGGGTGCGCCACTGATCAGCTGTGGGGTCGATACCGGTCGGGTTGTGGCAGCAGCCGTGCAGCAGCACCAGATCGCCGGCCTGCGCTTCGCAGAGCGAGGCCTGCATGGCGGCAAAGTCGAGACCCTTGGTCGCCGCATCGTAGTACTTGTACCACTTGACGGTGAGGCCGGCAGCCTGGAACACGCTGACGTGGTTGGCCCAGGTGGGATCGGAGATCCAGATGGTCTTGGCCAGACCGTTGCGCACCACGAACTCGGCGGCGATGCGCAGGGCACCTGTACCACCCGGCGCCTGGGCTGTCTTGGCGCGGCCGCTGGCAATCAGGGCAGAATCCTGCCCGAACAGCAGTTGCTGCACTATGCGGCCATATTCGATATTGCCTTCAATACCGAGGTAGTTCTTGGTCTTCTCGTCGGTGAGCAGCTTCTGCTCGGCTTTCTTGACGCAATGAAGGATAGGAGTGGCACCGGTCTCATCCTTGTAGATCCCGACCCCCAGATTGATCTTGTGGCTGCGAGAGTCGGCACGGAAGGCTTCGGTCAGGCCCAGGATCGGATCCGCTGGGGCGGCAACAACCTTTTCAAACATGGTATTCCCTGTATTCCGTTGAGTTCATTGGCTGGCAAACTAGGTTGGCAAACAAAAGCGCTCCTTTGGCGAGCGCTCCGTCAACTCTTTATACCACTGCCTTCCATAGGGGAAAACCGCTTTCTCAAGGGTGATGACGGGCCCCCTCAGCCGATGGCATGCCAGCCCGATGCCAGGGCGCATACCTCTGCCGACAGGCCGCGGTTCGACTCCACCAGATCGCTGCACAGGGCCCGCAATGGACGAGGGATCCGGCTCGGCTCCCAGGGGCGAGCGTCCTGCAGAGGGGCGGCATAGGCCTCCTTGATGGGAGCCAGGTCCCGGGGCAGCCACCAGCTGGCCGGGCGTCCCAGCCGCTGGGCCAATACCAGGACCCTGTCGACACCGGCCGGATCCAGGGCTGTGAGGTGGCTCCAGAGGGTCTGGGGCGGCAAGGCAGCAATCAGGGGTTGCAGGGCGCCGGGATCCTGGGCAGGAAGCCAGACCAGCAAGGCGTCGTCCGGGAGGTTCAGCTCGGCGAAGACCCCGACGGAGTCGGTGCTGATCACCCGCTGGATCTCCCCCTCGCCCCAGAGGATCTTGCCAAGCCCCGCCAGGGTGCGGGCGGGCAGCGCCACCTCTCCCAGGGTGTGCAGCCAGGGGGCCGCATCGAGCAGGGTACCGCCGCTGAAGAACAGGCTGAACGGGCGGGCGGCCCTCAGGCGCAGCGGCAGATCGCTGCACAGCCGTATCCCCTTGTCTTCGAAGTTGATCTGCTCGACCGGACTGAAGCTCGCCTCCCCCTTGCGATAGAGTGCCGCCAGCACCCGCTCGTTGACCCGCTCCCCCAGTTGCCAACCCTGGGCATGGAGCCACTCCTCGGGTTCGGGGGGAGCACAGGCCAGCTCGGCCAGCATCAGCTCGCGGGTGAGATAGCGCCGTCCGGCCGGGGTCAGCTCATAGCGGTGATTGCCAAGGGGGAGCAGCAGCTGGTTGTCCCTGAGCATGCCGATGAGGGGCTGCCATTGGCGACCGCGGATAACCTGGGGCGCCTCGTCCAGCAACTGCTGAGCCAGCGCTCGCCACTCGGGGTGACTGAAATCGATCACACGCATCCTTCCCTGTCTGCAGACCATCTTTCAACGAATTGAATAATCTAGCGATTTACGACTAAGGAGCCAAGGGCGGAAAAGAGACAACGTGACCTGGCGCAGGGCCAAACGGCGGGGGAATGAAGAAGGTGAAAGGCAGATAAAACAAAACGGCCAAGCAAGCTTGGCCGTTTATCAACTAAATCCGTACTAAGACTGGATTAGAAGTTGTATTGCAGGGCAACAGTGAACTCGTCGTCCATGTCATCGATACCCTGGATCTTGTACTCGGTGTACGCCTTCAGCTTGGAAGTGAAGTTGTACTGAACACCCAGCAGGGTTTCGTCAACCATGTCTTCGTAGGAAGAACCGGCAGAGTTGTCCTTGCCTTCCTTGAAGTTGTAGCCAGCCAGGAAGGTCCAGGCATCAACGTTGTAGGAAGCAGCCAGCTCGTAGCCACGACCTTCACCCTTGTAACCGGTGGTGTCGTTCTTCAGGTCGCCTTCGGTGTAGACACCGGCGAAGTAGAAGCCGTTGATGGCGTAGTGTGCGCCCAGGGCCCACTCGGACTTGTCACCAGTGTTGGTGCTGGTGGTGCTTTCCAGGTCGGAGTAAGCGTAACCGCCGTTCAGGCCCAGACCGAAGTCGAAGTCATAACCGATGGCAGCTGCGTAGCCGTAGTTACGCTTCAGGTCCGGGAATACGGTAGTGACGGTTTGGCCACCCATGTCAGAAACCTTGACGGCTTCGTCGTCGTTGGTCTGGTAGGACACTTTGCCCTTGAAACCACCGTAGGTGTTGGAGTAGATGATCTGGCCTTCTTGACGACCGTCGTAGAAGTTACCGTAATCACCCCACTCGTTGAAGATATCGGTCGGCTCCAGCACGTCGTAGAACGCGGTGTCGGTCTGGCCGAAGATGATCTTGCCGTACTGGGTACCGTCGAAGCCAACCCAGATGTGACGGGAGTTGAACTTGTTGTCGGAGTTTTCGGCGGAAACCTGCCACTCAGTCTTGGCAATACCGGACCAGGTGTTGTTCAGCGCAACTTTACCGGACCAGCCCAGACGGGAGGAACCGATCAGCTCGGCATCACCAGCGTTGCTGGCAGTGATGGGGCTGGCGTCGTCAGCGTCAGCATAGTAGTTAGCCTGAACACGGCCGTAGATATCAAAGGAGGTACCGTCTTTGTCATAAACGACTGCGGCGTTAGCGGCAGATGCGAACAGAGCCGGGATAGCGATAGCCAGAATTGTCTTTTTCATAGTTGTTTCCAATGCCTACTGTAATTAAACACTAAGTCCTTGTTATTCCCTGTGTTAGCGATGTTCTTTGCATCACTATGCCGCCGAGACTATCACCGGGTTTTCCGATCCGCAACGAAAAAACTTGGAACTTTTTGAGAAAACCATAGTCATAGGGAAAAAATTGTGAGCTGAATCCCATATTGTTTGCCCTCTCAGGGAAAACGTTTACAGCGATACGCGCTGCCTGAAACGCCCTTTTTTGGTGGTTTATTGCACGCACAATCCACCCGATGACATAAGTGCGGATCCCGGCCCATAACCCCTGCCTCACCTTGCCTCGACCCAGGCCGCCTGTTGCGGGTATCCTGTGGTCATTCATTCCAGACACGGTCACGCCCCATTCATGCTATCGACTCGCCTCAAAGCCACCATTCGCAATACCTATCGACAGATTGCCGATGGTTTACCCGGTTTTGTGCCGCGCAAGGAGCAGAATTTTCTGGTGGCCGAAATCGCCAAGACCCTCACCGGAGAGTATGAAAAGAGTCGCCGCATCCTGGTGGCCGAGGCGGGCACCGGCATCGGCAAGTCCCTCTCCTATGCCCAGGGCGCCATCCCGGTGGCGCGGCTCACCCAGAAGAAGCTGGTGATCTCCACCGCCACCGTCGCCCTGCAGGAGCAGTTGATCCACAAGGACCTGCCCTTCTACCATCGCCACAGCGAGCTGCCGTTTCGCTTCATGCTGGTCAAAGGGCGCCAGCGTTACTGCTGCGAGCATCTGCTTGAACAAGCGGCAAGCGGCGCCGATATGGCCAATTTCGAACTCGATTTCGGCAGCTTGAGCAAACACAAGCCGTCAGATTCTGACAAGGAGCGCTATCAGGCGCTGTGGCAGGCCTACACCGAGGGGAAGTGGGACGGGGACAGGGACAACTGGTCCAAGCCGATTCCGGATCTGTGCTGGGATCGCATCGCCGCCGATCGCCACAGCTGCAACAAGGCGCTGAGCCACCACCAGCACTGCCCCTTCCACCGTGCCAGGAATGACATGGACGCCGCCGATGTGCTGGTGGTCAACCATGCCCTGCTGCTCTCTGACCTCACCATGGGCGGCGGCATCATATTGCCGCCACCGGACGAGTGTATCTATGTGCTGGATGAGGCTCACCACCTGCCGACCATAGCCCGGGATCACGGCGCCGCCTCTGCCAGCGTCAAGGGCTCTCGCCGCTGGCTGGAAAAACTGGTGCAGAGCGCCGGCAAGCTGGCCAGGGCGCTGAACAAGGAGAGCCTGCTCGACCCCCAACTCAAGCTGCAGGATGCCCTGGCCTCCCTGCAACCGGATCTCAAGGCGCTGGAGCAGTGGCTCGCCGGCAACGATCAGCTGTTTGGCACCGAGCAGCACCACAGGTTTGCCGAGGGGGTGCTGCCCGATCCCCTGCCCATGCTGGCGGAGAACCTGAAGGAGGCGAGCAAGAAGGCGCTGCGGGCGCTGGACAGGATGCAGGGCGCCATCGGCGAGGCGCTCAAAGACGGCGAAATCCGTCGCAAGGAGGCCGAGCCCCTGCTGGCGGAGAGCGGTTTTCACCTGCAGCGACTGGAGAGTTTCTGCGCCCTGTGGGAGATGCTGAGTCGCCACGTGCCGACGGGCAAGACACCGCTGGCCCGCTGGATGGCCAGGAGCGAGGATGGGGACATCTGGCTGCACGCCTCCCCCATAGAGGTGGGTTATCTGCTGGAGGAGTGGCTCTGGTCTAGGTGCCTGGGCGCCGTGCTGGTCTCGGCCACCCTCACCGCCCTCTCCTCCTTCAGCTATTTCCGCCACCAGGTGGGGCTCAAGGAGCATGACGGCACCCGCTATCTGCGGCTGCGCTCTCCTTTCGAGTACCACAAGGCCGAGCTCTATCTGCCCAAGATGACCCATGAACCCAGCGCTCCCGGCTTTACCCAGGAGCTGGTCGATACCCTGCCCCGGCTGCTGGCGGGCAAGGAGGCGAGCCTTGTGCTCTTCTCCTCCTACCGGCAGATGAACGAGGTGGCGGTGGGGCTGCGGGCCAAGGGGCTCTCCCTGCTGGTGCAGGGGGAAGCGTCGCGCAACGCCCTGCTGACCTTGCACAAACAGAAGTGCGACGGCGGCCAGGCCAGCATCCTCTTTGGTACCGGCAGCTTCTCCGAGGGGCTGGACCTGCCCGGCCACTACCTCACCAACCTGGTGATCACCAAGCTCCCCTTCGCGGTGCCGAACTCCCCGGTGGAGGAGGCGACCGCCGAGTGGGTCGAAAAACGCGGTGGCAACCCCTTCCTGCAGCTGACGGTGCCGGAGGCGTCCCGAAAACTCATTCAGGCCTGTGGTCGTCTGATCCGCAAGGAGGCCGATCGGGGCCGAGTAACCATTCTCGATCGGCGCCTTCTTACCAAACGCTACGGCAAGGGCTTGCTCGATGCCCTCCCCCCCTTCACCCGGCGTATCGAGTGAGCCATGCCGGGTTTATTTGACAGATAAGTCAGCAAGCTGCCTGCCGGGCGGCGCCACAAACGGCTATTGCCGCTCTGGGGCAAACCTGTAAAAATGAGCCCCTATTTTTCAGTGGGCAATCGCCTGACTGTTCAAGGAGATGAAATGAAACTGACTGTTCTGGTGCCGGCTCTGGCTGGTCTGTTGTGGGCAGGTAGCGCCCTGGCTGATAGCCAACTGGAAATACACAATCCCTATGTGGTGCAGTTGATCGATGGCGAGTCCATCAATCCCAAGCTGCTGGAGAAGACCAGCAGCTTCCCCATCAGTGCCGGCAAGCACCAGCTGGTGGTGGCCTTCGAGGGCAACTACTCCAACCGCAACGACATCAAGCTGGTGACCGCCGAGCCTCTGGTGATCAACTTCACCGCCGCCGACAACCAGACCCTGGTGCTGGATTTCAAGAAGCCCCGTAACGAAGACGAAGCCAAGGCATTCGTGAAAGAGCAGAAGGTCGTTCTCAAGGACAAGGTCAGCGGTCAGGCCCTGGCCAGCGAGCAGTTCGTCATGCCGAAAGTGGGTGGCTTCCAGCTGACCCGTGACTACCAGCAGGAGCTGCTCAAGATGGGCAAGGCCTTCAACCAGCCAGCGACCGTTGCCGTCTCCACCGCTGCCGTGATGGCCGCCGCCAGCGCGCCGGTCGAAGTGGCGCCGAGCAAGGCCCAGAGCAATCCGGAAGCCCTGACCCAGCTGCAAAACTGGTACAACAAGGCGGATGCGGAAACCCGCAAAGCCTTCCAGATCTGGGTGATCCAGCAGCAATAAGGCGCAGCACGTCGCTTTATGCATAGAGGGGAGCCTGGCTCCCCTTTTTCATATCAGTTCAGGCCGATTGCCATGTCCCTGCGCATCTTCTATCACCCCCATTACTCCTCCCTGACGCTGCCCGAGCGTCACCGCTTTCCCCTGGCCAAGTACCAGGCGCTCTACCAGATCCTGGCAACACTGGGCTATCCGCTGGCAGAGGCTCCCGCCGCGAGCCGCCAGCAGATAACCCGGGTCCACGACGCCGACTATGTAGCGGCGGCCCTTGCCGGCACCCTGGATGACGGCGCCATCCGCAGACTCGGCTTTCCCTGGTCACCCCTGCTGATTGAACGCACCCTGCGCTCGGTCGGGGCCACCATAGCCGCCAGCCGCCACGCCCTCGAGCAGGGCTGCGGCCTGCAGGTCTCCGGCGGCTATCATCACGCCCACAGGGACTTTGGCAGCGGCTTCTGCCTGTTCAACGATCTGGTGATAGCGGCCCGGGCCTGCCTCGACGAGGGGCGCTGCGAGCAGGTGCTGATAGTGGATCTGGATGTCCACCAAGGGGATGGCAGCGCCGCCCTGTGCATGGGGAGCCGGGACATCATCACCCTCTCCCTGCATGGCGAGCACAACTTCCCCCGCGACAAACCGGCCTCCCATCTGGACTTTGCCCTGCCAAGCGGCATGGAGGACGACGCCTACCTCGAGACCCTGACCCAGGCGCTGTCACTGGCGCTGCGCCTCTACCGCCCCGACCTCATCCTCTACCAGGCCGGGGTCGACGTGCACCAGGCCGATGAGCTCGGCTATCTCTCCCTGAGCGACGCCGGGGTGCGCCAGCGGGACGCCATGGTGTTTGACTGTGCGATAAGCCACGGCCTGCCCATCGCCGCCGTACCGGGAGGCGGTTATCGGCGCGACTGGCGGCAGTTGATCCCGCTGCACCTCTCCCTGTTCGAAGAGGCGAAAAAGCGCTACGGCTAGCGCCCCTTTCCCCCTCGCCAGTCTCTGATAACAACAAGGCGGCCCCGGGGCCGCCTCTTCTTATATAGGGCACAGCTGCGTTTTGCAGCGCCTGTCACCAGAGACAGGACAGGGCGTCATGCATGGCTCTCGACGCTCTTTTCTATCAGACACTCGCCATCAGGCATGTGCCACCGGGGTCGGATGCTCACCCACGGGGCGCAGCAGCATCAGCAGATAGATGAAGGACACGCTGGCGATCATGATAAACAGCTGCTTATCCGAGTAGTGCTGCATCAAGAGCGAGGTATAGGCCGGGCCGAGCAGGCTGCCTATGGTGTAGCTCAGCAGCAGCGCCTGATTCATCGCTACCAGCTGATGCTGCTCGACCTTCTCGCAGGCCCAAGCCATGGCCACCGGATAGAGGGTAAAACCGGCGGCGCCCAGGATGAAGAGCGCCGGACCCATCGCCAGGTTGCCGAGCATAGCCAAGGCGCCCAGGATGACCACCAGCACCTGCAGCCGCAGTACCGGCAAGCGACCGAACCTGTCTGCCAGACGGCCGGCAGGCCACTGTCCCAGGATGCCGGCGCTCACCATGACCGCCATCCAGTAGCCGATACCGGCATCACTCACTCCCTGATGGTTCAGGTAGAGTGGCATCAGGCCATAGAGCGACCCCAACACTATGCCGGAGATGATGCAGCCATTGACCCCAAGGCGTGCCTGACGCAGGCGCAGCATGGGCCACACCCGGGTTGCCCCCTGCTGCTCGCCCTGCTCGTTGACAATGCGGGTAAAGAGCAGCGGCAGGATGGCGGCCAGTACCAGGCCAGTCACCCAGGGCAGCACATCCATCAGACCGGTCGGCAGCGTGCTGACCAGCAGTTGCCCGAGCACAGTCCCCATGTAATAGACCATCATGTAGGCGGCGAGCAGGCGCCCCCGGTTACGCGCGTTGCCGCTGCACATCAGCGCACTCTCAACCACCACCCAGATCATGGCGCAGCCGATGCCGGCGATGAATCGCCAGATAAGCCAGCTCCAGAACCCCAGGGTGAGCCCAAGCCCGACACAGGCTGCGGCGAAGAGCGCAGAAGCCAGGTAGTAGCTGCGGTTGAACCCGGCATGCTTGATCAGCGCCCCCGCCAGCAAAGTCCCCAGCAGGTTGCCGCAAAAATAGGCGGAGCCGACCATGCCCACCTGCCAGGTCGGCAGCTTGTCATGGGCAAGCCAGAGCGGCACCAGGGTATTCAACACTGCTATGGCCAGGGTCAGTAGCAGCAGGCCACAGAGCAATAACTGCACTGGCCGGGAGTATGTGGTCATGGATAAAACCCTGGGGAGAGGCAAAATGCGAGCGCATCATGCCACCGCCAATGCCATTGTCAATCGGCACTGAACGAGCCGCAGCCAGGTTTTGCCCCGGCCCGGCCATTGGCGTCATAACAGAAGAGGCGACCCCGGGGTCGCCTCTTCGTTATAGCTGCCACAACATCGGCTATTTCTGACGCTTTTTGGCGTACTTGCGACGGGCCCGCGCCTGGCGCTCCTCTTCCCGTTCGGCCTTCTCCTTGGCCTTCTCCTCAGCCTCTTCTGCCGCCAGTATGATCTCGGCGCTCACCATCTCAGGGGTCTCCAGGGAGATGCGCCCCAGCATACCTGAGCGGAACTCGTTGACCAGGATCTCGGAGGCCTTGTGCAGATCCGCCAGGCCGCCCTTGCGCACGAAGGCGCGCTGACGGGCGATCATCTCCAGCAGCTCGATCTCGGTCTCGGGCAGATCGGTTATCTGGTAGCGGGCCTTGATGCGCTCGGGGTAGGCCTTGATGAAGTAATCGGCGGCGAACATGGCGATGTCGGCGTAGTCAAAGACGGTGTCCTTGATGGCCGCGGTGATGGCCAGCCGGTAGCCGCAGGAGGGCGGGTTGAGCTTGGGCCAGAGGAACCCCGGGGTATCGGTCAGGATGACGTTGTTGTCCAGCTTGATCCGCTGCTGGGACTTGGTCACCCCCGCCTCGTTGCCGGTCCGGGCTATGATGCGCCCCGCCAGGGTGTTGATCAGGGTGGACTTGCCCACGTTGGGGATGCCCATGATCATGGCCCGCACCCCGCGCAGGTCGAAGTTGCGCTCCGGCAGCATCTCGTGGCACAGGGTCAGCAGCGCCTTGATCTTCTCCGGCTCCTGCTGGGTCAGGGGCAACGCCTTGATCCCCTTCTCTTGTTCCATGTGCGCCACCCACAGCTCGGTGATCGCCGGATCGGCCAGATCCGCCTTGTTCAGCACCTTGATGACAGGGGTATCCCCACGCAGCTCGGGCACCAGGGGGTTCTCGCTGGAGAAGGGGATGCGGGCATCGAGCATCTCGATGATGACATCGACCTGGGGCATGACCTCGGCAATTTCTTTGCGGGCCTTGTGCATGTGGCCGGGGAACCAGTTGATGGACATATCCGTTACTCTCTCATTGGGGATGCTGGCCCCCGCTGGGGGCTGCGGGCGCCTGGTGATGCGCCAAACCGCTGGCACTCATCGCAAGGGGGCACATTTTACCTGCTGCGGCCCTGATTTGACAGGCCATTGTGGCCACAGGCGTGCACGGCAGCGGCGCCGGTGCCACCACGACGGCCTGGGGCAGAAGGGCAGGCAGCAATCAATAAGTGGTTGATACAACATAACATTTATATAGTGCCTTCACCGTATTGTCATCCAGACTCACTAAAAGTGTCATCTGCCCCCTCTAGGCTGCGCTCAGGTTTTACAAGGAGCGAACCCCAATGAGAAACATGGCAGGACTTGCAGTGATGATAGGCGCCACCCTGGTCGCCGGCTGCAACTCCAACAATGACAGCAGCACCCCGGAGCCCAGCGCCAAAAACGTCATCTTCTTCCTCGGCGACGGCATGGGCCTCAACACCCTGACCGCCGCCCGCATCTACGGTGTGGGGGAAGAGGGCAGCCTCACCATAGACACACTGCCGGAAACGGCCTTCATCAAGACTTTCTCCCACGACGCCCAGGTCACCGACTCGGCCCCCTCCATGGCGGCCTACATGACAGGGGTCAAGAGCAACAACGGCGTCATCAGCATGGACAGCGACGCTACCTATGAGAGCGACTGCAGCCAGAGCGCCGGCAAGCCGGTCACCACCTTGCTGGAGCTGGCCAAGGCCGACGGCCGCGGCACCGGCGTGGTCACCAGCACCCGGGTGACCCATGCCACCCCGGCCGCCACCTATGCCCACATCTGCAACCGGGATCTGGAAGCCGACATCGCCGCCCAGCTGGTACCGGGCGGCGCCGGTTACAACGGCGCCCTGAAAGAGGGGCTGGACGTGGTGCTCGGTGGCGGCAGCAGCTTCTTCCTGCCCACCGCCGACAAGGGCAAGCGGGAGGATGGCCGCAACCTCATCAGCGAGATGCAGGCCAAGGGCTACCAGTTTGCCAGCAACCTGGACGAGCTGAACCAGGCCGAGGCGGGCAAGCCGCTGCTGGGGCTGTTTGGCGCCAGCCACATGAAATATGACCTGGACAGGCCCGCCAGCGAGCCCTCCCTTGCCCAGATGACCCTGGCTGCCATCAAGCAGCTCAAGGACAAGGAGAAGGGTTACTTCCTGATGGTGGAAGGGGGCCGCATCGATCACGCCCTGCACGACACCAACGCCAAGCGCGCCCTGCAAGATACCCTCGCCTTCGACGACGCCATCAAGGCCACCATCGACGAGGTGAAGAAAACCGACCCCGAGCTGAAAAACACCCTGATAGTGGTCACCGCCGACCATGACCATACGCTGGTGCTGAACGGCTACGCCAAGCGCACCGGCAAGACCACGGCTGGCAACCCCGGCGTGCTCGGGCTGGTAAAGAACTACGAGACCGGCGAGCCGAGCAAGGACAGCGACGGCATGCCCTACACCATCATCGGCTTTGGCAACGGCTACAACCGGGTGGATGGCCCGCGCAGCAGCGTGGCACCGCTCGACGATGCCACCGTCTCGGCCGACGACTATCACCAGGAGGTGGCGGTCAAGGTGGGCGAGCTAGGCAACGAGACCCACGGCGGCACCGACGTCTTCCTCGGCGCCATAGGCCAGGGGGCTGACAGCTTCCACGGCTCCCTCGATAACACCGCCGTCTTCGGCAAGGTCAAGGCTGCGGCCAAGCTGTGAGGATCATTCCCGTGAGAAAAACCATGAACAAAACCCTGGTGTGCACCGCCCTGTTCGCCGCCCTCGGCGGCCTGTCCCAGGCCCAGGCCAGCGACGCCAAGAACGTCATCCTCTTTATCGGCGACGGCATGGGCCCCAGCGTGCTCACCGCCACCCGCCTCTACAAGGTGGGGGAAGAGGGGGATCTCGAGATGATGAAGCTGCCACGCAGCGCCCGCATCAAGACCTTCTCCCACGACGCCCAGACCACGGACTCGGCCCCCTCAATGGCGGCCTACACCACAGGGGTCAAGATGAACAACGAGGTGATCGCCATGAGCAGCGACACCCAGGCCGTGGCGCCGTCCAAGGACATCAACGGCAACAAGGGCATCAACAACTGCAGCGGCGACAACGGCACCCCGGTGCCGACCATACTCGAGCTGGCCAAGGCGGCGGGCAAGTCGGTGGGGACCGTCACCACCACGGAGCTGACCCACGCCACCCCGGCGGCCACCTACTCCCACATCTGCCACCGTGACGCGGCCTACGCCATCGCCGAGCAGGCGGTCCCGGGGGGTGCCGGCTTCAACGCCGCGCTCGGAGACGGGGTGGACGTGCTGATGGGGGGCGGTGCCAACCACTGGACCCCCTACAGCGCCAGCAACAAGGGGGGCCGGGCCGATGGCCGGGATCTCACCGCCGAGCTCAGTGCCCAGGGCTATCAGTACGTCACCACCCAGAGCGATCTCGCCAAGATAGAGAGCGGCAAGGTGCTGGGTCTGTTCAGTGCCAAGTCCCACCTCGACTACGAGCTGGACCGCGTCGCCAAGGGGGCGGCCAATACCCAACCGTCCCTCTCCGAGATGACCGCCAAGGCGATCGATCTCTTGAGCCAGAACAGCCAGGGTTACTTCCTGATGGTGGAAGGGGGCCGCATCGACCACGCCCTGCACGCCACTAACGCCAAACGATCCCTCACCGATGCGGTGGCGCTGGACGAGGCGGTCAAGACGGCGCTCGGCAAGGTGGACTTGACCGATACCCTGATAGTGGTCACCGCCGATCACGACCACACCATGACCATCAACGGCTACTCCGCCAAGGGCAACCCTGTGCTGGATCTGGTCAAGAATGGCGACGGCTCCACCCAGAACGACGTGGATGGCAAGCCCTTCACCACGCTGGTGTTCGGCAACGGCCCGAACCGCGCGGACCTGCGCCCCACCCTCACCAGCAACCAGGTGATGGGGGATGACTACCTGCAGGAGACAGGGGTCAAGCTGGGCTCAGAGACCCACGGCGGCGGCGATGTGATGCTGTTTGCCGATGGCGCGGGCAGCGGCCGCTTCAAGGGCACCCTGGACAACACCCTGGTGTTCGGCAAGCTCAGGGAGGCGCTCGGCCTGTAAGAAAGAGGGCCCGGTGTCACGCCGAGCCCCCTTCTTTCGAGCGATCACCCATGATGCGATTGTTACTTCCGTTATGGCTCCTTGGCAGCACCCTCAGCTTCCCCCTGCTGGCCGATGAGGCCCCCGATCTGGCCGCCCGCATCCGCTATCAGGACAGGATCACCAGCAGCGACGGCATAGCCCGGGAGAACCACTGGCAGGAGAAATGGATCCGGGTCGGCAACCAGGTGTGGAGCCAGCGGCTCATCCCCCTGCCGCTCGCCCGCGCCTATCACGCCAGCCACGATGCAACTCCGGGCCACAAGCACTTCACCCACCAGATGGCGGCCCGCTGGGTCAGCCGCAGTGATGAGGGGGAGCTGCAACTGCGCTACGCCGACGCCTGGCACAACCAGCTGGTGGAGGTGCCGCCGGAGGAGTATGGCCAAGTAGCCTTCACCGCGGACTGGGCACGCCTTCGCCACCTGGTAGACCCGGCCCTGCTGCAGGGCATGACCGCCCTCGACGAGGCGGCCCCCGAGCAGGCGCTCTGGTACGAAAAACGCGAGGGCAAGCAGCGCACCCGCATCCTCTGGTCGAGCCAATGGCAGTTGCCCCTGGTGGTGGAGTCCGCGAGCCTGGACGGCTATCGCAGCTACCGGATGGAGGTGACCCTCAAGCCCTTGCCAAGGCAGTTGCCCTGGCAGCAGCTCGATAGCTACCAGACCCTGGATCTGCGGGACTTCTTCGACTGACGGCCCGCTCCCCCCAATGGGTTGACTGACTTGGGGTTACGGGATGTTACACTCTGTGTACTCATCCCTGACCCGGTCTTCTATGCGTCTTCCCCTATTGCTTCTATTCTGCTGCGCCCTCCTCTTCCCGGGTCCAGGCGCCCACGCCGTGGTGGTCCTGGCCGCAGACGTTCCCCCTTATGTGATTCGCTCCCAACAGGGGGCCCCAAGCGGCATGGCAATCGAGGTGCTGGAGGAGGCTGCCCGCCGCCTTCGGGAGCCGCTTGAGATAGAGCTGATGCCGCTGGCCCGCGCCCTCAGCCAGACCCGCCACCGGGCGGACGTCCTGCTGCTGCCACCGGCCAGGAGTCCCCAGCGCGAGCCCCTGTTCCTCTGGATTGCCCCCCTGCTGGAGGAGGCCTTCGTGCTGGTCAGCCACCGCCAGCACCACCCGGCTCCCCTCTCGGTCAAGGCGCTGTCCGGCCTGACCCTGGGGGCGATGCGCGGCTCTCATGGTCAGAGCCTGATCCAGCCCCTCAAGGGAGTGACCCGGGAGCTGGTCACCGAGGAGGTCAACAATGCCAGCAAGCTGGCGCTGGGCCGCATCCAGGGCTGGGCCGTGGCCTGGAACACCGCCCGCTACAACCAGCAACGGGCCGGCTTGCCCCTGGCGGATCTGGTGCGCGGCGACACCTTGCAAGAGAGCGCCCTCTACCTGGCCGCCAGCCCGCAGTTTCCTGCGGCCGAGGCGCTGCGCTGGCGCAAGGCGATTGAGGAGATGCGCGAGGATGGCAGCCTGGCGCGCATCCTGCGGCAGTACGATTACCAGGCGCCCTGACCCCCGGCCGGGCATTTGCCAAAGCCATTCAGAATGGTTATGGTATCCCCATGAAAGCGCTCATGATTTTTTCCAGTCTGCTCACACCCCGTTGAGCCCCCGCCCTCGCCCCTGACAGCGAGTCGCTCGGGGGCATCGCGCTTGCGATCTATTCTCACAATCCGAACCCTTTTTCGACCAGCTTGTCCGTCATCCTGGTCCTTTCAGCCATTGATAAGGAATACCCCATGCAACAGCCACATCTCGTCATCTCCAATCTGGATCTGGATCGCATCGAGCAACTGCTCGGCAACCACCCGCAACACCTGGCCCTGCAGGAGGAGCTGAACCGCGCCGAGATCCGCGACCCCGCCGACATGCCGCCTGACGTGGTGACCATGAACAGCACTGTGCGCTTCAAGATGCAAAACAGCGGCAATGACTTCTGCCTGACCCTGGTCTACCCGAAGGACGTGCAGGGGGACGAGTCGAAGATCTCCGTGCTGGCGCCGGTCGGCAGCGCCCTGCTGGGCTTGAAGGTGGGTGACAGCATCGCCTGGCCGGGCCCGGCCGGGCGCACCATACAGGTGGAGATACTGGAAGTGGTCTATCAGCCGGAGCGGGCGGGTGAGCTGCACCGCTGACAGGGCCGGGCACGCTCTGCCGCCCCGGCGAGCAGAGCGTGCCTCTCCTTACATTGCCGCCCTGAATCACGCACTCAGGTGAAGCACCCATAGCCGCGTCTCCTTCGCTGGGGCTCTCCTCCCCCTTGAGCCAGGGGGCGAGCGGGAGTATCTTGTTGGCCGCGCCAGCGCCCTGGCCGCAGATCTCAGGCTGACACCATGATAAAAATTGCCCTCATCGACGATCACCAGATAGTCCGCTCCGGCTTTGCCCAGTTGCTCAATCTCGAACCCGATCTGCGGGTCGTCGCCGAATTTGGCAGCGCCGCCGACGCCCTCGCCGGCTTGCCGGGCAGCGGTGTACAGCTGTGCGTGTGCGACATCTCAATGCCGGATCAATCCGGGCTGGACCTGCTCAGGCAACTGCCCGCCGGCCTCGCCGTGGTGATGCTGTCGGTGCACGACAGCCCGGCCCTCATCGAGCAGGCCCTGCAGGCCGGTGCCAAGGGGTTTCTCTCCAAGCGCTGCAGCCCGGAGGAGCTGATCGCCGCGGTACGCACCGCCGCCCAGGGTGGCTGCTACCTGACCCCTGACATAGCCCACAAGCTCGCCAGCAGCCACAGAGATCCCCTCACCAACAGGGAGCGGGAGGTGGCGCAGCTGCTGGCCGGCGGCATGGAGGTGAAGGCCATCGCCGAGCGCCTCGGCCTCTCCCCCAAGACGGTGCACGTGCACCGCGCCAACCTGATGGACAAGCTCAACGTCAACAACAACGTGGAGCTGGCCCACCGCATGCTGGACAGCTGGTGATCTCCCGCCTTGCCAGCTATGTCGCCATCTCGCTGGCGGCCTGCTTCATCTTCGCCGCCGGCTGGTTCTGCCTCTGGAGCATCGGCCTGCATCTGGTGGAGAGCCCGGTGCTGGCGGTGTTGCTGTTCCCCTTCGGGCTGCGGCTGGGTCTGCTTCTGCAGAGCCCCCTCCCCTACTGGCCGCCCCTGCTGCTCTGTGAAGCCCTGCTGCTCCACTGGCTCGATCGGGAGGTGGGCATGCCCCTGTGGCCCCTCATCCTGGCTGGCAGCCTGCTCACCCTGCTGCCGCTGCTCATCGCCCGCCGCCAACGGGTGCGAGACGACTGGCAGCAACTGCTGGTGCTGCTCGCCACCGTCACTGTGGCGGCGGCCCTGCAATCCCTGCTCTGGCATCTGGCAGGGGAAGATGGCCTCACCGCCCTGCTGCTCACCCTGACCGGCGGCCTGACCCTCACCTCTACCTGCATGCTGATCTGGCACTATCTGACCCGCGCCACCTGGGTGCCGCTCGGCCCTGCGCTGGTGGATCAGCCGGTGGACTGGCGCTTTCGCCATCTGGTCTGGTATCTACTGCTGTTCGTGCTGAGCCTGGGGCTGCAGCTCGGCCTGCCGGACTCTTTGGTGCGCTTCACCCCCTTTTGCCTCGCCATTCCCATCATGGCCATGGCCTGGCGCTACGGCTGGCAGGGGGCCCTGCTCGCCACCCTGATGAATACGGTGGCTCTGATGGCGGGCCAGGCCTGGCACGAACATCCCCTGGATCTGCTGCTCTCCCTGCTGGCCCAGAGCCTGACCGGCCTGCTGCTGGGCGCCGGCATACAGCGCCAGCGCGAGCTCAACCAGGCGCTGACCCGCCAGCTCGCCCACAACCGCCAGCTCACCGAGCGGCTGCTGGAGACAGAGGAGAGCATCCGCAAGGAGGTGGCCCGGGAGCTGCACGACGACATAGGCCAGACCATCACCGCCATCCGCACCCAGGCGGGCATAGTGCGCCGCCTCGCGCCGGACAACACCCATGTCGGCCAGAGCAGCGCCCTTATCGAGACCCTGTCGCTCGGGATCTACGATGCGGTGCGCGGCCTGCTCGGTCGCCTGCGCCCGCGCCAGCTCGACGACATGAGCCTGGAGCAGGCGGTGCGCGGCCTGCTGCGGGAGCTGGAGCTGGAGCGGCGCGGCATCGTCACCCGGCTGGAGTGGGGGCTGGCGGATGAGGCGCTCTCGGACGCCCAGCGAGTCACCCTGTTTCGGGTCTGTCAGGAGGGGCTCAACAACGTGGTCAAGCACGCCAATGCCAGCGCTGTCACCATACTGGCCCGCCAGCAGGCCGATCGGGTGCTGCTGCAACTGGACGACGACGGCTGCGGCCTGCCCGAGCAGACGCCCCAGGGCTATGGCCTGCTCGGCATTCGCGAGCGGGTGCAGGCGCTGGGGGGGACGCTGCGGCTCTCCTGCGTCCAGGGGACCCAGCTGACTGTCAACCTCCCCAGCCGCAAACGGGAGGAGTCCCATGACTGATCCAGGATCCAGAAGGCAGGGCGCCCCATGCTGAGCTTTATGAAGAGCCGCCCGGCGGCCCCTCTGGTGCGGGATCAGGCCGAGATCGATGCCAGCTATCGCCATTGGCGCCTCCACATACTGCTGACCATGTACCTGGGCTATGCGGTCTTCTATTTCACCCGCAAAAGCTTCAACTTCGCCATGCCGGACATGCTGGCGAGCGGCATCCTGGACAAGGCCGACATCGGCATGATGTGGACCCTGTTCTACCTCACCTATGGCTGCTCCAAGTTCGTCTCCGGCATCATAAGCGATCGGGCCAATCCCCGTTACTTCATGGGGCTGGGGCTGATGGCGACCGGGGTCATCAACATACTGTTCGGCCTCTCGTCGGCCCTCTGGATGTTCGTGGCACTCTGGATTGCCAACGCCTTCTTCCAGGGCTGGGGCTGGCCCCCCTGCTCCAAGCTGCTTACCAGCTGGTACTCGAGGACCGAGCGCGGCTTCTGGTGGTCGGCCTGGAACACGGCACACAACGTGGGCGGGGCCCTGATCCCGCTTATCGTCAGCACCATAGCCCTGCAGCACGGCTGGCGCTACGGCATGATAGTGCCCGGCCTCATCGCCATACTGGCCGGGCTGCTGCTGTGCTGGCGACTGCGGGACACCCCGAGCACCCTGGGGCTGCCCACGGTCGGACAGTGGCGCCAGGACGCCCTGGAGATGGCCCAGCAGACCCAGGATGTCGGCCTGGATCCGCGCCAGATCCTGCGCAAATACGTGCTCGGCAATCCCTACATCTGGCTGCTCGCCTGCTGCTACGTGCTGGTCTACGTGGTGCGCACCGCCATCAATGACTGGGGCAACCTCTACATGACAGAGCAGCGCGGCTTCAACCTGATGAGCGCCAACTCGGCCATCTCGATGTTTGAGGTGGGGGGCTTTATCGGCGCCCTGGTGGCGGGCTGGGGCTCGGACAAGCTGTTCAACGGCAACCGGGGGCCCATGAACCTCATCTTCGCCATGGGGATACTGCTCTCTGTGGGGTCACTCTGGCTGATGCCCTTCTTCAGCTACGTGATGCAGGCGGCCTGCTTCTTCACCATCGGCTTCTTCGTGTTCGGTCCCCAGATGCTGATCGGCATGGCGGCGGCGGAGTGCTCCCACAAGGATTGCGCCGGGGCCGCCACCGGCTTCGTCGGGCTCTTTGCCTACATGGGGGCGGCGCTGTCGGGGTATCCGCTGGCCAAGGTGATGGAGATCTGGCACTGGAACGGCTTCTTCGTGGTCATCTCGGTGGCGGCCGGGGTCTCGGCCCTGTTGCTACTGCCCTTCCTCAAGGCCCAGGCACCGCGGACCCTCGCAACCGAACCGGGCTGAGCATCACGGCTCAGGCCGGCAGGCAGACCCGGTTCTTGCCGCTGCGCTTGGCATGATAGAGGGCGCGATCCGCCTGCCCGAACAGGGTGTCGAGATGCCAGCCCCGGGCATAGGGCACCAACCCCAGGCTGGCGGTGACCTGGATGCCGTCCAGGGGCAGCGTCGCTATGCCCTGACGGATCTGCTCGCAACGGGCCTGCTGGGCCAGGGCATCCCCCTCGGGCAGCAGCAGCACAAACTCCTCGCCGCCGAAGCGGCTGGCCACCAGATCCCCCTGACCGGCCAGATAGGCGCCTACCGCCGCCAGCACCCTGTCCCCCGCCTCGTGACCGTGGCGATCGTTGATCTGCTTGAAGTCATCGAGATCCAGCACCACCAGCGCCCCCTGTTTGGGCGCAGTCACACAGCGCTCCATAAAGCCACGCCGGTTGAGCAGGCCCGTCAAAGGATCCTGGCTCGCCTGCCGGCGCAGGGCCAGGGCCCGGTACTGGGTACAGAGCAGCAGCACCCCGAAGGTGGAGAGGTAGTTGCCCATCAACATGGAGAGGAAGGGCAACACATTGACCACGTGCGGATCCATCAGCACCCGCACCTCGCCACTGAGCAGGGCCCCCATGCGCACCAGGTTGAAGCCATAGAGCAGGATATTGACCACGGTAAACACCAGCACGGCCGGCAGGTAGGCCGGATAGCCATGGCGCCAGATGAGCAGCACCACCACGGCCCCCAGCACCATGTAGCTCAGGCAGGCCAGCAGCACCCGGGGGGCCATCTCGTCGTTGAACAGCACGCTCCAGCAGAGGATCAGCAAGTAGACCAGCATGAAGATCGCAAAGGCCCGCCAGTTCGGCGGCTCGCCGAAGAAACGCTGCAGCGCCAGCGGCATCAGCGCTATGCAGAGGGTGATGAGCAGGTTGGCCAGCCAGATCCCCGCGATGTGGGGGGCGAACGCCTGCATAAAGAACAGCGACTGGGCCGCCAGGGCACAGAGGCTGGACCACCACCAGAGCCCGAGGCCGGGGATCTCCCTGTGGGTCGACCAGATGATGGAGAGGGTGATGAATCCCAGGCTGTAGCCCCCGAGGGCCATGAGCATCAGCGTGAATACATCCAGATTGAGCAGAATTGAGGTGTCCATTCCCGAGCCTTCCATTGGGGATGGCTGAGTATATGGGAAGCCCATGACAAGACACAGAGGGAGCCTTCTGGCGCGATGAAATATTTTCCGGCTCCCCAGCTGACCCGATGCCTGGCACTCAAGGTTCGTTCGGACCCAGATTTCCCACCGACCACACAGCAAAATGCCTGCCAACTATTTTTGCACTTGAACCCGCGCCATTAGATAGATATGTTGTTTTCATGTGGTTTTATGAGCCGTGCCGCGAGGAAAAAGCGCCACTAACCTATTGAGTCGTCTGACACAATCGGATTTTGGTACATTTTTCACTCAATGAATGGGGAGTAGAATCTCATATGGGGCTTTTGCCTCAATCAAGACAATAATCCTGTCTTGCCTGCTGCCGGATGCAGCAGTCTCTTGTGCCATGGAGTCGCACGGAGCAGGTTCAAGGCCGAACACACTTTCGACAGAGACGTCACTTATGATCAAAAAACTCATTCTCTCTACCCTGCTGCTGTGCGGGCTCGCCAATGCGGCCCCCAGCTCCACCCTGGACGCCGTGCTGGAGCGCGGTGTGCTGCGGGTCGGCTTCGACGCCGGCTATCAACCCTTCGAGATGACCAACAAGCAGGGCCAGTACATCGGCTTCGACGTGGATCTGGCCAAGATGGTCGCCAAGGAGATGGGCGTGAAGGTGGAGTTCGTCAACACCGCCTGGGACGGCATCATCCCGGCCCTGCTGACCGACAAGTTCGACGTCATCATGGGCGGCATGACGGTCACCCCCCAGCGCAACCTGCGCGTCAACTTCGCCGACCCCTACATAGTCGTGGGCCAGACCATAGTCCTTCGCAAGGACAAGGCGGGGGAGATCAAGTCCTTCAGCGATCTGAACGATCCCAAGTACAAGATCGCGGTCAAGCTCGGCACCACAGGCGAGCAGGCGGTCAAGCGCCTGATCCCCAAGGCCACCCTGCTGCAGTTTGAAACCCAGGACGACGCCAAGCTGGAAGTGATCAACGGCAAGGTGGATGCCTTCGTCTACGACCTGCCCTATAACGCCATCTTCGCCTCCCAGAACACCGGCGCCGTGGTGCACCTGGACAAACCCTTCACCTTCGAGCCGCTGGCCTGGGCCATCCGCAAGGGGGATCAGGACACCCTCAACTGGTTCAACAACTACCTGCGCCAGATCAAGGGCGACGGTAGCTACGACCGTCTCTACAAGAAGTGGTTTGAATCCAACGCCTGGCTCAACCAGCTCAAATAACCTCTCAAGGGGCGGTTCGCCGCCCCTTCACGCAGACCCCACACAATAACGACAAGAGAGGTTGTGACAGTGATCAACCCCAAAATCACAAGACAGATGGAAAAACAGCCCAACCTGCTGCTCTGGCACGGGGTTTTCCTGCTGATGCTGCTGGCCGCCATCTTTGGCATCTACAAGGCCGTGCAGGCGGTGGATTACACCTGGCGCTGGGAACGCATTCCCCAGTACATCGCCTACCAGGCCGAACAGAAACAGTACGCAGAATTTGACGGCACAGTGGTGGCCGGCACCACTGCCGCAGAGAAGGGACAACTCTTCCTGCAAGACGATCTCGACCCCAACCGTCGCCAGGCCATCGCCAGCACAGGCGCCCAGGTTGCCGAAGGGGATACCGTCTTCCAGGGCGACACCCTGGACACCCAACTGAGCTGGACCGCAGGCCCCATCGCCTGGGGCGTCTGGGTCACGGTCAAGCTTTCCCTGGTCGCGGGCATCTTCGCCATCCTACTGGGTACCCTGGCCGGCCTCGCCCGCCTCTCCCCCAATCCCGCCCTGCGCAACCTGGCGGTCACCTATGTGGAGCTCATTCGCGGCACTCCGCTGCTGGTGCAGATCTTCATCGTCTATTTCTTTATCGGCACTGTGCTCAACCTCGACAGATTCACCGCCGGGGTAGCGGCGCTGGCCGTCTTCACCGGCGCCTATGTGGCCGAAATCGTGCGCGCCGGCATCAGCTCCATCCACAAGGGGCAGATGGAGGCGGGCCGCAGCCTGGGGCTCACCTCGGCCCAGACCATGCGCTACGTCATCCTGCCCCAGGCGTTCAAGCGGGTCTTGCCCCCCCTGGCGGGTCAGTTCATCAACCTTATCAAGGACTCCTCCCTGGTCTCGGTCATCTCCATCACGGATCTCACCAAGGCGGGGCGGGAGGTGGTCAGCTCCACCTTCAGCCCGTTCGAGGTGTGGTTCACCGTGGCCCTGCTCTACCTGGTGCTCACCGGCACTCTCTCCTTCCTGGTGCGTCGTCTGGAGGTGAAATATGCCAAGAGCAACTGACCCCGTCATCAAGGCACAACAGGTGTCGAAAAATGGTGCCATCACCGGCACACCCTGCCCCTTCCTGGTAGGTCGTCTGGAGGTGAAATATGCGCGCAGCAACTGATCCCATTATCAAGGCTCAACAGGAGTCGAGAAGTGCAGCCATCACCGGCACGCCCCGCGCCTTCCCGGTGCGACATCTGGAGGTGAAATATGCGCGCAGCAACTGATCCCATTATCAAAGCTAGCGGCGTGGAAAAATTCTACGGCACCGAGGTGCACGCCCTCAAGAACGTCAGCACCCAGGTGGCCGAAGGGGAAGTGGTGGTGATAGTGGGGCCGAGCGGCTCTGGCAAATCCACCTTCCTGCGCACCCTCAACCAGCTCGAGACCATCAACGACGGCCATATCGAGGTGGATGGCATCAGCCTGACCGAGCCGGGCGACGTCAACAAGCTGAGGGAAGAGGTGGGCATGGTGTTCCAGTCCTTCAACCTCTTCCCCCACTTGAACGTGCTGGACAACATCAGCCTCGCCCCCCAGAAGGTGCGGGGGTTGTCCCGCAAGGATGCCGAGGAGCGGGCCAAGGCCCTGCTGCTGAAAGTGGGGCTGTCGAACAAGGCCCAGAGCTACCCGTCCCAGCTCTCCGGCGGCCAGCAGCAGCGGGTGGCCATAGCCCGGGCGCTCGCCATGCAGCCACGCATCATGCTGTTTGACGAGCCCACCAGCGCGCTCGACCCCGAGATGGTGGGTGAGGTGCTGGACGTCATGAAGGGCCTGGCCCGGGAAGGCATGACCATGGTGGTGGTGACTCACGAGATGGGCTTTGCCCGGGAAGTGGCAGACAGGGTGCTCTTCATGGAGAGCGGCGAGCTGCTGGTGGATGAGAAGCCCACCGACTTCTTCGACAACCCTCCCTCACCGCGCCTGCGCCAGTTCCTGAGTCAGGTGTTGTGACCGCAAGCTTCGACAACCCAGAGCGCCTGCGCCAGTGACTGCGTCAGGTGTTGCAAGGGAAAGAGATACAACAGAGGGAGCCCTGGGCTCCCTCTGTTGTTGAGGCCGATCGGAAGCCCCCCCCTCAAAATCGATAACCGGCCATCAGCCCGGCGTAGTGTTGTTCGGGCAGCACTAGGGGGGCCAGGATCCAGCGATCGGTGGCAAAGGCGCCAAGCGCCGCTCCCAGCGCATTGACGCCCGCGTCCAGGGCAGAGAAGTCGCCGTTTCTCGACGCCAGCTCCCCCACCACCCCGATCCCGGTGGAGATCCCGAACCCAATCCAGCCCCTGTGCTCCCGATAGCCGAAATGATCGACAACGGCCGTGAAGCCCGCCCCCATGGCCGCGCCCCCGGCGAAATGGCTCAGCTCGCTGTTGAAGCTGTCATTGGCCTGCGCACTCGCGCTCAGCAGGCCGAACATGACACACAGATGAACCGCTCTCATTCTCCCCTCCACTGACGACACCCTGCCGCCCCTGGCAACCTCGTTCTCCCAGTGTATGCGAGGCCCCGCCGGACGACGGGTGCCGCCCAGAGCTGGCTCATCCAGGGCTTATCGCCAACGGCCAGACTTTGTCAGCAAAAACAAGCCATTGGATCTCGGTCCCGGTAGCGGCAGGCACACCTGGGTCATCAAATGTTAATGAATTTTTAAATCCATTCGGTATGCTGGAACCCAACTGGTCCAACCGGATGCCTCACATGGATGTGCAACTGCTGCTGCTCTACCTCTCCCCTCTCTTTCTGGCCTTCGTCGGCTGGGAGATGCTCTATCTGCGCAAACACGGGGCAGCCTTTCCCACCGCCACCTACCAATGGCGGGACCTATTCGCCAACGCCGCCCTGGCCCTGATGCACCAGGGGGGCGATGCCCTGGCGGCCATCGCCATCGCCTACCTCTATGAGGGTCTGTGGGGCTGGCGACTGTTCGACATAGAGCTGAACCTCTGGAGCCTCTTGCTGCTCTTCTTGTTGCAGGATCTCTGCTACTGGCTGTTCCACTTTGCCAGCCACCATGTGCGCTGGCTCTGGGCCTCCCACGTGGTGCACCACAGCTCGGAGCGGCTCAACCTCTCCACCGCCTTTCGCCAGAGCCTGATGTACCCTGTCTCCGGCATGTGGCTGTTTTGGATCCCCATGATCCTCATCGGCTTCCCCCCCGAGGCCGTGGTCGCCACAGTGCTGCTGAGCCTGGGCTTTCAGTTCTTCGTTCACACCCAGGTGGTGGGCAAGCTGGGCTGGCTGGAGCGGGTCTTCAACACCCCCTCCCACCACAGGGTGCACCACGCCAGCAACCCCAAGTACATAGACCGCAACTTCGCCGGGGTGCTGATCATCTGGGATCGGCTGTTTGGCACCTTCGTGGAGGAAGACTTGGGCGAGCCCTGTCGCTTCGGTATCACCAAGCCCGTCCACAGCTTCAATCCCCTCACCCTCACCTTCCACGAGTGGCGCGACATGCTGCATGACGCCCGTGGCCTGCCGTGGCGACAAAAACTCGCCGTGCTGTTTGGCAAACCGGCGGGCCCGGGGGACGCCTGAGTTGCGCGCCACCCGCCACCAAAAAAGAGAGCGCCACCAGGGCGCTCTTTTCATCGGGTCACCACCTCACTCAGACATGGGCAAAGGACCAGATGGCCGGCACCAGGCTCACCAGGGTGATCCCGGCCAGCAGCCGCTCGCGCAGGCTGAGCCGCTGATCCGCCCCGAGCTGGCGGCGGCTGTAGAGAAACAGCAGCAGACCCGGCCCGTAGAGCAGCAAGGAGAGCAGCAGATACTCCACCCCGGCGGCATAGAGCAGCCAGAGACCGTAACAGCTCGACACCAGGGCCACCACCCGCACCAGGCCACTGCCCTGCCCGCTTAAGGAGAGCTTGAGCAGGAAGAGGCCGATCAGCAGGTAGGGCACCAGTATCATGGAGGTGGAGATGAGCAGCAGGTTGGTGTACCCCTTGCCAAGCAGCCACACCAGCAGCAGGCAGCCCTGCACCGTCAGGCTGGTGAGCCAGAGCGAGGCTATGGGGGTGCCGTTGCGGTTCTGGCGCCGGAAGATGGCCGGGAAGGCGCCGTGGCGCGCCGCGCTGAAGGGCACCTCGGCCGAGAACAGGGTCCAGCTCACGTAGGAGGCGAGCACCGAGACGATGAGACCGACGCTTATCAGCACCTTGCCCCAGGAGCCCGTCATCTGGGCCATCAGCCCCGCCATGGAGGGGTTGGGCAGGGCCGCGAGCTCGGGGCGACTCAATATCCCGAGCGCCAGCACAGAGATGAGCACATAGAGCAGCAGTGCCAGCACCACCCCGAGCACTGTGGCCGTGCCCACGTCCCGCTTGTTTCTCGCCCGGGCCGAGAGCACGGCCGCCCCCTCGATGCCGGTGAAGACCCAGAGGGTGATCAGCATGGTGTTGCGCACCTGCTCGGAAACCGGCACCGCCAGTGTGCTGCCCTGCTGATCCGCCGCGAAGGTGACAGGATCGAACCAGTAGCAGGCGAACAGGATGAACAGCAGCAGCGGCAGGCTCTTGGCCAGGGTCGCCACCAGGTTGAACAGGGCCGCCTGCTGCACGCCGCGGGCCACCAGCAGGTGCACGGCCCAGAGGATGCAGGACTCGCCGATAAAGGCCGCCAGCGTATTACCGTCACCAAACCAGATCTGTTCGGGGGTATCGACGAAGCTGCCCAGCGCCGCGAAGGCGATCACCAGATAGCCCACCACGCCTATGGTGGCGCAGAGCCAATAGCCCCAGGCGGAGAAGAAGCCCACCAGATCCCCAAAACCGGCGCGGGCGTAGCTGTAGATGCCGCCGTCGAGATCGGGCCTTAGCCGCGACAGGTAGAGGAAGCTCGCGGCGAGCGCCAGTATGCCCACCCCGGTCACGCCCCAGCCGATCAGCACGGCGCGGGCCCCGGCCACCTCGGCCATGTTCTGGGGCAGGCTGAAGATCCCCGCCCCCACCATGGAGCTGAACACCAGGGCGGTGAGGGACCAGAGGCCTATTTTGCTCTCTTTCATGGACTCTCCTTAGCGCAGCCGGCTGCTCAGGGCCTGAATGTGTTCCGGGCCTATGCCGCAGCAGCCGCCGATAAGATTCGCTCCGACCGCGCGCCAGCGCTCGGCCCAGCCGAGGTAATCCTGCGGCCCCAGATCGGCGCGGATCTCGTCCAGCCCGTCGTTGGCGGTGGCCTCCTTGGGTTGGGGCGGGAAGGCGTTGGCATAGGCGCCGAGGCGAATGTCGGTGCGGCCCAGGGCCTGCAAGCCGGCGCTCGCCACCTTGAGCGCCCCTTCAATCACTTCGGGCTGGCAGCAGTTGAACAGGATGGCGCTCACTCCGGCCGACGCCAACGCGGTCACCGCATCGGCCACCCGCTCACCGGAGCGCAGAGTCGGCTCGCTGCCCGGCGCCTCGTCCTCCAGGGTGAAGGAGACCCAGAACGGCTTGCCATCACTTGGCAGCAGAGCCTTGAGGGCCAGCGGCTCGGCGATCAGGCTCATGGTCTCGGCCAGCCAGATATCCACATGAGGTGAGAGGCCCCGGATAAGCGGGGTCGCCAGCTCGCTCACCCTGTCCGCCTCGAACAGGTCGGCGCGGTAGGAGCCAAACAGCGGTGGCAATGAGCCGGCCACCTGCACGGCACCAGCCTGCCCGTCGGCCACGTCGCGGGCCAGCTGCCCGGCCAGGGCTGCAAGCCGCTCGCCATCCGCGGCGAAGCGCTCGTCACCGATATGAAACGGCACCAGGGCATAGCTGTTGGTGGTGATGATTCTGGCCCCGCTCGCCACATAGGCCTGGTGCACCTCGCTCACCGTCTCTGGTGCCTCCATCAGGGCCAGGGCCGACCACTCCGGCTGGCGAAACGGCGCGCCCCGTCGTGCCAGCTCACGCCCCATGCCACCATCCAGTACCCACAAATCCTGTGTATCCATCTCTGTCTCTCTGCGTGTCCCCGTCATGACGGGTGTTTATTGTGTGAAAAAACATTAAGCCATCAAAACATCTAGACGGCTATAAGTCTTGTGCATCATGGCGCAAAGCAGAGGGAGAGGCAATCGGGAACTAGGAACAAATCTGAGCAAGCTCAGGATGATAGCGGCAAAGGGAGGCCCCGCGTCCTTGCCACCCAAGGCCCGGGTACACAGGCATGAACGACAAGAGGCCACCCCGTGGGTGGCCTCTTGTGAAGCATGGATAGGCTGGCGACTCAGCGCCCTGCCAGTACCCGCTTGGTCTGCTTGACCCAGTCGGAGACTCGCCCCTGCTGGGGGAATCCTTGCCAGATCTGCTCCCACTGGGCCGGACTCAGGGGGCGGCCCAACCTGCGCTGCACACCGGCATAGAGGTAGTCGTGAGCCGTGGTGCGGGCCTGGGCCGAGGTGAGGAACTTGGCCACAGGATCGGTCAGGCGCACATCCCGCATGCCGAGCAAGGGGTAATCGCTGTGCACCGCCGCCAGCATGGTCTCACGCATGGCCGACTCTATGTAGCCACGGGCGAACAGGGCGGTCACCGACTCCAGCGACCCCTGATCCGGACCATGGTACTCCTCATCGAACACAGGGCTCGGCTCTGCCACTGCGCTTTGCACCACGGCATCGGGGTCCGGCTGCGGCGCCACCACAGCGGCCTTGGGGGCCACGGGCTTGGGAGCGGCGGCGGGTTTGCGGGGAGCGCTCTGGCTGCAGGCCCCCAGCGCCAGGGCGAGCGCCACACAGCTCAACGCACGGGAATAAGACGGCATCTTCATGACTCCTTGGTAACTCCTTTCACGATTCCAGGGCGGGTTTCTCGGCCAGCACAGGCTCCACCCGGGTGACCAGCAACTGATCGATCTTGTAGCTGTCGATGTCGACCACTTCGAACTTGTAGCCCGCGTATTTCACCGAGTCCGTCCGCTTGGGGATCTTGCGCAGCATGAACATGATGAAACCGGCGATGGTCTCGTAGTTCTGGTTCCCCGGGAACTCCTCTATGTCGAAGGCCCGCATCACGTCGGAGATGGGGGTGACCCCGTCCACCAGCCAGGAGTTCTCGTCCCGCTGCACTATCTGCTCTTCCATCGCATGGGTGGCCCACTCGCCCATGACGGTGCTCATCAGGTCATTCATGGTGACTATGCCCACCACCAGGGCGTACTCGTTCATCACCACGGCAAAGTCGCCCCTGTGGTTCTTGAAGTACTCCATCGCCTCGTAGAGATTCAAGGTGTCGGGAATGATGATGACGTTCTGCACCAGGGAGCCGCTGTTGAGATCTATGCTCTGGCCGCTGATGACGCGGATCAGCAGCTCCTTGGCGTCGACGAAGCCCTTGATGCTGTCGAGGTTGTGGTCACAGACCAGGAACTTGTTGTGGGGGTGCTCGGCAATCTTCGCCTTGATGCTCTCTTCGCCCTCCTGCAGGGTGAAGTAGATGAGGCTCTCGCGGGCCGTCATGGCGGAGGTGACGCCGAGGGACTGCAGCTCGAACACGTTCTCGATGAGCTGGTGCTCCTCGCGCTGGATGACGCCGGCCTCGGCGCCCGCATCCATCACCGCATAGATGTCGTCCGAGGTGATCTCGTCGTTGCGCACCATGGAGACCCGCAGCAGGCGGAACAGGGCGTTGGCCAGGCCGTTGAAGAACCACACCAGCGGCATCAGCAGGGTCACGCACAACAGCATGGGGCGTACCACCACCACCGCAACCCGTTCCGGCATCGTCATGGCCAGGCGCTTGGGCATCAAGTCCGCTATCAGGATGAACATGCCGGTGACGAACACGAAGGAGGCGATCGAGCTTATCTGGGAGAGCCAGGGGCCCTGATAGAAGCCGGAGATCAACGACTTGATGGCGGGGTTCAGGGCGGATTCGCCCAGGATGCCGCCCAGGATGGCGACGGTATTAAGGCCTATCTGCACCACGGTAAAGAAGTTACCTGGCTGGGCCTGCAGTGCCAGCACTTTTTCGGCATGGCGATTGCCCTCGTCGGCCATCACCTGCAACTTGATCTTGCGGGAGGCGGCGAGAGAGATCTCGGAAAGCGAGAAGAACACGCTGCCGGCGACCAGCAGCATCAAAAAGAACAAACTATCGGCAAAACTCATGATTAACCTATTGCTACAGCCGCCTTAGCACAAGACGGCAAACTGGGCCCGGGAAACCGGACCGTGACTCCATCCGGGACTCACACAGGGGCCATATTCTAGCAGAAAAGCGCCCCGTGGGGCGCGTTATCTTAAGCCGCCCCCCAATGCAATAAAAAAGGCGCTCAAGGCGCCTTTTTATTCATTTCTGTCTCAATGCTTGCCCAGCAGGTCGCTCAGCTCGTCCGCCTTGGTGTGGCGCACGTCCTTGCCCTTGACGTAGTAGACGATGTATTCGCAGATGTGCTGGCAGCGGTCGCCGACCCGCTCTATGGCCCGCGCCGCCCACAGTACGTTCAGTACCTGGGGAATGGTGCGCGGATCTTCCATCATGTAGGTCATCAGCTCGCGGATGATGGACTCGTACTCCCTGTCCACCTTGTCGTCTTCCTTGTAGACGGCGATGGCCGCCTCCAGATCCATGCGGGCGAAGGCGTCGAGCACGTCGTGCAGCATCTTGATGGTACGACGGCCCATGTTCTCGAGGGACACCAGCGGCGGCTGCGGCTTGTTGGCGTTGTCGGTCAGCATGCGGGCTATCTTGTCCGCCACATCGCCGATGCGCTCCAGATCCGTGATGGTCTTGATGATGGCCATCACCAGGCGCAGGTCGGACGCGGTGGGCTGGCGCTTGGCGATGATGCGGGTGCACTCCTCGTCGATGGCCACTTCCATGGCGTTGACCTTGTGGTCGTTGGCCACTATCTTGCGCGCCGCATCCAGATCCTGGATGTGAATGGCGGAGATGGCGTCCGTCAGCTGCTGCTCCACCAGACCGCCCATCACCAGCACCTGGTTGCGCACGTTCTCGAGCTCGGCATTGAACTGACCGGAGATGTGTTTATTGAGGTTCATATTGTCCATACAAATAATCCTTGTTGCTCCGATTATGCCTTAGCCGTTGAACCGACCGGTAATCTGTTTATTGATGCTCATCTTGTTCATACCAATAACCCTTGTTGCACCAACCATGCCTTAGCCGTTGAACCGACCGCCAATCTGTTTCTTGTGGTTCATGTCAGTCATCCTCATCTCTTAGCCGTAACGACCGGTGATATAGTCCTCGGTCTTCTTCTTGGCCGGGGTGGTGAAGATGGTATTGGTGTTCGAGTACTCGATGAGCTCACCCATGTACATGAAGGCGGTCTGATCCGACACCCGCGCCGCCTGCTGCATGTTGTGGGTCACTATCACCACGGTGAACTGGCTCTTGAGCTCGTTGATCAGCTCCTCGATGGTGAGGGTGGAGATGGGGTCGAGCGCCGAGGTCGGCTCATCGAGCAGCAGCACTTCCGGCTCGATGGCGATGGCACGGGCGATCACCAGACGCTGCTGCTGACCACCTGAGAGGCCGAAGGCGTTGTCGTGCAGCCGATCCTTCACCTCTTCCCACAGGGCTGCGCCGCGCAGTGAGCGCTCGGCGGCTTCGTCCAGGGTGCGTCTGTCGTTGATGCCCTGCAGACGCAGGCCATAGACCACGTTCTCGTAGATGGATTTGGGGAAGGGGTTGGGGCGCTGGAACACCATGCCCACCTGACGGCGCAGGGCGGAGACATCCACGCTCTTGTCATAGATGTTGTGGCCGTGCAGCTGGATTTCCCCCTCGATGCGGCAGATCTCCACCAGATCGTTCATCCGGTTGATGCAGCGCAGCAGGGTCGACTTGCCACAGCCGGACGGGCCGATAAAGGCCGTCACCTGCCCTTTCGGGATCTTCATGTTGACGTTGAACAGCGCCTGCTTGTTGCCGTAATACAGGTTGAGATCCTTGACCTCAAGGGCGGTCTGCTCCGGGCTCAGGTTGAGCAGGTCCAGGGCGGTATGCTGGGTCGAAGTCGGTGTTACGTTGATCATCTGTTACCTCAAATCTCTCTGGGGTGGCCGGATACACTCCGGCGACCATCATGCTGTTGATGGCGGCCGCTGGGCCGCGCATCTCTTGTCTCAGTCAGGTGGCCGGATTAATGCTCCAGCGACCGGAATTTCTCGCGCAGGTGGTTACGAATACCGATAGCCGTCAGGTTGAGGCCGACGATCACAGTCACCAGCAGGAAGGAGGTGGCATAGACCAGGGGCCGCGCCGCCTCGACGTTCGGGCTCTGGAAGCCGACGTCATAGATGTGGAAGCCCAGGTGCATGAACTTGCGCTCCACGTGCAGGTACGGGAAGTTGCCATCCATCGGCAACGTGGGAGCAAGCTTCACCACCCCCACCAGCATCAGCGGTGCCACTTCACCGGCGGCCCGGGCTATCGCCAGGATGAGGCCAGTCATGATGGCCGGGCTCGCCATGGGCAGCACTATGCGCCACAGGGTCTCGGCCTGGGTGGCCCCCAGGGCCAGGGAGCCCTGGCGTATGGTGCTCGGGATCCGCGCCAGCCCCTCTTCGGTGGAGACGATCACCACCGGCAGGGTCAGGATCGCCAGGGTCAGCGCCGACCAGATGACGCCGGGGGAGCCAAAGGTCGGGCTCGGCAGCGCTTCCGGGTAGAACAGCTGGTCTAACGAACCACCGAGCGTGTAGACGAAGAAGCCGAGGCCAAACACGCCGTAGACGATGGAGGGCACACCCGCCAGGTTGATCACCGCGATGCGGATGATCTTGGTCAGGCTGTTCTTGCCCGCGTACTCGTGCAGGTAGACAGCGGCCACCACGCCGAGGGGGGTCACTATGATGGCCATCAGCAACACCATGAAGACGGTGCCGAAGATGGCGGGGAAGACGCCGCCCTCGGTGTTGGCCTCACGGGGATCGTCGGAGACGAACTTGCCAATCTGGTGGAACCAATGACCTACCTTGGCGGGCAGGCTCATGTCGTTGGGCCAGACCACGTCCAGCACCTTGGACATGGGCATGGTCACCAGCTCGCCACGCATATCCTTGACGGTGATGGCGTCACGATCCGCCTGGGCGCGCAGGGAGAAGAGCTCCTTCTCCAGCACCAGATAACGATCGTTCAGGGCCTGGCGCTGGGCGGCGAGATCCGCCTTGAGCGCCTCGGTCAGCTCCCCTTCCAGCTCCGCCTTGCGCTCTTTCAGACGCAGTCGCTCCAGCTGGTAGTTGATGCCGCCGATGTCTCCCTTTTGCAGATCGTTGGCCTGCTCCGACAGGGCGTTGGCTCGTGCCAGCACCCGCTGCAGGGCAGGATGCAGATCCGTAGTCAGCTCTTTGCCATCCTCTTTCACCGAGGTGATGTAGCCGTAGAAGTTGCCGTTGGTGGCACGCTCCACCATGGCGAGCTCGGCCGGTTGGGTACGGGACTTGATGTCGGTCTCCAGCACCCAGCGAAAATCGAGGTCGACGAACTCACGGTTGCCGGTCTTGACCAGATAACGGGTCAGCAGCTCGCGCTCCTCCCCCTCCAGCGCCTGGCCCGCGGCGCGCAGCCGCTCCACAGGTACCATCTCGCGGTCGTTGATCTCGCCGATCAGCACGCTCTTGTTGCCGCTGGCGTCTTCAAGCTGCCACTCATAGATGGGGTGCGGCCAGAAGTAGACCAGACCACGCCAGCCGATCAGCAGCAACAGACCCAGTACGGCTACCAGACTCAGGCTGACGGCGCCGCCTGTCATCCAGATCCAGGGGGCCCCTGATTTAAACCACTTACCCATTGTTGATTCCTTGTCCATATACAGAACGCCGCTTTTTAAGAGAACGGCTCATTACAGAGAGCTGTATTTTTCGCGCAACCGCTGACGAATGAACTCGGCCAGGGTGTTGAACATAAAGGTGAATACAAACAGGACGAAGGCCGCGAGGAAGAGCACCCGGTAGTGGGAGCTGCCCACTTCCGACTCCGGCATTTCCACCGCTATGTTCGCCGCCAGGGTACGCAGCCCCTGGAACATGGAGAAGTCCATGATGGGGGTGTTGCCGGTGGCCATCAGCACTATCATGGTCTCGCCCACGGCGCGGCCCAGGCCCATCATCACCGCCGAGAAGATGCCCGGACTCGCGGTCAGGATCACCACACGGCTCAGGGTCTGCCAGGGGGTCGCACCGAGCGCCAGTGACCCCTGGGTCAGATGCTTGGGCACCGAGAAGACCGCATCTTCGGCGATGGAGAAGATGGTGGGTATGACGGCGAAGCCCATGGCGATACCGACCACCAGGGAGTTGCGCTGGTCAAACTTGATGCCCATCTCGTGGGTCAGCCAGATGCGCGAATCACCGTGCATGAAGGCATTCTCGATGAGCGGGCTCAAGGCGAAGGCGCCCCAGCCAATCAGCAGCAGCACAGGAATGAGCAGGATGGCGTGCCAGCCTTCCGGCAACCAGGACTTGCCGCGCTCCGGCAGGTAGTTCCACACCAGGGCGGTGAGCAACATGCCCATGGGCAGCAACAGCAGCAGCAGGATCACCCCGGGCAGCGCACCCTCGATGATGGGCGCCAGCCACAGACCCGCCAGGAAGCCGAGGATGACTGTCGGCAGCGCCGCCATGATCTCCACCGTCGGCTTGACGTATTTGCGCAGCCCCGCCGACATGAAGTAGGCGGTGTAGATGGCACCGGCCACGCCGAGCGGTACCGCAAACAGCATGGCGTAGAAGGAGGCCTTGAGGGTCCCGAATACCAGGGGCACCAGGCTCAGCTTGGCTTCGAAGTCGTTGCTGGCAGAGGTGGACTGCCACACATACATGGGCTCGGGATAACCTTCGTACCACACCTCCTGCCACAGGGCCGACCAGGTCACCTCGGGGTGATCGTTCTCCACCTCAAAGACCTTGAAGTCATTCCCCTGCTGGGTCAGCAGCAGGTTGTGGCGGGGAGAGATGGCCAGGGCCGCCAGGGCGCCGCCTTCTATGGTCTCGCCGAGCAGCTTGGCCTCGCCGGTGGCGTGGAAGAAGTTGATGGTCCCGTCTTTGGCGGCGCTGATGAAGCCCTTGCGGAAGTGCTCCGGGGTCAGCAGCGCGACCGGGCCGTCGCCCTTGAAGTCACGAATCTGGGTGAACTGGCGCTTGCCATCCTTCGCCACCTCGAACCACTGGGAGATGACGCCATTGTCATTGCCCACCAGCAGGGAGGAGGCGCCGGAGAGCAGGGCAACCTGGGTCACGTCGGCGTTGGGGGCATTGATCTCCATGACGTCGCGCAGGGAGATGTCGCTCAGGTTGTGGATGTCATAGACCGACAGGCGATTGCCTTCACGCACGAACAGGATGCGCAGGTTGGGGGTCAGCAGCATCTGATCCACGTGACGAGGCAAGGAAGGAATGGCGTAGTTCTGGCTGCTCCACTCGACTTCCCCGGAGAGGAAGTTCTCCTCACCGCTCATCACCGTCATCACGCCGCGGCCATCCTCGGTCACAGCGGCGGTGGCCATCTTGTCCTTGGTCGCCTCGAACACCATGCGGGTCAGCGCCTTGCCTTGGGGATCTATCACCACAGGCTCTTCGCCGAAGGGATATTGCAGGCTGGGCTCGATGACGCGCACGTCGTTCGGGTAAGAGACCTTGAAAGAGGGCTGCACCACAGTGGCCTTGCCGTCGGCAAAGCCATAGGCGATGAGCTTCTGGCCCGGCGCCGGCACGGCGACGGCGGTGACGTCACCGGCGACACTGGCCTGGCCCAGCACCTGGCCCACCTTGACGCCGCCATCCGCCTTGACGGCGAAGAAGCTGACCTGACCCTGGTCGTTGAAGCGATACCCTATCTCGTTCTGCTCCTCGACCCCGAGCCAGGCGGTCTTGCCCTGCGTCGGCAGGGTAAAGGAGGAGGTTGCCTCCACGCTGGCGCCATTGAAGATGGGTTTCACCACATAGAGCAGGTAGAAGAAGATAAGCAGCAGGGCCACCAGTACCAGGGCTCCCCCTGTGGTGACGCCGTATTTGGCCAATTTATCCTTGATCCGGCGTTTTCTACTGCCCGCCATGACCAGGTTTAACGATTCCGATGACATGCAAGACCTCAATGTGAGCTAGGCTTGGCGGCATTATATGGCGGTTGCATGACAGTTTTGTTACATCAGGAGCCTCTGTGAAGAGGTTATTTCAGGGGGGATACAGGCAGGAGGATGAGGGCAAGCAGCAGTGCCAACCCTCTGTTTTATATGAGGATGTGTGAAAAAAATTCAGAGCGGGGGCAAGATGATGCCCCCCGTCCGCCTCAGAGGGCGGGGCCACCACTTTGTTTCAGCGCCTCTCTGGCCGCCTTCTTCTCGGCGCGCCGCCGCTTGAAGAAGTCCGACAGCTGGGCCGAGCAGGCCTCTGCCAGCACGCCCCCCGTCAACGCCACCCTGTGGTTGTGGCGCGGGTCCTGCAAAATGTCGAACACCGAGCCCGCCGCCCCCGTCTTGAGATCGCGGGCCCCGTAGACCACCCGCTTCACCCGGCTGTGGATGAGGGCGCCGGCACACATGCAGCAGGGCTCCAGCGTCACATAAAGGGTGGTATCGAGCAGCCGGTAGTTCTGCTGCGTGATGCCGGCGGCGCGGATCGCCATGATCTCCGCATGGGCGCAGGCGTCATGGGCGCTGATGGAGCGGTTCCACCCCTCGCCGACCACCTCGTCCCCCAGCACCAGCACGGCACCGACCGGGATTTCGCCTATCCCTTCCGCCCTGGCCGCCAAGGCCATGGCATGACGCATCCAGCGCTCGTCCTGGGTGATCTGCATCTCGGCTGCGTTCTTCTGTGCTGGCTCCACGGCCGTTCCTCTCATTTATCTGTATTCATCATCAAAGACGGCCCTGTCCGCTCGGCCCGGATACAGGGCATCGGCACCGGGCGAGGTGGGCGGCGATTATGCCAAAACTCCCGCCAAGGCCCAAGTTGCATCTTGGTTGAGCAATAAAGAAGCAATCGGCATCTCCCTGATAAAAAAGGAGTTGCACCCTTAGGATCATCCTATTAGACTCCTTTCCCGTCAGCCGAGCTGACTCCGTCGGTGTGTAGCGCAGCCAGGTAGCGCATCTGCATGGGGTGTAGAGGGTCGGAGGTTCGAATCCTCTCACACCGACCATTTTCCCCGAGAAATAGCCCAGTCAAACGACTGGGCTATTTTTTTGCCTGTTTTCTGCCCGTTCCCTGCACGCCCTCTTCTTATCTCTCCCCTGTATCTTGCACAGAGGCCATGCCGGCATAAATTTTATACAGAACCACTTGAAGCTTTCATAAAGTCCCGCTAGGATACGCAACTTTTCCGCCGGCCATCAGACAGGGAGGTGGCGTCAGGGTGAGGGAATCACCAACCGGCTTGCAATCCATTGAGGCAAGCACCCATGAACCAAGCAGTCGACACACAGCCCGATCAGCCCCTTCTCTCCTCACCCCATTCCGATCCCGAATCCACCGACACCGGCCTCGGCGGCACTGTGCATCTGGACGTGATCGATCTCGCCGCGCCGGATGATGACTACTGAGGCGGATCTGGCCCAGTCCCTCTCCAACCCTGCGGACGAAAGGCCGGTTTTGCTGTCCGGCACCCCGTCCCGACCCGGCTAAAAAGCCGTCAACGAAAATAACCATAAAATGCTGATAAACATCCAGGGATTGGTGTTATTCACTACTCCGCTCCCCGTCATCTCCCTCCCCCCTGCTCCTGCCCCTTGATACAAACCTACGTTATTGCTCGTCATTTCCACCACACGCTCTGCGCTGCCCCCGCTTCGCAAGATTTGACCATTTGGTTTTAAACAGCAGTTCACCTGTCAATGGCTTCACACGCCAGATGCCGACTGTGTTGGCAGCAGGCATTTCATACAGCTGTTTTCGCAAAGCCTGGAGTAAGGTCGGGATTTGTTTTTGCATTGGTAATTTTATTACGTAATTAATTACATTTTTGATGTGCCGCACCTGGCTCTTTCATCCCCCCTGACGGCCTTGCCAGCCGAGAGCATAACCATCTGCGTAGAGCTTTTATGCTAATCACATAAACACTTTAAAAACATCAACTTAAATACCAACCAAAAACACCTGTTTTAAAAATCAAGTTGACGAACCAAGCATTATTTTGCACCTTATGAGTCGTGTTACCCCGCTGTTACGGGGAGTTTAAGAGAAACGGATATAGACGTTAGTCGTAGTTAGTAAGTTCAAAATGTAACTTTCAAAGGAGTGAAACCTATGTCGGCACCGGCCCAGACCATCAGCAGCACCCGTCTGCGCATCCAAGGCGAGATGCTTCCCGATTACGCGCAGATCCTGACGCCGGATGCGGTGGCCCTGGTGTCCGAACTGGTGGAACGCTTCGCTCCTCAGCGCAATGAACTGCTGAAACAACGGGTGGCTCGCCAGGCCCGCATCGATGGCGGCGAGTTGCCGGACTTCCTGCCCGAAACCGCCCACATCCGCGAAGGCAGCTGGACAGTGCGTGGCATCCCCGCCGATCTGCAAGACCGCCGTGTGGAGATCACCGGACCGGTCGAGCGCAAGATGGTCATCAACGCCCTCAACGCCAACGTAAAAGTCTTTATGGCGGACTTCGAGGATTCACTGGCCCCCGCCTGGAACAAGGTGATCGAGGGTCAGATCAACCTGCGCGATGCGGTCAACGGCACCGTCTCTTACACCAGTCCGGAAGGCAAGGCTTACACCCTCAATCCCGATCCCGCAGTGCTTATCTGCCGGGTACGCGGTCTGCACCTGCCGGAAAAACACGTCACCTTCGATGGCGACGCCATCCCTGGCGGCCTGTTCGACTTCGCTCTCTACTTCCTGCACAACCACAAGGCGCTGCTGGCCAAGGGCTCGGGCCCTTACTTCTACCTGCCCAAGCTGCAGAGCAATCTGGAAGGGCGCTGGTGGAGCGAGGTGTTCGCCTGGACCGAAGACAAGTTCGGCCTGCCCCGCGGCACCATCAAGGCCACGGTCCTCATCGAGACCCTGCCTGCGGTGTTCGAGATGGACGAACTGCTCTATCAGATGAAGGATCACATAGTCGCCCTCAACTGCGGCCGCTGGGACTACATCTTCAGCTACATCAAGACCTTGAAGAACCACCCCGATCGCGTTCTGCCGGACCGCCAGGTGGTGACCATGGACAAACCTTTCTTGAGTGCCTACTCACGGCTGCTGATCAAGACCTGCCACAAGCGCGGCGCCCTGGCGATGGGCGGCATGGCCGCCTTCATTCCGGCCAAGGATCCGGCAGTGAACGCCGAGGTCTTTGCCAAGGTGAAAGCGGACAAGGAGCGTGAAGCCAACAACGGCCACGACGGCACCTGGGTCGCCCACCCCGGCCTCGCCGATACCGCCATGGGGGTGTTCAACGCCGCCATCCCGGCTGGCGCCAAGAACCAGATAGGCGTACTGCGCGAGCAGGATGCCCCCATCACCGCCGCCGAGCTGCTGGCCCCCTGCGAGGGCGAACGCACCGAGGCGGGCATGCGCACCAATATCCGGGTCGCCCTGCAATATCTGGAGGCCTGGATCAACGGCAACGGCTGCGTGCCCATCTACGGCCTGATGGAAGATGCGGCCACCGCCGAGATCTCCCGCACCTCCATCTGGCAGTGGATCCGCCACGGCAAGAGCCTGTCGAACGGCCAGGTGGTGACCAAGGCGCTGTTCCGCCAGATGCTGGCCGAGGAGCAGCAGGTGGTCAAACGCGAGCTGGGCGAGACCCGCTGGCAGTCAGGCCGCTTTGCCGAGGCGAGCGAGCTGATGGAGCAGATCACCTGCGCCGACACCCTGATCGATTTTCTGACGCTGCCCGGTTACGAGCGGCTCTGAATCCGGGCCCCGAGAGGGACTCGTCCATAACAAATCAATGGAAACGTGAAATCAATGAAAGAGGGAACTGATATGGCACTGACCCGTGAGCAACAGATCCAGGCTATCGAGAAAGACTGGGCAGAAAACCCCCGCTGGAAAGGGATCAAACGCGGCTACAGCGCCGAAGACGTGGTGAACCTGCGTGGCAGCCTGCAGCCGGCACACACCCTGGCCCAGCGCGGCGCCGACAAGCTGTGGGAGCTGATCCACGGCGGTGCCAAGAAGGGTTATGTCAACTGCCTCGGCGCCCTGACCGGCGGCCAGGCGGTGCAGCAGGCCAAGGCGGGCATAGAGGCCATCTACCTCTCCGGCTGGCAGGTGGCGGCGGACAACAACTTGTCCTCCACCATGTACCCGGATCAGTCTCTCTACCCGGCCAACTCTGTCCCGTCCGTGGTGGAGCGCATCAACAACTCCTTCGCCCGTGCCGACCAGATCCAGTGGGCCAACAAGGTGGGCCCGCAGGATGCCGGTTTCATCGACTACTTCCTGCCGATAGTGGCGGATGCCGAAGCCGGTTTCGGCGGCGTGCTGAACGCCTTCGAACTGATGAAGGGGATGATTGAAGCGGGCGCCGCCGGCGTGCACTTCGAAGATCAGCTGGCCTCGGTCAAGAAGTGCGGCCACATGGGTGGCAAGGTGCTGGTGCCGAGCCAGGAAGCGGTGCAAAAACTGATCGCCGCCCGTCTGGCAGCCGACGTCTGTGGCACCACCACCCTGGTGATCGCCCGTACCGACGCCAACGCCGCCGACCTGCTGACCACGGACGCCGATCCCTACGATGCCGGCTTCCTGACCGGGGAGCGTACCGCCGAGGGCTTCTACAAGGTGCAGGCCGGTATCGAACAGGCCATCTCCCGCGGCCTGGCCTACGCCCCTTACGCCGACATGGTGTGGTGTGAAACCGCCAAGCCGGACCTGGACGAGGCACGTCAGTTTGCCGAAGCCATCAAGGCCCAGTACCCGGACAAGATCCTGGCCTACAACTGCTCCCCGAGCTTCAACTGGAAGAAGAACCTGGACGATGCCACAATCGCCCGCTTCCAGCAGGAGCTGTCCGACATGGGCTACAAGTACCAGTTCATCACCCTCGCGGGCATCCACAACATGTGGTTCCACATGTACGAGCTGGCCTACCAGTACGCCCGTGGCGAAGGGATGAAGCACTACGTCGAGATGGTACAGCAGCCGGAATTTGCCGCCGCCGAGCGTGGCTACACCTTCGTGGCACACCAGCAGGAAGTCGGTACCGGTTACTTCGACAAGGTGACCACCGTCATTCAGGGTGGCCAATCCTCGGTGACCGCTTTAACGGGTTCCACCGAAGAAGATCAGTTCCACTGATAGGCAGAGCCCCCATGAGATAGCAAAACCCCGGCCTGAGGCCGGGGTTTCTTTTTGCTCGCCACTCAAGGATGTGGCGCAGACAGGCAATCCCCATTGGCTCAGAGTTCGAGGATCTCTTTGACAAAGGGGATGGTGAGCTTGCGCTTGGCGCGAAAGGAGGCGTTGTCGAGCTGATTGAGGGTGGTGAGCAGGGTGCGCATGTCGCGGGACAAGCGGTTGAGCAGGAAGCGGCCCACGTCTATGGGCAGTTTGAAGCCCCGCAGCTCGGCACGCAGCTGCAGGGCACTGAGCTTGCCTTCGTCATCGAGCTCGTCGAGATGGAAACTCACTCCCCAGTCGAGGCGGGAGGCGAGATCCGGCAGTTGCAGCCCCAGCTTGCGCGGCGCGCTGCAGCCGGTGACCACCAGGGTCCCCTCCCCCTTCTCCCGCCAGCGATTGTAAAAATCGAACAGGGCCCGCTCCCAGAGCCCATTGCCGGCGATGGCTTCCAGGCTGTCAAGACAGACCAGGGGCAGGCTTTCGAGGGCGTCGAGCATGCTGGGATCCAGCTGTTCGAACTGATCCAGGGAGAGATAGGCGGCGGCAGCGTCGCGGGCATTGACCTCGGCGCAGGTGGCGTGCAGCAGGTGGGAGCGTCCGGAGCCTTTGGCTCCCCAGAAATAGAGGAAAGGAGCGCCCTGACCGATGGCCGCATTCTTGAGGGCGGTGATCAGATGGGCGTTGTTGCCGGGATAGAAACTGACGAAGGTTTCATCATCCGGTAATTGTACGGCTAAAGACAGTTGGGCCGGTTGCTTCACTCGTTGGGCTTTGACTGTGATATTTGCGGGCAAGTGTATCACCAGAGCGGCAGATAGAGAACCGCCCGGGTCATGCCGGGCGGTCTGGAACTTCCCCTAGGATCAGGGCTGCGACCATTGGTAACGCAGACCGCTCTCATTGTCTTCGATCTGGTGCAGGCGACTCTCCAGTTGCAGGCCCCTTACCAGCTCGGCCTTGTCCCCTTGAAGCGACAGGTTGAAGGTGACCTTGTCCCCCTCCAGCTTGCCGATCGCCACCTTGGTGACGCTGGCCATGCCCTGCAACATCTTCTGTATCTGGATCATGCCGTCGATGCCGGACAACCCTTCCACCACCAGAGTCTGGCTGGAGACGACCCCCGACAGGCGAGTGCCGTACTGCTGCACCAGCCAGCCCGCCAGCGCATCGGCCATGCCCTGCGCCACCTCGGCCTGGGTGCCTGAGCCGGCCCCCTTGGTCAGCTCGGTCAGTTCTGCGCCGCCCGAAGCTCCCGGCTTGGCGCCATAGAGCCCCCAGTCGATGCTCCACTTCTCCCCTTCCGGCGTCAGCTTGCCCAGCACCACCATCTCGGCGCCATAGCGCTCGCTAGCCTTGAGGATGGGGTCGGCAAAACGGCCCCAGACATCGGTGGCGCTGACCGCCATGTTGTCATCGAGGTCCATCAGCGGGATGCTGACCGGCAACCCCATGGCCTGGGCCTGACCGCGCAGGGCGGCGGACCAGCCGTCGCTGGACTGATCCGGCAGAATGCGGCGCTCCCCTTCATCTATTACCAGCCAGATCGCCATTTGCGGGCGGACGGGCCCGAGCAGGGGGAACTTGCTCTGGCCTACCAGGGCATTGACCTTGGCCACGTTGAAATCGGCCTTGAGAAACTTGACCGGCCCCACATCCTGATAGCCGTAGTGCTGCACATAGTCACCGGGCGCCGCCAGCGCCTTGGCCACCTCGGGCTGGGTGAGGATGTCGCGCCTGCCTGTCACCTTGACGAGTACCTCCCCCAGTGCCTGGGACTGGGCGGCCGTCATGTCGCCGCTGGTAGGCGCCTTGCCCTGATAGAGGTCGGTCACCTGGGCAGCCGACACCATGAGTGGCAGACAGCAGAGGAGAGTCGCTAAGCGTTTCAGCATAAAGAAGATTCTCGAAATGGGGGATGCTGCTTATGGTAGCGGCAAGGCGCGTATGGCAGCAAGCCGGAGGGCGGGATAAACGACGAAGCCGGCAAGGTGCCGGCTCCGTTTGCGCTCAGAGAGAGCGGCTATGGCGTCAGGGGTTACTTGGTGCCGAAGATCTTGTCACCGGCATCCCCCAGACCCGGGACTATGTAGCCCTTCTCGTTCAGCCCCTGGTCGATGGAGGCGCAGAACAGCTCCACGTCGGGGTGAGCGGCTTCCAGCGCCTTGATCCCTTCCGGGGCGGCAACCAGCACCAGCACCTTGATGGACTGGCAGCCCTTCTTCTTCAGCAGGTCGATGGTGGCTATCATGGAGCCGCCGGTGGCCAGCATGGGGTCGATGACCAGGGCCAGACGCTCTTCGATGTTGCTGACGATCTTCTCGAAATAGGGAACCGGCTGCAGGGTCTCTTCATCGCGGTAGATGCCGACCACGCTGACACGGGCACTCGGCATGTGCTCGAGCACGCCATCCATCATGCCAAGACCGGCGCGCAGTATGGGCACGACTGTGACCTTCTTGCCCTTGATCTGGTCAACTTCCACTGGCCCGTTCCAACCATCGATGGTAACTTTCTCGGTTTCGAAGTCAGAGGTCGCTTCGTAGGTCAACAGACTGCCCACTTCCTTGGCCAGTTCACGGAAACGCTTGGTGCTGATGTCGCCTTCGCGCATCAGGCCGATCTTGTGCTTGACCAGGGGGTGTTTGACTTCAACGACTTTCATTATTATCTCCTCGAACCGGCGCCAAAAAATCGCGGAATCATACAACAAAAGCCGCGGCTTGTAGAGCTTTTCCACGTAAAAACGCGCAAACGATTTTCTTTCTGCTTTTACCCGCCCGCTGGTAGAATACGCCCCGAATTTTACCCTCCACTTCTCTATATGACGGGGAATACGCGTGACTGACAAAACCTCACTGAGCTACAAGGATGCTGGCGTAGATATCGATGCCGGCAATGCACTGGTTGAACGTATCAAGGGCGTGTCAAAGCGCACTCGTCGTCCTGAAGTCCTTGGTGGTCTTGGCGGCTTTGGGGCCCTGTGTCAAATCCCTGCTGGCTACAAGGAGCCGGTCCTGGTCTCCGGTACCGACGGTGTGGGCACCAAGCTGCGTCTGGCCATCGACCTGAAGAAGCACGACACTGTGGGCATCGATCTGGTGGCCATGTGCGTCAATGACCTCATCGTGCAAGGCGCCGAACCCCTGTTCTTCCTCGACTACTATGCCACCGGCAAGCTGGATGTGGACACCGCCGCCGCCGTGGTCACCGGCATAGGTGCAGGCTGTGAGCAGTCCGGTTGCGCACTGGTGGGCGGCGAGACCGCCGAGATGCCAGGCATGTATGAAGGGGAAGACTACGACATCGCCGGTTTCTGCGTCGGTGTGGTGGAGAAGAGCGACATCATCGACGGCAGCAAGGTCGGCGAAGGGGATGCCCTGATCGCCCTGGCCGCGAGCGGCCCCCACTCCAACGGTTTCTCCCTGGTGCGCAAGATCCTGGAGGTCTCCCAGGCCGACGTGCATCAGCCGCTGGGTGAGACCACCCTGGCCAACGCTCTGCTGGAGCCGACCCGCATCTATGTGAAGCCGGTGCTCAAGCTCATCAAGGAGTGCGAGATCCACGCCCTGTCCCACATCACCGGCGGTGGCTTCTGGGAGAACATCCCCCGCGTGCTGCCCGCCAATACCCAGGCGGTGATCGACGAGCAGAGCTGGCAGTGGCCGGCGGTGTTCAGCTGGCTGCAACAGGCCGGCAACGTCACCCGCCACGAGATGTACCGCACCTTCAACTGCGGCGTCGGCATGGTAGTCGCCCTGCCGGCGGATCAGCTGGACAAGGCGCTGGCCCTGCTCAAGGCCGAAGGCGAGAACGCCTGGCACATAGGCCATATCGCCAAGGCTGCCGATGGCGAAGAACAAGTCATCATAAAATGACCTCCCCTATGAAACGGATCCTGGTGCTGATCTCCGGCAACGGCAGCAACCTGCAGACCCTTCTCGACCACTGCGCCAGCGGCAAGATTGCCGGTGATGTGGTCGGCGTCATCAGCAACAGGGCCGATGCCTATGGGCTGGTACGCGCCAGGGAAGCCGGGGTGGCCACCGCCATCCTGGCCCAGCAGCAGTTTGCCAGCCGGGCCGAGTATGACGCCGCCCTGCTGGCGCTGATGGCGGACTATCAGCCGGATCTGGTGGTACTGGCCGGCTTTATGCGGATCCTGAGTGCCGATCTGGTGCGTCACTTCGCGGGAAGGATGATCAATATCCACCCCTCGTTGCTGCCGAAATACCAGGGGCTGCACACCCACCAGCGCGCCATCGAGGCCGGTGACAGTGAACACGGCGCCAGCGTCCACTTCGTCACCGAAGAGCTGGACGGCGGCCCGGTGATCCTGCAGGCTCGCGTCCCCATCTTCGAAGGTGACAGTGCCGACGAGGTGGCGGCCCGGGTCCAGGCCCAGGAGCACAGCATCTACCCCCTGGTGGTGCAGTGGTTCTGCGAGGGACGCCTCAAGATGCAGGAGGGCGCCGCCCTCTTGGATGGCGCCGAACTCGGCCCCGCGGGCTATGCCAGCGAGTAATCGCTACTCGCTGCATGCAAAATGTAACAAGGGAGGCTTAGGCCTCCCTTGTCATTTCTACATATCAACGCCATGACTGCAGTCATGTCCGATGACGCCGCCACGCGGCCAATCGAACTTACACCGGATTGTCGATATCGATAAAGGTCACATCCAGGCCATGTACTGTGGCAAGCCACTCCCCCAGCGCCTTGACGCCGTAGCGCTCGGTGGCGTGGTGACCGGCGGCGTAGAAGTGCATCCCCATCTCGCGGGCGGTGTGTATGGTCTGCTCCGAGGCTTCCCCCGAGATGAAGGCATCTATGCCCTGCTCGGCCGCCTGATTGATGTAGCTCTGGCCACCGCCGGTGCACCAGGCCACCGAGCTGATGAGCTCGGGGCCGCTGTCGCCGCAGTGGAGTGGCTCGCGGCCGAGGCGCTCGGCAATCAGCCTGGCGAAGTCGCTGCCGCTCATGGGGGTTTCCAGCTTGCCCACCATGGCCACGCTCTTGCTGTTCCAGGGCTCCAGGCCGCGGCGCACCTTGATGCCGAGCAGCCTGGCGAGCTGGGCGTTGTTGCCCACCTCGGGGTGCACGTCCAGCGGCAGGTGGTAGGCGAAGAGGTTGATGTCGTGGGTCAGCAGGGTCTTGAGACGGCGCTGCTTCATGCCGGTGATCTGGGGCGGTTCCCCGCTCCAGAAGTAGCCGTGATGGACCAGGATGGCATCGGCATCCAGGGCCACGGCCGCATCGATCAGGGCCTGGCTGGCGGTGACGCCGGTGACCACCCGGCGGATGCGCTCGCGCCCCTCCACCTGCAGCCCGTTGGGACAGTAGTCCTTGATGGCGTGAGGCTCGAGCAGGTGATTGAGCACGGTTTCCAGTTTGCGATGAGAGATCATAGGAGTCCCTTGTAAAGGCGCTGCTCCCCCTTGTCTGCGATCAGGCTCTTGTCTGCAGTGACAACGGGGCCCAGGCTCATGATGCCGAGGGCCCCATGATAATCGAGCCGGGCCGGCAAGGCCATGACACCGGCAACAGGGGCTAGGCGGGCAGCTCTATGCCAGCGTCACGCATCTGAGCCAGCTTGTAGCGCAGGGTGCGCGGGCTGATGCCAAGCTTGTCGGCTACCTCCTTGCGGCTGCCGTTGCACTCCTGCAAGGTGTCCAGGATGATCTGGTGCTCCTGCTGCTTGAGCTCGCCCCCCAGCCCCTCCCCCGACAGACGCTCGAGAGGGCGCACCAGCTCCTCGTCCGTCTCCTCCAGGATCAGATGCTCGCAACCAATGAGCCCCTCGGGGCAGAGGATCAGGGCCCGCTGCACCACGTTGTCCAGCTCGCGCACGTTGCCGGGCCAGGGGTGGGCCAGCAGGCGCTCGCGCGCTTCATCGGCCAGCTGCGGCGTCGGCAGCCCCTGCTGACTGGCATGGAGCGCCAGCAGGTGCTCCGCCAGCGGCAGTATGTCGCCGGGCCGCTCCCAGAGGGAGGTCCAGCGCAGGGGAAAGACGTTGAGACGGTAGTAGAGATCCTCGCGAAACAGGCCATCCTGCACCGCCTTCTTGAGATCCCGGTTGCTGGTGGCGATGACCCGCACATCCAGCGGGATCATCTTGCGGCTGCCGAGCCGCTCGACCTCTTTCTCCTGCAGCACCCGCAGCAGCTTGGCCTGCAGCCCCAGATCCATCTCGGTGATCTCGTCGAGCAGCAGGGTGCCGCCCTGGGCCTGCTCGAACTTGCCCGGGCACCCCTGCACGGCGCCGGTGAAGGCCCCCTTCTCGTAGCCGAACAGGGTCGCCTCCAGCATGTTTTCCGGGATGGCAGCGCAGTTGATGGCGACGAAGGCCTGCTCGGCGCGGCTGGAGTGGTCGTGGATGTAGCGGGCCAGCACCTCTTTGCCCGTCCCGCTCGGGCCTGTCACCATGACGGTGGCCTCGCTTCTGGCCACCCGGGTCGCCAGCTGGAACAGCTCGGCGGTCTTGGGATCCCCGTACACCACGGCACGCTTCTCCACCTTCTGGGCCGGCACATAGCGGCTGACCTGGTTGAGCAGCACCTCGGGGGAGAAGGGCTTGGCCAGATAGTCGATGGCCCCTTCCCGCATGGCGCGCACGGCCCCGTCGATGTTGGCGTAGGCGGTCATCAGGAGTACAGGCACCTGGGGATATTGCTGGCGGATGTTGGCCAGCAGGGTGAGGCCGTCCATGCCTCCCATCTGAATGTCCGAGATCACCATGTCAAAGCGCTGGCGGGAGAGCGCCAGCAGGGCCCGCTCGCCGCTGTCCACCTCGCGGCACTCGTAACCGCCGAGCAGCAGGGTATCCACCAGCGCCTCGCGCAGACCGTTGTCGTCTTCCACCACCAGAATGCGGGCCTGGGTCATGCCACACCTCCAACCACCGGCCCGCAGGCCTTGCACCACAGGGACAAGATGGGATTCATGCTACACCTCCAAGCTGCACCGCTTGCTGATGCAGGGGGAACGACAGGGTAAAACAGGTCCCTTCTCCGGGGACCGAGGCCACGCTGACCTCCCCCTGATGGGCACGCACCACGGATTGCACCACGGCAAGTCCGAGGCCTGTGCCCTGGGAGCGGGTGGTGAAGAAGGGTTCGAAGATCTGGCTGAGCAACTGGGCAGGCATCCCCTTGCCATTGTCGAGGATGCGCATCTCCACCCGGTTGCCGCTGCGCACCGCGCTCACCAAGAGCGAATCGGCCCCGGCCTGTCTGGCGTTGGCGATCAGGTTGTTGATGGCACCGGCCAGGGCGCTGCTGTTGGCGAGCAGGCAGAGGTCGGGCTCAGGCGCCTCCATGTGCAGCGCGCAGCCCTGCTGCTGGCAGAAGGCCTCGGCACCGGCCTGCACCTCAGCCAGCAGCCCCTGTACCGAGACCGGGGCCACCACCTGGTTGTCGCCGTTGCGGGCAAACAGCAGTATGTCGTTGATCTGCTTCTCGAGATCCTGCAGCCGGGCCATCAATTTTTGCTGGAACTGGGTGCGGGATTCCGGTTTCAGGGTGCGATTCGCGAGGTTTGCCGCATAGAGCATGGCGGCGGAGAGGGGGGTGCGGATCTGGTGTGCCAGGGAGGCCGCCATGTTGCCAAGGGCCGACAACCGTTTCATGTGGTTGACCCTGTCCTGCAACTGGCGCGTCTCGGTGAGATCCGTGATGAACACCAGCTGGCCGGGCTGATCCGGCAGTGGCTGGGTGGAGAGTTGCACCCGGCGCCCATCCCGCAGAGAGATCTCGTGACCATCGTCTTCCCTGGGCTGGAAACAGCGGGCGATGATCTGGCGCCAGGCCTGTCCCTCCAGCGGCTCCCCCAGCAGGGTCAGGGCGGCCGGGTTGGCGCGGGTGATCCGCCCCTCCCCATCGAGCAGCAGCACGCCGGTCGGCAGTGCCGTGAAGATGGCATAAAGCTGACTCACTTCGTGTGACTGGAGCGGATTGTCCTGCTGCGAGATTGTCATAAAGCTGACCTCAAACTGGCGATTGGGTCAGCTTATTCAATTTCCATGCCAGTAAATTACTAGTTATATATCAATACCTTGACTATAGCCGTCAAAGCATTGACCTCAGTTGTCCTTGCTCATGCCGTATTTTTTCATCTTCTCAACCAGGGTGGTGCGGCGCATGCTCAGCAGGTCGGCGGCGCGGGCCACCACCCCGTCCTGGGACTCCAGGGCCTGACGGATCAGCTCCACCTCGAGATCCGCCAGCATCTCCTTGAGATTGAGCCCCTCCTGGGGCAACTGCATGGGCAGCGGCGCGGCCAGGCCGGGATCCAGCACGGGAGGTGTCTGGAACACGGCGGCCAGGGCATCCCGCTCGTCCATCTCGGTGAGCCGTTCGTCCCTGGGCTCGCTTGGCAGCAGACGGTAGCGACCTGGCAAGTCCGCCACGTCGATGATCTGGTTCGGGTAGAGGATCAGCAACCGCTCGATGAGGTTCGACAGCTCCCGCACGTTGCCAGGCCAGGGGTACTGCATCAGGGATTCCATGGCCCGTTGGGTCAGGCGGATGATCCCCCTGTGCTGCTCCGCATGGCGGTTGAGCAGCTCCTGCAGCAGCAAGGGGATGTCGTCGCAGCGCTCGCGCAGGGGCGGCGTCTCTATGGGGAAGACGTTGAGGCGATAGTAGAGATCCTCACGGAAACCCTGGGTGCGGATCATCGCCTCCAGATCCCTGTGGGTCGCCGCTATGATGCGCACATCGGCCTGGATGGGCTTGCCGCCCCCGACCCTGTCGAACAGTCGCTCCTGCAGCACCCGCAGCAGCTTGACCTGCATCGGCAGCGGCATGTCGCCGATCTCGTCGAGGAACAGGGTACCCCCCTGGGCCAGCTCGAAGCGGCCGCGACGGGCGGCGATGGCGCCGGTGAAGGCCCCCTTCTCGTGGCCAAACAGCTCGCTCTCCAGGAGCTCCGCCGGAATGGCACCGCAGTTGATGGGCACGAAGGGGCCGGCGCTACGGGCAGAGAGCTCGTGGATGGCGCGGGCCACCACCTCCTTGCCGGTCCCGGATTCCCCCAGGATCAGCACGTTGGCGTCTGTCTGTGCCACCTGGCCTATGAGGCGGCGCACCTCCTGGATCCCCCGCCCCTTGCCCACCAGCAGTCGCAACAGGGTCTGGCCCTTGTCGTGCACCTGCTGGCGGGGATGGAGGGAGATGAAGGCCTGACAGAAGTGCAGATGGCGCGTCAGGGACTCATAGGTATAGGGCTCGTCGCTGCCGCCGATGAAGTTGCTGTTGGGGTGATCCGCCTGCATCAGGGAGAGGAAGGGGATGCGGGGGAAGGCGGCCAGCAGCTCGCCGAGGGTGCGCTCCAGCAGCTTGCCCGTCAGTATCCCTTGCAGCGGGCCGGAGGATTCGATGGCCACATCGAGATCGGCTTCCACCACCTCCTGCCAGGGGATCCCCATGAAGGAGAGCACGGTTCCCAGTTGCTGACGCCGCTGTTCATCGGCATCAACGATCAACACCCCCATAGCCATCATAATTTATCTTCCTTACACACCTGACGCCAAGTTATTGTTTTTTAAGTGCTTATGATATTGAGCTATGCACTGTGTTGCAGAGGGCACAAAGTGCCAAAATTCTGGCGGTTTGTCAAAACTTGTCGCGATCAGCGCGGTCCGACCGGGATGGGGATCACACTCAGACAGCCTCTGTCGGCCAGACGCCCTGGGACGGGGTGGAAAACGGTGCAGGAGGTGCAAGGCGCCGGCCGCAGCCGGCGCCAGAGAGGGGCTCAGTGCCTGGCCTGCTCCTGGGGAGCGGCGTAACGGCACTCGGGGAAACGGCTGCAGGCCAGGAACAGGCGGCCGGCATGGGGACCCTTTTTCGCTTCCCTGGCCACCAGGGGCGCCGCGCAGCGGGGGCAATGAGGCACCGAGGCAGACGCTTCCTCCTCTTCCTCATCCAGGCCGATGAAGGGATTGTCCATCAGCACCGGCTCCTGCTCGTCAAGCTGGGGCGGCTCGGCCTGTGGCGCCCTGGGCATGCGCCCCCCGTGGTGGGATGCACTCAAGTCCACACCATCGAGCAGCAAGGGGTTGAAGGTCGGCTCGCGGCGCGCCCCCGGCAACAGATCCTCCACCGGAAGGCTCGTCTTGACCAGCAGGGGCAGCAACTGCTCGCGCAGCTCGTCGACCTGGTAGTGGCTGCTGGCCGGGATCTGCAGCAGCGGCAGGCCGGCACTGTCACAGGCGGACTTCAGCAAGAGATCCCGCACCTTGCGTTTCTGGTGGCGATGGGCGCTGTCATCGAGTTCGACGGCGCAGAGGAAGGAGAGATCCGTCGGGTGGCAGAGCAGATAGTCAAAGCGCTTGGCGCTGATCATGTCGAACGCCTGCTGCCACTTGCCCTTGCCCAGGCGCGCCTGGGGGGTCAGCACATCCGCCACCCTGACCTTGGCAAAGACCCGGGCCTGATCGCCGACCGCCAAGTCCAGCACCCCGAGGAAGGCGCGCTCCGCCGGACTGAACAGGGTCTCCTGCAGCTCATAGGGCTCGGCCTTGCCCCGCTTGCTCCTGCGCCAGAGGATCACCAGCAGGAGCAGCACCAACAACACGGATCCCGATACGACAAGGCTATTCATAAACACATACCCCGTTCACAAGACATATCCAGTTCATCAAACACGAAGGGGCAACACTCTACCACGGGGGAACCCCGGCAGGCAGAGCTGAAATCACCGCCGCTCCGGCATTCGCGTTTTTTCACTAAATTTGCGTGGGGCGGGCTTCATATGGCCTGTCGCAGCAGGCACAATGCTAGAGCCTATGGACGTTTCGGCGCACAGAGTCGCAGCCAGACGTCAACCGACCCCAGGCAGTCCCATTCAAGGAGAGCAGGATGCAAAAGCAATTGGTCGTCACCGTGATCGGCGCAGACAAGCCCGGCATAGTCGAGAGCCTGGCCGACACCATCACCCGGCAGCAGGGCAACTGGCTGGCCAGCTCCATGAGCGAACTGGCGGGGCAGTTTGCCGGCATCCTGCACGTCGCCGTGCCGGACGAACACTACCGCAGCCTGTGCGAGGCGCTGGTGATGCTGCCGGGTCTCACCGTGAGCTTCGCCGAAGGCCAGCTCAGCCCGGAGCCCGCCCATCAGCTGATGCTGAGCGTCACCGGCAACGACAGGCCCGGCATAGTCCACGAGGTGGCCAGCATATTGCGCCAGCTCAACATCAACGTCGCCGACCTCACCACGGGGTGCGAGCCAGCCCCCCACTCCGGGGCTCCGCTCTTCTATGCCCATGCCCTGGTGGCCCTGCCGCCCCAGCTCGAACTCGACGATCTGATCACGGCGCTGGAGTCCCTCTCCGACGATCTGGTGGTCGACATCGATCACGATCTGACCGAATAACGCGGGTTGTCATAAATTTGTCATGGTTTGACGCCATAACTTCCGCGCAGACGCAACCTGAGTACAGAGGCACCAGATGAGCACCGACAAGCAGTATGAAGAGAAAGAGCTTAGCTGGCTCTCATTCAATGAACGGGTGTTGCAAGAGGCAATGGACAAGACGGTCCCCCTCATCGAGCGGGTCCGTTTTCTGGGGATCTTCTCCTCCAACCAGGATGAGTTCTTCAAGGTACGGGTCTCGGACGTCAAGCGCCGCATCCTCATCAACGAGGTGCACGGTGGCGATGACGAGGCCAAGGTGTTGCTGCGCGCCATCCAGCAGAAGGTGATGGCGCTCGGCGAGGCGTTTGACAACACCTACAAGGAGTTGCTGATCGCCCTGGCCCGCCACAACATCTTCCTGGTCAACGAGAACCAGCTCTCCGAGTCGATCCAGCAGTGGCTGCGGGTCTTCTTCAGGGAGAAGGTGCTGCGCCACATCATCCCCATCCTCCTCAACAAAGAGGTCAACCCGGTCAAGTTCCTCAAAGACGAGCACACCTATCTCGCCATCGAGATGAAGAAGAACGGCCAGGTGATCCAGTACGCCCTGGTGGAGGTGCCGACCGACGATCTGCCCCGCTTCTTCCAGCTGCCGCCGGAGGGGACCCGCCGCAAGAAGCAGATCATCATCCTGGACAACGTCATCCGCTTCTGTCTCGACGAGATCTTCAAGGGCTTCTTCGACTACGACGAGATAGCGGCCTATGCGGTCAAGCTGACCCGGGATGCCGAATACGATCTCTCCGACCAGCTGGACCTCAGCCTGGTGGACAAGATGAGTGATGGCCTCAAGCAGCGCCTCACCGCCATGCCGGTGCGCTTCGTCTACGAGCGGGAGATGCCCGCCGCCATGATTAGCTTCCTGAAACTCAAGCTGCAGATCAGCTCCTACGACGCCATCATGCCGGGTGGGCGCTATCACAACTTCAAGGATTTCATCGGCTTCCCCAACGTGGGCCGGGACTATCTGGAAAACCCCAAGCTGCCGGCCCTCGATTGCCGCGATTTCGACGGTTTCGTCAACGCCTTCGACGCCATCACCAAGCAGGACATACTGCTCTACTACCCCTATCACAAGTTCCACCACTTCACCGAGCTGGTGCGCCAGGCGGCGTTCGATCCGGCGGTGAGCGCCATTCGCATCAATATCTATCGGGTCGCCAAGAAGTCACGGATCATCCACTCCCTCATCGACGCCGCCAACAACGGCAAGAAGGTAACAGTGGTGGTGGAGCTGCGCGCCCGCTTCGACGAGGCGGCCAACATCGACTGGGCCAACATACTGACCGATGCGGGGGTCAAGGTGGTGTTCGGGGTACCCAGCCTCAAGATCCACTCCAAGCTCTGCCTCATCACCCGGCACGAGCATGGGGAAGCGGTGCGCTACGCCCATATCGGCACCGGTAACTTCAACGAGAAGACCGCCAAGATCTACACCGACTTCTCCCTGCTGACCCGCCACCCGGACATCACAGCCGAGGTGGAGGGGGTGTTCGAATACATCGAGTACCCCTATAAACGCTACAAATTCAACCACCTGCTGGTCTCCCCCATCAACAGCCGCCGCCAGCTCTATCGTCTCATCGACAGCGAGCTGGCCAACGCCAAGGCGGGCCAGCCCAGCGGCATCACGCTCAAGATCAACAACCTGGTGGACAGAGACCTCATCAACCGCCTCTATGCGGCCGGCCAGGCGGGGGTGCCCATCCAGATGATCATCCGCGGCATGTGCGCCCTGCGTCCCGGGGTGCCTGGCCTCAGTGACAACATCAAGGTGATCAGCATCATCGACCGCTTCCTCGAGCACCCGCGGGTGATGGTGTTCCACAACAAGGGCAACCCCCAGCTCTATATCTCCAGCGCCGACTGGATGAGCCGCAATATCGACGGCCGGATCGAGGTGGGTACGCCCATTTATGATGAGCGGCTCAAGCAGCGCATCATGGATATTCTCGAGCTACAACTGAGCGATACCTGCAAGGCGCGGGTGATCGATGCCGACCAGAAGAACGAGTATGTGAAGCGGGGCAACCGCCGCAAGATCCGCTCTCAGGTGGCGATTTACGACTATCTCAAACGTATCGAGTCAAACAATGGACAATAGTCTGTACGCCGCTGTCGATCTGGGGTCGAACAGCTTCCACATGGTCATCGCCCGCCTCAACGAGGGGCGGATGCAGATAGTCGATCGCATCAAGGAGCGGGTTCGCCTCGCCGAAGGGATGGATGAACAGCGCCGCATGTCGGCGGAAGCCATGGCCCGGGGGCTCGACTGTCTCGCCCTGTTCGCCGAGCGGCTGACCAACATCAAGCCGGATCAGATCCGCATCGCCGGCACCTACACCCTGCGCCGCGCCAGCAACGCCCGCGACTTCGTGCGCGAGGCGGCCGAGGTTTTGAACCATCCCATCGAGATCATCAGCGGCCAGGAAGAGGCGCGCCTCATCTATCAGGGGGTCGCCCATACCCAGCACATCGAAGGCCAGGTGCTGGTGGTGGATATCGGCGGCGGCAGCACAGAACTCATCATAGGCGAGGGCTTCGAACACAAGGCCCTCACCAGCCGCAAGATGGGCTGCGTCAGCTTCACCCAGAGCTTCTTTGGCAACGGCAAGCTGAGCGAGAAAGCCTTCAACAGCGCAGTGCTGGAGGCACAGCATCAGCTCGCCCCCATCATCAACCAGTACCGCAAGCTAGGCTGGCAGAGCTGCCTCGGCAGCTCGGGCTCCATTCGCACAGTGCGCGACGTCTTGCAGGGGGAAGAGTGGACCGATGGCGCCATCACCCTGGCCGGACTGGAGCGGCTGAAAGAGGAGATGCTCAGGCACAAGCGGGTCGACCAGCTCAAACTCGCCGGCCTCACCGAGGAGCGCCAGGGGGTCTTTGCCGCCGCCGTGGCCATACTGCTCGGGCTCTTCACCTCATTGCCCATCGATCGGATGGAGTACTCCGACGGTGCCCTGCGCGAGGGGCTGCTCTATGAGTTCGAGGAGCGGCTGCAGCACCACGACATTCGCGAGCGCACCGCCCTGGCCCTCAGCTCCCACTACCACATCGACAAGCGCCAGGCCACCCGGGTGGAGCAGAGCGTGCTAGCCCTGTTTGATGCCCTGAGCGATCCCTGGGAGATGCCCATCGAGCCCTATCGCGCCATCCTCGGCTGGGCGGCGCGGCTGCACGAGATTGGCCTGGCCATCAACTACAGCGGCATCCATCGCCACTCCGCCTACATCCTGCAGAACACGGATCTGCCCGGTTTCAACCAGGACGATCAGGCCCTGCTGGCCGCCCTGGTGCGCTTCCAGCGCAAGGGGCTCAAGCTCTCCGAGCTGCCCGCCCTGCCCAACCACGACGAGCAGACGGTGCTGCGCTGCATCCGCATACTGCGCCTCGCGGTGGCCGCCCACCACAGGCGCCAGGACAACCTGCTGCCAGAGTGGCGAGTGCAGGCCGCCGGGGATCAGCTGGTGGTCACCCTGCCAACCGACTGGTGCGAGGAGAACCGCTTGCTGATCCAGAACCTGGAGAAGGAGCACCGCTATTGCCAGGAGCAGGGCTGGCCCCTGCTGTTCCAGCTTGGGTGATCGTTCACCTCAAACGAAAAAAGGCAGCCAATGGCTGCCTTTTCGCTTTCTGTCGTTGTCACTGCAGCTCGGGCAGCAGCCACTTGGCGATTTCGAAATAGATGATGAGGCCGGTGCCATCCACCAGGGTCGAGATGAAGGGGGCCGACACCACGGCCGGATCGATGCGCAGCCGACGCAGCACCATGGGGATGATGGAGGCGACCGTCGCGCTCCAGAGTACGATGGCGATGATGGTGAGGGTGACCACCATGCCGATCTCGGGGCCCACTCCCAGGCTCCAGGCCCGCACCCAGGCCGCGATGGCGATGGCCACCGAGATCAGCAGACCGGTGGAGAGCTCCTTCTTCAGCACTGTGCCGAGATTGCGCAGACTCACCTCCCCCACCGCCATGGCCCGCACTATGGTGGTGGTGATCTGGGTGCCGCTGTTGCCGCCGGTGCCGATGAGCAGCGGGATAAAGAAGGCCAGGGCGATAGCCGCCTCCAGTTGCTCCTCGAAGGCCCGCAGCACTGTGCCCGTGTAGGCCTCCGCCACGAACAGGATGAGCAGCCAGCCCACCCGCTTGCGCCAAAGCTGCCAGGGAGTGGCCTGCAGATAGGGGGTATCCAGGGGGGATGAGCCCCCCTGCAACTCCGCATCCTCGGTGGACTCGAGCTCCAGGATGTCGGCGGCGTCATCCACGTGGAAGACCCCCACCAGACGCCCCTGATCCTCCACCGGCAGGGTCGAGATGTCGCGATCGATCAGCAGACGGGCGGCCAGCTCCTGATCCGCCCGGGCGTTGATCCGCACCGCCTCCCGCTCCATCAGCTCGCTCACCGGCCGCAGGGGATCGGCGATCAGCAGGGATTTGAGGGAGACGCTGCCGAGCAGGCGCCGCTCGCCGTCGACCACATAGAGGTGCTGAAACAGCTGGGCCTTGTCCCAGGCGTCGTGGATCAGCCGCTTGGCGCTTTCCACCGTGGTCCCCTGGTCGACGGCCAGGTATTCGTGGCGCATGTTGGCACCGACCGACTCGCTCGGCCAGTCCAGCAGGGAGGCGTAGATGGCTTGCGCCTGGGTCGGGAAGCGGGCCAGCAGCCTGGTGCGATCCTGAGAGCCCAGCTTGCGCAAGATGGCCACCATATCGCGCCGGGGAATGGCCTCCTGCAGCACGCCCACTATGCTGCCATGCAGGCGCAGCAGCAGCTGGCCTGCGCTCTCCGCCGACAGGGAGGCGAGCAGGGCGGCCCCTCGCGGCGCAGGCAGGGTATCGAAGACGCAATTGAGCTCTTCCGGGCGCAGGGTCAGCAGTTGATCGGCACGCTGCACCGGGTCCAGGTTGTGGTCTAGCCAGCCCTGCAGGGCGGCGAGATCGAGCAGTTGATGACGGTTGAGCAGGGTGTGTGTTTTCTTCATCACAGATATCCTCATGTGATTTCAGGCAGGGCCTGAAGGCAACCGGCTCGCACCGGTCGCTGTCGACAAGAAAACAGCAATTTGATTGACGAGTAACAGGCAGGAAATGACGCCGTCCGGCGTGTTTTCATCCCCACGTACCAGCTTTAGCACTGCATAACGTATCCGGCACGCCGGAAGCCACTTGGGTTGACACCTTAATCCGATGAAAACTGTCCTGATCTTGGGCGTCTCTGGACGTCGTGAGATCAGTGGCCTGTGTTTATGCAGGAGCCTCGCCTAACGAGATGCTGCGAAAAATGCGCGCCACCTGGGTGGTGCGGGCGGCATCATCTGTCCGGGGCCTCCCCGAGTCAAGGCCATTGGGCTGCTGGCAACGGGTTGTTACAAATTGGAGGGGAAAGGGGCTGAAGGAGAGCTGACTCCCCCTGCCCGGGGGAGCCAGCCATCAGCGGATGTAATCGAACAGGGTCAGCTTGCTTATCTTGCCGAAGGCGAGCTGGGAGGCGCTCATGGCCGCGTCCTCCTTGGAGAGCGCCGCAATCACCTCGTACATGTCCGCCTCGGAGACCTTGGCCCGCGCCTGCTGGTTCAGGGTGCTGAGGCCATCGTTCGACCCCATCACCTGCTCCAGGCTGTTCATCCGGCCACCCAGCTCGCCGAGCCCTCTGTCTATCTTGGTCCTGGCGTTGTTCATGTGGGTGGTGGCATCCGCCACCGCCAGCTGGAAGCCGTCAGCCGAGAGGCTGGGGTCGCGCAGGGCGGTGAGGAAATCGGACATGCCGTTGAGCACGCTGTCGTTCTTCGGCTTGTCCAGCACGAAGGTCTGATCCGCGCCCCCTGCCGGCAGGTCCAGGGTCAGCTCCAGCCCGTTGAAGGTGATCTTGTTGCCCGCGCTGTAGTCCCCGTCCTGGATCAGACCACCGCCGCTGTCCCGGATCTCGTACCTGTCCGGCGGTCCCACCTGAGTGCTCACTGTGAACTGGTTGCTGGCAAGAGACGAATCGTAGTTGTTGCGATAGAAGCTCTCGAAGTTCCCCTGATCCCCCACCCCCACCTTGATGTTGGCGCTGGTACCACTGGCGGTGCGCCGGGTCGCCACCATCTCGAACAGATCGAAGCCGGAGTCATTGGCCGGGATCTGCACAGTGGAGGAGACCTGGATGCTGCGCTGCCCGGTGTCCCCCTGGAACACATAGTTGCCGCTCGCATCTTTCACGAAGGGCTGGGTCTTGCTCTGGTTGCCGCCGAAGATGAACTCCCCCTGGGAGTTCTTGCTGTTCATCAGATCGAACATCTGCTTTTGCAGCCCCTCCAGCTCGCTCGCGATGGCGTTGCGCTCCTCCGAGCCCATGGCCGAGCTGTTCGCCTTCTGGATCAGGGTCTGGGCACTTAGCATGGCGTTGTTGAGAGAGGTGAGCACAGTCTCCTCGTGGCCCAGGCTGTTCTCCAGCAGGCTGCCGTTGACGCCGTACTGCTTGAAGAGATCGATCTCCTTGGTCAGCGCCAGCTTCTGGCTCATGCCGGCGGGGTCCTCCCCCGCCCGGGAGAACTTGTCCCCCGAGATCAGCTGCTCATAGGCGGTATTCTGGCGCTCGCTGACCTTGCCCATGGAAGCAAGGTTGCGGTCATAGATCATGTTGGTGGTGATGCGCATGACTTACCTCACGGAAGACAACAGGGTATCGAAGATGGTCTTGGCGGTATTGACTATCTGGGCCGAGGCCGCATAGGACTGCTGGAAGCGGATGAGGTTGGCCGCTTCCTCCTCCAGGTTGACCCCGGAGACGCTCTCGAAGATGGCGGTGCTCTGGGTCAGCTTGGCCTCATTGGCCTGCAGCAGCGTCTTGGCCTGGCTGGCCTTGTTGCCCACCCCGGTCACCAGGGCGCTGTAGGCGTCGTTGAAGGTCATCTTGTCGTTGCTGGTGGCGGCGTTGTTGTTCTTGCGCACCAGCTCCTTGTTCTGCAGCTCCGCCAGCGCCAGCCCGTTGCCGTTGTCGGCAAAGCCATCCTTGTTGTAGCTCAGGGTGAAGCTGTCGTTTGCCTCCACCTTGCCGGTGATGCTGAAGTCGTAGCCCGGGGTCAGGGCCGGCACTATGGGCGTCCCCAGCGGCATCTCGAGGGCGGACATCAGGTTCTGCCCCTTGCTGGAGGCAGGAGCCACCCCGAGCAGATTGTTGTTCTTGTCATAGACCTCGTAGTTGCCGCTGCCGTCGATCTTGATGACCTGGGGAGCGTTCGGGTCCAGGGTGTTGGCACCAAAGCCAGACCCCGTGCCTGTGTTGTAGACACTGTTCACCTTGATCTCGCCCGAGCCCAGGTTCTGGGAATTCTTGTCCGCCTTGATGGGGGATGCCAGCGCAATGTCTTCCGGCCTGGTGGCGGCCTGCTCCATGCCGGCGGCGGCGTGCTTGGTGGGTTGCAGCACTATCTTGTCGCCCCCGACCGGGGTGCCGGACAGGTCGATCTCGATGCCGTGCCCCGCCACCTCGAACTTGGCGGGGGGTGTGGTGCCGGTCGCCACCGAGGTCCGCTGGCCGGAGCCGTCGATGGAGAAGACCTCATAACCGGTGGCGCTGTTGAACTGCACTTCGTAATCGAAGGTGGTCACTTCTGAGCCCTTGCCGGGCACGAAGTTGACGCTGGCCGCCCCGTTGCCCTGGTTGCCGGCATAGGGGAGCCCCTGACTCCCCTTGAGGGAGAAGAGATCCCCCCCCAGCTCGTTGTCCAGATCCATGCCGAGGCGGTTCTGCTGGTTCATGGCATCGGCCATGGCGGCCGCCAGTTGCCCCAGCTCCCGCTTGGCGGGCTCCAGATCGTTGCGCGCCGTGAAGAGGCCGCCGATGGCGCCCCCCAGATCCTTGTCATTGATGTTGGCCTGGTTGGCCCCCAGGGTGAGTTGCAGCCTCGCATCCCGGGAGTCCGGGCTGCCCGGCACCACCTTTAACTGGGCCACGCCGCCGTCCAGCACCAGGGAGTGTCCCGTGCTCATGTTGACCAGCATGCTGCCGTTGGGCTGGGTCACTGTGCGGACTTCCATCTTCTCGGAGAGCTGGCGGATCGCCTCGTCACGCTGATCGAACAGCATCAGGTTCTCCTCCGGCGAGCCCTGGGTGCGGACTATGGCCTGGTTCAGATCGTTGATGCTGTTCAGCAGGCTGTTCACCCTGTCCGTCTCGTCCCCTATGGTGGAGTTGATGGTGTCGCTCTGCTTGTCGAGCTGGGCGGAGAGGGTGTGGAAGCGATCAACCATGCCGCTGAGCTCGCTCAGGGTGGTCTTGCGCCCGCCCACTTCCGCCGGCGATTCGTTGGCGGTGTGGAAGGCCTTGAAGTAGGAGGTGATGGTGGTGCCCACGCTGTTGCTGGCGTCCCCCAGCAGGCTGTCGAGCTGGAACAGCTGATCGTAGCGCGAGCCTGCGGCATGGTAGGCGGAGGTATCGCGGCGCACCTCAGCCTGGGCGTAGGCGTTGATGACCCGCTCGCTCACCATGTCGCCCGTGCCCAATCCGACGGAATTGGTGTAGATCAGGGTGCGTTCACGTACATAGCCCTGGCTGTTGACGTTCACTATGTTGTTACTGGTGGTCTGCAGCAGTCGCTGCTGGGCCAATACACCCGAAGTCCCGATTCCAAGCAGATCGCTTGCCATAGCTTACAGCTCCATCTCTGTGTTCCTGGTCGCAGCGTTGCCGGGCATCGAGTAGCCGGCGATGGCATCACTGCGCAACACTTGTTTAAGTTTGCTGGCGTACTGGGGATCGGTGGCATAACCGGCCTGCTGCAGCGCCTCGAAGTAGCGATCCGGGCTGTCCACCTTGGCCAGCGCCCCCTTGTAGCGGGTCCCCGAGGTCAGGAAGTCCACATAGTCATTGAAGCTCTCTTCAAACGACTCGTAGGAGCGAAACGCCGCCTTCTGGCGTGACGCCACCCCTTGCTCGTACTCCAGGGTGCTCACCACGGCCTTGGGCCCTTCCCAACGGGGATCGGCCTTGATGCCGAACAGGTTGTGGCTCATCTGCCCTTCCCCATCCTTGATCACCCGCTTGCCCCAGCCGCTCTCAAGGGCTGCCTGGGCCACCAGTACCGCCGGGCTCAGTCCCAGCTTGTCCGCCGCCTTCTTGGCCAGCGGCATCAGGCGCTCGACGAACTCCTCCGGACTGTCGAACACCTTGGCGCTCTCATCCAGGGCCGAGGCCCGCGGGCTGCTGCCCATGGGAGGCACGGTGCGATGGGGGCGTCTGGGCAGGTTCAACGGAGACTCGGCCCCATTCAGCTCACCCTTCATTTCATTATCAGCAAAATCTTTGCCAACTTTGGAGGCAGCGATCAGATCGTTGGAGGCGCTGGGAGCTTCATAGGGTTTGTAGACCCGCTCGGTGCGCTGGGGCAGCTTGAGAACCCGGCCGTCGTTATGGGTGAAGGTCTTCTCGGGAGAGAACTGCTTGGCCACCATCTCGGCGATGCCAAGACCCCCCTTGCTCGACATATCGGAGACCCGCTGCTCGTCCAGCATCCCCTCGTAGAACTGGGTGTAGCTGCTGTTCATCGGGTTGTCTTCAGTCAGCACCGAGTTGGCCTGGCGCATCCCCTTGAACAGGGTCTGGGTGAAGATGGACTCGAACTGGCGGGCCGCCGCCATCAGTGCCTCTTGCTTCCCTTCCTTGCTGTGGCTCATCTGGCGCAGCTTGTCCAGGTTCTGAACGTCCTGCACCATGCCAAGATTGATACCACTCTGGGTGTCGAACTCTGCCATAACCTTCCTCTTTGCCGCCCGTGGCAACCTCTTGCCGCTCAAGAAATGACTGTATTACCTATTGGCTCTCTGGGCTGGCTGCTGCGCCGCCAACCCAGAGACTCGCCGGGACAGCCTGTTACAAGATGACCAGCTGTCCCTGAATGGCGCCCGCCTGCTGAAGGGCCTCCAGGATAGCCATCAGATCCCCCGGGGCTATCCCCACCTGATTCACCGCCCGCACCAGATCGTCCAGGGTCGCCCCCGTGTCGAGCTTGAACATACGCCCCGGATCCTGCTGCACGTTGATGGTGGAGTTGTTGGTGACCGCCGTCTCGCCCCCCGCCAGCGGATTGGGCTGGGAGACCTGCTGGTTCTCGGCTATGGTGACCGTCAGGCCTCCATGGCTGATGGCGGCGGGCCGCAGCTTGACCTCGCTGCCGATGACTATGGTGCCGGTGCGCGAGTTGACGATGATCTTGGCAGACTCGGTGGCCGGATCCACTTCCAGGTTTTCGATGGTCGCGAGGTAGGCGACCCGCTGGCTCGGATCCCGCGGGGCAAACACCTTGATGGAGGTGGCGTCCAGGGCCTGGGCCGTATTGGGACCCACCAGATCGTTGACCACGTCGGCTACCCGGCGGGCTGTGGTGAAGTCGGGCCGGTTCAGGTTGAAGGTGATGGTGTCCCCCTGGGAGAAGGAGTTCGGCACTTCACGCTCCACTGTCGCCCCGTTGGCGATGCGCCCCACTGTCGGGGTATTGACCACTACCTTGGAGCCATCTGCCCCCTCGGCCCCGAGACCACCGACCACCAGGCTGCCCTGGGCCACCGCATAGACGCGGCCGTCCAGCCCCTTGAGGAAGGTCTGGAGCAGGGTGCCGCCCCGCAGACTCTTCGCCTCGCCGATGGCGGAGACGGTGACGTCTATGGTCTGGCCCGGCTTGGAGAAGGGGGGCAGATCGGCGTGAATGGCCACGGGCGCCACGTCCTTGATCTTGGGCTTGATGTTGTCCGGCACCTTGATGCCGAAATTGTTGAGCATGGTCCTGAAGGTCTGCTCGGTGAAGGCGTTGTTCTTCTCGCCCGTGCCGGGCAGGCCCACCACCAGACCGTAGCCGATCAACTGGTTGCTACGCACCCCTTCCACCGAGCTGAGATCCTTGATGCGGGAGGCGTGCGCCAGCCCAAGCGGCAAGATACAGCACAGCAGGCCGAGCAAACGGAGTCGGTTCATGACATCTCCTAACTAAACCATTCCGGCTTCGGGTCGCCACTGACGATCCGGAGCCCGAGTATTAAATGGGCCACCAGGGACCGTTGAAGAAGCTGGTCAGCCACCCCTGTTCCTGGGTGTTGGCCAGATCGCCGGTGCCGCCGTAATGGATGCGCGCATTGGCGACCCGCTGGGACGAGACGCTGTTCTCCGAACTCACGTCCTCCGGGCGCACCAGGCCGGTGATGCGGATGTATTCGTTGCCGTTGTTGAGCATGATCCACTTCTCGCCGCGCACCAGCAGGTTGCCGTTCGGCAATACCTTAATCACGCTGACCGAGATGTTGCCCTGCAGGCTGTTGCTCTGATCCGCCTTGGCCTGGCCCTTGAACGCGCTGCTCTGGCCGATGGAAGCCGACAGATCATAGGCGCCTGCCGTCACCGGCACCCCGCCCAGAGTGACGGGTTCCAGCTCCATCTTGTTGTCCTTGCCGCTCTGGGTATTGGCCTTCTTCGACGCCGAGGTCGATTCCGCCAGCTCTATGGTGATGATGTCACCCACTCTATGGGCCTTGATGTCCGAGTAGATGCCGTTGACCTGTTCGGGCTGGAAGATGGCCCCGGTCGGGCGCACCGACACCGGCTCCGACTCGCCATACACGGGGGCGAATTCGGGGTCGTCGGGTCTGGCGGTATTGGGGGTGCTGGTACAGCCTGCCAGTGTCAGCAGGCCCAGCATCCATAGGGCTTTCATCATGGGCCTCCGCTTATGTTTCAGGATTAGGTGCGCTGGGTCAGGAAGGACATCATCGAGTCTACTGCCGAGATGACCTTGGAGTTCATCTCATAGACGCGCTGGGCCTGAATGAGGTTCACCAGCTCCTCGGTCACGTTGACGTTGGAGGTCTCCAGCATCCCCTGCTTGACGACCCCCAGGCCGTCCGCACCGGCTGTGCCCTGGATGGGGGCGCCGCTCGACTGGGTCTCGAGGAACAAGTTCTCCCCCATGGGTTGCAGGCCGGTCGGGTTGACGAAGTCGGTGGTGTTGATCTGGCCCACCACCTGTGACTGACCATCCCCTTTGAGCTGGACGGACACCTGACCATCCTCCCCCACTGTCACGCTCTGGGCGTTCTCGGGGATCTGGATCTCCGGCTGCAGCGGGTAGCCGTTGCCCGGGGTGACTATGGTGCCCTCGTCATTGAGGGTGAACTGGCCGTTGCGGGTGTAGGCCGCGCTGCCGTCCGGCAGCTGGATCTCGAAGTAGCCGCGGCCGCTTATCATCAGATCCAGGGAGTTGTCCGTGGTCTGGACGTTGCCCTGGCTGTGGTTTTTCTGAGTGGCGACCACCTTGGCCCCCGCCCCCAGCATCAGGCCGGAGGGCAGCTCGGTATCCGCCGAAGAGCGACCACCTGGCTGGTTGATGTTCTGATAGAGCAGATCCTCGAAGATGGCGCGGGCCTTCTTGTAACCCACTGTGCTGGCGTTCGCCAGGTTGTTCGAGGTGACCGAGATGTTGGTCTGCTGGGCATCGAGGCCGGTCTTGCTGATCCAGAGTGCAGGATTCATTTCATCTTCCTTAATTAGCGGATCTAGGGTGCAGGGTCATGTCATCTTTTGATGTGCGAATCCAGAGTGCAGAGTTCATGTCATGCTCCTTGATTAGCTGATACGCAGCAGCTGGGTTTGTGCCTCGTCATTCTCCTCGGCGGTCTTCATTATCTTGACCTGAGTTTCGAACTGACGTTGCAAGCGAATAAGGTTGGTCATTTCGTCGACCACGTTGACGTTGCTTCCCTCGAGGGAGCCGGCGATCAGGCCCACCTCGGCAGAGGCTGCCTCCTTCTGGCCATCCTTGCGACGAAACAGGCCATCCTGGCCCTTCTCCACCGCATCGCTCGGCGGATTGACCAGCTTGATGCGCTGGAAATCCTCCGGCAGGTTGGCGGCGGCACCCTCGGGACGGCCGCTGATGGTGCCATCCCGGTTGATCTCGATCTTCTCCATGGGCAGCGGCAGCACTATGGGCTGACCGGCGTCATCCACCACGTTGAGCCCGGTGGAGGTCTGCAGATTGCCGGTAGCATTGAGCTGCAGATTGCCCATGCGGGTATAGGCCTCTGCCCCATTGGGATCCTGCACCGCAATCCAGCCCTGACCGTCGACGGCGACGTCAAGATCCCGCCCCGTGGTCTGCAGCAGGCCGTGCTGCAGATTCTGACCCGGCCGCTCCGTCATGGCGAACACCCGCGTGGGCAGTCCTTCGCCAAACGCCTGCATGCTGCGCGCCTGCTCGAAGTCAGACTTGAAGCCGATGGTGTTGGCGTTGGCCAGGTTGTTGCCACGCACAGCCAGGCTGTTCATGTTCTCCTTGGCCCCGGACATGGCGATATAAAGCAGGTGATCCATGGGATCCTCCGTCAAACAGATGACTCTCGCAGGACAACTGCAAATTGAGTGCCAAGAGGAATGGGAAGGGCGAAACAGCGGAGGAAAAAGCGCCGCATCGGAAACGACAAGGGGCGCATGAGCGCCCCTTGTCACCGCGAAAAACCTTAGCGGATCTGCAGTATGTTCTGCTGCAGTGAGCTGTTCACTTCCAGCGAACGGGAGTTCGCCTGGAAGTTGCGCTGGGCGGTGATGAGGTCCACCAGCTCAGTGGTCAGATCCACGTTGGACTGCTCCAGAGCAGACGACTTGATGGAGCCGAAGGTGCCGGAGTTCGGGGTGCCCGGCAGGGCATCACCGGAGAGCAGGGACTGGCGCCAGGAGGTGTCCCCCACCTGGGTCAGCCCCTGGGAGTTGGCGAACTTGGCCATGGCCACCATGGCCACCTTGACGGTGGTGGCGTTGCTGTAGGTCGCCGAGACTATGCCGTCAGCTGTGATTTCGACCTTGGTCAACCGGCCGACGGTGGAGCCATCCTGGGTCAATTTGTTGACTTCGAACGGCGAGGCATACTGAGTCACTGTGCCGAGCTTCAGCTCTATATCCTGGGTGCCATCGGCACCATTGGTGATGATGCCGGCGCCCGGGGTGCCCAGCGGCTCTGTCTTGATGACGGCCGGCGTGGTGGGGGTCTGCATCTTGCCGGAGGCATCGAAGGTGACGCGGGCACTCAAGGGGGCCTGGGTGACGCCGGTGGCCATGGTGGTAGCTTGCCCGCCCACGACGTCGATGGGCTTGTCCCCTTCATACATGTACATGCGCCAGGCCGTCGGGCTCGCAGGCTGGGTCAGGTTCGCGGGATCCGCCTCCTTGACGAAGTACTGGGTGATGGTGTGCGGCTCCCCCAGGGAGTCGTAGACCACCACAGAGGTGGAGGAGGAGTAGGTGCTCGAATCCTTGGGATCGAACTTGGAGGCATCGGCGGCACCGTTGCCTGCCGCCAGCGGCGAGGCGGTGGACGGCAGGTTGAAGCTGGCCTCTATCTTCGAGGTCTGGACCGGCTCACCGGCTCTGTCCGGGATCTGGATGGGCTTGGTCGCATTGATGCTCACCGCCTTGGGGGTGCCATCGGCGTTGATCTCGTACCCCTGCAGGTAACCGCCGGAGTTGCTGACCATGTAGCTGCTCTCGTTGAGCTTGAAGGCGCCGGAGCGGGTGTAGCTGCGATCCAGGTTGGTCAGGCCATCGGAAGTCACGAAGAAGCCGTTGCCCTGGATGGCGAGATCCAGCGCGTTGTTGGTGAATTGCAGCGCCCCCTGATGGAACTGCTGCGCCACAGCCCCCGTCGCCACCCCGTTGCCGACCTGGGTCTTGGCGTTGACGAAGATGGAGTTGGCGTAGACGTCGGCGAACTCGGCGCGGGACTCCTTGAAGCCGGTGGTGTTGACGTTGGCAATGTTGTTCGCGGTGACGTTCAGGTCTTTTTGAGCCGCATTGATGCCGCTGAGGGCATTGTTGAATGACATGTCTTTCTCCTTAGATCACTGCGTTAGGGGTCGGCGTCGGTGTCGCAGTCGACTTGCCGGTCGTCCCGCCAATTTCCAATACGTCGGTCAGATAGATGCCACCCAGTCCCTTGAGCTTGAGGGTGCTGGGGTTGGTGCTGGTACCCAGGGTGACGCTCTCCACCTTGGCATAGGTCAGGGCCGGCACGCTCTCGGACTTGCCATTGACGGTGGCGTGCGCCTCTATCGAATACTTGCCGCTCTTGGCCAGGTTGCCGTCCTTGTCCTTGCCATCCCACTCGAAGGCCACGTTCCCCTTCTGGTCCCCTTCGATGGAGAACTCCTTGATCACCTGACCGCTCTCGTCCTTCACCGTCACCTTGACGTTGCTGCCACCGTCCCCGGTGGCGATGACGCCGGAGAGGGTGCTCCCCTTCTCCAGATAACCGGTGTTGGAGGGTATGAGCACGTTCTGACCCACCAGGGCCGAAGCCTGCAGCGCCTGGCTGGAGGTCATCAGGCTGTTGAGGCTCTCCATCTGGGTGGAGAGGCTGCTGATCCCCTGGGACGTCGACATCGAGGTCATCTGGGAGAGCATCTGAGCGTTATCCACCGGCTTGAAGGGATCCTGGTAGGAGAGCTGCATGGTCAGCAGCTTCAGGAAAGACTCCTGATCCAGCTCCTTCTTCTGGGTCGGGGTGTTGGTGGTATTGGTCTGGGCGGACGACGTCCGGTTGACCCCCAGCAGGCTGTCATAGGTATCTGCCACTTATGATCCCCCCTCTGTCCGGGTTTGCCGGGCGCCGTTCAGGTCGAACCCATGGTCGCGGTCATGCAGACCGTCACTGATCTCTCTCATCCGGGTTCACCTCTATCAGGACTTGCCGAGGCCGAGCGTCTGCTGCAGCATCTTCTTGGCCGCATCCGCCACCTGGACGTTGGTCTGGTAACTGCGGGAGGCGGCTATCATGTCCGCCATCTCCTCCACCATGTTGACGTTGGGCTTGAAGATGAAGCCATCCTTGTCCGCCATGGGGTGGTTCGGGTTGTACTCCTTGAGCAGCGGTGCATCGCTCTCGACTATGCCCTTCACATCCACCCCTACCGAAGCCTGCTTGTCTGACATGGCCTGATCCAGCTGGGCGGCAAAGACTGGCCGCCTGGCATGGTAAGTTTTTTCCACGCTGGAGCTGACGCTGTCGGCGTTGGCCATGTTGCTGGCCACCGTATTGAGACGGACGGACTGCGCGCTCATGGCAGAGCCTGCAATGTCAAAGACCTTGAACAAACTCATTACTGATCTCCTTTCAACGCCTTGAGCAGGCCGCTTATCTTGCCATTCATGAATTCGAGGGAGGCCTGGTACTCGAGGCTGTTGCGCAGAAACTCGCTGCGCTCCTGCTGCACATCCACCGTATTGCCGTCACCTGTATCCGGTTGCAGGGGGTTGCGATACTGGGTCGACCCGGGGGCATCCATCTGCAAGGCGAAATGCTTCTCGCTGGTGGTGGACAGCCCGAACCCTTGCTGGCTCTGGGCATCCTGCAACGCCTGGGAGAAGTTGATGTCACGGGCCTTGAAGCCCGGCGTATCCGCGTTGGCGATGTTGCTCGATAACACCTCCGCACGCTTGGCGCGAACGCTCAGCGTGTACTGGTGAACACCGAATGCCTTGTCGAATGAAATTGCCATAGCGCACCTCCTGCTTCACGAATGTTTAGCAAGAGGTGTGCCAAAGAGGGACGAGGGGGGAGTTATTTGACCTTGTAGACGATGCCGGGGTTGCAGCGGATCATCTCGAACTTGTCGGTGAGGCCCGCCAGGGACTCCGAGGCCCCCAGCATCAGATAGCCGCCAGGATTGAGGCTGCTGGCGAACTGGTTGAGGATCTTGGACTTCACCTCTGGCGCAAAGTAGATGAGCACGTTGCGGCAGAAGATGATGTCAAACTTGCCGAGCAGGCTGTAGCTCTCCAGCAGGTTCAGGGGCCGGAAGCTGGTCAATTTTCTGACACGCTCCGATACCCGCATCTTGTTGTCGCCGCAGGGCTCAAAGAACAGCCGCTTGCGCTCGGGTGACAGGCCGCGAGCCAGTGCCAGGCTGTCGTAGACCCCTTCCTTGCACTGGTTGAGCATGGTACTGGAGATGTCGGTCCCCACTATCTGCACCCCGCCCGGCAAGGTGCCGGGACGTTTGACCTGCTGCTCCAGCGCCGTCATGGCGATGGAGTAAGGCTCCTGCCCGGAGGAGGAGGCCGCAGACCAGATCTTGATGGGACGACCACTCTTGCCGAGCTCGGGGAAAATCTTGTCACTCAGCAGCTGGAACGGGTAGGTATCGCGAAACCACAGGGTTTCATTGGTGGTCATGGCATCGACCACGGCCATCTTGAGCTCCCGTTCACGCACGTTCATCGCCCGGGTCACCAGTTCAGACAGACTCTCGATACCAAACTGAGTCATCAAGGGCGACAGACGGCTCTTGACCAGATACTGTTTGTTGTCACCCAGCACTATGCCGCTCTGCTGCGCCAGAAAATTGCTGAATTGCCTGTATAAGTCGTCCGAAAGTGTCTTCATGCAGTTGTTCTTCTTTATTAGAGAGCGCCTTGTACGGCCTTGGCCAATTCATCAGGCTGGAATTTGGCAATGAAGTTGTTCGCGCCAACTTTCTGCACCATGGCCTGATTGAACACCCCACTGAGGGATGTGTGCAGGATAACATGCAAATCCTTGAGGTTGGGATTGTTGCGGATCTCGGCGGTGAAGGTGTAGCCATCCATCTCCGGCATCTCGATGTCGGAGATGACCAGGGCAATCTGATCGAGGATGGGGCCCTGCTTGGCCATCTCCAGCAGCATGTTGAGGGCCTCCCGTCCATCCTTGGCCAGCACGCACTGCACCCCTATGGCCTCCAGCGCCCGCTGTACCTGCTTGCGCGCCACCGAAGAGTCGTCGGCGACCAGCACAGGACGGCCGTGGGGATTGCGCTCCACGCTGGCTTCCACCAGCTCGGCACTCACCTCGGTGGAGACCGGCGAGATCTCGTTGAGAATGCGCTCCACATCCAGGATCTCCACCAACTCGCCATCCACCTCGGTCACCGCCGTCATGTAGTTGATGCGACCGGCGCCCTTGGGGGGCGGCAGTATGGACTCCCAGTTCATGTTGATGATGCGCTCGACCGAATGGACCAGGAATCCCTGAACGGATCTGTTGTATTCGGAGATGATGATGAAGCACTTGGAGATGTCCTGGATGGGGCGCTTGCCCATCGCCATGCTGAGATCGATCACCGAGATGGTCTGGCCGCGAATGTGCGCCACACCGCGAATGCAGGAGTTGAGCTTGGGCATGACGGTCAAGGGAGGGCACTGCAGCACCTCACGTACCTTGAATACGTTGATGCCAAATCTTTGACGTCCGTTGAGACGAAACAGCAGCAGCTCCAACCGGTTTTGTCCCACCAGCTGGGTCCGTTGGTTGACCGAGTCCAGAATACTCGCCATAAACACTCCCTAAAAAACGCTTGGCACTGATCGTGCATGTTGTGTGTGCATGCACATTGGCTTGCATCAGACTATCGATGTCTCGACAACCGAAATCTGCAGCAAGCATAGTTAACTGCGATGGTGTACGTGAACAACTTATCGACCGGTAAGCAAAAATGATTAATAGACTTTTCCTCATCTTACTGCCGTTTTGCAGCCTCTCTCACGCCATGGCATCCGAGGTGACCGACTATCTGCAGGAGCAGGCACAGACGTTCGTCCTCGACCAGCTGGATGTCCCCCTCGATGCCCAGGCCGAGGTGACCGCCGGTACCATAGATGAGCGCCTCCCCCTGAACCACTGCGAAGAGGGGCTGACTATCTCCCTTCCGGCCAAGATGGAGATCCGCCGCAACACCACCGTCTACCTCAAATGCGAGGGAGACAAACCCTGGGATCTCTATCTCCCGGTGCGGGTCAGCATCCAGAAACCCTATGTCACAGTCGCGGCTCCCGTAGCCAAAGGGGACATACTGAGCGAGTCCATGCTGACCCTGGCCTACCAGGATCAGACCCTGATCCGCGGTGACTATCTCACCGACCCGGCCTCCCTTATCGGGGTGCGCAGCAAGCGTGAACTCAAGCCGGGCCAGCCCATCAGGCTCACCCAGGTCTGCGTGGTCTGCAAGGGGGACCAGGTCACCCTGAGTGCGGAAAACAGCAGCATGCAGATCAAAACCATGGCCCGAGCCTTGCAAGATGGCAGCTTCGGAGACATGATCAGGCTCGTCAACATTCGTTCGGGCAGAGCGGTGCAGGGCCAGGTGAGTGCCGTCGGCTCTGTGGTGGTCACATTCTGACTGCTTTATTAATGCAGCAATTTTTTTCTAAAGTTCTGACCGCCGTCACCGATAAACAGGTAAGCGAACAGCAAAGCAGACGAAGGTAAACCGTATGGCTATCAACAATATCAACAACTTGGCAAACAGCCGGTTGCAAAACAGTGGGACCAGTCAAGGTGTAGCCACCAAGTCCGCGACCTCTGCCGAGAGCAATCGCGCGGCGACCGTCAAGACCGACTCTGTCTCCTTGACCAGTGAGGCGCAGCAATTGCAACAGATGCAGAAGACCCTCAACACCGCCTCCACCGGTAACGAGAGCCGCGTCGAAAGCCTGAAGAAGGCCGTGGCAAGTGGTGAATACAAGGTCAACAGCGAAGCCGTGGCCAGGAAGATGTTCAGCTTCGAAGCGGATCTGGACAAACGGCTGGGATGATGGACCTGCCTTCGCTGCTGCACGCCCAGGACGACAACCTCTCCCAGATGCAAGGTTTGCTGGCAGAGGAATTTGACCTGCTCAAGGCACACCGGGCCCTGGCCTTGCCAGCGCTGGCCGAGCGCAAGCAGCAACTGCTTGAGGCCATCGAGACCCTGGACAAGACATTGGCCGAGCTGCCCGATCTGCAGCAACAACTCGGCGCCTTCCCGACCCAGTTGCAGGCCCTGCAAGCCAAGCTGGAAGCCTGTCAGGAGCAGAACAACCTCAACGGTCGGCTGCTCGAGCTCAGCATCATCTCCAATCGCCGCCTGGCGAGCTTTCTCAGCAAGTTGCGAGACAGCAACTCCCTGACCTATGACGCCAAGGGCAATACCCGCTCCGGTACCCGCTCCCTGGGGATCAAGGCCTAATTCTCTCTCCTTCCTTCTCTTGATACCCTGCCGTCAGAGCACCAGTTCCATCAGCCTTGCCCCATCGCGGCAGGCATGAATGCTCATGACGCCATCCTCATACCGGCCATAGCTGGCCGCCCATTCTCCCCTCGGAAAGCAGATGGAACCCGGGTTCACCAGCACCAGTTCCCCTTCCTGCCGCGCTTCTCGTCGCAATACGGGCAGGTGGGTATGGCCGCTGATGAAGAGGCTGCCCGCCGGCAGGGGCACCGCCTCGGGATCATAGAGATGTCCATGGCTGACGAACCAGCGCCGCCCGTCCACCAGCAACTGGTTGTAGGGGGCCGTGATGGGGAAGTGCAGCAGCATCTGATCCACTTCGGAATCGCAGTTGCCCCGCACCGCCATGATCCGGGGGGCCAGCTGGTTGAGCCGCGCCGCCACGGCGGCAGGATCATAACCCGCCGGCACCGGATTGCGCGGGCCGTGGTTGAGCAGATCCCCCAGCAACAGATAGTGATCCGGCTGCCAGGGTGCAAGCTGCGCCAGCACATGCTCCAGGGCAGGCAGGCTGCCGTGCATATCGGAAATGATGGCTATCTTCATCGCGCACTCCTCATGGCTGGCTGAAGTAGAGATCCTTGGTGGCGATGGCCCCCTTCAGGTTGCTGCTCGGCAAGCCGCGCAGGGCGGGGTCCACCAGCCTCATCTGGTTGTAGTGATATACGGGGATGACAGGCATCTCCTCCATCAACAGCTGTTCGGCCTTGCGGTAGAGCCCGGTTCGGGCGGCGCCATCCAGGGTGTCCGCCGCTTGCTGCAACAGGCCGTCAAAGGCCGGATTGCAGTAGCCGCTCTCGTTCTGGGGATCCTGACAGCGGAAACTGCCCAGCATGGACGAGGGCTCCACATAGTCACCAAACAAGAAGGAGCGGGCCAGCATGAAGTCGCCGCTGTCCTTGGCCACCTGATAGGCATTCCACTCCATGTTGTTGAGGCTGACCTCCACCCCCAGCGGCTTCCACATGGCCGCGACCGCCAGGGCCAGCTTCTTGTGGTTCTCCGAGGTGTTGTAGGTCAGGGTCAGCTTGAGGGGATGGGCACTGTTGTAGCCCGCCTCCGTCAGCAGGGCGGCAGCCCTGGCCAGACGGGTCGGCATGTCCTCCAGGGCCAGCGCCGAACCCAGCTCTTCGTAATCCGGCATGCCGGGCAGCAGGGACCAGGCCGGCCGCTCCCCCTGACCGCTCACCTTCTCGGTCAGCAGGCGGCGATCTATGGCCATGGAGAGCGCCTGACGCACCCGCACATCCTGCAGCTCGGGGCGGCGCAGGTTGAAGGTATAGAGGTAGGTGCCCAGCAGCGGCAAACCCCAGATCCGCTCCGGTGTCTCTTCCATGGTCTTCTGGTAATACTCCAGCGCCACCTTGTTGGTGAGCTGGATCTCACCCGCCTCGTAGCGCAACCGCTCCGCGTGCTGGGAAGCCAGGGGCAGATAGGTCACCCGCTGGATCCGGGTGTGGGCATCATCCCAGTACTGAGCGTTGCGCTCGGCTTCGATACGCTCGTTCGGCACCCAATTCACCAGCCGGTAGGGGCCGTTGCTGACCAGCTTGCCAGGCTGGGTCCACTGCTTGCCAAACTGGGTGATGGCCCGCTCGTTGACCGGCACGAAGGGGCGCTGGCTGATGAGCTGCAGGAAGTAGGGTACGGGCCGCTCCAGGGTTACCTTGAGGATCTGATCGCTCTCGGCCTCCACCCCCAGGGCATCGAGATCGAGGGCACCGGCATAGATGGACTGGGCGTTGTTGATGCCGGTCGCCAGCAAGAGACCGGCGGAGGGCGAGGCCTGCGCCGGGCTCAGCAGACGCCGCCAGGCGTAGACGAAATCCCGGGCGGTGAGCGGCTCGCCGTTGGACCACTTGAGCTGCGGACGCAGGAAGAAGCGCCACACCAGGCCATCCTCGCGGGTCTCCCAGCGCTGGGCCTGAGCCGGCACTATCCTGCCCTGCCCATCCTCGCTGACCAGTCCCTCGAACAAGTCCACCAGCACCACCTCCCCCGGGAAACCGGAGCGGATCTGGGCAGGGTCGAGGGACTCGGGTTCGGCGCCGTTGCCCTTGACCAGGGTCTGCCTGTCAGAGAGGGCAGGCTGCTGCACCACTGTGGTCGCCTGCAACGGCGGCGCCAGCATCAGTCCGAGCAGCAAGGGAGAGAGCCAGCGACGGGCTGGCCGGGCGGCGAAACGGTAAAGCATGACATCAACCTCGTTCAATTCACTTTATTTCAAGAAGGGGAAGGCCGGCGGCGCGCCTTAAAACGAATGCATGATGCCGCGCTTGTTATCCCCGAAGACGCCCCGTATTGTATCGGGCTTGCCCGGCAGATGGAGTCTTTCGGGCTATTTTTTTCAGGGGATTTTTCCCAACTATCAGCCACGGATGCGCAAGATCGCCTGAGGGCACCCTCGACTCGCCTCGCATGAAGGTCAGTCAGGCCGCCATGGCGCTCGATGCTGGCATCAGCCCGGCTGATTTTTACCGTTTCAGGGGTCTTTATGGGGTATGAGTGGCTGGCGCTGGCTGCCGCCAGTTTATGGGCAGTCGCGGCCCTGATTTCCGTCAAACCGGCGCGCCATCTGGGGGCCTTTGCCTACAGCCGCTGGCGGATGTTTCTGGTCAGCCTGATGCTGGCCAGCGCCAGCCTGATCACGGGGGGCTGGCAGACCCTCACCGAGAGCGCCCTGCCACTGCTGGCGTTGTCGGGGCTCATCGGCATCTTCGTCGGTGACACCGCCCTGTTCGCCTGCATGAACCGGCTGGGCCCCAGGCGCAGCGGCTTGCTGTTCTCCTGCCATGCGCTCTTCTCCGCCCTGCTCGGGCTCTGGCTGTTCGGGGAACAACTCGGTGGCTGGCGTCTGGTGGGGGCCTTGCTGGTGCTGGCCGGGGTCATGCTCGCCATCCTGTTCGGCCGCCGTGGCAACCCGCAGCAGGCCCAACAGCACAACGAGTGGGAGCAGGTGCGCGGCCACCTCGCCGTCGGCATCGCCCTCGGCCTGACCGCGGCTCTTTGTCAGAGCCTGGGGGCCATCATCGCCAAACCTGTGATGATGGCTGGCAACGTGGACGCGGTAAGTGCCTCCGGCATCCGCATGGGGAGCGCCCTGCTGGCGCACTGTGCCCTGCGGGTGCTGCGGGTGCCGCTCGCCATGCCGCACAACCCCATCAACCGCCAGGTGCTGGGCATGATAGGCATCAACGGTTTCCTGGCGATGGCGCTCGGAATGACGCTCATCCTGGTTGCCCTGCGCCAGGGGGACGTGGGCATGGTGGCCATCCTCTCCTCCACCACCCCGGTCATACTGCTGCCCCTGCTGTGGTGGCACTCAGGGATGCGCCCCGCCCTGCCCGCCTGGGCCGGTGCCCTGCTGGCCACCCTGGGCACGGCCATGGTGTTGGGAGCGGGGTAAGTCGGGGGTTGATGTTGGGCTTAGCTTCGCGCCAACCTACGCCCAATCCTCAGGATCGTCCGAACAGGCTTCGCTATTCAAACCTACAAAATTCAATTGGTTCTGCAGGTTCGATTAGCCGCGTCGCGGCGTAATCGGACGCGGTAACATCATTGCGAACGTTCGCCGTCGGATGGTGTGATTAGAACTGGGCCACTTCCTCGGCGGTCAGCTCCCGGTATTCCCCCGGAGCCAGCTCGTCGTCCAGGCCGAGCGCCCCGATCCGCTCCCGATGCAGCCCTATCACCTTGTTGCCGATGGCGGCAAACATCCGCTTCACCTGGTGGTACTTGCCCTCGTGAATGGTGAGGCGCGCCTCGCACTCCCCCAGGATCTCCAGCTGGGCGGGGCGGGTCTTGTCGGTCTCGTTGCGCAGGTAGACGCCGTCTTCAAACAGCGAGATGGCCTCTTCGCTCACGGGGTCGGCCAGCCAGACATGATAGGTCTTGGCACACTCGTGGCGCGGCGAGGTGATACGGTGGGACCACTTGCCATCGTCGGTGATCAGCACCAGGCCTGTGGTGTCGAGATCGAGCCGGCCCACCACGTGCAGCTTGCCCATGGCGGGCTCATCCAGCAGGTGGAAGACGGTGGCGTGATCGGGGTCCTCGTTGGAGCAGACGTAGCCTTCCGGCTTGTGCAGCATGAAGTAGCGATTCTGCTGATTCAGGGTCAAGGTCACGCCATCAAACTCGATCAGGCTCTGCTCATTGATGTGGAAGGCGGGCTGCTTGACCAGGATACCGTCCACCATCACCTCCCCCTGACGGATCAGCTTGCCCGCCTGGGAACGGGTCAAATCGGAGCAATCGCAAAGAAATTTATCGAGCCGCATGCACAAAACCTCGGAATCCAACGTTATCAAGGGGCGTCATTATATAGGCCGAACCCCACAACGCCAGCACTAAGGGAGAAGTTAGGCAGATGGCGCCTGACGCCATGATGTGCCGGTGATAGACTGCCGACAGAGCGCCGACACCACGCATAATAATAATCCCAGGAAGCCCCCATGAAGCCGACTCAGCCTCATCCCGTCATCCCCGTCAACCAGTTGCAACCTGGCATGTACGTGCTAGCCATCGCCAGTCAGACCGGTGCCATGGAAATCGCCCAGACGGGGTTGGTGACCAACCGTCAGCAGGTGGATGCGCTGATCCGGCGCGGCGTGCTGACGGTGCGGGTGGACCTCGCCCGCAGCAAGCTGCCCGGGATAGAGCAGGTCGTCTCCCCGAGCCCGTCCCACAGCGCCGGCTCGGCGCGTCCCGCAGGCAGTGGCGAAGGGCGCGAGCTCAAGATCCGCCGTCTCTATCAGGAGGCGCGCGAGCTGCAAGGCAAGTTCATTCGCCACCTCAAGGCCGGGGAACCCATCGACATCACCCCGCTGGCGGCGGTCGCCGAGGAGATGGTGGACACCATGTTCACCCATGGCGACGCCATGCTCTGTCTGGCGCGGATCCGGGCCAAGGATGCCTACCTGATGGAACACTCCATGAACGTGGCCATACTGCTCGCCAACTTCGGCCGTTATCTCGGGCTTGAGCGCAGCGTGCTCAAGGAGCTGACCCTGGGCGGACTGCTCCACGACGTGGGCAAGATCATGACCCCGGACGAGGTGCTCAACAAGCCGGGCAAACTGACCGACGAGGAGTTTGGCGTGATGCGCCAGCACGTGGTGCACAGCTACGACATCCTCAGCAATACCGCCGGCATCACCCCCACCATGCTGGAGGTGGCCGCCAACCACCACGAGCGCCTCGATGGCACCGGCTATCCCCAGCGGCTCAAGGCGGACCAGCTCTCCCTCTACACCCGCATGAGCGGCATCGTCGATGTCTACGATGCGGTGACGGCAGACAGGGTCTACAAGCAGGGGATGCAACCGACCCAGGCGTTTCGCATCCTGCTCAAAGGCATCAATCAGCACTTTGATGCCGAGCTGGTCACCAAGTTCATCAAGTGCATGGGGGTCTATCCGGTGGGCACCCTGGTGCAGCTCTCCAACCAGCGGCTGGCGGTCGTGATGCAACGCAACGAACAGCAGCCTCTCAAGCCGGTGGTCAAGGTGATCTATCACGCCACCCAGCGCCACTACCTCGAGGTGCAGTGGCTGGATCTCGCCAGAAACGGGGGGCAGGAGAGCATAGAGAGCACGGTCGATCCCAAGGAGTTTGGCATCAACCTGGCCAACTTCGTCTAGCGAGCCTGGGACTCAGGTGCCTGCTCGCGGCAGTAGCGGAGGAGAAACTCCTCATCCAGCGGGGAGAGATCGAAGCGGACGCAGGCCTCTTCGATGGCCCGGATGTCGTGTTCATGGTGTTCGCTGAGCCAGCGTACGGCGCGGCGCAGATCCTCACCATGGGGCAGCAGGGTATGGTCGCTCATGGTACACCTCCAGTCAGCCATAGAAACCCGCCCGTCACATCGAGCGCTCTCCTACTAGCTTAGTCCTCCCCCGACATGCCGCCCTCTCCTCCCGAACCACCCGGCGCGCTCGCACGCCACCCCGCATGCGGCTTGACGCCGACCACCCCATCGAGGGTATGCTCGTTGCCTTCCGGCGCCATCTCATGGCTCTGCTTCTCACACAAGGACGCTGTATGCAAGCCAAGGACAAGTGTCTGGCCGCCCTGGTCATTCTCTGCTGGGGACTCAACTTCGTGGCGATCAAATGGGGGCTGGAGGGCATACCGCCGCTGCTGCTGGGGGCGCTGCGCTTCGTCGGCGTTGTCTTCCCCGCCATCTTGCTGGTGCCCAGACCCGCCATGCCCTGGCGCTGGCTGCTGGCCTATGGCGGTGCCATCAGCCTGGGGCAGTTTGCCTTCCTGTTCTGTGCCATGAAGTTCGGCATGCCGGCGGGCATGGCCTCCCTGGTGCTGCAATCCCAGGTGGTGTTCACCCTGCTGTTCGCCATGATCTGGCTGGGAGAGCGTTGGCAGCCCCACCACTGGGTGGCGCTGCCGCTGGCGGGGGCCGGCCTCTATCTCATCGCCACCAACGGCGAGGGCAACCTGACCCTACTCGGCTTCGTGCTGACCCTGTGCGCCGCCGCCTGCTGGGGCCTTGGCAACGTCATCAATCGCCAGATTGGGCTACGCTATCAGACCTCATTACCCAGCCTCATCGCCTGGGGCGGCCTGGTGCCCATAGTGCCCTTCTTCGCGCTCTCCTGGCTGTTCGAGGGGCCCGATGTCATTGCCACCAGCCTGCTCAACTTCAGCTGGCAGGGGCTCTTGTGCGTGCTCTATCTGTCGCTGGTCGCCACCTGGCTTGGCTACGGCCTCTGGGGGCGTCTGCTGATGCGCTATCCGGTGGCCCAGGTGGCGCCACTCTCCCTGCTGGTGCCCTGCGTCGGCATGGTGGCGGCCGCCCTGCTGCTCGATGAGCACCCCACGACCCTGCAGTGGCTGGGTTCGGGCCTGGTGCTGCTCGGCTTCGTGGTCCATCTGCTGGGCGGAAAAATGAGGCTGTTCAAGGCACAAGCCGAACATTGACCTCGATGGGGAAACTTCCCATGATGGATCAGGCCCTCACGGGCCTCACAGCTTGACCCGGCAGGACGCCAACCATCAGGAGAGCAAGGACATGCAGCACAGTTCACCCTCGGTCATTCCCACTTTGCCGCGTGTCATGCGGGTCGCGGCCGTGATGCTCCCCCTCTGCTGGAGCGCCTTCGGCTGGAGCGCCACCCTGCCGGCGGATCTCAAGTGGGAGAGCAACGACACAGACCCCGTCTATGCCGATCCACAGGCCAAACGGGGAAGCACCTTCCGTGACTTCATGTCGAGCTTCCCGCTCACCTTGCGCAAGTACGGGCCCGACTCCAACGGCAGCTTCGCCGGTTACGTTCGTGAAACCAATCTGCCCCTGCTCGCCACCCATCCGGTGACCGGCAATCCCATTCCCATGCTGGCCAACCAGTGGGCCTTCGGCGCCGATCACAAGACCCTCTATTTTCGCCTCAACCCCAAGGCGCGCTGGTCGGACGGCCAACCCGTCACCGCCGATGACTGGCTCTTTACCCTCAAGATGATGCGCAGCAAGGAGATAAGCGATCCCTGGTACAACAACTACTACAGCACCCAGATAAGCGAGGTGACCAGGTTCGACGATCACACCCTCGCCATCACCAGCGGCACCGAGAAGAGCCGGGAGGATTTGCTGGAATCCCTGCCGTTCAGCCCGGAGCCGAGCCATGCCATCAAGCTCACGGCCAACTGGGTCAAGGAGTACAACTGGAAGGTGCTGCCGGTCACCGGTGCCTACCAGATTGGCGAGCTGAAGAAGGGCAAGTCGGTCACCTTCAACCGGGTCAAGGATTGGTGGGGTGACGGGGAGCGCTACTTCCAGCACCGCTTCAACCCGGACCGGATAGAGATCAAGGTGCTCAGGGATCAGAACATCGCCTGGCAGCACTTCCTGCGTGGCGATCTCGACAGCTTCCCGCTGGTCATGCCCAACTGGTGGCACGACAAGAGCAAGACAGCCGAATTCGAGAAGGGCTATATCGAACGGCTCTGGTTCTACAACCAGACCCCGCAGTCCCCCATGGGGCTTTACCTCAACACCGCAGACCCGCTGCTCAAGGATCTCAATGTGCGGCTCGGCATCCAGCATGCCCTCGCCCTCGACAAGATGATCGCCACCCTGCTGCGGGGGGACTACCAGCGCCTCAACAGCTACGGCTCGGGCCAGGGGGCCTTCACCAACACCGACATCAAGGCACGCCCCTTCGATCCCAGGCTCGCACGGGACTACTTCGCCAAGGCGGGCTTCACCAAGACGGGGCCGGATGGCATTTTGCAAAACGACAGGGGCCAACCCCTCTCCCTCAGCATCACCTACACCACGGCCGAGCATGCCCAGCGCCTGACCCTGCTGCGGGAAGAGGCGAAGAAGGCGGGTCTCAATCTGGAGCTGAACCTGATGGATGCCTCCGCCGGCTTCAAATCCATGCTGGAGAAGAAGCATCAGAGCGCCTGGATGGCCTGGAGCAGTGGCCGCTATCCCGCCTACTGGGAGCACTTCCACAAGGTCAACGCCAACAAGCCCCAGACCAACAACATCATGAACCTCGATGACGACGCCATCTCGGCCCTGGTGGAGCAATACGACAAGGCCTTCGACTTCGGCAAGAAGGCCGAGCTCTCACGGCAGATCCAGCAGCGGCTCTATGAGCTGGCCAGCTTCGTCCCTGCCTATCAGGTCCCCTATACCCGGGCAGGCGCCTGGCGCTGGATAAAACTGCCCAAGATTCCGGCAACCCCCCAGAGCGATCTGCTTTACTGGCCCCTGGATGGCGCCAACTCGGGCTACAGCTTCGGTGGCCTGCTCTGGATTGACGAGGAGCTGAAAGCGGAGACGAAAGCCGCCATCAAGCAGGGCAAGACCTTCCCTCCCGTCACCCTGATCGACACCCGCTATCAAAAGCCCTGAGTCCTCTCCACGTACTGGCTCGGCACAAACAAAAGACCCCGCACTGTGGCGGGGTCTTTTTTGTGGCAGCAGCGCCTGGGCGGGACTTAGCCGCGCTTGGCCTGCTTTTGCGCGATGGCGTCGGCCACGTCGGCCGGATCCAGCACTATGCCTTCCTGCTCCGGGGTCGGGAACACGGCCACGCAGAGCTCGTCCTGCTCCATGCCGTCGACCCAGCGATCCAGCCACACCTTGAGGGTGATGGACTGCGGCTTGCAGTCTGCCCACTCGCCTTCGGCCCACGCCTTGGCGTATTCCGGATGCGGCCAGACCGGGATGCAGTCTTCGTCTTCGGTGGTCAGCATCATGACGCCGTGCTCGTCGGTCAGAACAAACAGCTCTTCGTGCTCGACCAGCTTGCTGATGAAGTGATCAAAGCGGTAGTCGGCGTTCAGTTGCAGCGCGGCATTGCGCTCGGTGTCGCTAAGTTCATAGCTCATTGGTCAAGTCTCTCATTCAATAAAGGGCGACATGTTCACATCTTGCTGGCGCCTTGTCCAGCAAGAGTGCTCAGTCGCTCCTGTTTCGGTTATCTCAGCCCAGCGCCGGGGTCACCAGGGTGATCTCCGCCGTCTCGCAGAAACGCTGGCGCAGCCAGTAGGCGGACTCCACCTCCACGAAGCAGAGCTGATCCCGACCGGCCCAAGCCCCTGCCATGATCTGCTCGAAGCGTCTCTGCTGCTGCTGCTCCCAGACGACCGCCAGCTTGGAGCCATGGGCTTCATCCACCACCCCACGGCGCAACTCGAACAGGTTATCGGTGATCGGGCTGTTGATCTTGCCAGGGCTGTGCCAGTACATCAGCAAGTTGTCCAGCATCTCTTCGTCGTAACTCGCCAGCGCGTCCAGCTCGGGAGTCTCACCCTGGCCGCCAGCCCCGAAATCGCACCATCCCGCCGCCAGAGGAGCCAGACTTTGCGCCTCGCGCCCCTTGGCATGTTGGCGCAGGGCGGTGACATCTGCCCCCTTGATGGATGGCAGCCAGAGATCCCCCTGATACTCATCGAGCAAGGGGAGCAACAAGGACGGTGCATAAACAGGAAAGCGGGGACCTAGGGTGTGCAGCAGAGATACCAGTGTGACAGTGATCATGAGACGCGCCTTGAGCTGGAAGACCTGGGTTCATACCTGGCCAGGAGGACAAAAGAGAGGCTATTCTACCATGTTTGCCGGCACACGGACTCTGCTAGTCCAACCAGCCGGGACATGACGCTTCCGGCCAAAAAAGCAGCGTTCGGGTACTGCCGGTCCAGAGAAAGCCCAATACTTTGAGCCAGCGCCCACTAAAGTCAAACCGGGAATGCTAGTTTGCATACATCTTTAGCGTAAGGAGTGCATCCATGAGTGGGATCGACCAGGTTTCTGACGATTTTGTGAATGAGCTGAAAATACTGGCATGCTTTGATCCGGCGAACATGAGTTTGGGGATCAAGTTACGCAGCGACATGTCTGAAGAGTTGTGCCTGGCGGCGCAACGTCTGCATCAACAAGGCATGATCAGTGCCGTCGATGGCGGCTATCTGACCCCCTTCGGCATGACCATGCTGGAGCATCTTCAACACCTGCTGGTGGCGCTCAAGCCGAATTGAGTTCCTGCGGCGCCCAGAGCGAGAAGTTGAGCAATTCCCAGCGCTTTCCCTGCCGCAGCAGACAAGCAAACAACAAAGGACCTTCGGGTCCTTTTACCTTGCCATCGATCAACCACTCCCCCGTCCGCTTCGGGACAGGCTGCGCCTTGATCTCCTCGGGCTGCTCAGCCTTGCCCAAACGGACCTGCACGAATTGCTGGCACACTGTCACGGCCTCGTTTGCCGCGGGATCCGGCACGGGAGTATTGGCAAGCGCCACTGTCAACAAGAGTGATGGGAGCATGATGATGGTCATTGGCAAACGTGGTTTATGAATATGCCATTAAACAAAAAGCCGTGGCACCAGAGGTACCACGGCTTTCTTAAATTCTGTAAGAATTACAGAGCAGTTACGTTCTCAGCCTGCGGGCCTTTCTGACCTTGGGTCACGGAGAACTGTACGCGCTGACCTTCAGCCAGGGTACGGAAACCGTTACCGCTGATAGCGCTGAAGTGAACGAAAACGTCCGGGCCGTTTTCTTGCTGTATGAAGCCAAAACCTTTGGTTTCGTTGAAAAACTTAACGGTACCGGTGATCATGTTAGACATATCTTTAACCTGTATTCAAAATAATTACTTATGCTTTTCAGCGGATAAAGCTCAAAAACGGGATTAACTTATGAACAACAGGAAAAGATGCAAAACATCATATTCATTGACATAACTAACGCCCTTTCAAGCTGGTTTAGATTATACGTGCCTTTGTCGATTACGCAACCAAATTTGCACCCCGCCGGGGGCAGGGTGCAATCACTTACGCATCCGCCGCTTCCAGTGCCTGAACCAGGGCTTTGAGGAAGCGCGCCGCCTCTCCGCCGGTACAGGCTCTGTGGTCAAATGTCATCGACAAGGGCAGTGCCCGGACCGGCCGTGCCTCCCCATGGATGAAGACCACTTTCTCGAACAGCTTGCCCGCCCCTATGATGGCCACCTGGGGTGGCGTGACTATGGGGCTGGCGTAGCGACCTGCGATGGCACCAAAGTTGGTGAGGGTGATGGTCGCCCCCTGCAACATCTCCCGCGGCACGGCGCGCGCCTTCACATCGGCGATCATCCGATCAAGCCCGTGCCGAATGTCCGCTCTCTCCCGCTCGGCCACGTTCTCCATCACCGGTACATAGAGCCCGTGTTTGGAGTCAACGGCGATGGCCACATTGACCTCCCTGAACAGCCGTCTCGACAGGGTATCCCCGTCAAACCAGGCATTCATGGAGGGCTCGGCACGACACGCCACCCCGATGGCCTTGATGAGACGCACCGTCACGTCTTCGTCTGCCCGCCAGTGACGCAGGTCCACCTCGTCGGTGATGCTGACCGGCACCACAGTCTGATGGGAGTGCTCCATCGCCTTGGCCATGGCCCGGCGCGACCCCTTGAGGAACTCGTTGCCGCTGCTCTGCAACGCTTCGAAGGCGCTCTGCACGTCCTGCTCGGTCACCATGCCGGCGCTGCCAGTGCCCTTGAGCCTGTCGATGTCCAGCCCCAGTTTTTGCGCCAGCAGACGCACCGCCGGCATGGCCTGCACCAGAGCGCCACCGGGCGCCATGGCACCCACCACGAAGTGATCCTCGATGTGCTGTTGATGGGCGCTGACCTTGCCCACCACGGTGCCGTCGTCCTCCCCCCCCTCAAACTCCACCAGGGGAGCGCCGATGTGGAGTATGTCTCCCTCCTGGCCGCACAGCCTGGCGATCACCCCTGCCACCGGCGAGGGCACATCCACCAGCGCCTTGGCGGTTTCCACCGACAGCAGCACCTGATCGACACTCACGGTATCGCCGGCGCTGACCTTCCATTCGACTATCTCGGCCTCGGCCAAGCCTTCGCCCAGATCCGGTAATTTGAAAAATTTCATGACCAGTTCTCCATCCACGGGAACATCACCAAAGGTTGACCGACTTCATGGCTCTTCCTTGCTCGGGCGCCTGGGCGCCAACAGTTGATAAACGTCATAGCCACTTGTTCTCCATCAGTTGGTGAGCCGCATCCGCGATATCCTGCTCGGTGATGAGGTAATACTCCTCGTTGCGATAGTAGGGAACGGCGGCATCCACCCCGGTGAGCCTTCTTGGCGGCGCCTTGAGGGAGGTCAACGCCTCCTCGGTGACCCGCGCCACGATTTCAGCACCCACCCCGAAGCTGCCACAGGCCTCGTGCACCACCAGCAGACGCCCGGTCTTGCGCACCGAGGTCAGGATGCTCTCCATGTCCAGGGGTTTGATGGTCGCAAGATCCAGCACTTCGCACTGGATGTCCTGCTCCGCCAGCAGGGCGGCGGCCCGCATCACCTCCTGGATGCAGGCCCCCCAGGCGACCACGGTGAGATCCCGTCCGGGCCTCAGGGTGAAGCAGACATCCAGCGGCAGGCCGACACCGTCATCCACCACATCCGACTTCATGGAGCGGTAGATGCGATCCGGCTCGAAGAACATCACCGGATCCGGGTCGCGAATGGCCGAGAGCAGCAGGCCATATGCCCGTCTCGGGCTGGAAGGGATGACCACCCTCAGACCCGGGATATGGGCAAACAGGGCTTCGACGCTCTCGCTGTGGTGCTCGGGCGAATGGATGCCGGCGCCATAGGGGGAGCGGTAGACGATGGGACAGGAGAGCCGGCCACGGGTACGGTTTCGCATCCGCGCCGCCTGACAGATGATCTGCTCCATGCCGGGGAAGATGAAGCCCTGGAACTGGAATTCGGCCACTGGCTTGAGCCCCTGGGTCGCCATGCCGACCGCCACCCCGGCGATCAGCCCCTCCGCCAGCGGCGTGTCTATCACCCGCTTGAAGCCGAACTTGTCGCGCAGCCCCACGGTGGCACGGAACACACCGCCGTTGACCCCCACATCCTCACCCAGCACCACCACGTCGGGGTCGTGCTCCATCTCGTGATGCAGCGCCAGATTGATCGCTTCGAGCAGCGTTATTTCACTCATGCAGCCTCCCCAGACCCAGAACCATCTCGTGATGCAATGTCAGGTGAATCGCTTCGAGCAGTGTCATGTCACTCATGGTGTGTCTCCCCGCCGCGCTGCTGCATGCCCTTGGCGATGATGCGCTGACGCTGGGCACGGTACTCCCTCGGCAGCTCGGCAAACTGGTAATCGAGCAGGGTTTCCGGCGCCTGCGGTGCCATACCTTCATAGGCGGCCACGGCACGCTCGACCTCCCGGCTCGCCTCCGCCAGCAACGCCTGCTCCTGATGCTCGTCCCACCAGCCCTGATCGGCCATGAACTGGCGCAGCCGCTTGACCGGTTCCTTGGCCCAGGCAGCTTCCACCTCGGCGGCCTCGCGATAGCGGGTCGCGTCATCGGCGGTGGTGTGATCCCCGAGCCGGTAGCTGACGGCTTCGATAAGCGTCGGCCCCTTGCCGCTGCGGGCCCGCTCTATGGCGGCGCGGGTCGCCTCATAGACGGCCACTACGTCGTTGCCATCGACCTGCAGGCTGCGCACTCCGGCCCCTATCCCCTTCTGGGCCAGAGTAGGCGCGCTCGACTGCAGCTTGCGCGGCACCGAGATGGCCCACTGGTTGTTGTTGATGATCATCACCATGGGGAGGTGCCAGACGCCGGCGCAGTTGAGCCCCTCGAGAAAATCTCCCTTGGAGGTGCCGCCATCGCCTATGGTCACCACGGCGACCCTGGGCTGGTTGCGCAGCTTGAAGGCGGCAGCTATGCCGGCGGCATGGGTGATCTGGGTGGCGATGGGGACGCAGATGGGCAAGTCTTCCGACAACTCGCCATCGGCCTTGTAAAAGACACTGCCCCGCTCATCCCCGCCCCAATATTGCAGGTTCTGCTCCATGGGCACGCCCCGCACATAGAGGGTGGGCATGTCCCTGTAGTAGGGCACATAGACATCCTCTGGCCGCATGGCGAGACCGACCCCGATTCCCACCGCCTCAGCCCCCAGATGGGAGGGAAAGGTGCCGAGCTTGCCGGTTCGCTGCAGTGCTATCGCTTTCTTGTCGTAACTGCGCACCATCACCATGTTGCGGTAGAAGGTGTGCAGCATCGCCTTGTCCAGCCAGGTCGGCAGTGTCGCGACCGGGCGCCCCTCCTCATCGAGGTAACGAAGGAAGGGGATGTCGACATGGGTCATAACTGGCTCCTTGCCGTTGTCAGCGTCACCACCATGAGGTGACCCTTAGAATGTAAATAAGATGTTAAGCAAAGGACAAGGTGATTCAGTCAGGTAAGACCAGTAGAAACTTCTTTAATTTCAGAAAGAAGATGAGATTTTCGGCGAGCAGAAACGAAGAAGGGAGCCCTTTCGGGCTCCCTGTCAGGGCGAGTTCGGGATCACGTCCATCCTGGCCACGCCGCCTGGGGCGCAGGGTTGACGTGAAAAGATAGGCTCAGATCACTCCCACAGACGGGTCGGCACCACCAGCAGCATGGTCCGCTGGCCGATGGCCACGTTGGCATTGGGGAAGACCACCGCCTCCCGCGCTTTCTCTACCCTGTACTGCCGATCTCCATCTTCCGCCAGCACAAACCCCTGGGGAAATTCGGTGAAATTGTCCACATCGCTGGCAAACAGGAAACGAAACTCGGCCGTTTGCTTGTTGATCACCCGATCGATGGCAAAAATCGTGAAGTCATCCGCCCGCCAGGGCTCGAGCACGACCTCATACTGGGTCACCAGCTCCTGCAGCGCCTGACGCGCCTCGATGAAGCGGGTCATGTCGTTCTCGCCAAAGGGGCGCACCTTGCCGAGCTCCACCGTGAAGGCATGGGCGCCATGCTGATGCGAGCTGTAATAGCTGAAGGTGGTGGTCGGGCCGCTCGAGAGCAGTATGGTGCGCACCCCGCAGGCCCCGAGAAACTGCACCTGCTCCTTGCAGTGCGGCCGCTCGTGAGGAAAGGGGTAGACCGCAAACTTCTCGTGGCGGGAGCCGCGAATGGCGGTGTGCAGATCGTAGTGATAACGGGGCCGGGCGGGATCGGCAAAGAAGCGGCTCACATACTGCTCCAGGCGCATGGCGCGAATGCGCTCCCTGTTGCACAGCCCCTCCCCCTTGCTGTGGGCACCACTGAAGAGCCGGTTCATGTTCTCCTCCACCTCGCGCGCCCCCTGATTCATGGCGGCCGGGTTGCCAAAGAGGAAGAGCACCCGGTGGCGGGCCTGAAGCTCCCCGCCGAGCAACCGGGTCAGCAACTGGTTGCAGATCTCGATGGGGGCTGTCTCGTTACCGTGAATGCCGCAGGAGAGCACTATGTCCTTGCGCCCGCCAGGCGACTCACCCATGGGCTCCAGGCAGAGCACGCCGGTATCCCACACGCTCACCCGGGTACCGTTGGCCAGGTCGAAGGCAAAAGGCTCGAGCTGCCACTCGTGGCGGCGGGTCAGGGCCAAAAAGTCATGCTGGGGAATCATCCATCTCACCCTCTTGTCTGGAATGCTATGGCCGGATTATACGCAAGGCAGGCGGGCTTAAAATCAATTTTTAAACAAATTCAAACAGTAAGGATACAAAGTTGGCGAGGGATGATGACAACTCATGCCGCACGGGGCAAACAGAAGGAAAAACAGACAAGGGGAAATGAGGGGAAGCGGCAACAGGGGAAAAGTCAGGCCCGTTTGAGGGCGAAAAACACAGGCAGAGCAGTTCAGATCAGCAAGAAAACGAGGCATCCATGCCCGGTATATCAACCACGCCAGAACGGCTTGGTGGTCTCTTGATAGCGGTCAGCTTCGTTCAGACCGATGTCCTTGAGCAGGTAGGCGGGCAGCTCGGAGAGCTGGCGACGGCTGCGGCTGCGTTCCAGCCAGGTCAGGACGGTCATCTTGACGCGAGCAACCAGATTCGATTCGCTGGAATCCTGGTAACCGGCTTCGGTATAAGTCATGTTGGCCATGATATGGCTCCTCTCTCTAGTTCTGCGCAAGGCTCGGATTTGATGCGCAAAGCTTAGTCAGGGCGAGGAGGTGCCTCAATTGACGAATTTTGATACATGAGATTAGTAAAAGTAATGGCTGATCTCGCCATGGGGTAAAATACAACTGATTGATTTATATGTAAAATCCTGACCAGATATTCCCTCCCCCAGCCGTGCAGCATTTTCTCCTGCCGCATCGGCTTCTAACTATGCAGTTTCCCACGTTAGCTATGCAGAGCCCGAGTTCGAGACAGGACGCTGCCACCCCTGCCGCACCGCCAATTGTTAACCATTGGATCACTTAAAGATCGTTATTTAACAAGATAATACAGACAGGCAACCCCCGAAAGGCGGCCACGGCTGCCGCCCTTGCACCGCGCTTGAAAGGCGACACTTGGCGCCTTCCCGTCATGCTGGTATGGTTATTTATACAGTGGTTTAATCATGCCCCCTGATCGCCGCCTTTAGGGCGACGGATTGAGGGAACACACAGGATATGCCGATGGACACCTTTACCCCCACCGCCGCCCTGCGTCAACAGATGGACGCGTTGGAAGAGGCCCTTGCCCGTCTCGCCAGGCAGCTCGGCCAGCTCGAGTTGCTGGAGGCCCATGTCTATCCCCTGCCCGCCGTACCGCAAGGGGAAGAGCATGATCCCATCGAGGCCATCGAGGTGGGTTATCTCTCGGGCGAGGCGGCACTGGCCGCGGCCGTGACGGCCTTTCAGGATCACAGCGCCCGCCCCGGCTGCTCCACCAAGGCGACTCACCGCCTGCCTGGCTGGTTGCGCTTCCCCACCGCCAGCGCCTCCTTGCTGCACCCGCTGCTCGACGAGATCAACGGCCACAAGCTCGCCTTCAAGGCCCTGGTGCAGGCCGCCGGCGGGCGAGACGAGAAGTTCGAACTGGTACACAGCGCACTGCCCGGGGTCATCACCCTGCAGGTCTATCGCAAGCTGACCCTGCTCACCGGAGAGCTGCATTCCCTCGGTTTCACCTGGGCCGACAAGCAGAGCATCAGCCGCCTCAGCCGCGAGCAGGTGCTGGAGATGCTGGAGCGCAGCCGCCGCTATGTACCGGCGCTCTCCAGCAACGAGGAGTGGAGCAAGATGGTGGATCAGGAGGTGTATGACATTCGCCGCCTGCCGGCGGATGCGCAGCTGCGGATCCGCCGACCGGTCAAGACCCACCCCATGATCAACCTGCTCTGGCTGGACAGGGAGCCGCGCAAGCAGCAGCTCAAGGCGAGCCTGCCCCTGCTGCTCTGCTCGGACAACCCGCCCAGCGTCACCCACCTCGGCCACTATCCGCCCAAGCTGCGCCAGGCGCGGCGGGATCGCAAGATTGGCGGCGAGGCCATCATAGAGCGGCTGCACCTCTATCGCTATCAGGGCTAGCGCCTCTTAATCAGACCCATGAGAGGGGCCCCAGACGCGGGCAATGAGCCCCTGAAACAGAGAAGGGGGATGGTCACCAGGACCATCCCCCTCTCGCACCCAGGCAGGCAGCACCGCTCCTAGCTCATCAGCAGGGCGCGCAGGCTCTCCACGTCCAGGCCACGCACCTCGGACTGGCCGCTCAGCAGGCCATCGGCCAGGGCCCGCTTCTCGTCGTGCAGCGCCACTATCTTCTCCTCCACCGTCTGCTCGCACACCAGTCGATAGACTGTCACCGGCTGGGTCTGGCCCATGCGGTGCGCCCGATCGCTCGCCTGATCCTCCACCGCCGGGTTCCACCAGGGATCCAGGTGCAACACTGTATCGGCCTGGGTCAGGTTGAGGCCTGTGCCCCCCGCCTTGAGGCTGATGAGGAACAGGGGAACCGGTTCATGACGAAAACGCAGTATGGACTCCTGGCGGGACTTGGCGGAGCAGCCCCCGTCCAGATAGCAGTAGTCCCATTTTTTGAGCTCGATGCGGGCTCGCAACAGGCTCAGCAGATCGACGAACTGGCTGAACACCAGCACCCGGTGGCCGCCATCGATGGCTTCCTCCAGGAGCGCCATGGCCTCGTCCAGCTTGCTGCTGGTCTGGGACCACTCCGGCATCACCAGCTCGGGGGAGCAGCAGAGCCGCCGCAAGCGGGTCAGGCCGCTCAGCACGTGCATCAGGGCGCGGCCATCGGCGCTTTGCACCTGCTGCACCACCTCGCGCCTGGTCGCCTCGTAGAGCTGACGCTCCTCGGGGGAGAGGCTGATGTGGTGGATGATCTCGGTCTTGTCCGGCAGCTCGGTCAGCACCTGCTGCTTGAGGCGCCGCAGGATGAAGGGGCTGATCACCGCCCGCAGCAGCGCCATGTGCTGGGGATCCTTGACCGCTTTGCCGAAGCGGCGCTTGAACTCGCCGAGGCTGCCGAGCAGGCCCGGGTTGATGAAGGTGAACAGGCTCCACAGCTCCCCCAAGTGGTTCTCGATGGGAGTGCCGGAGAGGGCCAGGCGAAAATCCCCCTCGAGCTGGAACAGCAGCTTGGCACGCTGGGTGCCGGCATTCTTGATCTGCTGCGCCTCGTCCAGCACCATGCTCGCCCAGCGGCGGGACTTGAGGGACTGGGCCAGGCTGCCGAGCATGCCGTAGTTGACCAGGATGATCTGGCCCGCCTTGGCCTCCTGGATCAGGGTCTCCCGCTCGGCGGGATTCTCGAACACCACCACCTCCAGCTCGGGGGCAAACCGGGTCACTTCCTCCTGCCAGTTGGTGACCACGGACTTGGGCACTACCACCAGGGCGGGGCCGAGGTGCTGGCGCATGCGCAGCACCATGAGCGCCTGCAGCGTCTTGCCAAGGCCCATGTCATCGGCGAGACAGGCGCCAAAGCCATGGTGGGCCAGGGTCGCCATCCAGCGCACCCCGTCCTTCTGATAGTCCCGCAGCGCCGTCAAGAGCTCGGGGGCACACTCCACCTCCTGCTGCCACTCCTGCTGCAGGGAGTGCCAGGCATCATCCCCGGCCGTGGTCACTGCCGACAGCAGGCGGGCCAGGGGGTAGGCCAGCTTGTTGTTGATGCGCTGCTCGGTGTCCAGCATGGCCCCCAGCATGGTGAGGCGCTCCACCAGCTTGTCGCTCAGCATCAGGCTAGTCTTCTCGTCGAGCTGAACGGTGCGCTGGCCCGGGGTCAGCTGGCGCAGGATGAGGCGCAAGTCGAGGATCTGGTGCTCATCCAGCGCCAGTGCCCCCTCCACCTGGAACCAGTCCTGGCGACGCTCGATGCGCAGGCTCAGGGCCGCCTCGTCGAGGCTCTTGAGACGGGCGCTGTCCTGATGCCAGTGAACGACCACTCCGGCGTCCACCAGCTCGGGCAGCGCATTGACCAGGGTCAGTGCCTGCTCACCGTCCAGCTTCCATTCGTTGCCCGGCAGGCCGATGGGCAGCTGGTTGCGCAGCAGCTGGGCCTCGGCCTTCTCGGCAGCCAGATCCCGTTGCCAGTAGTGATAGTCCCTGACGCCCTGGCGCACTATGGCCTCCCCCTTGCCAAGGGGCAGCGGCGGCAGCTCCCCCTCCCGGGTCACCAGCTGGACCAGCAGCTGACCATCCTGCCAGTCCAGCTGGACCGAGGGCACTCCTGGCCAGGGGGTCAGCTCGGCATTGCCGCTGAGCCCCTCGACCTGGCTGTGCCAGGGCAGCTCGGGAATGGCGTCCAGGGTGCGTTGCAGCTCGGCGAGCCCGTCCGCTGGCAGCAGCGGAATGGATTCCAGCGCAGGCAGTCTGTCCAGCAGCGCCTGCGGGGTCAGGATGAGCTGCCACAGATCCTGGGCCAGCGGCACTATGTGCGCTCCTCGCGCCGCGGCGGCCGGGCTCAGGACGGCGCTCATGCCCTGCTCGGTGGCGACCACCTGCAGCAAGGGGGCGCTGATGGCCAGTTGCAGCTTCTGCCCCTTGGCGTTGAACAGGCGCGGATGGCTGGCCAGGGGGGCCCAGGCGTCCCGCGGCAGCTTGCTCATGCCCCGTGGCAGGGTGCGCACCAGAGCCCAGTCCGCCTCGTCTAGCAGGGCGGCATACTGGGTGGAGAGCAAGGCAGGATCGACCCGGCGCCCGGCGGTCCACTCCCCCTTGGTGCTCTGCTTCTGGATCTTGCACTCGAGCTCGGGCCCTTCCGCATGGAGCAACCATACCAGCCGCTCCTGCGCCTTGCGCACGCCGCTGGAGCGCCCCAGCCCCTGCAGCCAGTTGAGCCAGCTGGCCGAGGCGGGGGTCTTGTCCTCATCCTCTACGTCGCTGGCCGCCTCGGGGGCCGGGGTGGCACGCAGTTGCTGCAACGGGGGACGCTCGGCCCCCTCTCCCAGCAAGAGGCGCAACAGATCCTGGCAGAAGGCCATCAGGCGATGACGGGGCTCGGCCTCCAGCACATGGGAGAGATCCCACTTGTGCAGTATGGCCACCTGGGGGCTCTGCTCGCCGTGGCGCGCGAGGGCGCAGAGATCCAGCCAGAGGTAGCCCCAGTGGAGCTCCTCCAGCGGCAGTTGCAGGGTATCGAACAGGCCTATCGCCTGACCGTGGCGATCACCGGCCCACTGTCCCAGCAGATCCGAAAGCAGGGGGAAATGGTTGCCAAGGCTGCGCTGCCACTTCTTGCGCTGCTCGCTGGCGAGCACGGGATCGGCCTGCTGCAGCCAGCCAAGCCAGAGCAGGGCGCTGAACATCCTGGGCCAGGGCTCTTGCGCCGCCGCGGCCTGCCACTGTCCCAGCGCGCCGAGCAGCCGCTCCGCCAGGGGCTGTTCATCCCCCCGCTCGGCCAGTTGCTGCAGGGCCGGCCAGTGAGTGGTCACCTCGCCGGCCAGCGGGCCGCAGAGCCAGTCCCACTCGCTGGCCAGCGCCTCAAGCCGGCTTGCCAGCGCAGGGGCGCAGGCCGCGGTCACGGACGCCAGCGGCCAGTGCGCTTCGGGCTCGGCATCGAGCAGGGTCTGCAGGGCGAAGTGTTCCAGCAACAGTTGTTGCCAGGCAGGGCTTGAGCCCGGCAGCAGGCGGTGGGCATCGGGCAGGTCCAGCAGGCTCAAGAGATCCGCGCTCTGGTAGTAGGCAGGGATCTGCCCCGCCTCCCCCAGACAGAGTTCGCGCACCACCCCTTGTGCCATCTCCTGACCCGTGACCGAGGGGACCCGGGTCCAGTCCGGCATGGGGCAGGCCCCTCCCCGCACCGCCAGGATCAGGGTCAGGGTGCCCTCCGCCGTCAGGCTCCACTGCTGCTCGTTGCGCAGCCGTATCAGTCCCTGTTGCTGCAACTGGTTCAGCGCGTCCGTCAGCGCCTGCCCGGGCGAGCGCTGCGCGTACAGCGTGTCTTGCAAATAACGGGTACTGGCGGCGCGCTGCAGTTGCAGCTCGCTGAGCAGGGCATGGCAATCCGAAGAGAGGGTAAAGGCTGACATCAGAACTCGCGGGCAGGTGCAAAGGCGGAATTTTAACGGGAAAGCGGCGGCGGCTCGACCCTTAACCGCGAATTAGTACAAAAAAAGCGGCCAGGCTCATAAAAGCGGGGACAGGGGGCCGGCGGACCATCCTCTGCGAGGCGCTCTGCGGGCGGGCAACGGGCCATGAAAAAAGGCGCCGCAGCGCCTCTTGATAGGGTAAGCAAACTCGCAGGATTCAGCCTTCCAGGTGCGCCAGACGGGCCTCCAGGGCCTGCAACTGCGACTTGAGGCGCTCAACCTCCTCTTCCAGCTGGCTCAGGCGATCGGCGGCAGGAGAGGCATAACTGCTGGCAGGGGCGGCCTCGGCCAGGGCTTCCAGATCGATCTCGCCACCAAACAGGTGGGCATAGCGGGATTCCCGCTTGCCCGGCTCCCGGGGCAGCTTGACCACATAGGGGCCGCGCTCAACCAGCGCGGCCAGCACCGCATCCACCTCGGTCACATCGTCGAAGCTGCACAGCCGGTTGGTGCGCGAGCGCAGCTCACCCGGGGTCTGGGGGCCCCGCAGCAAGAGCTCGCAGATAATGCCGAGCTCCTGGGCGCTGAATTTCAGTTCACCGAACTCGGTGTTGCAGAAACGGTGCTGATAGCGCGGCACCCGGGCATTGAAGCCGGCGGTGTTGACCACCAGACGACGGCGGATCAGCTCGTCGATGACGGCGCGGATATCCAGCTCGGCGAGCTCGAGCACGGGTTCGCGGTTGCTCTTCTGGTTGCAGGCATTGACCAGTGCATTGAGAGAGAGAGGGTACTGATCCGGCGTGCAGATCTCTTTCTCTATCAGGCAGCCGATCACGCGAGCCTCTAATGGGCCTAGTACTATCTCCATTTCATACTCCCTTGCCAAACAAGACGTTAAGACGGTTATCTTAGCCAAGGCGCTCTCGCCGTCCAGCACTGAACCGCATTTTTGCGAGCCGATGAAACCCTTGATGAAACATCGTACAATCCGGCCGCAACCAGGTGGCTAGCCCCTGGCATCATACCGCCAGGCAGCCCCCTAGACGGACTTGTCGACCCGGGTATCCGTTCCCGTGGTCAGGATGCGCACCTTGTCCCCCTTGTTGAACCTGAGCACGGGATCCTGATCCTGCACGACGTTGAGCAGTTTTCCCGCCTCGGTCTTGATCAGCAGCTCGACCGTCTGCTTGCCCTGCACGCTCTGCTGGTTGCCCTGACGGCGACGGGAAGCCTCGGCCCCCGCCACTGCCCCCACAGTGGTGGCGACAGTCTGGCCCGAGCCACCACCAAATTGGCTGCCGACTGCCGCCCCCAGGGCGGCGGCCCCTATGGTGCGAAGTGGCCGGGTTCCGCCCTGCTGGGGTGCCGCCTCCTGGGTCAGGATGCGGCTCTCTTGCACCGTGCCGTATTCCACCTGGGCGCTGGTGCCTGCCAGGGCCGGTGTGCCCATCAGAATGAGCAGGCTGGTAACCATGAATGCAATCTTCTTCACTATGTCGACTCCGATGACGACTGAGACCCGATGGCGCCGGCACCGCACCTGCGCGGCCCCGCCATCCCCATTCGGGAGACTACACCGCCGATCCTGACTGTGAGCTTGCCTGAGGTGGAAATGATCACGGCCGCAAGGCGGCCGTGATGGGAGAAGGGAAAGCGGTGCCCGGCCTGCTCATGAGGAGGGCTTGGGCTCCAGGGTCGTGGCAACCGACTTGGCCGCCGAGGCGGTGAGCAAGGGCTCACCCGGATAGAGCATCAGCGCCTGGGTGCGCAGGCGGTCGGCCTCTTCGGTCCGTCCCAGCGCATTGAGGGCAATCACCATGTTGGCGTAGATGTTGGCCCTGGGGGTATGACGCACGAACGCCTGCCCCCAGTCGAGATAGGCTTCCAGTTCTGACTTGTTGTTGGCCTGCAAGCCCACCATCAGGCGCACCGCGTTGACGTCGAACTCCACCCGGGTCAGCCAGGCCATGGGGTTGACGATGTCCAGCAGCAACGCAGGCTGCTTGTAGCCGCCGCGCTCATACTTGGTCACCACCCAGGCGGTATGCAGAGCCGTCAGCATGAAGGGGACGACGATCAGGGGAATGCCAATGGCCAGGAAACGCAGCAAGAGCCAGGGGCGGTAGACATACTCCCGCCAGTTGGCGTGGCCAGCCGCTCCCCCCTCCTCCACTTCCGCATCAAGCACATGGATGAGCAGCAGCAGCGCCCACCACAGGGCGATGGCGTGGTAGAAGGGATACTCGGTCTGGGTGTGCAGCAGTATGGGGATCACCAGCGCCAGCAAGGCCGCCCCCTTCACCCAACCAGCCCTACCCAGTCGCCACAGCAGAGCCCCGCCCATCAGCGCCATGCCGAGCATGGGGGCTAGCCCCCCTTCCACCGCCCAGTAGAGAAACTCGTTGTGGGGGTGATCCAGGTTGTACTCGATCTGCACCATGGCGGGATTGAGCGCCTTGTCCGCCATGTAATGCTGAAGGAACACCGACTCGAAACTGCCATAGCCCCAGCCGGTCCAGGGCGCCTCGGCAATCAGCCTGGCGGCATAGGGCCAGTAGATGGATCTCATGCCGCCGGACTGATATATCTCCAGCCCCCGCCTGGCCCCCGCCATCCAGTATTGGGATGCCAGCCCGAGCGCTATGCCCAGCCCAACCAGCCCCAACACCCGACCCAGTTGTCGCTCGCGATGCAACTGCGGCAGCAGCAGGATCAGAGCCAAGACCCCGCCCAATTGGCCCACCCGGGACTGCAACACCACCAGCAGCAAGGCGGTCGCCAGGATCACGCCATGACGCAGCCCCTTGAGCCAGGGGTTGGCGTGCCCCCGCATCTGAAGCCATATCGCCAAGGCAAGCCCGGTCGCCATAAAGGTCGCCATCACGTTGGGTTGCTGGAAGATGCCGTAAGGGCGATTGGTCCTGGTGTCGTAGCCTATCCAGTTGCCCGGCACCAGCAGGTAGTACTGCACCAGGCCGAGCAGCGCCTCTATGGCTACCGCCCCCAGCAGCAGGTAGAGCAAGCGATCCCGCATCTGACGATCCAGTCGCCATTGATAGAGGCAAGCGAGAAACAGCAGACCGGCAAACAGCCCCAACAGGCGGGGAATGGCATAGTCCTTGAGCTCGAAGCCCGGATAGGCCATGGGCAACAGCAGCAGCAAGGCCCCCAGCCACAGGACCGTCAGCAACGGCGAGACCACCAGCCGCTGGCTGAGGGTGACCTGCCACAGTCCCAGCGCCATCACCAGGCTCGCGAAGATCCAGCCCCAGGCGTTGAAGGGCAGATAGAGCCCGGCCCCGCCCGGGTTGTGCATGAAAAAGTGCATGCCCAGCAGCCAATAGAGGATGCTGACCAAACTAAAGATCCCTGTTGTCCTCATCGTCCCTGATCCCTGCAGTGTCATTCCCATTGTTTCGTCACCAAGCAGCCAATACGTAAAAGGGGGCAACAGCCCCCTTGTTCACTTCATTGCGATCATGCCGACTCTGGCCTGCGAAACGCATGACGCACCAGCACTATGCCCACTCCCAGCATGCCGCCGAGCAGGGTAGCCAAGACCACGACCAGTGAGCGCTTGGGTTTGTCGCGACTCAGAGGTTCACTCGGCGAGGCCAGATAGGCAAAGGACTGGAACGGCAGCTCCTCTAGCTTGATGGCCTGGAGACTGCTCAGTTGCAGACGCAGATCGCTCAGCGCCGGATTGAGGAACTCTGGATTCTGGATCTCCTTGAGGATCTTGAGCTTCTCCGCCAGGGCGCGAGCCCCCAGGTCGATGGGAAGACTCCCCTGATCCTGCAGGTTCTGTACCGGCGCCTCCAGCCCAGCCACCTGGGCGATGCGCAGACCGTACTCGGTACGTAGAATATCGTCTTGCAACTGCTTGAGGGTATCGGCTCGCGCGCTCTCATACTGGGTCTGCAGCGTCTTGATCCTGTTCTGCCAGATGGTGCCCAGTTCCTTGCCCTTGATCGCTGACTCTTGCTGCTGGATGAAGGCGATATAATGCTCCAGGCGCTCCTTGGCCTCGGCCGCCGTGTCTGCGGCGAAGGAGAGGGTGACATCTTCGCGCAGTTTGTCCGTGGCCTTGGCACTGATCCCTTCGGTCATCTTCTTGAGCAGCAGTCGCTTGCCTTTCGCGTCCGTTACTCCGGACTGCGCCGCCTCGGCATCCAGATAACCTTTCTCCATCAGGAACTGACGCTTGTTATTGAAGCTGTTGAAATTGTTGACGAAATCTCCGTAGAGCGCCTTCTTGTCAAAGGAGGTGAAAGCCGCCGCCGGCACCTGAGCGTTAATCAGCTGGTTGATGTTGAGCTCGAGTGATTCAACCTCCTTGAGGGTGGGCGACTTGATCTCGGCCTGGCTGACCCAGACCTGAGGCGCCAGCAGGGCATAAGTTATACCTGCTGCTGCGAATACCCCTGCGACCAGCAGGATCAGGATCTTCTGGTGCCATAACACCATGATCAGCTCACGCAGATCGATCTCATCGCCGGAGGATGCTTGCCAACCCTGAGGCAACTGATTGCCTGAATTATCGAATACCTGTTTGTTCATACTGAGCTCTAAAGATGATGAAGTTACTTCCAGAAAGGGGCGTGACGGTCTTTGTCAGACAAGATTAATGGCACATTGTCCATGAGGGGCCACGCAATAGCCAGCGTCGGATCCGACCAGTTGAGAGATGCTTCCAGCTCGGGAACATAATAGTCGGTGCATTTATACAGCACATGGGCCCATTCGCTCTGTACATAGAATCCGTGGGCAAACCCGGGAGGGATCCACAGCCCCCCGTCTTCCGCCGAGAGCTGCGTGCCAACCCATTGACCCTGAGTCGGACTCCCCACGCGCACATCGACCGCCACATCGAAGATGGTGCCGGTGATTACCTGTACGAGCTTGCCCTGTGGTCTCTCCCTCTGATAATGGAGGCCACGCAGCGTCCCCTGCCGAGAGCGACTCAGGTTGTCCTGAACGAAGCAAAGATCGCCACATTGTTGCGTGAAGTCCTGGTGGCGAAACAGCTCCATGAAGCAGCCTCGCTCATCCTCATGACGCTTGTGCTGGATATGTAACACATCCGGAATACCCAATGAAATAAAGTGCATAGGTGATGTCTTTGATAAGATGGGAAAGGATATATCACCCAATAGACAACCTTATCAATCCCAATCGGAATGAGTCTTGCCAAACGGCGCTTGCAACAAACGCAGCAGATAGGTGCCATACCCGCTCTTTGCCAGAGGGTATGCCAAGGCCCGAAGCTGTTCATCTGATACCCAGCCACGGCGCCAGGCGATCTCCTCGGGAGCAGCAACCTTAAGCCCCTGTCGTTTTTCCAGGGTCTGAATGAAGCTACTGGCCTCCTGCAGACTGTCGTGGGTACCGGTATCGAGCCAGGCTGAGCCTCGCCCCATAAAGCAGACATCCAGGCGCTGCTGCTTCAGATAACACAAATTGACATCGGTGATCTCAAGCTCCCCCCGCCCCGAGGGGTGCAGGGTTCGGGCTATCTTGCTCGCATCGCCATCATAAAAATAGATGCCCGTCACCGCATACTGGCTCGCCGGGGAGGCGGGCTTCTCGACGATCGTTTGCACCTTCCCCTCTTCATCGAACTCCAGGACGCCGTATCGCTCGGGATCCTGCACATGATAGGCAAACAGAGTAGCTCCTTCCGTCCTGGCGCTGGCCTTTTGAAGCTGACGAGGCAACTCGGTGCCATAGAAGATGTTGTCGCCCAGAATAAGGCAGCAGGGACTCCCGGCCAGAAAAGGCTCTGCAATCAGCAAGGCCTGTGCCAGTCCATTGGGCTCATCCTGCACCGAGTAGCTGAAACGCATCCCCCATTGGCTGCCATCCCCCAGCAGCAATTCGAAACGGGGCAGATCCAGTGGCGTGCTGATGATCAGGATGTCACGGATACCCGCCTGCATCAGGGTCGACAGGGGGTAATAGATCATGGGTTTATCGTAGACGGGCAGCAGTTGCTTGCTGATGGCCAAAGTCGCCGGATAGAGCCGGGTGGCCGAACCACCGGCCAAGATGATCCCTTTACGCGTCTCAATTGATGAAGAAGTTATCAATATCGTTCCTCTAAATCACTTGATGATTTTCCTCAATGTATCTCTCACTCCATCTCGCCAATCCGGTAGTTCAATACCAAAGACTGTACGAAACTTCGCAGTGTTAAGACGAGAATTTAACGGCCTAGTGGCTACGACGGGATAAACATGACTTAGCATTGGCTTTACTTCGTTTACCTTGAGCTCGATGCCCAATGCCCTAGCCTCCGCGAAAATAAAGCAAGCATAGTCATACCAGCTAGTTTCCCCTTTTGCAGATACATGGTAGAGACCACAAAGGCGGGAATCCAAAAGTACTTTATCGATTGCCTGCAGAGTAACTTGGGCCAGCATAGCAGCAGATGTTGGAGAACCAATCTGATCACATACGACAGAAAGAGATTTTTTTTCTTGTCCTAGATGTAACATGGTTTTTAAAAAATTCTGCCTATATGGGCTATGCAACCAGCTAGTCCTGAATATCAGATGTTGGCAACCGCTTGCTAAGATGGATTGCTCTCCTTGCAACTTGCTCAATCCATAAACATTCAGGGGGGCAGGTTTATCCTCTTCTCGCCAAGGCTTTTTACCATAGCCATCGAAGACATAGTCTGTGGAAAAGTGCACCAATAGAGCACCGACCCGCTTGGCGGCTTCAGCCAATGCCGCCACCGCATGCGCATTGATTTGATAGGCCGACTCTGGTTCAGTTTCCGCTTGATCGACCAGGGTATAAGCGGCAGCGTTAATGATCACTCGTGGCCGTAGTCGCGCCACCAAAGCAACCAATCGTTCAGGTTGCAAATAATCTGCCTCTGTCCGCAAAGGTGCTGACAATGGAACAGATTCTAATTGTTGGCGTATTACCCATCCGAGCTGACCATTACCTCCCAACAATACCAAGGGTGATGATTGGACAATAAAAGGTGAAGGTGATTCAACTAGACTCATTGGTAGTTTTTGGCCTTAGCGTTGCCAGAATACGCCAGATATTATTCAGCAACTGGTAATAGAGGAAAAACACCAGAGCAAAAAGCAACAAACTAATCCACTCAGGCACACCACCATATTCAAGGGCAATACCCACGACAGCCAGCAATGTCGCAACACCGCAGATAACCACCAACGCCTGATGGGATGAGAGCCCGGCCCGCAAGCAGATATGATGTAAATGTTCGCGGTCAGGCTTAAATGGTGAGGCACCTTTACGTATACGTCGAACCATAATGCAAGTCATATCCATCAGCGGGATGGCAATAAGCCAAAGCGCAGTAACAGGAGTCATTTGCGCCTTTGGCCCTTGAGTTCCCTGCAACAATACCCAAATCACGGTAAAACCGATCAGCATGCTACCCGCATCCCCCATAAAAACCTTTTTTCTCCCCCCAAAAGGGAAACCTAAATTCAGGCAGATATATGGGATCACTACGATCATTATCAATATACAGAAGCGGGCTAACGGCAGTTGCCCATCGGCGTAGTGGATATAAGATAGCGCACCAAAGGTGACCATCGTCAACCCACCCAATAACCCATCGATACCATCCACCATATTAAACGCATTAATAGCGCCAAGAACAGCAAAAATAGTAAAAATATAACCAAGAGGCCCCAGATTTATCTCATGGCCGAATAAAATATAACCAAGGCTTTTTAACGAAAGTCCAGCCGCAAAAATCATTGCACAGGAGATAAGAATTTGTACCACTAACCTGACACGATAATCAACGTCATACTTATCATCAATGGCCCCCATCATCACCAAAACTGAGGCACAAAGCACATATACATCCGAATTAATAAGCAATTCTGGTTTAAACCATAGCACCAGCATCAGAGTAAAATAAATTGAAATCCCTCCCACCAAAGGAACAACCCCTTGATGTAGTTTTCGTTCATTCGGACGGTCAACCAGATTTATCCTCTTTGCTAATTTCCTAAAAAAGAATAGAATAATAAAAGAAACAAGAAAGAATAAGATATACTCCATCCCAAACTCCGTAAATATAAAATTATAATTATATGTTTTAGCCCTATAGAAATATGGGCTTCGAATATTTTAAAAACATCGCTACTTATCTGGTTTGGTCATAATCCGACTACCTCCCTCCTTTCCATAGTATCTTGGCATACTGTGGTTCAAAAGGCCCCTCTTTAACTTCTAGTAATAGAGCCCTATCTGATAGACACTCGACACTATGAATATCTCCAGGAAAGAACTGAATCAGGGGTAAGGAATCATTCTCACTTATAATAAGATCGCGTGATACTGCCCCTGTGACTGAATATAAGCAAACACGAATTTTGCCACGCAAAAGAATAAACATTTCCCATTGATGAGGTAGTTCATGATAATGAGGCTCAACATAACTACCTTTGAGCATAGCGATTAGCAGCCTCTGTACTTTCTCCGCATGGCTAGCATGTAACATATAGTGACTGCGTAACCGCTCTGTTCCAGATGCATCGTGATATAGTTGATTTAATAATGCTGATTCTAAAACTTTCATCGCAAAACCTTAGAGCAAAGATCAGTGTTTCCAAATTCTTTTAGAATCACCTCGGCAGCCGTTGAGACCGAAAACTCTTGCTGCAACAAGTTATTTGCCTGTTGGCCTAGCTGATGACGAAAATTAACATCATTTAGTAACCGCTCAGCCGCTTCATGCAAACCTTCATCATCACCATTTATTCTAATAATACCTGCTCCATGCGTATTTATTAGTTCCATCAAATCATTACCGCTATTCACACTCCCAAGAATAGGGATATTTTGCACCATATAGCCAAGCAACTTTCCAGGAAAATTATGACTGGAATGGTCAGCAGAAAGTGAAAACAATCCAATGTCTATTTCAGTAAGTATACACTTGAATTCTTGTTGATTTACCGATGATAAATAAGTGAAGTTACTTAGGTTCCATTCCTTAGCTAATTTATTTATTAGTTCAACCTCATCGCCTTGACCAACATATAAAAAATGTGCGTTAGAATAGCAGCTCATAGCTCTGGTCAAACGCATTAAATTGGCCATATCTTGTGCATGGCCAATATTTCCTCCATAGAAAAAAATTACTTTATCTTGTAGCTTTAATCGTTGGCGAAGCGGCTGATAATCGGAAGGCAATTGACTAATCGGTGTGAGCGCAGCCCAGTTACGTAATACCTCGGTGGGATAATAATTGCCATCTTCTTTGAATACCTTGACATTATTATCTGACATCAGGCCGATCATCTTGGCCTGGCGATAACTAAAGTGTTCAAAAAAACGAAAATAATGAGTTATGATTGAACGTTCACCAATCATCCCCGCATCAATTGCCCAACGGGGAAACAAATCACGTAGTACCAAATAGGCTGGGCATTGGCAGCGTTGGCACAGCCAGCGTACCAAACCACCGAAAAAAATAGAAGGAGAGTAATACACAACTCCATCAAATTTATACTCATCAATTTTTTCTCTCACCGCCCACCAAGCACGTAGCGACAGCAAGCTTTCGTTAACAGCACGCTTAAATTTACCTACATCTTTAATCTCACCACTTTTGAAGCGCCAAATGGTCACACCATCGAGTTCATCACACATAAGCAATGATGTTTGGCGAGCATCAGGTGTTATCACTGTAACTTGGTGGCCTTGCATCTGCAAATATAAAGCCAACTCATGAAACATCTTTGCTCCAACACGCGTACTGCCAGGCAAATAGTCATCAATCAACAAAGCTAGTCGCATTAATATTTTTTCCAAACTACTCGCATCACATAATCACGATAACTGTGCACAATTCGTACAATTTTATCAGACACATTAGGTATACTATAATCCGCGACTGGACGTAACAACCGCTGATCACCCACTGGTTGAGACTCCAACACTTGTAGCGCTTGAAATACACGCTCTATCTCAAGACCAACCATCATTACCGAAGCCTCTTCAAACGCTTCAGGACGCTCGTGAGCCTCACGAATATTCAATGCTGGAAAATTCATGATGGAAGACTCTTCACTTATGGTACCGCTGTCTGATAGCACCACCTTGGCTGATTTTTGCAACTTATTGTAGTCATGAAAACCCAATGGCTTAAGCAGTTGCACCAATGGATGAAATTCAAGTCCTTGCTCTTCAATCCGTTTACGAGTGCGCGGATGAGTTGAGACAATTACTGGATAACCATATCTCTCCGCCAACCCATTCAGAACCTGCCACAACTTAACGAGATTCTTAGGTGAATCAACATTCTCCTCACGGTGAGCGCTGATTACAAAAAACTCACCCACGTTAAGTTTCAATCGACTTAATACATCTGAACTATCTATCTGCGGCATATAATGGTTGAGCACTTCAAACATCGGACTGCCAGTTTTAATAATCCTATCTGCAGGTAGTCCCTCAGCAAGAAGATAATCACGCGCAATAGTACTGTATGTGAGGTTAATATCAGCCGTATGATCCACGATGCGGCGATTAATCTCCTCCGGTACTCGCATATCAAAGCAGCGGTTACCAGCTTCCATATGGAAGGTGGGAATTTTACGGCGCTTAGCTGGGATCACCGCCATACAACTGTTGGTATCTCCGAGCACCAGCATGGCATCGGGGTTCACCTCGGCCAATACCTTATCCACGCCAATGATCACATTACCGATCGTTTCTGCACCGGTGCTGCCTGCTGCACTTAAAAAGTAATCCGGCTTACGAACGCCAAGGTCATCAAAAAAGACTTGGTTTAATTCAAAATCATAATTTTGGCCAGTATGTACCAAAATATGCTCACAATATTGATCTAACGCAACTAGCACTCGTGATAAACGGATAATTTCTGGGCGTGTACCCACTACTGTCATTACTTTCATTTTACTTTTCATGGCTAATATGACTCATGCTAATGGGCTGGCGATGGTATCTGGATTGCTACGGTCAAAAATTTCATTTGCCCACAGCATTACGATTAATTCCTCTTCACCGATATTAGTAATGTCGTGCGTCCAACCTGGGACAGTTTCGATGATTTTATACTCCCCAGCATCAACGGTAATTGAATATTCCTCACCGGTAATCATCTGCTTAAAACGATAGCTCGCAGTGCCTTTAATAACTAAAAATTTTTCATTTTTAGTGTGATGATAATGACCACCTCGAGTCACTCCGGGATGAGCAGTGAAAAATGAAAACTGCCCCGCTGATGGGGTTTTTAACATTTCAACAAAACTGCCACGCGGATCGTTATAACCCGGTACAGTATAGGAAAAGTCACTGGGTGAAAAATAACTCAAGTAGGTAGCATAAAGAGCACGCATTAGCCCGGTGCCCACCTCTTCAGTTATCAAGTTAATACGACTTTGTTTAAATTTCTGCAAAGCCTCAGCCACTTCCCCTACTGTGGTATGATAAACAGGTTCAACTTCTTTATAACCGCATGGTTGATAATCATCTCTTAGTAAAGAGATAAAGCTGGCACATACATCATCAATATAGACCAGCGCCAATGGCGCTTTGGCATCATGAATAGTGATGGGCAAATCATGCACGGTATTATGACAGAAAGTAGCAACTGCCGAGTTATAGTTTGGGCGACACCATTTACCAAAAACATTGGCCAAGCGATACACATACACAGGGCTACCCGTTTGACGCATATAATCAAAAACGACTTGCTCTGCCGCCGCTTTGCTTTTGCCATAGGCATTATCGCGATCAGCCTGAATGGATGACGTTAATACCAGAGGAATGTGTCGGCCAGTCGCGCCTAACAAGGAAACCAGGTGTTGGGTTAAATCAGTATTACCTTGATGAAATTCAATTTCATCTTTAGGCCTGTTCACACCGGCTAAATGAAATACAAATTCGGCTTCGGCAACCATATCAGCTAGATCTGCTAGAGAATGGCCTTGTTCAAAGCATGTCACATTCGTAAAACCTGCTTCGGCTAAAAAAATTCGCAGGTTTTTACCAATAAAACCGTTGGCGCCGGTGACAAGAATTTTCATTTATACCCCTTCTGGCACAACCAGGCTACCAGCCTCTATATCCCTGATAAAGTCGAGTTTATGCAGCAATTTGATCATCTTCGCCACATCCAAGCGCTCAGTATTGTGAGAGTTATAATCTTCAACGCTCGACAAATCCTTTTCACCCTCTTCGCTATATTTGGAGTAGTTCAAATCGCGATTGTCGGATGGAATACGGTAATAACCGCCTTGATCTTCAGCCACAAACATCTCTTCACGGCTACATAGGGCCTCATAAAGTTTCTCACCATGGCGGGTGCCAATCACATTAACCTGGTGATCAGGCTTTTTAGTTATTTGCAGCAATGCGTTGACCAGCACATCGATAGTAGCCGCAGGCGCTTTCTGCACAAAGATATCGCCGTTGGTGCCATGTTCAAAAGCGTGCAATACCAGATCGACCGCGTCATTGAGCGTCATCATAAAACGGGTCATATTTGGATCAGTGACGGTCAGCGGATCGCCGTTGATGATTTGGCGCAAGAACAACGGGATCACTGAGCCACGTGATGCCATGACGTTACCATAGCGAGTACCACAGATAACCGTTTTATGAGGATCTAAATTACGAGCTTTGGCTATCATCACTTTTTCCATCATCGCTTTGGAAATACCCATCGCATTTATCGGATAAACAGCCTTGTCAGTACTGAGACAAACAACACGAGCAACACCATTTACAATCGCAGCCTCCAGCACATTCTCAGTGCCCTGAACATTCGTTTTTACTGCTTCCATGGGGTAAAACTCACATGAAGGCACTTGCTTCAAAGCCGCAGCATGGTAGATAAAATTAACACCTCTGGTTGCATTGAGCACGCTGTTATAGTCACGAACATCACCGATATAAAACTTCAACTTTGGATGATTATACTTTTTACGCATATCATCTTGCTTTTTTTCATCACGAGAGAATATTCTAATTTCTCTTATATCTGTTTCTAAAAAACGATTCAGCACTGCATTACCAAATGAGCCCGTACCACCAGTAATCAAAAGTATTTTATCAGTAAACATAATTTTTCTCATTTTTGATTCAAACACTGCCAATAAGCTACTGCACGCTGTTGTGCTGTGGGGATATTTTTTATTAACTGATTTCCAGTTTCAACTTGTAGGGCTATTTTATCTGGAGAAATGAATAGTTCATATATCGATTTCGCGATATCTTCGGCATTATTAGCATCGAAATAAGTTGCGGCATTTTTGCATATTCCACTTACAAATGGATAGTCAGAAGCAAGTATTGGTTTTTGCATTTTCATGGCTTCAAGTGGTGTGGCCGAAAAACACTCAAGTAGACTGGGAAAAATTAAGGCATCTATTTTTTGATAAAAAGCTGGGCACTGTACCAATGAGATAGAATCTGTGGTATAGAAATTATCTATTTTATCAAACTTGAGATATTTCATCTCATCAGCATTCAATGTAAATAAGAAATTCACATTAAATCCATAGCGTGATGAAAGAATTTTATTAACGGGAATAAGAATGTCTAGATTTTTGTGTGGATAGGCCCTACCTACAAACCCAACAACCGGAGCATTATTATTATCAAACTTTGGAAAATCAATCGGCACCCACATTTCTGGGTTGTCAAAAATACTTGCATAACTATTTGAGACTATACTGATTGGCATAGTATAGCCTTTCTTGAGCAAGGCATCTTTCACATGTTGGTGTTCAACGACCAGGTGATGATATCGCCTAAATAGAAAATCTTGAATTAAAAATTTCACCTTATTCTTGAGCTTCTGAATGAGTGATAATTTTCTATATGCGTCATTATTAGCATAAGCAATCCAAGGTTGAGCAAAACCTACTATATATTCTTTTGAGTTTAACGGATAATATATCGGACCAAATATGACAAAGCATCGCTCGTATTGCTTTAACATATCCCCATGATCCTTTGATTTTTTCAGTCCATAATAATCTTTTACTTGATATGAGTTAAACATTTTCATATCTAAATTCAATTTAGCTAGTTCATTAGCTACAACTGAGGATACGACAACATCGTAATTAATAATTGTGCTCTTACTCACTTGGTTTAAAGTGACTAGTTCACTAATAAAGGAGGTTGCAACTTGAACCCCTCCACCGGTATGAATATTACCTGCAAAGATCAACGTATTCAATTAAAGACCCTAACTCTCTTATGCATTGCGATTATCGCAAGCATGCCAAATACATATGGAAAAAATATAACCATTTCGCCAAAAAAGTAATTTCCAAAAAAGAGAAAAAATATAGCCTTCTGCATAAAAGACAGCATTAATGAATATCTCACATCCCTTTTACTGACAAGATGAAATAAACTAACTAGAGATGAGATTAAGGAAGAATATAATGCCACACCAAACAACCCTAGATCATGATAAAAATAATAGATAAATGGTTTCGCATTAAAAAATAACGTATTGAAGTCTTTAATATCACTATATTTTGAATTGTACAACTCTGGATAAAAGGGATAAATAATGAACTTGAGAGAAGAAAGATAATATGTATAGTTAAATCCTTCTGACAACGTCAACTTATTGAAGTTTTCAAAATTAATCGCTACATATGTATAAATGGGGCTGATATATGATGCAGCACCATCCCCAAGGTAACTTGCAACCATACCTCCGGTTGAAAGCCGCAGGTAAGTGAACAGCAAAAATACTATAATTATGCACACAACAACTGATAGCATTTTAGCTAAAGAAAATCGATATTTGTAATATATCAAATAGAGCCACCCTAATATTATTATTAGAAGCTCCCCTCTTGAAATTTTATAAAAAATAATAGTAGTCAAAGAAAAAACAATAAACAGCCTAAAATACCACACTCTGAATCTATTCATTCCTTCAGAAAAAAGAAGTGCATGAATGACTGTAATTGCTAGAAATGGGGTAAGTAAATCGAAATAATGAATTACAGGAATACCACTTGGCACACTTTCTTTAAGATCACTGAATCCGAAATAGAGTATTGGGGGTTGGAATATAATTGCTCCAAATCTAATTATGAATGCAAATATTGATAAGCATATAAAAAAATCCAAAAACAAAGCATATTTATTGCTAAAGTAAAAAGACTCAAGACGGTCATTATTTATTTTTTTCGAAGAAAATGACATAATGAAAGCAGGGAGAAACAGTGACATTCCTGCGGTTAATATACTAGCATGCGCTTCAAATGAAATTGGTGACTGAATATCTGAGTTATACAAAGGTTCATAGCTAGCCAAGGCAGAAGATAAGAGCCAAAGTAAAACAAGCATAGCTCCTGGATGATAATAGTCCTTATTTAGGACTGCTAATATCAAGTAGAGAGATATAGCCAGCAGGAAGTATATTTCGCTCATATTTTACAGTATCTTAATGTGAGTGCCATAGCCCCAAGCAGAACAAATCCATATGTAATTTTTGCGAATACAAAAATATCCATCTGCTTAAATGAGTGTGCAACGAATAAAAACAAAACATAAATAAGCAAAGACACTAAATTTATGATAAACAATAACCATCGCTTATCTAATGCATTGAATACATGGTTTAAAATTGCAATACATGAATATGGAATCACACCAATGGCTGCAAGTTGCATCAATGGGACAAGCTCAGAATATTTAGTAAAACGCTCGACTAAATAATACATACTAACATTCGCAATCAGAATAACCACACATGTTCCAAAGAAAACGAGTGCTGATTCCTTCCAATGAAATAGCTTTTTTTCTTTTACTGTACTACGAATTATTTTGGGATAGATTAACTCTGTCAATATTGATGGAATAGAAAAGATGGAAGCAAAGACAAACATAATAATACTATAAGTACCAAGGGCATCTCTCCCCAAGCTCCAATCCACAAATAAACGATCTATAACGAAACTGAGGTATATAATTACTGAATTTAAAAATAAAAGTTTAGACGTTCCAATCATCTTCCTCTTTATTGCTAAAATATACCTCCACCTTATATCAAAAGTTATATTAAAACCATATTTTAAAAGTAGGATAATTAATAAAACCCAGAAAGAAATAGGGTATATTAAAATAAAAGCATTGAATGAATATAAAGATGCTAAGAGCGATATTGTAAGAGGGAAGGCATAAAGCCATCCCATCAAAACATTTACTGACTTTATATTTTCTGTTGCCCTGAAGTAGGCTTTTATTACATTAGTAATCGCAAGAGATATGCCAACCAAACAGAATGAAAATATAGTTATATTAGCATTCTCAATTATTAGTGAGATAAGCAATATTGCTAAAGAGCCAAAAAAAGAAACTAATAAAGAAAATAGAAGGTACGCGCTCCTATGACCATCGCTTTTGGTCATAGGAAGATAACGGTCGAGAGCGAATCTAGTGCCTAAATGAGTATAATCAAAAGTTTGTAACCAAATTTTGGCGATAGCCACATCACCCAATAATGACACGGGAAGACGTTGCATAAAGACTAAATTAAGAAGTATATTCAAAAGTTGTATTGAATAACTCAAAAAAATATAAATTATTTTACTTCTCATTGATGCACCGCTCTGCATCGCTTAAAACCATGTAATAGAAATTATCTTTCATTAGAACTCCATTCTCCATATTAAAAACCATCTCAGCAAATTTCCCACGGTATAATAATTGATAGTTATCCCCTGGTCTAATTTGTACTTTTGGTAGCACATCAGAATGGAACAAGTTATTAAAACTATGATATAAAACAATGAGTGCCTTACGGATTTTATCGTCATCCAGTCGTTTTATATCTTTTATTTCAGATAGCATTTTATAAAATTCGCTCACGGATTCCGGTTCGAAACAGATACCAAAACCATGATAGTATCCTTTTCCTGCTGTTATTGCTGGTATACCTGCGCAACTAAATTCAAGTCCGGCTGTTCCTTTCGCTGTGACAATAACATCTGCAATATCAATGATTGAATTGGTATTGTAATCCATGGGAAGAATGCAAACATGATTAAGCTTGTTCTTCTCTACAATAGCTTCAACCCCTCCTTTCTCCCCCCACATATATGAACTTGGATGGGCTTTCACAAAGCAGTTAATATCGTTATTACCATTAAGGGTTATTAACGTTTTCTCTAGAAAATCATAGTAATCTTTAAAAAGTAAACCCTCGCCGACATGGGGCGCGTCCGAAAACGCATGAGCCATTACAAACACACAATTTTTTTTATCACTAAAGCTGGAATGTAAGCTGAGACTTTCCTGTTTCGTATATGTTTTTTTGTTTTTAAAAGCATTTTGAATATCAATCTGAGTAGATATGCCTAGCACTCGTGATTGATAATATGATATCTCACCTGTCAAGTCTGAACAGCGGAATGCTTCATCAATGACCTTTTTATCTGCCTTTAAAAAGTGCTCATTTATATTCATTTGTGGAGTATACATTTTGTATACATCCATATCCTTTAATAAAATAGTTGCCCCTCTAGCATGCGCTTGTCGACATAACATGCCATATTCCGCATAAACATTATGGCTAGATACAACGAACCGAATATCGTTTTTCTTTAAAATGTTTTTGTTACCATAATAAAAGCATAGTGATCTAAATATAACTCTACCATGTGAAAAAAGAGACAGTCTATCAATAGTGTAGCTGTTAGGTATATTTCTAATTAATGAATCATAAATAAGATCACCAATTAAAATGTCATCTTTACGGTAATCAACAAGTTTATTTCCATTCTTCAAAAAAAACAGTACATAGAAGAAAGAACAAAGTGAAAAAAATACCACACCAGGATTAATATAATTCAACCACCAGCAGAAAAAGTTATTTATCCCAAAAGAGCGATAAATGGGAATGACGTTACTTGCCTTTTGCTTTATGCCCCTGACAAGCACCTTAACATTGAGCCCTGAAGCCTCCCTTGCAGCATTTGCCAGACGAGATTTTTCAACAATGCTCGTTGGTGAGTCCAGAAAACCCTCTACCAATATTCCGACGTCACCATTATATTTTTGTGGCCAATGTTTTTGGTTTAGCTCAATGAATCTTTTTTCTTCCGGAGATATTTTATATTTGAAAAATAATTTAATAAATATTTTTTTTATCGTTTTAAAATTCATAAAGTGAAGCCATCATCCACTACAATATTTTGCCCCGTTACATACCTAGCCTGCTCTGACAGCAGGAATAGAATGCTACCGATAACTTCTGAAACCTCCAGCATTCCTGCACCATGAGTCTGCTTCTTATATGCCTGACAAAAAACCTCAGGTTGATTATCAAATATACCACCAGGGCTAACTAAATTAATTCTGAAGCGACTGTCATTGACGTAGGCTACTGTATACTTGCTCAAGTGCTGTATGGCTGACTTTATTGCAGCGTATTCAACTGCCATGGTCATTTTGGTGTTGTTGTAAATATCAAACTTAGGTGCAACAACACCATATATGGATGAAATATTGACTAATGAAAAGGCTGTTTCATGTGCTTTGAAATAAGAAGCACATTGCTGAGTAAATAGAAAAGCACTGCCGAGATGAAGTGAAATATTTTCATTGAAACTGGCGAGAGACACATCAAAAAAATGTGCGCCATAGGTTTTATTTCTCGGATAGGTCGCGTTGACAGCACCATCCATATGCTCTTGTCGCGCAAAGAATGCTTTAAGGCTTTCCTCACTGGTCACATCCAGCTGGATCAATGTCAGATTGTCGTCTGCCGTATCGACACCCTGAGTGGCAAGACGCTGGGCCATGGCATCGACATTGATATCTGCCGCGATCACCTTGCCCCCTTGGGCCAGAATGGCAGGCACCAGACGGGAGCCCAGCAAGCCGCCGGCACCGGCCACCAGAATGCGTTTTTCATTCAACAGCTGTTCCATTATTTCCACTCCCCTACGATAGCTTCTGCCAATTTGAAATCATAAATATCATCAATGTCCACCGCTCGTTCTTTAGGCACTTCGATACTGGTGACTTTCCCCGAGAACAGCCCGTAGTGTTCAAGCACAAAGGCAGGTGTCGTCGCATACACTACTGTCGTGATATCAAAAACCGAAGGCGCATCCTGACGTCGAGCGACATCGCAGGTTGGTTTATTGACCAATTCGACCCAGCCATCTACCGTTTCTTTTACCATGTTGAAATAGGGACTGCGGTTGGCTGGCGTGACGGAGATACAGATATCGGCATTTTGTTCACGACGTTTGGCAATGGCCGCTTCAACATCACTCACGCTGCGCAGCGGGCTGGTTGCCGGCAAGCTGATGAAACCATCGAATGCCCCATAATGCGCGGTCGCCCATTCAATGGCATGTCGCCAGGACAACCACTCCGGGCTGGTGTCTGTCGCCAATTCGGATGGGCGCTCGATAACCACCGCGCCGGATGAGATTGCAACGCTAGCAATGGCAGCATCATCCGTAGACACAAACACCTGGCTAATCGATGGTGATGCCAGCGCCGTATCTATGGAATATTGCAACAAAGGTTTTCCCGCCAATGGACGAATGTTTTTTCCTGGCAACCCTTTTGAGCCGCCCCGGGCGAAAATGAACGCAAAATTTTTCATCTGATTCGAGATCCGGTTAGGTGTTATCGATGATGAGAGTACGCTTTGATTTGTTCAATCAATGCAACAGTTCGTGTGGCATCGTCTATAGAGATGCAGTGATTCTTTGCACCCTGAATAAGATGGACAAAATCGGTGATCATACCGAGATATACCTGATTTTTATCCCAGGCGGGATCACAATAAATGACCTCAATACCATTGGCTGAGCTCAATGAGATCGAATTTTTAATAAGATCCCATTCCAACGTACCTTCACTGCCAATTACTCGGCATTTACGATGTGCTTTTCGTTGGAGAAAATCCAGATGAACAGTGGCAATGGCGCCCGTTGTATCGCCAAGCATGATATCAGCCATGTCCTCAACCGACAGGCCAAGCTCTGCGGAGGAAGACAAGCTTGCATATTTGACTTGAAGTGGCCCAAGCAGCCACTGAATATAATCGAACTCGTGACTGAGCTCCAGCAATACCCCTCCCCCCAGCTCCGCACGAGCAGAAACGCTGTGCCGGAAATCTTTGCTGGGGCGCCAATCAGGCAGATATTGCCCGGTTTCAACCTGGACATGGTAGCAGCGGCCCATTTTCTGCTCAGCTAACAGATTTTTCATGAGCATGGCCGATGGCAAATAACGAAGGCAATATCCGACAGCCACCGGAGTATTGTGCTCATGGCTGGCAGCCAGAATGGCCTCACAATCGGCAAGTGATGCCGCCAGGGGTTTTTCAATCAGAACAGGAATGCCTGCTTTTATCAGAGGAATCGCATGAACAGCATGCAATGTCGCAGGGGACGCGACGATCACAAATTCAATCCGATGCTGGATAAGCGCGTCTACTGAAGAGACCAGCACATCGCAATCACTGATATCCGCTGCAGCAACCTGACCACTGGCAGACATGGCATAGATGGAAGCGGATGGATAAAGGTGCTTTAAATTTCTTCTGTGACGAACCGAGATATTACCGAGGCCAATGACAGCAATACGTTCCATTATCAGTGCAATCCAAGTGAAGATATATCCGATTGAGCACGATTGAAGTCTTCCATTCGACCGATATCCAACCAGTACTCATGGATAGGGAACATCAATACCTGCTTGTCTGCCTGCATGTGTCGTTCGAGCAGCGTCGGCATATCGACGCGCTCACTTTTCAGCACAGATTGGACAATATGGGGGTCAACGACATAAATTCCGGCATTGACAAAGAAATGATGTACCGGTTTTTCAATCATGCTGGTGATCTTGTTTCCCTCACCCGTGATTACGCCGTAAGGAATTTGATAATCATATTCACGCACACACATGGTGGCATCAGCGCCGTTTTCAACATGAAAATCGAGCAGACGATTGAAATCCACTGTAGTGAGCACATCGCCATTGATCATGATGAGTGGTAGAGCTGGAATGTCGGCTGGCAGCAGACCCAGGGCGCCACCTGTTCCCAGAGGAGTCTCTTCGTAGACGTAACGAATATTAGCCCCCCAGGCTGAGCCATCGCCAAAATAATCGGTGATCTGCTCGGGCATATAGTGGGTAGAGATATAGATGTTCTTGAAACCGGCCTTGAGGAACTGATTCAGTAGGGTCTCCAGTATGGGCTTGTCACCCACCTTGAGCATGGGCTTGGGGCAGTTGTCAGTCAGCGGGCGCAGCCGGGTACCAAATCCACCCGCCATGATGAAGACGGGATTGCCATAGCTCGGCGCTTTCGCCGCCTGCTCCCAGGTTTCCAGCCCAATCAGCTTGCCCGCATCATCGACCACCGGCAGAGAAAGAACACTACGTTCACGCATGGTCTCCAGCAACTGCGCGCGGGTCAGTTTGGCCGAGACGGTGATGGGGGTAGGGTTCATCACGGCCGTGACGCTTTGCGTCAGGGAGACATTGTTCAGGATGGCGCGGCGAACATCGCCATCAGTCACGACCCCCAGCAGGTGCTGCTCCTCATCCACGACCAGACAGACTCGCAGCGCCTCTTCATTGATCACGGCCAGGGCATCACGCACCGAGCGTTCGGGCGACAGCACTACTTTCTTCCAGTTTTTTTCCACTTAGGCCCCTTATGCTCTCACACAAGAGCAATATTTCCAGTAAATACGGAAATCATATTAAATATACTTATCAATGAAAAAAACAAGAGATAAAATCATAAAAATAAAACACAATTATTACTGTGCTATTTTCACCCAATCATTGACAATTCCATATATATAATTTAACACACTCACTAATCAGGGGACGTAAAGTTCAGCTTGGCCATCAATCACTGTGCGATGTCCTACTTTACAAATTGTTCTAAAGTTCACTCTTCTTTTTTTTTCATCAATACCAATCACTTCAACAATCGCCTTCACCGTGTCACCAAGATAAACTGGCTTTTTAAATTGAAATGATTGGGATACATAAACGCAACCGGGGCCAGGTAATCTAGTCCCAAATAGAGCAGAGAAAAAACTTCCTGATATTAAACCATGAGCTATCCTGTTTTTAAATCTAGAATTCTTAGCGTACTCATCATCTACATGAACGGGGTTATGGTCACCCGAGAGACCAGCAAAATTCTTAACATCATAGTCTGTTATCGTTTGTGAATATGAAGCCGTCATACCGATCACAATGTCTTCAAACTTTATATTTCCTGGGTACATATTCATGCTCCTCGCTTGATAGATTTAGCGGGGCATCCAAATACTACATCACCTGCTTTTACATTCTTAGTTACAACCGCTCCCATACCTACCACGGCACCTTTGCCAATAACGAGTGGTCGTTCAGGTAAACCTTGCTTTATCATGGCACCAGTACCAATATATGCATTATCTTCAATTACTACATTACCATTGCACTTAACAGAGGGGGCAAAAGTGACATAATCACCGATAACACAATCATGGGCTACATAGCTATAGATATTGGCATGAAATGACCTTCCAATCTTGACATTAGATGTTAACGTAACAAAAGGTGAAAGTATTGCGCCAGCCCCAATAGAAACCTCATCCATAACAACAACGTTATCTGCAATGACATTTATATTCTCGATTCCAGCAGCCATCAAATCCCGCTCAATTTTTTCTCTTATAATTCCATCTGCAATTGCTATTACTGCTTTTCTATTTTTTGCCTTAACACTCAAAAAGTCTTCATATGTGATGACATCAACATCATTTACCTTGTCATTACCACGCTCCAAATCAACAAAATAAATGAAATCATCTTCACCAAGTTTTCCTCTGACAAGGGGAAGCACTTCACGACCAAAACCGCTTGCACCAAAAATACCATACAGATTATCAATCATCTTAAATACATCCTCACATTGAACTTTAGATTAAATCATCTGGGCTGTAATTTTTTGTTGCTTGGGTGCCAATAATATCCCAATAGGAGTAAGGGCTGATACCTGTTCCTGGTCGTTTCACAGCTAAATGCGCAGCAGTGAACACCGTGCCAGCCTGGATAAATGTTGCTGCAACTAGGCTTTTTCTGGCTATCAATTTGTTTCTAATTTCACTCTTCTGAGCTCCTTTGATGCCATCCCCAATAGCCTGTTCAACACTTCGAATCGACGAAATCATCAGGGCAAGCTCATCAGGCTCTAGAGAAGCTTTATGATCAGGCCCGTCCATGTTTCTATCGAGAGTAAAATGCTTCTCTATAATACGCGCACCTCTAGCCACGGCTGCAATGGGGATCACTATTCCCTTGGTATGATCAGAGTACCCTACAGGCAACTTGAATGCATTTAGCATTGTGTCCATTGCAGAAAGATTAACATCCTCAACAGGAGCCGGGTATTCAGTGGTACAATGCAAAATATATACTTTTTCTTTGAGAACTTTTTTGCCTTCGCTAGAAGTATATGCAGCGACAAAATCGTCTTGTGTTGGTTCTTTCCCATTACGATTGAGATAGCCATAAGCGATAACACCCAAAGCCATCTCAATCTCACCTAAGCTAGCCATCCCTGTTGATACAATAAGATTGCAACCAGTTTGCGCATGTTTCAAAATAAATGGTGCATTAGTTAACTCACCAGAAGCAATTTTAAGCGTCTTCAATCCAAGTTCATTTACCAAAAAATCAAGGCTTTCGTCATCAAATGCCGTGGATAAAAAATCAATACCTAGCTCATTGCACCGTGCGATAAGATGATGGTGAGCGTCATATGATAGCTCCAGCCGAGACACCATCTCCAACTGACTCTCTACCTTTCCTGTATTTTGTATCTGATAATCGGCTTGGACTGCTTTCTGCGTTATTGATTTGCTTGCCTTGAATGTTTGGAATTTGACAGCATTAGCCCCTGAATTATACGCTGACTCGACGAGTTCAATTGCTAATTTTTCGCTACCATTATGATTTACACCAGCTTCAGCTATTATATAAGTCATTTATAATCCACCTTTACAAATCATGAAACTTTTTAGTTTGGAATATCTTGTGAGTTTTAATTATGGTAATTATTTTTTCACTCACACTTCCTTCACCATATGGATTGTTGAACTGTTTTTTGTCTATTCCTTTCAAGGCAATTTTAATCGAGTTAACGATATCATCGGTTCTCGTATCAGTATGAAGAACACTATAAGCTGATAGCCTGCCTTTTTGACGTTGCCCAATATTAATGGTCGGAACACCAAGAGATGGAACTTCAGATATGCCACTTGATGAGTTACCGATAACAGCAGCAGCTAATTTTACTGCGCTCAGATAACGCTGCTGACCAAGTGACTTAATTGCAAGTACTCGCGTGGGCTGCTCATTAGCGTAAGCCTCTAATACAGGTATAAGACTACGACCACCATCATCTGCATTTGGATATGTAAGAATAATCTGATGATTAGGGAACTGCTCCAATGCATCCAATATATTTTTAAAGCTCTGCAAAGCAGGCTCATCAGCTATTGTAACGGGATGATATGTCACTATAAAAAAAGGTTTCTCCAGAGCAAACTGGAGCGAGGATTGTAGCTCCTCCAAACTCAGCATCGGTGTACGATGCAAATGCTCATTCCCTATTGTACCCACGTTGAACACCCGCTCAGGCGCCTCACCCAACTGAATGACACGCTGTCGATAGGGCTCGGCGGCTGTGAAGTGCAGGTAGCTCAACTTGGTAATGGCATGGCGAATGGCGTCGTCATAAGCCCCCTCGGTGATCTCGCCACCATGGAGGTGTGCTACCGGAATGCGCTGCAACATGGCCGCCTGGGCTGCCGCCAGCGCTTCAAAGCGATCCCCCAGGATCACCAACATATCCGGTTGCAACCGGGCCAATGCATCTGCCAGCCCGAGCAAGGCCACGCCCATGCTTTTGACCACACCGACAGAGGTATCGGAGGAGAGCAGCATCTCGATGCGCTCATCGATCTTGAAGCCATCCTGCTCTATCTGCTGATAGGTCAGGCCGAACTCGGGGGACAAGTGCGTACCCGAGACGATCAGCTTGAGCTCCAGATCGGGATCCGCGGCAATGTCTTTCATCAACCAATAGAGCAGCCCGTATTCGGCACGGGTACCGGTAAAGACGGCAATGGTGTTGGTCATGTTCAGACCTCGACAGGCGAGCTGGGCAGGTTGATCAGATGGGCTTCCAACCATTCGGCATTGTTAAGCTCCCCACGCAAGGCATGAGAGAACATGGGCAGGCGATGCATCAGTTTCCATACAGGCCGGGTCATGACACCAGCCTTGTTCAGCTCGGTCAGCAACGTATCCCGCTGGGCCTGATCTTCACAGACAATCGCATTGAGCCAGTAGTTGGAGCGTCCATAAGAAGGCTCGGTCACAAACTGGCATGCCTGTCCCTTGAAGAACTCGGCATAGTGCATGGCAAGCGCCCGCTTTTGCGCCAGGAATTGCGGCAGGGCTTCCATCTGGGCACATCCGAGGGCCGCATTCAGATTGGGCATCCGGTAGTTAAAACCGGGTTCATCATGATAGAACTCGAACGGGTGCGGCACCTTGGCCGTGGTGGTGATGTGCTTGGTGCGCGCCCCCTGTTCGGCATTCTGGCAGAGCACCATGCCACCACCACCCGTGGTGATGATCTTGTTGCCATTGAAACTCAGGGCGGAAAACGCACTCAGCGTCCCCGTGTGTTTGCCTTTGTAGTAGGAACCCAGGCTCTCGGCAGCATCTTCCACCAGGGCGATGCCCCAGGCCTCGCACACGGCCTGAAGTTCATCGAGTTCAACCGGATGACCAAAGGTATGCATGGGCACGACGGCTTTGAGGCGGCGTCCGCTTGCCTTGTGGATGGCACCTGTCTCGGTGCGAGACGCATGCTCTTCCAGCCAGTTGGCCAGGGCAACGGGGCACAAACCCAGGCTCTGGCGTGATACATCGACGAACACGGGTTCTGCGCCCATGTGATACAAGGCATTGCAGGTCGCCACGAAGGTCAGGGGCTGGGTGATCACCAGATCCCCTGCCTGCACCCCTGCCATGTAGAGCGCGATATGCAGCGCCGCCGTGCCATTCATGGTGGCAACGGCACGGGCTGAACCGGTAAAGGTGGCTATTTGCTGCTCGAACTGCTCAACATAGGCACCGACACTGGAAACGAAGGTGCTTTCGAGGGTATCGAGCACATATTGACGTTCATTGCCGGCAAAGGTCGGGGCGTGAAGAGGGATAAAGTCATCGGTTTTGTAGGTATCACGAATAAAACGAATCAATTGGGTATGCATACCGATTCCTTACATCTTGCCGTCGAGATATTTGCCTGTTTCTTTATGACCAAAGTCCGGGATCATGGCGAAGAACAGCTCGACGATCTCTTTCTTGTCCCAGGCGCGTTTCGTTTTCATGGCCGCGATAGTCTGCTCAAAATGATTGAGCAGGTCATTCTGATAGGCGGGTTCATTCTTGATGATGCCCAGGTTTTCAAACCTATCCATGTCCAGCACTTCTTTATCAGTGAAGAACTCTTCGAAGTCTTTCTCACCCGTGGTGTCGCTTTCGGTAAAGAGGCAAGGCCACATCCCCTGCTCAGGCAGATTTGCCATCAGGGTTCTGGCTTCATCCTCGTCCTTGCACAGATAAGGCTTGTAGCCATGCTGTTCCAGATACTTCACGGCGATTTCGGCGAAGGTAATGAGGTGCAGGGACTCGCTGAGCTTGGGGAAGAAGATATCCCGATTCTCACCGAAGATGCAGGACATCAGGCACAGCTCACCGGACTCCTGGGGCGTCACGAAATAGCGTTTGATGTCACTGGGGGCGACGATGGGCTGACGCTTTTGCAACCGCTGGTTGAAGCCGTGCAGCAGGGAACCGTCAGAGAAGGCCACGTTGGCAAAGCGCGCGGTTGAAATGGCAATCTGCTCGCTGCGGCGCATCAGGAACATCTCCATGATGCGTTTGGAAGCCCCCATCATGTTGACCGGATTGGCCGCCTTGTCCGTCGAAACACAGAAATACTTTTTCACACCCATGTCGATGGAGTGCTGGATGGTTTTGTCGGTGTTGAATACATTGACGTCGATCATGCGCATCAACGTGAAAGGGTCTTTCTCGCTGCGCACGTGCTTCAACGCGGAGAGATTGAGCACATAGTCGTAAGCGCCATCGGCTTTGATAAAAGCATCATATTCAATGGAACCAATATCCAGCGCGAACGTCTGGAAATCACCATCGATATACCCGAACGAGCTGCGGATATCGCGCACCAGCTCAACCATGTTGTTCTCGCTGATATCGACAACATGCAATTTACGTGGACTTCTCTTGAAGATCTCTTTGGTCACCGCCTGGCCAATAGAACCAGCGCCACCAAGAACCAGAAAACGGGACTGGCTGACGATCTCAGACAGCTTTTGCTCATTTTTACCAATGTCATCAACGAACAGGTCTTTATTACGACCAATGAGACTCAAAATATTATTCTTCATATTAAAGATACCAATCTGAAGTTCAGTCCGGGAAGGACATGTAAATACGTCAACAATGAATTCAATCAACTTCTCAAACTTGAGCGAGACACCAGCTGATTGTCTTAAGTATTCCTGACTCAAAGCTGTGCTGCGGCAGCCATTTCAGCTCCGAGGCCATCTTGCTGGCATTGATGGCATAGCGACGATCATGGCCGGGACGGTCCGCCACGTGAATGATCTGCTCCCGATAAGAGCCAACCTTGGGTACCAAGTCATCGAGCAAATCGCAGATGGTCAGCACCACCTCCAGATTCCGCTTCTCGTTGTGACCACCGATGTTGTAAGTCTCTCCCACCCGACCATTGGTCAGCACCAGCAGCAGCGCTTTGGCATGATCTTCCACATAGAGCCAGTCACGGATCTGGTCTCCCTTGCCATAGAGGGGGATAGATTTGCCAGCCAGGGCATGACTGATGGTTTGCGGGATCAGCTTCTCTGCATGTTGCCAAGGCCCGTAATTGTTTGAACAGTTGGTCACCAAAATTGGCAGCCCATAGGTTCGGTGCCAGGCGCGCACCAGATGATCGCTCGATGCCTTGGCGGCAGAATAGGGGCTGCTGGGCGCGTAGGGCGCTCTCTCGGTAAAGAGCGGCAGCGGTTCGTTCCACAGAGGGTGGCCAGCACTCACTTCATCTGGATGGGGCAGATCCCCATACACTTCGTCGGTGGAGACATGATGGAAACGAAAAATGCGCTGGCGCACCTCATCCAGACCGCTCCAATAGGCGCGGGCAGCTTCCAGCAACATATAGGTGCCGACGATATTGGTTTCGATGAAAGCGGCAGGTCCGGTAATGGAGCGATCGACGTGACTCTCTGCCGCCAGATGCATCACGGCATCTGGCTGATGCACAGCAAACACGCGATCCAGCTCGGCACGATTGCAGATATCTACCTGCTCGAACGCATAGCGTTCGCTATCGGCCACATTCGTCAAGGATGCCAGATTGCCTGCATAGGTCAGTTTATCGAGGTTGACGACGAGATCCTGAGTATGACCAATGATATGGCGTACCACAGCCGAGCCGATAAAGCCGGCACCTCCGGTAACAAGAATCTTCATATCAGTAGATATTCATGTAAGGCCAGTGAATGGCGGGTAACAAGAATTTTGGATACAAGGCACACGTTTCAGTGCCGACAGAGCAATAAATACCAAGTAGTCAAAACACGCCGTTTTCTGGCAACTACGTTAGCTACCGCCCTTGAGTTACAGCTCCCAACACGCTGCTTTTAACCTGATTGTGCGCGCTGTTGGTCATCATATCCTCCAGCTTCTTGTTTTGGTTGATGTTTCACAATGGCATCACATCACATTGCTCGCTCAGGCACTCCCGGCCCAGCATTGTTCACATCTTGGGCAGTTAAGTGCCCCAAACCCGATTTTGGGCCAGATTCTATCTTGTTTGCCCCAAGGATGAACAGTCAAAACAACAGGAAACCCCCCATGCCGTCCAGGATTCAATAAAAACCGTTCATCGAACTTTCCACCCAGATCGCTTCAGGAGACATGTATACATCCCGCCAGACTGTGTTATCCAACCTCTGACAATAAGATGAAAATCAAATTAATTCATAAGGTTAAATCTATGCACCTGTAGTGGTCTGGTCGTCAAGATGAGGTAACCATAACGACACCATGACCCCTGATAGTGCGCCTATATATATGCCAAGCCCCGGCCCGTGCGATAGGAACGGTCGCAACCCTTGGTACTGAAGTGCTGGGTGAGCCCAAGGTTGCCGTTAGCTTTGGTTGAGGGGTCATGAATCCGCCTGGTCACGGAGTGAGGCGGAGCGATGATAATAAAGGCAGACACGATTCAGTCCCGATACAGGGGGGTTATGTAGGATCCTCGTTGACTCTCCCCCTTAGACACCCTCTAATTGACAGCCTGGACCCTTATCATCATGCATCTTATGAAAATCCTACTGGTCGAAGACGACAAGCTGCTCAATCATCACCTCACCACGCTGTTGACCGAGGCCCAGAATCAAGTCCACAGCACGGACAGTGCCCAGGTGGCGCTGCACTATGCGGCCGACTACCCCATCGACGTTGGCATCATCGATCTGGGCCTGCCGGACATGGACGGCCTGCAGCTCATCAGCCGATTGCGCGAACAGCAGATCCCCTTCCCCATCATAGTCCTGACGGCCCGGGGCAACTGGCAAGACAAGGTGGAGGGTCTGGAGGCTGGCGCCGACGACTATCTGGTCAAGCCGTTCCAGAAAGACGAGCTGCTGGCCCGCCTCAATGCCCTGGTTCGTCGCAGCGCCGGTTTCATCTCCCCCCGGGTGAAGGCGGGTGACTACGAGCTGGATCTCTCCCGCAAGGAGCTCACCGTCGCCGGCGAAGTCACAGTGCTCACCAGTTTCGAGTATCTGATCCTGGAATACCTGATGCGCAACGCCCGCCAGGTGGTTTCCAAGCAACAGCTGCTGGATCAGCTCTATGGTGATGGCGAAGGGGACCCGAACACCATAGAGGTGATGGTGAGCCGACTGCGCAAGAAGCTGGATCCGGAAGGGGTCATATCACCCATCTCCACCATCCGCCGTCAGGGTTACATCTTCAACCTCTCCTGCAGCTGATGCCCCGTTTCATGCTGCACCCCATGCAACTGATCCGCCGCTCGCTGCACCTCAAGCTGATGCTGAGCGCCATGCTGGTCATCGCGCTCATCATGACCTTCTCCGTCTATATCCTCTATCTTGGTCACGCCGAGGAGCAGGCGCAGAAGGCCAGCATCCGCATGCAGGAGAATCTCTCCAAGCTCTTCTCCTCCAAACAGCCCGATCCCCATGCCATCACGGATCTCGGCAACATCACCCCGGATGCCATCGACCCCAATCTCGACACCCTGATCTGCCGCTCCGACGGTGAGCTGAGCTGGTCCAGCCTGCACATGCCCGAGGTGATCACCATGAAGGGGACCATCTGCCGGGATCTGATGAAATACCTTGGCGGCCTGGATCAAGACTATTTCTTCAAGCTGCACACCATCAAGAATGGTGAGAGCTACTTCATCTACAGCCTGCGCTTCCTGCGCAACCACGGCGACGGCCCCACCACCTACTACGTGGTCATGGTCGATTCCGCCAAGCGTTACCAGGCCCAGACCCGGGAGTATCTCTACCGCTGCATTCGTCAGGCGCTGCTCTCTTATTGCCTGCTCGGGGCCCTGCTGCTGCTCACCAGCTTCTGGAGTCTCTCCTCCCTGCGCACCATGGCGCGGCAGATTGACGAGATCCGCGCAGGCTCCCGGGAGTCGCTCTCCAACGACTACGAGCGGGAGCTGACACCGCTGACCGAGTCGGTCAACCAGCTGCTGGAGAATGAACGCCAGCAGACCCAGCGTTATCAGCACGCCCTGAACGATCTGGCCCACAGCCTGAAAACCCGGCTGGCGCTCATCCAGATCACCGCCCAGGAGCTCAAGCTCGGCCACGATATCCATGACAACATCAGTGAACAGATCACCACCATGGATCAGATCATCCAGTACCAGCTGCGCCGGGCCGTCACCGGACGAAAACGCCTTGCCAGCAAGGGTACAGAGCCGGTGCCCCTCATCGAGAAGCTGCTGGCCAGCCTCACCAAGGTCTACCGCCACAAGAAGCTGCAGACCGTCTTCCAGTTTGATGACGACGTCTTCTTTCACGGTGAACAGGGCGACCTGATGGAGTTGATGGGCAACCTGCTCGACAACGCCTGCAAGTTCGCCATCAGCGAGATCCAGGTGCGGGTCAACCGCCAGGGCAGCGGCCTGCTCATCGTGGTGGAAGACGACGGCCCGGGCATAGACCCCGGCAAATCGCAGCAGATCTTCCAGCGCGGCGTGCGGGCAGACAGCTCCCCCGGCCAGGGAATAGGGCTAGCGGTGGTGACCGAAATCGTGCACAGCTATGGCGGCAAGATCCGGGTTGACGAGTCACCACTCGGTGGCGCCAGGTTCCATATCACCCTCCCCTGACACCCCAGGCCCCAGATATGGGGCCGAATACCAGAGGTGATTTCCAGACCCATTTGGTCTCAAAAAATACATATTTATCATCTGGCTGCATTAGAAACTTAACCAAGGTTGTGGCATAACTTAACACCATTAACTAACGCACGGATGCGATAGCCATGGTCAACAAGCCTGCCAACCCGTTCTTCAGGCCCCAACAGCAGATGCTGGCGTTGGAGCCGCGCATTCTGTTTGATGGCGCCGCCGCCGTCGCCGCCGAGCATCAGAACCAGGATAACCAGGCCACCCCGGCTGACGCCCCGGATCATGGGGCGCCTACGCAGACGGCCCAGCCTCGCCAACTGCTGGTCATCGATTCCCGCATCGAGCAGGCCAGCCAGCTGACCAAGAACCTAGACAGCCATGTCAGCCTGCTGCTCATTGACAAGCAGACCGACGCCCTGGCCGCCATCGGCGCCAAACTGGCGGAGCTGGGTCAGGTTGATGCCGTCCAGATCCTCTCCCACGGCGCGGCCGGCCAGTTCACCCTCGGCAACCGCACCCTGACGGCCGACAACCTGGCCAGCATCAGCCAGCAGTTGCAAGGCTGGCAATCCCACCTGAGCGAGCAAGCCGACATCCAGCTGTATGGCTGCCGGGTCGGTGCCGGGGAGTCGGGACGAGCGCTGGTCAGTGCCCTCGCCAAGTGGACCGGCGCCGATGTGGCGGCATCCAGCGATGATACCGGCGCCAGCAGCAAGGGGGGGGACTGGGAGCTGGAGGTGAGCAAGGGCCTCATCAGTCAACCCCTTTCACTCGATCGGGCGGCGATGCAGAGTTACGATCGGCTGCTCGCCAACGCCGACCCCAGCAGCAGCCTGCCCCTTGGCAGCGCCAATGTCCTGCTGGGCGAGCGGTTCGAATTCACTGTCACCGTCAGCAACGAGGCGAGCCAGACCGGCTATGCCCCCTATCTGGATCTCTACCTGCCCGGCACCGGCAAGGACGGAGACGATGGGGTCAGCTTCATCAAGGCCAGCTATCTGGGCCAGGCACTCAAGACCCACAGCGTGGTGTTCGACGCGTCTGGCAATGCCACCCATCCCCTCGCGGTCGATGACAGCGGCAACCCCCTCGTCATCCGGGCGGCTGACGTCGGCCTGCGTGCCGGTGACACCCTGGTGGTCGTCGAGATCCCCTTTGGCAGCGTCAATCAGGGTCAACCGGATATTCCTATCCAGATCACCGCCCAGTTGAGCAATCTGGCCGACACCAGCTATTCGGCGGCGTCGCCGGATCTGACCATCGGCATTCGCAGCGGTTTCCAGTATGGCAATGACGCCCTCAACAATCCCCTCGACGATCCCAGCCTGGTCGAGGGAGACTTGCACAGTTTTGTGGTCAAACCGACCGTCATCCGCTTCGAGCACAGCCTCGACATGCCCGAAGGCGAGACGGCGACCGGCCCCAACTTCAACCACACCCTGGTCCTGACGGCCATCCCGGCCGATGGCCAGACCCTGAACAACGTCGTCATCAGCCAGACCCTGCCCGCCACCATCCAGGTCACCGCCATCACCCCGGGGCAGAATGGCATACTCACCTCGGTCACCCTCTCGGATGGTCGTGTCCTCACCAACCCAGCCCTCATCACGGCGGCCATCAACAGCGACAGCCTCTTCATCCAGGCCTTTACCGTGACCTACAGCAGCCTCGCCGCCGCCACCGATACCCTGGTCAAGTTCTACGTACCCGAGGCCGATGCCAACGGTCAGCAGGTGATCAACCCCAACAGTGGGGATGCGGTACAGATCACGATTGCGGCCCCCACCGCCAGCGGTGAGTGGACCCCGCTCGACAGCCGGGATCTGACGCCTCCCGCCACCAGCATCGACTTCGCCGGCCAGGGTGACCCCATCGGCTTCACCGCCCGCTCCATCGCCCTGCAAAAAGAGGTCAGCCTCGCCATCGACGGCGGCAAGGCCGGGATCTCGCCGGGCGATACCCTGGATTACAGCATCAAGATGACCCTCTCCGACTACTTCGCCTTCGGCAAGAATCTGTTTGGCGAGGGTCAGTTCGTCGTCACCGACACCCTTGGGGACGGTCAGACCCTGACCGGCGCCCCCACCCTGACCCTGACGCGCAATGGCGCGAACGAGACCATTGCCCTGGTCTACACCACGACGGTCAATGCCGACGGTTCCACCAGCATCAGCTTCGACATCGGCCAGTCCCTGGCCAACGCCTTCCCCTTGCTGAGCTGGCTTGCCGGGGATCTCGCCTTCGATGACGACCAGCAGGGGGCCACCCTGGCGCTGCTGAGCTACAGCGCCCTGATAAGCCAGAGCTACACACCGCCGGCCGGCAACCCCCAGAGCGAGATCAACGAGGGGGATGCCATCGGCAACAGCGCCAGCGTCACCGCCAGCGTCCTTGAAAATGGCACCAACCTGACCGGCGGTACCGAGTCAGACAGCTCCCAGACCACGACGCGCATCCCCACCAGCCAGGTCGAGATCGCACTGACCAACATCAACGGGGTCGGCAGCCCGGGGGGCGCCATCGAGCTGCGTCCGGGGGATCTGGTGACCTTCCGGCTCAGTTACGATCTGGTCACCGGGGACTACGAACAGTTCAAGCTGACGGCTTACCTGCCCTTGCCGCTGTTCGATCTGACGGGCATCAACTGGAGCGAAGGAAGCGGCGTCGGCCAGTGGCACTTCGGCAGCGGTGACACCAACCTCGGCAATCTGGTCAGCATCAGCAATGGCCCCGGCAACTCCCTCGTCTTCGATTTCGGCAGCTATGCCACCAGCGCATTGGGGGGCAGCCGCATCGAGGTGGAGTTCACCCTCAGGGTCGGTGATCAACCCTTCGCCGATCAGCGCACCCTGGACGTGCTGGCGCAATCAAGCCAGGTGACCACCCTCAACAAGACCCAGCTCAGCAGCTCTGACGTTACCGTCATCACCTCCATCGCCGAGCCGGATCTCGCCATCGGCCACGGGGTCGTCTCATCGAGCAACGGCACAGTGACCGGCACCACCGGCAGCTGGCAGACACCGGGCAGCGGCGGGGTCCCCTTCACCGGCCCGGTCACCGACATAAATGCGATGAATGGCAGCGTCACCGACATAGATGGCGCTGATAGGCTGCGCCTGGCGACGGCCATCGAGAACCGGGGCGGTGGCGGGGCCTTCGATGTGGTCACCAGCATCACCCTGCCCGCCGGCCTCTCTTTCCTGAACGGCTCGCTGGCGGCGGCCAACCTGCAGATCTATCGGGGCGATGGCACCCCGCTGGTGCTGGGGACCGACTACCAGGTGAGCGGCAACACCATCAGCTTCCTGGATGCCGGCAATGTGGCGACCTTGTTGCCGGGACGGGATGGCACTGCGGCGGCCAATGGGGGCAGCAATCTCATCGTCATCACCTATGAGGTGGAGGTCGCCAGCGACATCCGGGCCAGCAGCACGCTGGAGACCAGCGCCATCCTCAGCAATTACGCCAGCGTCAACAACGGGCAAGACTTCACCCCCGTCGATCTGACCGACAAGGGGAACGCGCAGATCGCCGTCCCGACCCTCACCATCGACTTCAGCAATGGCGATGCCGCCTCCGCCTCCAGTGCTGGCCATACCTCGGGGGCCAATCTGGTGATTGGCGAGAGCATGGGCTATGACATCCGGGTGACCCTGCCGGAGGGGAGCACCCAGCAGCTCAACATCAGCGATCTCATTCCCCCCGGCTTCAGGCTCGACACCAGCTTCAATGGCGGCAAGGGTTATGAGCTCATCACCACCGGCTTTGCCGGCAGCATCAGCGAGCCCACCCTGGGGGGCGCCGGGGTCGGCACCAATGGCGCTGATGCCCTCTTCAGCTTCAGCGCAAGCGGCGCCAACGCCGACAACAATGAGGGCAACAACAGCTTCACCCTGCGGCTGCGCCTGGTCGCCGACAATGTCGCGTCCAACCAGGCCGGCACCGGCCTCAGCAATGGCGCTACCCTGCACTACCTGGATCCCGACGGTGACGTCGCCGGCGGCAGCGCCCTGACGCGAGAGGTCACCACGGCCCCCGCTCCCTCCGCCTTCATCCAGGAGCCGGTGCTCACCATAGCCCAGAACCTCATCACGATCCCGCCGCCCTACGGCTTTGAGGAAGGGGATGCGGTCAGCTTCAACATAGTGATCAGCAACAACGGCCCCTCGACGCCTTCGACATCCGGCTAAGCGATCTGCTGCCCGGCCAGCTGAGTGGCTATAACCTGGTGTCGGTCATCTATGATGGCGTCGATGTCAGCAGCCAGTTCGAACTGGTAGGCAATCAGTTGCAGACCAGGGCCGATGCCAACCTGGATATCGCCGTGGGCAAGCAGCTGACCCTGGTGCTAAGCGGTGTGGTCAATGCCAGCGCCACCAACTTCGCCCAGTTGACCAACCAGGCCGAGGTGCAGTGGACCAGTCTGAACGGCAACCTCGGCACCGCGGCCGATCCCGCCGGTGAACGTACCGGTGCCGACGGCCTGCCCGCCAGCCAGGTGCTCAACGACTACCGCGCCATCAATCAGTCACTGATCCCCATCGCCAGCGGCATCCTCATCTCCCGGGTCGGCGGCGTGGATGACACCGGGGGCGGTGCCACCGATGCCAGCCATGAACAGGTCACTGTCGGCGAGATCATCCGCTACAAGGTGGTGGCCCTGATCCCCGAGGGGGAGAACGACAACTATGAGCTGAGGGTCAGCCTGCCCAAGGGGCTGAGCTTCCTCGACAAGGGGCAGGTGCGTCTCGCCCTCATCTCCAGCGGAGGGCTGACCAGCAGCCTGAGCGGTAGCGCCATCACGGGCGCCGACGTGGCGGGCAACGAGACCAGCAGCGCCGCCCAGGCCATCTCCCCGACCCTGGCCAATGGCTTGCAGGGCCTGCTCGACGCGGCCCAGATCGAGATAGTGACCGACGCCAATGGTAACCAGACCATCATCTTCCGGCTGGGGGATATCTCCAACCTGGATGCGGACGGCGACCTCGAGGGCATTGCCATCGAGTTCAACGTGCGGGTCGACAACAGTGCGGGCAATCAGGCCGGCGCCCAGCTCGGGGTCTTCGCCAGGGATTATGTGGGCGCGGATCCGGGCAATCTGATCCAGCGCGGGGCCAGCCAGACCCTCTATCAGGACATCATAGAGCCCAGCCTGGGCGGCCTGGACAAGACGGTGATCGCCTTCGACCCCAGGGCCATCGACAGCAACACCGGCCGCGCCCAGGTCCAGATAAGCTTCGCGCAGTCCGGGGGCCTGGCCGCTTTCGAGCCGCGCCTGACCGACGGTTTCCCCGGCGGCAGCAACTATGCGCTGACCAGCCTGACCATCACCCTGGGGGGGACCCTCTATACCTACGACAGCGGCGACAGTGCCAACAACTATGGCCTGCCGCCGGGCGTCACCGTCATGGTCACCCAGGGCGCCAGCTTCGCGGTCGACTTCTCCCGGCTCGATGGCGGCGCAGAGGTGACCCTGGTCTATAGCGTCGATCTGCCCAATGGCGCCACCATTGCCGGCACCGACGCCACCCTGACCTGGTCCAGCCTGCCGGAAGACTTCAGCGGCTGGGGCGGCTCCACCGTCGGCACGGACGGCAGCGCCAGCGGCGAGCGCACCGGCCAGGATGGCCAGGGCAACACCCTCAACAACTATGTGCTCGCCAGCACAGCCGGGCTTGGCCTCGTCAGCGGCACCCTGTGGAACGACACCGCCAGCGCCACCGCCAGCACCCAGCCGGATGGACCCGGGCTCGCGGGCCAGACGGTCACCCTGGTCTGGGGCGGGCTGGATGGGGACCTCGCCACCGCCGGGGACAACCAGAGCTTCACCACCACCACGGATGGCAGTGGCCGCTTCTCCTTTGGCATCTTGCCGGCGGGCGTCTATCGACTCGATGGGCCGGCGGGGAGCACCATCACGGACGCAGGCTATGGCACCTTGCAGGTTCGCATCGACAGCGACGGCGGCACCCTGGGGCAGATCGGGTTAGTGCTCACCGGGGCCGGCATCGACGCTGGCCAGTTCGAAGCCGGAGCCAACATCGGCTATGTGGAGCTCAACGATGCACCCACCCTGGGCAACACGACCCCGGCCCAGAGCGTGGATGAAGATCAGGATCTCCAGCTGGTCGGGCTCTCGGTAGCCGACATGGACGCGGGCAGCGGTACCCTCACCCTCACCCTGACGGTGACCCAGGGCGTGCTCTCCCTGGGGAGCGCAACCGGCCTGAGCGTGGTCACCAACAACGGCGGTGGCCAGCTGGTCTTGACCGGCAATCTGGCCGCCCTCAATGCCGCCCTGCTGACCCTCAATTACCGTGGCAACCAGGATTACAACGGCAGCGACACCCTCTCGGTGCTGATCAACGACAACGGCCAACTGGGTGACAAGCTCAACGGCGACGGCATCCCCGGCAATGCCGAGGATGCCCTGACGGCCACCACCAGCGTCCTCATCACCCTCAACCCGGTCGACGATGCCCCCGTCGCCCAGAACGACACCACCACGGCGCGGGAAGCGGGCGGTACCGCCAACAACCTGCCCGGCACCTCGCCCCAGGGAAATCTGCTGCGCAATGACACCGACGTGGACATCGCCACCAACAGCGACATCCTGCACCTTGGCCAGGTGACCAGTACGGCCACCGGCAACAGTGCCACCACCAATTCGGTCGATGTCGAGGCCAGCATTACCGGCAAGTACGGCACCCTCTATGTGCTGCTCGGGGGTGGCTATCGCTACGTGCTCGACAACGACAACCCCGATGTGGAGAGGCTGCGCCTTGGCAGTGACACCCTGACCGAGCAGTTCGACTATCAGGTGATCGATGACGAGGGCGTCAGCAACCAGGCCAGTCTCATCATCACCATCCAGGGCGCCAACGACGCCCCCTTGGGCAGCGACGATGCAGGCAGCGCCACCGAGCAGGGGGTCGGCCAGGCCGGCACGGACGCCATCGGCAATGTGCTCACCAACGACACTGACATCGATGCGGGAGACGGCAAGGGAGTCAGCAAGGTCGCCCTGGGACCGGACACCAACCTCAGCCAGATAACCGATGTGCCCGGCGGCAGCACCAGCGCCAATGGTGCCGTCATTGTCGGGCTCTACGGCACCCTGACCCTGGGGGCCGACGGCAGCTATCGCTACCTGGTGGACAACAGCAATGCCGCCGTCCAGGCCCTGAGGCAGGGGGACACCCTCACCGAGACCTTCAGCTACAGGGTCACGGATCTGGGCAACCTCCACGACATCGCCGCCCTGGTGATCACCATCAACGGCAGCAATGATGCCCCTGTGGCGGTGGATGACACGGGCACCGCCGTCGAGGCCGGGGGACTCGGCAACACCACCCTCGGCAGCAATGCCACCGGCAACGTGCTCGCCAACGACGGCGACCCCGACGCCGGCAACCCCGATGAAACCCGGCATGTCGCCACTGTCCGCACCGGCACCACAGGGGGCACGGGCACTGCTGGTACCCTGGGCTCCCAGTTGCGGGGCGACTATGGCTGGCTGCTGCTCAATGGGGATGGCAGCTACACCTATGTGATCGACAACGACCTGGCGGCGGTGCAGGCCCTGCGTCTGGCGACCGATACCCTGGCCGACCGCTTTACCTACTCCCTGGTGGATGCCGCCGGCGCCAGCAGCCTGGCCACCATCACCATCACCATCCAGGGGGCCAATGATACCCCCACCGCCGTCCCGGATGCGGCCATCGCCATCGAAGGCATCGATCAGGCAAGCGGCACCAATCCAGGCGGCAACGTCCTCACCAACGACACGGATCCCGATCGCAACGGGGAACAGTTCACCGTCACCGGCGTCAGCTTCGGGGCCACCAGCGGCACCGTCGGCAGTGCAATAAGCGGCCTCTATGGCACCCTCACCCTCAACGCTGACGGCAGCTACACCTATGTACTGGACAATGCCAATGCCACGGTGCAACGACTGCTGCCCGGCGAGAACCTGGTCGAAGCGTTTGACTATCAGATGCGCGACCTTGGCGGCCTCGTCAGTGCCCAGACCCTGACCATCACCATTCAGGGGCGCAACGACACCCCGCTGGCGGTGGCCGACACTGGCACCGCCGTCGAGGCGGGGGGGGCCAACAACACCACCCTCGGCAGCAACGCCACCGGCAACGTGCTCGGCAACGACACGGATCCCGAATCGGGCAACCCCGACGAGCGCAAGACGGTCAGTGCCGTGCGGACAGGCACCGGCACCGCCGGCACTCTCGGCAGCCAGCTGAGAGGCAACTATGGCTGGCTCACCCTCAACGGGGATGGCAGCTACACCTATGTGGTCGACAACAGCCTGGCGGCGGTTCAGGCCCTGCGCCTGAGCAGCCATACCCTGACCGACAGCTTCGGCTACACCATGCAGGATGCCAATGGCGCGACCAGCCAGGCCAGCGTCACCATCACCATCCAGGGAGCCAACGATGCCCCCGTCGCCACGGCCGATACCGCCACCGCCATCGAGGCCGGCGGCCTGAACAACGGCCTACTGGGGACAGATCCCACCGGCAACCTGCTCACCAACGATACTGATCCGGATCGCAACGGGGAGCAGCTCACCGTCACCGGGGTCAGCACAGGCGCCACCAGCGGCATCATTGGCAGCGGGCTCAACGGTCTCTATGGCACCCTCACCCTCAACGCCGACGGCAGCTACCGCTATGTGCTGGACAATGCCAATGCCGCAGTGCAGCGACTGCTGCCGGGGGAAACCCTCACCGAGCAGTTCGATTACCAGATAACGGATCTCGGGGGCCTCGTCAGTGCCCAGACCCTGACCATCAGCATCCAGGGGCGCAATGACACCCCGGTGGCAGTCGCCGACAACGGCACCGCCGTCGAGGCGGGGGGCGTCAACAACAGCACCCTGGGCAGCAACGCCACCGGCAACGTGCTCGGCAACGACACGGATCCCGAATCGGGCAACCCCAACGAGCGCAAGACGGTCAGCACAGTGCGGACCGGCGCTGGCACAGCCGGCACTCTCGGCAGCCAGCTGAGGGGCAACTATGGCTGGCTCACCCTCAACGGGGATGGCAGCTACACCTATGTGATCGACAACAGCCTGGCCGCGGTCCAGGCCCTGCGAACCAGTGCCGACACACTGACCGACAGCTTCGGTTACGGCATGACGGACGCCAACGGTGCCAGCAGCTCAGCCACCCTGACCATTCGTATCCAGGGGGCCAACGACACCCCCGTGGCCAGCAACGACATCGGGATCGCCGTCGCCGACAATGGTGCCGGCAATGTGGTCAATCCCAACGGCAACCTGCTGGGCAACGATACCGACATCGACAGCGGCGACAGCCTGATCCTCAGCGGTGGGCGAGCGGGAACTGAAGCCGCAGGCGGCACGCTGGCCGCCGTCACCCAGGTCCTTCCCCTCACCCTGACCGGGCTCTATGGCACCCTCACCCTGTATCAGGATGGCCGTTACCAATATGCCCTCGATACCGGCAATGCCACCGTTCAGGGGCTGGGGCCCCTGCAGACCCTGAACGACCACTTCACCTACCAGGCGCAAGATCTGGCGGGTGCTGTCGATCTTGCCCAGCTCACCATCCTCATACGGGGGCGCAACGATGCCCCGGTCGCCAACCCGGATCAGGCCCAGGTGATCGAGGCGGGCGGACTCAATAACGGGCAACCCGGTCTGGATCCCGGCGGCAATGTGCTCGGCAATGACAGCGATCTGGAGGGCGATGCCCTGACGGTGACGGGCGTTCAGCATGCCGATGGCCAGAGTGCCGCCCCGGGGACTGTGCTGCAGGGGCGCTATGGTGAGCTGGTGATGAATGCCGATGGCAGCTGGCACTACCGTCTGGACAACAGCCTCGCCGAGGTGCAGGCCCTGCGCGGGCCTGACCAGACCCTGACCGAGCTCTTCAACTACCAGATCGCGGATCTCTGGGGCGCCGCCAGCGCCAGCACGCTCACCCTGACCATTCGCGGCAGCAACGACACGCCGATCGCCGTGGATGACAAGGCCAATGCCCTCGAAGCCGGCGGCATTGACAACACGGCGGCGGGGCTGGATCCCGTCGGCAATGTGCTGGACAACGACAGCGACGTGGACAGCCAGGCCAATGGCGAGACCAGGACAGTGCTCACCGTCAGCGACGCGCTCGGCAACAGCGTCAATGCGGGTCAGGTTTTGCAGGGACGCTATGGCCAGCTCATCCTCAATGCCGATGGCAGCTACCAGTACCTGATTGACAATGACAACCCCGAGGTCGAGGCGCTGCGACTGGCCAGCCAGACCCTCACCGAGGTGTTCAGCTACCGCATGCGCGATCAGGGGGGAGCCCTCTCCGAGGCACGCCTGACCGTCGTCATCCAGGGGGCCAACGACAACCCGGTCGCCCAGGATGACAGCGCGGTGGCAAACGATCAGGTGCAGGCCCCCCATGCCTCGGGCCAGGTGTTGCCCAACGATGGTGATGTCGATGGCGATGATCCCCTGCGCGTCACCGGGGTGCGCAGCGGCACCGAGGACGGCAGCGGCAATGGGGGCACCCTCGGCCAGCCGCTCGCCGGGCGCTACGGCTGGCTGACCCTCAACCAGGATGGCAGCTATAGCTACACCATAGATCTGACCAACCCGGAAGTGCTGGCCGCCGCCGGCCTCGGCCAGGTGTTGCAGGATGTGTTTACCTACACCCTGGGGGATGGCAGCGGGGCCACCGATCAGGCCCAGCTGGTGATCCACCTGGACATCTCAGCCCCCTATGTGCCCCCGCCCGACACCAGAGGCGCCGGCCCTCATGATCTCGATCAGGGGACAATGGGGGATCTGGGTGCGCCGCTCCCCGACCTGACCCCGGCCATCTTCGTCACCCCAGTGGTGCAGAACATCAACAGGCTGCTCGGCGCCAGTTCAGAGCGCACCGACGGCAGCTTGCTGTTCTTCGGCCTGACCCCGGAGATCCACAGCCAGAGCATAGGCCAGGGCCTGGGCCAGCTGGAGGGGACCTTCGTCAGCCAGAGCGTGCAGGAGAGCTGGCTGGCCCAGGAACAGGATCTGGCCAGCTTCCTCGGTCGTCACGGCCGGGTCAGCCTCAGCGCCGACGGCCTGCTCAGCGATGAGTCGGTGTTTGCCATGACGCCACAGGATATGCGGCCTCATGGCGCCCCCGATCCCGCTGGCAAGGCCAGCAGTTTTACCAGGCAATTGCAGGATGCGGCAGGCCGCGCCATGACAGGCACTGCGCGCACAGCCACCCTTGCCACCAAATCAGGCACTTGATTCTAAGGACAGATGATGCCCAGACTCGCTCCCCGCCCCTTGACCCTGACTTCCAGCCTGCTGCTCTGTGCCTGCAGCACCCTGCCACCCGAGACTTACACGGAGCAGGACAAGACAGACCGGATCCGCTTCGATCGTCAGCTGATGTACGATCAGCAAGAGCCCGTGATCCACCCCCTCACCTTCTATGAAGCGGCGGCCAGGGCCCTCAAATACAACCTGGACTACCGCCTCAAACTGATGGAGGGCGCGCTCGCGGCGGATCTGCGGGATCTCTCCAGCCATGAGATGCTGCCCCAGCTGGTCGCCTCCGCCGGGCTGGCCGGACGCAGCAACGACTCAGGTGGCACCTCGATCGGGATCGAGGACGGTGAGGAGAGCCTGCGCGCCTCCACCTCCCAGGAGCGCTACCGCGATCTGAGCGGTCTGGGGCTGAGCTGGAGTCTGCTCGATTTCGGCGTCGCCTATTACCGCAACCAGCAGAAGGGGGATCAGGTGCTGATGGCCGAAGAGCGCCGTCGCAAGGTGGCCCAGAACGTGCTGCAAGATGTGCGCAGCGCCTACTGGCGTGCCCTGGGGGCCCAGCGCCTGCTGCCCGAGGTTGACAAGCTGCTGGCCAGAACCCGGGTGGCCCTCGACTCTGCCCGCCAGGCCGAGACGCAAGGCTTGTTGCCGCGCCAGCAGGCGCTGGCTTACCAACGCGCCCTAATCGATTCCGTTTCCCTGCTCAATCAGCGCCGCCAGGATCTCGAGTTCGCCCGGGCCGAACTCGCCGCCCTCATCTCCCTGCCCTCCGGCAGCAAGATGGTGCTGGCCGATGATACCCCCGAACCCCAGTTGCCAACCCTGGCCCAGAGCATCGACAACCTGGAGCTGATGGCGCTGGAAAACCGCCCCGAGATCATGGAGGAGTGGTATCGCAAGCGCGCCAACCAGCAGGACATCAAGATAGCCAAGGCCGAACTCTGGCCCAACGTGAGCCTGAACTGGGGCTACAACTACGACTCCAACCAGTACCTGTACAACAACCACTGGTCCGAGACAGGGTTGCAGGTCTCCATCAACCTGCTCAAGTTCCTGCGGCTGCCCGCCATCCAGAACCTGGAGGTCTCCCAGAAGGTCACGGATGATGCCAGACGTGTCGCCCTCTCCATGGCCGTGCTGACCCAGGTCAGGGTCGGCGTGCTGCGCTACAACCTGGCCGCCCAGGAAGTGGCCTTCGCCGACGAGAGCCTGCGGGTTGACGAGAGCCTGCTCCGCTATGCCCAGGCCGCCCGTACCAGCGATCAGGGGTCCGAGCTCGAGGTCATCCGCACCGAAGGGCGCTACCTGCTCTCCCGCTATCAGCGCGAGGCCGCCTACTCCCAAGCCCAGGCCGCCTGGGGCCGGCTCTACAACTCGGTCGGCCTGGACGTGCAGCCAGAGGCCATCGCCCAGCACGACGTCCAGACCCTGGCGAAGGCCATCGAGCAAACCATCAAGAAACAGGAGAACCAGGCCTTGCTGACTTCCAATGGCGGAGTGCCCTATGCCCTTCCCAACTAGCGCCAGCCCCTGGTGGCTTCTGCTGCTGCCGCTGGCCGCGCAGGCCAGCCCCGCCCTGGCACCGGCCACAGGCACCTTGCAGGACGATCCCAATGCCATTCGCATCCTGCTGACCGCCAACCTGGAGACGACCCTCTCCAGCCAGATGAGCGGCACCCTGGGCAAACTGCAAGCCAGTCTCGGCCAGCCCGTCAAGCAGGGGGCCCTGCTCGCCCGTTTCGACTGCCGGGAAGGCGAGGCCCAGGCCCGCGTCGCCCAGGCGGAGTTGCAGATGGCCCGCCAGGACCTCGCCGCCAAACGCAACCTGCGCAAGCTCGATGCGGTGGGCGATCTCGAGGTGGCCATCGCCGCCACCGGGGTACAAAAAGCCGAGGGCGCCCATTCCCTGGCCCAGGCGCGCACCAGCTACTGCGACGTGCGGGCCCCCTTCGCGGGGCGCATCGCCCAGGTGCAGGCCAAGCCCTATCAGACCATGACCGCCGGCACCCCCCTGTTCGATCTGGTCAGTGACGGCCCCCTCAAGGTCCGCCTCAACGTCCCCTCCCGGCTGCTGTCCGGGCTGCAACAGGGGCAGGCCCTCGAGATCAACGTGCTGGAAACGGGCAAGCCCTACCAGGCCAGGATCAGCCACATCAATGCCCGGGTCGACGCCGTGGCCCAGACCGTCGAGCTGGAGGCCAGACTGGACGCCCCTTATCCCGAACTGGTCGCGGGCATGAGTGGCGTGGCCCGCATTCTGGAGTCCCATGACTGAATCGCTCCCGCCGCCTCAACTGCTGCTGGCCTTGCATGCCCTGCGTGACCGGGCCCTGGCCGCCCGAAGTCTCAATGCCCTCGCCTTCTCCATGGCCAACGATCTCTACCAGTTGCTGCCGTTTCATCAGGCGCTGGTGTTTGCCCGCCATGGCCAGGCCCAGGAGTTGCTCTGCGTCTCCGGACTGGCCAGGCCCAGCGAAGATTCCCCCTATCTCATCTGGCCCGGCAGGATGAGCCGCTGGCTCGATACCCAGATCTCGGGTCATGACCCCGTCTGGCTGGCGCGCGAGACCCTCTCCCTGCCGGAGGATCTGGCCGAAGGCTGGGCCGAGTGGTGGCCGGAGGGGGTGTTCTGCGTCCCCATCCAGCGCGACGATGGCGAGCGGCTTGGCCTGTTCTGCCTGCTGCGCGAGAGCGAGCCACCCGCCCCCCTGCTGCCCCTGCTGCAAGGTCTCTGGCAGACCTGGGCCTATTGCTGGCACAGCCTGACCCATAAGCCGCCCCTGCTCGGCTGGCGGCCCAGTCGACGTCAGCTCATCCTGCTGGCCCTGGCCGCCGGCGTCATGCTGCTCATCCCCATCCGCCAGAGCGCCCTGGCGCCGGCCGAAGTGGTCTCCCGTACCAGCCTGGTGATCAGCAGCCCCCTCGCCGGTGTCATAGAGCAGATGGCGGTGCGCCCGAATCAGGCGGTGGCCGCGGGGGCTCCCCTGTTTCGCCTGGACGAGACCACGCTGCGCAACCGGGCTGAGGTGCTGACCCAGGAGGTGGCCGTGGCCGATGCCGAACTGCTCGCCGCCAGCCAGCGCGCCTTCGACAATCCCCAGAGCCGGCGCGAGCTGACCCTGCTCACCGGCTGGGCCCAGCAAAAGCGTGCCGAGCTGGCGGGGGTCGAGCTGCAACTGTCCCGCAGCCAGGTGACGGCCCCCCGGGACGGGGTCGCCGTGTTCAGCGATGCCAACGACTGGCTCGGCAAACCTGTGGTGACCGGGGAGCGCATCATGCAGCTGGCCGATCCCCACCAGCCCGCCATCGCATCTTGCTGCCGGTGGCCGATGCCATCGCCCTCGAACCCGGGGCCGACGTCACCCTGTTCCTGAGCGCCTATCCCCTGGATCCCCTGCGCGGCAAGATCCTGGAGACTAGCTATCAGGCCCAGCCGGGGGCTGACGGCGTGGTCGCCTACCGGCTGCTCGCCACCATAGAGTCGCCTCCCTCCCATGCCCGTCTCGGCCTGCACGGCACCGCCAAGCTCTATGGCGAGCGCGTGCTGCTCGGCTACTATCTGCTGCGCCGTCCCCTGGCGGCCCTGCGCGCCTGGAGCGGCCTCTGATGCTGGATCCCGCCGACCTGCCCCTGCCGAGCCTGCGCGATGATCTGCGACTCTGCCCGGCGGACAGAACCGCCAACGGCGAGCCGGCCTGGCTCATTCAGGACATGGTGATCAACCGCTTCTACCGCATCGGCTGGTTCGAGTTCGAGTGTCTGGTGCGCTGGACCGGGCAGACGCCCCGCCGCCTGCAGCAGGCGCTGCCGCACGAGACGGCCCTGCATCCCGAGGTGGAGCAGATCCTCGCCTTCAGCCAGTTTCTCGAGCGCCATCAGCTGGTGCGTCCCAGCCCCCAGGCAGTGGACAGGCTGCGCCAGGCGAGCGAAGGCCGGGCCTGGCTGAAGGGACAGTGGTGGTTGCATCACTACTTGTTTTTCCGCGTCCCCCTGCTGCGCCCCCAGGGTCATCTCCAGCGGCTGGCGGCACGGCTTGACTGGCTGTTCAGCCCCCTCACCGCCTGGCTGGTGGCGGGGGCCAGCCTGCTCGGCATACTGCTGACCCTGCAGCAGTGGGACAGCTTCACCCACGCCGTGGTGGAGTCCTTCTCCCTCGACGGCCTGCTGAGCTTCGCCCTCGCCCTGATCCTGGCCAAGACGCTCCATGAGCTGGGCCATGCCCTGGTCGCCACCCGGCTCGGGGTGCGGGTGGCCCACATGGGGATCGCCTTCGTGGTGCTCTGGCCCATGCTCTACACGGATACCAGCGAGAGCTGGAAGCTGGCCCGCTCCCGCCAGCGGCTCGCCATCGCCAGCGCCGGCATACTGACCGAGCTGGCCCTGGCCGGGCTGGCAACCCTGGGCTGGGCCCTGTGTGCGGAAGGGGCGCTGCGCAACGGCCTGCTCTACCTCGCCACCACCAGCTGGATCCTCTCCCTCGCCCTCAATGCCAGCCCCTTCATGCGCTTCGATGGCTACTTCATCGTCTCGGATCTGCTCAACTTCCCGAACCTGCACGAGCGGGCCTCGGCCCTGGCCAGGGTGGCCCTGCGTCGTTCCCTGCTCGGCCTGATGGAGCCCTGGCCCGAGCCCTTTGCTGTGCGCCAGCGCCGGGCGCTCATCGGCTTTGCCATCCTGACCTGGCTCTATCGCCTGGTGCTGTTCCTCGGCATCGCGGTCGCCGTCTACTTTCTGTTCTTCAAACTGCTGGGGATACTCCTGTTCATGGTCGAAATCGGCTGGTTCATCCTTCTTCCCGTCTGGCGGGAGCTGACCCATTGGTGGCGGGCCCGCGCCAGGGTGACCCGTCCACGCCGGGTCGGGCTCGCGCTGGGGCTGCTCACCCTGCTCATCCTGCTGGCCCTGCCCTGGCATAGCCAAATCAAGGGAGTCGGGGTCGCGCGGGCGGAGCGCCAGCTGCAGGTGTTCACCCCCTTCCCCGCCCGCCTGGAGAGCCTGCGGGCCGCCGGGCCCGTCAAGGCGGGGGAATCCCTGCTGCAACTGGTGGATCCCGATCTCGACTGGAAGGTGCAGGGCAACACCCAGAGCATCCAGACCTATGGCGCGCGCCTGGGCGGCATGCTGGATGACCCCTTCGGGCTCAGTGAACAGATAGCGACCCGTGAGCGGCTCAGGGTGCAATACAGAGAGGCAAATGCGACACGGGCTGAGATAGACAGGCTCAGGCTGGCGGCCCCCTTCAGCGGCCTCTGGCTGGATGTGGATCCCGAGCAGCGGCCCGGCCAGTGGCTCAACAGCCAGCACCCCATAGGCGTCCTGATCGATCCCGGCCAGTGGCAGGTCGATGCCTATGTGGCGGCGGATGAGATAGCGCGTCTGCGGGTCGGCGATCCGGTACGCTTCTATCCGGACGGCGCCCTTTCGCCCCTCCATGGCACCCTGGTCGATCTGGGCACCACCCGGGTCGCCAAGCTCAAGCACCCCATGCTGAGCGCCCGCTTCGGAGGCCCCATCACCACCAGCCCGCAAGGGGAGGAGCTGCAACCTGCCCATCCCCTGTTCCTGGTGCGGATCCGGCTGGATGAGGCCCCGGCCACCCTGCGGGAGACCCGCGGTACCCTGGTGCTGGAGGGGAGCCGACGCAGCCTGCTGGCCGAGGGGAGCACCTGGCTGCTCGCCGTGCTGCTGCGGGAAAGCGGCTTCTAGGCCCCATGGATGAAATGGCGGACATAAAAAAACCGGCCGCAAGGGCCGGTGAAACAGTTCAGGCTTGTCAGGTGACAATTCGCACCCAGCGGATGAAGACAGCTTCCAATTCCCTGTGAAACCCTGCCCTCTTGAGTACGTGATGTCACTCTACGCCAGGGTCACTGAATCGGGACTGAACCATTTGTGCATTCTTTATCCGCCTCAGAGGCGTATCCCGAGGGACTGGCGCAGATAGGCGCCCGCTCCCAGCAGGCCGGGGCCCTCATGGGTGATGAGGAACACCGGGATGTCCTTCAGATAAGGCTTGAAGCGACCCTTGTCCTCGAAGGCGACCCGAAAACCGGAGCCGATGAAGAACTCCTGGAAGCGGGGCACTATGCCACCGGCGATGTAGACGCCGCCGAAGGTGCCCAGATTGAGCGCCAGATTGCCGGCGAAGCGCCCCATCAGCACGCAGAACAGGCTCAGGGTGCGGCGACAGTCGAGGCAGGAGCCCGCCAGCGCCCGCTCTGTGATGTCTTTGGGGGCAAAGGGCTCGGGCTCGCGGCCGTCGGATTTGACCAGGCCGCGATAGAGGTTGACCAGCCCCGGGCCCGACAGGAAACGCTCGGCAGACACATGGCCCAGCTCGCCACGCATCACCTGCAGCACAGCATCTTCCTCTTCCGTGTTGGCGGCGAAATCCACGTGACCGCCCTCCCCCGGCAGACTGAGCCACTGCTCGCCCGCCTGCACCAGGTGCGCCACCCCAAGGCCGGTACCTGCGCCATAGATGGCGATGGGCTTGCCAGCCACCGGGGCGGCGCCGCCGAGCTGGATGCGGTCACTCTCACCGAGCACGGGCACCGCCATGGAGACGGCGGTGAAATCGTTGATCACCTGCAGGCGATCCAGGCCCAGGTTGCTCTGCATCTCGCGGATGGAGAACTCCCAGCTGTGGTTGGTCATGGCGACCCAGTCGCCGTTGATGGGACAGGCGATGGCGATGCAGGCCTCGCCCACCTTGACGCCATGCTCCTCCAGATAGAGACGCACCACAGCCTCGAGGCTGGGGTGGGCCAGCCCGGAATAGGTCTTTGCCTGGGAAATGGCGCCAGTCGCCAACTCGCAGAGGGCCAGCCGGGCATTGGTACCGCCTACGTCGCCCACCAGCGCATGGGTATGCTGCATAACAAACTCCTTCGTTACCGACTCGGGGCGGCCCTTACCGTCCCGACATTGTTATTTGGTTGCAATACTACCCGAGCCCCTTCCCTTGCGGCGCGTCGGATGAATGCAACTGTGCGCCCGCTCACAGTGTTGTTGCTTTGCAACATTTGTAAGCGTTTTCAAGGGTCGGATGGAAGTTTGTAACCAAAAGCACGAAATAATTAGACATGAGTCATACTTTGTGGGGACGAGATTAGTTCCGATAAGCGCTTGTCTTGTATAGTCATCAAGTAGATTGGAAACCTGCTTGAGCTGTGAATTTAGTGCACAGACACTGAAGTTAAATTACAAAAATGCCTGGTGGTAATGATGAATACCCTCGATAAAATTACGAACAATTTGGAAAGTTTCAGTAAATCAGAGCGTAAGGTGGCTGAAGTGATCCTGGCGTCGCCCCAGACCGCCATTCACTCCAGCATTGCCACCCTCGCCAAGCTGGCCGATGTCAGCGAACCGACCGTCAATCGCTTCTGCCGTCGTCTCGATACCAAGGGCTTCCCCGACTTCAAGCTGCACCTGGCCCAGAGCCTGGCCAACGGCACCCCTTATGTGAACCGCCACGTGGAAGCGGAAGACGGGCCAGACACCTATACCGCCAAGATCTTCGAATCCACCATGGCCTGTCTCGATGCCGCCAAGAACAGCCTGGACATCTCCGCCATCAACCGCTGCGTCGATATCCTGACCCAGTCCAAGAAGATCAGCTTCTTCGGCCTGGGCGCCTCTTCCGCCGTGGCCCGCGATGCCCAGAACAAATTCTTCCGCTTCAACATTCCCGTGGTGAGCTTCGACGACATCGTCATGATGCGCATGAGCTGCATCAACAGCAGCGAAGGGGATGTGGTGGTGCTGATCTCCCACACCGGCCGCACCAAGGCGCTGGTGGAAATCGCGGCCCTGGCCCGTGAAAACGATGCCACCGTCATCGGCATGACCGCCAAGGATTCCCCCCTGGCCCGGGAGTGCAACCTGGTGCTCTCCATGGACGTGCCGGAAGACACCGACGTCTATATGCCGATGGCGTCGCGCATCGCCCAGCTGGCCCTGGTGGACGTGCTGGCAACCGGCTTTACCCTGCGCCGTGGCATGAAATTTCGCGAAAACCTGAAGAAAGTCAAAGAAGGTTTGCGCGAATCCCGCTTTGATACCCCGCATAATTCCTGAATCATTCGGGGGTCCGCCCCCGACTGTCTATGCCACCGGGCTTGGTGTAGTATCGTAATTTAATAACACAAGGCCACCCAGATGGCCTGCCAGCAGGCGCCATGCCACATGCTTGACGGGGCAGTATTTCAAGTCATATCAACTTCACATTGGAGTCTTTCATGCCAAGACGTACAAAGATTGTAACCACACTCGGTCCGGCGACCGATCGCGACGGCATCCTCGAGGGGATCATCCGCGCCGGTGCCGACATGGTGCGGATGAACTTCTCTCACGGCACTCCTGAAGATCATATCCTGCGCGCCAACCAGGTGCGTGAAATCGCCGCCAAGCTGGGCCGTCATGTGGCCATCATGGGGGACCTGCAAGGCCCCAAGATCCGTGTTTCCACCTTCAAGGATGGCAAGGTCTACCTCGCCATCGGTGACAAGTTCATTCTCGATGCCGCCCTCGGCAAGGGGGAAGGCTGCCAGGAGCAGGTCGGCATCGACTACAAGAGTCTGCCAAACGACGTGGTGGCCGGCGACATCCTGCTGCTGGACGATGGCCGCGTGCAACTGAAAGTCGAGCAGGTCGAAGGCACTCGCATTCACACCACGGTCACAGTGGCCGGGCCTCTCTCAAACAACAAGGGCATCAACAAGAAAGGGGGCGGTCTCTCCGCACCGGCCCTGACCGAGAAGGACAAGGAAGACATCAAGACCGCCGCCCGCATGAACGTGGACTACCTGGCCGTCTCCTTCCCCCGCAGCGGCGATGATCTGCGCTACGCCCGCGAACTGGCCCGCGAAGCCGGATCCAACGCCAAGATAGTGGCCAAGGTCGAGCGTGCCGAAACCGTCGCCAGCGACGAGGCGATGGAAGACATCATTCTCGGCTCCGATGCCGTCATGGTGGCCCGTGGCGATCTCGGCGTCGAGATCGGCGATCCCGAGCTGGTAGGCGTGCAGAAGAAGCTCATTCGTCACTCCCGTCGCCTGAACCGCGTCGTCATCACCGCGACCCAGATGATGGAGTCCATGATCAACGCCCCGCTGCCGACCCGCGCCGAGGTAATGGACGTGGCCAACGCCGTGCTGGATGGCACAGATGCTGTGATGCTCTCCGCCGAGACCGCCGCCGGCCAGTTCCCCATAGAGACGGTCACCTCCATGGCCAGCGTCTGCGTGGGCGCCGAAAAGCATCCTAGCCTGAACGTCTCCAACCACCGCATGAGCTACACCTTCACCTCGGTGGAAGAGGCCGTGGCCATGTCCACCATGTATGCCGCCAACCACCTGGAAGGGGTCAAGGCGATAGTGGCACTGACCGAGTCCGGCACCACACCGCTGCTGATGTCCCGCATCAGCTCCGGCCTGCCGATCTTCGCCATGTCCCCCCACAACAAGACGCTAGCCTGGACCAACCTCTACCGCGGTGTCACCCCTGTGCTGTTCGACGGCGACGAGAGCAAGCCGGTCTACGAGGTGTGCCGCGAGGCGCTGGACGTGCTCAAGGCCAAGGGCCTGGTCCAGAGCGGCGACATGGTGCTGCTGACCCACGGCGACAAGATGGAAACCGTGGGCAGTACCAACACCTGCAAGGTGATGATGGTCGAGTAATCCCTCGCTTGGACATCGACAAGAACGGCTCCCGCGGGAGCCGTTTTTTATGGCGCCAGACCAGGTTCAGCCACGAAACAGCTCCACCTTGTCCCCATCCTGCAGGCTGCCGGCGCCGCGTACCACCACCCTGTCCCCCTGCTTGAGCGCCCCGCTCACCGCCACCTGCCGGTTGTCCCCGAACAGCACTGTGACCGGCACCCGGTTCACGGTCAGCGCCTCGCCGCGCTGCTCCACCTGATAGACCACGCTTCCCTCGGTGCCGAGCACCAGGGCATCCCGCGGCAGCAACATGGTCTGCTGCTCCCCGAGCGGCAGTGCCACCCGCACCGGCGAGCCGATGATGAAGTTGCCCGCTTCCGGTTTGAGGCGCAGCTCAATCAGCCGAGATTTGGGATCGGCACTGGCAGCCCGCTGGTAATAGACTCCGTGACCGCTCAGCTGCTCCCCCTCTACCCGCAGTCGGGTTTGCGGCGCCAGCTGCTGGGCCCAGAGAATGGGGGCCTGCAGGCGGATATCCGGCTGATCCGGGTTGACCAGCTCCAGCGCCCGCTCCCCCGCGTCCACATGCTCCCCCGGCTGGATGAAGTGCTCGTTCACCACCCCATCGAAGGGGGCGAAGATGTGGGTCCTTTGCAACTGTGCCTCGATCTGGCGCACCTGTACCCGGGCCAGCTGCTCCGCCAGCTCGGCCTGCTCCACCTCATAGCGCGCCTTGTCGTACTGGCTCTGGGAGGCGCTCTTCTGCTGGTGCAGCCGCTCCAGGCGCTGGAACTCGGCGCGGGCATAGCGCAGCTTGCTCGCCTCCCTCCCCTGCTCGGCCCGGGACTGCTCGAGGGAGAGGCGCAGGGTGGCGGTGTCCAGGCGCAGCAGCTCGTCCCCCGCCTTCACCCGGCTGCCGAACTCGGCAATCCACTCCACCCGGCCGCTCACCTCTGCGCTGAGGGCCGCCTGCTGGCGGCTCGCGACAGTGCCGCTGACCCAGATGCTGGCCCCCGCCTCCCCCTGGGTCACGGCCGCCAGGGTCACCACCTTTGCCCCGGCAGGCCCTGCTGCCAGCAGGGCCACAGCCATCATCATCCTTGTGAACACATGCGTCATCGATAGGCTCCTTCTCAGGCCCGCTGCCGGATGGCGTGGGGGGCGTCGACCCGCTCACCCTGCCGCAGGAAGGCGGGTAACAGGATCAGGGTAAACAGGGTGCTGCAACTCATGCCGCCGACGATGACGGTGGCCAGCCCCCGATAGATTTCGCTGCCCTCGCTCGGGCTCAACATCAGCGGCAGCATGCCGAAGATGCTGGTGAGGCTGGTCATGGCGATGGGCCTCATCCGGCTTTGCAGGGCATCGGCCACCGCCGACTGGCGGCTCATTCCTTCCCGCTCGGCCATGCGGGTCTGGTGCACCAGCAGGATGGCGTTGTTGACCACCAGCCCCAGCAGGATCACGAAGCCGATGATGGTGAGCAGGTCCATCGGCAGCGGCACCAGCAGGCCGCTCAGGTGCAGCGCCAGCACGCCGCCCACTGTGGCGAGCGGCAGGGTCAGCAGCACCAGGATGGCATCCTTGAGGGAGGCGAAGACCCCCCACAGCAAGATGAGCAGTATCATCACGGCGAACAGGAAGATGCCGCCGAGGTTGTCCAGCGCCTGCTGCAGGCTGTCGGCATTGCCGGCAACCCTCAGCTCGCCCCCGACTGGCAGCAGCGGCCGGATGGCGGCGAAGCTCTTGGTCTGCAGGGTCTCCAGCACCTGCTCCATGCTCATCCCCTCAGGCGGGGTGATCTGCAGGCTGATGCTGCGCCGCCCGTCGGCCCGAAAGATGCTCTCAGGCCCGAGGCCAGGCTCCACCCGCAGCAACTCGCCGAGGGGGACTATGCGCCCGGACGGGGTGGCGAGCGGCACCGCCTTCAGCTCGTCCGGGTTGGCGGAGGCCTGGCCCATCAGCAGGATGTCGAGCCGCTCCTCCCCGTCGAAATACTCGCCGACCCGCAGGCCATCGCCGAAGGTCTGGATGATGGCGGGCAAGGGGCTGCGATCCCAACCCACCTCGGCAAGACGCCTGTCCTGGGGCACCAGCCGCAGTTCGGGGGCGGTGAAGTCGAGCCCGGGCTCAGGCCTTATCTGGGCCCCCGGCAAGTCCCGCTGCACCATGGCCATGCTCTCTCTGGCCGCCTGATAGAGCGCTGGCAACTCGCCACCCTGGATCAGCAACGAGATGCCGTTCTCGCTGTCGAAGCCGCCAAACAGGGAGCCCTGACCACCGAAGACCCGGGTATCGGGTATGCCCACCAGCAGCTGTTTCATCAGGAGCTGCTCCAGCGCCTTGATCCGGGTCTCGTCCCTGGGGCGCACCCCGATCTGGGCGCCGCCCGGGTAGCGCAATATGTAGTAGTTCTTGAGGGCCGGCTCCTGCTCCCCCTTCATGTAGGGATCCAGCCTGGCAATGAGCGTGTCTATCACCTCCTCCCGCTGGGCCTTGAGGTTGACCCCTGGGGTGAAGCTCATCCACACATCGATGGCATCCCGCTTCACATCCGGCAGGTAGTTCATCTTGGGCAGCAGCAGCCAGCTGGCCAGCACGGGCCCGCTCATCATCAGGACGATGAGGGTCCAGCGCCGGGGGGCAGTGCCGGTCCAGCGGATCACGTGGCGGGTGGTGCGCTGCCAGAGTCCGTCATAGGGATCGACCAGCCGCTCGCGCCCCATCCAGCGCGCCGCCACGGCGGGCAGCACTGTCACCGCCACCAGCATGGAGACGGTGACGGCGCAGGCGATGGTGAGTGCAAGGTCGGCAAACAGCTGCCCCTCCACATCGTTGAGCAAGAGCACCGGCAGGAAGATGGCGACAGTGGTGAGGGTGGAGGCCACTAGGGCGGTCCACACCCGGCTGGTGCCTTCCAGCGCTGCCTCGGCCTTGCCGAGATCCCCCCGCTCATGGCGCCGGTAGATGCTCTCCAGCACCACTATGGCGGCATCCAGCACCATGCCGACGGCGAAGGCGATCCCCGCCAGGGAGATGATGTTCAGCGTCCTGCCCATCACCTTGAGCAGGCAGAAGGTGAGCATGATGCTGATGGGGATGGCGATCGCTATCATCAGGGTCGCCTTGAGCTGGCGCAGGAAGACCCAGAGGATGGCGCAGGAGAGCAACACACCCAGCCCCAGGTTGGCGGTCACCATGCCCACCGCCCGGTTGATGTAGAGGGAGGCGTCGAACGACTGCTCCATGTGCAGCCCGACCGGCTCCAGCACCTCGCGGTTGAGCTCCTCCACCTTGAGCTTGATCCCCTCCAGCGCCGCTAGGGCATTGGCCCCGCTCTCCTTGAAGATCTGCGCCGCTATGGCGGTGTTGCCGTTCTGGATGCGCAGCACAGGGTTCTCCTCCCGGGCAACCCTGACTTCCGCCACGTCCCGCAGGTAGATGGGCAGGCCGTCGCGCCAGTCCACCACCTTGTCCCCCAGGGTGGCCACGTCGTAGCGACCGGCGAAGCGCAACTTGTACTCCCAGCGTCCTATGTCGAGGGTGCCGGCCGACACGTCCCAGCCAGTGGTTGCCCGGCTGGCGAGCACGGGTATCTCCACCCCCAGTTCGGCGGCACGATAGGGGTCGAAGCGGATCTGGATTTGACGCTCGTTGATCCCCTCCACCTCCACGGTCGACACCCCGGGGATGCGCTCAAGCTCAGGCTTGACCCTCGCCTCGATCAGCGCCTGGTGATCGTCGATCGCCCCCTTGGCACCCGGCAGTTGCTGGATGAAGAAGAAGGTGAGGGTGTCGTTGCTGCTGTAGTTGTTGACGTAGGGGCCGCCGATCTTGTCCGGCAGGCCGGAGACCCGGTTCAGGCGCGAGATGACGTCGAGCTGGGCCCGCTGCATGTCGGTGCCGAGGGCAAACTCCATGTCGATCTCGGTAAAGCCGGGATAGCTGTTGCTGGTGAGGTTTTTCAGCCCCTGTACCCCCTGCATCTCCTGCTCTATGGGGTCGGTTATCTCCGACTCCATCTCCTGGGGCGAGGCCGAGCGCCAGTCCACCGAGATGTTGAGGTGAGGACGATCGATGTCGGGAAACAGCTGGACAGGCAGTCCCCGGATGCTGAGCAGGCCCAGCAAAAAAATAAGCACGACCGAGACCGCCACCCAGATGGGGCGTTCGATCGCCGTTTTGGCGAGGTTCATTCACTCTTCCTGAGTTGTTGTTATCGGCCATTCCGCTGGCCTTGCTTCCTGCCCCAAGGGTGGGGGCCATTGCATTTAACTGGAATTAATCGAGGTTGTAAATGCCTGGTTAACAAACAAAAAAACCGGCCACATGGGCCGGTTGTCGGTTTACTCTCGGGATCAGGCGGCGTGCACAACCGGGTTCGGTTGAGACAGCCCTTCCAGCTCGCCGGGGGCGAAGTTGTCCACCTGAATGGCCTCGTAGCGCAGGGCATCGGCTGCCAGCAGCTTGTCCGCCTCCTCCTTGCCGAGGATGGACTGGGACAGGGCCGCGGCCACCAGCTCCGGCAGGGCCATCTTGCGGGGCAGTTTGCCCTCTTTCTGGGCCTGTACCAGCTTCTTCTCGATGGGCTGCACCGCCACCATAGCCTGGAAGGCACGCTCCATCAGACCCACCGGATCAGCGTCATCCTTGCCCACGTAGCAGAGTGCAGTCAGACGGTCGCGGAACTCGCCCGGGGTCATCATGGCCAGACAGATGGCGTGGCAACGCTCGTCTGCCGGCATCTTGTAGCCCACGCCGAACGGGAAGACCACGCGTTTGAGTACTGCACCCACCACCTTGTTCGGGAAGTTCTGGAAGAAGCCCTCGAACGCCTTGCCGATGAGATAGAGGTTGCGCTCCACCGCGTACTGCACGAACGGCAGATCCGAGACCATGCGGCCCTGATCCTCGTAGTGCTTGAGGGTGGCGGAGGCCAGGTAGAGGTGGCTCAGCACGTCGCCCAGACGGGCGGAGATCATCTCCTTACGCTTTAGATCGCCACCCAGCATCAGCATGGAGACGTCGGCGCACAGGGCCAGCCCTTTACTCATGCGAGAAAGCTGCTTGTAGTAGCGGGCGGTTTCGCCAGCCACAGGGGCATTGTTGAACTGACCCAGGGTCAGCCCCTGGAACAGGGCGCCGAAGAAGTTGCCGGTACCGAAGGCGATGTGCTTCATCAGCAGGGCATCAAACTTCTCGAGGCCACGCTCCACATCGGTGTCAGCGGCGGCTTCCAGCTCGGCAAACACATAAGGATGGCAACGGGTGGCCCCCTGCCCGAAGATCATCAGGTTGCGGGTCAGTATGTTGGCCCCTTCCACCGTGATGGCCACCGGAATGCCCATGTAGGCGTAGCCGGTGTAGTTTTTCGGACCGAGCTGGATGGCGCGACCGGCGTGGATGTCCATGGAGTCATCCATGATCTGGCGCGCCATTTCGGTCATGTGGTACTTGGAAATTGCGGTGACAATGGCCGGGGCTTGACCCAAGTCCAGGGAACCGGCCGTCATGCGACGGGCCCCTTCCAGCTGATAGGTGAGGCCGCCGATGCGGGCCAGCGCTTCCTGCACCCCTTCAAACTTGCCGATGGACATGCCGAACTGTTTGCGCACGTAGGAGTAGGCGCCCACGGTGCGGCTCGCCATGTGACCGCAAGCGGTGCCGAGGGCAGGCAGCGAGATGCCGCGACCGGCGGAGAGGCATTCGACCAGCATGCGCCAGCCGCGGCCGGCGTAATCCGGGCCACCGATGATCCAGTCGAGCGGAATGAACACATCCTTGCCGAAGGTCGGGCCGTTCAGGAACGCCAGCCCCATGGGGTAGTGGCGATCACCGACCCGCACGCCCGGGTGGCTGGTGGGGATGAGGGCGCAGGTGATGCCGAGCTCTTCCTTGTCACCCAGCAGCTTCTCCGGGTCATAGAGCTTGAACGCCAGCCCCAGCACTGTGGCGCGCGGCGCCAGGGTGATGTAGCGCTTGTTCCAGTTGAGGCGAATGCCCAGCACCTCTTCACCCTTGTGCATCCCCTTGCAGACGATCCCCTTGTCAGGGATGGCGCCCGCATCGGAACCCGCTTCCGGCCCGGTCAGGGCGAAGCAGGGCACTTCCTTGCCGTTGGCCAGCCCCGGCAGCCAGAAGTCCTTCTGGGCCTGGGTACCGTAGTGCATCAGCAGCTCGCCCGGGCCAAGGGAGTTCGGCACCATGACGGTGACCGCCACGCTCAGGCTCTTGGTGGCAATGCGGGTGACTATGGTGGAGTTGGCAATCGCCGAGAACTCGCGACCGCCATAGGATTTCGGAATGATCAGGGAGAAGAAGCCTTCCTTCTTCAGATAGTCCCAGACCGGCTCTGGCAGGTCTTTGGTTTCGTTGACGATCTTGAAGTCGTCCACCATGGCGAGCAGGGTCTCGACCTGATTGTCGATGAAGGCCTGCTCCTCGGCGCTCAGTTCGGCCTTGCCGTAACCGTGCAGTTTCTTCCAGTCCGGGTTGCCGCGAAACAGCTCGCCATCCCACCAGACGGAGCCGGCTTCCATGGCCTCCCGCTCGGTGGCCGACAAGGGCGGCAGTATCTTCTTGAAGATGCCGAACACAGGACGGGTCACCACCTTTTTACGGATGGCGGGCACGCCGAGTACCACGGCTATCGCCAGCACCAGCAGGACAAGCAATGTGATCATACCGAAGTTCCTTCTATTTCACTGTTTCCGTTGATTATTGTTAGGTGTTACACGGCCAGGGAGAGCCTGGTCGACTCCACGGGCGCCCCGACACCGGACGCCAGATAAGGAATAACGTTGCGCACCAGCCCTTCCACATCGAGCTGCTGGCCAAAATCGGCCTGGGCGATGTCACGCAGGGCATCGGCGGAAGCCATGGTGAACACCACTGTGCCCAGGGTGAAGTGCAGGCGCCAGAAGAGATCCGCCGGTGACAGGGCCGGGTTGGCCTTGGAAATCGCCTGGGTGATCCCGTGCAGGGTCGCCCCGTAGTGGGTGGTGATGAAGCGACGCAGGTGGCCCTGGCTGTCGATGTAGCCGCGCCCCAGCAACTGCATGAAGAGCGCCGGGCCGTTGGCCCGCACCGCCACCAGCTTCATCAGGGGCTCGACGAAACTTTCGAACACCTGCAGCAGGGTCAGCTGCTCCTGGGCCATCAAGGTCTGCAGGCGAGCATCCAGCTCAGGCATGAAGATACTCAGGTAGCGATCGAGCACCGCCTGGATCAGCTCCTTTTTGGAGCCGAAGTGATAGTTGACCGAGGCCAGGTTCACATCGGCCTCGCTGGTGATCAGACGCAACGAGGTATCGGCGAATCCCCGCTCGGCAAACAGCACCTCGGCGGCATCGAGAATACGGTTTTTGGTATCGATTTTACTCACTGGACACCTCACTTAAACGAATGTTTAAAAAGTACGTTTCACGCCCAGTCATGTCAAGAGAATGTGAACAGGTGTTGGCGAAATGTTTTCAACCAAAAAAGCGGGAACAAGATGGGAACTTAGCGGCCAGGCAGGACTCTATATCTATGCCACTGCAATTAAACATTAAGTCTCGCCCAACTTGCGCCATGCTAGTTGGGCATTTTTTTATCCGGATGGCGGCGAGAATTGCGGGCGAAAAAAAACCGTCGCAGGGGCGACGGTGGGGAAAAGTGAGTCGAATCATCCAGTTTCGACTCATCGATGAGAGTTCAGGCTTGCATCGATGGGGCTATGCTCGCAGACAAAGATGGTCAGACTTTGTCAGTCATGGCGTAATTTGTGACAAAGTATGGCAGGCCGCCACATGGCCCGACTCCGCCAATCTTGCTATGCTGGCGCCTCATGCCAGAGGGGAGAAAAGATGAAGTACCAGGTCGATACCCACACGCACACCGTCGCCAGCACCCACGCCTACAGCACCATTCACGATTACCTGCCCATTGCCAAGGCCAAGGGGATCAAGCTCTTTGCCACCACGGATCACGGTCCCGACATGGCCGATGCGCCCCACTTCTGGCATTTCGTCAATCTGCACGTCCTGCCACGGGTGGTGGACGGGGTCGGCATACTGCGCGGCATCGAGGCCAACATCAAGAACATAGACGGCGAAATAGACTTCCCCGAACGCTACGAGTCGCGCCTCGACATGATCATGGCCGGCTTTCATGAGCCCGTGTTCCCCCCCTGCGATCAGGCAACCCATACCCAGGCCATGATCAACGCCATCCGAAGCGGCCGGGTCGACATGATAAGCCACCCGGGCAACCCCGCCTTCCCCATCGACATCCAGGCCGTGGTCAGGGCTGCCGCCGAGTACAGGGTGGCGCTGGAGATCAACAACTCCTCCTTCAGTCACTCCCGTCCGGGCAGTGAAGGCAACTGCCGCGCCATCGTCGAGGCGGCGAGGGATCTGGGTGCCTACCTCACCTTCGGCTCAGACTCCCACGTGGCCTTCAGCCTGGGGGATTTTGACCACTGCCACCGGCTGGTGACAGAGGCAGGCTTCCCCGAGGAGCGGATCCTGGCTCGCACCCCCCGTGCCCTGCTCACGTTTCTCGAGAGCCGTGGCCGCGCCCACATTCCGGAATTTGTCGATCTCTGAGGTGCGCCCGTAACTCCATGAGCAGGCTCATAAAAACAGTCCTGGCTCATTGACTTGCCAGCACATTTTCGGGAATCTAGGGACAAGCCGGTGTAGCTCAGTTGGTAGAGCAGCGCATTCGTAATGCGAAGGTCGCAGGTTCGACTCCTGTTTCCGGCACCAGGTAAAACAAAGGGTTAGCTTCGTTCAGACGCTAACCCTTTGTGCTTTTTGTGATGTGGGCCCCCGCTAGGGCCCCTGATTGTCCCCGCGAGCACCCAGCCTATTTCTTTCATATACCGGCGATGTCCGGATCTTCCATTCTGCCCCTGACACCCCAGCCGGGAGGCTGAGCAGTCAAGGTGTGAGCCCAGGCGAATGGCCCCAAGATGGCGGCACCTGGCCGGGCTTTGGCCGCTCGGGTGCGTCTTATTGCACGGCATAGATCTGGTCGAACACCCCGCCCTCCTTGAAGTGGGTGCTCTGGATAACAGGCCACTCGCCAAAGGTCTTCACCACGTTGAGGAAGGTGGCGTTCGGGAAGCGGTCGGCAAATTCGGCGAGGATAGCCGGGCTTCGCGGACGCAGGTAGTTGTTGGCGGCGATGCGCTGGCCTTCGTCAGACCACAGGTAGGTCAGGTAGGCCTCGGCCTCCTTGCGGGTGCCCTGCTTGTCGACCACCTTGTCGACGACCGCCACCGGGAGCTCGGCCACGGCGGTGACGCTCGGGTAGACCACCTCGAAGCTGCCGCGGCCGAACTCGCGGGCTATCATCTCGGCTTCGTTCTCGAAGGTGACCAGCACGTCGCCTATGCGGTTCTGGATGAAGGTGGTGGTGGCCGCGCGGCCACCGGTGTCGAGCACGGGGACTTGCTTGAACAGCTTGCCGACGAACGCCCTGGCCGCCTTCTCATCGCCCCCCTGCTCCAGTGCATAGCCCCAGGCCGACAGGTAGGTGTAGCGGCCGTTCCCCGAGGTCTTGGGGTTGGGCACTATCACCTGCACCCCCTCCTTGAGCAGATCAGGCCAGTCCTTCAGCCCCTTGGGGTTGCCCTTGCGCACGATGAACACCGTGGCCGAGGTGAAGGGCGCGCTGTTGTCCGGCAGGCGGGCCGCCCACTCTTTCGGGACCAGGCCGCCATGCTCGGCCAGGGCATTGATGTCGGTGGCCATGTTCATGGTGATGACATCGGCGGGCAGGCCGTCGATGACTGCCCGCGCCTGCTTGCTCGAGCCGCCGTGGGACATATTGATCTGCAGCGGCTCGCCGCCTTCCGCCTGCCAGTGTTTCTGGAAGGCGGCGTTGTAGTCCTTGTAGAAGTCGCGCATCACGTCGTAAGAGGCGTTGAGCAGGGTGGCGGCCTGGGCCAGCGGGGCCAGGGCCAGTCCTGCGGCGAGCAGGGTGGCGGGCAGGAGTCGTTTCATTGCACGTCCTTGGAATGAGAGTCGAGTGACCAACTATAAGAGCCACCCATTTATTCTTTGAAAGAATAATTAGTGTGCAGCTTATGCGATTAATGGCATCCCTCGGCCGGACTCAGCGAACGAGCCGGATGCCGGCTGCGAGTCGGTCGCCGGTTTTCTCTGGCCGGTGATGACGGTAAGGGCTGGTGCACATCCTAGAAGGCGCTTGTGCAGGCTTGCTCCCGGTCTGGGCGGGTTTCTCCCCGCAACCAGGCTGGGCTTTGCATGATCAATCGCACCTAAAAAAACAGGGCGAACCAGATGGTTCGCCCTGTGGCTGTCACGTTGTCAGCGAGAGAGACTAGCCCTGCCCTTCAAAGGCCACCGGGGCCTCCTTGGGTGCCTGCCAGCCGCCACCGACCGCCTTGTAGAGGGCGACCTGGTTGCTGAGCTGGGCTAGGCGGGTGCTGATCAGCCCCTGTCTGGCGCTGAACAGGGAGCGCTGGGCATCCAGCCTCGTCAGATAGCTGTCCACCCCTTGCTCGTAGCGGAACTCCGCCAGCTTGAAGTAGGTCTGGTTGGCATCCACCAGATCCTGCTGGGCCTGCAGCTGCTGCTGGTAGTCCGCCTGGGCGCCGAGGGTATCCGCGACCTCCTTGAAGGCGGTCTGGATGCTCTTCTCGTAGCTCGCCACCGCCTGCTTGGTGCCGACCTCGGCCACGTCCAAATCAGCCACCCGCTTGCCACCGTCGAAGATGGGCAGGTTTATCTGGGGCATGAAGGTCCAGGTGCCGGTGCCGCCGTCAAACAACCCGCTCAGCTGGTTGCTGGCGGTGCCCGCCGTCGCGGTGAGCGAGATGGTCGGGAAGAAGGCGGCACGGGCCGCGCCTATATTGGCGTTGGCCGCCTTCAGGCTGTGCTCCGCCGCCAGTATGTCTGGCCGCTGTTGCAGCAGGCTGGAAGGGGCCCCCACCGGGATGGCCGCCAGTTGCACCTCGGCCAGGGTCGCCGGTTGCCCCTCCAGCACCGGCACTTCTGTGCCGAGCAGCAGGGCCAGACCGTTTCTGTCCTGTTTCACCTGACGCTGGTATTGCGCCTGGCTGACCCGGGCGTTCTCAAGGGCCGTGCGCCCCTGCGCCAACTCCATCTCGGAGGCCGCCCCCAACCGGTACTTGTGCTGGGTCAGGGCATAGCTCTCCTGCTCGGTCGCCAGCGTCGCCTGGCTCAGCGCCAGCAGCTCCTGATCCGCCAGCAGGGTGAGGTAGGCATTCGCCACCGAGGCGATCAGCGCTATCTGGGTGCTGCGCTGGGTCTCGATTTGCGCCAGGTAGTTCTCCAGCGCCTGATCTTTCAGGCTCTGGATCCGGCCAAACAAGTCCAGCTCATAGGCGGTGATGCCGATGTCGGCGCCGTACTGGCTGCTGATGCCCCCCTGCCCCGTACTGCTGAGATCGTCGGATCCCTGCTGACGGGTGCCTGAGCCGCTGGCGGCCAGGGTCGGCAACTGGGCCGCCCGCTGGATCCGGTATCTGGCCTCATAGGCCTCGACGTTGAGGGCCGCGAGCCGCAGATCCCGGTTGTTCTCAAGGGCGGTGTCGATCAGCTTTTGCAGCGCCGGATCGAGGAACTGTTGCTGCCAGGGCGCCAGCGCCCCCTGGGTGGCGAGGTTCTCTTGCCAGGAGGCGCCTTGCGGCACCTCAGGGCGTTGGTAATCGGGGGCCATGGAGCAGGCCCCCAGCAGCAGCGTCACACTCAGGGCGACCAGGGTCTTAGTCATGTTGGGTCTCCTTGGTCAGCGCGGCGCGCTCCTCGACTGAACTCTGCTTGGTGAAGTAACGCATCACCAGCACGAAGAAGAGCGGCACGAAGAAGATGGCGAGCACTGTGGCCGTGATCATCCCCCCCATGACGCCGGTGCCGATGGCGTTGCGGCTGCTGGCGCCGGCACCAGTGCTTATCACCAGCGGCAAGACGCCGAGGATGAAGGCGAGGGAGGTCATCAGGATCGGACGCAGACGCTGGCGGGAGGCTTCCACCACCGCATCGCCGAGCTTCATCCCCTTGTCATGGAGCTCCTTGGCGAACTCCACGATCAGGATGGCGTTCTTGGCCGAGAGCCCGATAGTGGTGAGCAGGCCCACCTGGAAGTAGACGTCATTCTCCAGGCCCCGCAGGGTGGCCGCCAGTATGGCGCCCAGCACCCCGAGCGGCACCACCAGCATGACAGAGAACGGAATGCTCCAGCTCTCGTAGAGCGCCGCCAGACAGAGGAAGACCACCAGCAGCGAGATGGCGTAGAGCGCCGGCGCCTGGGAGCCTGCCTGACGCTCCTGGAAGGAGAGCCCCGTCCACTCGATGCCGATACCTTCCGGCAGCTGTTTCACCATCTGCTCTATGGCCGCCATGGCGTCACCCGTACTCTTGCCCGGGGCCGCTTCACCGACTATCTCCATGGCGGAGACGCCGTTGTAGCGCTCCAGACGAGGCGAGCCGAAGCTCCACTCTGTGCTGGCGAAGGCGGAGAAGGGCACCATCTGGCCCGCGCTGTTACGCACGTACCACAGCTTCAGATCCTCCGGGTTCATCCGGAAGGGGGCATCCGCCTGCAGATAGACCTTCTTGACCCGGCCTCTGTCGACGAAGTCGTTCACGTAAGAAGAGCCCCAGGCCGCCGACAACGTGTTGTTGATGTCGCTGATGGAGAGCCCCTGGGCCAGCGCCTTCTCGTAATCTATCTTGATGTCGAGCTGGGGGGTGTCTTCCATCCCGTTCGGGCGTACCCGCACCAGGTTGGGATCCTGCGCCGCCATGCCGAGCAGCTGGTTACGGGCCTGCATCAGCTTCTCGTGCCCCAGACCACCGCGGTCCTGCAGGAAGAAGTCGAAGCCGGTGGCCGTGCCGAGCTCAGGAATGGGAGGCAGGTTGAAGGCGAACACCTGGGCCTCCTTGATGCTGAACAGATAGCCCATGGCGCGGCCTATGATGGCATTGGCACTGCGCTCCTCGCCTTTACGCTCGCTCCAGTCCTTCAACTTGATGAAGGCCATGCCGCTGTTCTGGCCGCTACCGGCGAAGCTGAAGCCCGCCACCGTCAGCACCGAATCGACGTTGTCCTTCTCGTTCTTGAGGAAGTAGTCGCGCATGTCGGCCAGCACCACCTCGGTACGCTCCTTGGTGGCCCCCACCGGCAGCTGCACCATGGACATGATGACCCCCTGATCCTCTTCCGGCAGGAAGGAGGTGGGCAGGCGCATGAAGAGCACCGCCAGCACCGCCAGCATGGCCAGATAGATGATGCTGTAACGGGTCCCCTGCTTGATCACCTTGCGCACGCCGTTCTGGTAACGGTTGGCATTGGTGTCGAAGAAGCGGTTGAACCAGCCGAAGAAGCCGCGCTGGGCACCGAACTCCCCGTGTTTCATGGGTTTGAGCAGGGTGGCACAGAGCGCCGGGGTCAGGATCAGGGCCACCAGCACAGAGAGCACCATGGCCGAGACTATGGTGAGGGAGAACTGGCGATAGATGGCGCCGGTCGAGCCGCCGAAGAAGGCCATGGGCACGAATACCGCCGACAGCACCAGGGCTATGCCCACCAGGGCGCCGGTGATCTGGGTCATGGACTTGCGGGTCGCTTCAAGCGGGGAGAGCCCCTCCTCGCTCATCAGCCGCTCCACGTTCTCCACCACGACGATGGCGTCATCCACCAGCAAGCCGATGGCGAGTACCAGACCGAACATGGTCAGGGTGTTGATGGAGAAGCCGAAGGCCGCCATGACCCCGAAGGTACCGAGCAGCACCACGGGCACCGCTATGGTCGGGATCAGGGTCGCCCGGAAGTTCTGCAGGAACAGATACATGACGCAGAACACCAGGAAGATGGCCTCGATCAGCGTCTGCACCACCTCCTCGATGGAGATCTTCACAAAGGGCGTGGTGTCGTAGGGGTAGACGATCTTCATGTTGGCCGGGAAGTAGCCCGACAGCTCATCGAGCTTGCCGCGCACCTCGTCCGCGGTATCCAGGGCATTGGCCCCGGTGGCCAGCTTGATCGCCAGCGCCGCCGTGGCCTGACCGTTGTAGAGGGCGGAGGCATCGTAGCTTTCGCCGGCGAGCTCGACCCGGGCTACGTCCTTGAGCAGCACCTTGGAGCCATCCTGGTTCACCCGCAGCAGTATGTTGTTGAACTCCTCCGGGGTGGAGAGACGGGTCTGCCCCATGATGGTGGCGGTGAACTGCTGATCGTTCACCGCAGGGGTGCCCCCCAGCTTGCCGAAGGCCACCTGGGCGTTCTGGGCCTGGATGGCGGCCTGCACGTCTCCCGGGGTCATCTGTACCCGGTTGAGCTTGTGGGGATCCAGCCAGACACGCATGGAGTACTGGCTGCCGAACAATGTGATGTCACCCACCCCATCCAGCCGGCTCAGGGGCTCCTTGATGTTGGAGACCACGTAATCGGCGAGATCGTCGTTGGTCATGCTGCCATCGGTGGAGATGAAGGCGGCCACCATCAGGAAGCTGCTGGAGGTCTTCTGAACCCGCACACCCTGCTGCTGCACCTCTTGCGGCAGGAGCGACATGGCCTGCTGCAACTTGTTCTGCACCTGCACCTGGGCGATGTCGGGATCCGTGCCCGGCTTGAAGGTGAGGGTCACGCTGACGTTACCGGAAGAATCCGACTGGGCAGACATGTAGAGCAGGTGATCCAGCCCCGTCATGTTCTGCTCGATGATCTGGGTCACCGAGTCTTCCACCGTCTTGGCGGACGCCCCCGGGTAGCTGGCGGAAATGCCGACGGCCGGCGGGGCTATGGTCGGGTACTGGGCGACCGGCAGGCCTATGATGGCCATGGCCCCGGCCAGCATGATCACCAGGGCAATCACCCAGGCGAAAATGGGTCTGTCTATGAAAAATCGTGCCATGAGGCGACTACTCCATCCTACTGCTTGGTGACCTGGGTCTGATCGGCTTGTGCTGTCGTGGTGTTGCTGGCGCGCTCAGCGGGCGCCACCAGGGCACCGGGTTTGACCTTCTGCAGACCAGCCACTATCACCTTCTCGCCGGCCTTGAGGCCGGACTCCACCACCCAGCTGTCGCCAACCACGCGGCTGAGCTGCACTTCCCGCAGCTCGACCTTGTTGTCCGCGGTCACCACCATGACGGTGGCGCCGCCTTTGGGCGTGCGGGTCACGGCGGTCTGCGGCACCAGCAAGCCTTGCGGGCGCTCGCCCTCTTGCAGGGTGGCGCGCATGAACATGCCGGGCAGCAGCAGATCATGGGGATTCGGGACCAGGACCCGCAGGGTCACCATGCCGGTGGTCTCGTCCACTGTCACGTCGGAGAACTGCAATGAGCCCTCTTCGCTGTACTGGCTGCCATCTTCCAGCTGGAAGCGCACCTTGGCGCCCTTGCTCTCGTCCTGGACGAGCTTGCCGGCAGCGACCTGGCGCTTGAGGCGCAGCAGATCGGCGGTGGACTGGCGCACGTCCACATACATGGGATCGAGCTGCGAGATGGAGGTGAGGCTGTCGGCCTGCTGGGCGGTGACCAGAGCACCCTCGGTCACCGCAGACTTGCCGATGCGGCCGCTGATGGGGGCGGTGATCTTGGTATAGGCCAGGTTGATGTTGGCGCTCTGCAGGGCGGCCTTGGCGGCCCCGATCTCGGCAACCTGCTGTTTCCAGGCTGCGTCGGCGTCGTCATACTCCTGACGGCTGATGGCTTTCACCTTCACCAGCTCGGCATAACGCTGGGCCTTGAGACGGGCGCTCTGCTCGTTGGCCTGTGCCTTGGCCAGGTTCGCCTTGGCGCTGGCGACGGCGGCCTGATAGACGGCGGGATCGATCTGGTACAGCAACTGGCCGGCCTTGACGTCGCTGCCTTCGGTGAACAGGCGCTTGAGGATGATGCCATTCACCTGGGGACGCACCTCGGCCACCCGCAGGGGGGCGGTGCGGCCGGTGAGCTCGGACATGAGTTGCAGCGGTGCGGCATGGAGAGTGACCACGTCCACGGCGGCAGGCGGCATCTCGCCCGCCCCTTGCCCGGCCTCGCTCTTGTCGCCACAACCAGCCAGCAGGCCGCTTGCCAACAAGGCAAGGCCCACCGAACGTGCGAGAATGTGTTTATGCATGGAGTTTCTGAGCCTCTGTTTCAAACAAAAAAAACCACAAAACCACAGGGTTTATAGGGCCCCTGTTGGTAAAACTGCGAAGATGAGGCAATATACATACATTCATAAATGTATGTAAGTAACTTTTTCCCCTTTTAACAGGTACAGATCCGATGGCCAGAAGAACCAAAGAAGAAGCGCAGCAGACCCGCTGCCACATCATGAGCACGGCCCTGAATCTGTTCTGCCAACAGGGATTGGCGAAGACCAACCTGACCGACATCGCCAAGGCGGCAGACCTGACCCGGGGGGCCATCTATTGGCACTTCAAGAACAAGGAGGAGCTGTTCGTCACCCTGTGGGAGGAGCTGTGCGCCCCCCTCTCCCACCAGCTCGATGCCTGTGTGGATGAGCAGGAGCCGGATCCCCTCGGCAAGCTGCGCCTCTTCCTCAAGGAGGTGATATGCAAGATCAGCACAGAACCCGCCCACCAGCAGATGTTCACCATCATGTTCAATCTGGAGTCGCTGGAAGGAGAGGCCATCTCCCTGCGGGATCACATGCGTCAGCAATCCATCAACTTCTTCCGGGATCTGGAGATCACCCTGGGCAACGCAGTACGCCTCGGCCACCTGCCCCAAGGGCTGGATCTGCGCCGCGCCACCACGCTGCTGCACTGCACCCTGGATGGCTACATCATCAACTGGCTGCACTTCCCGGAGCGCATCAACCTTGTTCAGGAGGCCGACTTCCTGCTCGACACCCTGTTCGGCCTGCTAGCCAACCCCTCTCCCTCGCTTCTGCGCCGTCCATGATGACGCTGGTTGCACGCAGGGCCGGGGAGGATCCTCAGCAGATCTGAACAGAGCGGGGCAAATTTGCTAGAGTAGCCGCCCACCTTAGAGACGAGCCCTATGCCACTGTCACTCTCACCCGCCCAAGGCACCCAAGGTGCTGTCCTTCAGGCGCCCCGCCCCGCCCTCATCGGCCAGGCCCACTCCCCCTTCCTGGCCCACTTGCAGCCGGGTGCTCACCTGCTGGAAGCCGGCTGCGGCGCGGGGGAGGATCTGCACCATTTTCGGGAGCTGGGGTTCATGGTCACCGCCTTCGATGCCAGCCTGAGTCAGGCCAGCGCCGCCTCGCGCCTGTGCGGCCAACCGGTGCGGGTCTGCCGCTTCGAGCAGATGCACAACGTGCTGCCCTATGACGGCATCTGGGCCAGCGGCTCGCTGCCCTGCCTGACCGAGGAGGAGCTGGCCCCTGCCCTGATGCACCTCGCCGGCCTGCTCAAACCCCAGGGGCCCCTCTACTGCTCCTTCCCCTATGGCAAGAGTGAACCCGGCAGCTCCTTGCCCCCCTCACAGGAGGAATATCCGCTGCTGACCCGGCTCGATGAGGCCCGGTTGACGCAGCTGATCGCCCCCCTGCCGTTTGAGTTGCACCAGAGCTGGTGCAGCCAGGATGCGGTACACGGCCGCTGGCTCCATGCCCTGCTGATCCGCGACCCCAATACCGCCACAATTAATCAATATCGCGGCCGTCGATCCAGACAGGGTGCCCGACGTGATTCAGCATCCAGGTAACAATATTTAACTCTGAGTTAACCAGGTGATGGCAGACAAGATGCGGCATTTGTGTTAAAAAGCGGCATTAAAATCAAGATTAAATAACAAAACAGACACCAACACCTGGATTCCCCATGAAACTCGTCCTCAATCTGATTGCCGGCATCCTCGCCGGTCTCCTGCTCGGCCTCTACGCCCCGGAATGGGTCGCACGGGTGCTGTTCACGGCCAAGACAGTGATAGGTCAGCTGATCACCTTCACCATTCCGCTCATCATCCTGTTCTTCATCATGAGCGGCATCGCCAGCCTGCCGAAGAACTCCGGCAAGCTGCTCGGCAAGACGGTGGCCCTCTCCTACTGCTCCACCATACTGGCGGGCCTGTTCGCCTTCACGGTGGCGAGCCAGCTGATCCCGCAGCTGACCACGGCAGCCGAGCCCACGGCGCAAGCCGCCATCAAGCTCAGCTCCTACATCAATCTCGAGATACCGCCGCTGTTCGGGGTGATGTCGGCCCTGGCCGCCGCCTTCGTGTTCGGCATCGGCATCAGCGCTACCCAGGCCACCGACCTGCGCCGGGTCGCCGATCAGGGCCGTGACATCATAGACCGCCTGCTGGCCCGCGTGATCATCCCGCTGCTGCCCTTCTACATCGCCGGCGTCTTCGTCGAGATGACGGTGGAAGGCACAGTGTTCGCCACCCTCAAGACCTTCGGCGTGGTGCTGGTGATGGCCATCGTCATGCACTGGCTCTGGCTCTCCGTGCTCTTCATCGGCACCGGGCTGGCGCTGGGCCGCTCCCCCGCCATGCTCATCAAGAACATGCTGCCCGCCTACTTCACCGCGCTCGGCACCATGTCCAGCGCCGCCACCATCCCGGTGGCCCTGCAGGCGAGCAAGAACAACGGCGTGAGCGACGGCATCGCCAACTTCACCGTGCCCCTGTGCGCCACCATTCATCTGTGCGGCTCCACCATCACCCTGGTAACCTGCGCCACCGCTGTGATGTTCCTCTCCGAGCACCTGGCCATCCCGGGTTATGGCACCATGCTGCCCTTCATCATGATGCTCGGCGTCATCATGATTGCTGCGCCGGGTGCCCCCGGCGGCGGCGTCATGTCGGCGCTCGGCCTGCTCACCTCCATGCTCGGCTTCGGGGAAGCCTCCATCGCCCTGATGATCGCCCTCTACCTGGCCCAGGACAGCTTTGGCACCGCCTGCAACGTCACCGGTGACGGCGTCATCGCCCTCTGGGCCGATCGCTTCGCCCAGGGCGAAGAGACCCTGGCCGCCCCACAGCGGGACGCCGCCTGAGGGCCTGCGCCGCAATAAAAAAAACGGGAGCTACTGGCTCCCGTTTTTGTTGATGGACTGCCTGTGATGGAAGGCTCAGCCCCGGCGACGGATAACCCCCTCCTGCGCTGTGCTCGCCACCAGCACGCCGTCACGGGTGAAGAACTGACCGCGTACCAGACCACGGCCGCCGCTGGCGCTCGGGCTGTCCACCACATAGAGCAGCCAGTCATCCAGCCGGAACTCCCGGTGGAACCACATGGAGTGATCTATGGTCGCTACCTGCATGTCCGGCTCCCAGTAGGAGACCCCGTGGGGCTGCAGGGCGGTCAACAGGAAGTTGAAATCAGAGGCATAGGCCAGCAGGTAGTTGTGCACCCGCTGGTCATCCGGTATCTGCCCATTGGCCTTGAACCAGACGTGACGCAGGGGCGCCTCTATCGCCGGACGGATGGGGTCAACCAGGGTCACCGGGCGGATTTCGATGGGCTGCTCGCAGAGGATCTTGTCGCGCAGGGTGGCCGGGATCAGCTGCTCGTAGGGACGCACCAGCTCCAGCTCGCTCTTGAGCAGTTCAGGCGGGGTGATCCCCACCGGCATTTGGGCCTGATGCTCGAAGCCGCTGGCCTCCACCTGAAACGAGGCATTGAGGTAGAAGATGGGCTTGCCGCCCTGAATGGCCTTGACCCGGCGGGTGGAGACTGTCTGACCGTCGCGGATATTCTCAACGTCATAAACGATGGGACGAGTCACATCCCCGGGGCGCAGGAAGTAGGAGTGGAAGCTGTGGACCTGGCGATCGGCGGCCACCGTCTGCTTGGCGGCTGACAAGGCCTGCCCCATTACCTGTCCGCCAAACACGGCCCGCAGACCGAGATCCTGGCTCTGGCCCCGAAACAGGCCCTCCTCTATTTTCTCCAGCGCCAGCAGTGCCAGCAGCTCATCCAGTACCTTGCTCATTCTTATCTCCTGTATTCAGTGCGGGAAAGGCTAACAAGCCCGCCCCGCCAGGGCAACCTTGCTGACGCCCATTCTCCCGCAGCCACCCTTTTCCGACCTCCTCCTTCAAAAGGGGGGAGGAGAATCGCCACAAACAAAAAGCCCGCACCAGAGGGTGCGGGCTTTTGCCTTGCCCGGGCCGACCACGTCATGCCACAGGCATCGGCTTACTTGCTGCCGGTGCCGGAGTTGCGGGTCGAGGCTTGCGGCTTGCGACGGGCAGTGGTGCTGCGAGCGCGCGGCTCCTTGCCCTGCATATCCTTGTGGCGCTTGACGGCGCGACGGATCTGGGCGGCCTGCTTGTGGCGGGTGCTCTTGCCATCCTGCTGCAGGTCGACCTTGGACTCGGTCTCGTTGGGCAGGTTGACCAGACCGCGCAGGTAGTTCACCTCGGGCAGTTTGAGCTCCTGCCAGCCACCGCGGGGGATGCCGCGATCCAGGGTGACGTCGCCGTAGCGGATGCGCATCAGGCGGCTCACCTGCACTTCCTGGGATTCCCACAGGCGGCGCACTTCACGGTTGCGACCCTCGGTCAGGGTGACGTTGAACCACTGGTTCAGCCCTTCACCGCCGGCCGGCTTTATCTTGTTGAACCTGGCCATGCCGTCTTCCAGCTGCACGCCCTTGCGCAGGCGCTGCAGCATGGCTTCGGTGATCTCGCCAAAGACGCGCACCGCGTATTCCCGCTCCACTTCGTGGCTCGGGTGCATCAGCCGGTTGGCCAGCTCGCCGTCTGTGGTGAACAGCAAGAGGCCGGAGGTGTTGACGTCGAGGCGGCCGACCGCAATCCAGCGGGCCCCGTCCATCTTGGGCAGACGATCAAACACGGTGGGACGACCTTCCGGATCGTGGCGGGTACACATCTCCCCTTCGGGCTTGTGATACGCCAGCACGCGGCAGATCTGCTCCTCGGCCGCACGGGTCTTGACCTGGTGACCATCCACCCGGATCACGGCGTTCACTTCGACGCGATCCCCCAGCATGGCGACCTTGCCATCCACGCTGACCCGACCTGCGGTGATCAGGGCCTCCATCTCACGACGGGAGCCTTGACCCGCGCGGGCCAATACTTTTTGCAGTTTTTCACTCATCGGGTTTACCTGATTGTTGATCGCTGCCCGCTGACATAGCGGACAACATTGACTCCTGTGACGCGCCCTCTGGGCATCGCCACCACGTTAATGCGCAAGACGGCCTGCCGCTTATTGACCGTCGCTCCCCTCGCCCAGCATGACCGGCAAGGGGGAGTGCAGTTCAGGATCCAGCTCGGGGAGCTGCTCCAGACTCTGCAAATTGAAATAGTCCAGAAATTCTCGGGTGGTGGCGAGCAGCTCGGGGCGACCCACCACCTCCTTGTGACCTATGCTGCGCACCCAGCCGCGCTCTTTCAGGGTATTGATGATCTGGCTCGATACCGCCACCCCGCGGATGGCTTCTATCTCGGCCCGGGTGATGGGCTGACGATAGGCAATCAGGGTCAGCGTCTCCAACACGGCGCGCGAATAGCGGGGCGCCCGTTCGCTCCACAGGCGCGACAGCTCCTCGGCATACTCCTGGCGGGCCTGGAAGCGCCAGCCGGAGGCGACCTCCTTGAGCTCCACCCCCCGCTCGCTGTAGTCCTGCCTGAGCTCCGCCAGCAGCAGCTGCACATAGCGGCTGGTCACCGGATAATCCGCCAGTACGCTGCTTTTCAGCTCGCTGACATTGAGCGGACGACCGGCCACGAACAGCGCCGCCTCGATCAGGGTTTTTAAGCGTTCAGCAGGCAGCGCCATCACGCATCCCTCCCTGAATCCGGGTCTTGAGTCGTTCAGCGGGCAGCGCCACGGTTGCCCTCCCCGTCCGGACTGCCCGGAGCGAACCGCCACTCAGTGTACCTGCTCATGCTCTCCCCCTTCCCCCTGGCTCGCCAGGGCAAAATGGATCGGCCCCAGCGGCTCGGCCTGCAGGATCCAGATAAGCTGCTCCTTGCACAGCTCCAGCAAGGCCAGAAAGGTCACCAGTACCCCCATGCGCCCCTCTTCGGCCCGTAGCACCTGCTCCAGCCGCAGGGTCTGGCCCAAGGAGAGCATGGCGAGGATCTCCGCCATCCGCACCCGGGTCGGGATCTGCTCGCGGCGGATCTGGTGATGTTCAAAATGAGTCGCGCGTTTTACCACACTTTGCATGTAAAGGGCGAGCTCAACCAGCGAAACATCGGGGGTCAGCGGCTTCAAGGCGCCAAAATCCGGTGGCAGGGCGGTGGCGATAAAGATCTCCCGCTCCAGCCTCGGCAAGGCGTTGACCCGCTCCGCGCCCAGCTTGTAGCGCTCGTACTCCTGCAGCCGGCGAATGAGGGTGACGCGAGGGTCTTCTCCCTCCTCCTCGTCTTCCAGCTCCGGGGCCTTGGGCAGCAGCAGACGGGATTTTATCTCCGCGAGCCAGGCCGCCATCAGCAGGTATTCCGCCGCCAGCTCCAGATTGAGCCCCTGCATCAGCTCCACGTACTCCATGTACTGGGCGGTGATCTGCAGGATAGGCAGGTTCAGGATGTCGAGCTGCTGACGCCGGATGAGGTAGAGCAGCAGATCCAGCGGCCCCTCGAAGGTGTCGAGGAACACCTCGAGCGCATCGGGCGGAATAAACAGATCCTGGGGCAGCTCATGGTAGGGCTGCCCCAGCACTTTGGCGATGGGCGAGGGGGCCATAGGCGGGGGAAGCAGGCCCTCCCCCGTCGCACCCGGCGAGATCATCGCCTCGGGTACGGGCTCGGCATTATCACTCAAACGGCGTCGGATCCCCGGCACCGCGGCGGCGCAACACGGGCTCGTCGTCGGAGAAGTCCACCACAGTGGTGGGCTGCTCGCCCAGATAGCCACCGTTGACCACCAGATCCAGCTGCTTGCCGAGCTTGTCGGCGATCTCTTCGGGATCGAACTCCGCCATCTCGGAGCCCGGCAGGATCAGGGTGGTGGAGAGCAGCGGCTCACCCAGGGCCTCCAGCAGGGCCAGCGCTATGTTGTTGGCGGGCACCCGGATGCCGATGGTCTTCTTCTTCTCGTTCATGAGGCGGCGCGGCACCTCCTTGGTGGCCTTGAAGATGAAGGTGTAGGGGCCTGGGGTGTTGTTCTTCACCAGCCGGAAGGCGGTGTTGTCCACCTTGGCGTAGGTGGAGATCTCGGAGAGATCCCGGCACACCAGGGTGAAGTCGTGGTTCGGATCGATGCGGCGGATGCGGCAGATGCGCTCCAGCGCGTCCTTGTTGCCCATCTGGCAGCCCAGGGCATAGCCGGAGTCGGTGGGATAGACGATGACGCCGCCGTTTTGCAGTATCTGCACCGCCTGACCGATGAGGCGAACCTGGGGATTATCCGGATGTACGTAAAAATGCTGACTCATATGCTCTTCTCGCGATAGGGGCACACCGGGTGCCCACTTCATGGTCACGGGCCGCCTGGCCCATGACACTACCTTAACCTGTTTGGCACAGACTCGCCCGTACCAAAGACGCGATCCGACCGGATCGGCCTCCTCCTGTCAGCGGCTGGCCAACAGGCTGGCATGCTGCTCCTGGCTGAGCCCGAAGTGATCGGGGTGGCCGAGCCAGAGTGGCATGCCCTCCTTGGGCAGCCACAGATGGCGGCCCAGCTCGGTCCAGTTGGAGGGGAAATGAAAATCCGATCCCACCGAGATATAGAGGTCGTGATCCTTGGCCCACTGGCCGAGGTTGGCCCGCTCCTGGGGGCTCTGCTGGGGCAGGGAGACCTCCATGGCATCGCCACCGGCCGCCTTGAAGGCCACCAGCAGCCGCTTGATCCACTTGGCGGTGAGGCTGTAGCGGCTGGGGTGGGCCAGCACCGCCAGCCCGCCCGCGGCGTGAATGGCGGTGATGGCCTCACCCATCTCGGGCCACTCGGCGGGCACATAACCCTTGTTGCCCCGGCTCAGGTACTTCTTGAATACCTTTTGCATGTTGTCGGCCACCCCGCGCGCCACCAGCACCCGGGCAAAATGGGCCCGGGTCACGGCGGCATCGCCGGCCAGGGCCTTGGCCTCTTCATAGGTGCCCGGGATCTGGCACTTCTCCAGACGACGCCCTATTTCCAGGGCACGCGCCTCGCGGCGGGCCCGCTGACCGGCCAGGAAAGCGACCAGCTGCGGATTTTTTTCATCCACCCCGAGCGCCACTATGTGGATCTCGTGGTGCTCCCAACCGCTGGAGATCTCGACCCCGCTCACCAGTCGCAGCGGCAACTGCTCGGCGTTGATCGTTGCGCGGACTTCATCAAGCCCGTCAAGGGTATCGTGGTCAGTGACCGCTAACACTTCCACCCCTTTCTCGGCGGCGCGGCGCACCAGATCGGCGGGGCTCAGCACGCCATCCGAGGCCGTGGTATGACAGTGAAGATCGAATCTCATCGGCTTGTTTCGCTCTCATCAGGGGGCCTGCTTGGGAAAAAGAAGGCAAAAAAGCGACTTGACTTGGCCGCGGCTTTATCGTTTTCTGTAGGCACTTCATTGCAAACATCTTTTTACAGGACTCTATCATGCAAACGACTTCCATCCTGACCATCTGGTGGTGGCACACTCCCTGACATGCGGGCGTGTGGTCGTTGCTGTACCTGTAATCTGACAGCAAATTAAGAACCCAAAGAAAAAGCCCGCTGACCCCAGCGGGCTTTTTTATTATCCGGCAAATGGACCTGTGATGAAACCGACAATTCAGACAAGTGCACTGACATGGCGATGGCGAACTCGCTGACGTGACGAAAACCCAATCCCAATTCGAGAGAAACGCCATGACCATCGGTTACACACAACACATGCAAGGGAAGGCATTATGACAGGCAACAAGACCCGGTTACCCCTGGGCGAATTCGATACCATCAGGCTCAATGCCCCTTATGTGACAGATCCCCTGGCGCTCTACACCCGGCTCTGCCAGCACAACCCCAACAACCTGCTGCTGGAATCGGTGGAGATAGACTCCAAGGCCGGCACCCAGAGCCTGCTGCTGGTGGATGCCTGCCTGCGCATCGAGTGCCGTGGCCGCACTGTGCGGGTCCGCGCCCTCACCCGCAACGGCATCCAGTTGCAGCGCCTGCTCGAGCAGCGCCTACCCGCCATAATCACCCAGACCCGGGTGGCGGACGAGCTGCAGCTCGACTTCCCGGCCTCCGACCGCACCCTTGACGAAGACAGCCGCCTCAAGGGCAGCAGCGTGCTGGACGTGCTGCGCACCCTGCAACAGGAGCTGCAGTGCCAGCAGGGTAAAGAGGCCCTCTTCATGGGAGGCAGCTTCGCCTACGACCTCATCGCCTCCTTTGAAGACCTGCCCGAGGTGCCGGAAGGGAGCAACGACTGCCCCGACTACTGCTTCTATGTGGCCGAGACCCTGATCACCATAGATCACATCAAGCAGAGCACGGCGCTGCTGGCCTGCCTCTTTGGCGGCGAGCAGGACGAGAGCCAGCTCGATGAGCGTTACGCACAGCTGACTGCGCGCCTCGAGGCGTTCAAGCAGGCCTGCCAGCAGCCACAACCGGTGGCGCAGGGCGCCAAGCCCCTCACCGGCAACCTCCATATCGACAAGAGCGACAAGCAGTTCTGCGCCGAAGTGGAGAAGCTCAAGGGCTTTATCCGCCGCGGCGACATCTTCCAGGTGGTGCCGTCCCGCAGCTTCTCCCTGCCCTGCCCCGACCCGCTGGCCGCCTATCGCCGCCTCAAGCAGACCAACCCCAGCCCCTACATGTTCTATGTGCAGGATGAGGGCTTCACCCTGTTTGGCGCCTCCCCGGAGAGCGCGGTCAAGTTCTGCGCCGCCAGCCGCCAGGTGGAGATGTATCCCATCGCCGGTACCCGCCGCCGCGGCCTCAACCCCGATGGCAGCATCAATCTGGATCTGGACGGTCGCATCGAGCTCGAACTGCGCCAGGACGAGAAAGAGGTGGCAGAGCACCTGATGCTGGTGGATCTGGGTCGCAACGACATCGCCCGCATCTCCGAGCCCGGCACCCGCTACGTGAAGGATCTGCTGAAAGTGGATCGCTACAGCCACGTGATGCACCTGGTCTCCCGGGTGGTGGGCCGACTTCGCTCGGATCTCGATGCCCTGCACGCCTATCAGGCCTGCATGAACATGGGCACCCTGACCGGCGCCCCCAAGCTGCGGGCCAGCGAGCTTATCCGCATGGTGGAAGGCAAGCGCCGCGGCAGCTACGGCGGCGCCGTGGGCTACCTCAACGGCGCGGGGGAGATGGACACCTGCATCGTCATCCGCTCCGCCTTCGTGAAAGCGGGTCTGGCCCATGTCCAGGCCGGTGCCGGCGTGGTCTATGACTCCAAGCCCCAGGCCGAAGCGGACGAGACCCGTGCCAAGGCGGCCGCCGTGCTGGCCGCCATCGCCGCCAGCCATGGCACCTCCCTGCAAGCCCTGAGCGCCCAGCAGGAGCAACATAAGGACGTGAGCCATGACTAACATCTTCCTGCTCGATAACTTCGACTCTTTCACCTACAACCTCGTTGACCAGTTCCGCACCCTGGGCTATCCGGTACGCATCTACCGCAACAGCCTGCCGGCGACCCGCATCATGCAGGAGATAGAAGCCTGTGACGGCGATGCTGTGCTGGTGCTCTCCCCGGGACCGGGCGCCCCCCATGAGGCCGGTTGCCTCATCGATCTCATCAAGCTGGCCCGCGGCCGGGTGCCCATCCTCGGCATCTGCCTCGGTCATCAGGCCCTGTGCGAAGCCTACGGCGGCACCGTCGGGGCTGCCGGAGAGATAGTCCACGGCAAGCGATCCCTGATTGAGCACAACGGCCACGGCGCCTTCGCGGGGCTGCAAAGCCCCTTGCCGGTGGCCCGCTATCACTCCCTGGTGGCGACCTATGTACCGGAAGAGCTGCAGGTGATTGCCCACTATCAGGGCATGCCCATGGCCATAGAGCAACGGGACGAGCGGGTGCTGGGCTTCCAGTTCCACCCGGAATCCATCATGACCTCGGAAGGGGCCCGCCTGCTGACCCAGGCCCTCGCCCACATCACCCGTCCAGAAAGCCACGTGCGGTAAGGAGACCCCATGCATCATCATCTCAACACCCTCTATCAGGGGCAGTCTCTCACCCGCGACGCCGCCCGCGACGCCTTCGGTCAGGTGGTCCGTGGCGAAGTGGATCCCATCGTCCTCGCAAGCTTGTTGACTGCTCTCAAGATCAAGGGGGAGACCCCGGAGGAGATCGCCGGCGCCGCCGAGGCGCTGCTGGCGGAGGCCCGTGATTTCCCGCGCCCGGACTATGCGTTCTGCGACATAGTCGGCACAGGTGGCGACGGCCTCAACACCATCAACGTCTCCACCACCTCGGCCCTGGTGGCCGCCGCCTGCGGCCTCAAGGTGGCCAAGCACGGCAACCGCTCGGTCTCGAGCAAGTCGGGTTCCAGCGATCTGCTGGACAAGATGGGGATCAAGCTCGACATGAGCCCGGAGCAGGCCCGCCGCTGTCTGGACCAGCTCGGCATCTGCTTCCTGTTCGCCCCCCAGTACCACGCCGGGGTGCGCCACGCCATGCCGGTGCGCCAGGCCTTGAAAACCAGGACGCTATTCAACGTCTTGGGGCCGCTTATCAACCCCGCCCGCCCCAGCTACCAACTGATGGGGGTCTATGCCCCCGAGCTGGTGCGTCCCATCGCAGAAACCCTGCTGGCACTGGGGCTGAAAACCGGTATGGTGGTACACGGCGCGGGGCTGGACGAAGTGGCCATTCACGGACCGACCCAGGTGGCCGAGATCCGTGACGGCGAAATTCGCGAGTACCTGCTCACCCCGGCAGACTTTGGCCTCGAGACCTATCCGGTCAGCGCCATTCAAGGGGGGGAGCCGGAAGAGAACCGCGCCATCACGGACGCCATACTGGCGGGTGAAGGCACCGCGGCCCACAACGCCGCCATCGCCGCCAACGTGGCGCCGCTGCTGGTGATGGCGGGCAAGGCCCCGGACTTCAAGCAGGCGGCCGCGCAGGTGCTGGCCAAGCTTGCAAGCGGTGAAACCCGCCTGCTCGCCCAGGCACTCGCCACCCTGAGCCATCAGGAGGCATGATGTCAGTCACCACTCACGGCAGCCAACAAGGCAGTACCACTCTTAGCAAGGATATCGAGATGCTCGACCCCCTCTCCTCCCCCGATGCCTTCCTGAATCGGGCTTCCATCAACCAGACCATTCTCGGCAAGATCGTGGCCGCCAAGCAGGAGTGGGTCGCGGCCCGCAAGCTGGCCCAGCCCCTGGAGAGCTTCCAGGGCGCCCTGGTGCCAAGCGATCGTGACTTCGAGGGTGACCTGCGCGCAGGCTCCACCCGCTTCATTCTCGAATGCAAGAAGGCCTCCCCCTCCAAGGGCTTGATCCGCGACGATTTCAGCCCCGAGGCCATCGCCGACATCTATGGCAACTACGCCACCGCCATCTCGGTGCTGACCGACGAGCAGTTCTTCCAGGGGGATTTCGCCTTCCTGCCCAGGGTACGCGCCCGGGTCAAGCAGCCGGTGCTGTGCAAGGACTTCATGATTGACCCCTATCAGGTCTATCTGGCCCGCCACTATCAGGCGGACGCCATCTTGCTGATGCTCTCGGTGCTCACCGACGAGGGCTATCGCGCCCTGTTCAAGGTGGCCAAGGAGCTGGGCCTCGGGGTGCTGACCGAGGTGAGCAATGCAGAGGAGCGGGATCGCGCCCTGGCCCTCGGCGCCCCCGTGATTGGCATCAACAACCGGGATCTGCGGGATCTCAGCGTGGATCTCGCCCGCACCAAGCAGCTGGCTAAAGATATTCCGAGCGATCGGGTGGTCATCAGCGAGTCCGGCATCAACCACCGCGCCCAGGTGGCGGATCTGCGTGCCCATGCCAAGGGCTTCCTGGTGGGATCCTCCCTGATGAGCGAGCCGGATCTGGAGGCGGCGGTACGCAAGCTTGTGCTGGGCCAGAACAAGGTGTGCGGCCTCACCCGCCCCGAAGATGCCGCCGCCGCCCATCAGGCAGGTGCGGTATTTGGCGGCCTTATCTTCGTGGCCAAGAGCCCGCGCTATGTGGACATCCCCGCCGCCCGCGCCGTCATGGCCGGGGCGCCGCTTATCTTTGTCGGGGTGTTTCGCAATGCCCAGCCCGCCACCATCGCCAAGACGGTGGAGGCCCTGAACCTCGCCGCCGTGCAACTGCACGGGGATGAAGACGGCGCCTATATCGAGAGCCTGCGCGCTCTGCTGCCCGAGGGTTGCCAGATCTGGAAGGCGGTCGGAGTCACGAGCGGCGAGCCGCTACCCGCCCTCGACTACCCGGCGGATCGCCTGCTGCTGGATACAAAAGTCGGCAGCCAGAGCGGCGGCACAGGTCAGGCGTTCGACTGGGCCATACTGGCAAATCTCGACAAGAGCAAGCTGATGCTGGCGGGGGGGCTCAATCCCGACAACGCCCTGCAGGCCGCCCAGGTGGGTTGCCTCGGCCTTGATTTCAACTCCGGGGTGGAGAGTGCCCCGGGCCAGAAGGATGCGCACAAGATAGCGGCAGCCTTTGGCGCCCTGCGCCAACTGTAAGAGTGCCCTGCGCGCCCTCTGAACATGCACCAAATTAATGAACTGCATTTGCCTATAAGCACAAGGAATAATCTATGACTCTGCTCAACCCGTTTTTCGGTGAATTTCGTCGATGACATGTATGTGCCCCAGCCATACGCCTCAGCCCGCCAAGGCTCATACCTGATCTCAATTGCAGAATGTAAAGGAAGATAACCATGACCCTGCTCAATCCGTTTTTTGGTGAATTTGGTGGCATGTATGTGCCCCAGATCCTGATCCCCGCCCTGCTCCAGCTGGAGAAGGCCTTCGTCGATGCCAAGGATGACCCGGCCTTCGTTGCCGAGTTTGAGGAGCTGCTCACCGAGTATGCCGGTCGCCCGACCCCCCTCACCCTGACCCGCAATCTGACCAAGGGCACCAAGACCCGGCTTTACCTCAAGCGTGAAGATCTGCTGCACGGCGGCGCCCACAAGACCAACCAGGTGCTGGGTCAGGCCCTGCTCGCCAAGCGCATGGGCAAGAGCGAGATCATCGCCGAGACCGGCGCCGGTCAGCACGGCGTCGCCACTGCCCTGGCCTGCGCCCTGCTCGGCCTCAAGTGTCGGGTTTACATGGGTGCCAAGGATTGCGAGCGCCAGAAGCCGAACGTGTTTCGCATGAAGTTGATGGGGGCCACAGTGATACCTGTGCATTCGGGCTCATCCACCCTGAAAGATGCCTGCAACGAGGCGCTGCGTGACTGGGCTGCCAATTACGACAGCGCCCACTATCTGCTCGGCACCGCCGCCGGCCCTCACCCCTTCCCCACAATAGTGCGGGAGTTCCAGAAGATGATCGGCGAGGAGGCCAAGGCCCAGTGCTTCGAAAAAGAAGAGCGCTTGCCCGACGCCGTGATCGCCTGCGTCGGCGGCGGATCCAACGCCATCGGCATGTTTGCTGACTTCATTGACAACAAGGAAGTGCGCCTTATCGGGGTCGAACCCGGTGGCCACGGCATAGAGAGCGGCGAGCACGGTGCACCCCTGGGGCACGGCAGCAAGGGGGTCTTCTTTGGCATGCACTCCTACCTGATGCAGGACAAGCAGGGGCAAATTCAGGAGTCCTACTCCGTCTCGGCGGGGCTCGACTTCCCCTCCGTCGGCCCGCAGCATGCCCACCTGGCCGCCATCGGCCGCGCCGAGTATGTCTCCATCACCGACAAGGAGGCGCTGGACGCCTTCCAGGAGCTGGCCAAATCCGAGGGGATAATCCCTGCGCTGGAGTCCTCCCACGCCCTGGCCCACGCCCTCAAGATGGCGCGCAGCGAACCTGAGAAAGAGCAGGTGCTGATCGTCAACCTCTCCGGCCGTGGCGACAAGGACATCTTCACCGTTGCCGACATTTTCGAGAAAGAAGGAACCCTGTCATGAATCGCTACGCACAACTCTTCTCCCGTCTGGATGCCGTCAATCAGGGCGCCTTCGTGCCGTTCGTGATGCTGGGTGACCCCACCCCCGAACTCTCCCTGGCCATCGTCGATGCCCTGGTCGAAGGGGGCGCCGATGCGCTCGAATTGGGCATTCCCTTCTCCGATCCGGTAGCGGACGGCCCCACCATTCAGGGGGCGGCCCTGCGGGCCTTTGCCAGCCATACCACCCCGGACGACTGCTTCGGCCTGCTTGGCCGCATCCGCGCCAAGTACCCGGAGCTGCCCATTGGCCTGCTGGTCTACGCAAATCTCGTTTATGTGCGCCACATCGACGGCTTCTACGAGAAGTGCCAGCAGGCTGGAGTGGACTCGGTACTGGTCGCCGACGTGCCGGTGCAGATGTGCGCCCCCTACAAGGCGGCAGCCGACAGGTTCGGCATCGACAGCATCTTTATCGCCCCGCCCAACGGTGACACCGAGACCCTCAAGGCAGTTGCCGAGCTTGGCTCTGGTTACACCTACCTGGTGAGCCGCGCCGGCGTGACCGGCGCCGAGACCAAGGCCGGCATGCCGGTGGATGGCCTCATCAACACCTTGCGCGAGTTCAATGCCCCCCCCGCCCTGCTCGGCTTTGGCATCAGCGAACCGGCCCAGGTGCGTGAGGCCATCAAGGCCGGCGCCGCCGGTGCCATCTCCGGCTCCGCCGTGGTGAAGATCATCGAGACCCACCACAAGAACCCGGAGCATATGCTCACCCGCCTCAAGGAGTTTGTGGAAGGGATGAAGGCGGCGACTAATCGATAAGGTTAGGAATAGGGTCAGCTGTCTGTGGACCTGATATGCCAATTCGCATAACCACGTAAAAGGGAGCCTGACCGGCTCCCTTTCTTTTTATTGCATGCCCCCACTTGCAGCTCCCGGCAGTTTTCCCCCCTCTCCCTCTGGGAGAGGGTTGGGGTGAGGGAATTCAGGGCCACCGAATTTGCTCACATTGAATGCTACTGACGACTAATTTATTGATCCAACACTGATTTTGCAAAAACTTCTTCTCAACGATCCACCAACGCCATTAAGATACCCGAATGACAATCATCCCCCTGGCAGAGCACCATGGTAGCGATTGTTGCTATCTCACAGGTGAAAAACAGCGGACTGAGAGCTGAAACTCAGGGGCGGTAGCTTGGTCTTTTGTAGGTTGGCGCAGAGTGTAGCGAAGCCCAACATACGAGCATTATTACTCAACCCAGAGCGGGGTAAATATGGGAGTGGCAGATCCGGAAAACATATTTACAGATATATTTCTGCAGTAACCATTGGGCTTTACTTCGCTCAGCACCAACCTACGATTTTCAGCCTAATATACGAGATACATCACTTTTCTAAGATAAACAACTTCCCTTGGCCACCCCAAGGGGTATCATACTAACCACTAGCTGGCATAATGCATAATGCATAATAATCATTACAATTAACTCCCCATGAGCTAGAAATATGAATAATTATGAGGCGACATGACTATCATCACATCAAATGCTATAAAAGTTGAACAAAGCAACCGTGTTTTTTATCTCATAAAAATGAGAGCCCGTGATATTGCTGACATTTCATATGTCTCTATCCGAGGTAAAGATGATGAAGTAGGCGCAGTTCAAAGAATGCTAAATACAAAAAGGATTTCAGGAATAAAATCATTTATCATGAATGATGGTGATTTACCTGCGACAATTATAATGAACTGGGTTTCGGATCAAGAGTTGCTTTATGATGACACTAACAACACACTTAAAATTCCAAATGTTGAGAGAGCGGCACAATTAATAGATGGACAGCATCGAGTTGCGGGCCTCAAAGAGGCCATTAGTGAAAACCCTGATATAGGAGAACTTGAAATACCCGTTTCTATATACGATGGCCTAGATACAAATGACTGTGCAAACATTTTTCTTTCTATTAATACTGAGCAAAAGCCTGTACCAAAAAGTTTAGTTTACGACTTATATCAGCTTGCAACAGAGCATATGGCCGACCCGGCGGTCAATAGAGCAAGAGATATTGTTGATTATTTAAATGATGAGCAATCCTCACCTTACTATCAGCAGATTAAAAAACCTGGAACACCAAGAAGAAAAGGTGGCATTCTACTTTCTACTGCAGTCAGTGCATTGAAACCTCTAGTTGAAACAAAAGGTGATTTTGAATTAATTGGAATATACTCTTTTGAGGATCAGAAGAATATAATTTTTAATTTTTTCAATGTAATAATGGATGCCTATGGTAGCGAATGGCTAGATCCTAAAAATGCTTTTTTATATGCATCCGGATTCACAGGTGCAATCGATTTTTTCAAATCAAAACTAATGCACTATTGCGATAACTCAGGAAAAGACTTTAGAAAAGAAAATATGTCATTGGTAATTGACTTTGATCGAATAGGGTTAATCTATCAGGAGCAAGTAAAAGGATTACAAGGTAAGGGTGCTTCCAGACACATCATGGAGTTGCTTGTTGAGGCATATGCAACCAATAACGTACTTGGTGTAGTTAAAACATAATGGCTCATACAAATACTCATGGCGCACGCCTATATCTAGTTAATATATGGAACAGCATCAGTAACGATGATATTCATAAATGCAATACCCCCCCGTTAACTGCACTACAAGCAGCTGAATTGGAAAGAGTATTAAAACAAGATGCTGAAATGTACTATTACAATGGTTTTGTTAGTATATGCGATGCAATTAATGGATCTATTAATAAGTCTTGGAGCTGGAGTGTAATAAAATTATATTACTCTATTTTTTTTCTATGTCGCTCTATTTTGGCTATAAATGGGTATGCTGTTTGCTATCTAGGTAAATCAGAAAAGTGGATAAAATCAGACAATACACAAGACTTAAAAACATTTCCTAAGAAACGAACTGTTTCATTCGATGCAAATCATGATAAAAAAATATTGTCTGGAACACATGGAGCGGTTCTTTATTTATTCGAAGAGGTGATGAAGAATAATGCTCTACTCTCTCAAGATATTGATGACTTATATCCTACAGAATGGATGATGAGAGAACGAGAGACTGCTAACTATAGAGAATGCTATTTCAAAGATCCATTACCCATGGACTCAATGAAAATGATTGATCAATCAGGCGTCTTCGCCTTATTAAAGGCTTACATATTGGATGTGAGTTTTACATATGCCTTTGACAAAGACCACGCTATTTTTTCTTATCCTATAGAGCTTTTAAAATTCACCCATACAGAATTAACCAACAAACATGGATCACAGTTTATTATTAATGGAGAAAACGACAGATCTAAATTTATTATTGATATGTTTGGTTCACGTACTAATTATCATGAATTGATGACTCCTTACTTTAGATAAAGTACAACTTGGGGTTATTATAATAAGCGAATTACAATATAAATCCTTTAATTGCAATTAATTTAGTAAGTGTCCGCCCCCTCTTGCCCAATAGCAAGAGGGGGGGCTTTTGTTTTTGACACTGACTAACCGGATATTGCACCAAGCCATCAGGCCAGTGAGATAAAGATCACCACCAGAGTGGAAAAATCAGCCCCCCGATCTTTCTGAACAAGGCGTTGCATAGCCAGAGCCAAGAGATGGGTGTCCAAGTTTTTATTTTTTTGCTCAACCACGATATCTCCAACAACCCTCTACGATCCCACGCCTACCGCCACCTTTCCCAAACCCGCCATCCCATCAAAATCAGCATCAATACAACCCCCGGCAGCCAGACCCAGTAGAGTTCGGAGAGGATCACCGCCTCGCCCCGGGCGGTGAGATAGGCCTCCGGCTTGAAAGGGGCGACCCGGATCAGCTGCCAGGGGGCGAAGAAACGCTCGTCACGCCACGGCCAGAGCCAGCCCACCCCCTTGCCGCCTGTGGTGAGCGAATCGAGCAGGCTGTGGGAGAGCAGAGAGACCAGCAGAAACGACCAGACGGTGGCGGCGCTGGCCCGAAATTGGCGGTGAAACAGCATGGCCAGAGTGGGCAGGGCAAAGGCGAACAGCAATGAGTGGGTAAAGCCGCGGTGGCCAAAGACATGGCCGTAGGCGACCCCCAGTTTGAAGGCGAGCACATCGGCATCGGGCAGCATAGCGATGGCAACCCCCGCCAGCAGCAAGCGCGGCGGAATAATCCGGCTGCCGAGCCCGAGCCCAAGGCAGAGGGGTACGGCGGCGTGAGTGACTATGGTGGGCACAGGGTGAAGCTCCAACTGAAAACTGTTTCCTACCCTACCCCCGCTCGGTGAAGTGAACATGAAGTTCAATACTGCTCTGCAAGCGACATCCTCCCGGCCCCTCGACCATCCCCCAGACCAGCCCTCACCACCTTCCCGCTCTAAAAAGTGAACTCCTCTACACTTTTCTCTCGCAACCAGTACCAGGACCATAAAAAGTGCACTATCGTACACTTTTTATTGCTGTCTGCTCTTACCATGAGTTAAGGTGTAACAACCTACACTTTTTTTCGTGATCATGATGGCAGACACATCGTTGCAAACCGGCCCGAAAGAACTGGATCCCGCCTCGCTGGGGCTGGCGATACGCGAGAGGCGCAAGGCCGCCAGGATGACGCAGGAGGTGACGGCCTCACTGTGCGGCATATCCAAAAAGACCCTGATCAAGATTGAAAAAGGGGGGGATGTCTACCTCTCGACCCTGTTGCAGGTGATGAAAGCGCTGGGGCTGCGCTTGCAACTGGTGCAGGAAGTGGGTTCACAGGTAACGAGCGGCAACAGCCAACCCGAGGTCGGTGATGATGAGTGGTTCTGAGCACCATCGGCTGGAACTTCGGCTGGGTAATCAGCTGATCGGCCATCTCGAATATGACTCCAGCCGGGATGCGTTTCAGCTCGGCTATACACCTGCGTGGCAGGCGCGCGGATTCCCGCTCTCCCCGCCGCTGGCGCTGGATGGTTCGGCCAGCAGCGCCCAGATCCGGGCGTATCTCGGCAACTTGCTGCCTGAAAATCGCGGGCTGGACCATCTGATTGAGGCGCTCTCCGTTTCGCGCAGCAATCTCTTTGCCCTGATCCACGGCATCGGCCGCGATGTCTCAGGGGCGGTCACCTTTACCCTGCCCACAGAGCCCGACGTCCCCACCCGTTTTCGCCCCATCACCCCAGAGGAATTGTTGCTGCGCCTCGATCAGCCCGAGATCTGGCCGCTGGAAATCTGGGATGGTCGCCCCCGCCTCTCGGTTGCGGGCGTGCAGGCCAAGCTCAACCTGCTGCGACTCGAGGGGACGCTGGGATTTGGCGAGGGCGAGCTCTGTTCCACCCACCTCCTCAAGTTCGAGCACCATCCTCATCTGGTGATCAATGAATTTGTGACCATGCGGCTGGCCGCACTGCTGGGCATGCCGGTGGCACAGGTCGAACTGCACAGGGTCGGCCAAGGCGATAAGTCCCACCGAGGCTTGCTGGTGGAACGCTTCGATCGGCGCCTCGATGAGGATGGCTTGAGGGTGCGCCGTCGCCACATGATCGATGCCTGTCAGGGGCTGGGGTTTACCGTCGCCCGAAAATATGAACGCAACTTCGGTGACGGGCGGGATGTGGCCCATATTCGGGAAGGGGTCAGCCTGCCACGGCTGTTCAGTCTCAGCGCCCTTTGCGTCAATCCGGCGCAGGCCAGACTGGACATGCTGCAATGGCTGCTCTTCAACCTCTGCGTCAACAATCACGATGCCCACGGCAAGAACTACAGCTTCTTCGTATCAAAAGCAGGGCTGATGCCCACCCCCTGGTACGATCTGGTCAATGTGGGGCTTTACCCCGAGTTCAACCAGCATTTGGCCATGGCCATCGGCGACGAGTTTGCTCCCGAGGCGGTCAACGCATGGCAGTTGCTGGAGATGGCCGAAGCATGTGATTTGCCCAAACGCCTGTTGCAGCAAACCCTGCACAAGATAGCCAGCGACATACTGCATCATCTTGATACCGCCATCGCCCTGGTTGAGACAGACAATCCCGCCGAGCTGGCTTATCTGGCGCGTTACAGAGATGACGTTGAGCGCCGTTGCCACCATTTTCAGGAGCAGGCGGCGCTGTTGCCCGAGCTGCAACTGTAGCCGGACCTTGTCCACCCCCATGGGACGCAACCCAGCCTTGAGCCCGTGGCGGGCATTGCCTACAATGACCCACTTTTTATCACACTCAGGTCTATAAAATGAGCGACAACAAACCTGCACTGCCCGACCGTCTGGCGGCCAACCCGCGCAGCCCACACCACGTGGCAGAGTGCTTCGAGCACGAGATCGGCATTCGCCTCAACGGCAAGGAGCGCACCAATGTCGAGGAGTACTGCATCAGCGAAGGTTGGGTGAAGATCCCCTCCCCCAAGGCCAAGGATCGCTACGGCAACCCCATGCTGATCACCGTCAAGGGCGCCGTCGAGGCCTTCTACGCCTAAGCTGCGTATGCCTGCGATGCCCCGAGCAGGGGCGCGACCTTTATTTCAGAACACCGGCCAAGCGCCGGTGTTCTGCTTTTCAGGAGCGCGGCTTGCCGGCCTGCCAGCGTTGCAGCGCGGCGCCGGCCAGCACCAGCAGAATGCCGAGCAGATCGCTCGCGGCCAGCCGCCCGGCCAGGGCATCGAGCAGCGCGCCCCCCAGCAGTTGCCCTGCGACGATGAGCAGGGCGCAGGCCAGGGCGCCGACCCGGCCTATGGCCCAGCTGCTGATGGCCACGAAGAGCGCCCCCAGCACGCCGCCGAGCAGCAGCCAGGGGTCGAGTCCGGCGAGCCGCTCCCAGGGCGCCCCCTTGAGGATGAGCAGGGCGCCGAGCAGCCCAAAGCCGAGCAGGTGGTTGGCAAGGGAGGCCGTCATGGCGCCCCGGGCGCTGGCGAGGCGGCCATTGAGGGTGCGCGACAGGCTCACCGCCACGCCGTTCAGTAGTCCCAACAGGATCAAGAAGGTCATGGTGTTTCTCCTAACCGAGCACTATGAATAGGGCGCCGGCCATCACCAGCAGAGCGGCGAGCGCGTCCTTCCCCGAGGGGCTGCGGCGGGTCAGCCCGAACCAGCCTCTGGCGTCGCACAGGGCACCAAACAGCAGCTGGCCGAGCAGCAGCAGGGCCAGGGTGCCCGCCATGCCCAGGGGGGAGTTGAGGCAGAGGGCCGCCAGCACCACGGTGAGCGCCCCCGGCAGGCCGCCGAGCCAGGCCCAGTGCGGGGCGGCCTCCGGCGTCGGAGATCGGGGGGCGAGACACCACAGGAGCGCGGCCACCAGGGTGCCGACCCCGTGGGCCAGCCAGCTCCCGAGCCAGGGATCGGTGGCGCGGGCCAGGGCGCCGTTCTGGGCGATCATCAGCGCCAGCAGCAGGCCGGCGGCGAAGGCGGCCAGGGCACCTATGGTCTGGCCAACTGTCTGGCCGAGGGCGAGGCGTCCGGGGCGGCGGTCGATAAGCGGGGGGAACATGGGGTCACTCCTTGGTTGAACTGAGGAGCAGGGTAAATTGTTTTCGATATGGGGATAATCTACCCTTATGGAACAACATTGTTTCCGCATTGAGAACAACATGAACCAGGATGCCTTCGCCCTGCTCCCCGCCTTCGTCGCCGTGGTGGAGGCGGGCACTTTCTCCGGCGCCGCCCGCCAGCTCGGCCTCAGCAAGTCGGTGCTGAGCAAGAAGGTGAGCCAGCTCGAGCAAACCCTCGGTTGCCAGCTTATCTACCGCACCACCCGCTCCCTCGCCCTGACCGAGGCGGGGGAGCGTTACTTCGAGACGGTGCGCCATGCGGTGCGCCTGGCAAGCGAGGGGGAAGATGCCATCGGCGCCCTGCAATCGGCGCCCCGCGGCCTGCTGCGGGTGACTGTGCCCATGGTCTATGGTCGGCGCCACATAGCTCCCCTTATCCCCGAATTTCTCGCCCTCTATCCCGAGCTGCAGTTGCAACTGGAGATGAGCGACGCCCTACAGGATCTGGTGGCCGAGGGGTTCGACGTGGCGGTGCGCATCGGCGAGCTGGAAGATTCGAGCCTGGTCGCCCGCCGCCTCGCCCCCTGTCACAGCACCCTGTGCGCCGCCCCCGCCTACCTGGCGCGGGCCGGCACGCCCCGCACCCCGGCCGATCTCGAGCGCCACAACTGCCTCTTCTACTCCCTGTTTCGCGGTGGCACCCAGTGGCGCCTGCAAGGCCCCGAGGGGGAGGTGGCCATCACCCCGCGGGGCAATTTCGAGGTCAACAACAGCGACGCCATCCACACGGCGCTGCTGGCGGGGCTCGGCATAGGCAACATGCCGGACTTTATCGTGGAGCGGGATCTCGCCACCGGTCGGCTGGTGCCCCTGCTGCCAGACTACGCCCTGCCCGAGCACGGCATCTGGTGCCTCTATCCGAAGCGCCGCCACCTGCCCGCCAAGGTGGAGGCCTGGCTGGGGTTTCTCCACGAGCGTCTGAGCCTGCGCTAGGGGGTTACCGGGATAACCGAAGCGGTTCACGTTTTTTTCATCGGGAAAGGAGTAGAGTAGGCAATTACCAAGCGCCTGTTTTAATTGAAAAAGGCTCCAGGGGAGCATGCCATGGCATAGCGCCCCTCCCCCTAGGTGGAACGCCATGATGAAGAAAACTGCGATTGCCCTGACCCTGGCCAGCCTGCTGGCGCTGCCGGTGGTCACCGCCTCCGATGCCTGGGCCGCCCCGGTGCGCTCCCTGCAAAAGGAGCAAAATTACGACCAGTACATCAGCAAACGCCAGGTGGTGGATCAGCTGCTGGCGGATGCCGCCCGCATCTTCCACTCCCCCGCCCGGGTCTCAGATGCCGGTTTCACCGCCAAGATGCCGAGCAACATGGAGCAGGTCACCGAGCTCCTGCTGCAAGCCCATCAGCTCGAACCCTACCGCACCGATCTGCTCATCTCGGCGGCCAACGCCCAGATCTACAACGGCAACGTGGACAGAGCCATCGCCCTGTTCGAGCAGGCCCTCAGCACGGCGCCTGACGATCTGGATCTCAACACCTATCTGGCTACCTGGCAGCGCTTCAAGGGCAACCAGGCCAAATCCGATGGCTACGTCAAGCGGGTCGGCGAGCTCAATGCCGGTCGGGCCGCCGATCTGCAGCGGCTGTTCGATACCGTCGACCGGGTGGTTGCCACCCCCCTCAAGGAGCGCCAGGGGCGCGGCGAGAAGAAGGGGCGACAGGCCATCGTCACCCTGGGCTATGCCCTCAACCCAGATGGCTCCATGCACGAGATCCTGCTGGGGCGCCTCGAGACCACCCGCGCCCTGGCCCAGGCCAACCCGGCGGCCCTCATCATCCTCACCGGCGGCGTGCCCCAGAACCGCCAGACCGAGGGCAAGCTGATGGCGGACTGGCTGGCGAAGAAGGGCATAGACAGATCCCGCATCATCGAGGAGAACTACGCCACCAGCACGGTGGAGAACGCCCTCTACAGCGGCTATGCCCTCGCCCGCCACGAGATTGAGTACGCCACCCTGGTGAGCTCGGCGAGCCACGTGCGCCGGGGCCAGACCCTGCTGGAAATCGCCTGCTGGCAGAGCGGCCCGGCCAATATCCGCATCGACAGCGTCGCCTACCCGGACAAGCCCCTCTCGGCCCTGGCCAAGGCGAGCCCCGAGGAGCTGCTCGGCATCTACCGGGATGCCCTGCGCACCTATGGCCTCTGGAGTTACCGCTCGGCCCCCCTGCTGGAGCGCTGATCCCCTCCCCGGCCCAATGAAAAAGCCCGCCGAATGGCGGGCTTTTTCATCATCTGACGGGCCTAGGCGTCGCTGGCGTGCCTCAGCTCTTGAGCTCCAGCCACAATGGTGAAGCCCTCAAAGACCAGTCGGGCTTTTGGCTCTGGCGGCCCCTCAGCCCTTGAGCTCCAGCCACAATAGTGAAGCCCCCCAGAGCAGGCGGGCTTTTTGTGTCTCTGGCGGGCCCTCAGCCCTTGAGCTCCAGCACTGTGGTGAAGCCCCCGAAGATCATCCGGGCGCCATCGAAGGGCATGGTCTGGTGCATGGGGCTGGCCGGATCCATCCTGGGATCCTTCATCATCCTGGTCATGGCCTCGTCACGTACCGCCTTGCTCGGCCACTCCACCCAGGAGAAGACCACGCTTTCGTCCTCCTTGGCCGCCACCGCGCGGTAAAAGTCGGTCTGCTTGCCATGGGGCACGTCATCTCCCCAGCATTCCAGCACCCGGGTGGCCCCATATTCGAGAAAGATGGGATCAAACAGCCCCGCATGGTCGATCAGGGCCTGCTTGTTGACCGTGGGCACGGCGATCACAAATCCGTCCACATATGACATGAGCCTTTCCTCCTGTGATTGAGGATCTCAGCATAGCAGTCGCGCCCCTGGCTGCCCTCAGAGGGACACCAGCTGCTCCAGATCGCTGCGGGTCAGGCGCTTGCTGTCCACCTTCACGTAGAGGGAGTGCTCCTCAGGCACCAGCAGCACGTCGCTCACCCCCTCGCAGGCGCGGATCTTCTGCTCCAGGGCGGGGGTCGCGGCCACCCCTTCCGGCAGCACTATGCGCAGGCTGCTGACGTAGGGGGGCTCGGCCATGGTGAGGCTGACGCCGAACCAGAGCAAAGCCAGGACGGCGCAGCCGCCAAACACCAGGGGGCCGCCCCCCAGGCTGTAGAGCAGGCCCCCCAGGCTGCCGCCGATGGCGACACCGAGGAACTGGCTGGTGGAGTAGACCCCCATGGCGGTGCCCTTGTAACCCGGGGGTGACTCCTTGCTGATGAGCGACGGCAGCAGCGCCTCCATCACGTTGAAGCCGACGAAGAAGAGTTGCAGCCCCAGCAGCAGCCCCCAGAGCTGCAGGCCTGCCTGCCACAGCACCAGCTCGGCGGCCAGCATCACCAGCACACAGGCCTGGAACACCCGCTTCATCTGGCGGTGCTTCTCGGCATAGATGATGAAAGGCACCACGCTCACGAAGGCGATCAACATGGTGACCAGATAGGCCTGCCACTGGTGCTCCCGGGCCAGGCCCGCTTGTTCGAGCAGGGGCGGCAGCGCCACAAAGCTCGACATCAGCAGGGTGTGGACGCAGAGGATGCCGAGGTTGAGCTTGAGCAGACGCCCATTGGTGAGCACGGTGCGAAAACCGCCGCGCACCATGGCGGACTCGCGATTTTGCAGGTGGGCAGCCGGGGTCGGCACCACCCAGATCACCATGGCGATGGCCGCCAGCGCCAGCAGGGCGATGAGCCAGAACAGGCCGGATAATCCCACCGCCTGGGTGATCAGGGGGCCTGTCACCATGGCGATGGCGAAGGTGATGCCAAAGCTCACCCCGATGAAGGCCATGGCCTTGGTGCGGTTCTGCTCCCGGGTGAGATCAGACAGGAGTGCCATGACCGCGGCGGAGATGGCGCCGCTCCCCTGCAGGGCGCGGCCGACGATGACCCCCCAGATGGAGTCGCTCAGGGCGGCGATGACGCTACCTGCCGCAAACATCAGCAGGCCGCCGACGATGAGGGGCTTGCGGCCGATGCGATCGGAGAGCAGCCCGAAGGGGATCTGGAACAGGGCCTGGGTCATGCCGTAGATGCCGATGGCCAGACCGATGAGCGCCTCCGAGGCGCCCGCCAGGGACATGCCGTAGGTGGTCAGCACCGGCAGGACCATGAACATGCCGAGCATGCGCAACGAGAAGACGGAGCCGAGCGCCCAGGTCGCGCGGCGCTCGCCCCTCGTCATGGTGAAATCATTCATGATGGCCTCGATAGGTCAGAGAGAGGAGATACAAAGGGGCGGATGACAAGGCACGCCACACCCGAAAAAGCCGACAATGCGCCCCGTGGGGCGGGCCACATAATAACAGAGCCGGGAAGGTTCCCGGCTCTGGATTCTATTGATTTTCCTGTGTTGCATCACAGCCTTGGGGTCCGGCGACGCGGGCCATCAGGGCAGCATGCTCACCAGTACAGGCGCTGCATCCGGCTGGAAGTCCACCGACATCATCACGCTCAGGCAGGTAATGGTGACGATGGAGAACATGAACAGCTTGCGGGCCCAGAGGGAGTCATCCACCGCCGCCTTGTAGCCAGACAGCGCCATCCCCAGCCACCAGACGCTCACCGCGGTGGCGACTATCAGGTACTTGTAACCGGCGTAGCCGCCGAGGAACAGCATCAGGGTCGGCACCATGAAGGCCAGTATGTAGAGGGTGATGTGGTGCTTGGCCACAGATATCCCCTTCACCACCGGCAACACAGGGATGTTGGCGGCCTGGTAATCCTTGAAGCGGAAGATGGCAATCGCATAGGAGTGCGGCATCTGCCACAGGCTGAAGATCGCCAGCAGGATAAGCGCACCGGTGTCGAACTGGCCGCTCACCGCGCAATAGCCGATGACGGGTGGCGCGGCGCCGGAGAGGCTGCCGACCAGGGTGCCATAGACAGAATGACGCTTCATGTAGAGGCTGTAGACCCCCACATAGACCAGGAAGCCCAGCACCGCCAGCAAGGCGGCCAACGGATTGGCCGCAAAGTAGAGCAGTGCAATGCCCGCAACGCCCAGCGCGCTCGCATACCAGAGCGACACACCGGGGGCGATGAGCCCCCTCACCAGGGCGCGGTTCTTGGTGCGCTCCATGATGCAGTCGATGTCCCGGTCGATGTAGTTGTTGAACACACAACCGGAGGCGACCACCAGTGACACCCCCGCCATGGTCAGGATGAACAGGGGCACATCCAGGCTCCCCTTCGAGGCCAGCAGGAAGCCGCCGATAACCGAGATGAGGTTACCGAAGATGATGCCCGGCTTGGTCACTTGCAGGTATTGCTTCATCATCACATCAAGCCGCTCAGTGAACCATCATGTTGATGTTGAGGTTGTACATGATCCACAGGGAACCCACGACCACGATGGCGATGATGAGCACGGTAAAGACCAGTGCCACCAGGTTCCACCGCTCCTCGGAGGAGGTGTTCATGTGCAGGAAGTAGATCAGGTGCACGAAGATCTGCACCACCGCCATGGCCACTACGGTGCCGAGCACCATGGCATGGGAGGCGGAGCCGTCCATCACCATCCAGAACGGGATCGCGGTCAGGATGAGTGACAGCACGAAGCCGGTCATGTAGGACTTGACGCTGCCGTGGCTGGCGCCGTGATTGTCAACAGAATGACTCATTTACATGACCCCCATCAGATAAACCACGGTGAAGACGCAGATCCACACCACGTCCAGGAAGTGCCAGAACAGGCTCAGGCACATCAGGCGCGTGCGGTTGCGCTCGGTCAGCCCCTTCTTGCTGATCAGTACCATCATCACGATGATCCAGATAAGGCCGCTGGTCACGTGGATACCGTGGGTACCGACCAGGGTGAAGAAGGCGGACAGGAAGCCGCTGCGATCCGGGCCCGCATCATTGACGATCAGATGATGGAACTCGTAGATCTCCATGGCGATGAAGCCGGCGCCAAGAATGAAGGTGACCAGCAGCCAGGTGTTGACCGCGGAGACCTTGTTCTTGTTCATGGCCAGCATGCCGAACCCGAAGGTGATGGAGCTCAGCAGCAGCAGCATGGTTTCGGCAAACACGAACGGCAGTTCGAAGATGTCCTTGCCGGTGGGGCCGCCGGCGGTGCCGTTGACCAGGACTGCATAGGTTGCGAACAGGGTCGCAAACAGGATGCAGTCGCTCATCAGGTAGATCCAGAAACCGAACACCTTGGTGGCGCCGGCATCATGGTGCCCATCCTCATGGGCACCGTGAGAGTGATGTAGAACGTCAGTCGCCATGGAATTAAGCCACCTTGTTGATATTGTCGAAATGCTGACCTTCGATGCGCTCGATTTCGTCAACCTGTACGTAGTAGTCCACATCGTCGTTGAAGCTGTGGATGATCCAGGTGGCGATCATGCCGACGAAGCCGGCGATGGCCATCCACCAGATGTGCCAGATCATGGCAAAGCCAAACACCACGCTGAAGGCGGCGATGATGACACCGGCACCTGAGTTCTTCGGCATGTGGATGGGAGCGTACTTGGCCGGCTGGCGATAGGCGCTGCCGTCCTCTTTCGCTTCCCAGAAGGCGTCCAGACCCTTCACCTTAGGCTCGATGGCGAAGTTGTAGAAGGGGGGCGGAGAGGACGTGGCCCACTCCAGGGTACGGCCACCCCAGGGATCGCCGGTCCAGTCACGGTTCTTCTCGCGGTCACGGATACTGACCACGACCTGGATCAGCTGGCACAAGACGCCGATGGCGATGAGGCCGGCGCCGCAGGCGGCAACCACCAGCCAGCCGTGGAACTCGGGATCTATGTTCTGGCTGACACGACGGGTCATGCCCATGAAGCCCAGCACGTAGAGCGGCATGAAGGCCACGAAGAAGCCGGTGATCCAGAACCAGAAGGCACGCTTGCCCCAGACGTCATCCAGCTTGAAGCCGAATGCCTTCGGGAACCAGTAGGTGATACCGGCGAAGCAACCGAACACCACGCCGCCGATGATGACGTTGTGGAAGTGGGCGATCAGGAACAGGCTGTTGTGCAGCACGAAGTTGGCGGCCGGCACGGAGAGCAGTACCCCCGTCATGCCACCCACGGTAAAGGTGATGATGAAACCGACGGTCCACAGCATGGGGGAGCTGAACTCGATGCGACCGCGGTACATGGTGAACAGCCAGTTGAAGATCTTCACCCCGGTCGGGATGGAGATGATCATGGTGGTGATGCCGAAGAAGGCATTCACGTTGGCGCCAGACCCCATGGTGAAGAAGTGGTGCAGCCAGACCACGAAGGAGAGCACGGTAATGGCCACGGTGGCCCACACCAGGGAGGTGTAGCCGAACAGCTTCTTCTTGCAGAAGGTCGCCACGATTTCGGAGAAGATCCCGAACACCGGCAGCACCAGGATATACACCTCGGGGTGACCCCAGGCCCAGATCAGGTTGATGTACATCATCATGTTGCCACCCATGTCATTGGTAAAGAAATGGGTACCCAGGTAGCGGTCTGCGGTCAGCAGGGCGATGGTGACGGTCAGGATCGGGAAGGAGGCGATGATCAGGATGTTGGCGCACAGGGCGGTCCAGGTGAACACCGGCAGACGCATCATGGTCATGCCGGGGGCACGCATCCGGATGATGGTGGCAAAGAAGTTGACACCGGTCAGCAGGGTACCCAGACCCGAAATCTGCAGACTCCAGATCCAGTAATCGACCCCGACCCCAGGACTGAACTCCAGCCCCGACAAGGGCGGATAGGCCAGCCAGCCGGTCTGGGCGAATTCACCGACCCCGAGGGAGACGTTGATCAGCACCACGGCCGCGGCGGTAAACCAGAAGCTCAGGTTGTTCAGGAAGGGGAAGGCGACGTCACGGGCACCGATCTGCAGCGGCACCACTATGTTCATCAGGCCGATCACCAGCGGCATGGCCACGAAGAAGATCATGATGACGCCGTGGGCGGTGAAGATCTGATCGTAGTGGTGCGCGTTCAGGTAGCCTTCGCTACCGGCGGAGGCCATGACCTGCTGACCACGCATCATGACCGCATCGGCGAAGCCGCGCAGCAGCATGACCATGCCCAGGATGAGATACATGATACCGAGGCGCTTGTGGTCCACCGAGGTGAACCACTCTTTCCACAGATATTGCCACTTGCTGTAATAAGTGATGAGACCGGCAATCGCCAGCCCACCCAAGATGATACCGGCTATCGTGACCATGATGATGGGTTCATGGTACGGAACAGCCTCGAGTGTCAATTTTCCAAACATCGATTATTCCTCGGATCCTGCTTTCACACTCTTGTCAGCCATAGACGTGGCCATGTGTCCGGCATGCTCGTCATGACTCATGGCCGCGTGGTCCATGGTCTCTTCTTTCGCAGCGTCATGGTTCATGGCCTCGTGGTCCATGGCGCCGTCTTTTGCAGCGTCATGCTTCATGGCCTCGTGGTCCATGGCGCCGTCTTTTGCAGCGTCATGCTTCATGGCCTCGTGGTCCATGGCGCCGTCTTTTGCAGCGTCATGGCCGCCATGGGACATGCCGCCCATGAACTTGTTGATCACGTTGACGAACAGCTTGGGATCGGCGCTGGCGAAGTACTCAACCGGGTGGTTTTCGCTCTTCTTGGCCAGGGCATCGAACTCACCCATGGTGCTCAGCATCTTGGGAGACTGTTTCACCTTGGCGACCCAGGCATCGAAACCGGCCTGGTCCTGGGTGGCGATCGCCTTGAACTTCATGCCAGAGAAACCGGCGCCGCTGTAACTGCCGGAGATCCCCTTGTACTGACCCGCCTCGTTGGCAATCAGGTGCAGCTTGGTCTGCATCCCGGCCATGGCGTAGATCTGACCGCCCAGTTGGGGGATGAAGAAGGAGTTCATCACAGTGTCTGAGGTCACCCGGAAGTTGATCGGGGTATTGACCGGGAAGGCCAGCTCGTTGACCGAGGCGATACCCAGCTCCGGATAGACGAACAACCACTTCCAGTCGAGGGAGATGACATCGACCTGAATTGGCTTGACGTCAGATTCCAACGGCTTGTAGGGGTCGAGGGAGTGGGAGGTTTTCCAGGTAATCACTGCCAGGATGGCAACAATAATGACGGGCACGGTCCAGACGACCGCTTCAATCTTGTTGGAGTGGGACCAATCCGGGGTGTATTTGGCAGTGGTATTGGATGCTCTGTATTTACGAGCAAATGCCACCGTCATAATAATCACAGGAATCACCACGATTAACATCAACCCGAGTGCGGTCAATATCAGTGACTTCTGCTCCAGACCAACCTGCCCCTTGGGGCTCATCAGAGCCATGTCGCAGCCACTCAGCAAGCCAGCGGTTGCCATCAACAGCAAAGCGCCCAAGCCCCTCTTTACTTCAAAAGGTCTCATGCAATGTCCTCATCGTTTCAAGGCTTATTGGTATAATAAAAATGCCGCATTTTATTGCATCAGACCGGCATGTGAACAACATGAAAAATTAATCCCAAAAATGTTCCAAGGGTGGTGAAAACAGGTATCAGATGTTAATCGCTTGACAGCGACCAATTTATTAAATTCACAGACACTCGATTCATCTCCCGTTAATTTATCTCCCCGCCAAAATCGTTCACCAATTAATCAATCAGGCTCATTGCCCTTATTTTTTGAGGGAGAAACAGGACAAAAAAGAGCCATTCAGACCTCTCTTGATGCACAGACGTCCTCTCCATTCCTTGATCTGGATGCGCATATTCCGAGGGGGAATAAAAAAATAATTAATCAAACGAATGTATGATTAACTTCCCGGGGCCGACGGAAGCGCAGAAAGTGCTGCCCTGTCTGAGACCCACCATGAAAAACGGGCCTCGGATAGGCCCGTTTAAGACGACTCCCCACCGCAGGGTCTTCCTCAGGGGTGTTTATGCTCCATCCGGGTCGCCACTGCGATGCGGTTCCAGGCGTTGATGGTGACCACCTGCATCAGGCATTGGGCCAGCAGGGTTTCCCCCAGCAGGGTCAGGGCCTGCTGGTAGGTCTCCTCGGTGAGCCCGTTTTCGGCTATCAGAGTCACCTCGTCGGTCAGGGCCAGCACCGCCCGCTCCCGCGCATCGAACAACGGGGATTCGCGCCAGGCGGACAACGCCAGCAAGCGCTGGGGGCTCTCCCCATGATTCATCGCCACCTCGGCGTGCATCTCGATGCAGTAGGCGCAACCGTTGAGCATGGAGGCCCGCAACTTGATGAGCTCCTTGAGCGACAGCGGAATGTCGGTCCCGCCGAGATAGGACTCGAGGCCCATCATGGCCGAGATGGCGGCGGGCACCTGGCTGGCAAGCTGGATACGTTCTGACATGGCAAGACTCCTTGGATGAGCGCCCCCATGGGCGATGAGCACATTGTTCACGCTTTCATCCATGGATAGAATACCGCCATAACCTGCAACAGTTTTGCATTTACCGCAAAGGTGCTCCCATGCTGGATCGCGTCCGTATCCTGGCTCAGGTGGTGGAGTCGGGGAGTTTCTCCCGGGCCGCCCGCGCCCTCAACCTGGCCCCCTCCTCGGTGACCCGCACCATAGATGCGCTGGAGCAACAGCTGGGGATCCCGCTGTTCAAGCGCAGCACCCGCCAGCTGGTGCTGACCGAGCAGGGAGAGTACTTCCTTGCCCGCTCGGTGCGCCTGCTGGAGGAGGCGGATCAGCTGGTGCAATCCCTACAACCCCTGCCGGTGGCGCCAGAGGGCCCACTTCGGGTCTCGGTGTTCGAGAGCTTCGGGACCAGCTGGCTGGCGCCGCGCCTGCCGGCCTTCCTGGCCCGCTACCCCGGGGTGCGGCTCGAGATCGAACTCGACAACCGGCTGGTGGATCTCGACGCCGAAAACGTGGACGTGGCGGTACGCGTCGGACGCCCAGTGGACAGCGGCCTCCATAGCCGCCACCTGCTCACCAACCGGACCCTGCTGGTCGCCTCCCCCGCCTATCTGGCCCGCCATGGCGAGCCCGCCCATCCCGATGAGCTGGCGCACCACAACTGCCTGATCCGCGGCCATGGCCGTCAGCGCCAGCACTGGTATTTCCGGCAAGGGGCCCAGCGGCACAAAGTCCCGGTGCGGGGCAACCTCGCCTCGGTCGGCGGCACGCCCCTGCTGTGCGCGGCCGAGGCGGGCTCCGGCATACTGCTGCTGTCGAGCTGGATGGTGCAACAGGGGCTGGACAACGGCACATTGCAACCCCTGCTGTCAGAGTGGCAGGCCTCCCCGTACGAGGATCGGCATGACGAGATCCATGCGGTGTTTAGGGGCGGCCGCTTCTTGAAGCCCCAGACCCGCGCCTTCATCGACTTTCTGATAGAGGTGATGAAGCCCTTGCAGGGGCCGCGCTGATAGCGGCGGCCTCTCCAGGGCTTATGGGAAATGAAAACGCCGGGCAAAGTGCCCGGCGCCGGAAGTGAACGACAGCATCAAGAGAAAGCGGTCAGCGAGAATTACGCCCATCCGGGGTCTGGGCCGCGCCTCTATAGTCCCCGTAAGGAAAGACGTTGCGCAGGCGCTGGGCCACGGGCTCCGGGATGGAGCGGGAGAAGACGAGCCTGACCCCGTTGCCATCGCGCTGACCCAGGATGCGCCCTCGCACCGGCTCCTGCTGCAGGATCTGTTTGGCCTGGGCCAGGAAGCGCGGCGGCACAGAGCCTCGCTTCACCTGCACCTTGCCAGGGGCAAGCCGGATCTCGAACAGGGCGCCGCGCCCCAGGGTCATCAACCACCCAATCAGGGCGACTGCCACCAACAACGACAACCAGGCCATCTATCTCTCCCTTTGCCAGCCTCGATGTGCGTCAGTATATGTGGCGACGGCCGGCGAGGAGTGGGCGGACATCACGTTTTGCCCATCCCCGAGTCAGCAATCCTTGCCCCAGGCCACCAGAGTGTCGCGATAGAGCGCCAGCAGGGCTTGATCCCGCACCGCCACCCCGACCCGCTGGGCCGGGTAGTCAGCCCACTCATCGTGGGGATGGGACTTGCCGTCGAACTTCTGCAGGGTGTGGCCTATGGCGGGGCCATGGTCGATGACCCGCACCGGGCCCTCCCGCAGGGTGAACAGCTCGGGATCGATCACATAGGCGATGGCGGACGGATCGTGCACGTGGCAGCCATTGAGGCCGATGCGCTCGGAATAGAAACGCAGGTAGAAGCGGCTCACCGCCCACAGGAAGCGACCGGGCTCACCGGCATCGTCCCGCAGGGCATCCAGGTAGGCGCTGCTGAAGAAGCTCTGCTGGGTCACATCCAGCCCTATGATCACCACGGGCCAGGGGGCGGTGAACACCCGGTCGGCTGCCTCGGGATCGTCGTGAATGTTGGCCTCGGCATAGGGGGTCACGTTGCCGCGATGGCCGTTGACGCCAAAGGCGCCCCCCATCACCACCACCTGCTTCACCAGCGCGGTGATCTCGGGGGCGGCCTCGAGCGCCAGCGCCAGGTTGGTGAGGGGCCCTATGGTCACCAGGGTGATCTCGCCGGGGTTGGCCTTCAGCGTCTCGACTATGTATTGCCAGGCCGGGCGGGGATCCGGGGTCAGGGTCACCTCCCCCGCCTCCACGTCACCCAGCCCGCTCGGGCCGTGCACCACTGTCGTCGGCCCCACGGGCTCGCGCAGCAATGGCGCGGCGGCGCCCTGGGCTACATCCGCCTTCATGCCGTATTTCTGCTTGAGCCAGAGGGCGTTGCGGGTCCCGTTCTCTATGGTGGCGTTGCCAAACACTGTGGTGATGGCGAGCAAGTCGATGACGGGGTGGGCCTCGGCAAAGAGTATTGCCATGGCGTCGTCGATACCGGGATCGGTATCCAGAATGATCTTGTGGGTCATGGGGCCTCCATACGGCAGAAGTGCCAGTGTAGCGACCTCGGGCCCGTTTAACAGCGTCAGGATCACAGCCTCGGCGTTTGGCCTGCCATCCCCCCGCCGACCGGCGACATCTTGAGCACCTCATCCGGGGGCCCGTCATGATCAGGGGCCGCAGTGGCGACATTCTGGGCAGTCGACCCGCCCCCAGGCCCCCGCGCCTTGTGGCCGGGCCTGCGTGATGGTATCACTTGGCCTCACTCTCCCCACTCCCCGCCGAGGCGCCAACGTGATCACCCTGATTAAAGAGTCTGACCAGCTGAAGATGCCCTGGAAAAACAAGCAGGGCACCACGGCCCAGATCCTGGTCTCCCCCCCGGGCTCGAGCCTGGAAAAACTCGACTTTGACTACCGGCTGAGCTCGGCCCCCATCAAGGCGGCGGGCCCCTTCTCCAAGTTTCCCGGTTATCAGCGCATCCTGCTGCCCGTCAGCGGGGCCGGTTTCGTGCTCAACGGCCACCCCTATGCCACCTTCGAGGCGGCCCACTTCAGCGGGGATGACGAGACCCACTGCGAGCTGCTGAAAAAAGAGGTGACGGATCTGGGGCTCATCTACGATCCCGCGCGCATCAGCGCCAACGTGCGGGTGCTCAATGTGCCCTTCCCCCTGACCCTCACCCTGGAGGCGGACAAGACCTACCTCTGCCACCTGCTGAGCGGCCAGCTGACGGTGGCAGGCCAGGCCGTGGCCATCAACGAGACCCTGGTGGTCAAGGGGGAGGAGAGCATCCGCTTCGAGTGCGGGAAAAAGACCACACTAGCCTTCTTTACCCTGCAAGCCAGATAGCGGGGACAAAAAAGCCGGGATATCCCGGCTTTTTCCTGTCAGGCCAGCGCGGCTCAACCGACCTTGAAGGCCCCCTTCATCATGGCGAAGTGGCCGGGGAAGGAGCAGAAGAAGGTGAGATCCTTGCCTGCCAGCCCGTCGGTCTTGAAGGTGACGCTGGTGCTCTCGCCGCCCCCCACCAGCTTGGTGTGCGCCAGTATCCTGGCATCGTCCTTGGGCAGGTAGTCGTGATCTGCGCCGGCGCTCATGCCCGCGGTGGCGACGGCCTGATAGTCGGCGGTATTGGCCAGCACCCAGTTGTGACCCATGTTGGCCACCGGCAGCTTGCCCGTGTGATTGAGGGTGATGGTCACCTCCTTGCAGGTGGCCGGCACGCTCATCTCTTTGAGGTTGAACTGCATGGCGTCATTGCCTTCGATGACCAAGGCGCACTCATCGGCCAGCGCCGGGGCAGCCAGGGAACTCAGCAGCAGCAGGGTTAACACCTTTTTCATCATCTTCTCCTTTGATTGGCGAGGAATGGCAACCCCCTTGTCTGTCGCATCGCACGGCGACACGCAAAGATGCTGTCATGATCGATCTTCATTGTACCCAAATGTCACCGGATGGCAGCGGCTTTTGCTCAAAGCTGCGGACCAGGTCACTCCCGGGGTCCATTGAACTGTGGAACAGATTTGCCGGCGTCACCCCGGCTCGGCTTAATTATTTCCACCCAGGCCCGGCGCCCGGGGCTCGTCAATTGCGGCGCCCTTGGCTAAGCTGCTCCCCCGTCGATGACTCCCGCGAGAATGCAAGATGAAGACCCTCTCCCTGGCCCCCCGCGGCCTGCTGCTCTCCCTGATGCTGCTGTTGACCGCCTGTCAGCCGGCGCCGACCCAGACCCGCATTCAGGGCAACACCATGGGCACCTACTATGCGGTGACCCTGAGCGACCCCTTCCCCGGTGGCCAGGCCGCGCTGCAGGGGGAGCTCGATACCCTGCTGGCGCGCATCAACCAGGAGATCTCCACCTATGATCCTGGCTCCCTCATCTCCCGCTTCAATCAGGGCTCAGGCAAGGCTCCCATGGTCATACCGGCCAGCATGGCCAGGATAGTGCAGCAGGGTATGGATGCGGGGCGCCTCACCCAGGGTAAGCTGGACGTCACAGTGGGCCCCTTGGTCAACCTGTGGGGCTTCGGGCCGGACAAGCGCCCGGTCAAGCGGCCCACCGCAGAGCAGATTGCCAAGGCGCGGGAGCGGGTCGGCATCGACAAGCTCAGCCTGACCCCGCAAGGGGAGCATTTCCTGCTCGGCAAGGCGATCCCCGACCTTTATCTGGATCTCTCCACCCTGGGGGAAGGGGCGGCGTCCGACGACATCGCGGCGCTGCTCGAGCGCAAGGGGGTGCACAACTACCTCGTCGAGGTGGCGGGCGCCGTGCGCAGCAAGGGGCACAACGACAAGGGCAACCCCTGGCGGGTGGCCATAGTCGAGCCCTCGGACAGGCCGGGCGCCATCGAGGACGTGGTCACCCCGAACGGCATGGCCCTCAGCACCGCCGGCAGCTATCGCAACTATTACGAACTCGATGGCCGGCGCTACTCCCACATCATAGATCCCGCCACTGGCGAGCCCGTCACCCACAAGCTGGTCTCCGCCAGCGTCATCACCCCCACGGCGCTGGAGGCCGATGCCCTCGACACCGCCCTCATGGTGATGGGGCCCGAGCAGGCGATGGCCTTTGCCACCGAGCACAAGCTGGCGGTCTATCTCATCGAGAAGACGTCCACGGGTTTTGCGGCGCAGCACACTCCCGAGTTCGCCCCCTACCTGGTACGCAGGCAGCCATGAACGACGAGGCCCCGCAATGCGGGGCCTTTTCATGACGGCGCGCTATTCGATGGGAACGCGATGGGGCGCCGGGATCTGCCTCCCTTCAAGTCTAAAAAGCGGGCCGAACCGCGCCACTGCCATCTCGCGTCCGGTTGACGAAGATCAAGGGCGCGCCATGATTTTTTGCAGGCCGCCTCTTGTCTTGGCGGGAAAAACGGGGCCCCCTTCCCATGTTCAATTGCCTGTCTGCGGACTTTGGTGGCACACTTCTCCCACCAGCCCGCAGCGCCTCGATGCAAGACAGATGCAGACACCGGATCCCGCACCAGAGAAGAAAGCCCAGCCCAAACCCAGGCGCATCCTGCTGGTCAACGAGCAGCGTTCCTTTCAGATGATGATGAAGGCGATGCTGATCAACATCGGCATCAACCGCATCACCTACATCAATTCCGCCGACGAGGCGCGCCGCCGCTGCCAGAAGGAGAGCTTCGACATCTATCTGCTGGACTACGAGCTGGGGGCGGGCGAGAACGGTCGTCAGTTGCTGGAGAGCCTGCGGGACCAGCAGCTGATCCCGCCCCAGAGCGTGGTGATCATGGTCAGCAGCGACAGCTCCCGTGCCATGGTGCTGAGCGCGCTGGAGGCCGAGCCCGACGAATACCTGATGAAGCCCTTCTCCCAGGAGCAGTTCTCGTTTCGCCTGAAGCGCGCCCTCGCCCGCCGCCAGTCCCTGGAGAGCGTCTTCATCGCCCTCACCCAGAACGATCTGCCGGCCCTGGTCGAGGCCTGTGCCAGACAGGCCGATGCGGTGCCGCGCTTTGCCAACTTCTGCCGCTGCCTGCAGGCCGACACCCAGCTCAAGCTCGGCCAGGCCAAGGAGGCGCGCAGCCTGATGCGCCAACTGCTGGCCGGCCAGGAGAACAGCTGGGCCAGGTTGACCCTGGGCAAGGCCTGCTACCGTCTGGCGCTCTATGACGAGGCGGTGAGCCACCTGCAGGCGACCCTGAAGAACACCCCCCTGATGGTGGAGGCCCACCTCTGGCTGGCGGAGTCCCTGCTCTCCCTTGGCAAGGAGGAGCTGGCCCAGCAGGAGCTGCGGCGGGCGGCGGACATCTCCCCCCAGTCGGTGCAGCTCTCCCGCCGGCTGGCAGAGGTGTGCCTGCAGCGCCACGACTACGGCCAGGCCAAGGATGTGCTGCTCGCCCTCATCGATCTGTCGCGCAACTCCATCCACCGCACCCCCCACTATCTGGGGGCCTACATCCAGACCCTGACCCTCTACGCCCTCAACAGCAACGACGGCTATCACATCGCCAACCTGCAAAAGCAGGTGAACTCGGCCCTGTCGCGCATCCGCGATTCCCTGATGATGTCGGAGTTCAACTACCCGGTGTTCGAGCAGATCTGTCAGGCCAGGGTGCGCATCGCCCTGGGGGAGCTGCTCAAGGGCAAGAAGATGCTCTATCGCGCCAACCAGAACTGGCTGGACAAGCCCGAGACCATGCCCCCCGCCCTGCTCGGCGAGACCATACTCGCCCTCTACCAGCTCGGGGAGTTCGAGTACGCCGAGAGCCTGCAATCCTTGCTGGCGGAGGATGAAGACCGGCTGCTCACCACCTGCATCCAGGTGACCCGGGACGATAAGACGGTGCAGGAGCGCCGTCAGCGCTACCAGCAGCTCAACGATCTCGGCATCAAGGCCTACCAGAGCGGGGAGCTGGAGCAGGCCCTCGGCCATTTCCGCGAGGCCTTGCGCCGGGCTCCCGCCAATACCGGCGCCGCCCTCAACAAGATCCAGGTGCTGCTGCAACTGATGCAGAAGAACCGCAAGAGCCCGGAATTCGGCGCCGAATGCAAGGAGACCCTGGAGGTGCTGGAAGGCATCCCCCTGAATCCCGCCCAGCAGGACCGCTTTCGCAAGCTGCGCCAGGAATTTAACCAGCTCGCCTAGCCAGCGGCGCCTCTCCCTCACCTATGCTGATACAGACTCAGGCAAGGAGGGGCGACAGCATGGCGATGTGCCGATACCTGGTGGCAGATGGCCGCCACTGCAGCGAAGAGGCGGGGGATCACGACCTGTGCCACTGGCACGACCCCCACGCCTCTCACTCATCCCCAGACACAGCCGCGGCGCTGGAGCACTATGTGCGCCAGGGGGGCCTGTGCCACGGGTTGCAACTGGCCCGCGCCGATCTCGCCGGTCTCAACCTGGTGAACAGAGAGGGCCCCCAGGGATTCCTGCTGGAGCAGTGCAACCTCTATCGCGCCAACCTGCGGGGCGCCCACCTCTACGGCATTCGCATCAAGGGCGGCAGCCTGATGAAGGCCGACGTCAGTGACGCCAACCTGCACTGCGCCGAGCTGCATGACGTCAACCTGCTCGGCATCCGCTGGAAGAACACCCGGCTCGACAACCTGGATACCGGCAGGCGGCTGATGCAGGACAGGAAGGGGCGAAGCGAGCGGGATCCTGTGCAGGCCCGCGTCTGGTTCAAGGAGGCGGAAGAGACCTACCGGGATCTGCGCAAGGCCTCGGAGGCCCAGGGGATCTTCACCATGTCAGGCCGCTACATCCAGCAGGAGCTCACCATGCGCCGTCTGCAGATGCCGTTCTGGTCCTATCACCGCTTCGCCTCCTGGATAGTGGATCTCTTCTGCGGCTACGGCGAGGCCCCCATGCGGGTGGTGCTCTTCTCCCTGCTGCTCATCTTCATCTGCAGCATCTTCTACTTCTTCTGCGGCCTCAACTTCGCGGGCAACCACCTCATCTACCGCCCGGAGGCGACCCTCGAAGAGAACGCCATCTTCCTGCTCGAATGCCTCTACTACAGCGTGGTGACCTTCACCACCCTGGGCTACGGCGACTTCACCCCGGTCGGTCTCTCGCGGATCTTCGCCGCCTTCGAGGCCTTCACCGGCAGCTTCACCCTGGCGCTGTTTGTGGTGGTGTTTGTCAAGAAGATGACCCGCTAAGCCCGGGGCCGGGGCACAGGGAGGCTGCACGCCCCCTCCCCTGGCCCCTCTTGCATCCAGACCGGATTCCTAGTCCAATAGCGACTAATAAAAACGACATGAGCATCCCTGACATGAAGATCATCTCTTTTAATATCAATGGCCTGCGCGCCCGTCTTCATCAGTTGCAAGCCATCATCGACAAGCACCAGCCGGATGTGATCGGCCTGCAGGAGATCAAGGTTCACGACGAAGCCTTCCCGGTGGCGGACGTGGAGGCCATGGGCTATCACGTGGTGTTCCACGGCCAGAAGGGTCACTACGGGGTCGCCATCATGAGCAAGCAGCCGCCCCTCGACGTGCAGAAGGGGTTCCCCACCGATCCCGAGGATGCTCAGCGCCGGATGATCATGGCCAGCTTCAAACGGGAAGACGGCTCCCTCATCAAGGTGATGAACGGCTATTTCCCGCAAGGGGAGAGCCAGGATCACGAGACCAAGTTCCCGGCCAAGCAGAAGTTCTATGAGGACCTGCAGCACTACCTCGAGACCCACCACACCCCGGACGATCCCCTGGTGCTGATCGGCGATGTGAACATCTCCCCCACGGATCTCGACATCGGCATCGGCGAGGCGAACCGCAAGCGCTGGCTGCGGGATGGCAAGTGCTCCTTCCTGCCCATAGAGCGGGAGTGGATGGAGCGCCTCAAGGGGTTCGGGCTGACCGACACCTTCCGCGCCGCCAACCCCACCGAGTGCGAGCGCTTCTCCTGGTTTGACTACCGCTCCAAAGGCTTTGACGAGAACCGGGGCCTGCGCATCGACCTCATCATGGCGTCCAATGCCCTCAAGGACAAAGTGACCGAGACCGGCATCGACTACGAGCTGCGCGGCATCGAGAAACCCTCGGATCACGCCCCTATCTGGGCCTGCTTCGCCTGATCCCGGCGCCAGGCACGCCTTAGCAAAGAGACCCAGCCCCCGCCGATGCGGGGGCTTTTTTGTTCACAGCACGCCATTTCTTAATCCATATCAACTCTTTGGCAGACGGGGTTTGCCACGCCTTGACCTTCACCTTTCGGCAAGGTTTACATTCGGCTCATCCGTCGCAGGGAAACCGCCCATGTTGTCATCGAGATTGCCCACAGTGCTCATCGCCCGGCTGTTGCTGGGGCTGCTGCTCGTCTGCAATCTCACCCTCTGCATCAGCTGGCATGGTGCGGCGGCAAGGGAGGAGGCGACGTCTCCATCCCTCGCCATGACCAGTGCCGCCAATCTGCCCGCGGCCATGCAGGGGCTCCCCTGCCACGACGGCGGTGATGGCTACGCTGCCGCCGACCTCAATCAGGACGAGTGCCAGATGCACGGCGGCCTCACCTCGCCAATGGGTGCCGGCCTGCCACTGCTGGCCGCCCTGCTGACCCTGCTCGCCCTGCCCCTGTTGCTGCTGCCCCCCGGGACCGTCAGCCAACAGCTGGAAAACTGGCTGCGGGATCCCTTCCTGCGCAGTCGCGGTACCCACCCTCCCTCCTGGCCGCGCCGACACCTGATGCTGTCGGTGCTGCGTCACTAGAACGATCTTCTCCCGTGCATGGGCTAGCCCTATTTGCACACCTTGCCTGACCCTGTGACCACTGGCCCCGCCAGCAGCAGGGAGCCGTGCGTCCGCTGATTCGTCAGCAGCGCCCCGTTTGCCGCCAGCCCTTTTGGTGATGCCTTGCCCATCACCCGCCCGGCGGCCTGCACAAGAGAAGACGTATGATGTCACCAGCCCACTGTTCACCCAACCAGGTTGCCGCCTTAGCGGGCGCCCTCTCCTCCTGCACTTTCTGCATGCAGATCCGCGCCGGAGGCCAGTCATGAACAAGACAGTCCTGATGTCGGCCCTGCTGCTCGCCCTCGGCGCCGGTGGCGGCTACTGGGCCGCCAAACAGAGCACTGATGGCGCCACCGTCAAAGAGAAGACGCCGCTCTACTGGGTCAACCCCATGGATCCCCGCGACAGGCGCGACGGCCCGGCCAAGGACAACATGGGGATGGACTTTATCCCCGTCTATGAGGAGCAGAAAAACGGCTCGCCGGGCACAGTCACCATCAGCCCCGAGATCCAGCAGAACCTGGGGGTGCGGCTGGCCAAGGTCGAAAAGCTGCCCATCCACCAGCAGATCGAGACGGTGGGCTATGTCGGTTATGACGAGGACAGGCTCGAGGCCATCAACGCCCGCATGGCGGGCTGGATCCGCACCCTGGCCATCAAGAGCGAGGGGCAGAAGGTGGCCAAAGGCACCCTGCTCTACGAGATCTACGCCCCGGACCTGGTCAACGCCCAGCATGAGTACCTGCTCGCCCTCAACACCAGCAACCCCCTGCTGCTGCGCGCCGCCGAGGGAAAACTGAAGTCACTGCAAGTCCCTTCGGATCAGATTGCCGCCCTCAAGGGCAGCCGTCAGGTGCGTGAAACCATTGGCATCTATGCCCCCAGCAGCGGCTATGTCTCTGAGCTGAAGGTGCGCGAGGGCCAGTATGTGGAGCCCGCCGCCGCCCTGTTCAACATCAGCACCCTCAAGCAGGTGTGGGTCAGTGCCGAGGTGTTCGAGCGCCAGGCCGCCCAGCTGAAGGTGGGGGATCCGGTCACCATGACCCTCGACTACGCCCCGGGCCGCCGCTGGCAGGGCCGGGTGGATTACCTCTATCCGACGCTCGACGCCGCCACCCGCACCCTCAAGGTGCGGCTGCGCTTTGACAACCCGGACGAGTTCTTGAAACCCAATATGTTTGCCAAGGTGACGATTCAGGCGGGCAAGGGAGAGCCTCAGCTGGTGGTGCCGAGCGAAGCAGTGATCCGCACCGGCAGTCAGGACAGGCTGGTGCTGGCCCTGGGGGATGGCAACTTCAAGTCGGTCGCCGTCACCCTGGGCCCCCAGTTTGGTGACAAGGTGGCCATCAAGGCGGGAGTCGAAGCGGGGGACAGCATAGTCAGCTCGGCCCAGTTCCTGCTCGACTCGGAATCTGCCATCGACTCGGACTTCCAGCGCATGACGGCGGTGCGCCCGGCCCAGGTGTGGACCCAGGGGACCGTGCAGAGCATGGATCTGGCCAGCCGCACCCTGATGGTGGCCCACCAGCCCATCCCCGAGTGGCAGTGGCCCGCCATGGAAATGGAATTCATCGTGGCGGACGGTGTGGACATTTCCCGGCTCGCCCAAGGGCAGCCCCTCCATCTGCAGGTGATGCAGGAGGGGGACGAGTACCGCATCACCAGCATCCATCAGGAGAAAGCACCCGCAAGCGGCGACGCAGCCAAGCCTGCGGCGGGTGAGATGGACAAGATGGAAGGCATGGACCATAGCCAGCACGATATGGGAGCCAAGCCATGATCCCTTCCATCATTCGCTGGTCCGTGGGCAACCGCTTTCTGGTGCTGCTGTTGACCCTCATGCTCACCGCCTGGGGGCTCTGGTCGGTGAAGCAGACCCCGGTGGATGCCCTGCCGGATCTCTCCGATGTGCAGGTGATCATCAAGACGGCCTACCCGGGGCAGGCGCCCCAGGTGGTGGAGGATCAAGTGACCTACCCGCTCACCACCGCCATGCTGGCGGTGCCGGGAGCGACCACGGTGCGCGGCTACTCCTTCTTCGGCGACTCCTTCGTCTATGTGCTGTTTGACGACGACACAGACCTTTATTGGGCCCGCGCCCGGGTGCTGGAGTATTTGAGCCAGGTGGCCCCGAGTCTCCCCGCCTCCGCCCGCCCCCAACTCGGCCCAGATGCCACCGGGGTGGGCTGGGTCTATCAGTACGCCCTGGTGGACAGAACCGGCAAGCATGACTTGAGCGAGCTCACCTCCCTGCAGAACTGGTTCCTCAAGTACGAGCTACAAACCGTCAATGGCGTCTCCGAGGTCGCCACCGTCGGCGGCATGGTGCGCCAGTATCAGGTGCGGGTCGACCCGGACAAGCTGCGCGCCTACGGCATACCGCTCTCCCTTATCGAGACGGCCATCAAGCAGGGCAATCAGGAGACAGGCGCTTCCGTCATCGAGATGGCGGAAGCGGAGTATATGGTGCGCTCGAACGGCTATCTGAAGAGCGTGGAGGATCTGAAGCAGATCCCGCTCGGTACCACTGTGCGCGGCGCCCCGCTGCTGCTGGGTGACGTGGCGGATGTGGTCACCGGCCCCCAGAGCCGGCGCGGCATCGCCGAGCTCAACGGCGAAGGGGAAGTGGTGGGCGGCATCATAGTCATGCGCTACGGCGAGAATGCCCAGCACACCATAGACGGGGTCAAGGCGCGGCTGGCAGAGCTGAAGAGCAGCCTGCCACAGGGGGTGGAGATCGTCACCGTGTACGACCGCTCTGACCTTATCCAGCGCGCCATCGACAACCTCTCCGGCAAGCTGCTGGAGGAGTTTGCGGTGGTGGTGCTGGTCTGCCTCGCCTTCCTGTTCCATCTGCGCTCGTCCCTGGTGGTGGTCATCACCTTGCCCATCGCCATTCTGGCGGCCTTTATCGTGATGCACCTGCAGGGGATCAACGCCAACATCATGTCGCTCGGGGGCATCGCCATCGCCATCGGCGCCATGGTGGATGGCGCCATCGTGATGATCGAGAACGTCCACAAACATATGGAGCGGGAGGCGCTCACCGACAAGAACCGCTGGCGCATCATCACGGAGGCGAGCATAGAGGTGGGGCCCGCCATCTTCTTCTCCCTGCTCATCATCACCATCAGCTTCCTGCCGGTGTTTGCGCTGGAGGCGCAGGAAGGGCGGATGTTCCACCCCCTCGCCTACACCAAGACCTACGCCATGGCCGCCGCCGCGGCGCTCGCCATCACGCTGGTGCCGGTGATCATGGGGTACTTTATCCGCGGCAAGGTGCTGGCCGAGCAGGCCAACCCCCTCAACCGTGGCTTAAGTCAGGGCTATGTGCCGCTGCTCAAGGCCGTGCTGGCGCGCCCGAAAACCACCCTCGTGCTGGCCGCTATTGTCACTGTGGCGGGCTTCTGGCCGCTCAAGTACCTGGGCTCGGAGTTCATACCGCCGCTCGATGAGGGGGACATCATGTATATGCCCACCACAGCAGCCAACATCTCGGTGGGCAAGGCGCGAGAGATCTTGCAGCAGACCGATAAACTCATTCGCACAGTGCCCGAGGTGCAGAACGTGTTCGGCAAGGCGGGGCGCGCCGACTCGGCCACAGACCCTGCGGACCTGGTGATGATGGAGACCAGCATCCAGCTGAAACCCCGGGATCAGTGGCGCCCCGGCATGACCCCGGAGAAGCTCAAAGAAGAGCTCGACTCCCTCATCCGCTTCCCCGGCCTCACCAACGCCTGGGTGCCCCCCATCAAGACCCGCATCGACATGTTGGCCACCGGCATCAAGACCCCGGTCGGCATCAAGATCGCGGGGCCGGATCTCAAGGTCATTCAGGGGCTAGGCCAGCAGTTGGAGCAGATCGTCGGCAAGGTGGAAGGGGCAGCGTCGGTCTACGCCGAGCGGGTGGCGGGTGGCCGCTATGTGAAGGTGGATATCGACCGGCTGAAGGCGGCCCGCTACGGCCTCAACATCGCCGACGTACAGGCGGTGCTCGCCACCGCGGTGGGCGGCATGGAGGTGGGGCAGACCATAGAGGGGCGCGAGCGCTACCCCATCAACCTGCGCTACCCCCAGAGCTATCGCGATTCCGTGGCCAGCCTGGAGCTGCTGCCGGTGGTCACCCCGAGCGGTGCGCGCATCGCCCTGGCGGACGTGGCCCGGGTCTATATCAGCGACGAAGCCCCCATGCTGCGCAGCGAGAATGCGCGCCTGAACGGCTGGGTCTACGTCGATATTCGCGGCCGCGACATCGGCTCCTTTGTGGCAGAGGCCAAGGCACAAGTGGACAAGCAGCTGGTGCTGCCGGCGGGCTACGCCCTCACCTGGTCAGGGCAGTACGAGTACATGGAGCGGGCCAAGGCGCGCCTCGCCTACGTGGTGCCATTGACCGTCGCAATCATAGTGCTGCTGCTCTATCTGGCGTTTCGCCGCTTCCAGGAGGTGCTGCTCATTCTCACCACACTGCCGCTGGCGGTCGTGGGCGGGATCTGGACCCTCTGGCTGCTCGATTTCAACCTCTCGGTAGCGGTCGGGGTGGGCTTTATCGCTCTGGCCGGGGTGGCGGTGGAGACGGGCGTCTTGATGCTGGTCTACCTCAACCACGCCTGGGATGACCTCATCGCCAGCGGCAAGCCGGACAAGGCGGGCCTGCACCAGGCAGTCATTCACGGCGCCGCCCTGCGCCTGCGCCCCAAGATGATGACTGTGGTGACCATCATCGCCGGCCTTCTGCCCATCATGTGGAGCCAGGGCACCGGCTCCGAGGTGATGCAGCGCATCGCCGCGCCGATGATCGGCGGCATGGTGAGCGCGCTGGTGCTGACCCTCTTGGTGCTACCTGCGGCCTACTACCTGTGGCGCAGCCGAAGCCTTGGCAAGGCCGAAACCCGGCAAGCCGACTGACCACCACTGTTGAATCAATGAGAATGAGGAGTAAAAACCATGAACTACAAGACGCTGACCCTGACCCTGCTGCTCGGCCTTGCTACCCACACCGGCCTGCAGGCCGAGGAGATGATGAATCATGAAGGCCATGACATGAGCCAGATGGGGCAAATGGAAGGCATGAACGAGATGGGCGAGATGACGATGACCAGAGGGGTCATCACTCGCGTCGACGAGGCGAACCAGAAGGTCGGGATCAAGCACGAGACCATCGCCAATCTCAAGATGCCCCCCATGAACATGGTGTTCCTGCTGGCGGATCCGGCCCAGCTTCAGGGGCTGAAAGTGGGGGATGCAGTCCTGTTCCACGCCGAGAACCCGGCGGGCAAGCTGACGGTGACGGCCATCCAGAAGCAGTAACGGCTCACCACAACAATAAAAACGGCGGGCACCATGCCCGCCGTTTCTTTATCTGCGATCTCGGCCGGAGTCAGCCGCGAATATGGTCGATAAAGGCGTCGATCTGCTCGCGGGTGCAGGCGGGGTTCATAAAGACCGCCTTCTCCCCGGCGATGTAGGAGTACTTGCCGCGCGCGTCGTACTCCGAGTGCGCCACCGCCTCCACCCAGTTGGTGTAGAGTCCCACCTTGCCGCGCTGCTTGAACAGGTTGCGGTGGTATTCGGTGTTGCGGGCCAGCCGCGCCTTGTAGGCCGCATCCGGGCTGCGGGCCAGCTCGAAGGCGAACTCGGCTTCCGGATCCTGCACCCACTCGGGGTTGTAGATCTTGAAGCCCACGCTAGGCCCCTGGTTCTCCTGGGCCACCAGCTTGACGTTGCCGAGCTGGCTCAGACGGAAGCGGAAGTAGTTGGCGTTTTGCAGGCAGTGGGCCAGCACGGTGCGATAGCCCTCGACCCCCAGGTAGTTGAGGGCCGCATAGGCACCGAACAGGCCGCTCGCCCCCCGGGAACACTCAATGGTGGACTGCAGGTGGGTCTGGCCCTGGATGTCCCGCTCGAAGTAGGAGAAGTTCTCCGGATCGTTCTCCATCGCCTTGAGATCCTCCTGTTCCTTGATCATCACCAGGCTGGAGGTGTAGGGCACATAGCCCCACTTCTGGAAGTCGACGGTAAAGGAGTCGGCGTATTTGAGCTCGGCAAAGCGGGCCACGTTGCGCTCTATGCCCGCCAGGGTGGCGCCGTTGATGGCCAGCGGGTTGGCGGCAAAATCGTAGTCGAGGAAGAAGATCATCGACCAGCCGATGGCGGCATCCACGTGGATATGGGGCTTGACCGCCACCTCGAAGCGCTCGCAGAGCCTGTCCCGCAGGTCCACCACAGGTTTGACCTGGTCCACCCCGAAGGTGTCCGTGGTCCCCATGGTGAGCATGATGGTAGGCACCACGTGTTTCAGGGCGAAGCAGGCGGTCAGGGTGCGCTCGAGATCCAGCAGATCGATGTCGTTGTTCTCCCCCACCTGAATGCGGATGGTCTTGTTCTCTATGTCGACCCCGATCAGGGAGAGGTTGGTGATGTTGGAGTAGTGGCCGCCCTGGGAGTTGATGATGCGGTAATCCTGATAGTGACCTAGCCCCTTGTGCTTGGCCTCCGGCAAACTCTTGCGAATGCCGAGCAGGTAACCGTAGAGGTTACAGAAGGTCCCTCCCTGGGTGAAGATGCCGGTGGCGCGGGCCGGGTCGTAACCCGCCAGCAAGGCTATCTGGCGCACCACCTTCTTCTCCAGCTCCTCGGCCACCCCGGCATATTCGGAGTAGACCAGGTTGGGATTGGCGAGGATCCCCATCTGGGCGCCGTAGATGGCGGGATCCGCCGACATTGTGATGACGTTCTCGACGCTGGAGGGGTTCTCCCAATCCTTCGACAGGGCGCCGGCGAACAGCAGCTCCGTCATGGGCTCCCCTGGGGTGCGCATCTGCGCGGGCACCGGCATGGTCTCGCAGAGATCGGCGAGGCGGGCGCGGCCATCTGGCCAGGCGTTCAGGCGCGCATCCGGGGCCAGCCCCCTTGCGCGAAACTCGTTGAGGGTGGCAAAGCCCGGTTCACGAAACACAGGCCAGAGATCGGGATTGCGCGAGAAGAAGTTGGCTTTGACGGTGGCGAAACGGGCGGAGAACTCGGGGTGGACGGCGTTGACGCCGTCATCTTTCAGATAGACAAGATCGCTCATGATAAGACCATTAGTACTGCAAATGTGCCCCGGTTATACCCCCGGGGCGGCGCAGGAGACAGCGACAATAACTAATGGCCTGCCCTACTTTTTATCATGACCACGGCAGTCGGGGGGTGGCGGCACCCTGGCGCCGGAGCCCGTGCTCCGTTTCGTGATCCGGGTCATGCCCCTTAGCGCAGGGCAGTCACCAGCCAGGCCTCCAGCTCCGCCAGCTCATGGGCCTTGGACGGGAAATCCCCTATCAGCGAGTGCAGCAGCGCCGCCATCGCCTCGGGTCGGTAGGGCGCCCCCACCAGCCGCTCGGCCAGGGCATCCAGGGGCGCCGGATCCAGGCTGTCGCTGAAGATCTGCGCCCGTCCTATCACCCCCTTCTCCACGTCGAAGTGCAGCTCCACCCCGCCCCAGCCGAAACGCTCGTCCAGCTGATGGCTGAAGGCCGGGGCATGGCCGAAGTTCCACTCCCAGCTGCGCTGGCGGGCGAAGGTCTCGGCGAAGCCGGGCAGGTCCGGCATCTGCTCGGGGGAGATATGCTCGGGCGCTACCCGCTCACCGTAGTAGTGGAAGAAGGCCTCGATGAGGGCGTCATTCACCTGCTGGTGATCTATCCCCGGCAGCAGCTCGCAGAGGTTGGCGACCCGGCTGCGCACCGAGGTGATCCCCTTGGCCGCCAGCTTCTTGGGGTCGGGGTTGAGGTAGTTCGCGAGTCGGCCGAGGTCTGCATCCAGCAGCAGGGTGCCGTGGTGAAAGCCGCGATCCTGGGTCTCCCGGTAGGCCGAGCCCGACACCTTGCGCTCCCCGTCCGCCGTGGCCACCAGCAGATCGTTGCGCCCCGAGGCAAAGGCCGCTATCCCCAACCGCTTGAGGCCATCCAGCACTATGGCGGTGGAGACGCTCTTGTCATAACCGGGTTTGCCCGCCATGAAGGTGAAGCAGCTGTTGCCGAGATCGTGAAACACGGCCCCGCCCCCGCTGCTGCGCCGCGCCAGGGTCACGCCGTCCTCTTCCATGCGGCGGGTGTTGCACTCCTTCCACGGATTCTGCGCCCGGCCTATCACCACCGTATTGGCGTTGCGCCACAGGAAGAGCACCCGCTGGGCGGGATCCATCTGGCGGAAGATGCACTCCTCCACCGCCAGGTTGAACAGGGGATCCTGAGAGTCGGAAACGAGCAGGCGTAACTGAGAGATGCGAGGAGACATAGGGGGACCTCATTGAAAAAGGGGGAGATTACCATAACCCCCTGCTCCCGGGGCGTAGTCCCCTGACAGCCTGCCGCAGCGGCGGCGCAAAGAGACGCTCCGACGGGCAGCCGCTACTTCGTGCTGTTCGCGGCGCACGGCGCTCGCCTAGTCACCCCGCAGGGCGACCACGGGGTCCAGGCGCACCGCCCGCAGGGCGGGGGCGACCCCGGCCAGCAGACCGACCAGGGCGCTGCAACCGAGCGCCAGCAAGAGATAGAGAGGATGGAGGGTGAGCGGCAAGCCGGCCGCCAGCAGCGCGAACAACAGCTTGAGCCCGCCGAGCAGGGCCAGCCCCATGGCTCCCCCCAGCAGTGCCAGCACCACGGCCTCCAGCAGGAACAGCAATAGAATGCGGCGCCGTGGGCAGCCCAGCGCCATCAGCAGCCCCACCTCTGGGATCCGCTCCTGCTGGGCGATGCTCATGATGCTGAAGATGCCGACCGCCCCGATCAACAGCGAGATGATCCCCAGCCCACCGACCGCCAGCTTGATGATGGAGAGTATCTTATCGAGGCTCGCCAGCATGTCCTGCTGGGAGGTGAGGGTAAAATCCTCCGCGCCGTGGCGAGCGATCAGCACCCGCCGGATCTGGGCGGTGATCTCGGGCTCCGCCTGCCCGGCACCATAGATGACGTCTATCTCCTGCAACCCCTCCTTGTTGAACAGCGCCTGGGCATGGGCGGCGGGCAGATAGATCATGTCATCCAGATCGAAGCCGAGAAACTGCCCCTTGGGGGCCAGCACCCCGGCCACCCGAAAGCGGCGATCCCCGGCCCGCAGCAGACTCCCAGGCCCATCGCCGCCGGGAAACAGCTCAGCGGCCACCTTGGCGCCCAGCACCGCATAGGCGCGGGGCATGGCACTGTCATCTGCGGGCAGAAAACGCCCCTGCACCAGGGTGAGGCGCCAGCCGGAGAGCGCCGCCGAGCCTGTGCCCAGAATGGCGGTGCTGCGGGTCAGCCCGCGGCTGCGCACCTCCCCCTGCCCCTGCACCACCGGCAGGGCCGCTTCGACCCCCTGCAATCTGGCGAGGGCATCGGCATCCTCCAGCAGCAGGGGACGGCTGCTGGAGAGGATGCCGGGCGGGCCGCCGGCGGTCTCGGTCTTGCCCGGGGTCACGGCAATCAGCCGGGTACCGAACTGGGAGAAGCTGTCGAGCAGATAGAGCCTGAGCCCCTCGCCTATGCCGGTGAGCAGGGTCACAGAGGCGATCCCGATAGCGATGCCGAGCGCCGACAACAGGCTGCGACTGCGCCCTGCCAGCAAGGCACGCCAGAGCCAGAACAGCAGATCAGCGAGGCGCATCGGCCACCACGCCATTGTCCGCTACGTTGGTCACTGGTTCGCGCCCCATCAGATTCATCAGCCTCAACTCCATTGTCCGCTGCGCAGACTGGTGACCGGATCCTGCCGCGCCGCCCGGGAGGCGGGCAGCCAGCTGAAGAAAAGCCCGGTCAGCAGGGCCGCCGGTATGGTGCAGAGGGTCGCGAGCAAGGGCACGGCCGCCGGGAAGCCGGGCCAGATCAGCCCGGCGAGGGCCACCAGGGCATAGCCCAGCAGGGTGCCGATGAAGGCGCCACCGCCGCTCAGCAGCAGCGCCTCCCACAAAAACAGCTGGCGGATCTGGCGACTGTCGGCCCCCAGCGCCTTGAGCAGGCCGATCTCTCCGGTTCGCTGGCGGGTGCTGATGAGCGCCAGATTCATCATCATGATGCCGGAAACCAGCAGGCTGATGGCACCAATGCCGGCAACCGCCAGGGTCAGGGTGGCCAGAATGGTGGAGAAGGTGGCCAGCATGGCGTCGCGCCTTACCAGAGTCACATCGAGCACCCCGTGACGCGCCTGCATCAGCTGCTCCAGTCGCTTTATCAGCGGGGGCACAGCTTGCCCTCCCAGCGGCTGGATCAGCAGACGAAACAGCCCCTCGGTATTGAACAGCCCCATGGCGCTGCCCACCGGGATCAGCGCCGCCTCGGCCATGTCCATCCCCAGATTGCTGCTCTGGCTGGTGAAGACCCCCACCACCCGAAAGCGGCGATTGTCAAAGCGCAGCCACTGGCCGAGGGGATCGGCCTGACCGAACAGCTCCCGGGCCGCCACTTCCCCGAGCAGGGCCACCGGCCTGTCCTCCCCTGCGTCCCCCGGCAACCAGCGGCCGGAGAGCAGCTCAAGTCCATGGGTATGCCGCAGCCCGTTGCTGCTGCCAAGCAGCATGGTCTGGCGCACCCGGGCCCCCTGCTTGGCCTCGGCAAAGCCCATCACCAACGGCACCAGCCTGAGCTGGGGTTGATGCTGGCCCAGGTAGTGCATGTCATCCAGAGTGATCTCCCTCAGGCTGTTGCCGGTCACCGGCGGCAGCCCGCCGGTGGTCTCCTTGCGCCCTGGGAACATCACCAGCAGATCCTTGCCAAGGGAGCTGAACTGCTCGGCCACATAGCGCCTCGCCCCCTCCCCCAGCGCGGTGAGCAGCAGCACGGACGTGACGCTCAGACTCACCGCCATGATCAATACCAGCGCCCGTGAGCGCTGGCGCAGCAGCGCCACGGCGGCGAAGCGGAGGGCATCGGGGCGCCGCATTCAGCCCCCACCGCTGTCGCTGCTGATGCGGCCGTCATCCATCGAGATCCACCTGCCCGCCCGCTCGCCGAGGCGGGGATCGTGGGTCACCACCATCAGGGTGATCCCCTGCTCCCGGTTGAGCCCCTCGAGCAGGGTGATCACCTCCTCCCCGGAGCGGGAGTCGAGATTGCCAGTGGGCTCGTCCGCCAGGATGAGGCGCGGCGCCATGGCCATGGCCCGGGCTATGGCCACCCGCTGGCGCTGACCACCGGAGAGCTCGGCGGGTCTGTGGTCGGCCCTATTCTCCAGCCCCAGCTCTCCCAGCAACTGCTGACTGCGGCGATGGCGCTCGGCGGGGAGGACGCCGCACAGCATCAGTGGCAGCTCGACGTTTTCACGGGCGGTGAGGCGAGAGATGAGGTGAAACGACTGGAACACGAAACCGATGCGATGGCCACGCAGCAGGGCCAGCGCCGGTTCTGACAGGGTGGCAATGTCCTGGCCCCCCAGCCAGTATTGCCCCTCGTCTGGCCTGTCCAGCAGCCCCAGCACGTTGAGCAGGGTCGATTTGCCGGAGCCCGAGGGGCCCATCACCGCCAGATACTCCCCCTCGGCGACCCGCAGAGAAACGTGTTCGAGGGCCGCCACCTCAGTGCCCCCCAAGGTGAAGCGACGGCTGACGGCATCCAGGCGAATGAGCTCACTCATCCGCCGGCTCCGTGGCGGCACTGAAGGGCCCCTCCCCGACTATCTGGCCGGGCTGGGCCGCCAGCCGGTCACCGGCGGCGAGCCCCTCTGCCACCTCAATCCAGTTCCAGTTCTCCACGCCCCAGCGGGGCAGGACCCGCACCAGCTTATCTCCCTCCAGCCGCAGCACGCTGCCATCGTCGGCCCGGCTGCTGGCCGCCACCCGCAGCACATCGGTGGCGCGGGTCACCTCGACCTCGAGATCGGCGCTGTAGCCGATAAGCAGGGGCACGTCGCCGGGCGGGGCTGTGAGTACCGCCTCCACCTCCACGGTGCGGGCCTGTTTCTCCAGCTCCTTCACATAGGGGGCGATGCGGGTGACTGTGGCGGCAAAGTCGCGCCCGGGCATGGCGTCGAGCAAGACCCGGGCAGACTGGCCCACCTTGAGGCGGGCGGCATCCACTTCATCTATGGGGGCTGAGACGTAGAGGCAGCGATCGTCGATGAGATCGATGACGGGGGGCATGGCCACCCCTGGGGGTGAGGGGGTCATGTATTCACCCAGCTTGCTGTTGACCTCGGCCACCACGCCGGCAAAGGGGGCCTGCAGGCGGCGCTCGGCCAGGCGGGCCTCCACCTGGGCGACCAGCGCCTCGTCGACCCGCTCCTGCTGGCGGGAGGCGCGGCAGATATAGCGGCGGGTATGGGCCAGGTTCTGGGCCTGCTCGGCCAGGGTGCGGGAGGTGAGGTTCTTGGCGAGCAGGGTGGCCAGCCGCTGGGCCTCCCGCTCGTAGTAGGTGGCCTCGCTACAGCGCTCCTCGCGCTGGGTCTTGCCGAGGGCCTGCTGGGCGCGGGCGCGGCTGAGATCGGCGCGAATGTCCTCGCTCCAGAGGGTCAGCAGCAGATCACCCCGGGCCACCCTGTCCCCGGCCTTGACGGCGATCTGCGCCACCACGCCGCCGCCGGGCAGACTGAGCCCGGCCCGCTGGCACGACTTGATGGTGCCGGCCCGGGTGTTGACCAGGGTCACCAGCACATCCCCCCGCCCGACCGCCACCAGCTTGACCGACGTCGCCTGCGGCCACCACCACAATGTCAGGGCCGCTAGCGCCACACCGGCGCCCGCCGCCCACCACAGCCAGCCTCTCTTCATCGCGCATCCTTTCGCTATCGACCCCCGTCACGGCTGACGGGAGAGCAGGGCATCATTTCGCCTTAGCTAGTGACTCCCGTCATCAGCGTCGGGAGAGCAGGGCGTAATAGAGCAAGGGTATCACCACCAGGGTGAGCAAGGTGGAGACCAGGATCCCGAAAATCAGGCTGATGGCCAGTCCGTTGAAGATGGGATCATCGAGGATGAACAGGGCACCTATCATGGCCGCCAGCGCCGTCAGCATGATGGGTTTGGCCCGCACCTGCGCCGCTTCGATCACCGCCTGCTCGAACGCCACTCCGGCGCGGCGCTGCTGCTCGATAAAGTCCACCAGCAGTATGCTGTTGCGCACTATGATCCCGGCCAGCGCTATCATCCCGATCATCGAAGTGGCGGTAAACTGGGCACCCAGCAGGGCGTGGCCCGGCATCACCCCGATGAGGGTGAGCGGAATGGGCGCCATGATGATGAGCGGCACCAGATAGGAGCGGAACTGGGCCACCACCAGCAGGTAGATGAGGATCATCCCCACCCCGTAGGCGATACCCATGTCGCGGAAAGTCTCGTAGGTGATTTTCCACTCCCCGTCCCACAAGAGCGCCACCTCCCCCAGCTTGTCGGGCTGCTGCACGTAATACTGGGGCAGCGCGATGTCGGCACCGGCGGCAAACATGCCGTAGAGCGGGCTGTCGGTATGGCCCCCCATATCGGCCACCACCATCACCATGGGCTGCATGTTCTTGTGCATGAGGTAGCTGGGGGCCAGCTCATCACGGCGACTCACCAGCTCGGATACCCGGATGAGCTGCCCGCTCTGGCTGCGCACCTTGAGGGCCAGCACACCCGCCAGATCCCGTTTGTCACCGGGGGCCAGCTCGATGCGGATCGGCACCGGATACTTGGCGCCGTTCCCCTGCAGCCAGCTGGCATCCTGATAGCCCACGCCGCCATTGAGGGTGGCCACCAGATCCCCGAGATCGACCCCAAGCAGGGTCGCCTTGCTGCGGTCCACCACCAGCCGCCACTGGGGCTGGGGGTCGGTCAGATAGATATCCACATCCACCAGATCCGCGGTGGCCACGAAGCGGGCCTGTACGGCGCGCGCCGCCGCCTCACGGGCGGCCGGCGTCGGGCCATACACTTCTGCAACTATGGGGGACCAGACCGGCGGACCGGGGGGCACCTCCACCACCTTGAGGTTGCCCCCTGCCGCACTGGCGATGGCCTGCAGCGGCGCCCGAACCGACTGGGCAATCTGGTGGCTGCTGCGATCCCGCTCATGCTTGTCCACCAGATTGACCTGAATATCCCCCACATTGGCGCCGCTGCGGATGAAGTAGTGGCGCACCAGGCCATTGAAGTTGATGGGGGCGGCGGTGCCGGCGTAGATCTGGTAATCCTTCACCTCCCCCACCTTGGCAAGCTCTCGCCCGACCGCCAGCAGGGTGCGCTCGGTCTGCTCCAGGGTCGCCCCCTCCGGCATGTCGAGCACCAGCTGAAATTCCGACTTGTTGTCAAAGGGGAGCATCTTGAGCACCACCCACTGCACCACCGGCATGGCAGTCGCCGCCCCGACCAGCAGCAATACCGCCAGCCAGAGCTTGCGTCTAGCCCTCTTGGCGCCATCACCGATCAGGAAAGGGGTCATCAACCGGTGAAAGAGGCCGGCCTTGGCCTCACCGTGGGCAGCCTGCGCCTCCCCTTTGAGCAAATGGCTCGCCAGCCAGGGGGAGAAGATAAAGGCCACCAGCAGGGAGATGAGCATCCCCATGCTGGCATTGATGGGAATGGGGCTCATGTAGGGGCCCATCAGACCGCTGACAAAGGCCATCGGCAGCAGTGCCGCGATCACGGTCAGGGTCGCCAGTATGGTCGGCCCCCCCACCTCATCCACCGCCCCCGGAATCAGATCCTTGAGCGCTCCCTTGCCCAAACCGCGATGACGGTGGATGTTCTCCACCACGACTATGGCGTCATCCACCAGAATGCCGATGGAGAAGATCAGCGCAAACAGCGACACCCGGTTGAGAGTAAAGCCCCAGGCCCAGCTGGCAAACAGGGTCAGCGCCAGGGTGATGACGATGGCCACCCCCACCACCAGCGCCTCGCGCCAACCCATGCTCACCAGCACCAGCAGCACCACAGCCGTGGTGGCAAAGATCAGCTTGCCGATGAGGGTGTTGGATTTGGTCTCGGCGGTGACGCCATAGTCACGGGTCACCGTCACCTCGACCCCGGCCGGGATCAGCCGGTTCTTGAGACTCTCGACCCGCGCCTCCACCCGCCTGGCCACATCGACCGCGTTTTGACCCGGCTGCTTGCCGATGGCCAGGGTCACCGCCGGATAACTGGCTTGCCCCTGCCCCATCCAGCTGCGTCTGGTCGGGGTCTCCTGACCCAGAGAAACCTTTGCCACATCCCCCAGATAGACAGGCTTGCCGTCGTGCAGCCCCACCACCAGCTCTCTAGCCTCCTGCTCGCTTTGCAGGAACTGCCCCACCTGCACCTTGATCTCGCTGTTGTCCTGCTCGATGGCCTGTGTCGGGCCCACCTGATTGGCGGCCGCAAGTCGCTGGCTCAGCTCGCCCCAGCTGATGCCGTGGGCGCTCAGGGCCGCCGGATCCGGTATCACCCGCAGTACGCTGCTCTGGCTGCCCAGCGTGTAGATATCGCGGGTACCTGGAATGCGCTTGAGTTCGGTCTCCAGCTCATGGGCGACCCGGGTCAGCTCGGGTGCCCCCAGTTGCTTACTCCCCTCTTTGCTCCATAAGGTCAAACTGACGATGGGGACATCATCGATCCCCCGGGGTTTCACCAGTGGCTGGCCGACTCCAATCCCCTGTGGCAACCAGTCCCGGTGGGAGTCGAGCTGGTTGTTGAGATCGACGATGGCCTGCTCGCGGCTCACCCCCACCTTGAACACCACCACCAGCAGGGCGCCATCGGGTTGGGAGAAAGAGTAGAGGGTATCAATTCCCTTTATCTGGGAGACCACCTGCTCGGCAGGGGTGGTGACGAGAGAGGCCACTTCAGCCGGGGTGGCCCCCGGGAAGGGGATATAGACATCGGCGAAGGTGACATCGATCTGCGGCTCCTCCTCCTTCGGGGTCACCAGCACCGCAAAGAGGCCGAGCAAGAGCCCCACCAACGCCAGCAGCGGGGTGATGGCAGAGCCCTGAAACAGCGCCGCCAGCCGACCCGCAGGCCCCAACCTCTCCTTGTTGCCGTTCAGCTCGTTACTCATGGGCCAGCTCCTGCTGCTGCGCCCAAGCATCGGGAGCCAGCTTGTCGCCGGCTTGCAGCCCGGCCAGGATCTCGCACAGCCCCTCGACGCAATGGCCGACCCGCACCGGCGTCAGGGCCCAGCCAGCGGGCTGCTGCAGATAGACGCCGTTAAACTCCCCTTGCCGCAGCAGGGCGCGATCCGGCACCTGCAGCACCTGACGCTCACCCTGTTTGAGCTGCACCTTGAGCCACATGCCGGGCAATACCCCGGCGGTTTGCGGCGGCAAGTCGAGGCGCAACCTGAAGGCGTGGCTCTGGCTGTCGGCGTAGTTGAAGCGGGTCAGTTTGACTGGGGTAACGGTGTTGCCATCAGGTAGCAGCACCTGCACATCCGCAGGCTGGCGAGCGAGCGTCAGGGCAGATTGGGGCAGCTCCACCTCCACCCGCAAGGTATCGAGGGAGAAGCCCGACAGCAGCGGGGTACCGGGGGCGACCGTCTCCCCCAGCTCCACCAGCCGCTTGGTCACCACACCGGCGTAAGGGGCCAGAATGCGGGTATAACCGTAGGCCTCGCGGGCCTGGGTGAGGGCCGCCTCGGCCGCATTGACCTCGGCGCGGGCGGCGCGATCAGTCGCCTCTGCATTATCGAGCTGGGCGCGGGTGATCACTCCCTTGGCAATCAGCGCCTGAAAACGGGCAAGCTGGCGCTCGGCCTCCACCTGCTGGGCCTGCGCCCGGGCCAGCCGTGCCTCGGCACCCGTGACGGCGGCAAACTGCTCCTTGCCGCTGATCTCCAGCAGCGGTTGCCCCGCCTGCACCTCGTCGTTCACATCCACCAGCATGCGGGAGACCCGGCCGCTGGTCTGGGCCGCCACCGTCCCCTGATTGATGGCACTGACGGTACCATCCAGGGTCAGCCAGTCGGTCACCGGCTGTGGCGCTACTGTCAACGGGGCCTGACTCTCCCCTTCTGCGGCCAGGGCGGATGTCATGGTCTGCGATGTCATCACCAACAAGGTGAGCCCCAGCAACCGGATCTTTTCCATCATCACTCTCCTTCCCTGGCGTCATCAGTCACTTCACGGGATCAGGCGGTATGGGACTGGCGAGCCTTGTTCCGCACGCGCACCAGCCCCCGATCGACCAGCAGGATCCCGGCCACCATGGCCGCAATGAACAACAGTATCATGGGCTGGCCGCTGGAAATGAGGCTCAAGGCCGGCCCGGGACAGATGCCCACCAACCCCCAGCCTATGCCAAACAGCGCGGCCCCACCGATCAGACGGCGATCCAGCCTGGGGGCCGGTATGGCGACTATGGGCTCCCCCAGCAGACTCCGGCGACGGGGTTTCACCAGCAGAAAATAACCCGGCATAAAGACCAGCAGGGCGCCCCCCATCACGAAGGCAAGGCTGGGATCCCAGGCCCCTGCCAGATCGAGAAAACCGGTGACCCGCGCCGGATCCACCATGCCGGAGATGGCCATCCCCAGCCCGAACAGCAGGCCCGCAAACAAACTTGTCAGCAACTTCATGGCGATCAGCCTCTTACAACAGATGATGAGTAACGAAGACGGTGATAAAGCCCGCCGCCATAAAGGTCAGGGTGGCGACTATGGAACGCAGGGAGAGCCGCCCCATGCCGCAGATGCCGTGACCGCTGGTGCAGCCATTGCCAAGGCGAGTGCCTATGCCCACCAGCAGGCCGGCCAGCAACACCACCGGCCAAACGGGCAGGCTGGTGAATGCAGGCATGCTGGCCCAACCCAGGGTCAGCGCCAGCCAGGCGCCGGCCCCCAGCCCCAGCAGAAACAGCACCCGCCACGGCGCACGGTGTTGCAAGGCACCGGCCAGAATGCCGCTGATCCCGGCCACCCGGCCGTTGAACAACATCAGGATCAGGGCCGACAGCCCCGCCAGCATGCCGCCGCCCAAAGAGAGCAGCCATTGGCTTTCAATCATCGAATTTCCTCATCTGCGTGACAAAAATGGGTTTGCAGCGCCGCCAGCACATCGGCGGCCGCCTCGCTCACCAGGGAGTAGTAGATCTGCTGGGAGACCTTGCGCGAACGGATAAGGCCGTGGCGCTTCAATACCGAAAGTTGCTGGGAGAAGGCCGACTGCCCCAGCTGGCTGTGAGCCAGCAGCTCCCCGACTCCCTTCTCTCCTTCCACCAGCTGACAGAGCACCATCAGGCGTTCGGGATGAGCCAACGCCTTGAGCAGGGCGGCGGCGGCCGTCGCGTGTCCGTTCATCTCGTCGAATGGGCTCATAAGCATAAATTAGCAATTGCTGATATTTAGTCTATTGTATAAATCAACACTAAATTAGCAACTACTAAATAATAGAGGGAAGGGAGAGAGACATGACAGTTGATAACGGAGTCAGGGTGGTCGCGGGCTGCATCTTGCTGCTCTCGCTGCTGCTCACCGCCTGGGTCCACCCGGGCTTCGTCTGGCTGAGCGTCTTTGTCGGGGCCAACCTGATCCAGAGCGCCTTCACCGGCTTCTGCCCCGCCGCCATGATCCTGAGGCGCCTGGGCATGAAATAGCCCCGAGCGGACGATAAAAACGAGGGGGCTCTGGCTCCCTTTTGCTAAAACCTCATTTTGTTTCAATATGTTGCTGCCGGGGGCCCAGGGTTTACCCCGGCGGCCGTATCGGCTACCATGTCGCCTCTAATCAATAGCGGAGACCGTCGGTGGGCAACTCATCAAGTGACAGATCCACGCCGACTCCTGTCGTCGGCACCCAGGTCGCGAGCTAGCCGCAGAGTCCCTCTGCCGCAACTCGCAGCCCTGCGAGAAGCGGAAATCCACTCCCCTCTTCTCTTTTTACACTTGACGTCGGGTGACTCCTGGCCAACGGCCATGGGCGCCTTGCCTGCATAGTTTCTGCTTCCCACAAGGAGGCTGCTATGCGTTTGATATCAACCCAGTCTGTATCGACTCACCCCCTGCTGAACAAGCTGGGCCTTGGCATGTTGCCGCGCTGGCTGCGGGGCAAACAGCGCCAGCACCACTACCGGCTGCAGATCCGCTGCGAGGATCGCGCCGATCTGGAGCTGGTGCTGGAGATGGTGAGCCACACCCTGCAACCGGCCGGGCTGCACCCGGTGCAGTCCATGACACCGGGTCGCAGCGGCGGGCGTGAGCTGGTGCTCAACCTGCGGTGCACCCCGCCCCAGCGCCGCTATCTGGTGCAGTTTGTCCATCAGGTCGGGGCTGCTCACCCGGTTCGCTGGGAACTGCGCCCTCGCGGTGATGATCCCGAGCGCACCTGACAGCACCATACTCTGTCAACCAGCGTTCAGGGGGCCGGCCATGCTGGCCCCCTGAACTGTCAGCGACGCCCTATGAGGCATGCGCAGGGGACGCCCCGCACGCCTTGTTTCATTTTTTGCTGGCCAGCAGCGCAATCATCGCCGGGTTTTTCAGCCCTCTTGTGCGGCGTTTCATCATGGATTGCGCGCAGCCATCACGCATCAGAAGGAGTACCCCATGAGAATGTGGCAACAATTTGATCTGCTTGCCCTGCTCGACACCCTGGCCAGCCTGCTGCTCGCCTTCGTGCTCGGCAGCCTGGTCGGGCTGGAGCGCCAGTACCGCCAGCGCACCGCCGGCCTTCGCACCAACGTGCTGGTCGCCGTGGGGGCGGCCCTCTTCGTCAACCTGGCCCAGCGCATCTATGACCTGCACGGCGGCAGCTATGGGGTGGTCCACGTGGTGGCCTATATCGTCTCCGGCATCGGCTTTCTCGGCGCCGGTGTCATCATGCGCGAGTCCGGCAACATCCGCGGCATCAACACCGCCGCCACCCTCTGGGGTGTGGCGGCGGTGGGGGCGGCCAGCGGTGCCGGCTTCGCCATGGAGGCAGTGCTCGGCGCGCTCTTCGTGCTGGCGGCCAACACCCTGCTGCGCCCCCTGGTCAATCAGATCAACCGTCATCCGGTGGACAATACCGACACCGAGGTGACCTACCGCGTGACGGCGCTCATCCGCCGTACTCATCAGAAAGAGGTGCTCCCCTGGCTGGAGCAGAAGCTGGAGCAGGCCAACTACCCCCTGAGCGAGCTGGATATAGAACCCTTCGGGGAGCAGGACATCGAGATCTCGGCTGTGCTGCTCGCCACCTCCATCGACGGCGACGAGCTGGACGCCCTGATGAAGACGCTGGGGGAGCATCCCCGCATCAAGCAGATCTTCTGGCGTGCCAGCACCACGGATTGAGCCCGCCGCCAACAGCAAAAAGCCCCGCCAGTATTGGCGGGGCTTTTTCATATGAGACGTGATGGGCGACTAGCGGCGGCTGCGCCAGCGCACTCTGGGGAGGATCACCTGGGCGGTCTGTGCGGGGGGATTGCCCGCGATCAGCTGCTGCATCAGCTCGAAGGCGGCCCGGGCCAGGGCCGGACAATCCTGGGCCACGGAGTCGATGCGCATGGGAATGCAGTCGAGCAGATCGTGATCGTCGAAGGTGCAGAGCCGCATCCCCGTCTCCATCAGGCCCGCCTCGTTGAGGTAGCGCAGCACCCCTTCCAGCAGAGTAAAAGAGGCGGTGAATAGCCCGCGGGGGGGCGCTCCCAGCTCCTCTACCAGCTCGGCCATCAGCTGATAACCCGAGCGCGGCTGATAGTCGCGATGGCGCACCCGGGCGGCATCCGCCTCAAAGCCGACGCGATGGAGCCCCAGCTCATAGCCCGCCAGTCGGTGGCGACTGGGGGAGAGATCCAGCAGGCCGCCGAAGTAGTAGATCTCCTCGTCGCAATCGATCGCCATGTCCTGCACCAGCTCGGCGGTCGCCTTGCAGGCGTCCGAAATGACCATGGGCAGGCGCGACTCGCCGATATGGCGGTCGAGCTGCACCACCGGCAGGCGGTCGTGAATGCGGGCATAGATGTCATCGCTGTGGCCACTGGAGGCAACGATGAGCCCATCCACCTGACGGCTGATGAGATTGTCCACCACCCGCTGCTCCAGGGTGGGATCATCTTCGGAGCAGGCAATGAGCAGCTGGATCCCCGCCTCCCGGCAGTGGGCCTCGAGGGCGCGCGCTATGCTGGCGAACCCGAAGTTGGTGAGATCGGGGATCACCAGCCCCCAGGTGTAGCTGCGGGTCTCGCGCAGGGAGCGGGCATGAAAGCTCGGCTGGTAGTGACACTCATCCGCCACCGCCTGGATCCGCTTGCGGGTATCGTCGGCAATCCTGTACTCCGCACTCTTGCCGTTGAGCACCAGACTGGCGGTGGCCTTGGAGACCCCCGCCAGTTCGGCTATCTGGGCAATAGTGATCCGTTTCTTCTTCTCCACCTGGCCTCCCGGCTGACTAGCACCGGGCTATTGTACTAGGCAAGCCGCCAGCGGCCAGTGATCAAGGCAAATTTTGCAGCCATCATCGCCGTTACCCGATGAAAGTTGCGGCTTTTCTCCGGGGAAGTAGCGCGCCGACAGGCTCTGGCGACCCTGATCCACGAAGCACTCCAGACTGGAGCTGTCGCAAAGGACGGTGATCTTGCCTCCAAGCCAGGGGGCGGCTCTCTCTTCCCAGGCCCCACTCTGCCAGTTCTGGCGTCGCAGTGTGATGCGCCCCGGCTGCCACACCAGCTCGGCCACGGCGCCGAACCAGAGGCTGCCCTCACCGCAAAGCGCCAGATCGAGCCAGGCCGAGTCGATGGCGAGCCCCGGAAACTCCCTGAGCGTCCCCTCGAAGCGGGTCTGCTCCCCCTTCAATGTCGCGAGCTCCGCCACAGGCCGCTGGCAGAGCCAGTCGTCCTGCCAGAACAGCTCCCGCGGGCAGCTCATCTGATGGATCCAGCCGTGAGCGACAGTGGGCTGGCTCATCTCGTTCTCCTCCGGCAGCCCCAGCCAGCCGAACAGCAGGCGGCGCCCCTGACTGTCCAGGGTGGTCTGGGGCGCATAGAACTCGAAGCCCCTGTCCAGCTCGTGGAAGGCCCCGTGCTCGAACTGCTCGCCATCGAACTGCCCCGCCAGCCAACCGCACTGGTAGAGGTTGCGATAATACTCCCCTTGCGGGGCTATCCCCTGGGGGCAGCAGATCAGCAGATGGCGCTCCCCTAGGGGGAAGAGGTCCGGGCACTCCCACATATAGCCAAAGTCCCTGAGACCACCGTGCCCGCTGCCGGCGATGGGGCCCACCAGAGTCCAGGCATCAAGCGCGTCGCCGCGATAGAGCAGCACCTCACCCTTGTCGTCCAGGGTGCGGGCCCCCAGCACCATGAGCCACTGCTGGCCGTCGTGCCACACCTTGGGGTCGCGCACATGGCCGCTGTAGCCTTGGGGCAGATCGAGCACGGGGCCCAGCTTGTCGAAACCGCCCTCACCGTCGGCGCGGGCCAGACACTGGAAGGCGGTGCGGCTGCCATCCGGGTATTTGACGTTGCCGGTGTAGACGAGGGTCAGGCGCCCCTGCTCGTCGCTCACCGCCGACCCCGAATAGCAGCCGTGGCTCTCATAGGCCTCGGTGGGCAGGAGCGCCACCGGCTCGTGCTGCCAGTGCAGCAGATCGGTAGAGGTGACGTGACCCCAGCCCTTGTTGCTGTGCTCGCAGCCGAGCGGATTCCACTGGTAGAAGAGGTGGTAGCGTCCGTCGTGCTCGATAAAGCCGTTGGGGTCATTGAGCAGCCCCACAGGGGCTGCCAGATGCCAGCGGGGCCTATGGGGATCGGCCGCCGCCTTGAGCTGTCCGGCCAGCAGGGACCGGACAACCTGGTTGAGGAGATGGCTTTCCTTCATCACTCCACCTTGTACTTGAGCAGGTAGGAGGCGGCGAAGGCGGCACCGAAGGCGATCACCAGCCCGATGACGTAGTGGATGAGGCTCATGGGCTGGACTATAGCCATGCCCGGAATGCCGGTCAGGCCCACCGCCGTCATGCCCACCTTGGCCGCCACCACGTAGGCGCCGCCGCAGGCACCGCCGAACAGACCGGCCAGGAAGGGTTTGATGTAGCGCAGGTTGACGCCAAAGATGGCCGCTTCCGTGATGCCCAGCAGGCAGGACATGGCCGCCGGCACTGTAATCGCCTTGATCTTCACATCCCGGGTCTTGAAGTAGACCGCCAGGCAAGCCCCGCCCTGGGCCACGTTGGCCATGGCCCAGATGGGCAGCAGGAAGTTGACGCCTATGGCCGGGTTGGTGAGCAGCCCCGCCTCTATGGCGTGGAAGCTGTGGTGGATGCCGGTGATGACGATAAGGGAATAAGTCCCGCCGAATACCAGACCCGCCAGCCAGCCAGCCTGCTCATAGAGGGCGCTCAGACCAAAGGAGATGCCATCCCCCAGCACCCGTCCCGCCGGGCCGATAAACAGCAGCGCCACGAAGCCGGTGATGATGACGGTCAAGAAGGGGGTGAGGATAAGATCCAGGGCGTCCGGGATGCGCTTGCGCAGCTGTTTCTCCAGGTGGGACATGAACCAGACCGCCAGCAGCACCGGGAAGACGGTGCCCTGGTAGCCGATCATGGCCACATCCAGCCCGAAGAAGTCCATGGTCTTGAAGCCACCGGCCACGCCCCAGGCGTTGGTCAGTGCCGGGTGGGTGAGGATGCCGCCAAGGGTCGCCCCGAGGTACGGGTTGCCGCCAAACTCCCGCGCCGCGGTAAAGCCAATCAGGATGGGCAGTATGATAAAGGCTGCCGAGCTGAACATGTCGAGCATGACGAAGAGGGCGCTGTCGGCGTTGACCCAGCCGTAGGTGCGCACCATGCCGAGCAGCCCCATCAGCAGGCCGGAGGCGACGATGGCCGGGATGATGGGGACGAAGATGTTGGAGAGGGTCCGCGCCAGGCGCTGGGCCACATTGAGCTTGGCCGTCGCCAGGTCGGTCAGCTCCGCCTTGCTGGCGGTGCCGGTCCCGGTAATAGCCACGAACTCGGCATAGACCTTGTTGACCAGGCCGGTGCCGAAGATCACCTGGATCTGGCCGGCGTTGCTGAAGCACCCCTTGACCCCGTCCAGCTTGTCGATGGCGGCCTTGTTCACCTTGCTGTCGTCCGCCAGCACCAGCCGCAGCCGGGTGGCGCAGTGAGCGGCGCTGACGATGTTCTCCTTGCCCCCGAGCAGGGGCACCAGATCCTTGGCTATCGCACTGATATTCATAATCTTCCTCTTATGACCCGCCGGCTGGCGGGCCCTTGTCACATGAGAGTAGGGGCTGTTGACCCGGGCTTCTAGCCGCAGATCAACGGCCGCTTATGCTCGATCGCAAAAAGGCATCCAGTTCGGTGCGGGTCGGCAGCGCCGTCATGGCCCCCTTGGCGGTGGTGGCGAGCGCCCCGCAGCCGTGGGCCTGAGCCAGGATGGCGGGCAGCTCGGCCAGCGTCGGCAGTGACGAACGCCCGGCCAGGGCGGCCAGCAGACCCGCGACGAAGGCATCTCCCGCCCCCGTGGTGTCGAGCGGGGTCACTTTCTGCCCCACCCACTCCAGCAGCTCGCCCTCGAGGCGGGCCACCACACCGGCCGCCCCCCGGGTCACCAGCACCAGGGCCGGGCCCGAGAGGGTGGCAAGCCCCGCGAGCAGATCATCCTCGCCGCTCAGCAGTTGCAGCTCCTCCACCGAGAGCTTGACCACATCCGCCAGGGTCATGGCCGCGCTTACCTGCGGCAGCATCTCGGCGGGATTGCCCCACACCTCGGGCCTCAGGTTGGGGTCGAAGCAGACCCGCCCTCCCGCCTCCTTGATGGCGGCCATGGCCTGCAGGCAACTGCTGCGCACAGGTTCGTTGGCGAGCGCGATGGAGCAGCAGAGCAGCCACTGACCGGCCTCGAAGCGGGGCAAGTCAGCCGGTTCGAGGAACTGGTCGGCACTGGGGCGCACCATAAAGGTGAAGCTGCGCTCCCCTTCTTCATCGAGCTCCACCAGCACCGTGGAGGTTCGGTGGGCCGGATCCTGAGTCAGATGACGAATGTCGACGCCCTCTGCCACCAGGGTATCGGCCATAAAGCGGCCGAAGGGATCGGCGCCGACCCGGCCGATAAAGGCCGATTCACCGCCGAGCCGCGCCACCCCCACCGCCACGTTGGCGGGGGCACCACCCGGACACTTGAGGTAGTGCAGCTCCCCTTCCGGGATAAGATCCACCACCGCATCCCCCATTACCCACACACGATTCCCCACCTTGCTACTCCACTGCTGCATCGGATCCACTGCCAGAGCCGGGCTCTGTTCTCTTGGTCGGCATTATCAGCTAAACCGTTTTAGCTAACCAATAGATCCCGGCGCCGTCTGCCATTTTTGTGATCGGGATAACGAACTAGAACCAGGTTTCCATCTGCACGCCAAAGTTCCACTCGCCACCGGCGGTGAAATCGCTCTGGCCCATGGCATCTGTGCTGGCGTAGTTGTCGAGCTCGGAGGACCAGTCCATCCAGGTGGCGAATACCCGCAGCTCGGGCCGCTCGAAGAAGCCGGCGGTCTGCGCCTTGAAGGTGGGGGCGAAGGTGAGCTTGGTGAAGTTGCCGCTCACCGCCTGCCGGCCCTTGTAGCCCTTGGGATCCAAGTCCATGTACTGCCAGGCGGCCTCGTAGACCAGCTCGACGTTCTGGCTCAGCACCTGGGCCACCCGGGTGTTGAGGGTCAGCCACTGATACTCGTCCCCCTTCACGTAGCGATCCTGGCTCTGCTCCGCCAGCAGGGCCGGAGCCAGCCGCCAGCGCGGGTTGAGATCGGTGGCACCAAACACGGCGACCCGCACCGCGTCGGCATCCGGCAGCAGCTCGCTGTCGGAGCCCAACCCCTTGAGCTCGGCCCCCAGGCCATGGCCGTAGAGCACGGCGGCCTTGGAGAAGCCGGGATTGATGCCGAAGAAGCTCTCGCCGTGGTAGGCCACCAGGGTGTGCGCCCCCTTGTTCGCCGCCTCGCTGCCAACGCCGCCGTCGTTGATGCGCGCCTCGTTGTCCTTGGCGGAGACGCCGTTCAGCATCCACTGCCAGTTGCCGACGCGGTTGTTCATGGTGAGGATGTAGCTCTCTATGTCCGACAGGCCGCTGGCGCTGATGTCGCCGTAGTCACGGCCGTAGAGGGAGAAGTTCGCCTTCCAGCTGTCGGCCAGCTGCACGTCGTAGACGCCGCCACCTGTCCCGGCCAGGAAGACCACGTCCGAGTCGAGCCAGTGGATGTCGAAGTTGTCCCGATCGAAGCGCTTGCCCGCCCAGAGCACAGAGTGCTGGAAGGGGCCGCTGAAGCTCGCCAGGTCGCCGATTTCGGCAAACACCTGACGGGTGTTGAGGCTGGAATCGCTGGCGGTCCAGTCGTTGCTGGTCTCCACCCCGTCCGCCAGCATCAGCTTGTAGCGGGCCCAGCTGCCGTCATCGAAGGTCTGGGTCTTCAGCAGATTCGCCTCCATGTAGGTGTCGTCTTCGTTGCCAAGGCGACCCACGGCCCCGCCCACAGAGCCGGCCGGCGTCACGTAAGGGCCGCCGCGCCCGCCGTTGCCGTTGCTGTTGACCAGGAGGCCCGAGCGGGCATAGCCGTGAAACTCGAAGCCCTGGGCACCGGCGGTCTGCTTGTCCACCTTCTCGCTCTGGGCCTTGGCCACCACGGCTGTCTCCCGGGCCTCGCTCGCCTTGCTCTGGGCCTCGTCGGCCCGCGCTTCGGCGGCGGCGGCGCGAGACTCAGCCGCCTGCACCCGTGCCTCCAGCGCCGCCAGACGCGCTTCGATACCGCCCTCGGCCGCCCACAGCGGGCTGCTCATCCCCAATCCCAGCGCCACCGCCAGCGCCAACTTGCTCTTGAACATCGTCATCTTCCTCACCTGTCATCTGCCGCCCGTCCGGGCGCTGTTGTTATGGACGAGCAGAGAATAGCTAAACCGCTTTAGCTAACTCAATATGCCAGCTAAACCGTTTCAGCCACTTGTGATCAGAGTAACGTTTGCACAGGGAAAACCGCCGGGAGTTGTGAGGAGGATCCCTCATCGGGATCCACTCAATAGGGCGGACCCGGGGCAAAAGGCAGGCAAAAAAAGAGCCGGCACAGAGGCCGGCTTGGGTCACGCGGGTAGCGATTACTTGGTCAGATCGTCGAAGAAGCGTTTCACCCCTTCGAAGAAGCCTTCGGATTTCGGCTTGTGGGTCTTGGCGGCGGCACCGCTGAAGGACTCATCCAGCTGGCGCAGCAGATCTTTCTGGGTCTCGGTCAGCTTGACCGGGGTCTCGATCACCACCTTGCACATCAGATCCCCCACCTGGCCGGAGCGCACGGACTTGACGCCCTTGCCCCGCAGGCGGAACAGCTTGCCGGTCTGGGTTTCCGCCGTGACCTTGAGCTTGACCCGGCCATCCAGGGTCGGCACTTCGATCTCGCCGCCGAGCGCTGCCGTGGTGAAGCTGATGGGCACCTCGCAGTAGAGATCGTTGCCGTCACGCACGAAGATCTCGTGCTCCTTGACGTGGACCTGTACGTAGAGATCGCCTGCCGGTGCGCCGGCCTCCCCCGCTTCCCCTTCGCCGGAGAGACGGATGCGATCGCCGGTATCGACGCCCGCCGGGATCTTCACCGACAAGGTCTTGGTCTTCTGGTAGCGCCCTTCCCCATGGCACTTGCGGCACGGATCCTTGATGATCTTGCCGCGACCGTGACAGTGGGGGCAGGCCTGCTGCACCGCGAAGAAGCCCTGGCGCATCTGCACCTGACCGGAGCCGTGGCAGGTCGGGCAGGTATGGGCCTGGCTGCCGGTGTGGGCACCGGACCCGTTGCAGACCTCGCAATGGACCTGGGTCGGGATCTTGATCTCCTTGGAGACCCCGCGCACCGCCTCTTCCAGGGTCAGCTCCATGTTGTAGCGCAGGTCGGAGCCACGGGCCGGGCCGCGACGACCACCGCCACGACCACCGAAGATGTCACCAAACACATCGCCGAAGATGTCACCGAAATCGGCACCACCGCCGTGGCCGCCGCCCTGGCTCTGATCCACGCCGGCATGACCGTACTGGTCATAGCGGGCACGCAGGTTCTCGTCGGTCAGGACCTCGTAGGCTTCCTTGACCTCTTTGAACTTCTCTTCCGATGCGGCATCACCCTGATTGCGATCCGGGTGATACTTCATCGCCAGACGCTTGTACGCCTTCTTGATCTCGCGCTCGTCGGCACCTTTCGATACCCCGAGCACTTCGTAGAAATCGCGCTTCGACATACTCATCCTGTTCTACTTGAGCCGTTATGCAGACGGGCGTTGGTTACCCAACGCCCGTAAATTCATTGACGAATCTGCTCACACTCTTACTACGAAGCCGTGATCAAGGCTCATGTGCTGCTCGGAATCCTCATGTATTCACATACACTCCGGTTCCTGCGCTGCTCTTTACCTTGCTGACGTCCTCTCGCGACAGACCGCGAACAGATTCTGAGCCGATGGGCAGAGTCTGCTCTGCCCATCTGGGTTGGGCTTATTTCTTGTCGTCTTTCACTTCTTCGAACTCGGCGTCGACCACGTCGTCGTCAGCCTTGGCGGAAGAAGAGGAGTGACCAGCCTCGGCACCGGCGCCTTGCGCCTGAGCCTGCTGCTGGGCAATCTCCATCAGCTTCTGGGACGCTTCCATCAGGGCCTGTTGCTTGGCTTCGATGGCAGCCTTGTCGTCACCCTTGATGACGGCTTCCAGCTCGGACAGTGCGGTTTCAATCTTGGTCTTGTCGTCGGCAGGCAGGGCGTCACCGGCTTCGGTGACCTGCTTGCGGACCGAGTGGACCAGACCGTCAGCCTGGTTGCGGGTCTGCACCAGCTCTTCGAACTTCTTGTCTTCCGCCGCGTTGGCTTCGGCTTCGCGTACCATGCGCTCGATCTCGTCATCAGACAGACCAGAGGAGGCCTGGATGGTGATCTTCTGCTCCTTGTTGGTCTCCTTGTCTTTCGCGGAGACGTGCAGGATACCGTTGGCGTCAATGTCGAAGGTCACTTCGATCTGCGGCAGACCGCGCGGTGCCGGACGGATGCCTTCCAGGTTGAACTGGCCCAGGGACTTGTTGTCGCTGGCACGCTTGCGCTCACCCTGCAGCACGTGAATGGTCACGGCAGACTGGTTGTCTTCGGCAGTGGAGAACACCTGGGACTTCTTGGTCGGGATGGTGGTGTTCTTCTCGATCAGCGCAGTCATCACGCTGCCCATGGTTTCGATACCCAGGGAGAGCGGGGTCACGTCCAGCAGCAGTACGTCTGTCTTGTCACCGGACAGTACGGCACCCTGGATGGCAGCACCCATGGCCACGGCTTCGTCCGGGTTGACGTCTTTACGCGGCTCTTTGCCAAAGAAGTCGGCAACGGTCTTCTGAACCAGCGGCATACGGGTCTGACCGCCCACCAGGATGACGTCGTCGATCTCGCCAACCGCCAGACCGGAGTCTTTCAGGGCGACACGGACCGGCTCCAGGGAGTCTTTCACCATGTCTTCCACCAGGGATTCCAGCTTGGCGCGGGTCACCTTGATGTTCATGTGCTTCGGACCTGTGGCATCTGCAGTGATGTACGGCAGGTTGACGTCGGTCTGCTGGGCGGAAGAGAGCTCGATCTTGGCTTTCTCGGCGGCATCTTTCAGACGCTGCAGGGCCAGCTGGTCGTTGCGCAGGTCGATGCCCTGCTCACGCTTGAACTCGTCTACCAGGTAGTTGATGACGCGGTTGTCGAAGTCTTCACCACCCAGGTGGGTGTTACCGTTGGTCGCCAGCACTTCGAAGGTGGTTTCACCTTCTACTTCGTCGATCTCGATGATGGAGATGTCGAAGGTACCGCCGCCCAGGTCATAGACGGCAACCTTGCGCTCGCCCTTGACCTTGTTCACGCCATAGGCGAAGGCCGCAGCAGTCGGTTCGTTGATGATGCGTTTTACATCCAGACCGGCGATGCGACCGGCATCCTTGGTAGCCTGACGCTGGGCGTCGTTGAAGTAAGCCGGTACTGTGATGACCGCTTCGGTCACCGGCTCGCCCAGGTAATCCTCGGCGGTCTTCTTCATTTTCTTCAGCACTTCGGCAGAGATCTGCGGCGGTGCCATTTTCTTGCCTTTGACTTCTACCCAGGCGTCACCGTTGTCAGCCTTGGCGATGGCGTACGGCATGATCTTCAGATCGCGCTGTACTTCTTCATCTTCGAAACGACGGCCAATCAGACGCTTGATAGCGAACAGCGTGTTCTTCGGGTTGGTGATGGCTTGGCGCTTGGCCGGCTGACCAACCAGGATTTCGCCGTCATCGGCATAGGCAATGATGGACGGAGTAGTACGGTCGCCTTCCGCGTTCTCGATCACGCGAGCATGGTCGCCATCCAGAATAGCAACGCAGGAGTTGGTAGTACCCAGGTCAATACCGATGATTTTACCCATTTGACGAATCTCCAAATACTTTGAATAAACTGGCGAGGGGCTCGCCTTAAATACGTTAACGGCTAGGTGGGGCCTGCCACTGTGGCTTTCAAGCACCCGACATCAAATTCTTTCCGTGTCACCTAAGTTTCCATGCCACTGAAATCAGATGCCGCCGTGGCCTTGCCACCTATATGGGGTCTCGAGCCGACGCTTCAAGCCCTGACCTTAAAAAACCGCGCATTCTTGCCCCTTGGGCGCAAGAGTGCTTGCCAAATGGCGCCAGAAAATACGCTGATGGCGCCGCTACCAATAAAAAGCCCGCCGAGCGGCGGGCTCAGCACAGCGACGGGACTCAGACCGGGGCCTTGGAGACCATCACCATGGCCGGACGGATCACCCGACCGTTGAGTTCATAGCCCTTCTGCATCACGGCGATGACGGTGTTCGCTGCCACTTCGGCATTGTCGATCATGCTGATCGCCTGATGGGCGTTGGGATCGAACGGCTGGTTCAGCGGATCCAGCGGGAGCAGGCCAAACTTGGCTACCGAGCTCTGCATGGATTTGAGGGTCAGCTCGACCCCTTCGATCATCGGCTTGAGCGCCTCATTTTCCTTGTCGGCCAGCTCGATGGCACGCTCCAGGTTGTCCAGCACCGGCAGCAGCTCGCCGGCGAACTTCTCCAGCGCGAACTTGTGGGCCTTCTCCACGTCCTGAGCGGCGCGGCGACGCAGGTTTTCCATCTCGGCGACGGCACGCACGGCGCGCTCACGCTCTTCCAGGGAGGCCTGCTGGGCTGCCTCCAACTGGGCCTCCAGCTCGGCAATGCGGGCCTGCTCGGCTGTCACTTCACTGTCTACATCGGTCGGCTCGACTGGCTGGGCTTCCACTTGCTCCATCGCTTCAACCTTTTGTTCTTCGTGGCTCATGACATCTCCAATATTCAGGGGTTACTTACGAGGGGTTGCTGACGTTCAGGTAAGCGACACGCGTCAACGGACCCTGTGTTGGCGCTATTATGGGGACGCAGCCCCGGCTTTCAAGGGGAAAAGGGCATATCAGGCACAATGCCTCCTGCCAGCCGGCCAACTTGCCGCTTTTCGGGGCCGATTGCGCCAAGGGGCATGGAGACAGACAAATCCCCGGCAAAGCGCGGTATACTCCCCGCAAGACTTCCCCAGACCCGATAACCTATGGATTCTCCGTTCAAAACCGTTGCCCTCATCGGCAAGCCCCATCATGAAGGGGCCAACCAGACCCTCAGCGGCCTGCATCAATACCTGAGTACCCGCGGTTTTCGGGTGCTGCTGGAGAGCCGGGTCGCCCAGACCTTAGGGCTCTTGGGTGACAACGTGATGGATCTGGTGCAGCTCGGTGAGCAGGCGGATCTGGCCATAGTGGTCGGCGGTGACGGCAACATGCTGGGGGCGGCCCGAGTGCTCTCCCGGTTCGATGTGGCTGTGATAGGGGTGAACCGGGGCAACCTCGGCTTCCTGACCGATCTCTCCCCCCAGGACTACCTGCTGCCCCTGGAGCAGGTGCTCTCCGGCCACTTCAAGAGCGAGCACCGCTTCCTGCTGGAGGCCGCCGTCTATCGCCACGGCGAGCGCAAGTCGAGCAACCTGGCGGTCAACGAGGCGGTGCTGCACCCGGGCAAGATAGCCCACATGATAGAGTTCGAGGTCTATATCGATGGCAGCTTCATGTACAGCCAGCGCTCGGACGGCATCATTGTCGCCACCCCCACCGGCTCCACCGCCTACTCGCTATCGGCGGGTGGCGCCATCCTCACCCCCAAGCTCAACGCCATCACGCTGGTGCCCATGTTCCCGCACACCCTGAGCAGCCGCCCCATAGTGCTGGATGCGGACAGCGAGGTGCGGCTGCTGGTCTCCCCCGACAATCAGGACGACGCCATGCAGGTGAGCTGCGACGGCCAGGTGACCCTGGCGGTCCACCCGGGGGACGAGATCCTCATCAAGAAGAGCCAACACAAGCTGCATCTGGTGCACCCGCTGGATTACAGCTACTTCCACGTGCTGCGCAACAAGCTCGGCTGGGGTAGCAAGCTGTTCTAGCCAGCGGGCCCGGGCCGCAGCAAGGCTGGCGGCGAGAGCCTAGCCCTCGCCGCCCTCAACCAGCCGAAGCGGTCCGGGTTCGAGCTGCAGAAGCACGCCATTTCGCCCCGCCGCCTTGACCCTGTACATTGCCTCGTCGGCCTTCGTCAGCAAGTGCGCCAACCCTGTATCAGCACAGGCGCAGACGCCCCCCACACTGACAGTCACCCCCTCGCACGGCGGGCAGGCCCCCTGACGGGAGCCCGTCTCTATCTGGCGGCGGATCCGGTCGCAGATGTCATGGGCCATCTGGCCGTTCACCCCTCCCATGATGATGGCGAACTCCTCGCCACCTATGCGCCCCACCAGATCATCCTTGCGCGCCTCGGCCACCAGCACCCTGGCCACGAACCGGATCACCTCATCACCACAGCCGTGACCAAATCTGTCATTGACGCTCTTGAAGTGATCGATGTCGAGCACCACCACGCAGCGCATCTGCCCCGGCCGCGCCCGCTCCCCCTGTCTGAACAGGCCCCGCCGGTTGAGCACCCCGGTGAGGGGATCCCGCTCCGAGAGGGCCAGCAGCGCCTGCTCCGCCTCCACATAGGCCACCAGGGGCAGCAGCAATACCGAGCCTATGGTCAGCACCATGTGCATGAAGAAGATGGCATCGAGCAGCCAGTCTCCCTCACTCACGGGGCCATTGGTCCCCAGCAAGAGCAGCAACCCCTGGCTCAGCAATATGGTGAAATGCAGCAGGTAGATGACGGCGACGGCATGGAGCACCCGCTTCTGGTGGCGGCTGAGGGAGACGATGAGACAAGCACACCAGAGGTAGACCACAGACTCCATCAGGGCCAGCACCATGCGCACCTCGAAATGGCTCGACAACCCCAGATAGGCAAGCAGCAACAGAGCAACCCCTCCCCACAGGGTGCGGGGGCGCCAGGACAGGCCGTAGAGGGCATAAAAGCCGGCCAGCAACAGCAATATGCTCATGAGGGAGACCAGGCCACCGACCCTGATCCCCAGGGCCGGATGGCCACTCCCTATCCCCAGACTGAGCAGCAAGATGGAGAGGGAGAAGAGGAAGGCAGACAGGGACCAGAACAGGAAGTTGCGCCGACCAGGCTTCAAGAAGTGGATGAACAACATGAGCAATGCCGACATCAGATTGATTGCCAGGGAGATCAACAGCAGGGTCGGGGTGTGGATCATCTAGACGCATCCTTGGTGAAGAGCATGGTGGCCTGCCCGCTGAACCTGAGCCAGGCCTGTCTCGAGTGTGTCTCAGCCACCCCGACTCCACAAGTTCACTGCCTCGACAAGACCTCAAAAAGGTGAACGAATACAGGCTGATCGCGCGCCTGCCCTCCAGGGACACATCATCCATGGGATGCCATGACGGCTCTGTGCCTCTCCCTGTGCAGCCCCTCGCACGACTCCTCATCCCCTTGCCCGGCAAAAAATCCCGCCCCGCACACTTTACTGTATATAAGACCAGTATATACTGGATGCATACACAGTAATGTTGACCCATACAGGATGAGACCATGCTGACCCAGCTGACCGTCAACAACTTCGCCATCGTCAAGTTTCTCGAACTCGATCTGCAATCCGGCATGACCTGCATCACAGGGGAGACGGGGGCAGGCAAATCCATTGCCATCGACGCCCTCGGCCTCTGCCTCGGCGAGCGGGCCGAAGCCAGCATGGTGCGGCCGGGCAGCGACAAGACGGAAGTCAGTGCCCGTTTCCTGCTGGACGGCAACCCCGCCGCCCGCGCCTGGCTCGCCACCAACGAGCTGGAGAACGATGGGGAGTGCATAGTTCGGCGGGTGCTCTCCGCCGAGGGGCGCTCGCGCAGCTACATCAACGGAGTCCCCGTCCCCCTGGTGCAGCTCAAGAGCCTGGGTCAGTTGCTGGTCAACGTTCACGGCCAGCACGCACATCAGCTGCTGCTCAAACCCGACTATCAGCTCGCCCTGCTGGATGGCTATGCCGGTCACCACCTGCTGCTCGATGAGGTGCGCCAGCACTATCAGCTGTGGCGCCAGCTGCAAAACGAGCTCAACCGCCTCAAGGCCGAACAGCAGCAGCGGGAAGCCCGTCGCCAGCTCATCGAGTATCAGGTACAGGAGCTGGACGAGTTCGCCCTGCAACCCGGGGAGTTTGAGGCCATCGAAGAGGAGCACCAGCGCCTCGCCAACGGCACCGAGCTGATGCAGGAGTGCGGCTATTGCCTCGACCTGCTCTATGACAACGAGGAGACCACCATAGCCGGCCTGCTGCAGGTGGCGGTGGACAGGGCCGAGACCCTGGCCGGCATGGATAGCCGCCTTGGCAACGTGCTCGGCATGCTGAACGAAGCCCTGATCGGGGTGCAGGAGAGCCACAGCGAGCTGCGCAGCTATCTGGATCTGCTGGAGCTGGATCCCGAGCGTTTCAACGAGCTGGAGGCCCGCCTCTCCAAGGCGATCAATCTGGCCCGCAAGCACCACGTCAAGCCGGCGGATCTCCCGTCGCACCATCAGGAGCTGGCCAAGGATCTCGCCCGCCTCCACTCCGATGAGGAAAGGTTAGAAGGGATGGAGGATGAACTGGCCGAGGCCCGCCAGGCCTTTGTCCAGGCGGCAGAGGTGCTCAGCCAGAGCCGTCAGCGTTACGCCCAGGAACTGGCCACCCAGGTGACCGCCAGCATGCACGAGCTGGCGATGCCCGATGGCCGCTTCGCCATCGAGGTGCGCCCCGACGCCCAGAGCAGCCTGTCGCCACTCGGTATCGATCGAGTGGAATTCATGGTCACCACCAACCCGGGGCAACCCATACAGCCGCTGGGCAAGGTGGCCTCCGGCGGCGAGCTGTCGCGCATCAGCCTCGCCATAGTGGTGATCAGTGCCCGCAAGATCTCTACCCCCACCCTGATTTTCGACGAGGTGGATGTGGGGATCAGCGGCCCGACGGCGGCCGTGGTGGGCCGTCTGCTTCGCCAGCTCGGCGAATCAACCCAGGTGATGGTGGTCACTCACCTGCCCCAGGTGGCCGGCAAGGGCCACCAGCACATGGTGGTCAGCAAGCACACGGACGGCAAGACCACGGAGACCCAGATGCAGGCGCTCAACCAGGGTGCCCGCCTCAACGAGCTGGCCCGTCTGCTGGGGGGGGATCAGATCACCGACAACACCCTGGCCAACGCCCGCGAGCTGCTTGCCTCCTGAGGGCTGTGCGGCAAGACATCAAGGCCTCTCGCCGCCCCTGAGGCGGCGAGCCATCAGCCCCTTCGATGACCTGACCGGGAGTGAGTCATCAGCCTTACGGCGCCAGCTCTAAGTGTCAGGTCATCAACCTTTTCGGTGACCTGACCGGGGAGGTGAGTAACCACTCTCCGGCAGCCTGCCTTGAGTGGCGAGCCATCCAGCCTTCGGCCACCTGACTGGATAAGCGAGTAGCAAACCTCTCAAGCAACCTGCCCGGAAAGGCGAACCATCCCCTTTGGCGGCATGCCCAAATTGGCGGGTCTTCAATTCCTTCGGGGATCTGACCGGGAAGACGAGTAGCAAACCTCTCAAGCAACCTGCCCAGAGAGGCAAATCATCCTCCTCGGCGGCTCGTCCGGAGAGGCGGGCCTTCAATCCTATCGGTGACCTGACCGGGAAGACGAGTAGCAAACCTCTCCGGCAATCTGCCTGGAAAGGTGAAGTATCCGCTTTGGCCGCATGCCCAAAGTGGCGGGTCTTCAATTCCTTCGGGTATCTGCCCGAAATCACGAACCCAAACACTCCCACGCAGTGACCCCATGCCCCGGACCCGCCGCCAGCGGCCCTGATCAATGACGGCGGTGCACCCTCTCCTTCTCCGACTCTCGGTGCCCCAGGCCAGAGGCCAGAGCCTGGCCGGATTTGCCCCCATCACCGCCAGACAGTAGAGTGGAACCGACTCGGGCCCCATGGCCCTCTCTGGCCCGGCGCCGCGACATGCGGCCGAGCCCATCACCCCACATCAGGAACCGCCTCATGCTTCATGTCTTTGGCCACAAGAATCCCGACAGCGACAGCATCTGCACCGCGCTGGTCACCGCCGACTGGCTCAACCGTCAGGGTCGCACCGCCCAGGCCTATGCATTGGGTGACCCCATTGCCGAGACCCGCTTCATCCTGGAGACGGCAGGGGTGGAGGCCCCCCCGGTTCTGACGGGCAGCGTCGCCAACAAGCCGGTCTTTCTGGTGGATTTCAGCGAGCTGGAGCAGGGACCTGAGGGGTTGGCCGAGGCCGATGTGCAGGGCCTCATCGATCACCACCGCATCGGCACCCTCATCACCCGTGGCCCCCTCGATGCCTGGGTGAGGGCGGTCGGGTGCAGTGCCACCGTGCTGCTGGAGCTGATGGGCCATGAGAGTCTGTCCCGCGCCCAGGCCAGGTTGTTGCTGGGGGCCATCATCAGCGACACCTTCAGCTTCACCTCCCCCACCACCACGGCAGAGGACAGGCTAGCGGTCGACCGGCTGCTGCCCATCGCCGATCTGGCCCTGGCCCCCTTTGCCCAGACCCTGCTGGAGCGGCGCACCCAGTTGGGCGATACCCCCCTGTGCGAGCTGCTCGTGGCCGACGAGAAGGCTTACCAGATAGCGGGCCATTCCCTCATGGTCAGCCAGATCTGCGTGATGGACCCTAGCCAGATCCACAGCCGGATGGAGGAGCTGCATCAGGCCATGGCGCAGAGGCTGACCCTGGACTCGCTGGATGGCTATGTCTTGATGCTGACCGATCTGGCCAAGGGAAGCAGTGAGCTCCACTTTGCCAGCAGGGGCATACTGCCCGCCGAGCCGGTCCAGCTGGCGGGGGCCCTCAGCCGCAAGAAAGAGGGGCTTCCCTGGTTGACCCAGCAGCTGTCAAAAGTGCCCCGCTAAGCCCTGTCACTGTGGCGGCCCGCCGACCGCCACTGTGATTGCCCGCCCTTAGACACCAGATCCCGGCACCTTGGCTTGAAGCCGGGCGAGCAGCATGATCACCAGGCACATCCAAGACAAACCCCACTGCTGTGCTGCCCATAGACCATTTTCCCATCTTATTCCTCCATCAAGGGAGCCATGGGCCGCATGTCTTCATTCTCCGTTCAACTGCGTCTGTTATGCTGATGTAAACGAAGATGATCTTGCGCGCCCTCACCGACAAAGGATGACGTCTGGCGCCCACAGACAAGTGAGTACCATGCAATACAGAGCGGGATCACTGTGGTAGGGGACAGCTCCTTTGTCCCCGGTGACCCGCGCCATGCCAAGGAGAACTGCTTATGACCCACACCAACATAGTGCTGTTGCTGGAAGGCAAGGATTACGAGCAGGAGACGCTGGCCAAGGCGAGCCGCCTGGCACAAGGGCTGGGCTGCGACCTGACCTTGCTGCACCTGACGCACAGCAGCAAGGTGCGCCGCAAGAGCCTGTCGCTGTCCGAGGAGGAACGCAGTGCCCAGGGCACGCTGGATGCCAAGGCCATCATCAGCGAACTCATCACCCTGCTGCCTCATCCTGTGGATTACCACTGCCTGGTGGTCGATGACGTGGTCAGGGATCTGGGCCAGTGGCTGAACGCCCACTCGACCTCGCTCCTGCTGGTCGGCAGCCGCCACCACTGGATGGAGGGATCGCTGGCACGCCTGCTCATCTACAAGCTGCCCGTCGATATCCAGATCTGCCACGAGCCCTATGCCGAGCAGCTCAAGGCCGTCAGCTGAGTACCCGGGAGCCCGCTCAACGAGCGGGCTTCCTGTATTTATCCCCTCGTAGACCTCCCAAGCCCCTTGCTCCGCCCCCACGGGTATCATGCAGGTCTGGCCTTCCCTCCCTCTGCCGACATTCAGACCCTCTTAATTGACAACTTCATCTACATGATTTCTTACACATTGCTCGCTTCTTTTTAAGTGCCATTTGCTGCAGGATATCGCCCTTGCACGCCTTCACTCGTTTCGTTCAGGTGATAAATGAAGACTCTTCCAAAACCAGGCAAATATGCCCTGCTTGCCCTGGCACTGCTGGCCCTAGTGGTCTGGCTGGCCTGGCCCGGCAAGACCCCGGACCCCGTGCTGACTGCGACCGTGACCCGTCAGGACGTGGAGCAGACGGTGCTGGCCAGCGGCGTCCTGCAGGCCATAGAGCAGGTGGATGTGGGGGCCCAGGTCTCGGGTCAGGTCACCTATCTGGCGGTGGAGGCCGGGCAACAGGTCAAGCAGGGGGATCTGCTGGCAGAGATAGATCCCTTGATAGCCCAGAACAACCTCAAGACCGCCGAGGCCGAGCTGGCCAGCCGCCGTGCCCAGCTCAAGATCAAGCAGGCGCAGCTCAAGCAGAACGAGCTGGCCTGGCGCCGCCAGCAGCAGATGTTCAGGCAGGAGGCGAGCTCCCGGGCCGATCTGGAGAGTGCAGAGGCGCAGCTGGCCGTCACCCGGGCCGAGTTGCAGAGCGCCCAGGCGGACATCGACAACGCCCTGATCAAGGTGGAGCGCACCAAGACGGAGCTCGGCTATAACCGCATTCAGGCCCCCATGGATGGCACAGTCGTCAGCATAGTGACCCGCCAGGGGCAGACCCTGGCCGCCAGCCAGACGGTCCCGACCCTGCTCAAGCTCGCCAACCTGGATACCATGACGGTCAAGGCGCAGATCTCGGAGGCGGATGTCACCAAGGTCAGGGCCGGCATGCCGGTCTACTTCACCCTGATAGGAGACCCGGACCGCCGCTATCACGGCACCTTGCGCACTGTCGAGCTGGCCCCCACCAACATCAACGAGCAGAGCGCCAACACCACGACCACCAGCAATGCGGCCATCTACTACTACGCCCTGTTCGATGTGCCCAACCCCGACCATCAGCTGAGGGTCGCCATGACGACCCAGGTCACCATAGTGCTGGGTGAACGCAAACAGGTATTGGCCATCCCCCAGACAGCCCTCGGCAAGAAGCTGGGGGAGAACGAATATGAGGTCACCCTGCTCAAGGAGGACGGGCAGAAAGAGACTCGCCGCATCAAGACCGGCATGAAGGATGACATCAAGATAGAGGTGGTGAGCGGCCTCGACGAGCAGGACAAGGTGACTCTGGAGCAGGGCAAGCCCGTCCAGAACGACGAGATGGAGATGGTTCCGTGAGCGAGCCCCTGATCCAGCTCAAGGGCATAGAGCGCCGCTACCAGAGCGGGGAGCACGAGGTGACTGTGCTGCACCCGCTGGATCTGACCATAGCGGCGGGGGAGATGGTGGCCATAGTCGGTGCCTCCGGCTCCGGCAAGTCCACCCTGATGAACCTGCTGGGCTGCCTCGATCGCCCGAGCGGCGGCCAGTATCTGTTTCGCGGTCAGGACACCGCCGGCCTGGATGCCCTGGCCCTGGCGCGGCTGCGCTGCCACCACTTCGGTTTCATCTTCCAGCGCTACCATCTGCTGCCCCATCTGGATGCGGCCGCCAACGTGGAGATCCCCGCCATCTATGCCGGCACATCCCGCCCCGAGCGCCAGATACGTGCCCGCACCCTGCTGACCCGCCTGGGCTTGAGCGATCGCAGCCACCACAGGCCGGGCCAGCTCTCCGGCGGCCAGCAGCAGCGGGTCAGCATAGCCCGGGCACTGGCCAATGGCGGCGAAGTGATCCTGGCGGACGAGCCCACCGGCGCCCTCGACAGCCACAGCGGCAAGGAGGTGATGGCCATCCTGAAGGAGCTGCACGAACAGGGTCACACCATCATTCTGGTGACCCACGACATGGCGGTGGCCAACCACGCCAATCGCATCATCACCCTGCGGGACGGACGCGTGGTGGAAGACAGCGGTCAACCGGCTGCCAGCCCCGTCATCTCTGCGAGCCAGGCCCACGGGGAGGAGAGTCAGCAGAGCCCGCAGGCCGCTGTCGATCAGGTATCTTCCGGCCTCCCTGGGCAAGCAGCGGTGCTGGAAGCACGCGAGCCAGCGCCGGACCGGATCGCCACTGCCTCCGTCGCCAGGCGGGGCAGCCAGGGCTGGGATCGCTACCGGGAGGCGGGTCGCATGGCCCTGCACGCCATGCTGGCCCATCGCATGCGTACCTTCCTCACCATGCTCGGCATCATCATCGGCATCGCCGCCGTGGTCAGCGTGGTGGCGCTGGGCCAGGGGGCCCGCGCCAAGGTGATCGACGACATCAACGCCATGGGCACCAATACCATCGACATCTTCCCCGGCAAGGATTGGGGCGACGAGAAGGCCGCCAGCATCCAGACCCTGAACGAGCGGGATCTCGACGCCCTGCTCGGCCAGCCCTATCTGGAGGGGGCCAGCCCCCAGATCGCCACCTCGGGCCAGCTGCGCTATCGCAACAAGACCAGCAGCGGCAGCGTGGTGGGGGTCGGCAGCGACTTTTTCCGGGTCAAGGGGATGACCCTCACCCAGGGTCGCCTGCTCGATGAGCGGGACATCCGCAGCCGGACGGCGGTGGCCGTGGTGGATGGCAAGACCATAGCGAGCCTGCTCGGCAAGACGGATCCCGTCGGCCAGGTGGTACTGGTCGGCACCCTGCCGGTGCGCATCGTCGGCGTGGTGGCCCAGGAGACCGGCTTTGGCCCCAGCAGCCAGTCGGTCAACGTCTGGCTGCCTTACAGCGCCGTGATGAGTCGCCTCATCTCCCAGAATCACTTCAGCCAGATCACTATAAGGGTCAAGGACGGGGTCCAGCCCGCGCTGGCCGAGCAGGCCGCCGTGGCACTGCTGACCCAGCGCCACGGGGTGAAGGATTTCTTCACCTTCAGCAGCGACAGCATCGTCAAGTCGGTGGAGAAGACCACAGCCACCCTGACACTGCTGGTCTCCGCCATCGCGGTGATCTCCCTCATCGTCGGCGGGGTCGGGGTGATGAACATCATGCTGGTGTCTGTGGTGGAGCGCACCCGCGAAATAGGGATCCGCATCGCGGTCGGCGCCCGCCAGTCCGACATCCTGCAGCAGTTTCTGATCGAGGCTGTGATGGTCAGCCTGCTGGGGGGCCTGCTCGGCATCGGCCTGGCCATGTTTATCGGTTTTATCTTCTCCCTGCTCGTGGAGAGCTTCCAGATGCGTTTCTCGCTCTTCTCCATCCTGATGGCCTTCGGTTGCTCCTCGCTCATCGGGATCCTGTTTGGTTACCTGCCCGCCCGCAATGCGGCCCGGCTCGATCCGGTCGAGGCACTGGCGAGGGAATGATGATGCACAACTTATCCGGCCGGGGGCAGCGCCTCTCGTCAAGAACGGCGCTTAGCCTGGTGCTCACCGCCTGTCTCAGTGCCTGCAGCCAGCAGAGCACCTACCACAGACCCGAGCTGGACGTGGCGCCAGCGTGGCAGCAGGACGCCCGGGATCTTGGCAGCCAGCAGGCCGGACTCTGGTGGCAGGGGTTCCAGGATCCCGCCCTCGATCAGCTGGTCAATGAGGTGCTCGCGGCCAACCCGGACATGCAGGTGGCGGGGCTCAGGCTCAAAAGTGCCCTGCTCGGCGCCGATCTCGCCGACACCAACCTCACCCCGTCGGTCAACGCCAGCCTGGGGGCGAGCGGCAACAAGAACATGAAGGACGGCAGCGCCAGCAGCAACCTGGGCCCCTCCTTCAACCTGAGCTATGAGGTGGATCTCTGGGGCAGGCTCGCCTCGGTGCGGGATCAGGCCCAGTGGGAGGCAGAGGCCAGCGAGCAGGATAGCGCCGCCACCCGCCTGATGCTGGTAGGCAAGACCCTGGAGCAATACTGGCAGCTGGCTTACCTCGGCTCGGCCCTCTCCCTTGGCGAGCGTCAGCTGGCCAACTACGAGCGGATAGAGCGGCTGACCCGGGCAAAATATGACGCCGGGGCCGTCACCCGCCTCGATCTGGTGCAGGCCAGCCAGCAGAAAGCCGGCAAGCAGGCGGAGCTCGCCTCCCTCACTCTGCAACGGGAGCAGGCCGGCAACGCCCTGCGCCTGCTGCTCGGTCGCAGCAGCGGCCCGCTGGAGTTTGCCCCGACGTCCCTCGCCATGGGCCCCATACCGACGCTGGCGGTCGGCATCCCCGCCGATGTGCTGGCCAGACGCCCAGACGTGCGGGCCGCCGAGCTGCGCCTTCGCAAGACGCTGGCCAGAGGGGACGAGATCCGCACCGGTTTCTACCCCACCCTCAGCCTCACCGGCGGCGCCAGCACCACCTCGGACACCCTGACCCAGGTGCTGCAGAACCCGGTGGGGACCCTGGGCGCGACCCTGGCGCTCCCCTTCCTCGAGTACAACAAGACCCGGCTCTCCATCGCGAGCTCCGAGATTGACTATCAGATAGCCGAAACCGAGTTTCGCAAGCAGCTCTATACGGCCCTACTGGAGGTGGAGGACGGCCTGGCCGCTCGTCAGCAGGGGGAGCAGCGGCTGCGTTATCTCGAGCAGCAACTGGCCTATGCCAAAGAGGCCGAGCGACTGGCGGGGGCCCGCTTCCTGGCGGGCGCCACCGGGGTTCAGCCCTGGCTGGACGAGCAGAATCGACTGTGGGATGCGGAGCTCGGCGTGCTGGCCCAGCAACAGAGCCAGCTCAAGACCATGGCCGGGATCTACCGGGCGCTGGGAGGCAGTGATCGGAACTAGAGCCCGGTCAGCCCACAGGGCAGCCGGCATGGCCTCCATGCTGGCTGCCCTTGCCCCTTCCCTGCCACAAAGCAATTGATAATAATTTTCATTTAATGAAAAATGAGCGCTCTCGTCTGTCAGGAGTACTCAAATGTCACAGTCCGCCCCGGTCAATCGCCCTCGCCTGCTCACCGTCAAACATGTCCACGATGTGAGCCCTCATCTGCGCCGAGTCTGCCTGACCAGCCCCGAATTGGCGGATTACCCCTTCAGCTGTGGCGGCGCCCATATCAAGATCATGCTGCCCCGACCGGGCCAGAGCGAGATAGTGCTGCCAACCCCGACCCCCAAGGGTCCCCGTTGGGAGGATCCGAGCCAGAAGCCCATCATCCGCACCTTCACCATCCGCGCCTTCCGCCGCGAGGCCCTGGAGATCGACATCGACTTCGCCCTGCACGGTGATGTCGGCCCCGCCAGCCGCTTCGCCCTCCACGCCAAGGCGGGGGACAGGCTCGCCATCTCGGGCCCGGGCGGCCCGGACCCCATGTTGCAGCTGGCCGATCACTACTACATGGCCGGCGATCTCACCTCACTGCCCGCCATCAGCGCCATGGCCGAGGTGATGCCGACAGAGGCCCGGGGCCATATCGCGCTGCTGGTGCCCCATCAGGAAGATGTGCAGGATCTGTCGCTGCCCGAAGGGGTCAGCCTGCGCTGGTTTGTCGGCACGCCGGACCAGACCGGCCCTCTGGTGGAGCACTTCACCGCCCTGCCCATGGCCGCCGAGGGGAGCTATTTCTGGTTCGGGGGGGAAGAGGGTCTGGTGGTGCCTCTGCGCCGTCATGTCAGGCGTGCGCTGGAGGTAGATCGTTCACAGGTCTATGCGGTGCCTTACTGGCGCAGCGGCAAGGATGAAGACGCCTACCATCAGGATCGCCACGTCGTGATGGATAGCTGATAACCACCTGTATTCCTTGTACTTATCAGGCCTTCTCCCGCTCGGGAGCGGGCCTGATTGCCATTCTCCCCTCCGCTCTTACGGCCCGCCCCCCCATCTCTGGTAATCCTCTCGGTAGTGCTTGCATTTGAGACTGACAGCAAGATAATGATAATCACTCTCAACAAAGATGATGTGGCTGGGCGCAGATCCCCTGAACCAGGCACCCGAGCGTTACGGGCCCATCATCGACCCCATTTCCACAGCAAGGTAATCCCAGATGGCTGTTTTGAATTCGGTAATGCGCGCCTTCGCGGTGGAGGCGCTCCCCACCCCTGCCGACCTGTTGGCACAGCACCCCTGCTCGGCCGATATGGCGCAGCACATTGACCAGCACCGCCACCAGGTGCGCCAGATCCTGAGCGGGGCGGACGATCGCCTGCTGGTGGTGATAGGCCCCTGCTCCATCCACGACCCCGTCGCCGCCCTCGACTATGCGAAAAGGCTGGCACGGCTCGCCACCGAGTATCAGGAGAGCCTGCAGATAGTGATGCGCACCTATTTCGAAAAACCGCGCACCACTGTCGGCTGGAAGGGGCTGGTATTCGACCCTCATCTCGATGGCAGCAACGACATAGGTCACGGGCTCCACCTGGCCCGTCAGCTGCTGCTCGACATCAACCGTCTGGGGCTGGCCACCGCCACCGAGTTCCTCGATACCACCAGCTTCCTCTATCTGGCGGATCTCATCAGCTGGGGGGCGATCGGTGCCCGCACCACCGAATCCCAGGTACACAGGCAGCTGGCCTCGGCCCTGCCCTGCCCGGTCGGCTTCAAGAACGGCACAGACGGCAACATCCGGGTGGCCATCGATGCCATCTTGGCCAGCGAGGCCTCCCATCTGTTCACCGCTCCTGGCAGCCAGGGGGGCATGGTGGTGATCAAGAGCGAAGGCAATCCGGGCGGCCACATCATCTTGCGCGGCGGCACCCTGCCGAACTATCACCAGAGCGACGTGATGGACGCGGCCGAACGCCTGGCGCGCCAGGGGCTCAACCCTCGGCTGATGGTGGATTGCAGCCACGGCAACAGCCAGAAGCTGCACCAGAACCAGCTCCTGGTCGCCGGGGAGCTCTGCCGCCAGTTGCGAGGCGGGAGCACTGCCGTTGCTGCCGTCATGGTCGAGAGCTTTCTGCAAGGGGGCAGCCAGAAACCGGCGCCACTGAGTGAGCTGCAATATGGCTTGTCGGTCACCGATGCCTGCCTCGGCTGGCAAGAGAGTGAGACCCTGCTGGCCATGCTGGCCGATGGGGTCATGGCGCGCCGTCAATTTGCACACAGTCGCTCCATTCCCCTTCGCAATGATCTCGGCCAGCCGGTCAGCTGACCTATTTCCTATTTATTCGCAGCGGGGTCGCCAGGCCCCTATTCAATCTCCAACCCGAGAAATGACATTCACATATTGTCTGAACAGGGGTGTCAAATAGGGCAGTCATGGGGAAAGAAAAATAGTGCGAGCGGGACAAGAACTTCCCCATTGATAGAAAAATGCGCGACCAGGCAAAGCGGGAGGCATGCCCGCAAATCCATCTATTTCATCCCACAGCGATGGGCCATTATTTGTCATCTTGTGTCATCAGAGATAACAAATGGGCTGTATGAGTCCTCATTGTGTCACAGGGGGGTGCGACAGCGATTGGCTTACCGCCAATGGATACTTTTTATTGGCCCATGATGGTCATGGCTATTGTGGACGGGCGACCCAAATTAGGTGACTTCCTGGATGGGCAATAGATAGACAGGATCCTGAAAATAATAATGCCGCCCCTTGGGCGGCATTATTGACGACGCTATCCTGGCAATCAGATCAGGAAGTCGTTCAGATCCTTGCCCAGCGCAACTTGCTCGGCAATGGCTTTGGGCATGCGGCCCTGGCCGGTCCAGGTCTTCTCCTGGCCATCTTCCTGATACTTGTATTTGGCAGGACGCGGAGCACGCTTGCTCTTGGTCGCGCCAGCAGCGGCCGGAGTGGCCACGCTGCCGATCAGCTCGCGCGGATCTATGCCAGCCTGTTGCAGCATCTCGGTAAACTCGCTCAGCTTGCGCTGACGCTCTTCCTGCTCGGCCCGCTCTTGCTCTACGGACTCGGCACGCTCGTTATATACCAGATCAAACTTTTCTTTCGCTTCTTGCAGTTGCTCAAACGGCAGTTCACGAATGGCAGCGCGCAAGCTGCGAATGTTCAGCAGAACCTTCAGAAACTCGTTCATTACTTCCTCACAGAATTATTTTTGTATGTCACAGGGATAACTCATTTTGAGAATAGCATGTCCACTCGATAACAACATAATGATTTTATAGCGCCAACGCTATTCCTGACAATCTCATGGTGATTATTCACTGTGGTTAATTCACATCAGGGATCTTATCGGATCACCGCTCAACAGACATTATTTCTTCAACATGGGTTAATCGGTCCCACTTCCCCAGGTATTTGTCACAGAGATAAAAGGGGTGTCATCCAAGAACCTGCATTCATATATAACAAGCCATACCGTTGCCCACAGCCGCCAGCACAGAATGTACAAATATTGGCCACCTCATTCTAACGGCGAATGAAATGAGAGCGAGACCGGGCAGCTCTCTGTATCCCTCTCCCTGATTCAATCAATTTCCTTTGCCTGGGCGCTTATCCATTCGATGAATGCCTGGATCTTGGGGCACTGACGATGGGGGAGCGTGGCCATGTAGTAGCGTTGATTGCAGCGAACCGCCTTGCCCGGGAAGGGCTCCACCAGTTCGTTGCGCTCCAGCCGCTGGCGCACCAGGTTCTTGCGGCCCATGGCCACGCCGGCGTGATTCATGGCGGCGATGATGGCGAGATCGGAGCGATCGAAGCCCATGCTCGACTGGCAGCCATCGAGGGAGATCCCGGCCTGGCGAGCCCAGCTGCACCACTCGTCGGTATCGGAGTCATATCCCCAGGCCTGCCTGTCGTGCAGCAGGCGGCAGTGGTTCAAGTTATCCGGGTTATCGAGCAACTGGTGCCGCTCGGCATATTCGGGGCTGCACACAGGCACCATGTATTCATCCATCAGCGGGTGGATGGCGAGCCGCTCCGGCACCTTGTCATCGAAATAGATCGTCAGGTCGATGCCATAGCCGTGCAGGTTGACGTTCTCGTTGCCGGTCATGATGTTGAGATCGATCTGGGGATGCAGGCGGGAAAAATCCGCGAGCCGCGGCACCAGCCAGCACTGGGCGATGGAGGGGCGGGAATAGACGGTCAGGGAACCGGAGAGCTCCTGATTCTTGATCTCCAGGATCTCCTGATTGATGAACTCGAGCGACGACTTGAGTGCCCAGAAGACCCTTTGCCCCTCAGTCGTCAGCATCACCTTGCGGTGAAAGCGCTGGAACAGCTTGAAGCCGAGCTCCTCTTCCAGCGCACCTATCCGGTGGCTCACCGCGCTCGGGCTGAGCGCCAGCTCATCCGCCGCCAGGGCAAAGGAGCTGTGGCGGGCCGCCGCCTCGAAAGTGTGCAGCTTGGAGAGCTGATAGCCGCTCAGCAGCTTGTTTCTCGATACATAGTTGTCTTCGGTATACATGCGCCTTCCCCATCACAGGCTCAACATCGCCGTCATGATATCCCGGATGACCCTATTTAGGATGATGTAACCGAACCCAAGTCACATAAATACCGCTAAATGTGATGAATGTGGCACCTTTGCATCAACCCAGCTCACCCAAGAGGCCATTTTCATCATTTGTCAGCCCGGCGCCCTTGCCGTTCAATAGGTCCATCATTCATCTCTTACCATCCTTGTCGAGGCGCAGTATGAATTCTGAAGTGTGGGTCGTCGGTACCTTGCTGACTAGCATCATTCTGATTGTCTTCACCATAGTGAAGGGCAAGGTGCATCCTTTCCTCGCCCTGCTGCTGGCGAGCTTCTATGTCGGCACCATGATGGGGATGAACCCGGTCAAGATGGTCAATGCCATGGAAGAGGGCATAGGCGGCACCCTGGGCTTTCTCGCCGCCGTCATCGGCCTTGGCACCATACTCGGCAAGATGATGGAGGTGTCGGGGGCGGCGGAGCGCATAGGTCTCGCCCTGCAAAAGTGCCGCTGGCTCTCGCCCCAGGTCATCATGGTGCTGGTCGGTCTGGTGTGTGGCATCACGCTGTTTGTCGAAGTCGGTGTGGTGCTGCTCATTCCGCTGGCCTTCTCCATCGCCCGCAAGACCAAGACCTCGCTGCTGACCCTGGCCATTCCGCTCTGCACCGCACTGATGGCCGTGCACTGCATAGTGCCGCCCCACCCCGCTGCGCTCTATGTCACCAATCAGCTGGGTGCCGACATAGGCTCCGTCATCGTCTATGGCCTCGCGGTCGGGCTCTTTGCCTCCCTGGTGGGCGGCCCCCTGTTCCTGAAACTGCTGGGCAAACGGGTGCCGTTCAAGGAGGTGCCCGCCGCCTTTGCCGACATCAAGGCCCGGGATGAGGCAAGCCTCCCGACCTTGAGCGCCTCCCTCTTCACCGTGCTGCTGCCCATACTGCTGATGCTGGCCAAGACGGTGGCCGAGCTCAACATGGATCATGCAAGCCACCTCTACACAGTGCTGGAGTTTATCGGTAACCCCATCACCGCCATGTTCATCGCCGCCTTCACCGCCTACTACGTGCTGGGGATCCGTCAGCGCATGAAGATGGAAGGGCTGCTGGACAAGACCGAGGAGTGCTTCTCCTCCATCGCCAACATCTTGCTCATCATCGGCGCGGGCGGTGCCTTCAACGGCGTGCTCAAGGCCAGCGGCCTGGGGGACAGCCTCGCCACCATACTCTCCCAGCTGGACATGCACCCCATACTGCTCGCCTGGCTGGTGGCCATAGTGCTGCACGCCGCCGTGGGCTCCGCCACCGTCGCCATGATGGGGGCCACCGCCATCGTCTCCCCCATCATGGTGCACTACCCGAACATCAGCCCCGAAATCATGACCCTGGCCATCGGCTCAGGCGCCATCGGCTGCACCATGGTGACCGACTCCCTGTTCTGGCTGGTCAAACAGTATTGCGGCGCCACCCTGAACGAAACGCTCAAGTACTACACCAGTGCCACCTTTGTCGCCTCCCTGATGGCGCTGGCCGGTACCTTCCTGCTCTCCTATATCGTGTAAAAGACAGAGACATCCCATGAAAAACATCGACGTCCAACAGCTCATTACCCAATTCCCGCTGGTGCAATCCCTGATAGCACTCGAGCCTGTCACCTGGTTCAACCCCAATGCCACTACGCTGGCGGTCGGTCTGCCCTATGTGGGGCTCGATAGCAACGATGTGGCGGATGCCTCCGCCCGCCTGGCCCGCTTCGCCCCCTACATGTGCGACGCCTTCCCCGAGACCCGCGCCAGCAAGGGCATTCTGGAGTCCGAGATAGCGGCTATCCCGGCGATGCAGGCAACGCTCAATGCGCGTTATGGGGTCGAGCTGACCGGCAAGTTGTTGCTTAAAAAAGACAGCCACCTGCCCATCTCCGGCTCCATCAAGGCCCGTGGCGGCATCTACGAGGTACTGACCCATGCCGAACGGCTGGCCATCAAGGCCGGATTGCTCTGTGAAGAGGACGACTATCGCAAGTTGTTCACGGACGAGTTCCGCCAGTTCTTCGGCCAGTACAGCATTGCGGTGGGATCGACCGGCAACCTCGGCATGTCCATCGGCATCATGAGTGCCAAGCTCGGCTTCACCGTCACCGTCCACATGTCCGCCGATGCGCGGGAGTGGAAGAAGCGCAAGTTGCGCGAACACGGGGTGATCGTCGTGGAATACGCCGAAGATTACGGGGTAGCTGTGGAGCAGGGGCGCAAGGAGGCCGAGCGCGATCCCAACTGCTTCTTCATCGACGACGAGAACTCCCGCACCCTCTTCCTCGGCTACTCGGTGGCCGGCGAGCGGGTGAAAAAGCAGTTCGATGAGATGGGCATAGTGGTGGATGCCGAGCACCCGCTCTTCGTCTACCTGCCCTGCGGCGTCGGCGGTGGCCCGGGGGGCGTGGCCTTTGGCCTCAAGCTCGCGTTCGGGGACAACGTCCACTGCTTCTTCGCAGAACCCACCCACTCTCCCTGCATGTTGCTCGGGGTCCACACCGGATTGCACGACGCTATTGCGGTGCAGGATCTGGGCATAGACAACCTTACCGCCGCCGATGGCCTGGCGGTGGGACGCGCCTCCGGCTTCGTCGGCCGTGCCATGGAGCGGCTGCTCGATGGCTTCTACACCCTGAGCGATCAGGAGATGTATGACCTGCTGGGGCTGCTGGCCCGGGACGAGCAGATCCGCCTCGAGCCTTCGGCCCTGGCCGGAATGCCGGGCCCCTGGCGGGTCAGCGCCGATGGCGACTGGCAGGCATCGCGCGCTCTGGATGCCGGGCGCATGGCGCAGGCCACCCACCTGGTGTGGGCTACCGGCGGCGGCATGGTGCCCGCCGAGGAGATGGAGAAATACCTCGCCACCGCCCAGCTCTGATCTTTTTTTCAACCGAAAAACCCGCCACCCTGGCGGGTTTTTCTCTTCTGGGATCAGCAAGATGGCATGCTCTTTGCCCAAGCTTGGCTACCCCCCGTGCCCCTCCCCTTGCCGTCAATCCCCCCAAGTTGGTTATTTTGTGATACGATAGAGGCCGTTTTTTGACATCTGCGCCCCGTTGTCGCCTTGATCCTGCAAGATCACCACCCAGTCCGGTGGGCACAACGAGCTTGGGCGCAGCACCACAAGTGACCCGGTTGAGTCAATGCTGGCGGCCTGTGCCGGCGAACGACACCAGGGGCACCTTAGATAAGGAGATCGGGCTATGAAACAGTATCAAAGCTGGCTTGGACAATATCTGATGAGCCGTCGCGATGGCGATCACGCCATGGCTTCCGAACTCGCCAACTCCATCTGCGAGTTCTGGCAGGCGCAGGGGGATGAGGCCGAAAGCAGCAAATGGCAGCAGCTCTACCAGCAGCACGTGGAAAAGACCACCTGAGGGCGGCATCTTCAGGCTTTCTGGCCTGTCACCCATAAAAAAACCGGCGCTCATGGCGCCGGTTTTGCTTTTTCGTATTTCCGATCACATCTGGTCGACCATGTCCTGGGCGAACTGGGAGCAGGAGCGCAGGGTGGCGCCTTCCATCAGTCGCTCGAAGTCATAGGTGACTGTCTTGTTGGCGATGGCCGCTTCCATGCCCTTGACGATGAGGTCGGCCGCTTCGGTCCAGCCCAGGTGGCGCAGCATCATCTCGGCGGAGAGGATGAGGGAGCCCGGGTTCACCTTGTCCTGACCTGCGTACTTGGGCGCGGTGCCGTGAGTCGCCTCGAACAGCGCCACGCCGTCGCCGATGTTGGCGCCCGGGGCTATGCCGATACCACCGACCTGAGCGGCCAGGGCGTCGGAGATGTAGTCACCGTTCAAGTTCATACAGGCGATGACGTCATACTCGGCCGGACGCAGCAGTATCTGTTGCAGGAAGGCATCGGCGATGACGTCCTTGACGATGATGGTCTTGCCGGTCTTCGGGTTCTTGAAGGAGCACCAGGGGCCGCCGTCAATCAGCTGGGCATCATACTCTTTCTGGGCCAGGGCATAGCCCCAATCCTTGAAGGCACCTTCGGTGAACTTCATGATGTTGCCCTTGTGCACCAGAGTCACGGAGTCGCGATCGTTGTCGATGGCGTACTCGATGGCGGCACGGACCAGACGCTCGGTACCGGCCTTGGACATGGGCTTGATGCCGATGCCGCAGGACTCGGGGAAGCGGATCTTCTTCACGCCCATCTCGTTTTGCAGGAAAGCGATCACCTTCTTGGCTTCATCGCTGTCCGCCTTCCACTCGATGCCGGCGTAGATGTCTTCGGCGTTCTCGCGGAAGATCACCATGTCGGTCAGCTCGGGGTGTTTGACCGGGCTCGGGGTCCCTTCGTAGTAACGGACCGGGCGCAGGCAGACATAGAGGTCCAGCTCCTGGCGCAGGGCCACGTTGAGGGAGCGAATACCGCCACCGACCGGGGTGGTCAGCGGGCCCTTGATGGCCACGCAGTATTCACGAATGAAATCCAGGGTTTCGGCCGGCAGCCAGGCACCTTCGCCATAGATATGAGTCGATTTCTCGCCGGTATAAATCTCCATCCAGGCGATTTTGCGCTCGCCCTTGTAGGCTTTCTCGACCGCAGCGTTCACCACGTTCAGCATGGCCGGGGTCACGTCCACACCTATGCCATCCCCTTCGATAAACGGAATGATGGGGTTGTGGGGAACGTGCAGCTTGCCGCTGGCATCGACTGTGATTTTTTGACCCTGGGTCGGGATAACTACTTTGCTTTCCATCGGCATCTCCTAACTTCCGTTTGTTATCAATCTGATCGTTGCGCGCGGCCATCTTAGCCCATCCATTTGCATAATCAAATGGCGGGCGTGCATGTCCGACCATAGTCGGGGACTGGATCACAATGCGCCACTTCTGTCCGCGCCCCATGAGGCTCAAGCCCGTGCAGTTCCGCCATGGCGAGCGCCGCCGTCATGGCGTCAGGCTCTCGCTCTGCCCCTGGGGCTGGCTCAGGGCGCGGTACTGGGAGGGGGTCAGCCCTGTCTTTTGCTTGAACACCCGGCAGAAATAGTTCACATCGCTGTAACCACAGCGGCTGGCCACCTCTTCCAGCCGGAAGCGGTATTTTTTCAGCATGAACTTGGCCCGATCGATGCGAACCCAGCTGATGTAGTCCGCCAGGCGCATGTGTCCCTGCTCGCGAAACAGGTGGGAGAGATGGCTGGCCGAGACGTTGAAGCGGTGGGCGATGGAGTCACGGGTGATGGGGCGGTGAAAGTTCTCCTGGATATAGATGCAGATGCCGTGAAACAGGTCAGCCCCTCTCGGCCGCTCGAAGGTGGACTCCGCCAGCAATTGACGGGCACTGGTGAGCAGCGCCTGCAACAGGTGGTTGTCGGTGGGGGAGCGGCCTGGATCTTCCACCAGCACGTTGAGGGCCGCCAGTATGTGTTCATTCACATGGCCGGCCCGGGCCATGATGCTGTGCTTTTGCACATCGAAGAAATCCGGGTCTTCCCGGCGCTTGCTCACCAGGCTGAAACCGAGCTGGCGCTTGCCAAACAGCAGGCTCAGCACAGAGCAATCCGTGGTCCAGAGCGGCTTGTTCCAGCCGTTGGGGGGTATGTAGAGCGCCTGCCCCGGCAGCACGCTGACCTCCTGGCAACCCGACTCCCTGTCCCAGATCTGGTTGAGGTATTCGCCGCTGAATACCAGCTCGAGGCGGGGAAAGTTGACCTGGTAGCTGAAGCCGGGCGGCACCCCCTGATCCTGGGCAAACCAGATCTGTTCGAAGGGAACCTGGTCGTGGAGGGCGCCGTCGAGCAGCTGGCTGAAGATGAGTGACATGATGATCCCGATCAAGAGAGAGGCAAGCGATTGCGGCGGCAAAGGCCGCCCATGTTATAGTCCGGGCCGGACCGTCAATTCCACCCTTTTCTTCAAACCACTTTCTTCACGACAAATGAGGCGTCCCTTATGAGCAGTCGAGATCTGCCCTCCTTTCTGTTGATGCAAAATCCGATTCAAGGTTATGACTGGGGCAGCCATGACGCCCTCACCACCCTGTTTGGCATCCCCAATCCGGCTGGCAAACCCCAGGCGGAACTCTGGATGGGGGCCCACCCCAACGGCTGCTCCGAGGTGACCCTGGCGGGAGGTGTGCAGAAACTCTCGACCCTGATAGAGAGCGCCCCCGCCGCCGTGCTGGGGGACGCCACCGTCGCCCGCTTCGGCAGCCTGCCCTTCCTGTTCAAGGTGCTGTGCGCCGAGAAGGCCCTCTCCATCCAGGTGCACCCGAGCAAGGCCCAGGCCGAAGCGGGCTTTGCCAAAGAAGAGGCCGCCGGCATCTCGCCCAAGGCAGCCAATCGCAACTACAAGGATCCGAACCACAAGCCGGAGCTGGTGTTTGCCCTCACCCCCTATCAGGCGATGAACGGCTTTCGCGCCATTCCGGCCATACTGGCGCTGTTCGATGCCATGGCGCTGCCGGCGCTTTCCGAGCTGACCGCGGCGCTGCGCCAGTCACAGGATGAGGCTGGCTTGCAGCACTTCTTCCACCAGATGCTGATCCTGGACGGCGCGCGCAAGGAAGAGGCCCTGACTGGTCTGCTGGCCTATGCCGCCGCCCGTCAGGATGACGAGACCTTTGCGCTGATCACCAGCCTGGCCGCCCAGTACCCGGGGGATGTCGGTCTCTTCTCGCCGCTCTTGCTGAACGTGGTGACGCTCAAGCCGGGTCAGGCCATGTATCTGGACGCATGCACCCCCCACGCCTATGTGCGCGGCACCGGCCTTGAGATCATGGCGAACTCCGACAACGTGCTGCGCGCCGGGCTCACCCCCAAATACATAGACGTGGCAGAACTGCTGGATTGCACCCGCTGCCTGCCCAAGCCGGACGATCAAATCCTGCTGGCCCCCCACCTTGAAGGGGCTGTGCAGCACTTCGAGGTGCCGGTACCTGACTTCACCTTCAGCGTCTACCCGGCCGGTGAGCATGCACTCACCACCGCCAGCGCCGAGATACTATTTGCCATAGATGGCACAGTGACCCTCCAGCAAGGTGAGCAGTCACTGCGCCTGGAGAAGGGGCAATCCGCTTTCGTCCCCGCCGCCACCGGCAGCTACCGGCTGCTGGCCGAGGGGCGGGTCGCCCGCGCCGGCAACCGCTGCTAAGGGGTTCCATGACCCCCTGAATCCACAAGGGCCATCTTCGGATGGCCCTTGTCGTTTCTGCCCCAAGGAAGAGTGGCCGGATCCCGACTAGGCTCTTCTCCATCGGTCAGGACTTCAAACGAGTCACTGACTACTTGACGAGGGCACGAGAGAAGGAGAGCAGAGTGTTTATAGTGACCAACCGTGTGGTGAACGAGGGGAGCAAGAGCCCCCTTGGCGTCTTCGGCGACAGGCCGGAGGCAGGCCCGAATGAGTTGCGACTGGCGGAGGCCAGCCGCCAGGGAGACAAATGGCAGCTGGACTTGCTGCCCGACCAGATCACCCCCGAGATGGCCGAGAGCGTGGGGCTGGATCCCGCCGCCAGCTACCCGGCCAGCGCCTATGTGGCGCGCAAGCTGCTGGAGCGCTGCGCCGGCACAGGGACGGGCAAACAGAAGCTCAAGACCGGCAAGCACCTGCTGCTGTTCGTCCATGGCTTTAACAACGATCTGCAGGATGTGCTGGAGCGGGCAGCCCGTCTCGAGGCCCAGTATGGGGTCGAGGTGCTCTGTTTCAGCTGGCCCGCCAATGGCGGGGGCGACGCCGAGGGGGTATTGAGCTACAAGAGCGACAAGCGTGATGCGTTGGCCTCTGTCGGCGCTCTGGATCGGGTGCTGGAGAAGATGAAGGTACTGCTCGAGGAGTTCAATGCCCAGTATGTGGCCGCGCTGGAGGACAAGGCGCAGAAGAAGTTCGCCGGCAACGGCGAGGCCTGGGATCGCTACTTCTCGAAGGAGGTGAACAAGCGCTGTCCCTTCACCATCAACCTGATGCTGCACAGCATGGGCAACTACCTGTTCAAGCACCTGCTCGGCAGCACCACCTACAACGCCAATCACCTGCTGTTCGACAATGTCGTCATGGTGGCCGCGGACACCAACAACGAGCACCACGCCGAGTGGGTCGACCGGATCCAGTGTCGCAACCGCCTCTACATCACCATCAATGAGAGAGACAGCGCCCTCCTGGCGTCACGGATGAAGATGGGGGAGCAGCAGAAAGCGCGGCTCGGTCACTACACCAAGCAACTGGACTCCAAGACGGCCACCTACGTCGACTTCACCGATCAGCCCCAGGTGGGGGACTCCCACGCCTACTTCGAGGGGGATGCCATCACCAACAAGAAGGTGGCGGCCTTCTTCCACACTGTGCTCAACGGCGGCACGGGGGAGAGTGCGGCGCACTTCGACATAGCCCAGAATGTCTACCGCCTGTAAATCAGGGCACCCTTTCACCTTGAAAAAAACCACCGCCCTGAGTCAGGGCGGTGGTTTTTCATTATCTGCTCAACCGATGGCCATCATGGCCGTCGGGGGCTAGTGTTCTGCCGCTTCCGGCTGGGGAACTTCCGAGCGTTCCCGCTGCAGTTCATCGACCCTGGCTTGCCATTTGTCATGGGCCTGTTTTTGCCCCTGTGACTCAAATTCCTGGCGCATGGTGTCGATTTCTTGGTCAAGTTTTTCCATCAGGATGTCTCCTTACATCTCGGGTTACACACTGGCTGACGGCACTGTTGGCCAACCTGCTCTACCCGATTGGACACCAAGTCTTCCCCGATTGTCCAACTAAATAAACGATTTATTATGCAAAAACCAATCTAAAAAACAGTTTCAGGCCCCTTATGAAACCATATAAAAGCCACCTGAAGCGATCTGGTTAAACTCAATATTTTCTTTGATTATCAATACATTGAAATTATCCACCTCGGCCTTGTCGCCGCCCTTGCCCGGGGCTTCTGGTTATGCACATTTTTTTCACGACCTCCGCTTGGGCCCGCCTTGCCCATGCGAAGCCGCTCCCGGGCTGCACTTTTGCCGGGCCGCTCACATTTCAGGGTGCGGCCACAGCACACAAATCTCCAACCCCCACTCCTGGTGTGGGATAGGTATATCGTCGCCCACTTCTGACAACTGCATCAAAAACACACTTAACTAATTGTTTTTAAATGAATTAAAAACCAGACAGCCAAACTGTAAAAACGACATAAAAATGCGAGCGGGGTCACAGGACGGGGGTGCTGACACAAAAATCCAGTAAAGGGCACATATCTCCGATTTCGACTCTGGGGCAAGAGCGAAACAATAGGCGGGTCAATTGTTACCCATCGCAACGGCTCCAAGAAGGAGCCAGGAGACACCTATGCTCACCTCATTGATAGACGAAGGATTGATCTGCCTCGACATAGCGGCCAACGACAAACAGGGGCTCTTTGTCGAGCTGGCAGCCCGGCTCAAGGCCTGCGGCAAGATAGCCAATCAGGATCAGTTCGTGCGCGACCTCTGGGCGCGGGAAAACCTCGACAACACAGGGTTTGAGCAGGGGGTCGCCCTGCCCCACGCCAAGAGCGAGGCCGTGCTGCAGCCCGCCATCGTCATCGGCATCAGTCGCCAGGGAATAGACTACGGCGCCGAAGATGGGCAGCCCTCCAGACTCTTCTTCATGATTGCCTCCCCGGCAGGGGGCGCCAACCATCATATCGAGGTGCTGGCCGAGCTCTCCACCAAGCTGCTGGAGCCGGGCTTTATCCCGCAGGTGCAAGCAGCCACCAGCAAGGCCGAGGTGCTCAAGCTGCTGGCGGCCCAGGCTCCCGCCAGTGCGGCCGGCAGCAAGCCAGCCCAGATCAGGGCGCCGCAACCCAGCGCACCCGAACCCCAGGATCGCAGCATCAAGGGCCAGCTCAACACCCTCAAGCAGCACCTGCTGTTTGGCACCTCCCACATGATCCCCTTCATAGTCGCGGGGGGCGTCTTGCTGTCGCTCTCGGTGATGATGAGCGGCAAGGGCGCAGTGCCCGAGGCGGGTGTGCTCAAGGACATGGCCGACATGGGCATCGCCGGGCTCACCCTCTTTACCGCCGTGCTCGGCGGCTACATCGCCTACTCAATGGCGGACAAACCGGGCCTGGCGCCCGGCATGATCGGCTCCTGGATTGCGGTGCAGCAGTTCCACACAGGTTTTCTCGGCGCCATCCTGGTGGGCTTTATCGCCGGCCTCATCGTCAATCAGCTCAAACGCATCAAGCTACCGGACTCCATGAGTTCGCTCGGCTCCATTTTCATCTACCCACTCATCGGCACCTTCCTGGTGTGCGGCATAGTGATGTGGGTGATAGGGGCGCCCATCGCCGCCATGATGGAGGGGATGAACCACTGGCTCTCCAGCATGGCGGGCTCCGGCAAGGTGATGCTGGGCGCCATCCTCGGCGGCATGACCGCCTTTGACATGGGCGGCCCGGTCAACAAGGTAGCGACCCTGTTCGCCCAGACCCAGGTCAACACCCAGCCCTGGCTGATGGGCGGGGTCGGTATCGCCATCTGCGTGCCGCCCCTTGGCATGGCGCTGGCGACCCTGCTCTCCCCCCGTCGTTACAAGAAGGAAGAGCGTGAAGCGGGCAAGGCTGCCGCCATCATGGGCATGATAGGCATCAGCGAGGGGGCCATTCCCTTTGCCGCCGCCGACCCGGTACGCGTCATCCCGGCAATAGTCGCGGGCGGCATAGTCGGCAACATCACCGGCTTCATGATGCACAGCATCAACCACGCCCCCTGGGGCGGCTGGATAGTGCTGCCTGTGGTGGAAGGCAAGATGGGTTACATCCTGGGAACCGTGCTCGGCGCCCTGACCACGGCCCTTATCGTCAACCTGCTGAAAAAACCGGTGACCGACGAGGAAGAGGTCACCACCCCGGATGGCGGTTATGAGGTCATCGAAGCGGAAGGTGAGGCAGACGTGCTCGCCATCACCGCCTGCCCCTCAGGGGTGGCCCACACCTTCCTCGCCGCCAAGAGCCTGCAAAAGGCGGCGGCCAAGGCGGGGATCAAGCTGAAAGTGGAGACACAAGGCGCCAACGGCATCATCAACCGCATCACCCCCAAAGACGTGGCCAACGCCCGTTGCGTCATCCTGGCCCATGACGTGGCCATCAAGCACAGGGAGCGCTTCGCAAATATCGAAATAATCGATGTCAAAACGAAGGATGCTATCCACAATCCAGATGGATTGCTGGCCCGCACCCTGGCTTGCAACAGCAAGGTCGCCTGACGAGACCGGGTTTGCCGTTCTGAACATAAGGGGCCGCCAGGCCCCTTTTTGCGGTGGCAGAAGATGAGGGCGCAAGCTCGCCTCCCCCAAGCCCCCCTTGCCAGCCCCATAAAAAATCCGGCGCCAGTGACTGGCTCCGGATGATTGTCCCTCACGGGCGGGCGGCATCGGCCGTGTCACTCGTCCGTTCGCGCCTGTCACACAGCCGGATTAAGGGGTCGGCTTGACCAGGGTATCCAGCCCGTTCACCGTCAGGGTGCCTCTGCCTCTGGTCATCTTGTGGAAGTTGGTGCCTTGCTGGGACGGGTTGTCTGTCCGGGTCAGCAGGGTGGCCCCGTTGTTGTAGTTCTGGATCTCGGTGGCGGTGAGCGGCCGATCAGACAGGATCAACAGCAGAGTACGAAACGCCCTCTGCGAGGTGGCCGCGCTCGGCACCCTGGGCTTCTGGTCGGCCGGGATCAGGGCATAGGCATCGAGGCTGGCGGGATCCGTCATCTCGGAGGCGTCCATCAATCCCATCAGGTAGAGCTCGATGTCGGCGTAGTTGGCACTCACGTTGTTCAGCTGGCCGACGATGCCGAGCCAGGGAGCCCAGTGCCCGGTAACGGGTGGCACCACCCAGTTCGCCCAGCGATGGGCCATCTCGTGCAGTATGGGGCCATAGGTCGAGGTCGACAGGTACTTCTTCTTGTAGAGGAAGAAAACCCCCTGCAGCTTGCCATCCGAGTGAAACGCCGCCGTCTCATCAAACATACCCAGGCCTATGCCCGCCACATCGTTTCTGACGTGGGCATATTCACCTGTGGGCATGTCCGGGGGGACATCGTCGTTGTTCATCACCACAGTGATGAAGTCGAAGGCATCGCTGAACTGGTTGTAGACCTGTCCGGTCAGCTCCTTCAGGGCACTCTGCCCCTCGAGGGAGTTGATGGAGGTCGTATTCCAGAATGCAAAGGCTTCCGGGCTCAGTTGCAACGAGGCCAGCTGGTTTTGCCGTGGCTCGATGATGATGGGGGCCTCGGGGGCCGTTGGCATCACGCTCAGCCGGGCCGCCGTGCTGGTGACGCCCCCCAGGTTGGCGCTGATGAGTGCCACCCCCTCGCTCAGGCCGCTTGCCTCCCCCCGGCTGCCAGAGGCATTGCTGATGAGCGCGATGGCGGGCGCATCGGAGGACCAGAGGATGGCGTCGTCGTCCGTCACCTCCTGGTTGCTGCCATCGGAGAGGCTGGCCATGGCCTGATATTGCACCTTGTCCCCCACCATGACGGAGGCAGCCGCCGGCGTTACCTCCAGGTTGGTCACCACGGCGGATGAGACGGTCACCGGGGCAGAGGCGGTGAAGGCGGTGCCATCCAGGGTGCCGCTCGCCATTATGGTGGCAGTTCCCACCGTCTGGCCCGTCACCAGCCCCTTGCTGCCCGCCTGGTTGCTGACGCTCGCTATCCCGGGTTGATTGCTTTGCCACTGAATGAGGGCGTTGTCGGTGACATCGAACGAGGTGCCATCGGTGAGATAGGCCGTGGCGACATATTGTGTTTGCAGACCAGCCGCAATGGCACTCCCCATGGACTGCACCTCAAGCCCGATGACGGCGGCCGAGCTCACCCTGAGCGGCTCGGTCGCCTCGAGGGAGACACCGTTGATCATGCCGCTCACCCCTATGGTGGCACTCCCCGGAGTCAGCCCGGTGACCAGCCCTGTCTCGCTGATGCTCGCCACCGCCGGATCGCTGCTGTGCCAGGTCAAGGCATCATGCTCGGTCACCTCTATGGGATCACTGTCATCGGACAGGGTGGCGAAGGCGTGCAACTGCGCACTCAACCCCATGGGCAGCGGATCCTCGGGGGCATGGATGTCCAGCCCGGTGATCACCGCATCCGTCACCGTCAGCGGGGCCGACGCCTGGAAGGAGACGCCGTTGAGGGTGCCGCTGGCCTCAATGTTAGGCTCCCCGACCGCCACCCCGGTGGCGAGCCCCTTGTTGCCGGTCTCGTTGCTGACCAGGGCGCTGCCCTCGTCACTGCTGCGCCACTGCAGGCCTTCGGCCTTGGTCACGTCTCGCGACTGGCCGTCGGAGAAGGTGGCGATGGCCACGAAGGGCTGGTTCAATCCCACCGGCACCCTGGCCGTGACCGGGGTCAGTTGCAGCTCTGTCACATAGGCATCGATCACCTCCACCCTGGCGGTGGCGATATGAGACTCACCATTGACTGTGCCCGTGCTGGTCAGGGTGGCCGTGCCCGGGCCGACCCCCGTGGCGAGGCCCTGCTCATCCACCCTGACCACGGCGGTGTCGCTGCTGCTCCAGACAATGTCGGGATGCCCGGTCACATCCTGCACGGCGCCATCATCCCAAGTCGCCTGTACCTGGAACTGCTGCTCGACGCCAACGGGCACCCTGATCTCTTCCGGACTAATCCGCAACGAGGCGAGGGTGGGACCCTCCCCCGTTGCGCCCTCCTCGTCATCGCTGCCACACCCCAGCAGCGCCAGCGCTGCCAATCCTGCTATCAACCACTTGCCCACTGCCATGCCCATTTCTCCCTAAACCATTCCCTTGCCCGGTGCGCTTAGCCTGCCGGGGCCGCCTGTCGCTGCGGTTGTTTGAACCTGACGGGGAGTAGAGCAAGGGGGTATTTTACCGTCCACCGAAAGCCACGGCGCAGACAGCCTGGGTTAAGAAAACCGCGATGAAACCCGGCAACCCGCCCCCAAGTCCCTGACCAGCCGCCCTTTATCCGTCGCCGAACCCCGCCGGGCGCCAAGGAGTGAGGCCCTTTCGGGCCCCTGTCATTGCCTGCCCGGAGTCATGGCGCCGGGCGCAGGCTGAGGGTCATGCCAAGGCTCATGCGATCCCCTCGGTCGAGCAGCCGCAAACCGGGGTGACCGGCCAGGTGGTGGGCATTGGCAGCGTGACTCAGGGGCTCCAGGCAGACGAAGCCGCTCCCCTCGTCGGGCTGATAGAGCATCAGGAAGGCGCACTCGCTTGAAACCAGCAGGCGCTGCTGGCGGGCAGGTTGGTCAATCTCCGCCTGACCGCGCCAGCCGCCGTAACAGTGATTGAGCCACCCTTGTGGCCGCTGCCACTGGCGAAAATCGAGGTGAGGAGCCAGTCTGCTTGCCCAGTCGGTTGGCAGATGATCCGGCCCCTCTTGCCAGACGCCGCTCGCCAGAAAGCGGATGCGGGTCTGCTCGTCACGCCAGAAGAAGGGATGGAAACCCGCACCATAGAGGCAGGGCACCTCCCCCAGATGGGTCAAGCCGAGGCGCGCCACCAGGCTCGCCCCCTGCAGCCGATAGTCGATCTCCGCCAGATAGTGAAAAGGGCCATTCTGGCTGGTGAGCTGCAAGGTCATCGAGCTGTCGGTCAGCGCCACCGGCTGCCATGGCTGTAGCCATCCATCCCCGTGCAAAAAGAAGTCGGGATCGCGCTCGCTTTCGGGCAACGAATAGTCCTCTCCCCACAGTTCGAACCGGTTGCCGGCCACCCGATTGGCCAGGGGCAACATGGGAAACAGGGCGCTCTGCCCGGGATGCCAGGGCTGCGCCGGGTCTGTGCTTCGCAGCAGCGGGCGCCCTTGGTCATCCTCCAGCCCCAGCAGGCAGGCCCCCAATGCAGAGACCCGCATCCGAAGATGCGGGTTACCCAATGTGTATACAGTCATACCGCCGTGCTCACCTTGGCGGGGGTCAGCTCGACCTTGCCCTGAGCCAGCTGGGCTTCCAGCGCTTCCAGGGTGACCCCCTTGGTCTCGGGCACCTTGCGATAGATGAAGATGAGGCCGGCGAAACAGATGAGGCCGTAGAGCAGGAAGCTGCCAGCGGCGCCCAGCCCGGCGTTGAGCAGCGGGAAGGTGTAGGTCAGCACGAAGCAGGCAATCCAGAGCGCCAGGGTGCCCGCCGACATCGCCAGACCCCGCACCCGGTTCGGGAAGATCTCGGAGAGCAGCACCCAGGTGACCGGCGCCAGGGTCAGGGCATAGATGGCGATGGCCGTCAGCACCAGCAGCAGCACCGGCAGTCCCAGCACGCCGCTGGCATAGGCCGCCGCCATTATGCCGTAGATGATGGTGAGACCGGCCGAGCCAATCAGCATCAGCTTGCGACGGCCGATCTTGTCCACCATGGGCAGCGCGATCAGGGTAAACAGCAGGTTGATAAGACCGGTGGCGACGATGGATTTGAGGGTGCTGTTGATGTCAAAGCCGGCGGAGGCGAAGATCTCCTGCGCGTAGTTGAAGATGACGTTGATGCCGCACCACTGCTGGAAGACCGCCAGCACAATGCCGATGATGAGGATGGGGCGCACCGAGGGCTTGCCCAGATCCGACAGCGACACCTTGTGGGTCTCACCCACCAGGGTCTGGCGGATCTCGGCCAGGGTCTGCTTGGCATAGGCATCGCCGCCAATCTTGCCGAGCATGCGGGAGGCCTTCTCATAGTGACCATTTTTGGCCAACCAGCGCGGGGACTCCGGCACGAAGAACATCAGCACCAGAAACGCCAGGGCGGGCACCAGTTCGGCACCGAACATCCAGCGCCAGCCGGACTGGCCATTCCAGGTCGCCAGAATGTCGGCCTGGGTGGCGTTGCTCGCCACCGGATCGGCGATCATCAGGTTCACCAGCTGGGCCGCCAGCACCCCCAGGACTATGGTGAGCTGGTTGATGGCCACGAACTTGCCCCGCTTGTCGGCCGGGCTTATCTCGGCGATGTACATGGGGGAGAGCGCAGAGGCCAGACCTATCCCTATGCCGCCTATGATGCGATAGACCACGAACAGATCGAAGTTGCCGGCAGCGGCCGTGCCCCAGGCCGAGATGGTGAAGAGGATGGCGGCCAGGATCAGCGGCTTCTTGCGACCGAAGCGATCGGCGGTCCAGCCGGAGATGGCCGCCCCCAGCACGCAGCCCACCAGCGCCGAGCTCATGGCCCAGCCGGACTGGGCCGGATCCGTGATGGCGAAGTAGGCCTCATAGAAGGGCTTGGCCCCGCCTATCACCACCCAGTCGTAGCCGAACAGCAGGCCACCGCAGGCGGCTACCAGGCAGATCATCCAGATGTAGCCCATATTGAGCCCACCCGTATCCAATTGATTTCGCGAACTTTTCATGACGCACTCTCTCTATCTTGTCGATTGTAGGGTACTGGGGCGCTTCGCACCGTGGCGAAGCGCCGGTTTTTGTTATGAGTGTTATGAGTTGAGTGAAAGATCACGGCAGATCAGGGCAAAGAGGTGCCCCTTGTCGTGGGCCGGGTTCAGGGTGAGCAGCTCTCGCAAGCTCTGTTCACAGCAATCATGCTGACCTAGCCCCAAGAGGCCGAGCGCCCTGACCAGCAGGCAGTGCTGGCGGTGTTTGTGCTGGGGGTCGTCATCGAGCACGATGAGGTCGGGCAGGGAGACGGCGAAGAAGTCCGCCTCGACCCGCTCGCCCATGGCCTGCTCGGCCCAGCCAACCATGCCTTCAAACAGACGCTGCGCCTCAGCAGCGCGGCCAAGGCGCGCCAGCGCCATGCCCTGATAGAAGAGGTAATCCACCGGCTGATCGTTGTAGTAGCGGCTGGCCCCCAGCGACCCCTGACCGAGGCAGGCCTGTTGCAGGCACTGGGCCGCCAGACTCTGGTTGTCACAGGCGAGGTGACAGAGCGCCAGCAGGTAGTGGATGTCGTTGTCGGTCTGCCCCACCAGACGCCCCTCCCCCAGATTGAGGGGGTAGTGCAGCGCCTGTTGCAGCAGCGGTATTGCCTGCTCATGGCGCCCCTGGGTCATCAACACCAGCGCCCGGCGCTGCTGGTTGATGAGGTACTGACCTGTCACCTTGCCCTCGCCTCCCTCCCAGGGATGGAATTCGCGCAGCCGCAAGATCTCGGCCGCCGCATCCAGCTGGCCGGTGATGTGATAAAGGCTGAGCAGTTCGGCAGTCAGATCGTCGCGCTTGAGGGCCACCTCACTGTGTGCCTCCAGCAGCGCCAACCGCTCGGCGGGTGCCATGGCGCCGCGCTTGTGCAGATGATCCAGTTCGAACAAGAGGCGGGCATCATCCGGCTTGAGGGCGAAGGCGCGACTCAGGCACTGCTCGGCCGCCGCCAGATCGCCGCTCTTGTTGAAGTGATAGATGCCAAGGTTGCGCCAGGCAGGGGCAAACCCGGGCGCCTGCTCGCACACCCCTTGCCACAGAGCGATGGCCTGCGGGTAGTTGCGCTTGCTGTAGTGGAAGCAGCCCAGCAGATAGCTGGCAAACCAGCTGTGGGGCAACTGTGCCAGCATGGCCACCTCCCCCAGGGTATTGGGGAAGCGCACCTTACGGCCAAAGGCCTGCTCGGCCCGTTGCAGCAGGGCATACTGCGCCTCACCTTCCGGCAACAGACTGGCCTGGAACAGCAGCGGCAGGGTCTCTTCCACCGGCAGCAGCGAGAGCAGTTGCTGCGCCAGCTCGGGGCGACCCAGCGCCAGCAGGTCACTTGCGAGGAAACAGAGGTTCACCCCGCGCCCGTTGCACAGGGTGCGCAGCGCCTCGAGATCCGCCTCCTGTTCGCTCGCCAGCCAGCGCAGTAAGGCCAGCTGATAGTGGAGCGGATAACGGACTCGCTGCTCGTCTATGTAGGCGAGGGCCGCCTCCCGCTCACCAGACTCCAGCAGCGCCAGCCCCTTGAGGGCGATGGCACCGTAGTGGGTACCGTTGACCGCCAGGCTGCGCTCGACAAAGGGCAGCGCCTGCGATGGGTCACGGCGCACCATGGCGATGCGGGCCAGCCCGAGGAAGCCGCCGTCGCGGCAGTTGCCGCTCCAGGTCGCCTTGTAGAAGTCATCGAAGGCGGCGTCCAGCTGGCCTTGGCGCTCCTCGATATGGGCCCGCAGCAGGCTGGCCTTGCCACACTGGGGGTTCTTGTTGAGCCGATGGGCACGGACCAGCGCCTGATTGACGTAGGCCAGCGCCTGCTCATAGTTGGCGCGGTTGTACTCCAGGGTCGCCAGCGCCAGGTTGCAGCGATAGTCGCCGCCATCGAGCTCCAGTGCCCGCAGGTAGTAATCAAAGGGCGAACGGCTGGCGTGCAGATACTGCTCAAGATGCTGGCCGATGAAGTAGAGCTCGTCGACCGAGTCGAGATTGACGGCAGGCTCAGGTGCCGTGGCCGGATCCGGCAGGGCCTCGCCCGCGGGCAAATGCTCGAGATAACTCAGGATCGGCTGGCCCTGCTCATCCAGCAGCCGCACCTGCAAACGTCCCTCGCCGGTGATGGCAAGCGGCTCAAGCCAGGCCTGGCCCGGTTGCAACTCCAGCGTCTGGGTGAACAGCACGCCGCCCTCGTCACTCACCTCGAAGCGCGCCCCGCCCAGCGGCGCCACCGCATAGACGCCGCACAGCAGGCCGTCATCGGTGCGCTCCAGCTTGATGGCGGCGCGGGTGTTGGCGTTTTGCAGGGTGCCCAGGGTGTTGTAGGGCAGGAAGTTCTGCACGAACACCTTCTCCTCCCCCGCATCCAGCCAGGTGAAGTCGGGCTGGTTGTCGGTGTAGACCCCTGTCATAAGCTCTATATAGGGGCCGTTGTCGTCGGTCAGGTTGCGATCCCAGGCCAGACCGAAGTCGCAGTTGCCCCAGCTCCACTGCTTCTTGCCAGGGGAGACGTGGTGATCCGCCACGTGCAGCAGGCCGCCCCGCTCGTCATGGCAGTAGGCACCGACGAAGTCGTAATCAGACTTGTCCGCCATATAGGAGGTGGGCACCGGGATGTTGCGGTAACGGGAGATATCGACCCCGGCGGAGTAATCCACCTTGTAGTAGGTACCACGGGCGATGGGGAAGGCGCTCACGTCGCGCTTGCCGTGGTCATAGACGGCAGTGACATCGGGCGGGAAGACGCTCTGATGGGCATCGCCCCCCTTCACCGCCGGATTGGACCACCAGAGGAAGTGGCGCGGGGTGTCGTTGCCGTTGAACACCTTGCCGGTGATCTCGATCAGCGCCTTGTCCGGGTAGAGGCTGAAGCCCGCCATCACCTGCAGGCCGCGCATCGCCTCCACCTCGCCGAGCCAGACGGTCTTGGCGCCGCCCTCGTGCTCCTGGATGGTGAAGTCCACCGGCATAAAGGTGGTGGGCCTGTGGTGCTGGGGCCAGTTGAACTCGATGCCGCCGGAGATCCAGGGCCCCACCAGCCCCACCAGCGCCGGCTTGATCACCTCGTTGTAGTAGACAAAATCGCGCTGCATCACCTTGTCGTAGGCGCGATGGATGCGCCCGCCCAATTCCGGCAGCAGCATCACCTTGATGAAGTCGTTCTCCAGCCAGACCGCCTGATAGGACTTCATCTGCTTCTGGCCGGTCAGGGTGTCGATCACCCCATAGGGATAGACGGCCCCCGAGGAGCCCTGATAGACCCGCTTCTCGAGAAACATGGGGTTGGGATCTTCGGCACCGACCTCGTAGGTCGGCAGGGTGACGGCTTCTACCCAGACTCTTACATCAGCTCTCATCAATCTCGCCTCATTCAACATTTATTAGTAAACGTTTCGATGAAGCCAGTTTAAGATGGCGATGACAGCGTTTTTCGCTTAAAGATCACGCAATACAGTAAGCGGAGTTTAGTGAACAGATGATCATCGGCCTGAACAACCAGAAGGTACGCCACCACAACAAGCAGGTGCTGCTGGCGCTGCTCTACCAGCTCAAGGAGTCGAGCAAGTCCACCCTGGCCCGCCACTGCGAGCTCTCCATCCCGGCGGTCAGCAAGATCCTCGACGAGCTGGTAGCCGATGGCGCCATCAGCCACAGCGAGCAAAACCTCTCCCTGCGCGGCATCAACGGCGGCAGCTACCGCATCGCCAGCGGCAAGGGGGCTATCCTCTGCCTCAACATCAGCCCCACCAGCCTGGAGAGCATACTGGTGGACAACCTGATCACCCCGCTGGATGAGTTCAGCGGCCAGAAGATAGCCCCGCAGACCCCGGAGGAGCTGCTGCGCCTGATCGAGGCGCACTACTACCAGCACAAGCGCCGCCACAAGGGGCTGGCGATCCGGCTGGCGCTGGCGGTGCACGGCCAGGTCAACCCGGCCACCGGGGTATCCCAGACCATGCCGCAGGCCCCCTGGCACGCGCCGGTCGAGCTCAAGTACCTGCTGGAGGAGCGCCTCGGCTGCGAGGTGATGGTGGACAACGACTGCATCATGCTGGCGCTGGCCCAGAAGTGGCAAGGCCGGGAAGGAAACGGAGATTTTTGCGTCATCAACGTCGACTACGGCATCGGCTCCGCCTTTATCATCAACGGCCAGATCTACAGAGGTGCCCTCTTTGGCAGCGGCCAGATAGGCCACACCATCATCAACCCGGACGGCAGCGCCTGTGCCTGCGGCCGCTACGGCTGCCTGGAGACGGTCGCCTCGTTGTTTGCCATCAAGAAACGGGCCAGGGTCTTTCTCAAGCAGCAAGCCAGTGCCGACAACCCGGTGCCGGCGGGCGGGGAGCTCGACACGGCCCAGTTGCTCGCGCTCTACCATCAGGGGGATGCCATGATCCGCGCCCTGGTGGACGAGGGGGCCCGTGCCATTGGCCTGAGCCTCTACAACTTCCTCAATATCCTCAACATCAACCGCATCTACCTGTATGGCCGCAGCTGCGACTTCGGCGAGCCCTGGCTGCAGACCATCATCAGTCAGACCGGTGCCAACCCCTTCGACTGCAGCGACGCCGTCAATGCGACCCAGTTGCGCTTCGGCGAGCTCAGCCGCCCCCAGCAGGTGATGGGCATCGGCTATCTCTATGTGGAGCGGGCATTGGCGCAGCGTGATGCGGCAGGCTTTAGCCAGTGAAAACGGGTCGCCCCTGCCCCGACAAAGAAAGGGTCTCCCTCACTCAGTGGACCAACACCACATGGGGGTAGGAGAGCCAAGCGGAGAGGAATATGATGAGCGCACCATCCAGAACAGGAGCCAGTGCATCATGACAGCCCAGCGTGAACAGCAAAAACAGAACGAACAGCAGGCGCAGAGCGAGATCCATCCCTGCGACAAGTGCGGGGAGCGCACCCGCCATCTGGTGGTGCTGGTGCCCCGCGACCACAGCCAGGATGTGATGCCCAAGGAGCCGCGCAAGGCCTTCTGGCACGCCTTTCGCGCCAGCACGATCACCAACTGGGCATTCGGCTCGACCCTGGCCTACCAGGCCACCCATGTGAAGCACCTGATTTGCGAGCGCTGCGGCGAGAAATTTCTCGAGTATTGAGTACCTGTTGCCCCCGCAAGGGGCGATAGCCAGCCTGCTGCCGCACAAATATGCCCGCACTCTCACTCATTTGTTGATCCCCGACCGGTTTCTCGCAAAGGGCCGTTTTACCCCCTTCCACCACAGCTTGCTATGCCCCGCTTGCAACCAGGCTTCCTCGGGATCGCTGCCTGTGCCGCAACAAGGTAATCGAGCGGCCATGTCCCGCTATATCACCGATTGACCGCAGCAGACTGGAAGCTGTCGTCACTGGTGGTAGCGTGGTTTTTAGGTTGGCGCAGAGCGTAGTGAAGCCCGACAGGCAAGCATTATTGCGCCAGCCAGAGCGGAATAAACGTGGATGCAATAGATTGGCACACCAGAATTAACGATACATTTTGCGGTAAACCTTGGCTTCACTTCGTTCAGCACCAGCCCATGATTTTTAGCCCAGGATACGAGATGAGCCATATATCCAACGAGACGGCAATCGAAACGACGGCACCTTGCCCATGAAGCGCTTCCTGATCGCACAAACCGGGCTGAGCCCCCTTTATTCAATGCTCTACTGTCCTTCACCATCATTTGGTGTTACAACATTATGCTGCATTTCTCTTAGAAACAGATTGGTTAAATCTTGAACTGTTCCATCCATATCTCCCCGCTGGCGATAAACTGCAATTGTAATATTTGGGAGTGCAGGGAGCTGAGTCAATCTCTGGCTATGCTTTGGGGGTGTTTGAGAAAATAAAGCGACGACGCCCAGCCCGGCCTCTGTAGCAGCCTGTAAAGCTGCAAGGCTACTGCTCTCAAATACTATATGCCAAGGAATACCTTCTCTATTCAATGCCTCTAATATACGATTACGCCATGAGCAGGGTTGACTGAAAATGACTAAAGGTAATGATTCACCTTGATGTTCGAACCCATGCGCTGCAAACCAATAAAGTGGAAAACTGAATTCCTGAATGGGTGCTGGCGCATTGGCAATCGGCATGCTGACCAACACATCCAACTCACCACGTTCAAACGCAGCAAATAGTGACTGCTTGTTCGCAACCTCAACCCGCAAGCTTAATCCAGGATGCACACAAGCAAAGTCTGCTAGTACGCGGGTAAAGTGATTACTCACAAGATCTTCAACCAAACCAATACTGCAATGCAGCTTACCTTGTGATGCAGGCTTTAGACTCAGTTGATCGGTCAGACTCAAAATACGTTCTGCATAAGGTAATAACGCCTCCCCCTCAGTACTTAAACGTATTCCTCTGTTGGAGCGAAGCAGCAATGCATGGCCTAGTTGCTGCTCTAAACGCTGAATTTGCTGGCTAAGCGCTGGCTGTGTTTTCCCTTGCAATATTGCGGCCCGGTTAATGCTGCCACATCGTACAACACTCACGAAAGAGCGCAGCAGTGCGGTATCAAAGTCATTTGTCATAAAGGAATCTTATAGCTGCCATTCATTTTTGCAGTCTACCTATGAACTGTGGCATCCGCTAGACTGAGCATGCTTTTATTTTTTAGCTGGAGTTCACGATGTATGTTTTAGCTGTCATTCTTGCGATCGCAGGTTCGGTCGTATACCACCTTTCGATTAAATTTGTACCTAGTGGTGTCAATCCATTTTTATCTTTGTCCTTGAGTTATGGCATCGCCCTTTTATTATGTTTACCTGGCATTTATTTTTATGACGGTAGTCGCAGTTTCCAAATATTAAACTGGAGTGTTGCGGGCGTGGCGCTGGGAATTTTAGGAATTGAGCTTGGATTCTTGTTGCTATATCGAGCCGGTGGCCATCTGGGGATATCTTCATTCCTGACCAATGCAGCAGGTACACTCTTGCTTTTACCTATTGGACTCTTGTTTTTTCGAGAAGCCTTTTCAGTCACTCGATTGCTGGGCATGGGTGTCGCCCTCTGCGGTCTATGGATGATGATGCCACGTAAATAATCAAGCCCGTAGGTTCGACTAGCAAAGCTGATTCGGGTATTGGCATATCTTGGATATTGAATTTTCGAACGCCACGGCAACCTTCAGCGGAGTAGATGGATGCTTAATTCAATGGCACCTCATGTTCATTTAGAAATGGCAAACTGAAAAGCATCCAAATTAAAGCATGTCCTTACTTGCGCCAATAGAGCTAACTGAATTATACAAGAATGAATCTATACAGACGTCCCCCAATAACTAAACCAGATTGCTTGTGAAATTCATATCCAGCCTGGCCATTGCGGCGCCACTCGGCTTGACCCCGGAACTTATCCGGCAGGATTTTCATATGGATTTACTTTAGCGGGCGGTGGGACGCCTTTATCAGATCGCGATCGGTGTCGCGGCCGTTATGGTGGGAATTGGCTGGCTAATACAGCGCCACCACGCCAGATAACGGTTCCGTATGTTGCCCACACAAATCCCGCTCGCCAAGCCCATTTCTCCAGTTTGCACTCCCCCAAGCTCCCCTGATGACAGCCATTTATGTGCGTTGGCTCACATCTAGCCCCATCATAAACCCTCACAAATTTACAGAATAAGCTTCTCTCTCCCGTCCAGACTAGTAGGGCCACGGCAATACGGTCACAAGGAAATTCCTGCCAACAACATGATTTTATATGTAAAAACCAATTAAATTCGCTGCTGCTGCCCAACTCCTCGCTTTGGGATCCGGCTCACACTCGGGATTTTACCGCACAAAAATCCAGTCATTCGCACATTTGTCCGATAGGGTGGCTTGCGCCCCGGCGCGATAATAGTCGTGTCAATTTTGTCTGCATGCCGTGTGCACGGCATGCCAACAGGCTCCATCAAGGGAGCAGGGAGAACGCCATGATCACCACCCTTATCAACGAGCAACTGATCGCGCTCGATTTAAAGGCCAGCCGCAAGGAGGAGGTCTTCAGCGAGATGACCCGCTTGCTGGTCGCCCAAGGCAAGGTCAGCGACGAGCAGCAGTTCATCAAGGACTTGTGGGCCCGGGAAGAGCTGGACAACACCGGCTTCGAGGAAGGCGTAGCCCTGCCCCACGCCAAGAGCGCGGCGGTGAGCACTCCGGCGGTGGCCATCGGCATCAGCCGCAGCGGTATCGATTACGGCGCCGAGGATGGCAAGCCCTCCCGGTTGTTCTTCATGATTGCCTCCCCGGCGGGCGGCGCCAACCACCATATCGAGGTGCTGGCCGAGCTCTCCGCCAAGCTGATCGAAGAGGGCTTTATCGACGCCCTGCTGGCGGCCAAGACCCCCGCCGCCGCGCTGGCACTCTTGCTTGAGAAGAGAGAGGAGCAAGCCGCCCCCGCCGCCGACAAGGGCTTCATCATAGGTGTCACCGGCTGCCCGGCCGGGATCGCCCACACCTATCTGGCGGCAGAATCCCTGGAGCGTGCCGCCAAGGAGCTGGGGTACGAGGTGAAGGTGGAGACCAATGGCTCCATCGGCGTCAAGAACAGCCCGACCGCTGCCGAGATTGCCCGCGCCAGCGCCATAGTCGTGGCCTGTGACAAGCAGGTGGACATGGCCCGCTTCAACGGCAAGCCGCTCATCAAGACCGGGGTGAAGGCCCCCATCAAGGATGGCAAGGGACTGATCGAGCAGGCCCTCAAGGCCCCCGCCTATGTGGCGGACAAGGATGAGCGCAAGAGCGAGGAGAAGAGCGCGGGCGGCAGTTCCGACCTCTACCGTTACCTGATGAACGGCGTCTCCCATATGATCCCCTTTGTCGTCACGGGGGGTTTGCTGATCGCCCTGGCGCTCGCCATCGGCGGCGATCCGACCCCGAGCGGCATGCAGATCCCGGAAGGGAGCATGTGGAACCAGATCCTCAACGTGGGCGTGGCCGCCTTCACCCTGATGATCCCCATTCTGGCGGGCTATATCGCCTACGCCATAGGTGACAGACCCGCCCTGGCGCCGGGCTTTATCGGCGGCTGGATCGCCAACAACGGCAGCTTCTACGGCGCCGACGCCGGCACCGGCTTTATCGGTGCCATCATCGCAGGCCTCCTGGTCGGTTATCTGGTGCGCTGGATAGCCACCCGCCACTACCACAAGATGGTGCAACCCCTGGTGCCGATCCTGATCGCCCCCATCGTCGGGTCGCTCTTTATCGCCGCCGTCTTCATCTTCATCATTGGTGCGCCCATCGCCGACATGATGACCGGCCTCAACGCCATGCTGCTCTCCATGAGCGGTGGCAGCCTGGTGCTGCTGGGCATAGTGCTCGGGGGCATGGCGGGCTTCGACATGGGTGGCCCGGTCAACAAGGTGGCCTTCCTGTTCTCGGTCGGCATGATCGCCTCCGGCCAGACCCAGTTCATGGGCGCCATGGCCTGCGCCATACCGGCGGCGCCGCTCGGCATGTCGCTCGCTACCGTGCTCGGTCGCAAGCTGGGGATCTTCGATGCCTCCGAAATCGAGGCGGGCAAAGCCGCCGGTGCCATGGGTCTGGTGGGTATCTCCGAGGGAGCCATTCCGTTCGCCGCCCGCGATCCGCTCGCCGTCATTCCCGCCAACGTGCTGGGCAGCATGACAGCCGCCGTGATGGCCTTCCTGTTTGGCATCACCAACAGCGTCGCCCACGGTGGCCCCATCGTCGCCCTGCTGGGCGCGGTCAACAAGCCGCTGCTGGCGCTTCTCTGCATGATCTGTGGCGCCATAGTCACCGGCGTGGTGGCGGTTGCCCTGAAAAAACTGCGGGTGAAGAAAACCGACCAGGTGGAACTGGCCAAGGCGGCATGAATCTTGTCCACCACAGGCACTTGAGATGACAGTAGGCCACCCCCGGGTGGCCTCCTTGTTTTTTGCGCGCTAGCCCCCTTTTTGCGAGCCTGACGGCGCCTGCCCCTGCAGCGGCGCACCCATCCAGGCTCTCGGGCTCTTGAGCAAACTCTGTGATCCCCTTCACGCTTCACGGCCACAAGCCGCCAAACTAGGAAATTTTCTTAAGTCCCCTAGGCATGACTCTCACGCCATCCACAGCCCGCCTCTTTACAGTCGACCTACCTGATGTAGTTACCCGGCACGCCATGGTGCGTTCGGGCATGGGTTCAATCGACAGGGGAGCGCTCTGCAGTTCGCCCTCTTCCTGTCGCCCTTCCCGTGGCGTGACCTCCCATAACAGATTGAACGAGTTCAATACACAAATGAGGAACGCGGCGGGAATAGCGTCTATCTCGCAGAGGATGAACGAAGATGTTTAAACTGCTCGAACAGGTCCGGATCCCCACCCTGGACCTGCCGGTCGAAGCCCGGCGCAAGCTCTGGTTCAAGCCATTCATGCAATCTTATCTGGTTGTATTCATTGGCTATCTGACCATGTATCTGATCCGCAAGAACTTCAACATCGCCCAGAACGACATGATCCAGGAGTACGGTCTCTCCATGACCGAGCTCGGCATGATAGGCCTCGGCTTCTCCATCACCTACGGGGTGGGCAAGACGGTCGTCTCCTACTATGCCGACGGCAAGAACACCAAGCAGTTCCTGCCGCTGATGCTGATCCTCTCCGCCCTCTGCATGCTGGGCTTCAGTGCCAGCATGGGGGGCACGGGTTTTAGCCTCTACTTCATGATCTTCTTCTATGCCCTGAGCGGCTTCTTCCAGAGCTGTGGTGGCTCTTGCAGCTACTCCACCATCACCAAGTGGACCCCCCGCAACAAGCGCGGCACCTACCTCGGCATGTGGAACCTCTCCCACAACGTGGGCGGCGCCGGGGCGGCCGGTGTGGCGCTGTTCGGTGCCAACTACCTGTTCGATGGCAACGTGCTCGGCATGTTTATCTTCCCGTCCATCATCGCCCTCATCGTCGGCTTCGTCGGCCTGCGTTTTGGCAGCGACTCGCCGGAAGCCTATGGTCTGGGCAAGGTGGAAGAGCTGTTTGACGAAGTCGCGAGCGAAGAGGACATAGCCACCGAAGAGCAGAAACTGACCAAGGGTCAGATCTTCGTGAAGTACGTGCTGATGAACAAGGTGATCTGGCTGCTCTGCTTTGCCAACATCTTCCTCTACGTGGTGCGCATCGGCATCGACCAGTGGTCCACCGTCTACGCCCACCAGGAGCTCGGCTTCTCCAAGGAAGTCGCCATCCAGGGCTTCACCTTCTTCGAAGTGGGCGCCCTGGTCGGCACCCTGATGTGGGGCTACCTCTCGGATCTGGCGAACGGTCGCCGTGGTCTGGTGGCCTGCGTGGCACTGGCGCTCATCATAGCCACCCTGGGGCTCTACCAGCACGCCACCACCCAGTTCATGTTCCTGGGCTCCCTCTTCCTGCTGGGCTTCCTGGTATTCGGTCCGCAACTGCTGATCGGCGTGGCCGCCGTGGGCTTCGTGCCCAAGCAGGGCATCAGCGTGGCCGACGGGGTCAAGGGCACCTTTGCCTACCTCATCGGTGACAGCTTCGCCAAGCTGGGTCTGGGCATGATCGCCGACGGCACCCCCATCTTCGGCCTGACCGGCTGGACCGGTACCTTCGCGGCGCTGGACATGGCCGCCGCCGCCTGCCTGGTGCTGATGGCCTGCGTGGCCGTCGCCGAGGAGCGCAAGATACGCCGCATCAAGCGCGAACTGCGCGCCGCCGAGCTGGCCACCCAGTCCGCCTGAACCCGCGTTAACTGAATGCAACCGGCCCCGCCTTCTGGTGGGGCCGGTTTTTTATTGCCGCCCCAATCAGCAACAGATGAATCCATACTCTTGCCATCCCCTGTGCACGCAGGCACCACAGGGCGGCCAAGATCCCACTTTCACCCCGCACCTTTGGCAAACCCGCGCCCTTGGCGCTATCTTGTGGCCCCATCCCCACCTGCCTAGAGAGCCCATGAAGATCCTCGCCGTCACCGCCTGCCCCACCGGCATAGCCCACACCTACATGGCCGCCGAGGCGCTGCAAAACGCCGCCGACAAGCTGGGACTGAAGATCAAGGTGGAGACCCAGGGCGCCATGGGACTGGAGAACGTGCTGACCGCCAGGGACATCGCCAGCGCGGATCTGGTGCTCATCGCCTCCGACATCGAGATAGAGCAGAAGGAACGCTTCCTCGGCTGCGCCGTGCGCCAGGTATCCCTGGAGTCCGTGCTGCTGGACGCCGCCGCCGTGCTCAAAGCCGCCACCCCCGGCGCCTGAATGCTCCGCCGCGAGCTCACCTTCTGCTGCCACCAGGGCTTGACCATCACCCAGGCCAAACAGCTCTGTCGACTGGCCGGGCTGTTCAAATCCCAGATCCTCTTCATCAACATCAGCCGTCGCCAGCGGGCAGAGGCGAGCAGCCAGCTCGCCCTGCTCACCCTGGCCACCCAGCCCGGGGATCTCTGCCAGCTGCTGATCGAAGGGCTGGATGCGGAGCTGGCCCACATGGCCTTCACTTGCTGGTGCGTGGAGCTGGGCCAGCCGCTGGGGCGCCCCGCCACCTCGGCCCGGGCCGAGCAGCGTCTCGCCGCCGCCCTGCCCGACTACGGCTTTTCCCTCGCCCAGCTCGGCCACAGCTCGGCGCCCCTCGACAAGGCCCTGGCGTTGCAGGTTCTGGTGGATCTGCTGCCAGCGGAGCGGGTGCGTAACAGAGCCGCGCTGGAGCAGGCCATAGCAGCGCGGGAACAACTCGCCGCCACCATCATCCGGCCGGGCCTCGCCATGCCCCATGTGATCTGTCCCGCCATCACCAAACCCGCCCTCTCGCTGCTTGGCTGCGATGAGCCCCTCGAGTGGGGATCGGCGCTCGGGCCTGTGCAGATCATCATATTGCTGGCCATTCCGGCCGCTCTGGCCCCCGAACAGTTGCGCCCCCTCACCCGGCTGGCCCGCGCCCTGATGAACGAGGTGGTCAGCACGGCGCTGCTGCACGCAAGCTCGGCCCCCGCCCGCCAGGCCATCGTCATCGACAGCCTGCTGAGCTGAATCTCCCAGCCCCCCTCTACCAGCAAAGGGGAGGCAGGGAGGGGGTCTGCCGAACCCTTTCCCTCTATGCCCCTATGCCCCTATGACCCAAGGCGGGCGCCTCCGTGATACACTCCGGCATCCCCTGTTTTTGGTATGCACGCGATGAAACCTGCCCGTCCCCGCCTCTCCCTCTCCGGCCGCACCAGCGCCGCTGGCCGCCCCACACAGGATGAGGCCCACAAGCCCGGCCTTGCCCGCTCACGGGCCGGTACCCGGCAGGCGGGCGACGCCAGAGTGGCGGGGCAAAAACCAGAGGTGGCACCGGCAGAGCGCAAGCTCTTGCTGCTGAACAAGCCCTATATGGTGCTCTGCCAGTTCACTGACGAGGCGGGGCGCGAAACCCTCAAGGATTACATCAAAGAGCCCGGCATCTATGCCGCAGGGCGGCTCGACAGAGACAGCGAGGGGCTCTTGCTGCTCACCAACGACGGCAAGCTGCAGGCGCGCCTCACCCAGCCGGGGGAGAAGACCCCCAAGACCTACTGGGTGCAGGTGGAAGGGGTGCCGAGCGAGGAGGCACTGGCTGCCCTGCGCGCCGGGGTCGAGCTCAACGACGGCATGACACTGCCCGCCGGGGCGCGCATTATGGATGAACCCGAGCTGTGGCCGCGCAACCCGCCCATACGGATGCGCAAGGAGATCCCCACCAGCTGGCTGGAGATCAAAATTGTGGAGGGGCGCAACCGCCAGGTGAGGCGCATGACGGCCCATATAGGCCACCCCACCCTGCGCCTCATCCGCTACGCCATCGGCGACTGGACCTTGGGTAACTGGCAAGAAGACGGGCTGGCACCCGGCCAGAGCCGCAGCCTGCCCGCCCCCGAGCTGGCACCGGCCAGGCGCAAACCGTTATCACCCCGAGCGAGTGGCAGCGCAGCCAAACCGGCAGGCGAAGCCCCGCGCCGGGCGAGCCAGCCCCAGCAACGGGACAAGCCGCGCGGCACGGGCAAACCCGGATCACCCACGGCGGGCGAGAACAAACCCCGCAGCAGCGGCCGGGGCACGGCCCGCAGACCCGCCCGTCATCCCGGCGACAAGGAGTCATCATGATCGAACACCCGCCCCTGCCCGCCCGCCTGACGGTGGCCGCCCTGGTGCACTGGCAGGGTCGCTTCCTGCTGGTGGAAGAGGAGATCAAGGGGCAGCGCCGCTTCAACCAGCCCGCCGGCCACGTGGAGCCAGGGGAAAACCTGATTGAGGCGGCCTGCCGCGAGCTGAAAGAGGAGACGGGGCTGACTGCCACCCCCAGCGCCTGGCTCGGGGTCTATCTGTTCAAACCAGCGGACAGCGAGGCCACCTTCGTGCGCACCGCCGTCATCTTCGACCTTGAAAAGGCGCCGGGTCAGCACCATCCAGAGGATCCCGACGGCGATGTGCTGGCCTGCCACTGGCTCACCCTGGCGGAGATAGCCGAGTGCAAGCCGGCCCTGCGCAGCCCATTGGTGTGGCAGTGCATCCAGGACTATCTGGGGGGCACCCGCCTGCCCCTGTCGGCGCTCAAGGCCTTTATTTGAGGTCATTTGACACTCTTTTTTGGCCTCGATGGCCAGCAGCAGAAAAACGATTTCCCGCCGCCGGGCTCCCGAGGGGAACGACGGCAGGGAGATGTGACCGGGGGCGCAAAACTCTGGTAGAATACGCCCCGTTTAAACGAACTGGTAACTTCGACTAATGACAGACAACAGCCAAATCAAGGTGATCGTCGGCATGTCCGGCGGCGTGGATTCTTCCGTCTCGGCCTACCTGCTCCAGCAGCAGGGTTATCAGGTCGAAGGCTTGTTCATGAAGAACTGGGAAGAAGACGACACGGACGAGTACTGCTCCGCCTCCCAGGATTTGGCTGATGCCAAGGCCGTCTGCGACAAGCTGGGCATGAAGCTGCACACCATCAACTTCGCCGCCGAGTACTGGGACAACGTGTTCGAGCACTTCCTGGAAGAGTACAAGGCGGGGCGCACCCCGAACCCGGATATCCTGTGCAACAAGGAGATCAAGTTCAAGGCGTTCCTCGAGTTTGCCGCCGAAGAGCTGGGTGCCACCTACATCGCCACCGGCCACTATGTGCGCCGTGACGACAGCACAGGCCGCCCGCGCCTGCTGCGCGGTCTCGACAACAACAAGGATCAGAGCTACTTCCTCTACACCCTGAGCGAAGCCCAGGTGGGTCAGAGCCTGTTCCCGGTCGGCGATCTGGAGAAGCCGGAGGTGCGCCGCATCGCCGAGCAGCTCGAGCTCATCACCGCCAAGAAGAAGGACTCCACCGGTATCTGCTTTATCGGTGAGCGCAAGTTCAAGGACTTCCTGGCCAAGTTCCTGCCCGCCCAGCCCGGCCCCATCGAAACCGTGGATGGCAAGGTCATCGGCGAGCACCAGGGCCTGATGTATCATACCCTGGGCCAGCGCAAGGGGCTCGGCATCGGCGGCATGAAGGATGCCACCGAAGAGGCCTGGTATGTGGTGGACAAAGAGGTGGAGCGCAACACGCTAGTGGTGGCGCAAGGGGAGCATCCCCGCCTCTACTCCGATGGCCTGATCGCGAGCCAATTGCACTGGGTGGATCGCACCCCGATCCGGGCACCGCTTCGCTGCACCGTCAAGACCCGTTACCGCCAGCAGGACATCCCCTGCCTCATCCAGCCCATCGACGATGAGACCATTCGTGTCATCTTCGACGAGAAACAGGCTGCGGTGACCCCGGGCCAGTCCGCCGTCTTCTATGACGGGGAAGTCTGCCTGGGCGGCGGCATCATAGAACAGCGTTTCAGCCATCCGGTTTGAATCCTTAACAGAAGGCAGCAGACGTGAGCGACAAATTCCAAGACAGAACAATGGCTTTCGCCGGCATCTGCCAGGCGGCCTATCTGGTGCAAAAAGTGGCCCGTGACGGCAGCTGTGACGAGGCCTCCCTGCGCGAGAGCCTGCAAAGCGTGCTGGTGACCAATCCCAAGCAACCCCTGGAAGTGTTCGGCAGCCACCTCGCCATCCGCGACGGCTACCGCGCCCTGGTGGAGCAGCTGGGGGCCGACGGCAGCCAGAAGAACGCCGAGCTGACCCGCTACGTGGTGAGCCTGATTGCGCTGGAGCGCAAGCTGGCCAAGCGCAAGGACATTCTCAACATGCTGGGGGAGCGGATCGGACAGATCGGCCGCCAGCAACAGCATTTCGATCTGCTCGACGAGCAGATCCTGGCCAACATGGCGAGCATCTACAGCGATCTTATCAGCCCCATAGGCCCCAGGATCCAGGTAGCGGGCACCCCGCTGTTCCTGCAGCAGCCCCTGGTGCAGCACAAGGTGCGCGCCCTGCTGCTGGCGGGCATCCGCGCCGCCGTGCTGTGGCGCCAGCTTGGCGGCAGCCGTACCCAGATCATCTTCGCTCGCAAGAAGATGGTGGAACTGGCCAAACGTTTTTGAGTTTCTAACCCCCCACACACATCAGGAGTTCACCCCATGGAGCTGTCCGCGCTGACTGCTGTTTCCCCGATTGACGGTCGTTATGGCGACAAGGCCGATGCCCTGCGTCCCATCTTCTCCGAATTCGGTCTGCTGCGTTTTCGCGTCGAAGTCGAGGTGCGCTGGTTGCAAAAACTGGCCAGCCACGCCGGGATCCCGGAAGTCCCTGCCCTGAGTGCGGCCGCCAATGCCGTGCTGGACGGCATAGTCCTGAACTTCAACGAAGCGGACGCCGCGCGCATCAAGCAGATAGAGCGCACCACCAACCATGATGTGAAAGCGGTGGAGTACTTCCTCAAAGAGAAAGTGGAAGTGAACCCTGAGCTGGCCGCCGTCGCTGAGTTCATCCACTTCGCCTGCACCTCGGAAGACATCAACAACAACTCCCACGGCCTGATGCTGAAAACCGCCCGCGACCAGGTCATCAAGCCTTATTGCGAGAAGCTCATCAGCGAGCTCAAGCGCCTGGCCCATGAGTACCGCGACATGCCGCTGCTGTCGCGCACCCACGGCCAGCCGGCAACCCCGAGCACCATGGGCAAGGAGATGGCCAACGTCGCCTATCGCCTGGAGCGCCAGTACAAGCAGATCATGGCGGTCGAAATCCTCGGCAAGATCAACGGCGCAGTCGGCAACTACAACGCCCACGTGAGCGCTTACCCGGAAGTGGACTGGCACCAGTTCTCCGAGGAGTTCGTGACTTCCCTCGGCCTGACCTGGAACCCCTACACCACCCAGATCGAGCCCCACGACTACATCGCCGAGCTGTTCGACGCCATGGCCCGCTTCAACACCATACTGATCGACTTCGACCGCGATGTGTGGGGCTACATCTCCCTGGGTCACTTCAAGCAGCGCACCATAGCGGGCGAGATCGGCTCCTCCACCATGCCGCACAAGGTCAACCCCATCGACTTCGAGAACTCCGAAGGCAACCTGGGGCTGGCCAACGCCGTGTTCCAGCACCTGGCGAGCAAACTGCCCATCTCCCGCTGGCAGCGTGATCTGACCGACAGCACAGTGCTGCGCAACCTGGGTGTGGCCGTGGGTTACTCCCTGATTGCCTATCAGGCGACCCTCAAGGGCATCTCCAAGCTGGAAGCCAACAGCGATGCCATGGCCGCCGATCTGGACGCCAACTGGGAAGTGCTGGCCGAGCCCATCCAGACAGTGATGCGCCGCTACGGCATCGAGAAGCCCTACGAGAAGCTGAAGGAATTGACCCGCGGCCGTCGCGTGGATGCCGAAGGGATGCGCACCTTCATCGACACCCTGGAACTGCCCGAGGCCGTCAAGGTCGAACTGAAGAAGCTGACCCCGGCCAACTACCTCGGTCAGGCCCAGCGCCTGGTCGATCTGCTGAAGTAAGCGGCTAAACCGAACCGGCGGGGGCTCTGTCATGACGGCAGGGCCCCCGTTGATTTTGGCCCATTCGATAGCGTCATAGGCTATCGGGCCATTTCAGAGCCCTTGCCCAAGCCAAGTTTGGGCAAGATCTCTCACAAGATACGAGAAGCACCATGTACGAACTCAATCTGGATATTGCCCACTTCCTCGAGCATTACTGGCAGAAGCGCCCGCTCCTCATCAAGGGCGGCTTCAAAGACTTTCAGGATCCCATCAGCCCGGACGAGCTGGCGGGCCTGGCCATGGAGGAGGTCATCGAATCCCGCCTGGTGACCCGTTTCGACGGCAAGTGGGAAGCGGCCCACGGCCCCTTCGAGTCTTACGATCATCTGGGGGAAGAGAACTGGACAGTGCTGGTGCAGGCCTGCAACCACTGGGCCCCCGAGGTGCACGAGCTGGCGCTGCCGTTCCAGTTCATCCCGGGCTGGCGCTTTGACGATGTGATGGTGAGCTTCTCCACCCCTCACGGCGGTGTCGGCCCCCACATCGATAACTACGACGTCTTCATCACCCAGGGCCAGGGCAAGCGTCACTGGCGGGTCGGCGATGCCAATCCCCTCAACGAGTTTGCCGCCCACGCCGCCCTGCTGCACTGCGAGCCGTTCGAGGCGATCATCGACGTCATCATGGAGCCGGGCGACATCCTCTACATTCCGCCTGGATTCCCCCACGAGGGCTACGCCATCGAGCCCTCCCTGAACTTCTCCGTGGGCTTCCGCGCACCGGACGCAAAAGCGCTTATCTCGTCCTTTGCCGATCACCTGATCGACAACGATCTGCGCACCGAGCGTTACGGCGACCCGGATCTCAAGCCCCGCACCCGTCACGGCGAGATCCAGCCCCATGAGCTGCACCGCCTGCGGGAGCTGATGCAACAGGCCCTGGATGACGAGACCCTGTTCAAGGAGTGGTTCGGCACCATGATCTCCGAGGCCAAGCACGATCTGGACGTGAGCCCCATGGAGCCTGACTACAGCGCCGAGGAAGTGGCCGATCTGCTGACCCAGGGCGAGCCCGCCATCAAGGTGCCGGGGCTGCGCTCTGTCTGGTTCAGCGGCGAGAGCCGTAGCTGCTACATAGACGGCGAGGCCTGGACCCTGCCGAGCGAGGACGCCGCCGCCATCTCGCTCTTGTGCGACAAGGACATCATCACCCAGGCCGACATGGTGGAGCTCGCCGATCAGGCTGGCTTCCTGCAACTGCTGACCCGTCTCATCAACCGCGGTTACTGGTTCTTCGGCTAAGCCTGCGCAACAGGCGCGCCGCCTGCATGGGCGACGCGCCAGGTCGGACGCTGACGCCCGTCCTGCGTTGTGGCGGCCCAATGACTACACTGGGTGACGGCCAGAGGGGGAAGGGGGCCCAGGTTCCCTCGCTGGCGGTCTCATCCCTTGTTGGTCATTTAACTACATGGGATCAGGCCATCGAGGGAGCGAGGAATGGGAACCAAATGGCCTCACTCGCGGAAAATCAATTATTTTAGCCCCTAAAATCAGCTGTGAGCGAAAACGTTATCTTTCAAATTGAGGCGTTTTTAGCTCAAAACGTTGTTTCTGGATCATAAAAAGTATCCAAAAACTGGTGTATATTGCACGGCGGAAACTCCTTAACCATGAAGACTGACATGAAAAAGACCAAAATCGTCTGCACCATAGGTCCCAAGACCGAATCCAAAGAAATGCTCGGCAAGATGCTCGACGCCGGCATGAACGTCATGCGCCTGAACTTCTCTCACGGTGATTACGAAGAGCACGGCACCCGTATCCGCAACCTGCGTGAAGTGATGGCCGAGACCGGCAAGCACGCAGCCATCCTGCTGGATACCAAGGGTCCGGAAATCCGTACCATGAAGCTGGAAGGTGGCAACGATGTCTCTCTGGTCGCCGGCCAGACCTTCACCTTCACCACCGACCAGACAGTGGTTGGCAACAAGGACAAAGTCGCCGTGACCTACGCCGGCTTCGCCAACGACCTGCGCGTCGGCAACCGCATCCTGGTGGATGACGGCCTGATCGGTCTGGACGTCATCGAAATCACCGAACGTGAAGTCATCTGCAAGGTGCTGAACAACGGTGATCTGGGCGAGAACAAGGGCGTCAACCTGCCGGGCGTCTCCATCAAGCTGCCGGCCCTGGCCGAGAAAGACAAGCGTGACCTGATCTTCGGTTGCGAGCAGGGTGTGGACTTCGTTGCCGCCTCCTTCATCCGCAAGAAAGAAGACGTGCTGGAAATCCGTGAGCACCTGAAGGCCCACGGTGGCGAGAACATCCAGATCATCTCCAAGATCGAAAACCAGGAAGGCCTGGACAACTTCGACGACATCCTAGCTGTCTCCGACGGCATCATGGTTGCTCGTGGCGACATGGGTGTGGAAATTCCGGTTGAAGAAGTGATCTTCGCCCAGAAGATGATCATCACCAAGTGCAACAAGGCACGTAAAGTGGTCATCACCGCCACCCAGATGCTGGATTCCATGATCAAGAACCCGCGTCCGACCCGCGCCGAAGCCGGTGACGTGGCGAACGCCATCCTGGATGGTACCGACGCCGTCATGCTGTCTGGCGAATCCGCCAAGGGCAAGTACCCGCTGGAAGCCGTGACCATCATGGCCACCATCTGCGAGCGTACCGACGCCGTGATGCCGTCCAACCTGTCTGCTGCCAACGACAGCAACAAGCTGCGCATCACCGAAGCCGTCTGTAAAGGCGCCGTCGAGACCTCCGAGAAGCTGGATGCCCCGCTGATCGTGGTTGCCACCGAAGGCGGCAAGTCTGCCAAGGCCATTCGCAAGTACTTCCCGAAAGCCTGGATCCTGGCCATCACCACCAACAAGAAAACTGCTGCCCAGCTGGTCCTGACCAAGGGTGTGGTTGCTCACGTGGTTGACAGCATCGCCTCTACCGACGATTTCTATCGCATCGGCAAAGAAGCGGCACTGCAAAGCGGCATGGGCCTGAAGGGTGACGTGGTCGTCATGGTCTCCGGTGCCCTGGTACCGAGCGGTACCACCAACACCGCCTCCGTTCACGTACTCTAATCAGTCTTGAACCGATAAAACGGCGCCTTGGGGCGCCGTTTTTTTTATCTCTCCCCCCTGCTGCCTCTCTCGCGCCGGTGCTAGAATCCACGCGGATTTCCCCCCAGTGGGAAACCTCCCGAATCTCGCATAATCACCCGGACGTTTTATGCCCTCAATACAGTTCAGAAGAGCCTCGGCCACCCTGTTGCCGCTGCTCTGTTTACTCATCAGCCTCTGCGCCCCCCAAGCCATGGCGCAGGATCTGCCCCAGCGCGCCACGGTACAGCGGGCGCTCGATGCCCTCGGCAAATCAGAGACCCTGACCGTCAGCCAGCAGGCGGATCAGAAGTTGCTGACCGATACCTTAGCCCTGCTCGACAGCATCGAGAAGGAGCAGGCCAAGGCCAAGGCGCTGACACAGCGGGTACGCTCCCTGCCCGGCGAAATGAAAGAGATAGGCGCCAAGATAGACTCCCTGGCCCAGGACAAGGGTCCTGAGCAGCTCAAGAGTGAATACGCCAGCATGAGCCTGGCGGAGCTGGAGAGCCGTCAGCCGGAAGTGCTGGCCAACATGCAGGATGCCCAGGAGGCCCTCGGCACCATAGGCAGCCAGATCACCAGCCTGCAAACCCTGCCGGAGCGGGCCCAGGCCAACATGAGCCGCGCCTATCAACGCAGTCAGGAGATCCGCACTCGCCTGAACTCCGGGGACGGCGTGAGCAGCGCCGAGAAGATGAAGCTCAATACCGAGCTGGCATTGCTGGACCTGCAACTGGCCAACCTGCAAAAGGATCTGGACAACCGCACCAGCATGCAGGATCTGGCGGTCAAGCAGCGCGACTACCAGAGTGCGCGCCTCGCTCATGAGGAGCAAAAACTGCAGGCCCTGCAGGAGCAGAGCAGCGCCAAGCGCCTCGGCGACACCGAGAAGGCCGCCGAGCAGACCGGCGAACTGGTCGCCACCCAGGACAACCCGCTGGTGCAAAAAGAGCAGGAGATCAACCACCAGCTCAGCCAGCAGCTCATCAGCGCCACCACCAACCTCAACCTGCTCGCACAGAAAAACCTGCAGGCCAAGAGCTGGCTGGAGCGCGGCACCCAGACCGAGCGCAACCTGAACGAACAGGTGCAGATGCTCAAGGGCAACCTGCTGCTCTCCCGCATCCTCTATCAGCTCTACCAGCAGCTGGAGGCCGCCCCCTCCACCCTGGTGAAGAACCTGGAAGAGCAGATAGCCGACCTGCACCTGGCCCAGTTTGAACTGAGCCAGCAACGGGATCAGCTGTTCCAGAAGGGCCAGTATCTGGACAACCTGATCGCCAACAGCAGGGAGACCGTCAGCGAAGAGGACAAGGCTAACCTGGTCAAGCTGATCGATACCCGCATCAGCCTGCTGGATCAGCTCAACCGCCAGATGGATGCCCAGCTCACCAACGCCATCAGCCTGCAGCTCACCCAGCAGCAGCTGACGCGCATCTATGCCTCCATCGAATTCACCCTGCAACAGCACATCTTCTGGGTCAGCAGCAACAAGCCCATCGATGGCAAGTGGTTCATCAACTGGCCGGGTCATGCCTACAAGCAGGTCTCCGACTGGGTGCTCAAGCCGGATTGGCAAGGCTGGGGCGACATGCTGCTGGCGGTCTCCCTGCTCGCCTTCCCGCTGCTGCTGGTGGGTGGCCTGCTGCTGTGGAAACGTCCGACCCTGGTCAAGCGCCAGCAGAAGATCGCCAAGGATCTCGGCCGCTTCCGCCAAGACAGCCAGTGGCACACCCCGCGCGCCCTGCTCTACACCGTGCTGCAGCGCCTGCCGGGTACCCTCTTCATCCTGGCCGCCGGCCTGCTGCTGGCCTATTGCGGCCTGCTGAGCCCGCGCCTCATCTTCCAGATCACCCTGAACCTGGCACTGGGCTACCTGGTGTTCAGCGTCTACCTGTCGGTGATGCGCCCCGGCGGCATTGGCGAGAGCCACTTCCGCATCCCGCGGGACGAGCTGCAGGCCAAGCGCACCAGCATGCGTTACCTCTGGCTGCCCCTGCTGCCCCTCATCATGCTGTCGACCAAGGCGGTGGTGGAACCATCATCGCTGGGCAATGACGTCATCGGCCAGGCGCTGACCATGCTGCTGCTGGGTCTGACCGCCTACCTGGTGCTGCCCATCTCCCGCGCCCGCATCAAGGGCGAGGCCAGCATGCTGCAGACCATGACGGCAGTCGCCCTGGCGCTGGCGCCTGTGGCCCTGATGGTGCTGGCGGCGCTCGGCTACTACTACACGGCCCTGAAGCTGACCGGTCGCCTGATCGAATCCTTCTACCTCATCATCATCTGGAGCCTGGTTTATCGCACCGCCCTGCGTGGTCTGGAGCTGGCGGCCCGCCGTCTGGCCTACCGCCGCGCCGTCGCCAAGCGCGAGCACAAGCCTTCGGAAGATGCGGAAGGGGGCGAGGCCATCGAAGAGCAGCCCATGGATCTGGAAGAGGTCAGCCAGCAGTCCCTGCGCCTGACCCGCATCATGCTGCTGCTGGTGTTCGGCGTCGCCTTCTACTGGCTCTGGTCCGATCTGGTCGCTGTCTTCACCTACCTCGACAGCGTGGTGCTGTGGCACAAGAGCGAGGGCACAGGTGCCAACGCCGTGCTCTATCCCATCAGCCTGAGCGATGTGCTGACCGGCCTCTTCCTGTTCGGGGCTGCCCTGTCGCTGGCCCGCAACCTGCCAGGCCTGCTGGAGGTGCTGGTGCTCTCCAAGCTGCGCCTCGCCCAGGGCACCGCCTACGCCTTCACCACCATGCTCAACTATGTGCTGATCGGGATGGGCTCGCTCACCGCGCTGGCCATGCTGGGTGTCCAGTGGGAGAAGCTGCAGTGGCTGGCCGCCGGTCTCTCGGTCGGTATCGGTTTTGGCATGCAGCAGATAGTCTCCAACTTCATCTCGGGCATCATCATACTGTTCGAGCGCCCGGTACGGATCGGGGATACTGTCACCATCGGCACCATCTCGGGCACGGTCAACAAGATCCGCATCCGCTCGACCACCCTCACCGACTTCGACCGCAAGGAGGTGATCATCCCCAACCAGCAGCTGATGATAGAGCGACTGATCAACTGGTCCCTGTCCGATACCGTCACCCGGGTCATCGCCCGGGTCGGGGTGGCCTATGGTTCGGATCTGGAGCTGACCCGCAAGCTGTTGATGCAGGCGGCCACGGAGAACAGCCGGGTCTTGAAGGACCCAGCCCCCATCGTCTACTTCCTCACCTTCGGCCCCAGCACCCTGGATCACGAGCTGCGCTTCTTCGTGAGCGAGCTCGGGGATCGCAACCCGGCCATCGATGAGCTGAACCGCCGCATCGACGTACTGTTCCGTGAACACGGCATCGACATCGCGTTCAACCAGATGGACGTCCACATCAAGAACCGACAAGGGGACGAGCAGAAGATAGAGTCCCGCCCGGCCCTGCCGCCGCCCAATGGTGGCAAGCCGGCCTGATGCCGACCTCCTGCCCCTGCAAACAGGCTCCTCATTGGAGCCTGTTTTTTTTACCCGGGCAGCCGGACTTGAAAGCGGGAGCAGGCCCCCAATATAGGGAAGACAACGGAATGTCACCCACGAGGATCTCATGGACTATCTCTACGCCGTGGTGCTCTTTGCCATCTCGGCATCTGTCACCCCGGGACCGAACAACATCATGGTGATGAGCGCCGGCGCCAACTTCGGGATCAGGCGCAGCCTGCCGCTGCTCATGGGGATCTGCGTCGGCTTTACCCTGATGCTGTTGCTGGTGGGGCTGGGTTTTGGCCAGCTGTTCACCCTCTTCCCCAGCCTGCACCTCGTCATCAAGTGTGTCGGCACCCTCTATCTGCTCTATCTCGCCTGGCTGATTGCCCGCTCCGCCGACGAGGTGACGGGAGACGCCTCTGCCCGCCCCCTGGGGTTCCTCAAGGGCGCCCTGTTCCAATGGGTCAATGCCAAGGCCTGGGTGGTCGCCACCGGCGCCATCGCCGCCTTCACCAGCGCGGGGGCCGACTTCCACCAGCAGAACCTGACCATAGCCCTGACCTTCTTCATCGTCTCTTTCCCCTGCGTCGGGCTCTGGCTCCTGTGCGGCACCCTGCTCAAGCGCTGGCTGACCAATGCCCTCGCCCGCCGCCGGTTCAACCATGCCATGGCGGCCCTGCTGGCCCTCTCGGTGGTGCCCGTCATACAAGAGATCCTGAGCCGACCCTGACGCGGCGCCATGAGGCTGTGGATGGCGGGCGCCATCCATGGGACCATGCCTTATCTCCCTGCCCCTCGCTGGGCACTCTTTTTCTCTGGAGCGTGCAATGGAACAAGTGGTGTATGTGGCCAACCCGGTGAGCGGGTTGATCCATGTGTTTCGACTGGAAGAAGGCGAGCTGGCCCCGCTGCAGCAAGTCCAGACCGGCGGCGAGGTGCAGCCCCTGGTCATCAGCCCGGACAAGAACTGGCTCTATGCGGGGGTACGCCCCGACTTTCGGGTGCTGAGCTACCCCATAGCCGCGGATGGCCGGCTCGGAGCGCCCAGCTCGGCGCCGCTCGATGGCAGCGCCTCCCACAGCTGCACCGATGGGACCGGGCGCCTCTTCTTTGCCGCCTCCTACGCCTTCGACCATGTCAGCGTCTCGCCCATGGACGACGCTGGCCGGGTGCTGGCGCCCCACCAGCGCATCGACCGGCTGATGGCTGCCCATTCGGTGACCCTGTTGACAACGGAGCAGGGCGAGCAGGAGCTGCTGGTGGCTTGCCTCAAGGAGGATGTCATTCGCCGCTTCACCCTGGGAGAGGATGGTCACCTGAGCCCCCATCCCCTCGGTGACATCCACACCGCCCCCGGCGCCGGGCCCCGCCATCTGGCGCTGCACCCCACCAATGGCGATCTCTATTGCCTGAACGAGCTCGACTGCACCCTCAACCGCTACCACAGGGAGGCGGATGGTTGCATCGGTGCGCGGGAGAGCCTGGATATGCTGCCCGAGGGTTATCAGGGAGAGCGCTGGGGGGCCGACATCCACCTGACCCCGGATGGGCGTTTTCTCTACACCAGCGAGCGGGCCAGCAGCCTGCTCAGCCTGTTCGGGGTCGACGAGGAGGACGGCGCCCTGACCCTGCTGGGCCACTTCCCGACCGAATCCTGTCCCCGTGGTTTTGCCATCGACCACAGCGGCCACTATCTCATCGCCACAGGGCAGAAGTCCCACAGCCTGGCCGTGCACCGCATCGCGGCGCAGACGGGGGAGCTCAGCCTCTCATCCCGCCAACATGTGGGGGAAGGGGCCATGTGGGTGAGGGTGCTGACGCTGGACAAGCCCGCCTAGCGCGGTTCAAGGCCGCAGAAATGCTCGCGGCGCTCTGATGAGCGCCGCGCAGTGGCCATTAATGTCTGGGCGTTATTTGGTGCCGTTGAGATCGTCATCCGGCCAGTATTTGTAGCCCTGCATGGTAGCCTGCACCGCCACCCCCTTCTCGGTGAGCTGGTACATCTTCACCTTCTGGAAGTCGGCATTGGCCGCCTCGCTGACCACCACCTTGCCATCGTCCGCCGACTTGGCGGCCAGATCCGCCTGGGCGCTGGCATCGAACCCTGTGGTGATGAATCTGTCCAGGGCAGCGGCATCGTTGAAGATGATCACGGCCTGGAATTTCTTGATCCCCATGCCGATCCCCATGCCGGCGGTCGCCATCTTCATGTAGGTGTCGCGACCGGTGCGGTTGTCACGAAGCACCCCATAACCACTGCCGGCGCTCAGTACCAGCAGGTTGTTGTTCACATTGGTGAAGACGGCATAACCCTTGGATCTTGCCACCTCCTGTCTGGTGCCCGCATCCTGACCATACAGGGTGGAGAGGGTCTGCTGGCGCATCTGTTGAATGTGGTTGCGTTGCTCGGCGGGGGTATCCCCCTTGGCACAACCAACCAGCAGCAGAACGGCCAGAATATGAGTCCATAGACGCATGTCATTACTCCTTCGTGTCTCGTGTGCGGGGGCTGAGGGGGCCTCCCGCGCCAGAATCGGGTCAGAGGCCATCCCTGTGACCCGTTATCAGCATTCACCGTCCGGTGCCCCGGGGGCGCTGGCCAGATACAAGTACCTCATCGAGTCAGTATAACCAGCGCCACTGAACTTCTGCTGACCCGGCAAGCAGTGGTGCCCAGCCACGCGGGGCTATTGGCGGCATGATCCCGCTTCGCCGCCTAAGGCTGCCCTACCCCTTGGTCACCTCGCCGAGAAACTCGGTGAAGCGCCGCCAGGACTTGGCATCGGCATCGGCGCGGTAATTGTCCGAGCCAAAGACGCTGAAGGCATGGGGGGCGCCGCTGTAGCTGGTCGCCTCATGCCGGATGCCAGCGCTCTCCAGCTCGGTGATGAGGGCCGCGAACTGGCCCAGCGACACCGCCTGATCCGCGCTGCCATGCTGGATCAACAGGCTGGCCCTGGTCTGCTCGTAGTTCTGACCGGCCGGGGTCTCCAGCCCCCCGTGGACGCTGACGATCCCCTTGAGGCTAGCGCCGCTGCGGGCCAGCTCCAGCACGGCGGCGCCGCCAAAGCAGTAGCCCATCGCCACCGCATTGTCGAGCCGGCCGCCCTGCCTGCCTGCCTCGGCGAGCCCTGCCTGCAACAGTTTGCGCATCCTGGGTCTGTCCTGATAAAGCGCCCCGGTGAGCTTCTTCTTCTCTTCCACGGCGGTCGGTCTGACCCCTGCCCCGAACAGGTCCACCGCGAACACGCTGTAACCGAGCGCCACCAGCATCTCGGCCCGCTTCACCTCGTAATCCGTCAGCCCGTCCCAGTCGTGAACCAGCACCACCAGGGGCGCCTGCTTGTCGGCAGCAGCCAGGTAATATCCTTCGAAGGGCTGACCGTCGACCTGGTAGCGCACAGCACCGGCCTGGGCCGCGCCCCCCCAGATAAGCCCAAGCAGGGCCAGGATCCATCTCGTCTTCATGTTCGTCTCCTTGACTGTGAACAACGCCACTGATTGTAGTCGCCAGGCCGAGCCCCGAGGGATCAAGGCCCTCCCGGCCGGGCACTACAAAAGCAGGAGGCCACCCAAGGGTGGCCTCCTGTCATCGCTGCGGCTGAGGGGGCGTTTAGTCCTTGGCCGACTCCATGGCACCCTCTTCGCAGTGCCGGGGCAAGATGAGGTTGAGCCGGGAAAGAGAGAGGCCACCCTGGGGTGGCCTCTTGTGATAGCTGTGGCTGAGGGGTCGTCGCTCAGTGCGCTTAGTCCTTGGCCGACTCCATGGCACCCTCCTCGGAGTGCTGGGGCAGGATGAGGTTGAGCAGGATAGCGGCCACCGAGGCCAGGCCGACACCGGCCAGGGCGAAGTCACCTATCTTCATCTCCAGCGCGCCGACACCGACTGTCAGGGTCACGGCGACTATGGCGATGTTACGGGCCAGCCCCAGATCCACCTTGGACTCCACCAGGGTCTTGAGACCGATGGCGGCGATGGATCCGAACAACAGCAGCATGATGCCGCCCATCACCGGCATGGGGATGGAGGTGAGCAGGGCGTTGAACTTGCCGAAGAAGGCCAGAATGATGGCGAACACGGCGGCCCAGGTCATGGTGACCGGGTTGAAGTTGCGGGTGATCATCACGGCACCTGTCACTTCCGCATAGGTGGTGACGGGGGGGCCACCGATGAAACCGGCGAAGCAGACGCCGATGCCGTCACCGGCCAGGGTGCGGTGCAGGCCGGGATCCTTGGTGTAGTCCTTGCCGGTCACACCGCCGATGGCCAGCACGCCACCAATGTGCTCTATGCAGGGGGCTATGGCCACCGGCAGCATGAAGAGCGCCGCGGCCCAGTTGATCTCCGGGGTCTCGAAGTGGGGCAGCGCCAGCCAGGGGGCGTTGACCATGCCATCGAAACTCACCTGACCCATCAGCACGGCGGCCACATAGCCGGCGATGACGCCGGAGAGGATGGGAATGAGCTTGATCCAGCCCTTGCAGAACACGGCCGCGATCAGGGTCACCGCCAGGGAGATCCCCGCCAGGGTCAGCGCGGTGGCAGGCGCCACCACCTGCTCGGCCCCGGCACGGCCCATGGCCATGTTGCAGGCCACCTGGGCCACCGACAGGCCAATCACCATGATCACCGGGCCAATCACCACGGGCGGCAGCAGCTTGTGCACGAAACCCATGCCGCGCACGCGAATGAGTGCCGCCAGGATGAAGTACATGAAGCCGGCGGCAAACAGGCCGAACATGGTGGAGGGCAGGCCCCAGGTCTGGGTGGCATAGATGATGGGGGCGATGAAGGCGAAGCTGGAGCCGAGGAAGATCGGGACCTGGCGACGGGTGCAGAGCTGGAACAGCAGGGTGCCTACACCGGCGCCAAGCAGGGCCATGGAGGGGTTCAATCCGGTGAGCAGGGGCACCAGAACCATGGCACCAAAGGCAACAAACAGAATTTGCAGCCCGGCGACGCTTTGCTTGACCAAGGAAAACATGGGTATCCTTAATTTTTTGATAACTGACAGGGATAATTGACACTTTTCAGTCATCACAAGACTTTTTCAAGGCATTAGATGCGCTATTCGGCGTCATTCGTTACCTTTCACTGCTTGGGGAGGGCATGAAACTGGCTTTTTAGGCGGGATTCGTTGCTACAAGCATCGAGTATGCGATTTTACGCACTTTTGTGGCCGACGCCAATCGTTTTTCTGGCGAGATAGCATGGCAAGGGTTTCAGCGAGCTGGCCTCTATACTTGACTGCGTGAATCCAGCCAGACAAGGAGCTCCCCATGTCACTGCCCTCGTTCAAACCCAGCCAGCGCCGACTGCTGCTGGGATCGGCCATCGCCCTGGCCCTGTTTGCCACCCCCTTCAGCTATGACTTCGACCATCACCAATGGCAGCCGAACCAGGCCCACGCCAAGTCCTGCTTCGTCGCTGGCACCCGCATCCTGATGGCCGATGGCAGCGAGCGCCCCATCGAAACGCTGCAAGCCGGTGAACGGGTGCTGGATCAGCATGGTCAGAGCAACAGGATCCTGGCGGTCGAGCGCGTCATCCTGGGCAACCGGAGACTCTACGGGCTCAATCGTCTGCCCCCCTTCTTTACCGCCGAGCACCCCTTCTTGAGCACCCGCGGCTGGGTGGCCATCGCACCCGCCATGACCCGCGCCGAGCAGCCCACCCTGGCGGTGCAGCCGCTCTTTACCGGCATGCGCATCCTGTGCGGACCGGCAGCGGTCGCGCTCACTGGCAATCTGGCGCTGGCGGCCCAACCCGCCGAGCTGCTGGTCGAGTCTCTCTACTGGGTCGACAGCCCGCCCACGACGGCGCTGTTCAACCTCATTCTGGATGGCAGCCACAGCTATATCGCCAACTCGCTGATCGTTCACAACAAAGGGGGTGACGGCGGAAGCGGCGGCAATAGTGGCAGTGGAGGTGGCAACAGTGGTGGAGGTGGCAACAGTGCTGGAGGCGGCAGCAACAGTGGTAGCGGAGGCGGCAACAGTGGTGGAGGCGGCAGCAACAGTGGCAGCGGAGGTGGCGGCCACAGTGGCGGGAGCAATAGTAGCAATTCTGGAAACAATAGTGGCGGTGGCGGCAATAGTAGCCAAAACGGAAACAATGGTGGGGGCGATGACCGCAGCGGCGGCCACGGCAGCGATGACAGCGGCAGGGGCGAAGATGCCGGCGGGCGGGGGGATGACAAGGGCAGAGATGCCGTCGACGCCAATGGCAACAAGCTCAGGGGTGACGGCAGCATAGATTACAACGGTGTGGACGCCGTCGATGCCAATGGCAACAAGCTCAGGGGCGATGGCAGCATAGATGACAACGGCGTGGATGCCGTCGATGCCAATGGCAACAAGCTAAGAGGTGACGGCAGCGTCGATGACAACGGCGTGGACGCCGTCGATGCCAATGGCAACAAGCTAAGAGGTGACGGCAGCGTCGACGACAGCCTGCTGCCACCGCCCAGTCAGCCCTGAGTGGCGAGCGGCCCGAGCCCCTGAGGGGAGCGACCGGGTCAACAAGAAGAGGGTGGCCAGGGCCACCCTCTTTCATTTTATCCGCGCGGCCATCAGGCCCGGCGCGCTCCTCAGACCCTGCGGTAGGGCAGATAGACGGGCTCCCACATGTGGCTCAGGATGTGCTGCTGCAGATCCTGGCCAATCAGCGGGTGGGAGGGGTCGCGGCGCACTATGTCCTTGAGCACGGCGGTCGCCACGTGTACCGAGATGCTGCGCAGCTCGCTGATCCGCGGGTAGACGGTGCCCCGGGCCAGATCCGCCTCATCCACGCATTCGGCCAGCGCGAAGGCGGCTGTGGTGAAGATCTCCGGGCTTATCTCGCGAAGCTGGCTGACGATGGCGGCCAGCCCCACCCCCGGGAAGATGAAGACGTTGTTGCCCTGCCCGATTCTGAACGTTTGGCCCTCATGGTGCACGTCCTTGAACGGGCTGCCGGTGGCGACTATGGCGCGGCCCTGGCTCCAGCGGAAGATGTCCTCCGGCAGCGCCTCGCAGTTGGCGGTGGGGTTGGAGAGGGGGAACACCATGGGGCGCTCGCAGTGGGCCAGCATCAGCTGGATATGCTCCTCCTGGAAGGCGCCACCGGCGCCGCTGGTGCCGAGCAGCACGCTGATGGGCACGTGGCGCAGCACCTCGGTCAGCCCCGCCTTGCCCTGCAGATCCCACTGGGCCAGCAGCAGGCCAGGCTTGGCGTAGCGACGCTTGTATTCATCCAGCCCCTCGCGGTTGTCGCACACCAGCCCCTGGGTATCCAGGATGTAGATGCGATCCCGGGCCGCCTGCGGGTCCAGCCCCTCGCGGATCATCCCGGCGCAGATCTGATCCGCCACCCCGACCCCGCCGGCCCCGGCCCCATAGACCAGGTAGTGCTGCTGGCCCAGGGTCTCGCCCTTGGACTTGACCGCCCCTATGATGCCCGCCAGCACCACGGCCCCTGTGCCCTGGATGTCGTCGTTGAAGGACGGCAGCGTCTGCTGGTAGCGGGAGAGGTTGTTGAAGGCGTTGGACTTGCTGAAGTCCTCCCACTGCAAGACGGCGTTGGGGAAGTGGCGCTTAACCCCGGCCACGAACTTGTCGATGAAGTCGTCGTACTCCTTGCCGCGGATGCGCTTGTGGGGCTGACCCAGGTACATGGGGTCATCCAGCAGCGCCTGGTTGTCGGTGCCCACGTCCAGCGCTATGGGCAGACAGCAAGCGGGATGGATCCCAGCCCCCAGGGTATAGAGGGAGAGCTTGCCGATGGGGATGCCCATGCCCCCCACCCCCTGATCCCCGATGCCGAGGATCCCCTGGCTGTCGGTGACCACTATGATGCGCACCGCCTTGGCGTCCATGTGGCGGGCGAGGGAGCCCATGTCATCGACGTTCTTCGGGGTGATGTAGAGGCCGCGCGGCTTCTGGAAGCGGTGGCTGAACTCCTGACAGGCCTTGCCCACGGTCGGGGTATAGATGTAGGGGGTCATCTCCTCCACGTGGCGTGACAGCAGGGCGTAGAACAGGGTCTCGTTACGATCCTGCAAGGCCCGCAGGTTCTGGTACTTCTCGATGTCGCTGCAGGCGCTCAAAAAGCCCTGATAGACCCGCTCCAGCTGGGCTTCGAAGGTCTGCACCTGGGGCGGCAGCAGGCCATCGAGCTCGAAGTCGGCCCGCTCCTGTTCGGTGAAGGCGGTGCCCTTGTTGAGATTGCGATCGTTGAGCAGATCGGTGCCTGTCAGTGCAACGGGGCGAAAATCCTCTCCCTGTGCGTCTTTCCACAGCAGATATTGTCCGGTAGCCATAGTCATTCTCTTTGATTTACATGAAGTTGCCATTAGGCAGGAGAGCAAGACTCAGATTGCAGGGGATCATATGACGTTTGGGGATTCGGTTTTGTGAGCTTGGGCATACCCTGCGGCCAAAGCCCCCTCTCCTGCCGGGCTCATGGCCGCCGGGCTTGCCCCGGCGGGGCGCTTGGCGCAAGATCGGCAGACACTCGATGCCGCAAGCGCCCTTGCTAGAGCAGACGCTGAACAGGCGGCATATCACCTCACAGACCCCTGGAGCCCCATGAGCCGCAGCGATCTCACCTTCCCCGTCTCCGCCGTGATCCTGGCCGGCGGCCGTGCCACCCGCATGGGGGGCGACGACAAGGGCTGGGTGCCCCTGGCGGGCAAGCCCCTGATAGTCCACGTGCTCGAGCGCCTGCGCCCCCAGGTGGACGAGGTGCTGATCAACGCCAACCGCAGCGAGGAGCGCTACCGGGCGCTGGCCCCCGTCATCGGCGATGCGCAGGCCGACTTTCAGGGGCCGCTGGCGGGCATGCAGGCTGGCCTTGCCGCCGCCCGCCACGACTGGGTGCTGTTCGTGCCCTGTGACGGCCCCGCCCTGCCACGGGATCTGATGGCCCGTTTTCGCGCCGCCATGACGCCGCAGAGCGAGCTGGTGGTGGCCCACGACGGCCAGCACCTGCAACCCGTGGTCGCCCTGCTCCATCGCGCCCTGCTGCCCTCACTGCAACTGGCCCTGGCAGAGGGAGAGCGCAAGACGGGGGCCTGGTTTGCCCGCCACCGGATGACGGTGGTGCCCTTTGCCGATGCGCCTGATGCCTTCGTCAATCTCAACAGCCCGGCCGAGCTCGCCGCCTACGAGGCCAGCCTGTCACATCAGGAGCCGCTGGCGGGGGGGGGCCTGCGACCATGAGCGCCCCAGGGCCCCTGCTCGGCTTCGTCGCCTGGAGCGGCACCGGCAAGACCACCTTGCTGGAGCGCCTCATCCCGCTGCTCGGCCAGCGCGGCCTGCGGCTCGGGGTGCTCAAGCATACCCATCACCACTTCGACATGGACAAGCCGGGCAAGGACAGCCATCGCCTGCGCCAGGCCGGTGCCCGCCAGGTGATGGCGGCCTCCTCCCTGCGCCACGCCCTGATCTGCGAGACCCCGGAGCAAGAGCCCTCCCTGGAGGCACTGCTGGCCCGCTTCGACTGGGAGCGGCTCGATCTGCTGCTGGTCGAGGGGTTCAAGCATCACCATTTTCCCAAGATAGAGCTCCATCGCCGCGCCCTCGGGAGGCCCCTGCTGTTCCCGGACGACCCGGACATAGTGGCGCTCATCAGCGATGAGCCCGAGGCAACCACCCTGCCCCAGTTTCGTTTCGAGGCCCTGGACGCCATCGCCGACTTCATCTGCGCCCGGCTGCCCCGGCAGGATGGCCATGGCCAGCCCACTTTGTCGCCGCCGCTGCGCCTGCTCGCCCTGGCCCTGGAGGCCATTGCCAATCCGGCGGGGGAGGCTTACCTGCCCGGCCACCTCAGCCAGGATGCCAGCGGCTGCTTGCAGGTGCGCCCGGCAAGTGCTTTCATGCCCTCTGCCCTGCCCTTGGCCAACTGCGTGATCGAATGCCCCGCCCGATCGGCCATCATCCCAGGTGAGCGGGTCCGGATCCGCCTCTTGCCCTGATGGGGAGCGTCAGCCGGCACGGCAACACGAGAAGATCAACCTGACATGAGACGACTCCCTTGCGCCTGAACACGCCGCTCTCCCGCTTCGATCTGCTGATCTATGGTCGCTACCGCCTGGTCCACGGCCTGCGCATCGCCCTGGCCTTCACCCTCACCTTCCTGCTGACCCGGGAGCTCAAGCTGCCGGAGAGCACCTGGCCCCTCATCACGCTAGTGGTGGTGATGGGCCCCATCTCGTTCTGGGGCAACGTGCTCTCCCGGGCGCTGCAACGGGTGGTCGGCACCATCTTCGGCGCCGCCTGCGGTGTGGTGGCCCTCTATCTGGAGCTCTACTCCCTGCCGCTGATGCTGGTCTGGTGCTGCGCCATCATGTTCCTGTGCGGCTACCTGGCGCTCGGCAAGCGCCCCTATGTGGGGCTGCTCATCGGCATCACCCTGGGAGTCATAGTCGGCGGGGTGCCGGGAGACATAGAGACGGCGCTCTGGCGCAGCGGCGACGTCATCCTGGGTTCCATGCTGGCCCTGCTGTTTTGCAGCATCTACCCCCAGCGGGCCTACACCCACTGGCGACTGCAGATGCACGACAGCCTGCAGCAGGCCGGGCGTCTCTATCACACCCACCTCTCCCCCAATATTCTGGAGCGCCCCAGGCTGGCCCAAAGCCACGCCCGCCTGCTCACCAAGATAGTCAGCCTGCGCCCCCTGCTGGCACCCGCCGTCAAGGAGACCCGCCTCAACAGCACCCTGTTCGAGGCCGTCCAGACCACGATGCGCAACACCTTCTGCACCCTGGAGATGCTGGCCAACACCTACTGGCGCGATCGCCAGAGCCACTTCCTGATGCAGAGCCACCCCGGACTGCGCGCCTGCCAGCAGGCCACCGAGGCGGTGATCATCCAGCTCGCCCTCATGCTCAAGAGCGGCGACAGCAGCGCCGCCGAGCAGGCCATAGCCAGATTGCAGGCGGCGGCCGCAGAGGTGCAGGCCGAGGTGCGCCCGGGGGCCGATGACGAGGCCACCATCAGCGGCTACCTCTGGCTCAACCTGCAGCTCACCGAGCAGATAGCCCACCTCCACCGCCTGCTGGGGCTGGTGATGAACCCGCCCCGCAGCCAGGGCAACAAGTCGAGCTAACAAAACGCCCCGCAATGCGGGGCGTTCCTGTCTTTGGTCTCCGGCCACCCGGGCCATGACGACGCCGTCGGCCTTAACCGGCCTGCGCCAAGGGCTGCTCGGGGCTGAGGTAGAGGGAGAAGTCCCGGATCCCCGCCTGAAGGGCGGCGAAACAGTCGGGATCGATGGCGCTGCCCAGATGCTCGGCCATCATCTCCAGCGCCTGGGGCACAGGGATGGCGTCGCGATAGGGGCGCTTGGCGGTGATGGCGTCGAAGATGTCGGCGGTGGTGATGATGCGAGTCTCGAGAGCAATCTCTGCGCCGCTGAGCCCCCTTGGATAGCCCTTGCCATCGAGCCGTTCATGATGGGCCCCGGCCACCTGGGCCAGCTCCCTGAACGCCCCTATGCGACCCAGGATCTCCTCGGTATAGGCGGCATGCATCTGCACCGCGGCCCACTCCTGCGCATCTAGCTTGCCCGGCTTGTCGAGGATGGCGTTGCTCACCCCAAGCTTGCCCACATCGTGGAGCAGGGCACCCCGCTTGAGCCAGCGCCGTCTCGATTCAGACAGCCCCATCTGGGCGGCAAGAATGTCGGTATAGAGCGCCACCCTGCCGCTGTGGCCCGCGGTATAGGGGCTCTTGGAGTCCACCACCTGACCGAAGGCCGCGGCTATCTCGTCCAGATAATCTTCATCGAGCGCCACCTCCCCCTGCCCGGCCGGGTGGTCGAAGACCCACTCGGTCAGCCTGGGGTCCACCAGCCCTTGCCAGAAATCCTCGTCCGCCAGCGCTTCAAATTCGCCGACCAGGGCGGGATCAAACCAGCTGCCGCTGCGCTCGCGCAGCTCCCTCAGCGCCGCATCCGGGCCTGCGGCGGCGTGAAACACATCCACCACCTGACAGAGCAGGGCGATGCGGGAGAAGAGGGGGATAGCCTCCCCCACCAGTTGCAGCGGCCGCCCCTTGCCATTCCAGTGTTCATCGAGGGAGAGGATGCCGTTGGCCACCTCGTCACTGAAGCGCAGCTGGCGAGCTATGTCCGCCCCCCGGTGACAACGGGTCTGGATCAGCTCGTTGGCTATCTGATCGCCGTTGCGAAAGATGTGGAACAGGCTGCGAAAACGGCCGAGCAGATCCGCCTGCAAGCCGGTGTGACCCAGCACGAAGTTGACCACCTCGGAGAGGGAGCCATCCACCAGCTTGAAGTCGCGTTTGAAGTGAAGATCGTCGGTGAGATAGAGCTCGCAGATGCGGGCGGCATTGCTGCTGCACCCCAGATCTTTAAGCAGCAGGGTGTAATAGAGGTCATGGCGCTGCCGGGCATCCAGTCCCAGCCGCTCCCCCAGACGGGCACCTATCCAGCAACAGCGGATGCAGTGCCCCCGTGGTTGACCCTCAGTCATGTCCAGGGCATGGCTGAGGGAACCAATCAATTCAGCCAACCGCAATCCGGTCACCGTCATAGCCTACTCCCTTAGACATAATGGCGATCTTGCCAGCAGCTTGTTTATACCCTTTTCAGAGAAAAAAAGATCAGCTTTCTGAAGAGGTTAAACCGCCACCTTGCCTGCGCTTGCCTTCTCGTCCAGCTGCTTGCGGGTCAGGGTCGAGACCAGCTTGTCATCCAGGTAGATGTCCAGCAGCTCGCCGCGCATCTCCCCGCGCATCATGTCGCGATGACCGTCGATGTAGTGGATCTCCATCTGGGCCGTACGTTCGTCCGGGTAGCTCACCTTCACCTCGCGCACCCCTTGCGGCAGCATGGCGAGCGGCACCTTGTTGAGGGCCGGATCCAGATGCTGGTTGACCTTGATCACCGCATCGGCCTTGTGATCCACCAGGGCCGGCGACTTGCCGGTGATGGGGTTCTTGCCCGACCAGAATTCGATGGTGTTGAACACGAACAGATCCGCCGTCGCCGCCAGGCCATAGACGGGGGAGAGCAGCACGAAGACACCGGCACGGCCGTAGCGATTGTCCACCACGCTGAGGTTGCCCTTGGTCACCATGGAGGAGAGCCCCATCTGCCCCATGCAACCGCTGAGCCCCATGCTCGCCACCGTCCCCAGCAGCAGGGCCAGGGCCCTGCCTTTGTGTCGTACTGCCATTGTTTTCTACCCGCTCAATGAAAAATGAGGCGGCAGCCTAAACAAGGCGGCGAATCGCCACAATTCACAAGGCCGGGGTCATACAGCCAGGGTTCAGCTTGGGGGCTCGTTCGCTCACTCTTTTGGCGATCTCGTCAGAGGGTGTCGCCAGAGCAGGGGGTTCAGATGGAGAGTGCCGAGACCGTCTGCGAGACCCGGCTCGCCTCCTGGTGGATGTCGCTCATCAGCTTGTCCACCTCGGCTATCTGCTGTTTGCCGAGTTCGGCGCTGCCCGCCACCCCGGCCATGTCGTCGGTCACCCTGGCGGTCAGCTCGCGGTTCTTCTGCACCACCTTGGCTATCTCGGCGGTGGAAAGAGAGGTGCGGGCCGCCAGCTGGCGTACCTCGTCGGCGACCACGGCAAAACCCCGTCCCTGCTCCCCCGCCCGCGCCGCCTCTATGGCCGCATTGAGGGCCAGCAGGTTGGTCTGATCGGCGATGGCGCTGATGGTGGAGACGATGGCCTCTATGCTCCTGGACTGCTCGTTGAGCTGACCGATGAGGGCGATGGCCTGATCCACCTGGGCGGCGATCAGGGAAGAGGTATCGACCACGGCGCGCAGCAGCTCGGCACCGGCCTCGGCGCTGCTCAAGGTCTCCTGCGCCGTGCTGTGGGCGAGGCGGGCCGCTTCCCGGGTGGCGTGGTTCTGCTCGATGCGGGCCGTGATGTCGCTGGCGAACTTGACGACCTTCACCACCTTGCCGCTCTGGTCACGGATAGGGTTATAGGTGGCCTCCAGCCAGACGGAATCCCCCCGGCTGTTGTGGCGCATGAAGAGGCCGGACTTGAACTGGCCACGGGCCAGCTCCTCCCAGAATTTGGGCTGCTCGCGCAGGAAGGCCTCGTCACAGAAGATCCTGTGATGCTTGCCCGCAATCTCGTTCAGGCGATAGCCCATGGCATCGAGGAAGTTGGCGTTGGCGCCGATGATCTCGCCGCTCGGGGTGAACTCTATCATGGCCCGGGAGCGGTCCAGCGCCTGGGAGAGCGCCTCCAGGTGTTGCAGCCGCTGATGCCGGGCCGTCACGTCGCTGGCCAGCTTCACTACCCGGGTCACCCTGCCCTGGGTCTTCACCGGGAAATAGCTCGCCTCCAGCCAGCGGGTCTCGCCCTTCTGGTTGACCCGCTCGAAGATGCCAGACTGGGGCTGACCCTGCCGCAGGCGGCTCCAGAACTGCTGATAGTCGGTGGAGCCGGTCCAGCCCTTAGGGCAGAGCAGGCTGTGGTGACGCCCAAGCAGCTCGCCAGCGCCATATCCCATCAGGCTCAGGAAGGGGTCGCTGACCTCCAGGATCTCCCCGTCCGGGCTGAAGATGATGGTCGCGGCACCACCCTTGATCCCCTGGGCGAAGCCCTGCTCTTCATCGAGCCGGGCCTGACAGGCCTGCAACTGCGCCTTGAGTTTGTGATTGAACATGACACTCCTACCTCGTTGACGATCCGGATCGGCACCACAGCCTCCCCCCACTGACTGTATCGGCCCCGCAAGTCCCAATATGAGTGGTCAGATGACCTTGGGTCATGGGGGGCGCGCAGTGTATAGAAAAGCGACTAGGCCGCCAAGGGCTGCCAGTACGTAAAAGAATCTGCCGAGGATCACTGCGGCTAGTTCAGGGGGCGGGACACCACTCCAGGCAGGCCGGATTGGAAACAAAACCGAGTCGCTCGTAGAGCGGACGCCCCTGCTCGCTGGCGTGCAGCCACAGCTTGCCCAGTCGCTGTTCCCGGGCATGGGCCGCCATGGCATCGAGCAGGGCGCTCGCCATGCCCCGCTTGCGCCAGGCCGGCAGTGTATACATGTTGAGCAGATAGGCCTCGCGCCCCGCCAGGTTGCCCGGATAGGGTGGGCGCACGAAGAGGGCCAGGGTGCCGCACGCCACCGCTTCTCCCTCGACCTCCACCAGCCAGGAGCGGGCGCTGCCATCTGCCTGTGCCGAGCTGAAATAGGATTGGGTCGCCTGCCACAGCGCATCGCTCGCCTGCGGATCATCGAGCTCCCCCAGTTCACCAAACAGCGCCATGCGAAGACGCACCAGGGCGGGAATATCGGCGGCCTTGGCCTCGCGAATTATCATGTCTCTTCCTCGGGTTGCACGACCGGGGCGGCTCGCCCCCTGTCACCATGACGAGAGGGGCCGGCAGGCCCCTTCATTTGACTCCCACGTTAATGGGCGCCCGCCCCCCTGGCAAGGCGCCAGTGATCCAGCGCCAGCGGGCCTGCGCCCCACACCGCCAGGGTCAGCAGCATCCAGCCCCACAGCTGGTGATCGTGAAAGCCCCCCGCCCACAGGGTGGGATAGGAGATGACCGCCATGGCGTTGAAGCCAAACAGCAGCAAGGCGACCGGGCGGGTGAAGAGTCCCGCCAGCAGGAAGAGCGGCAGCAGCAGCTCGGTCGCGGTGCCCGCGTAGGCCGCCCACTGCCAGGGCAGCAGGGGCACCTGGTACTCGAACTCGAACAGGTAGAGGGTGGAATCCCAGGCCGTGAACTTGAGCCAGCCCGAGCGCAGGAAGACCGAGGCCACCCAGAGCCGGGCCAGCAGCAGCACGCCGCCGCTAAGCCAGGGTTGGATGCGCCCGGCCCACAGGCAGAGCGGCTTGGAGAGCTGGTGTTCCGTCATGGCATTAGCTCCAGATCGACCAGCAGATCGAGGGTAATGAGTGGGGTCAGGTGCTCGGCCGCAGAGGGCGTCTGCGCCAGCAGCCTGGCCAGGGGTTCACCCTGCCGGCAGCCCAGCAGCAGACTCCAGGCAGCCAGATCCAGGGGGAGCGGCATGACCCTGTGATCCCGCTGCTTCTTCAGCACCAAGTGGCAAGGCGCCGCCAGCTCGGTCACGGTGGCCCCCTGATGCAGGGCCATCTGCCACAGCCCCAGCACGGGGTAGGAACTCTCGAACAGCAGGAGGTCGCCGGCGGGCAGCAGCACCAGCTGCTCCCAGCGCTCGGGAGGGACGGCGGCGAGCCGCTCGGCAGGCCAGCGCCTTGCCTCGGGCGCCAGCAGGGAGGCGCGCTCCAGCAGCCACTCGAAGCGGGCCAGCTCCCCGAGCCAGGGCAGGGCACTGGTGGTCGGCAGGTGGGTGAGCCAGTCGCCAAAGCCTTCCCCATAGTGCATGACGCTCCCCTCCTCCAGGGGCTCGGCCAGCACGAATCCCCGGGCCGCGGCGGCGAAGAACGCCTCCCCCACCATGGCCGCGACGGCGGGATAGCTGCTGGCGAGCACCTCGGTGAGGCCGAGGATGACGTTGTTGCGATAGATCTGCAGCACGGCGTCGGGGGCAAAGCGCCCCGGCTGGATGTGCCCGAGGATGGCGTCATCCTGGCCGAGCAGACCGCTGGCAAAGGCGCTCTGAAGGGAAGCAAGCTCAGACATGGGCGGGCTCCTCGGATGTTCGCTGCGCCGCGCTCAGGATCTCGCTGGCAAGTTGCGCCTCCCCCAGCAGCACCGGCAGCGGGGGTATCTCCAGATCCCACTCTATCAGGGTGGGGATGGCGCGCTGCTGGCACAGCTGCCGATAGAGCGCCCACACTGGGGGCGCCACCGGGGTGCTGTGGGTGTCGATATAGAGGTGCCCCTGGGGCAACGCCTTGTCGGTAAAACCGGCCAGGTGGATCTCCCCGACCGTCTCGAGGTCGATGGCGGCCAGGTAGTCGGCGCAGTCGAAGCCGTGATTGACACTGCTGACATGGAGGTTGTTGAGATCGAGCAGGATGCCGCAGCCGCTGCGCTGCGCCAGCTCGGCCAGAAACGCCGCCTCCCCCATCTCCCCGGGCAGTTGCAGATAGGAAGAGGGATTTTCGATGAGCAGTTGCCGGCCCAGTGCCTGCTGCACCCTGTCTACCTTGTCGCTCATGTGCGAGAGGGCCTCACGGGTGTAGGGCATGGGCAGCAGATCGTTGAAATAGCGCCCGCCTATGCTGCCCCAGCTCAGGTGCTCGGAGACCCGCACTGGCGTTATGGTTGCCACCAGGGCCGCCAACTGGCGCAGGTGCGCAGGGTCGATCGAGTCGGCGGAGCCCAGCGACATGCCGATCCCGTGCAGGCTGATTGGGTAGTGCCCGGCGAGTTCGGCCAGCACCTCAAAGCCTTTGCTGTGGCGCTCGAAGTAGTTTTCGCTGTGCACCTCGAGCCAGCCTACCCCGGGCAGGGTCTGGCGGATCTCGTCGTAGTGGGGGGGGCGTAAACCTATACCGATCAAGGGGTTCATGGCGGGGCTCTCTCAAAAGAAGGGGCCATGATGTGGCGGGCGCCACACCATGGCACTGGGCTTACTTGGGTTGCAGCGACCCGCCCGCCAGTTTCTCGCACAGGCCCTTGGGCATCACCACGAAGGCATCGCCCTGGGCATCCATCTTGGCGGTACCGGCGCAGGAGCCGCCCTTGGTGGCGCAATCGTTCTTGCCCGCCTTGACCACGCCGTAGCACTTCTCCTTGTCGTCCGCCGCCATGGCTGGCGCGGCGATGAACTGGGCACCCAGGGCCAGCAGACCCGTCATGGCAGAGGCGATGGCAGTACTCTTTTTCACGTTCATATCCCTATTCCTTGTTGTCGAGAGTGGTGTCTCCGGCGCATCTCATCCGGTTACGTCCAATAGAACCGGCCGAGGGGAGAAAAGATTTCCCAAAAATTGAAAAAACCTGAAACAAAGCCAACAAATCACCAGCAAGTAATTGTTTATTAAGGGATATATATTTAATCAAAAAAGAGGCAGATCGGCGCGGCTATCCCTCACCAAGGGGCCTTGCGCCGCCCTTGCCGAGGGCGCCGGGATAACGTCCATCTTGCTTGGGCACCACAGACCGGCATCACAACAAGAGAGGGGCCCATGGCCCCCCTCTATCCCTTAGGCGAGCCCCTTCCCAAGGCGCTCGCTCACCCCTGGCCCCAGGGCTCAGGTGGTCTTGACGCACTTTTGCACGAAGCTGTTCTTGGCCGCCCCGGCCAGCTTCTTGTCCGCCGCCGCCTTCTCGCACTGAGCCATCTTGTCGGCGGCGGCGTCCGTCTTCACGCATTTCTGGATAAAGCTGTTCTTGGCAGCCCCCGCCAGCTTCTTGTCGACCGCGGCCTTCTCGCACTGGGCTGCCTTGGCGTTGACCGGTGCAGTCGCGGCAGCATCCTTGACGCACTTGCCCACAAAGCTGGTCTTGGCGGCGCCGTTCAGCTTTTTGGCCGCGGCCTGCGCCTCGCACTGCAACTGGGCAGCATCGTTGGCAAAGACCGGATTGGCCAGCAGCACACTGCCGCAGAGCAGGCCGAACAGGATGGCAATACGCTTCATATGACGTTCCTTATTGTGATGTGTTGGCATGGTGATGGTTTGCAAATAGCTGTTATTGCAACAGCTGATTGTTGCCGCAGATCCCCCACCTCGCCAGCAAGGGCCACGGAGAACAGAGCACCATAGCCGCACTATAGCGCCGATTGGCTAAGCGGGATTGCCCCCAGCCAACCCTTCCTTAACGACAAGCCCGCCCCAACTTCTTCGCCACGCCCGCCAACCCCAATATAACCAAGGGCCATGGGAATCCTGTTCCCGACAATTTCGATTTCTTGAGCCAGCGCATAAAATGCAGATATTCCTGATAGTTACGTCATTTTTTGACTGGTTAACCAAGACTCGATTGGCTTAACATAGCCATCCAGTGCCTATTGCTTCGATGGGTTGCTGCCCTCGCTGGTCAATGGAGCATATTGGAAGCTGTAATCCAGGGGCGGTAGCATTAGTTTAATGCGCTTATTAGTTGATGCAGAGTGAAGAAAAGTGCGGCTCAACTGGCGAGCATATAACATTTTAAAGAACACAACTCGGCTATTTAATTGACAATTATTAATTTTTTAATTGTCATAATAAAACTATGATAATTCAGTTTTATTATATTCAGAAAGGTTAAATATGAAAAAGAATTTAGTAATTTTCATACATGGGTTTACTGGAGGAAAAGAAACTTGGGTCAACTCCCATGGTAAATCACTTAGTGAACTGTTGCTGCTTAACAAGAATCTGTCTAAAAGTTATGACTGTATTGAATTTGACTATTTCACAAAACTGATAAATATAAAAAATTCTCTTATTGCTAAAGCCATCACATCACTAGTTAACTCTTTCACCCCTAAAGTGAAGGTCTCCAAAAGAAAAAAGAACACTTCGATATCTCAATTGTCAGATGAACTAGCAACATTTATCCAATTCAAATGTTCATCCTATGAGAATATTATTATATGTGCACACAGCATGGGTGGTCTAATCGCCAAGAAATTAATTTTAGATATAATCTTAGGTGAGCACCAAGATATCCAAAGTAAAATCACCGGGTATATATCTATAGCATCACCCCATCATGGTTCAACACCTGCTGCAATTCTTGGAAAATTCAATTTAAATGCAAATGAACTTGCACCATTTAATGAAGACATCACCAAATTAAATGAAGACTGGATTCAATATTCAAATAACCTTCCACATTCTATTTATGTTATAGCATCATACGATGAGTTCGTAACCAATGTAAGCGCAACCCCATCAAGTAAAAAAAATGTATTTAAAACAGCTAGAGTACAAGAAAATCACAACTCCATCTGCAAACCAGATTCCTCCGAATCAACCATAATAAATGTCATAACAGATTTTCTAACAAAAACAATAAAGCTAATAGATTTTGATAGTGATTTAAAAAAAGAATACCCAAGCAATAGCAATATATATGACAAAGAAATATTTGTAATAAAAATGCTACTAGCTGGAATAGAAGAAAAGTTAATATCTGATGCAAAAGAATCCTTTTTCCATGCTGAGATAGCCATAAAATCAGCGCCCAAAAAAGACAAGGATGCATTTGAAAAACTAAAAATTCTTATAGTGAATTTATATAAGACATACTCCTCATGCCAAGTAGGGAAGTCAAATAGTGAAATCGTGAGAGATATACATCAAAAAATTATTGAACTAGATAAAACATCATTGGATTGTGCAGCGACATACCTAAATTTCTTGCATAAAAAGGGGATTCTTCATCATAAATCCAATGAACGAAATCTAGACATAAATTGGTCTGACACAATAACTTTAGATGACATCGAAAATAAAAGGCAAGAAAATGTATGACTTTCGAGATGAATTTTTTTATAGAGTTTTTTTAATACTGATCATAACATCAAACTGTCAATACAATAACAAAGGAAAAAAAATACTCACCATTAAAAAATTAGAGTCTATTTTTTTTCTTCTACAAAACCATACTCTAATGAGATACGTAATAGAAAATCTAAATCTTGGTGCATTAGTGAAGTACGAATCAACACTTTATGATGATGCTCTTAGAATAAATGATGATCTCGAACATCTTGGTACTGAGATTTCCTTTTTGGTGTCTAACGGTTCCATCACCATCAGCAATAATGATGGATGCTTTTATATTGAGACAAGTATAAAACCAGAAGAGCTTGATTCTCAAAATAAATTTATATTTGAAAATTTAAAACTGATAAAAAAATTAGCATCTCAACCTGAAACGAAATTATTAAAGGCGATATTAAAGGCTTGACGACAATGGAAAATATATATCTTGAATTCAAAAAACTAATCATAGTCGGCATAAATAAAACGTATGAATGTTCATTTAAACCAGGATTAAACATAATCTGGGGTGACATGGACTCTGGAAAATCGAGCATCCTAAACCTAATTGATTTTTCTTTGGGGGGAGATTTTAACAAACTACAACTGGACTATGATGAACTTAGGAATAAAGGACGACTAGTTCAACTGGAAGTCGACTTTAATGGTAACGTCTTTACTCTTGAACGAGTGTTATCTCACGATGCCAATATAATAAAGGCATATCCATCATCTCATGAGATGATTTCATCGACCTACCCACTATTGTGCAGTGCCTCGTCAGATAGAATAGAGCCTGATGGATGGATATCTGATCTAATTTTAGATCAATTAGGAATACCAAAGGTTAAGATAAAAGAATCAAAATACAAGGAAGATTCTGGAGCTGATAGACTTAGTTTTAGAGATCTGATCAAACTAATTTATTTAAAACAGAAAAAAGTAGCTAGTGACTCTTTAATGGATGCATCGAATCCATTCGTGCATAATAAAAATGTTGAGATACAAAAGTTTGTTTATGGTGTCCATGATGAACAACTGTCATCCCTCAATAACTTATTACAAAAAGAAGCTCTAGACTTAAGGTCTTTAGAAATAAGGACTGAAAATATTAAAAATTTCTTAGCCACAACTGATTCAATGGCTATTGATGATGATGTATTATTAGAGCTAAAGGAAGAAATAGAAAATGTAGACAATGAAATTAAACAACTCAAATCTAATAGAAATCACGCACAAATTGTGTCCAACCAGATAAATAAAAAAATTAACTTATTGGAAGAAGAGAAAAAACATCTTGAAGAATCAATAATTAAAAAATCAAAGGAACTCGCTGATTACTCAAAGCTCAAGAGCACATATGAACGCGATCTTTCATGCTTAGAGCTTTCTGCTAAAGCCAGACAGGTGCTCAATCACAATGAACAAAGTGAAATTAATACTAATTGTCCTGTTTGCTCTTCACAACTGACGGTGTCGCATCCCACTATAAATTCAGAGACTATTGGTTATGAAACAAACTCCATAAAAAATCGTCTTCAGGGGTGTAGCACTACTATTAAAAAAACAATTATAGATATTGATGACAAGAGAGAGAGAATTCAGTCTATAGAAGAAAGTCTATCTGCTCTGCGAGCTAATTTTGACAAAGAACATCTAGAAAATTTATCACCAACAATTACCTCTTTAATGCAGGCTATGGCTTTGAAGCAAAAACTATCTGTTAACTGTGCCATGCTTGAACGTAATCGGAAAACATTTAAAATATTTGAAGAATATTACTCCCTCATCGATAACAAAAAAATTAACATGTCCAATATAAGACGTGACATAAGCAAAATTGAAGCACAGTTAGGAGATATTGAAGAAATAATTTCAGAACTAAGCATTATATTTAGCGAACTTATAAAGACATCCAAGCTCACTAACAACTATGGTTCTAAAATTGATAGGAAGTTCATGCCTATCTTTAGAGATAGACAATATGACCATATTTCATCTGGCGGGGTAAGGACAATATTGTCAGTTTATTTATACCTATCAAGATTATCTTATGTAATTAAAAACGGCGCATATTTACCAGCGACATTAATGCTTGATACTCCAGGACAAAATATTGGGCGATATGCACGCAAAGGAAAAGATGAAGAACGTGATGATGATAATATATCAGATCCATCAATATACGAAGAAATTTATAAAAAAATAATGGACATATCAAATGTAGCAAAAGATAAAAAGTATCAGATTATTATAGTTGATAATGATTTACCAACCTGCCTTGAAAAACAAGAATATCATTTAGTAAAACGATTTGACAAATCCAACCCCATATATGAGAAAGGCTTAATAAATGATGCATAGTAATAATTATCGACTCTCTGTATTGGATAAATAAAGAAGAGTCAGCATCAACCAGTCACAGTAAGACGCCCCGATCCGGAAATAAAAATCCCCCATTGTCGGGGGATTTTTATTTCTATCGGTTAGCTCACTGCGGCAGTTCAAGCCAGCAGGAAGGCCTTGAGGCGGCCAAAGTCTGCGGGCAGGTCGTGGGAGAGCAGCGGCAGGGCGGCATGCTTGGCAAGCGGGCCGGGCAGCGGCACATCCAACCCCAGGATCTCGTCTACCGACTCCTTGAACTTGGCCGGGTGAGCGGTGCAGAGGAAGACCCCTACCTCGTCTTGCCTAAGCTGCTCGTTCAGCAGATCCCAGGCGATGGCGCCGTGAGGCTCGCACAGGTAATCGAGCTGATGCAGGCGCTGCAACGCATCGCGAGTCTCGGCATCGCTGCGCATGCCGGACCCCAAGGTCTCCACCGCCCAGCCTTCCCGGCGGCATAGCTCTTCCACGCGCGGCCAGTTGTTGGGGCGGCTCACATCCATGGCGTTGGAGAGGGTCGCGACCGTCTGGTGCGGCTCCCAGCTGCCGGTTTTCAAGTAGCGCGGCACAGTGTCGTTGGCGTTGGTGGCGGCGATAAAGCGCTTCACCGGCAGCCCCAGCGCCTTGGCAATCAGGCCCGCGGTGAGGTTGCCAAAGTTGCCGGACGGCACGCTGATGACTGCCTTGGCGCGGTCGGCCTTGGGCAACTGGGCCACCGCCTCGAAGTAGTAGCAGACCTGGGCCAGCAGGCGGCTGATGTTGATGGAGTTGGCGGAGTTCAGGCCGATGGCGGTCTTGAGCCCTTCGTCATCGAAGGCATCCTTGACCAGCGCCTGACAGGCATCGAAGTCGCCGTCGATGGCGATGGTGCGGATATTGCCGCCGAGGGTGCAGAAGAGCGCCTCCTGCAAGGGGCTGATCTTGCCCTTGGGATAGAGAATGACCACCTCGATCCCCTCCAGGCCATAGAAGGCGTGGGCCACGGCGGCGCCAGTGTCACCCGAGGTGGCGGTGAGTATGGTGATCTTGTCATTGGTGCGGAAGGTGGCCAGACACTGGGCCATAAAGCGGCCGCCGAAGTCCTTGAACGCCAGGGTCGGACCGTGGAACAGCTCGAGGGCATAGGTGCCGTCTTTGAGCTTCACCAGGGGCGCCGGGAAGGTGAAGGCGGCGTCGATCAACTCACTCACTTTAGCGGCAGGTACTTCGTCCCCCAGCAGGTGGCTGATGATGCGAGCGGAGCGCTCGGCCAGCGGCAAGTCCAGCAGGGCATCCACATCGGCCAAGGGCGCAATCACCTCGGGGAAGAAGAGCCCCTGCTCGCGGCCCAGACCCTGGCGCACCGCCTGGGCGAAGCTCACCTGTTCACTCTTGTCCTTGATATTGTAAAGATTCATAGCTCGCTTCCTGTTACCCGTGCCCCGGCCATGTCCAGTTTGCAGACCCGGGCAAATCCATCTTCGTTCTGCACGAAATGTGCATCCATCCAATCCTTCATCCGCTCGGCCTGGGCCAGATCCTTCATCACCACGAAGACGCTGGGGCCCGAGCCCGAGATGCCGGTGGCCAGGGCCCCGTTCTGGGCCGCCTGAGCCCGCACCTCGTTGAAACCTTCGATCAGCGCCGCGCGGTAGGGTTCGGCAATCACGTCTTTGAGCACGCTCGCGGCCAATCCCTCCTGCCCTGTGTAGCTGGCGTGCACAAACGCCGCCAGCCGACGGCCGTAGGTGAGGCAATCCTGACGGCGATACTGGGCCGGCAGTATGGCGCGGGCGGCGGCGGTGGAAACCACGGTGCCCGGGTAGCAGACCACCCAGTACCACTGCTCGAACACCGGAATGCCCTGGCTGATGACGCCGTGCTCTTCGAGCACCAGCTGCATGCCGCCGAGATAGCAAGGGGCGACGTTGTCGTAGTGGACCGAGCCGGAGATCTTGCCTTCCATCTCCCCCATCAGCAGCAGCATATCGTGCTCATCAAGCGGCTCACCGTGGAAGGCGTTGAGCCCTTCCAGTGCCGCCACCACGCTGCAGGCGCTGGAGCCCAGACCGGATCCCACCGGCAGGTTCTTCTCCAGCACCATCGCCAGCGGCTTGAGGGTCAGGCCGCGCTTCTCCAGGGCCTCCCCATAGGCAAGCCAGCAGTCATAGAGGATGTTCTTCTTGGGATCATCCGGCAGCTTGTGGGCATAGCGGCCCACGGAGGAGAGGGCAAACGCCACATCGGCAGCCTTTACCTGGACGCGATCCCCCAGCAGGGAGCCATCCACGGGGGCGAGCGCCGCCCCCAGGACGTCAAAGCCCACGCTCAGGTTGGCGCTGGAGGCCGGGGCATAGGCGACCACACTGCCGCCCTGCGCCATGGCATCTTGTTCAAAATCGGGGTTCATCGCTGAACTCATGTTACAGCTCCTGCTTCCAGTTCTGGGTGCGCAGCACGTCGGCGAAGACACCGGCGGCAGTCACTTCGGTCCCTGCGCCATAGCCGCGCAGCACCAGGGGGATGGGCTGGTAATAGGTGGAGAAGAAGGCGAGCGCGTTCTCCCCGTCTTTCACCTTGAACAGGGGCTCGTCGGCACCAACCGCCTTGATGGCGACCTTGCACTTGCCTCCTTCGATGGAGCCCACGTAGCGCAACACCTTGCCCTCGCTCTGAGCCAGGGCGAACTGATCGCGGAACCAGCCATCAGCCTCGGGCAGACGAGCCATAAAGGACTCCACATCGCCACTCACATCAAAGCCAGGTGGCAGCGCCTGCTCCACTTCCACATCGGAGAGCTCCAGTGCCATGCCGGCCTCGCGGGCCAGGATGAGCAGCTTGCGAGCCACGTCCATGCCATTGAGATCGTCGCGGGGATCCGGCTCGGTGAAGCCGTTGCCACGGGCAATCTTGGTCGCCTCGGAGAAAGCCATCCCCTCATCCAGCTTGCCGAAGATAAAGGAGAGCGACCCGGACAGGACGCCGTCGAAGGCGCGCAGCTTGTCACCGGCCTTGATCAGGTTCTGCAGGTTCTCGATGACCGGCAGGCCCGCGCCGACGTTGGTCTCGTAGAGGAACTTGCGGCGGGTCTGGCGGGCGGTGCGGCGCAGCGCCTTGTAGTAATCCAGCGACCCTGTGTTGGCCTTCTTGTTCGGGGTGACCACGTGGAAACCGGCGGCCAGGAAGTCCGCATACTGGACGGCGACGGCCTCGCTCGAGGTGCAATCGACGATCACCGGGTTGATGAGATGGCTCTCTTCCACCAGCTTCTTCACCGCTTCCAGGCTGAAGCTGTCACGGGCTTCCACCAGCTGCTCACGCCAGTTGGCGAGGCTCAGCCCATCCTTGTTGACCGCCATCTGGCGGCTGTTGGCGATGCCGACCACCCGCAGGCCAGTGCCCTGCTCGGCGAGCACCGGCTGCTGGCGGGCAATCTGATCCACCAGCGCCGCGCCGACGCCGCCCACACCGACCACGAAGAGATCGATGAACTGCTGGCTGCCAAAGAAGTTCTGGTGGCACGCCTTGATGGCTTCCGCCACCTTGCGATCCCGCACCACCGCCGAGATGGAGCGCTCGCTCGAGCCCTGGGCGATGGCGACTATGTTGATGGAGGCCTGGGCCAGGGAGGTGAAGAAGCGCGCCGCCATCCCCTTGCTGGTGCGCATACCGTCACCGATCAGGGAGATGATGGCGAGATCGCTCATGATCTCGAGCGGATCCAGCAGCTGGTTCTTGAATTCCAGCTCGAACTCGCGCTCCAGCACCTTGCGGGTCTTGTCGCTGTCATAGCTGTGGATACAGAAGCTGACGCTGTACTCGGAAGATGACTGGGTGATCAGCACTATGCTGACCCCGGCGCGGGAGACGGCGGAGAAGATCCGGCCCGCCATGCCCACCATGCCCTTCATGCCGGGGCCGGAGACGTTGAACATGCACATGCCGGAGAGATCCGAGATGGCCTTCACTTTCAGATCATCATCCCCCTGATCGACCCCGATCAGGGTGCCAGGCCCCTGAGGGTTGAAGCTGTTCTTGATGAGGCAGGGAATGTGGAACTGGGCCACGGGGGCGATGGTTTTCGGGTGCAGCACCTTGGCACCGAAATAGGAGAGCTCCATCGCCTCTTTATAGGAGAGGGTTTTGAGCAGATAGGCATCCGGCACCAGGCGCGGGTCGCAGTTGTAGCAACCTTCCACGTCTGTCCAGATCTCGCAGCACTCGGCGTCCACGCAGGCGGCCAAGACGGCGGCGCTGTAATCCGAACCGTTACGGCCCAGCAGCACAGTTTCGCCCTTGTCGCTGCCACCGGTGAAGCCCGGCATCAGGTAGAGACAATCGGTGCGCAAGCCTTTGGCGGCAAAGCGCAGGCGGGAGGCCTCGATGTCCACATGGGCTTCGAGGTAGCCGCCGTCGGTCACCAGCAACTGCTCCGGCACTATGAGATCCAGTTCGAGGCCGCGTACCCGCAGCAGCTCGTGCATGAAGGCGATGGAGAGGTTCTCCCCCCGGCTCAGGATGCGGGCCTGGACGTTGTCCGGGCAGAGACCCAGCAGGCGGATGCCCTGCATCAGGCGCTCGACCTGATCCAGCTCATTGGTGAGACGAGACTGCAGCGCCTTGTCATCCAGCGCCGGGTAGGCCGCCTTCAAGCCCGCCAGCAGACGGGAGAAGATGCCGTTGATCTCGAACAGGGTGGCGCTGGCATCCATGCCGCGACTGGTCTGCTCCACCAGGGCGACCAGGTGGTTGGTCACCTTGGCCGGTGCCGACAGCACCAGGGCAACCTGGGATTGGCCGTGGGTGTTCACCGCGATATCGGCGACCCGTAAGAAACGCTCTGCGTCGGCCAGTGACGACCCGCCAAATTTCAACACTCTCATCGCTTTCTCTCCCTGTAAATCTATGAAATTCAATCTAAAAACCAATCCAACAAAAAGGCCCGTACTGGGTGGGTACGGGCCTTTTAAGATTTCTGTGCTTGTTCGTCAGCGCATCAACCGGCCCCAGTGCCACCTGTGGTGGTACCGGTAATAATGGTGGTGGTGATGATGTTGGTGAATAGCTGCATGACGAACACTCTTGAACGAAACTGGTTGTTAGCAATACCTTGCCGGACCTTGGGCTGTCAACCTAAACCTCTTTGCTACTCACGCCCAAATCGGCGCGCAAGGTCTTTGCAGAGCAGATGCAGCATATTCAGATCCCGCTGTGGCAGCATGGGCACTCGGTCCATTACCCATTGATGCAGTTTTTCATCCTGATAAACTCCGAGTTCACCAAGTAATTCTGCTGTTTTTGATTTGAGTACGCGAACCTGCCCGGCACCATCAAAATTTTCTGCTACCGCCTGAGGCTCGTCCAGCAGCGGACTCATCTCGTAGGCATACAGCATGATCGCCTGCCCCAGATTCAAAGAGGGATAACTCACCTTGAGGGGCAGGTAGCTGATGAGATCCACCTGGGCAAGCTGCTCGTTGGAGAGACCCGACTCCTCGCAACCAAAGACGATGGCCACCTTCCCAAGGGAAGGCTTGGCGCGGATCTGATCGCGGATCTCGGCCGGGGTGAGGTAGTGCTGATAGCGGCCACGCTGGCGGGCCGTGGTGGCGACCACCAGATCCATGTCGGCCAGGGCCGCTTCCAGGGTGTCGAAGGCTTCTGCCTCGGCCAGGATCTCCTGGGCGCCGTGGGCGACCCAGCTCGCCTCCTCCTCTTCGTGTACCCGGCTCCCCACCAGTCGCATGGCATCGAAGCCCATGGTTTTCATGGCGCGGGCGGCCGCACCCACGTTCGCCGCGCGAGCGGGGGCCACCAGTACAAAATAGAGTTTCATCGGGTTTCTCCTGAACAGGGCCGACGCCGCGAACTGCAGCAAACCGCCGGCAAAACAGGGGCGCAATCTACCGTTTATCCCCGAACATTGCCACTTGAACAGATGTTTGGATGTTGCCATAGTGGCCGGACGAGTGAGCCCCTTGCCTAGCGGCACAGACGCCATGGGCCCGATACATCACAAGGAAGAGAGAGATGCAGCAGCCATTGGAACAGGCGGTCGCCGAGACGATCTTGCAGCGTTTCGAATCGTTTTACAGCCGCTTTCTCGAGATAACCCAGGGCAGCAAGAGCCGCTTCGAGAACAGCGACTGGTTGGGGGTGCAGCTCGCCGGGCGCGAGCGCATTCGCCTCTATGATCATCACGTCGGCGCCACCACGGCCCTCATCAAGCAGATGATGGGGGAGCAGTTGCCGACCCAGGCCCTGCTCAAGCAGGTGAAGGGGGCCTTCAGCGATCTGCTGCCCCGCTGTGACAACTTCGAGGTGGCGGAGTCCTTCTTCAACTCCGTCTATCGCCGGATCTTCCGCCATCGCAACATCCGCGACGAGAACCTCTACATCCACCCCTTTCGCAGCCGGGGGGAGCACCCGGATCTGAGCGCTCTGCTGCGAGTCTATCGCACCGACCTTGCCCACCTGCCCCAGACCCTGAGCCAGCTGCTCGGGGATTACAGCTTCACCCTGCCCTTTGAGGACAAGCAGCGGGACATCATCGACATTCACCGTCATCTGGCGGAGAGCGGCCCGGCCATACTGCACGAGGAGCCGTTCGCCATCGAGCTGCTCAAGGAGGTGTTCTACCGCAACAAGGGGGCCTATCTGGTGGGGCTCATTCGGGTGAAAGGCGAGGTGCATCCCTTCATCCTGCCCCTGCTCAGCACGGGCCAGAGCATCTATGTGGACACCGTCATCTTCGAGCCTGAGCTGGCCTCCATCGTATTCGGCTTCGCCCGCGCCTACTTCATGGTCTATGCCCCTGTGCCGGCCCTGTTCGTGCTCTTCCTGCGCCAGATCATGCCCCGCAAGCCAGACTACGAGATCTACAACGCCATCGGCTGCCAGAAGCACGGCAAGACAGAGCTCTATCGCCACTACCAGCAGCACCTGGCCCAGAGCCGGGAGCAGTTCGTCATCGCCCCCGGCATCAAGGGGATGGTGATGAGCGTGTTCACCCTCCCCTCCTACGATGTGGTGTTCAAGGTGATCAAAGACGAGTTCACCCCGCCCAAGGATGTGAGCCACGAGCAGGTGAAGGCGAAATACCGGCTGGTGAAACAGCACGACAGGGTGGGCCGCATGGCCGACACCCAGGAGTTCACCAACTTCGAGTTTCCCCTGGACCGCATCTCCCCCGAGCTCCTGGCCGAGCTCAAGTCGGTGGCCCCCTCGGCGCTCACCATCACAGCCGACAAGCTGGTGATCAAGCACCTCTACACAGAGCGCAAGATGATCCCGCTGAACCTCTATCTGGATCAGGCGGACGAGCAGCAGACCAGGCTCGCCCTGGAGGAGTACGGCAACGCCATCCGCCAGCTGGCGGCGGCCAACATATTCCCGGGTGACATGCTGTTCAAGAACTTCGGCGTGACCCGCCACGGCCGGGTGGTCTTCTATGACTACGACGAGATCTGCTACATGACGGAGTGCAACTTTCGCCAAATCCCGCCGCCGCGCTACCCGGAGGACGAGTGGAGCGCCGAGCCCTGGTATTCGGTGGCCCCGAACGACATCTTCCCCGAGGAGTTCGCCACCTTCCTGCTGCAAAAGCCCCAGGTGCGGGAGATCATGATGCAGGTACACAAGGAGCTGTTCGATGCCAACTACTGGAAGATGCTGCAGGGCAACATCAAGGAGGGGGTGTTCGAGGATGTCTATCCCTACAGGCGCAAGAAGCGCTTTCGTTTTCAACGGGGGGGATGAGCAGCAAAAAGGGACGCCGTGGCGTCCCTTTTTCTGGCGTCAGGCTGCGACAGCCCCTGACGACAAACCCGCTTATTTCACCGCATCGAAGGTCAGCAGCGTGGCCTTGCCCGCATCCTTCAGCACCAGCTGTTTGCCGCTTATCTGGAAGCTTGCCACCTTCTCCAGCGTCTGCAGGTAGTTCATCTCCTTGCCGGCCAGATCCCCTGCGCACATCATGCGCGTCGAGCCCATGGCGCCCAGCGTCAATACGCCGTCGCCCTGCTGGGTGATGCCGCCAAAGTAGCGGTTGCAGCCGCCCTTGCCCGCCACCTTGTCACCGGCGACCTGCAGGGTGAAGGTATCACCGCTCGCCCCTTGCAGCTGCCAGGTGGATGCTTGCAGCTCTGCCAGGGTGGAACCCGTTGCCATGGCGCAGCCTCCCAGGGCCAGCGCGGCCAGCAGGGTCAGTTTCTTGTTCATGAGTTCACCTCGTGATGGAGAAAGTCGTGAAGACACAGAGTGAGGGGGCTTGTTTATCACGACTCTGGCGTCGATTAAAACTCTTTTATTGTGATCGGGGTTCCCTTTACTCCCTGCTGGCATGTGCCATGCTTGTAGTCCTGTTCGGACCCAGGGAGGGGAAACGAATGGTCAAGTCTCTCGTCATCGCACTCGCATCAAGCCTCGCCTTTTCGGCCCAGGCTGCCGACTGGAGTTTTCTCCAGACCGAATCAGACAGCCAGCTCTACGTGAAAAGCTATTCCGGCGTATTGCTCGGCAACCAAACCCATACCGGCGACAATTTCGATATCTGGCTCATCAACACCGGTTACCAGTATCCGGTAGAGGATGACATCAGCCTCTACATGGAGGCCGGGCCCGCAGTGGGGCGCCACAGCGAACAGGCCGGCTTCAATATCAGCTCGGGGGTGCGCTACCGCCTCTCCCCCTCGCTCAACATCGGCAGCCAGCTCAAACAGCTGGAAGTGAGCAAGGCCAGCACCCTGGTGGAGCTCAACAGCAGCCTGCTGGTGACGCCGCAGCTGGCCATCACGGCCAACTACGGCCTCAGTGCCTTCAGCACAGAGCAATTCCTCACCCTGGGGGTAGGTTTCAACTTCTGAGGGATCAGAGGAGCCTGGCGCCACTGACCAGCACGCCATTGAGATCGGCGTAGACATAATCCCCTGGCGCTATGCTGACCCCGGCAAACGACAGCACCACATCCAGCTCCCCCTGTCCGCGTTTCTCGGTCTTGACCGGACAGGCCGCCAGTGCCTTGACCCCCAGCGCCAGCGTCGCCAGGGTACCCAGATCCCGCACGGCACCGTGGATAAGGATCCCTTCCCACCCCTGCTCCACCGCCTTGATGGCCAGCTGGTCCCCCAGCAGCGCCCGGCGCAGGGAGCCGCCCCCATCGATCACCATCACCTTGCCATGACCTGGACGGTTAACCAGTTCGCGCACCAGGCTGTTGTCCTCGAAGCAGGAGAGGGTGACCGCCTGGCCGTAAAACAGCGGCTTGCCGCCATAATCGTGAAACAGCGGCTCTGCCACCTGCAGGGCATCGCCATGTTGATCGCAAAGGTCGGGCAGTAGATCCAGCATTGTCAGCATCCTTCCATGGAGTGAATGAGTCCGCTCATTCTTTCATCATGTGGACAGGCTGACAATCCAGCGAGCCGCCGCTATCCCCGTATGGTGTGACCCGTACAGCCTCTCATCATGCTGGGGATCTGAGAGTCCAGCGGGACGCCAGCTTGCCAAGGTGGCATGGCGCCCCCTTCAGCAGGACGGGCACCAGCCAGAGTTCCCCCTCCTCCACCCAGTAGAGGGCGTTCTGCCCGAAGCGGGCGGCCAGCCGCATGGCTTCGGCCCGAGAGAGACGCAGCAGCAGGGACGCCTCCTGCCAGCACTCATCCGGATCGCTGCCCCACACGGGCCCCATCACCAGCACATCGGCAAGCTGGCGTGACAAGGCACGTTGACGCCGGGCGTTGCGGCGCGCCCCCACCCACTGACTGGCCGGATTCCATGCCGTGACGATGGCGTAGGCAGGCCAGGGGGGCGGGGCGAAGGGGGCAATAAAACACACATTTCTGTAGTTTTCCCACAAAGTCATGTCAACCACATGTTGCATCCCATTACATTTCTTAAGGACGAAAAAGCGGGCCAGCCCAAGTATGATGCAGCGAACCTCGGGATTGACTTATATCAAACCTGAGTTAAAAAGTTGCTATCTGACGGCAAAGAGTGTTGTTATGCGCCTGTTAACTGATAAAATGCAGCAACTTTTGTAATGGACTACCCTTCCAGGCTTCTCTCGATCAGACTTGTTGAGAGCCTATGTGCGGCACAGGGATGTTTGCCAACATAGATACCAAATTCGCGATGATTCGACCTGATATTCATACCCAGGATGACGTAATAAATTTTCAGGACCGGTCGGATAACGCCAAAGAGTGTTAAAATTTCGATAATTAACTGATAAGAATCTGGGAATACTCATGCAAACACCACATATTCTGATCGTCGAAGACGAGCTGGTCACCCGCAACACCCTCAAGAGCATCTTCGAGGCCGAAGGCTACATAGTGCTGGAAGCCAACAATGGCGACGAGATGCATCAAGCCCTGACCAGCCACACCATCAACCTGGTGATCATGGACATCAACCTGCCGGGCAAGAATGGCCTGCTGCTGGCACGCGAGCTGCGTGAAGATGACAACATAGCCCTGATGTTCCTGACCGGCCGTGACAACGAAGTGGACAAGATCCTGGGGCTGGAGATAGGCGCCGATGACTACATCACCAAGCCGTTCAACCCCCGCGAGCTGACCATACGTGCCCGCAACCTGCTGAGCCGCACCATGAACGTGGCCGCCGGTGGCGAAGAGAAGAAGCTGGTAGAGCGTTACCTGTTCAATGGCTGGGCGCTGGACATCAACAGCCGTGCCCTGGTCAGCCCGGCGGGCGACATGTTCAAGCTGCCCCGCTCCGAGTTCCGTGCCATGCTGCACTTCTGCGAGAACCCGGGCCAGATCCAGACCCGTGCCGAGCTGCTCAAGAAGATGACGGGCCGTGAGCTCAAGCCCCACGACCGTACAGTGGATGTCACCATACGCCGCATTCGCAAGCACTTCGAGAGCGTGGGCGACACTCCGGAGATCATCGCCACCATTCATGGCGAAGGCTACCGCTTCTGTGGCGAGCTGGAGCAGGAATAATCCCCTGCCCGGTGAAGCGAGAGGCGCCTGTGGGCGCCTCTTCTGTTTGTGGCGGGCGCCACCGCGCGAGCCCGCCAAAACAAAAAGCCCACTCAGTCGAGTGGGCTTTTTGCATGAAAGCTGGAGCGGGCAGCGGGAATCGAACCCGCATCATCAGCTTGGAAGGCTGAGGTAATAGCCATTATACGATGCCCGCAAGGCATCAAGAACGCAGTAGATACAAGGCATGGAATCGGCGTCTGAAGAGACGTGCCAGAAGGAGGCAGCAACAAGACGGGACAGGTGCCGGGTATCAGAATGTGGAGCGGGTGATGGGAATCGAACCCACGTATGCAGCTTGGGAAGCTACCGTTCTACCATTGAACTACACCCGCGTCAGTGGCCTCTACTATATGCATTTTGCCGGCGAGCGCAATCACCGCCTTCGTGTTTTTTGCCATAAATCAAGCTGTTCGACCAACTATTGAGCATGAAGCTGCTTTTTCAAACAAAGACGTTCACACTCCCGGATCTGCGAGGTTGCCAAGCCGTGGGGGCGACGATAGTCTTGCGCCACTCGACCGAGGAGGGTGGTAATGGACAAGAACAAGCAGAAACATCTCTATGGCTGGTTGCGCAAACAATCGGGCCATGGCCGGCGCTGGATCGGCCTTTCCATTGGTCTGGGCATGGGTCAGGGCATACTGATGGTGATGCAGGCTTGGCTGCTGGCCACCCTGCTCCACGGCTTCATCATAGAGGGCACCACGCCCGAGCAATCCATTCCCCTCTTTATTGCCCTGCTGCTGGTGACCCTGACCAAGGCCGCGCTGGCCTATGGCCGTGAGGTGGCGAGCTTCAAGGCGGGCAGTGCGGTGCGCCAGGCCATCCGCGAGCTGGTGCTCACCCGCCTCGCCCGCCTCGGCCCTGCCTATATCCAGCGCCGCCCCGCCGGCAGCTGGGCCAGCCTGCTGCTCGAGCAGATTGAAGACATGCAGGAGTTCTTCTCCCGCTATCTGCCCCAGATGGCCATAGCCGTCTTCATCCCCCTGGTGATCCTGGTGGCCGTGTTCCCGGTCAACTGGGCCGCCGGCATCATCTTGCTCGGCACAGCGCCCCTCATCCCGCTCTTCATGATCCTGGTGGGTGTCGGCGCCGCCGATGCCAACCGCCGCAACTTCCAGTCCCTGGCGCGGCTCTCCGGCCACTTCCTCGATCGCCTCAAGGGCTTGCGTACCCTGCAGCTCTTCATGCGCACCCAGGCGGAGGGTGAGGCCATTCGCGACGCCTCGGAAGATTTTCGGGAGCGCACCATGGAGGTGCTGCGGCTCGCCTTCCTGAGCACAGCCGTGCTGGAATTCTTCGCCGCCATCGCGGTGGCCCTGGTGGCGGTCTACTTCGGCTTCTCCTACATAGATCACCTCAACTTCGGCAACTATGGCGTCAAGGTGACGCTCTTTACAGGCCTGTTCGTGCTGTTTCTCGCTCCCGAGTTTTACGCGCCGCTGCGGGAACTCGGCGCCCACTACCACGCCAAGGCGCAGGCCATTGGCGCCGCCGAGCAGTTGCTGGAGTTTCTCGAGGCCGAGGTCAGCGAACCGGCCTCAGGGAGTGCCCCCTTCCAGGCCGATGGCCCCATCAGGGTAGAGGCCCGCGCCCTGGAGGTGCTGAGCGCCGAGGGCAAGGTGCTGGTCGGCCCCATCGATTTCACCCTTGAGGCAGGCACGCGCACTGCGCTGGTCGGGATCAGCGGGGCGGGCAAGAGCTCCCTGGTCAACGCCTTGCTCGGCTTTGCCCCCTATCGCGGTTCGCTCTGCGTCAACGGCCAGGAGCTCGCCGAGCTGGACATGAGCCAGTGGCGGCTGCAACTGGGCTGGCTCTCCCAGAACCCCCAGCTGTTCCACGCCTCCCTGAGAGACAACCTGCTGCTGGCCAGGCCCACGGCCAGCGATGCCGAGCTGGAAGCGGCCCTGGTGCGGGCCCAGGCCTGGGAATTTGCCAAAGAAAAGGGGTTCGACTACCCGGTCGGGGATCAGGCCGGTGGCCTCTCCGTCGGTCAGGCCCAGCGCCTCGCCCTGGCCCGCACCCTGCTCAAGTCCACTCAGTTGATGGTGCTTGATGAACCCACTGCCAGCCTGGATCGCCACTCCGAGCGCGCCATCATGAGCACACTCGAACAGGCAGCAGTGGGCCAGACCCTGCTGATGATCACCCACCGCCTCGATCAGCTCAGCCAGATGGACAACATACTGGTGCTGGAGCGCGGCCAGCTGGTGGAGCAAGGCCACTTCGCACAACTCTGCCAGGCACAGGGGCCCTTCGCCCGTCTGCTATCCCAACGTTCAGGGGATTCTCTCGATGACTGATCTACTGCCGTTCCTGCGTCTCTACCGCCAGCACTGGCTCAGCCTCTCCCTCGGTCTGCTGCTGGCCCTGGTCACCCTGGTGGCCGGGATGGGGCTGCTCTCTTTATCAGGCTGGTTCCTCTCCGCCGCCGCCGTGGCGGGGCTGGCGGTCGCCAGCCGGGACACCTTCAACTACATGACCCCGGCCGGCGGGGTGCGCTTCTTCTCCATAGTGCGCACCGCCAGCCGCTGGGGTGAGCGGGTAGTGAGCCACGACGCCACCTTCCGGGTGCTCACCCGGTTGCGAGTCTGGTTCTGGCAACGACTCTCCCCCCTCTCCCCCGGCACCCTGGCCGGTTTTCGTCAGGCGGATCTGCTCAACCGTCTGGTAGCCGACATCGACGCCATGGATCACGTCTACCTGCGCCTCGTCACCCCCATAGGGGCGGCCCTGCTCAGCTGCGCCGGGCTGGTGTTCTTCCTCTCCTTCTTTGACAGCCGCCTGGCGCTGACCCTGGGGGCCATACTGCTCTTCGGCATGCTGGCCCTGCCGCTGGTGTTCTATTTCGCCGGTCGGGCCCCCGGTCGTCGACTCATCGCCGAAAAATCCACCATGCGCACCCGCATGGTGGATTACCTGGACGGCCATGCCGAGCTGCAGATGTTCGCCGCTGCTCCCAAGGCGCTGGCCGAGCTGCAACAGGCCGAGCAGGCCCTGATCCAGGCCCAGGCCCGCATGGCCAGGGTGAGCGGCCTCGCCAGCTTCTCGGTGCAGTTGCTCAGCGGCTGGACCCTGACCCTGATGCTGTGGCTCGCCGGTCACGGCGTCGGCGGTGGCACCCCGGACCCCATCACGGCGCTCATGGTGTTCGCCACCCTGGCGAGCTTCGAGGCGCTGCTGCCCCTGGCGGGTGCCTTCCAGCACCTCTCCACCAGCCTCACCTCGGCCCGTCGTCTCAACGAGATACTGCAAGAGGCCAAGGCGCCAGAGTGGGGAGAGGAGCATGCGCCCGCGACTCAAGGCGCCTTGCAGATACGGGATCTCCACTTCGCCTACCCGGGCCAGGACGGCCCCGTGCTGCGAGGCTGCACCCTGCAACTGAACCCCGGCGAGAAACTGGCGCTGCTGGGGCAGACAGGGTGTGGCAAGTCCACCCTGATGGGCTTGCTGACCCGGGAGTGGACGGCCCAGACCGGCGAGATACTGCTGGATGGCAAACCGCTGACCCAGTATGGCGAAGGGGCCCTGCGCGCCTCCTGCTCAGTGGTGAGCCAGCGGGTGCATCTGTTTGCCGATACCTTGCGAGGCAACCTCAAGCTGGCCGCCCCCGACGCCAGCGACGAGCGGCTGACCGAGGTTCTCACTCAGGTGGGTCTCGCCACCCTGCTGGCAGGCGAAGATGAAGAGGCCGAGAGCGGACTGGATGCCTGGCTCGGGGATGGCGGCCGCCCCCTCTCCGGCGGCGAGCGCCGCCGCATCGGCATCGCCCGCGCCCTGCTGCACGACGCCCCGCTCTGGCTGCTGGATGAGCCGACCGAAGGCCTCGACAGCCAGACCGAGCGGGAGATCATGGCCCTGCTGCTCAAGCTGGGGGCAGAGCGCTCCCTGCTGCTCATCTCCCACCGCCTGCTGGGGCTGGAGCAGATGGACAGAGTAGCCCTGATGGAAGAGGGCAAGATCCGCCTCTGCGCCCCGCACCGGGCGCTGCTGGAAGATGACTACTACCGCAGCCTGCACCAGCGGCTGGCTCCCGCCTGATGAAAGCAAATGAACAAGGGGCACTGATGTGCCCCTTGTCTTGTGGATAGTGCCAAGATCCCCGTCACACCTCGCCTCCCGGGCGAAAAATGGGGCTGGTCGCAGGCAGCGACTGACCCCTATAATGGCCCCCCTCACTGTTCAACAAGACCTCGACATGAAACGCCTGATCCTGATGATGCCCCTGATTGCCTCCGGTTGTGCCGACTTCGCCTTCAACAGCAATCTGGACAAGGAAAACTTCGACGAGTATTTCAAGCCGGGCGGCGTCCGGATCTATGAGCAAAACCAGCTCGCCGACCTCAACTACCTCTACCTCGGCACAGTCGAGGGCGAATCCTGCCAGGCCGACGCCAACCAGGCGGTGCCCAATGCCGGTGAGGCCCGCACCCTGGCTCGTCGCCGCGTGGCCGACATGGGCGGCAACGGCGTCAGCTTCGACAAGTGCGCCGAATTCAGCGACGTGCCTGGCTGCCTGAAGCAGGTGATCTGCTACGGCCAGGCGCTGAAAGTGGCCGAAGAGAAGTAAGGTCTCGGCATGGCAATCGCCATAGTCCGCCTCGGCAGCCCCCGTCTCGAGGGTGAAGGCTTGCGCATCGGCACAGTGCGCCGTCCGCCTCGCGGCGTGTCCAAGAGCGATTTTGCCAGCCAGGATTGGTACGACGTCTGGTTCCCCAACCTGGCCCCCAGTCCCGAAACCATGAAGCTGGGCCAGGCCGCCGAGACCCCGGCCCAGTGGGCCGCCTTCTGCAAGCAGTACAAGGCCGAGATGGCGAGCCCCGCTGCCCGCCACGATCTGGCGCTGCTGGCGGCCCTCTCCCACCACACCCAGCTGTCGGTGGGTTGCTATTGCGAGCAGGAGTCCCGCTGTCATCGCAGCATCTTGAAAGAGCTGCTGGTCGGCTGCGGCGCGCTGCTGCGCTGACGCCAGGGCAAAACGAGAGAGGGCACCCAGGGGTGCCCTCTCTCGTTTGCCTCTGCGCTCCCCCCTCCCGACCTATGACGGTGAGAACTCCCGCACCCGCTGCCGCAACGCCGCCTCCTCGGCCAGGGTCATGCCAGCCAGGGGCGTCTGCTCATTGATCTCCAGCCACGCCACCAGATCGGCAACCGTCTCCTCCAGCGGCCGGAAGTTCAGACCGTGAACGATGGCGGCCTCGGCGCTGATGCTGCCATAGCCGGCAAACTCGGCCTGGGTGTTGGGCAGCAGCGTGGGATAACTCTGCCAGGGTTCGACCCCGGCCGCGATCAGGGCGGGCCAGGGGGTCCACTCCGGTTGCAGGGGGGAGGCCGGTATCAGGCGGGCCGCCAGACGCTCCACCCAGTCCACCAGCAAGATGCCAGGCTTGACGAGGTTGAAGCAGCCCTCCAGCCGCTGTTCGGCGGCCCGCAGCACGAACTCGGCGCAGTCGCGCACGTCCAGGTATTGCAGCCTGTCCTGCCCCTCCCCCGGCAACAGCCAGGATCCTCCTTGTTGCACCCGCTGCACCCACCAGGCCAGGCGGCCGGTCGGGTCGAAGGGGCCGCACAGCACGCCGGGGCGCAGTATGCAGAGCCGCTCCCCCCAGCGGGCCCGATACTCGGCCTCGCACAAGACCTTGAGCGGACCATAGTCACTGGCTGACTCGCCGGGGGCCACTTCGTGCAGCGGCGCCGACTCGTCCATCTCGGGCCGGGCGAAGTCCCGATAGACGCTGATGGTGGAGATGAAGATGAGCCGCTCGCAGCGCCCGAGCAGGGCCGCCGAGAGGCTGGCCGCCTGCGCTGGGTCATAGCAGCAGGTGTCTATGGCCAGATCCCAGTGCAGTCCCTCCTCCAGCAAGGGGTCCAGACTCTGATCCCTGTCCCCTTGCAGCTGGGTCAGCTCGCGCCAGTCAGGGTGCTGACGGTGACCCCGATTGAACAGCGTCACCTCATGACCCCAATCCAGGGCCAGCGAGGTGAGGTGGCGGCCCAAGAACCCGGTACCGCCGATAATAAGCAGTTTCATCCCTGTCTCTCCTGTGCGCCGCGGTGCCATGACCCCGGCCAATCCCTTTCCTCCCCCCACCCTACGCAAGTTGACGCCAGGGCACAGCCTCAGATGCCGCGCACTGCGACCGGGATCACAGCGGGCGGCAAGGGCTCCCTCCTGTGGCGACGCCTGCGTTTTCGGTCCGCCTGTGCTACATTGCCGGGGTTTTCAGCCAGGATCCGCCATGAAGTTCGACATCGACACCCTAGGGATCATCCGCTCTCCCTACAAGGAGAAGTTCGCCATCCCCCGCCAGCCCGGCCTGGTCAAATCGGCCCGCGCCCGCCTGGAGCTGCTGCCTCCCTACGATCAGCCGGACGTGCTGCGCGGCATAGAGCAGTTTTCCCACCTCTGGCTCAGCTTCGTGTTTCACCAGACCATGGATCAGGGCTGGCACCCGACGGTGCGTCCGCCGCGCCTCGGCGGCAACGAGCGGGTCGGGGTCTTTGCCACTCGCTCCACTTTCCGCCCCAATCCCCTCGGTCTCTCCGTGGTCGAGCTGCACGGGGTGGGCCGAGAGCGTGGCAAGCTGTGGCTCGATCTCGGCGCCGTGGATCTGCTGGACGGCACCCCAGTGGTCGATATCAAGCCCTATATTCCCTATGCCGACAGCCTGCCCCACGCCCGGGGCGGCTTCGCCCCCGAGGCCCCCACACCGCCGCTGGCGGTGAGCTTCACCCCGGAGGCGGAGCAGCAGCTCATGCCCTGGCTCAAGGCCCACCCCGAGCTGCGCCAGCTGGTGAGCGAGGTACTGGCCCAGGATCCCCGCCCCGCCTACAAGAAGGGCAAGACGGACGACAAGGAGTACGGCGTCAGGCTGTTCGACCTCAATGTGCGTTTTCGCATCAGCGAGCCCGATTGCCTGGTATCGGCCATAGAGCCCGCCTGATCTTCGCCAGCCCAGGCCCATAAAAAAACCACCCGCCCGGGTGGTTTTTTGCTGCCGCCGGATGGCGGCACTCAGAGGCGCTGCAACAGCAGGCTGCCGATGGAGTAACCGGCGCCGAAGGAGCAGAGCACGCCGCGGGCCCCGCTCGGCAAGTCCTGGTTGAACAGGTGGAAGGCGATGACTGAGCCCGCCGAGCTGGTGTTGCCATAGCTGTCCAGGATCACCGGCGCCTCCTGCTGGCTGGCGTCGTGGCCCAGCAGCTTGCGGCCGATGAACTGGTTCATGGTTAGGTTGGCCTGATGGAGCCAGAGCCGGCTTAAAGAGTCTGCCGCCCACCCCTGCTCATCGAGCTGAGTGCTTATCTGGTCGCACACCAGGGGCAGCACCTCTTTGAACACCTTGCGCCCCTGCTGGCGGAACAGCTTGTCATCCCCATAGCGGGTGCGCGGGCTGAAGCGGTTAAGGAAGCCGAAGTTGTTGCGGATGTTGTTGGAGTACTGGGTCACCAGCTTGCTGGCCACCAGTTGCCAGGGGTTGGCCACCTTGCAATCTTCTTCCCGCTCCAGCAGCACTGCGGTGCAGGCGTCTCCGAAGATGAAGTGGCTGTCTCTATCCCGGAAATTGAGGTGCCCCGAGCAGATCTCGGGGTTCACCACCAGGGCCAGTCTGGCAGTGCCGGCCGCCAGCAGATCCGCCGCCGTCTTGATGCCGAAGGTGGCGGAGGAGCAGGCCACGTTCATGTCAAAGGCCATGCCGCTCGCCCCCAGGTAGTGCTGCAGCTCGATGGAGAGCGCCGGATAGGGACGCGGCATGTTGGAGGCCGCCACTATGACCAGATCTATCTCCCCCGGCTCGCGACCGGCGGCGATCAGCGCCTGCTCGGCGGCGGCCACCGCCATCTCCACCATGATGGAGGGCTGGTCATCGGGGCGCTCCGCCAGCAGGGGCTGCATGATGTCGGGATCCAGCACCCCCTCCCTGCTCACCAGATGGCGGCTCTTGATGCCCGAGGCCTTCTCGATGAACTCGCAGCTCGAATGCTGCTTGGCGGGCAGTTGGCCGGCGTCGATGGCGGAGGCGTTCTCCTCGTTGTAGAGATCCACATACTGGTTGAAGGCCGCCACCAGCTCTTCGTTGCTGACGGCAAAGGGCGGGGTATAGAGGCCTGAGCCACTGATTACGATAGAGGTCATCTTTGCTCCTGGCCGGGTGCAATCCCGGCTTGTCTGTTTTTTTAGGGGTCAGAGGTTCATAGCTGATCGATCGCTCCAGCGAGACCAGCCAGGGTCAGCGGGTGCATACGCCCGCCAATCACGTCATTCATCAACTTGATGGAAGGGTGCCAGAGCCACTCCTGCCTGGGGACCGGGTTGATCCACACCAGCTTGGGGAAGTGGTGCTGCAGACGCTCGAGCCACACCTGGCCGGGTTCCTCGTTCCACTGCTCCACGCTGCCGCCGGGCCAGGTGATCTCGTAGGGGCCCATCTTGGCGTCCCCCACAAAAATCACCCGATAGTCGCTGCCGTAGGTGCGCAGCAAGCTCAGGGTATCGACGCGCTCCTGGGCGCGGCGGCTGTTGTCCTGCCAGACGAAATCGTACAGGCAGTTGTGAAAATAGAAGAACACCAGGTGCTTGAACTCGTGGCGCAGGGCACTGAAGAGGCGCTGCACCTCGGCCACGTGGGCATCCATGGAGCCCCCCACATCGAAGAACACCAAGAGCTTGACCCCGTTGTGGCGCTCGGGGCGCAGCTTCACATCGAGCCAGCCCTGACGGGCCGTGCTGCTGATGGTGTCGTCGAGATCCAGCTCCGAGGGATTGCCCTTGCGCACCCAGCGCCTGAGCTTGCGCAGGGCCAGCTGGATGGCCCGCTGGCCGAGCGGCGAGTCGTCGCTGAAGTTGCGGTAGTAGCGCGCCTCCCACACCTTGGTTGCCTTGCCATGCTGGCCCTCCCCTCCCATGCGGATCCCCTCCGGGTGAAAGCCGCCATGGCCGAACGGGCTGCTGCCCCCTGTGCCCACCCACTTGTTGCCGCCGGCGTGGCGCGCCTTTTGTTCCCGCAGGCGCTGGTTGAGGGTCTCCAGCAACTTCTCGAGCCCGCCGAGGGAGCTGAGCAAGGCTTTCTCCTCCTCGCTCAACAGCCGCTCGAACTCCTGGCGCAGCCAGTCATCCGGCAGTGTCTCAGGCAGCAGGGGGATGGCTTCCAGCCCCTGGTAGTACTCGGCGAAGGCGCGATCGAAGCGATCGAGGTGGGCCTCGTCCTTCACCAGTAGGCAGCGGGACAAGCGATAGAAGTCGTCCATGTCCACGCTGGAGAGCCCGGCCGCCAGGGCACCATGGAGATCCAGCAACTCGCGCAGGCTGCAGGGCAGCTTGTGACGGCGCAGATGGGTGAAGAAGTCGATCAGCATTCAGCCGCCGCGCCGCGCCAGGAAGGCCAGCTTCTCGAACAGATGCAAGTCCTGCTCCGTCTTGAGCAGGGCGCCATAGAGGGCGGGCACCAGCTTGCCCGGCTCCCGGCTGCGCAGCGCCTCGGGGGCTATGTCATCGGCCAGCAGCAGGCGGATCCAGTCCAAGAGTTCTGAGGTGGAGGGTTTCTTGCGCAGCCCCTCCACATTACGCAGCTCGAAGAAGAGATCCATCGCCTCAGAGAGCAGGCTCTCCTTGAGGTTGGGATGGTGCAGCTGGACTATGGCCTGCATCTCGGCCTTGTCGGGGAAGCGGATGTAGTGGAAGAAGCAGCGGCGCAGGAAGGCGTCCGGCAGCTCTTTCTCATTGTTGGAGGTGATGATGACCACGGGACGCTGGCGGGCCTTGATGCGCTCCCCTGTCTCATAGACGTCGAACTCCATCCGATCCAGCTCCAGCAACAGATCGTTGGGAAACTCGATGTCGGCCTTGTCAATTTCGTCGATGAGCAGCACAGGGCGCTGCTCGGCGCAAAACGCCTGCCACAGCTTGCCCCGACGAATGTAGTGGTGGATCTCCCCCACCCTCGGATCCCCGAGCTGGGAGTCCCGCAGCCGGGCCACCGCATCATATTCATAGAGCCCCTGCTGGGCCTTGGTGGTGGACTTGATGTGCCAGCTGATGAGGTCAGCACCGAGCGACTCGGCGACCGCCGCGGCCAGCACCGTCTTGCCGGTGCCCGGCTCACCTTTGATCAGCAGCGGCTTCTCCAGCACTATGGCGGCATTGACGGCCATACTCAGTGACCTTGATGCGAGATAGCGATCGCTTCCTGCAAATCCCATGAGATCCATTCCTTTGGTCGCAGGAGAACCTCAGGGTCCTTCGGCGAGAGAGAATAAGTTCTATATGTTGTAATAACATATTGTTATAACGATTCGTCACTTCTCATTCAGAAACCACAGGGTAATCTTGTTTCATCGCCTTAACAAACACAGGGATAGCACCATGAGCAAAATTTTTGAGGACAATAGCCAGACCATAGGCAACACCCCGCTGGTTCGTCTCAACCGTGTTACCAAGGGCCGCGTGCTGGCCAAGATCGAGAGCCGCAACCCGAGCTTCAGCGTCAAGTGCCGGATCGGCGCCAATCTCATCTGGGATGCCGAGAAACGCGGCGTATTGACCCAGGGCAAGGAGATCATCGAGCCTACCAGCGGCAACACGGGCATTGCCTTGGCTTTCGTGGCGGCTGCCCGTGGCTATCCCATCACCCTGACCATGCCGGCCACCATGAGCCTGGAGCGCCGCAAGCTGCTCAAGGCACTCGGTGCCAATCTGGTGCTGACAGAAGGCCCCCTCGGCATGAAGGGCGCCATCGCCAAGGCCAACGAGATCCTGGAATCCGAGCCGGGCAAGTATGTGCTGCTGCAGCAGTTCGAAAACCCCGCCAACCCCGAGATCCACGAGCAGACCACTGGCCCCGAGATCTGGGACGCCACCGACGGCGAGGTGGACGTGTTTGTGGCAGGTGTCGGCACCGGCGGCACCATCACAGGGGTCTCCCGCTACATCAAGCAGACCAAGGGCAAGGCCATCATCTCCGTGGCGGTCGAACCGGCCGAGTCCCCCGTCATCAGCCAGAAACTGGCGGGTGAAGAGATCAAGCCCGGCCCCCACAAGATCCAGGGCATAGGCGCCGGCTTCATTCCGGGCAACCTGGACCTGACACTGCTGGATCGCGTCGAACAGGTGAGCAGCGAGGAGTCCATCGAGATGGCTCGCCGCCTGATGGAAGAGGAAGGCATACTGGCGGGGATAAGCTCAGGCGCCGCCGTGGTGGCTGCCGCCCGTCTGGCCGAGCTGCCGGAGTTCAAGGACAAGACCATAGTCGTCGTGCTGCCGAGCGCCGCCGAACGCTACCTCTCCAGCGCCCTCTTCGCCGGCGTGTTCAGCGAGCAGGAACTGCAGCAGTAATTGATCGTCTTACATCAAAACAACGGCGCCTCTGGGGCGCCGTTTTCATTATGCGCTAAACTCAGTAGCCATCAGTGTCAGTCGGCCCCTTATTTTTTGGGGTAAAATAACAAACTTGGGCCTGACAAAAAAAGCAGACATTCTGTGATAAATCTCATATCCTGTGCCGCGTCACGAGGTGTTTACCGGCTAGGTATCACAAGGTAACAAAGTGTTATTTTTCGTTATAAATTAATTTCAGGCCAGTCCTGACGCGGCTTTCAGCCCGATAACGAAAAGACTTAGCCTGGACGCCGAATACTGCACAGAAAATTGACCTGGATTAAACCATTGCAGGTCTGATTTCGTTACTTTACAACATATCCATACTGACACGGTGAGACAGGAAGCCTCATTAGCGACCATCTCTCCACACAATATCAATAATATGGGGTGAAACCATGTACGAGAAGTCTGTTGTTATTACTGCTGAAAACGGCCTGCACACCCGTCCCGCAGCTCAGTTCGTGAAAGAAGCCAAAGAATTCCAAAGCGAGATCACTGTGGTCTCCGGTGGCAAATCCGCCAGCGCCAAGAGTCTGTTCAAGCTGCAGACCCTGGGCCTGACCAAAGGCACCAACGTGACCATCCAGGCCGACGGCCCGGACGCTCAGAAAGCCGTTGAGAAGCTGGTTGCCCTGATGGACGAGCTGGAGTAATCCAGCTTTATTCCTCCCCCACAGTCGTTTTAATAGGAAGGATTATGATATCTGGCATTCTTGCGTCCCCCGGTATCGCATTCGGTAAGGCGCTTCTTCTGAAAGAAGATGAAATCGTTATCAATCAGGGCAAGATTTCTGCTGACCAGATTGACGTCGAGATCAACCGCTTCCTCGAAGCCCGCACCAAGTCAGCCGCACAGCTGGAAGCCATCAAAGAGATGGCCGGTCGTACTTTCGGTGAAGAAAAAGAGGCCATCTTCGAAGGCCACATCATGCTGCTCGAAGATGAGGAGCTGGAAGGGGATATCAGATCCTTCATCAAAGACAACAAGGCGTCCGCCGACAAAGCCATCTATGAGGTGATCGAACAGTACGCCAAGATGATGGCCGAGCTGGATGACCCCTATCTGCGCGAGCGCGCCACCGACTTCCGTGACATCGGTACCCGTCTGGTGAAGAACGTGCTGGGCATCGCCGTTGTCAACCTGAGCACCATAGACGAAGAGGTTATCCTGGTCGCCAAAGACCTGACTCCGTCCGAAACCGCTCAGATCAACCTGAAATACGTGCTGGGTTTTGTTACCGACATCGGTGGCCGTACCTCTCACACCTCCATCATGGCCCGCTCCCTGGAGCTGCCGGCCATAGTGGGCACTAACGACATCACTGAGCGCGTCAACAACGGTGAAATGCTGATTCTGGATGGCATCAACAACCAGATCATCATCAACCCGACCGCCGAGCAGTTGGCTGAAGCCAAGAAATTCCAGGCCCAGTTCCAGGCCGAGAAGGACGAACTGGCCAAGCTGAAAGACCTGCCCGCCATCACGCTGGATGGTCATCAGGTCGAAGTCTGCGCCAACATAGGTACCGTCAAGGATACCGAGGGTGCCATCCGCAATGGCGCCGAAGGCGTGGGTCTGTACCGCACCGAGTTCCTGTTCATGGACCGTGATGCACTGCCGACCGAAGATGAGCAGTTCAAGGCCTACAAAGAAGTGGCAGAGGCCATGCCGGATCAGCCGATCATCGTCCGTACCATGGACATCGGCGGCGACAAAGAACTGCCCTACATGAATTTCCCGAAAGAGATGAACCCCTTCCTGGGCTGGCGTGCCGTGCGTATTTTCTTCGATCGCGAAGACATCATGCACGCCCAACTGAAGGCCATACTGCGCGCCTCTGCCTTCGGCAAGCTGCGCATCATGTTCCCGATGATCATCTCCGTCGAAGAGTTCCGCAGCCTCAAGGCAACCGTGGAACAGCTGAAGGCCGAACTGCGTGCCGACGGCAAAGCCTTTGATGAATCCATCGAAGTGGGTATCATGATCGAGACCCCGGCTGCTGCCGTGATGGCTCATCATCTGGCCAAGGAAGTGGATTTCTTCAGTATCGGTACCAATGACCTGACCCAGTACACCCTGGCTGTCGATCGTGGTAACGAGATGATTTCCGCCATGTACAACCCGCTGTCACCCTCCGTCCTGACCCTGATCAAGATGGTAATCGACGCTTCCCATGACAATGGCAAGTGGACCGGTATGTGCGGTGAACTGGCTGGTGACGAACGCGCCACCCTGCTGCTGCTGGGTATGGGTCTGGATGAGTTCTCCATGAGCGCCATCTCTGTACCGCGTATCAAGAAGCTTATCCGCAACACCAACTTCGAAGATGTGAAGGCAATGGCAGACCAGGCTCTGAGCTATGCGACCGCCGCCGAAATCGAAGCCTGTGTAGATAACTTTATTAAGCAGAAGGCAGTCTGCTAAGATCGGCTGCAAACAGCGACAATCATCTCTAGGAGCTTTTACTATGGGTCTGTTTGATAAACTGAAGAAACTGGTCTCCGATGACAGTTCTGACACCGGCGGCATCGAAATCTTCGCTCCGCTGTCTGGCGAAATCGTGCCCATCGAAGATGTGCCTGACGTTGTCTTCGCCGAGAAGATCGTCGGTGACGGCATCGCCATCAAGCCGGCTGGCAACAAGATGGTTGCTCCGTGCGACGGCACCATCGGCAAGATCTTCGAGACCAACCACGCGTTCTCTCTGGAATCCGACTCTGGTATCGAGCTGTTCGTGCACTTCGGTATCGACACCGTCGAGCTGAAAGGCGAAGGCTTCACCCGCATCGCCCAGGAAGGTCAGAAGGTCAAGCGCGGTGATACCATCATCGAGTTCGATCTGGCCGTACTGGAAGCCAAGGCGAAGTCTACCCTGACTCCGGTCGTCATCTCCAACATGGACGAGATCAAAGAGCTGATCAAGATGACTGGCGCAGTGACCGTGGGCGAGACCCCGGTTATCCGCATCAAGAAATAATGCGACGCTGGCTGGTGCCAGCTGCTGCAACAAAAAACCGAAGCCCTGGGCTTCGGTTTTTTTATGGGCAACACCTTGGGCCCGCCAGCCTCTCAGCCATCTGGGGCTAGCTGGTTCCCTGACCGGGCAAGGGCAATCCGATGCAAAAGCGCGTTCGAGATCAAGGCATTGTCCGGCCAGCCTTGTAGCATGGGTGTGGAAACCACGGGATCCCGGCGCCGTGCGTGACGGGATGGACCAGGGCGATGCAATGCGCCCTCCGGAAGGAGATGAAGATGCTGAAGAATACGGAACAACGTTATGGCAGCCTGAGCATAGGGTTGCACTGGCTGACCCTGCTGCTGATGGTGGCCGTCTATGGGCTGATGGAGTTCAGGGATATTTTCCCCAAGGGCTCGGCCGGACGCGACCTGATGAAGGAGTGCCACTTCATGGTGGGCTTGCTCATTCTGGCGCTGGTGGTGGCGCGACTGCTGGTGCGCTTTGGCAGCCCCTCACCGCGCATAGTGCCCGCCCCCTCCCCCCTGATGCTCAAGCTCGGCCACCTCGCCCATCTGGCCCTGTACGGCTTCTTGATCCTGACGCCGCTGCTGGGTTGGCTGCTGCTGAGCGCGGGTGGCAAGCCCATCCCCTTCTTCGGATTAGAACTGCCCGCCCTTATCGCGCCGGATGATGGCTTGAAGGGAACGATAAAAGAGCTGCACGAGACGCTGGCCAACATAGGCTATGCCCTTATAGCCCTGCATGCTGCGGCGGCCATCTATCACCATCATGTGCTCAAGGACAACACACTGACCAATATGTTGCCCGAGAAAAAATAGCCCGGGCGGACAACAGCAACAAAAAGGCTCCGATACCGGAGCCTTTTTGTTATGGCTGAAGCGTCACCCTCAGGGCAAGACCACCCGGCTCTCGCCACCGCCGAGGGCCTCGACCCGGATCTGCACGCCGATCCGCTCCACCAGAGTCTGAACGTGGGAGATGACCCCGATCTGGCGGCCCGCCGCCTGCAGGGAGTCCAGGCTGGAGAGCGCCAGATCCAGGCTGTCCGGATCCAGGGTGCCGAACCCCTCATCGATGAACAGCGATTCGACCTGGGTCTGGCGGGAGGAGAGGCTGGAGAGGGCCAGCGCCAGCGCCAGCGACACCAGGAAGCTCTCGCCGCCGGAGAGGGAGTCCACAGACCTCACCTCGTCCCCCATGTCCAGATCCACCACTTGCAGCGCCAGATCCGTGCCGGGCACCCGCTCCAGCCGATAGCGCGGCGACAGCTCGCCAAGCTGGGCATTGGCCTCCAACAATAGACGTTCGAGCGTGAGGCTCTGGGCGAAGGTACGCAGCTTGGCGCCGCTGGCGGAGCCGATAAGCTCGGACAGTTGCAGCCAGTGATCCGCCACCGCCTGCTGGGCGGTCAGCGCCTCCTGCAGGCTCCCCGCCTTCAGCGCCGCCGCCTCGGCCTGAGCCAGGGTGCTCTTGCACTGGAACAGCTGCTCTTCCAGCTCGCCGCAGCGGGCCTCGCAGGCCCCCAGACGCTCGGCAAGGGCATCGGCCGTGAGGGCGGCCAGCTCCCCATGATGCTCCCGATAGCGCGCCAGCTTGGCCTCCTCCTGAGCCAGCGCCCGCTGACGCTCGGTCAGCCGGGTGCGGGCCTCGGCCAGGGCATCGTCCAGACGCTGCAAGGCGCTGCGGCGAGCCCTGAGCTCCTCCGGCGTGATGGCCAACAGCCGACGCAGATCATATTCGGCGATGCCGAGGGTGCCGGCATGGGCCGCCCAGCGCCCCAACGCCTCGCGGCGACGACGGCTGCTCACCTGCCTGTCCTGCTCGAGATGGGTCAACCTGGCCTTGAGCTCGGTCTGCTTCTCCCGGGCGACCCGCAGCGCGGTCACCGCCTCCTCGAGCTGACTGGCCGCCAGTTGCAGCCGCTGCTGCCACTCCTGCTCGACCAGGGCGATGGCACGGCCTCCGAGGCAGGCTTCCCGGCTGGCAAGCAGTCCCTGACGCTGCTGCTCATGCTCCTTGTAGTCGCGCTCCAGCTTGTGCAACAGCTCGTTCTGGCTCTGCACCCGCGCCTCCTGGGCGCTCAAGGCAGGGGTCAGAGTAGCCAGTTCACCGCCCAGCTGCTCCCACTCACTTTGCCCGCGCAGATACTCCTCGCAGGTCTGCTGCCACTCCTGCCATTGCCGGCTGCCGAGCCACTGGCGCCAGGGCTCGGCCCCCATCTGTTCATCGAGGCGGGCCTCCCCCAGTGCCAGGCGCTGGCGCAATGACGCCTCCTGCTCGGCCAGCGCCTTCAGCGCGGCCTCCCACTCAATCTTCTGCCGCTCGGCCTCCTGCCACTGCTGCTCAAACTGCTGATGACGGGCGGTCAGCTCGGTCAGCTGGTTGCGCAGCCCCAGCAGTCTTTGCTGCCCCTGCTGGGCCTGCTGCAGTTTCCGCTGCCCGGCCACGAGATCCGACTCCAGAGCCTCCCCCTGCGCCAGCAGGCGAGCCAGCAGCTCGGTCCACTGCGCCGGGCTTTGCCGCAAGGGCAGCCCCTGCCCCGGCAGGGCATCCCCTCCCAGTTGCAGCCAACGCTGGACCATCTGCTCGAAGCGCGCCTCCAGCTCGGGTTGATGCTGCTGACGGGCGACCAGCTGACGCGCCAGCTCGACCCGCTCGCTCTCCCCCTGAATATTCTGATGGTTGAGCTGCTCCCACTCCAGATCCAGCTGGCGGACACGCTCGGCCAGTTGCGCCAGTATGCCGGCCACCTGGGGCTGGCTCCGGGTGTAGGGGTGCTCCTCGGCGCCACAGAGCGGGCAGGGCGTCCCGTCGCTGAGCACGTGGCGGTACTGCTCGAAGCTGGCAACGGCACGGGCCTGCTCCAGGGCATGGCGCGCCTCGCCGCGCTGGGTGGCGAGCCGCGCCAGCGCCGGAGCCAGCTCCTCATGCTGGGCCTTCAGCCGGGCAAGATGCTGCTCGAGCAGCGTCATCTCCTGCAGCAACCGCTCCTGCTGTTCGCTGTGGTTGCGGCCCGCCTGGGCCAGCTCCAGCAGTTGGCGAATCCGGGCCAGTTGCTCGGTCTGGGCCTGACGCTGCTCCTGCGCCCTGGCGACCTCGGCGTCCCACTCCTGCGCCTGCAGCTCATCGTGCAGCTGTTGCAATCGGGTGCGCTCCTGCTGCCAGTAGTCGCGCTCCTGCTGCCCCTGCTCCAGCCGGCTGGCAAGATCCTTCAGGGCATGGCCCTTGTGCTCACGGCTTTGCAGCACCCGTTGCAACAACTCCCTGTCCGCCGCCCAGTCCTGGATGGCCGCCAGCAAAGGCTGCCACTGGCGCGCCAGCGGGGCCAGGGCCTTGCGCTCCTCGAGCCAGAGAGCCCACTGCTGACGGCGCACCGTCAGGGCCTCGACCCGACTAGCCTGCTGCTGCCACTCCTGCTGCAGCGCCAGTTGCAGGGCCCGTGCCTGGGTCCCCTGCTGCCGGGTCTCCTGCAACTGCTGGCCCTTCTCCTTGAGCCGGGTATCGAGCTCCTGCGCCCGCTTGAGCTCGGGTTGCAGGGCCCCCCACTCCCGCTCGGCGGCAATCTTGTCGGCAAGCAGTTGCTGCTCGCGCAGCGCGGCCTGCTGCAACACAGGTTCAACCTGCTCCAGCTGGGGGGCAAGCTGGCCTATCTGCAGCTCCTGCTGCTGCACCTCCAGGGTGAGGCGGGCGAGTTCGTCGTGATCGGCGCGGGCCACCTGGGCCTGTTCGGCGCGGGCAAACTCTTCCCGGCCGGACGCCGCCTCGCCGTGGGCAGCCTCGGCGGCGGCCAGCGCCTCCTGCCCCTCCCGGCAGGCCTGCAACTGGGCGGCAATCCGTCCGTTGAGATCCCGCAAGTCCTGCAACAGCTGACGCTGCTGCTGTTCGTGCTTGAGGCTGGTGGAGAGGTTCAGCTGCCGGGCGACCCAGTGCTCGCGTGTCTCGTCGTCCATCAGGGCCACGTCGCCGAGCCGCTGCTGTATGGTCGCCAGCGCCTGCTGCTCGGCCCGCGCCCGCTCATGGGTCTGGATGGAGATGGCGGAGTAGAGCTCTGTGCCCGTCATCCGCTCGAGCAGGGCGGAGCGCTCATCGGCGCTCGACTTGAGGAAGGCGGCAAACTCCCCTTGCGGCAGTATCACTGCGCGGCGGAACTGCTCCCAGGAGAGGCCCACCAGCTCGTCGATGCGATCCTGCAGCTCCCGCTTGCTGCCGGAAAAGACCTGCCCCGACTCGACGTCGGTCAGGCTGCGCTCCTGGGCCTGGAAGCGCCCTTCCGAGCGATTGCGTGCCCGCCGCACCGCCCAGCGCGCCAGGTAGATGCGGCCGTCACAGCCGCGGAACTGCACCTCGGCATAGCCGCTGGCGTGGCCGCGGCTGAGGATATTTTTCACATCATTGGCGGTTAATTTTTCTTTTTCGTCTTCATCCGCTCGGCCAATTTTCTCAACATTCTTGCGATTGGCGATAAAGCGCGGCATCTCGTCATAGAGGGCGAGGCAGATGGCGTCGAGCAATGTGCTCTTGCCTGCGCCTGTATTGCCCGTGATGGCAAAGAGCCCGGCAGCCCCCAAAGTGCCACATGCGAAGTCGATGGTGAAAGCCCCGGTCAGGCTGGCCAGGTTTTCCCCTGCAAGAGACAAGATTTTCATGTGTTGGATTCCTTGACCTGCTCCAGGATCTCTTCAAACGACGCCACCAGTTCGGCCGCCGGCTCCCCCTCGAACTGCCGCCGATAGCAGAGACGGAACACCTCTGTGGGGGATAGCTCATCCAACCTGCGCCGCTCGCGGCCATCGGCCAGCCCCTCCCCCGAGCCCTGATACTGGGTGCTGATGCGGGCCAGACGCACCGGCTTGCCCGCCATGGCCGCCAGAATGCGCTCGCGGATGCGGGCCTCGGGCTTGGGCAGCAGCAGGCGCACCTCGAGGAAGGGTTGTGCCTCCTGGGGGCAATCGGGCAGGGAGAGCGCCTCTATGGCGGTGAGCGCCTCCTCGAGTGTGCTCTGGGGCAGGCGGATCATCTCCACCGCACGGGGCACAGGGATCCGCTCCAGCCCCACCAACTTGCCCCCCTCAAACGTCACTTCCAGCACCTGATGGTTGTAGTTGGCCTCGGCGAGGGAGAGCGGCAGCGGCGAGCCACTGTAGTGCACGCCCTCGGCCGGGCTCTGGGCCAGATGGAGGTGGCCAAGGGCGGTGTAGTCGGCAGTGGCGAAGATGTCGGCGGGCAGGGCATGCTGATTGCCGCCGAGCACCCGCCGCTCGGAGAGCTCGGAGAGCTGGCCCGCCGCCAGGTAGGCGTGGCCCATGGCGATCAGCGCCTGGCCGGGCTCGCAGCGCGCACGGCCTTGCGCCAGCACTTCCTGGTAGATCTGGCGAACCCCTTCGATCAGCCGATCCTGCCCCTCTTCGAGCGGCTCCACCCTCAGGTCGCTGCTGCGAAGAAAAGGCACGGCGGCGCACCAGGCGGCAACCTTGCCCTCCCTGTCTTGCAGCGGCACCAGCAGGCGATCGGTTTCGAGCTTGCCCTCCCCGTCCCGGCTGATGCTGCCCACCAGATGCAGGTCGAAGGCCCGCAGCAGCTCGTGGGGGGCGTCCAGCTTGGAGGGAGAGTCGTGGTTGCCACCGATCAGCACCATGTTGAGGCGGGGCATCTCGGCGCGCAGCCTGGCCAGGAAGCGATAGAGCTGCTGCCAGGCGCTGGCGGGAGGATTGGCGGTATCGAACAGATCCCCAGCTACCAGCAGGGCGTCGATCTGCCGCGTCTTGATGGTGTCGGTCAGCCAGTCGAGAAAGGCATCGTGTTCGAAGCGGCGCTCATGGCCATGGAGTTGATGGCCAAGGTGCCAGTCGGCTGTGTGCAGGATCTTCATGAAAAGCGGCTCGAAAGATAAGAGGGGGGGCCAGTGGTACCCGATGAGGACAAGATGAGGATACGCCCCTCTTTTTTCAAGCAAAACAGGCCGGTGACGTCAGATTCAGACGGCTTGGAAATGCATCTGGTACTGGGGATGACCGGTCAGGGGATCCGAGACCTCACCCCCTATCCTGAAACCGTGGCGGCGATAGAAGCGCACCGCCGGCTCGTTTTCCACGAAGACCCGGGTATGGAGCGCCCCCTCTTGCTGCTTGGCCTCCTGCAGCAGGGCATGACCGACCCCGCGCCCCTGGCGGTCGGGTCGCACGAAGAGGGCGGCCAGGTAGTCATCCACCAGGGCCATGAAACCGAGCAGCTCCCCGCGCTCTTCAAACACCCAGATGCGGGCGTGGTCGAGGTAGCGGGTACGCAGCTCCTCCTGAGCCTGCCACCAGCAGGAAGCGTCAACGAAATCATGAGCCTGCAAGGATGCCAGCAGCCAGATCTCGACGATCTCTTCCATGTCTTCCGGCCGGCTCGCTCTCAACATATTCGCATCCTTGTTAACAATTTGAACACTCGCAGTCTAGGGGAGTTCGATGACAAGACGGGCGGTCAAGATGAGGCCATGTGAAGTCGATCGCCCTTTATTTAGCGAGAATGATTGGCTGATCACAAAGCGCCTCTCTAGTACAATGCCCGCCGGACAATCTATGAGACCGAGGACGCCATGTGGTTTAAAAACCTGCAGATTTATCGCTTTACCCGCCCCTTTGACCTGACCGTGGATCAGCTGGAAACCCAGCTCGAGGCCTGTGCCTTCACCCCGTGCGGCAGTCAGGACATCTCCCGGTTCGGGTGGGTCAAGCCCCTCGGTAAATTCGGCTCCACCCTGACTCACAGCGCCTCTGGCCATATCCTGCTCTGCGCCCGCAAGGAAGAGAAGATGCTGCCGGGCACGGTGGTCAAGGAGATGCTGGCGGAGAAGGTCGAAGCGATCGAATTCGAGCAGGGCCGCGCCCTCAAGAAGAAGGAGAAGGAGGCGCTGAAGGAGGAGATCATGCATACCCTGCTGCCCCGCGCCTTCAGCCGCACCAGCCAGACCTTCGCCTGGATCAACCCGGCCGACAACCTGATGGTGGTGGACGCCGGCTCCGCCAAGAAGGCGGACGATCTGCTGGCGCTGCTGCGCAAGAGCATAGGTACCCTGCCCGTGGTGCCGGTGGCCCTCAAGAACCCGCCCGAAATCACCATGACCGAGTGGCTGAACGAGGGCAATCTGCCCGCCAGCTTCACCCTGGAAGACGAGGCCGAGCTGCGCAGTGCCATGGAGCACGGCGGCATCATCCGCTGCAAGCAGCAGGATCTGATGAGCGACGAGATCAAGAATCACCTGGCCAACGACAAGCTGGTGACCAAGCTGGCCCTGAACTGGGGCGAGACCCTGAGCTTCGTGCTGGGGGACGATCTCTCCATCAAGCGCCTGAAATTCAGCGAAGAGTTGCGCGAGCAGAACGACGACGTCACCAGCGAGGATCCCGCCGCCCGCCTGGATGCGGACTTTGCCCTGGTGACCGCCGAGCTGGCCCAGTTCATCCCGGCGCTGTTTGCCGCCCTGGGTGGCGAAGAGCAGTCCCTCTGAGTTGTCCCTTGCCCGTAAAAAAAACCGCCTCGGCGGTTTTTTTTGATCCCGGGCGGCCCCGCCGACGCGGCAGGAGCAGCGGCCTCATAGAGCGCCGCTGGCCTGCAAAAGCCGGTGAAGCCGCTCGGCCAGGGCGCCATATCCCTGCGCGTTGAAGTGCACGGCGTCGGACTTGAGCCCGGGAGTGCGCAGCAGCTCGCCAATGCTGTCGTTGTCCAGCACCAGTCCGTACTGCTGTGCCAGCTCCCCGTAGAGGGGCGCACCATCGGCAAACAGGGACTTGCGAGGCACGGCCACCAGCAGCACCTGGGCGCCGCTGCCCTGCACCGCCTCTATCATGGCGGCGAGATTGGCCTTGAGCGCCCCCTCCCCGCTGCCGCGCAGCATGTCATTGCCTCCCTCCAGCAAGATCACCAGGGCGGGCCTGTGCTCGGCCAGCAGCGCCGGCAAGCGGGCCCTGCCCGCCTGACTCAACTCCCCCGAGACCCCGCCATTGATGACGGGGTGTCCGCTCAGGCTCGCCAGTACGCTGGGGTAGCTCTGGGCCGGACTGACCCCGCGCCCCTCGGTCAGGCTGTCACCAAAGGCCAATATGGTCTCCCCCGGCGCCAGGGGTCTGAACCCCGGCTCGCCACAGGCGGTCAGCAGCAGACAGAGCAGCCCCGTCACGCAACGCCTCACCAGTCCCTCCTTGTGCATCCTGGGCCCCTCCTTGATATTTTTGTAACCATATGAGTATAAAGACAATCTTTCAATCGGGCTCCAACTGTGCCACATTCCGATGACTGTACAAGAAACCGACAAGGAGCCTGTCATGTCCCTCAAACCCCTCGCCCTGCTGGTGGCCTTCGGCCTGCTCACCGGCTGCGCCCCCCAGAGTGCCTTTCATTATGTCCCCCCTCCCCAGACCCTGACAGCCCCCGAGGCGGCCAGCGGTTGGACCGACAAGCCGGGCTGGCAGGGGCGCGACTTCATGGTGGCCGCGGCCAACCCGCTGGCGGTGGATGCGGGCTACCAGATCGTCAAGGCGGGAGGCAGCGCCGTCGATGCGGCCGTCGCCGTCCAGCTGGTATTGACTCTGGTGGAGCCGCAATCTTCCGGGATCGGCGGCGGCTCCCTCATGCTGGTGTGGGATGGCAAGCAGGTGGCGGCCGTGGATGGCCGGGAGACGGCACCGACGGCAGCCACGGATCAGCTGTTCATGAAGGACGGCAAGCCGATGGCGTTCTATGACGGCGTTGTGGGCGGTCGCTCGGTCGGCGCCCCCGGTACTGTGCGTGCCCTGGCGCTGGCCCACGCCCGCTATGGCAAGCTGCCCTGGGCCAGCCTGTTCGAGCCCGCCATCACCCTCGCCGAGCAGGGCTTCATCATCAGCCCTCGTCTGGCCACCTTGCTGGCAAAGGATCCCTATCTGGCCAAAGACCCCGAGGCCAGGGCCTACTTCTATCAGGCGGATGGCAGCCCCAAGGCGGCGGGCACCCGGCTCACCAACCCGGCACTGGCAGGGGTACTCAGAACGCTGGCACGGGATGGGGGCGATGCCTTCTATCGAGGGCCCATCGCCGGGGCCATGGTGGCCAAAGTCCATGCCCATCCCACCAACCCCGGGGTGCTGAGCGTCGCGGATCTGGCCAGCTACAGCGCCAGGTTGCGGGACGGCCTCTGCTTTGACTATCGCCAGAGCGAGGTGTGCGGCTTCCCGACTCCCTCCTCGGGCACCCTGGCCCTCGGCCAGATCTTCGGCATGCTGGAGAGCCGCGACATGGCGGCCCTCAGGCCGGTGCAAGGGGCGGACGGCAGGCTGGCCGCCTCAAGCGAGGCGATCCACCTTTACAGCGAGGCGGCGCGGCTCGCCTTCGCCGACCGCAACCAGTACGTGGCGGACGGCGACGTTGTCGAGGTGCCGGTGCGCGGCATGCTGGACAAGGGCTACCTCGCCGAGCGGGGTCGGCTCATCGGCGCCAAGTCCATGGGCGTCGCCCAACCGGGCACGCCGCCACTGGCGCTGACCCGTGGTCAGGATGCCACCCCTGAGCTACCCTCCACCAGCCACGTCTCCATAGTGGATGGGGACGGCATGGCGGTCTCCATGACCAGCTCCATCGAGGATGGCTTCGGCTCCCGGCTGATGGTCAACGGCTACCTGCTCAACAACCAGCTCACGGATTTTTCCTTCACCTCGGTGGATGCCGCCGGTCTGCCGGTGGCCAACCGGGTGGAGCCTGGCAAGCGCCCGCGCTCCTCCATGTCGCCCCTGCTGGTGTTCGACAAGCAGAGCAAGCAGCTGGAGATGAGCCTGGGCTCCCCCGGTGGCTCGGCCATCATCAACTACGTGGGCAAGGCGCTGCTCGGCACCCAGGACTGGGGAATGAACCTGCAGCAGGCCATCGACCTGCCCAACTTCGGCAGCCGCAACGGCCCCACCGAGCTGGAGCAGGGACGCACGCCCGAGTCCGTTATCCAGGGGCTCAAGGCCAGGGGGCACGAAATAGTGCTCAGCGAGCAGACCTCGGGCTTGCAGGGGGTGCAACGCAATGCCGGTGGCTGGTTTGGCGCCGCAGACCCGAGGCGGGAGGGGGTTGCCAGGGGCGAGTGATCCCCTGGCGCATATCAACGGAGGCGGCCCGAAGGCCGCCTCAATCATCTGGGCTCCCCCGCGAGCCAAAACCCATCAAGGATTGATTACTCCTGCCAATATTTACCGGGAAAGACTTTTTAACCACTCACAAAACAATGGTTTATATATGTTTAATGTCAAATTAGATCTGAAACTTGGATAAGTGTTGCTCGAGCAGTAAAATTACATTATTTTTCAATGGAAACGGCATCTGTTGCCCCCAAGATATTGTGCTTGATGCGGCCAACTTCTGTCTCTTTCGCCCCCTGCTCATTGACAGCTGCCCTCTTCGCCTCCGGGTGATCTGGTAGCCCCTGACTGCCATTAGCGAGGTGACGACATGGACCACTCACTCCCCCTTATCACAACCCTGGTTGGCGGCTTCGTGCTCGCCTATCTCTTTGGCATGCTGGCTCAACGCCTGCGCATCTCCCCCATGGTGGGTTATCTGGCGGCCGGGGTCGTGTGCGGCCCATTCACCCCCGGCTATGTGGCCGATTTGAGACTCGCCCCCGAATTGGCGGAGATCGGCGTCATTCTGTTGATGTTTGGCGTCGGCCTGCACTTCTCCCTGAAGGATCTGCTCTCGGTCAAACACATCGCCATCCCGGGCGCCATAGTGCAGATCACCCTGGCGACCCTGCTCGGGCTCGGTCTCTCCCAGTTGCTCGGCTGGAGCATCACCGCCGGCCTGGTGTTCGGGCTGGCACTCTCCACCGCCAGCACAGTGGTGCTGCTGCGGGCGCTGGAGAGCCGGGGGCAGCTGGATACCAAGGAGGGGCGCATCGCCATCGGCTGGCTCATCGTCGAGGATCTGGTGATGGTGCTGGCCCTGGTGCTGCTCCCCATACTGGCGAACCTGCAGACCGGAGGCGAGACCCTGACCCTGGCCCATGTGCTCCGGGATCTGGGCTTCACCCTGGCCAAGGTGGCCGCCTTCATCGCACTGATGACCATAGGGGGCCGCCGCCTCATCCCCTGGATGTTGGCCCGCACCGCCGCCACCGGCTCCCGCGAACTCTTTACCCTGGCCGTGCTCTCCTGCTCCCTGGGGATCGCCTTCGGGGCGGTCAAGCTGTTCGGGGTCTCCTTCGCCCTCGGCGCCTTCTTCGCCGGGGTGGTGATGAACAGCTCCCACCTCAGCCACAAGGCCGCCAACGATACCCTGCCACTGCAGGATGCCTTCGCCGTGCTCTTCTTCGTCTCTGTGGGCATGCTGTTTGACCCCACCATCTTGCTGCGCGAACCGCTGGCAGTGCTGGCAACCATCTTTGTCATCGTCATCGGCAAATCGGTGGCGGCCTTCGCCATAGTGCGCCTGTTTGGCCACAGCGTGCGCACGGCACTGACCATCTCGGCCAGCCTGGCCCAGGTGGGGGAGTTCTCCTTCATCCTGATGGGGCTGGGTGCCATGCTCGGTCTGGTACCCGATGTGGCACGCGATCTGGTGCTGGTGGGCGCCTGCTTCTCCATCATGCTCAATCCGCTGGTGTTCAACCAGGTCGAGCGCTGGCTAAGAAGCAAGCCTGAGCCCCGGGTCGAGCCCGGTACTTCCCTCTGTCCCCTGCAGGGTCATGTGGTGGTGGTCGGGGCCGACGCCATCGGCAGCCATTTGATTCGGCAGTTGCATGAACAAGGAAGGGAGATGGTGGTGATAGATCCGGATGAGCAGTTGCTGGAACCCTGGCGCGCTCAGGGGATCCGCTGTCTCACAGGCCACCCCATCCAGAACGACCTGCTCTCGGTGGCGCTCCCCGATGCCAGCTGGTTGCTCATCACCCTGGATGACAGCCTGCTGGCCGGAGAAATTGCCGCGAGAGCCCGTGAGCAGGGAGACCTGCTGCGCATTGCCGCCTGTGGTCACCAGGCGGAAGAGGTGCATCACCTGCTGATCCGCGGTGCCCATCAGGTGGTCCAAAGTGAAGAGGAAGCGGCGCGCCGTCTGTGCCAACTGGCAACGCACGCCCCCTGACGGCGACATCCCCCCTAGCGCATCCGCCGCCAAATCGGTTTGCGCACATTTGCACCAATAAAAACCCGGGCCTGTTGCCCGGGCTTGGCACTGAACGGCAGGGGCAAAGGCCGCCATGCACGCAATGACGGAAACTACAGCAGATCGTGCTTGTCCAGCAGCCGGTAGAGGGTGGCGCGCGAGATGTCCAGGGTGCGCGCCACCTCCTCCAGCTGGTCAGGGAAACGGGCCAGCGTCCGTTGCAGCGCCTGGCGCTCTGCCGCCTCACGCACGGCCTTGAGCGAGCCATCGAGCAACAGGGAGTCCATGTTGGTCAGCTCCATGTCATCGGCCTCGATGAAGGGGCCAGAACTCATGACGGCTGCCCGCTGTACCCGGTTGCGCAGCTCCCTGACATTGCCAGGCCAACCATAGGACTGCATGGCCTGACGCGCCTTGTGGGTAAAACTCAGCATCCTCCCTCCCCGCACTTCTGCCAGGATATCGTCGGCAAGCAGCTGGATGTCCTCCGCCCGTTCGCACAAGGCAGGGGTGCGCAGCCGCACCACGTTGAGCCGATAGTAGAGGTCCATGCGAAATCCACCGCTGGCCACCGCCTGCTCCACATCGATATTGGTGGCGGCGATGACCCTTACGTCCACATTCCGTGTCAGATGACTGCCCACGGCCTCTATGCTCTGCTCCTGCAAGAAGCGCAGCAGGGTCGCCTGATCCTCCAGTGGCAACTCCCCGATCTCGTCGAGGAACAGGGTGCCGCCATCGGCCGCTTCAATCTTGCCTATCTTGCGGCTCTGGGCACCGGTGAAGGCGCCCTTGACGTGGCCGAACAGCTCGGACTGGATCAGCTGATGGGGCATGGCGCCGCAGTTGACGGCCACAAAGGGACTGTCTTCGCCGAAGGTGCTGTAGTGCAACTCACGAGCCACCAGCTCCTTGCCGGTTCCGCTGGGCCCGGTCACCAGCACGGGCAGGCGACAATGTTGCAGCCGCATGATCTGCTCGCGCAACTGGCGAATGGCGCTGCTCTCACCCTGGATGAAGCGCAGCTGAGCCGGCATCTTGGGGCGATGGCGCCGGATGAGCTGCGCCATTCCCAACGCATGACCCAGGCTGTGGGAAAGTCTTTCCTGATCGAGCGGGAAGGTGTGGAAATCATGGAAACAGGCTGCAAGCAGGTTGCGCAGGGCCTCGCTGGCCAGGCAATCACGCTCGATCAGGCCAATCCACAGGCTGCTGGAGTGTTGGCCAATCAGGGAATACAAGGCGTCATGCTGATCCGGCTTGATGGCCACCAGCACCAGGGGATAAGTCTTTTCCTGCAATTTCTGTTCTGCCACCGCCAGGGAACTTGCCTGCTCCACTTGCCATTCGCTTTTTATCAGCAGGCTTTCCAGCACGGCACATGAGTTGATAAGTAACAATGCCGTTTCTGTCATAGGGAAAACTCCTTGTTATAGCCTCTGCATGAGAGAGTCTGACCATTGCTCTTTGAGGCTCACTCTTTCATCTGGGAAGAGCATGACGATCATCAAATGACGCCAACTCAAGGTAACCAGACGATGATAACTATAAACCATCCCGCATTTAGACTGATGACACCACAATAATGAGACAGCAAAATTAACGGTGAGAAACAATAAAGTCATTGATAAACAATATGTTGATGAATCATATAAAAGTTCATTATCAAAACTGAGACTTAAACACAAATAGCTCAAATACAAAAACAATATATATCAATAAGTTACTAACTGGCACATTCATTGCTCTCTCTAATAAGCCCTCCTGGCATATGGAGACAGAGCATGAAAACATATATTGCACTGGCAATTATTTCCCTTTCCGCATTCGCACAACAGTCACAAGCAGAGAATCGTGTTGATCTCGGCTCGCAAGCGCTCAGCAATATTCGTGGCGCCATGGGTGTCAATATGGTTGCCGGTAATAACAACCAGCAGGGCAACCTCGCCGCCATAGCGCTATCAGGGCCGGCCATCGTTCAATTTAGCCAGCAGAATCAATCCACTACCAATCTCAATGGCAACCAGAGCGTGGCCATTCTGGGCTCGGCGCTCAGCCAGAGTCAGGGGCTGGTCGGGATCAATCAGGGCGCAGGTGAAGCCAACCAGCAGCTCAATGCCTTCGCCTTGTCGCTGGATGACAGCGGCATCGGCGTGGTGACCGACATCAACCTCAGCACCAGTGTTGCAAAGACACCTTCAGGCAAGGTGCCCCCCAACACAACCACCAGTATCTATCTGGATGACAACGCCCTGACGGGCAGTAAAGGCGTCATCCAGGTGAACCAGGTCACAGGACAGGGAAACCAGGCAGTCAACATGGTCTCCCTGCCTCTGGCTGGCGCAGTAACGACATCCCCATGATGTCGCAGGGATCGGAAGCCGAGTCCGGGGGCGTAGGTTCAGCCGATGGGCAAATCTTCCACAGAAAGTTCAATGGAGAGACTCATTATGCGTGGACTTATTTATAGCTCATTAGCCGCTGCGGTTGTCATGGCCATGTCGGGCACCGCCTCCGCCGATTACCGCGGTGACAGGGATGAGACAGGGGCAACCTTGACCAAGAAGGTCAAGGCAGAGGTCGATGTAGAGTACGAAGGCACTGTCCGTGTCGGCGGCTACATCAATGTCAACAAACTCGGCATGGCGGTGGTGGACAACCAACAATCCAGCTCCATGATCGGCACTGGTAATTCAAGAACAGAAAACACGAGCAAGATTGACGGCTCGTTCAAGGGTGCATCCGGTAACGTCGGCGCCAACGTAGCAGCCGGTGACTCCAACGTACAAGGCAACAGCGCTTCCCTGGCAGCCTATGACGAAGTCGATGCCGAGTTCATCATGGGCCGCGGCCAACAACAAGGCATGCCTGGTGGATCTTCGGATGCCGAGATCTTCTCCACCCAAAGTGCCAGCCAAAACTGGACTACCAACCACGGTCATCAGAACAAGGCCGGGATCGGCGATGGGGCATTCAAGGATGCCGCGGGCAACATAGGTGCCAACGTGACGTCTGGCTCGGGTAATGTTCAGGCCAACAACATGGCGGCCTCGGTGTCCACCGGCAACATGGCCGTAGCCACAGTGGCAAACAGCCAGAGCGTGTCCAAGAACATGACCGAGAACAAGAGCCTGAGCGCCACCAGAACCGTGGACTACAACCCCATCTTCCTCAAACTCAAAGCCGAGGGTGAGTACGAAGGGACGAGCAAGCAGACCAACAACGTCTATCCGGAAATCTGGAAAGATGGTGATCATCCCAATGGCGGCAGTCTCTGGGGCCACATCGACTATGACAATCAGGACGATGATGGCAGCAAGGACTCCAAGTTCAAGTTCGAGGAAGAGGGTGATATCAAGCTCAGTGGCTATGCAACTGGCTTCATTCCCGTGGTCAATACCTACACCAGCCGCGAAACCTTCAACCGGGCAACCATCGATGGCGGCGCCTTCAACGGAGCCGTGGGCAACATCGGGGTGAACGTGTCGTCAGGCACCAACAACCTGCAAGCGAACAACCTCTCGCTGGCCGCAGGTTTTGCCAAGTAATGCACTTCAGAGGGGGCCTTTGCGCCCCCTTTTTTCAGGACATGGAGGTCTCAATGCGCTGGCTACTGCTGTTGTTATTCTGCCCTGCTGCCTGGTCGGCCAATATGCCATTGGGAGAACATCTCCCGGCACTGGGGGATCTCAACAAACCGGTACAGAGCATTCTGGAGCGCCGTTATGCCAATATCGAGCGCCAACATACTGATTTCAGCTGTGGGGCTGCCGCCGTCGCAACCATACTGCGCTACTCCTACGGCCATGTAACCAATGAACGCTGGGTGATGGATGGCATGCTGGCCATGGCAGACCCGGCACAGGTCAAACACTATGGCTTCTCCATGCTCGACATGAAGCAATATTTGCAAATGCTCGGCATGCGCGTCAGAGGGTATCGCCTGGGAGATGAAAAATTGCGGCAGGTGAGAGTACCCACCATAGTGCTGCTCAATATTCGCGGCTATCAGCACTTTGCCGTGCTGCGTGCCATCGATCGCCACGACCGTGTCTATCTGGCAGATCCGGCCCTCGGAAATCGTGTCATTACGTTCCAGGAGTTCAAGGAAAGCTGGAACGGCATATTGCTCGCCGTTATTGGTGCCGGTTATCGCCCGGATGCGCCTCTGGCCAATCCTTCTCCTCCACTCTCTGCCAGAGGAAAAGATGGGCTGTTCGCCCCCGTCAATGAATCATCCTTGCTGGAATTTGGTTTTCAGCACAAAGAGCTAATGTGAGGTCATCATGAATACCCGACCCGCTATATGCCTCATCTGCAGTCTGGGTGGCTTTGCCTGCCCACTGCTGGCCGATTCGGATCCTCTGGCACTGCTGTCAGACCATTTTGCTCCTGAACTGGCCGATGGAGAGCTGGCCCATTTACGCGGTCGCTATGTCAGTACCCACGGGATCAGCTATTTCGGCATCGAGTTCATTTCAACCCTGACGACTGCTCAGGCCCAGCAAACCGCCGCCATGAACCTGGCCCTGAGCGTGGTGCAAAATAAACCCAAACTGGATGTACGCATCAAGGATGAGGTCAAGACAGTAACAACGACGCCTCCGAGTGCTCCCGTACAAGGCGCGGGCCTGGTGCAGGTCGTGCAGTTGGAGGGGAGCGGCAACAGCTCGGTGAACCAGGCGGGTATTACACTGACGGCCCCCGAAATGACGGGGCAGATCGTCTCCGCGGGCAACTACGAGCATCAGGGGAACCTTGGTACTGCCAGTTACCGCGTTTCAGGCAATTATGCCGGGCTGCAACTAAACTCGTCCGATGGACGAGTCCGATTGGAACAGAGTTTGAGAGGAACCGATTTCAGTCGGGGTCTGCTGCAACTCAATAGAGTCAGGGGTGACGGTTTGCAGACGCTCAATCAGACCAGGATCTGGCTTTCTCGCTGAGAACAGATGAATCCCATGGACTGAACTATAAAAAGGATAATAAACAACAAGGACGTATCTCGATGAAACAGTCTACCGTGCTGTTGATTGCACTGACCCCTTTCGCCTGCTGGGGCGCGACCGCAGAGGAAGAGGCCCTACAACAACAGCTTGATCAGCTGCGTCAGCAATTGATCCAGCAAAATCAGGCACTCCATCAGTTACAGGCCCGCCTGGAGGCCGTCAAGGCCACCGGTGCGACCGCGGTCGCCGCAGAAGGGGCTGCCGCCGCGGCTCCCTCCCAACCTGACCCGGCTCGCCGGGCCCCCGAAGTCGGTCGCAGTACCGAAGACCTGATGATCGAGCAGCACAACGTATTCGATCGTGCGTTGACCCTCGATTTTGGCCTCTCTTATCAGCACTACAATCGCAAGGATCTCGCCCTGCGCGGTTTTCTTGCCCTGGACGCCATCTTCCTGGGTGAAATCAATCTCGACAGAGTCCGCTCCGATCAATGGACGGCAGATCTGGTGACCCGTTACACCCTCAATGATCGCTGGCAGCTGGAACTGGCCGTGCCCTATATGTACCGCAACACCAACTACCAGAGCACCGGCAAGGAGAACTCCAGCCGTGAGTTTGAGGAGCAGACCGTCAGCGATGGCGGGCTCGGCGATCTCAGCCTCGCCATCTACTACAGAGTCCTGGCCGAGGATGAAGATTGGCCGGATCTGGTCTGGAACCTGCGGGCCAAGGCGCCGACCGGCAAGGATCCCTACGGGATAGAGATCATGACCTCGGAGTCCGGCAACCTGATGGTCCCCAAGGACCTCGCCACCGGCAACGGGCTCTGGCAGTTGTCCACTGGCTTCTCCCTGGTCAAGACCATGGACCCCGCCATACTGTTCGCCAACCTCAACTATGGTCACAGCCTCAAGCAAGACTTTGACGATGTCTCCTACCAGCCTGGCGATCAGCCAGGCAGCATCCAGCTCGGTGACTGGTATGAATATGGATTGGGGGTCGCGTTTGCACTGAACGAGCGCTTCAGCCTCTCCTTCAACATCAACCAGCGCATCACCCTCGAATCCAGCCAGGGAGCCGAAGGCTTTGACATGGAGAAGGTCACCGGCTCCGATGCCAACGCCGCCAGCTTCGGCATGGGGTCAACCTGGGCCATCACTGACAAGCTCTCCATGGCGGTCAACTGGTCAGCAGGGCTCACCACGGATGCGCCCGACTACAGCATAGGGCTGCGCTTCCCCTACAGATTCTGAGACCGGCGAGTCGATGCAGCCTGAGCTGGCAGATAATGGCGCCACACCATTGAAGCTGATCCAGGTTGTTCACCCAGAACAGAGGGAGGCATGATGCCTCCCTCTGTCGTTTCATCTGCCTTCTGGCTGCCAGAGAGCAGCCGCGTCTCCGTGAAAGGAGTGCCTAGGGTGCCCTCGTACTCAACTCACCTCCGCCTAAAAAGGGAGTGGTTTCCCCCTATTCGACCGCCGTATCACCAGAAGCGCACATCCTTCACCATTCGGCAGTCATGACGTCATAGTGCGATCATCGTTTATGAGCGCCCCCAGTTTTTCTTGCAGGGTAAGCGGCCCCTCTGCGGTACAGGGGATGACTTGCCACTCCCCCTTTTGCGACAACCGAATCACCAGAAGCTTATGTCCTTCACCACTCGGCAGTCATGACGCTATAACGCGGGCGCCGTTATGGGATCCCCCAGTTTGCCCAGCAGGGTAGGCAGCCTCCTGCGGTGCAGGAAATGGCGTGCCCCCCCCTTATGCGACAACCGTATCACCAGAAGCTCATGCCCTTCACCGTTCGGCCGTCATGACGCCATAGCGCTATGCCCTTTATGGGCGTCACACCCCCAGCCTGTCTCGCAGGGTATACCAGGCGGCCCCCGCGGCGGTGAAGGGGATGCGGAACAGCCGTCCACCCGGGAAGGGGTAGTGCGGCAGTTTGGCGAAGGCGTCGAAGCGCTCCGCCTGACCACTCAACACCTCAGAGAGCAGCTTGCCCGCCAGATGGGTACAGGTCACGCCGTGGCCGCTGTAACCCTGCATGTAATAGATGTTGTGACCGATACGGCCAAACTGCGGCAGGCGCGACAGGGTCAAGAGGAAGTTGCCGGTCCAGGTGTACTCCACCTTGACGTCCGCCAGCTGGGGGAAGGTCTTCTGCATCTTGGGGATGATCAGCCGCTCTATGTCTGCCGGATCCCGCGCCCCATAGACAACGCCGCCGCCATAGATCAGCCGGTGATCACCTGTGGTTCTGTAGTAGTCGAGCAGGTAGTTGCAATCTTCCAGGCAGTAGTTCTGCGGCAGCAGGGCGCGGGCCCGCTCCTCCCCCAGCACCTCGGTGGCGATGACTTGCGTGCCGCACGGCATACTCTTGCTCGCCAGCTCAGGCACCAGGTTGCCGAGATAGGCGTTGCCAGCTACCACCACGAAGCGCGCCTTCACCGCCCCCTTGGCCGTCTTCACCAGGGCAATCTGGCCCGGAGTGATGCTGGTGACGGCGGATTGCTCGAAGATGCGACCACCCAGGGTGCGGATGGCTTCCGCCTCCCCCAGCGCCAGGTTGAGGGGGTGGATATGGCCGCCGCGCTTGTCCAGCAGGGCGCCGATGTAGCGATCGCTTGCCACCACCTCGCGCACCCCTTCGGCATCGAGCAGCTCCAGCTGATCGTTGCCCCACTTCTGCCAGCGGGCATGCTGTGCCTTGAGTTCGTGGAGCTGCTTCTGGGTCTCGGCGGCAAAGACCCCCCCCTGCTGCAGATCGCACTGGATGTTGTAGTGCTGGATCCGCTCGCGGATGATGTCTCCCCCCTCAAACAACATGGAGCCGAGCAGCCTGGCCTGATCCGGCGGGCAGTTCGCTTCTATGGTGTCGATGTCACGGCTGTAGGAGTTGACTATCTGGCCGCCGTTGCGGCCGCTGGCGCCAAACCCCACCCTGGCCGCCTCCAGCACCACCACCTTGTAGCCCTTCTCCACCAGGTGCAGGGCGCTGGAGAGGCCGGTATACCCGGCCCCTATGACACAGACGTCGCACTCAAGCTGCTCGGTGAGCATCGGGTAGGGGGCGTGCTGGTTGGCACTGGCTGCGTAGTAACTCTTTACATGTTCGGTCATGATCCCTGCTTCCTTACCGGTTCGTTTCCAATATTCGCGCTGTTCAATGTCAAAAGCTGGCGGGGGTGTGGGCGCTGACGATGCGGCAGACCTGCCCAGACGGATTGCTGAAGCTGTGGGGCTCGCCGGTGTCGATCACATAGCTGTCCCCGGCGCAGAGCTGATAGGTCTGCCCGGCCAGACTCAGCACGACAGAGCCTTCCAGCACTGTGCCCACCTCCTCCCCCAGATGCTTGACCTGCCCCCCGGTATCCGTGCCTGGGGCATAGGTCTCCAGCATGAAGCCGAGCTGGCGACGATTGTTGCCGTTGTGCACCAGCTTCATGGAGACCCCCTGGCTGCCCAGCTCGATGAGCTGTTCGGCCTTGATCACCACGCTCGGCGCCCGCGCCTCCTCCTCGGCGAAGAAGCGGGAGAGCGGCAGCTCGTAGACGCTGAGCAGCTTCTGCAACGAGGCGACCGAGGGGCTCACCTTGTTCTGCTCTATCATGCAGATGGCGCCGTGAGTCAGGCCGCTCAGCTCGGCGGCCCGGCGCTGGGAGAGCCCGAGGCGACGGCGAAGGAGGGCGAGCCGCTCCCCCATGGTTTTATCCATCCCTTTGTCAGACAAGGGGTTATCCGTCATGGTCTGCCACTGGACCTCACCTTGTGGTTGCTGCATCCCCACCTCCTTGTATGGCCATTCGAATACCTTGTGGCGGCTGGTTAAAATAATGCGTCAATCCCGGCACCCTGTTCGCTATCCTGCACAGCCGAGAGCGTTCATTATTTTGCACACCTCACCGAATGAGAAACGCTAGAATCGTCCTGAGAGCCCCATTTCTAGCATGCGCCGCACCATTCACTCAAATATATTTAACACTTGAAAAACATTTCGGCTCACTTTATGGTCGTTACGTGCTTATTATTCTATACGGTGGCACCACGGGATGAGTTGGCCACCCAGACCCACAATCGAGGCTTCCTATCTATGTCAGCATCACAACCCGCACTCTCCTTGATCAAGTCCCTTGCCTATATAGATGGCCGCTGGTGCGAGGCCCATGGCGGACAAAGTTTCGAGGTCCTGAACCCGGCGACCGGCCAGCTCATCACTCAGGTACCCGACATGGACGAGGCGGACACCCGGCTCGCCATCGCGGCGGCTCACAATGCCCAGCCCGCCTGGGCCGCCCTCACAGCCAAGGAGCGCGGCAGCAGGCTTCACGCCTGGTTCGAACTCATCATGGCCAATCAGGATGAACTGGCCCGCATCATGACCTGCGAGCAGGGCAAACCGCTCGCCGAAGCCAAAGGCGAGGTGGCCTACGGTGCCAGCTTCATCCAGTGGTTCGCGGAAGAGGGCAAGCGTGCCTATGGCCGCACCATTCCCGGTTTCTCCGGCGACCGGCGCCTGGCCACCATCAAGCAGCCGGTGGGCGTGGTGGCCGCCATCACCCCCTGGAACTTCCCCATCGCCATGATCACCCGCAAGGCCGGACCTGCACTGGCCGCCGGTTGCACCATCGTCATCAAGCCCGCCGCCGAGACGCCCCTGTGCGCGCTGGCGCTGGCAGCCCTGGCCGAGCAGGCGGGCATTCCCGCCGGGGTCATCAACATAGTCACCTCCCATCAGGCCTCGGTCGTGGGCGACGAGCTGTGCCGCAACCCCAAGGTGCGCAAGCTCTCCTTCACCGGCTCCACCCGCATCGGCAAGCTGCTGATGCGCCAGTGCGCCGACACCATGAAGCGGCTCTCTCTGGAGCTGGGTGGCAACGCCCCCTTCATCGTGTTTGACGATGCCGACCTCGACGCCGCCGTGGCCGGGGCGCTCGCCTCCAAATACCGCAACGCCGGCCAGACCTGCGTCTGCGCCAACCGCATCCTGGTGCAGGCCAGTGTCCATGACGCCTTCGCCGAGAAGCTGGCCGCCGCGGTGCGCGCCTTCAAGGTGGGGGATGGCATGGGTGATGGCACCCAGATCGGCCCCCTCATCAATGCCGCGGCCGCCGACAAGGTCGCCTCCCTGGTCAGCCAGGCCGAGGCCGCCGGGGCCAGCGTGCTGGTGGGGGGGCAAGCCCATCCCGCCGGCCCGCTCTTCTACCACCCCACCATCCTGACCGGCGTGACCCGGGACAACCCCATACTGCAGGAGGAGATCTTCGGCCCCGTCGCCCCCCTGGTGCGCTTCGAGACCGAGGCCGAGGCCATCGCCATCGCCAACGACACCCCTTATGGCCTGGCCGCCTACTTCTATGGCCGCGACATTGCCCGGGTGTGGCGGGTGGCCGAGCAGCTGGAATACGGCATGGTGGGCATCAACGAGGGGATCATCTCGACCGAGCTGGCCCCCTTTGGCGGCATCAAGGAGTCGGGACTGGGTCGGGAAGGGGCGGCAGAGGGGCTGGAGGAGTACCTCGAGACCAAATACCTCTGCTTTGGCGGCATCCGTTGATGCCCATGTCCCGCAGAGGCATCGTTGAAAAAGATGCCTCTGACACCAGTCCATCGTTTTTATAGATAGACATGGGCGCCAGCTCGGCCTCACGAGAGCCTCGACGGCGCCCTGCGGTACGCCACCCGCGCCCCGCACCAGACATGCCGCCCTGCCAGATGGCAGTGCGCGGTTCAATCGACGAGCAGATTGCACAGGAATATCAGGGGCCCATGCCCCTCAGGGAGGAAAGATGAGTCAGTCAGAACAGCATTCAAACCAGGCGTGGCAAGCGCGCCGTGAAGCGGCCGTGGTACAGGGCGTCGGCACCCTGCTGCCGGTCTTCATCGACCGGGCGAAAAACGCCGAGCTGTGGGACGTGGAGGGCAACCGCTACATCGACTTTGCCTCCGGCATCGCCGTGCTCAACACCGGCCACAATCACCCCAAGGTGGTCGCCGCCGTGCGCGAGCAGCTCGAGAAGTTCAGCCACACCTGCTTCCAGGTCACCCCCTACCCAGGCTATATCGAGCTTGCCGAGAAGCTCAACGCCCTGGTGCCGGGCCCGACCCCCAAGCGTACCCTCTTCCTCTCCACCGGCGCCGAGGCGGTGGAGAACGCCATCAAGATAGCCCGCGCCCACACCGGCCGCAGCGGCACCATCGCCTTCAAGGGCGGCTTCCACGGCCGCACCATGATGGGGATGGCGCTCACCGGCAAGGTGGTGCCCTACAAGACCGGCTTCGGCCCCTTCCCGGGGGAGGTCTATCACCTCCCCTTCCCGGCCGACTACCTGGGGGTGAGCGAGGCCGATGCCCTGGGGGCGCTGGATCTCTGCTTCAGCGCCGACATCGAACCGGCCCGGGTGGCCGCCATCATCATAGAGCCGGTGCAGGGTGAGGGGGGCTTCTATGTCGCCTCCCCGAGCTTCCTGCAAGCCTTGCGCAAGATCTGCGATCAGCACGGCATACTGCTCATCTGCGACGAGATCCAGACAGGTTTCTGTCGCACCGGCAAGACCTTCGCCACCGAATACAGCGGCGTCGAGCCGGACATCATGACGCTGGCCAAGAGCCTGGCCGGCGGCTTCCCGCTGTCTGCCGTAGTGGGCAAGAGCGAAGTCATGAACGCCGCCAAGCCCGGTGGCCTGGGGGGCACCTATGCGGGCTCCCCCATCGCCTGCGCCGCCGCCCTGGCGGTGCTGGAGGTCATTGAGGAGGAGCGCCTGAACCAGCAGGCCCTGGTGCAGGGGGAGCAGATCAAGGCGCGCCTGCACCAGCTGGCGGAGCGGTTTGACAGCATAGGCAACATCCGCGGCCCCGGCGCCATGGTGGCCATGGAGCTGGTCAAGGGGCGCGATGCCACCCAACCGGATCCGGATCTCACCAAACGGCTGGTGGCAGAGGCAGGCAAACGGGGCCTGGTGCTGCTGGCCTGCGGCGTGCGTGCCAACGTCATCCGCTTCCTCGCCCCCCTCACCGCCTCCCCGGCGCTGATCGACGAGGGACTCGACCTGCTGGAGCAGGCGCTGGCCGCCGCCAGTCAAGGTTAGTGTCCGCGTTTCTCGCTGGCACGAACAATATCGTCAGATAACGACAGGCCGTCCATCGCGGATGGCCTGCTTATACGGTATCATCTCGCCCCCAAAAATGATGGCAGGAGCAGTTGGCTCCCTCAGTGACCAGTCACCCTGTCATGGGGCCCCGCCCCTGCTCGGCAGGCGGGCCCTTCACCACTGCATTCTTAGGAGACGGCCCCATGGCCCCACGCCCTGCGCGACTGAAACAAACCCTGACCCTGTGGCAAGTGGTCGTGATGGGCCTGGCCTACATGACCCCCATGGTGGTGTTCGATACCTTCGGCATCGTCACCGACATCACCCAGGGTCATGTCACCACCGCCTACCTGCTGGCCCTGGTCGGGGTGCTGTTCACCGCCTCCAGCTACAGCAAGATGGTGCGTCACTACCCGATCGCGGGCTCGGCCTACACCTATGCCCAGCGGGAGTTCTCCCCCGTGGTGGGCTTCATGGTGGGCTGGTCCTCCCTGCTCGACTACATCTTCCTGCCGATGATCAACATGCTGCTGGCCAAGATCTATCTGAGCGCCCTCTTCCCCGGCGTCGAGCCCTGGATCTTCATCCTCGGCATGACGGTGCTGATGACCGCCATCAACCTGCGCGGCATCGATCTGGTGGCTAACCTCAACGGCCTCATCATCTTCATCCAGGTGGCCATCATGCTGGTCTTCCTCGGCCTGATCGCTCATGGGGTCTATCAGGGGGAAGGGGTCGGCACCCTCAGCCTGCAGCCCATCTACAGCAGCAGCACAGAGATCTTGCCGCTGCTGACCGGGGCCACCATCCTCTGCTTCTCCTTCCTCGGCTTCGACAGCCTGAGCGCCCTCTCCGAGGAGACCCCGGAGGCCGGCAAGGTGATCCCCAAAGCCATCATCCTGACCGCCCTGCTTGGCGGCCTCATCTTCGTGGTGGTGGCCTATGCCCTGCAGCTCTACTTCCCGGATGCCTCCCGCTTCAAGGCGCCGGACGCCGTGCTGCCGGAGATCGCCCTCTACGTCGGCGGCAAGCTGTTCCAGAGCGTGGTGCTGGTCTGCGCCTGCGTGGCGGTGCTGGCCTCGGGGCTCTCCTCCCACGCCGGGGTCTCCCGCATCCTCTACGTGATGGGACGGGACAAGGTGCTGCCCCAGCGCACCTTTGGCTATATCCATCCCAAGTGGCGCACCCCCGTGTTCAACATACTGCTGGTGGGTCTGCTGGCCTTGTCGGCCATCAGCTTCGATCTGGAGATCGCCCTGGCGCTGATCAACTTCGGCGCCCTGGTGGCCTTCACCGTGGTCAACCTGTCGGTGATCTCCTGCTACTACCTGCGTCAGGGGCGCAACAAAACCTGGCAGGATCGCCTGCAATACCTGGTGCTGCCCCTGCTCGGAGCCGGGACAGTGGCTATCCTGTGGCTCAACCTGGAGCAGACCTCCCTGATGCTGGGGCTGATCTGGGCCGCCATCGGCGGAATTTACCTGTTTTTGCGCACCACCGTCTGGCGCGTATCGCTGCCGAGCCAACCGGCGCAAAGCCTTGCCAGCAGCGGGCTGGCACCCCTGCCGTCGACACCGGAATAGGCGCGGTTTATTGATGTAAACCCTGTCCTTGCGCATTCTCTTGCCGGGAATGCCGATCCTGGCTTGTCATCCCCCCCCATCTGGGGCAAAATGCGCGCCGATTTGAATAACCGATGTGATCCTCACATCGGTTATTTTTCATTTTGAAAACAAGTGTCTACTTCGAGGCCGGAACCACTCCGGAAATGATATCTAGGTTCAGATGGACCTAATGCCGCAATGAGGAAAAACATGGGGCTCTTATTGGCTTTGTCTCCGGTTGTCGCCGGAACCTGCTTTGGTCGCCGCGCGACCAACGTCTGTGGTTTGCATACCGATCCGCTGCGGATGCGAGAAACCAGTCCCATGGCCTCACGCCATTCCACCTCCTGCCTGCCGTGCAAGGAGGAAGCCTGAGTGAGCCAGCAACCCGTTCGTCTGATAAAAACCCTCAGCATGTGGCAAGTGGTGGTGATGGGCCTGGCCTATCTGACCCCCATGGCAGTGTTCGACACCTTCGCCATCGTCGGTGACATCACCGAGGGCCGGGTCGCCACCGCCTACCTGCTGGCGCTGGGCGGCATTCTGCTGACCGCCTTCAGCTACGGCCATCTGGTGCGCCGCTTCCCGTCCGCAGGCTCCGCCTACACCTATGCCCAGAAGGTGTTCCACCCCTATGTGGGCTTCATGGTGGGCTGGTCCTCCCTGCTCGACTACATGTTCATGCCGATGATCAACATACTGCTGGCCAAGATCTATCTGACCGCCATGTTCCCGAACGTCGATCCCTGGATCTTCATCTTCGGCCTGGTGACAGTGATGACCTTCCTGAACCTGCGCGGCATCAAGCTGGTGGCCAACCTCAACGGCTTCATCGTCTTTATCCAGGTTGCCATCATCCTCACCTTCCTCGGCCTCATCGCCTGGGGACTGCTGCACGGCGAAGGGACAGGCACCCTGCTAAGCAGCCGCCCCTTCCACCTGGAGTCCGCCGGCATGCTGCCGCTCTTCACCGGCGCCACCATTCTCTGCTTCTCCTTCCTCGGCTTCGACGGCCTGAGTTCGCTGTCGGAAGAGACCCCGAACGCCGGCAAGGTGATCCCGCGCGCCATAGTGCTGACGGCGCTCATCGGCGGCATCATCTTCGTCACCGTCTCCTACAGCCTGCAGCTCTTCTTCCCGGATCTGGCCCGCTTCAAGGAGCCGGACGCCGTGCTGCCGGAGATCGCCCTCTACGTCGGCGGCACCCTGTTCCAGAGCGTGGTGCTGGTGTGCACCACGGCGGCCGTGCTCGCCTCCGGCATGGCGGCCCACGCCGGCGTGTCGCGCATTCTCTACGTGATGGGTCGCGATCGCATGATACCGGAGCGGGTGTTCGGCTATATCCACCCCACCTGGCGCACCCCGGCCATCAACGTGCTGCTGGTGGGGGCCCTGGCCCTCTCCGCGGTGTCGTTCGATCTGGATATGGCGCTGGCGCTGGTGAACTTCGGCGCCCTGGTGGCCTTCACCTTCGTCAACCTGTCGGTCATCGGCCAGTTCTGGGTGCGCGAGAAACGCAACAAGAGCCTGAAGGATCACCTGCTGTTCCTGGTGCTGCCGCTGCTGGGGGCCGCCACCATAGGGGCGCTCTGGATCAACCTGGAGCAGAGCTCCCTGGAGCTTGGCCTCATCTGGGCGGGGATCGGGGTTACCTACCTCTTCCTGCGCCTGGCGGTGTTCCGCATCCCCTTCCGTCAGTACGAGGAAACGGCCGACGGCCAGTAAGTCCGGCCGGATGACAGCCAAACAGAAGGGGAGCCCATGGCTCCCCTTCTTGCATGCAGACCTGCGTAGGACTATCCCTCACCCCTGGTTGATCACCGCAGTGGCGGCCGCCTTGACCGGATCCTTGGCTACGGCTTTGACATCCTTGCGAGTCTGGTTGACCTTGTCCTGAGTCTGTTTCAGATCGGCGGTCTGCTTGTCCAGGGCCGCATTGGTGTTCTGCTTTGCCTCTTTCAGGCCCGCCGTCTTCTTGTCCAGCACGTCAGTGGTGGTGTTCTTCACCTCGGCCTTGGCCTTCTCCTTCTGCTGACGCACCAACTTGTCGGCATCGCAGTTGCCCTTGACCCCCAGGGTCGCATTCATCGCCTCGTTTCTGGCCGCCTTGTCGAGGTTGCACTCGGACTTGAACACGCTGGCCTGCGCACCGGCAGACAGCAGACCCAGGGAAAGACACAAAACCCATGCACGCATCATCACTTCCTCAGTTTGAAGACAGGAAAGCCTGGCAGCATATAACCCTGGGATCTCAGTGCAAGATCAGGGGCCAACTCTGAGCCGGATGGCGCCATATCGCCGTTTGCTCCGACACTTTTTGTCTGCGACGCCCCCTGCCGCCCTGTCACCAAAACATCATAAAAGTGTCACTTTGTCATATTTCTGTCATGGAGCCTTGTTGTAATGCGCCCGTCCATTTCAACGCAGAACGACCCCAAGAGGCCATATGCACAGCACCGCATCTTCCGCACCCCAGCAGACCCGCCGTCCCGGCCCCCTGTTCAACTGGCTCGCGGTGATCACGCTGATCTACCTGATCCTGGTCGCCGTTGGCGCCGTCTCCCACGGCTTCAAGGGCTTCTCCGGCGGCGCCGAGGGCGCTGCCCAGATCTTCGCTTTCGCCAACAACCCCTTCGTTGCCCTGCTGCTCGGCATCCTGGCCACCGCCCTGGTGCAATCTTCCAGCACAGTCACCTCGGTGATCGTCGGCCTGGTGGCCGGTGGCCTGCCCATGGAGATGGCCATCCCCATGGTGATGGGGGCCAACCTCGGCACCACCATCACCAACACCATAGTCTCCCTCGGTCACATCCGGGACAGGGAAGAGTTTCGCCGCGCCTTCGCCGCCGCCACAGTACACGACTTCTTCAACCTGATGGCGGTCTTCATCTTCCTGCCGCTGGAGCTGATGTTCGGCCTGCTGCAGCAGAGCGCTGAGTGGATCTCCGGCCTGCTGATGGGCTCAGCCGACATGTCGATGAAGGGGATGGACTTCATGAAACCCCTCATCTCGCCGTCGCTGGATCTCATCGACGCGGCCGTCGCCTTCCTGCCGGGCAAGGGCCCTGCCATCGCCACAATCGTCATCGGCATACTGCTGATCCTGGGTTGCGTCACCAGCCTCGGCAAGGTGCTGCAACGGGTCATGGTGGGCCGCGCCAAGGAGCTGCTGCACAAGGCGCTGGGCCGTGGCCCGCTGACCGGCATCGCCTCCGGCACCCTGATGACTGTGATGGTGCAGTCCTCCTCCACCACCACCAGCCTGATGATCCCCCTGGCCGGCGGCGGTGTCTTCACCACCCGTCAGCTCTACCCCTTCACCCTGGGGGCCAACATAGGCACCACCATCACAGCCCTGCTGGCCGCCACCGCCATCAGCGGTGCCGGTGCCCAGCTGGCGCTGACCATAGCCCTGGTCCACGTGCTGTTCAACCTGTTTGCCGTGGTACTCATCTACGGGGTTCCCTTCCTGCGGGAGCTGCCCATCAAGGCCGCCGAGACCCTGGCCCGGGTCGGCAGCGAGAACAAGCTGCTGGCGCTGGGCTATGTGGCCGGGCTCTTCTTCGCCCTGCCCGCCCTGATGATGGTGGCGGTGAAGTAATCCGCCACATGAGACCAGGGGGCTAGGTTCTGGCCCCCTGGTCCTCTGTCAGCCCCGTCACATCCTCCTGCGTCCCACTCGCCCTCCCTCCCCGACTGGGATAAGATGCCGTTCTCATTGCACTCTTTGCATTTCAGGGAATAGGAAAACCGATGAAATTCATTCTGATCGCCTTGCTCGTCGCCGGGGTGGCCTACTACTTCTACTCCAGCAGCAACAACAAGAAACTGGCCGAAGAGAACGTGCGCAAGGGCGCCGAGTTCCTCGCCAGCAACAAGGAGAAGCCCCTGGTGACCACCACGGCCTCCGGCCTGCAGTACGAAGTGCTGACCCAGGGCAGCGGCACTGTTCACCCCACCGCCACCAGCAAGGTGAAGGTGCACTACGAGGGCAAGCTGCTGGACGGCACCGTATTCGACAGCTCGGTCGCCCGCGGCGAGCCCATCGAGTTTGGCCTCAATCAGGTGATCAAGGGCTGGACCGAAGGGGTGCAGCTGATGGTGGAAGGGGAGAAGACCCGCTTCTACATCCCCGCCAATCTGGCCTACGGCGACCGTGCCGCTGGTAAAATTCCACCTGGCTCGGTGCTGATCTTCGACGTTGAGCTGCTGGGTATCCAGTAAGCTGCCGCCGCCCGACGGGGCCTTGACGACAAAGCCGGCGCAGTGCGCCGGCTTTGTCGTTTCTGCGCCATTTCGTTCGCCCTTACAGCTCAGACTATTAACCAAAAGTGAACGGTGCTTATCCATAAAGCCTGATTGTTAACCCAACCATTGGGGCAGATAATGACCACATCGTCAGCGGCATGTCGCCCTGACCTCGGGTTTTCGGTGCGCAGCACGCATCGGCACAACGCATATGGAGTCTGTCATGGCTATCGCCCCCGTCTGGTTTATCTCCCACGGCGCCCCGGATCTGGTGCTGCGGGATCAGCCTGCCACCCGGTTCCTGAAACAGCTGCGCCTTGAGGGCGTAAGGGGGCTGGTGGTTCTCTCGGCCCACTGGTTCAGCCGCAGCGAGCTGCAGCTCAACGTCGAGCCGAACCCGGCCCTGATGTACGACTTCTACGGCTTCCCCGAGCCCCTCTATCGGATCCGCTGGCCGGCCAAGAGTCCACAATGGCTGCAGGAGGCGGTGAGCGATCAGCTGCTGCTGGCGGGCTTGCCCGCCACCGCGGTAAACCGCGAGCTGGATCACGGGGTCTGGTCGCCCCTCTCCCTGATGGATCCCCAGAGCGAACTCCCCCTGGTGCAGCTCTCCATCCCGGCCGGCTTCACCCCGGCCCAGCTGTGGCAACTGGGGGAGGCGCTGCAGGGCCTGCGTGCGCAGGGCATCGCCATCCTCGCCTCCGGCGCCATCACCCACAACCTGAGGGCGCTCGGGCCGGACGACAGCCCTGTGCCCCGCTGGGCGAGCGCCTTCGTGCACTGGCTGGAGCAGACCATGGATGAGGGTGACAGGGCGGCGCTGGAAGATTATCGGGCCCAGGCCCCTGGCGCCGTGGAATCCCATCCCCATGACGATCACCTGCGTCCGCTGTTCGTGGCGCTCGGGGCGGCGGGGAGCGACAGACCGACCAGGCTGCACCAGAGCTGGGACTATGGCAGCCTCTACATGGGCGCCTACAGGTTCGGCTGATCCCGGCAACCCCTGGGTACGAATGGCGGCTCACGCCGCCATCTTTGTGCCTTTCATGCTGGCTGCGGCCAAATAAGGGACTCGTTATAGCCATTTTCCGGTAGAATGGCCGCCTTTGGCCCAGACCCGGCAAGGATGGCTGTCCCGTTCCAGGTGGCATGATGAACCTCTATCGATCACTGATCCTGCTCTGTCTGCTGTTCATCCAGCCTGCGCTGGCGCTGACGCTGCACAGCCGTCACGACCCCGAGATAGCCCCTCCCCGCTGGTCCAAGGCCGAGCAGGCCTGGTTGCGGCAGGCAAGGCAACTGCGGGTCGGCCTCCTCGCAGAGGATTACCGCCCCTTCAGCATGATCGTCTCAAAGCACAGGTTCGAGGGGATCTCCGCCGATTACCTCGGCATCCTCGCCCATCTACTACAAAAGCCCCTGTCACTGCACCGCTTCGCCGACAAGGAGAGCGCCCTGCTCGCCCTGCGCCGGGGAGAGATCGATCTGGTCAACCTCGGCAACCTGACCCTGGCGGACACCGAGGCCTCCGGGATCCGGCTGAGCAACCCCTACTTCAGCAGCGCCCTGGTCTTCTCGACCCCCAAACCCTATCAGGGCCCCCTGCTGGCCCCGGGCCAGCGCGTCGCCGCCGTAGCGGGGCAGATTGATACCCAGAGGTTCAGGCTCTACTACCCTACCCTCACCCTGGTGACCCATCCCTCCAACATGGAGGCCTTCGACGCCGTCTTCTTCGGCCGCCAGGAGATACTGCTCAGCGACGCCCACGCCATGCACTACCTCAACAGCGAGCGCTTCGACCACCTCAGGCAGCGCGGCGAGGCACAACCCAGCCTGGCACCGGCCGACTTTCGCTTCGCAGTTTCCGCCCGCGTACCGGCCCTGCTCGGCCTCATCAATCGCGGCCTGGAGGCCATCGACGACGGAACCCGCAATGCCATCTTCAGCCAGTGGAACGGGCCCATACGTGACATGAATGACAGCGCGAGCGAGCGCTATGACGCCGCCGAGCTGGCCTGGATGCGTCAGTCTCCCCCCATCAGGGTGTGGCTGATGGACAACCTCTACCCCTATGGCGCCATGGATCACGACGGCCAGCTCACCGGCATGACGGTCGACATGCTGGCCAAGGTGAGCAAGCGCACCGGCCTCTCCTTCGAGTTCATCCGCTTCGACTCCGACCGGCAGCGGGACAAGGCCATCCGATCGGGGCGCCTCGATCTCATCGGTGCCATCTCCCGGCCCGTGGCCGAGCGCTATGGCCTGCGCCCCTCGGTCCCCTATGCCACGGACGACATCTACGTGATCCTCACCCATCAGGGGGAGGAGAGCATGGACTCGCTGCGGAGTCTGACGGGCAAGCGCCTGGGGATCACCCGCTACAACCCGCTCGCCGATCAGCTGGAGGACAGCAGGCTCACCATCATGGAGAGCGCCGAGGAGGCGATGCAGGCCGTCGAGGGGGGCAGGCTGGATGCCGCCATAGTGCCGCTCTATTTTGCCCGCCACGCCCTGGACAATGATCCGCGAACCCGGCTGCGCATCGCGGGGCCCGCCGATGACGAACCCATCCGGATGGGCTTTGCCAGCCAGCCCGGCAACGAGATGCTGATGAATATCCTCGACAAGACCCTGCTCGCCATCCCGCCCAACGAGCTGGCCATGACGAGCTACGAGTGGCGCAACCGCAAACTGCCGGTGCCGGGCTTCATCGAGCGCCACGCCCACGCCTTCTACCTGTTGTTTGCGGTGCTCCTCGCCCTGGCCCTGGTGCTGATCTATCGCAACCTCATGCTCAAGCGGCTGGCCCGCGCCGAGCAGGCCTCCCGCCAGCAACTGGAGGCCCACGTGAGATTCATCAAGGCGCTCGGGGAGAGTCAGCCCCACCCCATAGTGGTGCGGGACAAGAGCGGCAAGGTATTGTTGTGCAACAGCAAATACCTGGCCCAGCTCGGTGCCCGCCCGGAAAAGGTCATGGGTCAGCCCTTCGCTCAGGGATTGGAAGGGCTGATCGACTCCCTGAGCATCTCAGCCCTGGAGCAGGACTTTGCGAAGGTGGTGCAGCATGGCCAGCCCATCTTTGCCGATCGGATTTTCAATCGCGAAGGGAGCCAGACCCACATCTATCACTGGATGGTGCCCTACTTCGATGGCGAGGGGGCCATCAGCGGGGTGATCGACGGCTGGATCGACATCACGGACCGCAAGCAGCTGGAGGAGGCCCTGCGCCAGGCCAAGCTGCAGGCCGACAGCGCGAGCCGGGCCAAGAGCGACTTTCTCGCCACCATGAGTCACGAGATCCGCACCCCCATGAACGCCATCCTCGGTATGCTGGAGCTCGCCACCGAAGATCCCGCCCTCAGTCGCCATAGCGCCGAGCTGCTGCGCATCGCCGCGGACTCGGCGAACGGTCTGCTGGATCTGCTCGGGGATACCCTGGATATCGCCAGCATAGAGGCGGGCCAGATGACCCTGACCCCGACCCCCTGCGAGCTGACGCCGCTGCTGCTGTCGGTCACCCGGGTGTTCGATGGCATGGCCGGGCAAAAGGGGGTGGCCTATAGTGTCGAGCTGCCCGTCGCCCCCCTGCCGACTGTGCTGATCGATTCCCTTCGACTGCGCCAGATCCTCTTCAACCTGATCGGCAACGCCATCAAGTTCACGGAGCAGGGCGAGGTGAGCATCAGCGCCTCCCTGGCGGGAGATCCCCAACAGGCCCCCATGCTGCACCTGGTCATCGCAGATACCGGAGTCGGCATCCCGACGGACAAGCTGCCCCAGCTGTTCACCCCCTTCTACCGTGCACACTCCCCCCAGCAGTACCCGGGCAGCGGCCTTGGCCTGAACCTGGCCCGCATCCTGTGCCAGATGATGGGAGGAGAGATAGGCATCGACAGCGAGACGGGACGGGGGACCCGCCTCGAGATAAAACTGCCCCTGACCCTGGCCACCCCGGATCTCCCGCAGGTGACGGCCCCCCTCCCTCCCCGGGAGCCAGGGCCCCGGCTGCGGATACTGGTGGTGGATGACAACCATGCCAACCAGATCCTGCTGCGCCAGCAGCTCAAGCACCTGGGACACGAGGTCAGCGTGCGCAGCAACGGGCTGGAGGCCTTGCGTGCCGTCGGCAGCAACCCCTTCGATCTCGCCATCACCGACTGCCAGATGCCGGTGATGGACGGCTTCGAACTGACGCGCAACCTGCGCGCCCGTGGCCATGAGCTGCCGGTCTGGGGCTTTACCGCCCACGCCTTGCCTCGCGAGCGGGAGCTCTGCCTGGCCGCCGGCATGAACGACTGCCTGTTCAAGCCCATAGGCCTAGCCCGCCTGCGCGCGGCGCTGGCCGAACTCGGCAGGGAGCAAGCCAGGGGCTGACTTCTCAGCCATGCGGGAAAGAGGCCCATGCGAGGGGCCGGCCATAAAAAAAGACAGCCTGGGCTGTCTTTTTTCATTGTGGGCAGGGGATCAGTAGAAGATCCGCTCACCCCGTTCGCTCATCTTGAGCCACACCGGCTTGGTGCTGGTCTTGTTCCAGATCCGGTGCAGGTAGCTGTAGAAGCGGGCGCGATCGCGGCGAAACAGCATCACCGGGAAAGCGAGCAGACCCACCATCAGTACGAAGATGCGGCGAAGGATTATCTGAGTCAGGGAGAAGGGATGAAACATGATTTAACGCCTCACTGGTAAGACCACTGAGCAAAGATTACTCCACAAGCTGTAGGATTACTACACCAACAAGCCCCTTTTTTTATAAAAAAACCGCCTAAAAACCAGAAAGTGAAACTGGGTTACATTATTTAACCAAAAAATAACAAGGCTGGCAAAAGCTACGTCTTGGGCAAGAGTTAGAACATGGGCAGATGAATGGGGGGAGAAGCGCATGAAACTGGCAGATGTTGCTGTCCTGAGCGTGCTGGGTCTGCTCGCCTGGTCACAGTGGCAGGAGTGGCGACTCAATCGGGATGACGCCATCACGCTGGCGTACCAGGGAGTGCCTGTCGTCAGCCTGTGGCAGTGCGGTCAGCTGAAGCAGAAGATGGCCGATCTGACCGACCACGCCGCCGAGCTGCAACTTCAGTATCGGGGGCAATCCCTCGACGAGATAAGTCACTATCTGCAAAGAGAGTGGCGCAAGCAGGGCTGCGAGCTGTTATTGACCCAGCAAGGATATTGAACGCAAGGGGATATGCCGAAACACGTTTCCGGGATGAAACAGGGCATGGAACAAGAATGAAACTGAGGAAGAAGATGGAGGCACGTTCCGGAGTCGAACCGGACTAAACGGATTTGCAATCCGCTGCATAACCGCTTTGCTAACGCGCCATGCTGACAAGACTGATTGTCTTGAAAGTGATATCCATCGTTGGTGCGATGGAAAATTGGAGCGGGAAACGAGACTCGAACTCGCGACCCCGACCTTGGCAAGGTCGTGCTCTACCAACTGAGCTATTCCCGCCTGACTGCCGTGTGCCAGTTGCCTGACAACGAGGCGCATTATACGTACCCCGAGCCCGGGCACAACCCTTTTTTATGACTTTGCGCGCTTTTCCGGAGCGTTTGCTCAGGCTTTAAACGCCTTGCTCAAAAATCCCGCCACTCCCTGTGACCCGACGAGCGAATTTAAGATAAAGCCATTGAAATAGTTAGTCTTTAGTCAGAAACTCACTGCGCTTAGTAACTGGATTCTCAATTGAAAATCACACAATGAAATGGATCTTCAGGCCTCGTGGGCTCAGACCGCAGCTGATGCTGGCTTTCTTCATGTTGGGCCTGGTGCCCTTCCTGGTCGTCACCCTGTTTTTCCTCTACAGCCACGGCAAGGACCTCACCACCCAGACTTCCAACCATCTGGTCTCGGTGCGCAACATCAAGAAGAGCCAGCTGGAAGACTACTTCGGCAACCTCAAAGAGCAGATCATCAACTTCTCCCAGCAGGACTTTGCCGGCAACAGTATCGGTCGCTTCTACGGTTTCACCGGGGCCTTCGAAAAGCTCGGCACCACGCCCCAGGAGGCCCGCGCCCGCGCCCAGGCCCGCTATGTGCCCGGCTCCTGGGACAAGCTGCAACAACCGGACAGCCAGGTGGAGATCGAGCCCTCCATCAGCGCCCTGATCCTGGCAGACGAGATGTATGGCCGGGTGCACCAGCGCTTTCACCGCGGCTACGCCGACATGGTGCGCAAGTCCAACTACAGCGACATCTTCCTGGTGGATCTCAACGGTGACGTTGTCTATTCGGTCACCAAGCACCCTAACTTCGCCACCAACCTGCTCTCCGGCCCCTATCAGGCCAGCGGTCTTGGCAACACCTTCGCCAAGATCAAGCGTCGCCTCGACGGCGGCCAGAAACCCCAGCAGATCTTCGAGTTCACCGACTTTGGCCGCAACGAGCTGACCGGCCAGGTGGTCGCCTATCTGGCCGCCCCCGTGATGCAATACGACTATGTGCGCGGCGTGGTGATCTTCGAGCTGCTGCCGGACAAGCTCAACCAGATCATGGCGGAGCGGGAGGGGCTCGGCGAGACCGGCGAGACCATCCTCATAGGCCCGGACAAGCGGATGCGCGCCAACGCCTGGCTGGCCCCCGAATTCAGCGTGGAGAACAGCTTCAGCCCCAACTTCCGGCCGTTGCAGACGCCGCTCGTCATCAAGGCCCTCTCCGGCGAGCAGGGGGTCGGCCCCTTCCTCTCCTATCACGATGACGAGGTGCTGGCCGCCTACACCCAGGTCAAGGTATTCGACACCGAGTGGGCCTTCATCGCCGAGGTCTCCACCAGCGAGGCCTATGCCCCCATACGCCAGCTGGAGACGCTGGTGATCCTGCTGGGGGCGGGATCCCTGCTGCTGCTGATCCTGTTCTCGCGCTGGCTCTCCCACTCCATCACGGCGCCGCTGCGCTCCCTCACTGCCGCCGCCGAGCAGGTGGCGGATGGCGCCCTGGAGCACCCCATCACCATACCGCGCACCGACGACGACATCGACCGGCTGGCCCAGGCGTTCCGCCACATGCAGCGCTCGGTGAAAGACAAGATTGAGCTTATCGAGCGCCAGACCCAGGAGCTGCAACAGCAGGTCAAGCTGACCCACAAGCAGAACCTCAGCCTGCAACAGGCGGACAAGCTGAAAGACGAGCTGCTGGCCAACACCTCCCACGAGCTGCGCACCCCCATCCACGGCATCAAGGGGATGGCCGAGTCCATGCTCGCCAGCCAGCAGGATCTCACCGAGGGCCAGCAGAAACAGCTCGGCCTCATCATCAAGAGCGCCGACGGCCTGGCCCGGCTGGTGGACGATCTGCTCGACTACCACCAGATGCGCTACGGCCAGCTGGAGATACACCCCCAGCCCGTCTCCTCCAAGGGGGTGATCCGGCTGGTGCTGGATCTCTGCCAGCACCTGGTGCAGGCCAAGCCCCTCACCCTGGTGGACATAAGCCCGGCGGAGCTGCCGCCGGTGCTAGCGGACGAGCAGCGCCTCGAACAGGTGCTCTACAACCTGGTGGGCAACGCCATCAAGTACACGCCCCAGGGCAAGGTGGTGCTGAGCGCCCTGGTGGAGGGCAACTTCCTGCGCATCAGGGTGACAGACACCGGCATCGGCATCGCCAAGGACCATCTGGAGCACATCTTCGAACCCCTGGTGCAGATGAGCCCGGAGGTGAGCAAGCAGGGGGCCGGGCTCGGGCTTTCCATCACCCGCCAGCTGGTGCACCTGATGGGGGGTGAGCTCTTCGTGGAGAGCGAGCCGAGCGTCGGCTCCACCTTCGCCTTCACCCTGCCGCTCGCCAGCGGCAAGGCGGGCAGCCTGACCCTCGACAGCCGCCAGATAGAGCATCAGCTGGTGCGCCAGCAGCCCCTCATACTGCCGGACTGGGAGAGCGACGATCTGCCCCCGCCCCCACCAGACGCGCCCCTCATCCTGGTGGTGGATGACGAGCCCATCAACCTGCACATACTGCGCCACCTGCTGCAGCCCTGCGGCTATCGCATACTGCCGAGCAGCGACGGCCACGACGCCCTGGCCAAGCTGGCCCAGGAGCCGGTGGACCTCATACTGCTGGATGTGATGATGCCGACCCTGTCCGGCTTCGACGTCTGCCGTCGCCTGCGCCAGCAGCATCCCAAGGACAAGCTGCCGGTGCTGCTGCTCACCGCCCTCAACCAGCCCAAGGACATCGAAGAGGGCTTCAACGCCGGGGCCAACGACTATCTGGTGAAGCCCTTCTGCAAGGAGGAGCTGTTTGCCCGGGTCAGGGCCCTGCTGGAGGCCAGTGCCGGCCGCGCCTCCCTGGTGGAAAATCATCTGCTCAAGCAGGAGATAGAGCACCGCCTGCGCCTGCAGGCCCAGCTGCATCAGGATCAGGAGCGGCTGCTGGCGCTGCTCGGGGAGGGGGCCGATCCCATGGTCTTCATCGACGAGCAGGGGATGGTGCTGTTTGCCTCCCGCGCCCTGGCCCGCTTGCTGGGCCAGGAGCCGGAAGCCATGGAGGGGCTGCCGCTGGACGAGTGGCTGGCGACCCCGCTGGCGAGCCAGTGGCCCGACATGGTGGCGCGGCCGGAGCAGGATCTGAGCTTCCTGGTGGCGGGCCAGAAGGACGGGCTCAATGCACGGGCTCTGCCCATCAGCCTGGGGGGACAGCACGCCTTCGCCCTCACCCTCAGCACCGAGCAGCGCCAGGACGACAACAGGGTGATGGCCCTGGAGAACGCCCTCAAGAGCCTGTCGCGCCAGGCCATCATCGAAGATGGCCAACTGCTGGGGGAACTGAGCCGGCTGGGAGGGGAGTTCAGATCGCTGGCCGACAACCTCATTCGCCAGCAGGATGACGAGCCCCTGCGCCGGGCCCTGGTGGACACCATGCGCCTCACCCTGGAGACCTGGCAGCAGAGCACCGGCAAGGGCAAGATAGTGCTGGCTGAGAAGAGCAAGCTGTGGCGCGTCTACATGGACAGATCCAGCCCCCAGACCCGCACCCTCGACAAATACCTGAGCCTGGACACCCTGCCCAAGGCACCGCGCTGGAAGACGGTGGTGGCCAGCGCCGAATACGTGCTCAAGCAGTGCCCCCTGAGCGAGGTGCAGCAGCAGAGCCTGCACCAGAGCACCCAGCTGCTGCGTCAGCTCGCCAGCCGCAAGGGGTGAGCCCCGTCATCCAGGCAGCAGGGCTACTGCTGCAATTCGCGCTTCACCTGGGCGAATGACTTGGGCCAGGGATCCGCCTTCTGCAGGGCTGGCGACAGCGTGCGAATGGCCGCCTGGGCCTGGCTCATGCCGGCATACTCCCCCTTCAGCACCACGAACCAGGGGCTGCCGTTGAACCGGGTCTGATAGACCCACACCTGGCCAGCGAGCCGGTTGGCGAGCACAAACTGCTCTATGGCCGCCAGGCTGCGGGACCCCATCAGTTGAACGCTGAGGTGGTTGCCATTCTTCTGTTGCAGGACCTTGGCCGGCGTCAGACTCACCTTGCCGGGTGCCGTGGCTTGCGCCTTGGCCGCAGGCTTTATCTCGGGCTTGCTCTCAGACGTGGGCGCCGGTTTGGCAGCGGGCTTGGGCCCAGGCTCGGAGGGGACGGGATCCTTGGCCGCAGGCTGAGGCGCTGCTGGGGGGAGGCTCGCCGGTATCCCCATGGGCGGCTGATGGACCGCCTTCTCTTGCGCCGCTATCTCTTGCTGCGCTGTGGAGGCGGCCGCGCTCGGCTCGCCCATCATGGGGGTGACTGTCACCCCGGCGGTCATCCCCTCCCCTTTCTCTCCATCAGCCCCGGCCGTCAGCGCCGGCAGGGGGAAGCTCGCCTCATCCCCCTGGCGGGCGGTTGCCGCGGCGCCGCTCGTCCGGGATTGGAGCGAGGAGGCTTCTGCTGGCGCGGAGGCCGTCTCGGGCGCGCTTTGTCGAGCCGGGCTCACATAGCTCAACATCAGCAAGCAGAGGGCGCCAGCCGCCAGACCTATCCCTATCTGGCGAATGAGAGAGGCGGGGTTGCACTTGGGCAGATGGCATTCGGTCATATGTCCTCCTGGACGGCATGAGAATGGGGGGCCGCCGGTGCGGCAGAAAGAGATCATGGGACCGGCATGGGGACGGCCGCTCGTCGCGGCAGAAAAGGGACGTCGTCCGTGAGAGCAAGCCCGAGTCAGGATGTCACCCCATGCCGCCGTCCCTCAGCGTCTTGGCGGGCTTGAAGAGAAACGGGCAGGGCTCAACCTTCAGCCACCTCGCTTGCCATTCGTTGCCTCCCATCGACGCCGAGCACCATACCGGGGTAGCGCTGAACTTGGCCTGAATCCTGCGCCTATCCAGGGGCCTTGCCCCTGACCAGGAGTTTGTTTCCTCTGGTATTTGTCCAAAAACGCCCTGATGGGCGATGTCGCCATCAGCGCCCGTGCCCGAGTCCATCCTGCGAGCAGGGTTGAGGCATCATGGCGTTCACCCTGTCGGCGCCATATGCCAAGGCATCTGGCTTCTCTCCTCACAGTTTCAGCGTGTCGATGAGGGCTCTCAAGGCGGGCGACACGTTGCGATGGGGGTAGTAAAGATAGAGGCCATCCAGGCGGTGGCTGAACCGCTGCAACACCCGGATCAGGGTTCCGCGCACCAGTTCATCGGCGACCAGCTCCTCAGGGACATAGGCCAATCCCAACCCCATTCTTGCTGCCGCCGCTTCCATGTAGCTGTCGGAGAAGACCCACTGTCCCTGGGGCCTATGCTTGACCAGTTTGCCCTCCTGCCACAGCTCCCACTGATAGAGGCTGCCATCGGCAAACTGATAGGCAATGCAGGGATGCACCGCCAGCTCGGCCAGTGTCTGCGGAAAGCCGTATTGCAGAAAATGATCCGGCGTCGCCACCATCACCATCTCCATATCAGGGGTAATGCGCACGGCCACCATCCCCTCGCCCACCTCGCCGCCCAGTCGCACACCGGCATCGAAGCGCTCGTCGATGATGTTCACGAAGCGGCTTTCGCTGATGAGCTCCAGTCGAATGTCAGGATAACGCTGTCTGAAGATGGCCAGCTTGGGCAACAGCACCTTGTCGATGGCGTGCTGACTGGCGTTGATCCTCACAGTGCCGGAAGGGATGTCGCGAAAATGGGCTAGGTTGGCGAGCCCAGCATCCAGGGACTGAAAGCCGCTTTGTGCCGTGCGGTATAACTGCTCGCCAGCCTGGGTCAGTGACAGGCTGCGGGTGGTGCGCACCAGCAGTTGCACCCCGAGCCTGGCCTCGAGATCCCGGATGGTGCGGCTGATCCCGGACTGGGCTAGCCCCAGCCTGGCAGCCGCCCGGGTAAAGCTGCCTTCCCGGGCAACCAGCATGAAGACGTGGAGATCGTTGTAATTCTCGCGGCTTGTCATCTTGTTCCACCCACATTTTTCAGCCAGCCAGAGTTTGTTCAACGTCCATTGGACGCCCTAATTAAGAACAAAAGCGCATCAATGTTATCAAAAAACCCGATCTAATCATCATCAATAGTTCTAACTAGAATGCAGCTCATGGTTCACAACACCATCAAGCCCCCCTCAGGACCACGAATCAGAAATCCGATTTCAAGGAGCTATACCATGAATGTTATCCCCAAGAAGCTGACCGCTATCGCGTCTGCCCTGCTGCTGGGCGCCGCATTGACCGGAGTCTCCACCATGAGCCATGCCCAAACTGCCAATCCCACTGAACCCGTCTCCATGGTGACCCAATGGGACAAGACCTTTGCCCAGAGCGACAAAGTCGAGCATCGCAAGGTGACCTTCAAGAACCGTTATGGCATCACCCTGGTCGCTGACCTCTATCTGCCGAAGAACCGGGGAAACGCCAAGCTGGCGGCCATTGCCCTGGGCGGTCCCTTTGGCGCGGTGAAGGAGCAGTCGAGCGGTCTCTATGCCCAAACCCTGGCCGAGCGCGGGTTCGTCACTCTGGCGTTTGACCCCTCCTACACCGGCGAAAGCGGCGGCCAACCCCGCGATGTGGCCTCACCCGACATCAACACCGAAGATTTCAGTGCCGCCGTCGATTTCCTTGGCCTGCAAGGGGAGGTGGACCGTACCCGGATCGGTCTGCTGGGGATCTGCGGCTGGGGTGGTATGGCCCTCAATGCCGCCGCCGCCGATACTCGCGTCAAAGCCGTGGCGACCAGCGTGATGTATGACATGAGTCGAGCCATGGGGCATGGGGTGGGCGATGGCAAGGATCGTTACACCACTGCCGATCGCCGCGCCATATTGAAACACCTGAACGAACAACGCTGGCAAGACGCAGAAAGTGGCTCTTTTGCCCATAGCAATCACGATCTCTATGTCGATCAGAAGGGTAAGGTCACGGCAGCCAGCCGGACCCTGCCAGAGGCACTGCCGGACAATCCGCATCCGGTCCTCAAGGAGTTCTTCGATTACTACCGTGTCCCGCGCGGCTTCCACTCTCGCTCGGTGAACTCTAACGGAGCCTGGACCACCACCATGCCGCTGTCGTTTATGAATATGCCGCTGTTGAGCTATGCCAGCGAGATCACGATTCCTACGCTTGTCGTCACCGGCGAGAACGCCCACTCGCGCTACTTTGCCGAAGATGCCTTCAAGGCCGTGGGAAGTCAGCAAAAAGAACTGGTCGTGGTACCGGGCGCCAACCATGTGGATCTCTACGATAACGTGGCAGGCAAGATCCCCTTTGGTCAGTTTGAGCAGTTCTTCAAGACCAACCTGAAGTAAAGACCAAGCACGCGGCGGGCCATACCGCCGCGCGTTTTCCATCGGATGCGGTGTCACATGACGTGTCTGCTGCACGAAAGCTGATGTCGGGAGATCGGCAATGACCACTAAAACACGCACCATACTGCCGGCCTTGCTGTTGATCGCGGCGGCACTGGCCGCCTCGGCCATGCTCTTTATCGGGCAACCGCAGATGGGGGCCATCCCTTCAGGCGCACGCCTTGATGCCATCACCCGCTCACCCCATTACCGAGGCGGTGAATTTCAGAATCTAGAGCCCACACCTGTACTGACCGGTGACAGCAGTACCCTCTCGATCATCCTGTCGGGGTGGCTGAATCCTGCCAAAGATCTGACTCCCACCACCCTCCTCATTGCCGTCAAGACCGACCTTCACCGTCTCGACCGCCATGCGGATCTGGTGATCTGGCTCGGACACTCCTCCTATTACGTCCAGTTGGCGGGCAAGCGCATCCTGATTGATCCCGTCTTTAGTGACAATGCTGCCCCCCTGCCCTATGCCAATAAAGCTTTTGCAGGCAGTAATCCGTATAGCGCCGGGGATTTCCCCGACATTGACTACCTGCTGATCACCCACGATCACTGGGATCATCTCGACTACCCAACCCTGAAGACACTGCTGCCCAGGGTCAAGGCGGTAGTCAGCGGACTCGGTGTCGGCGCTCATCTGGAGCGCTTTGGCTACCCACAGGCCCGCATCCATGAGGCGGATTGGAACAGCACCCTGCAACTGGATCCCGAACTGACCATCCATCTCTTGCCTGCACGTCATTACTCCGGGCGATTGTTTAAGAAGAATCAGACGCTCTGGGTCGCCTTCGCCCTTAAGAGTGTCCGGCAAACCCTGTTCTTCAGCGGTGACAGCGGCTACGGTCGCCACTTTGCCGATATCGGCCGGCGCCTGGGGCCAATCGACCTGGCCGTGCTGGACATGGGGCAATACGACCCGCGCTGGCCACTGATCCACATGACACCGGAGGAAGCTGCCAAGGCAGCAGAGGATCTGCAAGCCCGTGCCCTGATGCCGGCTCATTTGGGCAAATTTGCCCTGGCCAACCACCCCTGGATGGCGCCGCTGGATCGGATCAGCCTTGCCAGCGACGGCAAGCCCTATCGCTTGCTGACACCACGAATCGGCCAGCCCCTCGCCATGGCTAGCCTCCCCGACACCACGGCCTGGTGGCAGCAGGAGTTCGCTCAAAACGTCACCCTCAGCCTCAACGGACAAGACAACATGCGCATCAAGATGACCATCAATGGCCGCACCGCCGTGGCGACGCTCGACGATACGCCGAGCGCCCGGGACTTTTTCTCCCTGCTCCCCCTGACCCTGGCACTGGAGGAGTACGCGCAGACGGAAAAAATTGCCTACCTGCCGCGCAAGCTGACGACTCAGGCGGCGCCAGAGGGGATAGACCCGCAAGTCGGAGACATCGCTTACTACGCACCCTGGGGCAATCTGGCGATCTACTACCGGGACTTCGGTTACTCGAGCGGCCTAATCCGACTGGGACGCCTTGCATCGGGTCTGGATGCCTTGACCGCCCAGCCTTCGGGCACCCTCACCATTGAAGCCGTCAAATGACGCACCTCCATCCTTCAATATCAGGTCGTAAAATGAAGACTCATCATGCCGCTGTCGAATCCCTCCCCGCAGTACAAGAACATTGGGGGGCCGTGGGGGCCATGTCCCTCTGCGTGACTCTGCTGATCGCCGCCGAGTTTATGCCGGTCAGCCTGCTGACCCCGATCGCCCGCGATCTCGGTGCCAGCGATGGCCAGGCGGGCCTTGCCATCTCCATCTCGGGTCTCTTCGCCGTCGTCGCCAGCCTGCTGGTCACCCGGGTCTGCGCCCACCATGAGCGGCGTCATGTGCTGATGGTATTGGCACTGGTGATGCTGCTCTCCCTGATCCTGATCGCGCTAAGCCCCAACTTTGCGCTGCTGATGCTGGCCCGGGCCCTGCTGGGCGTGGTGGTCGGTGGATTCTGGGCACTGGCCACCGCCACCATCATGAGGCTGGTGTCCCCCGACTCGGTGCCTAGGGCCCTCGGCCTCATGTACACCGGCAATGCCGTCGCCACCGCCTTTGCCGCTCCGCTCGGCAGTTATCTGGGTGGCATCATCGGCTGGCGGGGCGTGTTCTGGCTGCTTACACCGCTGGTGGTGCTGAACCTGCTGTGGATGGCCGTCAGCCTGCCCTCGATGCAAAGCGATCGCCGCGTGGCACAAGTGCTGGGGCTGCTGAAACGGCCCAATGTGGCGATGGCCATGCTCGGCGTCATGCTCACCTTTGCTGGCGCCTTCTGTGCGTTTACCTACTTCCGACCGTTTCTGGAGACGCGTACCCAAACCAGCCTGCCGGAACTCTCCTCCCTGCTGCTGGCACTGGGAATGGCCGGATTCGTGGGCACCACTGTGGCCAGCGCCACCCTGCATCGTCACCTCTATCGGCTGCTGCGATGGCTGCCCCTGATGCTTGCACTCATCACCCTTGGCCTGCTCGCCATGCAGCACTCCTTCTGGGGCGTCGCGCTGATGCTGACCCTGTGGGGTGCCATCAATGCCGCCATTCCGGTTGCCTGGTCAGCCTGGATAGCCCGGGGGATCCACGATGCCCCCGAGAGTGGCGGCGGCCTCATCGTTGCCGCCATCCAGCTCTCCATCATGCTGGGGGCCGGCATCGGTGGCTGGCTGCTCGATCACTACACCATAGGCGCCACCTTGATTGGCAGCGCCGCCCTGTTGATGGTGGCCACGCTGGTGGTCGGCAGCGGCAAGCGGCTCCATCCCTCCCAGGTGAACGGATGATGCTCCGATCCCGTGACTCAACCCGCTCAAGACGCCGTGCAGCCCCTGCGTTGCACAGAGATACCCCGGCAACTGTTGCCACCCCATCGGAGAGAACACCATGATTAAATCCGTCAACGCGTATGCGGCCGCCTCGGCCACGGCACCGCTGGCACCTCATCCCATCACTCGCCGACTGCCACGCCCCGATGATGTGGAGATCGACATTCTTTACTGCGGCGTCTGCCATTCGGATCTGCACACCGCCCGCAATGACTGGGGCTGGACCCGCTATCCCATAGTGCCGGGCCATGAAATCATCGGCCGGGTGGTTGCCATCGGCAGCCAGGTCAGCAGATTCAAGGTTGGCGACCGGGTCGGGGTCGGCTGCATGGTGGACGCCTGCGGTCATTGCGAGGCGTGCGAAGAGGGCCATGAGCAACACTGCAGCGAGACAGCAACCTACACCTACGGCGCCCCCGACCGTATCGATGGCAGCCTGACCCAAGGCGGTTATTCCGAGAAGGTCGTGGTCAAGGAGGGATTCGTCGTGCACATTCCCGATAACCTCGCCTTGCAGGGGGCGGCGCCGCTGCTGTGCGCCGGCATCACGACCTGGTCACCCCTGAAAAACGCCGACATCGGCCCCGGCAGCCGGGTCGCCGTCGTGGGACTCGGCGGTCTCGGCCATATGGCCATCAAGCTGGCCAAGGCGATGGGTGCCGAAGTGACGCTGTTTACCCGCTCGCCCGGCAAGGAAGAGGATGCCCATCGGCTCGGCGCCGACAAGGTCGTTATCTCGACCGATGCCGCCCAGATGGCTCAGGTTGCGGGTCACTTCCACCTCATCGTCGATACCGTGCCCTATGTGCACGATCTCAATGCCTACATTTCCACCCTGCGTTTCAAGGGGTCTCTGGTGCTGGTGGGTTATCTTGGCCCGCTCGAACCGGCCCTGGACAGCATGCCCATGGTGATCGGCGGCAAGGCGGTAGCGGCCTCCATGATTGGTGGTATGGCTGCGACTCAGGAGATGCTCGATTTCTGTGGCCAACACGACATAGTGTCGGATGTGGAAGTGATTGCCATGCAAGATATCAACGATGCCTATGAACGGATGCTCAAAAGCGATGTGAAGTACCGCTTCGTCATCGACATGGCCTCCCTCAAGGTGGAAGTCTGACAATCCCGGGCGGCCTCCCGAGGTGGCGGCCGCTCGGGTCTTCGCACATGAGAAGAAGAGCGCACAGTCACACAGTGGCGATCGCCGTGAAGCCATGATCTGCACAGTCATGGCATCTCTGATATTCAAGGGGCCTGGAGCAGGCCCCCATCGCATGCCGATGCCCTGGCGCGCCGCAGTGCAACCGGTTTGATCGAATGCCTACAGCCGGGTCATGGTCGATGACTCGATTTTTTCAGCCGCCTTGCGGCTGTTTTTTTGCCGCTTGCCGATGGCAAAGGGGCAGCCCTCTGGTGAGTGAGGGTGCGCTGGCGATGAAGATATGTGGATTTCACAGAACCGAGTACGGCAGTATGCGCCGGTATTACCACCACTTCCTCGCGGGTGTCATGCCTCAGGCTCAATGCCATGCACTATGGCCGCGCACCATAAACAGCACATAAACAAAAAACCCAACCTGTTTGACAAGTTGGGTTTGGTAAATGGCGGAGAGACAGGGATTCGAACCCTGGGTGGCATTGCTGCCACAATTGATTTCGAGTCAATCCCGTTCGGCCACTCCGGCATCTCTCCGCGGGCCCTCATATTGACCCAACCCGAGTCGGGAAATCAACGTAAATCTCGTTGCAGATCAGACGACTGGCTATTAAACCGTCAGCCTGTGCCGACTCCCCCTCCCCTTGCCAGGCCCAGGCCTGCTTGCCGACGTGCGGCGCCAAGGTGTCAGACATGGTCTCAGGGCCGACCACCCCGGCACCGACTCAGGCTTATCCGCCTTTCCCCGACAAACCGGGGGCTGAGGGCCGAGAATCCCCCTCGACATGCCTCAATCCGGCCCGGGAGAAGGGTGGTCCGGCGCTGGTAATCCCCGGTCGATTGGTTGACAATCTCCGCTCATTTTTGGGGAGGGAAGCGCTTCCCTCGAGAACTGCCGATAGGAAACACCATGCACAATACCCGTATCGTCTCACTGCTGCTGGCCGTTGCCAGCCTCTGGACCACGCCGGCCTGGTCGAAAACCTATCCGCTTCCGCCAGCGGACAGCCGTCTCATCGGTGAGCTGGAAGACTACATAGTCCAACCTGGCGATCATCTGGAGCTGGTTGGCAAACATACCCAGATTGGCTTTTTGGCGCTGCTCGAGGCAAATCCGGGGGTAGATCCCTATTTGCCCACCCCAGGCACCCGGCTGACCCTGCCGACCCAGATGCTGCTGCCCGATGTGCCGCGGGAGGGCATCGTCATCAATCTGCCGGAGCTGCGCCTCTATTACTTCCCCAAGGACAAGGCGGAGGTGATGGTGCTACCCATCGGCATAGGTGACATAGGCCGCGAGACCCCTGAGATGACCACCACAGTCATCGCGAAGAATCCGAACCCGACCTGGGTACCCGGCCCCATGGTGCGCAAGTCCTGGCTGGAGCAAAAGGGCATAGACCTGCCGGCCGTGGTGCCCCCGGGCCCGGACAATCCCCTCGGCAAGTTCGCCATGCGCCTGGGCTATGGCAACAAGGACTACCTCATTCACGGCACCAACAAGGAGTTCGGGGTCGGTCTGCGGGTCAGCGCGGGCTGCATCCGGCTGCGCCCGGACGACATAGAGACCTTGTTCAGCCTGGTACCTGTCGGTACCCGGGTACAGGTGATCAACCAGCCGGTCAAGACGGCGTTGGAGCCGGACGGTCGCCGCTGGCTGGAGGTGCACTCCCCCCTCTCCCGCACCGAGGAGGAGATGTCCGAGGGTGCCCCGCTGGTGCTCTCCCCCGAGGTCGAGCAGTTCATCGCGGCCCCCGAGATAGATGGCTCCCGGGTGACGGCCCTGCTCGACGACAAGAACGGGCTGCCCCGCCCCATCAGCGGCTAAGACTCTCCCGGAGATCACCATGACGAGATGCGGCCTTCCCCTGCTGGCGCTCCTGTTGACCCTGCTGCCGGGCTCAGCGGCGTTGGCGGACATACTATGGATGCAGAACGGCGATCGCCTGACCGGCACCATAGAAGAGATCACGGACGATCAGATCCGCATCAAGCCATCCTATAGCAAGGCCCTGACAGTCCAGCGCCATGCCATCAAGCGCTGGCGCCTGGACAAACAGGAGAAACCCAAGCCGCTGACCAAGACGGGGATCCCCTTGCTGGACTCCCCTGACGAAGTGAATGCCTGGCTCCTGACCGGTACCAGCGACCTGAACATCAAGCTCAAGGAGAACACCAAGAAGACCAACAACGTCAACCTCAAGGTCTCCACCGAGCTGGCCAATCTGGACTGGCGTTACAGCCTGGATGGCGAATATATCTACGAGACGGCGAACAACATCACCGACAGCCACGAATACAAGCTCAAGCCCAAGCTCGACTTCTTCTTCGACGACCACTGGTTCCTGAGCTCCTCCATCGACATCGACTACAACCTGATCGAGGCCGGATACCTTGAAATAGACTATGCCTCCGGCCCCGGCTACCGCTTCTGGAATGACAATCGACGCCGTCTGGAGCTTATTAGCCAGCTGGGTCTGGAGCGGGCCTACTTCACCCCTGATGTGTGGAGCAACTCGGATCTGTTCGACGAGCGGATCATCAACTACCCCTTCCTCAGCCTAGGGTGGGACTATCGCCAGCCCCTCGAGCTGTGGCAGGAGAAGTTTGAACTCTTCAGCAAGGGGCGCTATGAGAAGTTCATCGACCAGCCCTCACCCTATCTGACCAGACGGCAGTCCATCAGCGGCAGCCTGGGGCTTCGTTACTATTTCAACGATCACCTGCGCCTCTCCTGGTCGAGCGAGCTGGATTGGGACGACGCCTGGCTCGATTATCAGGACGCAAGAACCAGCCTGAGCGAGAAGGAGTGGCGCCATATCATCACCCTGGGCGCCAGCTTCTAGGGACCCGGAAACGACACAGGCCCACCGAAGTGGGCCTGTGTGTATCGCCGTGAGGGACGGGCGTCAGAAATAGATACGGGTGACCGACTCGATGACGCAGCCAGGGCGGCGGATCCCCTCGATCTCTATCTTGATCTCCTTGAGCAGCTCGAGCCCACCCTTGATGGGGGTCACTCTGGACAGCTTGGTACGGGCGCGGATGTTGCTGTCCACCTTGATGGGATACGGGAAGCGAACCTGCTCCAGACCGAAGTTCACTACCATGCGGGCGCTCGGGAATTCCGGCGTCGCCTCGTCCACCGAGCCGGTGAGCTGGGGCAGCAGGGCCAGAGTCAGGAAACCGTGGGCAATGGTGGTCTTGAACGGCGACTCGGCCGCCGCACGCTCGGGATCGGTGTGGATCCACTGATGGTCCCCGGTCACCGCCGCGAACTGATCGATCAACCCCTGGCTTATCTGCAACCACTCACCCACATGGGTCTCTTCCCCGATCCGGGCCTGCAGCTCGGCGTAGAGGGTGGCGGCTTCGCCACTCAGCTCCACCGCATTCTCTTCGATCAGGGTCGGCTGGCTGTTGACCGCCTGAGCCTGGGATGCGCGCTGCTGCCGCACCTGCGACTGCTCCGCCTGGAGATCCAGCACCCGTCCCAGCAAAGGGTGAAGATGTGCCTTTTGCTGAAACTCACGCCAGTAGTCACGGATCGCCGGAGAGAGCCAATCCTTGAGCTCAAAGGGGTGCTGCGCCAGGATTTCGCGCTTGTGCTTCAGAAAATCGACAACTTTCATGTACCGATCCCTATTCGATTCAAAGCCTGTAAAGAGGTCTAACCAGTCCCATTTTATGAAAGTTTCACAGGTAAGTACAAAAAAATCTCGGCGTACAACTGTACCGGGGATGAAAGTGGTCACTAACACGCAGGGAATAACGGGCAGGAACAAAGCAGAAAAACGATTGCAGTGACGGCTCCTGGACGGAAACCGTCAAGGCAGGAAAAGGAGGCTATCTGGGGTGTTTTTGCTCTCAACACCCCCTTTCACTCAGCGGCCGGGGGCAGACCACCAGGCGGTGCGGCTCGCCTCGTCCAGGAAGCTCCAGGCCAGGATCCGGCTCACCTTGTTGCCCTGCGCCATGTCGATCACCCTGACATCCTGAGCCCCCACCCGAGCCAGCGCCTTTCGTGCGGCAGGCAGATTCTCTTTTTTCGACACCAGCGAGCTGAACCAGAGGCACTGGCCTGAAAACTCCTTGCTCTGCTCTATCATGCCGGCCAGAAACGCCGCCTCGCCGCCCTCGCACCAGAGCTCCGCCTTCTGTCCGCCGAAGTTGAGCACTGGAGCCCCCGTCAGCGCCTTGCCGAGGTTGCGCAGCTTGCGCTCAGTCCCCTTGCTCGCCTCCGCCAGAGAGGCGTGGAACGGCGGGTTGCACAGGGTCAGGGCGAAGCGCTCCTTCGGCCCCAGGACGCCGCGAAAGATCTGCTTGGGGTTGTCCTGATGGCGGCACGCTATCTGGCTGCCCAGGCCATTGCTCGCCGCCAGCAGGGTCGCTGCCTTGACCGACACAGGGTCGATATCCGATCCCACGAAGCGCCAGCCATACTCACGGGCCCCCAGCAGGGGATAGATGCAGTTTGCCCCGACACCTATGTCCAGCACCCGCACCCCCTTGCCCTTTGGCACCTCCCCCGCACTCTCGGCCAGCAGATCCGCCACCCGATGCAGATAATCGACCCGGCCCGGAATGGGAGGACAGAGGTAGCCCGGCGGCAGATCCCAGTGCTGGATGCCGTAGTGCAACGCCAGCAGGGCCCGGTTAAGCGCCTTGACGGCGGCCGGATCGGCGAAATCCAGAGTCCGGGTGCCATGCTCGTTGACGAACACGAAGGGCAGCAGCTCGGGAGTACGCTGACAGAGGGCGTCAAAATCGTAAGGGGTCTGGTGGCGATTGCGCGGGTGCAATCCGGATTTGTGCTGGGTCTTCATGCTGGGCCTGCCGAGGATCGAGGGGCCACACTATAGAGAGTCGGTCAGGGAAAGTCTAAACGAGAGCCATAAAAAACCGGGCTTCGAGGAGCCCGGTTCAAGTGAGGTTGGAAAAACAGTCCGTACTGCGAGCCGTTTGTCCAGCCTGACTCAGATCTCGATCCGGCGTGCCTGCCAGAACTTGCTGCGCCAATAGGAGTTGTCTAGCTTGGAGCGGGTCACCCCGGCGCGGGTGGAGGCGTGGATGAATTCACCGTTGCCGACATAGATGCCCACATGATTGAGGCGGCGGTTGATCTTGAAGAAGACCAGATCCCCTTCCACCAGATCCTGCTTGGAAACGCGGGTGCCTTCATGAACCTGGGAGCGGGTATCGCGGGGCAATTCGATGCCGACGGCATTGCGGAACACTTCACGGGCGAAGGCGGAGCAATCTATGCCTCGCTGGCTGCTGCCCCCCATGCGGTAAGGGACACCACGCCACTCTTTGTATACGGTCAGGATTTCGTTGACATCTGGTGTGGGTGAAACTTCAGGTTCAATCACGGGTTCCATCATGGAAACCTCGATCTTGCTCGCGACCTCGGTCTGGGGTGCAGAAGCACAACCCACCATTCCGAGCGCGACCAGCAGTAGCATCAGGTGGCGCAATCCTTTATCCCCGCAAATAGAGTGAAACTTGTTAAAATGCAGCCCGACAGGGCAATTTATAAGGCAACAGCACCCGACTATATCCAAGAATTCTATCGAGGCAAGCGAAAATCCCTATCGACCTCACATTTTTGCAAGGAAATGCACTGTTTTGCATGATTAATGTGATCATGGCCAAACAATATACAATCGCAAAAGTAGCGGTTTTGCCCTGTCAAAACGGATCGTTATCGCTGTTTCGACCTCATTTTAAAGTGAAATATTATGCTCTATGTGGATCTCTATTTGTTAAAACCGGCGCTCATCGACGCCGAGCAGTTGATCAGGCTGCAATCAGAGCTCTCGCCGGACGAATATCGCCATTGGCATGAGATCCGCCAGCCTGGCCGCCAGCGAGAGTACCTGCTCGGCCGGATACTGCTGCGCCGCCTGCTGGCCGAGCGGCTTGGCTGTCCGCCCGATATGCTGCTGTTTCGCACCAGCGAGCACGGCAAGCCCACCCTGGTCAGCCATGACTGGCAGTTCAATCTCAGTCACAGCGGGGACTGGCTGGTGCTCGCCCTCTGCCAGCAAGGCCCCCTCGGCGTGGATGTCGAAATGGGCTTGCGCCAGCGCCCCGTCCTGCCATTGGCCCAGCGTTTCTATGCCCCTGACGAATATCAGTGGCTGTGCACCCTGCCATCCTGGGAGCAGGCCTCGGCCTTCTATCGGCTCTGGTCACGCAAGGAGGCGGTGCTGAAAGCCCAGGGGGCCGGCATTGCCGCCGGGCTCGACAAGGTGCGTTTTGTGCCAAAAGAGGGGTGGCGGCTGGACAACCGGCTCGATACCCGGAGCTATCAGGTGCTGGACTGGCGTTTTGGCAGCGGTTGGCTGAGCCTCGCCGCTCCGACTCGCCAGATCAATGGCTACCTGCTGGACGAGCGCTTGAAATCCACGCCCCTGGACCCCATGTTGATCCACACCATTTTCCGAGAGTCAGCCTCATGATCGTCGACATCAATCCCCAGAACTTCCACGCCGAACTGATCGATGCGTCCATGAAAAAGCCGGTCGTCATCTATTTCCACGCCCCGCAGATGCCAGAATGCCAGGGCATGACCCCGCTGGTGGAAACCCTGGTCGGCCCGGCCAATCCCGCAGTCACCCTGGCCAAGGTCGACATGAACGATCCCCAGCTGCAACCCCTGGCCAGCCAGCTGGGTCTGCGCGCGCTGCCCGCACTGGTGCTGTTCCATCAGGGGCGCCCGGACGAGCAGGCCATCCTGGAAGGCCCGCAAGATGAGGCCACATTGCGCCAGTACTTCGCCGCCTTCGCCGCCAAGGAAGAGGAGCTGCTGCTCGAGCAGGGTCAGCAAGCCCTGGCTGAGGGTCAGGCAGATGTGGCCCATGCCCATCTCACCCAGGCCCACCGACTGGCCCCCGAGCGTCACGACATCAGCCTCTGGCTGGTGCAGGCGGCGCTGGATCTGGCTCTGCTGGATGAGGCGCAGGCCCTGCTCGCGACCATTCCCATGGTGGCACAGGATGATCACTATCAGACCCTGAGTTCCCGCCTGGCCCTGGCGCTGCAAGCTAGCGACAGCCCCGAGTTGCGCGCCCTGGAGCAGCGTCACGCCGAGACACCGGACGACGACGCCCTCAGCCAGGAGCTGGCGGTGCAATACAGTCAGGTTGGCCGTCAGGAAGAAGCCCTGGCGTTGCTGTTCAACATTCTCAAGCGCGATCTGGCGTTTGGCGATGCCAAGAAGATCTATCTCGATATCCTGACCACAATGGGGGCACACCCGGCTGCGCAGAGTTATCGTCGCAAGCTCTATAGCCTGCTTTATTGATCGATGAAGATATCAGGGGATGCCGAGCAATCGGCATTGCCTTGTTCAGGCGGGCAGTGCAGTAATAAGGGAAATGACGAATTTCAGGCAAAAAAAATGGCGCATTAAAATGCGCCATTTTTTCGCATGGATTACTTCTTGTAGGAAGTAGCCATGTTGTCGATGCGCTGGTTAGCACGAGCTGCTTCTTGGTTAGCAGTTGCGATATCAGCAGCCATCTTGGATTGATCAGCACGAACTGCGCTAACATCTTGAGCCAGTTGGTCAACTTTGTTAGACAGATTCTGAACGGAAGTTTCCAGTTCGCTGGTGTTTGCACAACCGCCCAGCAGGGCAGACAGACCAACAACACCTACCAACAACATTTTCTTCATTTTTAAAGCTCCCTTTAACTCGCCAGACGTTTAGCAAGCGGCGTGATTATGGCACAAATAAATACGAGTTTGGATAGGCCCCATCACAGATAAATGCATTAAAACCCTCATTTTTTTTTAAACGCACACTTTCTGTGCAAATCTAAGTCAAAAACGAGTGCTCTGGATGAGGTTCGCACCAAGCGTAACCAAAAAATGCCCTTATTACAATTTCGTATGAAGCTTAAGCCGAACGTTCTGACAGCATTTGACGATATTGCACCAGATCTTCGATGGTCAGCACCGGCATCCGGTGCTGGCGACCAAAGGCTACCAGGTCGGGCAACCTGGCCATGGAACCATCGGCCTTGGTCAGCTCGCACAACACCCCGTAAGGCTTGAGGCCGGCCAGCTGCATCAGATCGACAGTGGCTTCGGTATGGCCGCGCCGGGTCAGCACGCCGCCGGTGCGGGCACGCAGCGGGAAGACATGGCCTGGGCGATGTAGATCCGATGGCCGGGCGCCGTCGGCGATGGCGGCCTGGATGGTGGTGATGCGGTCGGCGGCGGAGACACCCGTGGTGACACCCTGGGCCGCTTCTATGGTCACGGTGAAGGCGGTCTGATAATGGCTGGAGTTGGCCTCCACCATCATGGGCAGCTCGAGCTGGCGTACCCGCTCGTCAGTCAGGCAGAGGCAGACGATGCCGGAGCACTCGCGGATCATCATGGCCATCTGTTCGTTGGTCATGGATTCTGCGGCGAAGATGAGGTCGCCCTCGTTCTCCCGATCTTCATCATCGGCCACCAGCACGCCACGGCCGGCACGCAATGCGGCCAGCGCGGCTTCGACGCGGGCAATGGGATCACCAAATTCACTGAGTAGAGACTGATTCATGGTAAGACTCCTAAACAAGACAAGGACCAGAATCAGGGCATGGAAAGGCAGACAGAGATAGGTATGCAGCAGCCGGCCCGCGGGAGCCATGACTGCAATATCTGTCTTATCCTCTTTCATCCGGACTGTGACCGTCGGCTCCGGCATCTCACCGGATCTGCTGACCCCGTCCCGGTGCAATACCGGGTCGGGCGCTCGCGGGCTCCCCGAGTCAGATCGGGATACCGCCGGTGGGGAATTTCACCCCGCCCTGAGAATAAGCGCAGACAGCCTAAAGAAAAAAAACGCAGGATACCAGCCCAAAACCCATCAAAGATGAATAGGATGCCGCGCACCGCCGCCCGCTGGCGACTTGCCACTCAGCTGCACGGCGCGCTGTCCTTTCTGATTTTGTTTATGGCATAGTGCCAGCAAAAACGTGCAGCCCGCGCAGACTCGGGCGCCAACACCACAAACGGAATCATGACAGAGATGGAAAAGAAAATACTGCTGACCGATTGCCCCGACGCCAAGGGGCTGATCGCCAAGATCACCAACATCTGCTACAAGCACCAGCTCAACATCAACAAGAACGACGAGTTCGTGGATCACGAAAACGGCCGCTTCTTCATGCGTACCGAGCTGGAGGGGCGTTTCAATGACGAGACCCTGCTGGCGGATCTCGACGACGCCCTGCCGGCGGGCGCCCAGCGCCGTCTGGTCAAGGCGGGCAAGAAGCGCATCGTCATCCTGGTCACCAAGGAGACCCATTGCCTCGGCGACATCCTGATGAAAAACTACGCCGGTGCGCTGGACATGGACATAGTGGCGGTGATCGGCAACTACGACACGCTCGCAGAATTGACGGGCAAGTTCGACATCCCCTTCCATGCCGTGAGCCATGAAGATCTCAGCCGCACCGAGCATGAAGAGCAGGTGCGCACCCTCATCGACGGCTACCAGCCGGATTACGTGATCCTGGCCAAGTACATGCGGGTGCTGACCCCGAGCTTCGTGGAGGCCTATCCGCGCAAGCTCATCAACATCCATCACTCCTTCCTGCCCGCCTTCATCGGTGCCCGCCCCTATCGTCAGGCCTTCGATCGCGGGGTCAAGCTGATCGGTGCCACCGCCCACTTCGTCACCGACGACCTGGATGAAGGTCCCATCATAGAGCAGGACGTGATCCACGTGGGCCATGCCTTCAGCGCCGACGACATGGCCAAGGCGGGACGGGATGTGGAGAAATCCGTGCTGAGCCGTGCCCTGGAGCTGGTGCTGAACGAGCGGGTCTTCGTCTACGGCAACAAGACTGTGGTGTTCAAGTAACCCTGTCCGTCGTTCGACGCCCAGCAAAAAGGCTCCCGAGGGAGCCTTTTTCGTCTGGCTGCGCTTATTGAGGCAGGGGCAGACCGTTGATGGTGACCAGCCCCTTGTCGAGCTTGAGCTCTGCATTGAGGTGCGCCGGCTCCGCCTTCAGATAACCCAGGGCCGTGAACTGGGCCAGCATGGGCGCCAGCTGCGGCACCGCCTTGCCCAGCTGGTCCCCGAGGCTGGCATTGAGCAGCCCGGACAGGGCCTGCATCCCCTCCTCGCTTCCCATCAGCTGTGCCAGGGTCGTTGGCGCCAGCTTGGCCTCCCCTTTCAGGCTGACGGGCTCGCCGTTGAGCTGGGCGCTGAGATCGGTCAGCTCCAGCGTGGCGCCCCGTTGCAGCATCTTGTCCAGCGCCTGCTGGATAGCCGCCTCGTCCACCCGCTGGCTGCTGGCCTCCTGCAGGGTCTGATAGCCCTCCAGATCCAGCCCCTTGAGCGCCAGATCCAGACTTCCCTGGGTCAGAGCCAGGCTGTCGCTCTCGTTCTCCAGGTTGAGGGTCGCCACCTTCATCTGATAGCGGCTGGAGAGGGTCTGGGCATCATCCCCCGCCAGCTGGGTGTTGGTGCTGACCCCCTGCAATGAGAGCTTGACGCTCTCCGGCAGTTGCAAGGAGAGAGCGGACAGCGTCATCTCGCTGTTAGGAGAGAGCCAGATGCCGCTGATTTCGGCCATGTCGGCACTGCCCTTGAGATCCGCCAGGGCCAGATCCATCTTGCTCTGGGCATCGTGGACCGTCATGCCCAGCCACTGGAAGACCAGGTGGCCATTGCCATCGAGATCCCCGCGATAATCCCCGCTCAGGGGCAGGAAGCTGAACTCGTTGAGCCCCTCCTTGACCTTGAAGTCGCTGGCCCAGAAACGGGAGCTGTTGCTCATGGTCCAGAGGCTGCTGGCCGACTCCAGGCCAAGCTGCCACTGCTGCATGCCGAGGGCGGTGAAGACCGGGGCCAGGGTCCCCGCCGAGGTGTCGAGCAGCATGTTGCTCTTGATATAGAGCGGCAGCAGGCGGCTGTTGACGCGCAGCTGCAGCTCTATGGGCTCGCTTCCCGCCATCTGGGGATCGAAACTCGCCAGCGTCTGGGGTGTTACCACCACCTTGAGCACCCCATCACGGGTGAACAGGTTCTCGCTGGTGGGTAACCAGGTGATCTCGACCCCGCTCTCCTGCTTGGCCCTCACGATCTGCTCCCCCAGGATGCGATCGAAGGCATTGCCCGTGTACCAGCAGGCGCCCAGCCCCCCCACCACCAATGCCGCTCCGGCAGCCATGGCCACTGTCTTTTTCATCTGCTCTCTTACTCCTGATTTTTCTATGGCGGGTGCATAGGCGCACTCTACGGGGAGGATGGGAACACAAGCAAGCCAGATCCCGGCTCATGGCCCATTCTCGACTGTCACAGCAAGGGGCTGAACAGGTAGAAGATGTTCTCCAGCAATTTTTTGTACCAGGGACGGGCCCGCCACTGGGTCAGCGACATGGGGGTCGCCTCCAGCATGTAGCCCTGCACCAGCTGATTCATCTCGGCGACAAACACCGGGTTGTCGATGAGCAGGGTGATCTCGAAATTGAGCCAGAGGCTGCGTCTGTCGAGATTGACCGTGCCCACCAGGGCGAAGTCGTCGTCCACCAGCACGCTCTTGGTGTGCAGCAGACCGGCATCATAGCGGTAAATTTCGACCCCGGCCGCCAGCAGATCCTCCATGAAGGAGTTGCTCGCGTGGTTGGCCATCAGGGAGTCGTTGCGCGCCGGCAGCACCAGCTGCACCAGCACGCCCCGCGCCGCAGCCGAGGAGAGAGCCGCCGCCAAGGGGTCGTCCGGTACGAAATAGGGGGTAGTCAGCACCAGGTGGTGGCGTGCCTGGTAGATGGCCAGCAGCAGGCTCTGCTGGATGCAGTCACCGCCGACGAAGGGGCCTGAGGGGATGAGTTGGGCCCGATAGTTGGTTTGCGGCCAGGCCTCGGGTTCGTGCTGCAGGCTGTCGAGCAGCCGCTCGCCGGTCTCCATCTCCCAGTCCCAGACGAAGGTGGACCACATCAGGGGCACCACTGGCCCCTGCACCCGGATCATGATGTCGACCCACTGACCGACACCGGCATCCTGCTTGAAGAAGCGGGGATCCACCATGTTCATGGAGCCGGTGTAACCGACCCTGTCATCTATCACCACCAGCTTGCGGTGCATGCGCAAGTCCTGGCGCTGGAACGGGATGCGCCAGGCACCCACCGGCAGCACCTCCACTACCTTGACCCCGGCCGCGCGCAGCGACTTAGGCCAACCGGAGCGGAAGAAGGTCTTGCTGCCGACGGAATCGAGCAACACGCGACAATCCACGCCGCGCGCCGCCACCTCGACAAGGGCCTCGCACACCGCGTCCACGTCCCCGCCTGGATGCCAGATGTAGAACTCCAGGTAGCAGGACTGGGAGGAGCCGCGGATGTCGCGCACTATCTCCTGAATGATGGTGTCGGGCCTGTGCAGCAGCGTCATCCGGTTGCCCGAGAGCATGGGCATGGCCAGCCGTCCCTGGATCAGATCATGGAGCGGGCGAGCCTTGCTGCCCACCTCGCAGCAGTGCTGGGGAAAGAGGCGGGCGAGCTGGCGGATCCAGATGGCGTAAGGGCGATACATGGCCTGGGCACGTTCGGCCCGCTTGCGGCCGAGCCGTATCTCCCCAAACAGCACATAGAAGCCGACCCCGGCGAAGGGAATGGCATAGATGAGCGCCAGCCAGGCGAGGGATACCCCTATGGGACGCCGCTTCATCACCACTCGCAGGGAGATCCCCGCGACTATCACGGTGTGAAACAACAGCAACAGCCAGCCGAGAAAGCGGGAGAACAGCAACTGAATGTCGTATTCCAGACCGTCGAGCAAGACGACTCCTTGGTGTTATGAACAAAGGGCATGGGCAGATCCCACAGGGCCACAATGGTATGCTGTGGGACAAACCCATTCTATCAGGTCGTTAGCATGATCCTGCAATCTATGCTGCTGAGTCTGGCCATGCTAGGTCAAGGCTCATATGACATCAATGAGCAACAGATAAACCAGTACCTGCAATCCCAGGTGCAAGTCGACAAACAGCTGGAGTTGCCCGGCATCATCAAGGCCCATGTCCAGCTCGAGCAGAGCGATGTCCAGATCGGTCGCCAGAGTCCGGATACCGCCAGGGTCTTTGGCAAGGGGAAACTGAAGATCTCCCTGCCGGACCAGACCCAGTACGATGCCCTGCTGAACATGACCTATGAGGCGAGGCCGCGCTACGACAAGGCCCAGAGCGCGCTCTTTCTCGACAACATGAAGCTGATTGACTACAAGCTGGAGCCCGCGGCGGCGGAGCAGAAGTTCGGTTTCATGCTGAGGATGCTGCTGCAGAGCATGGAGAAGCGGCTGGAGACCCAGCCCGTCTACAAGCTCGACGACAAGGATCCCAACCAAGCCTGGCTCAAGGAGAACCTGCTGGGGCTGGAGCTGTCACCGGGCAAGATCCACCTGCTGACCAAGCCGAAGGATCAGTTGTAGACAGTGGCCATCGCCTGACGCACCAGCAGCTCGATCTGATAACCCTGTTCGCGCTGCTGGTGATAGAGGGTATGAAGCGGTCCGTCGAGTTCATGCAGGGGAAGGTGGGCAAAGCCCGCCTTGAGGTAGAAGGGTTTCTCGAAGGGCAAGGCGTGGCAGATCACGGGCTTGTCCAGCAGATCGCTGCAGGCGTGCTGCAGCAGCCGGGAACCCAGCCCCAATGACTGGTAGTGCGGCAACAGCCGGAAACCGCACAGGTGGTAATAGTCCTGTTCGTCGCGCAGGCGCACGGCCCCCACCAGCCAATGGGCATCCCGTACCACGAAGATCCGTTCGGCCAGATCCGGTACATAGTGGGAAAACGTCGTCTCGTAATAGTCCCTGATCAGGGAAAGATCCGCATCACAGTACTCTTCGAATCTGAGCTCCATCGCCCGCCTGCTTCTCATACCCATTTCGCTCTGGCCACCTGGCCCTCTCTTGACCCATCAACCGGCCCCACGAAGAGATCAGACCAGAGTGGAGCAACAGCAAGATAACACGCCTTTAACTTACAAAAAAGCCAATAGCCAGCAGGGGAGTTGCGGCGTCGTCCATTGCCTCTTGCGAGGCTGCGGCACCCGCCTCGGGGAGCCAGTGGCCCCCTTCTGCCCGGGCTTTTCTTGTGACTCCTCGTCGGGGCCCTTGTTCTGCCTCGCCCCGGATGCTTTACTCAACGTGGCTAACAAGGCTTAAGGAGCAAGCCGTTGAAAGCATGGATGTTGCTGGGAGCCATTTTGCTGTTCCCCCTCAGTGCCTGGAGTCAGACGCCGCCACCGGCCGAGGTGGTGGTCCTGACATCCGAGTCGATCCCGTCACCCAAGGTGACAGAGCCCGCACCGCCCCCTGCCGCGCGCCAGATCCAGGTCTACAAGTCGGTGCAAAAGAACGGTGTGGTGCGCTATTCCGACATGATGCCGGAGCAGGGTCATTACGAGCTGCTGCTGTTCAACGACTGCTACGCCTGCGATCCCGCCTCCAGGGTCAACTGGCGCACCACAGGCCTCTTCCTCTACGACTATGCCAGCACCATACAGGCGGCGGCCAAGACCTATCAGGTGGAGCCTGCCCTCATCCGGGCGCTGATCCACGCCGAATCCGCCTTCAACCCGCTGGCCGTCTCCCGCAAGGGGGCCATGGGGCTAACCCAGCTGATGCCGGCGACTGCCCGCGAGCTCGGGGTCGGCAATGCCCTGATGGCCGAGCAGAATATCTTCGGCGGGGTGAAATACCTGGCGGGCCTGCTCAAGCAGTATGACGGCAATGTTGCCTTGGCCACGGCCGCCTACAACGCCGGGGCCGGTGCGGTGCAAAAGCACGGTGGCATACCGCCCTATGCAGAAACGCGCGCCTATGTGGCGCGGGTCAAGCTGCTGCACCAACGCTATAAAGAGATGCTGAGCGCACGGGGCTTGTAAGTCCTTTGCAAGACACAAGCACGGCGGCATCCCCTCCCATCTTTGCCGAAACCCGGGCCTAGGTGGCGCGGATCAAGCTGCTGCACCAGCGCAATAAAGAGATGCTGAGCGCCCGGGGTTTATGATCCCCTCATCCTCTACCTTAGAAAAAGAAAAACCGGGGTCATCCCGGTTTTGCTGCCCTCCAGAAACAAAAAAACACGCCCGCAGGCGTGTCGATACCACACATAGTTCAGTAACAGCTCACTCTTTGGTGGCGATCACGCGATAGGCCAATGCCCCCAGAATGGCACCGACGATGGGAGCGACCCAGAACAGCCAGAGCTGGCTGACGGCCCAGTCACCCACGAACAGTGCCACACCCGTGCTGCGAGCCGGGTTCACCGAGGTGTTGGTCACCGGGATGCTGATGAGGTGGATAAGGGTCAGACACAGACCGATGGCGATGGGGGCAAAGCCCGCCGGTGCACGGCTGTCGGTGGCTCCCATGATGACGAACAGGAAGAAGCCGGTCATCACCACTTCACACACCAGTGCCGCCAGCAGGCTGTAACCGCCCGGTGAGTGCTCACCATAACCGTTGGAGGCGAAGCCGGCGCTCACGTCAAATCCGGCCTGGCCGCTGGCGATCACATAGAGCACGCCACCTGCCGCGATACCGCCAAGGACCTGAGCCACGATGTAAGGCACGACACCCGATGCAGGGAAACGGCCACCGGCCCACAGACCCAGGGTCACGGCCGGGTTCAGGTGACAACCAGAGATGTGACCTATGGCGAAGGCCATGGTCAGCACGGTCAGACCGAACGCCAGAGCCACACCCAGCAGGCCTATCCCCACATTCGGGAAAGCGGCAGCCAGCACGGCACTGCCACAGCCCCCCAGCACCAGCCAGAAGGTGCCCATAAATTCAGCTGCAAATGGTTTCACTCTCATATCTCCCGATGATGACTAGAACAGGAGCCTGGAAAAGGCTCATACGGACACTGCTATTCAACAGGCGCCATATTATGGGAGTGTGGTGGAGTAAGACGAAGCCGGCTTTATTTACGCAAAATGTGTGATGTGCATCACAAGTTGTTGATTAAACGGGAGCTTCTGCACCCGAGTCGCCCCCATTTCTCATCAGAGTCCCCCCTGATCCTGCGACAGCTTGTGACCCAATCAGCGCTTTTGACAACAGCACGCCGGGCAACAGGCTCGTGCCAGGCGCAGTGGGGCGCCCTCGCAGAGCCCGTCTGGGGATCAGCGGTAACGGCCACGCACCGAGCTGGTGGCACGCCCCGCCATCTTGATGAGGCTCTGGCGGGTGTGGAAGTGACAGAGCGCCACCCCGAGGGCATCCGCCGCATCCGCCTGAGGGGTGGCAGAGAGCTTGAGCAGATGGGTCACCATGTGCTGTACCTGCTCCTTGGCTGCCCCGCCCGTGCCCACCACCGCCTGCTTGATCTGGGTCGCCGAGTATTCGCTCACCGGCAGCAGGGCGTTGACCGCCGCCACTATGGCGCTGCCCCGTGCCTGACCTAGCTTCAAGGCCGAATCGGCGTTGCGGGCCATGAAGACGCGCTCTATGGCAAAGTCATCGGGCTTGAACTGGGTGATGATCTCGCTCACCCCGTCATACACCTGCTTGAGGCGCGACGGCAGCTCGCCCAGGTCGGTGCGAATGCAACCGGAACCCAGATACTCCGCCTTGCCCGCGACTATGCGGATGACGCCGTAGCCGGTGATCCGCGAACCGGGGTCTATACCCAGAATAATGCTCATGAAGGGATCACCTTGTCCGCCGCGACCGGGCGCTCATCAGCGGCCCGTGGCAAACCCGGCGCCATTTGCGAAACGTTGCTCATCACACTCTGTTGCTCTGCAGATCTTTCATGGGCGCCAAGATAGCAAACAAGCGCCCCCTTGGCTCGCGCGGCGGCGCCCTCCCCTGTCAACCGCGCAGGGATGCGTCATCTTGTACAGTACTCTGGTTGTTTTCTCGCCCCTGTGGCCCATCGGCAGCCCGTGGGAAAGGCAAACCGGGTTCACTCCCCGCCAGCTCAACCAGTCGCTCCGCCAGCCGGTGGCTGTGCAGATAGCTCTCGATAAGTCCCCCATCTGCCTTGCCTGTTTCAATTTGCTGATACCAGTGGGCCAGCATGGCGACAAAACCCCGGCTCGCCAATACCGGCTGCCAGTCATCGGGGGTCAGGGTCTGCACCACCTTGCCCTGGGCCAGGGTGCCTCTGGTGCAGTTCTCCAGGTGGAGCGACAGGTTGTCGCCATAGGCATCGATGCGCTCCTCGGTGAGGCCGGCGCTGCGGTTCATGCTGCCACTCACCGCCACCTGCCCGCTCTGCCAGGCGACGCTCACCCCGGCCAGCAGCTCGGGCTGCTGGGCACTGCGCCTTAGCACCGCATGGAGATCCCCGCTCGGGGCGCCGCCATAGAAGCAGAGGCTGTCGAGCACATGGATAAAGTCGTCGAACAGGAACTGGCGCGGCAGCCCAGGCAGGGCATGCCTGTGTTTCTGCCAGTTAAGTTCGGTGAGCGCTTGGCTGCGGGCAGCGCCCATGGCAGGCAGATAGCGGCGGTTGAAGCCCACAAAGAGCGGGCAATCCTGCGCGATGGCGAGGTTGGCGAGCGCCTCCACCTCGGCGGCGTTGTCACAGAGCGGCTTGTCGACAAAGGTGGGGATGCCGGCGCGCAGGCACTGCTCCGCCAGCTTGCCATGCACGGCTGTGGCGGCGTGGATCATCACGGCATCCGGGCGACTAGCCAGCAGTGCGTCCACCTCGGTGAAGCACTCGGCGATCCGGTACTGGCGGGCCAGCTTGTCCAGCACTTGGGGATTGCGGGTGCAGAGCAGCGGAGTGACCCGCTCGTCGCTGGCGAGCAGTGGCAGATAGGCCTTCTGGGCGATATCACCGAGGCCAATCAGGGCAATGCGCATGGGAACTCCTTGTGATGAGTGCGATGGCACAGGGTAACATTCGGCCTTGCCTACTCGGGTTCTTTCGAGAGCCCCTTGGCCTGCTCTTTGGCATCCAGCCATTTGCCCACTCTGGCCCCCAGCTCGGAGCAGAGCATGGCGCTGACCACAGCCCAGAGCAGCTGGTTGAAATCAAAGTTCGCCTGCTTCTCAAACAGCAGGGGCACCATGAGGTTGAAGGCAATGATCCCGAGCACCAGCCCGAGCCCGCTGCCTATCTTCTCTCTTCTGGATCTGACCTTAACCGCCATCTATGTCTCCCAATGCAGATAAGCCTGCTGAAGTGTTCGTGAAGGATTTACAAGAGAGGCAAGCATGCGGCCTCTCTCTATCGATATTATTTAGCAGCACAAGATAGCAACGCCGCCACCGCCAAACAGCCTCTCTCGATAATTAATTCACCAACTGCGATCAATGCCATGTTTTATCCTGTTGACGCATGTTTTTTCACCAACACATAGCGATAAGAACGCCAGATGTCACCTCCTGTTCTCCATCTTGCCGTGCCGCGACCCAATAGAGCACAACGGCAGATCTCCCCCTCACAAACAGCCTGACAGCCACTCGCCCCCTTTATCATCGAGAAAGAAACAACTTGGTAACATTATTTAAAAAACGATGTTTTTCTGATGCTTGCATCATTTTTGCGCTCGCTTGATCAGCCTCGTTTGGCTTATCATTGCCACTTGATGCCTATTCAACGACATGGGCGATTGCCTCTGCTGACAAATAGGGCAAACAGGAAGCCGTTATTTACGAGAATTAGCGCGTTGTGGGCCGATATTCAAAAAACTCACCACTAATGCCTTTCGTATCAATAATCGTCGATTATTTTACCGCGTATTGAGAGATCACTTTCTCTGCGCATTTTTTGCATGCCTGCATCTCGGCATTAAATAAGAATGGCAAGGAATAGCTATGGATAAATCGTTTCGTCTTGCGCCCCTCAGCTGTGTATTGATTGCTGCCGTTGGCTGCAGCTCTCAGCAGATGCAGAGTTTCAAATCGACGGTCAATGACATCGGCAAAGATTATGGTATGCCCGTGCTCTGTGGCGCAGGCATGATCGCAGGTGGGGCCGCAGGTTACGCTCTTAACGGGGAAAAAGGGGCCGTCGCAGGGCTGGCCATCGGCGGCGTACTGGGCTGTGCGGCAGGCTATATGTGGCAATCCCGGCTGCAAGAGCTTGACCGTATCGCGAAGGAAGAGAATCTCAAGATCACCACAGAACAGCTGACCCTTGCCGAACCCGCAGTGGCGACCAATGTGCCCCAGAATGCGGGTCTGGTTGCCCAGATACCCGATTCGGGCATGTTCGCCATTGGTTCTGACCAGCTGACGGAAAGCGGTCAACGGGTGGTGACCAAACTGGCTCAGGTGTATGCCAATCCCCCCTCCGCCACTCAAGCTGAGGCATCCAGTGAGCGTCAAGAGCGCCGCATTCTCCTCGTCGGTCATAGCGATGCGACCGGCCCTGCAGAATTCAACCTGAAACTGTCCGAGCAACGGGCCAGGGCTGTCGGCAAGGTCCTGGTAAAAGCGGGGATCCCGGCCACCTCCATCTATTACCAAGGAGCGGGCTCTTCGCGCCCCATCGCAGACAACAGTGACCCCTTGCTGCGCGGTCAGAATCGCCGGGTCGAGATCGTTGAACTCGCGAACGAGCAGGCCCTGGTGATGCGGGCTCAGTCCGAAGAGGGCAACACAAGATATCTGCGTTATGGCGCTTCCGATGCTGCCAAGCCTCGTGTGGCTGCTGCCACACCAGCCGCGCAGTCCGCAAGCAGTGCAAGCAAGGTGGCTGCCACGTCGAAAACCACCCCTCGTCAAGCCACAGCCAAACAGAGCGCACCTGACAGCAACACGGCCAAGGCGGCTCCCAACGCCAAGGCAGCGGTGGATTTTGGCGGCGCACCTGCCAATACCTACCAGTGGAACATGGCCCAGAACATCAAGCCCAAGGCGAGCGGCTTTGCGCTGATCAGCAGCGCCTACGCGAGCGACATGCCGATGTCGAGCTGTGAGGCGGATAAGCCGCGCAGTGCGGGCCAGGTGCTGAGCATGGCAGACGACAAGCCTCTCCCACGCCATGCCACCAAGGAGTACATGCCCGGCTACAACAACCGCGTCTGGGCCAATACCGTCAACGGCCACCTGGTGACTGTCTCTCCGGTTTCCATCCTGCGGGATAACGCCAAGGTCGATCGCCAGCCGCTCCTGCAGGTGGTTCAGGATTACAAGTCCTCAAACCAGAAGAAAGCCCAATCCCTCAAGGCGGTGGCCAACACCTACGAGGGCGAGAGTGAAGTGCTTTACCGCGTCTTCACCAGCGATCCCAAGGCGCCCGTCTCCTGCATGGATCTCGTGTTCAGTAAAGGCAACGCCAAGGTCAGCCAGGGAGCCCTGTTCTATCCGGCAGGTTCCGAGGCTTATGTGGCTTCCTACATGCCCATTCCCGCCACCCATTCCAAATAAGAAAACGGAGAAACTTAGTGGAAGACTTTTCTTTGGCAGCGCTCAAAGCGCTGATCCTCGCCAACCAGATGCTGACCGTTGGCATTATTTCATTCCTCATCAGCGCCGTTGTTGTGTGGCGGCATTGGGAGAATGTCTCCTACTTCCTGATCCGGGTATGGCACAGCCTGCCTCTGATCGGCACTGTGGCTCGCCTCGCGCGCAAGCCCGCCTCGGTCGATGGTGATGGCTGGATCAACCATGAAGTGACCCTGTCGAATGTGTACTACCGCGAGTACAAGAAACACCTGAAAGGGCCGGATGCCTACAATGCCTCCCTCGACTACCTGGCCAAGGCAGGAGAGGCAGGTCGCTCCCCGCGCCCGGCATGGGTGCTGGCCCTGGTGCTGGTACTGGTGCTGGTCGAGGCAATGGGGTTTGCCTACGTGCTCGCAGGCTGGATGAACATGGATGCGTCAACCAATGACCGCCATCTGCTGACGGCAGGTACGGCACTGCTGCTCGCCGTCGCATCGGCGTTCTTCGCCGAAGTGGCCGGTCACTCCCTGCATCACAACAGCCTGATCGCCCGCGCCCGCCACTGGTGGCAAGGGGAAGAGCCTTCCAAACGCTCTCGTACCCTCAAGGCAAACAAGGCCATCAACCTGGAAGACTCCTTCTCGGACTCTGACAAACCCGACTATGAACAGCTGCTGGCACGACTGAAAGACGTGAACTCGGGGGTTACCCGCAAGTTTGTCTGGCTAATTGTCTGCGCTGTATTTGTCGCCTGCATGGCCGTTGGTGCCTTCGTGGTCCGTTCAGCCACCCTCGACAGCATAGAGACCGAGATGGTGAACAGCATGCGTGCAGAGGCGACGGCACAGAGTGACAGCAGCATGGCGTCCCCCTTTGATCTGCCGGAGGAGTCCCAGGCAATCAACAGCGAGGCGGAAGAGGCCACCATAGACGACAAGATGCAGGCCATCCGTGAGGCCAGCCTGACCACCTACGTCATGCTGTCGCTCATCTACATCGCCATCCAGGGGATCAGCATCTGGCTTGCCAGCAAATACTACTTTGCCGGTACCCACTCACAGACTGCCTGGCGTCTGACTCACGAATACGCGACCGCCGAAGAGATGCTGGACGCCATGGACCAGCAACGCACCGCCATTGCCAGTCATGCCGATGACAAGCTCCGCCGCTTGCAGACCCTGTTGTCGAGCCGTGACCATACCAACTCAGGTGTGCTGGGTGCGCTGGAAGGGGAAAAGTCCGCCCATCGTAACTTCCTGGCCTTTATCGAGTACAAAGCGGGCACTGTGCCACCCAAGCCCGCCCCTCAGGCGGCGCCTCAGGCAGCACAGACTGTGCAAGCCGAGCCGGCGCCTGCCGTGCAACCGGCAGTTGCTCAGGCAGAGGCGGCGCTCCCGTCCACCACAGATGCCCCCGGCCAGGCCGGCACTGTCGTCAAGGCCGCCGATTTCCATGATGTCACTGGCCTGCCCGAAGAGAGCCTGGCCGCGGCCAGTCGCGCACTGGGGGTGGACGAAGCGCAGTTGCGCGATATCCGTGAACAGCAGATGGCCCTCAAGACCCTGGGCCTCTTCCCCATCAAGCAGAGTGCCTAACCGTGAAGATCACCCAGGTATTACTACTGGCGTTGACGCTGCCTTGCGCAGCCTTGGCCGCCGACCGCAACGACATACAGAGCTGCTATGAGCGCAATGGCCTGACCGACATCAAGCCTGCGGGCACAGGCCGTGAGCTGGTGGTCATCATAGACCAGACCATTCCGATGCCCGACGATCTGCAACGCAGCAGTTGGGGGCAGATCGAACGGTTCGTGCAGGCCGGAGATCGCGTCAAGCTCTATACCTTCTCCGCCTTCTTGCCTGGCGAATACCTTCGCCTGGCCTACGCGGGGCAACTGGATATGCCGCTGAACGGAGAGATCCGGGACGATGTCAACATGCGCAAATTGCGCAGTCTGGACAGCTGCCTGGCGACACAAACGAAAGTCTTTCGTAACGGCTTTGGCAAACAGTTCGTGAAAGCGCTGCGTGATGCCCGCCAAGACATCCCCAAGAGCGAGATCATGAACTCGCTGCGAAAGGTGGGTGAGGATATGAAGGCCGAGCAAGGCGTCAACGATAGGGTCGTGTTCCTTATTTCGGACATGCTGGAACACTCCGATTACACCAGCTTCTATGCCACCAACAAGATCAAGCAGCTCAATGTCGGTGACGAGCTCAAACAGGCCAAGAGCAAGGGGCTGTTTGCCGATCTGCAAGGGGCTCGCGTCTATGTCACGGGGGCCGGACTGGTTACCGACGCGGTGAAACACGCCTATCGTTCCGGCAAGACCATGGATGCCCTCGGTGACTTCTGGTCACAGTACTTCGAGCACTCCCATGCCAGCCTGGTGAACTTCGGTGCCCCCAGCCTGAGCACGGATCTGCAATAAGAGTGACATTCAAGGGTGAGCCTCGCGGCTCCCATCCAATGACACAAGGGCGACCAACTGGTCGCCCTTGTTATTTCCATCGCTGCCCAGATCAGAGATATCGGCGAGCCAGCCGCCTGGCATCAGGTTTGAGCATGTGAGCAAGAGGTGGTACCCCATATTTTCCGACTCTCGCAAAAGCTCCGCAAGGGAAGCCATCATCCACCCCCTTCCCCATAGGCCGAACACGATAGCCAACCACACCAGCTTGCCTGCCTTAATCGCACCTGCTTAAACACATTGATGACGCAGTTCAAAAAACGATGATTTCCTGATGGTTACCTCCGTTTTATGCTCGCTGGCCCAGCTTCATTTGACTTACCATAGCCATCCAGAACCTGTTGAACTGCGATGGGTTACTGCCAGCGCGGGTCAAGGGAGCATATTGGAAGCTGCAATCCACGGGCGGTAGCGTGGGATTGGTGGCGTTACTCCTTGCTCAGAAAGGTGGATGTCCCAGATTTATTACCAGATTTATTTATCACTCTAGCCATAATAGATAAACATGAAAAAAGAAAATCCTGTTAGAACCTTAGTAACTACTATTTTCGAGAAAAAATTACAAGCCGTAGTAACTGATATAGGTGCGAACTCCGATACTCTTCACATGTTAGGTGAAGCTGCAGAGTTTATGTATAGACAAAATCGCTTCAAAGAAGGAGAACACATTAGAACCGCAAGTGAACTTCTTGTTCCTCTTCTATTAAAAGAGTATAAACACAATGTTCTCCCCCAAAAAAAATACACCCCTTTAGATTACATAGAGCTATTTGACTTCCTGAGAACATTCTTAACTTTAAGAGATACAATATTTTACTCATTTGACAACGATGTAGCCGTAACATGGAATATAGAGCATAATAACATCAAGGTTATTTTAAATGATGATTCAATTTTACGCCAATATGCTTCGGAGGCGATGACTTTTGGTCTTAATTCACGAGACACGCCTTACGATTCAGTACATGATTGTCCAGAAAAATTACTCAGAGGTACTAACCATTTCGATTTTTCTGATGCAAATGTAGAAAAAGCCTTTGCTACAATAGACAAAATTGTTGATTGGAAAATACAGTTCTATTTTTCTTATATACCAGAAGATAGCGATGTCATGCTTGATGGATATAAGTACTCTATATTCATTGGAGTTTACAAATCGCTGTTAGCACTAGCATTATATGAACGCTATTTTTCTAAAGCAAATGATGTTTCTGGAGTCATCACCTATAGAGAAGATGAACTTTTGGGGCAAGCTATGCAGCAGTATCCAGAAGAAAAAGAAGAGTTATTAATAAAAATATTCAGAGACATATCTAAGTCATCTAGATCTACCTTCAACTATATCTCACAAGAAAATTTGTACATGTTGAACCCTACTTGTTTTTCATTAGTAGATGGCATCACAAATATGCTAAGGCTCTTCGCTAAGACTGATCCAGATGGTTTCTCAAATAATATTTCTGGAATAATGGGTAAGGGGTTGGTTGAGGAAATTAAATCAAAGTTAGAACAATACCCATATTACAAAGTACATAGTGATGTGAAACTTGATAAATTTGACCCGAAACTCCCAGACATCGATTTATTAGCGATATCTTATGAGCCATCACTTGGGTTTCACGTTTTTGTTGGAGAAGTGAAAAACAATTTACCTGCCGTCTGGGGCAGAGACTATCTCAAAGCAAGTGGGGTAAAAGGATTCATTACAAAAGCTATATCGCAGATAGAGATTATAAATAATTTCTTAAAAACACATGATGGATTAGCGTTCATTCATGAGCTCTCTACCAAAGCATTCCCTCAACTAAACATAGAACTTTTATTCCCTCATGGAATATGTGTCGTTGTCGACACAATAATAATATCATCTCAAAGCACAGGTATGTTTTTCCCAGAAAACACGATCCCAATAATAGATGGAGATACATTGGGTCACATCATTGATGAAAGTGATGGTGATACAAACTACATTCTTTTCCACCTAAAAGGACATAGTGAATTTATTGATGCGTGTACCAAACGTGGCACTGACAAAATTTCAGTCGGTGACTATACAATAGAATATGACACTATTTCTATGGAGAAGATTTATGGCCTCGGAAGAAATGAGTTTGTGTCAGTTGGAGCCATTGAAGAGCTTGAGAAAGCATCTTTGGATTCTGGATACACTATGGCTGGTGCATTCAGACATCTAGGTAATGAAGAATATTTCATGAATGCCGATGATATACCACAAAACATGTCTCTATTCGTTATCCACTAAGAACTGATTTGCTCCCCAGGCGACCAAATGGTCGCCTTTTTATTTCTATTGCTTTCCAATCAGGAAAACTCACCGAGCCGGTCGCTTGGCTGCCCCGCCTTTTGCGGCAGGCTTGCCGCCTTGGGTTGTAGGTTTGGCACCCGGCTTGGCAGAGCCTGCACGGGTCGGGGCCTTGCCCTTATGGGCGGGTTTGCCAGCCGGTTTGCCTTGAGCTGCCCCTTGAGCAGCGGGCTTGCCGTTGCCAGACCCTTTGCTGAGCTGGGAGCCTACCGGCTTGCCATTACCCGCCTTGCCGCCCTTGCTGGCGGCAGGGGTGTCGCTGCGAGGCTTGCCTTGGGCGGCGGCGGCCCCTTGCGCGCCTGCCCCCTTACCGCCAGTGGCCTTGTTGCCAGCCCCATTGCTGCGCTGATGGGTGATGGCGCTATGGCGGGTCAGGGCCGGTTTCAGCCCCTTGTTGATGCTGCGCTCGGCCTTGGCTTCGCCGCGCCCTTCCGGCGGCACCAGGCAGTTGGGGCCGTTGCCGATCAGGTGACCCTTGCCCATCTCGAGCAGGGCTTCGCGGATCATGGGCCAGCCGGCCGGATCGTGGTAACGCAGCAGCGCCTTGTGCAGGCGGCGACGACGCTCTCCTTTCACCACGAACACATCCCCACCCTGGCGGCTCACCTTGTTGAGGGGGTTTTTCTCCGTGTAGTACATGGTGGTGGCGTTGGCGAGCGGCGACGGGTAGAAGTTCTGCACCTGATCCAGCTTGAAGCTGTTGGTCTTGACCCAGAGCGCCATGTTCACCATGTCTTCATCCGTGGTGCCCGGGTGGGCCGAGATGAAGTAGGGGATCAGGTACTGCTGCTTGCCCGCCTCTTTGGAATACTTGTCGAACAGCTCCTTGAAGCTGTAGTAGCTGCCCATGCCCGGCTTCATCATCTTGGAGAGCGGGCCCTCTTCGGTGTGCTCGGGTGCGATCTTGAGGTAGCCGCCGACGTGGTACTTGGCCAGCTCCTTGATGTAGCGCGGATCTTCCACCGCTATGTCGTAGCGCACCCCGGAGGCGATCAGTATCTTCTTGATCCCCTTCACATCCCGCGCCTTGCGATAGAGATCTATGGTCGGGGTATGGTCGGTGTCCATGTGCGGGCATATGGTCGGCCAGACGCAGGAGGCGCGGCGACAGGTCTGCTCGGCTTTGGGGCTCTTGCAGCGCAGCTTGTACATGTTGGCGGTGGGGCCGCCGAGATCCGAGATGACGCCGGTGAAGCCCGGCACCTTGTCGCGGATCTCTTCGATTTCTTTGATGATCGACTCTTCCGAGCGGCTCTGGATGATGCGCCCCTCGTGCTCTGTGATGGAGCAGAAGGAGCAACCGCCGAAGCAGCCACGCATGATGTTGACCGAGGTCTTGATCATCTCGTAGGCCGGGATCTTCTCCTTGCCATAAGCCGGGTGCGGCACCCGCTGGTACGGCAGGCCGAACACCCCGTCCATCTCATCGGTTTCCAGCGGGAAGGCGGGCGGGTTGACCCAGATGATGCGATCGCCGTGGGCCTGGGAGAGCGCGCGGGCACAGCCCGGGTTGGTCTCATGGTGCAGGATGCGCGACGCATGGGCGTAGAGCACCTTGTCTTCCTTCACCCGCTCGAACGCCGGCAGCTTGACGTAGGTCTTCTCCCACGGCTTCTGCTTGGGCGGCTGCACCAGCACCGGCTTGGCCTCCTGTTCCACCGGCGCAGTGCCTTCGTCATCCGAGCAGGGCGCCCCTTCCATATAGGGGTTCATGATGGGATCGATGCGGCCAATCTGATCCAGCTTGCTCGAATCCACCCCGCGCCAGCCCGGCAGCGGCTCCTTGCGGATCACGGCGGTGCCGCGAATGTCCTGCATGGTGTCGATGGTCTCGCCGTTGGCGATGCGGTGCGCCACCTCGATGAGGGGCCGCTCGGCGTTGCCATAGATGAGGATGTCGGCCTTGGCGTCCAGCAGTATGGAGCGACGTATGGTCTCGGACCAGTAGTCGTAGTGGGCGATACGGCGCAGCGATGCCTCTATGCCGCCGATGACCACGGGCACCTCTTTGAAAGCTTCTTTACAGCGCTGGGTGTAGACCAGGGTGGCTCTGTCCGGCCGCTTGCCGCCCACATCCCCGGGAGTGTAGGCGTCGTCGTGGCGCAGCTTCTTGTCGGAGGTGTAGCGGTTGATCATGGAGTCCATGTTGCCCGCGGTCACCCCGTAGAAGAGGTTCGGCTTGCCCAGGCGCATGAAGTCATCCTTGGATGACCAGTCCGGCTGGGCGATGATACCGACCCGAAAGCCCTGGGACTCCAGCATGCGGCCGATAACCGCCATGCCGAAGCTCGGGTGATCCACATAGGCGTCACCGGTCACTAGGACTATGTCACAGCTGTCCCAGCCGAGCTTGTCCATCTCCGCTCTGGACATGGGCAGGAAGGGCGCAGTGCCGTAGCACTCGGCCCAGTAGCGGGGATAGGAGAAAAGGTGGGTAACCGGCTGCATTTTGAACACCTGGAACAATTCGGGTCGCGCATTATACCGGCAGAGCAAGGCGGGGGCGATGGCTTTTTGCCCCCATAGAACAAGGGGAGAAGCGGCCGCCCTCAGAGAGAGGGGCGGGCCGGCATAAACCTGTGGTGGTGGCGCAGCAGCAGCTGATAGCCGCCGAGCAGGCACCAGATGAAGGCTGGCGCCAGGAAGATGGGGTGAGTGGCGAGGCGCAGCATCAACAGGCCCAGCAGGATGAGGGCGAAAGGGCGACTCTCGTAGAGCCACTGCGGCCAACCTCGCCGCCGCGGCTGGCGCGACTTGTCTGGCCTGCGATGGGCACTTCGCCTGAACCAGGCGAGCGACCCGGCCAGATAGAAGGCCAGCCCGGCCAGCAGCAGCGCAGGCTGCCCGGCAAGGCTCAACAGCAGCAAGCCGCTGCCCAGATAGAGAAAAGGCAACGGCTCGTAGATGGCGGATGGCAGCATGAAGGATGACCCCTGTGGGAACTGGTCATATGCTAACCAGCCCGGCCTAGGCCGCCACCTCTTTTGCATCCCGCCCCCCGGATGGGGGGCAGGATCAGGCCGCCGGCTTGTCCCGGCTCTCGGGGGCGGCCTCGCTGACCCGGGCGTTCCCCTCGGCCAGCGCCTCGTCCACCAGCAGATCCCGCGCCCCCGTCATCCCCGCCCGTCTGGCGATCAGGTGATAGATGGCCGGCACTATCAGCAGGGTGACCAGGGTCGCGAGCGACAACCCGAAGAAGACCACGGTCCCCACAGCCATCCGGCTCTCATACCCCGCCCCCATGGAGACCATCAGGGGCACTGCGCCTATGATGGCGGTGAGTGAGGTCATCAGGATGGGCCGCAGACGGCGCACCGAGGCGGCTATGATGGCCTCCTCGAAGGATTCCCCCCGCTGGCGCAGCTGGTTGATGAACTCCACTATGAGGATGCCGTTCTTGGTCACCATGCCGATCAGCATGATCATCCCTATCTGGCTGTAGATGCTCAGCTCCTGTCCCGTCAGCCAGAGGCCGAGCAGGCCGCCGAAGATGCCAAGCGGCACAGTCACCATCACCACGGTCGGGGTCAGCAGGCTCTCGAACTGCGCCACCAGCACCAGGTAGACCACCAGCAGGGCGAGGCCGAACACCATCACCATCTCCCCCTGGTTGTCGCGATAATCCTTGGACTCACCGGCGTAATCCACCGTCATGCCGCTCGGCAGATGCTCCCCTGCCCAGCCATCGAGGAAGTCGAGCGCCTCCCCCAGGGTGTGGCCGGGGGCCACGTCTGCGGTCAGGGCAATCGCCTTCTGACGCTGGTAGTGGTTGAGCCGCTGCGGGCTCGCCACCTGAGTGACCGTGGCCAGGGTGGAGAGGCTCACCATCTCCCCATTGGCGGCCTTGAGATAGATGCGGCTGACGTCCGAGATGCCATTGAACTGGGTCTGGTTGGCCCTCAGGTAGACGTCATACTCCTCCCCCCTGTCCACATAGGTGGTCTGGCTGACGCCGCCGAGCAGGGCCTGCAGGGAGCTGGCTACTGTGGAGACAGGAATGCCGAGCTGGCTGGCCCGCTCCCGCTCTATGGTCACCTGCAGCTCCGGGGTCTTCTCGGCGTAGTCGAGATCCGGGGTCAACATCAATCCGCTCTGGCCGGCGGCCTGTTGCAGCGCCAGCCCCTGCTGATAGAGCTCCGCATAGTCGGAGCCCTGCAGCACAAACTGCACAGCGGCGGTGGAGCCTCCCCTGAATCCTGGCTGGAAGGTGCGGATCATCACATCCGGAATACCAGCCAACCGCCCGCTCAAGCTACGGCCAAACTCGGTGGCGGTCTCGTCCCGCACCGCCCAGTCGGTGAGCTGTATGATGACCATGCCGGTCTGATCGCCGCCGCGCCCGAAGGCCGGGGTGCTGAAACTCATGGCCTGCACCACCCCCTTGCCGAGCAGCGGCATGATGGCTGCCTCCACCTGCTGCATGTTGCGCTTCATCCGCTCTATGCTGGTGCCCTCTGCCCCTTTCACGAACACATAGATGACACCCCGGTCTTCGGTCGGGGTCAGGCTGGCGGGCAGCTTGCCAAACAGGACACCTATGCCCCCAAGGCAGAGCAGCAGCACCAGCGGCATCCAGACGGAGCGGCGCAGCACCCAGCCCAGCAACCGGCGATACTGTGTCTCCACCCGGCCAAGGCCCCGATCCAGCGCCGCCGTCAGGGCATTGGGCTTGTCGACGGCACGCATCAGCCAGGAGCCCATGGCCGGGGTCAGGGTGAGCGCCACCAGGGAGGAGAAGAGCACGGCTAGCGATAGCAGGATCGCAAACTCGGTAAAGAGTCGCCCGACCATGCCCTCCATGAAGGCGATGGGAACGAACACCATCACCAGCACGGCGGTGGTGGCCACCACGGCAAAGCCCACCTCCCGGGTGCCGTGCCAAGCCGCCATCAGGGGAGATTCACCCCGCTGCAGGTGGTGGTGGATGTTCTCCACCACCACTATGGCGTCGTCCACCACCAGGCCGATGGCGAGAATGAGCGCCAGCAGGGTGATGAGGTTGATGGAAAAACCGAGATACCAGGCGCCGATGAAGGCCGAAATGAGCGACACCGGCACAGTGATGGCGGGGATCAGGGTGGTGCGCGCCTGCCCCAGGAAGAGGTAGAGCACGGCCACCACCAGCAGGGCGCAGATGGCGAGGGTCTCGTACACCTCGTCGATGGCCTGCTTGATGAAGACGGTGGAGTCGTAGTCCACCTCCAGGGTGGCCCCCGCTGGCAGGAAGCGCTGCATCTCTGTCATCTTGCGCTCTATGCCCTGGGCCACCGCCAGTGGGTTGGCGGTGGATTGCGCGACTATGCCAATGCCTAAGCTCTCGCGGCCGTTGCGCTGATAGGCGCTGTCTTCATTCTTGGCCCCCACCTCAACATCGGCGATGTCCGCCAGGTAGATGCTCTGGCCATTGACGGCCGTCTTCACCGGCAAGCCGCGAAAATCCTCGGCGCTGTGGTAGAGGCGGGCTATCTGCACCGCCATCGTCATGCTGTTGTTGCGGATCTCCCCCCCGGGCAGCTCTATGTTCTCCCGCTTGAGGGCATCCTGCACATCGGCCACCGTGATGCCGCGAGCCGCCATGTCGGCGGGGCGCAGCCTCACATACATCACCTGAGTCAAGTCACCTGAGAGGGACACCTCGCTCACCCCGTCCACCAGGCTCAAGGAGTCGACCAGCATGCGGTTGACGTAGTCTGTCATGGCGGTGCGGTCCATCTGGGTGCTGCTGAAGTTGAGCCAGATAGCCACATCGCCGTTGCCGTTGTCCTTGGTGACCATGGGCTCGTCCGCCTCGTCCGGGAGCTTGGGCCGGGCGCGGGAGATGGCGTCACGCACATCCGAGGTGCCCTCCAGCATGTTCCAGCCGAGCTTGAACTCCACAGTGATGGAGGATCGCCCCTTGCGGGTCACCGAGTTGATGTTCTTGATGCCGCTGATGCCGGAGAGCTGATCCTCGATGGGCTTGGTGACCTGGCTCTCCATCACCTCGGGGGCCGCCCCCTCATAGGTGGTGGTGATGGAGACGGACGGCGTCTGCACGTCCGGCATCTCCCGCACCGTCAACTTGGCGAAGGCCACCAGGCCGAACACGGTGAGCAGGGCACTGATGACGACCGCCACCAGGGGGCGGCGCACTGACATATCGGAGAGCCACATCAGCCTTTTACCTCGGTCAGATCGCGGACCAGGGCGCCGTCACGCAGGTTGACCAGCCCCTCCACCGCGATGCGATCGCCGACGTTCAGCCCCTTGAGCACCCACACTTCCTCGCCATGGGTATCGCCAAGCTCCACCGGAATGCGTTTCACCCGGCCGTCCGCCTCCAGGCGGTAGACGAAGCGAAGCTCCCCCGCATACTCCACCGACTGGGCGGGGATCAGGGTCATCTTCTGGGCAGGCAGGGAAAGATCTACATTCATCAGCATGCCGGGCCTCAGTTGGCCGCCGGGGTTGGGAAGTATGACCCGCGCCTTGATGTTCTGGGTATCGTTGGACACCCGACTGTCGAGGGTCTCCAGCACGCCGGAGAAGGATTGATCCGGCCAGGCAGAGCTGGTGGCCGTCACCGTCATGCCGGGTTTGAGGAGGGAGAGGTAGCGCTCCGGCACCGCCAGATCGAGCCGCAATCTGGCCAGCTCGTCCAGGTGAAGCAGCACGTCGCCGCTGTTGACCAGGGCCCCTTCGCTGAGATCGATCAGGCTGACGGTGCCGTCGAAAGGGGCCGCCAGGGTACGCAATGACAACTCATAGCGCGCCGCGTCGACCCTGGCCTGAGCCTGGGCCACTGTCGCCTCCTGCCCTTCCAGCTCCGAGGTGGTGATGGCTCCGCGCGCCACCAGGCGGCGCATGTCCCGCAGCTTGCGGCTCTCGTCGCGCACGCTGGCACTCTGCTCGGCAAGTTCAGCCTGCTGCTTGCCCGCATCCAGGGCGATCAGGGTTTCCCCCTGCTTGACCCGCTGACCGGAGCGCACCGCAATCCTGACGATGCGACCCGTGACCTCGGGGCTGACCACCACGGAGCGATTGGCCGCCAGCTTGCTGACCAGCTTGATGGAGGGCTCTGCCAGGCTCTGCCTGACCGTTTCCGCCCTGATGTTGACCTGTCTGGGCTCGGGCTTGCTGACCGGTTTGGCCTGCCGGAAATACCAGGTGCCGGCTCCCAGCAGCAGGAGAAGAGGAACAAGCCACAGCCATACGCGCATTTTCATCAAACAATCCATGCAAGGTAAGAGATAAGGAGAAGAGGGAACTTCATCAATGATGGCATCATGTTACCCCCTGACTATGCCGTGACTATGTATAAATGTGACAAAACGTAACAGCCCGGGGGATAGATCATCAAAATCACATCCAGTTGAGACTGCGCTTTTTTTCTGCCTTACACTGATGTGCCGCTCCCGTCATCTTCCCGGTGCCCCATGCCCACATTGCCCCATGCCTTTGCCAAATATCGGTTGCAGTGGCTGCTGCTGGGACTGAGCATGCTGTTGCTGCTGCTCGCCCTGCAGCACGCCTTGCGCCAGATCACCGAGCTGAACAGGCGTGACGTCATCAATGCCGCGGCCCAGCTCAGCAGCCAGCACCAGAGGATGGAGGCCTTTCTCGAGGCCATGCGCGGCCAGGCCGAAGAGCGGCTGCGCAGCAACCCCCAGTCGGCCCTCTCTCGCCAGCTTTATCCGGCGCTACAAGCCGATTCGAGCGGCAACCTCAGCCTGGATCGCATCCCCGTCGATCTGCCCCCCGCCCTCATCGGCAACCTGACCGGGCTGGGCCCCTTGCCCGCCCCGGGCAGCGAACGGGAGGCCAGAATACACCTGGCGCTCAGCCTCTCTCCCCTGCTCGCGACCGCCAGCAAGCTGCTGGACAAGGCCGTGGCCTGGATCTATTTCACCAGCACCGACAACTTCATCTATCTCTACCCCTGGGTGCCCTCCAATCAATTTCGTTTCGACCCCGGCATCTACCACAAGTCTTACTGGCAGGAGGCACTGACCCGCCACCCGCCCGCCGAGCACGCCACGTTGTCGCGCCCCTATCAGGATTTTGCCGGCAAAGGACAGATGATCACCCTGTCCCAGCCCATCACCCAGATCGGGCAGATCATAGGCCTGCTCAGCATCGACATAGAGATAGCGACCCTGGAGCAGACCCTGCGCCGACTCTCCCCCCAGAGCGGCACTCTGTTTCTGGTCAATCAGCACCGGCAGATCCTGGCCAGCAGCCAGTCCGGCACGGCGCCGCCCCTGAAACAGGAGGCATCACGGGCGGATTATCACTGGCAGCAGGGCGCCTTCCAGCTCGTCCATCCCGTCCCGGACACGCCGCTCATCCTGATCCACCGCATCGCGCTGCTGCCCCTGCTCGAGATGCTGCTGTGGCAATCGGCGACGGCGCTGCTCACCCTGCTCTGTCTGGTGGTGGCCATCTTCTCCAGCCTGCGATCCCGCCGTCTCAATCGTCGGTTGAACTACCTCTCCAGCCATGACGCGCTGACCGGCGCCTTCAACCGCCACCACTTCGATGCCTTCGAGCGCCGCCACATACTGGCGGGCAGCCGCCACATAGGCGCCATCATGTTCGACTGCGATCACTTCAAGCTGGTCAACGATCGCTTCGGTCACGGGGTGGGGGATCAGGTGCTGATCCGTCTGGTTCAGCTCTGCCAGCCTCTGCAGGACCTGGGCTGCACCCTGATCCGCTGGGGCGGCGAGGAGTTTCTGCTGCTGGTCACAGGCAAGGATCTCCCCCTGGCTCAGCTTGCCGAACAGCTGCGGCTGCGCATTGCGGAACACGACTGGACCGAGATAGCCCCCGAACTGAGGGTGACCGTCAGCCTGGGCCATTGCCGCCAGGGCCCCGACGTTCGCTTGCAGGAAGTCATTCGCCGTGCCGATATTGCCCTCTATCAGGCCAAGGCCAATGGCCGCAATCGCAGCGAAGGCTGGCAGGGTGACGCACAGGAGAAGCAGGAGTAAGCTGGAACCCCAACTCACAACAGGAGACGCACAGTGGCACGAAAACCCCGCCTGGGCCTGGCCCTTGGCAGCGGCGCCGCCCGCGGATGGGCGCACATCGGCATCATACGGGCGCTGGAGCGCCTCGGTGTCAAACCGGATCTGGTGGCCGGCTGCTCCATCGGCAGTTTCGTCGGTGCCGCCTATGCCGCCGGCGAGCTGGACAAACTGGAGTCCTGGGTGCGCGGCTTCAGCCGCTTGCAGGTGATGGGGTTGCTCGATCCCGCCCTCTCCGGCGGCCTGTTCCGCGGTGACAAGGTGTTTGGCATCGCCGCCAACCACCTCGGCGATCCCGCCATCGAGAGCCTGCCGCTGCCCTTCGCCTGCGTCGCCACCGAGCTCGATACCGGCCGCGAGATCTGGCTGCAAGAGGGGCCCCTGCGCCAGTGCGTGCGCGCCTCCTGCGGCATGCCCGGCATTCTGACCCCGACCCGGGTTGATGATCGCTGGCTGGTGGATGGCGCCGTGGTCAACCCGGTCCCCATCTCCCTGGCCCGGGCCATGGGGGCAGAGGTGGTGATCGCCGTCAATCTCAACACCGACCTGCATCAGCCCTGGACAGACGAGCCGGACGAACCCGCCCCGGGAGGGATATTCAGCCAGTGGCTCGGCCGGGGAGAACCCAGCACCCCCGGCATGTGGGGGGTGATGACAGGCTCCATCAACATCATGCAGGAGCGGATCACCCGTGCCCGCATGGCCGGGGATCCCCCCGAGATCCAGCTCTGTCCGCGCCTTGGCAGCCTCTCCATCATGGACTTCCACCGCGCCAGCGATGCCATCAACGAGGGGGAGGCTTGCGTCGAGCGCAACCTGGACCAGCTCAAGGAAGAGCTCTCCCGACTCGGCCTACTCTGACGGCGCCATCGGGACACGCCAATGAAAAAGAGCGCCATAAGGCGCTCTTTTGCTGTCCGGACCCCGGGTCAGAACAGCCCCAGCCCCTTGAGCATGACGATCAGGATGAGCGGCGGCGACACGTAACGGATGATGAAGAACAGCGGCTTGAGGATGGCCAACTCCAACTCGCCCCCATTGGTCAGCGCCGTCTTCATCCGCTCGAAGCCCCAGACCCAGCCCACGAAGAGGCAGAGGAAGATACCGCCAAGGGGCATCAACACGTTGGAAGAGACGAAGTCGAACAGATCGAAGAAGGTCTTGCCCGCTATCTGCACGTCCGCCAACGTGCTGTTGGAGAGCGCACAGGTCGATCCGACCGCCCCCAGCACCAGCAGGTTGATCAGGGTCGCCCTTCTTCGGCTCATGTGGAAACGCTCGGAGAGCACCGAGACCGGCACTTCCAGAATGGAGAGCATGGCCCCCGTTGCCGCTATGGCGGAGAGCACGAAGAAGAGCACCATGAAGAGGTGACCGAACGGTATGCTGGCAAACACCGCCGGAATGGTGATGAACAGCAGGGAGGGACCGGCGGTCGGCTCGAAACCGAAGGCAAACACCGCCGGGAAGATGGCGATCCCCGCCAGCATGGAGACGAATAGATCGGCGCACATCACCCGGACAGTGGTGAGCGGTATGTGCTGATCGTCCCGAAAGTAGCTGCCATAGGTCATCATGCAGCCCATGCCGATGGAGAGCTTGAAGAAGGCCAGCCCCATGGCCGTCAGCACCACGCCGGCGGTGACCTTGGAAAAATCAGGGGAGAACAGGAAATGCAGCCCCTCGCTCGCCCCGGGCAAGGTCAGACTGCGCACCCCGATCACCAGCAGCAGGATGAAGAGCACCGGCATCAGTCGCTTGGTGACGGCCTCTATCCCCTTCGACACCCCCATCAGCAATATGCCCCCCATCAGTGCCAGCACCAGCCACTGCCACAGCAGGCTCTGCAAGGGATCCGTGATGAGCGAATTGAAGGCCGCGCCCGTGACGGCGGGATCGGTCGAGAGGATCTCGCCGCTGGCCGCCTTGAAGATGTAGGCAAACACCCAGGCCGCCACTTCGGAGTAAAACGACATGATGAGGAAGGCCGCCGTCACCCCCATGGCCGCGATCAGCCACCAGGGTTGCCCCTTGGGCGCCAGCTTGATGAGCCCGCTCACCGCATCGGATTTTGCCTGACGCCCCAGCATGATCTCCGAGATCATCACCGGCAGCCCCACCAGCAGGGTGGCGATGACATAAACCAGCAGAAAACCGGCGCCCCCGTTTTCCCCGGTCAGATAGGGAAATTTCCAGATGTTGCCAAGGCCGACCGCCGAGCCCAGGGTCGCGGCAAGCACGCCGAAGGTGCTGGTAAAGCCATCTCTGGCTTTGGGAAGGGTATTGCTCATGCGTGTCTCGCTTTGTGGATCAAGGGCCTGAAATTAAAGGGTCGGAATTTTCCGGGGATTAATCCAGCTTGCCAAGGTGATTTAGTTGAAATCGCCACATGAAGCACACAACGCACTCTTTATTTAAATAAATGCCTGTTTTGACAAATAAAAAATGCCGCCTCGAGGGCGGCATTTTTATCAAGGCTCAGGCAATCAAGCCTTGGCAATATCGTCCGGACCGATCTGACCGATTTCGGCGACTTTCTTGTCGGCCAGCAGCCAGAGGGTGAACTTGTGCAGTTCCGGGTGATGAGCCAGGGCGACCAGGAAGGCGCCTCCAACTTCACGGTAACCCAGTTCATAGTTCTTCAGGGTAGTCGGGGGGACGCCCAGCAGATCGGCAAACTTGGGACGGCTCAGGCCAACCGCTTCGCGGATCTGACGGATCTTCTTGCCAACAGTTACGATATTTGAATTCATGTGTTCCATACTCCGTTCGGCGGATTCACTCCACCTTTATTTTTCGCGACGACTCGTAGTCAAGTGTATCAGTTTTGAACGGACTCGTTATGGTCGAGCCTCTATCTTTAATAAGCGTCTTTCGACGACAACCCTAACAAACCTCGGGGATGGTAATCGCAGAGTCGCTTCAGGTAAACAGTCTCGAAGAGAAACCTTTATTGTTGCCACGGCCATAACTCGTATAATTCGCCGGTTATCCCTTAAAGAGTATTCAGCATGGCATTTCCCGGCATCATCTCCCGACTTCATCCGGATTCAGACCCGGATGCCCTCCCCCGTCAGCTCCGTCAGAGTCAGCAAACCCGGGCCGAGGCACTCTGGCTGCCCGCCGCCATGCAGAGCGAGGCCGCATCCGTACTGGCTTCCCTCCCGGACAAGTGCAGCCTCTATCTCGAGCAAGCTACCCCGTTGCCCCTGCGCAGCCACGACGGCGTCCTGCAGCAAGATGGCAGCCTGTTGCTTGGCAATGGTAACCACATGACGCTGGCGACGGAGAAAGGGGATGGTGGACTGGTGCCCGAGCAGGGCCTGCAGGAGATGGCCCAGTGGCTGGAAGCGGGCCATCAACATTTCATCTGTTCAGCCGCGATTCAGCCGGTGGCCAGGGCCATCCTCAATATCTGGCCCCTGGACCCCTATCTCGCCCGTCATTTTTTACTCGGCTTCACACCCTTGCTGTGCGAAGCAACCGAGGCCGACTATCTCGCGGTTTTTGCGGCCAGGGACGCCATCGCGACCCCGCAGCACGCTTGGGTTGAGGCCTATATGAAGCTTGAGCGAAAGCTGCATCGCGCCTACTTGGATCACTAATAAATCCAGATAAACAGCCAGTTATCCATACGACACAATCTGCCCCACAGATTATCTGTGAGCTTGATCATGTTTTGAAATGAGCATAAAGTGCGCCACGTCATCGGAATGACATCGGCTGTTCGTGGCGAAGTATGCGCTCTCGATAGTGCAACTCGCTCACTTGTGCACCCAGATAACGTGCCTCCTGGATGGATCTAGGATCCCTGCTCGGCGCAACCCTTGTTGCCCGGCAGAGCCAGCAGCTTACATAAATTACAAAGTGCGAAGCACGTGAACAACGTGCCATCTCAACGAGGATTAATTTTATGATGAAAATGGCTCCTTCCCTGATCGCCATCGCCATGGCTGCCATGGGTGCAACTGCTGCACACGCCGCTGATGATATCTACTTCGGTGCCGGTGTCGGTGCAACTCACTTCAACGGTCTGAACAAGATCGAAGGCGTGAACGCTGGTGAAGAAGACGCGGCTGCTGCCAATGCCTTCGTCGGTTACAACTTCAACGAGTACTTCGGTTCCGAGCTGGGCTACCAGTACACCGGCCGTGGTAACACCGATGGCAACCGTTACGAGAGCCAGGGTGCCACCCTGTCCGGTATCGCTCGTCTGCCGCTGGGCAACGACTTCTCCCTGTTCGGTGAAGCTGGCGCCTACTGGGGCCACACCGACGGTATGGGCACCAGCGATACCAAGGTATCCCCGCTGGCCGGTGCCGGTGTGACCTACAAGGTCAACGACGCGCTGGATCTGCAAGCTCGTTACCGCTACATGTGGGACGTGGCTGACCTGCACGCCGACAACGTACGCTACAAGTCCAACCAGAGCGTTGCGACCCTGGAAGCCGTTTACCACCCGTTCCGTACTTCCTACGTAGCACCGGCTCCGGCTCCTGTTGTTGAAGAAGCTCCGGCTCCTGCTCCGCAGATCGTTGAGAAGAACTTCGCCCTGAACTCCGACGTGCTGTTTGCCTTTGGCAAAGACAGCCTGAAGGCCGAAGGCGTGGAAGCCCTGAACGCCCTGTACCAGCAGATCGTTGAGTTCCAGCCGAAAGACGGTAACGCCGTTGTTGTTGGTTACACCGACCGTATCGGTTCCGACGCTTACAACCAGAAGCTGTCTGAAGCCCGTGCCCGCACCGTTGCCAACTTCCTGGTCAGCAAGGGTATGGCTGCCAGCAAGGTTGCCATCGAAGGTCGTGGCGAAGCCAACCCGGTTACCGGCACCAAGTGCAACGGCGTAACCGCCAAGGCTCAGCTGATCTCCTGCCTGGCCCCGGACCGTCGCGTAGAAGTGCGCGTATCCGGCGTACAGGAAGTTCAGCAGTAATCTGATTCACTCAGATAACGCAAAAAGGGGATGCCACGGCATCCCCTTTTGCATGTCTGTCGCCTCAAACGTCACCCTCTGTCTCATCACGCTGTACCTGCCCCCCTCTCTGCTCAGGCCCCGCCCCCGTCGCGCCACCATAGTAGCTGCATATCTGTGCAGAAACTTGATCAAGCCGATTCAAAAGAATACAGTAGCTGCGCTTGTAAGACATTGGATGAACTATTAAAAGTGCCCATTGCCCGGTTAGTTGTCCATGGAGAAACAGCTTCATGAGAATCCAGGTTACCATCCATTTTTTATTCAAGCCGTCCGTGACCAGGTCACGGAATCGCAACATGACAACATGAAGTGTCATCTGCGATCGGTATAACAAAGAGTGCGCAGTACGCCCATAGCACGGCAACTCAACGAGGATAAAATGATGAAAATGAAAATGGCTCCAACCCTGATTGCTCTGGCTATTGCAGCCATGGGAACCTCCACCGCCCAAGCGGCCGATGACTGGTACACAGGTATGGGTGCAGGTTGGGCTTATGGCCATGACCTGGACTCCTTCGGTCTGGATGCTGACAAGGACGCCACCGCGATCTCCCTGTTCGGCGGTTACAACTTCAACGATTACTACGCGGCCGAGCTCGGCTACCTCTACGCCGGCAAGGGTGGCGTCGATGGCGTCGACTTCAAGACACAAGGCGCGACCCTGTCCGGTCTTGCCCGTCTGCCGCTGGGTGACATCTTCTCCGTGTTCGCCGAAGGCGGTGCCTACTTCAACCATGTCAACGGCAATGGCGAGAGCGACAACGGCACCTCGCCCCTGGCCGGTCTGGGTCTGACCGCCAAGGTCTCCGACCTCATCGATCTGCAGGCCCGCTACCGCTACATCTGGGATCTGGGTGACGAGCAGAAGACCTGGAAAACCGACATGAGCGTCGCGACCCTAGAACTGGTGATGCACCCGAACCGCACCTCCTATGTGGCACCTGTGGTCGCCCCCGTGGTCGCCGAGCCCGAGCCTGTCATGGTCGACAAGAACTTCTCCCTGAGCTCTGACGTGCTGTTTGCCTTCGGCAAATCCACCCTGAAGCCGGAAGGTACTGCCGCCCTCAACACCCTGTATCAGCAGATTGTTGACGTTCAGCCGAAAGATGGCAGCGCCGTGGTGGTAGGTTATACCGACCGCATCGGTTCTGACGCCTACAACCAGAAGCTGTCCGAAGCCCGTGCCCGCACCGTGGCCGACTTCCTGGTCGGCAAGGGTCTGCCGGCAGGCAAGGTCGCCATCGAAGGCCATGGCGAAGCCAATCCGGTCACCGGCACCCAGTGTGACGGCGTCAAGGGCAAGAACGAGCTGATCGCCTGCCTGGCGCCGGATCGTCGCGTCGAAGTGCGCGTCACCGGCGTGCAGGAAGTCAAACAGTAAGTTCAGCTGCATGCGGTCAATCCGCACCTGAAAAAAAAGGGGCCGTACGGCCCCTTTTTTTGTTGTCCTCCCCGCCAGCCAGGGGCGGTGTCCAAGGCACCACTCTTGCCTGCTTCCTCACAAATTCTCCATATAGATGCGCCACTTAAGTGGTTAAACCTCTCATATCGCCTATACATAATGGTGGCTATACATAGCAAAGGGCTGGGAGCCCTATAACACCCAACATCGACGAGGATACGCGATGAACATAAGACTGAAACCCGTGTGGATTGCATTGGCATTGGCGGCGAGTGGCGCCCAGGCGGCGCCTGTTCACGACTGGTATATAGGGGCTGGGGGAGGCTGGGCCATTGCCCACGACATCAATGATTTCAGTCAGGATGTCGACAAGGACGCCACCGCCATCGACGCCTTTGTCGGCTACAACTTCACCGAGAACCTGGGCGCCGAACTCGGCTATCTGTCGACCGGTGACTGGGACATCGCCGGCAACGACTTCAACAGTCAGGGTGCCACCCTGTCGGTGATAGGCAGACTGCCCCTTGGCGACATCTTCTCGGTGTTCGCCGAAGGTGGCGGCTATCTCTACCACGTCGACTCCGTCAACGGCGGCGATGACAACCTGGCCCCCCTGGCGGGTCTGGGGCTGACCGCCAGGCTCACCGACTGGGTCGACATCCAGGCGCGCTACCGCTATCTGGTGCGGGTCGGGGACGATCCTGACAACGACAAGCTGGGCAGCGGCACCCAGCGCTGGGTCAGCGACATCAGCACCGCCACCATAGAGCTGGTGCTGCACCCCAACCGCACCGTGGCCGCCGTGCCGGTGGCCGCCCCCCTGGTGGTGACCCCGCCGCCGCCCGAGCCGGTGGATCAGACCTTCAACCTGAGTTCGGACGTGCTGTTTGCCTTTGGCAAGGCCGAGCTCAAGCCGGAAGGCATGGCCGCCCTGGACGACCTCTACCAGCAGATAGTCGACGTCAAGCCCAAGGATGGCAACGCCGTGGTGATGGGCTATACCGACCGCATCGGCTCGGATGCCAACAACCTGACGCTGTCCGAGGCCCGCGCCAGCACGGTCGCCAACTTCCTGATCGGCAAGGGCCTGCCCGCCGACAAGGTGAGCATCCAGGGCAATGGCGAGAGCAATCCGGTCACCGGCACCCAGTGCGATGACGTCAAGGCGAGAGCCGCCCTCATCGACTGCCTGGCCCCGGATCGCCGGGTCGAGATCCGGGTGACCGGCGTGCAGGCCGCCGCACCAGCGGCCACCGAGCCCGCGGCCGAACCCGCTGCCGAGCAACCGGCACAATAACCCCTCATCCGCCTCTGCCGTGCACAAAAAAAGGGATGCTTGCGCATCCCTTCTGCTTTTGCGGCCTCTTCGCTCAGAACGAAGTGCGACGATAGCGGCGGTATTCCGGCCGCCAGAAGTTCGCCTCTATGGCCTGGTCTATCACATCATCGGGGGTCTGCACTGCCTTGCCCTGCAGCATGGCGGTCTTGGCCACCATCTTGGCGATGTAGCGGGACACCCGATGAATATCCGCCAGATCCGGCAGCAAGGAGCCCTCTTCTCCCTTCACCAGGGGGGAGCACTCCGCCAGCGCCCGGCTGGCGGACATCAGCATGGCGTCGGTCACCCGGGTGGCGCCCGAGGCGATGACACCAAGACCTATCCCCGGGAAGATGAAGGAGTTGTTGCACTGGGCGATGACGTAGCGCTTGCCCTTGTACTCCACCGGCGCGAACGGGCTGCCGGTGGCCACCAGCACCTGGCCGTCGGTCCAGCGGATGAGATCCGCCGGCGTCGCCTCCACCCGGGAGGTGGGGTTGGAGAGCGGGAATATGATGGGGCGGCTGCAATGCTTGTGCATCGTCTTGACCACCTCTTCGGTGAAGAGGCCGGGCTGGCCCGAGACCCCGATCAGGATGTCGGGACGACCGTGCTCCATCACCTCCAGCAGGGAGATGTTGTCCCCCACCGGCCACTCCTTGATCCGCTCCAGCGGCTGGGAGAGTTTGCGCTGGAAGTCGAGCTGGTTGGGGATCTTGTCGGTGATGAGGCCGAACCTGTCCACCATGAAGACCCGGCCGCGAGCTTCCGCATCATTCAGTCCTTCGGCCTTCATCTGCGCCACTATCTGCTCGGCGATGCCGCAACCGGCGCTGCCCGCACCGAGGAAGGCGACCCGCTTCTCGGAGAGCTTGGCGCCCGAGGCCTTGCAGGCGGCGATCAGGCTACCGAGGGTGACGGCGGCCGTGCCCTGGATGTCATCGTTGAAGCAGCACAGCTCGTCCTTGTAGCGGTTGAGCAGCGGGGTGGCATTGCCCTGGGCGAAGTCTTCGAACTGCAACAGGATCTCGGGCCAGCGGCGCTTGACCGCCTGGATGAAGGCATCGACGAACTCGTCGTACTCCTCCCCGGAGATGCGCGGATGGCGCCAGCCCATGTAGAAGGGATCGTTGAGCAGTTGCTGGTTGTTGGTGCCCACGTCCAGCACCACCGGCAGGCAGTAGGCGGGGGAGATGCCGCCACAGGCGGTGTAGAGGGAGAGCTTGCCGATGGGAATGCCCATGCCGCCTATGCCCTGATCCCCCAGCCCCAGGATCCGTTCGCCGTCGGTGACCACTATCACCTTGACGTTCTGCTTGGTGGCGTTTTGCAGCATGTCATCGATCCTGTCCTTGTCCGGATAGGAGATGAAGAGGCCACGGGCACGGCGGTAGATGTTGGAGAACTCCTCGCACGCCTTGCCCACGGTCGGGGTGTAGATGACCGGCAGCATCTCGGTCAGGTGGTTGGTCAGCAGGCGATAGAACAGGGTTTCGTTGGTGTCCTGGATGTTGCGCAGATAGATGTGCTTGTCCATGTCGTTGCCAAACGCCATGAACTGGCGATAGGCGCGTTCCACCTGCTCTTCTATGGTCTCTATGTTCTGGGGCAGCAGGCCTTCCAGATTGAAGCTGCTGCGCTCCTCGCTGGTGAAGGCACTGCCCTTGTTGAGCAGCGGGGTCTCCAGCAGGGCCGGGCCGGCGTAGGGAATGTAGAGGGGACGTTTCTGATTATTATCTTCAAACATGGATCTGTACCTTGACTGTGTGGCCCGCCGATCCTATGGGCTTGGGCCAACAATTTCAAAGGGTTTGAACATCAGTGGCAACAGGTTTGCGACCCAGGCGACGAAAGGCGCCGGGGGTCTGACCAGTGAGGCGGCGAAAACGGTTCGCAAAGTTGGCGCCGTCACTGTAACCGACCCGGGCCGCCAGCTCGCCGAGGGGCCAGTTGGTATAGAGCAACAACTGGCGAGCCTTATTCATTCGAAGCCCCGTCAGCCAGGCCATGGGCCCCATGCCGAACACCTGCTGGCAGAGCCGATGCAGATGGGGCACAGAGCAGGCCATCTGGCTGGCGAGCAGGGCCACGCTCCAGGGCTCATCGAGGCGCGCCTCCACCCGGCGAAACAGCGCCTGCAGCCTGAGCTCAGGGGTGCCACGCACCTCCCCTTGCAGGGTTCTGTCCAGCAGGGCCAGCAACAGACTGAGCAGCTGGGGCTGCAAGGGAGATCGCACTCCCTCCCCCTGCATCAGGCTGAGCAGATGGTAGAGCTGCTCCCCCTCCTCCCCCTGCCAGATGCGGTGGCCGAGCCGGTGCAGGTGCTGCCAGCGCGGCACATCGTCCAGCAGGATCCAGCTGATCTGCCAGCGCTCGCCGATGAGCCTGAGCCCCCCCGGCACGGCCGCCGGCAGAAAGATGAGCGAGCCCGCGGGGATGGGCTGCTCCCCCTGATCCGTCAGCAGGGCTCCTCCCTCGTCGTGGCTCACCATCAGAATGTGAAATTCGGGTCTGTTGCGGCGAATGAGGTAGTGATCCCGCAAGCGGGAGAGGCCGGTCAGGAAGATGCCTGCCTCCCCCAGCAGGGGCAAGCCTTCACGCCCCAGCATCCGCTCCTCGCAGCCAGGAGCTATCTCAAGACACTCGCTGACAAATGCCATAATGCCTCAACATGATAGTTTTGAACAAGAAAGCAGAGAGCTGCTCACAGTGAGAGCACCCGCACTAGCCCCTATCATACCCATGACAAACCTTGCTTTTCACATACCCGGTTAACATAAATGAATTATTGGCAAGCGATTTTAAAACAAACCACCGATCGTGAGTTCATGACCCGACTGTGGCGACTGGCCCTGCCGGTGTCGCTGCAATCCATGATGTTCTCCCTGCTCGGTCTCATCGACATCATGATGGTGAGCCAGCTTGGCACCACGGCTGTGGCGGCGGTCGGCTTGGGTAACCGGGTCTTCTTCTTCAATCTGCTGGTGATAGCGGGGCTCTCTGGCGGGGTCTCGGTGTTGGCGGCGCAATACTATGGCCGGGGCGAGCTGGCCGGGGTGCGCCGCTCCCTGGCGCTGGCCCTGGTGGGCGCCCTGCTGGTGAGCCTGCCGTTTGCCCTCATCTATGTGCTCTCGCCGGGCAGCGTGCTCGGCTTTGCCAGCCAGGACCCCGCACTGCGCCTGCTGGCCGACGAGTTTTTGATGATCACCGGCGCCACCATCCTCTGCACCGCCATAGTCGTGCCCCTGGAGGCGGCCCTGCGCTCCGTGGGCAACGCGGCGGCACCGACCCGGATCGGCATCATTGCCATCATCGCCAACGTCATCCTCAACTACGCCCTCATCTTCGGCAACTTCGGCTTCGAGGCCATGGGGGTCGCGGGCTCGGCCTGGGGCACCACGATTTCACGACTGCTGCAGACGGCGCTGCTGCTTGCCTATGTGTGGCGCCAGGAGCCACGTCTGGTGCCGCGCAAACAGGACTGGTGGGACGCCTTTCGGCGCAAGGAGGTGGTGCGCTTCACCCTGATCGCCCTGCCGCTCTTGTTCCACGACGGGCTCTGGGCCTTCGGCATGCTACTCTACGGCTTCCTCTATGCCCACCTCGGCACGGATTCCCTGGCCATCATGACCACGCTTGGCACCCTGGAGAGCATCCTCATCTCCCTCTTCTTCGGGCTGGCGGTGGCCTGCTCCACCCTGCTCGGCCACCGGCTCGGGGCCGAGGAGTACGAGGCGGCCTGGCAGCACTCCCAGCTGTTCCTGCTGCTCGCCCCCATAGGCGCCCTGCTGGTGGGGATAGCCGTCTGGCTGCTGCAGACCAACCTGCTGCAGTGGGTCGGCAACCTGCCGGGCGAACTGATGGGAGAAGCGGGTCAGGTGCTTGCCATCATGTGCCTCGGCATGTTGCTCAAGGTGTTCAACATGGTGGGCATAGTCGGGGTGCTGCGCTCGGGGGGGGACGTGAACTACAGCATCTTCATCGACATAGTCGCCATGTGGTGCATAGGCCTGCCGCTCGCCTGGGCGGCAGTCAGCCTGCTGGGCTGGCCTCTCTCCTGGGTGGTGGCCGTGGTGCTGCTGGAGGAGCTGTGCAAGGTGCTGCTGGTGCAGCGCAGGATCCGCCAGCGTCACTGGCTCAAGAATCTGGTGATGGGGTGACGGCTGCCCGCAGCCGGGCAAAAAGCGGGGTTATATCAATGACAGAAAATCCCCCCTTGCAGTATGCTAACCGCCTCTTCAATCAGCGGCGGGGCACACCACGCCCTGCCAGTAGTCGTTTAAGGAGACGCACATGCAACCACAAAAAGAGCTGATCACCGAGACTGCCCTGCTGGAGATGGCCAACGGCATCATCAAGAGCCACGAAGACTTCATCCACGGCATGCGTGCCGATTCGGTGGAGCAGAAGGGGGAGATCCTGGTGTTCAAGGGGGAGTTCTTCCTGGCCGAGGATGGCACCCCGACCGGCAAGACAATGGCGGTGTTCAACATGTTCAAGCTGCTGGCCCAGCAGTTGTCAGGCAAGTACCGGCTGAACTGATATAGCCCTCCAGACAAGATGCCGCCCTCAGGCGGCATCCGTCTTTGTGGGCCCGGGCTTGCCCGGCGTCTTCGCCAGCTCGCCCACCACGCAGTTGCGCCCCGCCATCTTGGCCATGTAGAGGCACTCGTCCGCCCGGTTGAGCAGCTCCTCGACGCTCTCCCCGCGCAGGGACAGGGTCAGGCCTATGCTCACCGTCACCTCCAGCAGCTCATCCGACGTCGGGCTCTTCACCAGCCGCGCCTCCACCGCCACCCGCAGTCGCTCGGCGACCCGTTTCGCCTGGGCCAGATCGGCGCAGTTGGGCAGCAGAATGGCAAACTCCTCGCCACCGTAGCGACCGAGCACCATGCCGGGCTCCAGCTGCTCCGCCAGGGTCGCCGCCACCTCCTTGAGCACGGCGTCCCCCGCCAGATGGCCGAAGCTGTCATTGATGCGCTTGAATCTGTCCAGATCCAGCAGCAGCACGGCAAAGGATGCCTGCTTGCGGATCATGGTGACCCTGGCCTTCTCGAGCTGCTTCATCAGCAGGCGGCGGTTCATCATGCCGGTCAGCTCGTCCGTGGTGGACTCCCGATAGAGCTGCAGCAGCATGTTGAGCTGGCCGCACTGCACCCAGGCACTCGCCACAGTGAAGAGCCCCAGCAGCCAGACCTGGTTGAGGGTCTGCACGCTCAGCAGCGGCTGGCCCACCAGGAGCCAGTTGCCCGCCAGCATGGTGATCAGAATGCCCCCCGCCAGTTGCAGGCTGAGGGAGAGCGGTATGGGGAAGATGGCAAACAGGCTGATGAGCAGATAGGGGAAGGCCATGTAGCCCGCCTGCAGCTCCTGATCCGTCCCGAAGCTGTGCAGACAGATGAGGGAGAACAGCATCATCACCGCCATCAGGTAGCCCAGCGCCAGCCTCATGCGTTCGCGCTTGAAGTGGATGAGATACGAAAGAGGGATCAGGGGAGAGAGGGCCAGCAGGCAGAAGATCCTGACCTGAAACAGTTCGTCAAACTGGGTGGCGGGCAGGGTCAGCCAATCCACCAGCGCCCAGGCGGGCAGCCCCACCATCAGCAGGCAGGTGAGCAGGCGCAGACGCACCGTCATAAAGCCCATGCGGGTCAGGGTGAAATCTTCGGAGTGGGCACGGGCACTCCAGAACTCCGACAGCTTCAGCATCCAGAGCCTCCATTTTACAACTGAGGGCTCATTCTACACCGTCCCTCCCTGGATGCATCAGCATGTCACCTATTTATAACGAGAACTGCCTCACACAAACCGGCGGATCATAATCGCCGCTCGCAAACGTTTCAACCCATCGAAAAATAAACCCTTTATTGCTCCAATTAGCGCTGGTCAGCCCAGACTCAGCCACTAGAATAGCGCCCAATTTTCTCCCCCTCCCCACACTTAGAGGTATTTATGGAACAGGCTGCCGCCGTGCGTGCGACCCCAGAGACCCACCCCCCCAGGCGAGCCCACAGCGAACTCATCTACGGCATCGACGAAGTCCCCCCCCTGCCCCAGACCCTGTTCGCCGCCCTTCAGCACATGCTCGCCATGTTTGTCGCCATCATCACCCCTCCCCTCATCATCGCCAATGCCCTGGGCCTCCCGGCCGCCGACACTCGCTACATAGTCTCCATGTCCCTGGTCATGTCCGGCATCGCCTCCTTCATCCAGACCCGCCGCTTCGGCCCCCTCGGCTCGGGCCTGCTCTCGGTGCAGGGCACCAGCTTCAACTTCCTCGGCCCCATCATCGCCTCCGGTCTCGCTCTCAAACAGGCCGCCATGCCCACCGAGGATCTACTGGGCACCCTGTTCGGCACCATGCTGGCGGCGGCCCTCACCATAGTGGTGATGAGCCGCTTCCTGCACCTGGTCAAGCGCATCATCACCCCCCTGGTAACCGGCATAGTGGTGCTGCTCATCGGCCTGACCCTGATCAAGGTAGGCCTCATCAGCATGGGGGGCGGTTATGCCGCCCTCTCTGACGGCAGCTTCGCCAGCCACACCAACCTCTTCCTCTCCCTGCTGGTGCTCGGCCTCATCGTACTGCTGCAGCGCAGCCGCAACCCCTGGCTGCGCCTCTCCGCCATCATGATCGCCATGCTGGCGGGCTATGCCGTCGCCCTGCTGCTGGGCAAGGTCAGCCCTCCCACCTTCGAGGGCCCCCTGGTGATGGTGCCCATTCCGCTTCACTACGGCATCGGCTTTGACTGGCAGCTGTTCGTGCCGCTCGCCATCATCTTCGTGGTGACGGCGCTGGAGGCCATAGGCGACATGACGGCCACCTCGGACATCTCGGGCGAGCCGCTGGACGGACCCGTCTACATGGCGCGGATCAAGGGGGGCGTGCTGGCCGATGGCGCCAACTCCATGCTGGCGGCTCTCTTCTCCACCTTCCCCATGTCCACCTTCGCCCAGAACAACGGCGTCATCCAGCTGACCGGGGTCGCCAGCCGCCATGTCGGTCTGTTCATCGCCGCCATGCTGGCCCTGCTCGGCCTCTTCCCGGCGGTCGCCAGCCTGGTGCAGCAGATCCCCGAACCCGTGCTGGGCGGTGCCACCATCGTCATGTTCGGCACCATAGCCGCCGCCGGGGTGCGCATCATCTCCCGCGAGGAGCTCGACCGCCGCGCCCTGATGATACTGGCGGTGTCGCTGGCCATGGGGCTGGGGGTCGCGCAAGTGCCGGAGGTGCTGCAACACCTGCCGGAGCTGGCCAGGAGCGTGCTCTCCTACGGCGTCGCCACCGGCGGTATCACCGCCATAGTGATGAACCTGCTGCTGCCCAAGCGCGCCGCCGCGCAGGCCTGACTCTCTCGTCAACAAGCAGGTAGCGCCCCGCCGTGCGGGGCTTTACCTTGTTTGCCGCCCCGGGTACTGTGCAGGGCAGCCTCTGCCCAGGATGCCCTTGATGCCCTATACCCTGCTTCCCCCCCTGCCCACCCGCCACACCCCGGATCAGATACTGGCCGAGGAGCAGCGCTGGCTGCGGGACTGTGCCCATGACGGCCTGCCCCGCGCCCACCTCTGGCAGGCGCCCCAGTGCCTGATTGTCACCCGCAAGGACATGCGTCTGCCCCGCTATCAGGCGGCCTGCGAGCAGCTAGCCGCCGAAGGCTGGCCCGTTCATGTGCGTGACAGCGGCGGCACCGCAGTGCCCCACGGGGCCGGCATCCTCAACCTCTCCCTGCTGCTGCCCCGTACCACCACTGATCTGGCCCACTACTACCGACTGCTGGGGGCGCCGCTGCTGGCCCTGCTGGCGGAGCATGGCCTTGAGGGGAGCTATGACTTCGTGCCCGGATCCTTTTGCGACGGTCAGTACAATCTGGTGATCGGGGGTCGCAAGATCACCGGCACCGCCCAGCGCTGGCTGGCGCCGGGCCAGGATCATGGCGGCGCCGTGCTGGCGCAAGCCATGCTGCTGGTAGGGGGCGACGTGGACGAGGGCACAAAGATGGCGAGCCGCTTCTACGAGCTGGCGGGCGGGGAGCTGCGCTTTATGACGGGAACCTCCACCACGCTGGCAAGCTGCATTGGCTGGCGCGGTGGCGACCAGGCCTTGGTGGACAAGGTGCGAGCACGTCTGGATAGCCTGCTGAGCGAGGGGCTATCTCCCTCACCCTGACCCTCTCCCGGAGGGAGAGGGAAAACCCCCGTCCATGGAAATAACGCCGCGCACAAAAAAGCCACGACCCGAGTCGTGGCTTTGCTTTTCCTGATTGGACGGGCACAGATTCAGGCTGTCTGCGGCTCGGGCTCCGATCCTGTGTCCTGGTCCCGGCTGAAGTAGGCCCGGGTCTCGGCGATCACCACGTGACGCAGGCCGATGAGGCCGATGAGGTTCGGCACCGCCATCAGGCCGTTGACTATGTCGGCCAGGAGCCAAATCATGTCCAGATGAAGGAAGGCACCGCTCGCCACCAGCGCCAGATAGATGAGGCGATAGGGCTTGATCGCCTTGACCCCGAACAGATACTCGGTGCAGCGCTCACCGTAATAGTTCCAGCCGAGGATGGTGGTAAAGGCGAAGAACAGCAACCCTATGCTCACCAGATACTGGCCTATGTGAGCATCCAGCCCCTGGGCAAAGGCCTGGCTGGTCATGGCGGCGCCGCTCAAGTCCCCGCTCCACACCCCTGTCACCACCAGGGTCAGGCCTGTCATAGTGCAGATGATGATGGTGTCGATGAAGGTACCCGTCATGGAGACCAGCCCCTGCTCCACGCAGGAATCCGTCTTGGCCGCCGCCGCCGCTATGGGCGCCGAGCCCAGCCCTGACTCGTTGGAGAAGACCCCGCGCGCCACCCCGGACTGGATCGCCAGCATGATGCCGGCCCCGACGAAGCCGCCGGTGGCCGCATGGCCGGTAAAGGCGCTCTCGATCACCAGCATGACGGCATCGGGCAGCGCGCTGGCGTTGTTCACCAACACACCGGCGCAGGCGAGGATGTAGAAGATGGCCATGAAGGGCACCACCTTGCTCGACACGCTGGAGATGGACTGGATCCCCCCCAGGGTCACCAGGGCCACTATCAGGGTCAGCACCACGGCAGTCGCCTCACGGGGCACCGAGAAGGAGAGGCTCATGGCGTCTGAGATGGCGTTGACCTGGGGGAAGGTACCGATGCCGAAGAAGGCCACACCTATGCCAAACAGGGCAAACAGCTTGGCGAGCGGCTTGGAGCCGAGCCCCTTCTCCAGATAGTACATGGGGCCGCCCGCCATCTGGCCGTTGGCATCCTGCTCGCGATACTTGACCGCCAGCAGACACTCGGCGTACTTGGTCGCCATGCCGAACAGGGCCGCCATCCACATCCAGAACAGGGCTCCGGGGCCGCCGAGCTTTATGGCGGTGGCCACCCCGACGATGTTGCCGGTACCAATAGTGGCGGAGAGAGCGGTGCAGAGGGCGGCGAAGCTGGAGACATCCCCCTGCTTGCCCTGGCCCTGATCGCGGCCAAAGACCAGCTTGAGGGCGAGCGGCAAGCGCACCACCTGAAGCAGACCCAGACGCAGGGTGAGATAGATACCGGTCCCGACCAGCAGGATCAGCAGGGGCGGACCCCAGACAAAGCTATCGATGGCGGCGAGCGCCGATTGAATTGATGACATGCATCCTCCTTAAAAAACAAAAATTAAGGAGGAGAAGGATGATCTTCCCATAGGTGTCGCGATCCCCAGAGGCGATCGGATGCAGGCCAAGAACGTGTTCACACTCTTACTGCGAGGCCGTGATCAAGGCTCATGCGCTGCTCGGAATCCTCACGTATGTCTATACGCTCCGGTTCCTGCGCTGCTCTTTACCTTGCTGACGACCTCTCGTTACAGATCGTGAACAGTTCCAAGCCCAGGTACAACCATCCCATCCCCTCTGTCCTTTTGCCTGAGAGTTTCCGGCGCCAGCCAGCCCTTGCGGGTAGTCATGATGCCTTGCTCCTTCGGCGCCCGATCTAACGGGTCTCTCCAGAGTATCGTCCAGTAGCAGTCCACACCGGTTGCCCGGTACCTGAAAGATTCACTTCTTCGGTGGATGGTCCCCCATCGCTCTCCTGCTACCTTCATCCGAACTAGTTTGGATTAGGAAGCGGGCATGTTAATCCAAAAAATGTGAGCTGTCTCCCACTCGGCCAGCCTCAGCGCCGCTTTTTTCTGCCCCGACCATGAGCGGAACACATGTTAAATGCTCGTTAACTATCAATAGCTTATGAGGACTTCTCTGCCAATGGCGCGCACCGGCTGGGGCAGACTGCCCCATATCAAGATGATGTTTCGTCTCGACCAGAAATACTTGCCAACATATCCAATCAAAATGCTTGCACACAAACTCAATAAGTCGATAATCCCGCGCATAACTAAGCACTTTGCAAGGGAGTTATGCATTGTGCCTGGTCGGTCCCTCCGGACCACTCGCCTGAGCCGGCCGTCGCCGGTTCAATCGCATATGGCTTGGGCATATCACGCCCCCTAAGGATGATCAAAAGAGAATGAACGAGACCCTGGTCGCACAAGATTACCGTCAGCTGGTTGAACAATTTGGCTCCCCCCTGCTGCTGCTCGACAAGGCAGCCGTCCGCAAACAGTATCGGGCCCTGGCCGCCGCCCTGCCCGATGTGCGCTTGCATTATGCACTCAAGCCCCTGCCCCATGAGGCCGTGGTCTCTGTCTTGAAGGAAGAGGGGGCCTGTTTCGATCTGGCCACCAATGGCGAAGTGGATCTGGTGCGCAGCCAAGGGGTTCGCCCGGGACGCTGCATTCACACCCATCCCATCAAGCGCGACAGCGACATCCGTTATGCGCTGGAATTCGGCTGCACAGTGTTCGTCTATGACAACCCGCTGGAGCTGGAGAAGTTCCTGCCCTACAAGGATGAGGTCAAGCTGCTGCTGCGCGTCAGCTTCCCGAATCCCGAGACCAAGGTCGATCTCTCCAAGAAGTTCGGCTGCACCCCGGAGCAGGCACTGCCGCTGCTGCAACTGGCGCAGGCCAAGGGGATCAAGGTGATGGGGCTGTCGTTCCACGTCGGCTCCCAGGTGCCGCACGCCCGTCGCCACGTGCAGGCCATCGACGCCTGCCGCGAGATCATGGAGCAGGCCTGGGATCTGGGGCTCAAGCCCTGGGTGCTGGATATCGGTGGTGGTTTCCCGGTGGATTATGACGGCGGCGAGTTCGACATCGACGGCTTCTGCGCGCCGATCCGCGAGGCCCTTGCCAAGCTGCCCGCCACTGTGCAGAAGATTGCCGAACCGGGCCGCTTCATCAGCGCGCCAGCCATGACCTCGGTGTCCAGCGTGATGGGCAAGGCCCACCGCGGCGACAAGATCTGGTACTACCTGGATGACGGCCTCTACGGCAGCTACAACGGTCAGCTCTATGACCACGTCACCTACCCGGTGAGCACTCCCTACGCCCAAGGCCCGCTGCACAATGCCGTGCTCTCCGGCCCCACCTGCGACAGCGTGGATGTCATTCGCGACGGCATCATGCTGCCGGATCTGGCCATCGGCGAGCTGGTCATAGGCCGGGTGATGGGGGCCTACACCTGGGCGTCGGCCTCCACCTTCAACTTCTTCCCCAAGGCGAGCATCCTCATCCTGGACAGCGCCCAGAAGCAGAAGCTGGTGGCGGTGGCCTGAACGCTTTGACCACGCCAGCAGCATAGAGAAGGGGAGCCATTGGCTCCCCTTCTTGTGTGCATCGTCGTGCCTGCATCAGAACTGGCTGGTCAACAGCCAACCTGTATAGGCGACGAAGATGCAGAGCAAGATGCCCCCTTCCACCCTGTTGATGCGGCCCTGTCCCTTGCGGCCCAGGCACATCACCAGCAGCAGCAGGGTCAGCCCCATCATCAGGCTCCAGTCGCGAGAGAGCACCGCAGGATCCACATCCAGGGGCGCTATGCCGGCGGCTATGCCGACCACGGCCAGGGTGTTGAACAGGTTGGAGCCAAGCACGTTGCCGAGGGCCAAGTCATGTTCCTTCTTCTTGATGGCCATCAGGGAGGAGGCCAGCTCCGGCAACGAGGTGCCCACCGCCACTATGGTCAGACCGATGACCAGGTCGCTGATGCCAAATGCCTGGGCTATGGTCACAGCGCCCCACACCAGCAGGCGGGAAGCGCCGACCAGGAGAACCAGGCCCACGATCAACCAGAAGATGGCCTTCTTGAGCGGCATGGCTTCGCTGTCGATCTCCACGTTCACATCTTCGTCCAGGGCGTCTCCCTTGCCCTTGATCCCGGTCCAGATGGACCAGCCCAGCAGCACGATAAAGACGCCACCCAAAATGAGGGCGTCGCCACGCCCCAGGTGACCATCGATGAGCAAGGCACCGGTCAGCAGGGTGATGCCGAGCAGTATGGGGATCTCCTTGCGCACCACCTGGGAGGAGACGGCGATGGGGCTGATGAGGGCTGTCAGACCGAGAATGAGGGCGATGTTGGTGATGTTGGAGCCATAGGCATTGCCCAGGGCCAGGCCCGGGTTACCCTGCATGGATGCCAGGGCCGAGACCACCATCTCGGGGGCCGAGGTACCAAAACCGATGATCACCATGCCGATCAAGAGCGGCGGCATGCCGGCATAACGGGCAGTGGCGGCGGCGCCATCCACAAATTTATCCGCACTCCAGACCAGCAACGCCAGTCCGGCAATCAGGGCAACAAAAGCCAGGGTCATATTCTTCCATCTCATCGGCTGCAAACACGAGAGCCAGGGGTCAGCCTGGCTCCATCCAAAGGTGGCTCAGTGTAGCGAGCCGCCTTGCTATTTCAAGCTGAAATCAAACGATGATTAACAATTCACAAGGCGGCCAGCAGACTCTGCGCATCAGACACCTCGAACTTGCCGGGAGCCTCCACGAACAACCGCTCAACCACGCCATCATTGGCAATCAGGGCAAAGCGCTGGGCACGCAGACCGCCGAAGGCGCCTGTCTCCTTGGCAAGGCCCAGGGCCCGGGTCCAGCTGCCGTCACCATCCGCCAGCATGGTGATGGCATCGGCATTCTGGGCCACCTGCCACGCCTTCATCACGAAGGCATCGTTGACCGAGAGGCAGCAAATGGCATCGACGCCCTTGGCCTTAAACTCGTCCGCCAGCACCACATAGCCTGGCAGATGGGCGTTGGAGCAGGTGGGGGTGAAGGCCCCTGGCACCGCGAACAGCACCACCTTCTTGCCCGCAAACAGGGCCTGGATATCCTGTACCTGCTTGCCCTCGGCGGTGATGAAGGTAAATTCCCCCGCTGGCAGGGATTGTCCGACCGTGATCATGATGTCTCGTCCTTAAGTGACTGAAAGAGGCCCAGTCTACTCCAACCCGGAAAGAGACGACACCGGCTCCCCTGTCGCCGCCCGCACCTCGCCTTTATTGCGAGCGCCGCGCCTGCCAGGTGGCGATGGCGAGCAGGAAACCCAGGGTGAACTCGACGTCTCACATCGCTGCCTCACCCGTGCCGCCGTGCCTGCCAGGTTGCGATGGCGAGGAGGGAATCCGGCGTGAACTCGGCGGCCCGCTCGGCTATCTCGGCCAGGCTCATCCAGTGCACCTCGCTCACCTCCTCCGCCTGGAGTTGCAGCGGCCCCTGATACTGGCAACTGAACAGACCGCCCCAGACCCGATAGCCTCCCCCGCTCGCCTCCCCCTCGGCGTAGAAGGTGCCGAAGTCGTGCAGGGGCACATCAAAGATACCCAGCTCCTCGGCCAGCTCGCGCCGGGCGGAAGGCTCCATCGCCTCCCCAGTGGTCACCACGCCACCGGCGCAGGCATCCAGCATGCCGGGGCAGAAATCCTTGCTCGGGGTGCGCCGCTGCACCAGGATTCGACCGGCCTCATCGAACACCAGGATGTAACTGGCGCGATGGCGCAAATTTTCCTGACGCACCCGGGCGCGCTCGGCCACCCCGATCACCCTGTCCTGCTCGTCTACTACGTCCACCCACTCCACGTGCGGTCCCTTTGTCCATACAGCGATGGCCGCAGTATATCGGGGCCGGGGCCGGGGGCGGCACTACTTTTTCAACGCCGGGAACAGGACGCCAGCCCGCCATAACAAGGATTCATACAAACCTTTATAAAGTGTCACATCAGTGTCACGGTGAGACGGCATAGTGTGCCCTGTCCAAACAACAGGGTGTCTTGCCATGAAGGTGTTCAAGCAGTTGTCTCCTCGTCGAATTGCCCGCTATATCAAAAGCTTCCATCACGGCAGCTTCATGATCGAGGCACTGGGACGATTCGAGTTTCAAGGGGGAGTCATCGATGTGAAGACGCTGGACTGCCGTCAGGCGCTGAGCCTGGCCCGGCAGATCAATCTGGCCGTGCGCGATCTGCGCACCACCACCCTGTTGCCGGGCTGACATACTCCTTTCCGTTTGTAGTCTGCTTTCATGCATGTCTTTGCCCGCAGCTCACCGAGCGTGCGGGCTATTTTCCATGGGACGGGCCGCGTCTTATCCGCATCAGTGCTGCAGGATCTGGGAGAGAAACAGCTTGGTCCGCTCCGACTGGGGATGGTCGAAGAACTGGTCCGGCACGTTCTCCTCGATGATCTGGCCGCGGTCCATGAAGATCACCCTGTCCGCCACCTGCTTGGCAAAGCCCATCTCGTGGGTGACGCAGAGCATTGTCATCCCCTCGTGGGCCAGCTCCACCATGACATCCAGCACCTCGCGCACCATCTCGGGATCCAGCGCCGAGGTCGGCTCATCAAACAGCATCACCTGGGGATTCATGCAGAGACTGCGGGCGATGGCGACCCGTTGCTGCTGGCCACCGGAGAGCTGGCCCGGGTACTTGAGGGCCTGCTCCGGGATCCTGACCCGGCGCAGAAAGGTCATGGCGATCTCCTCGGCCTCCTTGCGTGGCAGCTGCTTGACCCAGATGGGGGCCAGGCAGCAGTTCTCCAGCACCGTCAGATGAGGGAAGAGGTTGAAGTGCTGGAACACCATGCCCACCTCGCGGCGTACCGTCTCTATGTTCTTGAGATCCGAGGTCAGGGCCGTGCCCTTGACCAGGATGTCACCGCTCTGATGCTCCTCCAGCCGGTTGATGCAGCGGATCATGGTGGACTTGCCCGAGCCCGAGGGCCCGCAGATGACGATTTTCTCCCCCCTGCCCACCTGCAGATTGATGTTGCGCAGCACATGAAACTCACCGTACCACTTGTTGACGTCCTTGAGTTCTACCACAGCGTCCGTTTTCATCTCGAAACTACTCCTAATGCTTGTGACCGGTGTTGAGTTTGCGCTCCAGATAGATGGAGTAGCGGGACATGCCAAAACAGAACATCCAGAAAATCATGGCGATGAACACATAGGCCTCGGTGGAGAAGCCCAGCCAGGCCGGATCCGCCAGTGCCACCTTGGAGATGGCCAGCAGATCGAACAGCCCTATGATCAACACCAGGCTGGTGTCCTTGAACAGGGAGATAAAGGTGTTCACCAGGGAGGGAATGGTGATCTTGAGGGCCTGGGGCATGATGACCAGTCCCATCACCTTCCAGTAGGAGAGCCCCAAGGCTTCACCCGCCTCGTACTGCCCCTTGGGGATCGCCTGCAACCCCCCTCTGACCACCTCCGCCACGTAGGCCGCCTGGAACAGAATGATGCCGATAAGCGCCCGCAGCAGCTTGTCGAGCTCCACCTCGCTGGTCATGAACAGCGGCAGCATGACGGAGGCCATGAAGAGCACAGTGATGAGCGGCACCGCCCGCCAGAACTCGATGTAGACGGTGGAGAGGCTGGAGATGACCGGCATGTGGGAGCGGCGCCCCAGCGCCAGCAGGATCCCGAATGGCAGGGCAACCACTATGCCCACCACCGCCAGCACCAGGGTCAGCATCAGGCCGCCCCAGCGGTTGGTTTCCACCACCTCGAGACCCGCCCCGCCGTGGATCAGCACGAAGGCGATGACAGGGAACACCAGCAGGGTGAAGAGCGCCAGCCAGCCCTTGCGCGGGGTGCGCGGCCAGATCAGCAGTGCCAGCAGCACGGCCAGACCGGCGAAGGCCAGATTGATGCGCCAATACTGGTCGACCGGGTAAAAGCCGTAGAGATATTGCCCCAGACGGCTCTCGATAAAGACCCAGCAGGCACCACCCTGCACGCAGTCGGCACGGCTGCTCCCCTGCCAGTTGGCGGAGAAGATAGCCCAGTCCAGCGCCGACCAGAGCAGTGGCAGCAGCAGATAGGCCAGCACCAGGGTCAGCAGGCCGTTCCACCAGTTGGGGAAGAGGTTCTGCCTGATCCAGGCGACCAGCCCCCGGCGATGATTGGGAGGCGGCAACGCCTCCTGCAACTCGTTCACAAACATGACAGCTCCCTAGCGCTCGACCAGCGTCATCCTGCGGTTGTAGATGTTCATCAGGACTGAGGTGGTGATACTGATGATGAGATAGACCCCCATGGTCATGGCGATCACCTCGATGGCCTGCCCGGTCTGGTTGAGGGTGGTGCCCATGAACACAGAGACCAGATCCGGATAACCGATGGCGGTGGCCAGCGAGGAGTTCTTGGTGAGGTTCAGGTACTGGCTGGTCAACGGGGGAATGATGACCCGCATCGCCTGGGGAATGACCACCAGCCGCAGCGTCTTGGTGGGCGAGAGCCCGAGGGCGGAAGCGGCCTCGGTCTGCCCCTTGCTGATGGCCAGTATGCCGGATCTCACTATCTCGGCGATGAAGGCCGCCGTATAGATGGTGAGCGCCAGCAGCAGCGCCGCGAGCTCGGGCAGTACCGTCAAGCCGCCCCGGAAGTTGAAGCCTTGCAGTATGGGCACACTCCAGGAGAGCGGGCTGCCTGCCAGCAGGAAGGCGATGGCGGGGAGCAGGATCACCAGAGCGGCCACACAGCGCCAGAACGGGAAGATCCTGCCGGTCAGTGCCTGACGGCGCCTTGCCCAGCGGCTCAGCCCCCAGCTCAGGACGACTGCCAGCAGCAGGGCACAGATCACATAGCCAAATCCCTCTTCAAACAAGGGTTTGGGCAGATAGAAGCCCCGCACGTTCAAGAAGGCGAGCCCTCCCAGCTCCACGCTCTCACGGGGAGATGGCAGGGTGCGCAGCACCGAGAAGTACCAGAAGAAGATCTGCAGCAGCAGCGGAATGTTGCGAAAGGTCTCTATGTAGACGGTGGCAATCTTGGCCACCAGCCAGTTGCGGGACAGCCGCGCTATCCCGAGCACGAAGCCAAGCAGGGTGGCAAACAGGATGCCGAGCACCGAGACCAGCAGGGTATTGAGCAGGCCGACCACGAAGGTGCGACCGAAGGTATAGGTCTCGTCGTAGGGGATCAGGCTCTGCAAGATGCCGAACCCGGCGGTGTTGCCCAGAAAATCGAAACCAGTGGTGATGCCACGGGTCGCCAGATTGGTCAGGGCATTGTTGATGATGTAGAACAGAAACGCGAGAACGGCGGCAATGGCCAGGCACTGGAAGATCTGCGCCCGCACCTTAGCGTCATACCACCAGCGGCCCTGTTCTTTCCTATGGTTTGATGCTTGTATCGCCATGAGGATGACTCCGACAAAGCCAGGGCAAGGGGAAAATGGGGGGCCAGGCCCCCCGACAGCAGTCTATTTAGCGGATGGGTGGCGCGTACATCAGGCCGCCCTTGTTCCAGAGCGCGTTGATGCCGCGGTCGATCTTGAGGGGAGAGCCGGCGCCGACGTTGCGATCGAAGGACTCGCCGTAGTTGCCGACCTGTTTGACTATGTTGTAGGCCCACTTGTCATCCAGCCCCAGCACAGCGCCCTTGGGCTCTTCCAGCCCCAGCAGGCGACGGATGTCCGGGTTGGTGGATTTGAGCATCTCGTCCACGTTGGCGCTGGTCACACCAGCCTCTTCGGCGTTGAGCATGGCGTAAAGACTCCAGCGCACCACCTTGAACCACTGCTCGTCCCCCTGGCGCACCGCCGGGCCCAGCGGCTCCTTGGAGATGACCTCGGGCAGCACCACGGCATCCTCCGGCTTGGTCAGCTTGATCTTGAGGGAGTAGAGCTGGGATTGATCCGAGGTCAGCACGTCGCAACGCCCCGCCTCGAAACCCTTGACGGTCTGATCCGAGGTGTCGAACACCACTGGGGTATATTTCATGGCGCCGTTGGCGCGGAAGTAATCCGCCAGGTTGAGCTCGGTGGTGGTGCCGGACTGGATGCAGACGGCGGCTCCGTCCAGCTCCTTGGCGCTCTTGACCCCGAGGGACTTGTTGACCAGGAAGCCCTGGCCATCGTAGTAGTTCACTCCGGCGAAGGTCAGGCCCAGCGAGCCATCCCGGGTCAGGGTCCAGGTGGTGTTGCGCGACAGCAAGTCCACTTCACCGGATTGCAGGGCGGTGAAACGCTCCTTGGCGGTGAGGGAGACATACTTGACCTTGCCGGCATCCCCGAGCACGGCCGCCGCGACGGCGCGGCACACATCCACATCCAGCCCGGTCCAGGTGCCCTTGGCGTCCGGGTTGGAGAACCCGGGCAGGCCATCACCGACCCCGCACTGCACAAACCCCTTCTTCTTCACGGCATCCAGAGTACCCTCTGCCCAGACATTGGCTGCCGCCAGCGACAGCACTATCACCATACCCGCCTTGTGTATCTGCTTCATGTCACTCTTCCCTGTGGTTTGATTCGAATTGGCACCCAAACCGAGCAAGATGCCATCGTTTCCCTGCTTTTTTGCAGCTTATCCAGCGCTTCAAAAACCTGTCAATCGGTGCAACCCGGCACAACAGTGGTGCAACAGCACAAAATGTTCGCGCGGGGCGATATGCACTCTCAGAATCAAAAGTAGACCCTTATTCACCAAATAGCCTGCTGTTAAAAGCCATTCCCACTGTGAGGATTATTTTCGCAAAAAAATAGGACGCACCGGGATGGGGCAGCGAAATCGGACTCCAACTGACTCATCAGGCTCACTTTTCTCTCGGCAAGCCCCAACGCGGGGAAGCTGGGGCAAATATTGGGCGGCGTCGATATGGTGCTATGGCGGGGGGCGCACAGGCTCAAGCAGCCTATCTTCTGGCAGGAAACGAGGCCGGGATAAGGAGCCTCAAGATCGGAGCGCCGACCCTAGATCGGTACGTGGTTCAACCGCCGCGGGGACCGTCTTCAATCTCGGTGATGACGCCGTTTTCGACGGTGACGAACTGCATGAATTCGCTCCTGCCAAAGTTGTAGGTCCAGCGCTCGGCATACTTGACCGTCATCCGCGCCCCGAAGCCGTTTTCCTCAAAACGGGTCAGATCCTCCTTGAGCATCGGCTGACCGCAGCGGATCAGCAGCTCGGCCGTGGTGTCCCCCTCGGTCAGCAGGGCACTCTTGCAGCGCAGGGTGCCGGCATCCACCGGCAGCGTCGCCACCAGCAGCAACCACAGTATTGGCTTCATTTTGCGCTCCATTTGAATAACGCCGCCCCTAGCGTGATGCACACCAGGGCAAACACCATGACCTGGGCCAGCATCCCCGCCACCGCCTGCCAGCCCGCCCCTTCCAGCATGACGGCGCGGGCCGCCTCTATGATCTGGCTGAGGGGCAAGCGGGCTGCCACGGCCTGCAACCAGGGGGGAGACCCTTCCAGCGAGAACCAGACGCCGGATAAGAACATCATGGGCAAGCTGATGAGATTGAGCAAACCGCTCGCCAGCTCCTCGTTCTGAATGCGGGCGGCGATGAGCAGCCCGAGGGAGGCCATGGCGGTCCCGCCGACCAGGGCGATAAAGAGCAGCAGCCAGCCGGAGCCGAGCAGGGGTACATCCAGCAGCCAGTAAGCCACCAGGAAGACCAGCAGGCTCACCACCAGGGTGATCAGCACCCGCGACAGCAACTGGGCGCAGAGAAACTCGGCCGCCGACAGCGGGGTCGCTCGCAAGCGTTTGAGCACCCCGTTCTTGCGATAGCGCACTATGACGAACCCCACCCCGAACAGGCCGGAGAACATCAGGTTCATGCCGATCACCCCGGGCAGCAACCAGTCACCATAGCGGATGGCCCGTCCGCTCAGGGCCTCTCTTTGCAAGGGCTCGTGCACCGCCTGGCGCAGCAGGTATTCGGCCATGGCCCCCTGGGGGGCATCCGGGTTGACCCAGTAGTGGCCGCGCGCCGGTGCCAGCAGCAAGTCCAGCTGATGGTGGCGCACCTTGAGGACGCCCCTCGCCTCGTCGCCATAGGGGATCAGCTTGAGCAGCGGGATATGGGTCAGGGGCTGATAGGCCGTCGTCAGCTCCCCCACCACCCCTATCTGCACCAGCGGCTTGGGGGGGCCCGAGAAGATGAGGGAGAAGCCGATCACCAGCAAGAGCGGAAAAAGCAGGTTCCAGACCAGGGCCGCCCTGTCGCGCACGAACTCCAGGGTGCGGGCGTAAAAGAGGGCACCTATGCGCTTGAGTGCTCCCTTCATGTTCCCCTCCTCGGGCTCGAACCCCGTCGAAATGGCAAGGCTTGCGGGTAACAGAGCGCAACGACATTGCGCTTGATGGCGCCCTTCATGTTCCCCTCCTCGAGCTAGAACCCCGTCGAAATGACAAGGCTCGCGGGTAACAGAGCGCAACGACACTGCGCTTGATGGGATTTTTCATGCGCCGCTCCGGAGGCTGTGGCCGGTCAGGTGCAGGAAGAGATCTTCCAGATTGGGGGAGCGCACCTGCATGCCGGTCAGCGGTACCCCCAGACTCAGCAGCCGTGGCAGCAAGGCCGCCACGTCGGGGCAGCTCAGCTCCACCTGCTCGCCATGGGGCCGCAGCGGATAACCCAGGCTGGCGAGGGCCGGGTGATCCGAGAGGCGCACCAGCACGCCGTCGAAGTGCCGCGCCAGCAGGGCCGCCGGCGTGTCCAGGCTGAGCAGATGACCGTGATCCACGATGGCGATGCGATCGCACAGTTGCTGCGCCTCGTCCATGTAGTGGGTGGTGAGCACCACCGTCTTGCCCTGGGCCTTGATCGCCTCGATCCGCTGCCAGAAGTGGTGACGAGCCTGGGGATCCAGCCCTGTGGTGGGCTCGTCCAGAAACAGCAGTTCAGGGTCGCCGAGTAGGGCCAGGGCCAGCAGCAGGCGCTGACGCTGGCCGCCGGAGAGCTTGCGGCTGTCCCTGTCGATGAACTCGCCAAGGGCGCATAGATCGATGAGCAGCTCCCGTGGCAGGGGGTTGGGATAGAGGCTGGCAAACAGGCGCAGGGTGTCACGCACCGTCAGAAAATCCTGCAGCGCGGTGTGCTGGAACTGGATGCCGATGCGGGAGCGATAGTCGGGGCCACGGGGGGCGCCATGAAACAGGATCTGGCCGCTGTCCGGGGTGAGGATCCCCTCGAGCAGCTCTATGGTGGTGGTCTTGCCCGCCCCGTTCGGACCGAGCAGGCCGAAACAGCTACCGGCGGGAATGGCAAAGCTGAGTCCGTCCACCGCCCTGACACCGGGAAAGTGCTTGATGAGATCGACGACTTCTATGATGGCGGCCATGGCCTGTCTCCCTGGGTGGCCGAGAGTGCGACGTCCTGACTATATCCAAATCTTCCGAGAAGACCATGGCTCATCCACCTGGGCGTGGCAGCGCGCAAAAACAAACGGCGACCCAGGGGTCGCCGTTTGCATCACGCCAGCCGGATCACAGGATGTCCAGCAGCTCCACTTCGAATACCAGTGCGGAGTAGGGCGGGATGGAGCCGGCGCCACGGGCACCGTAGGCCAGATCCTGCGGAATGTAGAGCTTCCACTTGGAGCCAACCGGCATCATCTGCAGCGCTTCCACCCAACCGGCGATGACGCCGGTGACCGGGAACTCGGCAGGCTGGCCGCGTGCAACAGAGCTGTCGAACACGCCACCGTGGGTGAAGGTACCGTGGTAGTGCACGCGTACGGACTGACCGGCCACAGGCACGGCGCCCTTGCCTTCTACCATGACTTCGTATTGCAGACCGGAGTCGGTCACTTTCACGTCGGCGCGCTTGGCGTTGTCGGCAAGGAAGGCTTCGCCATCGGCGGCGGCGGCCTTGGCAACGGCTTCCTGCTCTTCCTGCATGCGGGCGGTGATGACCTGGAAGGCATCATTGATATCGTCACGGCTGACCGCGAACTCCAGACCATTCAGGGCATCTGCCAGACCTTGTTGCAGGGCCGGGATATCCAGACCGGCGAACGCTTGCTGCGCCAGTTGATCACCCATGTTGCGGCCGATGCCATAGCTGGCCTTCTGTTCGATAGAGTCGTATTGGGACATTGAGATGTAGCTCCAGATCCAAGTAATGAGGCATGTAAAAGAGACGGGATGATATCAGACTTTTTCCCGGGGTGCTGCCGGCGCCGGCCCTGATTTCCCCGCCGGTGGGAGAGAGTTCACATCCCCCTCATCCCCGGCCCTTCTCCCGCAAGGGGAGAAGGGAGAGGAGACGACAACCACAGGCTGACTCAGGCGCGATCCAGCAGGGCCCGCACCGCTGCCACCTTGGCGCCGTCTGTGATATTGACCCGGCCATCGTCCGAGGTACCCATGTTGACGCCGTGGGGCACCATGCCGCCGCGCCAGCCCATGCCGGACATGTGTACTTCGCTCACCCCGGTGAACTCGAGTATGGTGCGCACGTTGTCCGCATTGACCCCGGCGCCGGGCATCAGGCTGGCGCGGCCCGCCAGGGTCTGTTGCATCGCCTGCAGTGTCTCCAGACCCGCCAGGGCGGTCGGGGCATGGCCGGAGCTCAGAATACGCTCACAGCCGGCTGCCACTATGGTCTCCAGATCGGCGCGCCAGTTGGAGCTGAGATCGATGGCGCGATGGAAGGTGACCCCCAGGGGACCGGCCGCCTCGACCAGTTGTTGCAACTGGGCGGCAGGCACTCTGCCCCCCTCGTCCAGCAGACCCACCACCACACCTTGCAAGCCTGCTGCCCGGGCGGCGGCGATGTCCAGCAACATGAGTTCGAACTCGGCGGCACTGAAACAGAAATCCCCGGCACGGGGGCGGATCATGGCGTAGACGGGAATGGTGGCGTGGCGCGCCACCTGCTGCATGAAACCATAGGAGGGGGTGAGACCGCCCAGTCCCAGCGCAGAGCAGAGCTCGATGCGATCCGCCCCGGCTTGCTGGGCGGTGAACAGGGATTCCAGGTTGTCGATGCAGATTTCAAGACGGGTCATGATGACTCCTTATCCGGGGAGATCAGACCCAGTGCCTGATCTCATAAATTCAGCAGGGCTGCGCCACGCACGCCACCGGCGCCGCCGAAGCGGGCCTGGCGGATAGCCGGCAGGGCGACGCCGGGCAGCAGGTGGCCGGGCAGACGCTTGGGCAGCTCTTCATACAGGGCAGGCAGCCCGCTGAGGCCGCCCCCCAGCACCACCACCTCGGGGTCTATCACCGAGATGGCGGTGGCGAGCCCGGCGGCCAGGATCTCCAGCCAGCAGTCGATGGCCGAGAGCGCCGCGGATTCCCGGGCCTCGGCACGGGCGACTATCTGGTGACCACTGGCGCGCTCGCCGTTGAAGTGGTGATAGAGCCGCTCCAGGCCGGTGCCCGAGGCGTAGGTTTCGAAACAGACCAGGCGGCCACAGCCGCAGCGGGGACGGGGCAGGTCGGGATACTTCATCAATATGGTGGCCGGCAGCGGGTAATGGCCTATCTCCCCCGCCAGCCAGTTGCGGCCCTGGATGAGCTTGCCCGCCAGATAGACGGCGCCACCTATGCCGGTGCCAATGGTCACTCCCAGCGCACTCTCGGCCGCGGCGGCGGCCCCCTGGTGCACTTCGGACCAGAGGAAGCAGTTGGCGTCGTTGTCGACGCTGACGGTGCGTGCCAGTCGGCTGGCCAGATCCGCGCCCAGATGACGACCGTGAATGGCGGGCAGGTTTGCCGCCACTATGCTCCCATCCAGGCGATTGATTATGCCGGGAAACCCGATGCCGACGGCGCCTTTCGCGCCGAAGCGGGCGTCCGCCGCCTCGACCCGCGTCAGGATCAGCTGCAACAGCCCCTCGTAATCATTGCCGGGAGTGCTCATGCGCTCTTCGTGACAGAGATTCAGGCCTCCGTCATACACAGCGAAGGCAATCTTGGTGCCACCAATATCAAATCCGTAATACATGCCACACTCCCTTGCCGGTGAACCTAGTCACCTCAGTCTGTCCAGATGGGGCACATTGTATTAATTCGCAAAAAAAATAAAGTAACCATGGGCGAAAAACGGGAGCCAGCTCAAAGCAAACGGAACATTTGCCGCTGCAGACAGGGTTGTCCCAGGCTCGTCAGGGTGCGCTCCTGGCCGTCAAACACGAAGCCGCGACGCAGGTAGAACCCCTCGCCGATGTGATTGCCATCGAGCAGCCATAGCCTGACGCACTCGCAACCGGCCCGGCGCATCTGCACCGCCACCGCCTGCCACAGCCGCTTGCCATGGCCCCGACGCCAGTGATCCGGGTGCAGATAGAGCGCCCGGATGCGCGCCGTCATCAGCCCCTCCTCGTGGACAGGGTGCCAATAGAGCAAGCCGATGACGACCTCGTCCTGACAGAGCAGCATGGGGATGGGGGCCAGCTCGGCGAGCCGGCGGCGCCAGATCTGCAGATGCTCGGTGACCGCCAGCTGGGCCAGCAGATCCTCACCGAGCACGCCACCATAGGCCGCCAGCCAGCTGGCCCGCTGCATCACCGTCATGGCGGCGGCATCGGCGGGACGGGCCAGACGCAGTGTTATGCCTTGCACTGGGGAGTCAACCCAGCGGCACGGGCCTGCCGATACAGGGGCTCTGCCTGAGCCTGTTGGGCCTGCAACTCGGTAATGCGGTTCTCATCGCTCGGGTGAGTAGAGAGCAACTGGGGCGGCGCCTTGCCCCCGGCGGCGGCACTCATGTTCTGCCACAGGGGAATCGCCTCGGCCGGATTGAAGCCGGCGCGAGCCATCAGATCCAGCCCCAACCGGTCGGCCTCGCTCTCCTGAGCCCGGCCATAGGGCAGGGCGATCCCCACCTGAACCCCGAGCCCGAGCGCCGCCATGGTGGCACCGCCCCCCTGGCTGCTGCCGATGGCGGCATCGGCCACCGCCAGCCCTATGCCGGTCAGCTGATCCCGGGAGAGGCGTTCGTTGGAATGCTGTGCCAGCACGTGGGTCAGCTCGTGGCCGATGACGGTGGCGAGCTGATCCTGATTCTTGGCGACCTTGAGCAGGCCGCTGTAGACGCCGATCTTGCCCCCGGGCAGGGCGAAGGCGTTGACCTCCTTGGAGTCAAACACCACCACCTCCCAGCTGGTGATGCCATAGCTGGCAGGCACCTGGGCGGTGACCGCCTTGGCCACGCAGGAGACATAGGCATTCACCTTGGCATCCTTGCTTACCTTCTCCTGCTTCTTCATCTGCTCGAAGGAGTCGGCCCCCAGCTGGTTCATCTGCTGGGGGGAGAAGAGCAGCATCTGGCTGCGGCCGGTCGGCGACTGGGCACAACTGGCCAGCAGGGCGCTGCACAAGGCCGCCAGGCCGAATTTGGACAGGGAAGATGCACGCATGAGAGGGTCCTTTACCGTGAAGTTGCCCTATTCTCGGGAATGCCGCCGTCCGGTGCAAGCCAGGCGCCACCCCATGCGACCAAAAAGATCCCGTGGCGCCAAAATAAAAACGAGCCCGCTTGGGCTCGTTTGGAGGCTAGTTTGTCTGCTGAGCGAAAGCGGGATTACATGATACCCAGCTTCTTCAGGTCGGCCTGGACAATCTTGGCGGGGACCGGCACATAGCCATCCTTCGCCACTATGGTCTGACCGGCCTTGGAGAGCATCATCTTCACAAACTCTTGCTCCATCGGGGAGAGCGGCTTGTTCGGAGCCTTGTTCACGTAAACGTACAGGAAGCGCGACAGCGGGTACTTGCCGGTCAAGGCGTTCTCTGCGGTCGCTTCAACGAAGGTCTTGCCATCCTTGGAGAGCGGTACGGCGCGCACGCCAGAGGTGACGTAGCCGATACCGGAGTAGCCGATGCCGTTCAGGGAAGCGGAGACGGATTGCACCACAGAGGCGGAGCCCGGCTGCTCGTTCACGCCGCTCTTGAAGTCACCGTTGCACAGGGCGTGCTCCTTGAAGTAGCCATAGGTACCGGAGACAGAGTTGCGACCGAACAGTTGCAGGTCCTTGCTGGACCAGTTGCCATCCAGACCCAGATCGGACCATTTGGTGGCGGCCTTGGCTTCGCCGCACTTGAGGGTGCTGGAGAAGACGGAGTCAACCTGCTCCATGGTCAGCCCCTTGATGGGGTTGTCCTTGTTCACGAACACCGCCAGGGCATCGACCGCGACGCGGATGGCGGTCGGCTTGTAGCCGTAGCGCTTCTCGAATGCTTCCTCTTCACCGGCCTTCATGGCACGGCTCATGGGGCCAAACTGGGCGACGCCCTCGGTCAGTGCGGTCGGGGCAGTGGAAGAACCGGCGGCCTGGATCTGCACGTTGACGTTGGGGTAGACGCGCTTAAATTCTTCGGCCCACAGGGTCATCATGTTGGCCAGGGTGTCCGAGCCGACAGAGGACAGGTTGCCCGAGATGCCACTGGTCGGGGTGTAATCCGGCAGATCTTTATCCACACCGGCAGCCAGGGCGCTGACAGAAAACAGGGTTGCTGCGGTGAATCCGATTACACCAGCCAGTTTGTTGAGTTTCATCCAATCTCTCCAAAGTTACAGAAGGCAATTGCCAATACATGGCGCCGATTAACACTGTCTTGCGGTGATCAAGCTGACTGCGTCAGTCAGCTTGTTGAGTTGTATTCCGTCCCCTCGTTCCCAAGGTGACGCTGGGTCTGTTCTTAAGACGGCGCCAGTATCTGACCTGGCAGTGACAAATTTATGGAATTTATATGACACTTTGATGACATGGGCCCAGCGCGGAACAAATGCCAAGGGGGCCGCTCTCGCCGCCCCCTTTTTTATTGCTAACCAGTTGTCAATAAAGACTATTTTACCACCACCATCCTGGCAGGAATGAGGAAGCTGAAACGGCTGCCCTGGCCGACCCGGCTCTCTATCTCGAGCTGGGCATCGTGATGGCTCAGGGCATGCTTGACGATGGCGAGGCCAAGGCCGGAGCCGCCGGTGTGGCGGGATCTCGCCTTGTCGACCCGATAGAAGCGCTCGGTGAGCCGCGCCAGGTGCTCCGGGGCTATCCCCTCCCCCTGGTCCTGCACCACAAAAAGCGCCATGGCCCCCTGCTTGCGCCACTCCACAGTGATCTTGCGACCGGCCGGGGTGTAATGAATGGCGTTGTAGACCAGGTTGGAAACGGCGCTGCGCAGCTGGTCCCTGTCCCCCTTCACGAACAGATTGGGCTGCACCTGGAACTCGATCTGATGGGCATTCTCTCCCGACAGGGCCCGCGCCTCCTGCTCCAGCAGCCCCAGCATGGCGGGCATGTCCACCAGATGGGAGAGATCCACGGTCGGGGCCGCCTCGATGCGCGACAGGGTGAGCAGCTGATTGACCAGGTTGTCCATGCGGATGGTCTGCTCCATCATCACCCTGTGCGCCTTGGCCCACATGGCGGGGGGCGGTGGCTCCTCGGTCATCTCCAGGTACCCCTTTAGCACTGTGAGCGGGGTGCGCAGCTCGTGGGAGACGTTGGAGACGAAGTGCTTGCGGGTCTTCTCGAGGCTGCGCAGCCGGGTCACGTCCCGCACCACCAGCATGGCCTGATCCTCGGCATAGGGCATGATGCGAAACTCGAGAAACTTCTCTTCGTTGATGGGGGAGCTCATCTCGAACGGCTCGTCATACTGCCCCTTGCCGAGGTAGGCGACGAAACCGGGATGACGGATGAGGTTGCCGATGTGCTGGCCGGCATCCTCGGGCCAGCGAAAACCGAGCAACTGCTCCGCCAGCCGGTTGCACCATAGGATGCTGCCGTCGGTGCGAAACACCACGGCGGCATCGGGCAGGGCCTCGGCCCCCTCCCGGAACCGACGGATGAGCCCCGCCAGCTCGCGGCGCCGGGCACGGTGGCGCTGCTGCAACTTGTAAATGCCATTGAAGATGTATTCCCAACTGCCGCTGCCATGGGGCGGCACCAGGCTGCGATCGTGCCACAGCCAGTCCGACAGCCGCTTCTGGAAGCGGTAGTGCCAGCCCAGGTGCAGCACGGTCGCCACCAGCAGGCAGAGGGAGAGGTGTTCTATCAACCAACCTACCAAGACGAAGGGGGCGTAGAAGAACGCCATTCGCCACAACTGTCGCCGCCAGGCGTAAGGTTGCAACATGTTATCCCCTAGAGACGGGTTGAGAAGCGGTATCCGGCTCCACGCACCGTCTGGATCAATCTGTCGTGCCCGGTCTCTTCGATCGCCTTGCGCAGACGACGGATGTGCACGTCCACCGTCCTGTCTTCCACATACACATTAGTGCCCCAGACGTTGTTGAGCAGTTGCTCGCGGCTGTAGACCCGCTCGGGATGGGTCATGAAGAAGTGCAGCAGCTTGAACTCGGTCGGCCCCATGTCCAGCGCCTTCTCCTCGGCGCTGACCCTGTGGGAGACAGGATCCAGTTTGAGCCCCTGCACCTCGATCACCTCGTCCACCGAGGTGGGGGAGACCCGGCGCATCACGGCGTGCAGCCGGGCGGTCAGCTCCTTGGGAGAGAACGGCTTGGTGATGTAGTCGTCGGCGCCCGCCTCGAGGCCGCGCACCTTGTCCTCTTCCTCACCACGGGCGGTCAGCATCACCACGGGGATCTGGCGGGTCACCTCGTCCTGCTTGAGCTGCTTGATGAACTGGATGCCACTGCCGCCTGGCATCATCCAGTCCAGTACGATGAGCTCGGGGTAAGGTTCACGCACCTTCGCCAGTCCATCGGCATAATCTTCTGCCTCAACCGTCTCATATCCTTTTTGCTCGAGCACGAAGCAGAGCATCTCGCGGATTGGTGCCTCGTCCTCGACCACCAGAATTCGCTTAGCCATATCCCTTCTCTCTCCTCTGTGAAGATGGGTGCGCCAATTATTAGAACTTTCTGTGACACTTTTATGACTTTATGACAGGCGGGATGATAAACGTTTTCAGATTCAGTTGGCAGCAATGCGTTGCAGCAGGTCCCAGCGGTTGCCACTGATGTCCTCGAACACTACCACGTTGCCATAGGGCTCGTGGCGGGGCTGTTCACAAAAATGCACGCCGTACGCCTGCATGCGCTGGTAGTCGCCCCAGAAGTCGTCGGTCTCGAGAAACAGGAAGACCCGGCCGCCCCCCTGCTGGCCGATGGCGGCCTGCTGCTGCGCATTGGCAGCCTGGGCCAGCAGCAGGGCCGACCCTGGGACACCTTTCGGGGCGACCCGCACCCAGCGCTTGCCCGGTTTGCCCGGCTCGTCGAGGGGCGTGTCTTCCAGCAGCTCAAATCCGAGCCCCTGGGTAAAAAAGCGAATGGCCTGATCGTAGTCGGCCACCAGCAGGGTCAGGGCACCTAGGTGTTGGGACATGGGAAACTCCTTGACTGATGAGGGGGCCCCGCGCCCCGGCTGGCGCGCATCATAACGGCTGGGAGGCCGAGGCTCCAGCCGCAATCACCTTAGCGAAGGCAAGGCCCTTAGTCGGTGGGCAGGGCTGCGCCCTAGCCCACCTCGACCCGGTTGCGCCCCCGTTCCTTGGCCTGATAGAGCGCCTCGTCCGCTCGCTTGAGGGTCAGCTCAAGGGAGTCCCCGCGCCGCTCCGCCACCCCGAAGGAGGCGGTGATCCTGAGCCCGAGGGGCCAGTCCCTGTAGGCCTCCAGCCCCCCCCTCAGCCGCTCGGCCAGCCGCTCTGCCCTCGCCTGCTCATAGTGCAGGCAGACCAGCACGAACTCCTCTCCTCCCCAGCGCACCAGGCGGCACAGGCTGTCACAATGGCGCAGCAGCTCGCTCACCATGTGCTTGAGCACCTCGTCCCCCATGGGGTGACCGTGGGTGTCGTTGACCCCCTTGAAGTGATCGATGTCGATATAGATGAAGGAGAGCGGCATCTCCCCCAGTTCGCTCAAGAGCTTCTCGCCACCGAGCCGGTTGAGGGCCCCGGTCAGGGGATCGTAGCGGGCCTCCTCCTCGGTGCGGCGGTACTGCTCGGACAGGCTCTGGCTGAGCGCCTCCGCCGCCAGCCGCGCCTCGCGAGCCTTGCGCAGCTTGTCTCCCATCAGCAGGTACTGGGTCAGAAACAGCAGTATTCCGTATATCAGCCAGCCCAGCAGCAGCTGGCGGTAGAAGTCCCCCGGCTTGCCCCAGCGGCCATAGAACTCCAGCTTTTCCAGGATCAACCTGTAGTCCCCGGGCTGCATCCTGTCGTCTGTGGCAAGCTCGATGGCATAGACATGGTGCAGATCCGCCCCCTGCTGCGCCAGCGGGATCCGGTACTGCTGCACCCACCATGAACTGGGGGCGAACACCTTGAGGGGGATGTCCTGGATGCGGCCGTAATCGTCGGGACGAAAGAGCACCTCGTTGAACTTGTGGGAGATCTCGTCCCCGGCTATCGAGTAGGCGGGATCATAGTTGCGCAGATAGAGGCGCCAGCTCTGCGGCTCGCTCCCCTCCACCCTCAGCTTGACCCGCACGCCGCTGAAGTGGGAGAGATCCAGCCCCCACTCGGGGGCAGACAGGGTCAGGATCAGTTCACAGAAGGGGGAGCTGTGGCCCGCGCGCAGCTTGCAGTCGATGGCGGGCTTGTCGCCCCCAGGGATCAGCGTGGTGACCGATTGGCCGCCATGGGCGCGATCATCCTGGGCCCTGGCGGCCAGGCTGGCCTGACTCAGGATGTCCAGCCGCCGCTCTGGCCCGAACTCGAACACCAGTATGGCCAGCAGACTGCCGAGCAGCAGGCTCCAGAACAACATATTGGTCACGCGGGAATAGGATGGGGTCATGACGATCACACCTGAAAAAGAGCTTTTACTCTACACCTTGTAATTCTGCACCGTGCTGATCCAGATCCAAGGTTATTACACGCGCCCTCATGGGCGCCGGGGCATTGGTCGGCTCAGCCCGTGTGCAGGGCGTCGCCTGCCATCCGCCGGGCTGAATCCTGTCGGCATTGCACCGCAAGAGGCGGACGCCAGCTCCTGGGGAAACGGGTTCCCGATGTCATCATTCCTTTCACCACTGAGCGCTCCATGCCATGGAAAAATAAAGAAAAATCATCGCAGAGCCCCAGTCTACACAAGCAAGCGGTGCGGCAACACCCCTATCCCTCTTCCCGCAGCGCCCGGTAGAGGGTGGTGCGGCTGATGCCAAGGCGGCGCGCCGCCTCGCTCACGTTGCCGCCACACTCCGTCAGGGTCTGCTGCACCCGCAGCCGGCTCTGTTCGCGCAAGGTGGTGGCGCCTCGGGGAGCCGGCATGGCGACCACCTCGGGCAGATGCAGGTGGGCGGGTTCAATCCAACCCTGCCCTTCCGCCAGCACGCAGGCCACCTCTAGCGCCTGCTTGAGCTGGCGCACGTTGCCGGGCAGAGGGTGGGCCAGCAGTTGCCGCTCCGCCTGCGGCGTCAGTTGCAGGGCCGGGTCCATCTCCGAGAGCAGGCGCCGGATCAGTCCCAGGCGCTCGCCCTGGGGCCAGGCCCGCAGCGGCGCAAGCTGCTGGCGCCAGCCGCAGATGCGGTAATAGAGATCTTCGCGAAAGCCGCCATCCTGCACCATGGCCGCCAGATCCCGGTGGCTGGCGCTGACCAGCCAGAAATCCACCGGCTCTGGTTTGTGGCTGCCAACCGGCGTCACGCTGCGCTCCTGCAGCACCCGCAGCAGCCGGGTCTGGGCCAGCAGCGGCAACTCGCCGATCTCGTCCAGCATCAGGATGCCGCCGTGGGCGGCGCGCAGATAACCCTGGCTGCCCTGGCTGCGGGCGCCGCTGAAGGCCCCGCCCACATAGCCAAACAGCTCGGCCTCCACCAGCTCGGCGGGCAGGGCGCCGCAGTTGACGCACACCAGGGGCTTGTCCCGTCGGCTCGACTGACTGTGCAGGGCACGCACCAGGTGCTCCTTGCCACTGCCGGTCTCCCCCTCGATGAGCAGCGAGATGCCCCGCTCCAGCATCTTGAGAGGCACCCCGGCGGTAACGGCTGGCTGGGGCTGGTTTTCGGTTTGAATCACCACAGGTTCTGGCTCCAGCCGCAGGCCGCGGCGATCCCGCAGCAGCTGCTTGCCGTCAAACGGGTGCTGGCCGAGCCAGAGCCGTCCGGCCCGGTTGGCCCCGAGCAGCTCGCCCCCCTCCCCCAGCAACAGGCGGGCGGACCAGAGACTCTGGGGATCGAGATCCACCAGCCAGCCCGGCTGACGCGCCAGCAGGGCGTTTTCCAGGGTCATGGCCAGGAGCCGCACAGTGCCCAGCATGTCGCCGTCGTGGTGGGCTGCATCGGTGGAGATGTCGAGCACCCCGAGCAGTTGCCCGTCCGGCCCGAGCAGGGGGCAGGCGCTGCAACTGAGGAAGCTGTGCTGGGCGAAGAAGTGCTGGGCCCCCAGCACCTGTACCTCGCTCTGCTCGGCGAGCGCTGTGCCTATGGCATTGGTGCCCTTGCTCGCCTCCCCCCAGCGGGCGCCGCTGCGCAAGAAGATCCGCTCGGCGTGGCGGGCGAAGCCATCGTCACCGCTGGCGGCCAAAATGGCCCCCTCGCCGTCACACAGCAGCAGGCGACAGGGCCTGCCCGCCAGCAACTGGGCAAACAGCGGCAACACGAAGCGCTGGAAGCAGGTGATAAGCGTTCTGTGCTGCTCCTGGCGGGCCGACAGCTCTCCCTGGGGCAGCAAGTCCAGCTCGGCGCTCTGCTGGCGGAGCAGGCCCTGATGCAGGCAGCGCTGCCAGGAGCGCTGGATCGGGCTGGGGCTGGATTGAAGTAACTCGCTCATCACGCCTCCTGTTCATACAGAACATGAATAGGGCCGGGGCTGGATTGGGGTAACTCGCTCATCACGCCTCCTGTTCACAAAGGGCACAGTGTCACGACCACTGTCCAGAAACGGCACAGTCTCATCGCCACGGCCGGGGTCACTGGTTAATCAAGATACGCCGCCGCACCCCGTTTGATAACGTTTTATTAACTTTTATCCCGCTGGTCAGACCCTCTGGCACGGCCCTTGCGATAGCAGCTGGTCACCGGCCCCGGGCCGGTCAGGACCACACACATAAGGATGATGAGATGATTTACACCGCTCCCGGTCAGGCAGGCGCCCTGGTCAGCTTCAAGTCCCGTTACGACAACTTCATCGGTGGCGACTGGGTAGCCCCCCGCGCCGGCCGCTATTTCGAGAACGTCTCGCCGGTGGATGGCCGGGTGTTCTGCGAGGTGGCCCGCTCCGACGCCGCCGACATCGAGCTGGCGCTGGACGCCGCCCACAAGGCCTTTGCCAGCTGGAGCAAGACCAGCGTCACCGAGCGCAGCAACCTGCTGCTGCGCATCGCCGATCGCATCGAGCAGAACATAGAGGTGCTCGCCGTCGCCGAGACCTGGGAGAACGGCAAGGCGGTGCGCGAGACCCTGGCCGCCGACCTGCCGCTGGTGGTGGATCATTTCCGCTACTTCGCCGGCTGCATCCGTGCCCAGGAGGGCTCGGCCGCCGAGCTGGATCAGCACACCGTCAGCTACCACTTCAAGGAGCCCATAGGCGTGGTCGGCCAGATCATCCCCTGGAACTTCCCGCTGCTGATGGCGGCCTGGAAGCTGGCCCCTGTGCTGGCGGCCGGTTGCTGCAGCGTGCTCAAGCCCGCCGAACAGACCCCGGTCACCATCATGCTGATGATGGATCTCATCAAGGACATACTGCCTCCCGGCGTGGTCAACGTGGTCAACGGCTTCGGCGCCGAGGCAGGTCAGGCGCTGGCCACCAGCGACAGGATCCAGAAGCTCGCCTTCACAGGTTCGACCGAAGTCGGCGCCCATATACTGCGCTGCGCCGCCGACAAGCTGATCCCCTCCACAGTCGAACTCGGCGGCAAGTCCCCCAACATCTATTTTGCCGACGTGATGCAGCATGAAAGCAGCTACATCGACAAGGCGGTGGAAGGCATGCTGATGACCTTCTTCAACCAGGGCGAAGTGTGCACCTGCCCCTCCCGCGCCCTGGTGCAGGCCAGCATCTATGACGACTTCATGGACAGGGTGCTGGCCCGCGCCCGCACCATAGTGCAGGGCAACCCCCTGGACACAGCCACCCAGGTGGGCGCCCAGGCGTCCCGGGAGCAGTTTGACAAGATACTGAGCTACATGGAGATTGGCCGCGGCGAGGGGGCCAAGATGCTGATAGGCGGCGGCCCGGCCAAGGTGAGCGGCCTTGAGGGGGGCTTCTACATCCAGCCCACCATCTTCTCGGGTCAGAACAAGATGCGGGTGTTCCAGGAGGAGATCTTCGGGCCGGCCCTCGGGGTCACCACCTTCAAGGACGAGGCGGATGCCCTGGCCATTGCCAACGACACCCAGTATGGCCTGGGGGCGGGGCTCTGGACCCGGGACAGCAACCTGGCCTGGCGCATGGGGCGCGGCATCCAGGCTGGCCGGGTCTGGGTCAACTGCTACCACGCCTACCCGGCCCACGCCGCCTTCGGTGGCTACAAGAAGTCAGGCATAGGCCGCGAGACCCACAAGATGATGCTGGACCACTACCAGAACACCAAGAACCTGCTGGTGAGCCACGACATCAACCCCCTCGGCTTCTTCTGATCCTGCCACCTCTGATGACAAGGGCGCCTGCGGGCGCCCTCTCTTTTTCCACCAGGCTCATCAGCCCCCTGGCTGGCCCAGTTGCTGGCGATAACGCTGGGGGGCGCATCCTTGCTCACGCTGGAACATGGCGATAAAGGCCGAGGTCGAGGTGTAACCGAGGCGCCAGGCTATCTCCTGCACCGGCATCTCCCCCCGCAGCCAGTCCAGCGCCTTGACCATGCGCAGCCGGGTGCGCCACTGGCCGAGGCTCATGCCCAGCTCCTTCTGGCAACGCCGCGCCAGAGTGCGCTCGGTGGTGTGCAAGACCTTGGCCCATTCGGCCAGGGTGCGGTTGTCCTCGGGAGCCGCGTGCAGGGCGGCCAGCAGCGGGGCCAGCAGGCGGTCGCGACTCTGGGGCAGGTAGCTCGGCTGGCAGCGGGTGCGGGCCAGTTTCTCGATGAAGAGCTCCCCCTGGCGCGCGTCCCACTCGTCCTCCAGATGGCCGACCCGGCGCTGGGTAAAGTCCTCCAGCAGGGCCCGCAGCAAGGGGGTCAATTCCAGCAACTGGGGGTCCCTTGGCAGGCGCGGAGCCAGCGCGTGGCTCACGTAGATGGAGGTGTAGTCCAGGGTCTGCTCGTTGAAGGCGCTGTGGGGCAGGTTGGCCGGCACCCAGATGAGGTAGTCGGCCGGCGCCACCAGTCGCTCTCCCCCGACCTCCACCACCATGACCCCCAGGCTGATGAGGCTGAGCTGGCCCCAGGGGTGGGTATGCTCGGCGCAGGCGTTGCCCCCCTGGATCTGGCGGTAGCGAAAATAGAGGGGGTTGGGGTCGGCCAGTAGGCGATCCTGCTCGGCCAGGGTGAGGCTGCCCATGAAGATTGTCCCAAAGCGGTTATGACATGTCTTATTTACGCTACTTGCATCGTTCAAGACAAGGCTAGACTCTCGTCATCGTATCAAGGAGTGCCTATGCCCTTTCTCTTCCCCCTGCTCGCCATCCTGATCTGGGCCGCCAATACAGTGGTCTCCAAGGCCGCCGCCGGCGTGCTGGATCCCGCCGCCATCTCCTTCTACCGCTGGGTGATCGCCGCCCTGGCGCTCTCCCCCTTCTGCCTGCCGCAACTGTGGCGCCGCCGCGCCGAGATCCGCCCCTGGCTCGGCAAGCTGCTGGTGCTGGCGGCCCTTGGCATGGTGCTCTACCAGTGCCTGGCCTACTACGCCGCCCACAGCACCTCGGCCACCAATATGGGGGTCATCGGCTCCCTCATACCGCTGCTGACCCTGCTGCAGAGCGCCCTCTTCTTCGGCCAGCGCCCGGGCAAGCAGGCGCTGCTCGGCATGAGCCTCTCCCTGTTCGGGGTGCTCTGGCTGCTGGGTCAGGGCAACCCCCTGGCCTTGCTGCACGACGGCATCAATCCGGGGGATGGCCTCATGCTGCTGGGCTCCGCCAGCTATGCGCTCTATGGCCTGCTGATCCGCCGCTGGCAACTGCCGTTCGGCCCCTGGCTCAACCTCTATCTGCAGATCCTGCTGGCGGTGCTGCTGCTGATCCCGGTCGCCCTGAGTGCGGACTCCCTGGCGGTGCCCGCCGAAGGCTGGGGTCTGGTGCTGTTCGCCGGGCTCGCCTCCTCCCTGCTGGCGGCCTACTGCTGGATGCGCGGCCTGGCAAGCATGGGGGCGGAGCGCACCTCTGTGTTCATGAACCTGATGCCCCTGTGCACGGCGCTGATCGCCGTCATCTCCCTGGGGGAGCCCATCCATGGCCATCACCTGATAGGCGGCGGCCTGATCCTGACCGGCGTCATGATCTCCCAGTTCAAGCCGAGGGCACGCCCCGCCCTGGTGGAAGGGGCATAAGCCGGCGAACGCCGTTGCTGCGCAATGAAAGAAGGGAGCCTCGGGCTCCCTTCTTTCATCAGCGGGTTAGAGCGGCCTCAGCTGCTCCGGCGCCAGTGGTAGCGCCGCTCTGGGCGACCGCGCTGGCCGTAGTTGAGATCCACGTCCAGCTTGTCTTCGGACTCCAGAAACTCCAGGTAGCGGCGCGCCGTGGTGCGGCTGAGCGACAGGCGCAGCGCCACCGTATCGGTGGAGAAGGCGGTGTCCGGCTCCCCCGCCAGCAGCTCCAGCACCTGGCGCAAGGTGATGGCGTCTATGCCCTTGGGGGTGTCGCGCACCTCCCTCGGCTGAATGCGCCCCTTGCCCATCAGGCGATCGAGATCGCTCTGCTCCAGCAGGCCGCGCTCGCACAGGCGGCGATGCAGGGTCAGGATCTCGTCCAGGCTCTGCTGGATGCGAAACAACCGCAGCGGCTTGATGATGTAGTCCTGCACACCGAGATTCAGGGCCTGCTGTATGGTCTCCACGTCGCAGGAGGCGGTCACCATGACCACGAAGACCTCCCGATTGTGGCTGCGCAGCCGGTTCACCCACTCGAGACCCGAGCCGTCCGGCAGGGAGATGTCCACCACCAGCAACTGGGGTTCGGCGGCACGCATCATGAGATCGGCCTGGGCCAGGCTCTCGGCCCGCCCCAGCAGGGAGTAGCCCGGGGTCGAGGAGATAAGCTCGGCCAGGATGGCGCCGATCCGCTCGTCGTCCTCGATAACAAGAGTGAAAATTGGCTTCATGACTCACACCAATTGGTTTTTATTCAAATAGATACCGAACAAAGTGGTCTGTTCGGCGGTGCGGCGCCATTCTATCACACCCCCACGGCGGGCCACCGTCTTCTTGACCAGGAAGAGACCTACGCCATGATCGCCGGTCTGGCGGCTGATCCCATAGTCGAACAGGTGATCCGCCAGCGCCTCGTCCACCCCCTCACCGCTGTCCTCCACCTCGATCACCAGCCGACGCCCGAAGTCATCCACCGAGATGAGCACCCGGGGAGCGCACCGCTGGCGGTTCGCCCAGGCGGCCCTGATGCCGTTGTCCAGCAGGTTGCCGATGCAGGTGATGAGATCCGCCGACACCTCGGCCGGGTACTCCCCGAGGGCCGAGCCGGGATCCAGCACCAGCTCGACCCCCAGCTCCCGCGCCCGGCTGAACTTGCCGAGGATGAGGCCGGCCACCGGCTTGTTCTCGATGGAGCGCAGCAGATCCTGCAGCATGGTCTGGCAGGCCTCGTTCTCCTGCTGGATCAGTTCCACCGCCTGATCCACATGACCGAGCTGCAGCAGGCCGGAGAGGCTGCTCAGCTTGTTGGCGAACTCGTGGGTCTGGATCCGCAGCATCTCGGCATACTGGCGCAGATGGGTCACCTGCATGCCGAGGCTGCCGGTGCCATCCGGTCGGCTGAAGATCAGCATGCGGCCCGGCTCGCGGCCGCTGAGATCCTGCCAGTGACCGACGAACGCCTCCCCCTGCACGGTGAAGTTCACCCCCCCCTGCTGGTTCAGGGCTGGCAACAGGCTGGGGGCCAGCTCGGCCAGGGATTGCCCCAGCAGGGCGTGGCGGCCGGTGCCAGGTAGCCGCAACTGGTAGAAGGCCGCGCTGTTGAGCATCTTGATGCGATGGTTGCCATCGAGGGCCACTATCCCCTCCGAGATGCCCTCCAGCACCAGATCCTGCTGGGCGAAGCGGTTGACTATGGTCTCCGGCTCCAGATCCAGCAGGGTGCGCCGCAGCCGGTGCTGCAACCAGAGCGCCAGCAGCAGGCCGCAGCCCAGCACGGCACCGATGGCGCTGATGAGCAGGGCTATCCGCTCCAGATAGATGCCCTCCACAGTCCGCATCAGATAGCCCACCGCCACCGCGCCTATGGCGCGTCCGTCCGCCCCTATCACAGGCGAGAAGCAGCGGATGGCCGGGCCAAGCGTGCCTTTGTCCCTGGAGCAGTAGCTGCGCCGCTCCTGGATCGCCGGCCAGATGTCCTCGCCACGGAAGGTCGCACCGACCAGCTCGGGAGAAGGGTGGCTCAGGCGGCGGGCGTGCTCGTCCGTCACCACCATGTAGGCGGCATCGGTGCGGCTGCAGATCCCCTGCACATAGTCCCGCAGGCCGGGATCATTGCCCTGCTGCAGGGCCTGCACCACCCGGCTGTCCGCCGCCAGCACCCGGGCCAGATCGCTCCCCTTCTCCTCCAGGTTGCTCTCCAGCAGGTGGCGGATGAAGAGGGCGAGCAGCCCACCCAGGATCAGGATCAGCAGCAGTGACAGCCCGAGGGAGAGGGTGACCAGTTGGTGGCGCAGTTTCATCGATTAACCTTGCAAGCTCAGGAGGCGGACCAATAGTGCGGGCGCCACCAGGTCTGGTCAATGAGCGGCGCGGGATCACCGTCAAAATCCGCCAACCCCTCCTCGCGGGCGGTCAGGGCCACGGCCCTGGCAACCGCGCGGGCCACCTCTCCCACCTGTTCGATAGGGGGCAGCAGCCGACCCGTCACCAGCGGATAGGCACCCACAGCCCGCACCGCGGCCAGCAGCATGCCATCGCTGATGCGCCGCGCCTTGACCGCGCAGGCCCCCAGGCCAATGCCCGGGAAGACATAGACGTTGTTGCACTGGGAGACCACCCGCATCTCCCCCGCCACCTCGACCGGGGCGAAGGGGCTGCCGGTGGCGAGCAGGGCACGCCCCTCGGTCGTCCACCACACCTGCTCCGGGGTCGCCTCGGCGCTGCGGGTCGGGTTGGAGAGCGGCAGTATCACGGGGCGCTCGCACGCCTCCCCCATGGCGCCAAGCACCTGCTCGGTGAAGAGGCCGCCCTGGCCGCTCACCCCGATCAGCACCCCGGGGCGCAGCCGGGCGATGAGCTCGGGCAGGGAGCCGCAGGCCTCCTCTGCCGGGCGGGCGAAGGGCTGCTGGGAGGGGGTCAGGTTGGCCCTGTCCAGGCAGACCAGGCCGTCCTGATCGAACAACTGCACCCGTTCTGGGCTGCCCGCCAGCCGGGCCAGCATGGCGGCGATGCCGCAGCCCGCCGAGCCCGCGCCGACGATGAGCACCGGCGTGTCGGCAAGGGTACTTCCCGCCTGTTGCAACCCCGCCAGCACGCAGGCGGAGGCGACCGCCGCCGTGCCCTGGATGTCGTCGTTGAACATGCAGAGCTCGTTCCGGTAGCGGGCCAGGAGGTTGGCGGCATGCTTGCCGGCAAAGTCCTCGAACTGCAGCACCACCTGGGGCCAGCGTTTATGGATGGCCGCCACTACCTTGTCCATGAAGTGGTAGTAGGTCTCGCCGTCGATGCGCGGGGCCTGCCAGCCGAGGTAGGAGTCATCCTCCAGCAGCGCTGGGTTGTTGGTGCCCACATCCACGCACAGGGGCAGGGTGCGGGCCGGGTTGATGCCACCGGCGGCGCTGTAGAGCGCCAGCTTGCCGATGCAGATCCCCATGCCACCGATGCCGAGATCCCCGAGTCCCAGCACCCGCTCCCCGTCGGAGATGACGATGACGTCCACCTCCTGCTCCACCGCAGCGAAGATGGCGTCCAACTCGTCCCTGTCGTGCCAGGAGAGGTAGAGACCGTGGCTGCGCAGGTAGAGATCGCTGTGGCGCTGGCAGGCCTCCCCCACCACTGGGGTGTAGATGATGGGCAGCAGCTCGGGCAGGTGGTGGCGCACCAGATCGTAAAACAGCACAGGGTTGTCCTCCTGCAACTGGCGCAGCAGCAGGTGCTGATCGAAGGGGCTCTGCATGGCCGAGACCAGGCGGTAGATGCGGCGGCGCTGCTGGGAGAGGGACTCCTCCTTGTGGGGCATGCGCCCCATCAGCCCCTGACGCTTGCGTTCGGCATAGGGCAGGCTGGTGCCCATCATGATGTCGTTCATGTCGTTTTCCTGTATCCGGTCGTCAGGCGAGCAGAGAGATGAGGGCGGTGGCCAGGATCAGCATCACGGCCCCGCCGAGACGCGAGGAGATCTGGGCGAAGGGCATCAGCTTCATGCGCTGGGCTGCCGACAGCACGGCCACATCGCCGGTGCCCCCCATGTTGGCCATGCACAGGCCGCCGGTGATGGCCGCCTCTATGGGATAAAAACCTATCATGCGCCCCACCAGGGCCGCCCCCAGGGCGCCACCGACCACAGTGGTCAGCACCATGATGAAGTAGTTGACCGAGAAGGCGCCGATGAGCTCGGGGATGCTGGTGTAGGCCACCCCTATGCCCACCAGCAGGGAGGGGGTGAGGTTGCTCACCACGAATTGATACCAGTCGGCGGCCGCCTGTTCATAACGACGGGGCAATACACCACTCACCTTGATAAAGGCCACCGCCAGTATCATCAGGGCGAAGGGGTGCATGGGGATGAAGTTGCCGAGCAAGGATCCCAGCACGAACATGCTGGAGCTGATGAAGAGGCCGAGACCCAGGCTCTGCAGGGTCGGTGCCTCGGCCTGCTCGTCGGCGACGCTCTGGCTGTTTTCCTTGACCATCAGCTTGCCGTTGCCGGTCAGGGAGGGGTAACGACGACCGAGGCGCGCCAGCAGGGAGCCCACCAGGATGGCCAGGGTGTTGGCGATCACCACGGCGGGCACCATACGCGACAGCAGGTCGGCGCTGGACATCTGCAAGGGGCCGGAGAGGATCTCCACCAGGGGCACGGCGCCGGCGCCCATGCCGCCACCCATGATGGGCAGGCCGATGAGCAGCACCGCATTCTTGAAGCCGTACCCCATCAGGGAGCCGACCAGGCCGACGCTCAGCAGCGCCAGGGCCACGCCCCCCAGGATCACCGGCAGGTAACGCATGGCGGCGTTTTTGAGCAGGGCGCCGCTCATGCCGAACACAGATCCGGTCACCAGGCTGGCGATGAAGAAGTTGAGAAAGCCCCCCTCCTTCATGAAGCGGGTGATCACCTCACCGGCCTCGACCGGCAGAATCCGGTACTCGAACAGCGCGGCGCCGCCGAAGATGGCGAGTATGGTGCCGCCCCCCAGGTATTCCCGTATGGGGGGGATCCGCTCGCCCAGCTCGCTCAGCAGGGTGCCGAGCACGAACATCAGCGCCAGGGCGCCGACCATGCCGAGCGGCAGGGAGCCGTTCCAGCCGGCGTAGAGGACGCAGGTGGCCAGCCCGAGGAAGATCATCATGGGCATGCCGGCGATCTGCTGGTCGCTCCAGGCGCCCTTCATCTGTACTTCGGGGGTAGAGAGGTTTTTCATTGTTATGCTCCAGCTTGTGGTGTGGCGCCACTCTACGTATCCCCTCCTCTGCTGTCGGTTAGCGGGCCTGCAAAGCCATATAAAAACATTGAAACCTTAAGCACCATTGCCCTCCCCGCGTCCCCTGCCCCCGAAACTGAATGTGAGCTGAATCACGCTTTACTTAGCCTGCGAAATAAATATAATGCTTAGCAGGCTAAGTATATGAGGTGTCTGCCATGAAAAAGGATCTGGAGATGTTGCGCGAGCTCTCCCTCGCCGAACAGCTGGGGCGACTGCACCGGTTGTGGCGCACCGTGGCCGATATCGAGCTGGCCCCCTTGGGTTTGACCCATCCGCGCTGGACCGCGCTCTGGAAGCTGAGCCGCCTCGGCGGCCACCTCAGCCAGAAGACCCTGGCCGAGGCGCTGGAGATAGAGCTGCCCTCCCTGATGCGCACCCTGGGTCAGCTGGAAGAGCTGGCGCTGATCGAGCGCCACTGCTGCAGCCAGGACAAGCGCGCCCGCATCGTCACCCTGACCCCGGCCGGCAAGGCGCTGCTCGATCAGATCGAGGATCGCATCATAGGGGTGCGTCGGGAGCTGCTCAGCGGCATCAGCCAGCAGGAGCTGGCCCAGTTTGAAGAGATAGTGCACCGCATCTCCGCCAATGCCCTCGGCAAGATCGGTGCCCAGCATGAAGAGAGAGAATAAGATGACCCCGGATCAACAATTCAAACGCTGGATCAAGTGGGCCATGGCCTGCTTCATCCTGGTGTTCGGCTACTTCCTGCTGGCCGACATCAAGATGCCCCTCACCCCCCAGGCCATGGCCACCCGGGTCGTCACCAGGATGGCGCCCCAGGTCAGCGGCAAGGTGGTCGAGGTCGCAGTGGTGAACAACCAGCATGTCAAACAGGGGGATCTGCTGTTCGTGCTGGATCCCGCGCCGTTCGAACTCGCGGTCGAGCAGGCCAGACTCGCCCTGGATCAGGCCGAGCAACAGAATCGCCAGCTGGATGCGACCCTGAACGCCGCCGCCGCTGACTTCAGCTCGCTGCAGACCCAGACCGCCCAGAAACAGCGGGAGGCCGAGCGCATCGATACCCTCTATCGCCGTCACATGGTCTCTGAGCAGCAGAAAGATGACGCGGACAGCGCCGCCCGCACCGCCCGTGCCAACCTGCTGGCCAGCCAGGCCCGCATGGAACAGGCTCGCGTCAACCGTGGCCTGGCCGGTGATGACAACCTGCTGCTGCGCCAGGCGCGCAACCGTCTCGCCCAGGCAGAGCTCAACCTCACCTATAGCCAGGTCCATGCGAGCCAGGATGGCATCATCACCAACCTGCAGCTCAAGCCGGGCAGCGTGGCCACGGCGGGCTCTCCCCTGCTGGCCCTGGTCTCGGAGCAGGTGGATGTGATCGCCGATTTTCGCGAGAAGAGCCTGCGTAACATCACCCCGCAGAGCCGCGCGCTGGTCGCCTTCGACGGCGAGCCAGGCCGCCTCTATCCGGCCCGGGTCGCCAGCCTGGACGCCGGGGTCAGCGCCGGCCAGTTCGACGCCAACGGCCTCTTGGCCAACCCCATCGAGTCCGATCGCTGGGTGCGGGATGCCCAGCGCTTGCGCCTGCACCTGACCCTGGATCAGTTGCCCGCCCATCTGCCGGCCGGGGCCCGCGCCACCGTCCAGCTGCTGCCAGACAACGCCCTGAGCGCGCTCTTTGCCCGCGGCCAGATCCGCCTGCTCAGCCTGCTGCACTACATCTACTGAGATGACGACCATGAACCTGTGGCACAGACCCCTCACCGCCAACGAGCTGCGCCAGTGTCTGCGCATCGCCTTCGGCTGCACCCTGGGGTTTGTACTGTGCAAGATCTTCGGCTGGAGCAACGGGGTCTTCTTCACCGTCACCCCGGTGTTGCTGCTCGGCATGATCCCGGTGATGAACGGCCACGCCGCCCGCCAGCTTATCGCCTCCGCCGCCATGTGCGGACTGGAGGTCGGCCTGCTGGGCGGCTTGTTCGGCGGCCATCCCGGGCTGATGACCCCCCTCGTCTTCCTGCTGTTCCTCTACCGCTTCGCCGCCATGTCCCGGGGCAGCCTCTTCCTGTTTGGCGCCAACGGCGTGCTCAGCCTCAGCATCATGCTGCACTTTGCCAGCTACCCCGGGACAGATCTGAACGATCTCATCTTCAGCAACCTCTGGGCCAGCATACTGTCGGTGCTCATCGCCTACCTGATGACGGCCCTGATCCCGGATGTGGAGCCGCGGCCCGCCCCCGCACCCTCTCCCAAGGCCCCCCACCGGATGCGCCACGAGGCCCTGCTCGGTGCCAGCATCGCCACCCTGTCGTTCCTGGTATTCCAGCTGTTCGATCTGCGCGACTCCATGTCCGCCCAGGCGACCACACTGCTGGTGCTCTTCCCCATGCACTGGGACGGTGCCCTGAGCTACGCCCGCAAGCGCGCCATGGGCACCCTGCTGGGGGTGAGTTTCGGCATCCTGGGGCAGCTGGTGCTCTATGACTGGTCCGGTTTGCTCTTGCTGGTGACCCCCCTGCTCTGGCTCGGCGCCATGCTGTTCAGCCATGCCCACGTGAAGGAGGCGAGCGGCTCCGGGGTCGGCTTCGGCGCCCTCACCACCCTCGGCATTCTGTTTGGCCAGTACCTGACCCCGGGCAACGATCTGGTGTTCAGCGCCCTCTACCGGGTCAGCAGCATCCTGTTCGCCATCGTCGCCACCCTGCTGGCCTGCTACCTGATCCACCGTCTGCTCAACCGTTTCGAGGCAACCCGATTCGGTTATTGATCCCCTTTCCAATGGCCAAGGATGTGCTGTCTTTCGCCCCGCAACCCTGCGGGGCGTTTTTTTGTGGCAAAGGTGCTGGCCTATGAGACTGCGGTGAATATGGAGAGCTGATCTTGGCTCCATTGAGTGAGGATTTGGCAGCACAGGCGATAAATGCCGAACCTGGCCGGAACCGTGCTACTGTGGCCCCTCACTCACCGGCCGATTGCGCTCTGCACCTGATGACAGGCTTGTCATGCAAAAGAGTCGCCAGCCAGGGCAGCCCTTGCCCACCTCTCACCCTCAACCTGATGTCGCCAGACCCGCTGTATCGACCCGATGCCATAAGGCGCATCCCTCCCTGTCGCAGCCGGCTCTCACTGTTGTTATCTGCATCCATCCGTTTTCTGCGACAGCGGCCAGACCACGAGAACCGGCATCAAGCCTGCGGCCTGAGGCTGTGTTCTGGTTGGCGCCGCCCTGCCGCCCACACAGGACACATAGACATGATTGCCTACCTCATTCTGGTTCATCGCTATCCCGATCAGTTCAAGCGCCTGTTCAAGGCGATTTACCACCACAGCAACCACTACCTGATCCACGTGGACAAGCGCTCTGGCCCCGAGCTGCAGCAGGAGATAGCCGACTTTCTGACCGATTACCCCAACGCCGCCATGCTGCCCAGCAAGAATGCGCTCTGGGGCGGTTACAGCCTGGTGGATGCGGAGCTGCGCGGCATAGCGGCGTTGCTGGAGCAGAACCAGGAGTGGGAGTTCTTCATCAACCTGAGCGCCCAGGACTTCCCGCTACGCTCCCAGCGCGATATTCACGACTTCCTGCGCGATCACAGGGGCAAGGATTTCCTCAAGATCGCGGATCAGCGCCAGCACAGACCCGACACCCTGCACCGCATCGATCACTATGTGACCGAGACCGCCCAGGAGCTGCTGTGCGAGCCGGTGAAGACCCGCCCCTATCTGGACAATGTGACCCCCTATATTGGCAACCAGTGGATGATACTGAGCCGGGCCTTCTGCGAGTTCGTCAGCCATAGCCCCGAGGTCGATCGCTTCAAGGCCTTCTACCGCCACACCCTGATCGCCGACGAGGGCTTCTTCCAGACGGTGATCATGAACACCAGCTATCAGGGCCAGATAGTCAACGATGACAAGCGCGCCATCGACTGGATCCCCATGGGTGACATCAAGCTGCGCCCGCGCGACTACACGGTGGATGACGCTGACGCCCTGCAGCAAAGCGAGCACCTGTTCGCCCGCAAGTTTGACGAGACCATAGACAGCGACATCCTGGATATACTGGAGCGCGCCATGATGTGCCCCCTCGCCACACCGGACATCCGCCAGCCCGTACCGGCCTGACTCATAGATGCATCCGGACACTTACCGACGCGGCCAGCACTCATCAAGATTGCGACGCTGGCCCAAACTGTTAGGCTCAATGCCATATGACGCCGATTAAGGAGACAACATGAAACAGGCCAATTTGGCACTACTGGGTCTGGGTACCCTGACCCTGCTGAGCGGCTGCGATCTGGGGGCCGGCAAGCTGGGGGTCACGGGGGGCGATCCTGTCACCTATCTGTGCGAGCAGAACCAGAAGGTGCAGGTGCGCTACTTCTCCCTGTCGGACGAGAGCCTGAACTTCGTCAAGCTCTCCCTGCCCGATGGCAAGGACTACACCCTGCCCCAGGCGGTCTCCGCCTCCGGGGCCCGCTACACCGACGATCACGAGGTGGTCTGGTGGAACAAGGGGAAGGAAGGCTTCATGGAGATGCGCGATGAAGCCGGGGAGTGGCAGAGCCGCTACAACGACTGCAAGGAGCAATAAGCTCCGACAGCCACAGCTCCCCCGCACAATGACAAAGACCCCGGCCTTGGCCGGGGTCTTTGTCATTGGGGCGTCCCCTTGAGCCGGAAGCGCTGCACCACCTGGACGGGGATAGCCTCCGGATTCTGCTCGGCGACCCGATAGCGCATCTTTGACAGTGCCGTCAGGGCGGCCAGCTCCAGCACCCCAGCCGGCTCCGCCGCCAGTATCTCGGGGCTGAACAGATTGCCGTTGGAGTCGATGAGGTAGCGAATATCCACAAACCCCTCAACCGGCGCCTTCATAGGCCGTTTGAGGGGCAGGTTGAATTGCGTCATCTCCCCTTCCTGCACCCAGTAGAGACACAGATCCTCCTCGGAGACCTCCCGTGGCGGCTGGTTCAGCTTCACGGTGGGACTGGGGCTGGCGCAGCCCCCCAGCATCAGGGCGGCCCCCAGCAGCACTATCTTCAAGTTCATTCAACACTCCTTGTCCTGTGACCGCTCGGCTCCCTGAGCGGTCGGCTTGGCCAGGGGGCAGTGTCAACCAATCAGCCTCATTCAGGAATCCCCCATCTGGCGGGCGAGTCTCGCAGGCAATAAAAAGGCCAACCCTAAGGTTGGCCTCTGCTGCAAGGGAATGACTCAGGCGCGCTTGTCGCTGACCACCAGCCAGAGCGCATGGACCATGCCGGGCAGGCCGCCGAGCAGGGTCAGCACTATGTTGATGAAGAAGTGCAAGCTTAAGCCCACCTGGATAAAGGCACAGACCGGCGGCAGGAAGATGGCCAGCAGGATCTTGAGCAGATTGTTCATCTCATGGTTCCTCATGAAAGATGTCATGTGATTCGGATGGGCTAACCATAAACAGCCTTGCCCACAACTGCAAACCACAGCGGACACCTTTCGCGCCTTTCTCACCCGGGATTGAGCCAGGGTTCAGCTGACGGAGGTCGGCGCACCCAGGAAGCGCAATCATCAGGCCAGCAGCTGGCAGGGGATCCGGCTTTTGTACTCCTGCTCACGCCAGGCGTTGAGATCGTGGATGATCTGGTTGCTGCTGCCGCGCCAGAGCAGGCCGGGGTCGGCCAGCCCCTGCTCGAACTTGCCGTCCACCAGCACATCCAGCAAGCAAACCAGCTCGCGCTGGGCCGGGATGAGCTCGCCAAGCAGGTAGCCGGTCCAGCACCAGATGTCCTTGCCCGGACACTCGGCGCGCACCCGTTTCACCAGCGCCAGCACCTGGGGCACATTGGCAGGGTGAAGCGGATCGCCGCCCGAGAGCGACAGACCTCGCCGCTTGATGCGCGTGTCGTTGAGATCGCCAATGATGCGATCGCTCATCGCCTCATCAAACGGCTTGCCCCCATCGAGGCGCCAGGTGCTCTGGTTGTAGCAGCCCGGGCACTGGTGCTCGCAGCCCGACACGAACAGGGTGGCCCGGGTGCCGGGGCCATTGATCACATCGACCGGGTAGTATTGGTGGTAGTGCATCTTTTCTCTCGGTTCACTGTTTGGCAGGCAAGTGATGATGGATTTTCAGCCCCCTCATCCCCAGCCCTTCTCCCACTCTTTTCAACGTGAGCGGGAGAAGGGTGCAGAGCGACGTATTGCGGATAGTCCCGAGGAAACCAGCTTGCCAATCAGAACAAGAGATGACTGTCGCTCTTCGGCCCCCACAGCTCAGCTATCGGTTCCCTCTCCCTCTGGGAGAGGGCCAGGGTGAGGGCTCGGCTCACATATGCTTGACCCGGCGCTTCACTTCTTCCTGCTTGCCCGCATTGAAGGGGCGCGCATCCGGGCTGCCGAGGTAGCCGCAGACACGGCGGGTCACCGACACCTTGGCCGGATCGTGGTTGCCGCAGCGCGGGCAGGTGAAGCCCTTGGAGGTGCACTCGAACTCGCCGGTGAAGCCGCAGTCGTAGCACTCGTCTATGGGGGTGTTGGTGCCATAGTAGGGCACCTTGTCATAGCTGTAGTCCCAGACGTTTTCGAGCGCTTCCAGGTTGTGCTGGATGTTGGGGTACTCGCCGTAGCAGATGAAGCCGCCGCTGGCGATGGGCGGATAAGGCGCCTCGAAGTCCAGCTTGTCGTAGGGGTTCACCTGCTTCTCCACATCCAGGTGGAAGCTGTTGGTGTAGTAACCCTTGTCGGTCACCCCTGCCACCACGCCGAACTCCTTGGCGTCGATGCGGCAGAAGCGGGTGCAGAGGTTCTCGCTCGGGGTGGAGTAGAGGCTGAAGCCGTAGCCTGTCTCCTCCTTCCACTCGTCGGTGGCCGCCTTGAGGCGCGCTATGATGGCGATGGCCTTCTCCCGCAGCACATCGCTATCGAACAGATGAGTCTGCGTGCCGAACAGGGCGTTGATGGTCTCGTGCACCCCGATATAGCCCAAGGAAATGGAAGCGCGGCCATTTTTAAAGATCTCGCTGACGTTGTCGTCCGCTTTCAGCCGCACACCGCAGGCCCCTTCCATGTAGAGGATGGGGGCGACCCGCGCCTTGACGCCATCCAGTCGCTCGATGCGATACATCAGTGCCTGCTTGGCCACTCGCAGGGCCGCATCCAGCTTGTCCCAGAAATCCGCCTCGTCACGGGATTTGAGGGCGATGCGCGGCAGGTTGAGGCTCACCACCCCTATGTTGTTGCGCCCTTCATGAATGAGCTCGCCATTTTCCTCATAAGCGCCGAGGAAGGAGCGGCAGCCCATGGGGGTCTTGAAGGAGCCGGTCACCTTCACTACCTGGTCATGGTTGAGGATGTCCGGGTACATCCGCTTGGAGGCGCACTCCAGCGCCAGCTGCTTGATGTCGTAGTTGGGATCCCCCGGCTTGTGGTTGAGGCCATCCTTGATGGCGAACACCAGTTTCGGGAAGACGGCTGTCTTCTTGTTCTTGCCAAGGCCGGCGATGCGGTTGCCGAGGATGGCCCCCTGGATCATCCGCGACTCCCAGCTGTCACCCAGGCCGAAACCGAAAGTAACGAAGGGGGTCTGGCCGTTGGCGGTGTGCAGGGTGTTGACCTCGTACTCCAGGGACTGGAAGGCGTCGTAGCACTCCTTCTCGGTGCGGGCCATGGCGTAGGCGTCCACGTCGGCAATACCCCACTCCTCGGCCACTTCCCTGTGTTTCTGCCAGCTGATGGTCACATAGGGGGCCAGCACCTCGTCGATGCGGTTGATGGTGGTGCCGCCATAGATGTGGCTCGCCACCTGGGCGATGATCTGGGCGGTCACGGCGGTGGCCGTGCTGATGGATTTGGGGGTATCAATCTCCGCATTGCCCATCTTGAAGCCGTGGGTCAGCATCCCCTGCAGATCGATCAGCATGCAGTTGAACATGGGGAAGAAGGGGGAGTAGTCGAGATCGTGGAAGTGCAGATCGCCGCTCTCGTGGGCCTGCACCACCTCGCGGGGCAGCATGTGGCTGATGGCGTAGTGCTTGGCGACTATGCCCGCCAGCAGGTCGCGCTGGGTCGGGATCACCTTGGAGTCCTTGTTGGCGTTCTCGTTGAGCAGGGCCGCATTGGTCTGCTCCACCAGGCCACGGATCTCCTGGGCCAGCCGGCCGCGGGCCTCGCGAGCCTGATCCCGGTCGTGACGGTATTCGATGTAGGCACGGGCGATGGCCTTGTCGTCGGAAGCCATCAGGTGGTTCTCGACCCGGTTCTGGATCTCGTGGATATCCACCTCACCCCGCCCTTCCAGCTCCTGACTGACCGCGCTTGAGATACGCTCGGCCAGCGCCGGATTGGCCTGATTGACCGCTTCCGCCGCCCGGCTCACTGCCTCGGCGATCAGCTGGCCATTGAATGGTGCGCGACATCCATCACGTTTGATCACTACCGGTTTCATCGATTTTCCCCGCATTAAAGGCCTGGCAGCCACCCTGGGCTCACCCTTGTTGAGTCCCCTTCTCCACACCCTATCCCCGGCGCACATGCATTCAGCCGAGGCGTGAGAGGCCCGGGCTGACGCTGAGAGAGAGACGACTTATGCACAGCTTGATAACACTATATATGGGTATTTTTTTTATGCTAACCCCTATATGTGGTAGCTATTAGGCCCCAAAGCGATTGCCCGTTTCTTGATCCAGGACAGGTTTTGGAAGGAGTGGCGCAGTTCACAACCAGCGCCAAAAGAGGCTATTTTCGTGCATCCCAGACGGGGTGCGGGCTGGCGCCCGATGAGGGGTGCCAAGAAAGAATGGCACCATCTGACAACAATTGACTAAGGCATCAAGGAGCCGGAACGCACATAATGGGTGCAGTGTCCTGCCAATGGAAGATGAACGTGACCAAGGTGTTGCTCCTGCTAGCCCTTTTCCCGCTCCAGTTGATGGCCGCAGAGATCCTGGTGATCAGCAGCTACCATCAGGCCAATCTGTGGGATCAGAGCTACAGCGCCGGCCTGAAGAAGCACCTCAAGGGCGAGCACCACATCAGCCACTTCTACCTGGATACCAAGCGTCAGCCTCACCAGACCCGGGAGCAGCTCGTCAGCCAGGGAATGGCGGACTATCAGGCGCGCAAGCCGGCCCTGGTGGTGCTCGGCGATGACAACGCCATCAACGCCCTCGCCCGCCCCATCGCCGCCCTGGGCACCCCTGTGGTGTTTCTCGGCATGAACGAGAATCCCCGCCCCAAGGGGCTGGTCGGTCATCCCCAGATCACAGGCGTGCTGGAGCGGCCTCTGCTCAAGCGCAACATCAGCGAGATGAGCCAGCTGATGGGGGGGCTGGGCAAGGCGCTGGTGCTGTTCGATGCGAGCGAGGTGTCACGCACCGCCATCGAGGATGAGTTCACGACCCCCGACGAGCAGCGGGTCGGCCAGACCAGGGTCAACAACCAGCAGATCGATGACTACCGGCGCTGGCAGGAGGTGGTGCTCGCCAGTCGGCAGAACGGCTATGAAGCTATCTTCCTCGGCCTCTATCACACCCTCACGGACGAGCAGGGGCTGCATGTGAGCGAGCAGCAGGTGCTGGCCTGGACCAGCGCCAACAGCCCTGTGCCCCTGTTCGGTTTCTGGGAGTTTGCGGTGGGGCCGCACCGCACCATAGGCGGCCTGGTGCTCGATGGCCACACCCAGGGGGAGAAGGCGGCCGAGCTGGCCAATGCCATACTGGCGGGCACGGCGCCACAGGCTCTTTCGCCCCGCGCCGCCCAGCGTGGCGAATACCTGTTCAGCAAGAGCGAGCTGGCACGCTGGCAGCTTGAGGCGCCATCAAGATGGCAGGGGCGGGTGACCTATGTCGACTGAGCCCGAAAACGACAGACCCGGCCAGATGGCCGGGTCTGTTTTATTGTGTGCCTGCCGACTCAGGGCTGGATCGCCGCCTGCAACTCGGCTTCGGTCCAGACTGTGATGCCGAGCTCCTGCGCCTTGGCGAGCTTGGAGCCGGCGGCTTCCCCTGCCACCAGCACATCGGTCTTGGCCGACACCGAGCCCGCCACCTTGGCCCCCAGGGCCTGCAGCGCCGCCTTGGCATCGTTGCGCGACAGGGTGGTGAGGGTACCGGTCAGCACGAAGGTCTTGCCGGCGAAGGGCTGATCGCTTGCCTCCTTCTTCTCGATGGCCGGCCAGTGGATACCGGCCGCCAGCAGGGCCTCCAGCACTTCGATGTTGTGGGGCTGACGCAGGAAGTAGTAGACGTGCTTGGCCACTATGTCGCCCACGTCGGCCACTTCGAGCAGCTGCTCCACCGAGGCGGCACGCAGGGCATCCAGGGTGAGGAAGTGGTTGGCGAGATTGAGGGCGGTCGCCTCCCCCACCTCGCGAATGCCCAAGGCAAACAGGAAGCGGGGCAAGGTGGTGCTGCGGGCCTTGTCGATGGCCGCCACCAGATTGAGGGCAGATTTTTGCCCCATCCGCTCGAGACCGGCCAGCTGGATGGCGTTGAGACTGAACAGATCCGCCGGTGTCTTCACCAGCCCCTTGTCCACCAACTGCTCCACTATCTTGTCACCCAGACCGTCCACATCCATGGCGCGGCGGGCGGCGAAGTGCTTGATCGCCTCCTTGCGCTGGGCCTCGCAAAACAGGCCGCCGGAGCAGCGGGTCACCGCCTCCCCCTCCAGCCGCTCCACCGCCGAGCCGCACACAGGGCACTGGGTGGGGAAGAGGATCTCCCGAGCGTCGCTTGGGCGCTGGGCCTCTACCACGGCCACTATCTGCGGGATCACATCCCCCGCCCGGCGCACTATCACGGTGTCGCCGATCATGACGCCGAGGCGTTCAATCTCGTCGGCATTGTGCAGGGTGGCATTGGAGACGGTGACGCCGCCGACAAACACCGGTTTAAGCTTGGCCACCGGGGTCACGGCGCCGGTACGGCCGACCTGAAACTCGACGTTCTCAAGCTCCGTCATCTCCTCTTCTGCCGGGAACTTGTGGGCCGTGGCCCAGCGCGGGGCCCGGGCCACGAAGCCCAGCTCCTGTTGCAGCGCTATATCGTCGACCTTGTAGACAACGCCGTCGATCTCGTAGGGCAGCTCGCTGCGGCGGGCCAGGATATCGTCGTGGAAGGCCTGGCAGCCGGCAGCCCCCTCCTTGAGCTTCACCTCGGGACTGAGCGGCAGCCCCCAGGCGTTGAGCTGAGTGAGGCGACGATAGTGGGAGTTCCCCAGCTCGTCGCCGCCTACGCCCACGCCATAGGCGTAGAAACTCAGGGGACGGCTGGCGGTGATGCGGGAATCGAGCTGGCGCAGGCTGCCGGCGGCGGCGTTGCGCGGGTTGACGAACACCTTCTCCCCTGCCGCCAGCGCCTTGGCATTCATCGCCTCGAAACCGGCCTTGGGCATGAAGACCTCCCCCCTCACCTCGAAACGGGCGGGCCAGCCCGAGCCCCGCAGGACGAGCGGAATGGCCTTGATGGTGCGCACGTTCTCGGTGATCTCCTCCCCCGTGGTGCCATCCCCCCGGGTGGCCGCCTGCACCAGCTGGCCGTCCACATAGAGCAGGCTGACCGCCAGACCATCCAGCTTGGGCTCGCAGCAGAAGGTGAAGTTCAGCTCGCGCTTGAGGCGATCGCGCATGCGCTGCTCGAAGGCCTGCAGCTCTTCGTCACTGAAGACGTTGTCCAGGCTCAGCATGGGGATCTCGTGGCGCACCTGGCTGAAGGCCGAGAGCGGCTGGCCGCCGACCCGCACGCTGGGGGAGGTCGGGGTTTTCAGCTCGGGGTGCTCGGCCTCGAGCGTAATTAGCTCGCGCATCAGGCGATCGTATTCGGCGTCCGGCACAGTGGGGTTATCCAGCACATAGTACTGATGACCGTATTCGGTCAGCAGCTCACACAGTTGACGGTGGCGGGAGAGGATGTCGCTCATGAAGAAGTCTCGAAGTGTGATGGAACAATCAGTCTGGGGCAGAAATGAAAATGCGGCACCGGGGTACCGCACTTTTCATTGCTGAGGCCCCACGGCGCATCAGTCGCGGCTGGCCTCGTAGGCCGCCAGCTCATGGCGATAACGGGCAATGTCGTCGTCGCTGAGCGGGCTGCGCGAGGCATCGGTCAGCATGGCATCGAGGTCGCTCGCCAGCTGATCCGCCGCCTGCAACATGTGCTCGAACGCAAAGGCCGCATTGCTGCGCAGGGGCAGTTGCATGAAGAGGGACACACCCGGGGTGCTGAACTGCTCCATACGATAGGGATTGAAGGTACCCGGCTTGACCATGTTGATCATGGAGAAGAGCACTTCACCCTTGCCGTTGAGATCTTCATGGCGGTGGAAGATGTCCATCTCGCCAAACTTGAAGCCCAGCGCCAGCAGGGAGGAGAGCAGGGTAGCCCCTTGCAGATCGTGGCCAGGACGGGCCATCAGGTTGATGACATAGACGTCCTGCCAGATCTTCTCGACCGGCGGCAGCTCCTGGACGGGCTCGGCCACCTGGACCGGCTCTTCGTAGGCGGGCTCGTCATCATAATCGGGCTCTTCATACGCAGACACGGGCTGGGCATAGCGGGCTTGCTGCTGCGGCGCGGGCTCGCGGGCACCGAAGGTCGGCGCCTGGGCGTAGGCCGGCTCCACCAGCGGCTCGTCGTCCAGTGGCTGCATCATGGGTTCGCGCTGGGGGCGGGAGCGGTGCACCGGGGTACGGCGGATCACCTGGGCAGGCTTGCGTACCGGCGCGGCAGGCACCTCTTCGACAGGCTCTGCGCTCGGCTCGTCATACTCGTCTTCTTCTTCATAGACGGGCGGCGGCGTCACCGAACGAGGGGCTGGCTTGCGAACCACGGGCGGCGGCAGCTCGTCATCCTCGTCGTCATCGAAGGCGGGCACTGTGGCGGCACGGCGGGGTTCCGGTTGATGGGCCTCGTCGCTGCGCAGCTTGGGCTCGGCACGACGGCCACCGCTGACCACGCGCACCTGGCCAATGCCATCGCTGTCAAACGCATCGCTGTCACGATCCCGTGACTTGGATTCCATCCGACCCAGGGGTTTTTCCTTGATCGGTGCCTGACGGTTCTTTCTGTTGCTCCACAACCCGTGAATGAGCAATGCCGCGATGGCAATACCGCCCAGGGCAACCAAGATGTAACGCAATTCCTGCATTAGCTGCTTCTCTTTCTAGTTTTGCTCAGCCAAAGCGACGGCTTCACCGATGTCAACCGACACGATGCGAGAAACCCCGGGCTCTTGCATCGTGACGCCTATCAGCTGCTCGGCCATCTCCATGGAGACCTTATTATGACTGATGTAAACGAACTGTACTGTGCTCGACATCTCTTTGACAAGAGAACAGAAGCGACCCACGTTCACTTCATCGAGCGGTGCATCCACCTCATCCAGCAGACAGAAGGGTGCTGGATTGAGTCTGAAGATGGCAAAAACCAGCGCAAGGGCGGTTAGCGCCTTCTCCCCCCCGGAAAGCAGGGCAATGGTAGCATTCTTCTTGCCCGGAGGTCTTGCCATGATGCTCACTCCGGCTTCCAAAAGATCGTCCGAGGTCAGCTCAAGCCAGGCACTCCCCCCCCCGAACACTTTCGGGAACAGGGATTTTAAATCTTCGTTGACCTTATCGAAAGTGTCGCGGAAGCGTATTTGTGTTTCTTTATCAATTCTTTTAATGGCTTGGCTCAAGGTTTCCAGCGCCTGCTCCAGATCCTGGCACTGGTTTTCCAGGTAGCTTGCGCGGGTTTTCGCCTCTTCATACTCCTCCAGCGCCGCCAGGTTGATGGCGCCAAGTGCCTCCACCTGTGTCTCCAGGGTCTGGATCTCCTGGCGCAACTTGCCGCGATCGGCGGCGATAAGCACCGCCTGATCGAGATCCACCAGGCGTACTCCCAGCTCTTCGAACTGCTCGTGCAGCCCCTGTCGCCGGGTCAGGTTGCGCTCCCGCTCCAGTCTGAGCTGAGCCAGCTTCTCCTGCAGGGTCACCAGCTGCTTGTGGTCGGCGCTTCTGGCCTGCTCCAGCTCGGTCAGCTGACGCTCCAGCTCGGCGAGCCGCTGATGGCAGGCCAGCTGCTGTGCCTCCAGGTTGCGTTGCTCCGCCAGCAGGGGCGAGATGTCCTGCACCGCCTGGGCGTCCGGTCCCTTGAGCTCGGCCAGTTCCAGCCCGAGCCGGGCCAGCTCCTGTTCGCGCAGGGCGATGAGCTGCGCCAGATTTTGCTGCGCCAGTTGCCAGCGCTGGCAGCTTGCCTGCTGCTGCTCCCGGCGCGCACGCGCCTCCTCCAGCGCCCGCTCGGCACCTGTGACCCCTTCCTGGGCCAGCAAGAGTGCCTCGGCAAGGGGCTCTCCCTGCTCCTGCAGCTCGGCAAGGTGCGCCTCTTCCAGCTCGAGCCGCTGCTGGGCCGCAGCCAGTCGCTCGGCCTCCTCGGCCTGCTCCTGGTCCAGCCGGATCAGCTCTTCCCCAAGCTGGCCGAGGCGCAGCAGCCGCTCCTGACGCTGACCCTGCTGCAGGCTCCAGGCTTCCCGCAGTTGCTGCCATTGCTGCTCCTGCTCGCGCAGGGTGCGCTGGCTCGCCTCAAAGGCGCTGTGCAAATGGGCACGATCGGCATCTGCTGCCTTCAACTGGGCATCCAGCTGAACCAGCGCCTGCTCCCCTGCGGTCAGTTCGGTGTGTAACCGCTCACGTTCACCGAGCAGCGCCAGGGTGCCGAGGGCGCCCCCCTGGCCGAGATCGGCCCAGTTCGGGCCAAACCACTCCCCCGCCGGGGTCAGCACAGACTCACCGGCCAAGAGGGATGACTGGCGGGCAAGCGCCGCGTCCCTGTCATCGGCCAGCCAGATGACGTTGAGGAAGGCGGGGATGTGATCCCCCTCGAGCCGGGCCGCCAGGGTGCCAGGCACCGCAGGGTGAGCCGGGCCTATCCAGAGCCCGCCCTGCTCGAGGTTGCATTGGTCCCCCGGCTGGGCGGTGAGCCAGCGCCCGAGCACCTTGTCCAGCGCCTGGGCCCACTCGGGGGCGACCTGCAGCCGATCCGCCAGGGTGGCGCCCAGCATCTGCTCCCCCAGCATCTGATTAAGAGTGGTGAGGCGGGCGCCGAGCTCGCGCAGCAGGCCGCCCTGCCGATCCCGCTCTCCCTTGAGAGCCTCGTGGCTGGCCAGGCTGGCCTGCCATTGCGCCTCCAGCTCCCCGTGGCGGGCCCGGGAGAGCGCCAGCTCGGCTGACAAGGCATCCAGCGCGGGTTGCAGGCTCTCACCTTCCCCGCCGAGGGGGCCGGCCTGTTCATCCGCCAGCTTGAGTCGCGCCAGCCGGGTCTTGGCCTGCAGCTCCTGCAGGCCATTCACCTGGGTGCGGGTCTGGTTGAGCCTGCCCTGTGCCTGGCCGAGCTGCTGCTGCCACTGCTGCTGGCGTTGGCGAGCCAGCTCCAGCCGCTCGCCGGCCGCGATGCGAACGGCCTGCTGGTCGGCGAGTAACTGCTCACACTGCTCGAGGCGCGCCGACTCCACCTCTCCCTGGAGGACGCCCTCGGCCTGCTGCTCCTGCTGGCTGGCCAGCTGTGCCTTGATGCCGTCGATGCGCTCGCCGAGGGCCTGACGCCGCACCTGCCAGTCGCGACCGAGCTCGGTCTGGTGAAGCTGCTGTTGCTCGAGGCGGGCGATGGCCTGGCCGCCGAGGAAGATCTGCTGCTGGCGACTCGCCTGCTCGGCCTGGGCCTCCTGGCGGGCCACCGACAGGGTGACGTGGCGCCCCTCATCCTGGGTACGCTTGGCATCGAGGGCCGCCAGCGCCTGCTCTGCTTGGGCCAGCTCGCTCTTGGCCTCGCCGAGGCGGGTCTCCAGCGCCCACAGCTCGGAGCCGATGAGCTCGGCCCTTGCGGCGCGCGAGCGGCCCTTGAGCTGCTTGTAGCGCTCGGCAGTTTCGGCCTGGGATTTGAGGTGCTCGAGGCGGGAGCCCAGCTCGCCACGAATGTCGCCGAGGCGCTCCAGGTTCTCCTGGGTGTGGCGGATGCGCTGCTCCGTCTCCCGGCGCCGCTCCTTGTAGCGGGAGACCCCCGCCGCCTCCTCCATGAAGAGCTTGAGGTCCGCCGGGCGCGACTCCACCAGCCGGCTGACGGTGCCCTGCTCTATGATGGCGTAGCTGCGCGGGCCCAGGCCGGTGCCGAGGAAGAGATCGGTCACGTCCTTGCGACGGCACTTCTGGCCGTTGATCTGGTAGTGGTTGGAGCCGTCCCGCAGCACCTCGCGGCGCACCGAGATCTCGGTATAACGGCCAAATTCACCGGGCACCCGGTTGTGGGGATTGTCGAACACCAGCTCCACCGAGGCGCGGCCATGGGGGCTGCGGTTGATGGAGCCGTTGAAGATGACGTCCGTCATGTTCTCGCCGCGCAGGTGGCGGGCCGAGCTCTCCCCCAGCACCCAGCGCACCGCGTCGATGACGTTGGATTTGCCACAGCCGTTGGGGCCCACCACTGCGGTCATGTCGGCCGACAGTTCGATGCGGGTCGGCTCGACGAACGACTTGAAGCCGGCGAGTTTGATCAGTTTCAGACGCATGGCGGCCTATGTGGGTAGCGAAATAAAGAGGAGGCGGGCAGGCGACTTTACCAAATTGGAGGCTTGTTTGTAATATGCTGGCACCCTACCCCTTCATTGATGGATCTCAGATGAGCCAATCCCCTCACATGGTCAAAGATTCGGTCAGCGGCGCAGACTACTTCCTGCGCGGCTTCTCCCTCATCCGCCAGCCGGGCATCCGCACCTTCGTGCTGATCCCCCTGCTGGTCAACTTCGTGCTGTTCGCTGGCGCCTTCTATGCCCTGTTGCTGCAACTCGACGGCCTGTTCGCCTGGCTGCACCAGCAGATCCCGGCCTGGCTCTCCTGGCTCGACTACCTGCTGTGGCCTATCGCCCTCATCACCATACTGGTGGTGTTCTCCTTCATCTTCAGCTCGGTGATCAACTGGATAGCGGCTCCCTTCAACGGCCTGCTGGCGGAGAAGGTGGAGCAGATCCTCACCGGCGAGGCGGTGAGCGACACCGGCATGCTGGACGTGGTCAAGGACGTGCCGCGCACCTTCAGCCGGGAGTGGACCAAGCTGAAGTACTACCTGCCCAAGGCCATCGGCTGCCTGATCCTGTTCCTCATTCCGGTGGTGGGCCAGACCCTGGCCCCTGTGCTCTGGTTCCTGTTCAGCGCCTGGATGATGGCGATCCAGTACATCGACTATCCGTTCGACAACCACAAGATCAGCTTCATCACCATGCGCGATGCCTTGAAGCAGCGCCGCGGCAAGTGCCTGAGCTTCGGCGCCCTGGTCACCCTCTTCTCCGCCATTCCCGTGGTCAATCTGTTCGTGATGCCGGTCGCCATCTGTGGCGCCACCGCCATGTGGGTGGATCAGTATCGCAGCGAGCAGCTACGCCGCTGAGCCACGCAGTCATAACCAAAAACGGGGGCATAGGCCCCCTTTGCATTACTTAATCTAATGCAAAGGTGAGAGTGCTTGTCGTGCCAGACCAGGCTTGTTAGGATGCGGGCCTTTCTCGCACCCTGGGATAACTCATGTTACATGCACTCTTCTTGCTCGGCCTGGTGGCCGAAGGGATGACTGGCGCGCTGGCGGCGGGCCGGCGGCGGATGGATCTGTTTGGTGTCGTCATCATCGCCTCGGCGACGGCCATAGGGGGAGGTACCATCCGGGATGTGCTGCTGGGCCACTATCCCCTGCTCTGGGTGGAGCACCCCGAATATGTGGTGCTGGTGGCGGGGGCGGCCATGGTGGGGGTCATCTCGGCACCGCTGATGCGCTATCTCGGCAAGCTGTTCCTGGCGCTCGATGCCCTGGGGTTGGTGGTCTTCTCCATCTTTGGCGCCGCCCGGGCGCTCGAGATGGGGCACGGGGCCGGCATCGCCTGCATCATGGCGGTGGTGACAGGCGTCTTTGGCGGCGTGCTGCGGGATCTCCTGTGCCAGCGCATCCCGCTGGTGTTCAAGCGCGAGCTCTACGCCGCCGTCTCCCTGGTGACAGCCGCCCTCTACTGCTTCGCACTGGATCAGGGCCTGCCCAATGACTGGGCCGCCTTCGGGGCCATCGGCATCGGCTTCGTGCTGCGGCTGCTGGCGGTGCGCTTCAAGTGGGGACTCCCCACCTTCAATTACCAGTACGCCACCCATTGAGCGCGCCAGTTTCTGGCCAGATTGGCTGGATTGCACGCAACAAAAAAGCGCCGGATGGCGCTTTTTTGTTGCTGATGACAGTGAAAAACTGACTCAGTTGATTCCTTCCGAACTGAAGAAGGTGGCCTTGTCGGCGATGAAACGGATCTTGATGTTCTTGCCGTCTCCGCCCCAGACGCAGCTGGTGGTGCCGAGCGCATCGTCGCAACGCTCCGCCTTGCCCAAGATGGCGCTCGCCTCGGCATAGGTGATCCCCATCTTCAGCTTGTCGTAGTTTTCCCGGTTCAGCTTGCTGCACCCGGTCAGCAGCAGGGCGATCAGCCCGCCAAGCAAAATATGCTTCATCTGTCTCTCCTCTGGATAGTGTCCAGAGCCTAGCAGCTCGGGGCCACCCTGTGCCAACCCGTTACCAGCTCCGTACCGGCCCGGTATCGAGGTGGACGAAGTTGTCGGAGGGGTAGTAACCCACGCCGCCGACCTTGAGGTTCAGGGCCGCCTTGCGCAGGTGCGCCAGCTGCACGCCGGGGATGCGCACATCCACCGCCTGCCCCAGAGTGTGGTAGCTGTGTTTGGCGACCCCACGGCTGCGCTGGCGCTTCTGGCGATTGGTGACCGGGGAGCGATAGCCCGAGATGAGCTGAATTTCTCCCTTGCGGCCCAGCTTGTGCTGCAGCAGAAACAGCTGATCGAACAGCTTCCTGTCGATGTTGAACACTTCGTTGCGGCGATAGTCGCGGAAGATATGGTTGAGCTCCGCCAGGCCATCGTTCAGATAACGGCCATTCTCCCAATAGCTGGCGTTGACCCGCTCGCCGGTATTGAGGTTGAAGAAGCTGAGTTCACGCCCTGTCGTACTGCGGCTCGCCGCGGCCGGGAACGACAGCAGGCTGGCCCCCATCAGGCAACCGGCCCCCAGCAGCAGACGGCGTCGGCTTATCTCTTGTTCCAGCATCCGTTGTCCGTCCATTCCAGAGTGAAGTAACAGTGGTGAATGAAAATGATACAGAGGCCGAAACTACCCGCCCGTAAAAGTCATGTCAAACCGCAAGCGCCCATGAAAAAGCCCGGCATGAGCCGGGCTCTTCACTCTGTGGCGGGGATCACAGCAAGCGGCTCTGGAAGCTCACTCGATCGAATCCGTAAATGTCATTGCGCAGTTGCTGGCGCCCCTCTTCGTCGATCCAGCTGCTCCAGTAGACGGTGAAGACAGGGATAGGAGTGGTCAACGGCAGCCACTTGGTCTGGGTCTCTTTCAATATGCTGGCGACCTTGTCCGGCTGATAGCGGGAGTCGGCGAGCAGCAGCTCGGCCAGATCGTCCGCGTGCTCGACCCGGATGCAGCCGGAGCTGAAGGCGCGCGCCCCCTGCTCGAACAAGGCCTTGCGCGGCGTCGAGTGCAGGTAGATGGCGTCATTGTTCGGCAGATAGAACTTGTAGCGCCCCAGGGCATTGTGATCCCCCGGCTTTTGCCGCAACCGGTAAGGGAAGCCGGACGCCAGCGCATGGTGCCAGCCATCTTCGCTGAACTGCACCGGGTTACCCTCGCCGTCGATCACCTCGAACTGCTCGCGGTCCAGATAGGCGGGATCCCGACCCAGCTTGGGCAGAATGTCCTTGCTCAGGATGGAGCGCGGCACATGCCAGGCGGGGTTGAGCACTATGGAGCGGATCTCGCTGGCGAGTATGGGGGTGGCCCGCTGCTCCTTGCCGACGATGACCCGACTGGTGAAGACCTCGCTGCCGGACTCCACCACGCTCAGGCGATAATCCGGGATGTTGACCAGCACGTAGCGACCCGCGAGGTGATCCACCAGATCCCGTCGCCACAGGTTGCGCAGCAGCAGGCTGGCACGCACTTGCGGCCCGGTATTGAGCCAGGAGCGGGTCTGGCGGCCTATGATGCCGTCTGCGGTCAGGCCGTGGCGGCGCTGGAACTGCTTGATGGCCTGCTCGGTGTCCGCGTCGTAGAGGCTGTCCTGATGGGTGGGGGCACCATCCCCCAGCTCGTTGAGGATGGAGCGGATCTGCCCCAGCTCGGTGGCGCTCTCCCCGGCTCGCAGAGTCGGCATGTCCAGGGTCGGCCAATGCTTGGCCATGGGCATGGCCAGCAGCTTGCGCACTTCGTCGCGCACGGCCTCGTATTCGGCGACCTGGGGCCTGAGCTGCTTGACCTGATCCAGCAGGTTGTCACCCAGGGGCTCATGGGCCAGGGGCTTGGTCAGATCCAGCTTGAGGGTCTGCATCTGCTCGCGGGCGACCAGGTCCATGGCGCGCCAGGCTTGCTGGAAACGTGCCAGCTTGCCGAAGGCTTCGTCATAGAGGGCGCCGCGCCTGTCGGCCGGGGTCTTCTGCAACTGCTGCCAGAGCCGGTAGAAATCCGGGTGCAACTGGGCAAGCACCGCCTCCTGCAGCTGCAGTTCGAGCTCATGACGCGCCTGCTCTGCGGTGCTGTTCTGATACCAGTCATGCTGGATGCTGGGACTGGCCACCACCATCTGTTCTGTGCTGGCGTGGACCATGCCCGCCGGCCAGCAGCCCAGCCAGATAAGGTTTGCCAATGCCAACCAATACTTCTTACCCATGCTTCTTACCACGCTTACCTCATATCGGTTCACTTCGGCCTGTCAGGCGCCACGGTCAGGTGCCCATGATGCGTGAATGCTGGCGACTTTGCTAGCGGGCGGGCAGGTAACGGCGCCAAATGAGCGCATGCTCCTCGCTCTTGCCAACGGCCTCGAGCGCCTGGTTGAAACGCCGCACAAACTCCCCCGACAAGGTCTTCTTGCTCAGCATGAAGAAGGTCGGCGTCTCATAGACCCCCATGATATGGGGGACGACCTCCTCTGCCAGCCCCTCTCTCTTCAGACCCCAGGGGGTGGCCAGAATATCCCCAAGAAATCCGTCTATCCGTCCCAGCTGCAACTTGCGATAGTTTTGCACGTCATTGACCTCGCTCACCTGGGTGCGGTAGCGCTGCAGCAGACGGGCTATCTCGGGGCCATAGTTGTAGTCCCTGGTCACCCCCAGCCTGTTGCCCTTGGCCAGCCAGCTCGCCAGATCCTGCTCCCCCTTGTCACCGGGCTTGCGCACCCAGAGTGCCGTGCGCCCCGGGTTGTAGGCGTTGGAGAACCAGGCATAGCGCGCCCTGTCTTCAACAAAATAGGCTTCCATGGCGATGTCCAGCCGGCCCTGCTCCAGATCGTGCAGTCCCCGCTTCCAGGGACGCTCCAGATAGACGAGACGACAGCCCAACCTGGCCGAGACGGCGTTGAGATAGTCGACCGCGAAGCCACGCAGCTCCCGGTGGCCGTTCTCCTGCTGGTAATAGTGATAAGGGGGCCAGTCGTCGAAACCGACGCGCAGGGGAGAAGTACAGAGCGGTTGGGCCAACAGCGAGTGAAGGGGCAGGCAGCAGAGCAGGCACAGAACTAGCAGTCTCATGAGTCATCCTTGACGGCGGGACGGCCCATCTTAATTCTGCCAACGCGAAATGGCGACAGATCCTGCCACAGCAATGCGCAATATCAGCCATTTGCCTGATGAGGCCATGGGCAGGACGGGGCCCCAGGCCACGCTGCAAGCCCACCGCAAAGGCAGGATGCGCACGACCCCAAAGTCCCTTGGTCTGCAGGGGCATTGGGGGTTAATATGTGAGCAAATTTATTTTTGTGATCCACTATGCTTTTTTTGCAATTGGATTAGCATATGCGCGAATCCAGCCTACCTATCCGTCGGGCGTCGAGTGAGTAATATGACCTACAAAAAGTTCGGTTTTCTGGCTGCCATACTGGCATTGAGCGGTTTTTACCTTTACACCCTCTACCTGGCCGCTCACCCCAACGTGAGCCTGGCTTACAAGCTCTATTACCTGGAAGGCAAGACCCGCTTCTGGGAGCACAACTCCAGCATGACTTACCAGCCGGGCAACGAGCTCAACCTGACCAAACCGAGCCGCTTCCTCTCGAGCGAAGGCTGGGCCAAGAAGCCCAGTGCCGAAGGCACCCAGCTCAGTGGCAAGGGAGGCCTCTATTTCGTGCTGCCCAAGCAGCAGGCGCAACCTGAGCAGCTCACCATCCAGGCCAGGATCAACAGCCCGGAAGCAGGCACCCTGCTCAAGGTGGCCCTGGGTCATGATTTCACTACCACGGTCAAGCTGGCCAAGGCGGGCATCAACGAGATCCGGCTCAACCTGCCGGGCGACTCCCTGACGGCCGATCCCAAGCATCCCAACTTCCTGGCGCTCTCCGCTCCGACACCGCTCAACGTCCAGTCGGTACGTCTGACCGTCGCTCAGTGAATCTATAAATATAAAATATTGTTTTATAACATCATTTTCCAATAAGGAAGTTCCCATGTCGCATGCCGATTTTCGACTCTCTCTGGTCGTGCCCGTTTACAACGAGGAAGAGAGCATAGACGCCTTCATCAGCGCGATAGATGCCGAACTGGCCCCCCTCAAAGACCGGCTTGAAATCGTGTTCGTCAACGACGGCAGCCGCGACCGTACCCGCGAAGTGGTCGAGCAGGCCATCGCCCGCGACCCGCGCGTGACCCTGGTCAACCTGGCCCGCAACTTCGGCAAGGAAGCGGCCATGACCGCAGGTCTGCATCAGGCCAAGGGCGATGCCATGGTCCCCATGGACGTGGATCTGCAAGATCCCCCCTCCCTCATCCTGGAGTTCGTCAAACTGTGGCAGACTGGTGACTACGACACCGTCTACGGCATCCGGGTCGATCGCAGCGCCGACACCCCGATGAAGCGCCTCACCGCCGGCGGCTTCTACCGCTTCTTCAACGCCCTCTCCACCAGCACCAAGCTGCCGGAGAACGCCGGTGACTTCCGACTCATCGATCGCAAGGTGGTCGAGGCCCTCAAGCAACTGCCGGAGCGCAACCGCTTCATGAAGGGGCTCTTCGCCTGGGCCGGTTTCCGTGCCGTCGGCGTCCCCTACGAGCGTCCCGCCCGCCACGCTGGCGAGACCAAGTTCAACTACTGGAAGCTGTGGAACTTCGCCCTCGACGGCCTGATGAGCTTCTCCAGCTGGCCGCTGCGGGTGTGGAGCTACGTGGGGGTTGGCGTCTCCTTCATCGCCTTCCTCTATATCCTCAAGATCATCACCCAGGTGCTCTTCTTCGGCATAGACGTGCCGGGCTACGCCTCCCTGATGTCGGTGATGCTGTTCCTCGGCGGCATTCAGCTGCTGTCTCTCGGCATCATAGGCGAGTACATAGGCCGCATGTTCGTGGAAGTGAAGCAGCGCCCCGTCTACCTCATCGAGGGGATCTACGGCCAGTATGCCCAGCAGGACGCGGGCAAGCAGCCGGATGCGGCGGCCCCCCAGGGTGAAAAGGCGCAGGATGCGGACAAGCAGGAGCCGGCGTCCCAATGATCTCCCGCGAGGAATTCTGGCGGCTGGTTCGCTTCGGTTTTGTCGGCGGGGGTGCCACCCTCGTCGATCTGGGCACCTCCATCGCCCTGTTCCACACCTGGCCCGCCATCTCTGAGCATCTGGTCACGACCCTGGCCTTTGCCATCGCGTTCTGGTTCTCGTTTTTCGGCCATCGCTACATCACCTTCCAGAAGCAAGGTGCCGCCAGCAAGTTTCTGCTGGTCGCCCTCTTCTCCCTGGCGGTGCGTAACCTCATCCTGAGCGGCCTGCTGTTTGCGGGTCTCTCCGGACTGCTGCCGGTGGTGATTGCCACCCTGACCGTTACCGTACTCACCTACATACTCTCTCGCGTCTGGGTTTTTGCCTGATGAATGACATGACCAATACTCCTCCCCTCGCCGGGGATGCACTCCCCTATCGCCCGTCACTGCGCATCAGCAGCCGCGACTGGCTGATGATCATCGCCGCCTTCGTACTGAGCCGGGTGGCCCTGTACGGCATGGGCTATTTCGGTGTCCAGCTCTACGGCGCCCCCGACATTGGCCCGCTGCAAGCCTACTGCCAGTTCGACTGCGTCTGGTTCCAGCGCATCATAGAGAACGGCTACGACCTCTACCCGCGCTGGCTGAGCAAGGGCAACGCGGCGAACTGGGCCTTCATGCCGCTCTACCCCATGCTCGCCGGCGGGCTCTCCAGCCTGCTCAACATGGAGAGCCTGATCGGCCTGATGCTGGTGGCCAACATTGCCTTCTTCATCAGCCTGCCGCTGATGCTGCTGGTGCTGCGCCAGCTCAAGCTGGGGGATGAGACTGCCCGCTTCGGGGTCTGGCTGCTGGCCTTCTCCCCCTTCTCCGCCTACTTCGTCTCCGGCTACACCGAGCCCATGTTCATGGCGCTGATGCTGGGCATGTTCCTGTTCGCCTACCGCGAGCAGTGGCTGATGGTCGCCTTCCTCGGCATCTTCATCTCCGGGACCCGCAACCTGGGGGTCATGATGGTGTTCCCCGTGCTGATCCTGGCGCTGCAGGCCTATGGCTGGCGCGAGTTCTTCCGCTTCACCGAGCGGGCCTTCAAGGTGGTGTTCACCCTCTGGCTCATCCCCCTCGGCCTCTTCTCCTACATGGTCTACCTCTACCATCTGACCGGTGATGCGCTCGCCTTCAAGCACATCCAGGTCGCCTGGGGTCGCTACATGGACAGCCCCCTGGACTGGTGGCTGAGCGGCTTCGAGCTGGGCGGTCGCAAGGCCTACCTCTCCATCATGGTGATCTTCGGCTGGTGCCTGAACGGCTACCTGTTCAGCCAGAAGCGCTGGGCCGAGGCGACCCTGATGTTCATCTGCTGCACCATACCGCTGATGACAGGGCTCAACGCCATGCCCCGCTACATGTTCGGCCTCTACCCGACTCTGCTGGCCATAGTGCTGCTGGCCCATCGCTGGCCCGCCATCCGCCCTGCGGTGCTCTGCATCAGCGGCATGGTCGCCTCCTTCATCGCGGTGGCCTTCGTCAACTTCAAGTTCTTTACCGTCTGACGAACGCTCGCCTGCAGGCGAACAGCCCCACCTGAAAATGCCGGTCCATCGACCGGCATTTTTTATGGCCGCGACACCCGCTTCACACTTTTCCATTCTTGAAAACGTAACCATTTGAACTGACGTCACAAATCGGTGTTTTACCGGTCCAACCCCGGCCCTGCGCCCCCTAGAATGAGTGCCTCAACGGACCCCACTCAGCTCAAGGAATGGCCTATGCGTCCCTCGCCTCGTTTCGATCTCCGCCCCTCCTCCCTGTGGCTCGCCCTGCTGGTCACGCCACTGTTCGTCGGTCAGGCGCTGGCCGCCCCCGAGGTGCATCTCTATGTGGATGGCAAACCGGTGGCCGAGGCGCTGACGCTGGACAAGGGCACCATCACCCTGACCCACAAGCTGGACAAGGGCAGCCACCAGATCCGCATCGCCGATGCCGGCAACAGCTGCGGCACCAGCTTCGGGCCGACCGAGGTCAAAGCGCTCCCCTTCGGCACAGCCCAACCCATGGACAAGTGCAGCAAGGGGGCAAGCTTCAACCTGAGGGTGATGCTGGCGGGGGACTACGAGTTCACCTTCAACCCGGACACCCCCAGCCTCAAGGTGCTGCGGGCGACCAAAAAGAGCGAGTTCAAACGCCAGCCCCCGACAGAGCCCTGTATCGCCTGGGATGGTGGCCCGGTGACTGTGTCGCTGAAAGGAGTCTGGCCCGACGGCACCCGGCTGCGGGATGCCTACTCCAGACAGGAGGCCGTGGTCACCCAGGGCAAGCTGACCCTGACCCCGAGCAAGGAGAGCGGCGGCCTGCTGCTGCTCGAACCGGTCAAGGCGGCCAAGGCGGCCCCCTTCAGCTGGGATCAGGCGAGCGTCTATTTCCTCCTGACCGACCGCTTCCACAACGGCGATCCCGCCAACGATCACAGCTTCGGCCGCCAGAAGGATGGTCAGGACGAGGTCGCCACCTGGCATGGCGGCGACTTCAAGGGGCTGACCGAGAAGCTCGACTACATCAAGAGCCTCGGCATGAATGCCATCTGGATCACTCCCATGGTGGAGCAGGTGCACGGCTTCATCGGCGGCGGCGAGCAGGGCAACTTCCCCTTCTACGCCTACCACGGCTACTGGGCGCTCGACTTCACCAAGATAGATCCCAACTACGGCGACGAGGAGAGCCTGAAGACCCTGGTGGACGAGGCCCACAAGCGCGGCATGCGGATCATCCTGGACGTGGTGATGAACCACGCAGGTTACGCCACCCTGGCGGATCTGCAGGATCTGGGGCTCACCGACCTCACCCAGAACAGCGGCAAGTTGCCGACCACCTGGAACCAGTGGCGCCCGAGCGGTGGCCTCAACTGGCATGGCTACAACCAGTTTATCGACTACCAATCGAGCGAGTGGAGCAAATGGTGGGGCCCTGACTGGGTGCGCGCCGGCCTGCCCGGCTACCCGCAACCCGGCACCGACGACGTCACCGGCTCGGTGGCGGGGCTGCCGGACTTCCTGACCGAGTCCACCAAGCCGGTGGGGCTGCCACCCCTGCTCACCGCCAAGCAGGATACCCGGGCCAAGGCGCTCCCCAACGCAAGCGTCAGCGATTACCTCATCGCCTGGCACACCGACTGGGTACGCCGCTTCGGCATCGACGGCTTCCGGGCCGACACCGTCAAGCACCTGGAGCCCGCGGTCTGGGCCAGGCTCAAGCAGGCGGGCACTACGGCGCTCAAGGAGTGGAAGGCCGCCAACCCGGACAAGGCGCTCGACGATCTGCCCTTCTACATGGTGGGCGAGGTGTGGGATCACGGGGTCGCCAAGGATTTCTGGTACCAGAACGGCTTCGATTCCCTGATCAACTTCGACTATCAGCGGGAGTTCGCCCTGCCCCAGGCCCAGTGCATGGCCGGTGCCGAGCCGACCTATGCCAGCTACGCCAGCCGCATCAACCAGGATCCCGAGTTCAACGTGCTGAGCTACATCAGCTCCCACGACACCAAGCTGTTCTTCGGCGACTATCAGGACGTGCCGCTGCAACGCAGAGTCGCCAACAGCTTCATGCTGCTGCCGGGGGGCATACAGCTCTACTACGGGGACGAGTCTGGCCGGGGTCTGGCCAAGGATGGCGGGGTGTTCGATCAGAGCGTGCGATCCGACATGAACTGGCAGGATCTGGGGAGCGGCGAGAAGGCCGAGCTGGTCAAGCACTGGCAAAGGCTAGGCCAGTTCCGCGCCGCCCATCCGGCGGTGGCGGCAGGCAGCCACAAGAAGCTGTCCGATGTTCCCTACAGCTTCGTGCGGGAGAAGGGGGAGGACAAGGTGGTAGTGGTGTTCGCCGGTCGGCAGCCGTAACAGGTCCCGCACCAGACAAACGAGAGGGGAGCCAGTGGCTCCCCTCTCTCATTGCACAGGCCCCTTCACCTCATGCCGGCTGCCGGGCGATAGCCGGCCACTGCAGCCGCGCCTTGACCAGGGTCTCCTGCCACAGGGGCCAGGCCAGCAAGGCTTGCTGATAGGCCCCCGCCTGACCGGGCAAGCCTATGCCGTAGCTCGCCAGCCGATAGGCCATCACGGCATAGAAGGCATCGAGGATCCCCGCCTCCTCAAAGTAGAAGGGCCCCCTCGCCTGGGACCAGAGCGTCTGCAGCCGGGCCAGCTCCCCCAGGGTCTCCACCGGGGGCTCGCTCTGGGTCGGCGCGCCGAGGAAGAAGGGCAGGCGACTGCGGATCTGGCCAAAACCCGAGTGCAGCTCGGCGCAGAGGCTGCGGGCCAATGCCCGCTCGGCCCTATCCACCGGATAGAGGTGGCGCGCCGGGCACAGCTCGTGAAGATACTCGGCGATGGCGAGGGAGTCGTGGATCCGCAGCTCGCCGTCATCCAGCCAGGGCACCAGCCCGGCCGGCGCAGTGCGCTTGAGCCGCGCCAACGCCTTGGCATCCTCCAGATCGAACACCTGCTCCTGCCACTCCAGCCCGCTCATGGCGAGCACCAGCGACGCCCGCATCGCCCAGGTGGAACCTGTGCCTACCGTCAATACCAAGGATCCCATTTATTGCCTCCTGCGTTGGGGTTGTTCGTGACCCGGCATCGGCCCCGCGGGCACGACATCTCATGGTCGCCTCACATTTGCACACCTGCGAGTTTGACCCCCTTGGGGAGCAGTGCTAGTTTGATTTTTCAAAACAATCAGTTAGCAAAAATGTGAGCAATGGACAGCCAATTTACCATCGTCATCGCAGATGACCACCCCCTGTTTCGGGGCGCCCTCTATCAAGCGGTGCACATGGCCATCGACGAGGCCAGGCTGCTGGAGGCCGACTCCATCGACAGCCTGACCCACCTGCTCGCGGAGCACCCCGAAGTCGATCTGCTGCTGCTCGATCTCAAGATGCCGGGGGCCAACGGCTTCGAGGGACTGGCCTATCTGCGCGGCCAGTACCCGGACCTGCCCATCGTCGTGGTCTCCGCTTCGGAAGATGCCGCCATCATCCAGCAGGTGCTGCGCCTCGGGGCCCTGGGCTTCATTCCCAAGTCGGTTCCCATGAAGGAGCTGGTCAGCGCCCTCAATACGGTGATCGGGGGAGATAACTGGGTGCCGGAAGGGATCTCCCTTCACCCCGAGTCCGAGGATGGTCCCGACTTTGCCAGCAAGCTGGCCAGCCTCACCCCCCAGCAGTACAAGGTGCTGATCATGTTGCGGGACGGCAGTCTCAACAAGCAGATCGCCTGGGAGCTCAACGTCTCAGAGGCCACCATCAAGGCACACATCACCGCCATCTTCCGCAAACTCGGCGTCAAGAACCGCACCCAGGCGGTCATCGCCCTGCAGCAGATGGACATCAAGGACAACTGAGATTCTTGTCACCCTCAGGGCCCATATCACTTCCACCTTCCGCAAACTCGGCGTCAAACACCGCACCCAGGCGGTCATCGCTCTGCTGCAGATGGACATCAAGGACAACTGAGATTCTTGCCACCCTCAGGCCCATATCACTCCCACCTTCCGCAAGCTCGGCGTCAAGAATCGCACCCAGGCGGTCATCGCCCTGCAGCAGATGGACATCAAGGACAACTGAGCCGTAGCCACAAACCCATCGCACGTTCGACGCCGAGGGCAACTGAGTCAGCGCCTTCTCTCCAGCACAATGGCGGTTTGTGGCTCGACAATTAGCACGATCGTACTTTATGCTGCAAGACCTAGAGAGGAGAGTGCGATGAGCAAGGGCCGCCTGACCCGCGACAACATTTTGCAGACTGCGTTCGAGCAGGCGAGCCAGCAGGGGCTCGAGAGCCTGACCATAGGCTCGCTGGCAAGTGCGTGCGAGATGTCCAAGAGCGGCCTGTTCGCCCATTTCCAGTCTCGCGACAACCTGCAGATCGCCGTGCTCACCTACTCCGCCGAGGTGTTCCGGGAGCGGGTGATCCAGCCGGTGCGTCAGCAACAGCACGGCACCCAGCAGGAGAAACTGCTGGCCCTGCTGCGGGCCTGGCTGGCCTGGAACCAGAGCTTTGCCGGACGCTGCATGTTCCTCGACGCCTGGACCTCGGCCCAGGAGGGGGAGGTGCAGCAGGCGGCCCGCCAGCTGGTGCGCTTCTGGCTCGACTACCTGGCTCGCCAGGTGGTGCAGGGCCAGGAGAAGGGAGAGTGGCGCGGAGACCTGGATCCCTGGCGCGCCGTCTACCGGCTCTATGGCCTCTATCTGGGAGATCAGGTGTTCAACGCGCTGGACTTGTGTCAGGATCCGGGCCGCCACTTCTGGCCCGAGGTGGAAGATCTGCTGGCCAGCTGGCGCTGAGGTTTCGGCTCTTCTTTTTAAAAACAGACAAAAAAGCACGACCGTTCGCACATAAAAACCACAGGATGACCATGAGCAGCAAGATCTATTTCAACACCCGCCGCGTCAGCCCGAGCAAGTTGCTGCTGGGGCTTGGCACCCGTCTGCACCACGCGCTGGCCCCGGCCCACGCCAAACGCACCGCCAGCAAGTTGCTGCTCACCCCGCAGCGCCCCACCCGTGAGGTCGCCGCCCCCGCCGGGCTGGTGCAGCAGGCCATCCACACCGGTGAGGGCACCCTGATGAGCTATCGCCTCGGCCAGGGACCGGTCTGGCTACTGATGCACGGCTGGTCCGGCAGTGCCAGCCAGTTCTATCCGCTGATGAGCCATATCGCCGCCCAGGGCTTCACGGCGCTGGCCTATGATCACCCCGCCCACGGCCAGAGCGAGGGCAGCACGGGTCACCTGCCCCGCTTCGTGCGTGCCTTCGACGAGATCCTCGCCCGCGTCGGCCCGGTTCAGGGGGTCATCACCCACAGCATGGGGGGCGCCGTCACCCTCAGCAGCCGCCACCCCGCCCTAGACGCGCTGCCGCTGCTGCTCATCTCCCCCGTGCTCGACTACGTGCCCCAGCTCTATGGCATGGTGGCCCGCTCCGGCTACTCCATCCGGCTGTTCGATGCAGTGGTCAAGGAGATCGAGCACGAATACCAGCATCCCTTGAGCACTGTGGATCCCCTCGGCCGGCTCGCCAATCGCGCCGGCCATGCCCTCATCGTCCACGACGAGGAGGACAGGTTTGCCCCCCATAAAGACTCGTTGCGGGCGGCAGAGGACGGCCGTACCCGGCTGGTGAGTACCCGGGGGCTCGGCCATGGCCGCATCCTGGCAAGCCCCCCCGTTTTCGCCGCCTTCGATCAGCTGACCCAGTCCCGGGGCACGGCCTGATCCCGCCGCACCGGTCGCCTCAAAAAATGATGAGGCGGCCCATTTTTATCCGGGATACAACGTCTTATAGTTAAATTGCGCGGTGGCAACCCGCCCTTGCAATCACAATAAGGCGCACCATCATGGCCAGACCCAATACAGCTCTTCTGCTCACCGGTGGTGGTGCTCGCGCCGCCTATCAGGTCGGCGTACTCAAGGCAGTGGCCGAGCTCTATCCCCGCAACCTCGGCATCCCCTTCCCCATTTTGTGCGGCACCTCGGCGGGGGCCCTCAACATCACGGCACTGGCGTGCTACGCCTCCTGTTTTCACCTGGGGGTGCGCAAGCTGGAGTGGGTCTGGCGCCGTTTCGAGACCCATCACATCTTCGACTTCCGCCCCTGCCAGCTGCTGTGGCGCACCCTGTATCAGGGCTCGGCCGGTCTCATCAGCCCCCAGAGCAACCGCGCCTTCCACCTGTTCGACAACGCCCCCCTGCGCCGCCTGCTGGATCAGCTCATCGACTATCACCGCATCGATGACAACATCCTCTACGGCAGTCTGGAGGCCATCGCCATCACCGCCTCCGACTATGACGACGGCCTCTCCACCACCTTCTTCCAGGGGCGGGCCGAGCATCTGCCCTGGGAGCGGGCCAGGCGGCGCGGCCTGCGCACCCTGCTTACCTCGGATCACCTGATGGCCTCGGCGGCCCTGCCCTTCGTCTTTCCGGCCACCCGCATCGGCGAACGCTTCTACGGTGACGGCTCCATCCACCAGCTGAGCCCCTTGAGCCCCGCCATTCACCTGGGGGCGGAGCGGATCCTGCTGGTGACCCTCGACTCCCCCCATCAGGGGAGCGCGGCCCCCCGTCAGGATCACCTGACCAGCTCCAACATCGCCAGCCACCTGCTCAACACCGTCTTCTCCGACACCCTCAATTCGGATCTGGAGCGGCTGGGGCGCATCAACCAGACCCTGTCGCTGATCCCGGCGCGGGAACGTAACCGCCTGAAGCTGCGTCAGGTGGAGACCTGCGTCATCAGGCCGAGCCAGGATCTGGATCTTATCGCCCTCGACTACCTGCCCAAGCTGCCGACCCAGTTGCGCCGCCTGCTCCGGGTGCTGGGGGTGAACGGCCAGGAGAGCAGCAGCCTGGCCAGCTTCCTGATGTTTCACCCGGGTTACTGTCAGCAGCTGATAAGGCTGGGGTATCAGGACGCGCTGGATCAGCGCCAGCGCATCGAGTCCTTCCTCGACATCGAAGAGCGGATCCGCGAGGAGGCCTGAACAGGCTTGCTTCCACCAGGGGAGCCGCCACCCGGCCAAGGCCCCTGAGCGTGTTGAGAGCACAGCCTAGTGCCCCTCCAGCAGGCGCTGCTCCGCCTGCTCCATCGCCACGGCCGTCCCAAAGAGTACCAGCCGATCCCCCGCCACCAGCCTCAGGTCGGCCTTAGGCTCCAGGCTGCGCTCCCCGCGATGCACCGCCTTGATGCGCACCTCCCCAAGGGGCAGTTCCCGCACCCGGCGCCCCACAGCCCAGGCCTGATCGTGCAGCAGCACGGGGTGCAGCCGCTCCAGCAACTGATCCGTCTCCAGGTTGCCCGCACTCTGATCCCCCCAGTAGAAGCCGTGGAGGAAGCGGTACTGACTGCTGCGCTCGTGCTCCATACGCCGGATCACCCGACCTATGGGGATGTCGCAGTTGACCAGCAGGTGGGAAACCAGCATCAGGGCCCCCTCCTGGGATTCGGGGATCACCTCGAATGCCCCGGCCTGCTTGTAGTGCTCGAGGAAGCTGTCGTCCCGGGTTCGCACCAGCACCTTGAGATCCCCCGCCAGTGCCCGGATCTGCATCAGCATGGCATCGACCCGCTTGCGATCGTCGAAGGTGATGATCACCAGGCGGGCCCGCATCAGACCGGCCGCCAGCAGGATGTCGCGCCGGCTGGCATCGCCGAACGCCACCTGCTCCCCCGCCAGCTTGGCCTCGCTCACCCGCTCGGGATCGAGATCCAGCGCGAGAAAGGGGATCTCCTCAAGCTTGAGAAAGCGGGCGCAGGTCTGCCCGGTGCGCCCGAAGCCGGCGATGATGACATGCTGGTGCTTGCTGAGCCCCGACTGGGCGACCCCGGCGCGGGACAGCAGGGTCGCATCGGTAAGGGAGTGGGCCAGCCCCAGGGCCCGCTGCACCAGCCAGGGGGTGAGAGAAATGGTGATGACGCCGACGCCGATGAGCAGGGAGACCATCTCGTGGCCGAGCAGGCCATGGTGGCTCGCCAGCGCCAGCAGCACGAAGCCGAACTCGCCGACCTGGCTCAGCATGATGCCGGCGGCCATGGCATCACGCTTGCGCTCCCCCATCAGCCGGCCCGCCAGCAACACCAGCAGCGACTTGCACAGGATGAGCCCGAGCACGCAGAGCAGCACCTGCCACCAGGCGTTCGCCACCAGCGCCCACTCCATGGTCATGCCGATGGTGATGAAGAAGAGCCCCAGCAGCACATCCCGAAACGGCTTGATGTCCACCTCCAGCTGATGGCGATAGTGGGACTCCCCCAGCATCATGCCGGCCAGGAAGGCCCCGAGTGCCATGGAGAGCCCCATCCACTGGGTCAGCGACGCCGCCAGCAGGGCCACCAGCAGGGTGCTGAGCACGAACAGCTCGTCGGAGCGCGCCCGCGCCACCTCGTGAAACACCATGGGCAGCAGCCACTTTCCCACCGCGAGCAGGACGATCAGGGCGAACAGCCCCTTGAGGGAGGCCCAGGCCACCTCCGCCAGCAGGGCGCTGCCCTGCACCTCGGGGCTGGCCAGTATGGGGATCATCACCAGCAGCGGCACCACCGCCAGATCCTGAAACAGCAAGACGCTCACCCCGAGCTGGGCACGTCGGGTATGGAGTTGCTGCAACTCCCCGAGCTGCTTGATCACCACGGCGGTGGAGGAGAGCGCCAGGGTGCCGGACACCACCAGCGCCTGGGAGAGACTCAACCCCCACCACCAGCCGAGCCAGAAGAACAGCAATGAGGTGAGCAGCACCTGCAGGCCGCCGACCCCCAGCACCAGCTTGCGCATGGCGAGCAGGCGCGGCAGCGAGAATTCGAGACCCAGGGAGAACATCAGGAAGACGATGCCAAGCTCCCCTATGGTCTGCATCATGGCCTGCCCGGTGACGATGGCCGCCCCATGGGGGCCGAGCAGCATGCCGACGAACAGATAGGCGAGGATCACCGGCTGGCCCAGGCGTCGGAAGATGGCCACCAGCAGAACGGCGGAGAGCAGCAGGATCAACACATCGGCGTACACACATCCCTCCCTTTTATCTGTCCCCATGGCCCTAAGAAGCGGCGCCTCAGGCCCCTGGCACCCTCCGGCCCTCGTCGCTGCGGGGCTGGATCCAGCCCTTGCCGCGGGCGCGCGGCCAGCGGCGCACGGGGTTGTTTGCCCTCCTATTTCATGTTGCTAAGCCTAGCCAGCCCCTTTGTTTTCCATCGAACATATTTTGGGCACGGGGATTGCAAGAACCCGCCCAATGAGTGGAGAGGTGTAAGGCTGCAACGTGGAAAACACATCGTCTTTGAACGGCTTCGGACATGGCATAGAGCAGTGGGTACAGCAGATGGAGCGGCTCACGCCGCTGACCGGGCAGGATACTTATCAGCAGCTTCAGGAGCTGCTGAGACAACGGGATCTTGACGCCCTGCTGGCAATCTTTGCCGAGCGGGTGGCAAAGATTGTCCGGATCCACACGCTCCACCTCGACTGCGGTCAGCCCCACAGCCTCATCGCCCACGCCCCCCAGGCCAGGCAGGTGCTGCATAGCTACCGCTTCGAGCTGCGCGGCCAGCACGAGCAGTTGCTCGGACAGCTGCAATACGAGCTGGAGCAGCCCCTGAGCGACGGCCAGCGGCGGCAGCTGGGGCAATATCACCAGCTCTTCTGCCTGCCCCTGCCGCTCTATCTGCGGCTGAGCCGGCTGGAGCAGCAGGTGCGGCTCGATCACCTGACCGGGCTTGGCAACCGCTCCTATTTCGACGAGGCCATTGGCCGGGCGGTGGAGCAACACTGCCGGGAGCCCCACGGTCTGGTGCTGGTGCTGCTGGATCTCGACCGCTTCAAACAGGTCAATGACACCTGGGGTCATCCGGTGGGGGATCTGGTGTTGAGCCGCTTCGCCCAACTGCTGCAGGGCTGCATTCGCGGCACGGATCAGGCGTTTCGCCTCGGCGGCGACGAGTTCGCCCTGCTGCTGCAACCCGCCGATCCCGAGGCCTGGCGCCCGGTCTGGCTGCGGCTGCAACATGTGCTGCACAGCCACAAGGAGCTCAGCGCCTTCTCGGTGGGCTGCAGCCTGGGGGCCGCCAGCTGGCACTCGGGCATGGACGTGCAGCGCCTCTATGCCACGGCGGATGCCCACCTCTACGCCCGCAAGAAGGCCGGCGTGACAGGGCCGTCCGAATAGGGCGGCCTGGCAGTCCCTCGGTGGCGTTCAGTCAAGTTCCGGGGTGACGGCTCGCCGCCAGTCTCCCTTGATGCCCCCTTCGGGCGCCAGAAATCCGTCGCAGACGAAGAGTCCGGCCACCAGAGCCACCTGCTCCCCGTAATAGAGGATGGGAATACGCCCCCGTTGCCAGGAGGGCACCCCGTACTCTTGCAGCAACTTCTTCAGGCGCCGGCTGCCAACCCGCCCCACCGGCTTGAGCATGACGCCGGACGCCACCTGAAAACGCACCGACAGGGGCTCGTCCTCCCGTGGCGGGCGCAGCCCTTCCCCCCCATCCGATGACAGCAGCCTGAAGGCCCCCAGTCCGTCCGGCAGGCAGAGCGTCTCCCCCACCCGGATGGGCAACACCTCCTCACGGGGGGCAAGGCCGGGCGGCACCAGGTGGAGTCGCCCCTGAAAGCGGCGACACTCCAGCCCCTGCAGGCTCAGCCTGGGGTTGGCGTCTTCCCGCGCCAGCGCCACCTCCTGCCAGAGCAGCCCCAGCAGCTCCCTGGACGGCATCTCTCCCCCCTGGCGACGGATCCAGTGGCGCAGCAGGTTGTTGCGCCGCACCGGGGAGAGCGGCTGCAGCGCCTCGATGCGCAGCGCCTCCCCCTCCCCGGCCTGTTGCCAGTCCGCCTCCGCCAGCTCGCTGATCAGCGCCTCCTGCTCGGCGCACAGGGCCATGCTGCGCGCCGCCGTCTGGGCCATGGCGGGCCAGCGCGCCTTGAGCTGGGGAATGAGCTGCTGGCGCAGGAAGTTGCGATCGTAGCTCACGTCCTGGTTGCTCTCATCCTCCACCCAGCCATAGGGCAGGGTCTCCGCCAGCGCCGCCAGCTCGGCCCGGCTGACCTCGAGCAGCGGGCGCAGCAAGCGGCCGCTGGCAAAGGGCTGGTTCGGTACCATGCCCGCCAGCCCCCGCAATCCGGCGCCCCGCTTGAGCGCCAGCAGCAGGGTCTCCAGCTGATCGTCCTGATGATGGGCGGTGAGCAGCCACTCCCCCTCCCCCAGGCTGGCGGCCAGGCGCTGGTAGCGGGCCTCCCGCGCCTGGGCCTCCAGGCTGTCGCCGTTGCCACGCACCAGCTGCACCCGCTCGACCATGAGGGGCACAGCCAGTTGCTGGCACACCCCTTCACAATGGGCCACCCAGTCGTCGGCATGAGGGCTCAGGCCGTGGTGGACGTGCAGGGCACGCAGGGCAAGGCCCTGCTCCTGGGCAAAACGTGCCGCCAGCACCAGCAGCACAGTGGAGTCGAGCCCGCCACTGAAGGCTACCAGCAGGCCCCGGGAACCTTCTGGCGCGGGCAGAGTCTGACAAAAACGAGAATAAACACGAGAAATCATAGGCTTCCCCTATACGACCAGGCCGATCTTAGCAGAGTCGGGCTTATCAAGCGCTAACCCGACTGCTAGAGTGAGTCTCCTCCCGACCTGGGCCGGGACGCTGAGTAACCCGAATTGGAATAAGACAATGAACAATAAGAAAAGCATACTGGCCGCCCTCATCGGGCTGGCCTTGCTGGCCGGTTGCAGTCAGGGGCCGGACCAGGCAGACAAGCACTCCGGCCTCGCGCTGGCCAACATGGACACCCGGGTCAAGCCCGGTGACGACTTCTTCCGCTACGTGAACGGCCACTGGCTGGCCACCGCCAAGATCCCGGATGACAGGCCCGCCGACGGCGCCTTCTACCTGCTGCGGGACAAGTCTCTGGCAGACGTGCGGGTGCTGGTGGAAGGGCTGGACGGCAAGGCCGCCACCGGCACCCCGGCCCAGCAGATCCACGACCTCTACCGAAGCTATCTGGATCAGCAGACCCGCAACGCCAGGGGCACCACGCCCCTGCTGCCCCTACTCGGCGACATAGATCAGATCCATGACAAGCAGGGTCTGGCCCAGGCCTTCGCCCGCGCCGGCAAGCTGGGGGGCAGCGCCCCCTTCGGCTTCTGGATAGATGCCGATGCCAAGGCGCCGGACAGCTATGCGGTCTACCTCTATCAATCCGGGCTCGGCCTGCCGGACAGGGACTACTACCTCAAGCAGGATGCCGCCAGCCAGGCGCTGCGGCAGAAATACGAACAGCACATCGCCGGCATGCTGAGCCGCTTCGGCGAGGCAGATGCGGGGGCCAAGGCCAAGCGCATCCTGGCTCTCGAGACCCGGCTCGCCCAGATCCAGTGGGACAACGTCGCCCTGCGGGATCGGCAGAAGAACTACAACAAGGCCCCCATCGGCGAGCTCACGCGCCTCGCCTCCAGCATCGACTGGAACAGCTATCTGGATCAGGCCGGCCTGAGCGGCCAGCAGAGCCTCATCATAGGTCAGCCGAGCTACCTGACGGCCCTGGACGAGGTGATGAAGCAGACCTCCATGGGCGACTGGCAGGCCTACCTCAAGTGGCAGCTCATCACCGATTTCGCCCCCTACCTCGACAGCCAGACCGATGCCCAGAACTTCGCCTTCTTCGGCACCACCTTGAGCGGTACGCCCAAGCAGCGCGCCCCCTGGGAGCGTGCCCTTGGCGTACTGGACAACAACCTGGGGGAGGCGGTGGGCAAGCTCTATGTGGAGCGCTACTTCCCGCCAGAGGCCAAGGCACGCATGGAGCAGCTGGTGGAGAACCTGCGCACCGCCTACGGCCAGAGCATCCAGGAGCTGGACTGGATGTCGCCAGCCACCAAGACCCAGGCCCTGGCCAAGCTCGCCAAGTTCAGGCCCAAGATAGGCTATCCGGACAAGTGGAAGGACTACAGCGCCATCGAGATCCGCGCCGATGACCTGGTGGGCAACCTGCAGCGCGCCCGCGCCTTCGAATATGCCGACAGCCTGGCCCGCCTCGGCAAGCCGGTGGACAGGGACGAGTGGCACATGTCGCCCCAGACGGTAAACGCCTACTACAACGCGAGCAACAACGAGATCGTCTTCCCGGCCGCCATACTGCAACCCCCCTTCTTCGACATGAGCGCGGACGACGCTGTGAACTACGGCGCCATCGGCGGGGTAATAGGCCACGAGATGGGCCACGGTTTCGACGATCAGGGGGCCAGATCCGACGGTGACGGCGTGATGCGCGACTGGTGGACGCCCCAGGATCTCAAGGAGTTCCGCTTCCGAACCAGCCGGCTGGTGGCCCAGTACAACCGCTTCGAGCCTATCAAGGGGCAGTACGTCAACGGCCAGTTCACCCTGGGGGAGAACATAGGCGATCTCGGTGGCCTCACCATAGCCCACAAGGCTTATCTGCTGTCGCTGGATGGCAAGGAAGCCCCTGTGCTGGACGGCTTCACCGGCGAGCAGCGCTTCTTCCTCGGCTGGGCCCAGGTATGGAAGGGCATGTATCGTCCCGAGCTGATGCAGATGCTGCTCGCCTCGGATCCCCACTCCCCCCCCGAGTACAGGGTCAATGGCGTGGTGCCGAACATCCCCGCCTTCTACGAGGCGTTCAACATACAGCCGGGTGACAAGCTCTATCTGGACCCGGCCAAACGGGTCAAGATATGGTAAACACGAGGTCGACAGGGGCTGGCCAAGCGCCAGCCCCCGGTCGGCCACAGACAAGGCGGGGGCCAGGCCCCTGCCCACTGACACCGCAACACAAGCAGCAACAAGGGTCACATCCATGAAAGCCTTACTCATTACTCTCGGCCTGCTCAGCCTGCCCCTGACCACCCAGGCGGCGGAGGGATTCTTCCAGCAGCTGACGCTGCCCACGGGCCAGGTGCTCACAGTCAGCGAGGGGCGCGGCGAGCCCGCCTCCACCGGCAGCTACGACGTGCGCCTCTACTCAGGCGCCAACCCCGAGTTTCCCCTGGATCAGTTCATCGACGGCAAGGTGATGCCCCGTGATGGCAGCATCAAGGCGCTCAAACTGCTGGATCTCAACGGTGACAAGCAGCCCGAGCTCATCGTCCTGGTCGAAAGCGCCGGCAGCGGCAGCTACCAGAGCGCCGACGCCTTCACCATCAATGCGCAGGAGGGGCTGGAGAGCTTCAACCACGTGGAGGGGCTGGCCCCCAGTGACGATGTGATCCAGGCGCTCAAGACCCCCCGCGACTGATCCCTCTCATCTGATGCACCCGCATACCTGATTCAAGAGCCCCGCCCTGCGGGGCTCTTGTTTTGCCGGAGGCTACGATGAAGACCCCTTTTCACTGCCAGATGCCCCCATAACAGCCCGATATCCCCCCTATTCCCCGATAGACGGCTATTTTTTATACGCCTATACTCGCCTCACCCAGCCATCACTGAACATAAGGAGGTAAAAAATGGTTATCCAAGCGTGTCCGATGTTCTCGGCTCGCCTGTTCGGCACATTCGCCCGCTCTTGCCTGCATACCATCGCGCTGCGATAGCGGGTTCGAGCAAAGCCGACTCCTTCCACACCGAGACCTTTCTCGACCGTTGTCGCCAGCACTCCTGATGACAGGGATTTCCGATCCCGCCATTTAAGAGAGCAAGAGCATGACGACACTGATGAGTACCCACTCCCTGCAGATGACTGCGGGACACCTCCCCTTGTTTGACAACATAAATCTCGGCATCCAGAGCGGCGATCGCCTGGGCCTGATTGGCGCCAATGGCTGCGGCAAGAGCACACTGCTCGCCCTGCTGGCCGGTGAGCTGCAACCCCATGACGGACGGGTGCAGCAGGCCGCCCCCTGCCGCTGCGAGTTCGTGGCCCAGCACCTGCCCCCAAGGCTGCAAGGGCTAGGCACCCGCGCCGTGCTGCAGGATGCCCTGGCGGGTGACCCCGCCGCCGACTGGCAGGTGGACAAGATGCTGACCGAGCTGCAGCTCGAAGAGCAGGCCGAGCTCCCCGTCAGCGCCCTGAGCGGCGGCCAGCACACCCGGTTGCAACTAGGCCGCGCCCTGCTGCGCCAGCCCAACCTGTTGCTGCTGGATGAACCCAGCAACCACCTGGATCTGCCCGCCCTGCTCTGGCTGGAGCAGTTCCTCCTGGGCTGGCGGGGCGCCCTGGTGCTGGTCTCCCACGATGCCCGCCTGCTCGATCGGGTGACCCGCGAGACCCTGATCCTGCGGGATGGACGACTCCATCGCTTCGCCCTGCCCTGCAGTCAGGCCAGGGTGGCGCTGGCCGAGGAGGACGAGCAGGCCCGCCTGCGCCGGGCCGACGAGCAGAAGGAGATTGACCGCCTGAGTGCCAGCAGCAAGCGCCTCGCCATCTGGGGGCGGGAGCATGACAACGAGAAGCTGGTGCGCCAGGCCAAATCCATGGAAAAACGCATCACCCGCCTGCAGGAGGAGCAGAGCCAGGTCGCGGCGCCAGCCCCCTGGCGCCTCGAGCTGCACGGGCAGGCACTGCCCGCCGATGCCCTGCTGCGACTGGAAGCCCTGGAGGTGCGCCCCGCCCCGGGCTTGCCGCCCCTGCTGCGGGCCGAGGATCTCTGGTTGCGGGCCGGCGACAGGGTCGCCCTGCTCGGCGCCAACGGCACCGGCAAGTCCTCCCTGCTGCGCCAGTGCTGGGGCGAGGTGCGTGATCAACAGCCGGGTGAGGGCTGGTATCGCCACCCCGGCGCCAGCATCGCCTACTACGATCAGTCCCTGCAGCAGCTGGACGGCGACGCCACCCTGAGCGACGCCCTCTATCCCCTGGCGCCCTTGCCGGAGGTGACACTGCGCCAGGCCCTGATCCGCGCGGGCTTCCCCTACTCCCGCCATGGCCAGCGGGTGCACGCCTTGAGCGGGGGAGAGCGGGCCAGGCTGCTGTTTCTCGCCCTCTCCCTGGCGAGCCACCATCTGCTCTGGCTCGATGAACCCACCAACCACCTGGATCTGGCGGGCAAGGAGGAGCTGGCCGAGGCCTTGAACGCCTTCCCCGGGGGCGTCTTGCTGGTCTCCCACGACCGGGATCTGATCGAGCGCAGCTGCAACCGCTTCTGGCTGATCAGAGATGGACGCATCCAGGAGGCCCACAGTGCCGAGCGGGCCTATGCCGAGCTGATCGACCACCAGCAGAGAGTGGTGGCTGAGGGGCCATCCGGGCATGACGCCCGCCAGGCTCCTGCCAGCACGGTGGATGACGAAGAGGCGCTGCTGGCCCGCTGGTATGAGCTCGATGCCCTGCTGGCCGCCGATCTCGCCCGCAAGCCCAGGCATCAGACCCCGCGGCTGCAGCAGGAGTGGCGCCATGAGCTGGCAAGGCTTGCCGGCTTGCTCGGGCTTGTCGAATCATGAGCGCACCCATAAACCACCTTGGCCATCCACCCCAGTTTGACTCAACACACGCGGCCAGCCACGACTGGCCGCAAGGAGCCACCATGACATCAACTACACCGCCAGAGATCAGGCTGGATCCCGTCATCTATGCCGACCTGCCGCACATCTATCGTGGCCTGTCGGATCCGCGAGTCATCGCCTGCTACGGCATCAGCTACGACAGCTTGGCAGAATGTCAGGCCCAGATGGAGTGGTACGCCGAGCTGACCCGCACGGGCCGCGGTGCTTGGCACCTCATTCGCAATACGCGCACCAAAGAGCCGCTGGGAGCCATCGGCTACAACGATGCCGACCCGCAGCACAAAGGGGCCGAGATCGGCTACTGGCTCTATCCCGAACACTGGGGCAAGGGGGTGATGATCGCGGCGCTGCGGCTGTGGCTCCCGCTGACTTACCGCACAACAGCGCTGCACCGGCTGCTGGCGGTAGTGGAGGAGCCCAACCTCCCCTCCGCCCGCCTGCTGGAGCGAGCCGGCTTTCGCTACGAAGGCACGGCGCGGGAGTGCGAGTGGAAGGGAGATGGCTTCATCTCCCTTCGCCACTACGCCCTGCTGCGCAGCGACCTGCCAGACCTTTGAGCACCACCACATCTGATAGCCAGTAAAAAGCCCCGCACTGCGGGGCTTCTTTTCGGGTGGCTACTTGATGGCGCAGATGTTCTCCGTGGCCCGGGTGCGGCGACGTCTGCGCCGCCACAGGGAGAAGCAGCCGTAGCCCGCGCTCAGCACCACCGCATAGAGCACCTGGGAGGCGAGCGCCACCAGCACGGCCGCGCAGAGCAAGACGCTCACCCCCGCCAGCCCCTTGCCCATGCCGCCGAGCAGACGCCAGCCCGCCGCCATGCAGAGCAGATAGACCAGCACGAAGTTGCCGTTGGCGTAGCGGATGAGCTCATCGAGCGGCAGCTTGAGCCAGAGGATCAGGGTGATGGAGACCAGGCAGATGGCGAGCACCCAGCACAGGGCATTGAGGGGCGCACCACGGGCCGAGAGGCGGGAGAGGGAGGCGGGCAGCTTGCCCTCCCGCGCCATGCTCCAGATAAGGCGCGCAAACCCTTGCAGATAGATGTTGATGCTGGCAAAGCAGGAGAGGTAGCCGAGCACCGCCACCAACCACTTGGCGGTGGGGCCGAACAGCAGGGAGAGCAGGGCCGGGATGGCGGTGGCATTGGTCGCCTCGTCCCCATAGAGACCGTATTTGAGCACCACCAGGGAGTGCACCCAGTAGATGAGCCCCGCCAGCAAGACGCCGCCGAGCAGGGCCAGGGGATAGTCCCGCTCCGGTCGCTTGAACTCCTCCCCCATGTGGGCGAAAGCTTCCAGCCCCACGAAGCACCAGAACATCACCGCCAGCGCCGTGCCCATGGCGGGCCATTCGGCGGCCGTCGGCAGCGGCTGGGCCCCGTCACGCCAGCTGAGATCCCCCTTGAACCAGATGAGCAGGGTCAGCCCCAATATGGCCAGGGCAATCAGCAGTTGCAGGTTGCCGGAGGAACGCGCCCCCCGCAGGCCGAGCAGGAAGACCCCAAGCAGGGTCAGCAGCTGGATGGCCCACAGGGTCCACTCTCCCATGTCGAACAGGGCGTGCCAGAAACCGGCGGCTATGGTGAGGGCGGCGGGCAGCCCCACCGGCAGCACCGCCAGAAACAGGAAGGCGGAGAAGCGCTCGGCGCCGTTGCCAAAGGCGAGCCCGATGAGGTGCGGCGCCCCGCCCGCATGGGGGTAGCGGCGACCGAGGCGGGCGAAGGTGAAGGCGATGGGCAGTACCAGTACGATGAGCAGCACCCAGGCCCACAGCGACGCGCCCCCCGCCAGCGACGCTGCGGTGGCCGGCACCACGAAGATCCCGGTGCCGAGCAATGAGGTGGCGAGCAGCCCCATCCCCTGCCAGAGCCCGAGATCCTTTTTCAACCCAGACATATCCTTTTGTCCTGTCTAGAAAAAACATCCCGCCATGTTAGGCCGCCGCCACGGCTTTGTTAAGCACTCTGCGCCGCAAATAAAGAAGCCGCCTCTTGGGAGGCGGCTTCTTCATTCAACGGCGTAACCGGAATTATCAGGCAATCAGCTTGTAGATGATGCCGGACATGGCGATCAGGCCAATCAGGGTCACGAAGCCGTTGCTGAGGTTGCCAGCGTATTTGCGCATGGCCGGGATCTTGGCGATGGCGTACATCGGCATCAGGAACAGCAGCATGGCGATGATGGGGCCGCCCAGGTCTTCGATCATGCCGAGGATGCTCGGGTTGATGGTGGCGATGGCCCAGGTGGTCAGGATCATGAAGACAGCGGTCACCTTGTTCAGCTGCTTGATCTCGACCTTCTTGCCCTTCTCGCGCAGCGCCTTGGCCATCAGGCCGTTCATGCCTTCTTGCGCACCCAGGTAGTGACCCAGGAAGGACTTGCTGATGGCAACCAGGGCGATCAGCGGTGCCACGGTGGCGATCACCGGGTTGTCGAAGTGGTTGGCCAGGTAGGACAGGATGGAGATGTTCTGTTCCTTGGCAGCCGCCAGATCAGCCGGGGAGAGGCTAAGTACGCAGCTGAATACGAAGAACATCACAGTCATCACCATCATGACGTGGGCGCCCAGCAGTATGTTGCTGCACTTCTTCTCGGCACCTTCACCGTAACGACCTTTATTGTCCACCGCGAAGGAGGAGATGATCGGGGAGTGGTTGAAGGAGAACACCATGACCGGGATAGCCAGCCACAGGGTCTTGATGAAGTCACCGTTGAAGGCCTCGGACAGCGCAGGCGCTTCGGTCACAATGGCACCGTTCCAGTGCGGGATCAGGTAGAGCGCCAGGCCCATCAGGGTGATCACGAAGGGGAATACCAGCACGCTCATCGCCTTGACGATCACCTGGCCGCCGAGGCGAACGATCGCCATCAGACCCAGGATCAGCACCAGCGACAGAATGGCACGGGGAGGTGCCGTCATGCCCAGCTGGTGAACCATCAGGCTCTCGACGGTATTGGTGATGGCGACCGAGTACATCAGCAGAATGGGGTAGATGGCAAAGAAGTAGAGCAGGGTGATGAACTTGCCTGCGGTCTTGCCGAAGTGCTCTTCCACCACTTCGGTGATGTCGCCATCACGGGTGGAGCCGGACAGCACGAAGCGGGTCAGGCCGCGGTGTGCGAAGAAGGTCAGCGGCAGGGCCAGCACCAGCATGGCCACCAGCGGCCAGAGGCCACCGACGCCGGCATTGATCGGCAGGAAGAGGACACCGGCACCGATGGCGGTACCGTACAGGCCCAGCATCCAGACCAGATCGGCCTTGTTGATGCCACGGGAGGAGGCTTTGCTCAAGCTGCCTTCAACTGCAATATTCATGTCAGACATAGGGATGTTCCTGTCATCAAGGAAGGTGGATTCTTACTAGTCAGTGGGCATGGGCCCGGTTCCTCTCCCTGGAACACCTGCTGTTCGTCCTTTTTTTATTCTCAGGCCCCGGCTATCCGGCCATCACTCCATGTGACAACCAAATTGCAACAAACGAAGGCATGAGATCGTGATGCTGAGGGTGTTGCTCGCGCCATTTAACAAACTGGCAACGGCCACCTCATCCGATGAGCTGACTCTAGTTAAAAGGCCCTATTAATCACAGCGTTTTTTTGAATTAATCAACCAAAGTTTGACTTCAGTCGCCTTTCAAACGAGCAAGATCACATTACAGGCCCCGTGTTGCGAAAATTTTTTAACAAATTAAAAATAGGTGGTGATTTTCAGCCCCCTGGAAATAGCAACAAAACAGTTACAATCCCCGCGACAGCGTGCCGATTGTCTCCCGTGCCCCCTTGGCGTACCCTTGGTTTTCCCCCACTGCCCCTTGCTGAACATGACCATCACCCGCACCGATCTCGCCGAACTGGCGGTATTTGCCGCCGTCGCCCGCCACCGCAGTTTCAGCCGGGCCGCCCTCGAGCTCGGGGTCTCGGCCTCGGCCCTGAGCCACTCCCTCAAGGGGCTGGAGAGTCGTCTGGGGGTCAGGCTGCTCAATCGCAGCACCAGAGCCGTGGTGCCGACCGATGCGGGGGAGCGATTGCTGACGCAGCTGCTGCCGACCCTGGGTCAGCTGGAGGAGGCGCTGGAGGAGTTGACGCGTCATGGGGATGAGCCGGTCGGAAGGCTGAAGATCTGTGCCCCCAGAGCCGCCATCCAGGAGGTGCTGGCCCCGGTGCTTATCGACTATCTGGTGCGCTATCCGCGCATGCAGGTGGAGGTGGTGGAGCAGGAGCTGATGCCCCGTCTCATCGAGGATGGCTATGACGCCGCCCTCTTCTACGGCGATCTGCTGCCCCAGGAGATGATAGCCGTGCCCCTGGGCCCGTTGCAGCGCTATCTGGTGGTGGGCTCCCCCGACTACCTGGCAAGGCGCGGCATCCCCCTGCACCCCTCCGAGCTCAGCCAGCACGACTGCATCGGCTATCGCCTCACCCCTCATCACCACTATCGCTGGGCCTTTGCCGCCGACGGCGAGCTGCTGGAGATAGAGGTGAGCGGGCCGCTGACCACCAGCACTCCCGCCCTCTATCTGGGGGCGGCCGAGGCGGGCCTGGGGCTGGCCTACTGCTATGAGGAGGAGGTGAGCGAGGCCCTGGCGGCGGGTCGGCTGGTGACTGTGCTGGCCGACTGGAGCCCCACCTTTGCCGGCTTCAATCTCTTCTACCCCAGCCGCCACCAGCTGGGCCACGGCCTGCGGGCCCTGATAGACATGTTGAAGGCCCACCATAGCCCGCGAGACTAATGAGCAATATTCATTAATCCATCAAATAAACACCAGATTATCAATGGAAAGCTAAGAATCTACACTGTGGCTTCGATCCCCGACCCGGCTGAAGCACAGATATGTCAGCCTATTTCATTCGCCGTCAGCGGGCCATGACCCGCCGTTTCTGGGGCTATGCCCTCCCCTCCATCATGGCCATGCTGGTCTCCGGCGCCTATTACCTGGTGGATGGCATCTTCGTCGGCCACTATGTGGGGGCCGCCGGTCTCGCCGGGATCAACCTGGTCTACCCGGTCATCATGGTGCTGATCGGCCTCGCCGCCATGGTCGCCATGGGGGCGGCGACCGCCATCTCCCTCCAGCAGGGGGCCAGAAACCTCGCCCTGGCCCGTCAGGCCCTAGTTAATGCATTCTGGCTGCTGGGGCTGCTGGGGATAGTGGCGCCGCTGCTGCTGCACCATTGGCACACCGACATCCTGCTGGCCCTGGGCATAGCACCGGATACCGAGACCTGGCAACAGGCCAGCGACTACCTCGGCTGGATAGGGGGCGGCACCCTGCTGCTGGCCAGCAACCTGGCGGTGCCCTATCTGCTGCGCAACGACGGTCGCCCCCGCCTCGCCATGGTGCTGGTGAGCTGCGGCGCCCTGCTCAACATACTGCTCAACTACATCATGGTCGGCCGCCTGGGGCTGGGGCTGGTGGGCACGGCCCAGGCCACCCTCATCTCGGAAGGGGTGGTCAGCCTGCTTGGCCTTGGCTATTTCTTTAGCTCCCACGCCAGGCTGCGCCTCTCATGGCGCCAGCTGGTGCCCAGCTTCCCGGCCATGCCCAAGCTGTTGTTCACCGGGCTGCCGAGCCTCATTGCCCAGTTCAACCTGGGGCTGCTGCTGCTGCTGCACAACAGCCAGCTGATGGTGCACGGCTCGGTCAAGGATCTGGCGGGCTTCACTGTGGCGGGTTACACAGAGGCGGTGTTCATCGTGATCCTGCAGGGGCTGGCCTTCGGCATCCAGCCGCTGATCAGCCAGGCCACCGGGGCCGGGCGCCTGCGGGATCTCAGATTCCTGATGGCCATGGGGCTCAAGATCACGCTGGTCTATGGCATGGGAGTCTGGCTGCTGATCCAGCTGCTGCCGCGCCAGGTCGCCATGCTCTACACCGGGGATCAGGATGCCGAGCTGCTGGCCGCCGCCGTCAGCAGCCTGACCCTCAACCTCGCCGCCATACCGCTGGAGGGGATCATCATGTTCGGCATAGTGCTGTTGCAATCCATGGCGCGCACCCGTCAGGCCCTGGTCATCTCGGCCGCCAAGACGGCGCTGCTGCTGCCCCTCATCTTCCTGCTGCCGCTCTGGTGGGGCCGCGACGGCGTGCTGCTGGCCCAGCCCGCGACCGTGCTGCTGCTGACACCGCCGCTGTGCTGGCTGTTGTGGCGGGAGTGGCATCGCCTCGCGCAGGCCAGGCCCCTCCACCACCAGCACAGCCCCGTAGAGTCCAGCCGGGCGCTGGCCAGGGGGGAGCGGTTCGCCTCGACCGATCTCGGCTGACGGCTGAGGCGGCGTGGTGAACTGCCCCTCACCTTATGTACGTTAACGAACAGACAGCCCCCTTCCCCTCCCCCATAGTCTCAATGTTGCCAGCCCCCTTCCCCTGCGTTTGTCAGGCCGGGGGCGCGGCGACCCATCGCGGTTGCCGGCCCGGGAGCCCATAGCCCAGGCACTGTGGCAGCCCCCCTTGCCCATGACCAGGACGGGGTTTTCACTTCATCCGGCATGCCGATGACAGCAGCCCCGTCACCCCTTGCCAGCGAGGATTGCCCATGTCCCAACGGCCATGCAGTGGCGAGTCTGCCCCCGCCCTGAACGAGCAGGAGACGGCCCATGAATGAGTGGTTAGCCGGATGGCTTGGCGTGCATAGCGCCACCGGCCCCTGGCAGAGCAAGGAGCCCATTCGTGAAGAGCTGTTCGGCATAGAGCGGCTGGAACTCCATGCCACTACCCTGGCCGAGGCGCAGCCGGTGACGGCGACCCCCATCTCTGTGCCTTCCCTGCATCTGCGGCTCAAGGCCAACGAGGCCGTCCTCTCTCGCGCCTACCGGAGCAGCGCCGCCGAGCTCGAGCTGGGTCATGATCTGACCCACGCGGCCGAGTGGTTCCTCGACAACTATCACCTGGTCGAGGCCCAGCTCTACGAGATCCGCAGCAGCCTGCCCGGCGGTTACTACCGTCAGTTGCCCAAGCTCGCCGCCGGCCCCTTCGCGGGCTACCCCAGGGTCTTTGGCATCGCCTGGGCCTTCATCGCCCACAACGACAGCCACTTCGACGCCGAGATCCTGAGCCGCTTCATCCTCGCCTATCAGCGCGTGCAGCCCCTGACCATTGGGGAGCTCTGGGCCGTGCCCATCACCCTCAGGATCGTGCTCATTGAAAACCTGCGCCGCCTGGTGGAGCAGATCACCCTGGCCCAGCAGATCAGAGCCGATGCCGATGCCCTCTGCACCCGCCTGCTCGTGGAGGGCTGCGCCGTCTCGGCACTCAACGAAGACATCGCCTCCCGGGCGAGCGGCCCGCTCTCCGAGCTGTTTGCCGCCCAGCTGGTCAAGCAGCTGCGGGATCAGGATCCCAACACCACACCGGCACTCGGCTGGCTGGAGGAGCGCCTCACCCGGCAAGGCCTGTCGGTGGAGGAGGTGGTGCAGCATGCCCAGCAGCGCCAGGGCGCCTCCAACGTCACCATTCGCAACGTCATCACCAGCATGCGCCTCATCTCCGGCATGGACTGGAGTGAACTCGTCGAGGGGATGAGCCTGGTGGATCATCAGCTGCGCGCAGAGAGCCCCTTTGCCGAGATGGACTTCCCCACCCGCAACCTCTATCGCCAGGCCATAGAAGAGTTGGCCCGCTACTCCGACCACGACGAGCTGGCGGTCACGGCCAGGGTCCTGGCCGCGACCCGGCTCCCACCGGAGGAGCAGCAGGACGAGATCCGGCGAAGAGCAGCGGAGCCCGGCTATCACCTGATCGCAGAGGGGCGACCCGCCCTCGAGGCCGAGCTCGGATTTCGCCCTCCCCTGCGCCTTCGCCTGCACCGCTTTTACGCCCGGCTCGGCATCCAGGGTTACATCGGCATCATCACCCTGGTGACCCTCTTTCTGCTGGCCCTAAGCCATCGCCTGCTGGTCTCCCCAGATGAACCCTGGTCACTCTGGATGGGGCTCTTCTTCCTGTTTGCACTCCTGCCGGCCCATGCCGTGGCCCTGGCCCTGGTCAACTACCTCATCAGCGCGCACCTGGTTCCCAGCCCCCTCCCCGCCATGGATCTCACCCACGGCATCCCGCCCTCGCTGCGCACCCTGGTGGTCATGCCGACCCTGCTGGTGTCGTCATCCGAGCTGCTGGCACAGGTCGAGCAGCTGGAGGTGCATCATCTCTCCGGGGTCAGCGGCGATATCAGCTTTGCCCTGCTCAGCGACGGTGTGGATGCGCAGCAAGAGCGGCTGCCGGGAGATGAGGCCCTGCTGGCGGCGGCACGCCAGGCCATTGCCCGGCTCAACGAAAAATATGGCCCTGGCCCCTCGGGGGATCGCTTCTGGCTGCTCCATCGCCACCGCAGGTTCAACCCGGGCGAGGGGTGCTGGATGGGGTGGGAGCGCAAGCGGGGCAAGCTCTACGAGCTGAACCGCTTGCTGCGCGGCGCGGCGGATACCAGCTTCATGACGACGGACGGCCAGCCCCCCGCCATCCCCCAGGGGGTGCGCTATGTCATCACCCTGGACGCGGATACCCGCCTGCCAAGGGATGCCGCCAGCCGGCTCATTGGCAAGATGGCCCACCCCCTCAATCACCCCCACCTCGACGCCGGGCGCCAGCGTGTCCCCCATGGCTACGGCATACTGCAGCCCCGGGTCACCCCCTCGCTGCCGCTGGGTCAGGACGGCTCCTACTATCAGCGACTCTACTCCGGGCCCGGGGGCATGGATCCCTATGCCGCCACCGTCTCCGACCTCTATCAGGATCTGTTCGGGGAGGGCTCCTTCACCGGCAAGGGCATCTATGACGTGGATGCCTTCACCGCCGCCCTGGCGGGGCGCGTGCCGGACAACAGCCACCTGAGCCATGATCTGTTCGAGGGGATCTTCGCCCGGGCGGGGCTCGCCTCGGATATCGAGGTCGTCGAGGAGTTTCCCTCCCGTTATGACGTCAGTGCCAAGCGCCAGCATCGCTGGACCCGAGGGGACTGGCAGTTGCTCGCCTGGATCTGCCGGCGCAGACGCGGACAGGACGCCCTGCCGCTCATCGGGCGCTGGAAGATGTTTGACAACCTCTGCCGCTCCCTGCTGGCACCAAGCACCTTGCTGGCACTGCTGGCCGGCTGGCAGTTGCCGCTGGGCACAGCAACAATCGCCAGCCTCCTGCTGTTCGCTGCCCAGGCATTGCCCCTCTTCCTGCCGCTGCTCTTCACCCTGATCCCTCGCAAGCGGGATATCCTGTGGCGCCACTACCTGGGGATGGTCGGCCAGCGGCTGCAACGGGCCTTCATGCAGGCCCTGCTCAGCCTGGTGTTTCTGGCCGATCAGGCCTGGCGCATGACGGATGCCATAGTGCGCACCCTGTTTCGCCTCTTCCTCTCCCATCGCCACCTGCTGGAGTGGACCACCTCGGCCCAGAGTTCGGGTTCACCGCGCCTGGCCTGGACCGGGTTTTATCGGCTGATGATGGCCGGGGTGCTGCTTGCCATTGGGGTCAGCGGCCTCACCCTGCTGGGAACCCCCACCGCCTGGCCTCTGGTGCTGCCGGTCAGCCTGCTCTGGCTGCTGGCCCCGCTGGTGGCCTACTGGACCAGCCGCCCCCCCGACCTCGCCAGACAGATGAGCTGCACTCCCGCCCAGGCCGCCGAGCTGCGCCTGGTCGCCCGCCAGACCTGGCGCTATTTCGAGACCCTGGTCACCGATCTGGACAATCATCTGCCGCCGGACAACGTGCAGGAGAGTCCGCAGGAGGTCATCGCCCATCGCACCTCCCCCACCAACATGGGGCTCTATCTGCTCTCCGCCCTAGCGGCCAATGATTTTGGCTGGGCCGGGTGCTGCGCCACCCTCAAGCGGCTGGAAACCACCCTGGCCGTGATGCAGCGTCTGCCCCGTTTCAAGGGTCACTTCTTCAACTGGTACGATACCCGCAGCCTGCTCACCCTGGAGCCGGCCTATGTCTCTTCGGTGGACAGCGGCAACCTGGCCGGCCACCTGCTGGTGGTCGCCACCGGCTGCGAGCGCTGGCAGCAACAGGAAGGGGACAGCGCCATTTGCAGCGGCATCCTGGATACCTGCCTGCTGGCGGAGCAGGCCCTGCAGGCTTACGCCATGAAGGAGAGCGGCCAGGTGCAGGCCCTCGGCGCCAGCCTCAAGGAGATCCGTGGCCAGCTCGCCCGCCCCCTGTCGGCAACCCACCAGCTCCCGGTGCTCGCCCGGCTGACGGTGCAAGCCAGCAACACGGCGCACCAGCTCGACCTGCAGGCCTGTCAACGGGAGGGAGAGGAGCTCCTCTTCTGGCTGGAGGCCCTCAAGCGGGTGGTGGCCGAACATCTGCAGGATCAGGCCGCCGACCCCGAGATGCGCCAGCGACGGCTGCACGCCCTGGCAGCCCAGGCCCGCGCCCTCGCCATGGGGATGGACTTCGGGTTCCTGCTCAATGAGGAGCGCCGCCTGCTCTCCATCGGCTACTCCCTCTCCGACAACCGGCTCGACGGCAGCTGTTACGATCTGCTCGCCTCGGAGGCGAGGCTGGCCAGCCTGTTTGCCATCGCCAAGGGGGATGTCGTCACCAGCCACTGGTTCAGGCTGGGACGGGCGGCCACCCCCCTGGGCACAGGGGCCGCCCTCATCTCCTGGTCCGGCTCCATGTTCGAGTACCTGATGCCCGCCCTGGTGATGCGGGCCCCGGTCGGCTCGCAGCTTGAGCAGACCAGCAGGCTGATCGTCGACGCCCAGATCCGCTACGGCCACGCCCTCGGCATCCCCTGGGGCATCTCGGAGTCCGCTTACAACGCCAGGGACATGGAGTTCACCTACCAGTACTCCAATTTCGGCATCCCCCAGCTCGCCCTCAAGCGCGGGTTGGCCGAGGACAAAGTGGTCGCCCCCTATGCCACCGGGCTGGCCGCCATGATCAACCCGGGGGCGGCCCTGACAAACTTCCAGCGGCTGGCCGCCATGGGAGGCCGCGGCCGTTACGGCTTCTACGAGGCCCTCGACTTTACCCCCTCGCGCCTGCCCGACAGCCAGCAGGTTGCCATAGTGCAGAGCTTCATGGCCCACCACCAGGGGATGACCATAGTGGCCCTCGCCAACGCCCTCCACGGGGGGCAGATGCGCGCCCGTTTCCATGAAGACCCCATGGTGCAGGCCTGCGATCTGCTGCTGCAGGAGCGGATCCCCCAGGACATGGCCATCGTTCGGCCCCACGCCGCCGAGATCAAGGCCTCCCTCACCCAGAGCGGCTTCGAGGTGAGCTCGGTGCGCCGCCTCTCCTCGGCCAGCCTGGGAGCCCCTGTCACCCACCTGCTCTCCAATGGCCGCTACTGCGTCATGCTCACCGGGGCAGGAGCGGGTTACAGCCGCTGGCGCCACATCGCCATCACCCGCTGGCAGGAGGACGCCACCCGCGACCACTGGGGCTCCTTCCTCTTCCTCCATGATGTCCAGAGCGGTGAGACCTGGTCCCCCTGCGCTCATCCTCTTGGCAACTCGGATCCTAAGGGAGAGGTGGTTTTCGCCGAGGATCGCGCCCAGTTCGTTCATCATCACGATCGCCTGACCACCACCCTGGAGGTGCTGGTCTCCGGTGAGGCGGACGGGGAAGTGAGGCGCATCTCCCTGAGCAACCGCGGTCGCCGCCTTCGTCATATCGAGCTCACCTCCTATGCCGAGCTGGTGCTGACCACACCGGAGGCGGATCGCGCCCACCCGGCCTTCAGCAAGCTCTTTGTGGTCACCGAATACCTGGCAGAGCTGGGGGCCCTGATCGCCACCCGGCGGCCCAGATCCCCCGAGGAGGAGGAGGTGTGGGCCGCCCACTTCATCATCGTCGAGGACCATCTGGCCGGGACCCTGCAATATGAATCCGACCGTGCCCGATTCATCGGCCAGGGGCGCACCCTGGCCACCGCCCACGCCTTGCAGCGCCATGTCCCCCTCTCCAACACCACGGGCACGGTGCTCGACCCCATCTTCGCCCTGCGCCAGCGGGTCCATGTCCTGCCTGGCAGCAGCACCCATGTCGCCTTCTGGACCCTGGTGGCCCCCTCTCGGCCGGCACTGCTCGATCTCATCGACCAGCACCACAACCGCCACGCCTTCCAGCGGGCCAAGACGCTGGCCTGGACCCAGGCCCAGGTGCAACTGCACCATCTCAACATCCAGCCCTCCGACGGGGCCAACTTCCAGCGGCTGGCCGCCCCCCTGCTCTATGGGGATGCCCGATTCCGCGCCGCCTCGGCCACCATAGCCCGTGGCCTGACGCGGCAATCGGCCCTCTGGCAACAGTCCATCTCCGGGGATCTGCCCATCATGCTGCTGCGCATCGACGATGTGGAGGATCTGGCCCAGGTGCATGAGCTGCTGCTGGCCCACGAATACCTGCGGATGAAGCGGCTGGCCGTGGATCTGGTGATCATGAACGAGCATGTCTCCACCTATGTGCAGGATCTGCAAAACGGCATAGACACCGCAGTGCGCAGCAGCCAGTCCCGGCCGCGCTTCCATGCCGAGCTGGCCCAGGGCTCCGTCTACACGGTGCGCCGCGACCTGATGAGCGGCGAGCTGTGCGAGCTGCTGTACGCCGCGGCGCGGGTCGTGCTGATAGCGCGCCGCGGCCCCCTGCAAGAGCAGCTCGCCCGCCTCAAGGAGCCACCACCGCGGCCCTTCCCGGTCACCCCCGCCAAGGCCCACGGCCAGGCGCCCATCAAGCCCCCCCATCACCCCGAGCTGGCGTTTTTCAATGGCCTGGGGGGCTTTGCCAGGGAGGGGCGCGAATACGTCACCCTGCTCAGCGGCGAGCAGACCACGCCGGCCCCCTGGATCAATGTGATCGCCAACCCCGGCTTTGGCTTCCAGGCCTCCACCCTCGGCAGTGGCTACACCTGGGCCGACAACAGCAAGGAGAACCAGCTGACCCCCTGGTCCAATGACCCTGTGACGGATCCCGCCGGCGAGGCCATCTACATTCGCGACGAGGACAGCCTGGCGCTGTGGAGCCCCACAGCCCAGCCCATCCACGACGGGGGCCAGTATGTCGCCCGCCATGGCTTTGGTTACAGCCGCTTTGAACACCAGGCCCATGGCATCCACAGCGAGCTGCTGCAATACGTGCCGGTGGCGGATCCCGTCAAGATTTCTCGCCTGACGCTGCACAACCTGACCGGCAACGCCCGCCGGCTCTGCATCACCTGCTATGCGGAGTGGGTGCTGGGGGCCTCCCGCGCTGCCAGCGCCCCCTTCATCACCACCCGGATTGACGAGCAGACCGGGGCCATCCTGGCCCGCAATCCCTGGAACGCCGCCTTCCCCGAGCGGGTGGCCTTCCTCGACCTCGGTGGCAGACAGACCAGCTGGACCGGCGATCGCAGCGAGTTTCTCGGATACCAGGGCCAGCTCGCCGCCCCGGCGGCGCTGCAGGGCGGCCGACCCCTGTCCGGCAGAACAGGGGCCGGCATAGACCCTTGCTCGGCGCTGCAGACTCACGTTGATCTGGCGCCAGGCCAACGGCTGGAGATCCTGGTGCTGCTCGGTCAGGGGGAGCCGGATGAGCAGGCCTCTGCCCTCATACTGCGTTATCGCCAGGATCTCGATGAGGTACTGGAACAGGTCGAAGCCCAATGGCAGGGGCTGCTTGGCGCCGTGCAGGTCAAGACGCCCGATCTGGCCATGGACTTCATGCTCAACGGCTGGCTGCTCTACCAGACCCTGGCCTGCCGGCTCTGGGCCCGCTCCGCCTTCTATCAGGCGGGAGGGGCCTATGGTTTTCGCGATCAGCTGCAAGACGGCATGGCCCTGGGGTTCGCCGCACCCCGGGATACCCGGCAACACCTGCTGCGGGCGGCGGCTCGCCAGTTTGTGGAAGGGGACATGCAGCACTGGTGGCTGCCCCACTCCGGTCAGGGGGTGCGCACCCGGATCTCGGATGACAGGGTCTGGCTGGCACTCGCCACGGCCACCTATGTGCGCAGCAGCGCCGATGACGCTGTTCTCGAGGAGCAGATCCCCTTCCTGGAGGGTCCCTCCCTTGGGCCGGATCAGCAGGATGCCTTCTTCCTGCCCCAGGTCTGCGAGGAGGTCGCCTCCCTCTATGAGCACTGTGCTCGCGGCCTGGATCAGGCCATGGCGCTCACCGGCAGCCTGGGGCTGCCGCTCATGGGATCGGGGGACTGGAACGATGGCATGAACCGGGTCGGCAGTGCCGGCAAGGGAGAGAGTGTCTGGCTAGGCTGGTTGCTGCTGCGCACCATCAGTCTGTTCGCCCCCCTGGCCCGGGCCCGTCACGACGGCCGTGCCGATCGCTGGCTGGCTCACGCCGAGCGGGTCGGGGCAGCCCTGGAGCAGCATGCCTGGGATGGTGCCTGGTATCGCCGGGCCACCTTCGACGACGGCACTTGGCTGGGAGCGAGAAAGAGCCCCGAGTGCCAGATAGACGCCATCGCCCAATCCTGGGCCGTTCTCTCCGGCGCCGCCGATCCGGCCCGGGCCAGGATGGCCATGCAGTCCCTGGAGCGCCATCTGGTGCGCTACGAGGAGGGCCTCTCCCTGCTGTTCAGCCCGCCCTTCGATACCCTGACCCAGGACCCCGGCTACATTCGCGGCTATCCCCCCGGACTTCGCGAGAACGGCGGCCAATATACCCACGCCGCCGTCTGGGCAGTCCTGGCTTTTGCCCGTCTGGGGGAGACAGACAAGGCCTGCCGGCAATTTGCCCTGCTCAACCCCATCAACCACGCCCTGAATGGCTCGGCCATGGCGCGCTACAAGGTGGAGCCCTATGTCATGGCGGCGGATATCTACTCGGTTGCCCCCCATCAGGGCCGGGGTGGCTGGACCTGGTACACGGGGGCGGCAGGCTGGATGTATCAGGCAGGGCTCGACGGCATACTGGGCATCACACGTGAGGGGCAGGCTCTGCTCATCACCCCCAGGCTGCCCAGCCATTGGCCCGGGTTCAGCGTGGCGATCACCCTGGAGAACTGCCACTACAGGATAGAGGTGAGTGCCGAGCCCCCATCAGGGCAGCAAGGGGGAAGCGTGCGACTCGATGGCGTGCTCCTGGCGCCCGCCCCCCTGCCACTGCGCATCCCTCTTCAGGAGGGGCAGCACAGGGTCGAGATCACGCTGGCGCGCTGACGGCCACCCCATGGTCGTCAGGGGAGGCTATCGGAGGGTGTATTCAGGGTTTGGGGACTATGGGCAGGTAGGGCAGCAGCCGGTCCGTCTCGGCCTTGACCACCGCATAGCATTCGCAGCTGAGCTGCTCCAGCTTGGGCCTGTCCAGCACTGTGATGTGGCCACGGCGGTACTCTATCACCCCCAGCTTTTGCAGCTTGCTCGCCGCATCCGTCACCCCCTCCCGCCTGACCCCCAGCATGTTGGCGATCAGCTCCTGGGTCATGGAGAGCTTGTCACCCGAGAGCCTGTCGAGGGAGAGCAGCAGCCAGCGGCAGAGTTGCTGATCGATGGAGTGGTGACGATTGCACACCGCCGTCTGCGCCATCTGGGTCAAGAGCGCCTGGGTGTAGCGCAGCACCAGGTGCAGCATGTCGCCGTGCAGATTGAATTCGCTTTTGAGCAACTGCCCCTTCAGGCGGTAGGCATGGCCAGCACTCTGCACCAGGGCGCGGCTGGTGGTGCTTTCGCCCCCCATGAACAGGGCCACCCCGATCAGCCCCTCGTTGCCCACCACGGAGATCTCCGCCGAGGCGCCGTCTTTCATCACATAGAGCAGGGAGACGATGCAGTCGATGGGGAAATAGACATGGCGCAGGGCATCGCCCGATTCGTACAAGACCTTGCCCAGGGGTAAATCTATGTATTCGAGGTGCGGCAGCAGACGCGTGTAGACCTCGGGGGGCAGGGCCGCCAGCAAATGGTTCAACCGCGGATGATGCTCAGGCATGTCTCTCTCTCCAGGTGGCGACTCACACGAAAATTCAATCAAGGCTAAAGATAGGGCAAACCCACGACCTGGGCTAACGTATCGGCGCCATCACCACTGAACCGCCCGCAATACCCGAGCGGCCATATGTCCGTCATTCACACACTCCCTGTTATGTGTCCTAACGTACCGACACAACAATACGGATGAGGCATATTGAGGTCGTTCTGACACCCACAGACGCAGTGGGCGGCATGCTTGTTCGGGTGCCACTGCATCGCACAGCCAATCGCAGTCATTGCTCGACATCAGGGCGCAATGGGACTGCCACCCCATCCACCTAGAGATGCCAGAGGGAGCGCCCCTCCCCCGGTACACAGCGGATATGGAGAAATATCATGAGCCCAGCTGAAAAAAGCGCCTCAGTCACCAAAGAGGACACCAGCGTCATCCCTGCCGGGGAGAAGAGAGAGGCAGACCATGCCGCTCACAACATCAATTCCACGGTGAAGCAGATGACGGAGAACACCCACGAGGCGGTCGACAAAGTCGCCAAGGCGGTCAATTCAACCGCCAACGTCTTGAGCGAGAAAGGCAATGAGATAAAGGAGGCCAGAGCCTCCAACCTCAAGGACCTGCGCGGCAAGATCAAGAGCAACCCCATGGGCAGCATCGGCATAGCGATCGCCATCGGCTTTATCGCCAGCTGGCTGCTGGCCGCCATTTTCTAGCAAAAAGCCCCCGGGCCCATCTCCTGGGTCCGGGGGCCATGTCATTCAGCCTGTGGCGCAAGCAAAAGAGATCCCAGCATCAGCAAAGCGACAGCAGGGATGAGTCTGGGGATATATGTGGATCAGGGGCGGCTATACCCGCCCCTTGTATTTTTGGTGGCTGCGTTTACGGCATCACTTCAAACGCAGATCATTTTTCACCGAGGTGACTCCAGCGACCCCGCTGGCCACCCTGCTGGCCTTGTCGATGCTCGCCTTGGAGCTGACAAAGCCACTCAATTGCACCACCCCTTTGAAGGTTTCCACATTGATTTCTGCCGATTTGAGTTCAGGGTCGGAAAATATCGCAGAGATCACCTTGGTGGTGACCACGGAATCATCGATATATTCTCCCGTTCCTTCCTTGTTGGCCGTTGAGGCGCAGCCCATGGCGATGGCAGCCAGCAACAGGGCGGCAACGAAGGCATTGGTAACATGGTTAGGGTTTTTCATGACGATCTGACTCCCTCTCGAGTGAACATGACGCTGGCAACATCTGGAGAATGACCAGCCATGGCGCCCTGCCTCTCACACCACAGAGCTGTTACCGTTGCTGCACGCTGACTGGCGCATTGACGGCAACCTGTATACCTGACAGCCAGGTTATTCCCCTTCCCCCTTCCCGTCTGTACGCTGGCGAACACAGCCGTCCCATACCCGCCCCACTTTTCCCACTCAGGCTTCGCCGAACGCAATCCATGCCATGGTGCGCACCATCAAGGGCGATAAGGCCCCCCGCCAGCAAGACCCCAAGGTTCAGCCCAAAAAAGAAGGCCCCCGCATCAGCAGGGGCCTTCCGGCACTTTTCAGGCACTCTTCAGGGCACAAGGCCGGGCATCAGCAGTAGCCGTAGCCCAGCAGGCGCTGGTAGCGCTGCTCCAGCAACTGGTCGCTGTCCAGCGGGCGCAAGGCAGCCAGGTCTTGCTTGATGCGATCCTTCAGGCGCTGGGCCATCAGCTCCACGTTGCGGTGGGCACCGCCGAGGGGCTCTTCGACGATGCTGTCGATGAGTTTGAGCTCCTTCAGGCGCTGGGCCGTGATGCCCATGGCATCGGCAGCCACCGGTGCCTTGTCGGCGCTCTTCCACAGGATGGAGGCACAGCCTTCCGGCGAGATGACGGAGTAGGTGGAGTACTGCAGCATGTTGACCCGATCACCCACGCCGATGGCGAGCGCGCCGCCGGAGCCGCCTTCACCTATCACTGTGCAGACCACCGGCACTGTCAGACCGGCCATGACTTTCAGGTTGCGGGCGATGGCCTCGGACTGGCCACGCTCCTCGGCACCCACGCCGGGGTAGGCGCCCGGGGTGTCGATGAAGGTGATGATCGGCATCTTGAAGCGTTCGGCCATCTGCATCAGGCGCAGAGCCTTGCGGTACCCTTCCGGGCGCGGCATGCCGAAGTTGCGACGGATCTTCTCCTTGGTCTCGCGACCCTTCTGCTGACCAATCACCATCACGGGCTCGCCGTCCAGGCGGGCTATGCCGCCGACGATGGCCTTGTCATCGGCGTAGGCGCGATCACCGGCCAGCTCGTCGAAGTCGGTGAAGATCTGCTCGATGTAGTCGAGGGTGTAGGGGCGCTGGGGATGACGCGCCATCTGGGACACCTGCCAGGCCCCCAGATCGCCGAAGATCTTCTTGGTCAGCTCTTCGTTTTTCTTCTCCAGCCGACGGATATCTTCGCTGAGATCCACGGCACTGTTGTGCTCGCTCACATGGCGAAGTTCATCGATCTGAGCCTGCAATTCGGCGATCGGCTGTTCAAAATCCAGAAAAAGACTCATAGGGACAATAGATCCTCTAATCAAAAACCAATTCAACCCGCTCTCGTCCAAGCAGGACTCGCAAGTCATCTATCAGTTGATCGGTGGGCGTCACCCGCCACTCGGTACCGAGCGTCAATCGCGCCCGGGAGCCGGGCCGACGATAGTTTACCTGAACCGGACAGACTCCGGCACGGGCGGGCTCCAAAATCTCGCACAAACGCGGGAAAAAGCGTTCGTCAATGCGTTGTTCATCGAGGGAAATGCGGATCGCCCTGGCGAAACGCTCCCTCGCATCGTTGATATCCAGCAATTCGCGGGCCGACATTTTAAGGCCACCGGAGAAGTCATCAAAGCTGACCTGTCCAGAAACCACTAAAATACGGTCTTTTTGCATCAATTCTTCGTATTTTTCCAGCGCTTCACTGAACAGGGTCACATCCAGACGGCCGGATCTGTCGTCCAGGGTGAAGATCCCCATCTTGTTGCCGCGCTTGGTCACCATGCTGCGGGCCGCGATCACCAGCCCGGCGGCCGTGGTCACCGTATCCCGGGAGGTGGGATGCAGATCGCACAGACGGCCCGAGGTGTAGCGACGCAGCTCGCTGCTGTACTGGTTGATGGGGTGACCGGTGAGGTAGAGCCCGAGGGTCTCGCGCTCCCCTTCCAGCCACACCTTGTCGGGCCAGTGCGGCACGTTGGCGAACGCCTTCTTGACGTCGTCTATCTCCTCGGTGAGCACCCCGAACATGTCGACCTGCCCCACCGCCTGCGCCTTGGCGTGCTGCTCGGCGGCGCGCATGGCCTCTTCCAGCGTCGCCATCAGCGCCGCCCGGTGCGGGCCCAGTCGGTCCATGGCGCCGGAGAGGATGAGTTTTTCCATCACCCGCTTGTTGAGCTTCTTGATGTCGACTCTGTTGCAGAAGTCGAACAGATCCCGGAAGGGGCCGTCCTGATCCCGCGCGCTGAGAATGGCATCTATGGGGCCCTCGCCGACCCCTTTCACTGCGCCTATGCCGTAGACAATATGGCCATCTTCATTGACCGAGAAGCGATAGCGGCCGGTGTTCACGTCAGGGGGTATGACGGTCAGCCCCATGCGCTGGCACTCGTCCACTAGCGTCACTATCTTGTCGGTGTTGTCCATGTCGGCTGTCATCACCGCCGCCATGAACTCGGCCGGGAAGTGGGTCTTGAGCCAGAGGGTCTGGTAGGAGACCAGCGCATAGGCGGCGGAGTGGGACTTGTTGAAGCCGTAGCCCGCAAACTTCTCCACCAGATCGAAGATCTTCACCGCCAGCTCGCCGTCAACGCCGTTCTTGACGGCGCCCTCCTCAAACCCCGATCGCTGCTTGGCCATCTCTGCCGGGTTTTTCTTGCCCATGGCCCGGCGCAGCATGTCAGCCCCACCCAGCGTATAGCCCGCCAGCACCTGGGCTATCTGCATCACCTGCTCCTGATAGAGGATGATGCCGTAGGTGGGCTCAAGGATTGGCTTGAGGCTCTCGTGCTGCCACTTCTCGTCTGGATAGGAGATCGCCTCCTTGCCGTGCTTGCGCTCGATGAAGTTGTCCACCATGCCCGACTGGAGCGGGCCCGGCCGGAACAGCGCCACCAGGGCGATCATGTCTTCGAAGCAGTCGGGCTGCAGCCGCTTGATCAGATCCTTCATGCCGCGGGATTCGAGCTGGAATACCGCAGTAGTCTCGAACCGCTGCAGCAGATCGAACGACTTCTTGTCGTGGATCGGGATGGCGGCGATGTCGACCGGCGGCTTGCCCTCTTTGGCCAGGCGCGGGTTTATCATGCCGAGCGCCCAGTCGATGATGGTCAGGGTACGCAGCCCCAGGAAGTCAAACTTCACCAGCCCGGCGTATTCCACGTCGTTCTTGTCGAACTGGGTGACAGGGTGATTGCCGGAGTCGTCGCAATAGAGCGGCGCAAAGTCGGTGATCTTGGTAGGCGCTATTACTACACCACCGGCGTGTTTGCCGGCGTTGCGTACCACCCCTTCCAGCCGGCGCGCCATGTCGATGAGGTCCTTGACCTCTTCGTCCTGCTCGTAGAGCTCGGGCAGCTTGGGCTCGGCCTCGAAAGCCTTGGCCAGGGTCATGCCCGGATCCGGCGGGATCAGCTTGGAGATGCGATCCACGAAACCATAGGCGTGACCCAGCACCCGGCCCACGTCCCGCACCACCGCCTTGGCCGCCATGCTGCCGAAGGTGATGATCTGGGACACCGCCTCCCGGCCATACATCTCGGAGACGTGCTCGATCACCTCGTCCCGTCTGTCCATGCAGAAGTCAACGTCGAAGTCGGGCATGGAGACCCGCTCGGGGTTGAGGAAACGTTCGAACAGCAGATCAAACTCGAGGGGATCCAGATCGGTGATCTTGAGGGCGTAGGCCACCAAGGATCCCGCCCCCGAGCCCCGGCCCGGGCCGACGGGGATGCCGTTGTCCTTGGACCACTGGATAAACTCCATCACTATGAGGAAGTAACCCGGGAAACCCATCTGGTTGATCACCTTGAGCTCGATGTCGAGGCGCTCGTCGTACTCGCCGCGCTTGGCGGCGCGCACTTGCGGATCCGGGAACAGGAAGGCCAGACGGTCCTCCAGCCCCTCCTTGGACTTCATTACCAGGAAGTCTTCGGTGCTCATGTCACCGGTCGGGAAGTTGGGCAGGAAGTATTCGCCCAGACGCACAGTCACGTTGCAGCGCTTGGCGATCTCCACCGTGTTTTCCAGCGCCTCGGGAATGTCGGCAAACAGCTCGCACATTTCCTCCTGGCTTCGCAGGTACTGCTGCGGGCTGTAGCGGCGTGGACGGCGCTTGTCCATCAGGGTGTAGCCGTCGTGGATGGCGACCCGGATCTCGTGGGCATCGAAGTCGTCAGCCCCGAGGAACACCACCTCGTTGGTGGCCACCACCGGCAGCTCGAACTCGGCGGCGATGGCCACCGCCATGTGCAGGTAGACCTCTTCATCGGGTCGACCGGTACGCAGCAGCTCCAGGTAGTAGGCATCCGGGAAGTGAGTCCGGTAGAAGGCGAGGCTCTGCTCCACCATCTGGCGGTTGCCCTTGAGCAGGAACTTGCCCAGATCCCCCTCGCGACCGCCTGAGAGCACTATCACCCCCTTGGCATGTTCGACCAGCCAGCCCTTGTCGATGACGGGGCGCCCCTGCACGTGACCGCGCTGGTAGCCGCGGGAGATGAGCAGGGTGATGTTCTGGTAGCCGTCGTTGTCCATGGCGAGCAGGGTGAGGCGGAACTGCTCGTCACCGAGCTCATCGCTCTGCACCCAGAAATCCGCCCCGACCAGAGGCTTGATCCCCTTGCCATGGGCCGAGCCATAGAAGCGCACCAGGCCGCACATGTTCATCTGGTCGGTCAGGGCCAGGGCCGGCATGTTGTTGGCCGCGGCGGCCGAGACGATGGGGCCAATCTTTTGCAGCCCATCGACCATGGAGAAGTCGGAGTGGACCCGCAGGTGGACGAAGCGAGGATCGGCCATGGTTATTCGATCCCCAGCGCCCGGCGCACCGGTTTGAAGCTCTGCCGATATTCGGGCAAGGGGCCGCGCTCGGCCAATATGGCGAGGTGTTCGGCGGTGGGATAACCCTTGTGACGGGCGAAGCCGTACTCGGGATGACGGCTGTCCAGCTCGGTCATCTCGGCATCACGGGTCACCTTGGCGAGGATGGAGGCGGCGCTGATGGCGGCCACCAGGCTGTCGCCCTTGACCACGGCGCGCGCCTCCATGGGCAAGCTTGGGCAGCGGTTGCCGTCGATAAAGACCAGCTCGGGTGTCATGGAGAGGCCCGCCACGGCGCGCTGCATGGCCAGCATGGTGGCGTGCAGTATGTTGAGCTGGTCGATCTCATCCGGGGTGGCGCGGCCTATGGACCAGGCCAAGGCCTTTGCCTTGATCTCGCCATACAGGGCGAGGCGCTTCTTCTCGGAGAGCTTCTTGGAGTCGGCGAGGCCTTCAATGGGATTGGCGGGATCCAGGATCACCGCGGCGGTGACCACGTCACCCACCAGGGGGCCACGGCCCACCTCGTCAACCCCTGCTACCAGCTTGTCTTGTGGAATATCGATCGTCATATCACAGGCCTTGAATCAAAACCGGCCCCGCAGGGCCAGTATCAGCACAACATAACGCCAAAAGCGCGCCGCCAGCCACCCTAGCTGTCGAGCAGCTCGGCCACCGCCTCGGCGGCCTGCACATCGGCGTTGCAGCGGATCTTCTGGTGCAACTTGGTGAAGGTGGCGATGAGCTCGCTGTTGTCGTGCTCCAGCAACTTGCTGACCTCTTCCACCAGATTGGCCGGGGTGCACTCATGCTGGATGAGCTCGGGCACCAGCATCCGGTCTGCCAGCAGATTCGGCAGGGAGACATACTCCGTCTTCACCAGCCACTGGGCCAGCCAGTAGCTGAGCGGCTTGAGCTTGTAACCCACCACCATGGGCCGCTTCACCAGCATGGCTTCCAGCGCGGCCGTGCCGGAGGCCAGCATCACCACGTCGGCGGCTATCATGGCCTCACGGCCCTGACCGTCCAGCAGCACCATGTCGAGATCCGGCGCCACTTCGGCCTTGATGGCGAGGAACTGCTCGCGCCGCGTCTCGTTCACCAGCGGCACTATGAAGCCGAGATCCGGGCAGTGCACCGTCAGGTGCTTGCACGCCTCGAGGAAGACGGGGGACATGAAGCCGACCTCGGCGCTGCGGCTGCCCGGCAACACCGCCAGCCAGCGGCGGCCCGGCTCCAGGCCGAGTGCCTCGCGCATCTCCTGCTGATCCGGCACCAGGGGAATGTCGTCCGCCATGGTGTGCCCGACAAAGCGGCAGGGGGCATCGAAACGGTCGTAGAAGGCTTTCTCGAACGGCAGGAAGGCGAGCACCATGTCGGTGGCGGCCTTGATCTTGTGAATACGGCCCTGACGCCAGGCCCAGACAGAGGGGCTGACATAGTGGACCGTCTTGATACCGGCGCGGCGCAGTTTCAGCTCCACCCCGATATTGAAATCAGGTGCATCCACCCCGACGAAGATGTCAGGAGGATTGGCAATAAAGTGGCGCAGCAGCTCGCGGCGCACCTGGAGGATCCGGGGCAGACGTCCCAGCACCTCGCTGATGCCCATGACGGAAAGCTCTTCCATCTCGAACAGGGCCTTGACGCCCAGGGCCTGCATCCGCGGCCCGGCGATCCCTTCGAACTGGGCATCGGGATAGCGAGCCAGCAGCTCGCGCACCAGACCGGCAGCCAGGATGTCGCCGGAGGTCTCTCCGGCGACTATGCCGATGCGGATAGGCTTAGGCACGGATGATCCCGCGCTCGTTGCCCTTGAGGAAATCCACATAGAGCTGGACGGCCGGCTCGGTAGCCGCCATCTCGCTCAGTACCGGCAGCACCTCTTCGATGGTCTTGCCTGAGCGGAAGATCTCCTTGTAGGCACGCTTGACGGCCGAAATGGCTTCCGCGCTGAAGCCACGACGACGCAGCCCTTCGGAGTTGACCCCGAACGGCTTGGCGTAGTTGCCGGCGGCCATCACGTAGGGCGGCACGTCCTTGTTCAGGGCGGCGCAGCCACCGACGAAGGCGTGGGAGCCGACGCGGCCGAACTGGTGAATGGCAGACAGACCGCCGAAGATCACGAAGTCACCTATGTGAACGTGGCCCGCCAGGGTCGCGTTGTTGGCGAAGATGCAGTTGTCACCGATCATGCAGTCATGGGCCACGTGGACGTTGACCATGAAGAGGTTGCCGCTGCCGACCCGGGTCAGGCTCTGATCCTGGGTGGTGCCGCGGTGCACTGTGCAGTTCTCGCGAAACACGTTGTTGTCGCCGATCTCGAGGAAGGTACGCTCACCGGCGTACTTCTTGTCCTGGCAATCCTCACCTATGGAGGTGTGCTGGAAGATCTTGTTGCCGCGACCTATCTTGGTCGGGCCCTTGATCACCACGTGGGAAGCCACCCAGGTGTCGTCACCTATCTCCACCTCGGCACCTATGACGGTAAAGGGGCCGATTTCAACCCCTTTGCCGATCACGGCAGACTCATGGACGATGGCGGTATCGTGGATGATGGCAGTCTGGTCAATCACGGTTACACCTCGCGTTTGGCGCACATCAGTTCGGCGGTACAAACCACTTCACCGTCGACGGTGGCAACGCCGGTGAACTTGGCGATGCCGCGACGCTCCTTCAGGAACTCTACGTCGAGCACCAGCTGATCGCCAGGGCCGACCGGACGCTTGAAGCGGGCATTGTCGATGGAGGCGAAGTAATAGAGCTCATTGGGGGACGGCTTGCCCACCATGGTAAAGGCCAGGATACCGGTCGCCTGGGCCATGGCCTCCAGGATCAGCACGCCGGGGAACACCGGCTTGGCCGGGAAGTGCCCCTGGAAGATCGGCTCGTTGAACGAGACGTTCTTGATGGCGCGCAGGGTCTTGCGCTCATCGCTGATCTCATAATTTTCCACCTTGTCCACCATCAGGAACGGATAACGGTGGGGCAGCAGATCCATGATTTCCTGGATCCCCAGGCTTTTCTTTTCAGTAGTCAAAACAGTACCCTATACCAATCGTGATTATTCTTGATCCAGCTTTTTCTCAAGTCGGCTCAACCGCTTGTGCATCTCTTCGATACGCATCACCCGGGCGGCGGTCTTACGCCACTCTTTATTGGTTTGCAGGGGAATGCCGGAAGAGTAGATGCCGGGCTCGGTAATGGGTCGCATCACCATGGCCATACCGGTGACGGTGGCCTGGTCGCAGATCTCCATGTGCCCGTTAAAGACGGAAGCGCCGCCAATGATACAGTATTTGCCGACCTTGAGACTACCGGCCATCACGGTCGAGCCCGCCACTGCGGTGCCGTAGCCAATCTCGACGTTGTGGGCGATCTGGCACTGGTTGTCGATGATGACGTTGTCCGCGATGCGGGTGTCTTCCAGGGCACCGCGGTCTATGGTGGTGCAGGCACCGATTTCCACCCGGTTGCCTATGGTCACGCCACCGAGCTGGGGGATCTTGATCCACTCGCCACGCTCGTTGGCATAACCGAAACCGTCGGCCCCGATCACGGTGCCGGCTTGCACCAGACAGTCCGTGCCCAGGGTCACGTTATGATACAGGGTGACGTTGGCCCACAACCGGGAGCGTGCTCCCAGTCGGGTATTCTTGCCAACGAAACAGCCCGGACCTATGCGGACATCATCCCCCAGCACGACGCCGGATTCGATGACCGCATTGGCGCCGATGGCCACTCTCTCGCCCAGTTGCACATCCGCCGCTATGACGGCACTCGGATGTATATCCGTGGCCGGCTGCGGTGTGGTGTCCAGCAGTTGGGCTACCCGGGCAAACCCCACATAGGGATCTTTGAGCACCAGGGCATTGGTGGGGCAAAACGGCAGGTCCGCCTCAGTGATGAGCACGGCAGTCGCCTTGCTCTGCTCCAGGAAATGCCGGTACTTCTTGTTGGACAGGAAGGCAATCTCCCCCTCCCCGGCTTTTTCCAGTGTCGCTACCTTGCGGATTTCCCGGGTCCCATCCCCATGGACCTCGGCCCCCAGTTGCTGGGCCAGCTGTGCGAGAGTGAATGCCATCAATTAGTTGCTCTTGCTTACCTGAGAGATAACCTGGCTGGAGATGTCCAGCTTGCTGGCGGCATAGGGAGCAGCATTGCGCTCCAGCACCAGATCATAGCCATTGCTCTTGGCGATGGAATCGATGGCAGCCTGTACCTTGGTCAGGATCTTGTTGCGCTCTTCAGCCTGACGACGACCGTTGTCCTGCTCGAACGCCTGACGCTTCTGATTGAACTCCATCTGCAGCTTGGCCAGCTTCTCCTGGTTCTGCTTCTTCTGCTCGTTGCTCATGAAGGCTTCGTCCTTCTTGAACTTCTCGACCAGAGCCTGACCGTCGGATTCCAGTTTCTGCAGCTCGCGCATGCGCGGCTCGAACTCACCCTTCAGCTTCTTGGCCACGGCTTCACGCTGGGGCAGCTTTTGGAAGACTTCGCCCATGTCTACCACGGCGATCTTGGTCTCAGCCCAGGCGGAGCCCATACCGGCAGCCATCAGTGCAAAACTCAAACCAGCTACTTTCAACGCTTTATTCACACTTACTCCTTGGTCCCTCGGTTGAGGGCTACCTGATTTACCTGATTGTGCAAGCGATCTCTGGGACCGGCTTGTTACCTGGTGAGGCACGCAAGCTGCGCGTCCCATCATTGAATACCCCCACCGAAGTGGGGGAGCGTCCGCGCCCTTAGAAGGTACGGCCGATGTTGAAGGAGAAGACTTCGGTATCGTCCCCTTCGTATTTCTTGAGCGGTTGTGCAATCACGAACACCAGGGGGCCCATGGGGGAGAGCCACTGCAGTGACAGACCCGCCGACATCCGGATATTGGTGGGGTCAGAATAGTCCATCAGATAGTTACAGCCACTGAAGCAACGGTTCTGGTACTGACCATATTCGAAGGTGGTGTCCCACACTGTACCGGCATCGATGAAGAAGCTGGTCCGCAGCTGGGGCTGGTAGCTTTCAGACGCGAACGGCGTCGGCACTATCATCTCGAGGGAGGCCACCGCCAGGGCATTGCCCCCCACAGAGCTGTCGGTGCCCTGGATCACGTCGTTACCGCCCAGGTTGTAGTAGTAGAGCGCCTTAGGACCGACTGTGTTGCTCTTGAAGCCGCGCAGGGTATCGAAGCCACCGGCATAGTAGTTCTCGAAGAAGGGCAGCACGTGGTCGTAGTCACCGTTGCTGCCATAGCCATTGCCGTAAGAGGCGCGGGCCTTGGCCAGCATGACCCACTGGTGGTCCGCATCAAACGGGAAGTAATGGGAGTCTTCGGCGTTGAGCTTGAAGTACTGCAAATCCATGCCAGGCACAGTCACCTTGGCGTTCACCCGCTGACGGTCACCCGCTGTCGGGAACTGACCCTTGTTGAGGGTGGAACGGGTCCAGCCGGCGGTGACATCCACAGTGTTGAACACCATGCGGTTGTCGCCGTCCAGGTTGGCCTGGTACACCTTCCAGAACTCATCCACCTGCACATAGGGGTTGGGCTGGGACAGCTTGTTGTTCTCGTAGCCGAGGCTGAAGTCGAGACGGTTGTTCTCGTTGACCGGGAAACCACTGGAGAGGCGGAAGCCTATGGTGGTGTTTTCGTAGTCGACTATGTTGGCATCGGCCGCGCTGAACTTGTTGTAGTAGAGGCGGCCGCCCAGGCTGACGCCATCGACGGTGAAGTAGGGATCGTTGTAGCTGAGATCGATGTTCTTCGAGTAGTCGTTGGTGCTGGCATTGATGCCGATCTTCTTGCCGGTCCCCATGAAGTTGTCTTGCTGCAGGCCCGCCTGCAGGCTCAGACCAGACTCGGTACCGTAGCCGATGCCGGCGTTGATGGAACCTGCCGGTTGCTCCTTGACCTTGAAGTCGAGATCGACCTGATCGTCGCTCCCCGCCACCCGCTTGGTATCCACTTCCGCGGTCTCGAAGAAGCCGAGGCGGTTGAGACGGGTCTTGGACTGCTCGACGTTGTCGGAGGAGAGCCAGGTGCCTTCCATCTGACGCATCTCGCGACGCAGCACTTCGTCCTTGGTGGTGACGTTGCCGCTGAAGTTGATGTTGCGCACATAGACACGGGGGCCCGGCTCTATGTTGACGATCAGCTCCACTTCCTTGGTCTGGTCATTGACCTGGGGGAAGGTGACCACTTTGGGGTAGGCATAGCCATAACGGCCGAGGAACTTGGAGAGCACCTCTTCGGTGTGGGTCACCTGGCTGGCGGAGTAGACGCTGCCCGCCTCTATGGGGATGAGCCCCTTCATATCGCCGCCACGGTCGATGAGATCGCCCTTGAGCTGCACGCCGGAGACCTTGTACTGATCCCCTTCCTTGATGTTCAGGGTGACGTAGACGCCCTTCTTGTCCGGGGTCATGGAGACCTGGGTGGACTCCTGGGCGAAACGTATGTAGCCGCGGTCCATGTAGTAGGAGCGCAGCACTTCGATGTCACCGGCCAGCTTCTGCTTCTGATAGCGCTGATCGCCGGTGAAGTTCCACCAGGGCACGTCGTCCTTCAAGGAGAGCTGGGCCAGCAGTTTCTCTTCCGGGAACACCTGGTTGCCGACTATGTTGATCTGCTGGATCTTGGCCGCTTCCCCTTCCACGAAGGTGAACTTGAGGTCGACCCGGTTGCGAGGCAGCGGGGTGACTATGGCCTTGACCTTGGCGGAGTACTTGCCCACGCCGTAGTAGAAATCTTCCAGTCCCTTCTCGAGGGAGCTCAGCACGGTGCGATCCAGGGGATCACCGACGCGGATGCCGGAGGACTCCAGGCTCTGGGTCAGCTGCTCCTCCTTGATGTCCTTGTTGCCGGAAAACTCGATGCTGGAGATGGTCGGGCGTTCCTTCACCACGACTTGCAGCACCTGGCCGTCACGATAGACCTTGACGTCCTCGAAGTTGCCGGAGGCATAGAGCTTCTTGATGGCGTTGGCCAGGGCCACCGAGTCCACGGAGTCACCGACCCGGACCGGCAGATTCAACAGGGCGGCGCCCAGGGTCACCCGCTGCAGACCCTCGACCTGAATGTCTTGCACCACAAAAGAGGCAGGGGCCGCCTGAGCCAGGAAGCTGGCTCCCAGCAGGCAACTCAACACCAATGCTTTTTTAACAGCCATTTTGTTCTTATGTGTCCTTGTTGATGCTCTAGCCTCAGAGGCGAGCGAAATCATTAAACAGCGCAATGCCCATCAGTAACATCAGAATGGCGGCGCCTATCCTGAACCCAATTTCCTGAATTTTTTCTGGTACCGGCTTGCCGGTGACTGCCTCGATGAGGAAGTAGACCAAATGGCCCCCATCCAGCACCGGCAGGGGGAACAGATTGATGATCCCCAGGTTGACGCTGATGAGCGCCAGGAAACCGAGGAAATAGACCAACCCGTAATCTGCGCTGCTGCCAGCCCCCTTGGCGATGGAGATGGGGCCGCTCAGGTTGTCCAGGGAGACGATGCCACCGATCAGCTTGCCGATCATGTCAAAGGTCAGCGTGATCAGGCTCCAGGTCTTCTGGACCCCATGCCACAGGGCTTGCAAAGGCCCATACTGTAACAGAACTCGATACTCATCCGGTAATGGAACCAGTTGCGGCGACAAGCCGACGAAACCGACCAGCTGGCCCCGTACTTTTTTCACATCCGGGGTCAAGGTCAGGGTCAGATCGCTGCCCTCGCGCTCCACCGTCACCTGCAGTGGCTGCTCCGGTGATTGCTGCACTCGCTCGACAAACTCGGTCCATTCGGTGATCGCCTGATCACCCACGCCCTTGATGCGATCGCCCACCTGCAGACCCGCCTTCTCGCTGGCGCTCGAGGGCACTATGGCCTGCACCACCGGCAGCACCTTGCCGCCGAGGGGGACTATCCCCAGGCTGCCGATGGGGGACTCTTTGTCCGGATCGAAGGTCCAGCTATCCAGCATCAGCGTCTTGTCGACGGCGTAGCTGGCGCCTGGCGCCTTCAGCTTGAGCTGTACCGATTTGTCACCGAGATGGCTGATGAGGGCATAGGTCACGCTCTCCCAGTCTCCGGTGGCCTCGTCGCCGACGCCGACGATCTCCATGCCAGGCTCTATGCCGGCCTGGGCCACTATGGACGCAGAGCGCACCTCGCCGACCACCGGCTTGACGCTGGGCACCCCTATCATGAACATCAGCCAGAAGGCGAACAGGGCAAACACGAAGTTTGCCATGGGGCCGGCCGCGACTATGGCCATCCGTGCCCAGACGCTCTTGTGGTTGAAGGCCTGTGCCTCCTCCCCCGGCTTGAGTTCATCGACCCGGCCGTCCAGCATCTTGACGTAGCCACCCAGCGGGATCAGGGCCAGCACATATTCGGTGCCATCCTTGCCGATGCGGCGCCAGATAGCCTTGCCAAAGCCGATGGAGAAACGCTCGACCTTGACGCCGCAGCGGCGGGCTACCCAGAAGTGGCCAAATTCATGCACCGCCACCAGCAGCCCCAGGGCCACGATGAAGGCACCAATATTCCATAACAAGGCGCCCATCAGCCGATCACCTCGGGGTCATGTCCAGTTAGGCGCTCGAGGGCGTAGAGAGCGGCACCAGGCCACCACAGTCCGTTCATACGGCAAGCTCCTCTATCAGTTGCTGGGCATGGGCACGGGCCCTGCCATCCAGCGCAATCAGATCCTCCAGCGAACCTGCGGCACTGGTGCCCAGTGTCGTCATGATGGATTCGTTGACTCTGGCAATATCCATAAATCCAATGCGCTCTGCAAGAAAAGCCGCGACGGCCTCTTCATTGGCGGCATTGAGAGAGGTGGTCGCCGCCTGTCCTTGCTGGCAGGCCGCCATGGCCAGTGCCAGGCAGGGATAACGGGCGTAGTCGGGGCGGATAAAGCTGAACTCTCCGACACTGAAGAAATCCAAAGGTTCCACACCGGACTCAATCCTGGCCGGGTAGGCCAGGGCGTGGGCTATGGGGGTACACATGTCCGGGTTACCCAGCTGGGCCAGCACTGAACCGTCCTTGTACTGCACCATGGAGTGGATCACCGACTGGGGGTGGATCACCACCTGGATCTGCTCAGGGAGGGCGTTGAACAGCCAGCGCGCCTCTATGTATTCCAACCCCTTGTTGATCATGGTGGCGGAGTCCACCGAGATCTTAGCCCCCATGGACCAGTTGGGGTGCGCCACCGCCTGGGCCGGCGTGACCCTGGCCAGCTCGTCGATGTCGGTATAGCGGAAGGGGCCGCCTGAGCCAGTCAGCAGTATCTTGCTGATGCCCGCCCCGGCCAGATCGCAGAAACCAGGCTCGCGCTGAATGGCCTCGGGCAGGCACTGGAAGATCGCATTGTGTTCGCTGTCGATGGGCAGCAGCTCGGCGCCATGGTGGCGCACCGCCTCCATGAAGAAGGCGCCGGACATCACCAGGGCCTCCTTGTTGGCCAGCAGGATCCGCTTGCCGGCACGCACGGCGGCCATGGTGGGTGCCAGACCCGCCGCACCGACGATGGCCGCCATGACGCTGTGGGCGTCAGGGTGAGCGGCCACTTCGCACAGGGCAGCCTGACCGCAGAGTACCCGGGTGGGGCAGCCGTGGGTCTTGAGCCGACCGGCCAGATCGCTGGCGGCGCTCTCATCCACCATGACGGCGAAACGGGGGGAGAATTCGAGACAGTCCCGCACCATGGCATCCACGCTGCGAGCCGCGGTCAGCGCCAGCACCTGCCAGCGCCCCGGGTTCTGCCGCAGCACCTTGAGGGTGCTCTGACCGATGGAGCCGGAGGCTCCCAGAATGACCAGATTGCGCATCAGAACTCCTGACCGAGTAGCAGATAGCTGAGCAGGAAGACGGGCAGCGCCGCCGTCAGGCTGTCGATGCGATCGAGGATGCCGCCGTGGCCCGGCAGCAGGGTGCCGGAATCCTTGATGCCGGCCTCACGCTTGAACATGCTCTCGGTCAAATCGCCGAGCACGGACGCCAGCACCGCCAGCAGGGAGCAGAGCAGTACCACCCCCATCTTGGCCGGCACGAAGCCCATGAACCAGGTCACGCCTATGGCCAGCACGCTGGCGGTAAAGAGGCCGCCCAGCATACCTTCTATGGTTTTACCCGGGCTGACGGCCGGGGCCAGCTTGTGCTTGCCGAACGCCTTGCCGAAAAAATACGCGCCAGAATCTGCCGCCCAAACCAGGCCCATCACGAACAGCAGGATCCAGGCCCCCATCATGGGGTCGTGATAGAAGTTGTACCCACGGATGGCCACCAGAGACCAGAAGAAGGGCACCAGGGTCACCAGACCGAACAGGGACTTGAGCCAGACGGACTCTTTCCACAACCTGGCGCTGCGGGGGTAGCGCAGCACCAGCAGCAGCCCGAGCAGCCACCAGCTGATGGCGGTCCAGAGCACGCCCATCACCAGCGGATGCAGCTGGGGGATCCAGAGTTGCTCTACCGGCACCCAGAACAGGCTGGCACCGAGCAACAGGCAGAACACCAGCGGCAACCATTGTTGCGGCTGGGCAGAGACGAAGGCGCTCCACTCACGGCTGGCCAGCAGAAAGACCAGGGCAGCGAGCAGGGCAAAGAATTTCAATGGCAGGAAAAACAGTGCCCCCAACACCAGGGGTACTAACAGTAATGCGGTAATAATTCGTTGTTTTAGCAAAAGAAACCTCTCTCTTGGGAGCGGGGTTTAGCCGGTCTGTTGCGCGGCGATCAATTCCCGTATCTGTTCACCCGTACACCCGAAACGACGCTCGCGAGCAACGAAGGAGGCAACTGCCCCGCTGAACTCGGCCTCGTCAAAGTCGGGCCACAAGACCGGGGTAAAATAGAGCTCGGCATAAGCAAGCTGCCATAACACAAAATTGCTGATGCGATGATCCCCGCCGGTACGGATCAGCAGATCCACCGGAGGCAGGTCGGCCATGCAGACCTGGCGTGCCAGTGCCTCTTCATCGACCGCCTCTGCATCCAGCTCGCCCGCTGCCACGGCGCGAGCCAGCCTGCGGGCCGCCTGGGCTATGTCCCATTGACCGCCATAGTTGGCGGCGATGTTGAGAGTCAGTCCCTGGTTGCCGGCGGTCAGGGCCTCGGCCTTGGCGATCTTGGCCTGCAGCCGTTCACTGAAACGGGCGGTATCGCCGATCACCTTGAGCCGGATGCCATTGCTGTGCAACTTGTTCACCTCGCGGCCAAGCACCGTCATGAACAGCTCCATCAGGGCATTGACCTCCCCTTCCGGGCGGCGCCAGTTCTCACTGGAAAACGCGAACAGAGTCAGCGCCTCCATCTTGGCACGGGCGGCAAAGGCCACGGCCTCACGCACGGATTTCACGCCCGCCTTGTGGCCAGAGACCCGCATCTTGCCACGGTTCTGAGCCCAGCGACCATTGCCATCCATGATGATGGCGACGTGACGAGGCAAGGACGAGCTGGCGCTATCGCCTAGCGCTGCCAAAAGCGACATTCATTTCTCCCACAAAGACAAAAGCGCCGTGCAGGGGCACTACACGGCGCTCGTAATATACCTGTCGGAGGCTTAGATTTCCATTAGCTCCTTTTCCTTCGCGGCCAGGGCGTCATCCACCAGCTTGACGAAGGCGTCGGTCAGTTTCTGGATCTCTTCCTGGGCACGACGGTCGTCGTCCTCGGAGATCTCCTTGTCCTTCAGCAGCGCCTTCAGGTCGGCGTTGGCATCGCGACGGATGTTGCGCACGGCAACCCGGGCACCTTCGGCTTCGGCACGGACTATCTTGGTCAGATCGCGGCGACGCTCTTCGGTCAGCGCAGGCAAGGGGACGCGCAGAGTCTGGCCATTGCTGGACGGGTTCAGGCCCAGATCTGAGGTCAGGATGGCTTTTTCCACCGCCTGGATCATGGAGCGATCGAAGATGGAGATGGACAGGGTGCGGGCATCTTCTGCCACTACGTTAGCCAACTGTTTCAGAGGAGTGGCGGCACCGTAATACTCCACCTGGATACCGTCGAGCAGGCTCGGGTGAGCACGGCCGGTACGGATCTTGGACATCTGGGTCTTGAGCGATTCTACGCTCTTGGCCATGCGGTCCTTGGCGTCGTTTTTAATCTCGTTGATCACAGTGGTTTTCCTTTTGGCGAACGAGCCGGCATGCGGCCCGTATCTATCTTGTTTACTGGCGTAATGGACAAGCGCGCCAGGCGGCTCAGGCTTGTCTTACTTGCTGACGTGGTGGATCAGGGTACCTTCCGGCTCACCCATGATAACCCGACGCAATGCACCCGGTTTGTTCATGTTGAACACCCGGATCGGCAGATCGTGGTCGCGGGCCAGGGTAAAAGCAGCAAGATCCATCACTTTGAGTTCTTTTTCAAGAACTTCATCATAACTCAGTTCTTGATAGAGCACTGCATCCGGGTTCTTGACCGGATCATCGGTGAACACACCATCGACCTTGGTGGCCTTGAGCACCACGTCGGCTTCGATCTCGATGCCGCGCAGGCAGGCTGCGGAGTCGGTGGTGAAGAAGGGGTTACCGGTACCGGCGGAGAAGATCACCACCTTGCCGGCACGCAGCTGGCTGATGGCCTCGGCCCAGCTGTAGGAATCGCAGACACCCTGCAGGGAGATGGCAGACATCAGACGGGCATTCACATAAGCACGATGCAGGGCATCACGCATTGCCAGGCCGTTCATGACGGTCGCCAGCATGCCCATGTGGTCACCCACCACGCGGTTCATGCCCGCCTTGGCAAGACCGGCACCACGGAACAGGTTGCCGCCGCCAATGACCAGACCGACCTGAACACCCAGCTCAACCAGCTCTTTGATCTCTTGGGCCATCCGCTCCAGCACCGCTGGATCAATGCCAAAACCCTCGGATCCTTGCAGGGCTTCACCACTCAACTTCAGAAGAACACGTCTGTATGCAGGCTTGGGATTGGTACTCATGTCACTGATTCCTGGTCATATAAAGACCGCGACATAAGTCGCGGTCTGGGGAAACGGAAAAACCGGTTCGATTAGGCCTTCTGAGCGGCCGCGATCTGGGCTGCAACTTCAGCCGCGAAATCGGTCTCTTGCTTCTCGATGCCTTCGCCCACTTCGAAACGGGTGAAGGAAACAACGTCAGCGCCTTCTTTCTTCAGCAGCTCAGCCACAGTGATGGACGGGTCCTTCACGAAGGGTTGACCAGTCAGGGAAACCTCACCGGTGAACTTCTTCATGCGGCCTTCAACCATCTTCTCGGCGATGTCTTTCGGCTTGCCGGAGTTGATGGCGATGTCGATCTGAATTTCGCGCTCTTTGGCAACGACTTCAGCAGACACGTCTTCAGGCTTGACGAACTGCGGGCTGTTGGCAGCGACGTGCATGGCCAGATCTTTGGCCAGGTCGGCAGTACCGCCGGTCAGCTTGGTGATAACACCGATACGGGAACCGTGTACGTAGGTACCCAGGTTGTCACCTTCAACCAGCATCACGCGACGCAGGTTCATGTTCTCACCGATCTTGGCGATCAGGTTGGTGATGGTCAGCTCGACGGACTCACCGTTACCGAAATCGGCGGCCTTCAGGGCGTCGATGTCAGCAATTTTCTGGGTCGCGGCGATGTCGGCGATCTTCTGGCCCATGGCCATGAAGCTGGCGTCTTTGGCGACGAAGTCGGTTTCGCTGTTCAGCTCGATCATGGCGGCAATGTTGCCTTCGGTACGGGCGAAGATCACGCCTTCAGCGGCGATACGGCCCGCTTTCTTGGCGGCCTTGGCCTGACCGGATTTGCGCATGTTCTCGATTGCCAGCTCGATGTCACCAGCGGCTTCTTCCAGCGCTTTTTTGCAATCCATCATGCCAGCGGCAGTGCGCTCGCGCAGTTCTTTTACCAGGGCGGCAGTAACGTTAGCCATGTCCAGTATCCTCGGTCTTGAATTGACAAGAAACAGGGGCCACAAGGGCCCCTGCTAACCAATTACATCAGCTTGGTTAATAAGGGCTTTACAGTCCTTATCAATTACTCAGCTTCAACGAAGCCATCTTGTTCGGCTTGAACAACGATGTCCTGAGCGCGAGCTTCCAGTACGGTGTCAGCAGCAGCATTCAGGTACAGCTGTACGGCACGGATAGCGTCGTCGTTACCCGGGATGACATAGTCAACGCCGTCCGGGTTGGAGTTGGTATCAACGATGGAAACTACCGGGATACCCAGGTTATTGGCTTCTTTGATAGCGATGTGCTCGTGGTCGGCATCGACAACGAACAGAACGTCAGGCAGGCCGCCCATGTTCTTGATACCACCCAGGCTCTTCTCCAGCTTGTCCATTTCGCGAGTACGCATCAGCGCCTCTTTCTTGGTCAGCTTGTCGAAGGTACCGTCTTGGCTCTGGGTTTCCAGATCTTTCAGGCGCTTGATGGACTGACGAACGGTTTTCCAGTTGGTCAGCATGCCGCCCAGCCAGCGGTGGTTAACATAGAACTGGTCGCAACGCTCAGCGGCTTCTTTTACGGCTTCAGACGCGGCACGCTTGGTACCTACAAACAGGACCTTGCCCTTCTTGGCAGCTACGGAGCTGATGAAGTTCATGGCATCGTCAAACATCGGAACGGTTTTTTCCAAGTTGATGATGTGAACCTTGCTGCGGGCGCCGAAGATGTAGGACTTCATTTTCGGGTTCCAGTAACGAGTCTGGTGACCGAAGTGAACGCCGGCTTGCAGCATGTCGCGCATAGAAACTTTAGCCATTTTATACCTCTGTATTGGGGTTAGGCCTCCACACATCCCATGTAACCGACCCCAAAGGGGCACCCCGGTACAGGTGTCGATGTGTGTGTGTTATTGATTAAGGGTGATGGCATGAGGACACAAGTTCCCCATTCCGGCGCGCTTTATACCATAAGTTTGGTCAGGACACCACCAGATGGACCGCTAAAAATGGATCCCGGCGGGGCTGCGACTGCTGGATGACGTTGCGATGACGATCACACTGGAAGTAAACGGGGGTTGGGGATAAAATTTTGCCCTGATTGCAAACGCATCTATTTTTCATTACCTGATTGTTGGGCATCGGCAGGATGCGCAGTCGGGCCCCAAGAGAGATCCCATGTCCATTAAAATCAAGACACCGGAAGAGATTGAAAAGATGCGCATTGCCGGCCAGCTGGCCGCCGATGTGCTGGTCATGATCGCCCCCCATGTCAAGGCTGGCGTCACCACAGACGAGCTGAACACCCTGTGCCACAACCATATCGTCGAGGTACAGCAGGCCATTCCCGCGCCGCTCAACTATCACGGCTTCCCCAAGTCCATCTGCACCTCGGTCAATGATGTGATCTGCCACGGCATCCCCAATCACAAGAAGCTGCGGGAAGGGGACATCATCAACCTGGACATCACCGTCATCAAGGATGGCTACCACGGCGACACCTCCGCCATGTTCATTGTGGGCCAGACCACGCCCCTACGTCGCCAGTTGTGCAAGGTGGCGCAAGAGAGCCTGTACGCCGCCATCAAGCAGGTGCGTCCCGGCATGTGCATCACAGAGATAGGCGCCGTGATCCAGCCCATCGTCGAGCAGGCCGGTTTCTCCGTGGTACGTGACTACTGCGGCCACGGCATCGGCAGCGAGTTCCACGAAGAGCCGCAGATCCTGCACTACCGCAACGGCGGCAAGCTGGAACTCAAACCGGGCATGTGCTTCACCATAGAGCCCATGGTCAACAGCAAGAAGTACCACTGCCGCATCAATCCCAAGGATGGCTGGACCGTCACCACCAAGGACGGCGGCGACTCCGCCCAGTGGGAACACACCCTGCTGGTCACCGAGGATGGCTGCGAGGTGCTCACCCTGCGCCCCGATGACACTATCGACCGCGTCATCAAACACAGCTAACATCGAGCCCCGGCCCTGACCTCAAAGCGCCGGGGTTTTTACTGCCCGTTCCAGCCGTTTGCCTGCCACTTGTGTGTGAGATGCCATGGATGCCAGTCTGCTTTCCCCCCACCTGTTACCCGACGACCAGCTCACCCGTGACAACTGCAAGGAGTATCTGAGCCGCTTCCTTGTCTGGCTGCACGAGCGCTTCGATGCCGGCGACAACATCATCGAACTGGTGGCCACCCGCTCCGAATACATGGATGCGCTGCTGACAAGGCTCTGGCACAAGTTCGGCTTCGACAAGACCAGCCTGACCCTGATCGCGGTGGGCGGCTATGGCCGGGGCGAACTGCACCCCCACTCCGACATTGACCTGCTCATCCTCTATGAAGGGGACGAGCTGGACGAAGTGCTGGGGCTGCGCATCGGCGAGTTCATCACCTTGCTGTGGGATCTCAAACTGGAAGTCGGGCAATCGGTGCGCAACGTGAGCGAGTGCATCGAGCAGGGCCGCAGTGATATCACTGTCGCCACCAACCTCATCGAGGCGCGCTACATCACCGGGCACCAGGCGGGGTTCGAGCAGTTGCAGGCCGCCACCCAGCCCCAGCACTTCTGGCCGAGCGAGGCCTTCTTTCGCGCCAAGCGCGAGGAGCAGAGCCTGCGCCACCAGCAGTTTCTCGGCACCGCCTACAAGCTGGAACCCGATCTCAAGAGCAATCCCGGCGGCCTTCGGGACATCCAGACCCTGGCCTGGGTCGCCCGCCGCCACTTCGGCGCTACCACACTGTTCGAGATGACCAGCCACGGTTTTCTCAACCGGGCCGAGTACCGCGAGCTGCTCGACTGCCAGAACTTCCTGTGGAAGGTGCGTTTCGCCCTGCACATGGCCATCAACAAGGGGGATAACCGCCTCTTGTTCGATCGCCAGCGCACCGTGGCCCAGATGCTGGGTTTCGAGGGGGAAGGCAACGGCCCGGTCGAGCAGATGATGAAGCGCTTCTATCAGACGGTCAGGCGGGTGGCCGAGCTCAACGAGATGCTGCTGCAGCTGTTTGACGAGGCGATCCTCGGCAACACCGCCATGGATGTACGCCGCATCAGCGACGAGTTCCAGCTCCGTGGCCGCCTCATCGATGCGGTGGACTCCGAGCTGTTTGGCCGCGACCCCGCCGCCATACTGCGGCTCTTCTACCAGATAGCCCAGCACCCGGACATCGCCGGCATCCACTCCGCCACCCTGCGCCAGCTGCGGGAGGCAAGACGCACCCTCAGTTGCTGGCTGCAGGACTTGCCCGAATGTCGTCGTCTGTTCATGGCGCTGCTGCGCCACCCCAACGGCATCGGCCAGCCCCTCACTCTTATGCATAAGTACGGGATCCTCGCGGCCTATCTGCCCCAGTGGAACCTCATCGTCGGCCAGATGCAGTTCGACATGTTCCACGCTTACACGGTGGATGAGCACACCCATCGCCTGCTCCAGAACATCCATCGCTTCCCCAACCCGGCCAGCCGCCAGACCCACCCGCTCTGCCACGAGGTGTTCACCCAGTTGCGCAAGCCGGAGTTGCTCAGCATAGCCGCCCTGTTCCACGACATCGCCAAGGGACGGCGGGGGGATCACTCCGAGCTCGGCGCCGTCGATGCGCTGGAGTTCTGCCAGTTGCACGGGCTGGATCGCTACGAGAGCCGCCTGGTGGCCTGGCTGGTACGCCATCACCTGCTGATGTCGGTCACCGCCCAGCGCCGCGACATCTACGATCCCGAGGTGGTCACCGACTTCGCCCACAAGGTGCGCGACGAACTGCACCTGGATCTGCTCTATTGCCTGACCGTGGCCGATATCTGCGCCACCAACGACACCCTGTGGAATGACTGGAAAGGCACCCTGCTGCGGGAGCTCTACTTCGCCACCCAGAAGGCGCTGCGCCAGGGGCTGGAAAACCCGCCGGACATGCGCCTCAAGATCCGCGAGAACCAGCGTCAGGCCAGGCAGATACTGGCCCAGCGCGAGGTGCCGGAGGAGGCAGTCAGCGCCCTCTGGAATGATTTCAAGGCCGACTATTTCCTGCGCCACAGCCCGGAGCAGATCGCCTGGCACTGCCGCAAGATCATCGCGCACGGCGACAACCCGGCCCCCCTGGTGCTCATCGGCAAGCACCCCATCCGGGGCGGCAGCGAGGTGTTCATCTATTGCCGCGACACCCCGAATCTGTTTGCCACCGTGGCCTCGGCGCTGGATCAGAAGAACCTCAACATCCACGACGCCCAGATCATGAATTCCCGCAACGACTATGTGCTGGACACCTTCATCGTGCTCGAGCCCAATGGCGAGCCCATCAGCCCCAACCGCACTGCCACCATCAAGAAGGCGCTGGAGAAGGCGCTGCAAGAGCCGGGCAAGCTGGTGCTGCGCAACAAGCCCCTGTCACGGCGCCACCGCCAGTTCAGCGTGCCGACCCGGGTGGTCTTCCTGCCCCGCACTTCACCCACGAAGGGGGAGAGCCGCCACACCCTGCTGGAGCTGACCGCCCTGGATACCCCGGGCCTGCTGGCCCGCATCGGTGCCGTCTTCCAGCAGTGCGGCATCGAATTACATGCCGCCAAGATCACCACCATAGGCGAGCGGGTAGAAGACTTCTTCAGCCTCACCACCCTCGAAGGCGAGCCGCTGAACCAGGCCGAACAGCAGGCGCTGGAGGAGCGACTGGTCAATCAGCTCAACCCGCAGGAGCAGGGGGATGAGGAGGGGCGATAAGACCCGGGAAAGGCTTCACAAGACGCCGTTTATCGTTCTGATTTATCAATCAGAACAAGTGGTTGGGCCACTCAAGTACAATAAACCGCCTTTCTTTTGAAGAAATCGGCCAGAGCCCTTAAAAACGATTGGAAAAGTGTGATACAACAAACAGAATTTTTTAAAGGAAACCTGTCATGACCCAGTTGCAACAGACCATCGAAGCGGCCTTCGAGCGCCGTGATTCCATCACCCCCGGCTCCGTCGATGCCGCCACCAAGGCCGCCATCCTGGAGGCCATCGATCTGCTGGACTCCGGCAAGGCCCGGGTCGCCGAGAAGATTGCCGGTGAGTGGGTCGTCCACCAGTGGCTGAAGAAGGCCGTGCTGCTCTACTTCCGCATCAATGACAACGGCATCATCAAGGGCGACGACGCCCAGTACTACGACAAGGTTCCCCTCAAGTTCTCCGACTACACCGCCGAGCAGTTCAAGGCGGCGGGCGTGCGCGTGGTGCCGCCGGCCACCGCTCGCAAGGGCTCCTTCATCGCCCCCAATACAGTGCTGATGCCCTCCTATGTCAACATCGGCGCCTTCGTCGATGAAGGCACCATGGTCGATACCTGGGCCACAGTGGGCTCCTGCGCCCAGATCGGCAAGAACGTGCACCTCTCCGGCGGCGTCGGCATCGGCGGCGTACTGGAGCCGCTGCAGGCCAACCCGACCATCATCGAGGACAACTGCTTCATCGGTGCCCGTTCAGAAGTGGTTGAAGGGGTGATCGTCGAGGAAGGTTCCGTCATATCCATGGGCGTCTTCATCGGTCAGTCCACCCGTATCTATGACCGCGAAACCGGCGAGATCCACTATGGTCGCGTGCCGGCCGGTTCAGTGGTGGTCTCAGGCTCCCTGCCCTCCAAGTGCGGCAAGTACAGCCTGTATGCCGCCGTCATCGTCAAGAAGGTGGATGCCAAGACCCGTGCCAAGGTCGGCATCAACGCCCTGCTGCGTTCCATCGACGAGTGATCGACCAGCCATCATGGTAAAAGGGGCCTTTTGGGCCCCTTTTGATTTTGGCGTTCCTGTCACAGGCAAGCCACTGTGACTCGGTTAAGATAGATGGGTCAGGATCGTTTCAAACCGAGGAAGCCCGATGTACGAGAATCTGAAGAGCCTGGGGATCCAGGAGCCCACCTCAGTGGACAGCTATACCCTGCGCCAGGAAGCCAACCACGACATCCTCAAGATCTATTTCAAGAAGCAGAAGGGAGAGTTCTTCGCCAAGAGCGTCAAATTCAAGTATCCCCGTCAGCGCAAGACCATGCTGATAGACTCGGGCACCCATGAGTACAAGGATGTCACCGAGATCAACGCCAACCTCAAGTACGTGGTGGATGAACTGGATAACCTGACCCAGGGCGTACACGTCGAGATCGATCAGGACATCAAGCAGAAAATCCTGCGTGACCTGCGCCATCTGGAAAAAGTGGTGCAGAACAAGATAAGCGAGATAGAGCGGGACCTGGAAAAACTCTAGGCAGTTTCCCCCCCAGCACAAGGCGCCATCAGGCGCCTTTTTTAATGCCGATGCACAGGGATATGCCAACGCCCTCCCCCCGGATCTGCTTGGTCCCTCGCCCAGCGGGCTGACAAGCGCCCAGCAAAAAGGGAGGCTTGCGCCTCCCTTTTCAAGAACTCTGATATTCAGGCAACAGGATTAGTTGCTCTTCATCCAGATGTCCATGTCGGTTTTCAGGTTGTCGGACTTGGTACCGAAGATGGCCTGCACACCGGAGCCAGCAACCACCACACCGGCGGCGCCCAGCTTCTTCAGACCAGCCTGGTCAACCTTGGCCACATCCTTCACGCCGACACGCAGACGGGTGATGCAGGCATCCAGGGAGGCGATGTTCTCTTTACCACCGAAGGCAGACACCAGGGCAGCAGACATCTCGTCTTTGCTTTGACCAACTGTCTCTTCGGCAGCTTCGTCTTCGCGACCCGGGGTTTTCAGGTTCATGGCACGGATCACCACGGTGAAGACCACGTAGTAGATGACGGCGTAGACCAGACCCAGACCGACCAGCAGCAGCATGTTGTCGGCACGGGGCGATTGCACCACGAAGTCGATGAAGCCGTTAGAGAAAGTGTGACCGTGTACGACACCCAGGGAGTTGGTCAGGACGTAAGCCAGACCGGCCAGCAGGGCATGAATCGCATACAGTACAGGTGCCACGAACAGGAAGGAGAATTCGATAGGCTCGGTGATACCGGTCAGGAAGGAGGTCAGGGCAGCGGAGGCCATGATACCAACAATCTTGGCGCGGTTTTCCGGCTTGGCAGCGTGAGCGATGGCAAACGCAGCAGCAGGCAGACCGAACATCTTGAACAGGTAACCACCGGCCAGTTGACCGAAGCCGTTACCGGCAGCGCGGGAAGCGTCATCAGCAGTCAGGAAGCAGGTCATGATGCCGTGTACGGTTTCGCCAGCGGCGTTGACACAGGTACCCGCCTGATAGAAGAAGGGGACGTTCCAGATGTGGTGCAGACCGAACGGGATCAGGGAGCGCTCGACCACGCCGTAGATACCGAAGGCCAGTACCGGGTTCTGGTTGGCAGCCCAGTCGGAGAAGGCCCCGATGGCACCACCGATCGGCGGCCAGATGAAGGAGAGCACAACACCCAGGCCGATGGAAACGAAGCCGGTGATGATGGGCACGGCACGCTTACCGGCGAAGAAGCCAAGGTACTCGGGCAGCTGGATCTTGTAGAAGCGGTTGAACGCCCAGGCAGCGACACCACCGGCGAGGATACCCCCCAGCACACCGGTATCTATGCTCTCGACGCCCATCACAGGTGCCATGACCTTCAGGGTCGCGACCATGATGCCGTAGCCGACGATGGCAGACAGACCGGATACACCGTCGTTATTGGTAAAGCCAAGTGCCACGCCGACGGCGAACAGCAGGGCCATCTGGCCAAACACTGAACCACCGGCCTGCTCCATCAGCTGGGAGACAATTTCCGGCAACCAGCTGAAGTGAGCAGCGCCCACCCCCAGCAGAATACCTGCAACGGGCAAGACCGATACGGGCAGCATCAGCGCCTTACCGACCTTTTGCAGATTAGAGAAAGCATTTTTTAACATGTGTGCGCTCCTGAATGGATTTTTTTCCGTCAACGACTCAGTGCAGCTATAGATGACGACCTTCTTCATCTGACGTTGTACTGGATGCGTTTCCCGGGTTGCTTATTTTGACCAACAGAATATAACCCAGCAGCTTTTAAAATGCCTGCACCGCACCCAAGGGAATAATAAATTTGGAGGAGAGATCACAAGATAATTAAATAAGGGGGAGGGAGGGAATCTTGAATATTATTTCGTATTGTTATAGTCACGCGGCAAAAAGAAAAGAATCACTTCAAAATAAATCACAGAGAAACGATACAATACCAAAGGAAACTTATTGTAACTCAATGTAACACATTGATGTTTTATATTATCCAGTCTACCGATTAAAAAGGCCTCCAACAAGGGAGGCCTGAAATAAATATTAGTCTACATATATTCAGTCATTCAGTTTTTTTGTGAACGCTTCACCGCATCAATAAAGACAGATTTCGCCTTGGTTGAACCGGCACGCTCGGCTTCACTCACGAGCTGCATCGCCTTGTCGATGTCCCCGGCCTTGACCGCTTTCTCGATCTGGCTGTTGTAGAAGGTCTCGGTCTCGCTCAGCATGGCGGGGGCCGGTGTGCTGGGGGTCGCGGCAACAGCGGCAGTAGTCGCAGCCACGGCCGTCGTGGCCGGCTTGGCCTGACTCATCGCGACCTTGTCCGAATACTCGGGCTTGAACACGGCTTCCAGGCCCTGCCCCTTGGCCATGTCGACGACCTCGAGTTGCAGCAGGCCCCAGGGGGAATGTGGGATGACGGGATCCTTGATATCCGGCTCGACAGTGCCATTGGCACGGGCAAACGCCTTGGCGGGATGCAATATGGTGGTGCTGCCGGACAGCTCGTCGGCCGGGGCATAGATCACCATGTAGGTTTCGGTCGCGGGATTGCCCGGCATGCTGCGGTCCACGAACACCTTGCCTTCGATCCTGTCATTGTCGAGCAGGTGGGCTGGCTGATACGTGAAGACAGATTCACCCAGCACGCGGGTTACCTTGAACTGGGCATCCAGCATGATCACCTTGGGCACGAGTACCGTCTTGCTCACCTGGGAGGCCAGGGTGATGGCCAGATTGCCGGTATTGGCCGGCAGACGATAGGCGGCAAAATAGCTCATCCCCTCGTCAAACTGATAGCTGGGTTGCTTGCCATCCAGAGTCAGCAGCGTGTCCCCCTCCGGCAGGGAGACATAATTGAATTCGTTGAATGCCTTGCAGCAGCTCGTCGTCTGAGCGAGTGCCTGCTTGGCCTGGTCGGCATTGCTCAGGATGGAGGCGTGCTCTTGCACGGGCACTACCATGCTACCGGAACAACCGGCCAACAGCGCGGTAACCACGGCCGCGATAGACATCTTTACCAGTTTCATTCTTCTTATCTCCATAACCCGGTTGCCAAATCCTGCTAAACAAAACTGCCCCCATCAGGGGGCAGTGACTAACTTAACTGAAGATATTGCTTACCACCAGGCTTCTGCCTGGACGCCAACTTGCCAGGTGTCATCGGAGGTGCCACTTTCGAAGCTGTTCTTGCTACCGGAGCCATCGGCTTCGGTATCAGCCAGATAGGAAGCGAACACGCGGATTTCAGGACGGGCCCAGAAGCTGGAACCGGCAGACCAGGCCTGGGCCAGGGTCAGCTTGTAACCGCCATCCTTGTCGCTGCCACCACTGGTGTAGCTGGTCTTGTCTTTGAAGATACCGCCTTCAAAGATGGTCTTGTTGAAGTCATCCCACTTGTACATAGGACGGACAACGGCGGAGAAGGTTTGAGTCTCGTCGTGACCACTCCACATCTCGTTGCCTACACCGTAGACCAACTGGTGACCCATCTCCCAGGAGTTGCCCATCGGGATGACGCCCCAGTTGATGATACGGTAGCCGTCGGCACCGCCCTTGGCTTCGGCACCGTACCAGGAGCCGTCACCGTAGTAGGCCATGGTCTTGGAGTAGCCTTCGGTACCGTACTGCAGCACAGTCTTGTTGAAGCCGCCAAAGATGCCCTGGGTCAGTTCGGCAGTCAGCATGACGCCGTCTTTCATGTTGTCGTTTTTCAGATCTTTCTGGGCTTCGGTCTCGTTGACGATGGCATAGTCAACGCCCAGTTCCAGAGAGCCGTCTTGCCACAGCGGGATACCGGCATAACGCAGGTCCAGAGTGTTGACGTTCAGATCTTCATTCTTCTGATAAGTCGGATCACCGTTGGCATCTACACCGGTCTGGGTGTACTGACCGAACACATCGGCCGCGCTGCGGTCGTTGCGAACCCAGGCGAAGGAGACCTTGCCAGGACCAGCCTGGATGCCTTCGATACCGGCGCCGGCACCGGAGATGTTCCAGTAGTAGAAGTCAGAGATGTGGATGTCGTGACGTTGGTAGTAACGCTTACCGGCCCAGAGGGTGGCTTCCGGTGCAAAGCCCAGCAGGCCCTTGGCTTGTACGTTGAACTGACGCAGTGCGAAATCGGAGTCGCCGTTGCACTGTTTGGCGTCGAAGTTACAGACGGTACCTGTGCCTTCCCAGTCATTGGAACCGTTGGATGCCATGGCAAACATGGAATCTACATAGAAAGTCTTGCCATCTTTGTTGAAGACTTCCTGACCCAGTTGCACTTCGCCGTAGGTATCATTTTCGTTACCCAGACGGCCAACCTTGTTGACGTTGTATTTAACCATGTCCCCGTCACCGGAAACACCAACACCTGAACGGAAGTAGCCGTGGAAATCAACGGCGAAGGCGGCTTGAGAAGCCAGGGCAGCGGTTACTGCTGCTGCAATCGGGAGCCACTTTGCTTTCATTTTCATTTTCCTTATTCCCGCTGGGAGTGTGATCCTGATATTCAAGTTCTTATCACTGAAAAACGTTTCAGCGATAACCGGGGTCGATTATATGTAGCCAATTTCGCGACAAACATGAGCTGATTCACAAAACGGTGACAAATCGCGCGCCCCCACCCCTGAGGACGCATATCAAGATAAAAAAAGCAAAAACAAGCAATAAAACACCAACAATAACCCACAAAAAGAAAAACAAAGCCAAAGAAAGCGCTTTCAGCTATTAATTTGCGATGAAGATTAAGTGAATAATCAGTCACGCCGTGACGAAAACATGATTGAAATCGCTTTCAGTGCGGAACTTTTAATTTTCTGATGTGTCGCCGTTCTGATGAATATGGGTCTGAGGAATCCGATCTGACGGGGGAAAATAACCCGATAAAATGCGGGATATATTTCAAGGAAGGTTAAGTGAGTCCCAAAATAACACTCCCCCGTCAGCACGCTCACGGGAGAGAAATTTAAAATACGAAGGCAATCCGGCTAGAGTCTATTTTCCCAGCTTTTCAACCAGGCCAGCGCCGCGACCTCAGGCTCATCTTCCAGTGTCGCGTCTATCTCAAGGCGTGGTACCAGGGCGTCGGCGGCCAGCTCCTGCAGCAGCTCATCGAGCCTGCGTCCGGCACCGCAGAAGTGTTCATAGCTGCTGTCCCCCATGGCGATGAGGGCATAACGCCATCCCTTCATATAAGGAGCGCGATCGGCCAGGGCCGTGGCGAAGGGTTGCAGATTGGGAGGAATATCCCCCTGCCCCGTGGTGGCGCTGACGATCAGCAAGAAGCGGGATGGGTCTATGTCGGTCAGCTCGGCTTCGTCGAAGAGCTGGCAGACATGCCCCTGGGCTTGCAGGTGATCCCGCAGTGTCTCGGCCACCAGCATGGCCGAGCCGTAGACGGTGCCGACCAGGATATCGATGTCGGCCATCAGCAACTCCTCGAACGAAGGAGAGGGCCCGACTCTGGCATCATGCCCGGAGTCTTGGCCCCGGACAGGGTCTGGGTGCGCGGGGTTGCTGGCGGGGTATCTCGTTGAGCCATAAGTGGTTCCTCTGACGGGCGTGGCCTACAGCATGCCACAGCCCGGTCAGAGGCAACAAATGATGACGGGTATCAGGCGCCGTAGTCGCTCTCGCTGGCGGGCCACCCCAGCCTGGCGAACAGGCTCAGCACTTCCGGGCCGAGTGGCGCCTGGATCCGCATCGGCACCTTGAGCACAGGGTGCTCGAAGCTCAAGCGGTGGGCGACCAGCAGCAGCCGCTCGCAGCCATAGTGCTCGCGAAAGAAGCGATTATGCCGGCCATCGCCGTGGGTGGTGTCACCGACTATGGGGTGGAACAGGTGATCCAGATGACGACGCAGCTGATGCTTGCGACCCGTCTTGGGGAAGAGCCGAACCAGACTGTAGCGGCTGGTAGGATGCTTCTTGGAGACGGCGTGGGGCAGCTCGACCTGATGCAGACGACTGAACGTCGTCACCGCCTCCTGGGCGGGGCGATCTGGGCTGCTCATGGCATCGGCTATCTTGTCCAGCTGCTCCTTGAGGGGATAGTCGATCAGCCCCTGCTCGGGGGCCCAGCCCCGCACCAGCGCCAGGTACTCCTTGTGTACCCGACGGGCGGCAAAGGCCTCGGTCAGGGTCCGGGCCACGGCGGGATCGAGGGCAAACAGCAACACCCCTGAGGTGGGCCTGTCGAGCCGGTGCACTGGGTAGACGTGACGCCCCCCGATAAGATCCCGGGTCATCTGCATGGCGAAACGGGTCTCGGCCTTGTCGAGCCAGCTGCGATGCACCAGCAGGCCCGACGGCTTGTTGACCGCCACCAGCCACTCATCCTGATAGAGCAGGGTCAGTTTCATGCCGCCACCCGGGTATCGCCAATGAAATACGCCGCGGCCAGGGCCCTTGGCTGGGCAGGCATGGGATTGATCATTGCTCCACCACTTTTCCGGTCAGCAGCAGATCGAAACGACCGATGAGGCGCAGCAACCCGGCTACCTCGGCCAGCTCGTCCTTGTAGACTTCGCTCGCCATGGGATAGAGGGATACGCTGGTGGGCAGCGGCGCCTGCAGCAGCACCAGTTGCTCCATGCGCGGTATCAGCACGAACTGCAACCATTGATCGAAGCTCAGGGTATCGACGCAAAACGGCAGCTCGCTCGCCAGCGCCTCGGCCCCCGGATGCTCGGCTTGCCAGCGTTCGAGGCGTTGCAACTCGGCGGTGAGTTCACCCAGCAGACCGGCGACCAGCAAATATTGATTCATCTCGTCCTCTTCCTCGTCTCGACGATCATCCCGCTGCCAGAGGGCAGGGATCCCGTCTTCTTCAAACACGCGTGCCAAAAAGGGGCGTTACTATACACCGCCCCCGGGGTGGCTGCCATGCTGCCATCACTTTCATGGCCCGCACCTGCACCACTGGCTATCTGATGCAGCCTCCTTATAATCGCCCGCATCACATTTAGCCGGATGCCTTCATGTCTGCCATCAATACCCTGACCGAATTCCTGACCCAGGCCGAGACCCAGTTCCAGCTGTTCGACATGGGCCGCCAGGTGCGCCCGCTGGCGAGCGATCTCTTCGTTCGCATCGAACAGCAGCAGGAGCCCTACCCCTGGCCACTGCAACAGCATGCCTGGCTCGGCGTGCACTTCTTCCAGCCAGCCGAATCCAGGCACTACCTCTGGTTCCTCAAGTTTGCCCTCGACGAGCATGGCCTGCTCATCGCCAGCGGCCCCAAGCACTTCATGGATCAGGTGGTCGAGACCCTGGGCTACAAGCTCACCGGCGATCTGGATGAGGAGAAGGCGCAGCGACTGGCCGACAATCCCTACACCTTCCGGCCGGCCGAGGCCAAGATGGCCAGCCTGCATGCCAAGCTGGCCCGTCAGCTGGAGCAGGCGCCTTCCGCCTACTACGAGGCCCTCTGCCACTACCTGGCGGCGCCGGGGGAAGAGGGGTGGCAGGCCCTGGGGCTGCAAGGCTTCGCCGATCTGGCGGAGCGGCTGCAGGATGAACGCAATCTGGCCCTGGTGTGCAAGGCGCTGCCAAGGCTGCCTCAGGAGCCGCTCTACGCCCTGTGCCAGAGCCTGGAAAACGCCCCCCTGCCCCCGGCGCTGCAAGGTGCCCTGCTCGAGCGCATCGGCAAGGAGCAGGAGTGCGCCGACCCCAGTGCCGAGACCCTGGCCTACCTGTGCCGGGCACTGGCCTCCTGCTCAGGCAATGCCTTGCGCAGCAACAAGTTGCTGACCCTGCTGCACACCCGACCGAGCCCGGCCCTGCTGCTCGCCATCGCAGGCCGTCTCTGGCCCGATCTGAAAAACCCCGAGCTGCTCGGACTGTTTCTGGAGCAGCTCGCCCTGCAGCCCACCCAGTTCTTCAATCAGGTCTTTGCCGAGCTGGTGACACTGCCCGCCCTGCGCAATGATATGCTGGCAAGACTGCGTGACCCCGAGCGCAGCGAGGCCCTCGGCCAGGCCATAGGCCGACTGTTCGCCTCGGTATAACCACTCTAGGTGGGGCTGTGCTTTCCCGGGGAAGCATGGCCCAGGCCATACATCACAGAAGGAACCCGCTGATGGGAGAAATGCTTGGAATCTTGCTGCTGGGAGCCATCGGCTGGGCCTTCTGGCAACAGCGCCGCCAGGCGGAGCTGGCCTGGCAATATATGCGGCGCTACTGCCAGCATCACGATCTGCAACTGCTGTCGCTGGCTCGCACCCATCGCGCCCTGGGGCACAGGCCCCTGCGCCTGCTGACCTATTACCAGTTCGAGTTTTCAAGCGACGGGGAGAGTCATTACCAGGGTCAGCTCTGCATGCAGGGCTTGCATGTCGCCGGGGTCGAGCTGCCGCCCCATCGCCTCCCCTCCTAGCCCATAAGGGCAAGGCCGTGGCGGCTGGCTATAATTCTCGACAATCGCCCTTCAAGGAGACACGAGATGGAATTGCTGACCCATGACATGCCTGCCCTCTTCGCCCAGCTGGGCCTGGCCAATGACGAGATAAGCCTGCATCGCTTCATCCGCGAGCACCATCTGGACAACCAGACCCTGTTGCCAGAGGCCAGCTTCTGGAGCCCCTCCCAGGCCGTGTTCCTGCGCGACGCACTCTGGAACGACTCCGACTGGTCCGAAGCCATCGATCAACTGGACGTGATGCTGCGTCAGGCAAACTGAGCGGCCCGCGTCCCCCGCTTTCCCGAGGGCCGGGGTTTGAGCTTTGTGCCACTGATTCAGATCTCAATCGCCCTGGCTTCCCCCACCTCAACAAACTGAGCCTACCCCCTTGGCGCCGCTTTCCTGATGGACAGGCTTTGATTAAGCTCTGTGCCACCATCCGCAAGCAGCAAGACAGCAGCGCAGGAGCCAAGATGTCAGCCCAAGAGATCATCCAGATAGCCAACGAACTGAGCGCCAGGGGGATCACCCCCTCCACCGCCATGGTCAAGGCCCGCCTCAGTCACCCCGTGCCCATGGCCGAGTTGCTCAAGGTGTTGAGCCAGTGGAAGCAACAGCCCCAGTCGGCAGACCCAGCCCCGGCCAGCGCACCCGCCGCTGCCGCCCCGGCCCAGGCCATCGATTTGCAACAGCTGAGCGAGCAGCTCAACCGTCTCGAGCAGAAGGTCGATCGCCTGACCGCCCTGCTGCTCAAACAGCAGCAGGATTGATGCCTCCCCATGTATATCCTCGAACTCAACTTTGAATGCTACCGTGACACCTCCCTCGGCGAGGCCGAGCCGGCCATAGTCAACTACCTCGACATGCTGCGCTACCAGGGACAGATCCTGGGACGGGAGTTTCCCACCAGCATGCAGGATGGTGGCTTCGTCAGCCGGGTGGTCTGCCCGGAGCAGGACAGCCTGCACCCGGACAACCAGAGCGAGCAGGTCGCGCTGGCCGAACAGGGCCTGCACCAGGCGGGGCTGCTGGCCCCCAAGCCCCATCTGCTCGGCATGGATCTGCTCTCCGACAGCACGGATCCTTGCGGCCAGGAGGGAGAACGGCCAAGCTGGATGCTGCTCTACACCAGCTTTGTGCACACTTGCTCCCCCCTGCGCTGCGGCGATCATTTCGCCCCCATTCCGCTCTACTGTCTGCCCGCCATCGCCAACGGCGACCACAAGCAGATCATCAAGTGGCAGGAGGATTGGGAGGCCTGCGATCAGTTGCAGATGAACGGCTCCATCGCCGAGCACGCTGTGCTGCAAGAAATCAGCGAGGTGGGCAGCCGCCTACAGCGCCGGGGCAGCGATCTGGCCAGACGACTGGAGGGGCTCTGCGGGATCCCGACTTACTACTACCTCTATAGGGTCGGCGGCCTGAGCAAGGCGGCGGAGTTGGCACGCCCCTGCCCAGGCTGTGGCGGCGACTGGGCACTGGCAGCCCCATTGCACGAGATCTTCGACTTCAAGTGCGATCCCTGCCGGCTGGTCTCCAACCTCTCCTGGGACTTCAAGGACTAGCTCCTGCGCCGTTCCCCCATGAAAGAAGGGCCTTGCAATCTGGCAAGGCCCTTCTCGTTCATACAGGGCGAGGGAAAACGGGTCCGCTTACTGCGGCAAGGTCTCCAGCCGCGCGAGAAAATCGGGCAGGGAAGGAGCCAGCACCAGACGGCGACCGGAGTCCAGCCACTCCAGCCACACCTGACCGCTCTCGTTATCGAGCGACACCAGCGTCATCTCGTTGCGGGTGGTGGCGATGAAGAGCGAAGGGGTGCGCTTCAACTTGCGCAGCATCAGCAGGTGGCCGATGAGGTTCTCCCTGAGCAAGTCCAGATCCGCCTCGTTCCACGGCAGTATGAGTTCGATGCGCAGCCCCTTGTAGGAGCAGGGGAGCGGGCGGCTGAACCAGTGGCCAAACAGGGCAAGGGTGCTCGGGTGCAGAGTCAGCTCCAGGGCATCGGCCATGGCCGTAAAGTCGGCGGGCACAGGGCGCCGGTGCGGGCGCCAGGCTACCCGCCCCTCTCTGGGCTCATCCAGCTCGCAAGGGGAGCGCCAGTCGGCCTCCCACTCACACAGAGGCAGCCCTCGCCTCGCCTCGCCATCGCGCTGCCAGCGTAAAAAGAACTGCTCCAGGGCAGACAGGACTTGATCCGACATCGATATTCCCCACAATAGCGGCCTCTGATCGCCGCAAGAACCTGACCGAAAAATCCGGGCATTGCACCATCAAACCCTTTATCAGACAAGCGTGAGCAAAAAAGCATGAGCAAACAAGAGAGATACGCAGGCGCCAGCGCGTTGCAGGGCCTGAGCCTGGGGCAGCAGTCTGCCTACATCAGCCAGTACACCCCGTCCCTGCTGCAACCCGTGCCACGCAGTCTGAACCGCGACGATCTCGGCCTTGGCGAAACGCTGCCCTTCCAGGGCTGCGACGTCTGGACCCTGTATGAACTCTCCTGGCTCAACGCCAAGGGCAAGCCCGTGGTCGCGCTCGGCGAAGTGGCCGTGCCCGCCACCAGCCCGAACCTCATCGAATCCAAGTCGTTCAAGCTCTACCTCAACTCCTTCAACCAGACCCGTTGCGACTCGCTGGCAGCGGTGCAGGCACTGCTGGCCAAAGACCTGAGCGCCTGTGCCGGGGCGGAGGTGAGCGTCACCCTCTTCTCCCTCGATCAGGCCCCCCATCAGATAGCGGCGCTGCCGGGGGAGTGTATCGACGAACAGGACATCGAGATCGACGGCTACGAGTTTGACCAGACCCTGCTGCAAGGGGCCGCAGAGGCGGACATAGTGGAAGAGACACTCCACAGCCATCTGCTCAAGTCCAACTGCCTGGTCACCAGCCAGCCGGACTGGGGATCCCTGGTGATCCACTACCGCGGCCCGCGCCTCAATCGGGAGAAGCTGCTGCGCTATCTCATCTCCTTCCGCCAGCACAACGAGTTCCACGAGCAGTGCATTGAGCGCATCTTCATCGATCTCAAGCACTTCTGCGCCCCGCAGCAGCTGACCGTCTATGCCCGCTACACCCGCCGCGGGGGGCTGGACATCAACCCCTTCCGCAGCGACTGGGAGCCGGTGCCCGCCAACCTGCGCCTCATCCGCCAGTAAGCCCGGCGCCACAACCCGGGGGATCAGGCCCATCACCCATGTCATCAATGAACTCTGGACGGGCGGGGGTGGGCTTGGATAACATGCCTGCACCTCGGTGCCGTTCTTAATCCAATGAATCAACTGTTTTTTCTGGCAATGATGATGTCCTCCCTGTCGGCTCCGGATCTGGATCTGGCCAAGGAGCAGTTGTCTATCGATCTGCAGCAGGCACAGACCCTGGTGCTGACCGATCCCGCCAGATGTGTCCAGATTGCCACCTCCTTCCTCGAACGCACGGCCAATAACCCCAAGCAAATCATCAGCAACCGTCAGGAATACGGATATCGGGAGCCAATCCTGAGCTATGGCACTGCGACCCAGACCACGGGTGCCTATCTGCTTCAGGGCGAGTGCCTGCAACAGCTGGGACAGAGCCAGCCGGCCCAGGACTCCTTCGACAAGGGCATCGCCATGGCCGAGAAGGAGCAGCAGTTCGAGCTGCAGGCCCATGGTCTCTACCTCAAGATCCGCAGCCGGGAGATGCAGGAGCATGCCCCTGGCGCCAGCACTATGGCGCTCGAACAGCTGGACAAGCTGCTGACCAACCCCGGCCTCAAAGAAAGTCAGCTGCAGGTCTACAGCCGCCTGCTGCACGTCAATGCCAGCATGGAGGGGCGCCAGTTCGATCTGGCCAAGCGCCAGCTGACAGAGGCGCGCCAATGGGCGGAACAGGCCAAGAACCCCCTGGCCAGGGCCTGGGTCAGCGCCGTGGGAGGGGATCTCTATCAGGCGCTCGGACAGCCCCAGCTCGCCCTCGGGGAGTATATCGACGCCCAGCAGCAGGCCAAGAATCTGCAGGATCCCCTCTTCCTCGGCCTGCTGTCGAACCAGATGATCAGCCTCTATCAGGCGGAGCAGGAGCCGCAAAAAGCGCTGCAGTATGCCAACGAGGCGGCCAACTACTTCCATGCCCTCGGTAACCCCTCCCTGCTGAGCGACGCCCTGATAGTGCTCGCCCGGCTCAACCGGGATCAGGGGGAGATGAACATGGCGCTGGTCTACTTCTTCAACGCCCTGGATCTGCTGGGCGAGAACAACAACCGCACCCGCATCGCCCACCTCAAGTTCGAGATAGGCAAGACCTATCTGCAGACCGGCAACCTGACCCTGGCCCGCAACTACCTCAATGCGGCGCGCCAGTCCCACGAGCTGGGGGACGACAAGGAGTCGCTGATCGATACCCTGTTGCTGCTGGGAGAGCTGCACCTCAAGCAGCAGGAGGCGGGCATCGCCATCCTGCAGCTGGAGAATGCCCTGACCCTGGCCAACCGGATTGGCGACATCCGCCGCCAGTTTGAAATCTTCCGGCTGCTCGCCATCGCCTACGAGCAGAAGGGCTACCTCCAGCAGGCCCTCGAGAGCTACAAGAATTATCACCAGCGCAGCGAGCTGGTCCGCCAGCAGCAGCTCGATCTGGAGCAGGAGGCGGTCCGCGACAACTACGCCCAGGTGGAGCGCGTCCAGCAGGTCAAGGAGCTGGAGCAGCGCCTCGACCAGAGCCAGCATCAGCAGGAGCGCTATCTCTGGACCAGCGTCAGCACTGGCCTGCTGCTGGTCCTGTTCATCTACCTCTTCTTCACCCTCTGGCTCAAGCTGCGGGTCGCCCGCCTCAATGCCAGACAGCTGGGCGAAGCCCTGCTCATCGAGCCGCGCAGCGGCCTTGCCAACTGGCAGCGACTGATGAGCCGCTGGCCTCGCGAGATGGCCAAGCGCCAGCAAAAATCCGATCGCTGGTACCTGAGCGAGCGCCCCACCAGCGAGTTTGACGACAAGCTCCACTACCTGCTGTTCCGGGTGCCCTTCCTGGTCAACAGCCTGGAGCAGCATGGATATCAGGTCAGCCGCGAGATTGAGCAGGCCTTCGGCCGCTACGTCAATCAGCTGACCCCTCAGGATGGCCGCATCTACGACCTGCGCGAGGGACACCTGCTCTATGTGGTGCCTCAACGTCACGTGGCCCAGCTGCACCAGCTGGCGCAGGAGTTGCTGGAGACCCTGGCCGCCTTCCCCTGCGAATACCCGCTGGACAGGCACATCAGCCTCGGCATCGTCAGCCATCCCTTCCTGCCCAAGGCGGCCATGGCCCTCGATCATCACGGCCTGTTCGACCTCTGTTATCTGGCGCTCTCGGGGGCCATGCAACTCAGTGACAAATACCAGCAGAGCGTCTGGCTGGAGCTGGCGGCCATCGATTGCCAACAGGCCGCATTTTTTAATGGCGATGTGTGGCAATGCTGCTTGATGGCAATTGACAAGGGACTGGTAAAAGTAAATTCTTCTCATGAAAAGCAATGGGTTAATTGGCTTTTGCTTTCACGGACGAAAGTGCCGGATAACCCATAACAAAAAGGTACTCAACGGGGTCTTTCATTGGCTTACTGTTGCTGGACGACACAAAAACGATAATGACAACAGGGCGACCTGCACAATGAATGATATCGCTGCCGTAACAGGACAACTGGCAAGACTCAGGGAATCCCTTCAGCAAAAACAGCAGGAGCTCGATGGCATGGCCACGTTCTCCGATGCCGAACGCACCCGCAGCATCCAGTTTATCGGCAAGCTGATGCAGGCCTGCCGTGGTCACGATCGTGAACTGGACAGCCGGCTCGCCAAGCTCAAGCAGAAGCTCGATGGCAATCCTCCCCTCTCGTCGCTCGACGCCGATCTCGCCGTCATCGAGAAGCTGTTGCAGCAACATGGCCACGCCATGGAGGAGTCCATCAGTCTGACTCGAGCCGCCATCGATCTCGGCAGCAAGCAGCTCAAGTCATTGAAGGGCTTCCCGGAAGATACCCGTCGCTCCCTCAAGGAGTTTCTCGCGAGCCCCGAGGGCTACGGCATAGGCGATCACCAGAAGAAGGTGATCCGCTTGCTGGAGTTCTACCAGCAGGCCATCAAGATCCAGCTGCTGCCACGCCAGCCGCTGCTCGCCCCCGAGGTGGCCACCGAGCTCTCCAACCCGGCGCCCACCGACTCCTTCGATATCAAGGCCCACGCCCAGATCTCCGATGAGCTGCAGCGGCTCATCACAGAGCTCGACTTTGCCGGCGCCGTGGGGGAGAGCCTGGCGGACATACGCCGCCAGCTGCTGGGGGGGATCACCCCACCCCTGCTGGCGGAGATCTGCCTGCAGATCATCGAGCTCATCATTGAGGGGACGCGGGAGGAGCGTAAATCCTCCCAGGCCTTCCTCAGCTCCCTCAACGAGAGCCTCTCCGCGGTACATTTCAACTTTACCGAGTCCCTGGACGAGGGGCGGGCGCTGCAAAATGCCACCCACCTCAGCGGCCAGGCGCTGGAGCGGGAACTCGCCGCCATCGACCACACCATGGCGACCCACAATTCCCCGCTGTCCCTCAAGGGCGCCATCTCCAGCCATCTGGACACCATACGTCGCCTGCAGCAGGAGCGGGAGGCCATGGCCAGCCGCGAGCGTCACCTGCTCACCCACCTCTCCAACATGGAAGCCAAGCTGCGACTGATGAAGGAGGAGACGGCCGAGTACAAGAAGCGGCTCACCATCCAGAAGCACAAGCTGTTCCTCGACAGCCTGACCCAGGTGCACAACAGGGCGGCCCTCGACGAGCGGCTCGAGCTCGAGTACAAGCGCTGGCTGCGCTACGGCACCCCGCTGTGCCTGGCCATCATCGACATAGACCACTTCAAGAACATCAACGACAACTACGGCCACATGGCCGGGGACAAGGCATTGAAGGTGGTCGCCAAGGCCTTGCAGAACGCCTTGCGTGACACCGACTTCATCGCCCGCTTCGGTGGGGAGGAGTTCGTGGTGCTGCTGCCGAACATCAATCCGGACAAGTACCAGAAACCCCTGGAGAACCTGCGCCAGACGGTCAAGAGCATTCCGTTCCGGTTCAGAGACGCCAGGGTCGAGATCACCATCTCCATCGGCGCCACCCTGTTTCGCGAAGGGGACCACACCACGGACGCATTCGAGCGCGCCGACAAGGCACTCTACAGCTCCAAGAATCTGGGCCGGGATCAGGTCAATCTGGCCTGAACCCGGGTTGAACTGCGGCTAAAAAACAGGCAAACGCACCGCCCCCCTATTCCCCTGCCCCACCCCTTGCCTCTACTATCGAAATCGAGGGATGCCATGGCATCCCGTTTTCTCCCCAGGGAAAGCACAACGATAACAAGCGAGTGAAAGGGGAAATTATGATTACACACATCAATCCCGTGGGCAGCATGGACCTGCTGTCCCAACTTGAGGTAGATCGCCTCAAGCAGACCGCCTCCAGCGATATCTATCAACTGTTTCGCAACTGCTCGCTGGCGGTGCTCAACTCCGGCAGCCACACCGACAGCTCCAAAGAGATACTGGAGCGCTTCAAGTCCTTCGACATTCATGTGATCCGGCGCGAGCGCGGGGTCAAACTCGAGCTGTTCAATGCCCCCGAGCACGCCTTCGTCGATGGCGAGATCATCCGCGGCATCCAGGAGCACCTGTTCTCCGTGCTGCGCGACATCCTCTATGTCTCGACCCAGCTGGAGTCCAATCGCCTGGTCAACCTGACCAGCTCCACCCATATATCCAACGTGGTGTTCGCCATACTGCGCAACGCCAAGGCGATCCTGCCCGGCGCCGATCCCAACCTGGTGGTCTGCTGGGGCGGTCACTCCATCAACGAGGTGGAGTACCAGTACACCCGCGCCGTGGGCAGCGAGCTGGGTCTGCGGGAGCTCAACATCTGCACCGGCTGCGGCCCGGGTGCCATGGAAGGCCCCATGAAGGGGGCCGCCGTCGGCCACGCCAAGCAGCGGGTGCGCAACGGCCGCTACATAGGTCTCACCGAGCCCTCCATCATCGCCGCCGAGCCCCCCAACCCCATAGTCAACGAGCTGGTGATACTGCCGGACATCGAGAAGCGGCTGGAGGCCTTCGTACGTCTGGGCCACGGCATCATCATCTTCCCGGGCGGGGTCGGCACCGCCGAGGAGCTGCTCTATCTGCTCGGCATCATGATGCACCCGGCCAACGAGCGGCAGCCCATGCCCATCATACTGACCGGTCCGAAGGAGAGCGCCGACTACTTCCGCGCCATCGACGACTTCGTCAAGGCCACCCTGGGTGAGCCGGCCACCAGCCTCTACCGCATCATTGTCGGGGATGCCCCGGAAGTGGCGCGGGTGATGAAGGAGGCGATGCCGAAGATCCGCGAATACCGCAAGTCGGTGGGCGATGCCTACTCCTTCAACTGGTCCTTGCGCATAGAGCCGGAGTTCCAGTTGCCGTTCGAGCCGGATCACGCCAGCATGGCGAGCCTGGATCTGCACCGCAACCAGCCGCCCCAGCTGCTGGCGGCGAACCTGAGGCGCGCCTTCTCCGGCATAGTGGCGGGCAACGTCAAGGAAGGGGGCATTCGCGCCATCGAGAAGAAGGGCCCCTTCAAGCTGCACGGCGACAAGGAGCTGATGCACCTGATGGACAGGCTGCTGGAGAGCTTCGTCAGGCAGCAGCGGATGAAGCTGCCTGGCAGCCAGTACATTCCCTGCTACGAAATCGTGAAATAATAAGGGCGCAGTGCCCGTGATGACAGGAGGGGCCCCAGACCCCTCCTTCACTTCCCGGCCCTGGCGTCCGGGGTTAGCATGATGCCCATCCCTTGTTACAATGGGCCGTCCCGACCGCCAAGAGTGCTCCCTGCCATGCAACACCCCAGGCCACACCTGCTCATCATCGATGCCCTCAACCTCATCCGCCGACTGCACGCGGTGCAGGCCCAGCAGGCGCTGACCCCGGCCCAGGCCCTGATCGCCACCCGCGCCAACCTCATCAACACCTGCAAGAAACTGCTGGCCGGCAGCGAACCGACCCACGCCATCGCCGTGTTTGACGGCGAGGTGCACAGCTGGCGCAAGGAGATCTATCCGGCCTACAAGGAGGGGCGCACCCCCATGCCACAGGAGCTGAGGGAGGGACTGGCTGACCTGCAGGACGCCTTCTGGGAGTGCGGTGTGGATGCCCTGCTCTCCCAGACCGACGAGGCGGACGATCTTATCGCCACGTTAGCCAGTGGAATTGCCCAGCACGGCGCCAGGGCCACCATCATCTCCACCGACAAGGGCTTCTGCCAGCTCATCTGCCCGCAGATCCGGGTCCGCGACTACTTCAACAAGCGCTGGCTGGATGAGGCCTTCGTCCAGCAGCAATATGGCGTCGTCCCGGCGCAGCTGGTGGACTTCTGGGCCCTGACCGGCATCGGCGGCTCCCATATCAAGGGGGTGCCGGGCATAGGGCCAAAGACGGCGACCCAGCTGCTGCAGCAATATGGCGATCTGGCCGCCATGCTGGACGCCTGCCAGCAGGAAGACGCCGGCAAGCCTCTGCTCAAGCTGCGCCAGCACAAGGATGAGGCCCTGCTGGCCCAGCGGCTGGTGCGGTTGCAGCAAGACATCCCCTTAGGCTTCAACCTGAGAGAGATCCGCTACCCGCCCGAGCCCGACTCGGGGGCGTGATCCCCTGCACACTATTCCCCGAAACAGGCCGTACCTGTTGACATAAATGGGAAAAATGTAAAGAAACATGGAGGAGGTGGTGCAAAAATGGTATAAAACCGCCGAATCCTCCCCCTCTGTTCCCTAGAAGTGGATACGTCTCATGTCAAAAAGAAAAATTACCGTCATTCCGGGCGACGGCATAGGCCCCAGCATCATCGAATCCGCCATCCAGATCCTGACCCACGCCGGCTGTGACTTTGACTATGACTATGCCGATGCCGGTCTGGTCGCGCTGGAGAAGCACGGCGAGCTGCTGCCCCAGTCCACCCTCGATTTGATTGAGAAGAACAAGGTCAGCCTGAAGGGCCCCCTCACCACCCCGGTCGGCGGCGGCTTCACCTCCATCAACGTCTCCCTGCGCAAGAAGTTCAACCTCTACGCCAACGTGCGCCCGGTGATCTCCTTCAAGGGCACCAGGAGCCGTTACGACAACATCGACATCATCACTGTGCGTGAAAACACCGAGGGCATGTACTCGGGCGCCGGCCAGAAGCGCAGCGATGACAACCAGAGCGCCGAGGCGATGAGCATCATCACCCGCGACGGGGCTGAACGCATCGTCACCTTCGCCTTCGAGCTGGCGCGCCAGGAAGGGCGCAAGAAGGTCACCATCATCCACAAGGCCAACATCCTCAAGTCCACCTCGGGCCTGTTCCTGGAAGTGGCGCGCGAGGTGGCCGCCCGCTATCCGGATATCCAGAACGAAGAGATGATAGTCGACGCCGCCTGCATGAATCTGGTGATGTACCCGGAGCGGTTCGATGTCATGGTCACCACCAACCTGTTCGGCGACATCCTCTCGGATCTCTGCGCCGGTCTGGTGGGGGGCTTAGGCATGGCCCCAGGTGCCAACATAGGTGAGGGCGCCGCCATTTTCGAAGCGGTGCACGGCTCGGCGCCGGACATCGCCGGCAAGAACATCGCCAACCCGACCTCGGTGATCCTCGCCTCCATCCAAATGCTGGAGTATCTGGGCATGCAGGACAAGGCCGAACGCATCCGCGAGGCTGTGCGGGCGACCATCGAGTCCGGCGATCGGGTGACCCGGGATCTGGGGGGCACGGCCTCCACCAGCGAATTCACCCAGGCCATCATAGACCGTCTATAAATCATATCTAACTGATTGATTTAAAAAGGGAGCTTCGGCTCCCTTCGTTTTATACCGGATCCCCCTATCTCCCTTGTCAGATGAATACTATGTTCATATGAGGGATAAGGAGATCCATCATGCGTGCTACTTTCATCGTGCTGATCTTCAGCAGCAGTACCATGGCATTAGACAGGCCCATCGACAACGCCTGGTTGACACCGCCCCCTCAGCATGAGCCGCCGGCCAAGCAGACCTGGCAGTCCAATATCGATACCAACGACCTGCTCAAGAGCCCCAAGCCGCTCTCCCTCGGCGTGGATATCATGACCGACAGCAACGGCACCCAGCGGGTCACCCCCTACCAGAAACTGAACCTGACGGCCGAGAAGAGCGTGAGCCTCTCGTTCGAAAAGCACAAACCGAGGATCAAGTTCAACGCCGGTGGCATCCATACCTCGGTCAAGCTCAGGGGGGACGGCGTCAAGATGCAGTTCAACCCCACCGACAAGACAATTCCGCTCCAGATCGAGCTCAAGATCACCGATGACGAGTCCATGATGCGCTTCGACTACCGCTTCTGATGGCGCCAGAAAGCAAAAAACCGGACGGGGCTAGCCGTCCGGTTTTTATTTGGCGTCACACCAGGTGACGTGGGTGCCCTGCTCAGGACTTGGGTTCGAGCTTGGAGACCCAGAACTTGTTGTAGACGTGCACGGTGATCTCTTCGCGATCGTGGTAGAGCTGCTTGGCCTGGATCACGAACGCATTGTCGATCTCCTTGAGCATCTCCCGCAGCACCTCTATGTTGTGCACCGCCTCGGCATAGCGCTTCTTCATCGGCAGCTTGAGGTTGAACATGGCCTCCTGGCAGTCGTTCTCGCGGAACCAGTCGGCAATCATGTGGACCACCCGCGCCGGCTTGTCCACCATGTCGCACACCAGCCAGTAGGTGTTCTTCTTGCCTGGCCGCCAGACGAAACCGTCGTCGCGAATGTGCTTGACCTGGCCGGTATCCATCAGGGACTGGGCCATGGAGCCGTTGTCCACCGCGGTCACCATCATGCCACGGCGCACCAGCTGATAGGTCCAGCCGCCCGGGCAGGCGCCCAGATCGACGGCCTTCATGCCGGAGGTGAGGCGCAGTTCCCACTCTTCCCGCGGCACGAACACATAGAAGGCCTCTTCCAGCTTGAGGCTGGAGCGACTCGGGGCATCCGGCGGGCAGCGCAGGCGCGGAATGCCCATGTGGAATTCGGAGTTGTTGAAGGAGTAGGAGTACCCCAGCAACAGGTGATCATTGGCCATGAAGAAGGCGTGGAACACCGGACGGTGCGGCGTCTCCTTCTTGGTCAGGATCTCGTTGCTGCGCAGCGCCTGGCGCAGCGGCACCGTGAACTTGCGGCAGAAGGCAGAGAGCTCCTTCGCCTCGTTGGTGTCGGCTGTCTCCACCCGCAGATCGCCACAGATGGCATAGTCACTGGTCGCCTCTATGATGGGGGAAACCCGATCGGAGAGGTCCAGATCCTTCAGCTCATGGGTCACCACCAGCATCTGGCGGATGAAGATGAGCTCACGGAACGGCAGCTTGCGGGCCAGCAGATCGGCCTGCTCCTCGTCATACAGCTCGAAAATCACGTAACCGCTGTCGTCCTTGACCCGGGCGAAACCGTAGCACTGCATGTTGCTGGCTCGTTCGGTGATCTCTGCCGCCGCCTCTTTCTCAAAACCCGGGCGGCAATAAAGCAGCAGATTATTCATTTTTTCCTCCAAGACGACAGCCGGCCCATATCAGAGCCGCCCATCCCAACATAAAACAGAGGCCACCGGCCGGGGTGATGAGCCCCAGCCCCTTGCTGCCAAGCAGCACCATGGCGTAAATACTGCCGGAGAATCCCAGGATCCCCAGCACAAAGGCGGTGCCCGCGAAGGTAATCACCTTGCTGCGCACGCCGCACCACCCCAGCACCAGCAGGGCCAGGGCGTGAAAAAACTGATACTGCACCGCTGTGTTGAACGCCGCCAGCAGTGGAGGGGCTATGCCGGTCGCCGCCAACCCGTGAGCCCCATAGGCTCCCAGCATGGTGGCCGTCAGGCCGAAACAACCCGCCAGCACCAGCCAATGTCGATGGACTTGCATCCTCTCTCCTCGTTCTCTGCGCGCGGCCATCCCTTCAGGCACACCGGGACGGAGTCGCCGCGATAAACCCCTTGATCCGCTCCGCAGCCTGTCGCAGGTTCTCCTGCTCGCTCACGCCGCGGACCTTCCTCGGCTTGAAGCCATGATCCCCATCGGTCAGCCAGTGGACCGATACGGCGGGGGAGAAGGGGAAATCGGCCAGCTCGGCGCGAGAGCCAAAGGTGTCGCGCTCCCCCTGCAGCAGCAGGGTCGGCGTCGTGATCTGCTTGAGCACCTCACCCCGCCAGCGGTCGGGGCTGGCCGGGGGGTGGAAAGGATACCCGAGAATGAGCAATCCTGCAGCATTCATCTCGTCGCCCCCTTCGTGATAGAGCTCGGCCGCCATCCACCCCCCCATGGACTTGCCCGCCAGGAACAAGCGGGGATGGGCAAACCCGCGCACCATCTCGCGCCAGTGGGCGAGCAGCACGGGTTGCCGGTCCGGCGGCCTGCGCCTGCCATCCTGGGCCCGCTTGCTCATGTAGGGGAAGTTGAAGCGCACCACCTCGATATCCGGCCCCGCCAGCAGCCGCGACAGCTCGGCGAGAAAGGCATGATCCATGCCGGCGCCCGCGCCGTGGGCCAGCAGAATGCGAACGGGGGCGTCGCTCGCCCCCTCTCTTGTCACATCCATCCCCTCAACCATCGGCGAGACGGGCCCGGCGACGGGCCTCCTCCTGCTCCACCAGCTCCAGCATCCAGTCGCGGAAGGCCACTATCTTGCCCTGATCGGACTGCTGCTCCTGGCACACCAGGTAGAAGGCGTTCTTGCTCACCAGCACCTGCTCGAACGGGCAGATGAGGCGACCCGCCTCGATCTCGGGCTGGGCCAGCACGCTGTGACCGAGCGCCACCCCCTGACCGTGGATAGCCGCCTGGATCACCATGGTGGAGTGGCTGAAGATGGGCCCCTGGTTGACGTTCGGTGCGTCGATGTCGAGCTGGCGGAACCAGGCCTTCCAGTCGCGCCGGGAGGTGTCGTGCAGCAGGGTGTGCCTGGTCAGATCCTCCGGGGTGCGCAGGGGCTTGGGGCCGGTCAGCAACAGGGGGGAGCAGACCGGGATCAGGTACTCGGTGTGCAGCTTGTCACAGCGCAGCCCTGGCCAGTTGCCACGGCCGTAGTAGATGGCCACGTCCACGTCGTCGGTCAGGGATCCCTCGTCCATGTCCACCGCCTTGATCCGCACATCGATGTCGGGGTGGCGCTCGCTGAACTTCACCAGCCTGGGCACCAGCCACTGGATGGCGAAACTCGGCTGCAGGGAGACGGTGAGCGCCCCCTTGGCGCTGCGGGCCAGCAGCTTGTCGGTGGCCTCTGAGATGGAAGCGAAGATGTCCTTGATGTCGAGGAAGTAGCTCTGCCCCTCCTCGGTCAGCAGCAGGGAGCGGTTCTTGCGACGGAACAGCTTGATGCCGAGGTACTCCTCCAGCGCCTTGATCTGGTGGCTGATGGCGGCCTGAGTCACAAACAACTCTTCTGCTGCGCGGGTAAAGCTTAAGTGGCGAGCCGCTGCTTCGAATGCTTTCAGGGCATTGAGCGGGGGTAAACGACGAGACATGACACCAGCCGACGATGAGTTTTTCTAATGGGGCGCATTATAAATTGTCGGTTGCGGGTCGACCAGTGAATAAACATAATTCGCCACGCAATCCGTTGCCATATGGCTCACACCTTCTCTTCCATGTTGGTTTACATGTGGTTTTTGTGAGTGGGCCGACAGCGATTGTGGTGTTGTGTTTCTTCCTCTGCGGGAAGAAGGGCTAAATCAATGCGATTTAACCCAGTCTGTCATCTGAATGTGTTTGGCGCCTCCGGTTGGATGGCGCCTTTTTTCTTATCTCTATACCCTGAATTGCCCCACCAGTTGCTGCTGTTTGTCCGCCAGTTGCGACAACTCGCGTCCGTTGTCGGCCGAGGTGGCCGCCTCGGCCCTGATGGTGTGGCTCACGTCGCGGATGTTGCTGACGTTGCGGTTGATCTCGTCCGCCACCCCGCTCTGCTCCTGCGCCGCCCTGGCTATCTGCTCGTTCATCTGATGGATGGTGGCCACCGCATGGATGATCTGCTCCAGCACGCTGACCGACAGCTCCACCTTGCCAAGGGTCAGACCCGCCTGACTGTGGCCCGTCATGATCGCCTTGACCACAGCCTCTGTGCCCGACTGCAGCTCGGTGATCAGCGTCTGGATCTCGACGATGGCATTCTGGGTACGGCCGGCCAGGTTGCGCACCTCGTCGGCCACCACGGCGAAGCCGCGGCCCTGTTCACCGGCCCGCGCCGCCTCTATGGCGGCATTGAGCGCCAGCAGGTTGGTCTGCTCGGCTATCCCCTGGATCACGATGAGGATGTCGTTGATGTTGTCGCTGTTGGCGGCCAGCCGCTCCACCACCGGCTTGGCGTCGCTGATCACCGCCATCAGCCTGGACATGGCCTGCTGGGTATCGGCGACCACGGACTTGCCCTCCTGCGCCGCCATGTCCGCCTGGTTGGCCGCACTCACCGCCGAGCTGGCATTGCCCGCGACCTGCAGGGCGGTGGCGCTCAGCTCCTCGAACGCCGTGGCCACCAGATCCACCTCCTGATACTGGGACTGCATGCCGGCGCTGGTTCGCTCGGCCCCCTGCGCCGCCAGCGACGCGCTGGCCCGGGTACCGGCCACCGTATCGATCACCTGGCTGATGGTGGATTGCAGCTTGTCCAGGAAGTTGTTGAACCACTTCGCCAGTTCGCCGATCTCGTCATCACGGTGCAGGTCGATGCGCTGGGTCAGATCCCCCTCGCCGCTGGCGATGTCCTTGAGGCGGGCCACCACGGTGCGAATGGGGGCGACGATGCGCTGAGCCATCAGCCAGATGCAGAGCAGGGCCAGGGCCGAGATGGCCCCGCCGATCAGCAGCTGGGTGGCGACGCTGCGCTGGGACTGGGTCTCGAGCTCATCCTGCAGTTGCAGGGCAGAGGCGAGCACCACGGCGCGGGGCAGTTCGATGTAGATGCCCCACTGGCGATCCGTCCCGCGCATGCTGACCGGCACGAAGGTCTGCAGCAGGGCGCCATCCGGGCTCCAGCGCGTGACCACCTCCCCCTTGGCGAGCCAGCCGTTGAGATCCGTCGACAGCCCCTGCTGATCCAGGGTATCCCCAAGAGCGACCTTGAACCCTTCGACCCCGGCCACCCGGCCCTCGTGACTGAGCAGCAGCACCTTGCCCTGCCCCTCATAGAGCGTCTTGTCCATCTCCTCCACCAGGCTTTGCAAGGTGGCCAGCGAGATGTCAACCCCGACCATGCCGAGCAGGGTCCCCTGATCCAGCAAGGGGGCCGTTACCGAGGTCATCAGCACCTGCCGGGTGCCCACCTCGTCCACATAGGGATCGAGCAAACAGAGGGCACGGCTGCGAATGCTGCAGCTGTACCAGTCATTCTCCAGGCCACCGTGCTCGGACGGCTTGTCGTTGGCCAGCAGCGCCTCGTCCATCACCTCCAGGGTCACCTTGCCGTCAACTCTGGCCCAGTAGCTGGAGAAGCGCCCCTTGTCGTTGGCCCCGAGCGCGGTCGAGCCCTGATAGTTGTCGTCTTCGCCGTCGAGCTGATTGGGTTCGAATACCGCATAGACCCCGAGCAGATTGGCCGATGACTCCGCCGCGTCCTGCAACTGCTGGTTCACGGCATTGCGCAGCGCCTCGGAGTGAACGAAGTTGTCGGCCGCGTTCTTGCGCTGGAACAAAATGCCCTCCGCCAGCAGAGTGGCTCTGAAATAGGCCTCGTCGAGGTAGCTGGTCACTCTGGCCGCCTGGGTGGACCCCATGGCCTTCATCCAGTTTTCTGCCGCGTGCTGCCCCTCCAGGGTGGTGGAGGTGAGCACCTGCTCCTGCATACGGGCCGCATTGAAGAGGGAAGAGGCGACCAGTGCGGCGGCACTGGCCAACAGGCAACAACCGGCAATCAGGGTGATCCGTCCCTGAACAGAAAGAGAACTCATGCCACGATTTCCTAACGTCTACAGATGTGAACACTGTATCGGTTTTGGACACAAAAACTTAACTAAATCAGCTGAGATCCAGGCTCAGTTGATTGATTTCCCCGGCCCCGGGCAGTCCTACCACCAGACCGAGCAGGCGAATGGGTTTTCCTTGAGCCCGCAGCAACCCCTCGTGCAGCAGATCGTGGAAGCGGGCAGCCTGATAACTGCCCTTGCGATAGACTGTGGTCTGCTGAAAATCGGCGAACTTCAGCTTGATCCCCTGCCCCATCAGCGCCTCCGCAGGGCAGGCCCTGGCAAAGCGCAGCTCCAGCTCGGGGATGAGCCGGCTGAGCACCTCCCAGCAGGCGGCTTCATCCAGCACGTCGCTGGCCAGGGTCGTCTCCACCCCTATGGTCTTGCGGGTCCGCTGGGCCTGCACCGGCTGCTCATCGTGCCCCCAGATGCGACCGGCAAGCATCTCCCCCAGCTTGCCGAAGCGGCTCACCAGCTCCTCGTTGCCGAGCTGGCGCGCATCCTCGCAGGAGTAGAGCCCGAGGGACTCCAGCCGCTGGGCCGTCTTGCGGCCTATGCCGGGTAGTTTGCCGAGGGGCAGCTGGCGCACGAACTCGTCCACCTCCCGGGGCCTTATCACGAAGAGGCCGTCCGGCTTGCGCTGCTCGGAGGCGAGCTTGGCCAGAAACTTGTTCGGCGCCACCCCGGCCGAGGCGGTCAGTCCCAGCTCGAGGGCGATGGCGGCGCGGATCTCGGCCGCCATCAGGGTGGCGCTGCCGCCGCAGTGGGGGCTGTCCGTGACATCGAGGTAGGCCTCATCGAGTGAGAGCGGCTCCACCCTGTCGGTGTAGCGCAGGAAGATGGTCTGCAACTGGCGGGAAGTCTCCTTGTAGACGGCCATCCGCCCCGGCAGCAGCACCAGCGGCGGGCAGAGCTTCCTGGCCAGGGCGCTCGGCATGGCTGAGCGCACCCCGAAGCGGCGCGCCACATAGTTGCAGGTGGAGATGACGCCGCGCCGGTCGGCCGAGCCGCCGATGGCCAGCGGCACCTCCCGCAGGGCCGGGTTGTCCCGCATCTCCACCGCGGCGAAGAAGCAGTCCATGTCGATGTGAATGATCTTGCGCATGCCAGAGTCTGTTGAGCTGTCGGCGCCTGCCGCGTGGTTGGGTGCCCCCGCCGCTGTCATGACGAGGCGGCAACACTACTGTATGAATAACCAGTCAAGACCCCATGCTACCCCAGCCCTGTCATTTCTGCCAGCGCACGGGAGGAGACGGGCGGATAGACTCTCAAGGCACCATCCACATGAGACTCAAGGAGGAGAGAGATGAGAGCAATCTGGCCGGGACTCTGCCTGCTGCTGTTGCCGCTGACAGGCATGACCAAGGACCATCCGACCGCCGAGTGCAGTTGGCTGTTTGAGCGCATAGAGATACTGGAGAAGGCCATCAAGCAGGGGGACGAGCTGGGCACCAGGGAGGAGCTGGCGCAGAGGAAAGCGGAATTTAGCAAGAAATCCTGCCACAAATACGATTACTGAGCGCCATGAAAACGTGAGCCGACCCTGGGTCGGCTCACGTGCATTCGATGCACCCGCACGCGGGTGCTCGCCCTCAGAGGATGCGGTTGTCCACCAGCATCTTGCGACGGGCCTCTTCCTTGGCCATCTTCTTCTTGCGGTTGTCGCAGGGCTCCGGGCAGTCACACTCCTTCTCGATCCCTATGGTGCCAAGGCCGCCACAGGAGCCGGAGATGGTCTTCTTCTGGAAGATGTAGCCGATGGCCATGGCCACCACCACCACCAGAAACACCCCGAAGGTGATCAGAAAGATCTGCATGGTATTACCCCTTTACTGTTTAACCAGATACGGCTCAACGGCATCCGGCGACAAGATTCTCAGGCACCGCCACCCCGGTGAGTGATGGCGGCGCCTGCACTGTTAACCGGGCTGCTTGGCCAGGTAGGGTTTGAAGGCATCCGAGTAAGCCTCCTCGAAGCCCTGGTCCGTCTTGGTGATGACGAAGATGGCCAGACCCCGCTCCTTGGCATAGGCCAGGCTCTTCTGCGTTCCCATGACGGTCAGCGCCGTGGCCAGCCCGTCTGCAGTCATGCAGGAGGGGTGGATCACTGTGACCGACACCATGCGATGGGTAATGGGCTTGCCCGTCAGCGGATCTATGGTGTGGGAGAAGCGCTTGCCATCCAACTCGTAGTAGTTGCGATAATCCCCCGAGGTGGCGACACCGTTATCCCCTGGCACTATCACTTCCTGCACCGAGCCGGCATTGGCGGTCGGCTTCTCGATGGCCACGCGCCAGGGATGACCCTTGCCGTTGATGCCATTGATCCGCAGCTCGCCGCCGATCTCCACCAGGTAGTTGCGCGCCCCCAGGGATTCCAGATACTCGGCCACCTTGTCCACCCCGAAGCCCTTGGCGATGGCGGAGAGATCCACGTAGAGATCCGGGATGTCCTTCTGCAGGGTGTCGGCGTCGACCGAGGTTACCACATGCAGATTGCCGAGGCCCGTCTTCTGCCGGGTCTGGGTAATAAGCTCGTCGGATGGCACCTTGGTCGGTTTGGCATCCGGCCCAAAGCCCCACAGATTGACCAGGGGGCCCACGGTGACGTCCAGCGCCCCGCGGCTCTCGCGGCCAATGTGAATGGCCTCTGTCACCACCCGGGCCGTGTCACGGGAGACCACCAGCGGGGTACTGCCCTTGTGCTGGTTGAAGCGCGACAACTCGGAATCCGGGCGGTAGGTGGACATCTGATCGTTGACCCGCTCCAGCAGGACATCCACCTCGGCCTGAAGCTTGGCGGCATCCGTGACGGCGGCATCCGCCACCTTGATGGAGTAGTAGGTGCCCATGGTGCTGCCGGTGATGTGGATCTCCGGCTTGGATTGGACCGATTCCTGACCACACCCAGTCAAGAAAAAGGCTAGCCCGAAGGCTAGCCAGGTCTTTACAACACTGTGCATGGATTAACCACCAAAGTCATCCAGGAGGATGTTCTCGTCTTCAACGCCGAGGTTTTTCAGCATGTTGATGACGGCAGCGTTCATCACGGGAGGTCCACACATGTAGAACTCGCAATCTTCCGGTGCCTCATGGTTCTTGAGGTAGTTCTCGAACAAGACGTTGTGGATGAAGCCGGTGTAGCCATCCCAGTTGTCTTCCGGTTGCGGATCCGACAGGGCGACGTGCCACTGGAAGTTGTCGTTCTCGGCGGCCAGCATGTCGAAGTCCTCGACATAGAACATCTCGCGCTTGGAACGGGCACCGTACCAGAAGCTCATTTTGCGCTTGGTCTTCAGGCGACGCAGCTGGTCGAAGATGTGGGAACGCATCGGCGCCATGCCGGCACCACCACCGACGAACACCATTTCGGCGTCGGTGTCCTTGGCGAAGAACTCACCGAACGGACCCGAGATGGTCACCTTGTCCCCAGCTTTCAGGCTGAAGATGTAGGAGGACATCTGGCCGGGAGGCGCAGTCCAGTTGCTGGGCGGCGGGGTCGCGATCCGCACGTTCAGCATGATGATGCCGAACTCTTCCGGATAGTTTGCCATGGAGTAGGCACGGATGATTGGCTCGTTGACCTTGGACTCCAGCTCGAAGATCTTGAAGCGATCCCAGTCCCCGCGATACTCCTCGGGAATATCGAAGTTCTTGTACTGCACGTGGTGAGCAGGGGCTTCGATCTGGATATAACCACCGGCACGGAACGGCACGCTCTCCCCATCGGGGATCTGCAGCTTGAGTTCCTTGATGAAGGTGGCCTTGTTGTCATTGGAGATGACGGTACAGTCCCACTTCTTCACGCCGAAGATCTCTTCCGGCAGCTCGATGTCCATGTCGGAACGAACGGTGACCTGACAGGCCAGACGCTCGCCATGACGGGCTTCGCCCTTGCTGATGTGATCCAGCTCGGTCGGCAGTATGTCGCCGCCGCCGGCTTTCACCCGCACCTTGCACTGACCACAGGAGCCACCGCCGCCACAGGCGGAGGAGACGAAGATACCGCTGCCGGCCAACACGCCGAGCAGCTTGCCACCCGCCGGGCTGGTCACAGCCTTGGCCGGGTCGCCGTTGATGCTGATTGTCACGTCACCTGCGGTCACCAGCTTGGACTTGGCGAACAGAATGACTGCCACCAAGGCCAGCAGGATCACGGTGAACATGACCACACCCAGAATAATTTCCATCTATATTTCCTTTCCGATTACAGGGAAATACCAGAGAAGGACATGAAGCCCAGCGCCATCAGACCCGCAGTGATGAAGGTGATGCCAAGGCCACGCAGGCCTTCCGGAACATCGGAGTACTTCATCTTCTCGCGGATCCCTGCCATCGCGACTATGGCCAGCATCCAGCCTGCACCCGACCCCACGCCATAGACCACAGACTCCACGAAGTTGTAGTCACGCTGCACCATGAAGGAGACGCCGCCGAAGATGGCGCAGTTCACCGTGATGAGCGGCAGGAAGATGCCGAGGGCGTTGTAGAGCGCCGGGAAGTACTTGTCCAGCGCCATCTCCAGGATCTGCACCAGGGCCGCGATCACCCCGATGAAGGTGATGAAGCTCAGGAAGCTGAGATCCAGGCCGGAGACCAGGGCACCGTCTTTGAGCACGTAGTTGTAGATCAGGTTGTTGGCCGGAACGGCAACGGTCTGCACCACAATGACGGCGATACCCAGACCCATGGCGGTCTTGACCTTCTTGGACACCGCCAGGAAGGTACACATCCCCAGGAAGAAGGAGAGCGCCAGGTTTTCGATGAAGATCGAACGAATCAACAGACTCAGATAGTGTTCCATACCTTAATCCTTTGCCTCCACCTGCTTGGGATCCTTGGTGCGTACGCCCCAGATGATCAGACCAATGATGAAGAATGCACTCGGCGGCAGCAGCAGCAGGCCGTTAGGCACATACCAGCCACCATTGTTCACCAGCGGCAGCAGCTCGATGCCGAACCAGGTGCCTGACCCCAGGATCTCGCGCACTGTGGCCACGGCCAGCAGCACGGCGCCATAGCCCAGACCGTTGCCGATGCCGTCCAGGAAGGAGGGCAGCGGGGCGCTCTTCATGGCATAGGCTTCGGCACGACCCATCACGATACAGTTGGTGATGATGAGGCCGACGAACACCGACAGTTGCTTGGAGATGTCATAGGCATAGGCCTTGAGCACCTGGTCAACCACGATAACCAGAGATGCAATCACCGCCATCTGGGCGATGATCCGCACGCTGTTCGGGATCTGGTTGCGGATCAGGGAGATGAACAGGTTGGAGAAGGCGGTGACCGCGGTAACGGCCAGCGTCATCACGAACGCCGTCTTCATCTGGCTGGTAACGGCCAGCGCGGAACAGACACCCAGCACCTGCAGTGCGATGGGGTTGTTGCCGAGCACAGGCGTCAACAGCAATTTTTTCATTTCGCTCTTGTCAGCCATTGTTGATTTCTCCTGCACGTACCTTGGCCAGGAAGGGACCGAAGCCCTTGGGGCCCATCCAGAAGTCGAAGGTGTGCTGTACGCCATTACCGGTCAGGGTTGCGCCAGACAGGCCGTCGATTTCATGCTCGGAACCAGCCGGAGCATGGCCCTTGATCACCCGCAGCGCAGGCTGACCGTCCTGATCGAACAGCTTCTTGCCGACGAACAGTTCGCGCCAGGCCGGGTTCTCGATCTCGCCGCCCAGACCCGGGGTTTCACCGTGGTCATAGTAGGTGATGCCCTTGATGGTCTGGCCATCGGCCGCGACCGCCACGAAGGCATACATGGTGGACCACAGACCCTGGCCGTAGATCGGCAGAATGATGTTGTCGACCTTGCCTTCTGCATCCTTCGCGAAGAACACCGGGATCAGCTTGGAGATCTGACGCAGACCGGCCTTGTCGTCGGCAGGTGCCAGACGAACACTCTTGGCCGGATCTTTGGCCGCCAGCTTGGTGTCGAAGTTGTCGGCATCGCCGTCAACGAACTCACCGGTGGCCAGATCCACCAGACGCGCTTCAATCTTGTCGCCATACAGCTGGGCCAGGTCACGCTTGGCCACAGAGCTGACATCGACACCGGCAACGGACAGTATGTTGCTTTGCTTGTCCAGCGCCTTGTTTTCCAGCTGAGCCGGACGCAGACCCACGGCGGCCACGGAGACCACGATGGAGCAGACCAGACACAGACCGGTCACTACGGCGAGAGTGCCGATGGTAGAGTCTTTATTAAACGCCACGTGCGATCCTCCGCTTGATGTTCGCCTGCGCCACGAAATGGTCAAACAAGGGGGCAAACAGGTTGGCAAACAGAATGGCCAGCATCATGCCTTCCGGGAACGCGGGGTTCACGACACGGATCAGCACGACCATGACGCCGATGAGGGCGCCGTACCACCACTTGCCCTTGTTGGTAAAGGCGGCGGAGACAGGATCGGTCGCCATGAAGGCCATGCCAAAGGCGAAGCCGCCCAGCACCAGATGCCAGTGCCACGGCATGCTGAACATGGGGTTGGTATCGGAACCTATGACGTTGAACAGCAGGGAGGTCGCCACCATGCCGATCATGACGCCGGCGATGATGCGCCAGGAGGCGATCCGCATGTAGACGATCATGGCCGCACCGATGAGGATCATCAGGGTGGAGACTTCACCGATGGAACCCGGCAGGTTGCCGAGGAAGGCATCCATCCAGCTGATGGCTTCGCCGGTGGCACCGTTGATCAGCGCCATCTGGCCGCCCTGAGCCCACTGGCTCAGCGCAGTCGCGCCTGAATAGCCGTCAACGGCCACCCAGACGGCATCGCCGGAGATCTGGCCCGGGTAGGCGAAGAACAGGAACGCACGACCCGCCAGGGCCGGGTTCAGGAAGTTCTTGCCGGTACCGCCGAACACTTCCTTGGCCAGCACCACGCCGAAGGTGATGCCGAGCGCGGCTTGCCACAGGGGCAGCTCGGGCGGCACTATCAGGGCGAACAGGATGGAGGTCACGAAGAAGCCTTCGTTGATCTCGTGCTTGCGCACCATGGCGAACAGCACTTCCCAGAAGCCACCGACCAGGAACACGGTCAGGTAGATGGGCAGGAAGTGGGCCGCACCGATCAGCATCTTGCTGCCGATGCTGGCCACGGCCGGATCCAGCGAGGCACCCAGCAGGGTCGCTATGGTGTATTGCCAGGTATCGGCACCGGCCGCGCTGCCCAGATGGGCGATGGCGGCGATGGACTGGTTGCCGACGTTGTACATGCCCCAGAACATGGCCGGGAACACGGCCAGCCACACCATGATCATCATGCGCTTCAGATCGATCGCATCACGGACGTGGGCGGCATTGCGGGTCACGGACCCGGGGGTATAAAACAGGGTATACGCCGCCTCGAACAGGGCATAGTACTTGGCGTACTTGCCACCCGGCTCGAAGTGATGTTCCATATTTTCAAGAAGTTGCTTGAAACTCATCGCTTAACCTTCCAGTTCTATCTTGGTCAGGCACTCACGCAAGACTGGGCCGTACTCTGTCTTGCCTGGGCAGACGAAGGTACAGAGCGCCAGATCTTCCTCATCCAGCTCCAGGCAGCCGAGCGCTTGTGCGCTGTCGGTGTCGCCGGAGACCAGATCCCGCAGCAGCAGGGTCGGCAGGATGTCGAGCGGCATCACGCGCTCATAGTTGCCGATAGGCACCATGGAGCGATCACTACCGTTGGTGGTGGTAGTGAAGTTGATGAGTTTGCCCTTCATCAGATGAGAGAGGGTGGTACGGGTGATGGAGAACTTGTCGGCACTGGGTTTGACCCAGCCCAGGAACTCTTTCTCACGACCTTCACCCAGTACGCTCACCTGATTGTGGTAGCGACCCAGGTAGTCATGAACCCCTTCGGCCTTGGCACCGCTGAGCAGGGAACCGGAGATGATGCGATTCTCGTCCGCACGCAGCTCGTTGTTGGTCAGCTGGCTGATGCAGGCGCCCAGACGGGTGCGCAGCAGGCGCGGCTTGATCACGTTCGGGCCGGCCAGGGCGATCACCTTGTCGGTGAAGATCTGACCCGTGGTGAACAGCTTGCCGTAGGCGATCACATCCTGATAGTTGATGTGCCACTGCACTTTCTTGGCACCGACCGGGTCCAGGAAGTGGATGTGGGTACCGGGCAGGCCGGCAGGGTGCGGGCCGACAAACACGGCTTCCTTGACCTGGGCCAGGGAGGCGTGCGGCAGGCTGGCTTCGCCCTTGCAGACGTGGACTGTGCCATCGGTCAGGCGGCTCAGCACGGCCAGACCGTCGAGGAAGGCCTGGGCCTGTTCCTTGATGATGATCTCGGCGTTGGCGGCCAGCGGGTTGGTGTCCATGGCGGTGACGAAGATGGCACGCGGGGCAGAGCCCACTGCCGGCACCTTGCTGAATGGACGGGTACGCAATGCGGTCCATTGGCCTGATGCGACCAGGATTTCCTGCACCTTGCTGCGCTCGAGCTGTGCCAGCTCGGCAGACGCAAAGTGTTCAAAGGTCACCTGTTCGTCAGAACCATCGATGTCGATGACAACGGATTGCAGAACACGCTTGGCACCACGGTTGATCTCAGAAACCACACCGGTGGCAGGGGCCGTGAATTTAACGCCGGGATTCTTCTTATCTTCGAAGAGCTCCTGACCTTTAATGACGCGATCACCTACTTTGACGAACATAGTAGGACGCATCCCCACGAACTCTTCGCCGAGTGTAGCAACACGGGTGATGGCCGGGCCATCGTAGATTACTTGCTCCGGAGCACCCAGCACGGGGATGTCCAGTCCTCTTTTAATTGTAATCATACTCACTTGCACTACCGTTAAGGGAAGACAGGTTGGTTAGCGCCGAGAAATACATCACGACGAGTTGTTGAATGAGCCCGTCAACATCGCGGTAAAATGTCGATAAAACAAACAAATCAGCAACATACAGGATCATTCAAAAGCGACTGAGTTTACCACCTTAGACAAGTCGGTCGCCACGCCAAATGGGGAAAATCCCCGTCCTATCACAAAATTAACCTCCAATGAATATTTCCCTTCCATCCCTGCAACCCGTGGTTTTAAAGGATTCTTTGTTTTACTACCCATATGGAGGTAATTTCACTTGCCTCAAAGGTTGATTAGAAAAAGTAATCATTACCCCGATCCAATGCGCTCTGGGCCGGGGGCTAGCGCCCCGGCCCTGTCGTGATAATTTTGTTAATTAATCGACAATTGGGTAATGAAAAGGTCAATGGCTCAGGCAAAGGGGGACTTGCTGACACAGCCCGGAGTCTTGGGGGCCTGCTCCCGGGCCTGCCACTCCGCCTCGGTATAGGTATGCAGCGCCAGCGCATGGATGGCCCCTGCCAGCTCCTCTGCCAACACGCCGTTGACCTGACGATGGCGCCCCAGCAGGCGCTGCCCCTCGAAGGCCTGGCTCACCACTATGACCTTGAAGTGGCTCTCGGATCCCGGCTCCACCCTGTGCATGTAGCTCTCGTTGATCACTTCCAGATGACTGGGGGACAAGGCGGCGGCCAGTTTGGCCTCTATCTGTTGTTGCATGCTCACGGGCAAGACTCCCTCGTTGGATATCCGGCCATTGTAGCCAGGGTTGCATGCCGGATGCATCAGGCCAGCTTTAAATAGAGGAAGGCCGGTGCCTCCTCGCTGCGGGCTGGTGAAATTCTCCGTCGCCGCTAGAATAGCGCCACTTTCCCTGCCTGCCGGGCAACACGGTGCGGGCAGGCGTCATCTATCAGCAACACGTTGGACTCTCTCTTATGCAAACCCTGCTCGACACTGCCCATTGTCGTCTGACCCTGTATCGCTACCCACGGCAGAGCCAGGATCCCCTGCAGGCCTGGGATGCGGCGGACGAGTACCTGATCAACACCCTGGCCGAGGATCCGCTCGAGCAGGATGGCCCCGTCATCATCATGAACGACGGCTTCGGCGCCCTGGCCGCCTATCTGCACGGCCATGGCCCGGTCTGCGTGAGCGACTCCTACATCAGCGAGCAAGCCACCCTGGCCAATCTCGCGGAAAACGGGCTTGAGGCGAGCGGGATCACCCTGCAGGATGCCCTGGCCCCGCTTCCTGCTGCCCCTGCGCTGGTGGTGATCAAGGTCTCCAAGTATCAGGCGCTGCTGGAGCAGCAACTGCTGGCATTGCGTGCGGTGGTCACCCCGGCCACCCGCATCCTGGCCGCAGGCAAGGCGAAAGACATCCACAGCTCCACCCTCAAGCTGTTCGAGAAATACCTGGGGGAGACTCGCACCTCGCTGGCCTGGAAGAAGGCGCGCCTCATTCACTGCGAGCCGCAGGCCGATCGCCCTGCCCTGACCAACCCCTTCCCGACCGTCTGGCCGCTGGAGGGCAGCGACATGCTCATCCACAACCACGCCAACGTCTTCTCGCGCACCAGCCTGGATATAGGCGCCCGCTTCATGCTGGACAATTTGCCGATCCACAGCGCACGCAAGGTGATAGACCTTGGCTGCGGCAACGGGGTGCTGGGTCTCTCGCTGCTGGCAAAAGACAGCGAGGTGGAGGTGACCTTCATCGACGAATCCCACATGGCGGTCGCCTCGGCGCGGCTCAACGTCGAGCACAACCTGCCGGACGCCCTGCCGCGGGCCCACTTCATGGTCAACAACTGTCTCGACGGCGTAGCGGTCGGGGCAGCGGATCGGATCCTCTGCAATCCCCCCTTCCATCAGTTGCAGGCGATCACCGATCACATCGCCTGGCAGATGTTCACCGACGCACACCGGGTGTTGCCTCAGGGGGGTGAACTCTGGATAGTAGGCAACCGTCATCTGGACTATCACAACAAACTTAAGCGCTTGTTTGCCAACGCACAAGTCGTTGCGTCGAACAGCAAATTCGTTATTTTGAAAGCCATCAAACGCTAAAGATAAAGCTAAAGGAAACCCATGATGAAAAAGTCACTCTTGCTGCTGGCCGCCCTGATACTGGGTGGTTGTGCCACCCACTGGCCGGAGACGGCGTTGCTCAATCCGCAAGTCATCCCCTCCAACCAGCAGTACTACTCTGGCAACCGCATCACCATGGAAGGAGTAGACAAGCGCGAGGCCGCCTATGTCTTCTCCATCAAGAAGAAAGAAAAGGCTCCCGTGCTGGTCAACAGCAGCCAGCCCCTCAACAACCTGCTGGCGGAAAAACTGGCGGAAGGGTTGCGCAGCCAGGGCCTCGAAGTGGGTAACAGCGGCACCACCAACCTGACCCTGGCCATCTCCACCGCCGCGGTCACGGTCGAAGAGAAGACCTTCACCTATGTCACCAAGTCCAAGGTCAGCCTGCAGGTGATCGCCGACTTCCAGGGCAACAAGCTGACCAAGCAGTTCAACATGTCATCCAGCAAGGAAGAGCCGGGTGAGCCGACCATGGCCGATCTGGAGTCCACCCTGAACCAGCAACTGGGCAGCGTGCTGCAACAGATCATGGCCGACGAGGCACTGCGCGGTTATCTCAAAGGCCAGCCTAGCTGAGCAAGGAGCATATAAATGAAGAAACTCTGGTTACTGGCCACCCTGATCGCCCCCCTGGCGTTCGCCGGACAAAAAGTCCAGATGGAGACCAACCACGGCAACATAGTGGTGGAGCTGGCCCCCAAGCAGGCGCCGCAGACGGTGAAGAACTTCCTGCGCTACGTGGCGGATGGCAGCTATGACGGCAGCCTGTTCCACCGGGTGATCCAGAACTTCGTGGTGCAGGGCGGGGGCTACAATCAGCAGTTCCAGCCGCTGCCGACCTTCGATCCCGTGGTCAACGAGTCCAGGGGCGGCCTGCCCAACAAGCGTGGCAGCATCGCCATGGCCCGCACCCAGGCGGTCGACAGCGCCACCCGCCAGTTCTACTTCAACCTGGTGGACAACGACAACCTCAACGCCAATGCCGGCGCCGGTTATACGGTGTTCGGCCAGGTGGTGCAGGGCATGGAGGTGCTGGACAAGCTGGCTCAGGTCCAGACCGGCTACAGCTCCATACTGCGCGCCAACGACGTGCCGACCAGCCCCATCATCCTGAAAAAAGTGGTGCTGCTGGCGGACAAATAACGCGGGGCGGATCACATTCCACCACCGCGTTGCCCGGGTCACCGGCGCCCCTTTCTATACTCTGGCCTTGTCCGATGTGCGCGGGACATGGCCAGGCAGAGAAAGGAGGTTCCGGTGACTTGTCACGATTACATTGCCCAACACGCCATTGAGCTGGCTCAGGCGGTTCGTCACTTTCTGGCACGAGAAATGCCCTATCGGCAGCTCGAGGATCTGAGCTGGCAACTCCTCTCGCGCTGGCAGGCGCTGCCCGCCATCCCCATTGACAAAGTACCCGCCACCGAGCAGGAGGGGGTGTTCTGGCACCTGCTCCACAGCCTGCACCTGTGGGACGAGCATCAGCTCATCACAGACACCTGGCTGCGTCAGCAACTGATGGCCTGCGCCAGCTTCCTCGTGGCCGAAGGGCCCTGTCCGCGTCACTGCATCGGCTCACGACCCTGAATCCCGGGCCGCCCCGTTCGGCTTGCCTTGGCTATCCCCCTCGAACCTGACAAAATGACCCCCTTTTCTCTGAGGAGTCAGGCAGTTGAACAATCTCCGCCCGCCCAGCCACACCCCGGACCGCGCCACAAGCTGGCGAGACGCCCTCGCCGTCTATCTGGAAGCGCGGGTACTCACTCTGTTTGCCATGGGCTTCTCCTCCGGCCTGCCCTTGCTGCTGGTCTTCGGCACCCTCTCGTTCTGGCTGCGCGAAGCCGATGTCAGCCTGACCGACATCGGCTACATGAGCTGGGTGGCGCTGGCCTATGGCTTCAAATGGCTGTGGTCCCCCCTGGTGGATCGACTGCCGCTGCCGCTGCTCTCCCGGCTGCTGGGACGACGACGCAGCTGGATGCTGCTCTCCCAGGTGCTGATCGCCCTCTCCCTGGTGGGCATGGCCAATTGCGATCCCAAGACCCAGCTCGCCCAGCTCGCCCTGTTCGCCCTGCTGGTGGCGTTTTGCTCCGCGACGCAGGATATCGTCATCGATGCCTACCGCATCGAGTCGGCACCTGAGCGGCTGCAGGCGGCCATGGCGGCTTCCTACATGACGGGTTACCGGCTCGCCATGATAATGGCGGGGGCGGGCGCGCTGGCGCTGGCGGCCTGGCTTGGCAGCAACGACAGCTACGACTACCGCGGCTGGCAGCTCACCTACCTGCTGATGGCGGGACTCATGTCCCTCGGCGTCATCACCACACTGCTCAGCCACGAGCCGGATATCGACCTCCATCGCCAGAACGAGCAACAGATGGAGCGCAAGGCGCTGCTGCTCGAGCGGGGCTGGCCCAAGACCCTGGCCGGGCTGGGCGCCTGGACCTATGAAGCCATCTGGTGCCCCTTTGCCGATTTCTTCCGCCGCTACGGCGGCTCGGCCCTGCTGATCCTGGGGCTCATCGCCTGTTATCGCATCTCGGATGTGGTGATGGGAGTGATGTCCAACAGCTTCTATGTGGATCTGCAGTTCAGCAAGACGGAGGTGGCCACCATCACCAAGGTGTATGGCGTCATCATGACGCTGGTGGGGGCGGCCCTGGGGGGCGTATTGGTGATGCGCTTCGGTACCTTGCGCATCCTGTTTCTCGGCGCCGTGCTCACCGCCAGCACCAATCTGCTGTTCGCCCTGCTCAACGAAGTGGGTCACGATCTGGAGCTGCTGACCCTGATCATCTCCCTGGACAACCTCAGCGCCGGCATTGCGACGGCGGCCTTCGTGACCTATCTGTCGAGCCTGACCAACGTCGCCTTCTCGGCGACCCAGTACGCCCTGTTCAGCTCCATCATGTTGCTGATGCCCAAGCTGCTGGCGGGTTTTTCCGGTCAGGTGGTCGAGCAGATCGGCTACAGCAGCTTCTTCGTCGGCACCAGTCTGCTCGGCATCCCTGTCATGATACTGATCATCATGGTTGCCAAACGAGGCGATGCTTTGTTACCACAAGCGGACAAATAGCAAGCGTTTGCGCCATTTTGGGGGTGATTAGATTCACAAAACCGGACAAAGTTCCCTGGCTCTTGTTTATCCGATGAATTTATTTGGCTAGAATCCCTTCCGCTCCTTGTGGGCAGGCTACGGAAAACCTCAACTAACGCACAAGAGACCAATAAAATGGCCAAATTTACCAAGACTCTGATCGCTGCCGGTCTGCTGGCTGCATCCGCCACTCCGGCCCTTGCTGCCGATTACAGCGGCGACATCCACAAGAACGACTACAAGTGGTTCCAGTTCAACGTGATGCACACCATCGATCAGCTGCCCTACAGCGAATCTGAAGGTGGTTACAACGATACCTACTTCGAAATGGAGTTTGGTGGCCGCTCTGGTATCTTCGATCTGTACGGTTACGTCGACGTCTTCGACATCTTCCAGAACCGTCACGACGACAAGCACAACCAAGACAACCTGTTCATCAAGTTCGCACCGCGTATCTCCATCGATGCCATGACCGGCAAAGATCTCTCCTTCGGCCCGGTGCAGGAAGTCTACATCGCCAACCTGATCAACGTGGGTGGTCCGGATGGTCTGTTTGAAGCCATGACCGGTCTGGGTGCAGACGTACAAGTGCCCTGGTTCGGCAAGGTTGGCATGAACCTGTATGCCCGTCACGTCAACGAAGGCGGCGGCGAGCAGGGCTGGAACGGCTATCAGTTCTCCATGAACTGGTTCAAGCCTTTCTACACCTTCTCCAACGGCAGCTTCGTAGCCTATCAGGGTTACCTGGATCACCTGTTTGATGCCAAGGACACTTCCACCGACGGTACCGCCATGTTCAACGGCCTGTACTGGCACTCCGACCGCTACGCCGTCGGTTACGGTCTGAAGTACTTCAACGACATCTATGGCATCCAGAACGGTTCCTACGGTCTGAAGACCACTGGTTTCGGCCACTACTTCTCCGTGACCTACAAGTTCTAATCGAACTCGTCACACGGACACAAAAAACCGGAGCATCTGCTCCGGTTTTTTTATGGCGCTTCCTCGATGAGGGGAGTGGCCAGGGGCCTCCCCCTTCATCATCAATCGCGGAAGTTCTGGAACTGCATCGGCTGACCCAGCTCTGCGCCACGCACCAGTGCCATGGTCTCCTGCAGATCGTCACGCTTCTTGCCGGTGACGCGCACTTCGTCACCCTGGATGGCGACCTGCACCTTGATCTTGGAATCCTTGATGAGCTTCACCAGCTTCTTGGCGATCTCTTTCTCGATCCCCTGCTTGAACTTGACGTTCAGGTGGAAACGCTTGCCGGAGTGAACGCTGTCACCCACATCCATTGAGCTGTTCTCGATGTTGCGCTTGAGCAGGGCTGCGCGCAGGATCTCGACCATCTGCTTGAGCTGGAAATCGGCGTCGGCTTCCAGCTTGACCTCTTCCTTGTTCAATTCGAAGCTGGCTTCCACACCACGAAAATCGAAACGGGTCGCCAGTTCACGATTGGCGTTATCGACGGCGTTCAACACCTCGTTCATTTTGACTTCAGAGACAATATCGAATGACGGCATAGCCGGGCTCCTCATGCTGTACTTCAGGTTGTGCTGACAAAGGGGCAAATCTACCAGAAAACCGGCAAATTTGCTGATTTCAATGGGATTGCTCTGCTAGAATCCCCTGCGCACAGGAATGGCGAGACCCGTTAGTGTCCGCCGAGCGACATCTTCACTTATCCCCGGTAGCGAGTTGCTCGGAACGCAGCCACTACCCTGATTGAGCCTCTCCATGCCAAGCGGATTACGCGACAACAACCTGAAAAACAGCCGACACCCCTCCTCCCCTCACTGGTCATTGCTGGGCTGCGGTGCCCTGGGCGGCGTCTTCGCCTCCTTGCTGACCCAAAGTGGCCAGCCGACCCGTGTCCTGCTGAGCGAGCGGCACCGCGCCACCCTGCACCCCGGCATCGATTTCACTTCCCTCGAGGGCCACACCCAGTTGCTCGCCATCGAGCGGGGTTTCATCGACAAGCCCGGCACCATCCAGCGACTGCTGGTGATGACCAAGGCGGGTCAGGTGGTGTCGGCCCTGACGCCCCTGGTAGGCAAGCTGGCGGCAGGGGTTCCCATAGTGCTGCTGCACAATGGCATGGGCATAGCCGAACAGGTGGTGCAGCTGTTTCCGCATAACCCCGTCATTGCCGGTGTCACCAGCCACGGCGCCATGCAAAATGGCCACTTCGTGTTCCGCCATACTGGCAAGGGCGAAACCTGGCTCGGCCCGATCAATGAGGCCGCCAAGGCCCATTCCGCCCTGGCAGACCAGCTCGCCACCGCTCTCGGTCAAGCCGGCTGGGATGAGCAGATCCTGACCCGCCAGTGGCAGAAGCTCGCCATCAACTGCGCCATCAATCCGCTCACTGCGCTTTACAAGCTCAAGAATGGCGAGCTGGCCGGCCCGCGCTTCGCCGATGTGCTGCAACAGATCTGCGTGGAAGTGGCTGACGTGATGCAGGCCGAAGGCCAGCCGACCGGCAGCGACGAGCTGCTGCGCCGGGTGATGACTGTGGTGGAACTCACCGCCGACAATTACTCTTCCATGTATCAGGACATGGAGCAGGGGCGTGAGACCGAGATCGAGGCCATCACCGGCTTCCTGCTCGGCAAGGCCGCCGCCCACGGCATAGCGGTGCCGGTCAATCAGGGCCTCTATCAGGCCGTCAAAGAGAAGCGCTGAGCAGAGCGGCACTGCGGGCGACGAAGGAGTGCAGGATGACAGTACTGGTATTGGTAGCCCCGGGGTCGGAAGAGATAGAGACGGTCGCCATCGTCGACACCCTGGTGCGCGGCGGCATAGAGGTAGTGCTGGCCTCCTGCTGCCCGGCGGGAGCGCGCCAGATCCGCGCCTCCCGCGGGGTACAGCTGGTGGCGGACTGCCATCTCGATGAGCTGACCAGCCGTGACTTCGATGCCATGGTCGTGCCGGGCGGCCTGCCCGGCAGCGAAGTGATCCGCGACACTCCCCTCGCCATCGACCTGCTGAGAGAACAGGCGGCCCTCGGCCGCTGGCGCGCGGCCATCTGCGCCGCCCCCGCCGTGGTACTGCACCATCACGGCTTGCTGGGGGATGCCAGCGTCACCTGTCACCCGGGCTTTCAGGCCCGCCTGCCCGCCGCGCAACTGAGCACGGCCCGGGTGGTGCGGGATGATGCCCATGGTCTCATCACCAGCCAGGGCCCAGGCACCGCCATCGAGTTTGCCCTCGAGCTGGTGCGGGTGCTACGCGGTGATGAAGCCGCCCGCGCGGTGGCCGGGCCCATGGTGCTGCCCCCCTCGGTCTTGCCATAACCGCACCAAGCATTCCCCTTGGAACGACAGAGCCCCCCTTGCCACTGGCAAGGGGGGCTCTGTTATGGGCAGACTGGCAAACTCTGGCACCGATTACCCGCTTGCAAAACCACGCTCTCTTGCGGTCTAGGGTGTCAGCGCCTGCGCCATCTCCGGGGTGATGACCTCCCCCAGCAACTCGCGCACGTCACCCACAGTGAAGATGTTCCTGCCCTGGGCGTATTGTTCCGCCAGCAGCTGGTTGCAACGGGTCAGCCGTTCGCTCGGCTTGGCCCACTGCTCGGGCGGCAATGGTTCACTCCAGGCCGCCAGCTCGGGATGGGCGGCGAAGTAGCGTTCGGCAAAGCGCTGCTGCAAGCGGCTCTGGATATTGATGCGCAGTATGCCAAAGCGGGTCCCGTTAAGTTCCCACCAGAGCCTGCGCAGGGGGGAGAAAGCGCTGCGGGGTATCTTCCGCTCCCTACAGAACTCCTCAATCATGCCGTCAAAAGTGACCGGGGCCGGTTCGTCGATGGCTTCGGGCCCCTCTTCCATATAGCGGCGGATCATCTCCCACTCGCCGGCCCCCACCTCCTTGCTGAGGGTGCCGACGTTCATACCGGACCAGAAGTGGCCGGGTCGCTCGTCCGAGTTGATACCGAAAAACAGGCTCGCCATGGTCATGACACCACTGACCGACACCGCTGAGCCTTCCCCCACCATGGCGCACATCTCTTCCCAGGGGAAAATCCGGACTTCGGTGCGCTTGGTGCGCTTGTCCCAGCGAGACAGCATCACCTCGCGGCGCTGGCGGTGAAAGCGAAAGGGCAACACCCGGCGCAGCTGCTGCTGATGCTCCCATATCAACTTGCCTGTAAATAGCAAGGCAAAACCGGGCCCCATTCCTAGTAACACAACGGCACCCAGCAGATTCATCCAGCTAAACTCCATCACCCATTGGTCTGCCCCGACCCAAACCTCCTTATATAATCCAGCCCAGACGCCAGCCCAGCCCTGTCCATCACTCATCCCATTGTCGGGGGTCCCCAAAATACAACGGAGAAAAGAATCAATCCAAGAACCCAGAACAAATACATCAATTGGGTTTGCAAAAGTGAGCCACCAGCCCCACCCAGCTCGATATAGTGGGGGAGCTTCTTGGTCAGCCAGTCGGCACGGCGCACCGGCGGCACATTGGTCATCACCGGCAGAGGGCTGAATACGGTACGGGCGCCGAAGCGCTCCTGCCGGTGCTGGCCAGCAAAAAACGGCAATGCTGAGTGTTTCATCCGTTCTCTATATCGATGCTGTCAGGTTGGTGGCAGTCACATCCCGCCAACGATGGTATCCATTAGGGTGTCAACGCCTGAGCGGCCTGCGGGGTTATCTCTTCCCCCAACAATTCACGCACGTCACCCACAGTGAAGATGTTCCGGCCCTGGGCATATTGTTCCGCCAGCAGCTGGTTGCAACGGGTCAGCCGCTCGCTCGGCTTGGCCCACTGTTCGGGTGGCAATGGCTCACTCCAGGCTGCCAGCTCGGGATGGGCAGCGAAGTAGCGCTCAGCAAAGCGCTGCTGCAAGCGGCTCTGGATATTGATGCGCAGTATGCCAAAGCGAGTACCGTTGAGTTCCCACCAGAGGCGGCGCAAGGGGGAGAAGGCGCTGCGGGATATCTTCCGCTCCCGGCAGAACTCCTCAATCATGCCGTCAAAGGTGACCGGGGCCGGCTCGTCGATGGCCTCGGGCCCCTCTTCCATATAACGGCGGATCATCTCCCACTCGCCGGCCCCCACCTCCTTGCTGAGGGTGCCGACATTCATGCCGGACCAGAAGTGGCCGGGTCGCTCGTCCGAGTTGATACCGAAAAACAGGCTCGCCATGGTCATGACACCACTGACCGAAACGGCTGAGCCCTCCCCCACCATGGCGCACATCTCTTCCCAGGGGAAAATCCGGACTTCGGTGCGCTTGGTGCGCTTGTCCCAGCGAGACAGCATCACCTCGCGGCGCTGGCGGTGAAAGCGAAAGGGCAACACCCGGCGCAGCTGCTGCTGATGCTCCCATATCAACTTGCCTGTAAATAGCAAGGCAAAACCGGGCCCCATTCCTAGTAACACAACGGCACCCAGCAGATTCATCCAGCTAAACTCCATCACCCATTGGTCTGCCCCGACCCAAACCTCCTTATATAATCCAGCCCAGACGCCAGCCCAGCCCTGTCCATCACTCATCCCATTGTCGGGTGGCCCCCAAAATGCAAAAGAGAAAAGAACGAATCCCAGCACCCAGACCGAATACATCAACTGAGTTTGAAAGAGAGAGCCACCAGCCCCACCCAGCTCGATATAGTGGGGGAGCTTCTTGGTCAGCCAGTCGGTGCGCCGTACCGGCGGCACATTAGTCATCACCGGCAGGGGGCTGAATACGGTGCGGGCGCCGAGGCGCTCCTGCCGGTGCTGCCCGGCAAAAAACGGTAATGCTGAGTGTTTCATACGTCCTCGTTATCGGTTCAGCAGGGGTTGCAGCTGGGCCACTATCTTGCCACGGGCCAGGGGGAAGTTGTCATCCTCATCCAGCGCCTCAACCTGGCTCCAGCCCGGCTCATCCCCGGCCAGCGTGGCCTCTTCCAGCCCCTGAAGCTGCTGGAGATTCAGGGAGAAGCGCAGCCCCCCTTGCTCCTCAAACAACTTGTTTCCCTCCACCGTGGTGACAGAGAGCACCAGATGCAGCCACTCCATGCGACGTCTGCTGACATCATCCTGGGGCCAGTCGAAATCGAGGCGGGTATACAACCCTTCCTGAGCCACAGGTGCGGTCTGGCGAAAGTGGTTGGTGAAATCGACCAGCTTGCCCTCGCTTTGCACCAGGACGGCGAGGCGAACCTGTTCGGGGGCCGTCATGGGCAGCAGGATACGCAGTTGGGTCAACACCCGCTGCTGTACTGGCACATCGACGATGGTGCCCACCATCAACCGCTGCTGCGTCTTGGTCTCGGTGTTGTACTTAATCCTCAGGCGCGGGGTCTGCATCACCTCTTGCCACTTGCGCAGCTGAATGTCGTACTCCCACTCCTGGTTGGCATGCAGAAATGGCAGCATGCCGCGCTTGCCCCAGCGGGACTCGCTGACCCAGCGCATCAGCGGGGTCGAGGTGAGGAAGTTGTAGGCCAGTTCGCCGCCGAAGATCAGGGCGCTGGCCAGCCACATATAGGGGTTGAAGCGCACCGCGAAGCGCAGCGTGACGGCGGCGGCCCGCTGCCAGCTGATCTCTCCGGCGATGGCGGCCATGGTCATCCGGCCCCCGGCCAGAGCAACCTTTCCGCTGGCGTATGCCTGCAAGCCATCGCCGCTCAGAGTGATCGCAGAGGCGACCATGGGCTCCCACTCCCCCCGACTCCAGTGGCGAGCTATCTGTGACGCTTGCTTATAACCATCTGCTGTGGCCGAGAACATACCAAAGATCGCCACCCCTGTAGTACCTAAGGTGACGATTCGGCCAGCGGTTTTGAGACTGCTCTCTGCTCCCTCCTTGAGCCAGCGACAATAGGCAACGGTGCGCACCACCTCGACGCCAAGTGCCAGTGCTGCGCCAGCCAGCCCCACGCTGGCGGAGATGAAGTCAGCATTCTGAGTACTATTTTTCTTACTCTTATGTGCCAGATCCCCTGCCGTCTTGGCAAAGTTGAACCAATTGGCCACCAGCACCACCAGACCCAAGCTGCCGCTGAGGGTCGCCCCGCCCAAGGCGGGTCTGGCTGCATTGCCAAACAGCACCTGATTACGCAACGCAGCGCGACTCAAACGCAAGTGCTCTTCTATCTCGGTCAGGGGCGCGCCGCTGGCCTTGATCACGATATGGGATAAAGGGTGGGGCTCGCCGGGGCGGGCAACCGGCTGGCTGTGTGCAAACACCTGCTCGCGCAGCGCCGCACTTTCACGCTGCACCGCGGCCCACTCGGCATTGGCGCGAGCTCTAATCTTGCTGTCGGTGGGCGTACTCTTGCTCGCCTTGTTGTATTCGCGGGTGGCAGACTCAGCCCGTTTGCGCAGCGTCTCCAGCGTGCCCAAGGTTTTTTGCTGCCACTGCGCGTAAGCAGCGTCACTCTGAGCGCCAATATCGAGGGTAACGGCTGCATTCTTCGCCTGACCCAGCAGCATGGCAATGGTGCCGGGTCTGACATGGCGCAGCAGGCTATCTGCCTGCCCCTGGGCCGCATGTATCCGCTCGGCCATCTTTTTCAGCTCGGGGATCGCCAGACGGCCAAGTTCCGACGCCAGCCTGCCCATGGAGCCTTGCAACTCAGCAGGGACGCTGTCTATGAGCTTGAGATGCACCCCTGCCATCTGCGCCTGAAACTCCTTGAGGCCAGCCAGGCCATCGATCAGTGCACTGGTGCTATCCTTGACCCCCAGCGCGTTGTTGATGTCCCCTGCAAGCCCGTCATAGTCTTCAACGGTGGCGATATTGTCGGCGTTGGAGACCCAGAGATGGGTGGTCTGCTCACCCAGAGTGGCGAAAAATGCACTGACTTTCTGCCTGTGTTCCGGATCGTCCCCCAGACCGAGCAACCAGTGATACTCCAGATCCAGCCGACGTTTGAACTGCTCCTGCACCTCTTTGTCATAGACGGGAATGGCCGTGTAGGCCGCTGGCAGCATGGCAACCCTGTCAGTTTCGAGCTGGAAACAGGTTTCCCGCCAATGGGTAATCTTGGCCTGAGCCGGCCCGTACCAGGCGCTCATGGCCTCCTCGTCGATACGCTCCAGGATCCCTCGAGCTACCCGCATGCCCATCCAGCTTTCGCCGTAGAGCAGGTCTTGCTTCTGCTCACCGGCGCGGTCAAACATCGCCTTTAGCTCTTGACTGGAGACGCCTGCCTCCTTTGCCATCACGTCGTTCTTGGCCAGCTCGGAACGATAGGCTTCGAACGTCTTTTTATCGCCAAACGGCGAGGCACTGGGGCGATTCATCTTCTCCAATGCGGCTTCATAGTCTTGCTTGGCCTTCCAGTAGTCGCGATAGCGATTTTCCAACGCGTTGGGATGGGCCTTGCTGTATTCGGCCAGCTTTTGATTGTCCGCCGACTGCATCAACAAGAGGTCATCGCTCATCTCAATCAGCTGAAGCAACTGAGCGGCGGCAAAGTAATCAGCCCGGTTATAACCTTCGGCCATCCATTGTTCTTCTTGCTCCACCATCGCCTGATAGGCGCTGGCCAACTCGGTCATCAGACCGATCGGATCCTCCAGCAGCAGGATGGCGGCCTCCCCCTGGTAAGCAGGCAGTATTTTGCTGGTCAATACGCTAGCACTTTGCGTTTTTGGCAATTGGGTCAACCAACACCATTGCTCGGTTTTGGCATGAGTGCTTTGCTGCGGGTGTACCTCTGCAAGATGCTTCTCAAGCTGCTCAGGCGGCAGCAGATGTCGAGATCCATTTTGACAATCGAAGCTACCCAGCTGACAGCTCTGCATCATCTTTTGACGCAGCTTTGAGGAGCGCAGTAACTGGCCTTGCAGCTTGGGCGAGATCTTGGTGCGACTGTAGAGCACCTGCACAGAGCCGGAACGACTGACCACTATGGTGGAATCCGATTCCTGATAAACAAACTCCTCCTTGTCCGAGGCGGATGTCAGCCCTTTCTGCTCCAGCTTGGCGACGACTCCGTTATCCGCCAGTTGATAGGCATGGATGATATCTGGGCGCTTGCTGTGGATCAGGTAGAGATAGCTCGTCTCATCAATCAATCGGATCCCGACGGGGCGGTACTTGATGTTGGCAGCATGGTTGCTGGCTATGGCCGGGTGGACCGTTTTCTGTTCAACCAACGCATAACGAACCGGCAATAGTTGAATCTTGTTTTTCTTCAATGGGCAAGCTTTGGCGCCCCCCTGAGCATTGGCACTGCTGGCAGCAGCAGCATCTTGATTTGCACTCATATCTCAGTTCCCATTCTGTGTTGCGCTTCGGCAAGTTCGGCTGCTTGCTCAATTCTCTGTGAGGGGGTAAGTGATGAAACACGCATGATCAGTACAGTGATGGCGGGATAAGCGTCACTCTCCTTCCAGGCAGTGCCGAGGTAGCCCAGTACATTGAAGAAAAACAGCAGGTCCCTTGTACTTTCGAACCCTTTGCCATAGCCCCATTCAGCCCACTCTGCGACCCACTGAGGAGCATCAACCTGTTCACCAAGACGTTCGGGGAACCATTTCTCCATATGGCGCCAGACATCATTTAGGGTGTTCAACCAGGTTACCTCTCCAAGACGTGCCCACTGGGCGTCACTCAGACGCAGCGACTTGCCAACTGGCAGCTCCAACTTGGAAACCTTTTTGTTCCACCATTCGGCAGGGGAGTGTGGGCGTCGAAGTCTGTGCACAGGGATCCATACCTGCTCAATACCCTGCCAAAGCCAAGGCTCGTCATCGATCAGTAAGCGGAACATGCCATCGGGTTGAGCCATCTTGAGCAAAATGCGACTACCGTAGGGGCTTTCAACCTCGATCAATTGGCGTAGCCGCTCAGCGAGTGGTAATAACGGGAGACGAGAGGAAAGGAGGTATCCCCACTCCTCTTCTCCGTGGGAATACCAGTTAAGCAGTGCTGGTGACGCCTCAACCAAGCAGGGAGAGGCTTCTCGCAGGGCATCCCAAGGTGCATAAAGATATATAGGTTGATAAACAGGGCTATCGGTTACCTCAAACAGCTGCCGTTCAAGCTCGGGGATCTGCCCGCCATCGAGCAACAGATAGAGGTGCTCCCCTGTGGCCAGCTCAAATGCGGGCAAAACCATTACGGGTTCACCTGTCTGGCCAGTTGCTCACAAATTTCGCACACAGGTTCGGCAGACTTGAGCGTCGCAATCTGACGTGCGGGGTCCATGGGAGGCGGCGGCGCCACCACTTCAACCGCGCCGGGCTGGATCGGCATCTGGCCACCCCAGCCAGAACCCGACCCCGGGCTGCCACCTGAGTTCATCTTGATGGAACCGCCCGAGAGGGTGACGCCGCTCGGGTCGATTTTGACAAAACTCCCCCCCACCTTGAGGGTCAGCTCAGCCCCCGCTTCCATCACTATCTTCATGCCCGCCTTGTGGTGCACTTCACTGGCCGCTTCCACCAGCAGGGACTGGCCCAGCTTTTGGTGCAGACTGGCATCCAAGGTCAGGGAGTAGTCCGCCTTGATCTGGTCCCGCTTCTCCCCCTCCACCGTCAGGTGGTCATTGGCCTTGATGCGGGTCACCCGCTCATTGTCGATGTCCCTGTGCTCGTCGTGTTTGATATGCCAGGCCGCATCATTTTCGATGAGCAGGTTCAGGTCTTTCTGACCGTGGATATAGATCTCTTCCTGCCCCGTCTGGTCTTCGAAGCGCAGCTCGTTGAAGCCCTCCCCCTGATGGGTCTCGGTGCGCAGCACTGTGCGGGTCTTGTTGGCTGGCAGTTCATAGGGCGGCCGATTGGTGGCGTGGAAGGTGCGGCCCGTGATGATGGGCTGGTCCGGGTCCCCTTCGAGGAAAGAGACGATTACCTCGTGGCCGATGCGCGGTATGGCCATGATGCCGTACTGGCCACCCGCCCAGCCCTGGCTCACTCGTACCCAGCAGGAGCTCATATCGTTGCTAGAACCGTAGCGATCCCAGGGGAACTGCAGCTTCACCCGGCCGTGCTCATCGCAGTAAATCTCCTCCCCCTCCGGCCCCACCACTATGGCGATTTGCGGACCATCCACCATGGGCCTGGCCGGCATCAGCGCTCGCCAGGTGGTGCTCGCCTTCACTACGCCAAATTCGTTGTGGTAGACGGTGGGGCCGCTGCCTCCCTCCTCTTCCAGCGCCTGTGGCTGCAAGCCGGTGTGGCTGATGCGCGCCACTTGCCAATCGGTGTTGAGCGCCCCGTTCGGGTGTTCGGTGAGGGCGAAGGTCTGGCCCGGCAGCAGGGCCGCGCAGTTGGACTTGCCACTGCCGGCGACGGCGTCGTTACGCAGGGCATCCAGCCGGTGTTGGGCAAAGGCCTTGCCGCTCGGGTCCAGCTTGTAGCGGCCCGGGTAGTCGAAGTGCTGGTAGGTATCGCGCTGGTGCGCAAGCTCTGCCCCCATCTTCTTGTGGGAGAGGCCGTAAGCCGGGGTCTTGAAGCTGTAGTCCTTGAGCTCCACATCCGAGGGGCGCACCGCTTCGCGGTAGTGGAACTGCCGCACATAGGGCCCTTGCTCCAGGGAGCGGTTGCCCAAGTTGAAGAAGAGCTCGGGGCCGGCGGTCAGGGCCGCCGCATCGTCGGCAAAGACGATGCGGTGCTTGCCCTGCTCGAACTCGTGGAAGTAGAACACCCCCTCTTCGGCGGCGAGGCGATTGACGAAGTCGAGGTCGGACTCCCGGTACTGGACGCAGTATTCCCGCTTGGCGTGCTCGTTCTTGAGCGCAAAGGCGTAATCTGTGATGCCGTGCTCTTGCAGCAGGATGCTGAGGATTTCGTCTGGCTTCTGCGCCTGGAAGATGCGGGAGTTCTGGCGAAGGGAGAGCCGCCACAGGGCCGGTTGCACCAGCAGCTGGTAGCGGGTGCGGCGAAAGCCGCTGTCCCCCTGCGCCATGTCGCTCACCACACCGCACACCCGGCGCTGCAGCTCGCCGTTGTACCACACCACGAGCTCGCACGGCTGGTCCAGCACGGCGCCGAAATCCACATCGGGCTCGGGGCTTGCCAGCTCAAGGCGCAGGCGAAATGGCTGGTTCAGCCCCTCTTCCAGGGCAAACTCGGCCACCACAAAGGTGCTCTCGGGCAGGGCCCCCACCTTGACGGTAAATTGTAATCCTGTGCTGTCTGCCATCAGTGACTCCTTATCCTGCCTGTCCGCTGCTTGCGCCTATCACCATGCAAGCGATGGCGAAGCTCCCATTGCGACGGGTTTGCCATCGAGGAGCAGATCCGGACTGGCGACAACTAGCTGAGAGGGGAAACCCTTAGTGGTCGGCACCTATGTCACCGAGCAATGCCATGGTGGGACACATCAAGGCCGGCCTCTGTTGTGTTTTGCCATCAAGCCGCCTTGCGGCCATATGGCAAAACACAAAAGCTCCGACCACATCCGGTTGAACGGGTCGGAGAAAGCTTGCACGGGTCTGGCGACCGCTGACACTGAAGGCGCCAGAACCCTGGGGTGCACTACAAAGGAATAACGTTGATAAAAAATCGGGGCTTATGCCTCGATGGGGGCACGCCAGTCATCGGCGCCAGAAGTGCCGGCCACTGTGTGTTCCCAGTCGATCTTGCGATAGGCCATGGAGACCTGGATCAGCTGGGTGAAGTCAGACTTCGCCGGATCCTGGCAGTGGGGCATCTGGCAGTCGATGTCGACTATGGTGGCATCGGTCAGCACGGTAGAGAAAAAGTGCTCCTGCTTGCCTTCCACCGAGGTGCGGTACCACTTCAGGGTCACTTTCGGCAGCATCTCGCCGGAGGCCAGGGAGTTGTACATCAGCGGCACGGCCTTGTTCAGGGCCACGGTGAACTTGAACGGCTTGTGGACACGCTGGCCAGCGGGCTGACCGGATTGCGGATCGGTCGGGACTGTGACGATGTGCTGGAACTCTTGTACCAGCATCTCGTCTTCGTGACCCTGCACGAAGATGTTGCCGACGGAGTCGGAGGTGAAGGCACCAGCGGTGATGTTGCCCTGGGTTTTACCTTCGATGCTGATATAACATGGAGTTGGCATGAGTTTGCTCCTGATGGGTTGAACGGTAATGACACTCGACCGAAACCATTAGCAGTGACCATGCCATTCTTTTAAATTGAGCAATTTCAATAGGTTACCATCTCACCACGATAATGCCGCAGCATATCCAGCGCAACAATTTGTGTTATTCAACGTTTTCGTCCACCAATTATTGCCTGACCAGTTCAATATTCCGTTTTTTGAGCAATTCGTTGCGCCATGCGGAAGAGATCACTGCTGCTCATCCACATTGGCAACGGATGCCAGCTCCACATTCAAGCGGACGACCCCCTGCTTGAGCGCCCAGGAGATGGCCTGGCACTTGCTGCTCGCCCCCAGCTTGATCACCACATTGTTCAGATGAAATGTCACCGTACGAGGGGTGATCCCCAGGATCTGGGCGATATCGCTCACCTGCTTGCCCTCCGCCGCCCAGCGGCATACTTCCAGTTCACGCAGGCTCAGGGCATCGTGAGGTGACGACCCCACCAGACAGATCCGTACCACGGCCTCGAAGATATGCATGGACAACCAGGTCAGTGAAGGCACGGCCGCCAGCCACTCCTGCTCGCTGCGCGGTTCACGGGTGATCAGGGAGAGCAGACCCACATGCCCGTTGGCGCCATGCCAGGGGAAGGTGATGCCGTCACGCAGCCCTGCCTCCTGCGCCAGCGTCATGACTGCCAGGCTCTGCTCATCACATGCCCCCTGCGCCATGAGCTCGGCCCACAGAATGGGCGTACTCTGCACCATGCCACGCTGCACGACGGGATCTATGGCAAAGAAATTTGCCTGGGTATACGCATCCACCCACTCTTGGGGGCAGCCATTGAAGATGATGACATCCGGGCGCTGTATGGTGCTGGGAAGCAACAGAGCCAGCCGGAAATAGTCAAAGCCTGCCTGTACCGTCAACTGGCGCAGCAACGCCACTATGGTGCGTTCATCGCTGGCCTGCTCGAACCGGGCGATAAGGTCTAATGCGTAGGTTGTATTCATGTGATCGAGTTGCTTATAAACGGTGACCATATTGTTTGGCATGAATCCCAATAGGGGCTGAATCACATGCCAACAAGTGGAAATGACACGCAACCTAGGCCTGAAGTGTGGGCGACCCGGAAGAGGCGGCGAGATGGCAGGCCCCAACAGAACAGGGATAACCAATAGAGAAAAATGCTACCAATGGTAAACAGGCAGCATCTAATATGTGAAACTATATTAATTACATATGATTAATATAGTGATTGCACTAAAAACAAGCCTTTTTCGCTTAAAACAGAGATCCTGATCACCGCAGTGCCTGAGCCTCCCAGGCAACCTTTTCGCAAAAACCTCGGGCTTTCCTGCCGCCGCCTTGACTGCTAACATGCGCCCCCTATGCCTGTTTTGCGCTCTGGCGTGACCGTCACGCCGCCCTAACCCCGCCCTTCGCGGCGCCTGCCGCCTGACTCTGGTTGTCACAACCGGAGCGTTTTTGTTCATCTGTCATATACCAATACAACAATGTGATCCTGCCAGAATGCCACCTGACCCCGGGTCTGTGGCGACTTGCGACCATGGATCCTCAACAAGCGAGAAAATCCCCCATGCTGGAACGTGCAAGACAAGAGTGGTTCTCCAACATACGTGGCGACCTGCTGGCCGGTATCGTGGTCGCCCTGGCGCTGATCCCGGAAGCCATCGCCTTCTCCATCATCGCCGGAGTAGACCCCAAGGTTGGCCTCTATGCCTCCTTCTGTATCGCCGTGGTCATCGCCTTCGTCGGCGGCCGCCCCGGCATGATCTCCGCCGCCACCGGCGCCATGGCGCTGCTGATGGTGACCCTGGTCAAGGAGCATGGCCTGCAGTATCTGTTGGCGGCGACCCTGCTCACCGGCCTCTTCCAGATAGCGGCGGGCTACCTGAAGCTCGGCAGCCTGATGCGGTTTGTCTCCCGCTCCGTTGTCACCGGCTTCGTCAATGCGCTGGCCATCCTCATCTTTATGGCCCAGCTGCCCGAGCTCACCAACGTCACCTGGCAGGTCTACGCCATGACGGCGGCCGGCCTTGGCATCATCTATCTGTTCCCGCTCATCCCCGTGGTGGGCAAGCTGGTGCCCTCCCCGCTGCTCTGCATCGTCATACTGACGGCGGTGGCCATCACCATGGGGATAGATATTCGCACCGTGGGCGACATGGGCGAGCTGCCCGATACCCTGCCCATCTTCCTGTGGCCCGAGGTGCCGCTCAATCTCGAGACGCTGGCGATCATCTTCCCTTACTCTGCGGGTCTGGCCGTGGTGGGTCTGCTCGAATCCATGATGACGGCGGCCATCGTCGATGACCTGACCGATACCCCAAGCGATCGCAACCGCGAGTGCAAGGGCCAGGGGATCGCCAACCTAGGCGCCGGCCTGATGGGGGGCATGGCGGGGTGCGCCATGATTGGCCAGTCCATCATCAACATCAAGTCCGGTGGCCGTGGTCGCCTCTCCACCTTTGTGGCGGGCACCTTGCTGATCCTGATGGTGGTGTTCATGGATGAGTGGATCCGCCAGATCCCCATGGCGGCCCTGGTGGCCGTGATGATCATGGTCTCTATCGGGACATTTTCCTGGGAGTCGGTGCGCAACCTGAAAACCCACCCCCTCTCCACCAGCATCGTGATGCTGGCCACAGTCGCCGTGGTAGTGGCTACCCATAACCTGGCGCTCGGAGTATTTGTCGGGGTACTGCTCGCCTCCCTGTTCTTCGCCAGCAAGGTCGCCCGCTTCATGTTGGTCAAGAGCGACAGCGAGCGAAAAGGAGAAGTACGCACCTATCTGGTGCGGGGCCAGGTGTTCTTCGCCAGTGCCGAGCAGTTCTTTGCCGGATTCGACTTCAAGGAGGTGGTGGAGAAGGTGGTGATCGACCTCACCCATGCCCACTTCTGGGACATCACCGCCGTCACTGCGCTGGACAAGGTGGTCCTCAAGTTCCGCCGCGAGGGCACCGAGGTGGAGATCATCGGCCTGAACGAGGCAAGTGCCACCATAGTCGACCGCTTCGGGGTACACGACAAACCGGAAGAAGTGGAAAAGCTGCTGGCTGGCCACTGATCACAAGACGGGATCCATCATGACAAGCATTGTTGCCGGGATCGACGGCTCACCTGCCCAGGCGGCGCCGCCTGGGCCTCGACCGGCACGGCGCTGCCGTGCTCCTGCGGAGATAAAGAGCGAGGGGGTGGCCATGGCCACCCCCTTCTTCCTTATACGGGCTCATGCCCCCTCACTCGATGCGCCGCCCTTTTTCGTCCACCACCCGCTCCCCGTCTTCCTTGGTGAAGGCACCTTGCTGTGGGTTCGGCAGTATATCCAGCACCACCTCTGACGGACGGCACAGCCTGGTACCAAGCGGGGTGACCACTATGGGGCGGTTGATCAGGATGGGATGGGACAACATGGCGTCGATCAGTTCCTCGTCGCTGAATCCCTCCCCAGCCAGCCCCAGCGCCTCGTAGGGGGGCACATTCTGGCGCAGCAACCCGCGCGCCGGTATCCCCATGGCAGCAATCAGTGCGACCAGGGTCTCGCGACTCGGCGGCATCTCCAGATAGTGGATGACGGTCGGCTCCACACCTGAGTTGCGGATAAGTGCCAGCGTATTGCGTGAGGTGCCACAGGCCGGGTTATGGTAGATGGTGATAGCGGTGTCACTCATGCTTGCGCCTCCGCTTTGCCATAGTGGCGCTTCATACGCAGGGCCACGTTGACCAGACCGATCAGCACGGGCACCTCTACCAAGGGGCCGATTACACCGGCGAAGGCTTGATCCGAGCTCAGCCCGAACACGGCGATGGAGACAGCGATGGCCAGCTCGAAGTTATTGCCGGTCGCAGTAAAGGCGATGGAGGCGTTCTTGTCATAGGGAATGCCCAGCTTCTTGCCCACCAGGAAGCTGGTAAAGAACATCAGCACAAAGTAGATCACCAGCGGGATAGCAACGCGAACCACATCCATGGGCAGCTCGACTATCATCTCCCCCTTGAGGCTGAACATCAGCACTATGGTGGCCAGCAGGGCGATAAGCGTGATGGGGGAGATGGCCGGAATGAAGCGCTCGCTGTACCACTTATCCCCCTTGGCCTTGACCAGGTAATGGCGGCTCAGGAAGCCTGCCAGGAAGGGGATGCCGAGATAGATGAGCACGCTCTCGGCGATATCCAGCATGGTGATATCCACCGCGAAGCCCTGCAGCCCGAACAGCGGCGGCAGCACTGTAATGAACAGCCAGGCCATGAAGCTGTAGGTGAGGATCTGGAAACCGCTGTTGAGGGCCACCAGGCCAGCACCGTACTCCTTGTTGCCACCACCGAGGTCGTTCCATACCAGTACCATGGCGATACAACGAGCCAGGCCAATCAAAATAAGACCAACCATGTAGTCGGGGTAATCATGCAAGAATGTCAGAGCGATCACGAACATCAGGATGGGGCCGACGATCCAGTTCATCACCAGAGAGAGGGTGATGGCGCGGCGATCCCGGGTCATGGCGCCCATGGTGCCGTAATTCACCTTGGCGAGCGGCGGGTACATCATCAGGATGAGGCCTATGGCCAGCGGAACGTTGGTGGTTCCGACCGACATCGCCTCGTTCCACTGGGCCACCTGGGGGAACAGATAACCAATCCCCACCCCAATCGCCATGGCGACGAAGATCCAGAGGGTGAGATTGCGGTCGAGAAAACTCATTTTTTTGCTGACGGGCAGATCGCCGCAGGCTGTTGTACTCATCACGAGACTCCATGAGGATTGGATGAAACGGGCGGCTGATGGCGGGGCAAACCGATTGAAATCAACGCCGCCAACAGGATAAAGAGGGTGGAGATCCAGAGGCAGGCCTCGAGACCATAGAGCTGGAACACCAGCCCGGAGAGCAGGGTGCCGAGCAGACGCCCCAGGGCATTGGCCATGTAGTAGAAACCCACATCCAGCGATACCCCATCTGCACCGGCATAGCTGACGATAAGGTAGCTGTGCAGGGAGGAGTTGATGGCAAACAGGGCGCCAAACACCATAAGCCCTCCCACCAGGCTGATGGCCGGATGCACCTCATAGTGGAGCGCCAGGGCAATCAGAGCCGGAGTCAGGGCCAGCACCAATGCCCAGCGCATTGCAGCCTTGCCATCGGGTACCCGCCCCTCCCGCTTGCCGGTAAAGCGGGGGGCCTGGGTCTGAACCACACCGTAGGCGATGATCCAGAGCGCCAGGAAGCCCCCCACATACCAGTGATCCCAGCCAAAGCTGGAGGCGAGGTAGACAGGCAGCGCCACCACAAACCAGACATCCCGGGCACCGAACAGGAAGAGGCGGGCCGCCGACAGGTAATTGATGGCGCGGCTCTTGGAGAAGATTTCGCTGAACTTGGGCTTGTTCTTGGCTTTGCCGAGATCCCGTTTCAGGGTCAGCAGGCTGACGCACCACACCAGCGCCAACGCCAGGGCCATGACCAGAACGGCCCCCTGAAACCCGAGCAGGGTCAACAGGGCGCCACCGAGGAAGAAGCCCATCCCTTTCAAGGCATTCTTCGAGCCCGTCAAGAGTGCTACCCACTGGTAGAGCTGACCCTGCGCCTCCCCCGGCACCAGCAACTTGATGGAGCTTTTGGCGCTCATCTTGTTGAGGTCTTTGGCTATCCCCGAGAGCGCCTGCGCCCCCATCACCCAGGGCACCGTCAGCCAGAGCGGTGGCACCAGCAGCATGCCCAATGCCAGCACCTGGAGGGCCAGCCCTATGTTCATGGTGCGGTTGAGCCCAAGGCGAGCGCCGAGCCAGCCCCCCACCAGATTGGTCACCACCCCGAAGATCTCGTAGAAGAGAAACAGGGAGGCGATGGCCAGGGGGCTGTAACCGAGCCCATGGAAGTAGAGCACCACCAGCATGCGCAAAGCGCCATCGGTCAGGGTGAAGGCCCAGTAGTTGCCGGTCACCAGCAGATACTGGCGAGCCTCGGGGGAGAGTCGGGTCAGTGCCATGGCCGGGTTATCCTTGCGCCTTGTCCATCCGGCCGACCATGCGCATCAGCTCGGCGGTGCGGTTGGCATAGCCCCACTCGTTGTCATACCAGGCGTAGATCTTCACCTGGGTGCCATTGATCACCATGGTGGAGAGCGCATCTATGGTGCAGGAGCGCGGATCCGTCTTGTAATCCACCGACACCAGCGGGCGCTCCTCATAGCCCATGATCCCCTTGAGCTCACTCATGGCGGCGGCCTTGAGCAAGCCATTGACCTCGGCTTCTGTGGTGGGGCGGCTCACCTCGAACACGCAGTCGGTGAGGGAGGCGTTGGCGAGCGGTACCCGCACCGCATGACCGTTCAGCTTGCCCTTGAGCTCGGGGAAGATGTGGGTGATGGCGGTGGCAGAACCCGTGGTGGTGGGGATCAGGCTCAGACCGCAGGCGCGGGCACGGCGCAGGTCGGCGTGGGGGGCATCCAGTATGGTCTGGGTGTTGGTGATGTCATGAATGGTGGTCATGGAGCCGTGCCTGATACCGAGCTGCTCGTGGATCACCTTCACCACGGGCGCCAGGCAGTTGGTGGTGCAGGAGGCCGCCGTTACTATGGGGTGCTGCGCCTTGTCGTAGAGGTGGTGGTTGACCCCCATGACGACGTTGAGCACACCCTCTTCCTTGACCGGCGCAGTCACCACAACACGCTTCACCCCCTGCGCCAGATAGGCATTGAGCAGGGCCTTGGTTTTCATCTTGCCGGAAGCCTCGATCACCACATCACAACCAGACCAGTCAGTCTGACCGATCTCTTTGTTGCGGGTGCAGAGGATACGATGGTTGCCTATCACCATCTGGTCACCATCGGCGCTGGCTTCATGATGCCAGCGGCCATGGACGGAATCGAAGGTGATGAGGTGTGCCAGAGAGGCGGCATCGCCAGCCGGGTCATTGATGCGCACAAACTCCACATCCGCCCAGTCGAAGGCGGCGCGAAATGAGAGACGGCCCATGCGGCCAAAACCGTTGATACCCACTTTGATAGTCATGCTGTTTTCCTTAACCGGCGAATGAGTAGTGGGTATTGAGGTAGTCAACGTGTGGTGTCAGGGTTAGCGCCTTGGGGCGCAGCCCTTGCACCAGCGACTTGACCTGTGTGGGGGCGTAGCCCGCCTCCAGCAGCAAGATGGCTGCCATCAGCCCGGTACGCCCCGAGCCACCACGGCAATGAATGGCCAGGGTCTGACCAGAGGCCAGGCGAGCCAGCAGCGCCGTCTTGTGGTTGGCAAAGGCAGCGGCAAAGGGCGCCTCGGGGGCGCAATCGTCCTCCACCGGCAGCTGGAACCAGGCCAGCCCCAGTGCATTGCACTCGGCGGGTAAGCTATCGGCCTTGAACTCGCTAAGCTCGGCATCGGGCATCATGGTGACTACCGCATCGGCCCCGGCGGCTTGCAGGGTCTTGAGGGAGGCTTGCAGGGAAGCCTCCTTGGTGCCAGGGCAGGGGGTGAAGATAAGGCGGGCGCCATTATCCAGGTTCAGGATGTCAAAGGGGTGCATGATAAGCAGCGGCTCCATGTCTCATTGAGAACATCAGATTGGTTGGTGAAAATAGGTTGTTGGTACCCAGTGCTGGTGGCCGCAAGCCGCGACGACGCAAGCATCATAGGGCGCTCTGTCTCACCCCTCCTTGTGGGCAGGGTGACATAAGTCTTGCAGAGCCTTGACGCCGACCGGCTCGACAGCTTGCAAGGGCACCACGGCATAACGCTTCCCATGCTCCTCCTTGACCGCTTCGATATGGGGCTGCTGGCGATAGGCTCGCTGGGCAAGCAGGGGGGAGCTGACGCTGGCAGGGACCAGCATGTGATTCACTACCCAGGCCCAGGGCTCGATACCGGCGCGGCGCAAGTCGGCTTGCAGATTGGCCGCCTCCTGCACCGGGGTGGGCTCGGGCAGGGTGACTATCATCACCTTGGTCTGTTTCGGGTCTTGCAGTTGCATCATGGGGGTGGTGAAGTGCATCCCCTTGCCCCCCATCTGGCGTGCAATTTCCCTGTGATAGGCACCGGTCGCATCGAGCAGCAACAGGGTGTGGCCGGTCGGCGCCGTATCCATCACCACGAAGCGCTTGCCCGCCTCGCGAATGATCCGCGAGAAGGCCTGAAACACGGCGATCTCTTCGGTACAGGGGGAACGCAAATCTTCTTCCAGCAGGGCGCGGCCCTGTGCATCCAGACTCGCCCCCTTGGTGGCCAGCACCTGGGCACGGTAACGCTCGGTCTCGGCGTGGGGATCGATACGACTCACCGCCAGGTTCGGCAGTGCCCCTGCCAGTGTCTCTCCCAGATGGGCTGCGGGATCTGAGGTGGTCAGGTGAACCGGTAGCCCCCGGCTGGCGAGCTCCACCGCCACTGCCGCCGCCAGAGTGGTTTTACCCACACCGCCCTTGCCCATCAGCATGATGAGCCCATGACCATCGCTGGCCAGCTCATCGACCAGTTGCTTCAAGCCGGGATGTTGCTGGTCCTGTGACTCGGCGGCCGGGCGTTCGACCTCGAGGTTCCCGTTGACAGGCGCTGCGCCGAGTAACTGGCGCAGGCTGTCCACCCCAACCAGATTGGTCGCCAACAGCGGCACTCTGTCTTGTGGCAGGCTGGCCAGCAGCGCTGGCATTTGAGCCATAGCCAGCTGCTCTCGTTGCCACAGGGCAGTCGCCAAGGGGTCATCAACCAGTTCGCTTTCCGGGAAGATGCCATTGATGACCAGTTGCTGATTGGCAAGGCCTATGGTCGCCAGTTCGTCATGGGTTCGCGCCACTTCCCGAAGGGTCGAGGCTTGCGCCCGGGCGACCAGAATCAGCCGGGTTTTCTCTGCATCGGACAAGGCAGCAACGGCCTCGGCGTATTGGCTGCGCTGTTTTTCCAGCCCTGCCAAGGGCCCTAAACAGGAAGCATCCCCCTTGCCTTGCTCCAGAAACTCGCTCCATGCACCCGGCAACTGCAACAGACGTATGGTGTGGCCGGTGGGGGCCGTATCGAAGACGATATGGTCATATTCTGCCAGCAACGCCTTGTCGGTAAGCAGGGCCGTGAATTCGTCGAAGGCGGCGATCTCTGTGGTGCAGGCACCGGAGAGTTGCTCCTCGATGCTGCGCACCACGCTCTCGGGCAGCTTGCCGCGCACCGGGCCGACGATACGTTCCCGATAGGCTTGTGCGGCGGCTTGCGGGTCAATCTCCAGTGCTGACAACCCACTGACCGCCGCTATGGCGGTCATCTTGTTGCCTATCTGGGTATCGAATACCTGGCCTACGTTTGAGGCCGGATCCGTGCTGACCAGCAGTACCCGTTTGCCACTGTCACACAAGGCAACCGCACTGGCACAGGCCAGCGAGGTCTTGCCCACCCCGCCCTTGCCGGTGAAGAAGAGAAACGGCGGTGCATCATGGAGAAACGAGTAGTTCAGAAACGGGGACATGAGAGACTCCTATCAGAAACAACGAGGCAATTGACCGAGCAGAGCGCTTGCCCGCTAAAGGATCACCCTTAGCAGCAACCACTGCTGCCGGAGCAGCAGCCACTCTTGACGACGCCCGCTTTGCTTGGCTCGACATCTGGCGGTTCGACTTCTGTGCCATCGCTTCCCGGGGCTTTAGGTAATGCCAGTCCCGCATAACGGATCAGTTCAGCGCGGCTGGGGTAACGACCGGTGAGTACCACCTGACCATCCACCAGGGTCACAGGCAGTCCTTCTTCCCCGGTCAGTTCCAGGAAGGAGGCCACTGCCGGAGTCTCGGCGAAGACCAGGGGTTGTTGTGCCAGGTTGAATCGGTATAGAGAGCCACCTTGTTGCTTGAGCCATTCGGCATCGCCGGCAAAGGCCACCAGATTTTGGTCAACCTCTGCGCCACATACCCCGCTGGAACAGCACAGGGCCGGGTCGAATACTTGTATCAGTCTCATGATCTATTCCTCATTGCAGCAAGGCTGCGCAGGCAACACATGGGGCGAGCAGCCGGATTCGGCTCTCATCACCCCGCAGGCTTCCGGATGACCGGCGCAGCACTCCTCGGTGAGGTAGCCGATAAGACTCAGCATCAGGGGAATGTTGGCGCGATAGCGCAAAAAGCGCCCCTCCTGCTCCACCGAGAGCAGACCCGCGTGCAGCATGGCTTTCAGGTGAAACGAGAGGGTGTTGGGGGCTATGTCGAGCTCGCTGGCCAACTGGCCGGCAACCTGACCTTCCAACCCGGCCTTGACCAGCAGACGCCACACATCGAGGCGAATGCCGGATGCGAGGGACTCGAATACCTTGGTGGCGATCTCTTTGTTCATGGAACTTCCCCTTCATTCACTTCATGATTTCAACTATACAAGAATTATTGAAATGATCAACATGACCAGAGCCTATCGTCGATCTCCTCACTCCCTCTTGTCGTTCACACAGCACTCCTCGCGGAAAAACGCGATGATCTCTTCCAGCACCTCGTATTGAGAGACGCACAGCAGGGTGCGGCTCTCCCGGTTCTGCTTGACCAGCCCGACCGAGACCAGGGCCGCAATATGATGGCTCAGGGTCGAGGCGGGAATGGCGAGCTGCTTTTGTAAGTCTCCCACGGGCAGGCCTTGCTCCCCGGCCTTGACCAGGTGCTTGAAAATAAACAAGCGAGTCGGGTGACCCAACTCTTTCAATGCCTTGGCGACCGCTTCCAACTCCATGCTCCAACCCTCTTCATAGATGACATTTCGATATTACCAGAAATATCTTGACCACCCACATACTTCTATTATTTTAGAAATATAGTAAAACCCAAGAGGATATGAAGATGAATGACTGGTTAACCATGCTGACGGATGCATCTCGGATGTTTTTGTTCCTGGCTTTCGAGCTTTCTGTGCTGTTTCTGGTGATCAGTGCTGGGGTCAGCTTGATCCGCCAGAAGATCCCCGATGCCAAGATCCAGGCCATGCTGGGGGCTAGAAAAGGCAGAGGCTATTTGATTTCGGCTCTACTGGGTGCCCTGACCCCCTTTTGCAGCTGCTCGACCATCCCCATGCTGCGCGGACTCCTGTCCGCCAAAGCCGGTTTCGGGCCAACCCTGACCTTCCTGTTCGTCTCGCCGCTGCTCAATCCGATCATCGTCGGCCTGATGTGGGTCACCTTCGGCTGGAAACTGACGGTCCTGTATGCCGTTATCGCCGCCAGCGTCTCTGTACTGGCGAGCATGCTGCTGGACATGCTGGGATTCGAGCGTCATGTGATTGACCCCAAAGAGGCCAAGCAAAGCAGCTGTGGCACGGGTTGTGGCACCACGACGAGTGAACCTGCCAGTGTGAGCGCAACCCCTTGCTGCTCAAGCAAGGCTATCAAGTCAGTCACACCGCTAAAGGCTCAGGCATCTTGCCGGCCCGCACAACCCGAGGCCACGCCAGCCCTCTCTTGCTGCTCAGACGGCACTGGGGCCCTGACTCAGGCCCCAGCCATTCCCACGGCCTTCGCCAAGGCGCGGGCGGATGCCTGGCAACAATTCAGGGAGGTGCTGCCCTACCTGCTGCTGGGGGTGCTCGTCGGGTCATTTATCTACGGTTTTATTCCGGCTGAGTGGATAGCCGCCCACGCCGGGGCTGACAACCCGCTGGCGATCCCATTGAGCGCCGTTGTGGGCATTCCGCTTTATATCCGGGCAGAGGCCGTGATCCCTCTGGCATCTGTGCTGCTGGGCAAAGGGATGGGCATGGGGGCTGTGATGGCACTCATCATCGGCAGTGCGGGGGCCAGCCTAACCGAGGTGATCCTGCTCAAGTCGATGTTCAGAACCCCCATGATGGTGGCATTCCTCACCGTGATCCTGGGAATGGCCATCCTGATGGGTTACCTGGCACAAGGACTGTCTGCGGCCCTGGCCTGAGATCGGCCGCACCGACGCTGTGAGATGGAGCAAGAGAATGGCGTGGGCGAAGGGACGGGAGCTGAAAACTCACAGACCAGAAAAAGCCATCCCAATCAATCGGATGAACTTGGATATGTGGAGAAGGGCATACTCTCGCTCACCCATCTCCGCGGATCAGGCTTACCGCACCACACCCGCAACAGATAAAGGAGGAGGTTGGCAGGAGTCATGGCCTGTCGTCAGCGACCTGAATGGGCCAGGAAAGCAGGAATGTGGTGCCGCCCCGCCCGTTGGGCTGGCAGAGGGCACTGCCGCCGTGGGCCTCGGCAATGGCCTTGACCACGGCGAGCCCGAGCCCGCTGCCGCCGCTCTTGCGCGAGCGCGACGGATCCCCCCGGCGAAACGCATCGAAGATATAGGCAGCAACCTCCTCGCCGATCCCTGGCCCCTCGTCTTCCACGCTCAGAGTGCACAGGGCACCCGAGCGTTGCAGGCGCACTGTCAGCAGGCCCGGCACGGCGTGCTTCTGGGCATTTTCCAACAGCGCCATCAGGGCCTGACGGATGCGAAGTGCATCGCAGCAGACAGGGAGTTCGGCATCGAGCTCCCGCTTCAACATGAAACCGCTCGCGGCCAGGGGGCTGGCAAAGGCGTCAAGCACCACACTGAGCTCGTCTGCCAGCCTGACCTCTGAGCGTTGCAGCTCCAGGTGGCCGCTGTCGTTGAGGCTCAATACCCGCAAGTCTTCGATCAGGTGGGTGAGGCCCTCCACCTGACGCAGCAAGCTTTCGAAGAGTTCGCGCTCTGGCAAAAATACCCCTTCGGCCAGCCCCTGCAAGCGGCCACGCAAAATGGTCACGGGAGTGCGCAATTCGTGGGCGATGGCGGCATTCCAGAACTCTCGCTCGCGGGTCATGCTCTGCAGCCGCTCGGCCATGGTGTTGAAGTCGCGCACCAGTTGCGCCGTCTCCCCTATTGCCTGTTCATCGATCGGCACGCGGGCGTCGAGCCTGCCCTGTGCCACCTCTCGCAGGCTGTTTGCCACCGAGTTGAGGGGGGTCAGGATGCGGCGAGAGAGGCGAACCGCCACGTACAGCGCCATACCCAATGCGATGAGAATGGTAGAGCCGACCCAGATCATCTCCACCCTGGAGGGTATCCAGCTCTCGGAGATGCTGCCGGGCAGGTAGGTCACGGCGATGGCATAGAACACATAGGTGCCGATCACCGCGAGGGAGATGATGCCGAGCGCCATCAGGCCCAGGGCGTGGATGATCTGCCTGCGCAGGCCGGGAGCCGGTTTCATGCGTCGCCACCGAAGCGATAACCGACCCCCCAGACACTGGCAGGTACCCCCTGGATGCCGTGGGCCTCGAATTTCTTGCGCAGCTTGCTGATGTGGCTGTCCACAGTGCGTTCCTGGGTATCCCCTTCGGGCAGGCAGTGGGTCAGCAGTTCGGCGCGGCTGAACACCCGTTTCGGCGCCCGCATCAAAGAGGCGAGCAACTTGAACTCGGTCAGGGTCAGATCCAGCCGCTGTTGTCCGTCATCGCGGCAAATGCTGGCTTCGTGACTCTCCAGATCGATCTGGAAGGGGCCGACCCGCAGCACCCGGGCAGTGGCGGGGGTTGCGGCCTTGGTGCGCCTGAGCACCGCCTGAACCCGGGCCACCACTTCGGCCGGGTTGAAGGGTTTGACCACATAGTCATCCGCCCCCATGCGCAGCCCCATCAGCTTGTCGAGGTCCTGATCCAGGGCGGTCAGCATGATCACAGGCGTGTCGCCACGGGCCCGGATCTCGCTGAGCACCTGCCAGCCATCGAGCTGCGGCATCTGTACATCCAGCAGCAGGAGATCGGGCTTGAATGCCTGGTGCATGGCCAGCGCCTCGCGGCCATCGGCGGCATGAAGAGTACGCAATCCGTGACGTTGCAGGTAAGCGGCGAGGATCTCGGCGATCTCGGCTTCATCCTCTGCAATCAGTACCAGTGACTGGGCCGCCGGGCTGGCGGAAGCAGGAAGATACGACATGGTCGGACTCGAAAATGGTGGGCTTGAACTTTATCACCGCCTCCATGGATTCTCCACAAAGCCTCGAATCATTCGCAATAGCCCCTCTCCATAATGCCCGCTCGATGTGCTCTCGCGGCAACACCATGCCGGGGAGACGGTTTAACGAGGTGAATGGATGATGTTTGTCAGACAGCGGTATGCGGGCACCCTGCTTGTAGTCATTGCCGTATTCGGGTTGGCGGGTTGTGATAGGGCGCCGCAAGCGCAAGATGCGCCGGCCCCCCTTCAGGTGTCGGTGATGACGCTGGCAGGAGAAGATCTTGTCATCAGCGAGGATCTGCCCGCCCGGGTGGCGGCACTGCGCAGCGCCGAAATTCGCGCCCAGATCAGCGGCATAGTGCAGCGCCGCCTGTTCGAGCAGGGCGCCGAGATCAGCGCGGGTACAGTGCTGTTCCAGATAAACCCGGCCCCCTTCAAGACAGACGTCGACAGCGCCGCCGCGGCATTGCAGCGGGCCGAGGCCGTGCTGGCGCGCGCCCGCATCCAGGTTGACCGCCTGGTGCCGCTGCTGCGCACCGAGGCCATCAGTCGCCAGACCTATGACGACGCCCTCTCCCTGCGGGATCAGGCGGCCGCCGACGTGGCCCAGGCCCAGGCGACCCTGGCACGGCACAAGCTGAACCTGCAATTTGCCAGCGTGGAGGCCCCCATCGCCGGGCGCATCGATCAGGCCCTGGTGAGCGAAGGGGCCCTGGTGTCGCCCACCGATGCCACCCCCATGGCCAGGATCCAGCAGATCGATCAGGTCTATGTCGATGTCCGCCAACCGGCCTCTGTGCTGGAAACCCTGCGCCAGCAGGCAGGCTCAACGGCACCTGAACTGGCGGTGGAGATCCTCGGCAGCGATGGCAAGCCGCTCGGCATGCAGGGGCACATCCTCTTCTCCGGCATCGAGGTGGATGCCGGTACCGGTGACGTGCTGCTGCGGGTGCTGGTAGACAACCCGGAGCGGCGCCTGTTGCCCGGCCTCTACGTGCAGGCGCGCATTCCCCGGGCTCACTACGCCAGCGCCCTGAGCGTGCCCCAGCAGGCCCTGGTGCGCACATCGGGTCAGACCTGCGTGTGGGTGGTGGATGGCCAGGGGCAGGCACAGCAGGTCCCGGTCAACACCGCTGAACTGGTGGATCGCCAGTACCGCATCGCGTCCGGGCTCAGCGCCGGGCAACGGGTGGTGATCGAAGGGATCGACCGCCTGACCCCGGGGGCGCAGGTCATTGCCCACCCTTGGCAACCACCCGCCGTCAGCCAGCAGGCCGACGCAGACATCCGCTGAATCGGAGACATTCCATGCCGCAGTTTTTTATTCATCGCCCGGTATTTGCCTGGGTGATCGCCCTCTTCATCGTGCTGGCGGGGGTCATCGCCATCCCCAAGCTGCCCATCTCCCGCTATCCCTCGGTGGCGCCGGTGTCGGTGACCCTCTATGCCACCTATCCGGGCGCCACGCCGCAGACCCTGAACGATGCGGTGGTGAGCCTTATCGAGCGTGAGCTGTCGGGGGTGAAGAACCTGCTCTACTTCGAGTCATCGGTGGACGCCTCGGGCAGCGCGCAGATCACCGCCACCTTCAAGCCAGGCACAGACCCGGAGCTGGCCCAGATGGACGTACAAAACCGCATCAAGGCGGTCGAACCTCGCCTGCCACAGGCGGTGCGGCAGAACGGCCTGCAGGTGGAGTCCGCCTCGTCGGGTTTTCTGATGATGGTCGGCATGACCTCGCCGGATGGCCGCTTTGATGAAGTAGCCCTGAACGACTACATGGCGCGCAATATCGTTCAGGAGCTGCGCCGCATCGACGGCGTGGGACGAGTGCAGCTGTTTGGCGCCGAGCAGGCCATGCGCATCTGGGTGGATCCGGGCAAGCTCTCCGCCTACGGGCTGACCATAGGCGAGGTGGCGCAGGCCATAGAGCAGCAGAACGTCCAGATAGCGCCGGGGCGCATCGGCGACGAACCCGCCCTGCCGGGGCAGCACCTGACGGTTCCCCTCACGGTTCAAGGACAGCTGACAACCCCCGAGGCGTTCGCCGCCATAGTGCTGCGGGCCGGCGCCGATGGCGCCAAGCTGGTGCTGGGTGATGTCGCCCGGGTCGAGCTGGGGGCGCAATCCTACACCTTTGCCAACCGGGAGAACGGCGTGGCCGCCACCAGCGCCGCCATCCAGCTCTCTCCCGGTGCCAACGCCGTGCGTACCGCCGATGCGGTGCGCACCCGTCTCGCCCAGCTAGCCCCTACCCTGCCGGCGGGCATGGTCTATTCGATCCCGTTTGACTCGGCCCCCTTCGTCAAGGTCTCCATCGACAAGGTGATCCACACCCTGCTGGAGGCCATGGTGCTGGTGTTCCTGGTGATGTTCCTCTTCCTGCAGAACCTGCGCTACACCCTGATCCCGGCCATAGTCGCCCCCATAGCCCTGCTCGGCACCTTCGCGGTGATGCTGCTTGCCGGCTTTTCCATCAACTCCCTGACCATGTTCGGCATGGTGCTGGCCATCGGCATCATAGTCGACGACGCAATAGTGGTGGTGGAGAACGTCGAGCGCCTGATGGCCACCCAGGGACTGTCGCCCCGAGAGGCGACCTCGCAGGCCATGAAGGAGATCACCGGGGCGGTGATCGGCATAACTCTGGTGCTCACGGCTGTGTTCATCCCCATGGCGTTCGGCAGCGGCTCGGTGGGGGTCATCTACCAGCAGTTCACCCTGTCGATGGCGGTGTCCATCCTCATTTCGGCCTTCCTCGCCCTGACCCTGACGCCGGCGCTCTGCGCCACATTGCTGCATCCGGTCAGCCCGGATCATCATGAGAAGCGCGGCTTCTTCGGTGCCTTCAACCGGGGGTTCGAGCGGCTCACCGCGGGCTACGGCGCCCGGGTAACCCGGCTGGTCGGGCGCAGCGGACGCATGATGGCGGCCTTCGCCGCCCTCTGCGCCGTGCTGGCCGTCGCCGCCGCCCAGCTGCCCTCCTCTTTCCTGCCGGACGAGGATCAGGGCTACTTCATGACCTCCATCCAGCTGCCGACCGGCGCCACCAGCGAGCGCACCCTGGCGGTGATCAAGGAGTTCGAGGCCCACGTCGCCTCTCGAGAGGCGCTGGACACCAACCTGGTGGTGCAGGGTTTCAGCTTCTCCGGCGCAGGCCCCAATGCGGCCATGGCCTTCACCATGCTCAAAGACTGGGATCAGCGCCATGGCGCCACAGCCGCCGAAGAGGCGGAGCTGGCACAGGCGGCCATGGCCAACAGCAGGGAGGGCACAGTGATGAGTCTGTTGCCGCCCGCCATCGACGAACTGGGCACCTCTTCGGGTTTCACGCTCTTCCTGCAGGACAGGGCCAATCGGGGGGAAGCCGCGCTGCTGGCCGCCCAGGCACAACTGCTGACGCTGGCCGCCAACAGCGAGGTGGTGAGCGATGTCTACCCGGACAGCCTGCCCCCCGGCGAGAGCATTCACCTCGAGATCAACCGGCAGAAGGCCGAGGCCATGGGGCTCTCGTTTACCAGTGTGAGCAGCACACTGTCGACCGCGATGGGGTCGCTTTACGTCAACGACTTCCCCAACGGCGGGCACATGCAGCAGGTCATTCTGCAGGCCGACGCCAAGGCCCGCATGCAGCTCGACGACGTGCTCGGCCTGCGGGTGCGCAATGCCAGCGGCGGCATGGTGCCCCTGCGGGAGGTGGTGACACCGGTATGGAGCGAATCCCCGCAGCAGATGATGCGCTTCGAGGGCTTCCCCGCCGTGCGTCTTTCCGGGAGTGCCGCACCCGGGATATCCAGCGGCGCCGCCATGGAGGAGATGGAGCGCCTGGTGGCGCAATTGCCGCAAGGCTTCGCCCTGGCCTGGACGGGGCAGTCGTTGCAGGAGCGTCAGTCAGCGGCCCAGGCCCCCATGCTGATGCTGCTGTCGGCGCTGGTGGTCTTCCTGGTGCTGGCGGCGCTCTACGAGAGCTGGTCCATCCCGCTGTCGGTGATGCTGGTGGTACCGCTGGGGTTACTCGGCACCGTCGCCGCCGTGATGCTGCGCGATATGCCCAACGATGTCTTCTTCAAGGTGGGCATGATCACCATCATCGGTCTGTCGGCCAAGAACGCCATCCTCATCGTCGAGTTTGCACGCCAGTTGCACGCCGAGGGGCGCACGCTGATAGACGCGGCTGTGACTGCCGCACGCCTGCGCCTGCGCCCCATCCTGATGACCTCGCTGGCCTTCACCCTGGGCGTGATGCCGCTGATGCTCGCCAGCGGCGCCAGCGCGGAGACCCAGCATGCCATCGGCACCGGCGTATTCGGCGGCATGATCAGCGGCACCCTGCTGGCCATCTTCTTCGTGCCGGTCTTCTTTGTCTTCGTCATCGGCACCCAGGAGCGCTTTCAGGTCTGGCGGGCCCGGCGAGTGCACAGGGGGGAGCAATGATGCCAGTGTTGCAGCCCACCTTCCTGCCCTGCGGCCTGAACGAGGGCAGCCAGACAGCGGGGGTTGAGGTCAGCGCAGCCAGCCCCCGTTCATTCATCATTACGGAGGAGTCAATCCATGTTCTCTGACACCCAACGCCGCTGGCTGGTGCTGCTGGCCGTCATGCTGGCCTTCCTGCCGGTGGTCATCGACATGACCATATTGCACATAGCCGTGCCTTCCCTGACCCAGGCCCTGGGCGCATCCGCGACCGAGGTACTGTGGATCATCGACATCTATCCGCTGCTGATGGCGGGGCTGCTGGTGCCCATGGGCACACTGGCGGACCGCATCGGCAACCGGCGTCTGCTGCTCACCGGGCTGGTCATCTTCGGGGTCTCTTCCCTGCTTGCCGCCTTTGCGCCGACGCCCGCCATGCTCATAGGCGCACGGGTGCTGCTGGCCCTGGGGGGCGCGATGATCATGCCCTGCGTGCTTGGCACCATAAGTCGCACCTTCGAAGACCAGGATGAGCGCGCCATGGCGCTGGGTCTGTGGCACGCGAATACGAAAAAGCCCATCTCAATCAATGATTGAGATGGGCCGTATAAATGGCGGAGGAGGTGGGATTTGAACCCACGGATGGTCGCCCATCGCCGGTTTTCAAGACCGGTGCATTCAGCCGCTCTGCCACCCCTCCGCAGCAGTGCGACGCATATTACCCATGACGATCCCCCTTGTAAATCCCCGCTCTGTTCGTTTGCCGATTTATTGGGCTAAATGACCAACAAAACCCGCAGACTCGGCCCAAACCGTGCTTTTTCAACCGGATGGCTTGACTTGAAAACAGACTCACCCACTATAGTGGCCTCCACGATATTCCCAGCAAGATGGACATATGAGAATCAAACATGCCCTGTTCGCCGCCTTGACCGGCGCGACCCTGCTTGCGGCGCCGGTGCAGGCGAGCGAGCTGACCAAGAGCGACGTCGAGCAGATCGTGCGCGACTATCTGGTCAAGAATCCGGAAATACTGGTCGAGATGTCCAATGCCCTGCGCGCCAAGCAGGAGAGCCAGCAGGCCGAGAACGACAAGACGCTGATCGAGGCCCATGCCAAGCAGCTCTTCGCCAACCAGGATCCCGAGACCGGCAACCCCAAAGGCAGCCTGACCGTGGTCGAGTTCTTCGACTACAACTGCGGCTACTGCAAGCGGGCCCACCCCCTCATCCAGCAACTGCTCGCTGAAGACAAGGACATCCGCTACATCTACAAGCAGTTCCCCATACTGAGCGAGACCTCCTACTATGCCGCCCGCGCGGCGCTGGCGGTGAAGCTCGGCCAGCCTGACAAGTACCAGGCCTTCCACGACAAGCTCTATGCCCATCAGGGCCCGCTCTCCGACGAAGCCCAGGTGAAGCAGCTTGCGGAGGCGGCAGGCGTCAACTGGAGCAAGGTCGAGGCCAAGATCAAGGACGGCAGCATAGATCAGAACCTGGGTACCAACCGTGCGCTGGCCGAGGCCATGAGCATCTCCGGCACCCCGGCCTTTATCATCGGCGATCAGATCCTGCGCGGTGCCCCCCGCGATCTGGCGAGCCTGAAAGGCTTCATCAAGGACGTGCGAGCCGGCAAGAGCATTCAGTAACCCGCTCTTCGCTCGTAAAAAACGCCCCGGCATCGCGATGCCGGGGCGTTTTGTCATTCAGGCTCCAGTCCCTCAGGCCTGATAGCCGTTGGGGTTGTTGCTTTGCCAGCGCCAGGTGTCCACCATCATCTGCTCGAGTCCACGCTCCGCCTGCCAGCCCAGCTCGTCCCGGGCCAGGGTAGGCTCGGCCCAGCATTCGGCGATGTCGCCGGGGCGACGGGGCTTGATCTGGTAGGGAATGGGGCGACCACTTGCGGTTTCGAACGCCTTGACCATCTCCAGCACTGAGTAACCCTGACCTGTGCCCAGGTTGTAGGTGAAGACCCCGGTGTCGCTCCCGATGCGGGCCAGCGCCTTGAGGTGACCTATGGCGAGATCCACCACGTGGATGTAGTCGCGCACCCCGGTGCCGTCCGGCGTCGGGTAGTCGTTGCCAAACACCCCCAGCTCCTTGAGCTTGCCGACACCGACCTGGCTGATATAGGGCAGCAGGTTGTTGGGAATGCCGTTGGGATCTTCGCCGATGAGGCCGCTCTCGTGGGCACCGACCGGGTTGAAGTAGCGCAGCAGCACTATGGCCCAGCGGGGATCGGATTGGGAGAGATCCCGCAGTATCTCCTCCACCATCAGCTTGGAGCGGCCGTAAGGGTTGGTGGCGCTGGTGGGGAAATCTTCCCGCAGGGGCACAGAGGCGGGATCGCCATAGACGGTGGCCGAGGAGCTGAACACCAGGCGGAACACGCCGGCCTTGGCCATCTCTTCGCACAGCACCAGGGTGCCGGTCACGTTGTTCTGGTAGTAGGTGAGCGGGATCTGGCTGGACTCCCCCACCGCCTTGAGGCCGGCGAAGTGGATCACAGACTCGATCTTGTGGGCGGCGAACAGCCGTTGCAGGCAGTCCCTGTCCAGAATGTCGCCCTCGACGAAGGTGACCGCCTTGCCGGTGATCCGCTCGACCCGCCTGAGGGATTCGGGGGAGGAGTTGGAGAGATTGTCCAGTACCACCACCTGCTGGCCGGCGCCCAGCAGCTCAACCAAGGTGTGGGAGCCGATATAACCGGCACCGCCCGTGACCAGAATTGTCATTTTTTATCCCGTGCTTTGAGGAAACTGGAGCTGAGTCTACCCGCCCTGCCCGCGCGGGAAAAGCTCGGGATACCTATGACGCCCCTTAGTAGTCGAGGCCGACATCCCCCCTTGCGGTGCAGGAGCAGGCGAGCGCTACCCCGCTCTCCAGATCCTGCGGGCTGAGAGTCATCACGCTCTGGCGTTCGATCTCGCCAGTCGTGGTGCAGCGGCAGGCCCCGCACACCCCGGCGCGGCAGGCGGCCATCATGGTCTGCCCCGCCCCCTCGAGCGCGGCCAGCAGGGTCTGACCCGGCAGTATCTTCACCTTCTTGCCGCTCTTTTTCAGGGTCAGCCAGAAATGGTCACCCCCGGCGGCAACTGGCGCTGCGTCCGATGTAACAGCAGGCAAGCCGAACGACTCCTGATGCAGCTGCGCCGCCGGCAGCCCCAGCTCTGCCAGCATGGTGCTCACCGCCGCCATATAGGGGGCGGGCCCACAGAGATAGACGTGGCGGCCGAGCAAGTCCGGCGCCAGTTCCTTGAGCATGGAGGGTGTGAGACGCCCCACCCAGGGGTGAGCCGTCGGAGTCTCTTCCAGCACTCTCTCCAGTACTAGGGCATGGCGCAGCCCGGCATGAGCCTCGGCCAGCGCGGCCAATTCATCCGCGAAGATCACATCCTGGGGTGAGCGGGCGCTGTGGACAAAGCGGATGTCCGCCTCCGGTCGTTTGACCAGCTCGTCTCGCAGCATGGCCCACATGGGGGTGATGCCGGAGCCCGCACTCAGCAACAGCGGTCGCTCGCAGGGCAAGGCGGTCAGATGGAAGTCACCGAAGGGGCCGTCGGCCCGGATCTCGTCCCCCACCTGCAGACTCTGGTGCAGATGATGGGACACCAGCCCCACATCCTTGATGGTGACCTGCCAGAAAGGATCTTGCGGGCTGGAGGAGAGAGTGTAGGCGCGGCACAGGGGCTGGCCGTCTATCTCTGTGTGCAGGGTCACACACTGGCCGGCCAGCACGGGGGGCAGCGAACCCTCGGTGGCGACAAACTGCCAGCTGGTCACGTCGTGGGTATCCGCACGACGGCCAATGCAGCGCAGGGAAAGAGAGGTGGAGGTCATCGCAAGGCTCCTCTTTTATAAAAGGCATCTCAGTGAAAAAAGGCGAGCCGGGGGCTCGCCAAAGGCTTACAACATGGTGGGCCAAGCCCGGATCAGGCCGCCAGTATCTCGGCAAGATCCGCTTCGGCCGTGGTGGTTCCCTTGAGACCGGACTATGTCTCCAGCACCTTGATCAGGCCGCCAGTATCTCGGCCAGATCTGCTTCGGCCGTGGTGGTTCCCTTGAGACCGAACTGCTCCTCCAGCACCTTGAGCAGGGCCGGGGTGAGGAAGGCCGGGGCGGTCGGGCCGGTGCGGATGTCCTTCACCCCGAGCGCCAGCAGGGTGAGCAAAATGACAATGGCTTTTTGCTCGAACCAGGAGAGCACCAGGGTCAGCGGCAGATCGTTGACGCCGCACTCGAACGCCTCGGAGAGCGCCAGTGCGAGCTGGATGGCGGAGTAGGCATCGTTGCACTGGCCCACGTCCAGCAGACGGGGAATGCCGCCTATATCGCCGAAATCGAGCTTGTTGAACTTGTACTTGCCGCAGCCCAGGGTGAGCAACAGGCTGTCTTGGGGGGCGGCCTTGGCAAACTCGGTGAAGTAGGCGCGCTCGGCCTTGTCGCCGTCACAACCGCCCACCAGGAAGAAGTGGCTGATCTCGCCGGCCTTGACCTTGTCGATTACCGCGGGGGCGGCTTGCATCAGGGCGTTGCGGGCAAAGCCTATGGTGATGAAGTGCTCGAGCTCGGTGTGCTTGAAGCCCTCCAGCACCTGCGCCTTCGCCACCACGGCGGAGAAATCATCCCCTTCCAGGTGCGTCACCCCCGGCCAGCCGACGATGGAGCGGGTGAAGATGCGATCGCTGTAGTCGCCCACGTTGGGGTCGATGATGCAGTTGGAGGTCATCACAACGGCGCCCGGGAAGTTGGCAAACTCTTTTTGCTGGTTCTGCCAGGCGGAGCCGTAGTTGCCCACCAGATGGGGGTACTGCTTGAAGAAGGGATAGGCCAGCGCCGGCAGCATTTCGCCGTGGGTGTAGACATTGATGCCTGTGCCCGCGGTCTGCTCCAGGATCAGCTTGAGATCCATCATGTCGTGGCCTGAGACCAGGATGCACTTGCCCGGCACCGGAGTGACGCGCACCTGGGTCGGCTCAGGGTGGCCAAACGCAGTGGTCTCGCCGAGATCCAGCATCTCCATGATTTTGAAGTTGAGCAGACCTATCTCCATGGCGCACTTGAACAGGGGATCCAGATCGCTCGGATCCGTGCTGAGCCAGCTCATGATGCGGTGGAATTCGGCCGCCACGGCGCTGTCTTGCTGACCCAGCACCCGGGCGTGCTCCATGTAGGCAGCGGCGCCTTTGAGGCCGTAGAGGCAGAGCAGACGCAGCCCCATGATGTCTTCGTTGACCTCGCTCTTGCCGCGATTGACCGCGGTCTGGGGCGCATGGGCCAGCTGTTCCAGCAGTTCGGTACCCGGCTCGAAGCGGGCGGCGGCGGGCAGCTCGCTGACTTGCACCGCCAGCGCGGCCAGACGGTCGGCCAGCTGCTGACGATGAGCCAGCGCCTGGTTCACATAGCCGACGATACGGGCGGAGTCGAAGTTGACGTTGGTGAGGGTGGCGAAGAAGGCCTTGGGCACGAAGGCATCGATCTCGTTGTCGATGACGCCGTGCTCGCGGGCGGCCAGCGCCCAGGCGCTGAGGCCCTGCAGCGCATAGATCAGCACATCCTGCAGATCCGAGGTTTCAGCCGTCTTGCCGCACATGCCTTGTGCGTAAGCGCAGCCGTTGCCTGCCGGGGTACGAATTGTCTGTTCACATTGCACACAAAACATCATGCCTCTCCTAATTGGACATTTCAGTTGCTTGTTTTGTGGCGATTCTATGCCCCTCGCGAAAAACTTAATAGGCATTCAATTTACCAATTAAGTTTTCATTGATGCAGATCAAAAACAAAAAAGCCGCCCAAACTGGGCGGCAAGCGGGTGGATAACATCAAAGACAATTCAGGATTGCAGCAACAAGGGATAAGGGATAAGAGAACGGCTGGGCCGGCGCCACTCGTGGCATCCGGCCCTGCATGTCATCAGTCCAGGTAGGCCCGCAGCATCCAGACCAGCTTTTCCTGCTGCTGCACATAGTCGGAGAGGATGGAGGCGGTGCCCTCGTCACCGGCTTCGGCAGCCTGCGCCAGGATGCGGCGCTGGGCCACCAGCAACTCGCGGAAACTCTCCAGCAGGGATTCGACACAGGCGCGGCCGTCATGCAGTCCCTTCTGCTCGGGGATGGCGGAGACTTTGATGTAGTCGCTGAAGCTGTGCAGGGGCACCCCATCCAGCGTGAGGATGCGCTCGGCCAGGGCATCGACTTTCAGCAGCAGATCGTTGTAGATCTCTTCGAATTTCAGGTGCAGCTCGAAGAACTGGTTGCCGCGGATGTTCCAGTGGAAACCACGGACGTTCATGTAGAGGATCTGGTAGCTGGCCAGCAAGTTGTTCAGCTCGGCGGCCAGGGCTTGTGATTGAACGGTATCAAGACCAATGGGGCTCTTCATCATTCACCTCCAGGTGGTAAACATGTTTGGGAACGGAGTCAGCATATCCCCATACAGACTCAAAGGACAATTGCTTATACCTTGCCCATTGATAGCGACTGGCTATCGTCAGCGGGCAAAATACCAGCTTTTATCGCTCAAGCCGCTCGATATAGAGGATCACCTCCCCCAGATGAATGCCGAACTTGCTGATCTCGGCGCGATTGATCAGGCGATCTTGATCCAGCAGATACATCCAGTCATCGAAGCTCACCCGCACCACCTCCCCGTCCGGCAGGGCCAGATCGAGTTGATAGCGCCAGTTCAGGGCAAAGCCTGCCGTCTTGCCCACCGCTTCCCCCACCACGTCCGAGGAAGTGCCACGCCAGTGCCCATCCGCTCCCTTGCTCAAAAACCAGGTGCGGGTCTGCTGGCGACCGTCATCGAAATAGAACTGTTCGAACAGCTCCCCCTTGCCCTCTCGCCAGCGCCCCTGCATCTCGACCCGAAAGCGACTGGTCACTTCGCCGCTACGGTCTGTCACCAGGCCATGGGCCACCAGCTTGCCATTGAAGAAATGGGCGAGATCCCAGTTCGGACCCTGCCCTCTGTAGTCATCGAGGCTGGTGCCACAACCAGCCAGCAGCAGAAGTGGCCACAGCAGCAGAAGGCGCCATGTGCGGTAGAGAGGCATGAGGGACTCCAGTGTCAGGGTTGGCCGCGCAGGCGGCGGGTAAGGGCGGGATCGCGACTGTTGTCGGCGAGCCAGATGGCCAGAAAGGCGGCAGAAAACTGCGGATCGGCAAGGGAACCCAGGGGCTTGTCCTGCCACCAGAAGTGACCGGCTCCCGCACTGTCCACATAGAAGGTGAGTCTGTCCCCCGCCCCGACGTCGGGCCAGAGGGCGGCGAGCCGGCCGAGCCAGCGCTGGCGATCCGTCTCGCTGCCAAGCCCGAGCCGCTGCCACTCGGCGGCGGTGGCGCTCAAAAGATCTTCCCGCTCTATGGCCCTGGCATAGGTCAGGGTGAGGGCCTGCGGATAGCGACCGGGCTCGTAGCGTCCGCTTGCGCTGTAGAGGGTGGCGTCATAGAGCTTGAACCAGAGCCAGCTCATCTCCCCCTGCCCGACCGGGCGCAGCTGTTGCCAGGGAGCGGCAGAGGCCTGCACGGCAGTGGCCACAAGCAGCATCAGCGCCGCCAGCAAGGTGCTAATTCCACCCCATGTGCCAATGGGCGGGATCTTCCAGTTCATGCCAGTCCATCTCCTGTTCCTGCAGGGTATTGATATCCTGCATCACCACGCTCGCCAGTTGACCTCGCGCATCCCGCTGGCAGGCCACCACCAGGTAGAAACGGTCGGCCAGCTCGTACTGGCTCTCCTTGGTCCATTTGGAAAACAACAAGGCGTCGGTCGAAAAGGTGTTCATCTCGGCTCACCCTCCATCGTCACCGTTACCCACAGCAGTACGGGTAACCACCACATCCAGATCACCGCCAGCAGCGCCGTGCTGATCCAGATGCCCCAGGGTAAGTGTACGGCCCCCATGGCAGCCCCCGCCACATAGGAGCTGGCGCCCCCCACCATGCCAAAGAGCGCCTGCTGCCAGCGGGGCAAGGGCCGAAGCCAGCGCAGACCGTGGGAGAGGGTCAGGGCAAAACCGCACCAGAGCAGCAACAGCCAGAGGGGGAAGCCGGACGGAAACTGGAACAGACCGAGCAGCCAGAGCAGGATGTCGAGCAGACAACCTGCCAGGGCAACGGGAATGAGCCGCCAGTCTTGCCGGCGACGAGGAGAGAAGAGGAAATGAAGCAACAACATCAGCAGCAGCGGGCCTGGTTGCTGCCATTTCACCGCCAGCAACCAGTAGAGGTTGAACCCCAGCAGCTGGGCCCACTGCCACATGGTCAGTGACTGCTCACTGGCAGATCACCGGACCAGCCGAGCGGGCCCGGCTTGGCCGCCTCCAGCTGCACCAGGCTGATGGCCCGCTCCCAGAAGCCCCCCTCGCAGTAGGCGAAATAGAAGTGCCACAACCGGATGAAATCCTGGCTGTAGCCGAGCCTTGGCAACTCCGGGGCCAGCGCCAGGAAGCGTTCGCACCAGTGGGCCAGGGTACGAGCGTAGTGGTGGCCGTGATCGTGCAGCCGCACCAGCTGCATGTCGGTCTCCCGGGCGAGCAGCCCCGCCATCTGGGAGACGCTCGGCAGACAGCCGCCGGGGAAGATGTAGCGCTGGATGAAGTCGACACCGCGCAGATACTGGGCGTGGCGCTGATCGGCTATGGTGATGGCCTGAATGAGCAGGCGGCCGCCGGGTCTGAGCAGGCGCGACAGCTGGCGGAAGTAGTCCGGCAGGAAGGCGTGCCCCACCGCCTCTATCATCTCGATGGAGACCAGCTTGTCGAAGCTCCCCTCCAGCTTGCGATAATCCTCCAGCAGCAGGGTGATGCGATCCCCCAGCCCCTCCCGGGCAATCCACTCTTTTGCGTAGTCATGCTGGGCCTGGGAGATGGTGGTGGTGGTCACCCGGCAGCCGTAATGGCGGGCGGCATAGACAGCCAGGCCGCCCCAGCCGGTGCCTATCTCCAGCAGGTGATCCTCCGGCCCCAGCTCGAGCCGCTCGCAGATGGTGCGCAGCTTGGCCTGCTGCCCCTGCTCCAGGCTGGCCTCGGCGCTCGGGTAGATGGCGCTCGAATACTGCATGTGGCTGTCGAGGAAGCCCTGATAGAGGGTATTGCCGAGATCATAGTGAGCGGCGATGTTGGATCTCGACCCGGTCAGGGTATTGCGATTGAGCCAGTGGCGCACCTTGTTGAAGGGGAAGCTGAGCCAGCCTAGCCGCCGCTCCAGGGTGTCGAGCAGCGTCAGGTTGCGGGCCAGCAGCCGCACCAGGACCACAGGATCCGGGCTGGTCCAGAGCCCCTCCACCCAGGTCTCACCGGCGGCAATGCTGCCCCCCAGCAACAGGCGGCGATAGAAGGCAGGATCCTGCACTATCACCTCGGCATGGAGATCTGTGCCCGCCACCCCGAAGCTGTGGCGCTCGTTGCCGTCCCGCAGCAGCAGTTGCCCCTGTTCGAGGCGTCCCAGCAGGCTGAGCAGCAGTTGCCTGGCCCCCTTGTCGATGAAGGAGGCAGAGAGGGTTGATTGAGCAAGTTCCATTAGCGGCTCTCCGGATGGGTGAATATAGGTGTTCGTTTGATAAAAAGACGCAGGGCCTGCCAGTAGATACCGAGCAGCACCTTGAGGGTCATCCAGGGCCAGCGGGCGAGCAGGGCCACCAGCCCCTTGCGCGACAGCGGCTCGCGGCGCAGCGCCAGAGTGGCGTCGAACAGCTTGGCCTCGCCGGACGTCGGATGACTCTCGATATGGATCAGCGTCTCCTGCGCCGGCGCCCGGATGCGCCAGTGGTAGCGCATGGCCAGCCCCATGAAGGGGGATACGTGAAAATCCTTGTCCTGGGGCGCCAGGGCCGCCAGATCCAGCAGATAGTAGTGGCGCTCGTTCCAGGGGGTGTTCGACACTTCCGCCAGCAGATAGCGCGCCTCCCCCTCCCGGTAGCAGAAGTAGAAGTTGACCGGGCTGAAGTAGAAGCCCAGGCATCGCACGTTGCCAAGCAGCAGCACCCGACCGTCCGGCTCGGCACTGCCGCCAAGGGCGGCCACCTTGTCCCACACCGCCTGCTTGAGGCTGCCCTCGCTGCCACTCAGATAATCGCTTCGGCGAAAGGAGAGCAGCCCCGCCCGCTCCACGCCAAACCAGCGCCCCTGGCTGAGCCCCGGCAGTTCGTCCAGATCCAGCCCCAGCATGAAGAGGCCGTAAGAGAAGGCGTGGCTGCGCGGCGCGAAACGGCGGTGGCGCACCGAGCCCTGCCAGATGGCGCTGATGGTGTCCATGGTGTCGCCGGCGGCCTTCATAGGCTGGCTCCGAAGCGACTGGCCACGTCCAGGGCGCTGCGCACCCCGTCCTCGTGAAAGCCGTTGTACCAGTAGGCACCGCAGAAATGGGTGTGCTGCCGGCCGCAGATCTCGGCCCGCCGCTGCTGGGCGGCGATGGAGGCCTGATTGAAGACCGGATGATGATAGACGAAGCGGCGCAGCACCTTGCTCTCATCCACCCGGCCCTGGGGATTGAGGCTGACACAGAAAGGCTGCGGCGAGCTTATCCCCTGCAGGATGTTCATGTTGTAGCTCACCAGGGGGCGTGCCTCGTCGTCATCCCCAAGCTGATAGTTCCAGCTGGCCCAGGCCTTTTGCCGCGCAGGCAGGCAGCTCACATCGGTGTGAAGCCAGACGTCGTTGGCCTGATAGGCCATGTCCCCGAGAATGGCCTGCTCCCCTTCGCTCGCATCCGTCAGCAGGGCCAGCGCCTGATCGCTGTGACAGGCGAGGATCACCTCGTCAAACTGCTCCTCCCCGTAGCCGCTCTGGACCAGTACCCCCTCGGCTGTGCGCCTTATCCCCTGCACCGGGCAGGCCAGCCGGATCCGCGGCAGCCAGCCTGCGGTGAGCGGGCCTATGTATTCCCGCGAGCCGCCCGGAATGACGTACCACTGGGGGCGATTGGCCACATCGAGCAGGCCGTGGTTGGCAAAGAAACGCAGGAAGAAGCCCAGCGGAAAGGCGCGCATGTCCGCCAGGGTGGAGGACCAGATGGCCGCCCCCATGGGCAGTATGTAGTGACGGGCGAAGTAGTCGCTGAACTCCCCCAGTTGCAGGAAATCCCCCAGGGTAGGTTCGCTGCCACCGCCGTGGCGCCCAAGCTCCGCCAGCCAGGCGCGAGCCTCCCGGTTGAAGCGCAGTATCTCCGCGACGAAGCGGTAGAAACGCGGGCTCAGCAGGTTGCTGCGCTGGGCAAACAGGGTATCCAGATTGTGGCCGTTGTACTCCAGCCCCTGGGGGCTCTTGACCGAGAAGCTCATTTCGGTGGGCTGGCGCGCCACCCCGATCCGCTCCAGCAATTTCAGGAAATTCGGGTAGGTGCGATCGTTGAAGACGATAAAGCCGGTGTCGATGGCATAGCTGCGACCGGCCAGGCTGACATCCACTGTGGCGGTATGACCGCCGAGCAGGGGGGCCGCCTCGAACAAGGTGATGTCGTGCAGCTTGTGGAGCAGAAAACCTGCGCTGAGACCCGAGATCCCGGAACCTATGATGGCAATCTTTTTCTTCATGAAGGGGATCCTTTCGAGATGAGAGTGCGCCCCAGCCGCAGCCAGAGCCCGGTCGGCAATGCCCCCAGCAGGCGCAGCAGCCAGATGAAGCGACGGGGGAAGTGGATCTGGTGACGACCGGCGGCCAGCCCGCCCATGATGGCGCGGGAAGCCTCCTCCACCGTCACCAGACAGGGCATGGGAAAATCATTCTTCGCGGTGAGTGGCGTTTGCACGAAGCCCGGGCGGATCAGGGTCACCCCTATGCCCAGAGCCGCGAGATCCAGACGCAGGGTGGCGGCCAGATAGTCGAGGGCGGCCTTGGAGGCGCCATAGGCCTCGGCCCTTGGCAGGGGTAGCCAGCTGACAGAGGAACTGACGATGGCGAGCCGTGATCCTGCCGCCAACCGCGGCAGGAAGGCGGCCAGGGTGTGACCGGTGGCGACGAGGTTGGTCTCTATCACCCGGGCAAACAGCGCGCTATCAAATCCCTCGGCTACATCCATGTACTCGCAGTTGCCGGCGTTGAGGATCAGCAGATCCAGCGTGGGCAGGCCGGCGGCAACCTCTGCCGTGGCGGCGCTGTCCCGTGCATCGAACTGCAGGGGGGTGATCCCCTCATGCGCCAATGCCTGCAACCGCTCGCCGTCGCGGCCGCAGCCCCACACCTGCCAGCCAGAGCGTCGGTAGTCAAGCGCCAGCTGGCGACCTATGCCGGAGGTGGCCCCGGTGATCAGCACACGTCCGCTCATGTCCCCAGCCTCCCCTTGATGGTGCGCACCACGGGCCCGAGCAGCGGCAACTGCTCGTAGAGCATGGCGCCGAGATCGAAGTAGTCCCGGTGCAGGCAGACCTTGCCCCAGGCATCGAACTGCAGCCGGGTGGCACCCTCCACCCGCACGGGTCGCCCGCCGGCGATCCTGGGATGGGCGAAGATCATGACCCAGCTGAGCCAGGCCTCATTGCCCTGCTGCTGCCGGCTGGTGATCTCGAAACGGCACTCCTTGAGCCGCCCGTAGAGGGAGGAGAAATAGCGGGTGAGCGCGGCCAGCCCCTCGATGCGGTGGGCCGGATCGATGAACACCACCTGATCGGCATAGATCTCCGGCAGGCGGTGCAACTGATGCTTGTCCAGTTGCAGATAGAGGACGATGAAGTGGGCCAGCGCGTCGTTCATGTTATTTCTTCTCCAGGTCACGGAACATCTCGATGGCCCTCACCCGTGCAACGGCATGATCCACCATGGGCGCCGGGTAGTCCTGCCGCCCCTTGAGCCGCAACCAGTCGTGGGGCTGGTGCACATAGGTGGCTGGCAGATCGGCAAGCTCAGATACCCAGGTACGGATAAAGTCCCCTTGTGGATCAAATCGTTGCCCCTGAGTCGTCGGGTTGAACACCCGAAAATAGGGGGCCGCATCGGCGCCTGTGCCCGCCGCCCACTGCCAGCCGCCATTGTTGGCTGCCAGATCCCCGTCAATCAGCCGGCTCATGAAGTAATCCTCCCCGAGCCGCCAGTGGATATGCAGATCCTTGGTGAGGAAGCTCGCCACTATCATCCTCAGCCGGTTGTGCATCCAGCCGGTGGCGTTGAGGCAGCGCATGGCGGCGTCGACTATGGGGTAACCGGTACGCCCCTCGCACCAGGCGGCGAAGGCATCCGGATCCCAGCTCCAGGGCAGGGCCGCCGTCTCGGGCTTGAAGGGCCGGTTCATGGAGAGGCTTGGCACCAGCACCAGCAGGTGGCGATAGAACTCGCGCCAGATGAGCTCGTTGAGCCAGACGAAACCGGGCTGCGCCTTGGACTGGGGCCGGCCGCCGAGCCGCTGCTGCAAGGCTGCCACGCACTGACGGGGGCTTATGATGCCCGCCGCCAGATAGGGAGAGAGAACGGAAGTGCCCGCCATAACCGGAAAATCCCGGGTCTCGCCGTAGTCCAGCACCCCCTGATCCAGGAAGGCATGCAGTCGCCGCAGGGCCTCGGCCTCCCCCACGGGCCAGCGGGGATCCGGGGTCGTCTCCCCAAGCGCCTCATCGATAAAGCCCCGCTCGGCGAGCGGCTGCCAGGGCAGGGAGTCGCCCCGCGGCGCCGGGGCTCTGTGGATGACGAAGCCATCCTCATCAAGGGCCTTGAGCCAGGCGCGACTGAAGGGGGTGAAGACCTTGAACATCTCCCTCGAACCGGTCAGCACCCGCCCCGGTGGCAGCACGCAGCAGCCGTTGAGCCAGTGGCAACTCACCTCCTGCTCTGCCAGCGCTGCGGTGACGCCATGGTCCCGGCGCTGTTCGTCAAGCTCGATGGCCTGATTGGCGTAGAGCCGGGTGACGCCGAGCTCGCGGCAGAGGCTCGCAAGCGCGGCAGGCACCTCGGCAAAGGTCTCGACCCGCAGCAGATGAAGCTCTATGCCGAGGGCCGCCAGTTCGAGGCCCAGCGCATCGACCTGGGCCAGGAGGAAGCGCTGACGTATGGGGGCCATCTTGTGCTGCCGCCACTGGGTCGGCGAGATGACAAAGAGGGCCGCTACCGGCTCCTCATCGGCGCCGGCATGACGCAAGGCCGGGTTGTCGGCCAGGCGCAAGTCATTGCGAAACCAGACCAGCCTCATGATTTTTTGCTCCCGCGCCCGCCCAAGCCGCGCGCGGCAGGCTTGTCTGCCATCACCTCGGCCAGGGTCGCCCGCCAGCCGTGGGCGGCCAGCCACTCAGCGTCATAGAGTCGCCCCAGCTCGCCAAAGAGCCGGGTACCGGCAGGCCAGTCGGCGGCCAGCGCCGGCTTGCCCAGCCCGGCCCCCAGCAGCACCCGCCAGGGGGTGGCAGCCCGTCCCTCCAGCAGGGCGACGTGGCGCGGCTCCACCGCCCCCAGCAGTTGCACCTCATAGCCCTGACCTATCAGCTCGTAGGCGCACCAGACCAGATCGAGCGGGCCTACCTGGCCCCAGCTTGCCAGGGTGACCGGCACGCCTTTCTCCTGCTCTATGAGGTGGCGGGCGAAGCGGGTGTGAAGCCAGCCCAGCCACACCTGTTGCAGCAGTTCGCCATCCGGTCGCTCGCGCCACAGGCCCAGCAGCCGCTCCACCAGCGGCTGCAGCACCCTGCTGCGGACCAGTTCGAAGGGATAGCTCGCCAGCAGATCGTTGAGCTCGGCCTCCGCCTTGCGCTGGTTGAAGACGAGCAACGCCTGGCTGAACTGCTCCAGGGTCTGCTGCCAGTGATCGCTCACCGGCTGGGACTGGGGATCGCTCAGGAGCCCCTTGACCTGGCCTATGCTCACTCCCCGCTCCAGCCAACTCAGGATCTCGCCTATCTGGCGGATATCCTGCTCGCTATAGAGGCGGTGCCCCTTGTCGGTGCGAGCGGGCTGCACCAGACCGTAGCGGCGCTGCCAGGCACGCAGGGTGACGGCATTGACCCCGGTGAGGCGGGAGACCTCGCGGATGGGGTAGATCCCCTCCTCAGGCAGAGGAGCAACTTCTTGCGGTAAATCAGACATGACAACGTCCATCAAACAGAGGTGTGAAGCTCCCCGACGCAGGGCCAGCGTCGGGGCAACAAGCGAATTCAGAGGCCGTAACGCAGCTTGAGCGTATCGGGATGCGGGTCTCTGGATAGACCTGAACCCACGTAATCAGCCCAATATTCATAGCCCGTAACGCAGCTTAAGCGTATCGGGATGGGGTTTGGGTAGACCTGATCTGGCCATTCTCAAAGCCCGTAACGCAGCTTGAGCGTATCGGGATGGGGATTGAGATAGACCTGCTCCGCGAGATAGGTATTGGGGTATTCCCGCAGGTAGTGGCGGATCAGGGTGAGCGGCACCAGCAGCGGGAAGATGCCGGTGCGGTACTTGTCTATGGTGTCGGCAAGCTCCTGCTTCTGGGCCGGGGTCAGCACCCGCTTGAAATAGCCCTGCAGGTGCATCAGCACATTGGTGTGGCTGCGGCGGTTTGCCCGCAGGGTCAGGGCCGCCATCAAGCCCTTGATGTAGCTGTCGGCCACCTCCTGCAGGTTGGCCTTGCCGAGGTTGCCGAGCAGCTTGCCGAGGGTGCGGTAGTGGGTGGTGGCGTGGGAGAGCACCAGATACTTGTAGCGCGAATGAAAGCGGATGAGGGCGGCGGCGGTGATCCCGCTGGCGCAGAGCTGCTGCCAGTCGTGATAGGCAAAGACCCGCAGCACGAAGTTCTCCCGCAGTATGGGATCGCACAGGCGGCCATCCTCCTCCACCGGCAGCAATGGGTTGGCCTCCATCAAGGCCTTGGCAAAGAGACCAATTCCCTCCTTGGCGCTCCCCTCGTTGTTGGCGCCATAGATGCGCACCCGCTCCATGCCGCAGCTGGGTGACTTGGCGCAGAGGATGTAGCCGGAGAGGAAGTCGAGCTGGCGAGCCTTCTGCTCGCTGAAGGCAATCAGCTTGTCGGTAACGTCGAAGCTGCCGTTGCTCGCCTCGGCCCGCACCTCCCCATGGCGCTTGACCAGGCGGATGGCGGCGCGGGGGGCGCCGAGGCCGATGGCCATCTCGGGGCAGACGGGGTGATACTCGAAGTGAGCGCCAAGATCCCGTTCGCAGAAACTGGAGCGCTTGTGGCCCCCGTCGAACCGCACTTCCTGCCCCAGCAGACAGGCACTGATACCGACCTTGATCTTGTACATGATGACGCCCCTTGTATAAGCATTGAACCAGTTATAGCAGTTATACAAAGAAAAGAAAGTTGTATAACTATTGCGGACCGATACGACACAAGGGGGGAAACAGGATCACCGGAAAATAAAAAAGCCCATGACCGGGGTCATGGGCAAGATGGAGGTCACGACAGACAGGGAAATCAGAAGCTGTATTTCACACCCAGGCTGGTGATGGATCCTTTCTGCAGATCCCAGTTGCGATAGGTGTAATCGGCGGTGAGGGCCAGGTTCTGGCTCACCTTGTAGGCGGCACCCGCCTTGAAGTCATGCATGTCGTCGGTCATGTTGGCGTAGCGATAGCCGGTGGAGAGCTCGACGGCGCCGATGTCGTAGCGCAGACCCACTTCGCCGTAGAGGCTGCCGCTGCTCTTGCGGGTGATGTTGTCCCAGCCGCTGTCGTTCACGTTGGAGGCGAGCTCGCGCTCCATGCTGTAGCCCATCAGACCCGCTTCACCATACAGGTTCAGGCCGGTGCTGAGGGGAGTGAAGACCCCCATACCCAGATTGGAGATGGCCATGCTGTCATTGCCGCTGTTGCGGGAGCTGTATTCGGAGCCGAAACGGCCGTAGAAGTTGGAGCCGAAGCTCTTGGAGAGATCCAGGCTCAGACCACCGAAATCGCGGTTGTTGCTGTCCTTGCCGCCAACGTAGTCGGACTTGGTGTGTGCCCAGGTGGCAGCACCCTTGGCGTAGCTGAACGCATCTTGCGCCAGGACAGAGGTGGAAGAGAGGCCGGCCAGAACCAGAACAGACAGTGCGAGCTTTTGCATTTTGTTGACTCCGATTGTTGAGTTAGGCGGAACCTAACTGGAATGGAGTCATTGTGACGGGCAAGGGGGGAGGTGCCGAGCGGCAAGCTGTTGCCAAACCATGTCAGATGTAAGCAGATATTGCTGGCGGTTACCGGAGCAACACTCCATGGGGGACGGGCCTGCCCGTCCCCGCCGCCATCCTAGCGGAATTCCACTTCGTCGATCTGCACCCGCACCAGCGGCTTGCCGGTCAGATTGGCCGGACGGGCCAGCTCGATGGCCCGCGACGGACGCTGCTCGCCCTTGCGCAGATAGGATTCCGGCAGACGGTTCTCCCCGACCCAGAAGCGCACCGGCTGGGTCGAGAGCTGCACGCCCTCGGCGCTGAACAGGGTCAGGCTGCCGTTGACCCGCACCACGTTGCGGCTGCCGGTGTTGCTCACCATGAATTGCAGGCGCAATGGATCCTCGCCCTCCACCTGGTTCAGGGTCACAGTGATGCCGTCCCGGGTCGCCTGGGCGAGCAGGTCGGGATTGGCCAGGGCCTGCTCGGTCAGCACGGGCGCCGCCACGCTCGCCGTCACCGTCTTGCCTGGGCTCGCCTCGGCGGGCTTGACCAGCAGGTATTCCCAGGTGAAATCATCGTTGAGCTGCACCTGACGGCCATCGGCCAGGGTGACCTGGGTCAGGGGCGCGGCCTGGGCCAGCATGGGGGAGAGGCAGAGGGCAAGCAGCAGTCTGGACAAGGGTTTCATGGGCAGATGACTCGATAGGGATGCAGAGGGAGCAGTATAAAGAGTCGGGCTGCCCTTGCCTATGACCCGACTCACGTTACGGGCCAGGCCGGGATCAGATGACCAGCAGCTGGGGATCTTCCCCCGATACCATGTCCAGGGTCACCAGATCGAACTGGGCGCTCTGCAGCGCCTTCTGGATGCTCGGCTGCATGTCGAACACCAGGGCCCGCATGCGCTGGGGCACCCTGACCCTGGCCAGGGTGGTGACCCTGTCCGCCAGGGTATGGAAGAAGACCTGGGCTCCGTCCAGTCCCATGTCGAACAGCATCTGCTCGGCCATGTCGACCATGCGCAGGTGACGCCGGTCCAGGGATTCGATATCGGAGAAGCGCTGGCTCAGGCAAGCCTCTCCCCCCGCTCCCCACAGGGCCAGCTGGCGCTTGTGGAAGCCATAGCGAAAGTCCCGGTTGGTCATGCCCTGCTCGGCAAAGATCCAGAGGGTATTGGCCGGCACGCTGTCAAAACGCCGCAGATACTCCCGCATCTCCTCCGCCGAGGCCGACATCAGGATAGGGGGGCCGTCATCGTGTTCGAGCTGCTGACAGAGGTAGCGCACCGGATCCGTCACCTCGGCGAGGTGGCCGAGGTGCACGCTGAAGATCATCTCGTTGGTCTTGATCACCTGATGGGCTATGCCGTAGTGCTTGCAATAGCGCTTGGCCCGGGCCACCGCCTTGCGGCTGAGGGTCGGGTTGTCCAGGGTGATGGCCCGAAAGCGGACCCCGCTGGCCCGGCACAGATCCATGCTGTAGCAGGACTCCAGTCGGCCGGAGAAGGAGACAAGCAGTTCGCCGTAACCGGCCAGGGTATTGATGAGCCTCTGTTCCCTGGCCTGAAAAAGCTGATCGTATCCCCGATTCAGCGCGACTACATTGGCATCCATAACAACGGCTCCGGATGATGAATAGGATGTTATTTTGCGATGACAAAGCTGAATAGACACTTAAAGAATGGGGACAAAGTTGTTCTTTATTCGCTCAAGATGCGAATCAGCCCCCTTAATTTTCCGGGCCCGGCGAAGGGCCCCATCCCCCTCAGGCGGGCAAGTATCCTTGCTCGACCAGCTGCCGGCGGCATGCGGGGGCGTCGGTGAACACCATGCCCTGCAGGCCGAGCGCCCGGGCCGCCGCCACATTGGCCGGGCTGTCGTCGATGAAGAAGCACTCCCCAGCCTTGAGGTCGAACGACACCAGCAGATAGCGGTAGATGTCGGGCTCGGGCTTGAGCATCCGCACCCGGGCCGACACCACCTTGCCGCTGAAGAAGCGCCAGAAATCCTGCTGCTCCAGCCAGTCGATGCTGGCATGGCCCATGTTGGAGAGGGCGTAGAGCCGGTGACCGGCACTGTGCAGCGCCTCGATAAGGGTCACCATGGCGGGATCCGGCAATAAAGAAGCGGGCACCGCCTGCAAGATGGCGAGGTTCTCCGCCGCCGGCAAGCCGGTGCGCTCCTCTGCCTGGCGGGCCATGGCGTGCAGGGAGAGGGTGCCCCTGTCCACCTCCAGCCAGTCGGGGTGGTTGAACAGCAGCTCCGCCAGGGCCTCGGCGCCATCCGGTCCCCGCACCGAGCGCACTATGCCAACCGGGTCCCAGCTCACCACCACCCGTCCCAGATCGAAGATAATCGCCATCCTCTCGTCTCCCCTCTCATTGACCAGAAACAACGGGACCGGTGTGGCACTCATTTGGCCATGGATCCCGACCACCTACCCTGCCCCGTTCAACGCCCCCGGGCAAGTTTTACTTGCATCGGCGTGCCAAATCCCTTAATGGTTATGACGTTACCTTCAGGACAACATCATGCACACAACATTCTTCTTTGCTTTCTCGTTTATCCGGCCCTCATAAGGGAAGGCCCTGTCGTCGCATCAACAGAAAGCAAAGACGAATCGAGCCTCCCCCAGCGGAGGCTTTTTTTTGCAGCAACCACACTCGATTATTTGGATAGGGAACCACCATGGCTACGCTCGACGAGATCAGACAAGACATCACCCAGTTGGATCAGGAGCTGCTCGCCCTGCTGGCCAAGCGCAAGACCCTCAGCATCGAGGTTGCCCGCGCCAAGCAGGCCAATCCCCGTCCCATCCGCGACACCCAGCGGGAACAGGACCTGCTGGTTGCCCTGATCCAGAAGGGGCGTGCCCTCGGGCTGGATGCCCAGTACATCACCCGCATCTACCACACCATCATCGAAGACTCCGTGCTCTCCCAGCAGGCCTATCTGCAGAGCCTGCTCAACCCCCAGCAGCAGGAGCCCATGACCAGCGTCGCCTACCTGGGCCCGCGCGGCTCTTACTCCAGCCTGGCCGCCCGCAAGTACCTGGCGCGCTACAAGGATCAGGTGATAGAGGTGAACTGCCAGAACTTCCGCGAGGTGCTGGACACAGTGGAGTCGGGGCGCGCCGCCTTCGGGGTGCTGCCCATAGAGAACACCAGCTCGGGCTCCATCAACGAGGTGTATGACGTGATGCAGCACACCACCCTCTCCATCGTCGGTGAGCTGACCTACCCCATAGAGCACTGCATCCTCACCGCAGTGCCGACCGAGCTATCCCGGATCAAGACCTTCTACGCCCACCCCCAGGTGTTCCAGCAGTGCTCCCACTATCTGAGCAAGCTGGAAGGGGCGCGCCACGAGATCTGCGACTCCTCCTCCAGCGCCATGATGAAGGTGAAGGAGCTGGGGAGCCCGGATGCGGCCGCCATCGGCAGCGCCGCAGGCGGCGAACTCTACGGGCTGGACGTGCTGGCCGAGCAGCTCGCCAACCAGAAGGAGAACTACAGCCGCTTCATCGTGGTGGCGCGCAAGCCCATAGACGTGGCGCCCCAGATCCCGGCCAAGACCACTCTCATCATGTCCACCTCCCAGAAGCCGGGCTCCCTGGTGGAGGCGCTGCTGGTGCTGCGCAGCCACGAGATCAACATGACCAAGCTGGAATCCCGTCCGGTGCAGGGCAATCCCTGGGAAGAGATGTTCTATCTCGATGTCTCCGCCAACCTGCAGACCCCGGCCATGCAGGCCGCCCTGCTGGAGCTGACCAAGATCACCCGCTACGTCAAGGTGCTGGGTTGCTACCCGAGCGAAGACGTCAAGCCGACCGCAGTGCCGCCGGTACTGATGGGCAGCTAAGCCACCCCGAACGGCAAGAGGCGAGCATCAGGCTCGCCTCTCTCTTTTCTGCCTCCCAACTCTCGCGGGAGGCGCCACAGCCACATTGACCGCCATCGGCTACCCAGCCCCCCGACTAAGCGTTCTGAAAAACTGAACGACACACAAATATCATTCACTCCAGGTATACGACTTAGGTCGCCAACCGGGCCCCAGACTCAAGCTGACGGATTGCCAACCCCGCTCCTGCCCCCAGCCGACCCGGCCCCCGGACAACAAAAAGGCGAGCCCATAGCTCGCCTTTTTGTTACCCCTGTCGGCTGGCTCATAACTTGCCAGCCAGGGTGATAGAGGATGGAGCCCCGCTTCCGGGGCTAGAACTGACCGGCCATCAACTGGTTCAGGTGATAGAGGATGGAGTCCTGCTTCTGGCGCTAGAACTGACCCGCCATCAGCTGGTTCAGGTGATAGAGGATGGAGTCCTGCTTCTGGCGCTAGAACTGACCTGCCATCAGCTGGTTCAGGTGATAGAGGTTGCGGGTATCGAGCTCCAGCTCGGTGGCATAGGTGTTGCCACGGGGATAGGTCGCCACCACACGGGCACCGCGCACCATACCGGCCACAGACACATCCAGGGAGTTGGAGGTCTGGGTCAAGTCCTTGTAGCTGCTCTGGCCGCGCACCTGCTGGCCGTTGAGCTGCTCCGCCAGCTCCCGGTAGGCATCCATCTTGGACGCCCGGATCGCCTGCAACATCTTCTCCGACTGGGAGGGGCCTGGCTGGATGTCGATCACCGCGTAGCCCACCGCCTTGAGCACAGGGAAGTCATCTGGCTTCTCGGCCACGTCATAGTTCACCACCCGGTTGCCGCTGCACGCCGTCAGCAAGAGGGCCATCATCAGGCCAAACAGGATTCTCATGGCTGTCTACTCCTCAGGGGGTCAGGTTGACCAGATGGCCGGACGCGCTCTGGCCGCCCCGCATCAGATAACCCCGGTTGACCGATGCCCGGCCAAAGGAGTTGCTGGCGCCGGACAGATATTGTTGCGGGATCAGGCTCTGGGCCGTGGTCTCCACCATCTTGGTACGCAGATCGATGATCCGGGCATTGACCAGGATCCCCTGCTGATTGCGGCTGAAGGTGCCGGTCAGGATCCGGGAGATGGGCAGACGGGCGGAGAGATCCCGGTAGTTGCGGCTCATCACGAAGTCGCCACTGGGGGTCACTTGAATGCTGCCCGTGGTCTTGAAGTCCACCACCACTTCCCCGCGCCTGTTCAGCTCGTAGATGAAGCTCTCCTCGATCTGCAGACCCATCCAGTTGGTGTCTTTCAGGGTGTCGAGATCGACGAAGGAGGCGACGGCGATGGGCTCGCTCAGGGTGGTGAGCGACTTGCGCTCCATCAGCTGATCCGTCATGCGGGCCACCAGCCAGTTGAGTTCCATCCCCTTGGCCGCCTGCCGAGGATCCCCTTGATCCCGGTTGATGGGGTCGGCCGAGCCGCAGCCGGCCAGCGCCAGCGCAACCGCCAGCGCCGTGATAATTCTGTTCATGGATACCTGTTCCTGTATCTACACCTGACTTGTTATCGGTCGCAGCGGCCAACACTTGAGACGGGAATGCGCGAAGGATCACCCGATGATCCGCCAGAGGGCCTTGGGCGGCGCCAATAAAGAGGCTGGGACCGGGAAATGCGGCGAGCCACGCACTCTTTCGCCGGAACAAGGCATGGATCTTGCTTTTATTTGCGCACCCGGTGCAAACCAGGCCAGTGTCCATGAAGCCGCTCACCCGTCCCCTGGGGCGCAAGAGGGGTTCATCTATTCAAGGTGTACGTTATGAAAGTTGTACTGCTGTCAACCCTGTTGCTGGCCAGTCTGTCGGCCCGCGCCGAGCTCATAGAGGCCCAGGGCAGTGCCGCCATTCTGGGAGGCGACGAGGTCTATGCCCGCGAGCAGGCGACCCGGGATGCGCTGCGTCAGGCCCTGCTGGCCAGCGGCGCGTCCGTCTCCAGCATCCAGCGCCTGGAGAACGGCAGCCTGCGCTCGGAGCAGATCCAGATCCGCTCCGGCGGCGACATTCGCCAGTACCGCCTCAAGCGCGAGGAGGTGCGCAACGGCCGCATGTACATCACGCTGGTGGCCGACATCCAGGCCGAGCGCCAGATCTGCCAGACCCAGCACTACGCCAAGGATTTGACGCTGGTGCGCCTGCGCATGCGCTACCCGGATCAGGCGAGCACGGGCGCCCTCGACGACATGCCGGCGGATCTCTCCCGCCGCCTGTTCGAGACCCTGGCGGCGGCGCCCCAGGGGGTGGTCGCCCGCCAGTGGCTGGACGAGAACCTGCGCATAGACCCGCTCCACCTGCAGCAGGGAGATCGCAGCGCCCTCGAGGAGATCAAGGCCCTGAGCCTGCGCACCGACAGCCAGTATCTGGTGCTCGGCAGCATCGACGATCTCTCCCTCGAGCCCCAGGGCAACCAGCTGACCAGCTGGTATAAGGATCCGATCCGCAACTTCCGCATGCAGCTCTACCTGTTCGACGGCATCAACGGCAGCCTGCTCGGGCGCAAGGAGTATCAGGGCCGGGCCAACTGGACCTTCTCCAAGCGGGAGCTGGTGGGCAGCAACAGCGGCCAGTTCTGGCAGTCCAGCTACGGTCAGGAGGTGAGCTACCAGCTGAAGGAGGCGGCCCAGGACATCATCGCCGAGCTCGCCTGCGCCCCCGTCACCGCCCGCATCGTCGCCCAGCACGAACGGGGCCCCCACATCAGCCTGGGCCGTCGCAACGGGGTCAAGCTCGGGGATCAGTTCCGGGTCCAGCACAGCGCCGACTTCATCGACCCCTACGGCAAGTCCAGGGTGATGCGCAACCCCGCCGACGGCCTGTTCGAGGTGGTGCAGGTGTTCGAGGATGGCGCCATCATCAGCAGTCAGAACAAATATTCGCCGTTTAATGTCCAAATCGGCGATCTGGCCGTATTGGAATAGGAATCAAGGGTTTAAAAGCACAATGCTTCTTGTATAATGCCCGCCACAAGGTTCCCGTAGCTCAGCAGGATAGAGCGGTCCCCTCCTAAGGGACAGGCCACTGGTTCGACTCCAGTCGGGAACGCCAAACAAAACAAGGGGTTGGTATCGCAAGATGCCAACCCCTTGATCCTTTCTGGCCTTCTCCCGACCTTCGCCACCTGCATCCATGGCGGCTGCGTCCCGCCCCCTCTTCAATATTTCCCTGCCACCAACAATCCCAGTGAGCCCCATCAACCATGATCCCGATCATCCCTGATGCTTGCCGCGTCCGGTGGCGGCGCGCCGTCATCTACGCTTGAAGTGCGCCGTTCAGGATGACGGCCACTCCTCATCCGTTTGAGAAACAAGAAGGACATCATGGCTAGCAAAAAAAAATCCAAAGCTGAACAGCCGGTACCGGTCGCCGAGCCCAAGCCCCTTGGCAACAAGGCATACGAGAAGGAGCTGCGTCGCCTGCACGTGGAGCTGGTGAAGCTGCAGCAATGGGTGGTGCACAAGGGGCTCAAGGTTTGCATCGTCTTCGAGGGGCGCGACGGCGCCGGCAAGGGGGGCACCATCAAGGCGATCACCGAGCGGGTCAGCCCCCGGGTATTCAGGGTCATAGCGCTGCCGGCCCCCACAGAGCGGGAGAAGAGCCAGCTCTATTTCCAGCGCTATATTCCGCACCTGCCGGCGGCGGGCGAGATCATCATCTTCGATCGCAGTTGGTACAACAGGGCCGGGGTGGAGCGCGTCATGGGCTTTTGCAGCCAGGAGGCGAGCGACAAATTCCTGGCAGGGGCCCCCATGGTGGAACAGGCCATGGTCGACTCTGGCATCATATTGCTGAAGTACTGGCTGGAGGTGACGCCAGAGGAGCAGGAGCGACGGCTGCGGGATCGCATCGACGATGGGCGCAAGATCTGGAAGCTCTCCCCCATGGACATCAAGTCCTTCGATCGCTGGGATGACTACACCCGGGCGCGGGATGCCATGTTCACCGCCACCGATACCGCCTGGGCCCCCTGGTTCCTGGCCCGCTCCGAGGACAAGAAGCGGGTGCGGCTCAACATCATCTCCCACCTGCTGAGCCACATCCCCTACGAGGAGCTGCCAGCCGAGCCGGTCAAGCTGCCCAAGCGCAAGATTGGCAAGGTCAAGGCCTCGGAGCACCCGTTCCGGGTGATCCCGGAACTCTTCTGATCACCGTCAAGGGGGAGCCTCTGGCTCGCCCCTTGCTCTGCTCCCTCCCTGCTCTGCTGATACTGGCGGATGGCAGCCCTGACATTGAACAGGGCATTGGGGAACCTCTGGCTCGCCCCTTGCCCTGCTCCCTCACGCCCTGCTCTGCTGATACTGGCAAATCGCCGCCCTGGCATTGAACAGGGCATTGGGGGGCCTCTGGCCCGTCCCCTACTCTCTGCTCTGCTGATACTGGCGGATGGCCGCCCTGGCATTGAACAGCATGCGGCTCTCCCCCAGCTGGTCGGCCAGCCCGCTGCGGCGCACGTTCTCGAGCACCCCGGGATTGAGCCCGGCCAGCCAGAGGCTGACGCCCCGGGCGCGCGCCTGCTGCTCCCCCTCCATCAGCATCATCAGCGCCGAGTACTCCACGTCCTGTACCCGACTCATGTCCAGCACCACCACCTCGGGCTGGTGAGTCTCGATCAGTTCGCGGATCCGGGCCGCCACATGCTGCACATTGATGAAGAACAGACGCCCCTCAGGCCGCAGAATAAGCAGGCCCGGGATCGTCTCGTCATCGGGATGGCGGGCGGCCAGCGGCCTCAGCACGTCCTCTCCGGGTTTGCGGCCAATCACATAGACGGGCGGCTGCGCCGTCTGGCTGGCGAGCCCCAGCAGAGAGGCCAGGATGGCGACCACTATCCCCTCCAGGGTGCCAAACAGCAGCACCCCCAGACAGGCGATGGCGGCCCAGCGAAACTCCATCATGCGGATCTGCCCTATCTTGCGAAACTCCCCCGGCTGGATGAGCCCCACCGAATAGACGATGACCACCACCGCCAGGGTGGCGCTCGGCAGCCAGGAGAGCAGCGGGGCGAGGAAGATCATGGTGGCCAGCGCCATAGCGGCGGTGACGGCGGAGGCCCACTGGCTCAGGCCCCCGACGGAGCGCACCACGGCGGTCTGGGAGGTGCCGCCTCCCGCTGGCATGCTGCCACAGAAGGCGCCCCCCAGGTTGGCCAGCCCGGTGGCTACCAGCTCGCGGTTCGGATTGATCTCGGGCTCTCCCTTGCCCACGAAGGCCCGCCCTGCGGCTATGGTCTCGGTGAAGCTCATCAGCGCTATGCCCGCCGCCCCCGGCAGCAGTTGCAACACCAGAGTCAGGTCCGGCATCGTCAGGGCGGGCAGGCCGGTGGGAATGCTGCCGACGATGGCGACACCCACATCGTTCAGGCCAAAACCCCACACCAGGGCTATGCCTATGCCCACCCCCAGCAAGGGGGCGGGGGAATGGGGGAAGCGCCACTCCATGAACACCAGCACCACCAGGGTGACGAGGGCGACCACCAGGGTCAGCCAGGAGCTCTGGGGCAGGGCCTGAGCCAGGTGGTAGAGATCCAGGAAGAAGTTCTCCTTCTGGATGTGCACCCCGAACAGCTTGGGCAGCTGATCGAGGATGATCACCAACCCTATGCCGCTCTTGAATCCCACCAGCACCGGCAGGGAGATGAAGTTGGCCACGAAGCCGAGCCGCAGCACCGCCGCCAGCATCAGCATGGCCCCCACCAGCAGGGTCAGGGTGGCGGTCACGGTGAGCAGCCGACCGGGATCCCCATCCGGCACCACCAGCCCGAGCTGGGTTGCGGTCAGGATAGCCAGCGTGCTGGTGGAGCTGACGCTGAGCACCCGGGAGGAGCCCAGCAGGGCGTAGAGCAACATGGGCACCAAGGCGGTGTAGAGACCGACGGCCACCGGCAGACCGGCCACGCTGGCATAGGCCATGGCCTTGGGCAGCACGACGGCTGCGGCTGTGACACCGGCCAGCAGATCAGACAGGGAGCGCCTTGGCGCCGACGCGGGTGATGACATCTTATCCTCCATGAACACAGGCCCCATGGGCCCTGATGCTGCACCGGCGCTCAAGAGACCGCTGCCAACCTATGACCATGGCCGCCCGCCTGGGCGTGCGGACCATGTCTCTTCACACCATCAAGTGTACGCGCACCGCCTTGCGTCGGGCTGAATGCCTTGAGCGTCGCGGCAGGGAAGGCCCGCAGACAGGGCCATCTCTCTTGGCCTGTTGGCAACCCCCTATACTTCAGCGACGTTGAGCCGCCGGCCTTCCCCATTTCCAAGAGGAGATCCCCCTTGTTGCGACTGCTTGTACTGCTGCTGATCTGCCTGGTGAGCCCGCTCCGGGCGCTGACACTGACCCCCCTGGTGGAGGGGCTCAACCATCCCTGGGGGCTGGCCCTGCTACCGGAAGGTGGCTATCTGATTGGCGAGCGCCCGGGCCGCCTGCTGCGCATCGACGCCGGGGGCGAGCGCCATCTCATCTCGGGTCTGCCCCCCATCGCCAATCAAGGTCAGGGGGGCCTGCTCGATCTCGCCCTGGACGACGAGGGCTGGCTCTACCTCAGCTACAGCGAACCCGGCGACGGCGGGGCCGGTACCGCCGTGGCCCGGGCCCGACTGCAAAAGGAGACCCTCATCGACTGGCAACTGCTGTTTCGCCAAGAGCCCAAGGTGGCCGGCGGCGCCCATTTCGGGTCGCGTCTGGTGCTGACCGATGACGGCTATCTCTTCATCACCCTGGGGGATCGTTACAGCGAGCGGGCGCGGGCCCAAACGCTGGACAACCACCTCGGCAAGACGGTGCGCCTGCACAAGGATGGCCGGGTGCCCGCCGACAACCCCTTCGTCAAGACGGCGGGGGCCCTGCCGGAGATCTGGAGCCTGGGCCATCGCAACATGCAGGGCGCCGCCCTGCGCCCGGTTAGCCAGCAATTCTGGGCCCACGAGCACGGCCCCCAGGGCGGGGACGAGGTCAACCTCATACTGCCAGGGCACAACTACGGCTGGCCGGTCGTGACCTTCGGCGAGGAGTACGGGGGTGGCAAGATTGGCGTGGGCCAGAGCGCACCCGGCATGACGCCGCCGCTCTGGATCTGGGTGCCCTCCATAGCCCCCTCGGGCATGCACTTCTACCAAGGGGAGCTGTTCAAAGAGTGGCAGGGAGATCTGCTGGTCGGTGCCCTGCGCGGTCAGGCCTTGCTGCGCCTTCGCCTCGCGGGGGACAAGATCATCTCGGAGGAGCGGCTGCTGACCGATCTGGGGGAGCGGATCCGTACCATACGGGAAGGCACGGATGGCGCCCTCTATCTGCTGACGGACTCAGGCAAGGGGCGCCTGCTCAAACTGACCCCATGACATTGAGGCCGGCCCCGGACCAGGCGCCGGCGAGGAGGAAGCATGAACATGAATCGAACCCTGCTGGTGCTCTGTGCCAGCCTCTGGTTGCTGGGCTGCAACACCATACACGGGGTGGGACGGGACATAGAGAAGGCGGGCGAGGTGATCCAGGGATCCGCCAACCTGACGAGCGAGCCTCAGGCCGGCAAAGAGTGACAACCTCAGGCTGGCACAGTCACTCGACGCCGGACGCCAGACTGGCCAGCGGTGCCATGGTCACCCTGACCCCGTGCTGGGCCAGCGCCTCACGGGCGCTCTGTGGCAACTGCTCGTCGGTGATCACCTGATCGATCGCATCCCAGCCCACCACGTTGAAGGTGCCGACCTTGCCATATTTGGACGAGTCGCAGATGAGGATGCGGCTCGCCGCCGACTCCACCACGGCCCGCTTCACCGGCACCTTCTGCTCGCTCGGGGTCGAGATCCCCTGCCCGTCCCAGGAGGAGGCGGACAGGAAGGCAACGTCCAGGTGCAGGTTGCGCAGGAAGTGGGCTGTGGCCTCCCCGGCGCAGGACTGGTTCTCGCGAATGACCTGGCCACCGGTGTGATAGAGGCGGCAACGGCCGTGCTCGATGAGGTAGGCACAGACCATGAAGTCGTTGGTCACTATCATCAGATCTTCCCGCAGCGCCAGCTCCCGGGCCAGCTCCAGGGAGGTGGTGCCGGCGTCCAGGTAGACTGTGCTGCCCTCGGCCACCTGGTCGGCGGCCAGCCGGGCTATGGCCAGCTTGGCCCCCTGCATCAGGCTGCGCTTGGTGGCGTGGGAAGGCTCGCTCTTGATCCGCTGGGAGAGACTGACCCCACCCGAGACGGAGAGCACCCGCCCCTGCTCCTCCAGTTTCTGGATGTCGCGTCTGATGGTCATGTGGGAGACCTGCAACCACTCGGTCAGCTCCACTATGCTGACCACGCCGCGCTCTGCCAGCAGTTGCAGGATACGTTGCTGTCGCTCTACGGGAATCATCTTGGCTCGCCCCTCGGGGAAAAGAGGCGCCATTCTACCCCAGTGATCTGGTAAAAAATGATAAATAACCTCGAAGGGGCTCACAAATCACATTTATTCACATAAAAAGCATCAAAAGTTGATTCAAAAGAATCTCAACCTGCTTAAATAACAAAAATTAACACCACTTAAGTTATTTTTTGTGATGCCTGCCTGATATTTCACCGCCACAAGCCTCTACTATCGGCTCATCAGTCGTTATCGAGGAATCACGAGATGAGCACTTCCTATCATGTCGCCGTCATCGGCCTTGGCGCCATGGGCATGGGCGCCGCCCGCTCCTGCCTGCGGGCCGGGCTCACCACCTACGGCATAGATCTCAGCGAGCAGGCCCGCAACCAGCTGCAACAGGCCGGTGCCGCCGCCGTCATGGCCGATGCCCGCCCCCTGGCCGAGACCCTGGACGCCGTGCTGCTGCTGGTAGTCAACGCCACCCAGGTGCGCCGCATCCTGCTCGGCGACGAGGGGTTGGCCCGCCACCTCAAACCGGGCACCGCCATCATGGTCTCTTCCACCATAGCGGCCGAGGAGGCGAGTTCCCTGGCCGCCGAGCTGGCACAGCTCGGGCTGCCGATGCTGGATGCCCCCATCTCCGGTGGCGCCATCAAGGCCGACGCGGGGGAGATGACAGTGATGGCCGCAGGCGCAGACGCCGCCTTCGACAAGCTGGCCCCTGTGCTGGATGCGGTGGCCGGCAAGCTCTACCGCGTCGGCAGCGAGCCGGGCCAGGGCAGCACGGTCAAGATCATCCACCAGCTGCTGGCCGGGGTGCACATAGCGGTTGCCGCCGAGGCCATGGCGCTCGCCAGCAAGGCCGGCGTGCCGCTGGATCTCATGTATGACGTGGTCACCCATGCCGCCGGCAACTCCTGGATGTTTGAAAACCGCATGCCCCGGGTACTGACCGGCGACTACCAGGCCCGCTCCGCGGTGGACATCTTCGTCAAGGATCTCACCCTGGTGGCGGACACCGCCAAGGCGCTGCGCTTCCCGCTGCCGCTCGCGAGCACCGCCCTCAACATGTTCCTCAGCGCCAGCAACGCGGGGCACGGCCAGGAAGATGACAGCGCCGTCATCAAGACGTTCTCCGGCATCACCCTACCGGGTCAGGAGGAGCGGCCATGAAACTCGGTGTCATCGCAGACGACTTCACCGGCGCCACCGATATCGCCGGCTTCTTGGTGGAGAACGGCCTCTCCACCCTGCAACTCTCCGGCGTGCCGCAGCACGACGGCGATCTGCCCCAGGTCGACGCCGTGGTGATCAGTCTCAAGAGCCGCTCCTGCCCGGCGGGCGAAGCGGTGCGCGACTCCCTGGCGGCCCTGGCCTGGCTCCAGGCCCGCGGCTGCCCGCGCATCTACCAGAAGTACTGCTCCACCTTCGACAGCACGGCGGCAGGCAACATAGGGCCGGTGACCGACGCCCTGCTGGCGGCGCTCGGCCAGGACTTCACCCTGATCTGCCCGGCCCTGCCGGTCAACGGGCGCACCGTCTATCAGGGCAATCTCTTCGTGGGGGCCCTGCCGCTCGCCGAGTCCGGCATGCGACACCACCCCATCACCCCCATGCAGGACAGCAACCTGCTGCGGCTGATGGAGGGGCAGGCGCAAGGCCGCGCCGGTCTGGTGCCGTTTGCCACCATAGACAAGGGGGCCGCCGCCATTGCAGGAGCCTTTGAGCAGCTGGCAGAGGACGGCGTGCGCTACGCCGTGGTCGACACCCTGACCGAGCAGCACCTGCTGGACATCGCCACCGCCGCCCTCCACCTGCCCCTGGTGACCGGCGGCTCCGGCCTCGCCATCGGTCTGGCCCGCCAGCTTGGGAGCGGTGATCTGCAGGGTGCCCGCGAGGCGGGTTGGCCCAGAGGTTCGCGCGCCGTGGTGCTGTCGGGCTCCTGCTCCGAGATGACCAACCGCCAGGTGGCCCGCTATCGCCAGCACGCCCCTGCGCTTGCGCTGGACGTGGCACGCTGCCTCGAGGATGCCGACTACCCGGCCGAGCTGGCCCAGTGGGTACTGGCCCAGCCCCTCACCCCGGCGCCGCTGGTCTACGCCACCACCAGCCCGGGGGAGCTGGCCCGCATTCAGGAGAGCCACGGCCAGCAGGCGGCCAGCGACGCCGTGGAGCACTGCTTTGCCCGCCTCGCCCAACTGCTGCAAGGCGCCGGGGTGGACGGCTTCATCATCGCCGGTGGCGAGACCTCGAGCCGGGTCACCCAGGCCCTCGGCGTCAAGGCGTTCCACATAGGCCCGCAGATCGCCCCCGGTGTGCCCTGGGTGCGGGCCATCGACGCCCCCCTGTCGCTGGCCCTCAAATCCGGCAATTTCGGGAGCGACGACTTCTTCGACAAGGCTCAGGAGTACTTCCATGACTGAACAGGCACTGCGCGACACCATGGTGATGCTGGGAGCCTCCCTCTTCCAGCGCGGTTATGCCACCGGGGGCGCCGGCAACCTCTCCGCCCTGCTGCCGGACGGCACCCTGATCGCCACCCCCACCGGCTCCTGCCTGGGGCGTCTGAGCGCTGACAGGCTCTCTCATGTCAACCTGCAGGGGGAGCACCTGGGGGGCGATCGCCCCTCCAAGGAGGTGGCCTTCCACCTCGCCATCTACCACAACAATCCGGACTGCCGGGCCGTGGTGCACCTGCACTGCACCCACCTGACCGCCCTCTCCTGCCTGGAGGGGCTGGATCCGACCAACGTCATCCGCCCCTTCACCCCCTACTACGTGATGCGGGTCGGCCAGTTGCCGCTCATCCCCTACTACAAGCCGGGGGATGCCCGCATCGCCGAGGAGCTGGGGCGCCGCGCCCCCGAAGGCAACGCCTTCCTGCTGGCCAACCACGGCCCCGTGGTGACGGGCAAGGATCTGGTGGATGCGGTCAACAACATGGAGGAGCTGGAGGAGACGGCGCGCCTGGCGCTGATGCTCCATGGCCAGTCCATCCGCTACCTGAGCGAACCCGAAATTGATGAATTGAGGAGGATGAAACCATGAGCAAGTTTGCCGCCAATCTCACCATGCTGTTTACCGAGCTGCCATTCCTGGAGCGCTTCGCCGCCGCCCGCGAGGCAGGCTTCAAAGCGGTGGAGTTCCTCTTCCCCTACGAGTGGCCGGCCGCCGAGCTGGGCCGCCGCTTGCGCGAGCACGGCCTCTCTCAGGCCCTGTTCAACATGCCGCCGGGCAACTGGGGCGCGGGGGAGCGCGGCATGGCCGCCATCCCGGGGCGGGAAGCAGAGTTTCGCGCCCACCTGCCATGCGTGCGGGACTACGCCCTGGCGCTCGGCTGCACCAAGGTGCACGCCATGAGCGGCATAGTCGACCCGGCACACAGCATGGAGGCCCACCGTCAGACCCTGGTGGACAACATCCGCTTCGCCGCCGATTACCTGGCAGCGGATGGCATCCGGGTGCTGCTGGAGCCCCTCAACGATAGGGATGTGCCCGGCTACTTCCTGGCCCACCAGCTCGACGCCCTGGCCCTGGTGCAGCAGATAGACAGGCCCAACGTGGGGGTGCAGCTCGACCTCTACCACGCCCAGATCATGGACGGAGATCTCACTCGCCTCATCGGCAAGCTGGGCCCGGCCATAGGCCACGTCCAGATAGCCTCGGTACCGGATCGCCACGAGCCGGACGAGGGGGAGCTTGCCTACCCCCACCTGTTCAAGGCACTGGCGCAGGCGGGCTACCACGACTGGATAGGCTGCGAATACAACCCCAGAGCCGGCACCCGGGAAGGGCTGGGCTGGCTCACACAACAATAACAACGACGACACCCTACACATGAACGAGTCTGAGGATAACGAGATGCAGATCATCATCACCGGCGGCGGTGGCTTCCTGGGCCAGAAACTGGCCCGGGCCCTGCTGCAGAGCACACAACCCTTCACCGAGCTGCTGCTGGTGGACATACAGCAGCCGCAGGCCCCCATGGCGGACCCCAGGGTACGTTGCCTTCAGGCCGACCTCACCGAGGCCGGGGTCGCCGAGTCCCTGATCACCGAGCGGACCGCCGTGGTCTACCACCTGGCGGCCATCGTCAGCAGCCATGCGGAGCAGGACTTCGATCTCGGCTGGAAGGTCAACCTGGACACCACCCGCACCCTGCTGGAGGCCTGCCGCCACACCAGACCCGGCATCCGTTTCATCTTCACCAGCTCGCTGGCCGTCTACGGCGGCTCCCTGCCCGCCCTGGTGGACGACGGCACCGCGCTGACCCCGACCTCCTCCTATGGCGCCCAGAAGGCCATGGGGGAGCTTTTGGTCAACGACTACAGCCGCAAGGGCTATGTGGATGGTCTGGTGCTGCGCCTACCCACCATCTGCGTGCGGCCGGGCAAACCGAACCGCGCCGCCTCGTCGTTCGTCAGCAGCATCATCCGCGAGCCGCTGCAGGGTGAGAACGCCATCTGCCCGGTGAGCCCGGATCTGCGCCTCTGGCTCTCGAGCCCCGCCACCGTAGTCGCGAACTTCCTGCTGGCGGCCAGACTCCCCGCCACCGGCGACTGGCGCAGCGTCAACCTGCCCGGCATCAGCGTCACCGTCGGCGAGATGCTGGAGACCCTCACCCTGACGGGAGGCGCGAGCGCCCGCGAGCGGGTGCAGTTTGCCGCCGATCCGGCCGTCGAGCGCATAGTCGCGAGCTGGCCGGGGCGCATCGACAACCAGCGCGCCAGCGCCCTCGGCTTCGTGGCAGACAGGACCTTTGCCGACATCATCGACAGTTTCATCACCCATGACATGCAGGAGGCATCATGAGCGACATCCCTACCCCCATCATCGGCCTTGTCATCGCCGTCTTCGTACTGGTATTCCTGGTGGTCCGCACCCGGGTGCACGCCCTTATCGCCATGCTGGCGGCGGCCTGCATCGCAGGCATCACTGGCGGCATGACCATAGACAAGACCCTCACCGTCATCACCCAGGGCTTTGGCTCCACCCTCGGCAGCATCGGCATCGTCATCGGCCTCGGGGTCATGATGGGCCGCCTGCTGGAGGTGTCGGGGGCCGCAGAGCAGATCGCCTACAGCTTCATCAAGTGGCTCGGCAAGCGCCGTGAAGAGTGGGCCCTGGCCATCACCGGCTACATCGTCAGCATCCCCATCTTCGTGGATTCCGCCTTCGTCATCCTCTATCCGGTGGCCAAGGCGCTGGCAAAAAGCGGCAAGCGCTCCATCCTGACCCTGGGGGTCGCCCTGGCGGGAGGCCTGGTGGTGACCCACCACACGGTGCCGCCGACCCCGGGGCCCCTCGGCGTCGCCGGTCTGTTCGGCGTGGACATAGGCGCCATGCTGCTGATGGGCATGGCCCTGGCCATCCCCTGCGTGCTCGGCATCGTCTTCTACGCCCAGTGGCTCGACAAGAAGTACCCCGAGTTCGGCGCCAAGGCCGCCCAGACCCCGGATGAGCTGCAGTCCACCTACGAGCAGTACATCAAGGAGAAGGAGGGCAAGAGTCTGCCGAGCCTGACCCTGTCGCTGCTGCCGATCCTGGTGCCCATAGTGCTGATCTTCGTCAAGGCCATCTTCACCACCCTCGCCACCCTGGAGGGGATGGGCGGCCTGATGGAGAACCCCCTGGTGCAGGGCGTCAACTTCATCGGCACCCCCATCATAGCGCTCGCCATCAGCGTGCTGCTGGCTGTCTATACGCTAGTGCCGCACATGGACAGACACGCCACCGCCGCCCGGCTGGAAGAGGGGCTGCAATCGGCCGGCATCATACTGCTGGTGACAGGGGCCGGCGGCGCCCTGGGTGCCGTGCTGCGCGACAGCGGCGCGGGCCAGCAGCTCGCCGAACAGATAGCCCAGCTGCCCATCTCCCCCATACTGATCCCCTTCATAGTGGCGACCCTGGTGCGCCTCATCCAGGGATCCGGCACAGTGGCCATGGTGACGGCGGCCTCCATCTCCGCCCCCATACTGGCGCAGATCCCCGGGGTCAACATGTTGCTGGCCGCCCAGGCTGCCACCATGGGGTCGCTCTTCTTCGGCTACTTCAACGACAGCCTGTTCTGGGTGGTCAACCGCATGATGGGGATCTCGGACGTCAAGCAGCAGATGATCGTCTGGTCCATCCCCACCACCATAGCCTGGGCCATAGGCGGCACCGGCGTCGCCCTGCTGAACCTGGTGTTCGGCTCCGGCGGCACCTGGTTCGACCCCGTCCTGCCGCTGCTGGTGCTGGCGCTCATCGTCTGGTACGTCAGGGGCCAGTCCCTGACCCCGGCGGCCAGCGTAGTGCCGAGCCGGGAGTCATAACGGCGGCACGGCAACGCTGTGTGACGAGGGCCAGTCTGCTAGACTGGCCCTCTTTTTTTATTCATCTTGCAAAGGAGTGTTGGATGTCTGCTTCTTCCTGGTGGGACAAGTCCACCGGTTTTGCGTTGCTCACCATCTTGCTGTGGGCCTCGCTCGCGGCCCTCACCTCCCGGATCACCAGCGTCTCGCCCCTGGTGCTGGTAGGGCTGGTGCTCTTCTTCTGCGGCGCGGGCACACTGCCGTTCTGGCGCCAGTGGCGGGCAAGGCCCGTCACCTGGCTGGTGACCATCACAGCCCTGCTGCTCTATCACCTGCTGCTGTTCATGAGCTTTCGCCACGCCCCCGTGCTGGAGGCGAACCTCATCAACTACCTCTGGCCCCTGTGCATCATCTTGTTCACCCCATTGCTGCTGCCGGGCCACCCCTTGCGCCTGCATCATCTGCTGGCCGGGGCCCTGGGCCTCGCCGGCTCTGTGCTGGTGATGGTCGATGGCAAGCTGCAACTGCAGCAGGCCCATCTGCCGGGCTATCTGCTGGCGCTCGGCGCCGCCATCGTCTGGGGCGCCTATTCAGTGCTCTCCCGCCGCCTGCCCCCCGCCCCCGCCGTTGTCACCGCGGCCGCCTGCCTGCCCGCGGGGCTCCTGGCCCTGCTGCTCGCCTGGGGGCTGGAGGGACCGCTGCCCCTCGCCCGTATCCCCCAGGGGGACTGGCTGCTCATCGCCGGACTGGCCCTTGGTCCCATGGGGGCCGCCTTCGTCACCTGGTATCTGGCGCTGCGGGACGGGGATCCGCGCCGCATCGGGGCCCTGGCCTACCTCACCCCCTTGCTGAGCACCCTGCTGCTGGTCTGGCTCAACGGTGAGCAGCTCACCCCGCGCCACCTGCTGGCGGGGGCCCTCATCATGGGCGGTGCCCTGCTCGGTTTGCTGGTGAAGACGCCCGGGAGCCACAAAGCGGCGCAACCGCTGTCATAAAAACGCCATCTCCCCTGCTTAAGCTCACGCCCATTGCGTGCTTCAAGCAGGACTCAGATGTGAAAATTGCCCATTATGCCTCCCTCTCCTCTCTGGTACTGCTGCTGGTGGCCGGCGTTCAGGCCGCCGCCCTGTTTCACGGCTGGCAGCAGTTCAATCGGGCCGAACAGGCCCAACGCCAGCAGGAGCGCCTGCAACAACAACTGAGCGGCCCCCTGCAGGGGGCCCTTCGCGACTACCTTGGCAGCGGCGATCCCCTGCGCCTGGCCGAGGCCCAGGGTGTGCGTCAGCAGGCGCTCGCGCTGCTGGCGCAACTGGACGGGCAGCAAGCCGGTCCGCTGCACGCCCAGCTCGAGCAGATGGGGGCGCGCATCGAGGGGGACTATCTGGCGGCGGGCAAACTCTCCGGCAACAGCCAATGGCTGCTGCAAAACGCCGAGAACGAGCTGACCACCCAGGCCCGGGCGCTGCTGCGTTACGGCCAGCAGGGGGCAGATCAGGATCCGGCCAGCGCCGAGGCCTATCGCCAGGGGGCCGCCGACATACTGGCGACCCTGCCCGCCCTCGCCCATCAGCGTCAGAACTACATGGAGCAGGCCAGCGCCAAGCGCCTTGAAGGGCTGCAGTTCGAGCTCACCGCCCTGCAAAAACAGGCGGACGCGCTGGCGGCCCTGCCGAGCCTGAATCTCTTCGAAGAGGCCGCCGCCGATGAGTTCACCCTGGGAGAGCCGGTGCGCAAGGAGCTGGGTGAGCAGCCCAAAGCCGAGCTGGTCTCACTGCTCAAACGCTATCCCCAGGAGCTGGAGAGCAGCCGCAAGGCGTTGCAACAGCAGCAGCTGGCGCGCCAGATGGTGCAGCAGGACATCACGCAGCTGCTGCAGGCCGGTGAGCAGCTGGGGGAGCGGCTCGCCGCCGCCCGCCAGACCATGAACCGGGAGCTCGCCACCATACTCGGCTCCCTGGCGCTCTGCCTGGTGGTGGTCGCCCTGCTGTTTGCCCTGGTGCAGCGCCGCTGGCTGGTCAGGCCGCTGCTGCGACTGCGGGCCGCCTTCTTGCAGCTCGATGCCACAGGTCAGGCCCAGTTGCTGGCAACGGGGCGCGAACGCAACGAGCTGGCCGACATAGTCGCGAGCTACAACCGCCTGATCCAGCGCCTGCAGCAGGATCAGCAACAGAAGGCGGGCCAGCTCTCGAGCGTCTCCTCCAGCCTGCAGGAGATGGTGGCGCAGGTGCAGGAGATCCATCACAGCACCCGCACCACAGAGCAGGCGGTGGATGAGAGCGACACCATGATGCAGGAGCTCAATCAGCTCGCCAGCGAGGTACACCAGGTCGCCGCCGAGATAGCGGAGCACGCCCAGCACAACGAGCACTCCATGAGCCAGAGCGAGCTGCTGGTGGGGGGCATGCTGGCAGCCACCGCCCAGACCGGCCTCGCCATCGACGAGAGCAGCGGCGCCCTGGCCCAGCTGACCCGCTCGGTGGAGGATGTGACCGCCATCGTCGATGTCATCGGCCACATCTCCCAGCAGACCAACCTGCTGGCGCTCAACGCCGCCATCGAGGCGGCTCGCGCCGGTGAGCAGGGACGCGGCTTCGCGGTAGTGGCCGACGAGGTGCGCCACCTCTCAGCCGACACCCAGCGCTCCCTCGGCCAGATCACCGAGATCCTGTCCAGCCTCACCCAGGCGGGGGATCAGCTCGCCACAGTGCTGACCCGCATCACGACAGAAGCCGCCGGGCAGCGCCAGCAGGCCGAACAGCTGCGCCAGACCACCCAGACGGTGCGGGAGATGGCGCGCAGCACTGCCGTCATCGCCCTGCAGGGGGCCGACAACGCCAGGAGCCAGGAGCACAGGCTGGCCAGCTTCGCCGCCCTCATCGGCCGCATCAGCCAGCACGCCCGCCAGGGCAGCCGCCTCTCTGTGCAAGTGTCGGAGCACATCCACCACCAGGCCCAGCAGATCCCCCGGATCCTGAGCCAGGCCTGAGTCACCCGCTCCTCATCAGGCCCGGCGTCCCTGTTTGCGCCGGGCCAACCCCTTCATATGCCCTCATTCAAGTCCGCCCCCGCGCTGCCCTGCCGGATGCGGTGACCCCCTGCCATGGAGTCGGCTCGACGCCGCCCGGCCAGAGGGCGCAGCCCCGGTAGGGCGGATATCTTTTTTTGTGACACAAAATTATATGTTGCCATCGGGTTAACAAAGAAAGTTCTGCTTCCGCGCCAAGATCCCCCCAGCTAAACGGAAAAAACCACCTGAAAACGCTCTCATTACCGACATGAGCGGGCTGAGAGTGCCCACACCAAGAATCATGATTCTTTGCACTCGGTCATATTTTTGAAACTTGGCGGGAACTTCCGGTTGATATTTCGCACCGCGAACGTACTCTTGGTGGTGTCAGATCGCCAAGGATCGAGACCTAAAAAATAATGACTGTAAAGATGCAGATTGCCCTTCAGTGATGCGCCAAGGCGTCCGGGCAGACGGGCACAACACAGAACAGTTTCTTTTTGCCCTGCGGGGTGTTGATTGCAATGCCAATACCGAGCGGCGGGCCTCTGCCTGACTGCCGGAAAAAAAAGCTAAGTCCATAAAATCAGGAGCAATAACAAATGGAAAAAGTGATCTTCAAGCGCGCCTCTTTGAGTGCCGCCGTGGTTGCGGCGCTGCTCGCCCCCGGCATGGCATCCGCGGCTCAAGACATGATGAGCCCGGAATATGGCAAGTCCTATGAAGCCTTCATCGACGAAGGCAAGCTGACAGGCGGCCTGTTCTACTTCCAGCGTGAGCGTGATCGCGTCCAGGCCGGTCCGGGTCAGGATGGCAAATACCACTCCAACCTGAGCCATGCCACCACCCAGGCGGCCCTGAACTACAACTCCGGTTATGCCTGGGGCATGGTCGGGCTGGATGTCGGCGGCTTTGGTGCCTATGACCTGGCTGTTGACGAGAGCAACGGCGTCAACGAAGAGAACGAATTCTCCTTCTGGGGCGACCAGTGGGGTTCAGGTGGTGACGGTGTTCCCGAGAATGGCTTCAGCCTCTCCACCGCCGCCCTGAAGCTCAAGTTCGGTGACTCTGTCACCGCCAAGGGTGGTTACACCCAGCTGTATGTACCCGGCATCATAGGCGTCAACTGGTCCTATCAACCCGGTACCTACCGTGGTGGCCAGATCGAGGGCAACTTCGGTGGCCTCTACCTGACCTACGCCATCGCCGATGAGTACAAGGCGCCCTGGTTCAAGAACACCGCCGGCTTCTCCAAGAGCAGCCCCTATGCCAGCGATCCCTTCACCGATGCGAACAAGATCGACTACATCCACGGTCTGGCAGCCCGTTACACCTTCGAAGATGGCACCGCCATCACAGGTGGCTTCGGTCAGGCCGAAGGCTACATGGACAGCTACCACTTCAAGCTGGCTCACAAGTTTGACGTGCTGGGTGGCCTGAACACCAGCTACCAGTTCTACGGTTCCGACACCGAGAACGAAGACTATGACGGTCTGGCATGGCAACAAGCCCTGACCGCAAGCTGGGCAGCCGGTCCCTACTCCTTCCGCCTGGAAGGTATGTACACCAAGGCCGAAGGGGATCTGGGCAACTACCTGCCCCGTCTGACCCGTGGCTACGGCAACTCCCAGGGTGCGAACGAGATCTGGTGGGATTCCCGCTCAGACTGGAACCACAACGAAGAGAAGGCCGTCTTCTTCGGTACCACTCGTACCCTGGATGATCTGGTCGGTGCTCCGGGCTGGGCCGCTGGTGTCTCCGGTGCCTACGGTTGGGATGCCAACAATGGCGACGGCACCCTGGAGCCGGGCAAAGAGTGGGCCGTCAACTTCGACGTCATGTACACGGTGCAGGATGGCAAGCTGAAGGGCACTCTGTTCAAGCTGCACTACACCGATTACAACAACGAGCAGGACGACAAGGGCAGCTGGTACTACCCGAACATGTTCAGCTCCGAGCATGACGTCAAGTTCCACATCATCATGCCGTTCACCATCATGTAATCAGGCATCTGTTCTGACCGAAAACCGGGCCACGTGGCCCGGTTTTGTTTTTGGTGGCGCTCGGGCTACCATGCCCACTTCGGCCCTGTGCTGGCCGCCAATCAGGATGATCTTCATGCCCCACCCCTTCGTGCTTATCACCGGCTGCTCCAGCGGCATCGGCCTCGCCGCCGCCAAGGCGCTCGGCGCCCACGGCTTCACCGTGATCGCCTCCGCCCGCAAGGTCGAGGATGTCGCCCAGTTGCAACAGCAGGGTCTCTTGGCTGTGCAGCTGGATCTGGCGGACACCGCCAGCATAGAGCGGGGGGCGGCAGAGGCGCTGGCGCTGGCCGGGGGACGTCTGTACGGGCTATTCAACAACGGCGCCTATGGCCAACCCGGCGCGCTGGAAGACTTGCCGACGGAGGCGCTCAAGGCGCAGTTCAACACCAATCTGTTTGGCTGGCACCATCTCATTCGTCAGGTGCTGCCGGCCATGCTGGCCGTGGGCGAGGGGCGGATAGTCCAGAACAGCTCTGTGCTTGGCCTGGTGGCCATGAAGTATCGCGGCGCCTACAACGCCAGCAAGTTCGCACTGGAAGGCTACACCGACACCCTGCGCCTCGAGCTCGAGGGCAGCGGCGTGCACATCAGCCTGATAGAGCCAGGCCCCATCGACACCCGGTTTCGCGCCAATGCCCGTGACGCCTTCGTGCGCCACATAGATCCGGCCCAGAGCCGCCATCAGGGCGCCTATCGCCAGACCCTGACCCGGCTGGAGAAAGAGGGCTCCACCAGCGGCTTCACCCTGCCGAGCGAGGCCTGCATACCGCCGCTGCTGCACGCGCTGCAGAGCAAGCGTCCCAAGCACCGCTACCCTGTCACCCTGCCCACCAGGCTGTTCAGCATATTGCGCCGCCTGTTGCCGAGCCGCTGGCTTGACCGGATCCTCGGCAAGTCGGTGTGATCCACGGCGGGGACTGATCCCCGCCCGAGCGCCAGCATCTAATCAATAGTGCTGGCCGTTGCTGTAGTAGGCGCTCTTGACGATGGGCAGCACCTGCACCACCACATAGGTCTGCTCCCCCAGCACCGCCTTGAGGTGGCGGGTGATGAGGGCAGCGGCGGCATCCTGCACCTCCTGCGGACGCTCGAACCAGACCAGCTCCACGAAGGGGAAACCGGCTTCTCGCTCGCCGTTTCTCACCTGGATGCTGTCGACACACTCCAGGGTGACGAACTCCGGCTTGCCGCCAGTCAGGGCGCAGAGATCCGCCAGCAGGGGCGTGCTTATCTGCTGCAGGGTGTCGACAGAAACTGCCCGAAAGCGAAGGTGGGGCATGGGAAACCTCTTGGCTGTGACAAATGAGGACTTATCATAGAGCACTCATCCCGCTCACATAAGGTGCCTCATGAGATTCCATCGCACGCTGCTTTCCTTACTGCTTTGGCTGCTGCTGCCGCTGAACGCCTTTGCCGATCCGGCCTTCTATCGCATCAGCAAGGGCAATGAGCAGCACTGGTTGCTGGGGTCCATCCATGCGGGCAAGCCCTCGCTCTACCCCCTGCCCGAACCCGTCGAGCGCGCCTGGCAGCAGAGTCGCGCCCTGGTGATGGAGGTCGACATGACCCACATCAGCCAGGCGCAGTGGCAGGAGATGGGGGCCATCACCCGGCTGGTGGATGGCAAGACCCTCAAGGATCACCTGCCCATGGATCTCTACCGACGCACCCTGATCGCCGCCGGCCAGAACGGCCTGACCGAGGCCATGCTGGCGCCGCTGCGCCCCTGGTTTGCCGCCATCACCCTGACCCAGGCGGCGCTGGAGCGTACCGGCTATCGCGGTGAATTCGGGGTGGATCAGCACTTCGCCAAGCGGGCAAACGACGGCGGCAAACCCATAGTCGGGCTGGAAACCCTGCTGGAGCAGCTCGGCTATCTGGCGAGCGTCGGTGACAACCAGACCCTGATGCTGGAGAGCACCCTGGATGAGCTGCCGGAGCTCGAGAAGGGGTTCACCGAGGTCATGGCGGCCTGGCAGAACGGGGATCAGGCCACCCTGATCAACCTGCTCAAAGAGGAGATGGCGCCGCCCAAGCTGCAAGCCTGGCTGGAGCAGACCCTGCTGGCGGAACGCAACCGCAACTGGGTCAAGAAGTGGCCCGGCCTGCCAAACGAGAGCTTTATCGTGGTAGGGGCTTTGCACCTTTACGGCGAGCAGGGGCTGCTCGCCCTGCTGGAGCAACAAGGCTGGCGCATCACGCCGCTCACCGAGCCCGCAGCGGCAGACTAAGGCCGCCAGACCGGCGCCCTGCCGCCGTGCGGGGCGCCGGGTGCGAGGTCGCTCACAGAATGGGTTGCCGATTAACTAACCACGAAGGGACTTGATCGAGATCATCTCATCCCACCCAAAGAGGTATCTATCATGCCTGTCATCGCGCAATGACAGGAGTGAACGAGATGGAATTCTGGATGAACCTGATGTTCGGCAACAGCGTGGGGTTGATGTCCATGCTGGTGATTATCGGCACCTTCCTGCTGATCAGCGCCTATGCGGTCTATTTCATCTACAAGGTGATGCACGCCGAGCCGCCGAAAGAGGGTCAATAACCCGACGGCGACACCAGGTGCGGGCCCCTGAGCCCGCCGCGCCCCCGCCATTCTAAGCACAGGCCAGGCCCGCTATAATGCCCCCTCATTCTCATGCGGGGAGCCTGCCGTGTCTCATGACGACGAACTCTCACTGTTCCTGCAGGAAGTGGCCGATGTGCGGCCGCTGCGCAGCGACCACATAGCCCCCGGCGCGGGCAACAGCCTGCCGACCGAGGCGCAACTCGCGCGCCGCCATGCCGCCACCGCCGAACAGCTCACCCTGGATCACCTCAGCATGGAGGCTGTCCCCATGCTGGACCCCCACGACATCGTCGGCTTCAAGCGCGACGGCGTGCAGGAGGGGGTCTACAAGAAGCTGCGGCTCGGCAAGTACGAGCTGCAAGGCTCCCTCGACCTGCACCACAAGACCATCAAGGAGGCGCGAACCGCCCTGGTGCAGTTCATTGCGGAGTGCGAGGTGCGGGACATCCGCTGCCTGCTGATCCTGCACGGCAAGGGGGAGCGCAGCACCCCGCGCGCCCTGCTCAAGAGCCATGTCAGCGCCTGGTTGCCGCAACTGCCCGCGGTGATGGCCATCCACAGTGCCGAGCGTCGCCACGGCGGCAGCGGCGCGCTCTATGTGCTGCTGCGAAAGAGCGAGCGCAAGAAGACCGAGAACCGCGAACGTCACCAGAAGCGCCTCGGCTGACCGCCTGAGGGTGGCCCCCACCCGCGGCAGAGTGCTAGCATCGGGCTGCCCCGATCATGCCAGGTACGGGGTGCATACCATCAGGGACGATAACAAGGACAATCCCATGTCATACCAGAAACTCGAACAACATCAGCAACAACTGCACCGCCTCTCCCACCTGTCCGCCATCTGCGGCTGGGATCAGGCCGCCATGATGCCGGAGGGGGGCAACGAGGCCCGCGCCGAGGCGATGGCGGAGCTCGGCGTGCTGATCCACGGCAAGCGCACCGCCCCCGAGCTGGGCGACTGGATTGCCAAGGCCGAGAGCGAACCGCTGGACGCGATCCAGCGCGCCAACCTCGCGGAGATCAAGCGCCACTGGCAGGATGCGAGCCTGCTGCCAGGCGAGCTGGTGGAGGCGCTCTCCTTGGCCGGCAGCAAGTGCGAGCACGCCTGGCGCCGCCAGCGCAAGGAGAACGACTGGGCAGGCTTTGCCCCTAACCTCGAGGAGGTGGTGCGCCTGTCGCGGGAGGTGGCACGGCTTCGCGCCGAGGCGCTCGGGGTGCGCCCCTATGACGCCATGCTGGCGCTGTACGAGCCCGGCATGACGAGCGAGAGACTGGATCAGATCTTCGGCGATCTGACGAGCTGGCTGCCCGGCCTCATCCAGCAGGTGAGCGAGCAGCAAAAACGCGACACCATTTTGATCCCGCAGGGTCCTTTCCCGATCGCGACCCAGCAGGCGCTCGGCCAGGAGGTAATGGGGCTGCTCGGCTTTGATTTTGCCCACGGCCGGCTCGACGTGAGCAGCCACCCGTTCTGCGGCGGCGTGCCGACGGACGTGCGCATCACCACGCGCTACAACGAGGACGAATTCGTCTCCAGCCTGATGGGCATAGTCCACGAGACGGGCCACGCACGCTACGAGCAGGGGCTGCCGCGCCATCTGCTCGGTCAGCCGGTCGCCGAGGCGCGATCCATGGGCATTCACGAGAGCCAGAGCCTGTTCTGCGAGATGCAGCTCGGCCATGCGCCCGCGTTCCTTTCGCAGATAGCGCCGCGCATCCGCGCGCACTTCGGCGAGCAGGCCGCACTCGCACCGGCGAACCTCGAGAAGCTGTACAACAGGGTCGAGCCCGGCTTCATCCGCGTCGATGCGGACGAGGTGACCTACCCGGCGCACGTCATACTGCGCTACGAGCTGGAGCGCGATCTCATCGAGGGGCGCATCGAGGTCGCGGACATCCCCGCGCTGTGGGACGGCAAGATGCAGCAGTGGCTCGGGCTGTCCACCCAGGGCAACTACCAGAATGGCTGCATGCAGGACATTCACTGGACGGACGGCTCGTTTGGCTACTTCCCGAGTTACACGCTCGGCGCCATGTACGCGGCGCAGCTGCGCTTCGCGCTGGAGCGTGAACTCGGCGACATGGGCCAGCTCATCGAAGCGGGTCGCCTGCCGGAGATCTTTGGCTGGCTCGGCCGCCACATCTGGTCCCAGGGCAGCCTGCACGGCACGGACGAGCTCATTCGCCGCGCGACCGGCGAGGCACTCAATCCGCAGTGGCTGCGCAAGCACCTGGAACAGCGCTACCTGAAATAACCGCTCCCGGGGCGCGGCCCAGCGCTGCGCCCTCTCATCCCCTCCCCGAGCGCCCGACTTTTTTTGCTATCCCTGTCCGTTTTTGGCTAGTCACTCCCCTTGCACCCGCTTAGTCTCTGGGACATGCACCCCCTCAGCCGAGTCATGTAATGAACACAGCGCCCCCCGTCTCATCGCCCCAGGACGAGATCATCCCAGGCCTCACCCGCGAGCAGTGCCATGCCGCGCGGCTCGCACGAGACGCACGTTTCGACGGCCGCTTCTTCACCGGGGTGCTGTCCACCGGCATCTATTGCCGCCCCATCTGCCCTGCGCGGGCGCCTCACGAGCACAATGTGCAATATTTTCGCTTCGCGGCGGCGGCGGAGCAGCACGGGCTGCGCCCCTGCCTGCGCTGTCGCCCCGAGCTGGCACCGTCCCAGAGCGGGGATCTGCCGCCCCTGGTCGCCCAGGTGCTGGCGCGCATAGAGCGCGGTGAACTCGGGGAAAGCAGCCTGGGCGCGCTCGCGGCGCAGGCCGGGATCACTGAGCGCACGCTGCGGCGCCAGTTCGAGCAACACCTCGGCGCCTCGCCAAAACAGGTGGAGCAGACGCGCCGCCTGCTGCTCGCGAAGCGGCTGCTGACGGAGACACATCTGCCCATCACGGACGTCGCGTTCGCGTCTGGCTTCGCGAGCATTCGCCGCTTCAACGACGCCTGGCAACAGGCCTACGGGCTGACGCCGGGCGCCTTGCGCAAACGGGAGGGCGGTGCGCCAGCCGAGACGCCGCAGACGAGCCTGCAACTGCACCTGCAATATCGCCCGCCATTCGATGCCCGGGCCATGCTCGCGTTCTACCGGCTGCGCGCCATTCCGGGGCTGGAGCGGGTGGATGAGCACGGTTACGAGCGCCGCCACAGGGTCGGCGAGCTGGAGGGGCTAGTTCGCATCGAGCCCCTCGAGGGGGAGAGGCTCAGGCTGACGGTGCAGGATCTGCCGCCGAGTGCGCTGCCGGACATACTGTATCGCGTGCGCCGCATGTGGGATCTGGACGCGGACATGGGGCGCATCGGCGAACTGCTGGGGCAGGATCCGCTGCTGGCGCGGATACAGGGGCGCTGGCCCGGGGTGCGGCTGCCTGGGGGCTGGGACGAATACGAGGTGATGCTGCGCGCCATCGTCGGCCAGCAGGTGTCGGTCAAGGGCGCCATCACCATCATGGGGCGCCTGGTGTCGCGCACCCTGGCGCAGTTCGGGGTGGCACAACTGCCCACGTCTGCCCAGCTGTGCGAGCTGGATCTGGACGGCATCGGCATGCCGGGCAGTCGCATCCGCACGCTGCAGGGGCTGGCCTCGGCGCTCGCGTGCGGCGCCCTCACCCTGGGCAGCGCGAGTGACGAGCAACTGCTCGCGCTGCCGGGCATAGGCCCCTGGACGGTCGCTTACTGGCGGCTGCGCTGCGGGCTGGACACGGACGCCTTCCCCGCCTCGGATCTCGTACTGCAAAAGGCGCTCGGCGGCGGCACCAAGCTGCCCGTAAAAGAGGTGGAGGCGCGAAGTGCCTCCTGGCAGCCGTGGCGCGCCTACGCCGCGAGCTGGCTGTGGCACGCCATGAGTGAGCAGCCCGCGCTGCTGACAGACCCGGCCCGGGAGCACCCAGACAACGACCCCAAGGAGACAACCCCATGATCCGCTACGATATTCTACCCACCCGCTGCGGCGATCTGCTGGTCGCCATCGATGAGCGCGGTCTGGTGCACGTGGACTTTGTGGCAGGGCTGCGGCCACTGCCCGACATGAGCGACTGGCGGCAGGACGGCGAGGCGCTCGCCCCCTTCCTCGTCGAGTTTCGAGACTACTTCGCGGGCCGGTTGCAACGCTTCACGCTGCCGCTCGCGGCGCGGGGCACGGCGTTTCAGCAAGCGGTGTGGCTGGCGCTGTGCGACATCCCCTATGGCGAGACCCGCAGCTACGGCGACATAGCCCGCGCCATCGGCAAGCCGAGTGCGAGCCGCGCCGTCGGGGCTGCGAACGGTCGCAACCCGCTGTCGATCATAGTGCCCTGCCATCGCGTGATCGGCCAAAGCGGCAGCCTGACCGGCTATGCGGGGGGCCTGCCCATCAAGCAGGCATTGCTGAAACTCGAAGGGATCGAGTGCTGAACACGGGCCTATAGACCTCCCGAGCAGGGCTCAGCGGCGGGGGCCCCTGGTTTACGCCGCTTCTGCCTGCGCCCCCGCATGACGCCATGGGAATCGGCACAGTAGTGGCTCCCTTCCTGCTCATGCAGCCCTGCATGGGGGCCGGTATCGCCGCCTCCCGCATCCCACTTCGTCCCGACTCCACAGCCTCATCACCCATGGGGTGTTCGGCCTGGGGCTGTATCGCTCTGGCTGGGCGCTGCAAGGCCTTTGAGCCAAGGTTCTGGATAAATCCGGCGCTAACGCCGCTGCGCCATCAGCCGTGAGAAGGTCAAGGGCCTGAGGAGACGCGGTTGGCAGACATGGCCCCTGAGGGGGCTGGCGGCCCTAGCGCCCCTTGCTCAAGGCCGCTTTCAGGGCCGGATTGAAGACCCGCTTGATGGAGGCGGGGTTGTTCACCAACTTGGCCGCCGGGCGGCGCGGGCGCCTGACCAGCTCGCCGCCGCAGTTGGGGCAGGTCAGGTGCAGATACTGATCGTTGCACTCGGCGCAGAAGGTGCACTCGAAGGAGCAGATATAGGCGACCGCCGTGTCGGCGGGCAGATCCTGGTCACAGCATTCACAGTTGGGTCTGAGCTCAAGCATGGGCAAGATCCTGGAAGATAAGGGGAAATAGGAAAGGGCGCGGCTCAGTCGACGATAAAGAGCCGGGCGCCCTGTTCTGTGTAGGATCTATGGGGCTCGGCATTGTCGGCCACCTGATAGCTCATGCCCGCGGTCAGGGTGAAGACGCGGCCATCCTGCAGCTCGGTGTGCAGCTCCCCCTCGAGGCAGAGCAGCACGTGGCCCTTGCTGCACCAGTGATCCGCCAGATAGCCGGGGGAGTACTCCACCATCCGCACCCGAAGATCCCCAAACTGCTGGCTGTGCCAGCGGGCGACGCCGCGTTCCCCCTTGTGCTCGGTCGGCGCTATGTCGGCCCAGCGGGTCGTGCAAAATGGCAGGTTATTGATGTTCATGACAGATCCTTTGTCAGCATAAGAAGGCTTGGGGAAGGCTGCTCACCAGGGGATATCCGTGACAAGGCAGCACCCCATACTGCCATCAAATTCGCTCCCGCCCTATGCCCACACGGGCAGCCATCACCCCTTGAGACTGCCCATCACCTGCATCTCGCAGCGATGGCAGTCAAAGCGCAGACGGAAAGTATCTTTACCCATCTTCAATTCCAGCGGCTCGGCCTTGAGGCCGGGCACCTCTTTTGGGCAGAGGTGCTGGCTGTAGCGGATGCAGTGCTTCGTTGTCATCAGTACCACTTCCCCCTGCTCCTTGTTCGCCTCATAGGCGGGGGCTATGCGCCCCACCCCGTGTTCGCGGAAGAACTGCTCGGCCGCACTGTTCAGCACGTTGCCGAGGTAGGAGAGCCGGTGCTGGGGATAGGTGGCGTCGCGCAGAGGGATGCGCCGCTCGGGTCGCCGGTAGGCGGCCAGACGGGCCGCCTCCAGGGCGGCAATACCATCCCGGCGCAGACCGTTGAGCATGGATGCGGCAATGAATAGCGGGTGAGTGAATACCAACTCAATCTGGCGTGCCACAAACAGGGTGTTACCCAGTTTGCCAAGCTGGTCCCGCGCCTGTTGCAGCGCCCGCGCCGGGTTGTCAGCCGGCTGCTTGTCGCAGGGGAGCGTGACGGTGGCGCCGATGCCCTGCTCGTCGGTGAGCACGAGCCGGACGCCTTGGTCGCACTCAGAGAGCCGCATATCGACCCGGATCCGGCGATCCGCGCTCGGCTTCTCCAGCAACTTGCTGAATGCCTGATCGTGATTGCGGAAGATCTCGGTGCCCACCTTCAGACCCGGCATGCGCTCCGACAGCAGTAACTGCTTACCTTCCACCTTGTTGAGGCGCATCCCCACCAGCTCGCCCCCCGGCTTGAAGAAGCCGAGGCCATCGCCGTTGTTGAGGCTCACGGGTTTGCCGTCTATCTCTATGCCGTCGCGGGTCACCCTGCTGACGCGGCCCAGGGGTTCACCCACGTATTTCGGGCTCCTGGTGGAGTCGATGCCCGGCTGGCGGCCATGGAGGAAGTAGTCGGTACTGCCCCGGTTGAAGCTCTTTTTGGGATCCGGTGTGAAGCCGTAGGAGCAGCGACCGGCCGAGGAGGCTACCAGATCGGGGCGGCGCTCGAGAATGGCGTCCAGCTTCTGACGATACCAGGCGGTGACGTTCTTGACGTAGTCCAGCCCCTTGAGGCGCCCCTCAATCTTGAAGGAGCGGATGCCCGCGGCGATCAGCGCCTCCAGGTTCGCGCTCTGATCCATGTCTTTCAAGGAGAGCAGGTGGCTGTTCTCCACCAGCACCTCCCCCCCTGGGGTCTGCAGGGAGCAGGGCAGCCGGCAGAGCTGGGCGCACTCGCCGCGGTTCGCGCTGCGGCCGGTGCGGGCGTGGCTGATGTTGCACTGGCCGCTGTAGGAGACGCAGAGGGCTCCGTGGATAAAGAACTCCAGCTGCACATTGGTCGCCGCGCTTATCTCGCGGATCTGCTCGAGCGAGAGTTCGCGCGCCAGCACCACCTGGGAGAAGCCCACATCCTGCAGAAACTTCACCTTTTCCGGCGTGCGGTTGTCGGTCTGGGTGCTGGCGTGGAGCGCTATGGGAGGAAGGTCGAGCGCCAGCAGCCCCATGTCCTGCACTATGAGCGCATCGGCCCCGGCCTCGTAGATCTGGTGGGTCAGGCGCAGGGCCTGCTCCAGCTCCTGGTCGTGCAGCAAGGTGTTGAAGGCGACGAACACCTGGGCGCCGAAGCGGTGGGCGTGGCGCGCCAGCGCTTCGATATCTTCGAGGGAGTTGCCTGCCGCGCTGCGGGCACCGAAGGCGGGGCCGCCCATGTAGACGGCATCGGCGCCATGGTTGATGGCTTCGATGCCATAGGCGAGGTTCTTGGCCGGAGCCAGCAGCTCGAGGCGGTTAGTCTGGGTGTGATCCTGCATGGGTCTGGTCTGAAGGCGGACGAGAAATGCCCGTCACTCTAGCGAGCCCCGGCGCCCCCCGCCTTGATCCCGCTTAAGATCACCGCAGAATGCAGGATTGGACAGGTCGACATCCCTAAGCAGGAGATGGGGCTTTCGCCGGGCCGAGACAAGCCTATGTAGTCGCCCCTCATCCCCAACCCTTCTCCCGCAAGGGGAGAAGGGAGCAGAGAGATTACGCTGGCGACACTGGCACCAGACGCTGGTCTAGATCACCACCTTGAGCGCCAATCCCAGCAGCACCAGGCCGCTTATCTTGTCGATCACGAAGGACTTGGCCTTGAGCCAGGCGAGCCATGGACAGACCGCGGGAGAGCTCAGATCACCACCTTGAGCGCCAATCCCAGCAACACCAGGCCGCTTATCTTGTCGATCACGAAGGACTTGGCCTTGAGCCAGGTCAGCACAGGCCCCCGGGAGAGCACCAGGGCCACCAGCACGTACCAGAGCGCGTCTATGCCCCCAGCGGTCAGCATCATGATGCTCCCCTCGCGCCAGCCGGTATCGGCGTGCACGAACTGGCTGAACAGGGCGATGAAGAAGATGGCGAGCTGGGGGTTCAGGAAGGCGACCATGAAGCCCTCGAACGCCCCCTGGCGGCCACGGGCAGCGTGCACCGTCTCGTCGGCAGAGTCGCCACTGGCGGGCTTGGCCAGCAGCGCCTTGATCCCGAGCCAGGCGAGGAAGGCGGCACCGCCGTAGCGGATCAGATCAAACAGCAGCGGGGTCTGGGTGATCAGCACAGAGAGACCCAGCGCCGTGATGAGGGCGTAGATCCCCACTCCCAGGCCGTGGCCGAGCGCCGTGGCCACCCCGTGGCCCTGTCCCCCCTGCACCGTATTGCGGATGATCAGCGCCAGGCTGGGCCCCGGACTGATGGCCCCCATCACGCAAATGGCGGCGAGCGCCAGCCAACTCGTCATTTCCATACCCTTTCCTTCTCTCAAGCCGAATGTATCTCACTGTGATCAGGGTAGGAGGTGGCCAGCTATGCCAGAAGTGAAAGTTATGAATAGATCCCATAGCCAACGGCTATAGGCTGGCATAACCGACTACCCCTGGCTGAGGTGGTCTGCCTTCAGATCCAGCTGTTTGCGGCTCTCCCCCAGGGTGCGCTGCAGGTGATCCCGCAGGAAGGGGTAGGCCAGTTCGCGAAACCAGCGGTGGGCCGGATCCAGGTGGTGGCGCTGGTGCCACAGCAGATGATACTGCTGCACCCGGGTGGCGAAGGGCAGATCGCAAAAACTCAGGGCGTGCTCCCGGGAGAGCTGCCAGGCGATGTGGGCGGGGGTGGTCATCAGGCAGTCGGTGCGCAGCAGCACCTCCACCGCAGCCTGGAAGAAGGGCACCCGGGCGAACCAGCGGCGGGAGAGCCCCAGGGGCGCCAGCACCTGCTCCACCGGGCTGTCCTTGTCGCCACCACCGCTCACCTGCAGATGGGGCCAGGCGAGGTAGTCATCCAGGCTGGGCGCCGTGCCCGAAAGCGGGTGGTGGCGCCCCATCAGCATCACCAGCCTGTCCTCCCCCTGGTGCAGCCCCCGGATCTGATCCGGCACCAGCTCCGTGATGGTGGAGACCAGATCCAGCTCGGACTGCCACAGCTGCGGCAGCTGGCGCTTGTCCCACAGGCTGTACTCCAGCGCCGCCAGGGGGGCGGCTCTGGCCAGGGCCGCACAGATGTCGGGCAGTATGTGCTGGGCCACGTAGTCGGAGGAGGCGAGCCGGAACACCCGCTCGCAGCTCTCTGGGGCGAACTCGGGCGCCGCATAGAGCCGCTCCAGGGCACCGAGGGAATCGGCAAGCGCCGTCGCCAGGCTCTCGGCCCGCGGGGTCAGCAGCCAGCGCTGCCCCTCCCGCACCAGCAGCTCGTCACCAAACTCGCTGCGAAGCTGGCCGAGCTGCTTGCTGATGGAGGGCTGGCTCAGATGCAGCAGCTCCGCCGCCCGGCTGATGTTGCGGGTCTCCAGCAACACCTTGAGGGTGGGCAACAGGTTGAGATTCGCTTTGTGCACTGACAACACCTCGGGAAGGGAGAGCCTGGGTCGGGCTCTCATCTTAAGACATGGAGAAGCGGGAATTTAAGCAAAATCACCACCTTGTTCTCCCTGCGCCCCCTTGCGCTCCCCTCCCCGCGGGATGACACTGGAAAGCCTGTACGACATAATTGCGCACTTTTCCGCCCGCGGGCGATCTACAACAAGAAGCGATAACAAGATGAAATACGCCAATATCACCGGCTGGGGCAAATGCCTGCCCCCCGCAGTGCTGACCAACGATGACCTCAGCACCATCATGGATACCTCGGATGAGTGGATCTATCCGCGTACCGGCATCAAGGCCCGTCGGGTCTCCCACGTCAGCACCCAGGCGCTCGCCACCCTGGCCGCCCGCCGCGCCCTGGCCTGCGCCGGTCTGGACGCAGGTGAACTCGATGGCATCATACTGGCCACCGCCACCCCGGGCACGCTCGTGCCCAACGGTGCCTCTGCCGTGCAGCAGGCCCTGGGCGCCCACAAGGCGGCGGTGTTCGACCTCAATGCCGCCTGTACCGGCTTCGTCTATGCGCTCTCGGTCGCCACCTCCCTGGTGCAGACCGGCATGATGCAGAAGGTGCTGGTGATAGGCGCCGAGCGTCTCATCCAGCTGCTGGACTGGGCCAAGCGCGACACTGCTGTGCTGTTTGGCGACGGCGCGGGCGCCGTGGTGATAGAGGCGAGCGAGCAGAAGAGCGGCCTGATTGCCAGCAAGCTCGGCTGTGACAGCGAGGCACGGGAGATACTGCACGTGCCGAACTTCGGGACGGATCGGGTGCGTTTCGCCGACATCGACGGCCTCTTCACCTTCAACTTCGAGGGGCAGGAGATCTTCAAGCGCGCCGTGCGCGGCATGGGCGAGGCCACCGGTGCCGTGCTGGCCCAGGCCGGCATAGCCCCCGAGCAAGTCGACCTCATAGTCCCCCACCAGGCCAACGTGCGCATCATAGAGACCCTGGCCAAGCGGATGAACGCCCCCATGGAGAAGGTGATGGTCAACATAGAGCAGTACGGCAACACCTCCGCCGCCACCGTGCCCATCGCCCTGTGCGAGGCGCTGGAACAGGGCCGGGTCAAGCCGGGCAGCTATCTGCTGACCGCCGCCTTCGGGGCCGGTCTGACCTGGGGAGCCGCCCTCATCAAATGGGGCCCTCGCGTCACCCCGCTCGGCCAATGCGACGAGGAGTTGCCCCCCTGCGAACAGAACGCCCTCGAGCTCATCGCCCACGCAGTTCAGGGCTGCCAGCAGGCGCGCACTTCAGAAGCCTGAACCTCGCCACGACCACCCTTTCCCGCATAAAAAAGAGGAGCCCATCGTGGCTCCTCTGTCCATGCCCTCCCTGCCGGCCCCCCAGGACATCGACATAAAAGTCATTGAAAAGCGTGAATTTTGAGCGAAACATATCAAAAAATAACCAGTTGACACTTTTTTGTCGTCAGAATGCGGCCAAGGGGTTCACAACCTTGCCGGATCTGGTAGTATGCGGCCTCGCACTTGGGGAGGGGTTCCCGAGCGGCCAAAGGGATCAGACTGTAAATCTGACGGCTCTGCCTTCGAAGGTTCGAATCCTTCTCCCTCCACCATTCAAGTGCGAACAATCAGGAAAATACCCCGTGGAGGGGTTCCCGAGCGGCCAAAGGGATCAGACTGTAAATCTGACGGCTCTGCCTTCGAAGGTTCGAATCCTTCTCCCTCCACCATCTTCCTGCATTGCGTGAAAGGCCTGTAAAAAGTAGTACCCCTGTGGAGGGGTTCCCGAGCGGCCAAAGGGATCAGACTGTAAATCTGACGGCTCTGCCTTCGAAGGTTCGAATCCTTCTCCCTCCACCATCATTCAGAAAACCCGGCCTGGCGCCGGGTTTTCGCATTTATGGCCAGTGGTCATTTTACACTGTCAGATCTGACAATTGCCCTGCCCCCGCTTTTTCGAAACAGTGAATGCCTCGAATCGCAAGGAACGCCCTCACATGTTTGAAATCTGGGATGAAAGGGGCCGGGAGCAAGGGTTGACGCTGCCCGAGCTGCAACAACGGCTGCGCCATTATCAGGGTGATGTCATGGTGCGCTATCTCAACCGCCTCGGCCTGCCGAGCACCCTGTTCCTGACCGTTGCGCAGGGCCAGGCCTACCAGCGCTTCAAGGCAGGATCCCCCAAACTCGATTGGGAGTGGCTGGCCCAAGCCATGCATGCGGTTCCGAGCCAGCACACCCAGCAGGCCATGGCGGCCCGCTGAGGCAGCCTCAGGCACGAGGGAGATGCCCCCTCAGCTCCTCGACTATACGTCCAAGCAGTGCCCTGAATTCCCTCAATTCGGCTTCGCACGCCCTCGCCCCCTGCTGGCGGATCTTCTCCTCCAGATGCCAGGCCTGCCGCGCCAGATCCTCGACCATCATCATGGAGATGGTGCCCGCCTGGCGATGCACCCAGTCTGCCAGCGCCTTGTCGTTCTCCTGCACCTGTGCCAGGGATTGCACCAGCTCCTCGCAAAACTGGCCCAGCATCTGCGCTAAGGGCTCACCCGTCCCGAACAGGCGCTGCAACGCGGCCAGGTCAAGCAGGCCGGGGGACGGCAGCAGGCGCCATTTCATCAGCATGCAGCGCAGCCCCTCCAGCAGCACCGGCTTGCCCAGCACATCGTTCATCCCGGCGGCCAGACAGCGTTGCCCCTGCTCCGGCATCACATTAGCGGTCATGGCGATGATGGGAAGGGAGGCCAGGTCCCGGGTGGCGCGCACCCTTCGGGTAAAGTCGTAGCCATCCATCACCGGCATCTGGCAGTCGCACAGGATGAGCTCATATGGCTGCTGCTCCAGCATGAGGAGTGCCTGCCCGCCATGCTCAGCCAGATCGCACCCCAGATCCAGCTGCCTGAGCTGACGCCGGATCAGGGTCTGGTTGAGGGGATTGTCTTCCACCACCAGCACCCGAGCGGGCAGCGGCAGGGAGGCCTCTGTCAGGGGCGAAGCCGCAGGCAAGGGGGCCACCTCGCCCAGGCCGAGCTGACGATGACAGACCTCCCGCACCGCCTGCCAGGTCAGAGGATTGCTGTTGAGCCAGTAGACTCTGTCTCGCCGCTGATAGCCCAGCACATTGCCAAGGGGGGCGATGCAGATGCCGTTGTGTGGCAGATCCCGCGCCTCGCCGAAGATGAGATCGGCCCCTCCCGGTTCCTCCCACATCTGCACCCCCAGTGACAGCAGCTGCTGGCGCAGGGTATGACGCAACCTCTCATCATCCACGGCCAGGAAGGCCCGCAATCCGGCCAGGAGAGGATCACACTCCTTCTGCCGCTCGAGCCCCAGAGTGACGGAGAGGCCGATGAAGGTCCCCACCCCGGGGGCACTCTCCAGCCTGAGCGTTCCCCCCATCAACTCCGCCAGGGTGTGGCTGATGCTGAGCCCAAGCCCGGTGCCGCCATGGTTGCGGGTGGTGGCGCCGTCGGCCTGTTCAAACGCATTGAAGATACGGGCCTGCACCTCGGCGCTCATGCCGATGCCGGTGTCCTGCACCCCGAACAGCAGCCGCTGTTCACCGGCACTCTGCCACTCCTGACTTATCGACAGCTCGATAAAACCACGCTCGGTGAACTTGACCGCATTGCTCACCAGATTGAACAAGACTTGCTTGAGCCTGAGAACATCCCCGTTGAAGCGCGCTCCCACCTCATCGTCCACCCGCAGATAGATCTGCAACCCCTTGCGCTCCACCTCGCTGCTGATCATGGTGAGCACATTGTCGGCCAGCTCCCGCAGCAGGAAGGAGGTGGGCGCCAGCTGCATCTTGCCTGCATCCAGCTTGGCGTAATCCAGCACATTGCCGATGAGCTGCAGCAGCCCCTCAGCCCCCTGGTTGATGATGGCGACCATCTGGCGCTGCTCGAGATCCAGCGGGGTAAAACTCAACTGCTCCGCCATGCCGAGGATGCCGTTCATGGGGGTGCGGATCTCGTGGCTCATGGTCGCCAGAAACTCGGCCTTCTTGCTGGCGGCCCGCTCCGCCAGCTCCTTGGCATGGGCGAGTGCCGCCTCCACCTCGCGGCGGCGCCTTATCTCCCGGTGCAGGCGCCAGTAGGCGATGCTGAGGATGAGGATGAAGAGCAGGACTCCGGCCCCTAGGGGGACCAGGGTGCGCAGCAGCTTCTGCCACGGGATACCTTCGCTGTAGTTCAAGGCCAGCCAGGTATTGCGGATCTGCTGTTTCTCCTTGTCGCTCATGCTCACCAGCACCCGGTTGATCAGCGGCAACAGGGGGGCATAGGACTCCCGCACCGCCACCACCAGCTCGTCCCGAAACGGGGTGGGTGCGACTATGTGCAGGTTGTCGCCGAAGCGCTCATCAATCACCCGGGAGAGCACGGCCAGGTTGCCCACATAGGCATCCCCACGACCGGCGGCCACCATGGCCAACCCCTCCTCAGGGCCGGACACCACGGTGACGATGACATGGGGGATACGTGCCTTCAGCTCGCTCACCAGCATGCGATCGGTCACGATCAGCTGCTTGCCCGCCAGTTCGGCAAAGCCCCCTATGCTGTTGCTGCCACGGGCAGTGGCGATGACCACGGGGAAGGACGCAATAGGCCGGCTCACCTGCCAACCGGCGAGCCGCTGGCTGACGCGAAGGGGCAGCACTATCAGATCCACCTCCTGGTGGATCTGCGCCTGCAACAGGGCCGAGCGGCTTGGGTCCGTTCGATGGCGATAGGCCAGACCCAGCTTCTCCTTGAACAGGCCGAGGTAGTCGTCGATGAGCCCGCTCACCCGCCCCTGACTGTCCAAAAACGAGAAAGGTGCCCAGCCCTCGAGCAGGCCGACTCTGAGCGGGGGCAACTGAGCGAGCCACTCCCGCTCATCCGGTCGCAGCAAGAAGCCGCTATGACCTTGAAAGCTCAGGCGGCTATCCCCCAGCCAGCGCCGTTCAAGATCGGTACGCTCCTCCACAGTCAGGGCCTGGATGGCGGTGTCGAGCCGCACCCCCAGACTGGGTTTATGCCTGCTGACTCCCAGATGTAGGCTCTCCATCAAGAGGGGGGACTGGGCCACCACGGCCAGCTCAGGGTGCTGCCCGATAAACTCGTTGGTGACATGCAGGTTGCCAATGTAGGCATCGGCCTTCCCCTCCAGCACGGCGCGCAGGGCCGAGCTCGAATCGGAAAACAGGATGCGGGAGACCGACGGATAGTGCAGCCGGACCAGCTTGTCCGTCAGAAACCCGATCTCGACGGCGATCCTGGCCTGACTCAGGCCACTGACATCCCGAAACAGGGGGCTGTCGTGGCGCACCACCACCACGGTCGGGGATGAATAATAGGGACGGCTGTAGGAGATACACTTGCGCTCGTCGGCGCGAAAGGCATCCAGCAAAATATCGACGTCACCGCGACAGCTCGCCTTATATAGATGACGCCAGTCCGTATAGGCTTTCCACTCGATGCGATAGTCAAGATTCTTGGCCAATAAGGCCATCAGCTCCACACTGAAGCCGCTGCCATTATTTCCATCCCATTGCTGAAATGGCCCCCAGCCGCCTTTCAGCACCCCCACTTTTATCACTTGCAAAGGGGGCTTGCTGGCGGCGATGGCAGAGTGGCAATATAGGACAAATTTAAATAGCAGCACTAAGGTGGCAAGTCTAAATAATATCGATGGGTAACATCTCACCCTGTCAGCAAGCTGGGAAACATGTTTCATTTTATTGCTCGGAAAAAATCGGCGCATAAAGTATTATATAATCCACATGTTTAACACCCTGAATATTATTCATTGATTTATATGAGGCTCAATCATGTCTTTTAAAATCATTCTCGCCGATGATCATCCGTTGATACTGGCCGGGATCCGCAGCCTCATTACCCAGAGTCACATTGGTTGCGATATTGTTGCCGAAGCCCATCAGGTTTCTGAATTATTGAAAACATTACAACAACATAGCTGCGACCTGCTGATCACCGATTTCAGCATGCCGGGGGATGAACGCTGCGATGGTCTGGCCATGATCCAGCAATTGCGACGGGAATATCCCGAGCTGCCCATCATAGTGCTGACCCAGATACACAACGCCGGTATCTTGCAATCACTTGCCCAGTCGGGGGTGCGCGGCATCATTCTCAAGAAGGCCGTGCTCAATGAATTGACGGACGCCATTCGCCAGATAAAGACAGGCCAGCACTATATAGGCAACTCGGTCAACGCCGTGCTGGCGGAGGCCGGGTTGCTGCACCAGCCCCCCGCAGTGCAGCTCACCCCCAGGGAGAACGAGGTGGTACGCCTGCTGGCCAGCGGCATGTCGGTCACCCAGGTGGCGGAGTACCTCAATCGCAGCGTCAAGACCATCAGCACCCAGAAAAAGAGCGCCATGCTGCGGCTCGGCCTGCAAAGCGACAGCGCCCTGTTTCACTATGCAAAAGAGATGGGACTGTAATAAGGGTTAATTGATGGCCACATCGATGATAATGGTGATATCACCTTTATAAGTGCTGCCAAAATATTTCATCATCTCTTGCACGGATTTCTTTTCCACGACGAATCTGAATGGCCTATTACTATCAGCCAATATTTTATGATATGAATACAGGTCTTTCTTTCCTGCATAGATAGGCCATTCCTGATTTCGGATGCCGGTGCCATACACCTTGACTGGTACTTTATGGCCATTCTTGTCGTTCTTTATCTGACAACCATCCCCCTGTGCATTCAGATATTGGCAGCTCAGGCTGGCATGATAAGGAACTGCGACCCAGAAGCGCGCCGGCAGCACCGCATCCAGATAATCCGGGGTACGATAAATCCAGTGAAGCCATCCCCCTGGGGGCTGCAAGACGACGCGATTCCCGCCGGCCGGAAAATCAATCTTGATTTGATGGCGAACCTTGATGGTGAAATTCACGGTCAGCTGATTGTCCGTATAAGTGCCGGCGCCGAAATCGAAGTCCAGGTTATGCCCCATGGATAAAGTCAGTTTGCCGGTATAGGTGCCATTTTCCATCGCCAGTGGATTGGGGGCTTTCAATTTATACCCCAGGTAAATCGAACTGATATTGAGATCCTTGCCCACCGAGCCCGTGTTTTGTCCATGGCAGCGGCCACCGGATGCGCTGGCGGACTCTTTGACGTTGCGATAGACGAACAGAGACGAGCTGTTCTTCCATGCACTGACGTAAGCACAATCCCCTTTTTCCGAGATAGTGGTGTCTGCGGGCACCGAGCCCACATTCATCTCGGAGCCGACCGACGTCACGATAAATTTGAGGGTGTAGGAGGCTCCCCCGCCCTGCTTGACCAGGGTCACGTCACGGGCGCCCGGAAAACCGAGATAGTGCACCCCCTCCCGGCTGTCGCGGCTCTCCTTCACCTTTCGCTTGATATTGGCATCGAACCGAACGGCCTGGGGCGTCTCCACTGTGGCCGTGGTGCTGCACCAGAAGCCGGTCGCGTCCGGAAACTGGGTGCAGGGGGTGGTGTTGATGAACTTGGCTCCCCCCGCCTCATAGGTCGCCGGGTTATATTCCGCCGTCACATTCAGGGTGGCGCCCTGGGCGGCCCCCCCGATCAACAGGGCCAGCCACCAGCCACAACGCCTCATCTCCACTCTCATCTTCGACTCCTGTTCGAGGGCCTATTGGCTGGCCCAAATTTCGGGGCTGCACACCAGATCCCCCAGCAACAACAGATCCTGCTGACGCTCGGTACGGGCCGTATCCAGCGCCAGATCGCACTGCTGCGCACCATGGAATTCCACCTGCAGGCTGGGGTTTCGCTCGCTCATCTCCACCGCAAAGAAGCCATCGGCCTCGCTGACGGTACGCCCCGCGTGGTTGACCACCATGGCCCCCTTGAGCGGTGTCCCCTGCCCATCCAGCAGGCGACCTATCACTGTCACCGTCTTCATCACCCGCACCCTGTGATAGGCCACCCCCCCCTTGTTGAGGTGATAGGGCAGCAGGTTGGGGCGAATGGTCACCGACGGCGACTCGGCGCCCGCCATGTCCAGTTGCACGGCACCGCCGCGATAGGCGGTGACGGGCACCAGGTTGCGGCCGGGGCGCAGCACCACATTCCCTCCCTGATCGTCATAGGCGCGCAGGGCCAGCTCGGGAAGGTCGGACTCCAGATCCACTATCATGCCCGCCTCATACCCCTGGGGTTGACCGGTCAGGGTCAGGCTGCCCTCATCGCCAAAGGCCAGGGTGCTGTCGAGGTTGAGCCCGCCACTCAAGGCCCGGTTGTAGGAAGAAGAGAGCAGGTGGGCGTCGCCACTGGCGAGTGCCCCCTGAAAGCGGGCATGGCCCGCCATCCCGACCCCATAGCTGTCTGTGGTCAGGTTGGCCCCGACGCTCTGCAAGGCGCCCCACTCCAGCCACTGCTGGTATCCGAGGGAGGCATTGCGCTCCTGCCCGCCGGAGCGGGAGGTCCGGCTGCCAATGCCGATGGCAAGCTGGCTGCGCTCTCCCCCAAGGTTCATGCTCAGGGAGAGCATGCTGCCCCTGTCCCGCGCATTGTCGGTGCTGATACTGCCGGGGCGGTCGAACACCGTCAGGTTCCAGCTCACCCCCTGGCCGAGCAGCTCGCCGTTGTAACGCCAGCCCAGATCGGCCCCCAGCCCCTGCCCCTCCCGGTACGCCAGATAGAGGTTGGCGGAGTGATGCTCATCGAGTCGCTGCTGCAACGACAGGTTGCTCTGGGCAAGGTCACGCGCCTCCCCCCCCCGCAGCTCCTGATAGCGCTGCTGCTGATGACTGAGCACCAGGCTGCCATCCCCATAGTGATACAGCGCCTGCAGATCGAAGCCGGTGCCCACCCCCTGGGTCGCCATCAGGTTGCCAAACAGCCGCCACTGGTTGCCCGGGCTCCAGTCCGCCGAGAGACCATGCTGCCAGCGCTGGTCTATGTACTGGCTGGACGCCCCCAGGATCACCGAGGGGGTGAGCAGGTGGTTGAGCATGACGCCGCCGCTCGTGCTCTCGGGGCGCTTCTCTTCCCGGTCGCTGAGCAGCCGGGTCTGCTGGCCCAGAAACAGGTTGAAGCGCCAGGCCTCCTCCGGGTTTTGCCAGTTGCCCGGTTTGTAGATCATCTCCCGCCGCCGCTCGGTCACCTGGCCATCTTCCAGCACCCGCAGCTCCACCTCGTAGATGCCGGTGGGCAGCACCCGGGTATCCAGGGCCTGCAGCCCAGAGCCCACCTGCTGGGAGTTGATGAGCAAGCCATCCTTGTAGATCTCGACCATGCCGGGCCGACTCGGGGTGACATAGAGCGGGACAGTGCTGGCCTTGCCCTGCTCCACCAGCAGGGTGTCCGAATCCCCCAGCATGACCCCGAGCACGGTCGGCGTGCCGCCGCCAAACTGGGCAGGCTGGCGCACCAGCCCCTGGGCATAGGGGGAGAAATAGCCCAGCCGGTAGAAGCGCCCCTCTCCCTCATGCTCGGCATAGAGCTGCTGCACATGGTGCTGGGCAGGCTGGCCGGAAAACTGGCTCAGCTCCCCTTCCAGCAAGGGGGTCCACTGGCCGAGGCTGCCCTGGGCCGTCAGGTTGTAGCGGCCGCTGCGCTGCTCTTCCTCCCCCAGGGTCAGGTTCAGCTGATGGCGCATCAGGGCGCCATAGCTGCCCGCGGTGGGCAACTGGTGGTAGCGGGTCTGCTGTGAGCCGCTCTCCACCCGGGTGGTCAGCACCGAGAGCTGGGAGTTCTCCAGGCTGTACTCCAGGGCCAGCACGCCATTGGCACACTCGCCCTGGCACGGGCCCAGGCGGTGGGGCACGGCCAACACCTCGACCCAGCGCTGGCGTGTGCGCTCGTCCAGCTCACTCTCGTGGCCGTCGGTCAGGGTCAGCAGTTGTACGCTGGTGTCTTTGCCCAGCACTATCTCGCCCTCCCCCAGCAGTTGCCCATCCACTAGGATGCGCACCGCCAGCGGGACGTCGAAGAAGTGATCGGCAAAGCCATCAGGCAAGTCTTGGGCTTGTTGCAACACATCGAGGGGCTGGGTGGCACGACTCTCAGTTGCCCAGACAGGCTGGCCCAGCAGGGCCAGGGCCAGCGCCAGCAGGAAAGAGAAATAGGGCACGGGTCATCTCACTCTTGGCATCAGCGCAAACAAAAAAGGCTCCCCCGATACAGGGAGCCGAACTTAATCGCCGTCATTTGCTTAGGGCTTTTTGGGCGCTTCCGATTCAAACATCATGTTCACCACGCCCTGATAGTTGCCGGGCTGATAGCCGGCCACAGGGGCGTCGGCGGGGATCACTTCCAGTCCCAGCAACTTGCCGGTCTTGGCATCCTCTGCCTTCATCACCTCGACTGAGGTGGTCGACAGGGCGACACCACCCACCTTGATGGTCAGGGGAATGTTGTCGTTGCCGCTGGCCATCACGGCCGGGTTGGTCAGGTAGCCGGTGATGGCGCCTATGGTGCTCTTGGCATCCAGCTGCTTGCTCAGCGTGTCCAGCTTCTTGGTGTAGGGGTTGTAGGCCAGCTTCTGCGGCGTGCTCATCCAGTTGTCGCCACCGGTCGGCTGCACATAGAAGGCCTCGCTCGGGATCTGGGCGGTCACTGTGACCTGATGTTCAATGCGTTCTGCCGCCATCAGATGGGCCGATACCAGCATCGCCAGGGGCGCAACAATCCATACTTTCATTACTCTCTCCTCTGTATAAACAAGAAACATCAGTGTCCAATCACCATGTTTCTACTCTGGTCACCCTCAATCAGCGCAAAGCGATAGAGGTGATCTTTCTGTTTCACAAGTTGCTTCTTCATGCTCGGCAACAGATGAATTTTTCCTGGTGTTGAACAGTTTTTTGCCCGTCCATCACACTCCTCGAAAAAGTCCAGCACTATGGTGGCATTACCGTTATTCACGACTGTGGTCATGGTGTCGGTCTCTATCAATTTCGTATCAAAGCGGGTCTCTTTTGGCATGACAAAAATAATGGCGCCGAACCCGGTCAATATATTTACGCCGGCAGAGACTTGTTGCTGAGCATCAATACTCTGGCCATCCATATCGAATCCATCCTCTTTCCTGGGCAGCACGGGAATAAAGCGAACCCTGAAATAGCGCTCCTTGTCCCGCGCCCCCATATAGAGCAAGCGGGTAGCCTGTACCCCTTTGGCCGGGATGATCAGGCGCGACGGGCTGGCAATCAGGGCCCGGTTGCCTTCGGTCAGCTCCGCCGACTCACGGGGCTGGCCGGCGCCGTCATAGGTTATTTCGTGAATGGCTACCTTGACGAAGGCGGTGGTATCGCCCTGATTTCGGATCCGCTTCAAATAAGTTCCCTGCTGACCTGACATATAGTCAAAAAGGGTGCCTATGCTGATTTCGGCCGATGCCGATACGTTGCCGCTGAGCATCAGCAACAAAATAAAAAATAGGTTTCTCATCTTTATTCCAGACTGAATTTATTGCGGCACTATTTCTTGAACAAGCTATTAATGAGCCGTTCGAATATCACTGGGGCCAGTTTATGCAGCCTGCCGGGGGATGTTAATCGGAATAATCCTATATTGAATTTCAGGCGGCAGGCTCATTATCAGATAATTCCTACAGCTGCCGGGTGGCTGCACCCTGTATTATGCGCAGCCATCCATCGCCATCAGGTGAGAGCCATGTTTGCGTTCAAAGAAGAGTATCCGATGAGTGCCATGGCCACGATGGCCATGGCGGATGTCGCCGTTCCCTTTTACCAGCCGATCATAGGTCGGGACCGTCAGGTCAAGGGCTATGAGGCGCTGGCCAGGCGCTGGGATCCGGTGGCCCAGTGTTACAAAGGCATCGATTTTGCCTCCCTCAGCCAGGACGAATCCCTGCATCTGGATATCGTCATGCTCAGGGCCATCATGAGGGATCTGCCTGTCCTGGCGAAGGGGGGGCCCTATACGCTCTCCATCAACCTCAACCCGGCACTCTCCAGCCCGACCTATCAGAACCTGTTGCTGCTGGTGCTGATGCAGGCACGCAAGGTGGGGATCGACATCTGGTTCGAGGTGCTGGAATACGCCCGGCTGGAGAGCCAATACAGGGAGCTGATAGAGGTGCTGCGCGCCCATGGCGCCCACATCGCCTGCGATGACTTCGGCTCCCGGGAGTGCAACTTTCAGCGCCTGATGGCCCTGCCCTACGAGGTAGTCAAGCTGGACCGCTCCCTGCTGCTGCAGGCGGCACGCACCTCACACGCCTTCAAGATGCTGGTGGGCCTGGTGGCCTACCTGCAGCGCCTCGGCATGGCCGTGGTGTGCGAGGGGGTGGAGACCCAGACCCATGTCGAGATAGCGAACCGCCTCGGCTGCGACTATCAGCAGGGCTACGCCTACGCCATGCCCTCCCCCCTCTCCCGCTGGTCCTAGGCACCCGGGACCAGAGGGTCAACCGGGGCCAGGGCGCCAGCTTCTTTTGCCCTCGCACTTATCCAGAACGGCCAGGCCCGTACCACCACAGGGCCTGGCTGCCCCTTCCTCTTCTTCAGGCTGTGAATGGACTCACACTTTGGCTCATTCAGAGCCCGTTTCAGATCAGCATCTCTATAATGGGCCCGCCTGGGCCTCTTCGGTGCCCTGGCATAACCTGTTGATGCTACGGAATATTACAATGAAAAATAGCCACAAGACCCTGCTCGCCGCTGCCATTTCCCTCGGATTGATGGCAGGCTGTCACAGCAACAATGACTCCAAGGCCCCAGATCCCATGGTTCGCTTCGCTACCTTCAACCTCTCCTTCGATCGCACCGCCCCCGGCATGCTCTCCGGCGAACTGGCGCTGGACCGCGCCGCCCAGGACACCCTGCTGGCCCGCTACCAGGAGGGCGACACCAGCCTCGGCAAGGCCGAAATAACCCAGGCCAAAAACGTGCAGCAGATCCGCAATATCGCCGAGATAGTGCAGCGCACCCGGCCGGATGTGTTCCTGCTGAACGAATTCGACAACGACGGCAAGGGCGAGAGCACAACGGATCTCAAGGCGTTCAACGACAACTACCTGGCCCATGCCCAGCACGGCGAGGCGCAGGCCATCAGCTACCCTGTGATGCAGAATTTCGCCACCAACACCGGCCTGATGAGCGGTCATGATCTCAACCTGGACGGCAAGCACAGCAGCGGGCCGGACGACGCCTGGGGCTTTGGCAACTACCACGGCCAGTACGCCTTCGCGGTGATGTCGAAATATCCCATCGACACCAAACAGATCCGCACCTTCCAGCACTTCAAGTGGAAGGACATGCCGGGCGAAGTCAACCCCATCATCGACGACTGCAACAACCCCAAGGCGCCGATCCCGGCCGGCCGTCAGTGTGGCGAGCCCTGGTATGACGCCGCGGCCTGGGCGCAATTCCCGCTCTCCTCCAAGAACCACGCGGACGTGCCGGTGCGCATCAAACAGGGCAACAAGGAGGTGGTGGTCCACTTCCTCATCTCCCACCCCACGCCCCCCATCTTCGGCAATGCGGCGCGCCACAACGTCAAGCACAACAGGGCCGAGGTCGCCTTCTGGCAGGACTATGTGGAGAGCGCCAGCTACATGGTGGACGATGGGGGCAAGGCGGGTGGTCTGCCGGCGGGTGCCCGCTTCGTCATCGCCGGGGATCTCAACGCCGATCCGCAAGCGGGGGACGGGGATCTCAGTGCCATCCAGGACCTGCACAACCATGCGCTGGTCAACCAGGCAGTCACCAACGGCGCCCTGATCCCGGTCAGCCAGGGTGGCCCCGAGTGCCTCGCCAGCCAGCCGGATCAGTGCAAGCGCAACAACGGCCGCACCACCCCGGAGCGCATCAGCAGCAGCAGCGGCCTGCAGCTCGATCACCTGCTCCCCTCCGCCAACCTCAATGCGGTCGCCTCGGGGGTGTTCTGGCCCGCCAGCTTCGAGCCCGGCTACCACCTGGTGTATGACGCACAGCTCGGCATCGCCAAGGGAGTGAGCTCGGATCACCGCCTGGTGTGGGTGGACTTCGAACTGGACAAGTGATGTTCAGGATCACTCAATGAAAAGCGGGGCCATGATGGCCCCGCTTTTTTGCAGCTGGCGCTAGACCAGCTTCTCGACCCGGGCCGGCAAGCCCTGGCGGGCCGAGGAGCCGATGGCCCAGTCCACCAGGGGGTAGCGGCCGTGGCGGCTGGGATCCAGCACCGCCAGATCGTTGAGGTTCACCCCGGCGCCGCGCAGGGCGCTGGCCGCCACCGGCTGGCCGTCTACCCAGTGCTCCCGCGCCCCCAGCTCCTTGTGACCGAAGCCGTGTTCAATGGCGATGGCATCTTCCTGCACCCCGGCCACGCACTCGGCCAGCCCGATCACGCTGCCATTGGGGGTACTGACCCGCACCCTGTCCCCGCTCACTATGCCGAGGCGCGCCGCCGTCTGGGCGTTGAGCCGCACCCCGTTGCTGGGGTGCACCTGGCGCAGGCGATCCGAGCTTATGCTCATGGAGCTCATGGTGTGGGACTTGTAGCTGGTGAGCAGCAGGGGCCACTGGGCCGGCTTGAACGCCTCATTGAGCGGCGTGCCGTCGGCGAGCTGGGCCCGGAAGAAGCGCGGGGTGCCGCTCAGGAACTGGCCGCTCTGGCTGTGACGGCGGCTGCCCACCGCCGGGTTCCACAACATCAGCGGCTTGGGCCAGCGCTTGCTCGGTTGCCCCGCCTCGTCACGTCCCTTGGCCACCGGCTCGAAGCGCCCGCCCCTGGCGTAGAGATAGGCGGCGCGGCTCGCCTCCTCGGTGCTCAGGGTGGCGTTGAGGGTCGGCAGGATGCGTTCCACCCCAGACCAGGCGAGATCCTCAGGCTCTATGGGGGGCACGGGCTCACCCAGATAGGCGACGTTGGCCGCGCCGTAGAGGGAGAAGTCCGCCGCCTTATGAAGACCGTGCAGCTTGCCATCCGCCCCTTTCAGGGCCCCCTCGCCAAAACCCGGCAACCCCAGGCGTTTCGCCACGGCGATGAGGAAAGACTCCATGCAGACCGGATCCCCCGAGGCTGTCTTGACGACACGAGGCTCCACCACGGGCCAGCGGCCGGTCGAGACCTTGGTCATGACCCCGTGCCAGGCGGTGGCCCAACCCCAGGACTCGTAGGTCAGGGTGTCCGGCACTATGTAGTCCGACAGCGCCGAGGATTCGTTGATGAAGCTGTCGATGCTGACAAAGAGCGGCAGCACCTTGGGGTCTTTCAACTGCTCACCTATGGCCTGGTGCAGCCCGGCCTGACCGTAGAGGGGGTTGCCCATGTGGTTGATCCAGGCCTTGGCACGGTAGGGATAACCGCTCACCGCCGCGGTCAGGTGCTCGCCGAGCAGGGGGCCCGAGATGGGGAACCAGGGCTCGTGAGCCGGATAGGGGTTCTGCCCCGCCTCTTTCTTGCGGCGATATTCGGAGGTCTTCTCGTAGGGGAACTTGGAGCGGGACAGGAAGACGCCGGCGGGTTTCACCATGCCGGGGAAACTCGCCAGATCGTAGCGCGGCCCTGCGCCGAAGGGGTCAAACTTGCCGCCGCTCGCCACGGCGCCCCCCTTGGCGTTGAGGTTTCCTATCATGGCGTTGAGCATCATGATGGCCCAGGCCGTGTAGAAGCCGTTGGCGCTCATGGTGCCGCCGTGGGTGATCACCGCCGCCCGGGTGCCGTGGCTGGTGAACTCCCGGGCAAGGGCCTCGATGTCGGCCACCGGCACGGCGCACTCGGCGCTGTATTGCTCGAGGGTATGCTCCCGGCTCGCCTCGGCCAGCAGCTGGAAGCTGCTCTTGACCGCCAACTCCCCGCCCGGGGTCGAAATGCTGCGCGCCACCCAGAGTCGGGCCCGCTCGCACTGCCCGGCCGGTGTCGGCTCGTCACTCCCCTCTTCGACCACCAGCACGGCATCCCCCTCGCCATAGGCCTCGCCCTCAAAGGGCAGCCCCAGATCGCTGGCGTGCAACATCTGGCCGAAGCGGGGGTGCGACTCGTCGCAGACCACCAGATGGCTGGCGTTGCTGAAACCGCGATAGCCGGCCCGCTCGGCGGCCTCGGCATTGGGGGCCGCCAGGAAGGGTTCGGCGTAGCGCTCGTTGTCGATGATCCAGCGCAGCATGGCCATGGCCAGGGCCGAGTCCGTGGCGGGCCTGATGGGCAGCCAGCGGTTGGCGGGAGCGGACGGCATGTTCACCGTGTTCGGCAGGCTCGGCGCCACCACCACATAGGAGAAGGGCTTGCCCTGCCGTGCCCGCCCCGCCGCCAGCTGGCGGGACTGGCGTTTGAAGGGGTTGCCGGACTGCTGGGGAGAGGTGCCCATAAACAGCAGGAAGTCGCTCTCGTCCCAGTCTGGCTTGAGGTGGGCGTTCTTCTCCAGATCGTCCAGCAGGGCGCCGGCCCCGACCCGGAATGACAGGCCGCAGTAGGCGCCGTGGTTCGCGAAGTTGCGGGTGCCGAAGCTGTTGAAGGTGAAGCGCTTGATGAAGGCGTCGCGCCCCTCGTCCGAGGCGTTGCTCACCAGCAGCTGGTTGGCCCTGGGGCCATATTCCGGGTTGGCGGGATCGAGCGGCTCGGCCAGGTTGCGGATGGCCCTGAGCCCTTCAACCTGGCCCTCCCCGAACAGATCTCCCCCCTCCACCACCTCCTCGATTAGCTGTTCGAAGGGGATGCTCTGCCAGCGGCCGCTGCCACGGGGGCCGACCCGCTTGAGACAGCGGGTGACCCTGTGCGGGCTGTCGAGCTGCTCCAGCATGGCGTTGCCCCGGGCGCAGGCGGTGGAGCGGCCATCCAGGCCCCCCTCCTGATAGCCGCTGGTAGCGAGCAGCGCCTGCTTGACCGGCGTCTTGAAGTCGATGTGGTGCAGGGCCGAGAGGGGGTGATAGGGGTTGCCGAGGATACGCACTATCTTGTCGCTCTCGTTGTCGATGCGGGCCCGCACCCCGCACAGGGTCCAGCAGCCGAGGCACATGGTGTTGGCGAGGCGCTGCGCCGGGTTGGGGTGAAGTTCCCCTCGCTCATCGACCCTGTACTCCACCGCCAGGGAGTTGCCGTGGATGGGATCCCGGGTCGGCTTGCCCGAGCTGCCGGTGGCCACCCCGCTCGCCACCTGCTTGAGGGTGTCGCTGTAACCGGCCACGAAGAGCCCCGTGCCCCCGGCGATGGCGGCTCCCTTGAGAAATTTGCGTTTGCTGTGATCCATCAGAGTGCCTCGCGAGCGCAATGGGTGGTGGCTGCCTGGGTGGCAGATGACGTTGTGGCGGATGGCAGAGCCGGGGCGCGCACCAGCTCGGAGAGCGCCACCAGCAGGGCCAGCAGCAGGCCGAAGGTGCCGAGGATGCCGAGCACCCCGGCCGGCCCCCAGGCTATCTGGTAGACATAGACACCGGCGCCATATTTCGGCGCCAACTGCCCCTGGATAAGCACCAGCCAGCGCAGGCCCCACACCAGGTGCAGTGCCAGCAGCCCCAGGCCCCAGGCTTGCAGGCGGGGGGAGAATCGGTGCCCCGCCAGCAGCAACAGGCCGAGCAGGGCCAGGGTCAGCAGCAACCAGTGGGCCGCCAGCCGCCAGCTAGGATCCAGCCGATAGAGGGCACTCGCCTCCGCCGCCGAGGCGCCGCCGAGCAGGGCCCAGCCCAGCAGGGAGAAGGCGAGCAGCGCCAGGGTCGGGCGGATCTGGCGCAGCAGCCCCGCCTCCGTGCCCTGCTGCCAGCCCGCCAGCAGGCGGTTGAGCAGCAGCAGGGCGCTCTGGGCCGCCAGCAGGGCGCTCAGCGCCAGCAACCAGGGGAGCCAGGGGGTGTGCCAGAGCGGACGCGCCGCTACCACCATGGTCTCGAGCCCGGTGTAGAGGGCGATACTGAGCCCGCTTAAAATAGCCATCAGGGCAAGCGGTTTGAGCCAGGGCTCGCCGGACCAGTTCCCCAGGCAGAGCAGCCGCGCCAGGGCGGCGACCCTGTCATGCTCCTCGCCGCGCCTGGCCAGGTTGGGCCTTATCAGCAGCCAGCCCAGCAGCATGGAGAGCAGGCTGAACAGCGGCAGCAGGTAGGCGCCATACCACATGATGGAGGTGAAGCGGGTCTGGGCGTAGAAGTGCCAGGCCCGGGCGGGCTGGTGCAGATCCGCGGTCAGGGCTATGGGCGCCACCACCCCAGCCCCCATCATCAGCACGGCGGCCAGGGTCTGCAGCCGCCGATCCGGTGCCTTGCGCCACAGATCGGCCGCGCCCAGCCAGAGGGCCCCATAGGCGAGGCCTATGAGGAAGAAATATTGCACCGCCCAGGGCAGCCAGGTGATGGGTTGATCCGGGGCCAGCAGTTCGTTAATGGTCATGGGCTATCTCCTTGCCGTCGTCGCCAAGCAGGGTGCGCTGCGCCGGATGGCCGTCGATCTTGCTGACAAACGCCTCATCCATGCCCAGATAGAAGACCCGCGGCTGGGTATGGGCCTCGGGCTTGAGCACCTTGAGGGCGGATTCGTGCTCACGCAGCAGTCGGCTTATCTGACTCTTGGGATCGTTGAGATCCCCTATGATGCGCGCCTCGCCGACGCAGCTCTCCACGCAGGCGGGCAGCAGTCCCGCCTCCAGCCGGTGGGCGCAGAAGGTGCACTTGTCGGCGGTGTTGGTCTCGTGGTTGATGAAGCGGGCGTCATAGGGGCAGGCCTGCACACAGTAGCCGCAGGCGACGCACCAGTCGTTGTTGACCACCACTATGCCGTCATCGCGCTGGAAGGTGGCGCCCGTGGGGCAGACATCGAGGCAGGCGGGCTCGGCGCAGTGGTTGCAGAGCCTGGGCAACATCAAGAGGGAGGCGGGGGCATCGAGTGCCGCCAGGTCGCTCACCTCGTACTGGCTGACGGTGGTGCGAAACTGGCCGAGAGGGGGCTGGTTCTCTATGGTGCAGGCCACTGTGCAGGCCTGACAACCGACGCAGCGGTGCAAGTCGATCAGCATGCCGTAGCGCTTGCGGCCATCCCCCCGGCTGATGGCCGCCCGCCCATTGCGGGGAACGGGGACGGACTGGGCCTGAGTCACGGGGATCAGGGCCGCCCCTGCGGTGAGGGCGGCGATCCCGGATAACAATCGGCGCTTGCTGAGCTCCATGGCTTCTTTCCTTCTGCTGAGCTGGCTTCCCCCAAGAGGGGGGTTGGGCTGATTGTCCGCAACGCAGCAAGTCGCCTCTATTGTGGTTTTCCACATACCGGGAGCCGGGTTGATCCAGCGCAATAAAACCGGCCCCATAACCGCCAAACTGTGACCAAAGCCCCATTCGCCACCCCATCATGGCGCCTGGGCGGCCCAGCGCACCGCCCCGGTGATAGACTGGCTTCCCCATCCCCATCAGCCGCCCAAGGAGAGCGCCCTGTTCCGTCACGTCCCCTCATCACCCGCCCGCCAGCCCCTGCTGGCCCTGTTGCTCTGGATCTGGGTCGCCCCTGCCCTGGCCGGGCCTGTGCCCCCACCGACCGAGCCGGAGCAGGCCTTGGCCGAACCGGTCCGAATAGGGGTGCTGGCGACCCGTGGCCCGGCGCTTGCGCAGGCCCAGTGGCAGCCGCTGATGGGCTGGCTGAATAAGCGCGTGCCAGAGCGGCGCTTCGCGCTGGTGCCCCTGGAGCTCGATGCCCTGGCCGAGGCCGTCGCGCAAAGCAGGCTCGACTTTGTCATCACCAACCCGGGCCAGTCGGTGAGTCTGGCGCGCCAGTATCCGCTGGCCTGGCTCGCCACCCTCAAGAGCCCTGCGGGGGGTGACAACCTCGCCATAGGCGCAGCCCTGGTGGTGCGCGCCCATGCCCCCTACCGGCACTGGCAGGATCTCGAGGGGCGGCCGGTTGCCGCCGTGTCGGAAAACGCCTTTGGTGGCTACCTCGCCTACCGCTTCGAGGCAGACGAGCAGGGGATCAGGCTGGAGCGCTTCTTCTCCGCCGTGCGCTTCACCGGCTTTCCCCTAGATCGGCTCATCGAGCAGCTGGCGGCGGACCAGGTGGCCGCCGCCATAGTGCCGGTCTGCCAGCTGGAGCGCATGGTGCGGGAGGGCAAGGTCGCCGACTCGGATTTTCGGGTGCTGGACAACCAGGCGCCGGCGGGCTTTGGCTGCCAGAGCTCGACCCGGCTCTACCCGAACTGGGCCTTCGCCCAGACGGAGCAGGCCTCCCCTGCGCTTGCCCTGGCGGTGACGCGAGCCCTGTTCGACCTGCCAGCAGACAGCGAGGCGGCCATGGCCGCCGATTCGGCGGGCTGGACAGTGCCCACCAGCCAGCTTGGCATCGACCGCCTGCTCAAGGCGCTGGATCGCCACCCCCTGCAGGGCCCCTGGTGGCAATCGGCCTGGCACTGGCTGCGCCAGCATCAGCAGTGGGGCTGGGGCGCCCTGGCGCTGGTGCTGTTGCTCGGCGGCCACCACCTGCTGCTGCAATACCTGTTCAACCGCAGCCAGCGCCGACTGCTCGCCACCCGCCAGCAACTCGAGGAGAAGGGGCGCCAGCTCGAGCAGGCCAGACGCCTCGCCGAGCTCGGCGAACTCGGCGCCAACATGGCCCACGAGATCAACCAGCCCCTCACCGCCATCGCCAACTACAGCCAGGGTGCCCTGCTGCGCCTCGCGAGGCAGGGGCAGGATCCGGCCACGACCGCATCACAGGAGCCCCTGCGCCAGGCCCTGGAGCAGATTGGCCTGCAGGTCCAGCGCATCACCCAGACAGTCAACCGGCTGAGATCCCGGCTGCAAAAGCGCCCGCGCCAAGCCGAGCCCACGGACCTGGTCGCCCTGGTGGAGGGCCTGCAGCCCTTGCTCGGTCAGATGCTGGTCCCCCTCGGCGTCACCTTCACCCTGCGCTGGCAGGGGCAGCCGCGCCTGCTTCCCCTGGATGGCATAGGGGTAGAGCAGTTGCTGATGAACCTCATCAAGAATGGCGCCGAGAGCGCGGCCCGAACGGACGGCCCAGCGGCGCAAAGGGCTGAGCCGGGCCGGGTCGAGCTGCTTGTCTGCTTCGAGGCGGCGCTCTTGATCCTGGAGATCCGCGACAACGGCCCCGGCCTGAGGATGCCACAGGCCTGGCTGCAACAGGCGTTTCACAGCGACAAGGACGACGGCATGGGGCTGGGGCTCGCCATCTGCCGGGACGTGGTCGAGTGTCATCGCGGTCAGCTCACCTTGAGCAACCTGAGCCCCCATGGCTGCCTGGCCCGGGTGACCCTGCCCGCCCCTCAGCAGCCGCTTGAGGCCGCTTCCCATCCCAATCCAAGGAGCTGATATGCAACCCGTTGACCGCCCTCCCCTCTACCTGGTCGATGACGATCAGGCCGTGCTCGACTCCCTGCGCTTCATGCTGGAGAGCTGCGACGAGCGCCAGCTGCGCTGCTTTGCCGACGGCGAGCGCTTCCTGGAAGAGGTCGATCTGCGCCTGCCCGCCTGTCTCATCCTGGATTGCCGCATGCCGGGGCTGTCGGGCCCCGAGGTGCAGCAGCGGCTGAAGGCGGCCCAGAGCCCCATCGCCATACTGTTTCTCACCGGCCACGGGGAGGTGCCCCTGGCGGTGGAGTCCCTCAAGCAGGGGGCGGTGGATTTCTTGCAAAAGCCGGTGCAGCTGGCGCCCCTGCTCGCCGCCATAGCGCGGGGCGAGCAGGCGACGCAGAGTGCGGCCACCCGTTTAGCCCATAGACACGCCTTCGAGCGGCTCACCCCCCGCGAACACCAGCTGTTGCAGCTCATCGCCCAAGGCCACAAGAACCAGCAGATAGCGCAGGATCTCTGCATCTCGGTGCGCACCGTCGAGGTGTGCCGCGCCAGCCTGATGAGGCGGCTCGAAGTGAGCTCCCTGGCCGAGCTGATGCTGCGCTATGCGGCGGTCAATGGGCGGCCCTGAATCGCTCACGCCATGGGCAAACCCCAACCCCGGGACATAAAAGGTGGCGAGATCACACACTTGGCGCCGCCTTGGGGGTAGAGTAGCCCCTTCCCTTTATCAGGGCCGACCTAGGTCCTGCGCATTATTTCGAGGAGACATCATGGAACTGCTTCTGCTCAGCAATGGCAAAACCACCGAACACCCGGGCCTGCTCGGCTGGGCCCGCGACCGGGTGCAAACCCTGCTCGCCCGCAAACAGGTCAAACGCATCCTGCTCATTCCCTATGCGGTGATCCGCAGCGACTGGGATGCCCGCGCCCAGGATCTCACCGAGAGCCTGGGGGTGGAGACCATCAGCATCCACCAGTTCGACGATCCCGTGGCGGCCATCAACCAGGCAGACGCCATCTTTATCAGCGGCGGCAACACCTGGCGCCTGAACCAGCTGTTGCACGAATACGGTCTGGTGGTGCCCATACAGCGGGCCGTGCGCGAACGGGGCGTGCCCTATGTGGGCTGGAGCGCAGGTTGCAACGTGGCGACCCCGAGCATCCGCACCACCAACGACATGCCGGTGTGCAGTGCCGCCGTGCTGCCGGCGCTGGGCCTGTTCCCGCTGCAGATCAATCCCCACTATCTGGACGCCAGCATCAGCGGCCACATGGGGGAGACCCGGGACGAGCGGCTCGCCGAGTTCTGCGCCATCAACCCGAGCGAATCCGTGGTGGCCCTGCGCGAAGCCAGCCTGTTGCAGATCAGCGGCGAGAGCAACGGCGAGACAGTCGAGTACTGGAGCGTGCGCGGCGAAGGCTTCAAGATCTTCAAGCACGGCGAGACGACCCAGGAGTATGAGGACGCCGCTCCCCTGGCCGCCCTCACCCCCTTCATCCCCAAGATCTGAGTCTGGGGCGCTGCAATGAAAAGAGGGATGGCCAAGGCCATCCCTCTTTCGTTTGCCCGCTCGCACCGGGGTGAGATCCCGCAAGGGCCCTCACTCCAGGATCGCCAGCGCCTCCTTGCCGCCGCCACGCTTGGGGGCCTTTAGCAACAACACCAGCGGAATGGCGCACAGGCTGACCCACATCATCAGGCGGAAGTCCTGCAGATAGGCGAGCAGGCTGGCCTGGCGAGTCACCTCGCCGTTGAGCATGGCGAGCCCCTTGGGGGTGACCAGCGCCGCCGTCCCCATCCCCTGCTGCAGACCGGCATTGAAGGGAGTGATGTAGGAGGCGAACACCTCGTGGTTCATCTGGGTGCGCTGGGCCAGGTAGGTGATGACCACAGAGATGCCGATGCTGCTGCCGATGTTGCGCACCAGGCTGAACAGCGCCGTCCCCTCGTTGCGATAGCGCGGCGCCAGGGTCGCGAAGGTGATGGTGGAGAGCGGCACGAAGATGAAGCCGAGCCCCAACCCCTGGACTATGCCGGTGCGCACTATGTCCCAACTGCTGATGTCGGTGTTGAACAGCGTCATCTCCCACATGGAGAAGCTGGTAAGCAGCAACCCCAGCAGGATCAGGATCCGCACGTCCACCCGGCCCGACAGCCTGCCCACCAGCATCATAGCGAACATGGTGCCGACCCCGCGCGGTGCCAGCAGATAGCCGACGTCGATCACCGGGTAGCCCATCAGTCCCTGCATGAAGGGGGGCAAGAGCGTCATGGTCGCCAGCAAGATGATGCCGACGATGAAGATGAACACCAGACCGACGCTGAAGTTGCGATCCTTGAACAGGGCCGGCTCTATGTAGGGATGGGGATGGGTGAAGATGTGCACCACGAAGAGATAGAAGGCCATCACCATCATGACGGTCTCGATCACTATCTCCCGGCTGGCGAACCAGTTCTGGGATTCCCCCCTGTCCAGCGCCATCTGCAGCGCCCCTATCCCCAGGCTCAGCAGGGCAAAGCCCAGCAGATCGAAGCGGCGGCTGGCATCGAGTCTGGTCTCTTCGATGAAGGCGGCGAGCCCGAACCAGGCCAGCAGGCCGAACGGCAGATTGATGTAGAACACCCAGCGCCAGTTGTAGTACTCGGTGAGCCAGCCCCCCAGCGACGGCCCGAGGATGGGGCCCACCATGACACCTATGCCCCACATCGCCATGGCGGAGCCGTGCTTCTCGGGAGGATAGGTATCGAGCAGCACCGCCTGGGAGAGGGGCACCAGGCTGGCGCCGAAGATCCCCTGCAGCAGCCGGAACAGCACTATCTGATCCAGGCTCTGGGCCGCGCCGCACAGCATGGAGGCGACGGTAAAGCCCGCCACCGACCACATAAACAGTCTTTTCCGACCAATTCTTGCCGAGATAAAGCCGGTCAGTGGCATGAAGATGGCGGCCGCCACTATGTAGGAGGTGAGCACCCAGGAGATCTGATCCTGGGTCGCCCCCATGGCCCCCTGCATATGGGGCAGGGCCACGTTGGCTATGGTGGTGTCCAGCGCCTGCATTATGGTGGCCAGCATCACCGACAGTGTGATGAAGGTGCGGCGGGAGACCTGGTCTGTGCCCTCCGTATCTGTTGTCGTCATATCAACCTCGACCTGACAAGCCGGGCAGGGTGCGCTGGTGGCCGGTATCGATTTCGGCGGTGGCGCTCAGGCCGGCGCGCAGGGTGGGCAGATCCGCCCCGTCCTCCAGCTTGATCCGCACCGCGACGCGCTGGGCTATCTTGACCCAGTTGCCGGTGGCGTTCTGGGCCGGGATCACCGAGAACTCGGAGCCGGTGGCCGGGCTCAGGCTCTCCACCACACCGTGCCAGCGGGCGTCCGGGTAGGTGTCCACGCTGATGTCGACCTGCTGGCCCGGCTGCACATGGGTCAGCTCTGTCTCGGTGAAGTTCGCCTCCACCCAGGGGCTGTCGGTCTCCACCAGCATCATGGCTGTCATGCCCACCAGGCTGTACTGGCCGGGCTTGGGCAACTGGCTGGCGATGCCGTTGGCGGGGGCATAGATGGTGGTGCGGGCCAGATCCAGCTTGGCCTTGGCCAGACCGGCGGCGGCTTCCTGATAGGCGGGCTGCTGCTCCACCGGCAGGTTCACGTCACCGTTCAGGGAGGCTTCTATCTTCTTGAGCCCCTCCTCCAGCGCCACCTGCTGCTGGGCTGTCTGTATGGTGAGCTGGCGGGCGTCATCGTAGTTGGCAGTGGAGGTGAAGTGCTTGGCCACCAGATCCGCCTGGCGACGCTCCTCCTTCAGGGCATAGGCATGGCGCGTGCGGGCCACGTCTATCTCCGCCTGCTGACCGCGATAGCTGGTCTGCAGCGCCACCAGATCGGTGCGCACCTTGGCGAGTTCGGCCTCGGCCTTGGTCACGGCGACCCGGAAGGACTCGGGGTCCAGCTCGAACAGTGGCTGACCGGCCTTGACCTGCTGGTTCTCGGCGACGAATACCTTGGCCACCCGGCCCAGCACCTCGGTACTGATGGGCACCTTGTCCGCCTTCACATAGGCATTGTCGGTCTCCACATAGCGTCCGCCGTGGAGGTAAATGGCGCCCGCCCCGACCAGGACCAGTGCCGGTACCACCACCAGCAGCAGCAGGCGGGTACGGCGCCGGTTCATCTTGGGACGGGGGGAGGAGGGTGAGTCAGTGGTCATAAAATCGCTCCGCTGTGTGTTGCGTCAAAGTGAGAAATCAGGGATGAGAGAGGTTGGCGCGCAGTATCTTGAGGGAGTGACAGAGCGCATCCGTCGCCTCCTCCCCCAGCTCGCCGATGGCGCGCTGGTGCACCAGATCGGACGCCTGCTTGATCATCGCCAGATAGGGGGTTGCGGCCTCGGTCAGGTAGAGCTGATAGGCCCGGCGGTCGCCGGGATCGCTGCGCCGCTCCACCAGACCGTTCTCGGCCAGCTGATCCAGCTGGCGGGCCAGGGTGATGGGCTGGATATCCAGACCGTCGGCCAGCTCCACCTGACGGATCCCCTCGCGGCGCGCTATGTGCACCAAGGCGCGGGCCTGGGCCAGGGTCAGACAGCTGCCTTCCAGCTGCTGCTGGAACTGACGGCGCATCAGACGCTGTACGTCGCCGATCAGGAATCCGAGGGAGTCGGGTTGTTTGTTCATAGCATGCAACCTATATAGTAAGCTTTGCTTATTATAAGCCATGAGCCGACATATGCAAACTGGCCCCGGCCGCCGTTTGGGTTCATGCTGGGGACCACCACCTCAACGGCAGGAGAAACATCATGGATATCAGGATGGAGCGGGACAGTCTGGGGGAGATAGCCGTCCCGGCGGACAGACTGTGGGGCGCCCAGACCCAGCGCTCCCTGCACCACTTCAACATCTCGGGGGAGCGCCAGCCCATGGAGATCATCCATGCCCTCGCCCGTATCAAGTCCGCCTGCGCCAGGGTGAACCACGCCCTGGGGCTGCTGCCCGCCCGCAAGGCCCAGGCCATCATGGCCGCCGCCGACGAGGTGCTGTGCGGCCTGCACGACGCCGAGTTTCCCCTGATGGTGTGGCAGACCGGCTCAGGCACCCAGACCAACATGAACCTCAACGAGGTGCTGGCGAACCGGGCCAGCGAGCTGCTCGGCGGCGCACGGGGAGAGGCGCGGCTGGTGCACCCCAACGACGAGGTGAACAAGAGCCAGTCCAGCAACGATGTCTTCCCGAGCGCCATGAACCTGGCGGCCGTCACCGCCATCACCGGCCAGCTGCTGCCGGCTCTCATCACCCTCAAACAGACCCTGGCCAGCAAGGCTGCCGCCTTCGAGGACATCATCAAGATTGGCCGCACCCACCTGCAGGACGCCACCCCCCTCACCCTGGGTCAGGAGATCTCCGGCTGGGTCGCCCAGCTCGCTCAGGGGGAGCGCCACCTGAGTGCCACCCTGCCCCATCTGTGTGAGCTGGCCCTCGGCGGTACCGCGGTCGGCACCGGTCTCAACTGCCCGCCCGGCTTTGCCGAGGCGGTGGCCAAAACCCTGGCCGAGCAGACAGGCCTGCCCCTGGTGAGCGCCCCCAACAAGTTCGAGGCCCTGGCGGCAAGCGATGCTCAGGTTCATGCCCATGGCGCCCTCAAGACGCTCGCGGCTTCTCTCATGAAGATCGCCAACGACGTGCGCTGGCTGGCGAGCGGCCCCCGCAGCGGGCTCGGGGAGCTCAACATTCCGGAGAACGAACCCGGCTCATCCATCATGCCGGGCAAGGTCAACCCGACCCAGAGCGAGGCGCTCACCATGCTCTGTGCCCAGGTGATGGGCAACGACGTGGCCATCAACATCGGCGGCGCCAGCGGCAACTTCGAGCTGAACGTGTTCAGGCCCATGATCGCCTACAACTTCCTGCAGAGCGTGCGGCTCTTGGCGGACGGCATGCAGAGCTTCCACGATCACTGCGCCCTCGGCATAGCTGCGAACCGGGCTCGCATCGACGAGCTGCTGGCCCGCTCCCTGATGCTGGTGACGGCGCTCAACCCCCACATCGGCTATGACAAGGCCGCCGAGATCGCCAAACTAGCCCACCACCAGGGGCTGACGCTGCGGGAGGCGGCCATCGCCTCCGGCCACCTCACGGCCCAGCAGTTCGATGCCTGGGTGGTGCCCGCCGACATGGTAGGACGGCAGCCATAGGCCATCTCAGCCCCCGGGAGTCAGATGCCGGTGCCTGCCCAGATGGTGGGACCAGGTAAATGGAGGCGGTTAAAAACAGAAAGGGCGCCAAGGCGCCCTTTTCATTAGCAAAGCCGTCTCAGCTTTTGCTCTGGCAGTTGAACATCCAGCGGGTGCCGAACTTGTCCACCAGAGAACCGAAATAGTCACCCCAGAACATCTCCTGCAGCGCCATCTCCACCTGGCCGCCCTCCCCCAGGGCCGCAAACAGACGGTCGGTCTCGGCCCGGCTGTCCGGCTCCAGGTTGAGGTAGCTGTTGTTGCCCTGCACCAGAGTGAATCCCATGCTGGCGGGGGCGTCCGTGCCCATCAGCACATGGCCGCCGAGGATGGACAGCTCCACATGCATCACCAGATCGCCATCTTCCTGTGACAGGGGCGGCTGACCCGGGCAGCCGGGGGACTCCTTGAATCTGTGGAGGGGGCCGTTGAACTCGCCGCCGAACACCTCGCGGTAGAAGAGGAAGGCCGCCTCCGTCTCCCGGGCAAAATTGAGATAGGTACTGACACGCGCCATGATGAGCTCCTTGGTCATTGATAGCGGATTTCGAGGCCAGCTATCAGCATAGAAGAGCCAACGCCACCCAGGTCGTTCACTACACCAGTGAGTCCTGATTGGTGGTTTCCCTCGTTTCCCCATGAGTACCTGGCTGATATTTCATGAAAAAAGAGCAACCCGACCCCACCGAGGGTTGCACCTCGTTACCCATCCCGAAAACATGTATACAACCCATTAATATTTCGGTGAAAACCTGTATCGAGTCCTATTCATAGGCTCAATCCACCGAGTCATTTGCCATAGGAAAATTCAACAATGTAGCCAGGACATTAAAATTTCTTGCTTGAAGGTTGCACCTGGTTGCGCCATTCTCGGCAAAATTTAACCGTCCGGTAATATTGTTACCTTCTAGACACAGGAAGTCCCATGGCCACTACCACCCTCGGCGTTAAACTCGATGAAGCGACCCGCGACCGTCTCAAGCAGGCCGCCCAGACCCTGGATCGCACCCCCCACTGGCTGATCAAGCAGGCGATCTTCACTTATCTGGAGCAGCTGGAGCGCGGCCTGACCCCGCCCGAGCAGTCCGGTCTGGCCGCTGCCGCCGGGGAAGAGGCCATCGAGACCCTCACCGAGCAGGGGATCCAGGTCTTCCTCGAGTTTGCCGAGAGCATCTTGCCGCAGTCCGTGCTGCGTGCCGCCATCACCTCCGCCTATCGCCGCCCCGAGACCGAGGCCGTGCCCATGCTGCTGGAGCAGGCACGCCTGCCCAAGGAGAAGGCCGAGGCCACCCAGAAGCTGGCCCTCGGCATCGCCGAGAAGCTGCGCAACCAGAAGAGCGCCAGCGGCCGTCAGGGCCTGGTGCAGGGTCTGCTGCAGGAGTTCTCCCTCTCCTCCCAGGAAGGGGTAGCCCTGATGTGTCTGGCGGAGGCGCTGCTGCGCATCCCCGACAAGGCGACCCGCGATGCCCTGATCCGCGACAAGATAAGCGGTGGCAACTGGAGCCAGCATCTGGGCCAGAGTGCCTCCCTGTTCGTCAACGCCGCCTCCTGGGGCCTGCTCATCACCGGCAAGCTGGTGGCCACCCACAACGAGGCTGGCCTCAACAGCTCCCTCAAGGGGCTGATCGGCAAGGGCGGCGAGCCGCTGATCCGCAAGGGTGTGGACATGGCGATGCGCCTGATGGGGGAGCAGTTCGTCACCGGCGAGACCATAGCCGAGGCGCTGGCGAACGCGGGCAACATGGAAAACCGGGGCTTCCGCTACTCCTACGACATGCTGGGGGAAGCGGCCCTGACCGAGGAGGATGCCAAGCGCTATCTCGCCTCCTACGAGCAGGCCATCCACGCCATCGGCAAGGCCTCCCACGGCCGCGGCATCTATGAGGGCCCGGGCATCTCCATCAAGCTCTCCGCCCTGCACCCGCGCTACAGCCGCGCCCAGTACGATCGCGTCATGGAAGAGCTCTACCCCACCCTGCTGGGCCTGACCCAGCTCGCCAGGCAGTACGACATCGGCATCAACATAGACGCCGAGGAGGCCGATCGACTGGAGATCTCCCTTGACCTGCTGGAGAAGCTCTGCTTCGACCCGTCCCTTGCGGACTGGAACGGCATCGGCTTCGTCATCCAGGCCTATCAGAAGCGCTGCCCCTATGTGATCGACTATGTGATCGATCTCGCCAAGCGCAGCCGTCACCGCCTGATGATCCGGCTGGTGAAGGGCGCCTACTGGGACAGCGAGATCAAGCGCGCCCAGCAGGATGGCCTGGAGGGTTACCCCGTCTATACCCGCAAACCCTACACCGATGTCTCCTATCTCGCCTGCGCCCGCAAGCTGCTGGCGGTGCCCGAGTCCATCTATCCCCAGTTCGCCACCCACAACGCCCACTCCCTGTCGGCCATCTACCAGCTGGCGGGGCAGAACTACTACCCGGGCCAGTACGAGTTCCAGTGCCTGCACGGCATGGGTGAGCCGCTCTACGAACAGGTGGTCGGCAAGGTCGCCGATGGCAAGCTGGGTCGCCCCTGCCGCATCTATGCGCCGGTCGGCAGCCACGAGACCCTGCTCGCCTACCTGGTGCGCCGCCTGCTGGAGAACGGGGCCAACACCTCCTTCGTTAACCGCATCGCGGACAACAGCATCTCCCTGCAGGATCTGGTGCAGGATCCGGTACAGCAGATCGAGCAGATGGCGGCCCGTGAAGGCAGCCTGGGTCTGCCCCACCCGCGCATTCCCCTGCCCCGTGAGCTGTACGGTGAAGCCCGCCCGAACTCCGCCGGTCTGGATCTCGCGAACGAGCACAGACTCGGGTCGCTGTCCGCCGCCCTGCTCGCCAGCACCAACACCGTCTATCAGGCCGTGCCCATGTTGGGTAATGAACAGCCGGGCTGCGACACCGAGACACCGACCCAGTTCCAGCACGTCGTCAACCCGGCTGATCACCGCGACGTCGTCGGTCAGGTGAGCGAAGCCACGGTAGAGCTGGTGGACAAGGCCCTCGCCTGCGCTCTCTCCAGCGGCCAGATCTGGCAATCGACTCCGCCGGCCGAACGGGCCGCCGTACTGGAGCGCGCCGCCGATTTGATGGAATCCGAGCTGCAACCCCTGATGGGCCTGCTGGTGCGCGAATCCGGCAAGACCTTCGCCAACGCCATCGCCGAGGTGCGCGAGGCGGTGGACTTCCTGCGCTACTACGCCGCCCAGGCGCGCAACCACTTCGCCAACGAGAGCCACAGACCGCTCGGCCCCGTGGTCTGCATCAGCCCCTGGAACTTCCCGCTGGCCATCTTCAGCGGCCAGGTCTGCGCGGCGCTCGCCGCCGGCAATACTGTGCTGGCGAAACCGGCGGAGCAGACCCCCCTCATCGCCGCCCAGGCGGTGCGCATCCTGCGTGAGGCCGGCGTCCCCGCCGGTGCGGTGCAACTGCTGCCTGGCCGCGGTGAAACCGTGGGCGCAGCCCTTATAGCGGACGAGCGGGTCCGTGGCGTCATGTTCACCGGCTCCACCGAAGTGGCGGGCATCATCTCCCGCAACCTGGCCGGTCGCCTCGACGCCCAGGGCCGCACCATACCGCTCATCGCCGAGACCGGCGGCCAGAACGCCATGATCGTCGACTCCTCCGCCCTGACCGAACAGGTGGTGATGGACGTCATCTCCTCGGCATTCGACAGCGCCGGCCAGCGCTGCTCCGCCCTGCGGGTGCTGTGCGTGCAGGACGATGTGGCCGAGCGGGTGATCCGCATGCTCAAGGGCGCCATGGCCGAGTACAAGGTCGGCAGCCCCGAGCACCTCTCCACCGACATAGGCCCTGTCATCGACGCCGAGGCCAAGGCCAACATAGAGCGCCACATCAAGGCCATGGGGGACAAGGGTCGCCGGGTGCACCAGATTGCCCGCACCCAAGAGGGCGCCTGCAACCGCGGCACCTTCGTGCTGCCGACCCTGATCGAACTCGACAGCCTGGATGAGCTGGGCCCAGAGGTGTTCGGCCCGGTGCTGCACCTGGTGCGCTACCCCCGCGCCAAGCTCGGCGAGCTGCTCGCGCAGATCAATGACAGCGGCTACGGCCTGACCCTGGGGGTCCATACCCGCATCGACGAGACCATAGCCCAGGTGGTCAACACCGCCAAAGTCGGCAACCTCTACGTCAACCGCAACATAGTGGGCGCCGTGGTCGGGGTGCAGCCGTTCGGCGGCGAAGGGCTCTCCGGCACAGGTCCCAAGGCGGGCGGCCCGCTCTACATGTACCGTCTGCTTGGGGCGCGCCCTCAGGAGGCGGTGACCAGCCAGCTTCGCCAGGAGCAGGGGGCAACCCCGCAAGCCGAGGCCGCCAAACCGGCACTGCAGGCATTGCGTGGCTGGGCAGCCAAGCAGGCCCCGGCACTGGTGGCCCTGTGCGATCGCTACGGCGAGCTGGCGCTGAGCGGCCTGACCCAACTGCTGGTCGGCCCCACCGGCGAGCGCAACAGCTACAGCCTGCTACCCCGGGAGCGGGTGCTCTGTCTGGCCGCCGACGATCAAGAAGCCAAAACAGATCTGCTGGCCCAGCTGGCAGCCTGTCTGGCGGTCGGGACGCAAGTGCTGTGGCAGGACAATGCCCAGAACCGCACCCTGCTGGCCAGCCTGCCCAGCGAGGTACAAGGGCGTATCCAGCTGGTGGCAGACTGGGCCAACAGCGAGGTTGGCTTCGATGCCCTGCTGCACCACGGCGACTCGGATCAGCTGCGGGAAGTGGCCAAGCTTGCCGCCGCCCGTGCTGGCGCCATCGTCGGCGTGCACGGCCTGCACCGTGGCGAGACCGACATCCCCCTGGAGCGCCTGCTGATCGAGCACGCCCTTTCGGTCAACACCGCCGCCGCCGGTGGCAACGCCAGCCTGATGACCATAGGCTAAGCGCCACATAGTGAAAGAGACCCAGGCCCCGCAGACGCGGGGCTTTTTATGATCCTTCGCCGATCAAAAAGGCCGCTCGCGATATCACGCGAGCGGCCTTTTCATTGATTAATCCCTCTCCCAGCAGAGAGAAAACTGTGGTCGTCACTCCCTTCTCCCCTCGCGGGAGAAGGGTTGGGGATGAGGGGGGTTAAACGTACTCCATAAATACCCGAGAAGTGAGCTTGGTGATCAGCTCATAGGGAATGGTGCCAATCTCGTCGGCGACCCGCTCCACTGGCAAACCTTCGCCCCAGAGCACGGCCTCGTCGCCAGCCTTGTCGGTGGCGCCTGGGCCGAGATCCACTGTGGTCATGTCCATGGAGACGCGGCCCACCAGGGGCACTATGCGGCCATTGACCAGCACAGAGGTGCCGTTGGGCGCCATGCGGGGATAGCCATCGCCGTAACCGATGGCGATGACGCCGAGCCGGGTGTCACGGGTCGACACCCAGTTGGCGCCATAGCCCACAGGCTCGCCAGCCTTGTGATCCCGCACCGCGATGAGCTGGGTCTTGAGGGTCATCACCGGCTTGAGGTCATAATCCGCCGCCACAGTGTTCGGGAAGGGGGAGACGCCGTAGAGGATGACGCCGGGGCGCACCCAGTCGCAATGGGAGTCCGGCCAGGCCAGGATGCCCGCCGAGTTCGCCATGGCGCGCTCACCCTTGAGCGGCGCGGTCAGGCGGCTGAAGAGATCGATCTGCTCACGGGTGGTGGGCTGATCCAGCTCATCGGAGCGGCTGAAGTGGGTCATGATGTTGAACGGCTGCACCACGTTCTTGCAGCGGGCCAGCCGCTCGATAAAGGCGGGCATCTCCTCGGCCCGCACCCCGAGCCGGTGCATGCCGGTGTCGAGCTTGAGCCAGGCCACCACGGGGGCCGGCAGCTCGGCCTGCTCCAGCGCCTCGAGCTGCTCCCAGGTGTGTACCGCGGTCTGCAGGTTGTTGGCCGCAAGCACGGGCAAGTCTGCGCTCGAGAAGAAGCCTTCCAGCAGCACTATGGGTTTGACCACGGCGCAAGAGCGCAGCATCAGCGCCTCCTCGATGCGGGCCACCGCATAGGCGTCCGCATCCACCAGGGTGCGGGCCACCGGCAGCAGGCCATGGCCATAGGCGTTGGCCTTGACCACGGCGATGATCTTGCAGGAAGGAGCGTGGCGCTTGACCACGGCGAGGTTGTGGCGCAGGGCCGAGGTATCGATTTGGGCAATAGCCGCTTTCATCTGTTTTCCCTTACGAGGGCATGATGGCGCACCTGCGCCAGGCACCGAGTGGTGTCATCCCTTAATAGTCATCGTCTAAGGCCGGACCGGCAGAATTGTCGAACCGGGAAAACTGTGTCTGGTATCCGGGGCGATCTCGACCCCGGCTTAGTAGTCATCATCAAACGCCGGACCGGCATAGTTGTCGAACCGGGAGAACTGGCCCTGGAAGGTGAGGCGCACCCGGCCTATGGGGCCGTTACGCTGCTTGCCGATGATGATCTCGGCAATCCCCTTGTCGGGACTGTCGTCGTGATACACCTCGTCGCGGTAGATGAACATGATCAAATCCGCGTCCTGCTCGATGGAGCCTGATTCACGAAGGTCCGAGTTGACCGGCCGCTTGTCGGCCCGCTGCTCCAGGCTTCGGTTCAGCTGGGAGAGCGCCACCACAGGGCATTGCAGCTCTTTCGCCAGGGCCTTGAGGGAGCGGGAGATTTCACCGATTTCCAGAGTTCTGTTGTCAGACAGCGCCGGCACCCGCATCAGCTGCAGGTAGTCGATCATGATCATGGAGAGGCCGCCGTGTTCGCGGGCGATGCGCCGGGCACGGGAGCGCACGTCGGTCGGGGTCAGGCCGGAGGCGTCATCTATGTACATCTTGCCCTTCTCGAGCAGCAGCCCCATGGTGGAGGAGAGGCGCGCCCAATCTTCGTCGTCGAGCTGGCCGGTCCGCACCTTGGTCTGGTCGATGCGCCCCACCGAGGCGAGCATACGCATGATGATCTGCTCGGAGGGCATCTCCAGAGAGAAGATGAGCACCGGCTTGTCGGCGGTGAGGGCTGCGTGCTCGCACAGGTTCATGGCGAAGGTGGTCTTGCCCATGGAGGGACGGGCCGCCACGATAATCAGATCCGAACGCTGCAGACCGGCGGTCATCTTGTCGAGATCGCCGTAACCGCTGGAAACCCCGGTCACCCCGTTGTGAGGGGTCTTGAACAGCTCCTCAATCTTGTCGACCGTCTGCTCCAGAATGAGCTTCAGGGGCTGCGGGCCCTCGTTGGCGCTGGAGCGCTGCTCGGCAATCTGGAACACCTTGCTCTCGGCAAGATCCAGCAGATCGCCTGAGGTACGGCCCTGGGGCTCGTAACCCGCTTCGACTATCTCGTTGGCGACCGAGATCATCTCCCGAACCACGGCCCGCTCACGCACTATCTCGGCGTAGGCATTGATGTTGGCGGCGCTCGGGGTGTTCTTGGCGATCTCCACCAGATAGGCGAAGCCACCGGACTCTTCCAACTGCTCGGAGCGTTCCAGCTCCTCCTGCAAGGTGATGAGATCGATGGGGTTGCCCGCGTTGGAGAGGCGGGTCATGGCCTGGAAGATCAGGCGGTGGGGACGGCTGTAGAAATCCTTGTCGATTACCCGCTCGGCCACCCGATCCCAGGCCTCGTTATCCAGCATCAGGCCGCCCAGTACGGACTGCTCGGCCTCAAAAGAGTGGGGGGGAACTTTCAGCTGTTGTGTCTTGGCGTCTTTTTTCGCCGTCACTTGCTCTGCCATACACATAAAAACCGCAGCGGGAAGGGGACGGGAATTTTACAAAAGAAACCCCGCCATCGCGAGCGCTAATGCGCGCTATTCACCTCATCCGTTGGCCTGCCTGCTTCCGGGTGGCCGGCTCATCGGGTCCTGGGGACCTCCTTGCCCCTCACAGCACGAGGAAGGGCCAGACCAGAGTCTGATCCTTCGCCTTGGATTTGAGCTTGTTGCGCAGTCTGCGCACCGAACGACTCGGTCGTCTGTTTCTCATGGGCATCCTCCTTGGCGCCCCCGGGAGGGGCAATCTGTTCATGAATAATTCATGCCAGACATGTTAATCATACCCGCAAGCTGCAACACAAAAAGGGACCGGCAGCCTGCCATGCGCCTCGCTGAGCTTGCACAAGCAGAGCATGCCCCCACCTACATGAGAGTGAAAGAGTCAAAATGAAAAAGATGCTGACCCTGTTTGCCGTGATCCTGGCCATTGGCCTTGGGGCACCCATAGCCGAGGCCAAGAAATTTGGTGGCGGCAAATCCTTTGGCAAGAGCTACAAGACGGCACCGGCCCAACCGGCTCCGACTGCAGCTCCCGTGAATGGCAAGAACCCTACCCTGGCTGCGGCGCCCAAGAAGAGCGGCATGATGGGTGGCCTGCTGGGCGGCCTGCTGGCCGGTGGCCTGTTCGCCTACCTGCTGGGCAGCGGCGCCTTCGAAGGCCTGCAGGGCATGGACTTCCTGCTGATCGCCCTGCTGGCGCTCGGTGCCGTGTTCCTGATCCGCGCCCTGCGCAAGAACAAGGCGGCTGCGACCCCACCACAGGCGGCCTATGCGGGCTATCAGCCACCGTCGGCACCGCAGCAGTTCGAGCAGAGCAACGGCGCCCCGCAGGCGACCGGCTTTGCCGACAGCGACGTCCCCTTCCGCCTGCCGCCAGGCTTTGACATGAACGGTTTCCTGTCCGGCGCCCGCGATCACTATCGCACCCTGCAAGAGGCCTGGAACAAGAACGATCTGGAGAAGGTACGCGAGTACGTGAGCCCGGAGCTGTTCCAGCACCTTCAGGCCGAGCGCGCCGAACTGACCGGCGAGCAGCATACCGAAGTGATGTATGTGGACACCCAGCTGGTGCGTGCCGACTACGGCAGCGACTGGGCCCAGGTCAGCGTGCGCTTCAGCGGTCGCTACATGGACCGTCAGGAGCAGGTCGAGGAGGACATCAAGGAGGTGTGGCACCTCGAGCGCAACCTGGCCAAGGACAATGCCCCCTGGCACATCGTAGGTATCGAGCAGCTCTAAGCAGGCTCGTCCGGCAAGCATGATAAAGGCGACCCCAGGGTCGCCTTTTTATTGCCATCGCACTCATCACAGCTGGCAATGGAATATTCCCCCCTCCCTGTGAGGGGCCGAGAATAATCGCCTTCAGCCCATGCTGATGACCTTGAAAATAAAAAAGAGAGGCAGCCATGGCTGCCTCTCTTTTGTTATTGGCCCAAGGCCGATCTATTATTTGCAGCCATCAGTCGAGGCGGAATTCACATAGCTGACCTCGCCGGCCGGCTGATAATCGGCCACCTGTATGGTCTTCTTCGCCGCGATATAATCCTTCAACACCCCGGCATCCACCAGACCGGCGTTGATGGTATTGATCTTCGGATAGCCGTCGCCACCGGCTGCGCTGAAGCTCGGGATGGAGAAGCTGTAGCTGGCCGCCGGATCGAAGGCCTTGCCGCCCACGCTGGTGATGGTCACGCTCTTGGCCTGGCAGTCCACCGCCATGTTGATGCCACCAAACTGGGCATAGCCGCCGGTGTTGACTGTCTTGGTCGCCACCAGGCCCAGATAGGTTGCCAGCTCGCTGCCGCTCATGGTCGCCTTGTTGACCGTGTTGCCGAACGGATGCACTGTCAGCACGTCGCGATAGCTGATGTCGCCAGCCGCGATGGAGGCACGCACGCCGCCTGAGTTGACGATGCCAAAGTCGGTGCTCAGCTTCTCGGCGGTGGCCGTGGTGATGAGGCGACCCAGGTTGGTCTGCTTGTTGCGCACGTTGGCACGCTCGCCGTCCAGCACGCCGTCGGTGGAGCCTATCACCACGCCCAGCTCCTGCTGACCCTTCTCCTGATAGGTGAGCAGGGTGCTGTAGAGCTCTGGATCCTTGGTGATCTCTTCCTGAATGAAGGCACCGCCAGTGTCTTTCAGATTGACCGGGATGAGATCGTACTGGGTCAGGGTCAGCTTGCCATTCTGGTAGTCAAACTGGGCGCGGCCCACATACTTGCCCCACTCGTGGGCCTGCATGATCCAGGTGCCGTTCTGCTGATCCGGCAGGCAATCGTCACCCGGCTTGAAGTCGGCGTACTTGTCCGCCGTGCCCGGCTCCATGCAGACCGGGTTCTGGGAGTGACCACCTATGATGGCGTCCAGGGTGCCGGCCGGCAGCGCGCGCGCCATCTCCACATCCCCAGGGGCATTGCTGCCGTGCTGGCCATTCTCGTAGTGACCCATGTGGGTGATGGCCAGGACCAGGTTCGCCTCTTTGCTGTCGCGGATCTGCTTGCCGAGCTTGGCCGCTTCCGTGGTCGGATCGCGGAACTCCAGGGTCTGGACGTTGTTGGGATCCACCAGCTGGGCGGTGTCTTCCGTGGTCAGGCCCAGCACGGCGACCTTGAGGCCGTTCTCCAGCTTGAACACCTTGTAGGGGTCGAAGTAGCGCTTGCCGCTGGCCTTGTCGTAGATGTTGGCGGAGATCATGGGGAACTTGGCCCACTCACGCTGTTTCTCGAGGATGCTCAGGGGGTTGTCGAACTCGTGGTTGCCCACCGCCATGGCATCGTAGCGGATGCTGTTCATGGCCATGAAGTCCGGCTCCGCATCCTGCAGATCCGACTCCGGCACCCCTGTATTCACGTCGCCACCGGAGAGCACCAGCACCTCGCTGCCCGCAGCCTTGGCCTCACCACGCAGGCGTTCGACCAGGGTCTTCTGGGCGGCCATGCCATATTCACCCTTGTCGTTGTGCCAGAAACGACCGTGGGTATCATTGGTGTGCAAAATGGTCAGCTTGCAGACATTTTCGCTGCAGGGGGCGACACTTTCATTTTGTGAGGTATTACAGCCACTCAGCGCGGCTAGCACAGCCAGCGCGACAGTTCCTTTGACAAATTTATAATTCATTTCCATATCACCTTGTTATTTTGTTATTGGACGACCCAAGCCATTAGGTCGGGCGCTAATATAACAAACAACATGTGACGCTTTTTCATCGGTGACTCACAAATTCCGCCAAATGTGATCACCAACGCAACCTGTCTCCTCATATTTCCATCACTAGCCAATCTCCTGCCGCCTCATTTCCCCCGCAGGGATGGCAGCCTGCCGGAAACAGTTATGGCATACTTCCCGCCAATCGATGCCAAGGAGAGCCGTGAATGGCAAAGTACGACAAAATTTCCCCCGAGACCCAGCAGGAGGCGATGAAGGTAGCCCGCGCCAACCAGAAACCGGGGCAGACCAAGGAGCAGACCCAGCTGATCGCCCAGGGGATCCAGAAGGGCATAGACGAATACAAGAAACAGATGAAGGCGCGGGCCAGGGAGGCGAGCCGCCAGAAGAAGCAGCAAGCCAGGACGAAGCAGCCACAGCAGGGCGAGCATGAGGAAGAGGCCCAGGAGATAGAGCTTGTCGAGATCAGCCGCCAGCACCCGTTGCCATGGGTATTGCTGGTGCTGAGCTGGCTGGCATTTGGCTGTGCCTGGATCTGGCTGCGCTGATCCCTTGCCAGGCAAACCTTTGCCCTGGGATCGGCCTCACAGCCCGGGGCTGGCGCGCTGGTCATCCCTAGCCCCGGCTGCTTACACTCTTCCCCCCGTTGTCTGGAGACCCCCATCATGAATCCGGCCCCCCTCTATCTGCTGGCCCCCCTCGTACTCTTTATCGTGACCCTGGTGCTCTATCGCATCTCGCCCCTGAGAGCGGTCGCCGCCGGCAACGCCCGCTGGTTTATCCTGCCCGCCTTCACCCTCTTCATCCTGCTCATCATCATCAACGGGGCGGCAGATCCGACCCTGCGCAGTCCCGGCTTTCACTGGCTGATGCCGGGGCTTGGCTTCGCGCTCTGCCTGTTCCCGGCACTGCCCAAGGCGCTGGTGCCGCGCCTGGCCATCAAGGAGGGGGCCTTCGCCGCCCTGGGCCTGATGCTGATGAGCCTGGCCATGGTCTATTGATTTCGATTGCACTAGCTTTTTCATGACCTGAGGGGCGCCCTGTGACGGGCGCCCCTTGTACAAACAATGGGCGATAGGCATCTTGGTGAGAGGGTAACCAGCCAGGAGGCCAGATGGACAATCCGCCCGATTTCATGGCGCAGTGGGATTATCAGGATCCCGCCGCCACTGCCCTGCGTTTTCGACGCCTGCTCGAAGAGGTGCACCACGACCTGCAATACGAGCTGGAGCTGCTGACCCAGCTGGCCCGCACCCATTCGCTGCAGCGCCAGTTTGCACAGGCGCACCAACTGCTCGACGAGATAGAACCCCGCCTCACCGACGCCACGCCGCGAGCACGGCTGCGCACCTTGCTGGAACGGGGGCGGACGTTCAACTCGGCCGGCGACAAGGCCAGCGCCAGGACGCTGTTCGAGCAGGGGTGGCAACTCGGGCTCAAGCTGGGGGAGACAGGGCTCGCCATAGACGCGGCCCACATGGTGGCCATCGCCGCCCCGCTGGAGGAGCAGAGCCGCTGGCATCAACTGGCGATGACCCTGGCCGAGCGCAGTGCCGACGATAAGGTGCGCGGCTGGCTGCCCAGCCTCTACAACAATCAGGGCTGGACCCTGTTTGAGCTGGGTCGCTTTGAGGAGGCCAGGGCCTGCCAGCAGAAGTGCCTGGCCTGGCACCAGCAACACAGCAATCAGAACAAGGCCTTTATCGCCCGCTGGAGCCTGGCACGGCTGAGCCGGGCGCAGGGATTGCACGAACAGGCGATGGCCGAGCTGAGCCAGCTGAAGGCCGACATGGCCGAGGCCAGCGCGCCGGAAGATGGCTACCTGTTCGAGGAGCTGGGGGAGAACGGCCTCATGCTGGACGATCCGGCCGCCCCCGAATACTTCGCCCGCGCCTGGTTCCTGCTCTCGCGGGATGGCTGGCTGCAGGCCAACGAGGCGGAGCGGCTGGCCAGGCTCAAGCGCCTCGCCAAGCTCTGACTGCGCGCCACAAAAAGAGCGGGTGGCTCACGCCGCCCGTCACTCAGGCCAGCCCCCCTTCCCGACTCGGCCTCTTGCGATAGATAAAGGAAGGGCTGAGCCCAGCCATACTTAGGCCTTAAGCCAGGCTCGCCTCCTCCCAGCCCTGCTTCTTGCGGTAAATGAGGGAGTGAAGGGTAGATCTCCAACCTCGCGGCCTTAAGCCCTAAGCCAGGCTCGCCTCTTCCCAGCCCTGCTTCTTGCGATAAATGGTCGAGGGGCTGATCTCCAGCAGCGCCGCCGCCTTGGGGATGTTGCCGTCACAGCTGGCGATAGCCTGCTCTATGGCCTCCTTCTCCACCAGCCAGAGCGGGCGCACCGGCAGCGGGATCGACATGGGCTCGGCCAGAGTCTCGGGGGGGTCCTCGGCGGGGGCAGGCACCGCGAGCGCACGGCCGCCGTTGAGCGGCGGCGGCAGTATCTCCTTGCTCACCAGCTCGCGATCATTGAGAACCACTATGTTGCGCACCACGTTCTGCAGCTCGCGCACGTTGCCGGGCCAGGGGTAATCGAGCAGCACCCGCACGGCGTCTGCATCGAAATCCCGGAAGCGCTTGTGCTCCTCCTTGGCATATCGCAGCAGGAGGTCGCGGGCCAGCAGCAGTATGTCTTCGCCGCGCTCGCGCAGGGGTGGCAGAGAGAGCGGGATCACGTGCAGCCGGTAGTAAAGGTCCTCGCGAAAGCGCCCCGCTTTGACCTCCACCAGGGGATCCCGGTTGGTGGCGCAGACGAAACGCACGTCCACCGTCTCCACCTTGCCACTGCCGACCCGCTGCAGGGTGCCGGTCTGGATGAAGCGCAGCAGCTTGCTTTGCAGGTCGAGATCCATCTCGCAGATCTCGTCGAGGAAGAGGGTGCCGCCGTCCGCCAGGCTGGCCGCCCCCTTGCGATCCCCCTGGGCACCGGTAAAGGATCCCTTCACATGGCCGAAGATCTCGCTCTCCATCAGATCGTGGGGAATGGCGGCGCAGTTGAGCGCGATGAAGGGCTGATCCCGGCGCGGGCTGCACTGGTGGATCGCCTCGGCACAGACCTCCTTGCCGGTACCGCTCTCCCCCGTGATGAAGACGGTCGCCTTGCTCGGCGCCGCGCTCTCTATGATGCGATAGACCGCCTGCATCGCCATGGAGGCGCCGATGAAGCCCGCAAAGGAGCTGCGCTCGAAGTTCTCCCTGTACTGGGCCACCAGCGAGCTGAGCTGCTGATGCTTGAAGGCGTTGCGGGCGGTGGCGCACAGCCGCTTGCCGTCGAACGGCTTGGTCAGGAAGTCGAAGGCACCGCAGCGCATCGCCTCCACCGCCACGTCCACCGAGCCGTGGGCGGTGATCACCACCACTGAGCAGGGCAGTTGCTGCTCGGTGATCTGCTGCAATATGGCCATGCCGGACATGTCGGGCAGTTCGAGGTCAAGCAGCACCACGGGGGGCGGGCTGGTCAGCAACTGCGCCAGTGCCTGCTGGCCGCAATCGGCCAGCAGCACCTCATAGCCATCCTGAACCAGGTACTGCTCATAGACGACGGCCAGACTGCGGGTATCTTCCACCAGCAGGACACGGGGTTTGCTTTCAGCCACGAGATCCATCCTTGCGATTGATTTTGTTGTCTATTCTGGGGGCTAGCCGCCACACACTCAAGACGGGTCCCTGCTTTCTCCGGCCTATCCTGGCGCGACACAAGTAAAAACGGCTCCCTGGGGAGCCGTTTTTATCGCATCGACTGCTTATTTCTTCGCATCGGCGCCATCGGCAGCCGGCTTTTCGATGGCCAGCAGCTCGACGTCAAATACCAGCACGGCGTTGGCCGGGATGGAGCCTGCACCGTGCTCGCCATAGGCCAGCTTGGACGGCAGGAAGAACTTGAACTTGGAACCGACCGGCATCAGCTGCACGCCTTCGGTCCAGCCCGGGATCACCTGGTTGAGCGGGAAGGTAGCCGGCTCGCCGCGATCGACGGAGCTGTCGAACTTGGTGCCATCGGTCAGGGTACCGGTGTAGTGTACCTTGACGATGTCGGTGGCCTTGGGCTTGGCGCCGTCACCCATCTTCTCGACCTGATACTGCAGGCCGGATTCGGTGCTCTTCACGCCCTCTTTCTTGGCGTTGGCGGCCAGGTACTCTTCACCCTTCTTCAGGTTGTCCACCGCATCCTTGTCAGCCTTGGCCTTGGTCAACTCGTTGATCTTGGCGTCGTATTCCTGCAGGACCTTCTGGATCTCCTCGTCAGTCATGCTGGCTTCCTTGCCCAGACCGTCGGTCACACCCTTGAGGATGACGCTGTTGTCCAGCTTGATGCCGAGCTCCTGCTGACGTTCCAGGGTATTGGCGATATAACGACCCATGGAGAGGCCGATCGCATAGCCGGATTGCTCTTCAAAGCTCTTGGCTGCTGCCTTGGGGGCCTCTGCCGGCTTGCTGGCTTCTGCCTTGACCTCTGCGGTATTGGCAGCAGGCTTCTCATCTTTTTGGCAAGCAGTCAGACTCACGGCAACGGCCGCAGCCAACAGGGACACCTTCAGAAAATTGTTCATCAGTTTCTCCAAAACTCTAAATACCGCTCTCGGTTCCTTCGTGAAATGAGAGGTTTATCGTGATAAGCGCCTTATACTAACGCCGTGATCGCAGGTAACGAAAGCATGAGACAGGAAAAATGATCAAAAGTGCCATTTATCTCATCGGTATCTGCCTGATGCTGACAGGGTGCGAACAGAGCTCACTTCCCGGCCAGCAGATCCGCCTCGCCAACCAGGGCTTGCTGAGTGCTGATCTCGCGAGCTCCGGCAAGCAGGCCATAGTCTCCAGCCTGGGCCAGGGCACAGTGGTGTGGGATCTGGAACAGGGCAAGGAGCGCTGGCGCTGGCGCCAGAGCGAGGACCAGGAAGAGTTCGTCACCCTCACCCGCTTCTCCCCGGGCGACAGCCACGCCATCACGGCCACCCAGCGCACCTTTGCCATCTGGCGCCTGCAAGATGGTCGCTCCCAAGGCTACTATTCACTTCCTGAATCCAGCCTGAGGGATGCGGCACTCTCGGCCGATGGCCGTCTGGTGCTGATCGGTCGCGAAGATGGCAAGGCGGAGCTGGTGGATACCCGCACCGGGCGCAGGCTGCAGTTCCTCGGCCATACCGAGCAGGTCAATACGGTGGATCTCTCCGCCAATGGCCGCTACGCCCTCACCGGCGGCAACGACTACAGCGCCTATCTGTGGGATACCCGCAGCGGCCAGGTGGTGTGGCGTTTCAACCATGGTGGCCGGGTGGTGATGGCGAGGCTGGATCCGGCGGGGCGCTTCGCCTTTACCGCCGACAGCCGTCAGGCCAGCATCTGGGATCTCAAGACAGGCAAGGAGGTGAGCCGGCTGCAGTTCGATCACCGCTTCGAGGTCTACACCAGCGCCCGGTTCGTCAAGGATGGCGACTGGCTCGTCACCGGCGCCCCCTCCCGCCAGCTCTCCCTGTGGCGGGTGAGCGATGGCAGCCTGCTGCAAAGCTGGCGCGTCTCTCCCCATCCCAAGGTGAAACCACCGAGCGCTGTGGTCTATGGCGTGGCTTTGCGCGACAATGGCCACCTCGTCAGCGCCAGCTCCAGTGGCCTGGCCGAAATCTGGACTATCAAGTAAGGACCAAAAGGCCCATGAGTCAGCAAGTTAACGATCGTCTCGAGACCCTGGAAAGCCGTCTCGCCTATGCCGAATACACGGTGGAGCAGCTCAACGAAGAGGTGACCACCCAGGGCCGTGAACTCGATCGGCTCAAGCATCAGATCCAGCTGCTGGTGGACAAGCTGCAGAGCGTGCAGCCGAGCCAGATCGCCAGCATGGCCGAAGAGACGCCCCCACCGCACTACTGAGTGCGCCGCCATAAAAAAACCCGCACGCAGCGGGTTTTTTCATCTTGCCAGTCGGCAGATCAGTGCTGATGGCCCTTGCCACCGCAACCACCGCCGCCACAGCAACCGCCGTGACCTTGCTCGTCGCCGTGGTCATGACCGTGATCGTGGCCGTGACCGCCGCAGCAACCGCCGTGGTCATGGTCGTGATCGTGATCGTGACCGTGGTCATGGCCATGGCCATGGCCATGATCGTGACCGCAGCCACCGGCACCGTGCACGTGGCCGTGAGCCAGCTCTTCAGCAGTGGCGGCACGCACGTCCTTGATCTCGACCTTGAAGCCCAGGGTCACACCGGCCAGCGGATGGTTGCCATCCACCTTGATGAACTCTTCGGAGACTTCGATGACGGTCACCGGACGGTGGCCATCGTCGGTCTCGGCCACAAAAGTATCCCCTTCAGACACTTCCATGCCATCGAACAGCTCGCCGGGCACTTCTTGCACCAGGTTCTCGTCATACTCGCCATAGGCTTGGCTCGGCGTCAGGGTGACGTCGAACGCCTCGCCCACGCTGCGGCCTTCCAGCTCGGCTTCGAGGCCGGAGACCAGATAACGGGTACCGTGCAGATACACCAGAGGCTCTTTACCGACAGTGGTGTCGATGACTTCACCGTGTTCGTCGGTGACCGTGTATTCCAGCGTAACCACGCTCAGGGGAGCTACTTTCATGTCAGGGATCCTGCGGATAGAAAAAAACGGGCCCAGAATACCTTAAAAAGGTGGCCAAGCATATGATCTGCCCCGCTCCGCCATGCTGAAAAAGTCAGCAGTCCAGAACGAGCCTTGTCCCACCCCGGGTATTACCAAGAGGCCCAACACTCGGGGCTAAGCACGCTGATTGCCCGTTTGGCCTCGCGGATAGCCTTGTCAACCTCGGCCATCCGGCTCTCTCTTACTCGGGGCGGAACACCCCTATGACCTGTTCGGCCTCCCGGGTCGCCTTGTCCACCTCGGCCTGGGTCTGCACCTGGGTATCCCCGCAGTCGACACAGGTCACCTTCTCGACTCCATGCTCCATATACAGCATCATGGTGTCCATCTTGCCGCACGCCGGGCAAACCGCACCGGCAATGAAGCGTTTTTTACGTCTGGTTTCCATTTTTGTTACCTCCAGGCAGCATCATATCAGGGTTTTTACATGCATCACGCCATCGAATATCAGCATTTTTCCACTCCTTGTCTGCAGGTCGGCCCCCGCAAACGCTCCCCCCTGGGTCAGCTGCTGCGCGTCACCCGGGGTGCGGCACTGCTGAGACTCGGCTCCCATGAGCTGTTGCTGACGGCGGGCAGCCACTTCTGGCTGTGCGCCGATGCCCTCGCCGCCTTCACTCCCCTGGCGGGTTGTCAGCATGATCGGCTGACCTGCTCGGTGCGGGTGGCGCAACCGGCCCAGGCAGGCTGGTTGCAACCCACCCCGCTGATGGACGCCCTGCTGGACAGCCTGGCCAACTGGTCGAGGCCCCGTGACTGGCAGGAGGCCTATGGCCACCGTCTGCGGGTCATCGGGGACGAGCTGCAGGCGTGCACCATCCTGGCGCAGGCGGATCAGCCGCTGCAAGGTGCCTGGCGCGCCCTGGCCAGTCAGTCTGAAGGCAGCGCCGCGGCCTGGCAGGCTTGCCTCGCCGAGCGCGGCATCGAGGATCCCGCCCTGGCGGCCGATGCGCTCGGTGCCCAGTGGCAGTTGCTGCAGGGGGTACGCCTGCTCAGAAGTGGCAGCAAGCCAGCCCAGGTGGTGGCAAAGCTCGGTTACCGGGATGAACAGGATTTGGCGCAGGCGTGCCAGCGCTGGCTCGGACTGACGCTGGAGGCGGTGGCCTACGCCCAGTGAGCCGGACGAGAAAATAAATGGTGGTGACAGGGTCCAGTTTTGCGGCTCGCGGTCGCTAATAACAAAGGAGTCATCCTTGTCACCATCCTCTATGCTGAACACCAGATTGACCGTCACCGATTAGATCAACAGGACATCCGCCATGACGAGCAAGGCCAACCAATCCCAGGGCATGTTGCTGTTTCACCTCTCTGCCAGGCAATCCTTCGCCATCGGCACCCTCAAGGTGAAGGAGATCGTCCCCTACACCCAGCTCACCGCCCTGCCCCATTCGCACCCGACCGTACTCGGGGCGGCCAGCATGCGGGGCACCACCATCCCCGTGATCGACATGGCGATGGCGGTGGGCTATCGCCCGATCAGCCGGGAGGAGATGCCCAACTGCTTCATCATCATCACGGATTGCCGCCGCACCCTGGTGGGCTTCCTGGTGCGGGGCATCGACAAGATCACCGAGTGCAACTGGCGTGACATAGAGCCGCCGCCCCCTTCCCTCGGTCAGAACGTCTTCGTCACCGGGGTGACCAAGGTGGGCGAGCAGCTGATCCAGCTGCTGGACGTGGAGTTGATCCTGTCCCGGGTCTATCCGGACGATCCCAGCCACCTCTACCCAGTGCTGACCGATGTGCAGCGCGAACGGCTCAAGCCGATGCGGATCCTGCTGGTGGACGACTCCTCCGTCGCCCGCCGCCAGCTGATGGCGGCCCTCGATTACATCAACATTCCCTACGAGGTGTGCACCAACGGGCGCGACGCCCTCAGCCTGATGCAGGCCAGGGTCGCCCAGGGCAGCCGGATAGACATACTGGTGAGCGACATAGAGATGCCGGGGCTGGACGGTTACGAGCTGGCCTTCGAGGTGCAGAGCGATCCCAGGCTGGCGGAGGCTTACATCATCCTGCACACCTCCCTCTCCAGCGAGATCAGCGTGGAGCGGGCCCATCAGGTCGGCGCCCACGAGGCGCTGACCAAGTTTGAAGCCAACGAGCTGATCCAGGCCATGCTGCGCGGCGCCGAACACCACGACCGCCTGCCCGCCTGATACCGCGGCGGGCCATGGGCTCGCCGCCCCTTTCCTCTTCTGCTGCCCCGAGTCGTTGCATGCTGACAGAAAGCCACTTCCACGCCCCCTGGTGGGCCCGCAATGCCCACCTGCAGACCATCTTGCCGAAGTGGCTGCGCCGCACGCCGGCCCGCTTCATCCCGGAACGGTTCGAACTCGCGGATGGGGACTTCGTCGACCTCGCCTGGAGCGGGGCCATCAGCCAGGATGAGCGGCCGCTGCTGGTGCTGTTTCACGGTCTGGAGGGCAGCATTCACTCCCACTATGCCAAGGGACTGTTTGCCCATCTGCAGCGGCAGGGGAACGACGCCGTGCTGATGCATTTTCGGGGATGCAGCGGCGAGCCGAACCGGCTGCTGCGGGCCTATCACTCCGGCGCCATCGAGGATGCAGAGGCGCTGATCGCCGAGCTGGGTCGCCGTTTTCCCGGCAAGCCGCTGGTCGCCATCGGCTACTCCCTGGGGGGCAACATGCTGGTCAATCTGCTGGCGCGGGCCTGTCCGGATGAACTGACCGCCGCCGTGGTGATCTCGGCGCCGCTGCAGCTGGCGAGCTGCGCCGACAGGGTCAATCAGGGGTTCTCACGGGTGTATCAGAGTTACTTGCTGCGCACCATGAGAGCCAATCTGCTGCGCAAGATCCGCCAACAAGCCGCAGCTCGCTGGCAACCGGAGCAGGTGAGTCGCATCGCTACCCTGCGCGACTTCGACGAGCAGGTCACGGCCCCGCTCCATGGCTTCGACAGCGCCGATCACTACTATCAGACCTGCTCCGGCCTTGATCTCCTGGCCCGCATCACCATCCCGACCCTGATCATCCACGCCGCCGACGATCCCTTCATGACAGGGGCCGTGATCCCCAGACCGGAGCAGCTCTCTCCCATGGTGCGCTACGAGCTGAGCCGGCGCGGTGGCCACGTGGGCTTCCTGCACGGTACCCCCTGGCGCCCCCGCTTCTGGCTGGAGGAGCGCATCAGCCAGTGGCTGCGGGAACAGACTCAGGATGCCCGGCGGTAGCAGTTGCGCCCTGCCCCCTTGGCTTCATAGAGGGCGCCATCCACCCGCTCGAGCAGCATGACCAGGCTCTCCCCCTGACGCCACTGGGCTATCCCCTGGCTCAGGGTGAGATGGGGATCCACCTCTGAGGCTGCGTGAGGCAGCGCCCGGGCGGCCAGGGTGGCGCGGATCCGCTGTGCGACCCGCTCGCCGGCGGCCAGGTCCGTCTCCTGCAGCAACACCACGAACTCCTCCCCGCCGTAACGGGCCACCAGATCGCCGGGTTCCCGCACGCTCTCCTCCAGGCACTCTGCCACCAGGATCAGGCACTCATCTCCCGCCTGATGGCCGTAGTGGTCGTTGTATCGCTTGAAGAAATCCACATCCAGCAGGATCACAGTGAAGGGTGTCTCCAGCGTCGTGCCCTGTGCGATGGCGTTTTTGCAGACCTGATCGAAGTGTCGGCGGTTGGCGAGCCCGGTCAGGGGATCCCTGTGGGCCATGGCATTCATCTTGCGCGCCAGCATCAGGTTGTCATATTCGCGCGACACCGCCAGCTCGAACCAGCCGTTGAGCATCCGCCGCCCCGTCTCCAGGATGATCAACAAGCCACCGGCCGCCAGCCAGTGCACAGTGACGGACGGCACCATCACCCAGTGCTCCTCGAACAGCAGGAAGATCAGAGGCGGGGCACTCAGGCTATAGAAGACGCGCCACTCGTAATAGAAGGCGATCAGGGCCGTCAGCAGCAACAGGCTGACCATGTTGAATGCCAGGCTGAACCCCCCTCTGAGCTCTATGGTGGCAATGGCATAGGCCGTCATCGCCCAGGCCAGTCCCCACAACATGGCGCAGCCCCAGAGCCAGGGCTGCCATCTCTGTGTTCCCTGGCGAGAGAACCAGCGCCAGCCCAGGGGCGGCAGCACGCTCGCCAGCAGCACCAGGGCAATCTGATACTCATAGCGCCAGGGCAGCCCATTGATCGCCACCAGCCGGGCATCCTGATAGAGATAGAAGCGCGCCAGCAGATAGAGGATCGCCAGCTGATTGATGACCCAGAACCAGCGCAGCCCTGCGCTCAGGGCACGCCGACGCGTATCATTAAGGTGCTGGTCGAACTGACTGGTGGGGCGGCGCTGTTCAGCTGATGCCATGGGAACCCTCGCTCAGGTCCAGATAAACTCCTTGCGCTTGCCGGTCAGACACCGACAATATCCGTATCGCTATGACTGAAGATGAAATCATGATTATCCCTTGGCAAGAACTGGATCCAGATACCCTCAACAACCTGCTCGAGCATTTCGTCCTGCAAGAAGGCACCGAATACGGCGAACAGGATGTCAGCCTGGCCGACAAGGTTGAAGAGGTCAGACAACAATTACTACAAGGTAGTGCCGTGCTCGTCTACAGCGAGTTGCACGAGAGTGTCAACGTCGTGCCCAAGACGCATTTGAGCAATGCGCCGAGCGACGACTTTCCGGCAGAATGACACAAGAGAAGGAACTCAAGCTGAACAACGTCCGGCACGGGCCCCGCCAAGCACAGCGGTGCGGCGCTCAGTTCAGGGGGAAGAGGGGCGGCTCGCCCGATGAGGCTGGCGTTTCAAATAGGCTTATTTTTTGCCTCCGTCACCGACTGCCTCGGCGCCGATGGAGACCAGCCGCCGAGGGGCATGGGGGCTCATGATGGCGCCCACGCAGCAAGGCTGCACTTGACCGCACTTTGAACCTGCCTTTATAACGGAACTCCCAAGGAAGAGAGAATTCTATGTCGGCCAAGCATCCCATCATTGCGGTTACCGGTTCGTCCGGTGCCGGCACCTCCACCTCCACCAACGCCTTCCGCTCCATGTTCCATCAGCTCGGATACAAGGCGGCCGTGGTCGAGGGGGACAGTTTTCACCGCTATACCCGGCCCGAGATGGACGTGGCGATCCGCAAGGCGCGCGAGCAAGGGCGCCACATCAGCTACTTCGGTCCCGAGGCCAACGACTTCGGCCTGCTGGAATCCTTTTTCCAGGAGTACGGTCAGAGCGGCAGCGGCCAGTACAGACGCTACCTGCACAGCTTCGACGAGGCAGTCCCCTTCAACCAGATGCCGGGCACCTTCACCCCCTGGCAGGGGTTGCCGGGAGAGACGGATCTGCTGTTCTACGAAGGACTGCACGGCGGCGTGGTGACCGGCGAACACAATGTGGCCCGTCACGTGGACTTTCTCATCGGCGTGGTGCCCATCGTCAACCTGGAGTGGATCCAGAAGCTCATTCGCGACACCTCGGAGCGCGGGCATTCGCGCGAGGCGGTGACCGACTCCATAGTCCGCTCCATGGATGACTACATCAACTTCATCACCCCGCAGTTCTCCCGCACCCACATCAACTTCCAGCGGGTGCCGACGGTGGACACCTCCAACCCCTTCAGCGCCAAGGTGATACCCAGCCTGGACGAGAGTATGCTGGTGATCCGGTTTCGGGGCATCAAGCAGGTGGACTTCCCCTATCTGCTGTCGATGATAGACGGGGCCTTCATGTCCAGAATGAATACCATAGTGGTGCCGGGGGGCAAGATGGGTTTCGCGATGGAGCTGATCCTGCGTCCCCTGATCCAGCAACTGTTAGAAACCGGCAAGATCACCTGAGCCAAGGAGCTTATGATGCGCGGTGCACTTCTCTCATTCACACTGGCAGCCCTGCTGGGCGGTTGCAGCACTGGCCCCGCCGCCCCCACGGTCGAGACGGGCACCATGGTGGTCCGTCCGGCAGAAAACTGGGCCTACGGGGCGACGCCACGCTATGCGCTGGCGGAGCAGTTCCAGTACGCGGGCAACAGCGCCGCGCCCTGGTTGGAACCGGTGCAGCAGGCCGTCACCCAGGCGCTCGATGGCAAGGGCTGGCGCAGCGTGCCCCTCGATGAGGCCGACGTCTGGGTCGCCATCGGGGTGGCGGGCAGCCAGGACATGAGCGATGGGGAGATATTCTCCCGCATCGGCATGACCCCTGGCCTGAATGCCGCCGCCGATGCCCGCAAGGGCACCCTGGCCATACTGCTGATCGACAGGCGCACCCAGCAAAGCGTCTGGAGCAGCGCCATCCAGCTCGCCAGCGACGTGCCCGTCGCCGAGGACGAGCGCAGCCAGCTGAGCCAGCAGCTCGCCGCTCAACTCCTGGACTCCCTGCCCGCTCAATGAGCGCCCCATAACACAACGGCCTGCTTCAAGCAGGCCGTTGTGGATACACGCCGTTGCACGGCATGACGATTACTTCAGTTCGCAGGTCAGCAGAGTCACGCCGTTCTTGACCAGGGTGGCCTGTTTTTCCTGGTGGGAGAAGGTGGTCACCCCATCGGAATAGCTGGCGGTCTCTTTGGGTGACTCGATGCGACTCAGCTTGTGATAGACCCCGGCATAAGGGAACTGCACCATGTCGGCCTGGGCATCATAGGTGATGGCCAACAACTCTTCCCCGCACTGATACTGGCTGTATTGATACTGGGTGGGCTGCGGCATGCTGCAGGCAGCCAGCCCGAACAGGGGAAGCAACATCATTATCTTTTTCATCGCACTTTCCTTATGTCATGGCGTTATCGACGGGACAAACTACAACTATCAAGCTTCAACGATTTGATAACTATGGGTAATTTCTACCGCTTTTTCCAACATCAGGGAAACGGAACAATACTTCTCCATCGACAAGTCGACCGCGCGGGCAACCTGTTTCTCGGCCAGCCCCTTGCCGGTCACGACGAACTTGAGGTGGATCTTCTCGAACACCCGGGGCACTGAGTCAGCACGGGCCCCTTCCAGCTCCACATGACAGGCGGTCACGCTCTGGCGCGCCTTCTCCAGAATGGAGACCACGTCGATGGAGCTGCAGCCACCGACAGCCAGCAGGATCATCTCCATCGGGCTGGCACCTTCGCCCGGGTTGGCGCCGTCCAGCGTCACCTGATGACCGGACTCGCTCTCGCCCACAAACTTCATGCCTTCCACCCAGCTGACCTTGGCTTTCATCTCACATTTCCTCTCAATGACGACGGTTCTGACGCCCATAGCATACCTCAAGCAGGGGTCGAGTGGCACATGCCCCGTCACGTTGCGCCACTCCCGGTTTCATGACCGCCGAGTCCCGGCGCCGCGACTTGTTCCGAAACCGCGGCAGACCCTGAAGGAAATAGATCGAAATCAACATATCTCCCCCCCTTCTTGCCTAGAATGGCCCGGATGGCGCAGCAGATCGATGCACACAGATGGACACCAAAGTCCCAAAGCCTTGTCAGCACAGACAAAGGCTCTTATTCTACTGCGACCAAAGACTAAGGAATGGCAAGCTTGGCAACTTGCCTGGACGCACAGTCCATAAAAATGACACTACAGAGGAAGTCTCATGATCATTGGCAAACCGCAAAGCGATCCCACCCTCGAGTGGTTCTTGTCGCATTGCCACATTCATAAGTATCCCGCCAAGAGCACCCTTATTCACGCCGGTGAAAAAGCGGAAACCCTCTACTACATCGTCAAGGGTACAGTCGCCGTCCTGATCAAGGATGACGAGGGCAAGGAGATGATCCTCTCCTACCTGAATCAGGGGGATTTCCTGGGCGAGATGGGGATGTTCGAAGAGAACGAGAATCCGGAGCGTTCCGCCTGGGTACGTGCCAAAGGCGCCTGTGAAGTCGCCGAGATCTCCTACAAGAAGTTCCGCCAGCTGATCCAGGTCAACCCGGACATCCTGTTGCGCCTCTCCGGCCAGATGGCCAAGCGCCTGCAGCACACCAGCCAGAAGGTCGGCAACCTCGCCTTCCTGGACGTGACCGGCCGGATTGCCCAGACCCTGCTGAACCTGGCCAAGCAGCCGGACGCCATGACCCATCCGGATGGCATGCAGATCAAGATCACCCGCCAGGAGATAGGCCAGATCGTCGGCTGCTCTCGCGAAACCGTCGGCCGCATCCTCAAGATGCTGGAAGAGCAGGAGCTCATCTCGGCCCACGGCAAGACCATAGTGGTGTTTGGCACCCGCTGACCGGGTTCCCCGACGGCTCAGCACAGGGCCGTTGGATAAAAAAGGCTGCCACGGCAGCCTTTTCTGATCTCCTCCCCTATAATCCCGCACGCCCTTCCCCGGCTTCAACCAAGCGAGTGTGTATGCAACTTCAATGTCCCCTGTGCCGCAGCCCCCTGCATCTTCATGAAGCCTCCCGCGGGGTCTATTGCGACAACAAGCACCATTTCGATCCGGCCCCGGAAGGTTATCTGGATCTCATCCCGGGCAAGAAGGATCCCAAGGACAGCGACAGCCGTGCCCTGCTGCGCGCCAAGCGCCGCTTCCTGGAGCAGGGACACCAGCTGCCTCTGGTGGAGGCCATGGCGACCCTGCTGGCTCCGCTCGGCGAGCGCGAACTGATCCATCTCGGCTGTGGTGAGGGGTACTACTGCCGCGCCCTGGCAGAGCGCCTGCCGGGCTGGCAATTTGGCGGCCTCGATCTGGCCAAGAACGCCATCTTCGCCGCCAACAAGGCGCAACCCGACGGCCATTTCGTCATTGCCGATCCGGCCAAGGCACCGCTGCTGGCCGGCTCAGCCCAGGTGCTGCTGGTCAACGACCTCAAGATCAAGACAGAGCTGCTGGTCAGCCTGCTGACCCCGGGCGGCTACCTGCTTCACCTGCAACCCGGCCCGCGCCACCAGTGGCAGCTGAGGGTCAGCCTCAACCCGGTGAGCATGGAGCACCCCCTCAGCTGGCCAGCCCTGGCCGGGCTAGTCCCCGTCGAGCGGCAACGCTGCCAGTTCTCCATGACCATGGATCAGAGTCTGCGCGCCCATGTGCTGGAAACCAGCCGCCTCGGCTGGCGCGCTGGCGGTGAACAGCGTCACGCCTTCACCCAGCAGGGGCCGGACGAGCTTGAACAGGATCTGCTGCTGAGCCTGTGGCAAAAACCGCTCTGAATCCCATGAAAAAAGGCCCGTACGGGCCTTTTTTTATTTGGCGTCTCAGCCAGTGGCAATGCGTTCTCTCACGGCAATGAAGGAGCGACCCCCTTACTCGAGCGGGCGCCCGTTGACGGTGAAGGAGAGATCCACTTCCGGCGCCGAGACGGGCCTCTGATCCAGGGTCCCGGCGGCGCAGATCACGGCGGCGCCCCGTGGCTCGCTGGCCGTGGGCACATTGACATGGAACTTGTTCATCAGGTTGGCATTTAGCCGGTGATTGGCCAGCCGGAAGTGCAGCAAGCCCTCTCGGGTCTCCACCTGCAGCTGGCAATCTCCCGCCCCGATCCGCTCGCCGTCATCCCCATAGCTGAAGCCGTAAGCGCCATGCAGGGCCGGATAGAGGTAGCTCGGCAAGAGCCCGCGAGGATCGTAGTAGCCCACCAGGGTCGTCACCGGCACCCCGAATGCCTGTGGCTTACGCGATACCCGTGCATCCGCCACCGGCCCTTCGTTCCAGCGGCTGCCGTCCGAGGTGTAGCTCTTCTTGAAACCGCGGGAGAGGGTGATCTGCTGACCGTTGATGAAGAGGATGCTGTTGTAGCCGGCACCGTGCTCCAGGGTCAGGATACGCCCCGCATTCCCGGCAGCAGCAGGGGGCACCTGGATGTTGCGCGTCCAGTTGCCGTCCCACATGGCTACCTTGACCAGATCATACTCCGCCAGCAGGGCCGCCAGCTTCACCTCGCTCAGATCCTTGATAGGTGCGCTGATCTGCTCCAGCTGCTCGACCCTGTGCTGATAGGGCACCATGGTGGCGGTGGCAGCATCCCACTTGCGAAATCCGGTCGGGGAAGCGGCATCGAACACCGCCTTGCTCTCGAGGAAGCGCTGGATGATGGCGGCCGAATTCGGGGTGTAGAGGGTAAAGCGGTTGAAGCCGGAGAAGGGCGATCCACCCGCCATGGCATCGAAACCGAACGAGTGCCCCTCGAAAGGCGGCTGGCACTGACCGTCGAGGCAGGCGCTCTGGCCGCTGCGGGTGACGCCGAAGTTGGGAATGAAGCGATTGCGATCCCCATCCCAGCCCCAGCTCGAATTGACTGCCTCGGCGCTGCGGTGCACCGAGCCCTGGAAGCCGCCGACATAGTGGCCTAGGCCATAGTTGTGGCCCACCTCATGGCTGAATTCGTTGCCCAGAGAGGCGTCGAGCGTGACTATGCCGCCCCCGCCCGAACCACCGTGCACCTGCACGCCGTTGGCGTACTTGCCACGGCTGTTATGGGCCGCCAGCTGGGCCACCACATACGGATGGCTGCTCTCCCCCTCGCCGGCGGTGCTGTTGATGCCGTAGTTCGCATTGTCTATCCCGTGGGAGATCAGCTCCTTGCCGATGCGCTGGCGCATTGTGCCCTCGTGCCAGCCGCCCTGGCCGGGATCGAAGTCGGTGAGCAGGGTGCCGTTTGGCAGCATCACCTCCGGCAGCGACAGGGGAGCATACTGGCTGACAATCAGCCGGCTGGTCGGCACCGTCTGGAAGTACTCGCGATGGGCTTCGGGATCCCTGGCGAAGGCAAACTGATCTCGGGGAGTAGTCAGCATGCCAAGGTCTATGGTGTGGATGAGCAGCTCGCTCGGGGCACCGACCTGCAAGTCCGTCAGCTCGCCGCTGAGGCTTCCCTGATTGAACTGCAGGCTCAGGCCTGGGCGGATCCAGTCCGCTGGCAGCACGACGCTCCAGGTGTCGGTCGCATAGCGGATGCCGTTGTTCTCGAGCTCCCCTTCACGGATCCACTGGCCGCCCACGAACTTGAATTGCAGCGTCTGACCGCGGGAGAGGGTCACCTGGCGGCCGCTGTAGCGCACCGTCGAGGTGTAACCGGCATTGGAACTTGCACGCACCATCTTTCCTTCCAGGGCGGCACCCTCTGGCAGATAGATATCCCTGACCCATCGGCCATCGGCGGTCTTCACCTCCACCAGGGCATGCTGCCCCAGGCGATCCCGCAGCAAGGTCGCAGTGGCATCACCCAGCCGGGCCAACTCGGCACTGCTGCTGATGACATTGGTGGTCCCCGCCGCCGGGGTGAAGTCGACCCCCTCTTCCGGCGAACCATCGAGGTAATAGGCCGTCTTCGGCAACTGCTCGGGCGGGTTGAGGCTGAGCGTCCCTAGGGTCTGTCCGGCGCCATCTCGCGCCGTCACCGTCATAGGCACGCCGGTCTCGGCTTGCAAGGGCCTGACCAGCAGCAGGCTCTTGCGCAGGGCGGTCAGCCTGGGCTGGCTGTCCCCTTCTGCGGCATGGGCCGGCAGGATCTGGCTCTGGGCTAATTGAACCTGCGCCGCCAAGGATCCTTGCAGATCGTTGGTCGGTGGCTGGGTATTGAAGGGCAAGGAGGTGGGAGCCTGAACGGCAGCCAACAGAGGGCCGCTCGCCAGGGCGGCCATGATGAGGCTGGCTAACTGTGTTTTTTTCATTGTTATGGTTCTCATTGTGATGGGCATGTCCACATGCCCTGTTGCAGGAAGCGTGACAGCATGGACGCCGGCTGCCGGGTCCTGCACCCGGCGAATTCGGTTCAGCTTGCCCTGCGGCGCCATGACCGCAGACTGACACCGGCGTGGATAAAGGAGTGGGGCCCAGGCCCCACTCCCGCAGACAATCAGTGACAGGTGGCAACCCCCTGATCGGCCCAGACGTCGGCCGTACCGGGCTCGTTGCCCTTGGTCCAGTAGCGGGCCTGCCACTTGCGACCCTTGTGGTTGGCAAGCTCACCGGCGCTATAGGCCACAGCGGCATGCCAGCCAAGCTGCACCTGGCTCACCAGCTTCCACTGATCGGCGCTCTGGCTTGGCTCGTTGCCCCGGGTCCAGTACTTGGCCTGCCACACCAGTTGCTTGTAGCTCACCTTGTCATTGGTGTTGTAGACGGTGCCGGCGCTCCAGGCTGGCCAGTAGGCCGCATCCGGATCGCTTGTCTCGCAGCCGCCACCCGAGCTGAGCGGCCTGACGGTCAGACGGGTGCCGGCGCTGGCGTCCAGCGCCCCGTCGGTCACCATCAGGGTCAGGTCATAGAGGGTGTCGCTGGCGACGTTCGGGCCTGTCACCACCAGGGTCTTGCTGTTCTGGCCGCTGGCACTGAGACCGGCCGGAACAGTCCATTGGTAGCTGAGTGCATCCCCATCGGGATCTGTGGCGCTGGCGGTGATGCTCACCTGTTTGCCCGCCTGTACCGAGGCGGGAGCCAGTGCCGCCAGCACGGGTGGCTGGTTGGGCGGTGGTGCCTGGTGGGTCACCACCATGCTGTCCACACCTGCCTGCCCCTGCTCATCGGTGACGGTCAGCTCGAACGCCAGCTGGGTATCCTGAGCGATGGTGCCCAGACTCAGCCTGGCTCGTGCCTGCTCCGCATCCCTCAGGGAGGCCTGCGGACCGCCGACCTGGCGCCATTGATAACGCAGGGCACCGTTCTCCGGATCCCGGGAAGCGGAACCGTCGAGCACCAGCTCGGCCGGGCCCGTGGTACGCATATCGCCACCGGCGTTGGCCAGGGGTGGCTGATTGGTGGCTGGTGGCGGCAGCTCTGGCTCGGCATTCACCTCGCTCACACCGGCATCTCCGGCCGCGATTCTGGCCTCTATGGTCTGGTGCATGGTGCGCCACTGGTCAGCGAAGAAAACCCCCTCGAACCGTCCCGCCGTCATCAGGTTGCTGGCCCGGTAAGGCTCCTCATCCCCTGTGTGCCACAGCCCCAGATTGTGACCCAGCTCATGGGTCAAGGTCAGCGACTGACCATGGACGGTGAGGTTGCCGGGACAGGCGTATCGATAACCGACGCGCGGCGCACCGTCGGTGGCTCCCATACCGATGGAGGAAGCACTCCCCATGTAACTGCACGCCTTGGCGTCATTCTTGTAGCCGCGCAGTACATAGAGGTTGGAGAAGACCTGATCCGCATTCGGGATCCAGCCCTCATTCAACGGAGCCTCCATCTCCGAGCGATCGGGTTCGTTAGCCTGACCATTGCCATTCTTGTCCCACTCGTGCACCAGCACGCCGTTGTCCACCCAGTTGACCCGAATGTTGTAGGGGGCCAAGCGGCGGCTCATGTCCGCCATTATGATGGCACCGTCGTCCCACAGGTGGCTCTTGCGCTCACCAGGGAAGGCGATGTAGCTATAGGAGAGGCTGATCGCCTTGGGGGAGGTGATAAACAGCCGCACCTGCTCCACCAGCTGGCCATCTGCCAGGATCTCGAGCCAGGTCTCTCCTTCTGTTAGCCCCTGCAGTTGCAGCCGATCCTGGATCTCGCCCTGCACCAGTTGCAGGCTCGCCAGCGCGGGGTTGGCAATGCGATAGCTCAGCGCGACCTGCTGGTTCGGCACCTTGCCGATCAGCAGCGCCTCCGGCACGCCCTGGCTGCTGAGCAGCTTCTGCTTCATGGCTGAGTCTAAGCCCGGGTCGAAAGCCAGCTTGTTGGCTGGATCGGGCAACACCTGGGCATAGGGGTTCGCCTCATGCACCTGCCGCCCCTCAGCCGCCAGCCAGAGCTCCCCCTCCTCGTTGGCACGAAAGCCCTGTTCGCTCGGACCGGAAACATAGGTCAGACGGAACTCATAGTCTTGATCCGCCCGCACCTTGATGGGGGCGGTCGGGGTCAACACCTTGCCCGAGCCGAGCAAAACGCTGCCCTCGTAGGCGGGTTCGCCGCTCTCCTTGTCGGTGAGGCGCAGGCTGAACTGGCGGTTGTTACCGCCCCAGAGCCCCTCCTGCACCCTGAACAGGGTGATCTCCAGTTCACCCCCGCTCAGGGGGTGCTCGGTTGAGGTGATACGGATCGTTCGGCTCAGGCTCTGACCGGGACGCTGTTTCAGCAGGCCATTGCCGACAGGGGCCTCCTGCCAGAGGGTGCTCAGCGGTTGAATCAGACTCGGCACGGCCACGGCGGGATCATAGACGGTGACGGGCAACGAGAAGGTCGTGGTGCGAAAACCCCACCCCATATAGCCCACCCCTTTGGGTAAACCATTATCGCTAACCTCGAACTTCGCCAGATAGCTGCCGACCTGCTGGGTGTTCACGCTGCCTACCTGTTTGATACGGCCGCTGAGATCCCCGTCGTTCTCGTCCCAGGCCGTCATCTGGGGGGCGAAGGTCGCTCCGAGCGGCAGTTGCAGGGCGAAGTTGTTGACCCAGGCCTGCTGGTTGTAGAGGCGTGGCGGCGTCTGATCCTTGCGCCACTCCCCGGTGACGGTGTTGTACTCTGCCATGGCACCGGTACCCACGGCCAGCAGGGCGAGCACGCCCCCCTGCACCGCCAGATATCCCTTGTTCTTCTTCATCTGCATTCCGTGATTTCCCTATTATTGGCGCCTGCCAAGGTGGCAGGCGCGTCGTTGTTATTGCGTTGACATGAACACAGAGTTCAATCCCCTCCTCTGCCGCCACTGGCGGCGATCACCTTGACCGGGGGCGTGAGCGGACGGGTTGAGCCCGGTGATGGCGAACCGGGTCTCACCCCAGCCGAGGTCGGATTTGCCGGGAGAGGCGACATAAAGGAAGGAGGCGCCAACCAAGGTGGTCGACAATACAGAGGGGTGGACTTTGCATGGCGAATAATCCTTTTCGTTATTAGTCAATACGATAAGGACAAGGCAACCAGCAGATGGGCAGGGTCTTCCCTTGGCAGAAGATCGATACGACCTGTGGCGGCCCCGCTGTCCTAGATCATGGATCCTTAGACCGGAAGCTTTGCGTCCCGGCCTTTCGACCGGTTTGCCCTTATACACAAATTAATCAGTAGTGCGTCGCGATTATTCTCCATAGGCGCAGTCACTGCAAATGGCAGAGCGGGATCTTGACTGGGTGTTCTATCAAGAAATGCCCCTGAAGGCAGGGTTAAGCTCGGCGTGAGAGCGGATGTCAACCATCTAACTCACTCTCTTGAAAGCGATTTCAAGATGAAAATATTTTTTCAACTTTAGGGGGATGATTAATTTCTTAGAAAAGGCTGACGCTGATGGCCATGGCTGGCGGTTGATCCGCCCCGAGCTGAGGTCAGCCCGCCAAGCGCCACAGGAGAAAGGAATGGGGCCCAGGCCCCATTCCTTATGACCATCAGTTGCAGCTGGCAGCCCCCTGATCTACCCAGACGGCGGCCTTGCCGGGCTCATCGCCCTTGGTCCAGTACTGGGCCTTCCACTTGCGTCCGTTGTGGTTGGTGAGATCCCCGGCGTTGTAGGCCACAGCGGCATTCCAGCCGAGCTGCACCTGGCTCACCAGCTTCCACTGATCGGCGCTCTGGCTTGGCTCGTTGCCCTGGGTCCAGTACTTGGCCTGCCACACCAGTTGCTGGTGGCTCACCTTGTCATTGGTGTTGTAGACGGTGCCGGCGCTCCAGGCCGGCCAGTTGGCCGCATCCGGATCGGTTGCCTCGCAGCCGCCACCTGTACTCGCTGGCTTGACGGTCAGGCGGGTGCTGGCGCTGGCGTCCAGTGCCCCGTCTGTCACCATCAGGGTCAGGTCATAGACAGTGTCGCTGGTGACGCTCGGGCCTGTGACCACCAGGGTGGCGCTGTCCTGGCCGGTGGCGGTGAGACCCGCTGGCAGGCTCCACTGGTAGCTCAGGGCATCACCGTTCGGATCGGACGCCGTGGCCTTGATGGTCACCTGCTTGCCGGACTCGACGGTCGCACTGGCCGGTACGCTGACCACGGGGGGCAAGTTCGGCTGCGGCGCCTTGTTGGTCACCACCACCTGATCCTTGGCCGAGAGCCCCTGATCGTCGGTCACTGTCAGCTCGAACACCAGATTGACGTCGGTTGTGGCAGCATCCAGCACTACCCGGGCCTTGGCCTGGGTGGCATCGAGCAAGCCAGCCTGCGGACCCGAGACCTGCTTCCAGCTGTAGGTCAGCACGCCGCTTTCCGGATCGTGGGAGGCGGCGCCGTTGAGGGTCACCTCGGCCGGGCCTGTGACGCTCAGATCGCTGCCGGCATTGGCCACCGGCGGCTTGTTGACCGGCGGCAGTGTGCCCTCGCCGTGGCCCAGCCCCTCATGCATGGCGTTGAGGATGTCGCCGTTATCCGCATCTATCTCCCAGGCGAACAGGCCACCGAGCTGGTTCGCCAGAACGTACTGCCCCTTGGCCTTGACCGAACGATCGTTGTCGAAGCTGATGAGATCGCCGCTGCTGGCCTTGAACACATAAGGGGCCTCGGCCGACTCGTCATAGCCCTGCTCCCAGCCTGCGCCCATGCGGTTGTTGACGATGTCGCGGTAATCCACCACGCCGTTTTCCCAGGTGCCGCTGACCGGCCCGGTGGCGGTACCTGTGAAGGGATTGCCGGCCTGGTAGTTCTTCACTCCGGTCCAGCCACGGCCATACATGGCCGCCCCCACCACTATCTTGCCCGGTGTCACCCCCTGACCCAGCAGCGCCTTGACGCCCTTGTCGGTGGTGTACTTGGTAGCCGGATCCCAGCTGGAGGCGAAGAGGTTGGTCTGGTGGGCCAGATTCGTCAGGTCGAAGGCGCCGCTGAAGTCGTAGCTCATCAGGAAGATGTGGTCCATGTACTGCTGGGCCGCCTGATAATCGACCTTGGCGATCTTGTCACCGCCGGCGCTGATGGCCGAAGTGAGCTCATACTGGCGGCCGGTCTCGGCTTCCAGCTCGTCGAGCATGGCCCGCAACTCCTTCATCAGCACCACATAGGTGGCGCCATCGCTCGGGCCGCCCAGGCTGGGGTTGGCCCCCTGACCGCCTGGGAACTCCCAGTCGATGTCCACCCCGTCGAAGAATTTCCAGGTCTGCAGGAACTCTTTGACCGAGGCGACGAAGGTGTCGCGCTTGGTCTTGTCCCCCAGGAAGTAGAAGGGATCGGAGAGGGTCCAGCCCCCGACCGACGGCAGGATCTTGAGGTCCGGATGGGCTTGCTTCAGGGCCATCAGGTTGCCGAAGTTGCCCTTGTAGGGTTCATCCCAGGCGCTGAGGTTACCCTGGGACATCTGAACAGCCGCCCAGGGATCGTGGATGGAGACCTTGAAGTCCTCACGACCGGCACAGGAGCGCTGCAGCGCCTCGAAGCTACCTGAGATCTCTTTGAGGCTGTCGTTGATGCCGTTGCCGCCGCAGATGGGGGTGAAGCCGTAGAGGATATGGGTCAGGTTCTGGGCCGGGATCTTGTCCACGGTGAACTTGCGGCCATAGACGCCCCACTCCACGTAATAGGCCCCCACCACCTTGCCGGACTTGTTGGCGTAGGGCTTGTTGTTCTCCTTGAGCGGCGCATTGAGCGGCGCCAGGTGGCTGCCGTCGGTATCGGCGACCATCAACTCCTTCTTGTCGGAGAGGGTGCAGCCGTCGGCGTTGCACAGGGCGACCTGCATCTGATAGCGGCCCCCCTTGGTCACCTTGAAGTTGGCGGTGCCTGCGGCGGAAGCCGGGCCTGACCATACCTCCTGGCCATCGAGCAGCACCTTGGCGGTCTGGCCGACGTCACCGGACCAGAGGTTCCAGGTCACGCTGACGGGAGCGCCATCCTTGTGGACTGTCACCAGCTGGTTGTAGGCAGAGGCAGCCTGATTGACTTCGACGATGGCGAACTTGGTGGGGCCCGAACCTATGGTGGGTTTGCCCGGGGCAGCGGCGAAGGCGGAGGTAGCGCAGAGTCCCCCGACCAGGAGCGCCAGCAGGGAAAGTTTTGGACTTAACATATTTGAACTTCCTTATTTCGTTATTGGAATTAACAACGAAAAAGGCAACGCAACCTGCCAGGTAACGCAGACATCATCGCCACCATGGCTTGGCCCATGGACGATACAACCTGTGGTGACCCCGCTATCCTAGGTACTTTGACCCTTAGACCGGAGGCTTTGCGTCCCGGACTTTCGTCCGGTTTGCCTTTTTGCACAACTTGATTTGCGACAAAAATAATCGCCGAATGACTATAGATGAGCCTTCGGGCACCACCACCTGGCAGAAATGACACCGATGGGTGGTGATTCATGCAAAACGCCGCCATATTACGCGAATGTGGCGACATTAGTGGCGATACACCGCTTAAAACCCAGATCCACCATCTGCATTCCACTTGCTGATTCTGTGAACTGCCTCACTCTATTGGCAGCAGCAGGCTGTTCATCAATGCCCGCAGCTTGAGGGGTTTGACCGGCTTGCTGACGTAGCCAAACCCATGCTCGCGGATCTGGGTCTGCAGCTCGCTCTTGCGATCCGCGCTGATGATGATGCCGCCGATGCCGTTGCCATGGGCCAGCCGGATCATGTGCAGCGCCTGCAGCCCCGTCTTGCCGTCATCCAGATGGTAGTCGGAGAGCACCAGCCGGGGCAGGAAGCCAGCCCCTATGATCTCCTCTGCCTGCTCCAGGCTCTGGGCGCAGCGCACCTCGCAGCCCCAGCGTCCCAGCAGGGATGCCATGGCGATGAGGATCTCCTCCTCGTTGTCGATGCAGAGGATCCTGACCCCTTCCAGCTGGCTGTCCCGCACGGCGGGCACCGCCACCGGACTCGGCATCACGGGCCGGGTCGCGAGGTTGAGGGTGATGGCAAACACGGAACCCGCCCCGGGCCAGCTGCGCAGGGAGAGCTGATGACCCAGCACCTGGGAGATGCCGCGAGCGATGGCGAGCCCGAGGCCAAGCCCCTGCTCCCTGGCGGTGCGGGAGTGATCGAGGCGGGAGAACTCGTCAAAGATCGCCTCCTGCTTGTCCAGCGGTATGCCGGGGCCATTGTCCCACACCTCGATGCGCACCTTGTCCCCCAGTCGACGGCAGCCGAGCAGCACCCGGCCGCCCGGGTTGTAGCGAAACGCATTGGTGAGGAAGTTCTGCAACACCCGGCGCAGCAGGCGCACGTCGCTGTAAACGGCGAGGCGGCTCTCCACCACGGAGAACTGGATCTCCCCCGCCTGGGCCAGCACCCCGAATTCCGCCTTGAGGTTGCCCAGCACGTCGCTCAGGGCGAAGTCGAGCTTCCTGGCCTTGAACTTGCCCGCCTCGAGGCGCGAGATGTCCAGCAGATCCGTGATGAGATCCTCGGTCGCCCCTAGGGCATCGTCGATGTGGCGGGCGATGCGGACCTGCTCCGCTCGCTGTTCCTCCCCTTGCCCTCCCCCCTGCGGCAGCATCTCCAGCAGGGAGGAGGTAAACAGCTTGGCCGCGTTGAGCGGCTGGGTCAGATCGTGGCTCACCGCCGCCAGGAAGCGGCTCTTGGAGTGGTTAGCCCGCTCCACCTGCTGGTTCACCAGCAGCAGCTGGCGGTTGAGTTCTGAGAGTTCGTGGGTACGCTCGGCCACCCGCGCCTCCAGGTGCTCGTTGGCTTCGCGCAGCACCCGCTCCGCCGCCCGGAAGGGGGTGATGTCGGTGAAGGTCATCACGAAGCCCCCCGCCGGCATGGGATTGCCCTGCATCTCGATCACCCGGCCATCCGGTCGCTCCCGCGCCGAGACATGGGGGCTGCCCCGCTTCATGAAGGCGACCCGGCGCGCCACCTGGGCCTCTATGTCCCCTGGGCCGCAGAGCCCCTGCTCGGCGTTGTAGCGGATGATCTCCTCGATGGAGCGCCCCACCTGGATGAGCCCGTGCGGATAATGGAACAACTCTATGTAGCGCCGGTTCCAGGCCACCAGCTTGAGCTCCCTGTCCACCACAGAGATCCCCTGCCCCATGTGCTCTATGGCCCCCTGCAGCAGGCCGCGGTTGAAGCGGAACACGTCCGAGGCCTCGTCCACTATGGTGGCTATCTCCTCCAGCTGCATGTTGCGCCCCTGCAGGGCAGAGGCCAGCACCAGCCGGGCGGACGAGGTGCCAAACACCCCGGCCAGCAACCGCTCGGTATGGGCAATCAGATCGGCCGACGCCTGCATCTGGGGCGCCAGGGTGCCGCCGTGCTCGCCGGCGAAGCGACCGAAGGCGCGCTTGACCCGGCTCGAGCCGACGAAGCGGGCCGCCAGCATCTCCAGCTCCTTGACCGAGACCCGCGCCTGGTAGAGCGCCGTGGTGTCCCGGCTCGGCTTGCCGACGAAGTTGGCGGCCTGCAGCCGCTCGCTCACCGCCGCCCGTGACAGCAAGGAGCCCGCCACGTAGCCGAGCAGGTTGAGCAAGAGGCTCAGGAAGATGCACCAGGCCCCCAGGCTCAGCTCCCGGAATGCGGGCCAGTCAGGGGGCGCCAGCAGCGCCTCCAGGGGCGAGCCCGCCAGCAGGCCGCTTTCGGCCAGCAGGGTGAGGAACCAGAGGCTGACCCCCAGCGCCAGCCCGAGGTAGACCCCCTTGCGATTGCCGTGCCGCCAGTAGAGGCCGAGCAGCAGGGCCGGTGCGAACTGGGCCACGGCGCCGAACGACAGGTAGCCGATGCGCGACAGGCTGGTGAGGTCCCCGAGCCAGAGATAGAGCACCCAGGCCGCCAGCAGGATCAGCAAAATGGCGCCCCGGCGCACCTGCAGCAGCAGCCGCATCAGGCGTTCATCCCGCCCCTGCTGCCAGAAGCGGCGCAGCAGCACGGGCAGCACCAGATCGTTGCTGACCATGATGGCCAGGGCTATGGTGCAGACGATCACCATGCCGGTGGCCGCCGAGGTGCCGCCGAGAAACGCCAGCATCGCCATGCCGTCGAAGCCGAGCGACATGGGCAGGCTGATGACATAGGTATCCGAGGCCATGTCGGCCCCCACCCACTGCTTGCCCGCCAGCGCCAGCGGCCAGATGAAGAGCCCCATCAGGAACAGATAGAGCGGGAACAGCCAGCGCGCCCAGTGCAGATCCTGGCCCTGATTGTTCTCCACCACAGTCACGTGGAACTGGCGCGGCAGGCAGATGACGGCGCACATGGCCACCAGGGTATAGATGGCGAGCTCCAGCAGGCTGCCCGGCGTGACCGCCACCACCGCATCGAGAAAGTCGGTGGCCACCAGGGTGCGGGCCTCGCTCGGCCTGGCGATGATGAGCCAGAGCGCGAAGCCCCCCACCGCCATGAAGGCGAGCAGCTTGACCACGGACTCGAAGGCGATGGCCACCACCATGCCGCGATGGTGTTCGGTGGCATCCAGGTTGCGGGTGCCGAACAGTATGCTGAACAGCGCCAGCAACAGGGCGACGCCGAGGGCCAGCTCGGCCGTGTTGCCCGTGGGCCCCGCCGGCACCGAGTTGGCCATCAGCAGATCCAGCCCTGTGACTATGGCCTTGAGCTGCAGCACCAGGTAGGGAAGTATCCCCATGACGGCGATCAGGCTGATCACCATGGCCAGACGCTGGGACTTGCCATAGCGGGCGGCGATGAAGTCGGCGATTGAGGTGATGTGTTCGCGCTTGGCCACCAGGATGAGGCGGGCCAGCAGGCGCCAGCCGAACAGGAACACCAGCATGGGGCCAAGATAGATGGGCACCGGCGACCAGGGGGATTCGCTGGCCTGGCCCACTGTGCCAAAGAAGGTCCAGGAGGTGCAATAGACGGCGAGCGACAGGCTGTAGAGCAGGGGCTGGCCCTTGAGCCGGCGGCGCTTGCTCTTGTCCGCCACATAGGCGATGAGGAACAGCAAGCCCAGATAGGCGAGCGACAACCCGATCAGCAGCCATCCTTGGTGCATCTACATTCTTCCCTTGTTCAGATGTGTTGAACGCCGCGCCGGCTCAGCGTGCCGACGGGCAACCGTCATTAAGTGCGCCCGCTCAGGCGGCGGCGCCCTCATGCTCCCCGCGCAGCCGCAGCACGAAGACCGGCAGCACCACCAGCACCATGATGAAGAAGATGCCCCCACCAAGCGGCTCGAACAGCACACCGCAGATCGCCATCAGGGCCGCCACCGTCATGCCGAGGCCGAGCGCCGCATAGAGCGCCTGGGTGGGGATCTGCTGCTCGGCGGGCAGTTGCCGGGTCATGAAGCGCACGGCGCCGAGGTGGCTGATGCAGAAGGTGACCCCGTGCAGCAGCTGACCCAGCACCAGCACCGCCAGCTCGGTGGAGGCGCCGAGCAACACCCAGCGCACCACGCAGCCGACAGCCCCCACCAGAAACAGGGTCTGGGCCCCGAAGCGGTGGAAGAAGCGCTTGTCCGCGGCAAACACGGCGATCTCCGCCACCACCCCCAGGGCCCACAGGTAGCCGATCAGGGTGCCGCTGTAACCTGCCCCCTTCCAGTACATGGCGCTGAAGCCGTAGTAGGCGGCATGACTGCCCTGCAACAGGGCGGTGATGAGCAGGAAGCGGCGCACCGGCGCCGACTTGAGAGTAACGAGCAGGGAGGCCCGAGCCCGCTCCCCCTTGAGTTCCTGGGGCACCGGCCGCAGCGGCAGCACGCTCAGCGCCAGCATGGCCAGCAGTCCCGCCACCATGGTGTGCAGCACCCAGTCGCTGCCGAAGTTGCTCACCAGGGCGCCGACCAGGGTGGAGGCGACGATAAAGGCGAAGGAGCCGCACAGCCTCACCTTGCCATAGTCGAGGTGCGTCTGCACCACCATGCGGGTGGCGAGCGCCTCCCCCATGGGCATCAGAGTCGGGTAGATGAAGTTCGCCACCAGGGTCAGCAGCACCAGCCACCAGAGGCTGTGGCTGAGGTAGAAGCCCAGAAACGCCAGCAGGCTCAGCAGGCAGAGCAGCCGCGTGACGGGCAGCAACTGACCGGCCCCCTTGACCCGTCCCATCACCATCAGGTTGCCGGCAAAGCGGATGGCCATGCCGACCCCCAGCAGCAAGCCTATCTGCTCGGCGCTCACCCCTTTGCCCTCGAGCCACAGGGACCAGAACGGCAGATAGGCGCCGTAGACGAAGTAGAAGGCGCCAAAGAACAGGGCTAACCAGGAGAAGGCGGGCATAGGGGCTCGGCAGCGGGACAAGGGGCACAAATGATAACCGATTTTGGCGCGGGGATCCCCAGGGGTAAGAAGAGATAAAAACGATAAATATCAATAAAGTTGAACCTTTGTCACATCCCCCTGTCTATTGGTTAACACCGCTTCCTGATGAGTGTTGCAATCCTTACACCCGCCCCTGGCGGGTTTCTTTTTGGGGCCGGTTTGAGCCGCCAGAAACAGAGAAGGGGCCCTGGGGCCCCTTCATCATCGTCGTTGGCAAAGATCAGAACACGTACTTGACCCTTGCGCTCAGGTTGCGGCCCGGCTCGGTCTGGTTGCTGGTGTCCGTGGTGGCGGCGAGGCCCGTGATGCTCTCGTAGCTGACGTACTCCTTGTCAAACAGGTTGAACACACCCACGTTGAGCTGCAGATCCTGCATCGGCTTGAACTGGGCGTAGATATCCACCACGCCCCAGCCCGCGCTCTTGATGTTGTCGTTGCCTCTGGCGTCCTTGCCCACCTTGTCCATGTCGTCGGCGAAGCGCAGTACGGTGTTGATGTTCCAGTTCGGCTGCTCCAGACGCACACCCAGGCTGCCGTTGAACGGGCTCAGGCTGTTGATGTAGTTGCCGTCGCCGTCCTTGCCCTCTATGTAGGCCAGGTTGCCCCAGACGTTCACCAGCTCGTTCAGCCAGTAGTCCGCCTTGACCTCGGCCCCCTTGGTGGTTGCCTTGTCCAGATTCTGGTACTGATAGATGGCGGTGCGCCCTTCGGTCCCCACGGCCGTCAGCTCGATGAAGTCATCAAACTGGTTGTAGAAGGTCGCCACTTCATAGCTGAAGCCGCCACTGCTGCCGCGTACCCCCAGATCGATGCCGTCGCTGCTCTCGGGCTTGAGGTTAGGGTTCGGCTCGATGCGATAGCCGTAGGCCTGATGGTTCAGGGTGGAGAAGGCGTTGTCATACATGGGCGCCTTGAAGCCGTGGCTGTACTGAGCGAACAGGTTGGCCGCCTCGTGTGCCTTGAACACCAGCCCCAGCTTGGGCGAGAACTCCCCTTCGGAGATCTTCTGCATGTTCTCGCCGGTGTAGGCGGGATCCTGGTCCGGGGTCATCTTGTAGTAGTCGTAACGGGCACCCGGGGTCAGCACCCAGCGCTCGCCAAACTTGATCTCGTCAAAGGCCCAGAGCGCGCTGCGCTCGCTGGTGGTGGAGGGGAAGCTCAGCTCGCTGTAACCGACGAAGTCACCCGGGGTGGTCGGCCCCTTGAAGCGGGTACGCTCGTTGTCGGTGTGCTCATACTCGACACCCCAGGCCAGACGCTGGTTGGCGAGCGCCTTGCTGAACTTCACCTGGGCTCCCAGGCTCTCCTGCTCGAAGCCGTTGTGATCCAGGGAGTTCTTGGTCACATAGGGGTTGCCCGGATTGACCGGATACTTGGAGGAGGCGTACTGATCCAGGGTCTGCTTGGTACGGGTGTAGTAAATCTTGCTGTCCACCCGATCCGCCCAGGGGGCGTTCAGGGCGAGGCCGTGATCCAGCACCAGGGAGAGGTTGTCGGTCTCCTTGTCGGTGATCGGCTGATTGAAGACGGAGCCCGCCTTGGTCAGATCGATGGCATCCGGATCCTGCCCCTCGGTGAAGTAGTCGACCGTCAGCTTCAGGAACTGATCATCGGAGAGGTTCCACTTGCTCTTGAGCAGCACCGCCTGGCTGACGATGTCAAACTCGTCCTTGTCGCTGTCGTAGTTCTGGGTCACACCGCCATCACGCCAGGTGTAGCGCAACAGGTTCTCGAACTCGCCGGTGCGCAGCGCCCCCGTGATGCCGGCCATCTTCTGGTGGCTGCTGGAGGCATACCCCGTGGTCGCGTCCAGATAGCTGTCCTTCCCCTTGAGGAAGTCGCCGGCATCCTTGGTGGTGATGGCGATGACGCCCCCCAGGGCATCGGAGCCGTAGGCCGCGGACGCCGGCCCCTTGGCCACTTCCACCTGCTTGATCATGTCGGTGTCGAAGTAGGTCTGGCCCACACCGCCGTTCTTGTAGGCATCGTTCTGGCGCACCCCGTCCTGCACCACCTTGACCCGGTTCTCGCTCATGCCGCGAATGGTGAAGGTCTGGGCATCCCCCGCCCCCCCTTGCACGCTCACGCCCGGCTCATAACGGAACAGATCGGCGACATTGCTGACGACCTGCTCCTCGATCTGCTCCGAGGTGATGACGGCGATGGGGCCGGAGACGTCTTCCAGCTTCTGCTCCATGCGGGAGCCGCTGACGACCATGACTTCATCCGTTTTCTTGTCTGCGGCGAAAGCAGGGGATACCAGCCCGGCCGCCACGGCGAGGGCAATCAGAGAGGGGGTGTTGTTGTGCGCCACTGCAAAGTCCTTATTGAGAATCATTATCAACCGAACGGCATCTTACCCAGCCCGCGACAAAGATCAATAATAAAGTGAATCATTCTCATTTTCTTTTGCTTCTAAACGGTTTTACACTAGCGCCTCTTTTTTCCTGCTCGCCATGCTGCCATCGTATGGTGCAGTGCCTTTGCCAATCTCTGCCTCTGTGAGTGAGATGCCATGACTCGACGACTCCCCCTGCTCGCCCTGCCCCTGCTGCTGGCCGCCTGCGCCACCCCGCCGCAGAACCAGCCTCCCCAGACCCTCTATCACTACCAGCTTGGCGAGGGGACGGACGACAGGCCCCTCAGCCTCGCCCAGGCGGTGGACAAGGTCAGGGATGCCGACATAGTGCTGGTGGGCGAGCTCCACAGCCACCCGGCCGTGCACCTGCTGCAGGCAAACCTGCTGGCAGAGCTTGCCGGGATGTCGCGCGCCGATGGCCGGGGGCTGGTACTCTCCATGGAGCAGTTCACCCGCGCCGATCAACCCGTGCTGGATGCCTACCTGGCCGGGCGCATCGGCGAATCCACGCTGATCCGCGAGGGCCATGCCTGGCCCAACTACCCGAGCGACTACCGCCCCCTGGTGGAATTTGCCAAGGCGCAGCAGCTGACGGTGATCGCCGCCAATGCCCCCAAGCCGCTGGTGAGCTGTGTCGGTCAGGAAGGCCCCGAGTGGCTCGACAAACTGCCCGCCAGCCGCCGCAGCCAGCTCGCCCGCGAGCTCACCCTGGGAGAGGATCCCTATCGCCAGAAGTTCATGGCCTCCATGCATCATGGGGATGCGGACGGCAATGCCCGCCGCTTCGCCGCCCAGACCAGCTGGGACGACACCATGGCCGAGAGCATGGTCGATTATCTCGAGCAGCATCCCGGCCGGCGCATCATGCACATCGCCGGCAACTTCCACGTGGAGGGGGGGCTGGGTATCGCGAGCCGCATCGCCAGCCGCAATCCGGCGCTGAAAGTCGCCCTTGTTGTGCCTGAGACTGGCTCCCAGGATGGCAAGGCCGCCCCCGGACGGAGTGCCGACGTGCGGGTGCACATAGCCCCCCTGCCGGAACGCTGGCTAAATGCAGAGGAAATGAAGCAAGATATGGGCGCGCTGCATCAATCCCGCAGCCGTGACTGCAGCCAGTGGCTGCAACCCTAATCTTCCAGGATACGGCGGGTAAAATATGGACGTGTTACTGATCATCGATGTGCAGCAAGGGGTCATGAAAGCGACCCATCACCAACAGCCACAAGTTCTGGCCAACATCAACCGGGCCGCGGCCCATGTCAGACAGCATCATGGCCGGGTCATCTACATCCAGCATGACGACCTGCCAGGGGACGAGCTGGAGCCCGGTACCCCGGGCTGGCAACTTCACCCGGCGCTGCAACCCGCCAAGGGGGACAGCCGGGTGCGCAAGACGGCGTGCGACAGCTTCCTCGAGACCGAGTTGGCCTTCCTGTTGGCCGAGCAGTCCGTCGACCGGCTGATCCTCTGTGGCAGCAACACCGATTTTTGCGTCGATACCACGGTACGCAGTGCCGCAGCTCATGGCTTTGAGGTGCTGGTGTTGAAGGATGGTCACACCACAGCCGATCGTCCCCACCTGAGCGCCGAGAAGATCATCGAGCACCACAACTGGATGTGGCAGCACCTGAGCCTGCCAGAGGGCAGAAGCATAACCCTGCTCACCACGGATCAGCTGCTCGAGGCGGCTCAACCCGCGCTGGCGTGCTAATCTGCCCGCCTTGAAGTGATCACCTGATTGGAGTCTTGCGTGCGTCTATTCTCTGCCGTTGCCCTTGTGCTGTTGTTACCGGCGATCACTGCCTGCTCCGGCATGCCGGGCACCACGCCCGACGGCCCGGCCCCCCTGTTTCATACCAACATCAACGAAGAGGGGAGCAAGCGCTTCACCTTCGAAGCCGCTCCCCTCGACGTCCTGCCGAGTCGGTTGCAGGAGGATGACAGTCGGCTGAGCCGCAACAGCAAGAGCCTGCTGGAGCGCCGCGAGGCCCTGCAGGACGAGCAACTGACCGAGACGCTGGCGGCGCGCAACTATTGCCGCACCGGCTACATAGTCCTCAGCCAGACCTCCTGGAAGATCCGGGGGGAGTGCAACGAGACAGCCACCCAGGCCGATCGCGACGCCTTCCCCAACAAGGCCTCCTGGCAGGAGTGATCCCGATTTGGGGACAGGTAACAAAACGGGCAGCCCTGGCTGCCCGTTTTTCATCTCATGACCTCGATCCTCAGACAGGTGCGTCCGTCTCGCTGGTCAACTCGGCGCCGTTGTCGACGCGCTTGTGCCCCTCCACCAGGTGGACGAAGTCCACCAGCTCGTCACCGGAGACCCGGAACGCCTGGCCGAAGCCCTTGACGAACAGCCCCTGCTCGGGCTTGAGGCGAAACAACACGAAGTCCTTGAGGTTGGAGAGCCCTTTGACGATCTCGCCAAAACGCCCTTCCAGCGCCGCTATCGCCTTGCCCCAGCGCTCGTCATCCCGCGCCACCACCTCGGCCACGGCGTCAAAGGTGAGCCGCTTGCGGGCGAACAGTTCACGGGCGCCGGTCTCGTCCTCGATCAGCATCAGGGAGACCTTGGGCACCTGCTGCAGGTTGCGGGCATGGCGGGCTATCTCGGAGATCAGCACATAGTAGCCATCTTCCTGCAGCACGAAGGGGGCGTAGCTGGCATTGGGGTTGCCTTCGCCATCCACGGTCGCGAGCTGCAGGGTACGGCAACCGTCACGAAATTCGCGGATCTCCGGTTGCAGGCGGTTCTGCAGACGCTCCTGACGTTCACTCATGCTTTCACTTCCTCTTGATACTGGTGGCGCAGGGCCTTGAAACGCTCCACCTGGTCAGGCAGCAGCTGACGCTGCTCGTCACGCCCCAGGTAGATCTTGAAAATGCAGCGGCCGCTGTGGCCGAAGAACTGGAAGGAGTGCCCCTCCTTGCCCATGAACAGCTTGCTGACCAGGGCAATGCCGACCACGTTGTCGAGCTTGAGGTGACCGTGCATCTCGCCGTCCCGACCCATCAGGTTGTAGTAGCCACGGGCCGTCTTGCCCTTGGGGAAGGGGGCCTTCACCTCGAAGATGGAGCCGTCGGACTCCACAATGGTGGTCACCTGACCCCAGCTGGCCAGATCCGCCAGCAGGGCTTCGGCCTGATCGCTCGGCACCAGCGTCATCAGCTCGGCGGGCAGGTGGCGCACCACCTCCCATTCGCTGACGGCCAGCTCGGTGGCAATGCTGGAAGGATGGGCGCTGGGATCTTGTTCCAGCAGCGCATGAATGCGTTGTGCAATGCTCATCGGTTCTCCCTGGATGATCTGGCGATGGTGCTCAGTCTCGCGGCGGATACTGTAATAAAGCGGCCCCCTTAACGCAATTGATAATCGCTTTCATTATCAGTGCATTTTTTTCACCGGCTTGATATTCTCGGCGGCAATCCCACTCTCATACACCCTTCGGAGGTTCGCATGGGCCGTCGCTTTGCCCTCGCACTCAGCCTGCTCGGCTGTTCAGCCATTTCCCTGCCTGCCGTGGCGCAGGAACGTATCGTCAGCATAGGCCCGGCCACCACAGAGCTCATTATGGCCCTGGGGGGCGAACAGAGCCTGATTGCCACCGACGTCAGCAGCCCTGAACCCAAGGGGCTGCCGAGAGTCGGCTACCACCGCGCCCTGGCCGCCGAAGGGATACTGAGTCTGGCCCCGACCCGACTGGTCGGCAGCGACGAGATGGGGCCGCCACCGGCCCTGGAACAGCTGCGCCGGGCCGGCGTCGAGGTGACAGTGCTACCGACGGCGCCCACCCTGGCCAACCTCAACGAGCGGATCGACACCCTGGCCAGCTTGCTGGGCAATCAAGCCGCCGGCACCAGGCTGAAGGCCGAGATCGCCGTCCAGAGCGACCAGCTGGCGGCCCTGGCGAAACAGAACAAACCCCTCAAGGTCGCCTTCCTGCTGCTGCACAAGGGCCAGCCCACCAGCATAGCCGGTGGCAATACCACCGCCAGCGCCCTGGTGACCCTGGCCGGCGGCGTCAACCCGGTCGCCCGCTTGCACGACTACAAGCCCGTCGCCACCGAATCCCTGATCGAACTGCAGCCGGATCTGGTGCTGGTGAGCGGCCGTGACTGGCAACAATACCAGAGCGTCGACAACGTGCTGGCCCAGGTGCCGGCCCTGGCCGCCACCCCGGCAGGCAAGAACAGGGCCATCCACGCCATCGACGGTCACGCCCTGCAAGGGGGTCTCAGCCTGAGATCCTTGCAGCAGGCCAACCAGATAGCCCAGTGGATCAAGCAGGGTTCATGATGCGTCTGCCGCTGCCCTGGCTGCTCGCGCTCACCGGCTGCACGCTCGCCCTGCTGCTGGTCGGCTCCCTCGCCACCGGCCCCATGTCGCTCTCCCTGGCCGAGAGCCTGCAAGCCCTGTTTGCCGGCAAAGAGAGCGGGATAGAGGCACACAAGCTGCTGATAGTGCAGGAGATCCGCCTGCCACGTACCCTGCTGTGCATCGCCGTGGGGGGCATTCTCGGCCTCTGTGGCGCCGTGATGCAGGGGCTGTTTCGCAACCCCCTGGCCGACCCCGGCATCATAGGGGTCTCCGGCGGCGCGGCGCTCGGTGCCGCCCTGGCCATAGTGCTGCTGGCCCCCCTCGGCCAGCAGTTGCAGAGCCTGCTCGGCCTCGGTCTGCTGCCCCTGCTCGCCTTCCTCGGCGGGGCGCTCACCACCACGCTTGTGTATTTGCTCGGCACCCGTGAGGGGGGCACCTCGGTCACCGTCATGCTGCTGGCGGGCGTCGCCATCACGGCGCTGTCAGGGGCCGTGATAGGGCTGCTCACCTACCTGGCGGACGATCAGATGCTGCGCAACCTGAGCCTGTGGCAGATGGGCTCCCTGGCCGCCGGCAAGCCGGTGGATGTGGGGCTGGCGCTGGCGACCCTGGCCGCCCTGCTGTGGCTCTTCATGCGCGATGCCAATCCCCTCAACGCCCTGTTGCTGGGGGAAGGTGAGGCCCGGCATCTGGGGGTGAATGTGCAATGCCTCAAGCGGCGCCTCATTCTGCTCACCGCCGCCGGGGTCGGCGTCGCGGTGGCGGTGGCCGGCATGATCGGCTTCGTCGGTCTGGTGGTGCCCCATCTGGTGCGGCTGCTGGCCGGCCCCAATCACGTCAGGCTGCTGCCGCTCAGCGCCCTGCTCGGCGCCGCCCTGCTGCTGGGGGCAGACATGCTGGCCCGCACCCTGCTGGCGCCGGCCGAGATGCCGGTGGGCATCATCACGGCCCTGCTGGGAGCCCCCTTCTTCATCTGGCTCTTGGTCAAGAGTCGCCGGACGCTGTAACAGGAGAACGCCATCTTGCCCGGATCCCCCTCCCCCCCGCTCACTTGCCAGAGCGTCAGCCTCACCCGGGGCAATCGCCTCATCCTGGACAGCCTGGATCTCGACCTGCATGGGGGCAGCCTGACCGCCCTGCTCGGCCCGAACGGGGCGGGCAAGAGCTCGCTGCTCAAGTGCCTGACCGGCGAGCTGGCCTATGACGGCACCATCTCCCTGTTCGGTCGCAAGCGGCAAGAGTGGGCCAGCGATGCCCTGGCCCACAGAGTCGGGGTATTGCCCCAGAGCTCGTCCTTGAGCTTCCCCTTCCTGTGCGAGGAGGTGGTGGCCATGGGGCGGCTGCCCCACAGCGAGCCCGTCAGCCGCCGCGACCAGATAGTTCAGGCCGCCATGATCCATGCCGGGGTCGAGCACCTGGCCGGCCGCCTCTATCCCGGCCTCTCCGGAGGGGAGCGCCAGCGGGTGCAGTTCGCCCGGGTACTGGCCCAGATCTGGCAGGAGCCGTCACCGGGACGGCTGTCGGATCCCGAGCAGCCGCGGCTGCTGCTGCTGGACGAGCCCACCTCGGCCCTCGATCTCAAGTACCAGCATCAGCTGCTCACCATGGCCCGCGCCCTGGCCGCCCGCAACACCGCCGTGCTGGTGGTGCTGCACGACCTCAACCTGGCGGCGCGCTACGCCGATCGGCTGGTGATGCTGGAGCAGGGCAGGCTGATGGCTGACGGCTCCCCGGCAGAGGTGCTCACCCCCGAACTGATCGCCCGCCTCTACGATTATCCCGCCCAGGTGATCCACCACCCCGAGACGGGGCAACCCATGGTGGTGTGAGCCGTTCAGCCATCGTCCCGACACGGAGCAACCCATGGTGGTGCAATTAGCTAATGAGAAGAAACAAACAGAGCGCCCAAAGGCGCTCTGTTTGTTTGCAAAGTGAAGGGGGGCTCAGGCGATCTGGTAGCGGCCCGGCTTGTGATTGAGTGTCAACACCAGGTTACAGATGATGGCCGCGACCACGGAGAGCGCCAGCAGCCAGGGGGAGACCACGAAGAAGGAAGCGATGACGATGGCGCAATCCAGCCCCATTTGCAGCTTTCCAGCACGGATGCCGAACTTGTCCTGAATAAACAGCGCCAGGATATTGAAACCGCCCAGGCTCGCCTTGTGGCGGAACATGATGAGCAGCCCCATACCGATCAGGGTGCCGCCGATCAGGGCCGCATAGACGGGCTCTATCTTGCCTATCTGCAGCACGGCGTTGAGGTGATCCGTCATGAAGGAGACGGTCGCCACGGCGGCGAAGGTATTGAGGGTGAAGCGCGGCCCCATCCTGAGCCAGGCCAGGGCATAGAAGGGCAGGTTCATGGCGAAGAAGAGCAGACCGAAGCTCAGGCCAGTGACCTGCTGCAGCAGCAGCGCCAGCCCGGCGGTGCCGCCGGTGAGCAGACCGACCTGATGAAACAGGAAGATGCCGAGGGAAACGAAGCCTGCCGCGGTCAGCAGGGCGAGCACATCCTCATAGAGCGGATGAGCCGAACGGGGGGTGTTGTCCATAACCTTATGTCCAGTAGCGAAGTGAAAAGAGTGTCTGAGGCCCGGTGACGGGCGCGAGCCCCGTGAGTCGGGACTTCGTTATGGTCACAGTGTCCATTTTGAGTGACCCGGATCACAAGTACGGGATCGAATGCGCCGAAATGGTGCGCGTCAGCGCCGCGTTACAACCCTTGCACCAAAATATGTCACGCCCTCCCCCTCTCAAGCTGAAGCCAGCCTGAAGCGCGCCTGAAAAACCCGGGCTATCTCGCTGCCAGCAGGCGGGAATCGTTCTAAAATGAACCCCTTGCCACAGGCTGCGGAGCGACAGCAGATGAGAGTCAGCGTATTCGGAATAGGTTATGTGGGGCTGGTTCAGGCCGCCGTGCTCGCCGAGATGGGCCACAGGGTAACCTGCGTGGACGTGGACGCCGCCAAGGTCGAGCGCCTCAAAGAGGGCATGATCCCCATCTTCGAGCCCGGTCTCGCCCCCCTGGTGCAGGCCAACCATCAAGCCGGTCGCCTGCAATTCACCACAGATGTCGCCCAGGGGGTGGCGTTCGCCGAGCTCATCTTCATCGCGGTCGGCACCCCGCCGGATGAAGACGGCTCGGCCGATCTGCAGCACGTACTGGCGGTGGCCGGCACCATAGGGCGGCTGATGCAGGACGGCAAGGTGGTGGTCAACAAGAGCACAGTGCCGGTCGGCACCGCACACCGGGTGCACCAGCATATCGCAGCCATCCTGCGCGATCGCGGGGTCGACTTGCCCCTCGAGGTGGTCTCCAACCCGGAGTTTCTCAAGGAGGGGGCCGCGGTGGCCGACTGCCTGCGGCCGGATCGCATCATCATAGGCACAGACTCGGCCCACGCCATCTCCCTGCTCGAAGAGCTCTATGCCCCCTTCAACCGCAATCGGGATCGCATCATACAGATGGATACCCGCAGCGCCGAGCTGACCAAGTACGCCGCCAACGCCATGCTGGCCACCAAGATCTCCTTCATGAACGAGATGGCCACCCTGGCGGAGAAACTCGGGGCCGACATCGAAGCCGTGCGCAAGGGCATAGGCGCCGACCCCCGCATCGGCCATCACTTCATTTATCCCGGCTGCGGCTATGGCGGCTCCTGCTTCCCCAAGGACGTCAAGGCACTGATCCACACCGCCAGCCAGATTGGCTGTGATGCCCCTTTGCTCCACGCGGTGGAGCGGGTCAACGACGGCCAGAAACACAAGCTCATGGCCCGCCTGCGGCAGCACTTCGGTGCCGATCTGACAGGGCGGACCTTCGCCCTCTGGGGGCTGGCCTTCAAGCCCAACACCGACGACATGCGCGAAGCACCGAGCCGGGTGCTGATGGAGGCGATCTGGGCCGCCGGTGGCAAGGTGCAGGCGTTCGATCCCGAGGCCATGAGCGAGGCCCAGCGCCTCTATGGCCTGCGGGACGATCTGACCCTGTGCGGTACCCAGGAGGCCGCCCTCAAGGGGGCCGACGCCCTGCTCATCTGCACCGAGTGGCAGCAGTTCCGCGCCCCGGACTTCGAGCTGGTGCGGCAGACCCTGAAGCAGGCCGTCATCATCGATGGCCGCAACCTCTATGACCCGGCCCGCCTGCGCCAGCGCGGCTTCACCTACTACGCCATAGGCCGGGGCGACAGCCTGGCCGCGGGGCTGTGCGAGGAGCAACAACAATGAAATATCTGGTCACCGGCGCCGCCGGCTTCATCGGCTTCCATGTGGCGCGCAGGCTCTGCCGCGACGGCCATCAGGTGGTTGGCCTGGACAACCTCAACGACTACTACGAGGTGAGCCTGAAGGAGGCGCGGCTGGCCTTGCTGCTGCCACTGCCCGGTTTTCGCTTCGAGCGGATGGATCTCGCCGATCGCGCAACCATGGCGGCGCTCTTTGCCCGCGAGCGGTTCGATCGGGTGATCCACCTGGGGGCCCAGGCCGGGGTGCGCTATTCGCTGGACAACCCCTTTGCCTACGCCGACAGCAATCTCAACGGCACCCTCACCGTCCTCGAGGGATGCCGCCACCATGGGGTGCAGCACCTGGTCTACGCCTCCTCCAGCTCGGTGTACGGCCTCAACGAGCAGATGCCGTTCAAGACCTCGGACGGGGTGGATCACCCCGTCTCCCTCTATGCCGCGAGCAAGAAGGCCAACGAGTTGATGGCCCACTCCTACTCCCACCTCTATGGGTTGCCCACCACGGGCTTGCGCTTCTTCACCGTCTACGGCCCCTGGGGGAGACCGGACATGGCGCTGTTCAAGTTCGTGCGCGCCATCCTGAGCGGTGAGCCCATCGACATCTACAACCAGGGCCAGCTCAGCCGGGACTTCACCCACATAGACGACATAGTGGAGGGGGTGATCCGGGTCGCGGACAGGCCCCCGCAAGGCGACCCGGCCTGGCAGGGAGCGGCCGATGCCAGCCCGGCCCGCTACCGCCTCTTCAACATCGGCCATGGCAGCCCGGTGCGACTCATGGATTTCGTGGAAGCCATAGAGGCGGCGCTCGGCAAGCGGGCCATCCGCAACCTGCTGCCCATGCAGGCCGGGGACGTGCTGGCGACCTGGGCCGACACCCAGGCGCTGTTCGATACCACCGGCTACAGAGCCGGAGTCGGGCTTGAAGAGGGAGTTGCCAGCTTCGTCGACTGGTACAGGGCCTACTACGGGGTCTGACCCCATCGCCCGAGATGAAAAGGGGCTGCCAGTGGCAGCCCCTTTTGCTGGGTCCCGGCCTCAGGGGCCCGGGGTATAGCGAAAGGGTTCGAGCCTGGGAGTCAGCCCCTGGCATGCGGGCTTGAGGGCCTCAGCCCCCGCCAGCAGCCAGTCGGTGCGATGGCGGTTGCCGAGGTTTTCCATCTTCTCGGGCTCGAAACACTGCACCATCAGATCTGCGCTGCCCAGCACATGACGCCTGGGTGCGGCCGCCACCCAGGCCGCAGCCTCGCGGGCCTGCTCCCCATCCCCCAGCAGGTAGGGGTAATGTTGCACTGGTTGCCGGGCGAACAGCAGGTGCTGCTCCTTGAAACCGGCAAGCAGCAGCTCCTCCCCCGCTGGCACCTTCTGGGCCGCCAGCGCCATCACCCCCTGCGGCGTGCGCATGTCGTTGAGGCGCACGCAGATCCAGCAGGAGTAGAGCAGCCAACCCACCGACAGCGAACAGAGGATGGCGCTGAGCGGCGCCCAGCGCAGCAGCACATTGACCAGCAGCAGCACCGCCCCCAGCACCAGCAGAGGCAGCCAGGGGGCCGGTCCCAGATCCCCCAACCGGTTCGCCAGCTTGTCGCTGACGGCCAGGGCACCGGCGCCACCCACGCAGACGATCCCCAGCAGCCAGCCGAGCCCGCCCAGCAGACGCCCGGGCCAGACCCGCGCCAGCAGCGTCCCCATGTAGGGAGCGGTCAGCAGGGCCAGGGCCGGCGTGCCCGGCGTGACATAGACGCCGCGTTTGCCCGGCGACAGGGAGAAGAAGAGCACCACCAGCACCAGATAACCGAGCAGTAGTATGATGCGTTTGTCCTGCTCCTGGATAGCCTTGCGCCAGGCCAGCACCAGCCAGGGCAGCAGCAGGGAGAGGGGCAGCCAGAACGGCGGGATCACCGAGCTGAGGTAGTACCAGAAGGGTTTGACGTGATGCCAGGCATTCGCATAGCGGGTCACCGTCTGGCGCAGCAGTATGTTGTCTCTATAGGCCTGCAGCACTGGGTCCCCGCTCTGGGCCACGGCGCTCAGCATGGGCACCAGCCACAGGCCGATGGCCAGCAGCATGAAGAGCGGCCCCGCCAGCGCCTTCAACCAGTCGGCACGGGAGGCGGCGCGGATCTTCTCCTTGTGGGTCCAGACAGCCGGGATCAGGATCAGCAGGGCCAGCAGCCCCACACCCTTGGTGATGATGCCGAGCCCGGCGGCAAACCAGCCGAGCCAGTACCAGCGCCAGCCTCCCCCGCAGAGCAGGAAGCGGACGAAACCGTAGACCCCCAGGGTGATGAAGCAGGTCACCAGCGCATCGATCTGGGCCGTCTTGGCCTGCAGGGTGAACTGGACGGTGAGCAGCAGCAGCAGCCCGGCCATGAAGCCTGTCGCCGGGTTCCACAGACGGCGGCCCAGGTCCCACACCAGCAATATGGTCAGCAGACCCGCCAGCAGGGAGGGCAGCAGAAAAGCCACCTTGATGGAGCCGGTCAGCAAATATCCTATCGCTATCCCCCACATAAACAGGGGGGGCTTGTCCGGGTAGATCTCGCCGCCACGCATGGGGAAGAGCCATTGGCCGCTCTCCACCATCTCCTTGGCGATCAGGGCGAAGCGCGGCTCGTCGGCGGGCCAGGGATCCCGCAGCCCGAGGCCGGCACCCAGCACTATCAGGGCGATCAGCAGCAGCCAGCCGAGGGAGCTCTGATTGAGCAGGAAGCGGTCATTTACCATGGCGGACCTCATTGATATCGACGAGCTTGCCACGTCTCCAGCCTTGGAGCGGGATGACCAGAGGAAAGCGGCTGATCAGGACATGCTCATTTGCCATGGTGGATCTCGTTGTCATCGACGAGCTTGTCCCGCTTCCAACCCCGGTGCTGGATATCCAGGTAGAGGCTGTAGAGGGCGGTGAAGGTGGGGAAGAGATTCTGCAGCACGCCGACGGAGTCCTGCTTCGGGGAGAAAACGAAATAGCTCAGGGTCATCAGGCTGCCGAGCACGCTCATGTACCAGAACATCCGGGGTATGACGGGTTTGCCGGCCCGCTTGGAGGCCAGGAACTGCACCAGCCAGCGGCCGCCGAACATCAGCGCCCCGGTGTAGCCGATGAGCTTCCAGCCGGTGACATGCAGGCCGGTCCAGTCGAACCAGGCCAGCTCCATGGAGAGCAGGGCATCGATCATATCAGCCACTCCAACGGCATCGAGAGCAGAGAGTCGATCACTCGAGTGTCTCCCTGACTTCGACCACCTTGGAGCGGCGTTGCAGCCAGCAGACACCGACCACGTCCACCAGCCCGACCCAGAGCCGGTTCCAGACCCCGTATTTGGAGACACCCGCCTGCCGTGGCCTGTGGTTGACCGGCCAGGGGGACATGCGGCCCCCCTGGGCCTGGATCAGAGCCGGAATGTAACGGTGCATGTGGTTGAAACCGGGCAGGCGCAGATACCAGTCGCGCCGCACCACCTTGAGACCGCAGCCGGTATCCGGGATGCCGTCCCGCAGCAGCAGATCGCGAAACCCGTTGGCCAGTCTGGAGGAGAGTCGCTTGACCCAATCATCCCGGCGATTGACCCGGTGACCGATAAGTCCCACTTGCGTGGGATCCTGCGCGAAGCGGCGCTTGGCCTCTTCCAGCATGGCGGGAATGTCGGCCGGATCGTTCTGGCCATCCCCGTCGAGCACCACCAGCCAGTCGCCGCAACCGTGGCGCACGCCACTGAGCACCGCCATGCTCTGGCCGACGGCCCTGGCATGGCGGATCACGCGCAGCCCGGCATAACGTCTCTTCAGCTCGCACAAGACGGCGTAGCTGTCATCCTCGCTGCCATCGTCCACATAGATCAGCTCGTAGCTGTATTTTCCCGCCAGCGCGGCATCTATCTCGCCGATGAGGGGGGCCAGATTGTCCCGCTCATCCTTGGCGGGCACGACGACAGAGACATCGATTGAATCAAGCATATGAAGTTCCCGACCATGACGAGGAACGCAGTCGCCTCGACCGCCTTCCTCATTAACATTCTCTCGACAAGCGGACTAACATCATGCAAATACAAGGCGTTAGACAGCAAGCACGGCAGTTTATTGCCCCAAAAGTAATAAATCTATCAATTTGAGTTGTGCCGCGATCAGAGGGCCTGGTCGCACAACCACTAGGCTCCCCTTCACACTCACCAAGAGCGCCTTTTTTTCTCTGCCAAAAGTTCCAGACCGATTTCATCTCTGATGGCCTGACACATAACCAGATGTTCCATCCCCTGGCTGGCGTCCCCCCCATATCGGGCCTATATCTTGCGGATACGAAATTCGAGGTATCCATCATGCAGAGACTCTGCACCTGGGGCTGGGGAGTCCTGCTACTGCTTGCCACTTACACCCATGCCGACGCCTTTCGTCAGGCCCCCAAGGCGATGAGTGCCTTGCGCCAGGGCGCCGCCATGGAACAGAGCAACCCGCGGCGAGCCATAGCCCACTACTGCACCGCGGCCAGCATGGGTAACCCGGAGGCCTACTATCGCATCGGCCGCCTGCTGGCTCGCGGGCCTCAGGGGATCCGCAGCCCCCGCCACGCCAACGCCTACCTCGCCATGGCCATGCGCCTTGGCAATCAGCAAGCGGCTCGTTACTACAACGAGCGGGTGGGCAATGCCCCCCTGGGCACCTGCGGTATCGGCGGGGGCGGAGGAGGCGCACCCTGGGTACGCCCCAGCACCCCCTTCGATCAGGATAGCTATCTGGCCCGGCAATCCCTCACCAAACAGAAGCTGGCCGTCATGATCCGCCAGGCCGCCCACCGTCACCAGGTCGATCCCCAGCTGGCGCTCGCCATCGCCATCGCCGAGTCCAATCTCAACAGCACAGCCGTCTCCCCCAAGCAGGCACAAGGGGTCATGCAGCTCATTCCCGAGACCCAGGTGCGCTTCGGCGTGACCCGCCCCTTCGATGCCCAGCAGAACATCCGCGGCGCCATGATCTACCTGAAGTGGCTGGAGAAGCAGTTTGGCCCCGACTGGGTCAGGATCAGCGCCGCCTACAACGCCGGCGAACAGGCCGTGATCCGCCATGGCGGCGTACCGCCCTACCAGGAGACCCAGGAGTATGTGCAGCGGGTGCTCTACTACTCGGGGCAGGACCCGGCCAAGAGCACCAGGCAGCCCCGCTGACCCCACGGCTTTTCAAGGTCAGCTGATGAATCCTATCGAGCCAGAGTTAAGGAAGTCTTAAGCCAGCTCGACCCGGAACCTTGATCGACCACCTGCCAGATGCCTGCCTCTTTTCCTCCCTCTGCCGGAGGGGTTCCCTGCACCACATGCCCCCGGTTGTCCACTTTGCCGCCCTCTTCCCATTGGTTTACAATCGACGGGTTTTTTGGAACCGGGTCGGCCCCTGCCGACCAGGCCCCACCACGACGTCAGTTTGTTAATGCAAAGACATTAAGCTGCTGAAAAGGAAGAGAATTAGCCAATGGCTCAATTTATTTACACCATGAACAGGGTCGGCAAGGTCGTGCCGCCCAAGCGTCATATCCTCAAGAACATCTCCCTCTCCTTCTTCCCGGGTGCCAAGATCGGTGTGCTGGGTCTGAACGGCGCCGGTAAATCCACCCTGCTGCGCATCATGGCGGGAATAGACACCGAGATCGAAGGGGAAGCCCGTCCGCAACCCGGCATCAAGATCGGCTACCTGCCCCAGGAGCCGAAGCTGGATCCGGAGCAGACAGTCCGCGAGGCGGTGGAAGAGGCGGTCGGCGAGGTGAAACGCGCCATGGCTCGCCTGGATGAGGTCTATGCGGCCTATGCCGACCCGGATGCGGATTTTGACAAGCTGGCCCGCGAACAGGGCGAGCTGGAAGCCATCATAGCCGCCCAGGGTGGTCACAACATGGAGAACCAGCTGGAGCGCGCGGCCGACGCCCTGCGCCTGCCGGCCTGGGATGCCCAGATCAAGCACCTCTCCGGGGGTGAGCGCCGCCGGGTAGCCCTGTGCCGTCTGCTGCTGGAAAAGCCGGACATGCTGCTGCTGGACGAGCCGACCAACCACCTGGATGCGGAATCCGTGGCCTGGCTGGAGCGCTTCCTGCACGACTACGAGGGCACAGTCGTCGCCATCACCCACGATCGCTACTTCCTCGACAACGTGGCGGGCTGGATCCTGGAGCTGGACCGCGGCGAGGGTATCCCCTGGGAAGGCAACTACTCCTCCTGGCTGGAGCAAAAAGACGCCCGTCTGGCTCAGGAAGCCAGCTCGGAAGCGGCCCGTCGCAAGTCCATCGAGAAGGAGCTGGAGTGGGTTCGTCAGAACCCGAAAGGCCGTCAGGCCAAGTCCAAGGCCCGTATGGCTCGCTTCGAGGAGCTCAACACCAACGACTACCAGAAACGCAACGAGACCAACGAGCTGTTCATTCCGCCCGGACCCCGTCTCGGCGACAAGGTGGTCGAGGTTGCGAACCTCTGCAAGTCCTATGGTGACAGGCAGCTGATCGACGATCTCTCCTTCGCCATTCCGAAGGGGGCCATCGTCGGCATCATAGGTCCGAACGGCGCTGGTAAATCCACCCTGTTCCGCATGATGTCGGGCCAGGAGCAGCCGGACTCCGGCACCATCACCCTGGGCGATACCGTAGTGCTGGCCTCCGTGGATCAGTTCCGCGACAGCATGAACGACAAGAAGACGGTGTTCGAAGAGGTCGCCGACGGCCAGGATATCCTTCGCATCGGCAACTACGAGTTCCCGAGCCGTGCCTACATTGGTCGCTTCAACTTCAAGGGCGCCGATCAGCAGAAGCGGGTCGGCGAGCTCTCCGGTGGCGAGCGCGGCCGTCTGCACCTGGCCAAGCTGCTGCAGACCGGCGGCAACGTGTTGCTGCTGGATGAACCGACCAACGATTTGGACATCGAAACCCTGCGCGCCCTCGAGAACGCCCTGCTGGAGTTCCCGGGCTGTGCCATGGTCATCTCCCACGATCGCTGGTTCCTCGACCGTATCGCCACCCACATCCTGGACTATCAGGACGAGGGCAAGATTGCCTTCTTCGAGGGCAACTTCACCGAATACGAAGAGTGGAAGAAGAAGACCTATGGCGCCGATGCGGTTCAGCCACACCGCGCCAAGTACAAACGCATTACCAAGTAATTGCGTCTGGCGATGGAGTGAGGCGGACCAACCGCACCGCTCCAGATAGACAAGCGCATCGCCCCATCGGGGTGATTGCAACGTCACAAGGGGAGCCCGGGCTCCCCTTTCTCTTGCCTTTTCGCTTACAATCTTCCCGCTTACCCCTACCGGCACTCACCGATGACCCAGACCAGCGCCCCCCCGAAGAGACTCACCATCCAGATCCGGATCGAACCCGGCTGCCTGGGCCCGGATGGCAAGCGCCACATCGATACCTTCTGCGCTGCGGCCGGCCGTATCTTTGCCGCCATCGAACCCGAACGGGTGAGCTGGGTGCTGCTGCCGCGTCATGACAAGCAGTTGCCCGAACAGGAGTTTTTCATTGAGGGGCGCAAGCTGAGCGAAGAGCAGGCCAGCTTGCTGCTGCAGCGCATGGGGCTGACGCTCGCCACCTTGCAGGAGCACAGCGACGCCGTGCTGGCCCAGCTGGTGGAGCGCTACCTCAAGAGCCTCTGAGGGTCGCCATCGCAGCACAAGCCTCTATCGAACCTTGTTTTTACCTCTCGATGGGCAAACGTTTGAATTTTTACTCTATTCATTGATCCCCCTCGCAGATCCGGGGTTTGTAAACGTCGCGGCCTGTGTAAAAATGTGCGCGCTGTCACGGTATCAGGACGAGTCTGGTCACTCAGTCGCCAGAAACAGGGCCATTTACCCCGCATGGATGGGATTGGCCGTTCGCCTGCTGCTTATTTCACGTCACCCATTGGAATCCAACATGAATCAACAACACCAAGCTGCCAGCCAGGCCGCCGGGCAAGGATTGCTCGAGCGCCTGTTTGCCCTGAAAGGCCATGGCACCACGGCCCGCACCGAGGTCATCGCCGGCATCACCACCTTCCTGACCATGGTCTACATAGTGTTCGTCAACCCGCAGATCCTCTCTGCGGCGGGCATGGACACCCAGGCGGTATTCGTCACTACCTGCCTCATCGCCGGCATCGGCAGCATTCTCATGGGGTTGCTGGCGAACCTGCCCATCGCCCTGGCCCCCGCCATGGGACTGAATGCCTTCTTCGCCTTCGTGGTGGTGGCTGGCATGGGCTACTCCTGGCAGATCGGCATGGGCACCATCTTCTGGGGTGCCTTAGGATTGCTGATCCTCACCCTGCTGCGGGTGCGCTACTGGCTGATTGCCAACATCCCGCTCACCCTGCGGGTCGGCATCACAGCCGGCATAGGCCTGCTCATCGCCCTGCTCGGCCTGCACAACGCAGGCATAGTGGTAGCGAGCCCCGCCACCATGGTGACGGTGGGCGACCTCACCTCACTGCCCTGCCTGCTGGGGCTGCTCGGCTTCTTCCTGATCTGCATCTTCTCCGCCCGCGGCGTGCACTCCGCCGTGCTGATCGCCATAGTGGTCACCACCACCCTGGGCTGGCTGTTCGGCGACGTGACCTTCAAGGGCTTCGTCTCTGTGCCGCCGAGCATCACCCCCGTCTTCGGTCAGCTGGACCTGATGGGGTCGCTGGACATCAGTCTCGCGGGGATCATCTTCTCCTTCATGCTGGTCAACCTGTTCGACTCTTCCGGCACCCTGATCGGGGTCACCAACCGCGCCAAGCTGGCGGATGACAAGGGCCACTTCCCGCGCATGAAGCAGGCGCTGCTGGTGGACAGCGTGAGCTCGGTGGGCGGCGCCTTCATGGGCACCTCCTCCGTGACGGCGTATATCGAGAGCAGCTCGGGGGTGGCCGTCGGCGGCCGTACCGGCCTGACCGCCATAGTGGTCGGCGTGCTGTTCCTGCTGGCGATCTTCTTCTCCCCGGTCGCCGCCATGGTGCCGGCGTACGCCGCGGCGGGGGCCCTCATCTACGTGGGCGTGCTGATGTGCTCCGAGCTGACCCGGGTCAAGTGGGAAGACCTGACCGAAGCGGTTCCGGCCTTCATGACAGCGGTGATGATGCCGTTCAGCTTCTCCATCACAGAGGGGATAGCCGTGGGCTTCATCTCCTACTGCGTGATGAAGGCGGGCACCGGCCGCTGGCGCGAGATCAACCCCTGCGTGCTGGTAGTGGCCCTGCTGTTCGTGCTCAAGTTCGTCTGGGTCGACAGCCACTAACCCCGGCTTGCGCACACAAAAATGCCCGTCATCGACGGGCATTTTTTATGGCTGGCAAAGGGCAAGGTTCAACGGATGCCGCGGGCCTCGCGGATCCACTCCCAGGCCTGCTGGATCTCCTGGGTCTTCTCCTTGGCCATCTCCATCATCTCGGGCGGCAGCCCCTTGGCGGCCAGCTTGTCCGGGTGATGCTTGCTCATCTCCTTGCGATAGGCGCGCTTGATTTCCTGATCGCTGTCGCTCTCGCTCACCCCCAGCAGCTGGTAGGCATCCTTGAGGCGATCCTGGGAGGGGGCCTCCTGCCGGTATTGCTGCCCTTGTCCACCCTGCTGCTGGCGGTGGAAGAAGTTCATCTGCGCCTCCGCCATCGCCAGGATCCGCCCCAGCTCTATACGGCTGAAGCCGAGCTCGTCCGCTATGGTCTGCAATATGGCACGCTCGTTGGCCTCCACCTTGCCATCGGCAAAGGCGGCCTGCAGCTGCACCTCGAGGAAGAAACGCAAGATGTCGCGCTGCCCCAGACTGGCACGGCGGAATTCCGCCAGGGTTTCCCGCAGCGGGAAATCGCTCTCCTTGCCCTGGCGGAACGACTCCTGGGCCCGCACCCGCTGCTCGCCGGAGAGGCGCATCCTGTCCATCAGGCTGGAGGCGACGCGGATCTCGTGCTCGGTGACCTGACCGCTCGCCTTGGCGATGTGGCCCATGACGGCGAAGGTGGCGTGGAAGAAGACCGCCTGCTGCTGCTGGCTGGGGGCACGCTGGAACGCCCCCCGAATGCCCATGCCCCGATCGAAGCGGTGGCCGATCCAGAGGCCAAGCAGGGCGCCGAAGATGTTGCCGAGCAGAAAACCGAAGAAGGCGCCAAGCACCTTACCCCAAATACGCATGGTTCAAGACCTCGTGATGTTAATGAGTGCCGGCAAGCAGCTGGTCATCCAGCTCGCGCAGCCGATCGACGGTGCCTATGTCACGCCATTCGCCGGTCAGCAGGCTGCCACCGACCCGGCCTTGCGCCATCCAGTCGCGCAGCAGGGGTGCCAGCTTGCGGGCACCGTAAGGCAGGGAGACAAAAGCCGCCGGGTGATAGAGGCCGACGCCGCTGAAGGTCAGGGCCGGCGCATCCAGCACCCGGCCGCCTTGCAGGGAGAAATCCCCCTGAGGGTGCTGGGGCGGATTGGGCACCAGCCAGAGATGTGCCTGGTCATCCGCCAGCGACTGATTCACCAGAGCGCCATAATCCCCGTCAATCCAGGTATCGCCATTGATCACCAGAAAGGGTTCTGGGCCCAGCAGGGGCAATGCCTGCACTATGCCGCCCGCGGTCTCGAGGGCGCTCTCCTCCGCCGACCACAGGATCTCGACCCCGAACTGGCGGCCATCGCCGAGCGCCTCCACCAGCTTGTGGCCGAGCCAGGCGTGGTTGATGACCAGCCGGGTCACCCCGGCCGCCTTGAGCTTCTCGATGTGGTGGACGATGAGGGGCTTGCCCCCCACCGCCAGCAGCGGCTTGGGCAGCAGGTCGGTGAGCGGGCGCATCCGCTCCCCACGACCCGCGGCCAGGATCATCGCCTTCATGAGGCCACCCCGGTGCGTGCCAGACCGGGCAGCACCACCTGCTCCAGCCACAGGCCGAAGCGGGCCAGCACCGGATGCTCGGCACCATGGGTGTGGCAGACATCCACCACATAGCCCAGAGTGCGGGGGATGTCCTTGATGTAGCCAGACTTGCCGTCGCGATGGTAGAGACGGGTGAAGAGGCCGGCCGCCTTCAGGTGGCGCTGCATGCCGGTCAGGTCGGCGTGACGACGGAAGCTGGCATAATCGAGCCCGCCGAGCAGGCCCGCCCGGCTCAGGGTGTCGAAGCCATGGCCCATGCCCTGTTCGATCACTTCATCGGGCCAACGCACGTAACAGTCTTTCAGCAGGGAGACCAGGTCGTAGCTCAGCGGCCCCATGACCATGTCCTGGAAGTCGATGACGGCAAGCCGGCTGTCGTCCGGCGTATCGCCGCCACACACCATCAAGTTGCGGCTGTGGAAGTCTCTGTGCATCACCCCCTGGGGCTGGGCCAGGTTGTTCTCGGTTAGGCAGGCGAACATCTCGTCCAGCAGTTGCTGTTCGGTCTCGTCGAGACTCAGGTTCAGGTGATGACCCAGCAGCCACTCGGGGAAGATGGCGTTCTCGCGTGCCATGAAGGCCTCGTCGAAGGGATCGAGCGCCAGCCCGACAGCTCCCAGCCGAGGCAGCAGCCCTATGGCCTTGCCATACCAGGCCAGCACGTTGCCATCGTTCAGGCAGCCGATAAGCTGGGTATCGCCAAGGTCACTGACCGCCAGCAGGCCCTGCTCGTAGTCCACCGCCCTGACCTCGGGAGCCAGCAGCCCCACGGCGTGCAGGGCGGCCGCATTGCGAACGAATTCATGATTTTTTTCGGTTTTCGGATTAGCATCCACCCACACCAGGCCACCACCACGGAAGTAGCGGCGGAAACTGGCGTCACCGGAGATCAGGGTCAACTGGAGGTTGGCATCACCGGTAATCCGGCGTGCCCATTGCAATAGCAGGGAAGTGCGATCGTGCATGAGTCGGGAACCAAATTGGAAAGCAGCACTTGGCTGTTAGCCCTGGCCGCAATAATGCTTTATCATTGCCGGCTAACATAAAGCAATGACATGCAATGTCAACTCGATGGATCCTGACATAAAATGCATGCCCTGAATCAACCGTTTTTACTACGGATTGCGCGAGCCCTTCACATGACAAAATGGACACTGGGGTCTTCTTATCCCATCGCCCTGACCATCAGCCTTGTTCCTGCCCTGAGTCCGCTCACGGTCCAGGCGGCGCCCCTCAACGCGCCACCGGCCACCGGGATCCTCAACAGCCTCTGCTATGACTATGTCCCCAAGGTCGAGAAACCCAGCGCGAGTCAGGACGCCAATGCCCAGCCCGTCGAAGTGGATGCCGATCGCCTGGAGGCCAAGCAGGGCGGTACCGCCGTCTATGAAGGTGACGTCAAGGTGCGTCAGGGCGTGCGCAAGTTTGACTCCGACTACGCCCAGCTGGATCAGAAGAGCCGGGATGTCATCGCCATCGGCAACATCTATTACAACGATGGCCAGATTACTGTCACCAGCGACAAGACCCTCAAATCCAACCTGGACACCAAGAACTCCGAGCTGGAAGAGGGCAAGTATCAGGTGCATGGGTCACCGGTGCGCGGCTTTGCCGAGAAAGTCACCATGACCAACAACAACCAGAACATCACCCTGGAGGGGGCCCAGTACACCACCTGCCCACCGGGTCAGGAAGCCTGGACCCTGAAAGCCGGCAGCATAGATATCGATCAGTCCGAGGTGTTCGGGGAAGCCTGGAACGCCAGCCTCTGGCTCTATGACTATCCGGTCTTCTATTTCCCCTATATCAACTTCCCCATCAAGGATGAGCGCAAGACGGGCCTGCTCTACCCGGGCTATACCCAAAGCTCCAAGAACGGCATGGACATCACCCAGCCGTTCTACTGGAACATAGCCCCCAACTACGACTCGACCATCACCTCCCGCTTCATGGACAGGCGAGGCCTGATGGAGCAGGTCGAGTTCCGCTACATGCCGGATCCGGCCCACGTGGGCAGCCTCTATTTCGAAAACCTGGCGGATGACAAGCAGTACGACGAGACGGACAGCCTCAACGATCACCTCTCGGACGGTCACCGCTATCTGCTCAGTGCCCGCCACACCTCCATGTTCATGGACAACGCCATGCGGGTGTCGGTGGACTACACCAAGGTGCGGGATCAGGACTACAACTACTTCAACGACTTCTCCCCCAAGGTGGGGACCCAGGTCGACAACCAGTTGCAGCAATCCCTGAGAGCCGGCTACTACCAGCAGAGCTGGAACCTCAATGCCGAGGTGCGCACCTACCAAATTCTGCTGGCCAGCGCCCAGCAGCCCCACGAGCTGATGCCGCGCATTAACCACAACTACTACCAGCAGGGCAACTGGTACGATCTGGCCTGGAACACTGAGCTGACCAACTTTGGCTACAACAACGACCAGGCTATCGAGCAGAACAAGGGCAGCGCCTACACGGGCACCCGGGTCTACACTGCGCCCACTCTGACCATACCGCTCATCGACGAAGCCGGTTACTTCCTCGACAGCCAGTACAAGCTGATGTACACCCGTTACGATCAGACGGTGCCGGATGACATGAGCAGCACCTTCACCAACAGGTTCACCCCGCAAGGTGGGGGGGATGTCACCCTGGAAGAGGGCATCATCACCCGGGTTCTGCCCTCGTTTCGCCTCAAGGGCGGCATGACCTTCGAGCGCAACCAGCAATGGTTCGGCGAAGGGGCCAGCCAGACCCTGGAGCCTGAGTTCCAGTACCTCTATGTGCCCTACAAGGATCAGGACAACATAGGTGTCTACGACTCCACCACCATGCGTCAGGACTACTACAGCCTGTTCAGCGATCGCCGCTTCGCCGGCCTGGACCGCATCAGCGACTCCAACCGGCTCTCGGTCGGCGTCACCACCCGTATCTATGATCCGGCCGGGGATGAACGAATTCGGCTGGCCGTTGCCCAAGCCTTCGACTTCGTGGCCCCCAGGGTCAAGCTCTACTCCAGCGACGCGCTGAGCACCAATACCCGCTCCCCGCTCTCGTTCGAGGGAGACGCCAAGATCAACGAACAGTGGTATGCCCATGCCGGGGCGCAATACGACCTGGAGCAGCGTCAGATAAGCTCCTCCAACAGCGCCCTGGAATACCGTCACGAGAAGCTGATCAGCCAGTTGAGCCACCGCTTCGTACGGGACGCCAACTACGATCTGGATCGCAAGGGCGAGGTGACGGATCTCAACCAGATCGGCCTGCTGTTGACCACACCGCTCAACGATCAGTGGCACCTCTATGGCGGCTACTATCAGGAGCTCGACCAGAACGTCAAAGTTGACCGCAAGGTGGGTCTGAAATATGACTCCTGCTGCTGGAGCATCAACTTCAACCTGGAGTGGGTCAATACGCCGGACAACGTGAACCTGGCCCCGACGTCCGAGCGCAGCCTCGGCATTCAATTTGAAATGAAAGGATTGGGTAGCGTGGGTACCGGCTCCAAGGGCACCTCCCTTGACACCGAAGCACTGCCTTACATTCGTCCGTTTAACCTGCGAGACCAATAACGGGTCTGGCAAACGCCTTGAGAGATGGATATGAAGAAGACGTTGATTTCCCTGCTGACCGCAGGCCTGTTTGGAGTCATGAGCCAGGGCGCCCTCGCCGCGCCCGAACTGGTGGACAAGGTGCTTGCCGTGGTCAACAAGGACGTGGTGCTGGCCAGTCAGCAGGAAGCCCTGGTGCAGAAGGTGAAGGCCTCTGCCCAGGAGAGCGGCCAATCCCTGCCCGATGACGTCACCCTGCGCAAGCAGGCGCTGGATCGCCTGATCCAGGAGAGCCTGCAGCTGCAACTGGCGGATCGCCAGGGGCTCAAGATCAGTGACACCCAGCTGGAGCAGGCCATCCAGAGCATAGCCGCCGACAACAAGATGAACCTGGAGCAGCTCCGTGCCCAGCTCGAACGGGAAGGGCTGACCTATGCCCAGTACCGGGAAGAGGTGCGCCGCGAGATCCTGATGAACGAGGTGCGCCGCAGCCAGGTGCGTCGCCGCATCAACATCTCCGAGCAGGAGGTGAAGCAGGTGGTCGAGGCCCTGAGCAAGCAGGGTCAGCAACAGACCGAATACCACGTCGGCCACATCCAGGTTGCCCTGCCTGACAACCCGAGCGCCGAGCAGCTCAACGCCGCCAAGGCCAAGATAGAGCGCATCCTTGCCGCCCTGAAGGAAGGGGCAGACTTCCGCAAGCTGGCCATCGCAGAGAGTAACGGTCCCAAGGCCCTGGAAGGGGGTGACTGGGGCTGGATGAGCCCGCAGGAGATGCCCACCCTGATGTCAGAGGCGGTACAGGGCGCCGGCAAGGGTGACATTGTCGGGCCGCTGCGCTCGGGCGCCGGTCTGCACATCATCAAGATCTTCGACACCAAGGGTCAGCAGCAAGTAATGCAGACCGAGGTGAAGGCCCGCCACATCCTGATCAAGCCCTCCATTATACTGAGCGAGGAGAAGGCCAAGGGGACCCTGGACGGCATCTTGCATGACATCAAGAGCGGCAAGGCCAGCTTCGCCAGCATGGCGGAGAAGTACTCCGAAGACCCGGGCTCTGCGGTGCAGGGTGGCGAGCTGGGCTGGTCCGATCCCAACGTCTATGTGCCTGAGTTCCGCGACATGGTCAACCGCCTGCAACCGGGCCAGATCAGCGAGCCCTTCCGCACCAGCCACGGCTGGCACATAGTGCAGCTGGAAGATCGCCGCAGCCAGGATGCCACCGGCAAGGCCCAGGAGCAGCGCGCCTATCAGCTCATCTTCAACCGCCGCTTCACCGAAGAGTCCCAGGCCTGGCTGGATGAGCTGCGCGACGAAGCCTACATCCAGATTGAACCCAATTAATGGGCGATGAGCAGATGAACAGCCATCGTCTTGCCATCACCCCGGGTGAACCCGCCGGCATAGGCCCGGATCTGGTGCTGCAGATAGCCCAGCGGGACTGGCCGCACCAGTTGGTGGTGATCGCCGACCCGGCGCTGCTGCGCGAGCGCGCCGCCCTGCTGGGGCTGCCCATAGAGCTGGAACCCTATGATGCCGCTGCCCCCGTGAGGGGTCAGCGGGCGGGAACCCTGACGGTGTGTCCCATCCCTCTCGGCGCCCCCGTGGTGCCGGGCGAGCTCGACGAGGGCAATGGCGCCTATGTGCTGGCCACCCTGCAGCGCGCCTGCGACGGCAACCTGAGCGGCGAATTCGCCGCCGTGGTGACAGGTCCGGTGCACAAGGGGATCATCAATCAGGCGGGCGTCTCCTTCAGCGGCCACACCGAATTCTTCGCCCAGCAGTCAGACACCGCAGACGTGGTGATGCTGCTGGCCACCGAAGGGCTGCGGGTGGCGCTGGCGACCACCCACATTCCGCTGGCCTACGTGGCCATGGCCATCACCCAGGAGCGCCTTGCCAAGGTGATCCGCATCCTGGATGCGGATCTCAAGGGCAAGTTCGGCATAGCACACCCCAGAATTTACGTCTGCGGCCTCAACCCCCATGCAGGGGAAGGGGGCCATCTCGGCCGTGAAGAGATCGACGTGATCGAACCTGCCCTGGCCAGTCTGCGCCAGGAAGGGATAGATCTGGTCGGCCCCTTGCCTGCCGATACCCTGTTCCAGGAGAAATACCTCAAGGATGCGGATGCGGTACTCGCCATGTACCACGACCAGGGGCTGCCGGTGCTCAAATACAAGGGCTTTGGCAACTCGGTCAACATCACCCTCGGACTTCCTTTCATCCGTACTTCGGTGGATCACGGCACAGCGCTGGATCTGGCAGGCAAGGGCCTGGCAGACTCAGGCAGCCTGATCACCGCGATTAACCACGCCATCCAGATGGTAGAGAAAAAAAGATATGAGCAGTAAGGTGCAGAGCAACAAGGTGCACATGGGCCACACGGCCCGTAAGCGTTTCGGTCAGAACTTCTTGCACGACCGTTATGTGATCGATCAGATAGTCGCCGCCATCAACCCGCAGCCGGGTCAGAACCTGGTGGAAATCGGCCCGGGTCTGGCGGCACTGACCGAACCGGTCGCCTCCCAGATGGACAAGATGACTGTGGTCGAGCTTGACCGGGATCTGGCGGCTCGCCTGCGCGAGCACCCGACCCTCAAGGACAAGCTGACGGTGATCGAGGCCGACGCCATGCGCTTCGACTTCGGCACCCTGATGGGAGAAGGCAAACCGCCCCTGCGCATCTTCGGCAACCTGCCCTACAACATCTCCACCCCGCTCATCTTCCACCTGTGCGAGTTCGCCGACCGGGTGGAGGACATGCACTTCATGCTGCAAAAGGAAGTGGTATTGCGGATGTGCGCAGGCCCGGGCAGCAAGGCCTATGGCCGCCTGAGCGTCATGGTCCAGTACTACTGCCAGGTGATCCCGGTACTGGAAGTGGGCCCGGGTGCCTTCAAGCCGGCCCCCAAGGTGGACTCGGCCGTGGTGCGACTGGTGCCACACAAGAACCCGACCATAGTCGCGAAGGATCTGCGCTGCCTGAGCCGGGTCTGTACCGAGGGCTTCGGCCAGCGTCGCAAGACCATCCGCAACAGCTTCTCCAACTTCATCACAGACGCTCAGCTGACCGAGCTTGGCATAGATGGCAACCTGCGCCCGGAGAACCTCTCCCTCGAGCAGTTCGTCATGATAGCCAACTGGCTGGCCGATCAGCAGCAGGCCTGATCCCATGGCATCCCCCCGGATAGTGGTTCGCCCGCACCCCAGCTATGTGGCGGGCACCGAGGATCCTTACCATTTTCTCTATCTCATCGAGATAGAGAATCTGGGGCCGGGCAAGGTGCAACTGCTGCACCGGCGCTGGCTCATCACGGATGCCAATGGCAAGATGCTGGAAGTGGAAGGTCCAGGGGTCGTGGGCGAGCAGCCCTTCATCGCCCCCGGCGAGACCTTCAGCTATCAGAGTGGCGTCCCGCTGGCCACCCCCTTCGGCGTGATGGAAGGCAGTTACACCCTGCAAGACGAATCGGGGCAGCAGTTTGAGGCCCCCATAGCCCCTTTCACACTGGCCGTTCCCAACATTATCAACTGAGGTTTCATGGCGAATTGTTTCGTCGGTGATATCCAGGGCTGCTACGACGATCTGCGCCGTCTGCTGGATCTTGCCGAATTCGACCCCGACAACGACACCCTCTGGCTGTGCGGCGACCTGGTCGCCCGCGGACCGGACTCTCTCAACACCCTGCGCTTCGTCAAGTCACTGGGAAGCCGCGCCGTGACCGTGCTCGGCAACCACGATCTGCACCTGCTGGCGGTGGCTCATGGGGTCGCCCCCCTCAAGAAGAAAGACAAGCTGCAGGCCCTGATGGAGGCCCCGGATCGGGACGAGCTGCTGGAGTGGCTGCGCCACCGTCCCCTGCTGGCGGAGCACCCGGACTTGCCCATCATGATGGTCCATGCCGGTCTCTCTCCGGCCTGGGATGCCCACACGGCACGCAGCTGCGCCCGCGAGGTGGAGACGCTGCTGCGCGGCGATCAGTACAGCTGGCTGCTGCACAACATGTATGGCGATCAGCCCGATACCTGGGACGAAAATCTGCTGGGGATAGAGCGCTACCGCTACATCATCAACACCTTCACCCGGATGCGCTTCTGCTACTTCGATGGCCGACTCGACTTCAAGTGCAAGAAGGGGCCCACGGAGTCCACCCCTGGCCTGCGCCCCTGGTTCGAGCAGCGGGAGCACCACGTGGACGATCCCATACTGGTGTTCGGCCACTGGGCGGCCCTGATGGGGGCCACCGGTAAAGCAGACATCAAGGGGCTGGACACCGGCTGCGTCTGGGGCAACAGCCTCACTATGTGGCGGTATGAAGACGACGCCCTGATAGCGACCCCCTGCCCCGCTTACGCCAAATAAGCCGTCGGTGCAGCCGCCCAGCCTGCACCGAGTGAGGCGATAGACGGACAATAAAACGGGCCCGGCATTGCCGGGCCCGTTCCTTATGGGGTGAGGTAGCGGCTTACAGCTTGCGCCCCAGCCGTTTCTCGACCTGGCGCCGCTCCCAGTCGGGCCCGAACAGCTTGAACGGCTGGAACAGGTTGATGGCGTGGGATATCAGGCCCAGCCCCCAGCCCAGCATGGGCCACCAGGCCCAGATATAGTCCGGGTTGCTCAGGTAGTTGATGACAAACAGCCCCCCTATCACCAGCACATAGCTGATGAGGTGGCCGTAGAAGCCTTTGAGCCCCTCGACGAACTTCATCGCCTCCCGCTCATCCCTGGCCACATGCACTGTCCCCTGACTATCTGTCTCGTTCCCTTTCATCTCGCTCTCCTGCAGTTGAGTCACATCGAGCTCAAAGACGGAGGCCAGGGCCTTGAGGGATTCCAGTCCAGGTTGCTGGCCCTGCTCGATCCGCTGTATGGTGCGGACACTCAAGCCAGTCAGGGTCGCCAACTGATCCTGGGACCAACCCCGTTGCAATCTCAACTTCCTGACGATCATCTCGAACTCCTTGTGGTGACTGACAGGGCCAGCATAGGGCCGGTGAGGCCAGAGGTGACACGACAGAGGGCCGACATCCACCTGACTATTCTTTAAAATCAATCAGTTGTAACTAGCTGTTGGATTGGTACCTATGCCCGGGCGCACAGACCAGCGCGCCCGGTCAGGCCTTCACAGGCTCCGCATCAGCTCGGCGGCGATCTCGAAAGAGCGCAACCTGGCCTGATGATCGACGATGGGACCGTTGAACATCAGCTCGTCGGCCCCGGTTTCGGCCAACAGGGCCTTGAGGCCGTGACGCACCTGATCCGGATCCCCCACCAGGGAGCGGGCCAGAGTCTGCTCCATCGCCATCAGCTCCCGGGGCGACCACTCCTCTCCCAGGCTCTGCACCGGCAGCGGCAGCTTGCCGGCATCCCCCCGATAGAGGCGCAGGAACTGTTGCTGGAGCGTGGTGAACAGGAAGCGGGCCTCCCGGGTTGTGTCGGCGGCGATCACATTGATGCAGACCACCGCATAAGGCTTGGGCCAGCGCGCGGAAGGGCGGAACTGGGTACGGTAGATCTCGAGTGCCTGCAACAGCAGGCCGGGGGCAAAGTGAGAGGCAAAGCCGAACGGCAACCCCATGGCAGCCGCCAGCTGAGCGCTGTAGAGGCTGGATCCCAACAGCCAGATCGGCAGATGCAGCCCCTGACCGGGCACCGCCTGCACGGCGCCGACCTCGTCACCGAAGTAGCCCATCAGCTCGCGCACGTCCGCCGGAAAGTCATCCACCTCGCCGCTGCGCTGGCGGCGCAGCGCCTGCATGGTGCGTTGATCCGTGCCGGGCGCACGACCGAGACCGAGATCGATGCGATCCGGGTAGAGAGAAGCGAGGGTGCCAAACTGCTCGGCGATAACCAGAGGGGAGTGGTTCGGCAGCATGATGCCGCCGGCCCCCAGCCGCAGTGTGCTGGTGGCACCGGCCAGATGGCCGATGAGCACCGAGGTGGCGGCACTGGCGATCCCCGGCATGTTGTGGTGCTCCGCCAGCCAGTAGCGGTGGTAGCCCCAGCGCTCGGCATGGCGGGCCAGATCCTGCGAATGACGAAACGACTCGGCCGGCTGGCTTCCTTCGGGGACGGGCACCAGATCCAGGACGGAATAGGGGATGGCAGACATGGGACACTCCATTGATTCACAGGCGATTCACCAGTGGAGCAATGTAGCACGAGATATCTGAATGAATCACCTGACCAGGCTGTCAGGACCCGCGCCATGCAGCTCGCGACAAGGGGAACGCCGGAAGATAACGGTTCCTCTTCTGGCCCCCACCTCCTATGCTTTTTGTCATCTTGCGAGCACACTGTTGGCAGATCATCGCGGGGAGCGCCCCTAGGACAAGGATAGGTCCATGACAAAAGCAAGCCTCGGCAGCAAGCCCTTTTACGTGCACATTGCCACCCTCTTCATACTGCTGTTCTCCGTGCTGGGGGGCGCCCTCATCATGCTGCAGTTCCAGCAGGGCATGCAGCAGGGGCTGGAGCACGAACGGCAAAACTTCCAGCAGTACAGGGAACAGCTGGCGCTCGCCATCAAGCTGAACCAGCGCCCGGCCCGCATGTCCCTGAGCCTGCTGCGCAGTGGCCAGCTGGCCGCCATGACCAGCCTGGAGTCCCGCCTCGGCTACCTGCCCCAGCTGGCCGAGGTGCTGGCCAACAGCGCCAGTTATGGCGCCATCTATGCCGGTTACGAGAACGGCGACTTCTTCCTGGTACGCAAGCTGACCGAGCGGGCCAGGGGGGTGCTGGACACCCCCCCTCCCGGGAGCCACCTGCTGGTGCAGAGTCTGACTGAGGGCCGGGGAGAGTTCCTCTATTTCAACCAGCGCCTGCGGCTGCTGGAGCGGCGGCCCATGCCGGACTACCAGTTCGATCCCCGCGATCGCGGCTGGTACAAGGAGGCTCGCTGGGGCACGGGCATCATAGTGACCCACCCCTATCTCTTCTTCACCACTAGGGAGCCGGGCATGACGCTGGCGGTGGAAAGCGACGATCGCCGGGCGGTGATAGGGCTGGATGCCGGCGTGGAGGGGCTCTCCTCCCTCATCGGCGAGCTGCCCCTGCCCAGCCACTGCCAGCTGGTGCTGTTCGATGAGTTCGGTACCCTGCTGGCGACGGATCCCAAGCGGCTGCCCAGCTTCGAACAGCTGAGTCGCCTGCCCATGCTGTCGGCGCTCAAGCACCCCATACTGGCCAAGCTGCAGCAGGAGATGGCATCCAGGCCCACCCTGCTGCACGCGCCGACCGAGCTGACCCTGGCCGCCGAGGATGGCAGCGACTGGCTGGTCAACCTCTCCTCCCTCGACGAGGGTTCCCCCTTCTACTTGGCCCTGCTGGTACCGGCGGACGAGCTCACCGCCCCGGCCCGCCACGATGCCCTGCGTAACCTGGCCTGGGCCCTGGCCGGTCTGCTGTTGCTGCTGCCCGTCATCTGGCTGGTGGCGAGGCGCACCGCCGCCCCCTTGCTGGCACTGACGCAAGAGGCCGAGCGGATCCAGCACTTCGACTTCGGCGAGAGCGAGCGGCCTGACTCGGCGATCCGCGAGATAGACGATCTCGCCCGCGCCATGTCGAGCATGCGGCTGACCCTGGGCAACTTCATGAGCATGGGTCTGGCGCTGGCGGCCGAGCACCGCTTCGATTCCCTGCTCAGCCGCATACTGCACGAGACGGTGGCGGCGGCCCAGGCGGAGGGCGGCTGCCTCTATCTGGCCCAGGACAAGCAGATGAAGGCGGTTCAGGCCATCTGGCAACGGCAGCCCCTGGATTGTGAGCGGGTGCACTGGCAGGAGTCCCTGCTCGGCGGCCTCTATCATTCCGAGCGGCTCAGCCTGCCCCTCGATGCCGAGCAGTGGTCGCACTACCTCGCCGACTGGGGCCCCTTCCCCGGCCCCCGCCAGCTGCTGGCCGAGCCCCTCTACAACCACCGCCAGGAGTTGATCGGTTGCCTGTTGCTGATCCTGCCGGACTGCGCGCCACGGGAGCTGGCGTCGCGCATCAGCCTCATCGAGGCGTTGGCGGGCATGTCCGCCTCCGCCATCGAGAATCAGCGCCTGCTGGAGGAGCAAAAGCAGTTGCTGGAGGCCTTTATCGAGCTCATCGCCGGCGCCATCGACGCCAAGAGCCCCTACACCGGAGGCCACTGCCAGCGCGTGCCCGAGCTGACCCGCATGCTGACGGAGGCGGCCTGCGCCCAACGCCAGGGCCCCTTTGGCGATTTCACCCTCAACGACGAGGAGTGGGAGGCCATCCATATCGCGAGCTGGCTGCACGACTGCGGCAAGGTCACCACACCTGAGTTCGTGGTGGACAAGGCCACCAAGCTGGAGACCATCTACGACAGGATCCACGAGATCCGCACCCGCTTCGAGGTGCTCAAGCGCGACGCCCATATAGAGGCGCTGGCGGCCCGATTACCTGCCCCCGAGCAACAGGCAGCCCTCGAGGCCGTGGCCCCGACCTGGCAGATGCTGGATCAGGAGTTCGCCTTCGTCGCCGAGTGCAATCTGGGGGGCGAGTGGATGGCACCGGAAAAACTGGCACGGCTCGATGCCATCGCCAGCCGCACCTGGCTGCGAACCCTGGATGATCGCCTCGGCGTCAGCCCGGAGGAACTCAGACGCCATCCCGGGGAGGCGGCTCCGCTGCCCTGCCGCGAGCCGCTGCTGGCCGACAAGTCGGTCCACCTCATTCCCCGCCCCGTCCACGACAACCTGGCCAGGCACAATCCCTGGGGCTTCAAGGTCAGGGTCCCCACCCATCTCTACAACCGGGGGGAGCATTACAACCTCGCCATCGTTCGTGGCACCCTCACCGAGGAGGAGCGCTACAAGATCAACGATCACATCATCCAGACCATCCGCATGCTGGAGCGGCTCCCCTTCCCCCGTCACCTGCGCAAGGTGCCGGAGATAGCGGGGGGCCATCACGAGCGGATGGATGGCACCGGCTACCCGCGCCAGCTTCTGGGTGAACAGATGAGCATTCCTGCCCGCATCATGGCCATCGCCGACATCTTCGAGGCCCTGACCGCAAGCGATCGCCCCTACAAGTCGGGCAAGACGGTCTCCCAGTCGCTGACCATAATGCTGCGCATGGTGCAGGAGCGGCACATAGACGGGGCGCTCTTCGAGCTCTTCGTCGACAGCGGTGTCTGGCGGGACTATGCCCTGCGTTTCCTCGCCCCCGAGCAGTTGGACGAGGCAGCCTGTCAGGCCCTGCTAGCGGAGCCCTGCGTTTCCTCGCCCCCGAGCAGTTGGACGAGGCAGCCTGTCAGGCCCTGCTGGCGGAGCCGCGCTAGCCGCTATTCCCGAGCGCCCATAAAAAAACGGTCAACCGAGGTTGACCGTTTTTCATCTCCAGGCAGCCCTTAGAACAGCAGGTGCGCCACGCCGGCGATGACCGGCAGGGTGACCAGGGTGCGCAGCAGGAAGATGACGAACAGCTCCCACAGCTTGACCGGGATCTTGCTGCCCAGCAGCAGGGCGCCCACTTCCGACATATAGATGAGCTGGGTCACCGACATGGCGGCGATCACGAAGCGGGTGATGTCGCTCTCTATGGTCGAGGCCAGCACAGCCGGGATGAACATGTCGGCGAAGCCGACCATGATGGTCTTGGACGCCGCCTCGGCCTCCGGCAGTTGCAGCAACTCCAGCAAGGGCACGAAGGGAGCACCCAGCCAGTTGAAGATGGGGGTATGCTCGGCCAGCATCAGGGCGCAGGTCCCGATCGCCATTACCACAGGCAACACGCCAAACACCATGTCCAGGGCGTTCTTAACCCCTTCCCGCGCCACGGCGCCGAGATCCGTCATGCTGTCGGCCTTGGCCAGGGCACGCTGATAGCCATAGCTCAGCACGCTGTGCTGATGGGGAATGGCCTCCTGCTTGCGGCACAGGGGGGTGCCGTCGCTGTAGACATCCTTCTTCCAGGAGAGCGGGGGCAGGCGCGGCACCACTATGGCGGCCACCACGCCGGCCAGGCAGACGGTCAGATAGAAGGGCACAAACATGTGCTCCAGCTTCACCTGGGAGATCACCACCAGACAGAAGGTGATGGAAACAGCCGAGAAGGTGGTGCCGATGACGGCGGCTTCACGCTGGGTGTAGAACTTGCCCTCGTACTGCTTGCTGGTGAGCAGGATGCCGACGCTGCCGTCCCCCAGCCAGGAGGCGAAGCAATCCACGGCGGAGCGACCCGGCAGGCGGAACACAGGGCGCATGATGCGGGTCATCATGGTGCCGACAAACTCCAGCAGACCGAAGTCCAGCAGCAGCGGCAGCAGCAAGCCGGCGAAGATGAAGACGGAGAACAGCACCGGCAGCAGATCGTGCAGCACCAGGCCACCGGTCGCCCCGGAACGCAGCACCTCGGGGCCGGCCTCGAAGAAGGTCAGCAGCACGAAGAGGCCCCCCAGCACCCGCACGCAGGCCCAGAAGGGGGAGACGTTGAACAGGCTGTTGAGGAAGGGGCGTCTCACCAGGATCGCCGGCTTGAACAACCAGGCGATCAACGTCATCAGCATGGTGGTGGTAATGATGGCGCTGACCATGGCCACCAGATAGTCGGCGAACACCGTCTGTACCAGCTTCGCCAGCACGGCGACGGGGATGGTGACATTGCCGTCATAGATGACGGGAGTCATGAACAGCAGGATCCCGATGAGCGACGGGATCAAAAACATCAGCACGTTGCGGCGAGTATGGATCGCCGGTGCTTCCAGGGTCTTTTCCAACATGATAGACAGCCTTAAATATGACTTTTCCTTCAGCCAGGCAGCCTGCATATTCATGCCCTCGCCCGGCAAACGGGCGCAAGAATAACCCAAAAAACTGCACAAACAAGCTTTTAATGGATTATTTCAAGCATAAATATTTTATCAGGCGAACCATCCATAAGAACAAACCAAAACAGTCATGCATATCAATTCAGTTTTACTGGTTAGCATAATGTTTCAAATTGGTTACGTTCAGGGGCGCAGTATAATCAGTTGCGGTTGGCAGGCAATAAGTGGCATGAGAAATATATCTATATGGTGATCCCGTCGATCCTCCCATAAAAAAACCGGAGCCTGTCGGGGCTCCGGTCTTGTCACGAGAGAGAGGCTCAGTCGCGTACGTAGATCACTTCGACGCCGTCGTCGTCTTCGTCATCCCAGTCGTCGTCCTCGTCCAGCGCCTCATCGAAGGCCTTGGAGGCTGCCAGGGCTTCCGCTTCGGCCTGAGCCAGCTGGTTCTTGTGGTAGTCGTCCCACTTGAACTCGACCTTCTCGATGGCGGCCTTGGCATCGGCTTCCAGCTGACGGGGCATGGTGTCCAGCAGGTCCAGAATGTCGTAGCAGACCTTCTTGGTACCTTCCTTGCTGATGGCGGTGATCTGGTAGACAGGGCCTTCGTAGGCCAGCGCGGCCTTGACTCTGTCCATTACTTCCTGGGCTTCTTCTTCCAGGATCAGATCCATCTTGTTGAACACCAGCCAGCGCGGTTTGCCTGCCAGCTCGGGGCTGTACTTCTCCAGCTCCCGGACTATGGTCACGGCATTCTCAGCCGGATCGGAACCGTCAACCGGGCAGATATCCACCAGGTGGATCAGCACGCGGCAACGCTCCAGGTGCTTGAGGAAGCGGATACCGAGGCCAGCGCCTTCGGCGGCACCTTCGATCAGACCCGGGATATCGGCTATCACGAAGGAGCGGGAGTTCTCCCCACGCACCACACCCAGATTCGGCACCAGGGTAGTGAAGGGATAGTCGGCCACTTTCGGGCGGGCGGCAGAGACGGCGCGAATGAAGGTGGACTTGCCCGCGTTGGGCAGACCCAGCATGCCGACGTCCGCCAACAGCAGCAGCTCCAGCTTCAGGGTGCGAACTTCCCCCGGGGTGCCGTTGCTCTTCTGATAGGGGGCGCGGTTGACCGAGCTCTTGAAACGGGTGTTGCCAAGGCCGTGGAAACCGCCCTTGGCGACCAGCAGCTTCTGGCCGTGGGTGGTCAGATCCCCCAGCAGTTCACCGGTATCTTCATCGCTGGCTCGGGTACCGACCGGGACGCGCAGGGTGCGATCCTTGCCGCGACGGCCGGTACAGTTGGCGCTCTGGCCGTTCTCGCCACGCTCGGCGGCATGGAAACGTTCGAAACGGTAGTCGATCAGGGTGTTCAGGTTCTCGTCGGCGATCAGATAGACATCACCGCCGTCACCACCATCACCGCCGTCCGGGCCACCGTTCGGGATGTACTTTTCACGGCGAAAGCTCACACAACCGTTACCACCGTCACCGGCATCGACTCGAATCTGGACTTCATCAACAAACTTCATAGGTAACCGTCACCTTAATTCGAAAAACCGATACGCAATTATAGTGGTACAGGCCCCTTGGGGCGAGACGCAACTGGCCGATGAGGCCCGTCTGCGCCGGCTCATCCGCGTGCCGTTTTTTCGTCAAACTCATCAGAAAAACAAAAGCCCCGCCTGTTGGCGGGGCTTCGGATCCTTGCGGTCCGTAATTACTCAGCAACTATGCTGACGTACTTACGATTCAGCGGACCTTTAACTTCGAACAGGATCTTGCCAGTCGCTTTCGCGTACAGGGTGTGATCCGTGCCCAGGCCAACGTTGGTGCCAGCGTGGAACTTGGTACCACGTTGACGAACGATGATGCTGCCTGCCAGAACTGTTTCGCCGCCGAAACGCTTAACGCCAAGGCGTTTAGCTTCAGAATCGCGACCGTTGCGGGATGAACCGCCAGCTTTTTTATGTGCCATTTATCGGACTCCTCTAATTAAGCGCTGATGCCAGTGATTTTGACTTCAGTGAACCACTGACGGTGGCCCGCTTGCTTACGATGGTGCTTACGACGACGGAACTTGACGATAGTCACTTTCTCGCCACGGCCGTGAGCCACAACTTCAGCTACAACCTTGCCACCTTCAACGAAAGGAGCACCTACTTTAAAAGTGTCGCCTGCAGCAACCATCAGAACTTCGTTGAAGTCGATAGTAGCGCCAGTCTCAACGTTCAGCTTTTCCAGACGAACGATTTGACCTTCGGCCACACGGTGTTGTTTTCCGCCGCTTTGGAATACCGCGTACATTTGATTAACTCCGTAAAGGCGTGTCTTTTGCTCAAGGCCAGACACGCGCAAAAACCTATAACAATGGGCGGGCATTCTACGCAGAACGATTTGCCTAGGCAAGGCCAATTTAGCAAAAAGTTTATTTTGTGCGCATATCTGCCGCCGTGAATAAACGCTTAACTGTAACCCATTGTGAAATCGTGTAGAATCCCCGCCATTGCTAAAAACGCAGTAATTGCTGCCGTCACGTTACGAGACTTATGGACCAACAGACTATCCGTGCGCTCTGTGCCGCCGACATGACGGCGGTCAATGAACTGATCCTGGCCAGACTCCAGTCCGATGTCAGCCTGATCAACCAGCTGGGTTTCTACATTGTCAGTGCAGGCGGAAAACGGATGCGCCCCATGCTGACGGTAATGGCCGCCCGCGCACTGGGGTACCAAGGTCAGGACCATCTCAAGCTCGCCGCCATCATCGAATTCATTCATACCTCTACCCTGCTGCATGACGACGTGGTCGATGAATCCGACCTGCGCCGCGGCCGGGAGACCGCCAATGCGCTGTTCGGCAACGCCGCCAGCGTCCTGGTCGGTGACTACCTCTACAGCCGCTCCTTCCAGATGATGAGCGAGCTCTCCAACTTGCGGGTGATGGAAATCCTGTCGGATGCCACCAACACCATAGCCGAGGGGGAAGTGTTGCAGTTGATGAACTGCAACGATCCGGACACCACGGAAGAGAGCTACATGACGGTCATCTACTGCAAGACCGCCAAGCTGTTTGAAGCCGCCACCCGCCTCGCCGCCGTGCTGACCCATCAGCCCGAGCCCGTCGAGCAGGCCATGACCGACTACGGCAAGTACCTGGGCACCGCCTTCCAGATCATCGACGACGTCATGGATTACTGCTCCCAGAGTGATGAGATGGGCAAGAACGTCGGTGACGACCTGGCCGAAGGCAAGCCCACCCTGCCACTGCTGCGCGCCATGGCCGTGGGCACCCCGGAAGAGCGTCAGCTCATCCGCGACGCCATCGAGCACCGCAACGGCATGGAGCATCTCGACCGCATCCTGGCCATCCTGGATAGCACCGGTGCCCTGGAGTACTCCCGCGAGCGAGCCCGGGAAGAGGCCGACAAGGCCATTGCCGCCCTCGCCATCCTGCCGGACTCCCAGCACAGGCAGGCGCTGGAGACCCTGGCCCAGATGGCGGTACAGCGCAGCGCCTGAGTCAATGTGTCAGCATCCAAGAAAAAAGAGGCCATAGGCCTCTTTTTTATGGTCTGCGCTTTGCGCTCAGGCGTCAGCACTCTCTTGACTGCTCAATGGGCCAGCGCCCAGAGGATGACGGCACCCGCCACCACCAGACAGCCGCCGATGCGACGCAACTGCTCCGGCGGCTGATCGCTCATCAGTCTCAGCATCTGCTGCCAGGCCCTAGGCGCCAGCAAGGGGCCAAGCCCCTCAAACAGCAGCAACAGCCCCACTCCCATCAAGATGGCTGTCAGCATGACTCCTCCTGCCCTCGGGGCCCTTGTCTCATCAAGCAAAAGGGCCTGAATCATCAGGCCCTTTGGGTTATGGCGCTATGCCTGCTTACTGCTTGTCACCGTGAGGCGACTTGAGGTAGCGGAAGAACTCGCTGTCAGGCTTCAGGACCATGAGGTCGTTGCCACCGGCGAAGCTCTTGCGATAGGCCTCCATGCTACGCACGAAGCTGAAGAACTCGGGGTCCTTCTTGTAGCTGTCGGCATAGATCTTGGCGGCTTCCGCATCCCCTTCACCACGCAGCTGACGCGCATTACTCTCGGCGTCGGCGATCATGACGGTGACCTTGCGGTCGATGTCGGCACGCAGGATCTCGGCCTGCTCGCGACCCTGGGAGCGGTGCTCACGGGCTACTGCAGTCCGCTCGGCACGCATCCGCTGATAGATGGAGCTGGAGACTTCCACCGGCAGGTTGATCTGCTTGATCCGCACATCCACCACCTTGATGCCTAGCTCGGAGGAGCGCGCCATCTTCATCAGGGCATCTTCCATCACGGTACTACGCTCACCGGAGACTATGTCCTTGATGGTGCGGTTACCGATCTCGGAACGCAGACCGTTGTTGATCTTGCGCTTGAGCAGGTCTTCGGCCTGGATCTTGTTGCCACCACCGGTTGCCAGGTAGTACTTGGAGAAGTCCTCGATCTTCCACTTCACGTAGGAGTCGATGATGAGGTCTTTCTTCTCTGAGGTGACGAAGCGATCCGCCTGGCCTTCCAGGGTCTGGATGCGGGCATCCATCTTGCGAACCTGATCTATGAGCGGCACCTTGAAGTGCAGGCCCGGCTCGTAGAGGCGCGGCTCGCCGGAGTCAACCCGCTTCACCTTGCCAAACTGCACCACTATGCCCTTCTGACCTTCATCGACGATGAAGACGGAAGAGAAGCAGACCATGGCGGCCACAGCGATGACACCAATAGCTATTTTCTTCATCTATTAGTTTCTCCCTGTGCTGAAACGATCACCGCCACGCAGCGGGGTCGGAGTGGAATTGGCCCCTTCGTTGGACGGCTGGGCCGGCTCCACCGCAGGTGTGCCCGCCGGACGCGCCGGTTGCACGGCATTCGCCTTGCCGGAGAGCTTGTCGAGCGGCAGGTAGATCATGCTGTTGTTGCCAGCAGGCATGTCGACCAGCACCTTGTTGGCTTGCTGATAGAGCTCTTCCATGGTTTCCAGGTAGATACGCTCACGAGTCAGCTCGGGGGCGGACTGGTACTGGGGCAGCAGCTCGTTGAAGCGAGCGACTTCACCCTTGGCCTTCAGCACGATCTGGGACTTGTAGCCTTCGGCTTCCTGCTCCAGACGCTTGACCTGACCACGGGCCTTGGGCTCGACTTCACGGGCGTAGGCTTCTGCTTCACGAATGAAGCGCTGCTCATCTTCCTGGGCGGAGATGGCGTCATCGAAGGCATCTTTCACCTCTTCCGGCGGACGCGCCGGCAGGAAGTTGACGTCGACGATCTGCAGACCCATCTGGTAGGGCTCTATGATGCCATCGATCACCTGCCAGGTCTCCTGACGGACCTTTTCCCGACCTGTGGTCAGGACATCATCCATCTTGGTGTGACCCACCACATAGCGCAGGGCGCTGTCGGTGGCCTGGCTCAGACTCTCGTCGGCATTGGTGACGCTGAACAGATACTGCTCGGGATCGACCACGCGGTACTGCACGTCCATCTCGACCCGGACCACGTTCTCATCCTGGGTCAGCATGAAGCCGGAGGCAGGCAGGGAGCGCACCGATTCCACATCCACCGGGATCACCCGATCGATGAAGGTCGGCTTCCAGCGCAGGCCCGGATCCACGTTATGGGAGTACTCCCCAAAACGCAGCACCACGCCCCGCTCGGCTTCGCGAATGGTGTAGAAGCCGCTGACGACCCACACCACCACGGCCACAACCAGGGCGATGGAGAGGCCAAACTTGCCCACATCACCACCCGATTTGCCACCACCGAACAGGCCACCGAAACGACGGCTCACCTTGCGCAGCATCTCATCCAGATCAGGGGGTCCCTGATTCTTGCCGTTGTTCCCCCAAGGGTCACGGTCTTTGCCGTTGTTACCAGGCTCATTCCAAGCCATCAGCGTCTCCATTAATACATGCGGATGGATATCATCTCTATCGGACCATCAACCCTTGACGAAGTCTGTCTTCATCGCCGGATCAATGCCTGATAAAGCGTTGTAAACTCTCACCTTCTTGTTTCATGAGGCGGTTCCAGTCGGCAAGCTGCAAGCGTACCTCCAGGACAAAATCCCCCTCCTCGCTGAAACCTTCCTGCTCGATGCCTTTCAGCCGATAGAGCGCACTGCGCAATCTCGCGGCCGAGGGCGGCAACTGCAGGGTGTGATGGACCATGGATCCGGCCAGCAGTTCGGTCAGGGCCTGGAACAGGTATTCACTGCCTTCACCTGTCTGGGCCGACAGCCAGACCCGCTGCGGGCGCCCTTCGTCATCCCGCTCCAGACCGGCCGGACGATCGGTCAGCTTGTCGATCTTGTTGCAGATCATCAGCTGGGGACGGTCGTCCGCCTCGATCTCGGCCAAGACTGTCTGCACCGAATCGACATTCTCCTGCATCTGCTCATCGGCACAGTCCACGACGTGCAGCAGCAGGTCCGCTTCGCGGGTCTCCTGCAGCGTCGCCTTGAAGGCCGCGACCAGATCATGGGGCAAGTGCCGAATAAATCCAACTGTATCCGCCAGGATCACATCACCCACATCCTGGATCACCAATTTACGCAGGGTGGGATCCAGAGTTGCGAACAATTGGTCGGCAGCATACACGCTGGCATCTGTAAGTTGGTTGAACAAAGTGGACTTTCCGGCGTTGGTGTAGCCCACCAGCGACACGGTCGGCACCTCGTTGCGGTTACGGGCGCGACGACCCTGCTCCCGCTGCTTCGCCACCTTGTCGAGCCGGCGCAAAATCGCCTTGATGCGCTCTCGCAGCAGGCGTCGGTCAGTTTCAAGCTGGGTTTCACCCGGGCCGCGTAGACCTATGCCGCCCTTCTGACGCTCGAGGTGGGTCCAGCCTCGCACCAGGCGAGTAGAAAGATGGCGCAATTGGGCCAGTTCGACCTGCAACTTGCCTTCGTGGGTACGGGCGCGCTGGGCGAAGATATCGAGGATGAGGCCTGTCCTGTCCACCACACGGCACTGGAACAGACGCTCCAGGTTGCGTTCCTGGGCAGGAGTCAGGGCATGGTTGAAGATGACCACGTCCGCACCCAGCATCTGGACCTGGGACGCGATCTCTTCCGCCTTGCCGCTGCCGACAAAATATTTGGCACTGGGCGCGCTGCGACTGGTGGTGATCACCCCCAGCGCATTGACCCCGGCCGAGCTCACCAGCATCTTGAGCTCGTCCAGATCCTCCCGCTCACCCTCATCGCTGAAGTTGACATGTACCAGAACGGCCTGTTCACCAGCTTCGTAACGGTCAAACAAGCGCTTGCTCCTTGACAGGTATCATGATGATTCTGAGTTGGCGAGTGGGCTCGCCGCGGGATATCACGCCTCGGCTTCACCCTGCTCTTCACCGGCGGCGCCCGGGGCGTGCTGGTGATGGTTGACGGCACGGGCCGGCACCACGGTGGAAATGGCGTGCTTGTAGACCATCTGGCTCACGGTGTTCTTCAGCAAAATGACAAACTGGTCAAACGATTCGATCTGACCCTGCAGTTTGATGCCGTTCACCAAATAGATAGAAACAGGAATCCGCTCACGGCGCAGCGCATTCAAAAACGGGTCTTGGAGAGATTGCCCCTTAGCCATCTTTCTTTTCCTTATAGTTTGTTGTTTTTAAACACCGGATATCAATATAACAACCTGATTATACAGGGAGTGTCAAGCCGCACCAGCTCGGGCGACCACCCTGGCCACATTGCCAGACTCACCAGATTCCAACCAGGTCAGGTCGGGCCAGCCACGCAACCAGGTCATCTGGCGCTTGGCCAGCTGACGGGTGGCCACGATGCCACGATAACGCATCTCATCATATCCCACTTCCCCTGCCAGGTAGTCCCACATTTGGCGGTAGCCAACGCAACGAATAGCTGGCAGATCCGGGTGAAGATCACCCCGCTCATAGAGCGCCCTGACCTCCTGTTCGAACTCCCCCTGCAGCATCTTGTCGAAACGCAGCTCGATGCGCTGATGCAGCACGGCGCGATCGGAGGGGGCGATGGCAAACTGGTGTACCCGGTAGGGCAAGCCTTCCCCCTGCACCTGGGTCAGCTCGGTGAGGGTCTTGCCGCTGATGCGATAGACCTCGAGCGCCCGGCTGAGCCGCTGCGGATCGTTGGGGTGGATGCGGGCGCCGGCCACAGGATCGATGCGCACCAGCTCGTCGTGCAGGGCTTGCCAGCCGAGGCGAGCGGCCTCTGCCTCAATCTCGGCGCGAATGGCCGGATCGGCGGAGGGCAGCGGAGAGAGCCCCTCCAGCAGCGCCTTGAAGTAGAGCATGGTGCCCCCCACCAGCAGCGGGATGCGGCCGCGGTCGGCGATCTCTTTCATCTCGCGCAGGGCATCGCGGCAGAAATCCGCTGCCGAATAGCTCATGGCCGGATCCAGGATGTCGATCAGGCGATGAGGGGCCTGGGCCAGCTCGGCGGCAGTCGGCTTGGCGGTGCCAATGTCCATGCCGCGATAGATGAGCGCGGAGTCCACGCTGATGATGTCGCAGGGCAGGGCCTGACACAGAGCGATGGCGAGATCCGTCTTGCCGGAGGCCGTCGGCCCCATCAGAAAAATTGCAGTCGGCAAGTCAGCCACTTTCATGTTCCTCTGGCACGGTAGCCCCGTCGGGAGGCGCCCCATGCAAATAGTGTTCAATTAGTTGAAGAGGTCAGCCCCGGCGGTTCAATCGCCCCGTGCAAACCCCTCCAGCACGGCCGCCAACGACAGAGGGCGCACCATGCGAATGTCTGCCAGTTGGTCACCGTAATCGGTCACAAGTTCCGTCAGCAGCCGGCTGGCCGTTGAAAAATCATATATTTTTTCGGTGCTTATCCCCTGCTCCACCAGCCACTGGCATAGTACTTCAGCCTGCTGGTCGGCATCACTGTCATATCCGCTCTCGATCAATTGCAGCAATTCGGGTAAGAGACGCACCAGATCGGTCTGGCGCAGCAAGGCGGGCACCCGAGTCAGGATCATGGTGTCGCGCCCCCCGCTTTTCAACTCCAGCCCCATGCGTTTGAGCAAACGTTCCTGCTCCTCTGCCAGCGCAATCAGGTTCTTTGGCAGCTTGAAGGAGACCGGCAGCAGCAGGGGTTGCGCCGCCAGCCCCTGGCCCCAGGTCTCCAGCAGCCAGTGGCGCAGCAGCACCCGCTCGGCCCGCACCAGAGAGAGCAGCGCCAGTTGTCCCTCCCGCTCGATCAGCAGATAGGCCTGCTCCACCAGGGTCAGGGCGCGAGTCCCCTGGGGCGACAGACCGGCCGGGGTGACGGGAGCAGCCTGAGACGCCTCCCCCACCACCGGCAATGTGGTGAGCAGGGCGCCCATGCCGCGCATCGCCTCCCGGCTGGGGGGCTCGGGGGGCTGGTAGTTGCCCGCGCGGCCGGCACCTTCGCGCACGGCACCGCCATCCCGCGTCTGGGCGGGGGCTCTATAGCTGTGCTCGGCGCCATACCACTCGGGGCGTGGCGCCTGGCCGGGATACTCGATCTGCGGGCTGGCCGGCAGCTCGACCAGGCTCTCGGCCAGCGGCCCGTCCTGCTCGCTGGCTCCCGCCCCTTCCCGGCGCAGAGCAGTAAAGAGCGCCTGGAAGATAAAGTCGTGGATGAGCCGCGCCTGATGGAAACGCACCTCGTGCTTGGCGGGATGGACGTTCACATCCACCTGACGGGGATCCAGCTCTATGTAGAGCACATAGGCGGCGAAGCTGCCGGCGGGCAGCAGCTCGTCATAGGCCTGGCGGATGGCGTGGTTGATGAGCTTGTCGCGCATCATGCGGCCGTTCACATAGGTATATTGCAGATCGTTTTGCGGTCTGGCCCCCGCGGGCAGCGCCAGCCAGCCCCACAGACGCACGTCGCTGTGCTCGCTCTCCACCGCCAGCGCGTGGTGCATGAAGGGGGTGCCGCAGACGGCGGCGAGGCGACGCTCCTGCTCAGGCACCGTATTGGCGGCCTTGTACTGGCGCACCACCTTGCCGTTGTGGCGCAGGATCAGGGTGATGTCGAAGCGGGAGAGCGCGATGCGGCGCACCAGCTCGTCGATGTGGGCAAACTCGGTCTTCTCGCTGCGCATGAACTTGCGCCGCGCCGGGGTGTTGAAGAAGAGATCCACCACCTCCACTGTGGTGCCCACCGGATGGGCCGCCGGCTTGACGGTGACGTTCATCTCGCGTCCCTGCGCCTCGGCCTGCCAGGCTTCGGACTGCTCCGCGGTGCGGGAGGTGAAGGTGAGACGGGAGACAGAGCTGATGGAGGCGAGCGCCTCGCCGCGAAAGCCGAGGCTGTTGATCCCTTCCAGGTCATCCAGAGTCGCCACCTTGGAGGTCGCGTGCCGCGACAGCGCCAGCACCAGCTCGTCCCTGGCGACACCGCTGCCGTTGTCACGGATGCGGATGAGCTTGGCGCCCCCCTTGTCGATGTCGATCTCGACCCGGTCGGCCCCCGCATCAAGGCTGTTTTCCACCAGCTCCTTCACCACCGAGGAGGGCCGCTCCACCACCTCGCCGGCAGCAATCTGGTTGGCCAGGATAGGAGGCAATATACGGATCGGCATGGCTGACTCCTGCTTTTTAACCTTGGGGATCTAGGTTGGTGCTGAGCGAAGCCCAACATGGAAAAGATGAACACATCAACCTCACCCAGCCCTCCTCTTCATAAGGGGAGGGAGCACAAGACTCCCCCCCTTTGAAGGGGGAGGCTGGGAGGGGGTTAGCCCAACGACAACAGTGTTTTCGATGGGCTATCCGCCCGAACAATCACTAAAACAACCCATTTATTTCGGGATATAGAGCACCTGCCCTATCTGGATATCCCGTGACTTGAGCTTGTTGATCTCCACCAGCCGCGCCTGGCTCACGCCGTGCTTCTCGGCGAGGCGGGAGAGGCTCTGGCCGCGGGTGACCACGTGGCGGATCATCTGGGACTTGTCGTCGCTCTGCACGCTTGCGACCGGCACGCTCGGCTCCTTGGCCGCCACCTTATAGGGTTTGATCACCCCGGCACCGGAGGCGCTGCCGACGCTGCTGACCGGGGCGCCGCCATCACTGCTGCGGCTCGGCACTGTCGCCGGCATGCGGTTGGTCACCTGCTGCCGGGGCGCGGGGGCAACCGCCGCCTTGCTCGCCACAGGCTGGCTGGCGCTGGCCACTCGCTGCCCCTTGCCGGTCATCATGGGGCCCTTGGTCGGGTGGCTGCGATAGTAGCTGCGGATCCCCTCGAAGATGGCCCGGGCCAGCTGATCCTGGTAGCTGGCAGTAGCCAGCAGCTTCTCTTCCGCATGGTTGGAGATGAAGCCGGTTTCCACCAGTACGGAGGGAATGTCCGGCGCCTTGAGCACCGCCAGGCTAGCGTGCTCCGGTGCCTTCTTGTGCAGCCGGGCCACCCGTCCCATGGAGCGCAGTATCTGGCGACTCACCTCATAGCCCTCGGCCCTGGACTTGTCCATGGAGAGATCGAGGAAGGTCTGCGCCAGATAGGGATTGGGGTCGGATTCGGCCAATACCTTGCCCACCCCGCCCAGCAGTTCCCCCTGCTTCTCCTGCTTCTCCAGCCAGCTGCCCATCTCGCGGTTGGCGCGATTGGTCGACAACACCCAGACCGAGGCGCCGCGCGGCGTGGAGTTGTGGAAGCTGTCCGCATGCACGGACACCAGCAGATCCGCCTTGGCCTTGCGGGCGATTTCGGAGCGCTTGTTGAGGTCGACGAAGTAGTCACCACGACGGGTCATCACGGCACGCATGCCCGGCTCGCGATCGATCAGCGCCGCCAGCTTCTGGGACACCGACAGGGTCACCCGTTTCTCGTAGGTGCGGCGCGGGCCTATGGAGCCAGGATCTTCCCCGCCATGGCCCGGATCGATGGCGATGACGATGGCCTTGCCCTGACCGCCGACGGGAGCGGGCTGCGCCGTGGCGCCGCCCTTCTCTTCATAAGGCAGATCGATCACCAGGCGATGGCCATAGGGGCCGGCCGGTGCCAGCGGGAACACCACCGGCTTGATGGCGGAGCTGAGATCCAGCACCAGACGCATACTGCCCTTCTCGAGGGGCGTGCTCTCGCGGATCTTGCGCACCAGCTCGCTCTTGTTCTCGATGCGAGCCAGGTTGGCGGCGTTGCTCGCCCCCTTGAGATCGATCACCAGGCGACTCGGGCCGCTCAGGGTGAAGTAGTTGAAATTGGGGGCGCTGCTCATGTCGAGCACCACCCGGGTGTTATCCGGTGATGGCCAGACCCGCACACTCTTGAGCTGATTCGCCCAGGAGGGTAAGGCCATCAGGGAGAGGGCAATAACAAGGATCAAGCGCACTGAGATGACAACCGTTCCAGAATGGCTTCGCCAATAGCAGTGCGGGCCGCAATCAGGGCCTCGCGCTGCTCGTTCACATACGTCAGGGTAATCTCGAGATCGGGGGATGGCAGCCAGCCCTCCCCTTTCTCCGGCCACTCCACCAGACAGAGGGTGTCGGCGCCGAAATAGTCCCGAATGCCCATGAATTCCAGCTCTTCCGGATCCGCCAGTCGATAGAGATCGAAGTGATAGACCTGCCAGTCGGCCAGTTCATAGGGCTCCACCAGTGTATAGGTAGGACTCTTGACCTTGCCTTGATGGCCAAGCCCTTGCACCCAGCCGCGGGTCAGGGTGGTCTTGCCGGCCCCGAGGGCGCCGTGCAGAAATACGGTAGTGGCCTGCTGGCACGCCTGCGCCAGACGGCCACCCAGTGCCACAGTTGCTGCCTCGTCCGGCAGTGTCATCATCAAGGTTTTTGCCATGTTCTTCTTGTTACTTGTTACGGTGTCGGATTGACCAGACGGCGGATCCAGGGCAGCAGATCCGATGCCAACATGCCCCGCTCACCCTCGGCGGCGGCCAGGTCGGCGGCCTCTGCGTGGATCACGGCCCCCAGTCGCGCGGCCATGCTGGCAGACCAGCCCTGGGCCAGGAGGGCGGCGATTATACCAGATAACAGATCCCCCATGCCGCCACTGGCCATGCCGGGGTTGCCTTCATCGCAGAGGCTGATGCACTGGCCATCGCAGATGAGCGAGCCCGCCCCCTTGAGCAGCACCACGCCGCCGTATCGCTGCTGCAGCCGGGAAACGGCGGCGAAACGATCCGCCTCAACCTCGGCGACGGCGCAGCCCAGCAGGCGGGCCGCCTCCCCGGGGTGGGGCGTGAGCACCCAATTATCCTGATGACGGGGTGCCTGCGCCAGCCAATTCAATCCATCGGCGTCCAATACCAGGGGCAGACTGGCGCTGAGGTAGTGTTCGAACTGGGCCCTTCCCCACTCATCCTGACCGAGCCCGGGCCCCAGAACCCGCACAGTGGCCCACCCCTCGTCACTCCCGGCCGGGCATCCCATCAGCTCGGGCTGCACCAGGCTGGCGGGAGGAGAGTCCGGATGCTGGCACAGTCGCACCAGACCCGCCCCCGCCCGCAGGCAGGCCTGCCCCGCCAGCAGTATGGCTCCCTGCATCCCCAGGTTGCCCCCCACCAGCAGCACCTTGCCGTGCTTGCCCTTGTGGGCCGAGCGGGGACGGGGAGTGAGCAGGTTCTTTATACGGGGATAATCCAGGCGCTCGGCGGCGGGCACCTGGTCGGCCTCGGGCATCACCCCGAGGGGATCCCAGTCGAGCTGGCCGACGCCGTCCACCCCGTCGGCGGTGAGCATGCCCTGCTTGATGCCGATGAAGCTGAGGGTGCGGGTGGCGTGCACCAGGGCCCCCATGGCGCGGCCGGTGTCGGCATTGAGCCCGGAGGGGAGATCCACCGCCAGAACCGGAGCATTCAAGCCATTGATTGTTGCGACGATCTTTGTCATTGGCGAGGAGAGGGGGAGCTGGACACCGGTGCCGAGCAGTGCATCTATCACCAGATCCGGCGGAGGGAGCGGCGCCCCCTCGAGCGCATCGGCCATCATCACCTCTCCCCCCGCCGCCAGCCACTCGTCGGCGGCCCGCCTGGCGTCCCCTCTGAGCAAGCCTGGCGCCCGGGCGGCTATCACCAGGGGCTCGAGGCCGAGTCGGCGGGCGAGGCGGGCCAGCACATAGCCATCCCCCCCGTTGTTGCCCGGGCCGACGAAGATCCACCAGTGGTGACTCTGGGGCCAGTGATGGCGGGCATAGTTGCACAGGGCGGCACCGGCCCGCTCCATCAGGGCGTAGAGGGCTTGCCCCTCACGCTCGGCCCAGCACTGCTCCATCTTGCGGATCTGTTCGGCCCGCCACAGGGGCTGTGCTAGACTGATGCCTTGTTTTTTGCCGATAGCGTCCTCGATAACCTGTACCATGACGGCTCCCCACCTTCATCATCCACTGGCCCGACTCCTGGCCTGGCATATGGCGTGCCATGACGGCGCACGGCCCTCGTTACCCTCAATGCCGCGGGCGCCATGCCGCTGCCAGCAGGCAGGTGAGACACAATGACGGCCGCCGAACTCGCGCAACTGGCCCACGATATCAAGCTCTGGGCACGGGAGCTAGGATTTGACCAGGTCGGCATCACGGACACGGATCTCGCCCTTGAGGAGCCCAGATTGCAGGCCTGGCTGGATGCGGGCCATCACGGCACCATGGACTACATGGCGCGCCACGGCATGATGCGGGCCCGGCCCCACGAGCTGCTGCCGGGCACCCTGCGGGTGCTGTCGGTGCGGATGAACTATCTCCCCTTCGAGGCGGGCTTTGCCGCCACTCTGAAGGACCCGACCCTGGGCTACATCAGCCGCTATGCCCTGGGACGCGACTACCACAAGGTGCTGCGCAACCGGCTCAAGCAGCTGGGGGAGCGCATCGAGCAGCGCTGCCAGGCGCTGTTGCCATCCACGCAGGAAACCCCGGGGGAGTGGCGTCCCTTCGTCGATTCGGCCCCCATACTGGAGCGCCCCCTGGCGGCCAAGGCGGGGCTGGGCTGGGTGGGCAAGCACTCGCTGCTGCTGAGCGAATCGGCCGGCTCCTTCTTCTTTCTCGGGGAGCTGCTGCTCAGCCTGCCGCTGCCCGTCGATGCCCCGGTGGAAAAAGAGCAGTGTGGCAAGTGCGTGGCCTGCATCAACATCTGCCCCACCGGCGCCATCATCGCCCCCTATGTGGTGGACGGGCGGCGCTGCATCTCCTATCTCACCATAGAGAACGACGGCCCCATCCCGGAAGAGTTCAGGCCGCTGATGGGCAACCGCATCTATGGCTGTGACGACTGCCAGCTCATCTGCCCCTGGAACCGCTATGCGGATGCGAGCCCCGAGCCCGACTTCAGTCCCCGCCCCAATCTGCACCGCCCACCCCTGCTCGACCTCTGGCAGTGGTCGGAGGCGGCATTTTTGAAGCACACCGAAGGCAGCCCCATTCGCCGCATCGGCTATCAACGCTGGCGCCGCAACCTGGCAGTGGCGCTGGGCAACGGCCCGGCCAGCAGCGATGCCATGGCGGCCCTGCAGCAGGCGCTTCCCGGCGCCGAGCCCATGGTGGCCGAACACATCGAATGGGCGCTGGCGACCCTGGCCGCGCGCCAGGAGAAAGAGAACAAGAAGACCCGTTTGCTGATCCGCTGCATCGAAAAAGGCCTGCCGGATCACGCATAAGTGATCTGGCCCTTGCCGGATGACAGCACTTTTTTCATGCTCTGCCGACCATTGACCATAGGCACAATAAAAGGAAGATGCGGATGCAGATGTTGGGAGTAGATATTGGCGGCTCCGGGATCAAGGGCTGCCTGGTGGACACCGAGACTGGCGAACTGATTGGCGAGCGCCACCGCATTGCCACGCCGCAACCGGCCACCCCGGCCGCCGTGGCGCACACCCTCAAGGCGCTGGTCGAGCATTTCCAGTGGAAGGGGCCCATAGGGTGCGGCTTCCCCGCCACCATCCACAACGGCATCGCCAAGAATGCCTCCAACATCGACAAGAGCTGGATCGAGACAGACGCCGCCCACCTGTTCGCCGACGTGACCGGCCTGCCCTGCCACGTGCTCAACGACGCCGATGCTGCCGGGCTGGCCGAGATGCGCTTCGGCACGGGCCGGGATCGCAAGGGGGTCATCATCCTCATCACCGTCGGCACCGGCATAGGCACTGCGGTGTTCGTCAACGGCCAGCTGCTGCCGAACACCGAGCTGGGCCATCTCATCTTGGAAGGCATGGTCGCCGAGCACTACTGCTCGGATGCGGTGCGCAAGCGCGAGGATCTCTCCTGGAACCGCTGGGGCAAGCGCTTCAACAAGTACCTGGCCCGCCTCGAGTTCCTCTTCTCCCCCGATCTCTTCATCCTGGGAGGCGGCAGCGCCGCCAAGCTCGACAAGTTCATCGACCGGATAGAGACCCGGGCCCCCCTGGTGGCGGCGGCCAACCTCAACCAGGCCGGCATCATAGGGGCCGCCCTCTACGGCGCGGCCCGGCAAGAGGGCTAAGCCTACCCCAGCAAAGGAGCAAGAGGCCCTGAGCGGGCCTCTGCCATGGCGCCCTAGAGGTCGTCGAGCCGATGGGCCCCGTGCACCAGCCGGGTCAACCGGGATTGCGCCATGGACGCCAGTGATGCTAGCAGCGCGGCCGTGTCCGGCGTGGGGCACTCCCGGGCCAGGCGCCCCAGCTCCCCAACGAGTTTCTCCTCCTGCCGCGACACCAGGGTCACTATCTCGTCGGGCTGGGCACCGGCGGGCAGTGCCAGACGCGGGCAATCGGCCAGCAGATCCACGCCAAATCCCTGATCCAGCCAGGTCTCCTTGACCCCGCTCCCCATCTGCTCCCGATAGTCGTGCAGGTGGGCCGCCGCAGCGTCCTCCCGCCCTTGCAGATAGGCCAGCAACATCCGGCTGCGCTCCCCATCCACCTGGGGGATCAGGCGCCCGTAACTGCGCCCCTGCTGCTGATGCAGTTGCTCGAGGTAAAGCATCAGGTCCTTGATCTGTTGAAATCGCATCTTGGCTTCCTCCTGCCGTCCACCTCCTGCCAGTATAAAAAAACGCCGCCCCCTCCCCGGATAAAAGCGGTCAATTTTTGTTCTACATCAAAGGGATGGGAAAGAAAAAGGAGAAAACGAAGAGAAAGGGGCGAAGAGATTCCTCCCTGTCATGCTGGCAACTGGCCGCCAGCGCCCAGGGAGAGGTCGTGACAAAACGGGGGAATCATCGAGTTAAGGAGGATTATCCAGGTTATATTCGGACGGATGAATTCAAATCAGAATCTAATATTGAAGCCGCCGGTTTACCCCTCTTCCCTTAGTCAGGAAGCGGGAATCCTTATCCATTTTTTAGACGTCTAGACGTAGAAACATGCGTTGACACAGCCATCCGGACATCTTAGCATCATCCTCCATGATGGCAGAGCAACCCAGTGAAACCTCTGCCCAATTCACCCGCCTGTAGCGCCCTGTGCTTTAAGGCTGTTAGCACGGAAGAATCCATGATTAAGTTGATCGGTCTCAACAAAGTCTACGGTAAAGGCAGTGACGCCGTGCACGCCCTGCGTGACGTGAGCCTGCATGTGCCACAAGGCAAGATTTTCGGGGTGATCGGCGCCTCCGGGGCCGGCAAGAGCACCCTGATTCGTTGCGTCAACCTGCTGGAGCGCCCCACCCAGGGGCAGGTCATCGTCGATGGTCAGGATCTGGTGGCCCTGAGCGAGCGGGATCTGACCCAGGCTCGCCGCCAGATCGGCATGATCTTCCAGCACTTCAACCTGCTGGCCTCCCGCACCGTGTTCGCCAACATCGCCTTCCCGCTGGAGCTGGCGGGCTGGAGCAAGGCGCAGATCCAGGCCCGGGTCGACGAGCTGCTGGCCCTGGTCGGGCTGGAAGCCCGTGCCCACGCCTATCCGTCCGAGCTCTCCGGCGGCCAGAAGCAGCGCGTCGCCATCGCCCGCGCCCTGGCACCGGCCCCCAAGGTACTGCTGTGTGACGAGGCCACCTCGGCCCTCGACCCCCAGACCACCCGATCCATCCTGAGCCTGCTCAAGGAGATCAACGTCAAGCTGGGGCTCACCATCTTGCTCATCACCCACGAGATGGACGTGGTGAAGGGGATCTGTGACGAAGTGGCCATCATCAGCGACGGTCGCCTGATCGAGCAGGGGGAAGTGGCCTGGTTCTTCAGCAACGCCAAGACCCAGCTGGCCCGTGACTTCATCCACTCCACCATCCACCTGGAAGTGCCCCAGGAGTATCAGGACAGGATGAGCCGCGAGCGGGTGGCCAACAGCTATCCCCTGGTGAAGCTCGGTTTCACCGGCGCCACCGTCGATTCGCCGCTCATCTCCGAGGTGAGCCGCCGTTTCAACATCGACATCAGCATACTGAGCGCAGACATCGAATACGCCGGTGGCGTCAAGTTCGGCTTCCTGCTGGCGGAACTGTTCGGGGATGAGGCCCAGTGCGAGGCCACCCAGCAGTTCTTCATCGACAACCACATTCAGCTGGAGGTAATGGGCTATGTCCGAAGCCATGATTAATCTGCTCATCACAGCCCTCGGCGACACCCTGATCATGGTGTTTGCCTCCGCCCTGTTCGGCTGCCTGCTCGGCCTGCCGCTGGGCGTGGCACTGCACGTGACCAAGGCCGGCCAGATCCTGGCCAACCCGCTGCTGAACAAGATCCTCGGCATCGTGGTCAACGTCGGCCGCTCCGTGCCCTTCATCATACTGCTGGTTGCCATCATTCCGCTGACCCGGCTGATCGTCGGCACCAGCATAGGCACCATAGCCGCCATAGTGCCGCTGACCGTCGGTTGCATCCCCTTCATCGCCCGTCTGGTGGAAGGTGCCCTGATGGAAGTGCCGGACGGCCTGCTCGAAGCCGCCAAGGCCATGGGTGCCAAACCCTTGCAAATCATTGCCAAGGTGCTGCTGCCTGAGGCCCTGCCCGGGATCCTCAACAGCATCATCATCACCCTGGTCACGCTGGTGAACTACTCCGCCATGGCCGGTGCCATCGGTGGTGGTGGTCTCGGTGATGTGGGTATTCGCTACGGCTACCAGCGCTTCGACCCTACCGTCATGCTGGTCACCGTGGTCATTCTGGTGGTACTGGTTCAACTCATCCAGAGCGCGGGTGAGCGCCTGGTCAAACAATGTGATCATCGTTAATCGTCGATTTCTGACAGGAGGTTTTTATGAAATTGGGCATTAAATCCGCGGCAGCTGCGCTGCTGGCAACTCTGGTACTGGTCGGCTGCGGTCAGAAGGAAGAGAGCAAGACCCTGAAAGTCGGCGCCATCGCCGGCCCCGAGACCGAACTGATCGAGACTGCGGCCAAGGTGGCGAAGGAGAAATACGGCCTGACCGTCGAGGTCGTCACCTTCTCCGACTACGTCACTCCCAACGTGGCCCTGAACGACGGCAGCGTCGACGTCAACGCCTTCCAGCACAAGCCCTACCTGGATGCCCAGATCCGTGATCGCGGCTTCAAGCTGGTGCCGGTTGGCAACACCTTCGTCTACCCGATCGCCGGTTACTCCAAGAAGATCAAGGCCCTGTCCGAGCTGAAAGACGGTGCCCAGATCGCGGTGCCGAACGATCCGACCAACCTGGGTCGCTCCCTGATCCTGCTGGAGAAGCAGGGCCTGCTGAAGCTGAAGGAAGGCGCCGGTCTGGAAGCGACCGTGCTGGACATCGCCAGCAACCCGCGCAACTTCAAGATCGTCGAGCTGGAAGCCGCTCAGCTGCCCCGCTCCCTGGAAGATGTTGATCTCTCCATCATCAACAACACCTTCGCCGGTCAGATTGGCCTGACCCCGACCGAAAACGGCCTCTTCGTCGAAGACAAGGAGTCCCCCTACGTCAACCTGATCGTTGCCCGCGAGAACAACAAGGACGACGAGAAGGTCAAGGAGTTCGTCCAGGCCTTCCAGACCGACGAGGTCTACAAGAAGGGAACCGAGCTGTTCAAGGGCGGCCTGGTGAAAGGTTGGTAATCACTCACTCTGTAAAAAAGGCCACGCCAAGCGTGGCCTTTTTTTTTGCCCCCGTTATCATAGCCAGAAGCACGGCAACACGAAAAAACAGAACAACAATGAAGAAATGGTATCTGGCCTACTGCAAGCCCAAGGAAGAGGCCCGCGCCCGCGCCCATCTGGCGGCTCAAGGCGTCGAATCCTATTACCCCATGGTGGAAGTGGAGAAACTGCGGCGTGGCAAACGGGTCCCGCAGCGTGAACCCATGTTTCCCAACTACCTGTTCATCTACGTGGATCTGGAAGTGGTCACCCCGGTCACCCTGAAGTCCACCCGCGGCATCAGCCGCATCATTCACTTCGGCAAGGAGTGGAGCCCCGTCAGCAGCCAGCTGATCTACCGGCTGATGAGCCGGGACGACAGCGACGAGGCGCGCGCCAGCTACGCCTGCCTGCCGACGCAAGGGGACAAGGTACTGATCGAATCTGGCCCCCTGGCCGGGTTCGAGGCCATCTACCTGGAGCCGGATGGGGAGAAGCGGGCCATCCTGCTGGTCAGTCTGCTGAATCAGGAAACCAGCAGCAGCTTCGACAATCAGGCTTTCCGGCGTCTGGACTGAGTCGGCAGCGAGAAGCGCCCATACCCCTGCTGGCCAGCCTGCTCAATCAGGAAACCAGCAGCAGCTTCGACAACCAGGCCTTCCGGCGCCTGGACTAACCATCCAGCATCAGGTCTGAGTTGGCAGCGAGAAGCGCCCATACCCCTGCTGGTCAGCCTGCTCAATCAGGAAACCAGCAGCAGCGTCGACAATCAGGCCTTCCGGCGTCTGGACTAACCATCCAGCGTCTGGACTGAAAAAAAACGGGGCAGGCCCATAGGCCTGCCCCGCTTTTCTGTCATCCCTGCCTTGCTCAGGCATCCAGCTCGAAGCGGCTGATGGCCGCGGTCAACTGGCCCGTCTCCCGGGTCAGTCTGGCGGCGATCAGCTCCCCCTGCTGGCTGTGTTCGCTGGACTGATGGCTGAGCCCGGCGATCTCCTCCACAGTGCCCGCCACCTCCTGGGCCACCCTGGACTGCTGCTCGGTCGCGGTGGCGATGGCGGCGAGCTGGCCGCAGAGATCCTGCACCAGCGCCGACATGGCCGCCAGGGTCTCGGTGGCCGAGGCCACGGCGCCCCTGCCCTGCTCCACCAACAGGGTGCCGCTGCCCACGGTATCGGCCGTCTGCCGGGTCTGCTGCTGTATGCTGGCAATGGTCTGGTTGATCTCCGCCGTCGACTGGCTGGTACGGCTGGCCAACTGGCGCACCTCGTCCGCCACCACGGCGAACCCCCGCCCCTGCTCCCCGGCGCGCGCCGCCTCTATGGCGGCATTGAGCGCCAGCAGGTTGGTCTGCTCGGCTATGGTGGCGATCACCTCGGTGACGCGGCCCACCTGCTCGCTCTGGCTGCGAAGCAGCGACATCGCCTGATTGGCCTGGGTGATCATGGCGGCAATCTGCGCCATGGTGACGCTCATGCGGGCGAGGGCCTGCTCCCCCTGCCTGGCCTGCTGCTCGGTCTGCCGCGCCGCGCCGGCCGCGTCGGCGATGTTGCCCGCCACGTCCCGGGTGCTGGCGGACATCTGCTCTATGGCGGCAGCGACCGTATCCAGCCGCTGATTCTGACTCGCCAGATCGTCCACTATGGCGTTGGTGGTCTGACCCACCTCGCGGCCGGCCCCTTCCACCTGCGCCACAGCCCCCTGGATCTCCCCCACCAGCTGGCGTAGCTGGCTCGACATCCGGTTGATGGAGCCGGTCAATCCGCCCAGCTCGTCCTGGCGCAACACCGGCAGGGGCTCCCTCGGCAGGCGGCCATCGGCGACCTGCCCGGCCCGGTTCACCAGGCTGGCGATGTCACGGGTCAGGCGGCGGCTGAACAGCAGGGCCACCAGGGTGCCGAGCAAGATGACGCTGGTGGTCGCCAGCAGCAGAGTACGGTGGATGGCCTGACTGGCACCGGCCAGCTTGCCAGCTATCTTGTCCACTTCTCCCCGGGTCTGGGTCACCTGGCTCGCCAGCTGACTGGCCAGCTGGGTCAACGCAGGTTCAATGTCGGTGGCCATCAGGTGGTTGGCCTGATCCCAGTCCGGCGCCTGCCGTCTGGCGATCACCTGCCCCACCAGCTCGGCAAAGGGGGCAGACATCTCCTCAAAGAGCGTCCACAACCCCTTCTGCGCCTCGGTGAAGTTGGCCTGCTGCTGTTTCAGCTCGGCCACCCGCTGCAGATGGAACTGGTAGTAGTCCTGGTACTTGTCGCGATACTCCTTGTCCCCCGAGATGAGGAAGTCCCGCAGGGCGGAGAGGGCATTGGCCAGCCCGTTGTAGGCATCCCCCACCTGCTTGAGCAGCAGGCGGCGATCGCCGGGCAGCGTCTCCTGGGGCGTCGCCACCTCTTCGTTGGCAATGGATTGCAGCTGATCGAGGGCAGCCTCCGCCAGGGGACCGGCTTCCAGCAGCATCAGGGTGTGGGCCGGCAGGTTCTCTTCGGTATGGGCCAGGGCCCACACCTTCTCCTGCGCCCCCTTGAAGCTCTTGAGGGAGCGGCTCAGGGCGGGCGTGAATCCCTGCTGCTCTATGGCTCGCCAGGCCTGCTCCCACTCCTGCTTGATGCGCGCACCTTGCGCGGGATCCTTGCCGAGGATGAGGTAGGCCCGCAGGGAGGAGACGGTGGCGATCAGGGCCTTCTGGCTCGCCTCGTCCCGTTGCAGGGCTGGCAGGGCCTGGCCCAGCAAGGCCTCCTGGGAGGCTTCAATCCGGCCGAGCTGATGGTAGACAAGGGCGGAGGAGAGAATGATGAGCAGGTTGATAAAACAGAAACTCAACAACAGCTTGCTTGATATTTTCATGACCATCCTTGTGTCGCAGCGGGCATCCTGCCCTTGATTAGCGCCCGATCAATGCGGGCAATCGTTCGCGCCAGGTGTCATGCCAGACGAGCAACTCCTCGCGTGGCATGGGGCGTGCGGAGAAGAACCCCTGGCATTGATCGCACCCCAGCCTGGCCAGCAGCAGCCAGGTGGCCTCGTCCTCGACCCCCTCTGCCACCGATTTTAACCCCAACTTGCGCGCCAGTTCGATACTGGATTCGATAATGGCGAGGCGGGAGGGATCTTCATAGCAGCGATCGACGAAGGATCTGTCCAGCTTCAGCTCGGTGAACGGCAGCAGGGCGAGCTGCTGCATGGAGGAGTAGCCGGTGCCGAAGTCGTCGATGGAGAGGCCGAAGCCGTGCATCCGCAAGCGGGTCAGCACCTCCAGCGACTTGCCGAGATCCTTGACGAAGGCGCTCTCTGTCACCTCCAGGGTGATGAGCTCGGGGTTGATGCTCCAGCGCTGGCAGTGATTGAGCAGGGTATTGCACAGATCCCCCTCGATAAGCGAGGTGGTGGAGAGGTTCATCGAGAGGTTGAGGGAGAGCCCCGTCTTCTCCCACAGGTGGCCGTCGCGCAGTGACTTGCCGATGATCACCTCGGTCAGCGGATCCATGAGCCCGTTGTGCTCCGCCAGCGGGATGAAGCGGGCCGGCGAGATGAGCCCATACTCGGGGTGCTGCCAGCGGGCGAGCGCCTCCATGCCGACCCACTGACCGTTTTCAAAACTCACCTTGGGTTGATACCAGGGCAGCAGCTGGTCCTGCTCCAGGGCCCGGCACAGCTCATCCAGACTCAGACTGTGGCCGTCCTCCTCCTGGCTGCGCGCCTGCTGGGGCTGCCAGGCGCCGATCAACTGGGCTATCTGCTGATGACTGGCGGGTTTGTCGATGCGCCCCAGCACCTGCAGGCCGTAGGCGCGGCTCATGCGCAGCACGGCGTCGACCACATCGTCTTCCAGTGCGCTGCACAGCACTATGCCGCCGCGAAAGCCACCCAGGGAGAGGCGGCGCAGCAGAGCCATGCCATCCATGCCCGGCATCCGCAGATCGCAGAACAGGATGTCGACCTGATGGTGCTGACACTGGGTCAGCGCCTCCTCTCCGTCCTGGGCTTCCAGCAGGTTGCCGTAGCCAAGCCCGCGGATCTGGTGCATCAGGGCCTTGCGCTGGAAGTTGTGATCCTCCACCACCATGATCACCAACTCATGCCGTGCACTATTCATCGAGCCATAACTCCATTTCACCTCTGATAGAGTCCATCAATGCCTGTACCGTCTGGCCCAGCTCGTCGAGTCTGTCCAGTTGCTTCAACCTGGCCGCCGCCTCAAGCTGGGCGGCCTCGGTCGCCAGGGCCTGCTGCCCGACCATGCGGGCGGCCCCCTTGATGCGATGCGCCGTCTCCACCAGCGCCTGGGTATCCTGTCTGGCCAGCGCCAGCATCATGTCATCGCCATCCTGCCGGTTGGCCTCCAGATACTCCCTCCCCATGCTGCGCGCCACCGCCTCGTCCCCGAACAGGGTCAACCAGCTTATTCCCGGTGCCTGAACCTCTGCTTGCCGGGGAGCCATTGTCTCTTGTTGCGGGCTGGCCGCCGGTAGCCAGCGAACCAGGGTTTGGCGCAGGGTTTCCAGGCTGTAGGGCTTGAACAGCATGTCGTTCATGCCGGCCTCCAGCATCTGCTGGCTGGCCTCCTCCGAGGTGTCGGCGGTGACACCTATGATGGGCGCCTCGTCACCGGCCGCCCGCAGGGTGCGCGCCAGGGTATAGCCATCCATCACCGGCATGTGGCAGTCGGTGAGCAGCAGGGCGAACTCCTGCCCCTGCCAGGCGCGCAGCGCCTTCTCCCCATCATCAACCACCTCGGGGTCTATGCCGAGGATGGCGAGCTGGCGGGTCAGCAGCGCGCGGTTGACGGGATGATCGTCCGCCACCAGCACCCTGCCCCTGAGCCGCTCTCCCTGCATCTGCATCGGCTGGCTCGGCCGCTCGCTCGACAGCTGGCGACAGGTCTCCAGCAGCAGGTCCGGGTAGATGGGAGACTGGCCTATCCGCCACCAGGCGTCACTGCCCATGCGGCCACGCAATGCCTCATGGGGGGAGAGTACTATGCCCTTGAGGGAAGATTGCTGCAAATGCTGCAACCAGCCACTGCCAAGGGCCTGCTCCAGGCGGCTCTCCTGCGCCAGCAGGTAGCCCTCAAGGGGATGACGCCACTGATCTGCGGTCAGGGGGTGAAGTGTGGCGCCGAGTTGCTCCATCACGGCTTGCAGTACCTCGTCCTCACCGAACCACCACCAGCTCTGCCCTGCCAGCGGCGGGGCATCCCACCGACACTCGGCCAGGGGAATGGCGAAGGTCACAGTGGTGCCTACCCCCCCCTCGCTCTCCAGCACCAGGCTACCCCCCATCTTCAGGGTCAGCTGATGGCAGATGGCGAGCCCGAGTCCGGTGCCGCCGAAACGCCGGGTGATGTCGGACTCCACCTGCTTGAAGGGGGTGAACAGATTGACCTGCTTCTCCCGGGCTATGCCGATCCCCGTATCCCGCACCTTCAATGTCAGCCGATGGTCCTGATAGCCCACCTGGATGGCAATCTCCCCCGCCTCGGTGAACTTCACCGCGTTGTTGAGCAGATTGGAGATCACCTGACCCACCCGCACCGCGTCCATGCTGGCGTGATCCGGCACCTCAGGCCCCCACGCCAGCGTCACGTTGAGCCCCTTGCCATAGGCCAGGGTGGCATGACCCCGGATGACGTCGCAGATGACAGAGGTCAACCGGCAGGGATGGGGATTGAGTTGCAGCTGCCCTGCCTCCATCTTGGAGAAGTCCAGGATGTCGTTCACCAGATAGAGCAGGTGATTGGTGGAGGTCGAGATGTTGCGCAGCATGTAACGCTGGTCGTCATCGAGGGAGCTCATCTGCAGCAGCTCCAGCATGCCGTGCATGCCGGAGATGGGGGTGCGCAACTCGTGGCTCATGGTGGCGAGGAACCGGCTGCGCACCTGGGTCGCGTCTTCCGCCACCCGTCTAGCCTCACGCAGCTCCAGCTCCTGGCGCTTGAGCTTGGTGATGTCCTGTACCACCCCGTTCAGGATGACCCCCTCCAGCCCCTCCTGTCGCACGAAGTGGCCCCGGATCTGCAGGTAGCCCGCTTGTCCCTGGCGCTTGATCTCCACCTCGAGATCCAGCGGCTGCATGGTCAGGGCATGGCGCTCCACCGCGGTCACGAAGTCATGCAGGGCTTGCCCCGTCAGCCCCAGAAGGCTGTCGTCGGCCTCCTCGGATCCCAGCATCTCCTTGAGCCCCTGGGAGGTGTAGAGGAAGTTGCCGTTGCCCGGCCCCAGCCAGTGATACTGATAGACCAGCCCCGGCATGCTGTCGGTGATCTGGGTCAGTCGGGTCTGCGCCTCCTGCGCCGCGGAACGCGCCTGCCTCAGCTCGGTGACGTCCGTCAGTACGGTCAGGATCCCGAGCCGCTTGCCGTCGGGGCCGACGAACAGCCGCTTGGTGTAGATCATCTGATGCTCGACTCCGTCGGCGAGCTGGATCTCGCCGCGGCCGTGAAGCTCCTCGCCACTCTCCCAGACCCTGGCATCCTCCTCGATCACCCTGGCCCGAATGGCCTCCGGCAGCCGGTCCTTGAGCAAGCGCTCATAGGAGCCGTTCAGGTTCTCGCCCCCCAGGAACATCTGCCGATATGCCAGGTTGGTCATCGCGATTTCATAGTGCTCATTGGTCAGCACCACCTGGTTGGGCAGGGCGTCCAGCATCATCTGGACAAACACCAGCTGCTCTTCGAGCCGGCGCTCCGCCTCCCGCCGCTGACTGATCTGGCGACGCAGAGTCCGGTTCCAGCCCACGAACAGCAGCAGGAAGAGCAGAAAAATCCCCCCGCCCAGGGAGGACCAGAGCAGCACTTTACGCGGATCCAACCCCGTCTGTATGGTCAGGGAGAGCCACTTCTTCTCCAGGGCGACCAGCTCCGCCGGGGGGATTGAAAGCAGCACCTTGGTCAGGATCTGCTGCAACATGGGATCATGCAGGTGGGCCGCCATGGCGATGGGAACCCGCAACTCGCTGCCGGAGAAGACTACCTGATAGCGATCGCTGAAGCCCCGCTGCAACGACTGCTCCAGGGTGGTCATGCTCATCAGCAAATAGTCCACCTTCTGCTGATCCAAAAGCGGCAGCAGCTCGGGATCGCTTGCGACCGTCACGGCCTCGGCCCCCACCTCGCTCAGCAGGGATTTCTCCACCGAGCCCCCCACCATGCCCACCCTGTACCCTTTCAACTCCCTGGGACTGGTCAGCTCCGCCATGCCATGCCTGCCCACTATCACTCGATTCAAAGAGACGTAATTGGGCGTGAAGCGGGCAAACTGCTGGCGCTCCATGGTCGGGGTCATGGCCGGGATGACATCCAGCTTGCGAGCCTGGAACAGCTCGAGTGTCTGGGCCCAGTTCCTGGTCTGCACCAGGGTGAACTGCAGGCCGGCGCGCTGGTTCAACATCGCCAGCAGATCGGCAACCAGCCCCTTGAGCCGGCCCTTGTCGTCGATCTCGCTCATCCCGGGCCAGTCCGGGGCGACCCCATACTTGAGCACAGGGTGCTGCTGCAGCCACGCCTGCTCCGGCGCGCTGAAGACGACCTCCTTGCTGCCCTTCACCAGCTCATAGTCAACTATGCCCCCCGCCTCCAGGATGCGGCGACGCTCGCCGGGCGAGATGTCATCCAGCGCCCGCTCGAGCAGCTCCTGCAGCGGCTCGTTGCCCGGCGCCACCGCCATGGCGAGGGAGGTATCCTTCATCCAGTCCACTGTGGTGACCGCCATGCCCGCCATGGCCTGCAGGCGGCTCAACATGGGCAGCTCGGCCAGATAGGCGTCCGCCTTCCCCTCCTTGAGCATGAAGATCGCCTCATCCCGGCTGTCCACCGTCACCAGGTTCGAGATGCCAAGGCGCAGCAGCTCATCGCAGGCGCTGACACCGAAGACGCAGACCCAGCGCACCCCGTAGGCCTCCTCCAGGGAGAGGTTCTCCCGCCCTCCGGTCAACAGGACGGCGCGGGGCAGCGCCATCAGCTCTGAGGTAAACAGCATCTGCAGCTTGCGGATCGGGCTGGGGGCCACGCCGATCACCATGTCAATCTTGCCGTCCAGCAACGCCTGCTGGACCGCCGTATTGTTGGCATAGGTGCGATAACGCAGCTCGAGACCCAGGCTGCCCGCAATCTGCGAGGCAAAGGCATCCAGGGGGCCGGTGAAGTTTCCCCGGCCATCGGTATAGATATAGGGGGGCCAGGCCGTCGCCGGCATGCCGACCACCAGCTCATCGTGGGTAAAGAGCCATTGCTGCCCGGAGGGCGCGAAGGCGCTCCTGTCCAGCAGCGTCTCGACCGCTGTCACCCCCTGGCTACAGCAGGCCAGCCAGCACAACAGGATGAGGCGATAGCAGCGGCAAAGCATAGTTAACTCCCGTATGGATAGGAGGGGGATCATAATGTGTCTGGCTAAATGTGCGACAACAAAATTGAGATAATGCTCATCAGGAAAGAAAAATGGCAGGCCGAGGCCTGCCATCCAGGAGTCGGGGGCCGGAGCCCCTCGCCTCAGGTTATTCGATTCCCGAGTCGGAAACCGGTTTGAAACTCCCGCTCACGGAGGTGGGCGACCTGCACATTGTGCCCTTCCAGCCCGATGTCTTTGAGCAGGGCGGGAGAGAGATGCAGATAGCTGACGCGACGTTCCAGCCGGGTGATCCGTTTTTGAACCAGGGTTTCGACGCGGCGCAGCAGGGCGAGTTCGATAGACATAATATTCTCCAGTTGAACGTGCGGTTCTCCCGGAGAGAGGCATCACCCTGCGGGACAACCGCGGGTGATGAAAAAGCAGGTGTTACCTGTTCCCTCCACGCGGTAAATAAAGAGCACGAGTCTTCGCGCTGCCATTGCAGCGATCGAACGCAACGTTGAACATGGAATGTTGCATGATCGTCTCCTTACCGTGTGAAAGTTGAACAAGTTGCCACAGTCTAAAAAAACACCGAATTTTACGCAATATCTCCCCCACCCATATGGGTGGAATGCGGCCAGAACCGGCCCCGGTCAAATCCCGGACAACAGCCTGAACTCCTCAAGCGCATAGGTATCCGTCATGCCGCTGACATAGTCGAGCAGCAGCCGCACCCTGTAGTACCACTCCTGCTCGGCGCCATTGTCAAAGCGCGGATCCCGGCTGGCCACCGCCAGCCGGTAGGCCTTGAGGTGGCGGGCCGACAACCGGTGGAACAACCGCCAGGCGAAGAAAAGCTCGCTCCCGCCGTTACCGGCCAGCAGCCGCTCGAATTGAGCGGCCGGCAGTGCCAGCAGGCAGGCGTAGGTGGAGAGCACACCGCGCAGGGCGGCATAGCCTTCCAGCTCCAGTGCCTCGACCTCGGGGCGCATGAATACCTGCTCGCGGGCCACCTGCTTGAGGGTGTCGAGCACCTGCGCCGCCGGGGCCTGACCGTGCAGCAGCGCCCTGGGGTAGGCGCCGCTCAGTATGGCCTCGTGATCGCTCACATAGGTGTGGGCCGCGAGCGCCACCAGATCCCGAGTCAGGTGCTGACGAAAATGGGGGAAGAAGCCCCGCTCCGAGGCCAGCGCCTCCTCGAGCAAGGTGGCCATGTAGTCTCCCTCATCGGCACTGCGCAGCGCCGCCAGCAGCTCCCCCTGGGTGAGGATGCGCCTGTCCACCGCGTCCTCCAGATCGGCGATGCAGTAGGAGATGTCGTCCGCCGCCTCCATGATGTAGACCAGCGGATGCCGGCATCCCGGCGCCAGCCCCAGACTCTGGCCGAGGGCGCGGTAGAGCGGTTGCTCGCTGAAGAAGATGCCGCGCTTGCTGGTCCAGCCATGGTGCTGGCCATAGCCCTGGGGACTGTGCAGCAGGGGCTGCTGCGGGTATTTGCACAGGGCCGCCAGCTGGCCCAGGGTGAGGTTCATCTCGTGCAGGCTGTGCACCAGCCGCAGGCTCTGGGCATTGCCGTCAAACACCAGCAGGTCCTGGCGCAACTCGGCCCACTGCGGGCTCGGCAGTTGTTCATGGGCGCTGGCGAACAGCTCATCCAGCGACTGTGCCAGCCACTGGCTCATCACCTGCTCGCCGAAGTGGCCGAACGGCGGGTTGCCGACGTCGTGCAGCAGGCAGGCCATCTCCACCAGATTGATGAAAGCCCCTTCGCAGACGGTGCCCGCCGGCAGGGCCGCCAGGATGCGCCGGCTGATCTGGCGACCCGTCTCCTGCACCTCCAGGGAGTGAGTGAGGCGGCTGCGCACCGAGGCCTTCACATCCAGCGGGAAGACCTGGGTCTTTTGCTGCAACCGGCGCACCGGCGCCGCCTGTACTATGCGAGCACGATCCTGCTCGGTCGCCTCCAGCAGCTCCTCGCTGCCCCAGGGGTGAATGCGCGCCGGGGTAATCAGACTGTCATACATGGTGCGGCTCCTTGCCTGCGACGTCCGTCAGGTTCACGACAACAACCAGCGCCGCAAGCGGGCGATGTCGCCGGGATATTCACGGCGCAGTGTCTCAATCCAGTCCTCCACGTTCTCCCACCAGGCGGGGTGATCCGGGCTCTGGATCAGCTGGGCCGTCTGCTGCAGACGGCGCAGGCCGATGGAGCCCGCCGCCCCTTTTATCTTGTGCGCCTCCTCCACCACACCGGCCTGATCCTTGGCAATCATGTTGGAGTCCAGCACCGCCATGTAGTCCGGCATCATCTTCTCGAACAGATCGACGCTGGAGAGCAGCACCGGCTTGCCGACCGTGCTGGCGTAATCGGTGAGGAAGGGCAGGTCCAGCAGTGCATCCTGGTTGCCCGCGTCCGCCTGCTCATCGGCCTCGTCGTCCGCCAGATCCGCGAACAGGTGGCCTATCACCTCCCGCACCGCCTTGGAGCCGAGCGGCTTGTTGATCACATCCTGCATGCCGTGATCCCGATAGTACTGGCGATCGCCGGTGGCGTTGGCGGTGAGTGCCACCATGGGGGGCAGGCTGTCGCCGTAACGGGCAAGCAGCTGGGCCGCCACGTCGAAGCCGGTCATGTCCGGCAGCTGGATGTCCAGCAGTATGAGGTCGAAGTCATCCGGGTTGGCCATGGCCAGCGCCTGGGTGCCGTCCCGCGCCACCTGCACCTGATGGCCGAGCTTGTTCAGCAGAGCGCAGGCGACGGTGACGTTGAGCTCCACGTCCTCCACCAGCAGAATATCCAGGGAGGGCATCTCGGGCTCAGACGGGGTCGCCTGCGGCGCGACACAATCCACCTCCAGTTCGGCGGTGAAGCAGGAGCCTTCGCCCGGGTCGCTGTCCACATAGAGCTGACCACCCATGGCCTGCACCAGCTGGCGGGAGACGGCGAGGCCGATGCCGGTGCCGGTGGCGTGCTTCTTGCCCTGCACCTGATAGTACATGGCGAAGATCTTCTCCTGCTGGGCGCGGGGAATGCCGACCCCGGTATCTTCCACCTCGAAGTGCAGCGCCAGCTTGCCCGGTTCATCGGCGGCGTGGGCGAGACAGCGCACCGTCACCCCGCCCTCGTCGGTAAACTTGACCGCATTGCCCACCAGGTTCCACAGCACCTGACGCAGCCGGGTACCGTCCGCCATCACGAACTGCGGCATGTCGCCATCCCTGTCGAAATGCAGATAGAGCCCCTTCTGCTCCGCCTGGATGCGCGACAGCATCTCCAGCTCGTCGAGGAAGGCGGGCAGATCCATGGGGGCAGGCGCTATCTCGAGGCGGCGGCGATCGAGTTTGTCCAGATCGATGATGTCATTGAAGATGTTGCCCAGGGTCACCGCACTCAGGTGGATGGTCTTGAGCTGCTGCTGCCGCTTGGCATCGAGGGGGGTGTCCATCAGCATGCGGCTCAGCCCCACTATGCCGTTGAGCGGGGTGCGCAGCTCGTGGCTGATGGTGGAGATGAAGGTGGTCTTGTCCCGGCTCGCCTTCTCCAGCTTGTCCTGATACTGCTTGCGCTCCGTGATGTCGCGGCCAAAGCCGAGCAGGCCGAGCCGCTTGCCGAACCTGTCGAAGAAGGGCACCTTGCGCAGCTCGAAGTAGGCCTTGCGGCCATCGGGGTACTCCAGCCACTGCTCATAGGTGAGGGGCTCGTTGCTGGCAAAGACCTGCTTGTCGGTCTCCACCACCTTGTTGGCTATCTCCTGCTTGTAGACATCAAACGGGGTCAGCCCGATGAGCTCGGCCTCCACCTTGCCGGTGAGCTCCTCCATGGCGCGGTTGCAGCCGGAGAACTGCTCGTCCTCGTTGCGGTAGTAGACCAGATCCGGGGAGCAGTCGATGAAGGAGCGCAGCAGCGCAGTACGCTCCCCCAGGTGCAGCTGGGCCTTCTCCCGCTGGAACACCTCGTTCTCCAGATCCTCTATGGCTTGCTGGCGCAGGGTCTCGGCCCTGTTGGTCTCGGCTATCTGGGCATTGAGGCGGCTGATGTTCTCCTGCAACTGGCTGTTGAGCTCGAGGTCGCGCTCGCGCATGTCCTGCAGCTTGCGCACCATGCGGGTCAGCCGCTGGCGGGAGTCTTCCAGCTGATCCACGACTATGGAGAGGAAATAGACGGCCCAGGGGGTCACCAGCAGGCCGAAGAAGACAGAGCGCACCAGGTCGACTATGTCCACAGTGCCGCGCAGAAACAGGGTCACCCCCATCTGGATGGAGACCGCCAGCACTATGATGGCGGTCGCCAGGAACATGCTGAAGCGCACCAGTCCCAGCTTGGTCATCAGGTCGACATAGTATTGCGCCCAGGATTTGATTTGCTTCATCTCGTTGTTTTCTCCCCGTTATTGCGCAAACAGAATACCAGTACGGCGCCCTGAACTCTTGCCCCTTGCGCCTTAAATTATTGATTAACGTCACACTCCGACTGGGGTAGCATTCCCGCCTGAGTCAGTCAGCTCCGGTTCAGCAAAGGATCCCGAGCCGCACTGCCACCCTTGTCATCCCCTGTGTCAGGAGCACACCCCATGCGCAATCATGTCCTGTTGAGTCTTGGTCTGCTAGCCGCCAATGCCGCCCACGCCGATCTTGGCGAGATCCCCAGAGAGTCCGGCTGGTCCGGTTTCCTGCTCGGCGGGGTCAATGTCGTCAGCTACGAGTCCAACTTCTACGCCGGCGATGACAACCACAGTCGAATCAACGACCTCGGCTCTCCCGACAGCGAGAGCGGCCTGACGCCGCTTATCAACGCCGACATCCGCTACACCTTCGCCGACACCCGCACCCAGGTGTTCCTCGGCAACCTGATCCAGGATGCGGTGCGCTTCGACTTCACCCAGCAGCTGGGCCTGCGCCAGGAGATGGGCGACAAGGGCATAGTGGCCACCTCCCTGGTGTTCAACGCCATGCCGGTGGAGCTGTGGAGCGATCCCTTCGCCACCGGGGTAGATCGCAGCGCCACCGACGTGAAGTCGAAGGGAGTGCGCTTTGCCTGGGACAAGATCTGGGGCAGCAACTTCTACGGCACCCTCACCACCCGGGAAGTGGATCTGGACGAGGAGCGCAGCGGTCAGCAGTATGACCAGACCCACGGCACCCAGTATGCCGCCATGCTGGATCGCAACGGCAAGGTGCACGACATGGCGCTCTCCTACCAGTTCCACTTCGGCGGCAACCAGTTGCTGGAGCCGGCGATCCTCTACAAGCAGGCCAGGCTGGATGGCAGTGCCGAGAGCTTCGACAACACAGGGTTGCAGCTGACTTACGCCAAGCGGGGCCCGCAATGGTCCATCGTCAGCAACCTCTATGCCGGCAAGCGCAAGTATGACGAGGCAAATCCCCTGTTCGGCCAGCGTGCCGATGCAGACGAGTTTGCCATCAACGGCACCTTCTTCTGGCATAACCTGTTCGGGGTCAAGGCCCTGGCCGCGACCTTCACCGCAGCCTACTCAGGCGCCGACTCCGACATCGACTTCTACGATACCCAGGCCACCCGCTTCAGCACCGGCCTGCTGTACAACTTCTAAGCCGAACCCTGTCGGAAACAGCGAGGCCACCCCAGGGGTGGCCTCGCTCTTTTTCGCTTCCTGACGGCGTCAGATGCCGAGGGAATCCAGCAGATCGTCGTGCTCGTTGCTCGCAGGCGCGACCGCCGGGGCCGGCTTGGTCGCCGCCAGCTTGGTCTGGGCGATCAGCGCATCGGGGTCAATCTCCTCCTGATCCCTGCCCTCGTTGTGCAGCCGAATGAACTCGGTGCCGTCCATCGCCAGCTCCAGATAGAAGATGTTGTTGCTGGCAGTGAAGAAGGTGACCCTGCGGGTCTCGGGATTGTCGAGGTTGGTATCCACGCTCAGCATCACCTGCTTGTTCAGGGCCAGCATCTTGGGCTGGTTCTGAGTGATGTGGGTCTGCAGCTCGCGCCCCACCTTGCCGGTGAAGCTGCCGAGGATCTGGTTCATCAGCTCGCCCATGACGTTGCTCACCTCGTCCGAGGTGTGGGAGATGGCGAGATCCTCCTTGGAGAGCCCCATGCTGAGCATGTAGCTCTGGTAGAGCTCCATGGCCGCGGCGGCGGAGAAGTTGATCACCACCAGCCCGGAGAAGCCGCCATCAAACAGCACGAAGCAGCCGATATCCGGCTTGAGGCAGGTCTTGCTGATCCGCTGCACCATGCCGGAGAAGCGCACCTGGGTCTGGGTCGCCGCGCTCAGGACGCCCGTGACCGAATTGCACAGGCTCAGCAGCACGTCCTCTGTCGTCAATACGGCATCATCCTCGGATCTTGTTACTATCATGGAACCTTCCTGCTGATCGAAAAAATAGGCTTGTCTGTCTCACCGCCCATGTCATCACGCGCGCGTCCGATACGCTAACAGATTGCGTGATCCCGGTGCTGAAACCGCGAGCCGCCTCTCACTTGACCGTATTGTCAGTCAGAAACGGCTGAAATCCACCCAGAGTGGCCAACCGGGCTCGCCAGTTATCGGCCTGCTGTCGCAAATCTTGTGCCTGATAGGGAATGGCAGGGTGTGCACCCCAGATGGGACCGGGCCAGGCGGCATCGGTGCTGAAGCGGGCGACATGGTGCAGGTGCAGCTGGGGCACCAGGTTGCCAAGCGCCGCCACGTTGATCTTGTCCGGATTGAGCGCGTGCTCCATCAGGGTGGCGACGGCGCAGGACTCCTGCATCAGCTGTTGCTGCTGCTCGGGGAGGAGATGGTGGATTTCCCGCAGCCCGGCGACCCTGGGCACCAGGATGAGCCAGGGATACTGGCTGTCTTTGGCCAGCAGCACGCGGCAAAGTGGGAGATCCCCGAGTATCTGGGTATCCGCCTGCAGGCGGGGATGCAATTCAAACATGGGGCCTCGCTGGTCAACATGGGCACATCAGGAGATGAGTGTGCCCACGTTACTGCAACGGGGGGCAAACTTAAAGCCGGGGCACGGCCCAACCGATGAAGCGCTTGCGAAGTTCGGGGTCCGCCTGCAGGAAGAGCTGCTGCAACTGCCCCTCCAGCTCGCTGGCAGGTACTGAAGGGGCCTGGGCCGCCGTCGCCGCTGCCGTGGTCGCCACGGCGCCGGTCGCCAGCACCGCCTTGCCCGTGCCGCGGTTGTACTCTTGCAGCCTGGCGTGCCAGTCCATGCCGATCTGCATGCCGTTGACCACCAGGGCCTCCTGTTGCGCCTTCAGGGGCTTGTCCCCCGCCAGCAGGCTCACGACCGGCGCCTTGGCGTAGCGCTCCATGCCTTTCTCATCGCTGGGCACCGCGGCCTGCAGGCGCACCGACTGTCCGCGGGCCTCATAGCGGATCACCTGGGGCTCGGAGCGGATCTGGCGATCGTTGTCGCTGCTGTTGCGACTCGGGATCACCCCCTCATAGCGCACCAGCAACTGCTGCGCCCCGTCGGCCAGCACCCCATGCTGCTCGTCCTGCACCTTGCCGTCGCTCACCGCCAGGATCTGGAAATCCCCGGGTACTTCGACCCTGACCTCGGCCTGCACCGAGCTGACACACGACAAGCCGGCACACAGCAACATGACCCCAACCCAACCCTGATGACCCTTCATTCCCTGTCTCTCTCTGCTCGCTATGATGGGCGCAGGCTAGCAGCCAAAGATGACAGAAAAATAACGGGCTCAGAGCAGATAGTGGGGCCGCTCGGCAAACCACTGGGACAGCACCTGCTTGAACAGCCGTATCTTGCGCGGCACCCAGCGCTGCTGGGCATGGAGCACGTGGAGCGGGTGCAGGGCCGTCTGCCAGTCCGTCAGCACCGCCACCAGCTCGCCCCTGGCCAGACTCGTCTCCACCAGCATCAGCGGGCACTTGGCAAACCCCATGCCCGAGCGGGCCAGTTGCAGCACAGTGCTGTAGTGATTGGCCCGCATCTTGCCCTGCACCAGGATGTGGGCCTCTTCCCCTGTCTTGCGAAAATGCCACTGCTCCCAGGCCGGGTTGTGCCCCTGGAGCAGGCAGGGGCGCCCTCCCAGCTCATAGGGGGTGGCGGGGACCCCCTCCCGGGCCAGCAGGGCTGGGCTCGCCACCACCACGTCTTTCAGCTGCCCGAGGGGCAGCGCCACCAGGTTGTCCGGCACCTGATCCATGGCGCGCAGGGCGATGTCATTCTCCCCCTGGCTCATGTCGATCATGGCGTTGGTGAAGTTGAGCTCCACCTCGACCCCGGGGCAGATCTCGGCGAAGCGCGCCAGCAGCTCGCTCACCATGCGATCGCCGGTACTGACCGGGCAGGTGAAGCGCAGGCGACCACTGTCCTCCTCGGTCAGGGCCTGGATGTCCTGCTCCGCCTGCCGTGCCAGCGCGGCTATCTGACCCGCCTGCACATAGAGGGTCCTGCCCGCCTCGGTCAGGCTGAGGCGACGGGTGGTGCGCTGCAACAGTTGCGCATTGAGGGCGGACTCCAGGGCGCTGACGTGGCGGCTCAGCATCCCCTTGCTCACCCCCAATGCATCGGCGGCGGCGGAGAAACTGCCCCGCTGCACCACCTCGTAGAAACTGCTCAGATGGGCGATGTCCATCCATTAGCTCCAATATGGAAACAATGGGTTCATCTTAAGCGCTTTTTCTCCTTTTTCATCCAGCTATCATCAACACATCCCCATCAGGAGTGACCAAGATGAAAATTGTGATTGTGGGTGCCTCCGGCACCATAGGTTCCGCCGTCAGCGAGTTGCTTGCCAGAGACCAGGAGGTGATCCGGGTCGGCCACAGCCGAGGGGATGCCACCGTCGACATGACGGATGGCGCCTCCATCGCCGCCCTGTTTGCGGGCATAGGCCGGTTCGATGCCCTGGTGGTCGCCAGCGGCAGCGTCGCCTTCAACGCCCTGACCGAGATGACGGACGAGCAGTGGCAACTGGGGCTCCAAAGCAAGCTGATGGGCCAGATCAACCTGACCCGGGCCGCCATTCCCTATCTCAACGACAAGGGATCCATCACCCTCATCAGCGGCATACTGAGCGAGGAGCCCATCCACTGGGGGGTCAGTGCAACCACCATCAACGGCGCCATAGAGCACTTCGTGAAGGGGGCCGCCTGCGAACTGCCGAGGGGCCTGCGCATCAACGTGGTGAGCCCGACCGTGCTGGAGGAGTCCATGGGCAAATACGCCGACTTCTTCCCGGGCTTCGTGCCTGTGCCCGCCGCCAGGGTGGCGCAGGCTTACCAGAAGTCGGTGCTGGGGGTACAGACCGGCCAGATCTTCAGGGTCAATGGCTGAGGCCGCCGCCTCCCACTGCCAGACGCCAATAAAAACGGGCCCCAGTCATGGGGCCCGCCTGTTTGTCGGCTTGTTGCCTTCACCACCGGCAAACGTTTGTGCGCCGGAGGCAAAAAAAGGCGGTCAGCCTCAGTCGATCAGACCGTACTGCTCGCGCAGCACCTCGATGATCTCCTGCTTGGGATTGGCACTGCGCACCAGCTTGTGACCTATGACCTTCTCGGCGATCCCCACGTAGGTATGGGAGATGTCCATCATCACCTCGGTGGGCAGCTTGTTGTCCCGGGCCAGGGCGAAGCGTTCCGGCATGCGGTTCTTGTTGAGCAGGATGTCCGGATCCGGGAAGTGGTTCAGCAGCCACTGGCGGAAGCCCTCTTTGGACTTCTCGACGATCTCGCCATTGCGCAGGGCGGCGCCGTCCCAGATGCGGGAGCTGTCGGGGGTACCCACTTCGTCCATGTAGATGAGCTTCTCGCGACCGGCGGCATCCTGGACATAGCCAAACTCGAACTTGGTGTCGACGAAGATCTGATCCAGCGCGGCCAGAGCCTCGCTGATGACGTTGAAACCGTCCTTGAGCAGGGCTTCATAGCTGTCTATGTCCGCAGGGGAGCGGAAGCCGAAGGCATTATGGTGGCGCTCTATGTCGGCACGGGAGACGTTGACGTCGTCCGCTTCCGGCACGCCGTCCAGCCCTTTCAGCACACCCTTGGTGGAGGGGGTGATAAGGATCTCGGGCAGCTTCTGATCCTTCTTCAGCCCTTCCGGCAGGGTGATGCCGCAGAATTCCCGCTCACCGTCCTTGTAGGCACGCCACATGGAGCCGGTGATGTACTGGCGGGCGATGGCTTCAATCATCACGGGGCGGGCTTTTTGCACTATCCAGACGAAGGGGTGTGGGATATCCAGGATGTGGCTGTCCGCCAGTCCCTTCTCCTTGAACAGCTTGAACCAGTGGCTGGAGATGGCATTGAGTGCAGCCCCCTTGCCCGGCACGCCGTTCAAGCCATCCACACCCTGCCAGATGCAGTCGAAGGCCGAGATGCGGTCGCTGATCACCATGAGGGCGAGCGGCGTATCCGCGGGCACATCATAGCCTTTCTCTCTTATGAGCCGGGCACTGTCTGCGGGGGTCAACCAGTAGACGCTGCGCACTTTGCCGGAATGGACAGGTTTATCGGTACGGATCGGCAAATCGTCATTCACCGCCAATACTTGATCTGCAAGACTCATGGCTAATAACACTTCCTGTTGTGGGACTGACAAGACAGGCGCATCAGGCTCCTGTCTACGAGGGATTCATTCAGCTAAACAGCGCTAGGCCCCTCTGCCGGGGCAGGCTCCCAGGAGGGCCCTTGGCGCGGACTCCGCATAACAAAACAGGGGCACCAGGCCCCTGTTTCTATTCTGCTTTAGCGGCCTGATCGGCCACGCCTTTGGCAAAGGCCTCGGACAGGCTGATATACATCTGGGAGATGACACCGGATGCGACCGGCTTCTTGTCCTTGTCGAACAGGGTGATGGAGGTCTTGCCTCCGGCCATCTCGCCCAGCTGGAAGCGATACTGGTCTTCCTCCAGCTTGAACGGCTCGGCCCCCTTGGCCTGCCAGAACTCGGCATTAGGCTCGTCATACTCGACGTCGATCCAGCCCAGGGACTGCTGGGTGTCCTTGATGGTGAAACCGTAGGCCGGCAACACCTGATTGAGACGGCGCCAGACCTGCTCGAAGGAACCATCGGCGATCCAGGCACTCAGCTCGTTGTTGTCCAGACCCAGCTCCAGGCCCATGCCATCGGTGGACTTGTGCTGTTCGCGGGCCTTGAGCTGCTTGTCGTAGTAGAGGGAGAACTGGTTCAGCGCCCGGGTCGCATAACGTTGGGCATCGGCCGGGGTCAGCACTGTGCTGGTCTCGCCGTCTATGGTCTCTTCATGATCCAGCACCCGTACCGACATGTTGACGGCGTGACGCTGCAGGTCGTTGCTGAGGGTGAACTGGTAGCGTTGACGGATGCGGAAGTCTTCGTCCTCCTCCGCCCAGCCATCGAGGGCGGCGGAGTTGTCAAACCAGCCGGTCTGCAACACGCCGGCCTGCTGATCCAGCTTCTCTGTGGTGACCTTGTGCTGGGCCAGGAAGTTCATCAGGAAGGCCCAGGTATCGCGCTCCACGCTCTGGCTGGTGCTCAGAGCATAGAAGGCCAGAGTAGGCTCGCCGGCCTTGGCCACCACCTGACTGCCAGGGACCACCGTCAGCAGCTGGGCTGGCGGACGCACGTCCACCTTGGCGCCGATGGCACCTTCGCGGCTGCTCTCCGGCAGGGCCGGAATGTCGAAATTACTGTTAAAGGCGGGGGTACTCAACCCGGCGGGCACGAGGAAGGCGCGACCTTCGAGGCGGCTCTCTTCATACTCGAAGCCACGGTTGGCCATCTTGCGATCCTGGGGTGAGCTACAGGCTGCCAACACGGCAACAGTCGCGACACTCAGCACCAGGCGCACTGCATTTCCCTTTCCATTTGCTTTAAACACTCGCCATCAACTCCGCAGTCGTCAGTGCTCGCGCCATCGCCTGTTCCCCCTCGGGGGTGAGGTCGGTCAGCGGCAGGCGCAAGGTCGCCGTCGCCATCAATCCCAGTCGGGCACAGGCCCACTTCACCGGGATGGGACTCGGTTCGCAGAACAGAGTCTGATGCAACGGCATCAATCGATTGTTGATGTCATGAGCCTGCCCGGCATCACCGGCCAGCGCAGCACGACACATGTCGGCCATCTGGGGCGCCGCAATATTGGTGGTGACCGAAATGACGCCATCGCCCCCTTGCAGCATAAAATCACATCCGCTGGCATCATCGCCACTATAAAGCGCGAAATCCGGCCCGCACAACTCGCGCAGCAGCGGGGTGCGGCTCAAATCACCCGTCGCCTCTTTCAAACCGATAATGCCGGGAACCTTGGCCAGACGAGCCACGGTCTCCGGTTTGAGATCGCAACAGGTGCGACCGGGCACATTATAGAGAATTTGAGGCAGACCACTAGCCTCGGCGATCGCACAATAGTGACGATAGAGACCTTCCTGGGTGGGTTTGTTGTAATAAGGGGTCACCGAGAGGCCCGCCACCACGCCGGTTTGGGCGAAACGCCGGGAGAGGTCGATGGCGTGGGCAGTGCTGTTGGAGCCGCAACCTGCGATGACCGGAATGCGACCGGCGGCGAACTCGACGGTCTTTTCCACGACGGCGATATGTTCCTGCTCGCTCAGGGTGACCGACTCTCCCGTGGTGCCCACCGCGACTATGGCACTGGTGCCGGCACCGACATGATACTCCACCAGGGCTGCCAGACTGGTCCAATCGATGTCACCCGAGGCCAGCATGGGGGTAACGAGCGCAACAATACTACCGCGTAACATGGATATTTCTCCCGATTTTCAGGGGCGTAATGGTAAAGCTGCCCCTTTTGAAAAACAAGGGAGGCAAGGGAGAAGCCGTGTTACCATCCGCCACAAAACGTATGGATGCACGAGGGCAGGAGAGGGCCCGGAGCAGGGCGTCATGCCCATCAGGCGCTCGCTCTCACCGCATTCGCAATAAATGGACGAGAGACGATTTATGACTCACTACCTGGTCGTAACGGCCATCGGCACGGACAGGCCTGGCATCGTCAATGAGGTTACCCGTCACGTCAGTGGCTGCGGTTGCAACATTGTCGACAGCCGTCTTGGCATCTTCGGTAACGAATTCACTTTCATCATGCTGTTGTCCGGTGACTGGAACAGCCTGATGCAGCTTGAGATAAGCCTCCCCCTGCGCAGCCAGGAGTGGGATCTCATCACCATGATGAAGCGCACCGAGCGCCACCACTCCCTGCAATATGACATCAGCGCCAGCGCCGAGGTGCTGATCCGGGATCAGCCGGGCATCGTAAGCCAGTGCACCCAGTTCTTCAGCGATCACGGCTGGGACATCCAGGCCATGCAGACCGTCACCCTCGAGCAGCAACCCTTCAACCTGCTCAAGGCCAATTTCCAGCTCAATCAGGCCAAGCAGGGCGAGGCGGCCGACTCGAAAACGGCCTTCGCCGATTTCTGTCGTGAACTGGGTGCCGAGTCATTCGAGTTCATCGTCAATCACAAATACGCCTGACGGCGTTTATCCGAGGAGACCCCATGCAACCACTACAAGTTGGTACTCAGGCCCCCGATTTTTCCCTCTCCGATCAGGATGGTCAGCAGGTCAGTCTGTCCTCCCTGCGGGGCAAGAAGGTGCTCATCTATTTCTATCCCAAGGCGATGACCCCGGGCTGCACCACCCAGGCCTGCGGCCTGCGGGACGTCAATGCCGAACTGGCCGCTCTCAACGTGGTCGTGCTCGGCATCAGCCCGGATCCGGCCAAGCGCCTGAAGAAGTTCGAGGAGCGCGACAGCCTGAACTTCCGGCTGCTGGCCGATGAGGATCACGCCGTGGCCGATGCCTTTGGCGTCTGGGGCCCGAAGAAGTTCATGGGCAAGGAGTACGATGGCATCCATCGGCTGAGCTTCCTCATCGATGAGGAGGGCAAGGTGGCCCATCGCTTCGACAAGTTCAAGACCAGCGATCACCATCAGGTGGTGCTCGACCTCGTCAAGGGCTGACCCCCGCCAGTCCAGAGGCGACAACAGGGCCTGCAGATGCAGGCCCTGTTCATTTGCCCCCATTCTGCCACGCAAGCGCCGGGAATCTCCTGCCAAAAGCAGCGCCCCTATTGCGCCCTCCTCCCCGTTTTTCTCGCCAACCTCCCCTATCAGATCAAAAAATTCATCCTGGATATGGGTTAACGTGGCCCCAGATTCATTTTCCAGTGAGACAGCCCATGAACATGAGCCATACCGAACGCCTGATCCTGAGCAATCAGTACGAGATCCTGGCCAAACTCAACCCGGAGAAGGCGGCGTTTTACCAGCGGGCCAGCACCATAGTCGAGCGTGGCTACTGCCTGCAGATCCTCGAGCTGGAGAAGAGCTTCGGCCATCTGGATCTCGCCACCTGCCAGGAGGTACTGGACACCCTGGAACTGCACCATGCGCTGGCCATCTCCTGGGGCAACCTAGACGCAGGTACCCGGGCCGAGGTGAACGAGAGTCGCCTGGCCTTCAACGGCTACAGCCGCAGCCAGGAGCGGGAACTGGCGGATTATGTCTGCTTCCTGCTGGAGGTGGACAAGCGCTTCCCCGAGCTGCCCTGCCCCTGTGACGAGCTCTCCAGCGACATCGCCATGCGCGACAAGTACCAGCGCATGCTGGCGGCCTGGCGTCAGTGCCCCCGTCAGTACAAGCTCTCCATCCAGGAGATCAGCAAGGTACTGGCCGCCTGAATGTGAAAAAGGCGCCTGGTGGCGCCTTTTGCTCCCCTGCCGGGGCTATTCGTAGAGGAAGGATTTGTCCAGCTGCTTGAAGGCGGCGTTGAGGGTGTCGGCCAGCTCCTCGTAACGGGGTCGGGCCACCAGCTGACGATGACCGCCCTGCTCGTTCATCTTGCCGTTAATCTCCCTGTACCAGTTGGCGAGGGAGGGCGGGAGACGGGTATCGGCACGCTGGCCGAGCCAGTAATAGCCTTGCAGCGGCAGACTGAGCAGGAACAACACAGAGGCCATCACGGAGGGCCAGTAGTGCAACTCGCCGAACTGAAACTGCAGCATGACGCTGAGCACGGCGAGCGCCGGAATGACCCTGAGGGCGAACTCGGTGGCCTTGATCACCCGATTCTCCGGGAACATGGAATTAAGCTCGGGACGGCGCGGCCAAAGAGTCATATAATGACGGCCTTGCTGTAATTTAGTTCCAAAAATGTTCATGCTCATACTACCTCCGAGCTCTTTTTGAACGTATTAACGGCAAAACCTCGACAATATTTGAGAGGCAATAACAAAGGTTGAGGATGACTTTGTTATTTTTCAACAATCAGGTTATCCTTTGTACGCCCAATTTTTACGCCAGTGGTTTGCTGCTGGCCTGTCAGGGACGTCAGAATTCCGGGTCTTGTATCACTATACAAGGGGCAAGCAACAGATTGCCAACCCTCATAAGGATAAGTTGATAGTTTTTGGGCGCACCGCGTCCGGCGCATCCTCCAACCCAACCCAATCTGCGATAGGATTTATTCATGAGTAAGCTGGTTCTTGTTCTTAACTGTGGCAGCTCGTCCCTGAAGTTTGCTGTCATTGACGCAACCACCGGTGATGATCTGCTGTCCGGCCTGGCCGAGTGCTTCAACCTCGACGACGCCCGCATCAAGTGGAAGCTCAACGGCGAGAAGGGCAGTGCCGATCTGGGTGCCGGTGCCGCTCACCAGGAAGCACTGGACTACATCGTCCACAAGATCCTGCCGCTCAACCCTGAACTGTCCAAGAACCTGATTGCCATCGGCCACCGCGTGGTACACGGCGGCGAGCAATTCACTTCTTCCGTGCGGATCTGCAAAGACGTGATCGCCGGTATCGAAGCCGCTATTCCTTACGCTCCGCTGCACAACCCGGCTCACCTGATCGGCATCCGTGCCGCCCTCAAGGTCTTCCCTGAGCTGGCCGAGAAGAACGTCGCCGTGTTCGACACCGCCTTCCACCAGACCATGCCGGAAGAAGCCTTCCTGTACGCCCTGCCGTACAAGCTCTACAAAGAGAACGGCATCCGTCGCTACGGCGCCCACGGCACCAGCCACTACTACATCAGCCTGGAAGCCGCCAAGCAGCTGAACAAGCCGGTCGAAGAGCTGAACATCATCAACTGCCACCTGGGCAACGGCGGCTCCGTCTGCGCCATCAAGAACGGCAAATCCGTCGACACCTCCATGGGTCTGACCCCGCTGGAAGGCCTGGTGATGGGTACCCGTTCCGGTGACATCGATCCGGCTATCATCTTCTTCCTGCACGACAAGCTGGGCATGAGCGTCGCCGAGATCAACACCATGCTGACCAAGGAATCCGGCCTGCAGGGTCTGACCGAAGTCACCTCCGACTGCCGTTTCGTTGAAGACAACTACGACAGCAAGGAAGAAGCCAAGCGCGCCATGGACGTGTACTGCTACCGTCTGGCCAAGTACATCGGCGCTTACGCCGCCGCCATGGACGGTCGTCTGGATGCCGTGGTCTTCACCGGCGGCATCGGCGAGAACTCCGCCCCGATCCGTGAGATCACCCTGAACAAGCTGGGCCTGCTGGGCTTTGACGTCGACCACGACGCCAACCTGAAGGCACGCTTCGGCAAGGGTGGCGAGATCACCAAGGCTGGCTCCACCAAGGCCCTGGTTATCCCGACCAACGAAGAGTGGGTCATCGCCCACGACGCGCTGGAACTGGTCGGCGCATAAATTAGCTGTAGAGCAAGGCCGCCCCAGGGCGGCCTTTTCCTGATCCCAAAAAATGAACAAGGGGTAATAAGTGGCACGCACTATTATGCTCATCCCGGTCGGCACTGGTGTCGGCGTAACTTCCGTGAGCCTTGGCGTCGTTCGCGCCATGGAACGTCACGGTGTCAATGTCAGCTTCTTCAAACCGGTTGCCCAGCCGCGTCCGGGTGAAACCGGTACCGAGCGCTCCACCGCCGTGATCCGCGCCGCCGCCAACATCAACCCGCCCGAGCCGTTCGCCCTCTCCTATGCCGAGAACATGATCACCTCCAGCAACACAGATATCCTGCTGGAAGAGATAGTGGCTCGCTTCGAAGAGCATGTGAAGACCAGCGGTGCCGAAGTGGTGGTGATCGAAGGCCTGGTGCCGACCGACAAGCAGCCCTTTGCCAACAAGCTGAACTACGACGTCGCCAAGGCGCTGGACGCCGACATGGTGTTCGTGACCCATCCGGGCAATGACTCCAGCCAGAAGCTGAAAGAGCGCATCGAGCTGGCCTGCTCCAACTTCGGTGGCGTCAACAACCCGCGTATCGTGGGCTGCGTCATCAACAAGGTGGGTGCACCGGTTGACGAGCACGGCGTGACCCGCCCCGATCTGACCGAGATGTTCGAGGCCCATCACCACACCTCCGACACCGCCCACAACCTGGAAGTGCTGCAGGTGTTCGGCAAGAGCCCGCTGCGCATCCTCGGCTGCATCCCCTGGAACACCCAGCTGATCGCCCCGCGCGCCAAGGATCTCGCCAAGCACCTGGCCGCCAAGATCCTGCACAAGGGTGAGCTGGACAGCCGTCGCCTGCAGACCGTGACCTTCTGTGCCCGCTCCATCCACAACATGATCGAGCACTTCCGTCCGGGCAGCCTGCTGGTGACTTCAGGCGATCGCTCCGACGTCATCGTCTCCGCCTGCCTGTCCGCCATGAACGGCGTCAAGCTGGGTGCCCTGCTGCTGACCGGCAACTACCACCCTGAGCCGCAAGTCATCGCCCTGTGCCAACAGGCCATGGCCACCGGCCTGCCGATCATGATCACCGGCACCAACACCTGGCAGACCGCCGTCAGCCTGCAGAACTTCAACGTCGACATCCCGGAAGATGACCGCGAGCGTATCGAACTGGTGCAGGACTATGTGGCTGGCCACATCGACAAGCACTGGATCGAGTCTCTCTCTGCCAAGTCCACCCGCTCCCGTCGCCTGAGCCCGCCGGCGTTCCGCTATCAGCTGACCGAGCTGGCCCGTCAGGCCAACAAGCGCGTCGTGCTGCCGGAAGGGGAAGAGCCGCGGACCATCAAGGCTGCCGCCATCTGTGCCGAGCGTGGCATAGCCCGTCCGGTGCTGCTGGGCAACCCGGAAGAGATCCGTCGCGTCGCCGAACAGCAGGGTGTGGTACTGACCGATCGCGTCGAGATCATCGACCCGCTGGAAGTGCGCGAGCGCTATGTGCCGCGTCTGGTCGAGCTGCGCAAGAACAAGGGCATGACCGAAGTGGTCGCCCGCGAACAGCTGGAAGACAACGTGGTGCTGGGCACCATGATGCTGGAGCGTGGCGAAGTGGACGGTCTGGTCTCCGGCGCCGTGCACACCACAGCCAACACCATTCGTCCGCCGATGCAGATCATCAAGACGGCCCCGGGTTCGTCCCTGATCTCCTCCATCTTCTTCATGCTGCTGCCTGATCAGGTGCTGGTGTACGGTGACTGCGCCATCAACCCGGATCCGAGCGCCGAACAGCTGGCCGAGATCGCCATTCAGTCCGCCGACTCCGCTGCCGCCTTCGGCATAGAGCCGCGCGTCGCCATGATCTCCTACTCCACCGGTACCTCTGGCGCCGGCGCTGACGTAGAGAAAGTGCGTGAAGCGACCGAGCTGGCCAAGGCCAAGCGCCCCGACCTCATCATCGACGGCCCGCTGCAGTACGACGCGGCCATCATGGAGAACGTGGCCAAGTCCAAGGCACCGAACTCACCAGTCGCAGGTAAAGCGACTGTGTTCGTGTTCCCGGACCTGAACACCGGCAACACCACCTACAAGGCGGTACAGCGTTCCGCAGAACTGGTCTCCATCGGCCCCATGCTGCAAGGCATGCGCAAGCCGGTCAACGACCTGTCCCGTGGCGCCCTGGTAGACGACATCGTCTACACCATAGCCCTGACCGGTATCCAGGCAGCCCAGGCCGAGTAATATCGCCCAGCGCTGACCCTGTGAAAAACCCGCCGAGAGGCGGGTTTTTTTATGGCGGACAGGGATCTGTTGATCGGCGAGATCAAATCCGGATCCTCGCAGGATCCGCCGGACTGGCCGCGAACGCCTCCTGGCAAGGGGCCGGCGATAAGCAAACACTCACACCCGCGCAGGGGGATTGCACAATTGCGATCCAGTCAGGATCAAATCAGAATATCCCTTTAAGATCAGCTAACTAACGCCAGACACACCGCTAATCTACAGAGTTTTCCACAGCTTTTGTGGATAGTTTACCGATCATTTGAAAGAAAATGACAGCGCTAGCCAGCGCCCTCCTTCCCTTGCGTCCATGAAAAAGGGCTCCGAAGAGCCCCTATGGGATAGGTTACCAGCCCCTGATATCAGGGACGCAGGGACTTGTCGGCCCGGGAGATACCGCAAACGCCGGAGCGCACCACTTCGATGATCTCGTTGGTCTGGGCGGCAGTCTTGATGAAGGCGTCCAGCTTCTCACTCGTCCCGACGAGCTGCACCGTGTACTGCTCCGGGGTGACGTCGACGATCTGGCCGCGGAAGATGTCCGCCAGCCGTTTCAGCTCGTCGCGGGCACCACCAGCGGCGCGCGCCTTGACCAGGGCGATCTCCCGCTCTATGTGTTCCCCTTCGCTCAGGTCACACACCTTGAGCACATCCACCAGCTTGTGCAGCTGCTTCTGGATCTGCTCCAGCACCCGCTCGTCACCCATGGTGACGATTGTCATGCGGGACAGAGTGGGATCCTCGGTGGGGGCCACCGTCAGGGTCTCGATGTTGTAGCCGCGCTGGGAGAAGAGACCTACCACGCGACTCAGGGCGCCGGATTCGTTCTCCAGCAGTACTGAAATGATATGCCTCATCAGGTTCTCTCCGTCTTGCTCAGCCACATCTCGTCCATGGCACCAAACTTGATCTGCATCGGATAGACGTGCTCATCCGGGTCGACCGAGATATCCATGAACACCAGCCGATCCTTCATGGCGAAGGCCTTCTCCATGGCGCTCTCCAGCTCGGCCGGATCGCTCACCGCGATGCCGACGTGGCCATAGGCTTCCGCCAGCTTGACGAAATCGGGCAGGGATTCCATGTAGGAGTGGCTGTGACGGCCGCCGTAGAACATCTTCTGCCACTGCTTGACCATGCCCAGCGCACGGTTGTTGATGGAGATGATCTTGATGGGCACCCCGTACTGCATGCAGGTGGAGAGCTCCTGAATGTTCATCTGCACCGAGCCGTCACCGGTGACGCAGCAGACCACGGCATCCGGGTTGGCAAACTGGGCCCCCATGGCGGCCGGAATGCCAAAGCCCATGGTGCCGAGGCCCCCGGAGTTGATCCACTGGCGTGGCTTGGCAAACGGATAGTAGAGGGCGGCGAACATCTGGTGCTGACCCACGTCGGAGGCGACGAAGGCCTCCCCCTTGGTCACCTTGTAGAGCGCCTCTATCACCTGCTGCGGCTTGATCAGGGTGGGGTGGGTCTCGTAGGCCAGGCAGTTGCGGGAGCGCCACTGATCGATCTGGCTCCACCAGTCCGCCAGCGCCTGCTTGTCGTTGTCGAAGCCGCACTCGCGGATCACTTCCAGCATCTGCTCCAGCACGGTCTCCACCGAGCCGACGATGGGCACATGGGCCTGTACCGTCTTGGAGATGGAGGTGGGGTCTATGTCGATGTGGACTATGGTGGCGTTGGGGCAGAACTTGCTCACGTTGTTGGTGACGCGGTCATCGAAGCGGGCACCCACGGCGAAGATGAGATCCGCGTTGTGCATGCTCTTGTTTGCTTCGAAGGTGCCATGCATCCCCAGCATGCCGATGAATTGCGGATGGGTGCCGCTGAAGGCCCCCAGTCCCATCAGGGTGGTGGTCACCGGCAGGTTCAACAGCTCTGCCAGCTTGGTCACCAGGTGATCCGCATTGGCGTTGATGGCGCCACCGCCCACGTACATGACGGGGCGGCTCGCCTCGGTCAGCAGCTTGGCGGCCCGCTTGATCTGGCCCTTGTGTCCGGCCTTGGTCGGATTGTAGGAACGCAGGGAAACGGACTCGGGATACTGGTAGGGGAATTTCTCTTTCGGGTTCTGCACGTCCTTGGGCAAGTCCACCACCACGGGCCCCGGGCGGCCACTGGCGGCAATGTAGTAGGCCTTCTTGATGGCGTCGGGAATCTCGCTGGCCTTCTTGCACAGGAAGCTGTGCTTCACCACAGGGCGGGAGATGCCGATCATGTCGGTCTCCTGGAACGCGTCCTCCCCTATCATGCTGGTCGGCACCTGACCGGACAGGATCACCAGGGGGATCGAGTCCATGTAGGCGGTGGCGATGCCGGTGATGCAGTTGGTGGCGCCGGGACCCGAGGTCACCAGCACAGTGCCCACCTTGCCGGTGGAGCGGGCGTAACCGTCCGCCATGTGCACCGCGGCCTGCTCGTGCCGCACCAGGACATGCTCCATCTTGCCGTTTTCGAAGAGAGCGTCATAGATGTCGAGCACTGAGCCACCAGGGTAGCCGAAGACATGCTCAACTCCCTGATCTTCCAGCGCTCTAACCACCATCTGGGCGCCTGATAACATCTCCATGATAAAGCCCTCCAGGCTTTGCTCCGTTAAGCGAAAGCTACCGACAGTCCGCTGCTTCCCGGCAGCGCCGATCCGTCTCTTGTTGTTGTCTGCATCCAGACCAGGCGAGTTCGGAGCCGTCGATAGTAGAAAAATAGGTTTTTTCCATCATTCACCCGAAAAGCGGGTGAAAAACCAACTTAACCCGCTTGTGAACGCTTGTCCACGGCTTTGTCTGACCAGAACAGTCATAAATTTCAAACAGCTATTAACATTCAGTGACTTGGTCACCAGACCGGAAACAAAGCGGGGAGTATGGGGGGGAAACTAGCGGATCATGCTGCCAATCTGGGCAGGGATGGAAATAAATGGCCCGCCCCAGAGGGCGGGCCGTCAAAACCATCCCGTCTTAGTGCTCGTCTTCCGGCTCCACCAGCCAGATCTGCTGATCCGGATCCGCCTCTTCACAGACCGAGATGCTGACCCCCATGTCGAGCAGCTCATGCAGGGTGAGATTGTCTGCCAGTGTCATGGTGTCGCCGTTTTCATTGGTAAAGCGCATGTTGTCCGTCCTCTCCTTGATGGGATCAACTCAGTCTAGTCAAAGGCGCTGAGTTGCGATAACCAGGGACGGGCCAATGCCGGATTGCCCGCCAGTTCGCTGAGGCGATCGCACACCTCCTCCGGGAAGAGGGTCCTGGCCCACAGGCGGCGGGAGAGAGAGGCCAGCTCCTCCTTGGCACCAACCAGCAGCCAGTCGGCCAGCTCCCCCGCCACATCGGGGTAGCGGATCCGCCCGGGTGACGGTGCCTCGAGCCAGGTTCTCAACGCATTGGCATCCAGCGTCTCCATCAACTGGGCCAGCCCCATCAGCTCCAGGGTCCTGCCGTTGGTCAGCTGCTCGAACTGGCCGCCCAGCGGCTTGACCAGCAGCTTCTTGCCGAGCGACAGCGCCTCCGAGGCAAGTTCAAACCCCGCGTTGCTGATGACACCCCGGCAACCGGCCAGCGCTAGCTTGAACCCTTCCCGGGCCGCAGGCTCGAAGCGGATGTTGCGCCATTGGCTGGCCTTGCGAAGGCCGGGGTGAAAGCAGACGAAGCGCTGCTGGTTGAAGCGCGACAGCAGCGCAGCTATCTGCTCTGTCTGCTCGAATGGCAGATAGACCAGGATCTGCTGGTTGTCCGGGGCCGGGGTCATGGGATCTATGATGGGGGGCAGCAGCGGCTGACCGAAGTGGAACCAGTGCAGCCCCAGAGAGCGGCGCACCGGGGCGAAGTGGCGCATCAGCTGGCGGTTGAAACCACTTTCCCCCCAGCGCGGAATGGGCCAGTCGAAGCTGGCCTGATGGCTGATGGTCAGACTGGGTTTTTGCCAGCGCCGGGCGGCATGGGCACTGAGTGGCTCAAAATCGCTGATCACCAGATCGTAATCCCGGCAGTCGAGGGCCCGCATGTCCTGCCAGAAGCGAAGGGGAGAGAGTCCCTTGAGGGTGCGCCAGCCCGAGATGCGGCCCTGATGGCTGACGAAACTGATGCCGGGGAAGGTGCGATAGTCCCCGAACTCCCCCATCTCGAAGTAGCCGTCGGCGGCGCGCCCGCTGAACAGGTAGTCGACCTCTATCCCCCTGCTCTTCAGGGCACGCGCCAGAGTCCTGCTGCGGCTGATATGACCGTTGCCGGTTCCCTGTACTCCAAACAGTATCCTCATCCCTGGCTCCAGTTAAGGGCCCAGAGGGCGCAGCCGCCCCCGAGCAGGGCGCCAGCCACCAGATCGCTCAGATAGTGCACCCCGAGCAGCAGCCGCGACGCCCCGACCAGGATGGCCCAGAGAAACAGCAGCGGTGCCCAGAGCGGGAAGCTGGCCGCCAGCACGGTGGCCATCAGGAAGGCGGCGGCGGTATGGCCGGAGGGCAGGCTGTAGCGATCGGAGGGGGTGATGAAGACCGGCAAGCCCACGGGGCGCTGGCGTCTCAGGGCATTCTTGAGCAGCAGATAGAGCGGCAGCTCGGCGGCAAAGGCCAGCAGGGCGACTTGTACCACTTCCCGCTGCGCCTCCCCCTGCCACCAGAGCAAGGCGGCCAGCACGGCGTAAAGGGGACCGTCACCGGTACGAGAAATGACCCGACTGATCCTGGCCTGTGGCCGGTTGTAGGGATGGAGCAGACAGACACGGCACACCCGCAGGTCCCATTGCTGGATCTTGTTCATCACGCCCCCTTCCCTTGAGTCTTGAATGCAGACTAGGGCGGCGCAGTGACACTTGGTTGAAGGAGAGATAACAGATTTGTGACATGAACCATGCAAAAAAGGGCCATGCGGCCCTTTTTCAGCTATTACCCGGGAAGACTCAGTTCAGGGAACCGCGCAGCCCGTTCTCCATCAACTGGCAGTTGTGGGCCGCCAACCGGCTCATGAAGCTCTCGTCCACCGTCAGGCCGAACACCTGCTCGTAGAGATCCTTCATCACGAAGGGCTGCCACATCATGCTGAGGAAGGAGATCTTCAGCATCTCGGGATCCAGGTTGTCACCCAGCTGACCATTGGAGCGCATGGATTCGAGCAGGGCATCGAACTGGGGCAGCTGACGCTCCAGCAGACGATTCAATACAAAATCCCGCCCTGGGCTTTTTTCGGTTGATAATGCGCTGGAGATGGCGGAAGTCAGCTCGCTGTTCGGCGCCATCACCTGATAGTAGGTATTGAGCAGATCGGTCAGGCTGCGGTTGCTGCTCTCGTCATGCCAGGCCTGATCCAGCGGCTCGGCCACATCCCCCAGCACCGCCTTGTAGAGGCCCTCTTTGCTGCCGAAGTAGTAGTGGATCATCGCCAGATTGGAGCCGGCCAGCTCGGCGATCTCACGGGTCGTCACCTTGCTGTAGGGGGTGTTGAGAAAACGTTCGCGTGCGGCGGCGAGCAGCTTGTCACGAATGTCGGAACGTCCGACCGGACGGCCAGGTCTGCGCTTTTCCATGGAATACCTCAGATAATTCAGCAAGGGCTGATAAGTCGATCTGATTGTGCGGGTGATCGAGTACAGCAGGAACGACCAGATAATCAGGCATGAACCGAATATGGGACAAGGAAATTTGCACTCCTTTACAATCCGATTAAATAACACAGTGAATTGAACCTGTCCTTTCGAGTTGACACAGCATAAAAATCTCGATATTGGTAGTAGCGTTATCGACTGGAAGGATTGAGTCATCATGCATATTGCCGCTCTGCTACTACTGCTCCCCCTAATCGCGACTCCTCGCGCGGGATCCTTGTAGCCGGGCTAAGGCATAGCCGGAATTTACAAAAACCCGTGCACCCCGCACGGGTTTTTTTATGCCAATGCAGGATGCACGCACCGAACTTAGGAAGAGGGAAGTCACATGTCAGATCGAGTCATCATATTCGATACCACCTTGCGTGATGGCGAGCAGGCGCTGTCGGCCAGCTTGACGGTCAAGGAGAAGCTGCAGATTGCCCAGGCGCTGGAACGACTCGGTGTCGACATCATGGAAGTGGGCTTCCCTGTCTCTTCCCCCGGTGATTTTCAATCGGTGCAGACCATAGCCCGTCACATCAAGAACAGCCGGGTCTGTGCCCTCGCCCGCGCCCTGCCCAAGGATATCGATGCTGCAGGCGAAGCCTTGCGGGTTGCCGAGGCCTTCCGTATTCACACCTTTATCTCCACCTCCTCCATCCATGTGGAGAGCAAGCTGAAGAAAAGCTTCGAAGACGTGCTGGAGATGGGGGTCGGCGCCATCAAGCACGCCCTGCGCTACACAGATGACGTGGAGTTCTCCTGCGAGGATGCGGGTCGCACGCCGATCGATAATCTCTGCCGCATGGTGGAAGCCGCCATCAAGGCGGGCGCCCGCACCATCAACATCCCGGACACTGTGGGCTACACGGTACCGACCGAATTTTCCGGCATCATCCACACCCTGTTCAACCGGGTGCCCAACATCGACAAGGCCATCATCTCGGTGCACTGCCACGACGATCTGGGCCTCTCGGTGGCCAACTCCATCAGTGCCGTGCAGATGGGGGCGCGCCAGATAGAGTGCACCATCAACGGCATCGGCGAGCGTGCGGGCAACTGCTCTCTGGAAGAGGTGGCGATGATCCTGAAAACCCGCGCCGACCTGCTCGGGGTGCACACCAACATCCGCCACAACGAGATCCACCGTACCAGCACGCTGGTCAGCCAGCTGTGCAACATGCCGGTGCAGCCGAACAAGGCCATCGTCGGGGCCAACGCCTTCTCCCACAGCTCCGGCATTCACCAGGACGGCGTGCTCAAGGCCAAGAACACCTACGAGATCATCACCCCCGAGAGCATCGGCCTCACCCAGAACAACCTCAACATGACCTCCCGCTCCGGCCGCCACGTGATCAAGCACCGCATGGAGAGCATGGGTTATGCCGAGAGCAGCTACGATCTCGACCACCTCTACGGCAAGTTCCTGACCCTGGCCGACAAGAAGGGGCAGGTGTTCGATTACGATCTCGAGGCGCTGGCCTTCTTCAGCCAGATCCACGAGGAGCCCGAGCACTTCAAGCTGGAGTATCTGGGCGTGCAGAGCGGCAGCTCTGTGCTCGCCACCGCTTCGGTCAAGCTCAAGGTGGGCCAGGATCTGATCTGCGAAGCGGCCACCGGCAACGGTCCTGTGGATGCTGTCTATCAGTGCATCAACCGCATCACCGGCTACGAGATCCGCATCGACAAGTACGAACTCAAGGGCAAGGGTGAAGGCAAGAATGCCCTCGGCCAGGTTGACATAGTCGCCGAGTACAAGGGTCGCAAATTCCATGGCATGGGGCTGGCCACCGACATCATAGAGTCCTCGGCCCAGGCCCTGGTCCATGTCATCAACAGCATCTGGCGCGCCGATCAGGTCGCCGAGCAGATGGAACGCAATAACAACATCAAATCGGAAACCGTCTGAACAGCGATCGATTCGCTGAACGGATGGAATGCAATCACAACATCAGGACGGAGACAGTCTGAACAGGTAGAGGATCGCAGTATCGGGTCACTGGGCAGATGGAGCTCAACACAACATCAGGACGGAGACAGTCTGAACAGGTAGAGGATCGCAGTATCGGGTCACTGGACAGATGGAACTCAACACAACATCAGGACGGAGAGAGTATGAGCAGTTATCGGATCGCAGTATTGCCGGGGGACGGCATTGGCCCGGAAGTGATGGCAGAGGCCATCAAGGTACTGGAAAAGGTGCAGACCAAATTCGGCTTCTCCCTCGACTATGATCGCTTTGATGTCGGTGGCATCGCCATAGACAACCACGGCACCCCGCTGCCACAGAGCACCATAGCCGGCTGCGAGGCAGCCGATGCCGTGCTGTTCGGCTCGGTCGGTGGCCCCAAGTGGGAGCACCTGCCGCCGAACGATCAGCCGGAGCGCGGCGCCCTGCTACCCCTGCGTGCCCACTTCAAACTGTTCTGCAACCTGCGTCCGGCCCGTATCTACACCGGTCTGGAGCAGTTCTCCCCCCTGCGTGCCGACATCTCGGATCGCGGTTTTGACATCGCCTGCGTGCGCGAGCTGACCGGCGGCATCTACTTCGGCCAGCCCAAGGGGCGCGAAGGGGAAGGTGCCACCGAGAAGGCGTTCGACACCGAGGTGTATCACCGCTTCGAGATCGAACGCATCGCCAAGATAGCGTTCGAATCTGCCCGGGTACGCAAGGCCAAGGTCACCTCCATCGACAAGGCCAACGTGCTCGCCTCCTCCATACTGTGGCGCGAGGTGGTGACGCAAGTTGCCAAGTCCTACCCGGACGTGGCGCTGAACCACATGTACATCGACAACGCCACCATGCAGCTCATCAAGGATCCGTCCCAGTTCGACGTGCTGCTCTGCTCCAACCTGTTCGGCGACATCCTCTCCGACGAGTGCGCCATGATCACCGGCTCCATGGGGCTGCTCCCCTCCGCCAGCCTGAACGAATCCGGCTTCGGCCTGTTCGAACCGGCCGGTGGCTCGGCCCCGGACATCGCCGGCAAGGGGATTGCGAACCCCATAGCCCAGATCCTCTCCGCCGCCCTGATGCTGCGCTACAGCCTGGGCCAGGAAGCCGCCGCCCAGGCCATAGAGCAGGCCGTGGCCCAGGCCCTGGCCGAGGGTTACTTCACCGCCGATCTGCATCAGGGTAGCGCACAGCATCCGGTGCAGAGCACCGCAGAGATGGGCAGCCAGATAGCCGCACGGATCTGAGCCACGCAGCACATAACAAGGAATACAGAGCAATGTCCAAGACCCTCTATCAGAAAGTGTTCGACGCCCACGTGGTCCGGGAAGTGGAAGGGGAAACCCCCCTCATCTACATCGACCGCCATCTGGTGCATGAAGTGACCAGCCCGCAGGCGTTCGACGGCCTGCGCGCCATGAAGCGCCCGCTGCGCCGCCCGGATCTGACCTGGGCCACCATGGATCACAACGTCTCCACCACCACCAAGGACATCGCCGCCTCCGGCGAGATGGCCCGCATCCAGATGGAGACGCTGGCCGCCAACTGCAAGGAGTTCGGGGTCCGGCTCTATGACCTGAACCACAAATACCAGGGCATAGTCCACGTGATGGGGCCTGAACTCGGCATCACATTGCCCGGCACCACCATAGTCTGCGGCGACTCCCACACCGCCACCCACGGCGCCTTCGGCTCGCTGGCGTTTGGCATTGGCACTTCCGAAGTGGAACACGTGATGGCGACCCAGACCCTGAAGCAGGGCCGGGCCAAGACCATGCGCATTTCGGTCAACGGCAAGCTGGCCGAGGGGATCAGCGCCAAAGACGTGGTGCTGGCCATCATAGGCAAGGTCGGTGCTGCCGGCGGTACAGGTTACGTGGTGGAGTTCGCTGGCGATGCCATCAGGGGTCTCTCCATGGAAGGGCGCATGACGGTGTGCAACATGGCCATCGAGCTCGGCGCCAAGGCGGGGATGATAGCCCCGGATCAGACCACCATCGACTACATCCAGGGCAAGGTATTCGCCCCCACCGGCGAGTCACTGGCGCAGGCCATCGCCTACTGGCAGACCCTCAAGAGCGATGCCGATGCCACCTTCGATGCCGAGGTGGTGCTCAACGCAGCCGATATCGCGCCTCAGGTGACCTGGGGCACCAACCCGGGCCAGGTGATCGCCATCAATGAACCCATTCCGGCACCGGAATCCTTCAGCGATCTGATGGAGCAGCAGTCCGCCCGCAAGGCACTCGCCTACATGGACTTGCAGCCGGGCCAGAAGCTCTGTGATGTCACCATCGACAAGGTGTTCATTGGCTCTTGCACCAACAGCCGCATCGAGGATCTGCGTGCCGCCGCCGCCATCGCTCGTGGCCGCAAGGTCGCCGCCGGGGTGCAAGCCCTGGTGGTGCCGGGTTCCGAGCAGGTGAAAGCCCAGGCCGAGGCCGAGGGGCTGGACAAGATCTTCCTCGAGGCGGGCTTTGAGTGGCGCCTGCCCGGCTGCTCCATGTGTCTGGCCATGAACAACGACCGGCTGCAACCGGGGGAGCGCTGCGCCTCCACCAGCAACCGCAACTTCGAAGGACGCCAGGGCCGTGCCGGTCGCACTCATCTGGTGAGCCCGGCCATGGCCGCCGCCGCCGCCGTCACCGGTCGCTTTGCCGACATTCGCGCACTGTAAGAGGGAGTTAACATGACAGGTTTCAAGCAACACAAGGGGATCGTCGTCCCCCTCGACAGCGCCAACGTCGACACCGACGCCATCATTCCCAAGCAGTTTTTGCAGAAGGTAAACCGCATCGGTTTTGGCAAGCACCTGTTCCACGACTGGCGCTTCCTGGACGACGCTGGCCAGCAGCCCAACCCCGAGTTCGTGCTGAACCAGCCGCAATTCGCCGGCGCCAGCATCTTGCTGGCCCGGGAGAACTTCGGCTGTGGCTCGAGCCGCGAGCACGCCCCCTGGGCGCTGGCGGACTACGGCTTCAAGACCATCATTGCCCCGAGCTTTGCCGACATCTTCTACGGCAACGCCATCAACAACGGCATGGTGCCGGTACGCCTGAAAGAAGAAGAGGTCGAGGCCCTGTTCCAGCTGGTCGCGGCCAATCCGGGCACCCAGATCGAAGTGGATCTGGAGGCGAACCAGGTGCGCGCCGGTGCCCTCACTTTCGGTTTCGAGATCGACGAATTCCGTCGCTACTGCCTGCTCAACGGGCTGGATGCCATAGGCCTGACCCTGCAGCACGAGGCCGCAATCAGCGCCTTTGAGGCGAAACAGCCGAGCTGGATCTAAGTACACTCAAACCCAGCATCGGCGTCTTCGAGACAACCCAAGGCAGCCAAGCTGGATCTGACGCGCCAGCGGCAAGAAAACGAGTAGAATCCACAGGGAGCCCAGGCTCCCTGTTTTATTCTCAGTCCCGCCCAGGCACAGTGGGCTCACCGACAGGAAAGGATGATGAAGACGACCCGCTCCCTCTCCCTGCTGCTTGGCATGCTGCTCGCCCTCCCGACCAGCGCCGGGCAGACCTATTTCAACAGCAACGGCGGTCAGCTCAACGTCGGCTGGCAGGACAGGGAGGGCCAACCCCAGCAACTCAGCTACCGGCTGGAGGCGGGCAAGCTGCCACCGCTCATCGCCTATCGCCCGGCCAGGATGCAGGAGGAGGTGCTGCAGACCTTGCTGCAGCAGGCTGCCCTTGAGTTCCCCGAGGTGCAATTTTCCCTCTCCCGTCCCAGCCTCGCCCTCAGCCTCAAGAGCCGCAACGCCGACAAGGCCAGGGAAGCCTCGCTCTGGGTCAAGCCGGAGCAGGCCAGGCTGGAGGCAGAGTGGCTCAAGCAGCACTACTTCCAGCCCTTCACCCCGCCCGACGGCGCCCCCGCCATCAAGCAGGATCATGTGCGCATCGCCCTGGAGAGCCGCGCCGAACTGGCGCCCCTGGCCGAACAGCTCAAGCAGGAGGGAGCCACAGAGACGGAGGCGCGCCAGAAGACGGTGGCGCACATGCTCGACTTCATCCAGGCCATCCCCTATCAACTGCTCGACAGCCAGTCGGGGCGCTCGGGCAAGGGCTTTCTGAGCCCGCGCCAGGTGCTGGAGCAGAACCGGGGGGATTGTGACAGCAAGGTCACCCTGATGGCGGCCCTGCTGGCCCAGCGCTTTCCCGAGCTGAAGCAGGCCATGGTGTTCGTGCCGGGCCATGCCCTGCTGGGGGTGGCGCTGCCGGCCGGCCCGGGTCAGGCGACCCTGAGCTGGCAAGGGGAAAGCTATCTGCTGCTGGAACCGACCGGCCCCGCCCAGCTTCCCATGGGCCAGCTCGCCCCCACCAGCAAGACGCTGGTCGACAGCAAGCAGTTGAGCGTCCAACCCGTGCTGGCCAGCAACTGAGCGGCCCCCAGGGCTGCAATCCGGGCGGGAAGACAAGGCTGGCCCGGGCCGAAAATGCATCGACCAGCCGGTGGCTGGTCGATGGAACAGGGTGGCGTGCGGGCTCAGGTCAGCGGCAGGAACTCCAGCGCCAGCAAGAGCCCGCCCTCCTCCTCCAGCACCCGCACTATGCGGGCCTGGGCTTCGAAGGGGGGCAGCAGGTTGCTGCTGGTGGCCAGGCTCACCCTGATGGGGTGAGCCAGATCGAAGCCATGCTCATTCACCTCAACCCCCATGCCATTGGCGCTGAGATCCCGGCAGACTCCCTCAAGCACCTGCTGGCGCTGGAACAGGGTGACGGGGGCGTTGATGACCATGCGCTGGAAGGCACGTCTTTCCTTGGTGCTGGTGATCACTGGGGGCATCCTCCTTGGTGGTGGCTCGCACGGCGCGACCCGTAAAACATAGTGCTGGCCTCCCCCAAAGAAGGCCAATACAATGCGGTTCGTTGCTCAAACGGGGTGCGGTTTACCGCTGAGATTATACCCGTGAACCTGATCCAGATAATGCTGGCGGAGGAATTTGAGGCATGGCGCGCGTTTTTTGTGCCCTCATCCGCTGGCCCTCACCACAGGAGACGTGCCATTGATGAGCAGACCGCTGCCCATGGCACCTCAGTACCCACAGGAGTGCCATTGATGAAGACCCTGCTGCTGCTCGCGACCGGCCTGCTCTCTGCCCAGGCATTTGCCGCCGACACCCTCACCGTCTACACCTACGATTCGTTTGCAGCCGAATGGGGCCCGGGTCCCAAGATCAAGCAAGCCTTCGAGAAGGAGTGCGGCTGTACCCTCAACCTGGTGGCTCTGGAAGACGGTGTCGCCATCCTCAACCGGCTGCGGCTTGAAGGCCAGCACAGCAAGGCGGACCTGGTGCTGGGGCTGGACGATGCCCTGGTCAGCGAGGCCAAGCAGAGCGGCCTGTTTGCCCCCCATCACACCAGGCTAGACGCCCTCAAGGTGCCGGGTGGCTGGCAGGATGACACCTTCGTCCCCTATGACTACGGCTACTTCGCCTTCGTCTACGACAAGGACAAACTCAAGCAGCCCCCCAAGAGCCTGAAAGAGCTGGTGGAACGGCCCGATCTCAAGGTGATCTATCAGGATCCCCGCACCTCCACCCCGGGCCAGGGGCTGATGCTGTGGATGAAGTCCGTCTATGGCGACCAGGCCCCCGCCGCCTGGGCAGAGCTGGCCAAGAAGACGGTCACCGTCACCAAGGGGTGGTCCGAGGCCTATGGCATGTTCCTCGACGGCGAGGCGGACATGGTGCTCTCCTATACCACCTCCCCGGCCTATCATCTGATCGCCGAGAACAAGCCCCAGTATCAGGCGGCCGCCTTCGCAGAGGGGCATTACCGTCAGGTGGAAGTGGCCGCCAAGCTGAAAGGCGCTGTCCAGGACAAGCTGGCGGACCAGTTCCTGCAGTTCATGATAACCCCTGCCTTCCAGCAGGAGATCCCCGCCGGCAACTGGATGTACCCGGTGATCGACCAGCCGCTGCCCAAGGGCTTCGAGCAGATGATCACAGTGGCCAAACCGCTCGCCTTCAGCGCCGATGAAGTGGCCGCCAATCGCAAGGACTGGATCCGCGAATGGCTGCAAGCCGTCACCCAGTGAACGCAGGCTCTCGTCCCCTCTGGTGGCTGCCGGGCAGTGCGGCCACCCTGCTGATCTTGCTGTTGTCCCTCGGGCCGCTCGCGGCCCTGCTGTGGCAGGCGGGCACCTTGTCTCCCCGCACCCTGCTGGCCGATCCCTATCTGCGCCATGTGCTGGGCTTCAGCCTGGGGCAGGCCCTGCTCTCCACCCTGCTGAGTCTGGGGCTCGCCATTCCGGTGGCCCGTGCCCTGGCGCGGCGCCGCTTCCCTGGCAGGGCCTTGCTGCTGAAATTGTTCGGCCTCTCCCTGGTGCTACCCGTCATCATCGCCATCTTCGGCATGGTCGCGGTGCACGGCCGCCAGGGCTGGTTGCCACAGCTGCTGCGCGGCCTGGGGCTGGATCCTGGCAACTACCTGTACGGCCTGTTCGGCATACTGCTGGCCCATGTCTTCTTCAACATGCCGCTGGCGGCGCGCCTCATGCTGCAGAGCATAGAGAGCGTCCCTGAGACCTCCTGGCGCCTCGCCAGCCAGCTCGGCATGCGCTCATCCCACATCTTCCTGCTGCTGGAGTGGCCGCTCATCCGCGGCATACTGCCGGGGCTCGCCAGCCTCATCTTCATGCTCTGCTTCACCAGCTTCACCACAGTGCTGGCGCTGGGCGGCGGCCCCAAGTCCACCACCCTGGAAGTCGCCGTCTATCAGGCACTGCGCTTTGATTTCGATCTCGCCACCGCGGGCGGCCTGGCGCTGGTACAGCTACTGCTGACCGTCGCCCTGCTCCTGCTGCAACACAGGCTGCAGACCACCCCTGCCAGCCGCCTCACCAGCCGCCGCCCCTGCCTGCGGCCGGATCGCCATCAGCCGGGGACAGGCCTGGTGGATACCGTGGCGCTCTGCACCGGGCTAGCCATCTTCCTGCCGCCCCTGCTGGCCATAGTCGTGGCCGGTTTCAACCCCGGCCTGCTGACGGCGCTGGCATCCCCCGGACTGTGGCAGGCGGGCGGTCAATCCCTGGCCATCGCCCTGGCTGCCGGATCGCTGGCGACCCTGCTCGGCGCCGGTCTGCTGCTCACCAGCCGCCACCTGAGGGTGCGCGGGCGCAAGCGGCGAGCCGCCGCCCTGTGGGAGGCCAGCGGCTCCATGATCCTGATGATCCCGGCTGTGGTGCTGAGTACAGGGCTCTTCATCATGTTCATGCCCTTTGCCGACGTCTTTGCCCTGGGCCCCTGGCTGGTGGTACTGGTCAACGCCCTGATGGCGCTGCCCTATGTGCTGCGCACCCTCAGCGCCCCCATGCAGCTGGTGGTGCGTCAATACGACCGGCTGGCGGACAGCCTGGGGGTGCGCGGTCTGCATCGCCTGCGGCTGGTGGAGTGGCCCCTGCTGCGCCGCCCGCTGGCGCTGGCCATGGCGCTCTCCATGATATTGTCCCTCGGGGATCTCGGCGCCATCGCCATGTTCGGCAGCCAGGCCCTCACCACCCTGCCCTGGCTGCTCTATCAGCAGCTTGGCAGCTACCGGCTGACCGAGGCGGCCGCCACAGCCCTGCTGCTGCTCACGCTCTGTTTCTCCCTGTTCTGGCTGGTTGAGCGAGGTCTTGGAGGAAAAAATGGCGAGCATTGAGGTACAAACCCTGCGCTACCGTTTCTGCGGCTGTTCTGGCTGGTCGAACGGACTCTTTGAGAGGAAAAAATGCTGAACATCGATGAGCTGGTCACCAGCTACCCGGACTGGCGCGTCAGCTTCAGCGCCACCCTGCCCAGGGGGGAGATCACCGCCTTGATAGGGCCAAGCGGCGCCGGCAAGTCCACCCTGCTCGGGATGATCGCCGGTTTCGTGCCGGTGGAGTCCGGCAGTCTCAGCTTCGATGGCGTCGATCTGCTGCCGCTCGGCCCCGCCGAGCGGCCGGTGACCACCCTGTTTCAGGATCACAACCTCTTCCTGCACCTCTCGGTGTTCGACAACATTGCCATCGGCCTGCACCCGGGCCTGCGCCTGAGCCCGGCCCAGCGCGAGCAGGTGAAACAGGGCGCAAAGCGGGTCGGTCTTGGCGACATGCTGAGCCGCCTGCCGGAGCAGCTCTCCGGTGGCCAGCAACAGCGGGTGGGGCTGGCCCGCGCCCTGGTGCGGGGAAAACCCCTGCTGCTGCTGGATGAGCCCTTCTCGGCCCTGGATCCCGCCCTGCGCCGGGAGATGCTGGCCGAAGTGGCCCGCCTCGCCTGCGAGCAGGGGATCACAGTGCTCATGGTGTCCCACAACCCTGAGGATGCCCAGCTCATCGCCGATCAGGTGCTCTTCGTCGACGAGGGCCGCATCGCCCTGCAGGGCAAACCCGACATACTGCAAGACAGCGAGCACCCCGGGCTGCTGCGCTACCTTGGCCGTACACAAGGGTAATGACGGGAACGGGATCAAAAAAGGGGAAGCCTGCTGGCTTCCCCTTTCTCATGCAGAGATTGCGTTAAATCAGAGATTTTCCTCGGCGAACGAAGCTAGTCGGCTGCGCACAACCCCGTTCAGGAAGATGTTGGCACTGCCGTCGAAGTCCTTGAAACGCTCGACTATGTAGGTCAGACCCGAGGTCACCGGGCTCAGGTAGTTGGAGTCGATCTGGGCCAGGTTGCCGGAGCAGACGATCTTGGTCCCCTCGCCGCAGCGGGTGATGATGGTCTTGATCTGGGACGCGGTCAGGTTCTGGCACTCGTCCAGCAGCACGAAGGTGTTCTGGATGCTGCGCCCGCGCATGAAGTTGACGGATTTGAACTGGATATTGGCCTTCTCCATGATGTAGCTCAGCGACCCGCTCATGTTCTCGTCCTGCTTGTGCAGCACCTCCAGGGTGTCGGTCACCGCCGCCAGCCAGGGCATCATCTTCTCCTCCTCGGTGCCGGGCAGGAAGCCGATGCTCTCGGCAATTTCCGGGGTGTTGCGGGTGACGATCACCTTCTCGTAGATCCCCTTCTCGATCACCAGCTCCAGGGCCGCCGCCATGGCAAGCAAGGTCTTGCCGCAACCCGCCGGGCCGGTCAGGATCACCAGATCGATGTGCGGATCGAGCAGGGCATCCAGGGCCATGCCCTGATAGATGTTCTTGGGATGCACCCCCCAGGCCTTGCGTGACATCAGTCGCTCGCGGCCCAGATCTTTCAGGCGGATCTTGTTGCCATCGTGGCTGAGCACCCTGGCTGCGAAGAAGTTCTCCTCGTCCAGCAGGTACTGGTTGACGTGCACCCCCTCCAGCAGGTTCGAGTCGATCACGTGAACTGTGTCGCGACCATGGGTCTCGCTGTCGCACTCGCCCACCCGCTCCCAGAAGCTGCCAGGCACCACCTGGAAGCCCTTGGCCAGCAGCCGGATGTCGTCGATCAGCTGGTCGCTGCGATAATCCTCCACATGGGCAAGGCCCGCCCCCTTGGCCTTGAGGCGCATGTTGATGTCCTTGGTCACCAGCACCACCTGGCGTTTCATCTCGTGCTTTTGCAGGTAGAGGGCCGCGTTGATGATGCGGTTGTCCGCCTCCTTGTCGGTAAACACCTCGGCATCCTGAGGCAGATGGTGATCGCTGAAGATGGAGATATGACCGCTCGCCTCGCCCGCCAGCGCCACCCCCTGCACTATCTGTTCGGGGTTGGCGTCGCGAAACACATCTTCCAGCGCGCGGATGGCAACCCTGGCATCACGGCTGACGTCTTTCTGGCGATCCTTGATGTTGTCGAGCTCTTCGAGCACCGTCATGGGGATGAGCACGTCGTGCTCTTTGAAGGAGTAAATGGCGAGGGGTTCGTGAAGCAGAACGTTGGTATCCAGGATAAACAGCTTTCGGTCCGTGTTGTCCATAAGCATCCTCCTTGGCACTGAAGGTGCCACGTGTGTGAATCTCAGATGTCATTGAAACCACACGGCCGTGACAGTTTTATTACCCCCAACGCTACGCCCGATTTTACCGCTGCGCAACAAATCGCTTGCAAGGCAGTCTCGTTCGAACATAAAAGCAGCAATGAAAAGACCGGCACTCTGGCCGGTCATTTTTCACTTCTGTCTGTCAGGCCGCGCCTGTCAGCCGCACTTGGAATCGCCACAGTTGAGGCAGGTCATGCAGCCATCCTTCTGCACCAGCGCCTTGGTGTGGCACTTGTAGCAGAGCGCCGCACTGGCCGGGAAGCCGCTGCCTGACTGCTCGGTGTCAGCCTGCATCTGTGCCTGCTTCTCGGCCAGAAACGCCTGCTGGTGCTCATCCAGCCCGGTGGCCTTGAGCATGCCTATCTCGGTGAGATGGGTCTCGATCACGTTGCCAATTTCGGCGATGAGCGACGGCACATACTTGCCCTTGTTCCAGTAACCGCCTTTGGGATCGAACACGGATCTCAGCTCCTCCACCAGGAAGGTGACATCCCCGCCCTTGCGAAACACCGCGGAGATGATGCGGGTCAGCGCCACTATCCACTGGTAGTGTTCCAGGCTCTTGGAGTTGATGAAGATCTCGAACGGACGGCGGGTCTCGTGGACTGTGCCCTCGTTGAGAATGATGTCGTTGATGGTGATGAACAGCGAGTGCTCGGAGACATGCTCCGGCGTCTTCAGCTTGTAGGTGGTGCCCATCAGCCGTTCCGGACGCAGCACAGTCTCGTGCATGTGCACCACGTCATCCTCGGGGGCCGGCGCTTCTTGCGGCTCATCCCGGATTTTCACCTTGTAGGCGACGATTTTCCTGTCGATCTTCTTGACCATAATCTGTTCTCAGAATTTGCCGTAATAGCCTTCTTTCAAGGCGTCATAGAGGTTGGCGGCGGTGTGCAGCTCGCCATCGTATTCGATCTCTTCGTTCCCCTTCACCGTGATGACGGAGCCATCCTCCAGAGTGAACTCGTACTGAGTGTTCTCCAGATCCTTCTCCTTCACCAGTACCCCCTGGAAGGCCTCGGGGTTGAAGCGGAAGGTGGTGCAGCCCTTGAGCCCGGAGTCCGAGGCATACATGTAGATGTCCTTGAACTGCTCGAACGGGAAGTCGGTCGGTACGTTGGCCGTCTTGGAGATGGACGAATCTATCCAGCGCTGGGCCGCCGCCTGGATGTCCACGTGCTGGGCCGGACTGATGTCGTCGGCTGTGATGAAGTAATCCGGCAGCCGGCAGGCATCATCTTCGGTGTAAGGCATGGCAGCGGCGTTGATAAGCTCCCGGTAGGCCAGCAGCTCGAAGGAGTAGACATCCACGCTCTCCTTGCTCTTCTTGCCCGCCTTGATGACGTTGCGGCTGTAATGATGGGCGAAGCTCGGCTCTATGCCGTTGCTGGCGTTGTTGGCCAGTGACAGAGATATGGTGCCGGTCGGCGCTATGCTGCTGTGGTGGGTGAAACGACCACCGGTTTCGGCCAGCGCGGCCACCAGGGCGGGATCCACCTCGGCCACCTGTTGCATGTAGCGGCTGTAGCGCGCATGCAGCACCTTGCCCTTCACCTTGTCACCCAGCTTGATGCCATCGGCCGCCATCTCGGGGCGCAGCCGCAGCATCTTGCCGGTCACCTCGAACTCCTGATCCATGATGGGGGCCGGGCCCTTCTCCTTGGCCAGACGCAAGGACTCCTGCCAACCTGTCATGGCCAGCTCCTGGGAGACCTGCTCGGTGAAGGCAACAGAAGCCGCAGAGCCATATTTTATCTGCAGCATGGTGAGGGTCGAGCCCAGACCGAGGAAGCCCATGCCATGACGGCGCTTGGCTGTGATCTCCTCGCGCTGCTTGGGCAACGGCAGCTGGTTGATCTCTACCACGTTGTCCAGCATGCGGGTGAAGATGGCCACTACCTTGCGAAACGCCTGCCAATCGAAGGCGGCCCGCTCGGTGAAGGGCTCGCGCACAAACTTGGTCAGATTGACCGACCCCAGCAGGCAGGCGCCATAGGGGGGCAAGGGCTGCTCGCCACAGGGGTTGGTGGCGCGGATCTCTTCGCAGAACCAGTTGTTGTTCATCTGGTTGACCTTGTCGATCAGGATGAAGCCGGGCTCTGCATAGTCATAGGTGGAGGTCATGATGACGTTCCACAGCTTGCGCGCGGGCAGGGTCTTGTAGACCTTGCAAGCCACCTGGCCCAGCTCGTTGATCACCACCCCCTCCTTGTTCGGCCAGTCGGCCCAGAGCACCTGAGCGGGATCGTCCAGCGCAATGCCATCCTGCTCCACCTCTTTGGCGGTGTAGGGGAAGATGAGTCGCCAGGGAGCATCTTCCTTCACCGCCTTGACGAACTCTTCGGTGATGAGCAGGGAGAGGTTGAACTGGCGCAGGCGACCATCTTCCCGCTTGGCCTGGATGAACTCGATCACGTCGGGATGCCGAATATCCATGGTGCCCATCTGGGCGCCACGGCGACCGCCCGCCGACGAGACGGTGAAACACATCTTGTCGTAGATATCCATGAAGGAGAGCGGGCCCGAGGTATAGGCCCCGGCACCGGAGACGAAGGCACCACGCGGACGCAGGGTCGAGAAGTCATAGCCGATGCCACAGCCCGCTTTCAGGGTCAGACCGGCCTCGTGCACCTTGCCGAGAATGTCATCCATCGAATCTTCGATGGTACCGGAGACGGTACAGTTGATGGTCGAGGTGGCAGGCTTGTGCTCAAACGCCCCGGCATTGGAGGTGATGCGGCCCGCTGGAATGGCCCCATTGCGCAGCGCCCACAGGAAGGGCTCATACCATGCATCGGGCTCGCTCTCCTGCGCCGCCAACGCACGGGCAACCCGCTGATAAGTCTCGTCTATGGTGCCGTCGATAGGCGCCCCATCCTTGCTCTTGAGGCGATACTTGCTGTCCCAGATCTCGAGGGAGGTTTCCTGCATGGGGATGAGGGCAGAGCCGGGTCCACTCTCCAGCACAGGGTTGGATTTAGCCATTTTCAAGCCACCTTATGTGAATGCAACAACGTCATGACAGAGTCAAAAACACAACCTATAGGTTTCATATCAACCAGATAACACTATATATAGCATCTCTCTCACGGGGCGCAGATTCTATCCTAAAAAAATGCCCCGGCCAGCAGATATTTGGGCCAGGGCATTTAACCGGTTCATTTCCCGATGAATTTAACGGGAGAGGGGATCTCAGGGCTTCTTGACGTACACGCTCGGCGTCTCACCCGCCATATTCAGATAGAACTCGTAGACGCCGTCTTCATCCGGCGAGAATTTCATGTCCTCATACTTGGAGCAGGGGTTGACCGGCACAGGTTCTCCGCCCAGCACGGCGACACCGTCACTCGGGCTCTTGTAGCCGAAGTTGGTGCCACAGCTCCAGCCGGTATCGGCGAACTTGAACTTGTAGGGAGCCCACTCTTTCTTGAGCGTGCCCTTGGCCATGTAGAGCTTGTCGGCCACCTTGACCACCTTGCTCTCATCGGTCGCCATCCAGTCGTTCATCTCCCCGCGCAGGTAGATGGACTTGCCACCGAAGTCGCTGTTGTCTGCCGCCTGCTCTGCACCACCATTGGATGCGCAACCGCCTAATACCAGGGTTCCCGCCGCCAGCATCATCGTTACTGTTCTTTTGAACATGTGTCCATTCCTCAGATTATTGTGATTCCTTGGCCCATCGAACCTGGGCAGACGAATTAAAGCAGAGCGGGCATCACAAGAAAGGTAGAGTCATCACATTCTGTGCTTTTTATATCCAGCACTCGGCGCCGATGGATGAATATCGAACAGAAAAGGGGCTGGTTTTTTGGGTCGAGGGAACAAGCAGTCAAATTTCGAGGTCAATTATCAGTCAACACACTGATTTTCAGGCAATAAAAAACCCCGCTCGATGAGCGGGGTTTTTCGTGTTGGGTGCCTGGCAGTGTCCTACTCTCGCATGGCGAATGCCACACTACCATCGGCGCTACCGCGTTTCACTTCTGAGTTCGGCATGGGATCAGGTGGTTCCACGGCGCTATGGCCGCCAGGCAAAAAACTTCATCCGGAAAGCTGACGTGAATAACGACTTAGCTAGTTTGCTTCATCACTATCACTGAATTTGAGTAGTTCATGCACTTGCTACAAGGCCCAGAACACTTCTTGGGTGTTGTATGGTTAAGCCTCACGGGTAATTAGTATGGGTTAGCTCAACACGTCGCCGCGCTTACACACCCCACCTATCAACGTTGTGGTCTCCAACGGCCCTTTAGGACCCTCAAGGGGTCAGGGATGACTCATCTCAGGGCTCGCTTCCCGCTTAGATGCTTTCAGCGGTTATCGATTCCGAACTTAGCTACCGGGCAGTGCCACTGGCGTGACAACCCGAACACCAGAGGTTCGTTCACTCCGGTCCTCTCGTACTAGGAGCAACTCCCTTCAATCATCCAACGCCCACGGCAGATAGGGACCGAACTGTCTCACGACGTTCTGAACCCAGCTCGCGTACCACTTTAAATGGCGAACAGCCATACCCTTGGGACCGACTTCAGCCCCAGGATGTGATGAGCCGACATCGAGGTGCCAAACACCGCCGTCGATATGAACTCTTGGGCGGTATCAGCCTGTTATCCCCGGAGTACCTTTTATCCGTTGAGCGATGGCCCTTCCATTCAGAACCACCGGATCACTATGACCTACTTTCGTACCTGCTCGACCTGTCCGTCTCGCAGTTAAGCTGGCTTATGCCATTGCACTAACCTCCTGATGTCCGACCAGGATTAGCCAACCTTCGTGCTCCTCCGTTACTCTTTGGGAGGAGACCGCCCCAGTCAAACTACCCACCAGGCACTGTCCGCGAGCCCGATTCAGGGCCCTGCGTTAGAACATCAAACATACAAGGGTGGTATTTCAAGGACGGCTCCAGCGCAACTAGCGTCACGCCTTCAAAGCCTCCCACCTATCCTACACATGTAGGTTCAATGTTCAGTGCCAAGCTGTAGTAAAGGTTCACGGGGTCTTTCCGTCTAGCCGCGGGTACACCGCATCTTCACGGCGAATTCGATTTCACTGAGTCTCGGGTGGAGACAGCATGGCCATGGTTACACCATTCGTGCAGGTCGGAACTTACCCGACAAGGAATTTCGCTACCTTAGGACCGTTATAGTTACGGCCGCCGTTTACCGGGGCTTCGATCAAGAGCTTCGCTTGCGCTAACCCCATCAATTAACCTTCCGGCACCGGGCAGGTGTCACACCCTATACGTCCACTTTCGTGTTTGCAGAGTGCTGTGTTTTTGATAAACAGTCCCAGCCATCTGGTCACTGCGACTCCCAACTGCTCCATCCGCAAGGGACTTCACTGTCAAGAGCGAACCTTCTCCCGAAGTTACGGTTCTATTTTGCCTAGTTCCTTCACCCGAGTTCTCTCAAGCGCCTTGGTATTCTCTACCCGACCACCTGTGTCGGTTTGGGGTACGATGACTTGTAATCTGAAGCTTAGAGGCTTTTCCTGGAAGCAGGGCATCAATGGCTTCACCACCGTAGTGGCTTCGTCTCGTGTCTCAGTGTTGTGTCTCCGGATTTGCCTAGAAACACCACCTACGCACTTTCACCAGGACAACCGTCGCCTGGCCCACCTAGCCTTCTCCGTCCCCCCATCGCAATTACAAGTCGTGCAGGAATATTAACCTGCTTCCCATCGATTACGCCTTTCGGCCTCACCTTAGGGGTCGACTCACCCTGCCCCGATTAACGTTGGACAGGAACCCTTGGTCTTCCGGCGAGGAGGCTTTTCACCCCCTTTATCGTTACTTACGTCAGCATTCGCACTTCTGATATCTCCAGCATGCCTCTCGACACACCTTCGCAGACTTACAGAACGCTCCCCTACCACTCACACATAAGTGTGAATCCGCGGCTTCGGTGCCTGGTTTGAGCCCCGTTACATCTTCCGCGCAGGCCGACTCGACTAGTGAGCTATTACGCTTTCTTTAAATGATGGCTGCTTCTAAGCCAACATCCTAGCTGTCTGAGCCTTCCCACATCGTTTCCCACTTAACCAGAACTTTGGGACCTTAGCCGGCGGTCTGGGTTGTTTCCCTCTTCACGACGGACGTTAGCACCCGCCGTGTGTCTCCCGGATAGTACTTACTGGTATTCGGAGTTTGCATGGAGTTGGTAAGTCGGGATGACCCCCTAGTCCAAACAGTGCTCTACCCCCAGTAGTATTCGTC
>NZ_CP172298.1:265000-790000 GCF_044336385.1 Aeromonas mytilicola subsp. aquatica | reverse complement strand
AGATCACCCCGAACAGGGTGCCGAGTGCCAGGGTCGGGGCAAAGACGCCGCCGGGGGCGCCGGAACAAAAACAGATGAGGGTAGCGATCAGTCGCACCGAGAAGATGAGGAAGAGGGTCGCCATCGCATAGTCGCCCCCCACCAGATGAGGGATCAGCTCGGTTCCCCCACCGGTCACCGAGGGAGCAAACAGCGAGAGCACGCCGAAGGTGCCTGCCACCAGCATGCCGATGGCGACGAAGCGGTGGCGTTTGTTCTGGTGCAGGGCCAGATAGCCGTCCTGACAGGCGAGCACCAGCTTGTTGAACACGAAGCCCAGCACGCCGAAACAGCCCCCCATGAAGAGGAAGAGCCAGAGCGCCTTCAGGGCCGGGGCATCGTAGTGGGGCAGGCTGATGACTGGCGCCTGCCCCTTCATGTTCTGCAGCATCAGGGTCGCCATGACGGCCGAGATCCCCACCGCCTTGATGGCGAGGAAGGAGTAACGAAACTGCGGCCGCATCTCCTCCATCACGAAGAGTATCCCCGCCAGCGGCGCATTGAAGGCGGCGGCCAGGCCCCCAGCTGCCCCCGCCGCCAGCAAGGCATGACCATGCTCCTTGGGAAGCCGGAAGATATCCGCCACCATCTTGCCGAGGTTGCCGCCAATCTGCACCGAGGGGCCCTCCCGCCCCAATACCATGCCGGAGCTCAGGGTACAGATGCCGCCGAAGAACTTGACCGGCAAGACCCGCCACCAACGCACCGGGCGCAGCTCGTCCATGGCCCCTTCTATCTCGGGAATGCCGGAGCCGCCCGCTTCCGGGGCGAAGGTATGAGTGAGGAAGTAGCCGACAAACCCCAGCAGGGCGCTGAAACCAAAGCCCAGCAGACCGAGTTGCCACCAGGGGCGGTCGGCCAGCAGCAGGACTCGCTGCTGGGCCAGCCAGTGCACACCGGATTCAAACAACCCGCAGACCAGTCCGGCCAAAACACCGACCAGGGCGGCCAGCAAGAGCACCAGCAGCGGCATCTTGTCCCGCTGGATCAGGCGCTGCAGGGCAGGTGGGCGACCTTGTGTGGTCGCCTCGCGAGGGGGGATAGCTTGTTGCACCATGGGTATTCACGCTCATCTAACGAGGGTCGGAAACACCCGGCCTCGGCTCGGCTGCCCAGCACAGGGCCTTTCTGCTATAGTCGGCCCGTTTCATTTATCACGGGTGCAGACCGGGAGTCCGGGTGGCGAGAGCGCAAAGCATACTCCTCCCACCGCAGCCTGCCGAGCCGCAATCGACCGCCTGCGCCCGGGTGACGACCAAAATCCCATTAAGGATGATCCATGTCAAAATCAGATCAGCTGTTTGAACAGGCCCGCCAGACCATTCCGGGCGGCGTCAACTCACCGGTCCGCGCCTTCAATGGGGTCGGCGGCACACCCCGCTTCATCGATCACGCCGATGGCGCCTACCTCTATGACGTGGATGGTCAGGCCTATGTAGACTACATCGGCTCCTGGGGCCCCATGCTGCTGGGTCACAACCACCCGGCCATCAAGGCCGCCGTCATCAAGGCGGTGGATAAGGGGCTGAGCTATGGCGCCCCCACCGAGATCGAAGTGCTGATGGCCGAGAAGGTACGCCAGATAGTGCCTTCCATGGAGCAGGTGCGTATGGTCAACTCCGGCACCGAAGCCACCATGAGCGCCATCCGCCTCGCCCGTGGCTACACCGGCCGCGACAAGATCGTCAAATTCGAGGGTTGCTACCACGGCCACGCCGACTCCCTGCTGGTGAAGGCAGGTTCCGGCGCACTGACCCTGGGCCAGCCCAACAGCCCGGGCGTACCGGCCGACTTTGCCAAACACACTCTCACCTGTGTGTTCAACGAACTGGACTCGGTGCGCGAAGCCTTCACCCAGTACGGCAGCGAGATCGCCTGCATCATAGTCGAGCCGGTGGCGGGCAACATGAACTGCATCCCGCCGGTGCCCGGCTTCCTGGAAGGGCTGCGCACCATCTGTGACGAGTTTGGCGCCCTGCTGATCCTGGACGAAGTGATGACCGGCTTCCGGGTCTCCCTGCGCGGCGCCCAGGGCCACTACAACATAGATCCCGACCTCACCACCCTCGGCAAGATCATCGGGGCCGGCATGCCGGTGGGCGCCTTCGGCGGCAAGAAGAAGGTGATGCAATACATAGCCCCGACCGGCCCCGTCTATCAGGCGGGTACCCTCTCCGGCAACCCTGTGGCCATGGCTGCGGGTCTGACCATGCTGGACTTGCTGCTGGAGCCGGGTCTCTATGAGCAGCTGAGCGCCAAGACGGCCCGGGTGGCGGAAGGGCTGAAAGCCGCCGCTGCCAAACACGGCATCCCGCTCGCCATCACCTATGTGGGCGGCATGTTCGGCTTCTTCTTCACCGAAGAGACCGAGATCACCCGCTATGAGCAGGTGACCCGCTGCGACATGGAACGCTTCAAGCGCTTCTACCATCTGATGCTGGAAGAGGGTGTCTATCTGGCGCCGAGCGCCTACGAGGCGGGCTTCCTGTCACTGGCCCACGGCGACAAGGAGATCGAACACACCCTGGCCGCCGCCGAGCGCAGCTTCGCCAAGCTGGCAGGCTGAGCCCTGCCGGAATGAACCAAGGGCCCATGAAGGGCCCTTTTTTGTTGCCTCTGTCGTCTCGCCCTGCCAGAGCCCCCTTCTGGTGCAGGCCCTTCTCTCTTCTCGCCGCTGTTTGCCACTTGCTGGTGCATCCACCACCACATTGGCTGTCATAAAGCGGGCCCACTATTTGCACTGCTTTATTCAGGAGCCCACTTGACCGAGGTCCATATGGCAGAGATGAGCCCCATCGACGTGCTGCGGCGCTATCAGGAGTACGAAACCGAGTTGACCCCCCTATTGCTGGGGCTGCTCACCCTCCCCCAGGAGGCCCTCAAGGCCTATCCCTTCGTGCTGAGCGTGCAGAGCCTGGGCGAGAGCCAGGCAAGAGCGGGGATCCTGCCCCCCATTCCGGCCCCGCAGGGGCAGCTGCGACTGAAGGTGCAGGGCCATGGCCGCGAGCTCGAGATCAATCTGCACCAGCTGATCGCCTGGCTGATGGGGGACAGGGAGCGGCGCCGCGCCATCCCCTGGTTCAGGGCCGTCTACGTGATCCTGAGCCTGGCGCTGTTTCTCATCGTGGGAACCCTGATCTGGCATGGCCTAGAGCAGCTCTATCTGCTGCTGTGCGGCACCCAGCAGAACCGGCTCGGCGCCTTCAGCGCCATCATCTTCCTGACCCTGGCGCTGGCGGTGTTCGATCTGGGCAAGACCATACTGGAGGAGGAGGTGCTGCTGCATAAGGACATCTTCCGCCACAGTGCCATTCGCCGCACCATCACCCGCTTCATCGCCGCCATCCTGATCGCTGTCTCCATCGAGGGGCTCTTGCTGCTGTTCAAGGGATCCCTCGGCCAGAACGAACTGCTCTGGCCCGCGGTGGGGGTGATGGGCTGCGCCGTGGGATTGTTGCTGGCGCTGGGACTCTATGTCTTCCTCGGGGCCAAGGCCGAGGCCGCCCTGGTCGCCTCCAGCCAGCGGCCAGCGGCGGCCCCGCAGCAAGCGCCGCTCACCAGGCGGCATGGCCGGATCAGGCGGACCGGATAAGCCTTCGCCAGACTCCGAATCTCCTCATTTATGGCATCACGAGCTGGCGGCACCGGCCAGCTGAGACTCGGGCTGACGGCGCGCAGCCTGCCAGGAGGCGTACATGGTCCAGGAGGTGTAGATGACGATGAAGGCAACCAGCCATTTGAGCATCTCCATGTCCATGGACTGTACCAGCATGGCCGCCAGCACCACACCGATGGGGCCGAAGAGAGCCACCGCCAGCACGGCCCTGGCATCGAAGGCCCCCTTGCGGATGAAGGTGCCCGCCGAGAAGACGCTGAGCACGGCGGTGGACCCCATCATGATGGGGAAGGCCGCCAGCGGGTTCATCCCCAGCAGATAGACCAGCGTCATGCAGGGGGCAAACAGCCCTATGCCCACATTCATCAGCACCCCGAACAGGAAGTTGCCGAGCAGGGCTATCCCCAGCTTGTAGCCACTGAGCCCCATGGCCTCGCCGCCCAGGGGGAAGAGCCCCAGCAGCCCGGCAAAGATGAGCCCGGCCACCACCAGCAGGGAGACCGCCATCACCAGCCTGATGGTCTGGCGATCGAACGAGGCCACATGACGGGCACCCCAGGCGGCGCCCGCGGCAGCGGCGGCCATCATGCTGATCAGGGTGAGCGGATCCACCTTGACCACGCCGATGAAAATGAGGGACTGGGTCACGGTAGGCAGTACGCACTGACCGTTGAGGGTGCCCGGCAGCAGGCGATCGTCGATCAGCTTGAACTGCTTGTAGCAGGCGGTCTTGACGGCGAAGCTGCCGACCCCAAGGGTGTCGAGAAAGTTGGCGACGAAGCCGATGGCCGCCACCGGCCAGAAGGGGGTGGACTCCAGCTCGCCCCGGCGCCGCTTGTGCCACCAGGCGTGGACCAGCATGAAGATAAAGACCAGGGCGCAACCGATAAACAACAGGCGCAGAAAAGTGACAAGCATAGGGGGACCTCCAGCAACGGGCGGCGATTCTAAGGCAGCCCACAGAAAAAATCCTGGTCTGGATCACGCTTTCATCGGATGCAAACGTTTGGCCCCGTCAGTTTCTGATGGTAAAGCTCGAATGACTCTGCCAATACTTGTCGTTGAGGGCGCAAGCCCGCACTCATCGGGCGTAGTCCTGGTCATTTCGCGACGACCACAGCACCGATGGGCATAAGCAAAAGAAGGCGGTCACCCGCCTTCTTTTTATTGCCTTCCGTTACCCAAGCAACAAGGGTTTCCGGCGATCCAGCGGGGCAGCCTGGGAGCCAGGCGGTCGATCAACCGATCCGACAATGGGGTCAGCAGCAAGGGCGGCAGGCAGATGAGGGCGAGGCAGAGGGCACCGACATAGACGTCCGTCAGCCAGTGGGCACCGGCGAGGATGCGGGGGGCCGAGAACAGGGGCACCATCAGCACGGCGATCACGGCGACCCGGCGCGGCAGGTAACGCAGGGCAAAACCGGCGAAGATCATCAGGAACAGCGCATGATCCCCGGGGAAGCTGTCGCCGGCAGAGTCCTTGGTCGGGATGGCGCTGAGCTCGCTCAGCCGCAGCGCCCCGTCCACCGTCAGGGTAGGGCTGGGACGGCTGACCGGCAGCAGATGGCCGAGCTGGTTGATCACCAGGGCCCCCAGCAACATGACGATCCCTATGGCCACCAGGCGACGGCGCGCCTCACCCTGGGCCCGGAAGAAGCAGGTGGCCAGGATCAGTCCCATGCAGCCCAGGGCGACCAGATCGAACAGGCGATTGTTGGTGATGGCCACCAGATCGACCCAGCGGACGGATTGGCCCAGCCAGCCATTGACCAGCTGGAAGGTGGCGAGATCCCAGTGATCCCAGGGGCCATGACCCGGCAGGGCAGCCCAACTGAGGGCAATCAGGCCCCCGATCAGATAGAGAGGTATGAACTTGCTCATGCCGAGTCTTCCTTCAAAAAGCGGTGATTCTAGGTCAGCCTCCCGGTGACTTGAATCACAAAAATGTAAGAATTCATGTAACAAAAAAATACCCTATTGAATCTTGTTTGTACCCGCCCTGCCACCCCCCGGATCCGGGAGCAGCCAGCACCACCTTGGCGCGCCAGGGGCTTGCGGCTAGTATGAGGCTCTTTTTACTCAGGATGATGGCTATGCGCAGCTACCTTCGCATGATGTTGTTTGCCCTCGGTTTGCTGGCGGGCGTGCAGATACCGGGGATCGTCGATCTCTACTACCAGCGGCTGGATGCGCGCCTGCAGCAGGCCAGCCTCAGCTTGGCACCCTTCCAGCGCACCGCGGATCAGCACTTTGGCGGCGATCTCGACGCCCTGATCGCCCATTACGGCGCCAGCCAGGATCCCGTCTTCACCCAGGATGCCACCAGCCTGCAGCAGCTGGTGAGCCAGCAGCGCCACCTGCAGCAGGAGCGCGCCTTCCAGGGTCAGCCCTGGTACCTGCAGCTCTCCCACCTGCTGTCGCAGGCGGACTCCCTGCTCTGGCAGGACACCCTGCGCAACTACGGCTATGTGGTGCCCCTCAAGCAGGCAGCCATCTTCTGCGGTGTGGCGGTGGGACTGCTCGCCTCCCTGCTGGGGGATCTGCTGCTCAGCCTGCTCCTGCTGCCCTTTCGCCAGCGCCAGCCCGCCCCCCGTCACGCCCTGCGCTGATCTCCAGCCGTCTCAAGCAACAGGGGCCAGCGGCCCCTGTTGTCGTTCTCCTCCCTGAAAGGGGCTACTCGAAGGGTTCGAGATAGGCCTCGATGGCCTTCTTCAGCCAGGCCAGCACCTTGCCGTGATGGGCATTCTCCGACAGATAGACCCCGTAATCGCGCCACTGCAGGCTGAACTTGTGCTTCAGGGTCAGCAGCTCCCCCTGGCGCAGCTGGCTCTGGATCAGCGGTGAGGGCAGCACAGCCCAGCCGAGGCCGTCCAGCACAGCATCCCGCATCAGCTCGAAGCTCGACAACCCTATGTGCTGGCCGCCGATGGGGAGCAGGCTCTTGACCGAGAACTCGTCCACATAGGAGAGGGTGACCTGGGTCTGATCGGTCAGATCCTGCTGCAGCACCCGCTTCAACCCCGCCAGCGGGTGGCTGGGCGCCACCACCATCAGGGTGCGGATCGGGTTGAGCACCTCTATGTTGAGGCCGCTGCGCTCCTGATCCTCTGTGATGAGGCCGAAGGCGGCATCCACGAACCCCTCCTCCACCAGGGAAGGCAGCTCGGGGGGCGAGGCCAGCACCAGGGAGATGCTGGTGCCGGGAAACTGGTGGCGCAGCGCCCCCAGCATCTCGCGCCAGACCGGCTCGGGGATGGCGTCATCCCGCGCCACCCTGAGCGCCACCTCGGCGCCCGAGGCGTGGTGCTCGCACTTGAGCTTGAGGCTGTTGGCCGCCTGCAGCAGCCGCCGGCAGTCGTCCAGCACCTGCTCCCCTATCTCGGTCAATCGGCTCTGGTTGGCCCTTCGTTCAAAAAGATCGACGCCAAGCTCCACTTCCAGGGCGGCGATCGCCGTACTGACGGCGCTTCGGCTCTTGCCAAGGCGTCTGGCGGCATTGGCAATCGAACCACTGTCTGCTGATTCTACAAAGAGTTGTATCTGATAAAGCTTCATGATCGCGCTCTGGTGGCAGCTTGTTCCATCCTCACCTTACGCCGCGCCCCTCCCCCAAGGCAAACCGTCAGCGCCATAATTATCGACGCTCAGCGATACCCGGGTCTTGCCCAGCTGCGGCTATCCTCTCCCTCGTCGTAGCAACAGAAGGAAACCCCATGTTATTCAGTCCCCTGCTTTTGGCCCGCCTCTTCCTGACGGGCGCCATCCTGACCGAGGTGGCAGGCACCTCCACCATGGCCCTGATCCCGGAGAGTGAGGCCGGCTGGCTCAACTATCTGCCGATGTGGCTCCTCATCGCCCTCTCCTACCTGCTGCTGGCCAAGGCCGCCAAAACAATCTCCATTGGTATTGCGTTCGCGTTGTGGGAAGGGCTGGGAATCGCCCTGATCACCGCCGTCTCAGTGCTGTTCCTTGGTTACGAGCTGAGTGTGCAGGAGTGGGTCGGGCTGGCGCTGGCAATAGTGGGCATTGTTATGGTGACCCTGGGGGAAACCCATGCCGAGCCGGTTGACGCCACCCCTGCCAAGGAGCTCCCATGCACCCGTTGATCATCGTCCTGGGCGCCGCCCTGCTGGATGTGGGGGCCAACATGGCCATCAACCGCTCCCTCGGTTTTCGTCACAAGGGCTGGGGCCTGCTCGGCATACTGCTGGTGCTCTGTGCCTTTACCCTGCTCTCGGAAGCGGTGAGCACAGGCAGGATAGATCTCGCCGTGGCCTATGCCACCTGGGGTGCCATCGGCATCCTGGGCACCGCCCTCGGCGGCCTGCTGCTGTTTGGCGAGCGTCTCAAGCCCGTCGGCTGGGTTGGCATCCTGATCATGGCCGTCGCCGTGGCCCTGCTGACCACGGCGTGATGGGCATTCTGGCCCCATGAAAAAGCCGCCCGGTGTTCGCCGGGCGGCTTTTTTACGCACTCATGTTGCGGCAAAACCCGCTCATGCCGGCCCGGCATCGACCTCGTAGAGCTCCAGCGGCAGGCCGTCGGGGTCGGCGAAGAAGGTGAAGCGACTGCCGGTCAGCTCGTCCACCCGCACCGGCTCCACGGCCACTCCGTGGCGCTCCAGATGGGCGATGACGGGATCGAGCGCCTGCACCCGAAACGCCAGGTGCCGCAGGCCGCACGCCTCCGGCCTGGAGGGGCGCGGTGGCGGGGCTGGAAAGCTGAACAGCTCCAGCTGGCTGCCATCCGGCAGCGCCAGATCCAGCTTCCAGGAGTGGCGGGCCTCCCGCAGGGTCTCGTTGATGATGGGCAGCCCCAGCACCTGGTGGTAGAAGTGGCGCGAGCGCTCATAGTCGCTGGCGATGATGGCCACGTGGTGAATGCCGCCGAGCAGGGGAAGTGTCATGGCAATCCTTGTAAAACGGGCAGCCAGGCTGCCCGTTCTCGTTAGTTGAAGAAGCCGCCGAACCACTGATCCAGCGCGTTGACCGGGTTGGAGACAGGGCTGGCGCAGCTCATGGGCTCCCCCAGCCCCGCCAGCTTGGCCGGTACCTGCAGGCTGCCAGGACAGTCGCTGGCAACTCGGGCGCCGCTGCTGCGGGAGAAGCTGGCCCAGCTCACCCCTTCCGGCATCTTCAGCCCCAGGCTGTTGACGCCGCGCTGGCTCATGTAGCCACTGAACAGCTGCAAGGCACCGCTGGCCCCGGTCAGCCCGGCGGGCTGGTTGTCATCCCGGCCGACCCAGACGCTCACCAGCTCGTTGTTGTCCATACCGGCGAACCAGGAGTCCCGCAGCTCGTTGGTGGTCCCTGTCTTGGCGGCCATGGTGGCGCCGGGGAACTTGGCGCCGAGCGCCCGGGCCGTGCCCTGGCTCACCGTCTTGGTCATGGCGAACAGGGTCAGCCAGCTGGCCTGGGGATCCGTCACCCGCTTGGCGGTCTCGTCATGCTGATAGAGCTGGCTGCCATCGCTGTTTACCACGGCGCGAATGGCCGACAGCGGCTGGGTCAGCCCCTGGTTGGCGATGGGCAGGTACATCTGGTTCACCTCCATGGGCGAGAGCGCCACCGCCCCCAGCACCAGGGAAGGATAAGGCTGGATCTCCTGCTGGACCCCCAGCTTGTGCAGGGTGTCCACCACCTTGTCGAGCCCCACCTGCAGACCCAGGTTGACGGTCGGCACGTTGAGGGAGCTGGCGAGCGCCTCCATCAGCGGCACGCTCTGGCGGAACTTGCGATCGTAGTTCTGCGGCGTCCAGATCTGGCCATCCTGGCCGCGGATGCGGATCGGCTGATCCTTGAGCGGTGTGCCCAGGGTCAGGCCATTGGAGAGACCGGTGAGATAGACAGCCGGTTTCACCAGGGAGCCTATCTGACGACGGGCATCCAGCGCACGGTTGAAGCCGGCGTAACGGGGATCCCGTCCCCCCACCATGGCGACCACCTCGCCCTTGTGCCAGTCGGAGACCACCATGGCCGCCTCCAGCTTCTTCTTGCCGCGCTGCTTCTCGATGGTGGCGAGGCCGGTCTCGACCGCCTGCTCGGCGGCGTGCTGGGCGATGGGATCCAGGCTGGTGAAGATCTTGAGGCCGGACTGCTTGAGCAGATCCGGGCCGAAGCGGTTCTGGATCTCCCGCTTGAGCAGCCCCATGAAGGCCGGGGTACGGCCATAGCTCATCTGGCCCCGGGTGATGATGCCAAGGGGCTGCTTGCTGGCCAGCTCATACTCGGCCTGAGTCAGGCTGCCGTGCTCCATCAGCAGTTTCAGCACCAGATCCCGGCGCGCCTTGGCCCGCTCGGGGAAGCGCCAGGGATCGTAATAGGAAGGCCCCTTCACCATGCCCACCAGCAGGGCCACCTGATCGATGTCCAGCTCGTTGACCGGGATGCCGAAGTAGAAGTAGGAGGCGAGCCCGAAGCCATAGACCCCTTGCGAGAAGTTCTGCCCCAGGTAGACCTCGTTGAGGTAGGCCTCCAGGATCTCGTCCTTGCTGTAGCGGTAGTCGATGAGCACCGCCATATAGGCTTCCTGTGCCTTGCGCCACAGGCTGCGCTCCCGGGTCAGGAAGAAGTTCTTGGCGAGCTGCTGGGTGAGGGTGCTCCCCCCCTGCACTGTACGACCCGCCAGCACATTGGCCACCATGGCACGCATGATGGCCACAGGCGAGACGCCGCCGTGCTGATAGAAATCGCGATCTTCGGTGGTCAGCAGGGTCACCAGCAGGCTGTCCGGCACCTCGGCGATGCGTACCAGCAGGCGATCCTCCCTGTCCTCGGTGTTGAGGCGGTCAAGCAGCACAGGGTCCATCTGGGCATAACCTAGCTGACGCTGGTTCTCCAGAGACTGGATCCCCTCCAGCCGCGCACCGTTGAAGGTGAGACGAAGGCCACGGGCGCCGTCGGCGCCGTCATGGAACTCGAACGGACGGCGTACCAGCTCGATGCGATTGCCGTTGACCGCGTACTCCCCCGGGGTGTGGGGCTGACGCACCTGCTTGTAGCTCAGCATGTTGAGCTCGCGCAGCATCTGGGTCTGGGAGAGGCGCTGGCTGGGGTAGAGCTCCAGCGGGCGGCTGTAGACCATCACGGGCAACTGCCACTTCTCGCCATCGAAGCGCTCGCGCACCTTGGTATCGAGGTAGATGCCGAACACCACCATAAAGGCCGCCACCACCAGGGAGAGCTTGAAGCCAAGCCAGAACAGCTTGCGCCAGATGGTGCGTTTGGGAGCTGCCTTCTTGGGAGGGCTCTTGCGTCGTTGGGTTGCCATAAATCCTCTTTGCTTTCCTTTCTACTTGTTATGCCGCATTCGCGAACGTCCGATCTGGCTTAACCAATCGAACCTGGATCCTGGGTTTCATTTCGCCAGACATTCGCCAGACAAATGGATGCCAACCCCTCATCCCCAACCCTTCTCCCATGCCTTTGAAAAAGGGAGAGGAGAAGGGAGCAAACACCAGGCTCGATCGGTTCCCTCTCCCTCTGGGAGAGGGCCAGGGCCGTCTGCTGGAGTTGGGCTTAGCTAGGCTCAGCACCAACCTAGATCCCCATCTTCTTCTTGGTGACCTTGGTCGGCATGGCCTCCAGGGGGTTGTCCGGCCAGTAGTGGCGGGGGTAACGCCCCTTCATCTCTTTCTTCACCTGCTCGTAGGATCCCGCCCAGAAGGCGGCGAGATCGGCGGTGATCTGCAGCGGTCGCTGAGCCGGAGAGAGCAGCTCCACCACCAGGGGCACCCGGCCATCGGCCACGCAGGGGGTCGTGCCCTGCCCGAACATCTCCTGAATGCGCACCGGGATCACCGGGGCCTGCCCCGGCTGATAGCGGATCCGCACCCGGCTGCCGGTCGGCGCGCTGAAGTGGCTCGGCAGCGCCTCGTCCAGCCGTTTTGGCAAGGGCCAGGGCAGGGACTGGCGCAGCAGATCGGAGAGGTTGAGCCTCTTGAGCTGCTCCAGCCGGGTCATGCCGCTCAGGGCAGGCAAGAGCCACTCCTCCAGCCGGGCCAGCAGACTCTCGTCGTCCATGGCGGGCCAGCCCTCGTCGGGCAACCAGTCGCGGGCGCAGCGCAATCGGGCCAGCAAGCCTTCGCTGCCCTCGTCCCAGGGCAGCACGTGCAGCCCTTTGCGACGAATGCCCTGCAACAGGCAGCGCCCCTTCTGCTCGTCAGAGAGATCCGTCAACGGTCGCTGGCCGAGCACCAGTTCGCCGATCACCTGCTGGCGCTCGGCCCGGACCCGCTCTTCCCGCTCGTCCCAGTCGAACCACTGGCGTTCGCTCACCAGCTCCGGCAGCTGGCGCACCAGCTCGTCCAGCGCCACCGGCTCGGCGATGAAGATGCGGCTGCCGCGATCGTTCTGCCCCATCTCTATGGCGATCAGGGCCCCTTGTCCCTGACATGGGTGACCTTCTACCAGATCGCAGCCGATCCCACCACTGAGTTGATAGCGGCTGCCACTGCGCAGCTTGCCGATCCGATCCGGCCAGGCGAGGGCGCACAGCAGCCCCAGCCACTGACCCTGGGCGGTCGCAGGCCTTGCGCCAAGGCGCTCGAACCAGCGGGCTGCCCCCTGACGCAGGGCCCCCAGACGACGATGGAAGAGCACGGAAAGGCGCTCGGATCCTCGCAGATCTTCTTCCAGCAGCGCCACCAGGAAAGCCCCATCGGCGACAATCCCTGTCAGACCCTCGGCCTCCAGCTCCCGGGCCCGCAACAACATGCGCGCCAGACGGGGATGAGTGCCGAAGGCGGCCATAGTACGGCCGGCCGGGGTGAGTTGTTGCTCAGCCTCCGCCTTCATGGCACCCAGGGCCACCAGCAGGCGCCGGGCGCTCGCCACCGCAGCCGCAGGGGGCATGTCGAGCAGCGGCAGGCTCTCCACCCTGGCGCCCCACTGGGCGGCGTCCAGCAGCAGACCGGTCAGCTCCTGGGTGAGGATGTCCGGCGGACTCTGCTCGGCGAGGCGCTCCTGCACTTCGCTGCTCCAGAGCCGGTAGCAGACCCCGGGGCCGAGACGGCCGGCACGGCCTGCCCGCTGGGTGGCGGAGGCCCTGGCAATCTGACGGGTCTCCAGCCGGGTGACGCCGCTTCTCAGATCGAAGGTGGCGCGCCGCTCCAGCCCGCTGTCGATGACCACGGATACCCCCTCTATGGTGAGGGAGGTCTCCGCCACATTGGTGGTGAGCACCAGCTTGCGACTCCCCGCCGGGGCAGGCTCTATGGCCGCCTGCTGGGCCGCCATGTCGAGGCGACCGTAGAGGGGGGCAAGGCGCACGTCATCCGGCAGGCGCCCCTCCAGCCACTGGGCGAGTCGCTCTATCTCCCCCTGTCCAGGCAGGAACACCAGGGCACTGCCCCCGTGGGCCGCCAGCGCCTCCAGCACCACGGCGCCCACCTGGGGCTCCAGCCACTGCTGGCGATTGGCGGGGCGGTAGTGGTAGTCGATGGGAAAGCCGCGCCCCTCGGAGCGGATCACAGGGGCGTCCGGCAACAGGCTCTCGAGCGCCATGCCCTCCAGGGTGGCGGACATAATGAGCAGCTTGAGATCGTCACGCAGCCCCTGCTGGCTCTCGATGGCGAAGGCCAGTGCGGTATCGGCATGCAGGCTGCGCTCGTGGAATTCGTCGAAGATCACCAGGGAGACGCCGGTCAGCTCGGGGTCTTGCTGCAACATCCGGGTCAGCACCCCCTCGGTCACTATCTCGAGCCGGGTCGCGGCACTGGTGCGACTCTCGCCCCGCACTCGCAGCCCGATGCGCTCCCCCACCTTCTCCCCGAGCTGACGCGCCAAGAAGCCCGCTATGTTGCGCGCCGCGAGGCGCCTGGGCTCCAGCATGATGATGCGACCGGGCAGCCGGTTTAGGCGCACCAGCTCCAGGGGCAGCAGGGTCGACTTGCCTGCCCCTGGCGGGGCCTGCAGTATCACGCTGGCGTGGCTGTCGATGGCATCAAACAGCTCGGGCAGCACAGAGACTATGGGGAGTTGGGACAAAACGGCGAAGACCTTCTGTGATGACCAGGAAAACGGCGCCCATTCTGCCACAGCCAGCCGCCCACCGTCAGCAGCCGTGCCGGATGCGCGCCAACCGGTTGGGGCAGACCCGGGGAGCACTCAGCCCGCCCGGACAAGCGCGAGACGCGACCAGGAGACATCCGCAGACGAGCTGCCATAGAATGGCCCTTTCATGTGAGTACCACGAGGACCGACGCTGCGCATGCCCAGACTCTTCTTTGCCCTGCCCCTGCACCAGCTTGCCCCTGCCCTGATCGACTGGCGCGAACGGCGCCCCTGGCCCGGCCTGCCGGTGCCCGAGCGCAATCTGCATTTGACCCTGGCCTTTCTCGGTGAGGCCGACGAGGCCACTCGGGACAGGCTGATCGCCGCCGCCGCACAGCAGCGCTGCCCCCCTTTCAGCGTCCATCTGGATCAGACCGGCTGGTTTCAGCGTGCCAGGGCTGCCTGGGTGGGGCCCAGCGAGTGGCCAAACGAGCTGAACGTCCTCGCCAGGGCCCTGCGTCGCCACGGCGAGAAGCTGGGGCTTGGTAACGGGGAACAGGGCTACCGCCCCCATGTCACCCTGTCGCGCAAGGCCGGCGAGGCCCCGGAGGCGCTGCCCGCCCCCGATCTTGTGCTGCAGGCGGACAGCTTCTGCCTCTACCAGTCCGTCAGCACCCCGCAGGGGGTCAGCTATGAACCCATCGCCTGCTGGCCCCTGCGTGCCCGCATCAAAGAGACCAACAGCGAGGAGCTGACCCCATGATCTTCGATCCCCCTTTGCAATCCGGTCTGCTCATCGCCCGCTACAAGCGCTTCCTCACCGATGTGCAGCTGGCCGATGGTGAGACCATCACCATCCACTGCGCCAATACCGGCGCCATGACGGGTTGTGCCGATCCGGGCACCCGGGTCTGGTACTCCACCTCGAACAACCCCAAGCGCAAGCTGGCCCACAGTTGGGAGATAGCCGAGAGCCCGGCGGGCCACTTCATCTGCGTCAACACGGCGCGGGCCAACCAGATCGCCCGTGAGCTCATCGAGCAAGGGGCGCTGGCGCCGCTGGCGGGTTATGCCAGGCTGCGTACCGAGGTGAAATACGGGGAGGAGAACAGCCGCATCGACCTGTTGCTGGAAGACGATCACAGGCCGAGTTGTTACATAGAGGTGAAATCCGTCACCCTGCTCGACGAGCGGGAACAAGCGGGCATGGGCTACTTTCCCGATGCGGTCACCGCCCGTGGCGCCAAGCACTTGCGTGAATTGATGGCCATGAAGGCGGCCGGGCACAGAGCCGTGCTGTTGTTCATGGTTTTGCACTCCGGCATCGCGAGAATGCGCCCTGCAGCCCATATAGATCCGCACTATAGTCAGCTTGTTGAGCAGGCGATGGCGGCAGGGGTTGAAATTTTATGCTATCGCCCCCATGTTGGGGTGCAGGGCATGGTGGCTCAAGATTTTATTCCATTTGAATCTGACCATCTGCTACCCGAGGGCTGAGAATAAATGCTGAAGTGGGTAACATTATTGACAAGGCTTGTTTGCCTCCCGTTGACCCTTCTGCTATAGATACCGCCCTCAATTTATGGATGGCACGGGTAGCGTGCTGAATTAGGAGACAGGGCATGCCAACAGGCGAAAACAGGAAATCTCTGGGCCCCCTGGCCATTGCGGGTGTAGAGCCTTACCAGGTAAAAGCAGGTGAGGAGTACATGAATGACCAACAAAAGGTACATTTTCGCAAGATCCTGGGAGCCTGGCGCAACCAACTGATGCAGGAAGTTGACCGCACCGTCGACCACATGAAGGATGAGGCTGCAAACTTCCCGGATCCGGTCGATCGCGCCGCGCAGGAAGAAGAGTTCGCACTCGAACTGCGCACCCGCGACCGTGAACGCAAGCTGATCAAAAAGATCGAAAAGACCTTGCTGCTGCTCGAAGAAGACGACTTTGGTTACTGCGAACATTGCGGTATCGAAATCGGTATTCGTCGTCTGGAAGCCCGTCCGACTGCCGACCTCTGTGTCGACTGCAAGACGCTGGCTGAAATCAAGGAAAAACAGATGGCTGGCTGATGCCGCCCATCGACATGGACAAAAAAAGGGAGCTCGCAGGCTCCCTTTTTTATTGAGCTTTTCCCGCGACCATCCCAGAATGCAGCCTCAATGCATCGTCTACCCGAATTCCCATGGCCATGACTCCCTCCTCCCCTGTTCGACCCCATGTCGGTCGCTTCGCCCCCTCCCCGTCAGGTCCGCTCCACTTCGGCTCCCTGGTCGCCGCCCTTGGCAGCTTCTTGCAGGCGAGATCGCAACAGGGGCGCTGGCTGGTGCGCATCGAGGACATAGATCCGCCGCGGGAGATGGCCGGGGCCAGCGGGCTCATCCTCCAGACCCTGGAGGCCCATGGCCTCGGCTGGGATGGGGAGGTGATGTTCCAGAGCGCGCGCCACGGCCGTTATGACGAGATCATCGATCAGCTCTATCGGGCCGGGGATCTCTACTGGTGCCGCTGCACCCGGCGCGAGATCATGGCGGCGGGCGGCTTCTACAACGGCCACTGCCGCGCCCTTGGGCTGACGGCAGAGGGCTGCGCCGCCCGCCTGCGCCAGCATAATCCCGTCTACCACTTCGAGGATGAGTTGCAGGGCCATATCGCTGTGCCTGCGGCGCTCGCCGAGGAGGACTTCATCGTGCGCCGCCGGGACGGCCTCTATGCCTACAACCTGGCGGTGGTGGTGGATGACATGGACAGCGGCATCACAGAGATAGTGCGCGGCGCCGATCTGCTGGAGCCCACTGTGCGCCAGATTGCCCTCTACCAGACCCTGGGGGCTGACGTCCCCACCTGGGTGCACCTGCCGCTGGCGGTGCTGGCGGATGGCAACAAGCTGTCGAAGCAGAACCATGCGCCGGCACTGGCACAGGATGACGTCAGGCCCGCCCTGTGGCAGGCCCTCGCGTTCCTCGGCCAGTGCCCGCCGCCTTGCCTGAGAGAGAATACCGTCGACGAGATCATCGCCTGGGGCATTGCCCACTGGCAGCTGGCCCGGGTCCCCCGCCAGCAGAAGATAGTGCTGGGGGCCAGATAAGCAGGCCCCCGGAGCAAAAGCAGGCCGCCGCGTTTCTCATTTGAGCAGGCCAGAACCAGGGGAACTGAAAGCGTCTTTCCTTGTACGACCTGGCCCGAATCGGGGAAGCAGACCGCAGCGTTTCTCATTTGGTCGGGCCTGAGCTATGATAGGCCGCTATTTTTTGGCCTCCCGTCAATTTGAAGTCATGAAGAGGTGTACCATTTTTTCCCAGATCGCAAACTTTTGCCGCAAGGTGCTCGGCAAGGAAGACGGCGAGCAGTCGATGGAGTCTCCCATTCCAGCCCGTGTCGCCGGTCAACGCCGAACCTTGAGCCGTGACCAGCACCCCATCTCGCGCAAAGAGATCAGCGAGAATGCGCTCAAGGTGCTCTACCGCCTGAACAAGGGTGGCTACGAAGCCTACCTGGTGGGTGGTGGCGTCCGGGATATTCTGCTCGGGAGAACACCAAAGGATTTCGACATCGCCACCGATGCCACGCCGGAGCAGATCAAGGCGTTGTTCAGCAACTGCCGCCTGATCGGCCGTCGTTTCCGCCTGGCTCACATCGTCTTTGGTCGTGACGTGATCGAAGTGGCTACCTTCCGTGGTCACCACCATCAGGTCAATACCAGCAAGCACGTGTCGGCCCAGTCTGATGAAGGCATGCTGCTGCGCGACAACGTCTACGGCACCATCGAAGAGGATGCCGAGCGCCGTGACTTTACCGTCAACGCCCTCTACTACAGCGCCAAGGATTTCACCCTGCACGACTTCGAGGGTGGCATCGAGGATCTTGCCGAGCGCAAGCTGGAGCTGATCGGTGACCCCGAGACCCGCTACCGGGAAGATCCGGTGCGCATGCTGCGCGCCGTGCGCTTCGCCGCCAAGCTGGAGATGACCATAAGCCCGCGCACCGCCGCCCCCATCCGGGAACTGGCACCGCTGCTGCAGGACATTCCGGCCGCCCGTCTGTTCGAGGAGACCCTCAAGCTGTTCCTGGCCGGTGACGGTCTCGCCACCTACAAGCTGCTGCGCGAATACGGGCTGTTCCAGCCCCTTTTCCCCCAGGTCGCCGCCCTGTTTACGCCCAACGGCAACTCGCCTTACGAGCAGTTCATCGAGCTGGCGTTGATGGACACCGATACCCGGGTCCGTGAAGACAAGCGTGTCACCCCGGCCTTCCTCTATGCCACCCTGCTGTGGGGCGCCGTCGAGGCCCGTGCCCGGGTGCTGGAAAACGAGAGCGGCCTGCCCTGGCACGACGCCTTCATGCTGGCCATCAACGAGGTGCTGGATGCCCAGGTGCGGATCATCGCCGTGCCGCGCCGCTTCACCACGGACGTACGCGACATCTGGGCCCTGCAACAGCGCCTGACCCGTCGTCAGGGTCGTCACCCCGAGCGCGCCATGGAGCATCCGAAGTTCCGTGCAGCCTTTGACTTCCTGCTGCTGCGCAACCGGGTCGAGCGCGGCCTCGGCGAGCTGGCCAGCTGGTGGGAGCGCTATGTGGCCTCCAACCCGGATGTGCGTCCGCAACTGCAACGGGAAGCGACCCGTCGCCCGGCGAGCGGTGAGCGCGCCCCGGCGGCCGAGCCACGCGGAGACGGTGAGAAACGCAGCAGCAACAGCCGCAACCGCCGTCGCCCCCGTCGTCGCAAGCCGAAAGCGGCAGAATAAAGGCCACCCGATGATCGAGGTCTTCGTTGCCATCGGATCCAACCTGGGCAATCCCGTCGCCCAGGCCAGACAGGCAGTCGCCGCCCTGGGCAGGCTGCCGGAATCCGAATTGCAACAGGCCTCGCAGCTTTACGGCAGCCGCCCCATGGGCCCTGCGGATCAGCCGGACTACGTCAATGCCGTGGTGCGGCTTCATACCCGGCTAGGCCCCCTGGCTTTGCTGGATCAACTGCAGAAAATCGAGCGGGAACAGGGACGTGTGCGCAAGGACGAGCGTTGGGGTCCAAGAACCCTGGATCTGGATCTGCTGCTGTACGGCGAGCAAGTCATCCAGCATGAACGCCTGATCGTTCCCCACTACGGCATGAAGGAGCGGGAGTTCGTCCTGCTGCCCCTTGCCGAAATCGCCCCCGCCCTGGTGCTGCCCTGCGGCACCCCGCTTACCGAACTGGTTGCCCGCTGCCCGCGCAATGGTCTCGAGATCCTTGCCGCCGCCACGGGCGAGTAGACGAGTAGGAGCAACGTAATGAGCAAGATCACCATCACCGACCTGCAGAAGATGAAGCAGGACGGACAAAAAATCACCGCCATCACCGCCTATGATGCCACCTTCGCCAAGCTGTTCGACGACGAAGGCGCCCAGGTGCTGCTCATCGGTGATTCCCTCGGCATGGTGCTGCAGGGCGGGGACGACACCCTGGCCGTCAGCATGGATGAGATGGTCTATCACACCCGCTGCGTGGTGCGTGGCACCAGCAAGGCATTGGTCATCACGGATATGCCGTTTATGAGCTACGCCACTCCCGAGCAGACCTACCAGAACGCCGCCCGGCTGATGGCCGCCGGCGCCCGCATGGTGAAGATGGAAGGGGGCGACTGGCTGTGCGAGAGCATTCGCCACCTGACCCGCAACGGCGTGCCTGTCTGCGGTCACCTGGGGCTGACCCCGCAATCCGTCCACGTGTTTGGCGGCTTCAAGGTGCAGGGGCGCGACGAGTTCCACGCCCAGGAGATCTACCGTCAAGCCCTGGAGCTGCAAGCGGCCGGTATCCAGCTGCTGGTGCTCGAATGCGTGCCGGTCGCTCTGGCCGAGCGCATCAGCAAGGCGCTGCGCATCCCGGTGATCGGCATAGGCGCGGGCCCGGCCACCGATGGCCAGATCCTGGTGATGCACGACGCCTTTGGCATCACCTCCGGCTATGTGCCCAAGTTCACCAAGAACTTCCTGGCCGAGACGGGTGACATGCGCGCCGCCATCCGCCTCTATGTGCAGCAGGTCAGCGAGGGCACCTTCCCCGGTCCCGAGCACTGCTTCAACTGATCCAGGCCTCATGAACCGCAACGGGGGCTAAGCCCCCGTTTCGCATCCCTCTCTGGCCCTTTCAATTCCTGTTTCTTTGTTCTATCCGAAGGTGAACTGTTGGTGATGTTGCTCGTGAACTATCCCGTGCCATCCACACTGGCCCTTTCAATCCCTGTTTCTTTGACCTATCCGAAGGTGAACTGTTGATGTTGGTTGTGAACAATCCTGCCGCTCTGCGTGAACAGATCGGCCAATGGCGCCGCGAAGGCCACGCCATCGCATTCGTGCCCACCATGGGCAATCTGCACCAGGGCCATCTGACCCTGGTCGATGAGGCCCGCAGCCGCGGCGACAAGGTGGTGGTCAGCATCTTCGTCAACCCCTTGCAGTTCGACAAGGCCGAGGATCTCGCCAACTATCCCCGCACCCTGGAGCAGGACTGCGCCGCCCTGCAGGCCGCCGGCGTGGATCTGGTGTTCACCCCGACCCCGGAGCTGATGTATCCCCAGGGGCTCGCCAGCCAGACCTTCGTCGAGGTGCCGGGTCTCTCCAGCCTGCTGGAAGGGGCGCTGCGCCCTGGCCACTTCCGTGGTGTCAGCACTGTCGTCACCAAGCTGTTCAACCTGGTGCAGCCCGACGTGGCCTGCTTCGGCCAGAAGGATTACCAGCAGCTGGCGCTCATTCGCAAGATGGTGACCGACATGGCCATGCCGGTCGAGATAGTCGGCGTGCCCACTGTGCGGGCCGAGGACGGGCTGGCGCTCTCCTCGCGCAACGGCTACCTGACCACCGCCGAGCGAGCCCTGGCCCCCGAGCTCGCGCGCACCATGAACTGGATTGCCGAGCAGATTGAAGCGGGGAACCACCACCTCCCCTCCCTGGTGGCCCAGGCCAGCCAGCGTCTCGACAACGCAGGATTCAAGACGGACGCCATCGACATCGTCGACGCCGACACCCTCGAATCGGCCAGCGCCGCCAGCAAGCGGCTGGTGATCCTGATGGCTGCCTATCTCGGCAAGGCACGCCTCATCGACAACCGCGTTGTCACCCTCATCAGCGCAAGCAACGACTGACAGTCCCGATGGCCGACCCTTACCCCGGCAAGGCCCGCCTTATCGACAATAGTGTCGTCACCCTTCAGGGTTGAGACACGGCAAGGAGACAAAGATGTCCAAGAAGGTTTATTGCATCGCCCAGTTCCTGCCCAAGCCGGGCAAGGAGCAGGCCCTGTTCCAGGTCTTGCAGGGGCTGGAGCCCAACACCCTGAGGGAGGACGGCTGCCTGCAGTACAGAGTCACCCGCCACATTGCCAGCCCCTTCGCCGAGGGGGAGAGCTTCCCCATCGTCTTCAACGAGATCTGGCAAGACATGGCCTGCTTCGAGGCCCACTGCCAGCGCGCCGAGATCAAGGCCTTCTTCGAGCGTTACTGTCTGGCCGAAGAGGGTCTGGCGGCCAAGTGGAACGTCTGCGTCTACAGCGACGAGCCGGCGGACTATGATGCCCCTGCCCTCTGAGGCAGATCCTCAGCACATAAAAAGGCGCCTTTCGGCGCCTTTTTCATGGTTGCAACTCAGTGCCGCAGCCCGGTACCCCGGGAAATCAGCCACCAGGCCAACCCGTAGAGGGCGACGATGAAGCCGATGATGATGAGGTAGGCGGTGCCGAGCGGCACGTCGGAGATGCCGAGGAAGCCGTAGCGGAACGCGTTCACCATGTAGATGATGGGGTTCACCTGGGAGACCCCCTGCCAGAACGGCGGCAGCAGGCTGATGGAGTAGAAGACTCCCCCCAGATAGGTGAGCGGCGTCAGGATGAAGGTCGGGATGATGCTGATGTCATCGAACGACTTCGCGAACACGGCGTTGATCAGCCCCCCCAGGGAGAACAGGATCGAGGTCAGCAGCACGGTGAAGCAGACACTGAACAGATGGTGGACCTGCAGCGGCACGAAGAACAGCGAGACCAGGGTGACGATGAGACCGACACAGAGGCCCCGGGCCACGCCGCCGCCCACATAGCCAGCGATGATGATGTAGTTGGGCACAGGCGCCACCAGCAGCTCCTCCACGTTGCGCTGGAACTTGGCGCTGTAGAAGGAGGAGGCGACGTTGGAGTAGGAGTTGGTGATGACCGACATCATGATGAGGCCGGGCACGATGAACTCCATGTAGCTGAAGCCCCCCATGTCACCGATGCGCGACCCTATGAGGTTGCCGAAGATGACGAAGTAGAGGCTCATGGTGATGGCCGGCGGCACCAGGGTCTGGATCCAGATCCGGGTAAAGCGGCTCACTTCCTTGGCCAGTATGCTCTTGAAGGCAATGTAATAGGTCATGGGATTCATGCTTTGCGACCCTCCTCTACCAGGTTGACGAACAGCTCTTCCAGCCGGTTTGCCTTGTTGCGCATGCTCAGCACCTGCACCCCCTGGGCGGAGAGCTGCTCGAACAGGCTGTTGAGGGACTGGCTCTTGTCCAGCTCCACCTCCAGGGTGTGCTCATCCTGCATGCGGCCGTTGAATTCGGGCAGGGTCGGCACCTGACTGCCGGGCACCAGATCCAGCAGGAAGGTCTCCCGCCCCAGCTTGCCGAGCAGGTTCTTCATGCTGGTGTTCTCGATGAGGCGCCCCTTGTCGATGATGCCGATGTTGCGGCACAGCATCTCGGCCTCTTCCAGGTAATGGGTGGTGAGTATGATGGTGACACCCTGCTCGTTCAGATCCTTGAGGAAACTCCACATGGAACGACGGATCTCGATGTCCACCCCGGCGGTCGGCTCATCCAGGATCAGCAGCCTGGGCTCGTGCATCAGGGCGCGGGCTATCATCAGCCGGCGCTTCATGCCGCCGGAGAGGGTACGGGCCGCCATGTCGCGCTTGTCCCACAGATCGAGCTGACGCAGGTACTTCTCGGCGCGCACCTTGGCCTCGGCACTTGGCACGCCGTAGAAACCGGCCTGGTGGGTGACAATCTGGCTCACCTTCTCGAACTGGCTGAAGTTGAACTCCTGGGGCACCAGCCCGAGCTGGGCCTTGGCCAGCTCCAGATCGGTGTCGATGTCGTAACCGAACACCTTGACCTTGCCGGCACTCTTGTTCACCAGCGAACTGATCACGCCGATGGTGGTGGACTTGCCCGCCCCGTTCGGGCCGAGCAGGGCGAAGAAATCTCCCTGCTTGACGGTGAGATCTATGCCCTTGAGGGCTTCGACGCCCCCCTGATAGGTCTTCTTCAGACCGCTGATTTCCAATGCGTTCATTGCAACCCCTGTGATGGATGAGCCCATCTCGAGACAGAAAAGGCGGCTTTAGCGCCGCCTGAAGACAGTCGATGGCGGGCGGCCAAGCTGCCCTGCCACGTCCGAGCCTTGCTTACTCTTGCGGCACTACCTTGCCGATGAAGGGCAGATTACGGTACTTCTGGGCGTAGTCGATGCCACAGCCCACCACGAACTCGTCCGGGATGGCGAAGCCAATCCAGTCCACCGGCACCTGGACCTCACGACGGGACGGCTTGTCCAGCAGGGTGCAGATGGCGAGGGATTTAGGTTCGCGCAGGGAGAGGATCTCGCGCACCTTGTTGAGGGTGTAACCGGTGTCGATGATGTCCTCGACGATCACCACGTCCTTGCCTTTGATGTCGTCATCCAGATCCTTGAGGATGCGCACGTCACGGGTGCTGTGCATGCCGGAGCCATAGCTGGAGGCAGTCATAAAATCCAGGGTGATGGGCAGCTGGCACTGACGGCAGAGATCGGCCAGGAAGACGCAGGAGCCGCGCAAGAGGCCAATCATCACGACTTCATCGGAGCCCTGGTAACGGGCGGTGATCTCTTCACCCAGTTTGGCGATCCGGGCGGCGACGTCAGCCTCGGAGATCATCACCTCGACGTTGTGTTTCATCACTTACTCCAATAATGGCCAAAGGGTTATTGGCCGTTCATTAACATCAAAACCGATGATTCTACCACTCCAACCGGAAGGCGTCAGGCATACGTGATGCTTTTATCGGCTTATTTTAATTGATAGAGTTAGCAAGCCTTCGGGCATTATCGGTGACAATACTATAAACACCATAATCAATAACTATTAGATGAAAAAACTATGGAACCACGCGCAGAAATAAGACGTCGGACCCGGCTGTCGCCGGAGGCTCGTCGTGATCAATTGATGGAATGTGCCATCGAGGTATTTTCCCGTCGCGGCATTGGCCGTGCGGGACATGCCGAAATTGCCGAGCAGGCCAAAGTCTCGGTTGCCACCGTGTTCAACTATTTCAACACCCGTGAAGATCTGGTCGATGAAGTGCTGGCCGAGATTGAAGGCTTTGTGCAGCAGATCCTCGAGCAGGCGTACAACGGCCAGGGCTCGGTCAGGGACAGCATCCACCGCCACGTGAAGCTGTTCGTTGACGCCGCCTATGACAAACCGGACCACGCCAGCATCTGGCTGGAATGGAGCTCGTCGGTACGGGAAGAGGTCTGGCCCCGTTACACCCGCCTGCTGGACAAGGCGCTGGAGCGCATCGCCCCCCACCTGCAAGCGGCCATGGACAGCGGCGAGATCCAGAGCGTGCTGTCGGCGCAGGATCTGGCCCGCTCCCTGACCGGGTTCGGCTATGTCATGATGCAGATGATCAATCAGCCACAGCGCCCGAGCCGGGAAGAAGTGACCGATTTTCTGTTCAAGTACGTGACGGCGCCCCTCCAGGTGGTCTGATCCTCCCTGCCAATGAAAAGCGGCGCCGGACTGTTCAGGTCGGCGCCGCTTTTGTTTGTCTCTCTTTCGTCTCACAGACTCAGGACTTGGCATAGCCCCAGCGCTCGGTCAGCGCATGCTCGACGCCCAGATGATCCAGGATGCGGGCGACCATGAAGTCCACCAGATCCTCGATGCTTTTCGGCTCATGATAGAAACCGGGTGCGGCGGGCATTATGGTCACCCCGAGCCGCGCCAGTTTCAGCATGTTTTCCAGATGGATCGCCGAGAAGGGGCTCTCGCGGGGCACCAGAATGAGCTGACCGCGCTCCTTGATCACCACATCCGCCGCCCGCTCCAGCAGGTTGTCGGAGGTGCCGTTGGCGATGGCCGAGACGGTGCCCATGGAGCAGGGACAGACCACCATCTGTTTCGGCGCCGCCGAGCCGGAGGCCACAGGCGAGAACCACTCCTCCTTGCCGCAGGCGACTATCTGCCCCTCTCTGGCGCCATATTGGCGACAGAGATAGGCCGACAGCTCTTTCGGCGAGCCTGGCCACTCCTGCTGCTGCTCGGTCTTGAGCACCACCCGGGCGGCCGAAGAGGCGAGCAGATAGACCTGATAGTCCGCCTGCACCAGACACTGGAGCAGGCGCAGGGCATAAGGAGCGCCGGAGGCGCCGGTCAGCGCCAGGGTGATCTGCTTGTTCATGATGTGCCTTGCTTGAGGCGGGCGATCAGCTTGTCGTGAATGCCGCCGAAGCCGCCGTTGCTCATGATCAGAATATGATCCCCCGCGCGGCTCTCGGCCACCAGCCGGTTGATCAGGGCCTCCAGATCGTCAAACACCTGAGCCGGACGGCTCATGTGGGCGGTTACCTCGCCAAGGTCCCAGCCGATGCTCGCCGGCTGGAAGAAGAACACCTCGTCGGCGCCGTCGAAGCAACCTGCCAGCTCCTCCTTGTGCACCCCCAGTTTCATGGTGTTGGAGCGGGGCTCCAGCACCGCCAGAATGCGGGCCTCACCCACCTTGGCACGCAGGCCGCCGAGGGTGGTCTCGATGGCGGTGGGGTGGTGGGCGAAGTCGTCATAGACGCTGATGCCCGCCACCTCGCCCTTGAGCTCCATCCGCCGCTTGGGGGATTTGAACTGGCAGAGGGCGGCGATGCCGTGCTCCACCATGACACCGGCATGGCGGGCAGCGGCGATGGCCATCAGGCCGTTGTTGACGTTGTGCTCGCCTATGCACTCCCAGTGCACCTCGCCCTGCTTGACCCCATCCAGCCACACCTCGAAGACGGAGCCGTCATCGGCCAGCTTGACAGCCTTCCACTTGGCGTCGTCCTGACCCACCAGCTCCACCTCGCTCCAGCAGCCCATCTTGCGCACGGCGGTGAGGTTGTCATCGGCCTGGGGGAAGAGCACCCGGCCGTTGCTCGGTACTGTGCGCATCAGGTGATGGAACTGGCGCTGGATGGCGGCGAGATCCGGGAATATGTCCGCGTGGTCGAACTCCAGGTTGTTCATCACCAGGGTACGCGGATGGTAGTGGACGAACTTGGAGCGCTTGTCGAAGAAGGCGCAGTCATACTCGTCCGCCTCGATGACGAAGAAGGGGGCGTCCCCCAGGCGGGCGGAGACCGGGAAATTGCCCGGCACGCCACCGATGAGAAAGCCGGGTTTGAGCTTGGCGTATTCGAGTACCCAGGCCAGCATGCTGGCGGTGGTGGTCTTGCCATGGGTGCCCGCCACGGCCAGCACCCAGCGATCCTGCAGCACGTGCTCCAGCAGCCACTGGGGGCCGGAGATGTAGGGCAGATTGCGATCCAGCACATACTCCACGCAAGGGTTGCCACGGCTCATGGCGTTGCCTATCACCACCAGATCCGGCGCCGGATCGAGCTGGGAGGGGTCATAGCCCTCGGTCAACTCGATACCTTGCTGCTCGAGCTGGGTGCTCATGGGGGGATAGACGTTGGCATCCGAGCCGGTGACTCGATAGCCCAGCTGTTTCGCCAACACCGCCAGACCACCCATGAAGGTGCCGCAGATCCCGAGAATGTGAATGTGCATACCGCTGCCTTTTCCAGTAAGGGAGTGCGCATTCTAGGGTCTCTTGACCCGGTGGCACAAGCCGCGACCATGACCAGAGCGCAGCCAGGCCCGGCAAGGCGACAGAAATCGGACGGCCTCAGGCGACGCGGCATCCACCAGCACGCTCCCCTGCCTGCGAAATATGGTCATTTGACGGGACATCGCTATAATGTCGGCCTGCAAACTTGACTCCAACACTCAAAGGAAACGTCATGAGCCTGAACCTGGTACCGGCTGGCAAGAGCCTGCCTGACGACATCTACGTCATCATCGAAATCCCGCAGAATGCCGACCCGATCAAATACGAAGTCGACAAGGACAGCGGTGCCATCTTCGTTGATCGCTTCATGTCCACCCCTATGTTCTACCCGTGCAACTACGGTTACGTGAACGCCACCCTGTCCCTGGACGGGGATCCCGTCGACGTGCTGGTGCCGACTCCCTACCCGCTGCTGGCCGGCTCCGTCATTCGCTGCCGTCCGGTTGGCGTGCTGAAGATGACCGACGAATCTGGCGAAGATGCCAAGATCGTGGCCGTGCCGCACTCCAAGCTGACCAAGCAGTACGATCACATCCAGGATGTGAACGACCTGCCCGAGCTGCTGAAAGCCCAGATCCAGCACTTCTTCGAGCGCTACAAAGAGCTGGAAGCGGGCAAGTGGGTCAAGGTGGAAGGTTGGGGCGACAAGGCCGCCGCCGAAGCCGAAATCCTGACTTCTGCCGAGCGTTACGCTGCCAAGTAAGCGTCTCCCTCGCAATAAAAAAGGCGCCTATGGCGCCTTTTTTATTGGCCGTTGCGGGGACTGACCGGGAGGATCCCCCTGGATATAGAGGTCGCGCCCGTTCTGTCGATAGGGGCGGTAATAGTTGTCACCACAGCGATATTCCTGCCCGGCGCCCCCCACCAGATCGCAGTTGACCGGCAGCACCTCCAGCCACTTGACGGCCTGCTGGAACCGCAACCACTCCTGCCATTCATGTTCCCGTGCCAGCTGATCCCGCAGGGCGAAGGTATCTGCCGTGGACATGCCCTGATTGACGATCACCTGACCCGCCAGTGCCGGCAACGAGAGCAATATCAGCAAACACATTGAAACAGGCTTCATGGTTATTTCCCGCATGACTTATTTCCCTGATTAAATTTAAAGCTGGATCAGATAATTACCAATATCGTCATCACTAGACCAATCCAAATTCCGTCGGCTCACCTAGTTGTTTAGTATCACCCAAGCAGGATGCACACCATGAAACTGGCACAAGGCCTGATGTGGAGTCTACTCTTCGGCTCCGCGGCTATGGCCAACGAGGTCAACCTGAGCTGGCAGTGGCAATCAGCCGACGGTCAACGCAAGCACCTGCAACTGAGCACGGACGAGCGGGTCCTCTCGGCCAGCCGCCACGAGATGACGCTGCTCGATGCCTCCCTCAACTATCCGCTGGAGACCCTCTACTCCTACATCAGCCCCAGGCTCTACAACAGCATCAACCAGATCAACCAGAACAGCCCGGAGACGGCGACCAAGTTTCGCAATCTGGAGCAGGCCTTCACCCTGCATGACGACAGCCTCGAATCCACCCAGTTCTGGCAGGCCTATGAGCAGTATCAGGAAGATGCCTTCTACGAGATGCGGGTGCTGCCCTGCGTGCACCCGGCCAATCGCCAGCTCCCCTGCGTGAGGCCCAACTACTCCCAGCTGTTCTACCAGTTCAAGGGGGATCTCAAGCCCCTGGCCAGGCAGTTCTCGGCCAAGGATCTGGCCACCAGCGTCAACCTGTTGCAGGAGTGGTTAAGCGCCATCCCCACCCCACCCGAACAGATGGATCACTTCGCCCCTCCCCTGCAGGCCCTGCAGGACAACAAGGCCGACAGCGACGAGAAGGCGCTGCTGATGGCCAGCCTGCTGGCCGAGCTGGCACCGCAATACAACCTCAGCATCATCTATCCGGGCATCAGTATCGGCAGCGTCTCGCCGGCCTGGCTCGCCATCACAGCCGACAGCGGGCTGGAAGGGGATACCCTGGTAATAGACAACCAACGCCACGTGCTGCTGACCGGCTCCCCCCTGCTGGCCCAGCAGATGACCATGGCCCAGATCCCCCTGATCAGTGAGCCACTCTATTGAGTCCACTGCCAGAGTGTATGGGCAAGCGGTTGATTTTTATCGACTCCATGCCATCCTTGCCGCCGCCATTCGCACGTTAAGGGGCAGATTGCTTCTGCGACCGGGTTAACTCTCGTTTTTATTTAACACTTTTTAAACAGATCCGATCAGTTTAGGATGTGGGTTGTCCCATTCCCTCGATTCCAAAATCGTTATAACATAACAAAGGAGTGTCATACGGATGAAACATCTCGTACTTACCCTGGCGCTGCTGCCAACCCTGGTTCTGGCCCACAACATCAAGGAGTCGGCCCAGGTGCCGCTGGTCAACATCGGCGACAAGGGCGAACTTGTGCTGAAGGAGAAAGAGATCAGCTATCAGCCCTGGCAAAGCAAGGTACTGACCGGCAAGGTCTTTCTGATCCAGCATATCGCGGGTCGCTCCAGCGCCAAGGAGCTCAACGCCCCCATGATAGAGGCGATCAAGGCGGCCAAGCTGCCCCATGACAAGTACCAGACGGTCACCATCATCAACAGCAATGACGCCATCTGGGGCACCTCCGGTTTTGTGAAGAGCAGCGCCGAAGACAGCAAGAAAGAGTTCCCCTGGTCCGCCATGGTGCTGGATGCCAAGGGCATGGCCCGCAACGCCTGGGATCTGGCGCCGGAGAGTTCGGCCATCATAGTGCTGGATAAAGAGGGCAAGGTGCTGTTTGCCAAAGATGGCCAGCTCGATGCCACCGAGATAACCAAGGTGATGGGGCTCATCCAGTCCCATCTCTGAATCAGAGAGAAGGGCGCTGATGGCGCCCTTTCCATAAGGGTCTATGGGTCGTTCCACGTTGACAATCTGGGTGTTGCTGCTGGGCTGGTTGTGGATGCAACCGGCGCTGGCACAGCACCCGCTTGAAGCCGACCTGCCCGACCATAGCCATGCCTGCACCCTCTGCGCCCTGCATCTGGATGGCAAGCTGGCACTGACCCCGACCCCCTTTGTCCCCACTCCGTCCTCTGCCATAGCGCTGTTTGTCGGCGCCCCCCTGCCGAATGTCACCCCCACCACAGCAGGCCATAGCCGCATCAGAGCCCCGCCATACCTTCATTGTTTCTTCCGTTGAATCAGTTTCTTATCAATTTTTCGAAAGGATTAACGATGAAAGCAGTCACCCTGTTGCTGGCCGCAGCCGCCTTCGGCGCCCAGGCAAATCACGACGAACACGAAAGCCACAGCCATGGCGCCCACGAGCACGGCCACGGCCACCTCAATCTGGTGGTCGACGGCAACCAGCTGATGATCGAGTTGCAGGCCCCCGCCGCCGACCTGGTGGGTTTCGAGCACGCCGCCAAGAGCGATGAAGAGAAGGCGCAATACGCCAAGGCAGTCACCCGCCTCCAGCAGCCTGACGCCCTGTTTCGCCTGGACCCGGCCGCCGGCTGCAAGCTGACCCAGCAGGAGCTGCAGGCCGCCAAAGAGGATCACGACCATGACCATGACCATGACAAGGCTGCCAACGACGAACATGAACACCATCATGACGAAGCGGGTCACGCCGATCTCGGAGCCATGTATACCTACACCTGCACCACCCCGGCCAAGCTCAATGGCCTTGAGGCGACCCTGTTCAGCCTCTATCCGAGCCTTGAGAAGCTGAGCGTGCAGGGGATACTGCCCACCGGTCAGACCGCAGCCGAGTTGACCCCGTCCGCCAACAAGCTGAGCTGGTAACGCCATGAAAAACGCCGTGGTTGAGATCCGCGATCTGGCCTTTGCCTGGCCAGGTGGCGAGGCTGTACTCGATCTGCCCGCCCTGCGCATCAGCGAGGGGGAACGGGTGTTTATCAAGGGGCCGTCGGGCTCTGGCAAATCCACCCTGCTCGGCTTGCTGGCCGGGATCCAGACCGCCAACCACGGCACCCTGGAGGTGCTGGGCCAACCATTGGCCCGGCTCTCCGGCCGTGCCCGTGACCACTTCCGGGCGGCTAATCTGGGGTACATCTTCCAGCAGTTCAATCTGCTGCCATTTCTCTCGGTGCTGGACAACGTCACCGCCGCCCTCACCTTCTCCCCCGAGAAGCGCGCCCGCTTGCAGGGGAGCCCGGAACAGGAGGCGCGCCGCCTGCTAGGGGAGCTACAACTGCCGGACGAGGCGCTACACAGACCCGTTCACGCCCTCAGCATCGGCCAGCAACAGCGGGTCGCCGCCGCCCGGGCGCTGATCGGCTCACCGCCCCTGGTGATCGCCGACGAGCCCACCTCGGCCCTGGATACCGACAACAGGGCCGCCTTTATCAAGCTGTTGTTCGAAGAGTGCGACAAGCAGGGCTCGACCCTCGTCTTCGTCAGCCACGATCCCTATCTGGAGCCCCTCTTCCCCCGGGTGGAGAACCTGCAACTGCTCAACCGGAGGGCCGCATGATGACAGCCGCAAACCAGCGCCTCTGCCCGGCCAGCCCCGCAAGGTTGGGTAGATCACAAGCTCAAAAACGGAGGGCATCATGCTAAAACTCGCCCTGCAAAGTCTCTGGGCCCGCCGCCTCACCGCCGGGCTTACCCTGCTGGCCGTTGCCATCAGCGTCACCCTGCTGCTCGGGGTGGAACGGGTGCGAATGCAAGCCCGGGAGAGTTTCTCCAACACTGTCTCGGGTACCGATCTCATCGTCGGCGCCCGCTCCGGTCAGGTGAACCTGCTGCTCTACTCGGTGTTTCGCATCGGCAACCCCACCAACAACGTGGGCTGGGACTCCTATCAGGCCATCAAGACAAAGCCTGGCGTCGCCTGGACCATTCCCCTCTCCCTGGGTGACTCCCACAAGGGGTTCAGGGTACTCGGCACCAACGGCGACTACTTCACCCATCTGAAGTACGGCCAGCAGCAGTCGTTGCAACTGCGCGAAGGACGGCCATTCGACACGCCGTTCGAGGCGGTGCTCGGCGCCCAGGTGGCACAGAAGCTCGGCTACAAGCTGGATCAAGCCATCGTCATCGCCCACGGCGCCGGCAACACCTCCTTCAGCCAACACGACAACCTGCCGTTCAAGGTGGTGGGAATACTGGCACCGACCGGCACTCCCATAGATCGCACCATACATGTGCCGCTGGCGGGGATAGAGGCCATCCACCTCGGCTGGGACACCGGCCGTCACAGCAAGAATGTGACCCCGGAGCAGGCGCTGGCACTGGATCTCACCCCGAAAACCATCACCGCCTTTATGGTGGGCCTGAGCAACCGCATTCTGGCGTTCCAGTTGCAGCGCAGCATCAACACCTACCCCAGGGAGCCGCTGATGGCCATACTGCCCGGGGCCGCCTTGCAGGAGCTCTGGAGTCTGATGAGCGTGGCGGAGACGGCGCTCTCGGTGATCGCCGGTTTCGTGGTGGTGGCTGGCCTCATCGGCATGCTGACCACATTGCTGGCGGGGCTCAACGAGCGGCGCCGCGAGCTCGCCATATTGAGATCCCTGGGGGCGGGCCCCTCCCACCTCTTCCTGTTGCTGGCGCTGGAAGCGGTGGCGCTGACCACCCTCGGCATCGCTCTCGGGGTGGCCGTGCTCTATCTCGGCCAGGGGCTTGCCACCCCCTGGCTGCTCAGCCACTATGGCCTGCAACTGAGCCTGGGGCTGCCGAGCGCCTACGAGTGGCAACTGCTGGGGCTGGTGTGGCTGGCGGGCATGGTGATAGGCCTGCTCCCTGCCGCCCGCGCTTACCGCTACAGCCTGAGCGATGGCATGAGCATTCGTATCTAGCGACATGCCCGCATAAAAATGAGAGAAGGACAGATGATGAAGTGGAAGATAGTGGCGCTGCTGGCCAGCCTGCTGGTGCTGCCTGCCATGGCCGCCGATTACAAGACCATCGACTGGGACGTGCTGATCCCGGAGGGGGAGAAGCTGCTGCCACCGCCCCAGGTCAATCACGAAGACCCCATGTCGGTGCCGCAGCCGGTGGGGGGCGTCAACAAGAATCTGGACAATCAGGAGGTGCGGATCCCCGGCTTCGTGGTGCCGCTGGAGGGGGATGCCAAGACCATCACCGCCTTCCTGCTGGTGCCCTACTTCGGCGCCTGCATCCATGTGCCGCCGCCCCCCACCAACCAGGTGATCTACGTGAGCTACCCCAAGGGGGCGCCGGTGGACGATCTCTGGGACGCCATCTGGGTCAAGGGCAAGATGCACACCGTCAGCTCCAGCCACGAGATGGCGACCGCCTCCTACTCCATGGAGGCGGTCGAGGTCAGCGTCTACGAAGAGTAAGCCACGCCGATGGCCTCCTGCGGGAGGCCATTTTTTTATCCTGTGACCGCCCGGTGATGCCGCCCCCGCCTGAGGGATTGTTCATGGGCCAGGTTGGAGTAACATTCATCACCAGACCCTGCGATCACGGAGCCAGCATGGCTGACCTGCCCCCCAAGAAAGAGAGTGCCATCCTGAGCAGCCAGGAGCAGACCCTGCGCCTGGCCCGCAGTCGCGGCATAGACGGCATGCTGACCCGCAACAGCGACAGCACCTTCGAACAGCGCGCCACCTTCCGCCATCTGGCGGATCAGGCCGCCCGCCAGCGTAATCTGGAGGCCATCATGGTGATGGCCGCCCGCCACTGCGAAGAGACGGCGGCCGGCGGCGAGATGGACAGCGACTGGCTGACCCGCTTCCTGCAACTGGCCGAAGACATCAGCATGGTGCCCATGCAGCAGCTGTGGGGGCGGATCTTCGCCCTGGAGGTGGCGACCCCGGGCCGCTTCTCCATCCGGGCCCTCAACACCCTCAAGGAGATGACCCAGCGCGAAGCCCAGCTGTTCCAGCGGATCTGCGCCCTCTCCTGTCACTACGAGGGCAGCGACGAACAGCGCCTGCTGCTGGGCATGCACAAGGGGGCTGGCCTGCTCAGCCGCGCCAAGGTCACCCGCATGGGGCTTGGCAAATACCGGGTCCCCTACAGCGCCCTGCTGCTGCTGTGCGATCTCGGCCTGATGCACCGCGGCGAATTGGAATCCGGCCCCCTGCCTGCAGATGGGGTCGAGCTGGCCTTCGGCAACCAGCGCTGGCGCCTGCGCCAGCGCCAGAGCAACCTCACCCTGCTCTATTACCGCCTCACCCCCATAGGCAACGAGCTTGCCCTGCTGCTGGAAGAGCCCCCCCTGGAGGAGTACCTGCAGGACTTGAAGACACTGCTCTCGACCAACCTGCAGATAGAGACCCTGATGCTGGCCCCGGCCGGCGAGCCTGATCTCCCCAGCTGATCCCGGCGGGCGCCCCGGCCCCGCCTTGCCAAATTGCGAAACCCGTCACGCCGTTGCCAAAACGGCTCCCAAAAAGCGAATCGATTCAGCAGGCGGAGACGCCGGGCCGGGCCGTTTTCGTCAATCTCCGGGGTTTGGGCGAATAAGATGCATTTTGCACGCAATTTAAGCGTTTCCTGGCACTCTGGTGCACGGCTTGCACTGGGACTACTAGTCCCAAATTGTCGGGACTCATCATCCCGCCACAGTCGGAAGCCGCCATGAGAGTCAATCAACCCGTTACCCAGCGTGAGCGCCTCTACCCGGAGCATCAGAACCTGATCTCCACCACGGATCTGGAGAGTCGCATCACCTATGCCAACGACGAGTTCTGCCAGATCGCCGGCTTCACCCTGAAGGAGCTGCAGGGATCGCCGCACAACCTGGTCCGCCACCCCGACATGCCACCCCAGGCTTTCGCCGACATGTGGGCCCACCTGCGCCAGAAGAAGAGCTGGATGGGCCCGGTCAAGAACCGCTGCAAGAACGGGGATCACTACTGGGTCAACGCCTTTGTCACCCCTATCCAGGATGCGAGCGGCAAGGTGGTGGAGTACCAGTCGGTGCGCACTGCGCCGGACGACACTGTCAAGCAGCGGGCGGAGCGGGTCTATGAAGAGATGCGCAGCGGCAAGACACCGCTGGCCCTGCGCCTGCCCCCCTGCTCCCACTCCCTGGGGATCCTCCTCTGCCTGCTGCCTTGCCTGGCAGCCCTGGTTGCCCTCGGCTATCAGCAGGGCCCTGGCTGGCCCCTTCTGCTCGGCGCCCTGTCCCTGATGCTGGCGCTCGTCATCAACCAAGCCCTCTCCCGCCGTCTCGCGCGGCTGGAAACCCTGGCCCGCAGCCGCTTCGACAACCCGCTGATGCAGCTGCTCTACACAGGCCGGGTCGATCGCCTCGCCGCCGTCGAGCTCGCCATGCAGATGAACCAGGCGGAGTTCAATGCGGTGCTGGCCCGCACCCAGCAGACCTGCCAGCAGATCCTGACATCCGCCCAGACGGATCTGCACAACGCCGAGACCATCACCGACAACCTGCAGCAGCAACAGGCCCAGACCAACCAGGTGGCGACTGCCATCACCCAGATGGCGGAATCCATCCGCGAGGTCTCCCACAGCTCGACCGCCGCCTCCGATCGGCTCGATGAGACCGCCGGCCTGTTCAGGGAGGGCAACCTCCGCGTGCAGGAGACCATCGAAGAGGTGGAAGGGATGCACGGCGAGCTGATGACCTCCAAGGGGGTGATCAACACCCTCGCCACCCAGTGCCGGGCCATCGACGGCATACTGGACGTCATCAACAACATCGCGAACCAGACCAACCTGCTGGCCCTCAACGCCGCCATCGAGGCGGCACGGGCTGGCGAGGCGGGTCGCGGCTTCTCGGTGGTGGCGGACGAGATCCGCACCCTGGCCATCAAGACCCAATCCTCCACCGGCGAGATCCAGAAGATGATCAGCCTGCTGCAGGCCAGTGCCGGGGATGCGGAGCAGGCGATGGAGAAGGGAGAGCAGCGCTCCGCCAGTTGCCGCCTCAAGGCCGCCGCCACCGGCGACGTACTGCAACAGATCAGCGATCGCCTGCTGCAGGTGGCCGCCGGCAGCAACCAGATAGCCCAGGCGGTGCAGGAGCAATCCCAGGTCACCGCCGACATAGACCGCAGCGTGCTCAGCATCAAGACCCTGGCCGACGACTCCAGCCTGGGCAGCCGCCACGCCGTGCAGGGCATAGTCCAGCTGGTGCGCCAACTCGGCGAGCTGGAGAGGCTGGTACGCCAGTTCCAGCAGCATCCCGCAGCCCATACCGTCGGTACGTCCTTGCCTGACGGCCAACCCCTGCTGGCACGCTAAGCCTCAACGGAGCAAACCAGACCTAAAGACCGTGCGCTAATACAAAAAAGCATGGGCCCGCCTCGTGAGAGACGGGCCCATCGACATTATGGGGCTGGGGAAGCACCCTAGATCCAGCTCCGCTGTTACAAGGCGGCCAGCCGCTTATCCACTCGTGCTGCCACCGGCTTACCCTTGCCGCTTTTTGAATGGCCGCAGTGCGACATGGCACTCAACAGGGTGGCTGTCCCGATTTCACTATCCCGCCCCGATACCGTTGAACCTTGGGAGAGTTAAGATACCCCATCACCACCCCATCCCCCCTCGAACATAACCCGCTGGCCCCTCAATTTATTGATCTTGCCCGAGAAATCGCCCGATCCCTCTTCCCTAACTAGCTCCGTTCGGTAACATGACCATCAAATCCCCTCTTGTCGGAGCAGCCATGAACCAGACCGGAGCCACACCGCAGGGAAAGCGCAGCAGGCTGGAGGCTGAAATTCAGGGGCGGTAGCCTTGCTGGCGATCGCCATGACCAATACCTTCGCTGTCTTTCTAAACAGTGGTAATGGTTGCGTAAAAAGAGGAAGTCAAGTTAACGCGTTCAGCTTCAGAGATATACATATAAGCCATTGATTTAAAGTATCATTTCTCATGCCCTGCATCAGGGTGGAGCGGAGTTAGATGGAAGGCGGTATTAACGTGTTAGTACCGCCTTCCATCTAATCACTGTTAGCGCTCAGAGGAGAGTTATGCGCGACTTCAACTGGATATGCCCACACTGCGACAGGGCAGTGACCATCACTGAAAACCGGACCACCACGAACCGACATACGCTATGGCAAGAGAACGCAGACGGGCGTCGCAGCTTGATTTCGACATTCATCATTTGCCCAAACCCTGACTGTCGAAAGTTTACGTTGACCGCAGACTTGCGTGAGAGCCAGAGCGCTCAAGGCACCGAGATTCTTGGCCAGACGCTCCAGTCGTGGAATCTAGTCCCGTCATCCAGCGCAAGAAGTTTCCCGTCATACATTCCCAGAACGATCCTCGGCGACTACCAAGAAGCCTGCTACATCAGAGATCTCAGCCCCAAAGCGTCGGCCACGTTGTCCAGACGGTGCCTTCAAGGAGTTGTGCGAGATTTCTGGCAAGTAAAACCAGGTCGACTCGTCGATGAAATCGACCAAATCAAGGATCGAGTCGATCCGCTCACTTGGGGTGCAATTGATGCACTCAGAAAGCTAGGGAACATTGGCGCTCACATGGAGAAGGACATCAACTTAATCGTTGATGTTGACCCGCAAGAGGCGGAGCTTTTGATCGGATTGATAGAAACTCTATTTAAGGAGTGGTACGTAGGCCGAGAGGAAAGAAAAGCAAGAATGGGCGCATTAGTCGCAGCCGCGTCTGCCAAAAAGGCCTGAGCGTCGCATGAGCGCTAACAATTCATTCAAACCAAAGCCGCTTCTCGGTTCGGCTTAATTCAGGCGTTATACGACTTTCAACGGAGTGGAGTGAATGTCAGATTCCTTTAAAGACCTTGAAAACCTGAAATCTGTATCTGTATCTGTATCTGTAGGAATAGATACTGATGAGAAGGGCTATATAGATAAACAATGCCCATCGGAAAAGTGTGAATTTCTTTTTAAAGTGAATAGTGACGACTGGATTAATATTTTTAGAGATGAAGCTGTTTGGTGTCCAATGTGTGGGCATGAAGCCCCAGCAGATCACTGGTTTACAATTTCTCAGATCGAACATGCTAAAGAAGAAGCTTTTAATGTAGTAAAAGGCTTAATAGGTAAATCGCTTTCTGATATGGCTAAAAAGTTTAACCGCAGCCAATCTAAAAATAGTTTTGTCTCAATTAGCATGAAATACAAGGGTTCAAGCAGTAGGACATTTACTATTCCAGTGAAGGCTGCTGAAGCAATGGAGTTGGACATTAAGTGCGAGAAGTGTGATTCACGTTTCTCAGTTTTAGGGAGTGCTTATTTCTGCCCTGCATGTGGACATAATTCTGTAACAAAAACATTTAGCGACTCACTAAGGAAAATTAAGGCTAAATCGGATAACATCGATGTAGTGAGGAAGGCGCCAATCGAAGCGTCAAATAAGGATGAAGCCGAATTAACTTGTCGCTCTTTATTGGAAACCAGTATTTCTGATGGTGTTGTGGCATTTCAGAAACTATGTGAAGGCTTATATGAACCATTTGGAAAAGCTCCATTTAATGCATTTCAAAGGCTTGAACAAGGTGGTAATTTATGGGCAAGCGCTCTTGGTAAAACGTATAGCGATTGGCTAGCCTCTGCTGAAATGACTGAACTAAATATACTCTTCCAAAAACGACACTTGCTGGCTCATAGCGAAGGAATCGTGGATGATAGGTATATTACTAAGTCTGGTGATTCTTTTTATAAGGTAGGTCAACGAATCGTCATCTCAAAGAAGGACGTTGAAGCCCTGCTAGTAACTCTAAAAAAATTGAGTGAAGGTTTAAAGGAGACTTGTGGCGTCGTATAACAAGGCCAGTCAAATCGGACAAAAACTTTCTGTCACTTTTCTTGCAAGTGGCGCAATAAAAGCGCCATCAAATTTTTGCCGCTGCTGGCGGCGTGAGCTTCTGTAAGGAGTAAATTTTGGCCAATGGAATAAATATTGGAGACAGCGTATATATACCGCGCTCCAATATCGGCTTAGAGCAAGACGGTTTCTCATCTTTTTACTGCACGAGTGTGGTAGACCGAGGTCATAGTAAAATAAAGGTTGATCTCCCGGGGGGAGCTACTTCTGAATGGATATCTGTATCGTTCGCAAAGAAGAAGATTAAGGCATTAGTTGTAGCTATGGGCGACTATAAAAGCGAACTGCTTCTGATTGACCCTCTTTACAAAACAACGCTACATCATCTAAGACTATTGTTATCGGAAGAGGAAGCTCTTGGTATAAAAGTTAGATCATTGCCGGAGCTAGTAAAGTTTTGGAAAGAAGAGCAATCTGAAATAAGTCATGTTGTAGTGGTCTAATCATCCCGGACACCATTTTAGGTGGTACAGTCGCCACCATGACTTGAGGTGTTCAATGACCAGATTACGTCGCTCATTTACTGCTGAATTCAAACTCGAAGCCGCATCCCTGGTACTCGACCAGGGATACTCTGTCCCCGAAGCCAGCCGTTCACTGGATGTCGGTGAAACCATACTTCGCCGATGGGTTCAGCAGCTCCAATCCGAACGAACCGGCACCACCCCAATCGGCAAAGCGCTGACCCCGGAGCAGCAGAAAATCCAGGAGCTGGAAGCCCGCATCAACCAGCTCGAGCGCGAAAAGGACATTCTAAAAAAGGCTACTGCTCTCTTGATGGCGGACGAGTTCAAACGTACGCGCTGATAGACCGATTAAGGGAGCAAGCCCCCATCACTCTGGTCTGCTGCGCTTTCGATGTGCCAACATCCTGTTTTTACGACTATCTGGCCCGCAAGCGGACGATTAACCGTGAGCGGATGCAGCAACGCAGCGAGTTGCGCCGTTTGTTCAAAGAGAGCCGGAACTCAGCGGGCAGCCGCGCCTTGATGTCGATGATGCGAGCGCTGGGGCATCAGATTGGCCGATTCAAAGTGCGCAGTCTGATGAAGGAGGTCGGTCTGGTATCCAAGCAACCGGGCGCTCATCGCTATCAGGTCGCCCGGTCTGAACGACCGGATATTCCCAATCTGCTGGCCCGTGAATTTGATGTCCAACAACCCAATCAGGTGTGGTGTGGCGATATCACCTACGTCTGGGCAGGTGGTCGTTGGAATTACCTGGCGGTGGTGCTCGACCTTTATGCCCGCCGAGTCGTGGGCTGGGCGATGTCTGACAAGCCTGATGCAGAGCTGGCAATAAAAGCGCTCGAGATGGCCTATCAGCAGCGGGGTTGCCCATCAGGTGTGCTGTTTCACTCAGACCAAGGCAGCCAATATGGCAGCCGGGCATTTCGGCAGCGGCTGTGGCGCCATCGCATGACCCAGAGCATGAGTCGGCGTGGCAACTGTTGGGATAATGCACCGATGGAGCGGTTGTTCAGGAGTCTGAAGACAGAGTGGCTCCCGACAACGGGATATATGAACCTGCGGGAGGCGAAGCGGGATATCAGCTATTACCTGATGGATTACTACAACTGGCGGCGTCCACATCAACACAATGACGGGAGCGCGCCAGCAAAAGCCGAGGATCGGCCTAACCAAGTGTCCGGATTTAGTTGACCACTATATGTCGTATTTATCGGCCATGGTCGAGATGATGCAGTTTATTTTGGTGTTGATGAATGGGTTAATGCAGAAAAGCTAGGCGAAGCGCTTAAGGTAAGGGGGGCTCCTAAAAAACATTTTCTATTTTTGTGTTGCAAGACCGGGCAAGCAAGGTTTTCAAAACCGTTCTCAAAAACCGCCATGTGCGAGGACATCGCTGCACCATTTCACTCTGTTCATGGAGCAATAGCGTCGCAATTTGCACAAACCTACTTTCTTTCCATGTATCTCGGGGGGAGAACTTCAAAGGTGGCTTTTAATCATGCAAAAAAAGCAGTAGTAGATACTACAAGCTTTCGATTCTGGGATAATGGAAAGCTTAAAAAAAGCTAACCATGCCAAGCACAGTCGCCCAACGCAAAAAGCTCATTGGGCTGGACCTCGCTACGCTCGGCCCGTGTTGGCGGCGTTAGGCAAAAAGGAGAACCTGAATGCCACTAAATAGCGAAGAAATCAACGAACTCAAGTACCTCATAAAAAACGCGTAGAGAACTATCCAGACCGAGCTCAAATGGTTGCAGACGGAAAATTTAAATATAAATCTGGCTGGTATGAAGTAACGGACAAAGCATCCTATGAGGCAGTAGTACATTACGCAACTGCAATGAAAATTAATAACGACGAAAAAGCACAAGTAAACATTTCAAAAATGAGTAAAAAGCTAAAGAGCCTTGCAGAGAAAATCTGATCAATGTACATCGCCTAACAAGGCGTTCTAGTTCGCACGCTGTGCGTGCTGGACAATTTCTAAGTCGCCGTTTTTACGCATTGGCTACGCTAATTGTTCGCGCAAAACCGTCAACTTACAAACCGCCACTAAACTTGGCATTCGGCAACTTATCAGATAAATCACGCAATATTGCTGTTTATATGCGTTCCAATATGGCGCAGCCCGTAGGTTCGAATAGCGCAGCGTATTCGAACAATCGCGAATAACCCCACCACGGCATCAGCAAGGATCGGAAAATCCCTTTGTGGGGTTGATATTAGCCGCCTTGAGGTGGCTCAAGGCTCGCCGGTGCCACTATAAGCTGGATTTATGGTGTTTTCGCTGATGACAACATTTTTGCCTATAGTGGCTGCCGCCAGCACACAAATGCTTGTTGTGGCCCACTTATCGGCCACAGGTCGCTTGCCAGATGTGCGCCGATTCCATGACTCGCTCAGGCAAAGAGGGTCGCTTTGCCCTTGCGACCCGCGCCTGCACTTTATTTGCTGCTTACGCTTGCTGCCCGGGTCATTACCCGGTTGCCGGGATAACAATCCGACTCCCTTTATCAGGTAACGAAACCCAAAAACTACAGGTAGTTCCCCTGCCGCAGGGCGGTCATCAACTCATCCACCAACACCGCCACCGATTTATCGGCATTAAGCAGATGGATTTCCGGCTGCTCCGGTGCCTCGTAGGCGGAGTCAATTCCGGTAAAGTTGCGGATCTCCCCTGCCCGCGCCTTCTTGTAGAGCCCCTTGGGGTCGCGCTCTTCACAGACGGCGAGCGGCGCATCCACAAACACCTCGACAAACTCGTCCGCTCCCAACAGGTTTCGCACCAGATCCCGCTCGGCACGGAACGGCGAGATAAAGGCGGTGAGCACGATAAGGCCCGCATCCACCATCAGTTTCGCCACCTCGCCGACCCGGCGGATATTCTCCTGGCGGGCGGCGTCATCAAAGCCCAGATCCCCGCACAGGCCGTGGCGCACGTTGTCCCCGTCCAGCAGATAGGTGTGCTTGCCCGAGGCGGCCAGCGCCTGCTCCAGTGCCCCCGCCAGGGTGGATTTACCCGCCCCCGACAGCCCGGTGAACCAGATCACCAGCGGCTTTTGTCCCTTCAGCTCGGCCCGGCTCTGTTTGTCGACGGCATGGGCATGCCACACGATATTGCTCATCCAACACTCCTTGATTGGCGCTCACGCCTCAACACTGAAACTGTCCACAACCACGGGGAGCCGATTCGGACTGTCAGCCGATAACTTGCTGATGCCATGGTATTGCTCATTCAAACTCCTTGCGAGGCATCAGGGCCCCAAAACGAAGAGGGTTACGCCTTAAAACGGAAACAGCAGGGGCACCATGACAATCACCCCGAGGCTGTAGGCCAGGGAGACAGGCACTGCCAGCTTGAGGTAGTCCGGCATCTTGTAGTTGCCCGCCGCATAGACCATGAGGTTGGTCTGGTAGCCATAGGGCAGTATGAAGCTGGAGCTGGCCCCGAACAGCACCGCCAGGATGAACGGCATGGTGGAGACATCCATGCTGAGCGCCAGCTGGTAGCCCATGGGGAAGGCCAGGGCCGCGGCGGCGTTGTTGCTCATCAGCTCGGTCAGCACCAGGGTGAACAGGTAGATGCCGATAAAGGCGATGAGTGGGCTGGAACCGTTGAACTCCCCCATCAGCCAGTCGGCAATCAACCTGGCCAGGCCGCTCTTCTCCAGCTGATCGGCGATGGCGAGGGCCCCGCCCACCACCAGCCAGATGTCCAGCGGAAAGCGGCGGCGGATCTCGTCCAGGGTCAGGATGCGGGAGAAGAGCAGCACTACCAGCATCACCAGCAGCCCCTTGAACAGCGGCACCAGCTCGAACACCGACAGCGCCAGCACCCCGAGAAAGCCCAGCACCACGGCGGCGCTACGCTTGCCATCGAGCCGGGTGGAGGCTTCGAGCCCGCTCACCACCACGAATTCCCGGGAGAGGGACTTGTTGCCCGCAAACTTGGGGCCGGGGGCCAGCAGCAGGGTGTCGCCGGCGTGCAGCTCAATCTGGCCGAGGCCGCCGGTGAGCTGGGTCTCGCCACGGCGCACCGCCAGCACCACCGCATCAAAGTGGGTGCGAAACTCCGCATCCTTGATGGATTGCCCCACCAGTCGCGAGCTGTGGCTGACGATCACCTCCACCAGGTGCTGGCCGTTGAGGCGGTGCTGGCCGTAGAGATCCAGCCCCTTGAGCTCCTGCAGCACGCCGACGCTCTCCACGTCACCGCAAAACAGCAGCATGTCCCCCTCATGCAGCTCGTGTTCCGGCTGCACCGGGCAGATCACCTGATCGCCGCGAATGATCTCCGCCAGATAGAGGCTTTTGAGGCTGCGCAGGCCGTTCTCCTTGACGCTGCGCCCGGCCATGGGGGAACCGGCCCCCACCTTGGCCTCGAGAAAATAGCCGGATTCCCGGCTCATTTCTGTGTCCTGCTCCGGCAGGTGACGGGCAAACAGCAGCACGGCCACCAGCCCTGTCAATAATGTGCCAGCACCCACCATAAAGAAGTCGAACATGCCCAGCGGCGGCGCCCCCATCTTGATGAGGAAGCTGTTGACGATGAGGTTGGTGGAGGTGCCGATCAGGGTCAGCACGCCGCCAAAGGTGGCCGCGAAGCACATGGGCAGCAACAGCCGGGAGGGGGCATGGTTGGGGTTGCGTTTGACTGCCCCCAGCATGGAGGCCACCACGGCGGTGTTGTTGACGAAGGCCGACAGGAAGGCGGTGGAGAACCACACCTTGACCAGCACCTTGTTGAAGGAGCCGGTGCCCACCAGGTTGGCGAACCAGCTCATGATCCGGGTCTTCTCCACCGCCAAGGAGACCAGCAGCAGCAACACCAGGGTCAGCAGGGCGCTGTTGGTGTAGCCCGCCACCACGGCGTTGATGTCCGCCAGTCCACTCAGATAGGTGATGAGCACGGCGCCCGAAAAGAGCAGCGCCGGCCGGAGTTTGCCCTGGATCAGCAGGGCGACGAGGGCAGCCAGCAGACCCAGCACCAGGGATTGTTGCCAGGTCATGGGCTTACTCCTTGCCGGAATCGTTGCTGATGGTCAGCGCCTGCCAGTGGGGGAAATGCTTGCGCACCAGGGCGTTGAGCTCGATCTCGAACTCGCTGTACTGCCCTGCCACCGCTTTTGCGGTCAGCCCTTCCACTATCATGCCCGCGCCCACGGTGACGTTGGTCAGCCGGTCGATCAGGATGAAGCTGCCGGTGTCGCGGATATCCGCATAGGGGTCGAACGCCACCGGGTCGGTCAGGCTCACTTCGCACAGGCCGATCTCGTTGAGCTTGAGCTCGGAGGCCGGCAGCTCGTCCAGCTTGTTGATCTCGATGCGATGGCGGATGGCCTCCACCTGGCCACGGCTCTTCTTGGTGGCCAGCTTGACGTCATAGACCCGGCCCGGTTGCAGGGACTCCTCCCCCATCCAGACGATGTGAGCCAGCACGTTCTGGGTCACCTGGGGCTTCTTCGCCGCATCCACCAGCAGGTCGCCCCGGCTGATGTCGATCTCGTCCGCGAAGGTGACGGTGATGGCCTGACCCGGCAGGGCGTAGTCCAGATCCCCGTCGAAGGTGACGATGCGGGTCACAGTGCTCTCCTTGCCGGACGGCAGCACCGCAAGCCGGTCGCCGACCCTCAGGATGCCGGAGGCCAGGGTGCCCGCGAAGCCGCGAAAATCCAGGTTCGGGCGGTTCACGTACTGCACCGGCAGGCGCACCGGGTGGCATTCCAGCTCGCGCTCCGCATTTTGTATCACATCGGCGCTCTCCAGCAGGGCGAGCAGGGTTTCGCCCTGATACCAGGCCAGCTTGTCGCTCTGGTTGACCACGTTGTCACCGTCCAGGGCCGAGACCGGCACTATGTGGATGGTGTCGACGCTGAGCTTCTTGGCGAATTCGCGGTATTCGGCACTGATGCGATCGAACACCTCCTGGCTGAACTCCACCAGATCCATCTTGTTGACCGCCACCACGAACTGCTTGATGCCGAGCAGGCTCGCGATAAAGCTGTGGCGACGGGTCTGATCCAGCACCCCCTTGCGGGCATCGATCAATATGATGGCGAGATCGCAGGTGGAGGCGCCGGTGGCCATGTTGCGGGTGTACTGCTCGTGGCCCGGGGTATCCGAGATGATAAATTTGCGCTTCGCCGTAGAGAAATAGCGGTAGGCCACGTCTATGGTGATGCCCTGCTCGCGCTCGGCCTGCAGGCCGTCCACCAGCAGTGCCAGATCGAGTTTTTCCCCCGTGGTGCCGAGCTTCTGGCTGTCGGACTCCAGCGCTTTCAACTGATCTTCATAGATCTGCTGGGAGTCGTGCAGCAGGCGACCGATCAGGGTGCTCTTGCCGTCGTCCACGCTGCCGCAGGTGAGAAAGCGCAGCAGGCTCTTGTGTTGCTGGGCGTGCAGGTAGGCTTCAATGCCCTGTTCGCTGATGGCGGTCTGAATATGGTTGTTCATGATGCGATTCCTTAGAAATATCCCTGACGCTTCTTCTGCTCCATGGAGCCGGCCTGATCGTGGTCGATGAGCCGCCCTTGCCGTTCGCTCGAGGTGGTGAGCAACATCTCTTCGATGATCTCGGGCAAGGTGGTGGCATTGGATTCGATGGCCCCGGTCAGCGGGTAGCAGCCCAGGGTGCGGAAGCGCACCAGCTCCTGCTTCACCTCGTCTTCCGGGCCTATGGGCATGCGCTCGTCATCCACCATGATCTTGATGCCGCTGCGCTCCACCACGGGACGCATGGCCGCGAAATAGAGCGGCACTATGTCGATGTTCTCGAGATAGATGTATTGCCAGATGTCCAGCTCGGTCCAGTTGGAGAGCGGGAAGACACGGATGCTCTCCCCCTTGTTGACCTGGCTGTTGTAGACACGCCACAGCTCAGGGCGCTGGTTCTTCGGATCCCAGCGGTGGGACTTGTCACGGAAGGAGTAGACCCGCTCCTTGGCCCGGGACTTCTCCTCGTCCCGGCGCGCACCGCCGAAGGCGGCATCGAAGCCGTACTTGTTGAGCGCCTGCTTGAGCCCCTCCGTCTTCATGATATCGGTGTGCTTGCCACTGCCGTGCACGAAGGGGTTGATGTCCATGGCCAGGCCATCCGGGTTCTTGTGGACGATAAGATCCAGCCCGTACTTCTTGGCGGTCTCGTCCCGGAACTTGATCATCTCCTTGAACTTCCAGTTGGTGTCCACGTGCAGCAGGGGGAAGGGGATCTTGCCCGGGTAGAAGGCCTTGCGGGCCAGGTGCAGCATGACGGAGGAGTCCTTGCCGATGGAGTACATCATCACCGGGTTTTCAAATTCGGCAGCCACCTCGCGGATGATGTGGATGCTCTCGGCTTCCAGCTGTTGCAGGTGTGTCAGTCTTTCACGGTCCATGTCTGGGTCCTCGGTTCATTGCTATCGCGCCTGCTCGGGGCGCAGTTCTGGTTCAGTTCGGTGCCGCCTTGGCCGCACCGTCAAATCGGTTGCTGTCGCGGCCTGCCCTCAGGCCAGGCTCACCAGCTTCAGGTCGTGGCGGCTCGCCTCTGTTTCGGCCTGTTCGCCACCCTGTTCGCCAAACCAGGCGAGTTGCTTGCGCAAGGCCACCACCTCGCCGATGACGATGAGCGACGGGCTTACCGCCTGCTCGGCCAGTACGGCCAGGTCAGCCAGGGTGCCGGTCAGCACGCGCTGACGGGCGGTGGTGCCCCGCTCTATGATGGCGATGGGGGTGCCCTGGCCTCGGCCATGGCTCACCAACTGCTGCTGGATATGCTCGGAGCGCATCAACCCCATGTAGATGACCAGCGTCTGCTGGGTCATGGCTAGCTGCTGCCAGTCGGGCTCCTTGCCCTCTTTCTGGCAGTGGCCGGTAATAAAGACGGCGCTCTGGGCATGGTCGCGGTGGGTTAGCGGTATGCCCGCATAGGCGGTGGCGCCGGCGGCGGCCGTGATGCCGGGCACCACCGAGAAGGGGATGCCCTCTTCTGCCAGCACTTCCAGCTCCTCGCCGCCGCGGCCGAACATGAAGGGATCTCCTCCCTTGAGCCGCACCACACGGTTGCCCGCCCTGGCGTATTGCACCAGCAGACGATTGGTCTCCTCCTGGGGCACGCTGTGGGCACCGGCCTTCTTGCCGACCGACACCAGGGTGGCGTCACGGCGCACCAGATCCAGGATCTCCGGGGAGACCAGCTGGTCATAGAGCACCACTTCGGCCTGTTGAATCTGTTGCAGCGCCTTGAGGGTCAGCAGGCCAGGATCCCCGGGGCCTGCCCCCACCAATACCACCTCGCCCACTTCGCTTTGGGCTTTGTCGAGCCCCTCATTGAGCCAGCCCTCTGCCCCCTGCCAATCCTCTTTCTCAATCAGACCGGCGAGGGTGTTGGAAGCAAAGGCCCGCTCCCAGAAGCGGCGGCGATCGGAGAGAGAAGCTAGCACCCGCTTGGCCTTGACCCGCACCCGGCCCGAGAGCTCGGCCAGTCCGCCCAGATGGCGGGGCAACAGGCTCTCGAGTCGCTCGCGCAGCAGGCGCACCAGCACAGGGGCCTTGCCGCCGCTGGAGACGGCCACCATCAGGGGCGAGCGGTCGATGATGGAGGGGAAGATAAAGCTGGAGCGCTCGGGGTCGTCCACCACATTCACAAAGAGCCCGAGCTGATTGGCGCTCTGATAGACGAGGGCGTTGACCTCAAGGCTGTCGGTGGCAGCCACCACCAGGATCTGGCCGGCCAGATGGGCCGGGTCGAAGCGCGCAGCCACATGGGTGAAGCGACCGGCAAATTCATGGAAGTCGGGCTCGAGCTCGGGGGAGACCAGGGTCAGCCGGGCACCTGCCGCCAGCAACAGGCGCGCCTTGCGCAGGGCAACCTCGCCCCCGCCCACCAGCAATACCGGGCGGCCTTCCAACCTGGCAAACATAGGTAAATAATCCATCAGGGCCCACTCCTCGGCATACGACGACATCTGGGGCGACTATAGGCAGGAGCCCTTATCCCTCAAAATAATAAAAAATGCTCTTTAATACGTTTTAGTAATTAGCAAAACCATGTTGTGGCAAAGGGGAGCGAATGTCCTTGTGGTGGTTCGCACCAGACCCTAGGCTAGTGAAAGTGTTTCATAAGGAGCTTTACCATGAATGAGTCATTGATTGTGCTGGGGATCTTCGTGTTCCTGGTGCTGGCCACCCTGAGCGCGGGCATCAAGATAGTGCCCCAGGGTTTCAACTGGACTGTGGAGCGCTTCGGCCGCTACACCCGTACCCTCTCCCCCGGTCTCAACCTGCTGATCCCCTATGTGGACAGAGTCGGCCACAAGATCATCATGATGGAGCAGGTGCTGGACATCCCGGCCCAGGAGGTGATCTCCCGGGACAACGCCAACGTCACCATAGACGCCATCAGCTTCGTGCAGGTGGTGGATGCCCGCAAAGGGGCCTATGAGGTCAACGATCTCACCAGCGCCATCCGCAATCTGACCATGACCAACATGCGGACAGTGCTGGGCGCCATGGAGCTGGACGAGATGCTCTCCCAGCGCGACACCATCAACGAGAAGCTGCTGCGCACCATGGATGCGGCCACCGCCCCCTGGGGCATCAAGGTGACCCGGATCGAGATCAAGGATGTGCGCCCGCCGCTGGCCCTGGTGGAAGCCATGAACGCCCAGATGAAGGCCGAGCGGCAGAAACGGGCCGAGGTGCTGGAGGCCGAGGGGGTGCGCCAGTCCAAGATCCTGAAAGCGGAAGGAGAGAAGCAGTCCCAGATCCTCAAAGCCGAGGGGGAACGCCAGGCCGCCTTCCTCGCCGCCGAGGCGCGGGAGCGTGCCGCCGAGGCGGAAGCCAAGGCGACCCATATGGTCTCCAAGGCCATCGCCGAGGGGGATATGCAGGCCATCAACTACTTCGTGGCCCAGAAATACACAGAGGCGCTGGCCCGCATAGGTGAAGGGCCCAACAGCAAGATCATCATGATGCCGCTGGAGGCGGGCAGCCTGATTGGCTCGGTGGCGGGCATGGCCGAGCTGTTCAACAAAGATGGCAAGGTCGGCAAGTCATGACAGCCCTGTTCGAGGGGCTGACCCACTGGCACTGGCTGGGGCTCGGCTTCGTGCTGCTGGCCATAGAGGTGCTGGGGTCGGTGGGCTTTCTGCTCTGGACCGGCATAGCCGCGCTGGAAGTCGGCCTGATCCTGCTGCTCTGGCCCTTCGGCTGGCAGGCCCAGCTGCTGCTGTTTGCGGCGCAGTCCCTGGTGACCACCTGGGCCTGGTGGCGCTGGCAGCACAAGCGCGACCGCTCGAGCCGCGATGCGGCCGCCCCCATCAACGAGCGGATGCAGAGCTATCTGGGGCGGGAGCTGACCCTGCTGGATGAGGTGAGCCAGGGCACAAGCCGGGTGCATCTGGATGACACCGTCTGGACTGTGCGCTGCCCTGTGCCGCTGCCGGCAGGCAGCCGGGTCAAGGTGGTGGGGGCCGACTCCCACATTCTGCTGGTGGAGCCGCTGCCCTGACTGGGCAGCATCAGCCCCACAGTGGCCATAAAAAAACGGGCCCGGCGTTACCGCCGGGCCCGTTTTTTTTATGAGGTGCAGGCTTAGTTGGCCTTGGCATCGCTCACAGCAGCTTCTGCCTTGGTGGCCACGTCAGCAGCAGCCTTCTCGACGGTAGCAGACGCTTCGGAAGCAGCCTTCTCTACGGTAGAGGCAGCTTCGCTAACAGTTGCAGCAACGTCGGCGGCCGGAGTAGCAGCCGGAGCGGCGGCTTCTTCTTTCTGACCACAGGCGGTCAACATCAGACCCAGGATACCGGCTACCAGTACTTTGTTCATGTGCATACCCTCAAAAAAAGATGGAGAGATGGTGTCAATAACCATCACTGTGCGTCTTCGCCCCCGGTAAAACAGCGAGCCACCGGGAGTCAGGAGGCGCGCGAAATATATCCCCATATGCGGCCAATGAAAACGCGTATCACAATGATATTTTCTCGTTGGCTAGATAAAAAGAACTACTGCAACGACCAATATTAATACAATACGCCTTTGTTGACGCGCAACAGCACAATTAAACACCAACAAGAGAACGATTGTCAGTCAATCGTTGCCATTTCGGCAGCCATCACCCAGATAGTGAAAGTGACCTCAATCAGACAGCTTCTGACAAATCAGCCGCCGCCCCTGGCTGTCGCTCTCTCTGGCCAGATCCAGCAGCGCCATCACCGCCAGGGCCTCCACAGCGGGCACTGGGTTGCTCGCCTCACCCCTGATGGCGGCGCAGACACCGCTGTAGTAAGCGCCGTAATCCCCGGCCTCCCCGCTCACCGCCTGCACCAGGGGCTGCCCCTCCACCATGCGGCTGAGCTGGCCGGGTTCGGGATCCTGGCCCCAGTTCACCGCGGGCGGGCGCAGGCCGAGCTTGAGCTGCTCCTCCTGCACATCCATGCCGAACTTGATAAAGGATCCTTCGCTGCCGTGGATGACGAAGCGCGGCATGGTGGCAGAGACCAGACAGCTGCCGTGCAGTATCACCCGAAGCGCGCCGTAGCCCAGCACCACGTGGAAGTAGTCATCGCTCAGTGCCCCCGGGCGCTGGGCGGCCAAATCCGCCTGGATCCAGTCAGGCTGGCCGAAAAGCTGCAACGCCTGGTCCAGGATGTGGGGACCGAGATCGAACCAGAGCCCGGAACCCGGGCCGCCCGCCTCCCGCCAGCGCTGACGGACTTCGGGGCGGTAGCGATCGAAATGGGATTCAAATTGGGCGATCTTGCCCAGCGCCCCTTCCGCCAGCAGGCGGCGTACCGTGAGGAAATCCCCGTCCCAGCGCCTGTTGTGGAAGATGCTGAGCAGCCGCTGCTGCTTCTCGGCCAGCTCGACGAGCGCCTCGGCTTCGGCCAGATCCAGCGCGAACGGCTTGTCGATCACCACGTGCTTGCCCGCCAGCAGTGCCTGACGGGCGATGGGGGCGTGGGTATCGTTGGGGGTCGCTATCACCACCAGATCGACAGTGCTGTCGGCCAGCACCTCGTCCAGCGAGCCGACGCGGCAGCCGGGCAGCTCGGCCTGCACCTTGGCGGCATCCCGACTCACCACCCAGCGCAGGGCAAGCCCCGGGGTGCTGGTCAGGAAGGGGGCGTGGAAGGTCTGTCCTGCAAAGCCATAGCCCACCAGGGCGGCGTTGATTGTCTGACTCATGGGATTCTCCGCTGAACTGTCCAATATGATAGGCACCTGGCGAGGTTGCGCCCAAAAAAGAAGGGGGCCTAAAGCCCCCGTTTCGTTCATCAGAGCACAGGATTTATTGCCTGTGCAAGCGACGTTATCCATCAACGCCGGGGGTTGTGCCCCCGCGCATCAAGGCTGCAGGCAGAGGCGACGACCCTGTCGCGTCATCAGCATCAGCAAGGGTGGCAGCAGCAGCCACATGTGCAGTGCCAACTGGCTCAGGGGATCCGGCATCAGCCATCCGGTGATCCCCACCAGGGCGCCGGAGCCGCTCATCTGGAACAGGCCGAGCAGGGCGGCGGCGGTGCCGGCGCAGTGGCCGAAGGGGGCCAGCGCCATGCCGGCTGCTGCACCCAGTATCATGGCGAAGCCGATGCTGGAGAGGAACACGGGCCCCATCATCGCCAGCGGATGAGCCAGGTGCATGGTCAGCGTCAGCAGGATGGCTGACAGCAGCAACACCAGCAGGCCGATGCGCAGGGTGCGTCTCGGTCCTACCCTGGCGATGAAGCGCGGCGCCAGGAAGCAGGCCAGGATGTTGAGCGCCGCGTTGGCGGTGAACCAGTAGCTGAAGCCGTTCATGTCCAGACCCAGCTTCACCATCAGCTGTACCGGCGCCGCCGTGACATAGGCCAGGATCACCGCCATCGCCAGCATGCAGAGCGCCGCGTTGAACAGGAAGCTCGGGGAGCGCAGCACAGGGCTGTAGCGGGACCAGCTGATGAGCGGGCCGCTGCTGCTGGTCTCCTCCGGGCGAGTCTCCGGCATGCGCCACAGCAGCCAGCTGCCGACCACAACGGCGTACCCGGCCATAAACCAGAAGTTGGCCGACCAGCCCGCCTTGGCGGTGAGCCAGCCACCGAGCAGGGGCGCCAGGGCGGGGATGAAGCAGATGGCGCCGTTCAGGTAGGAGATCATCTGACCGCTCTTCTTGGGGCCATAGCTGTCACGCACCACGGAGAAGGCGGCGACCGAGGTGGCACAGGCACCGAAGCCTTGCAACACCCGCGCCAGCATCAGCTCGCCCAGGCTGGCGGCAAAGCCGGCGGCCAGGGCGCTCAGCCCGTAGAGCAGCACGCCGCCAAGGGCGATGGGCTTGCGGCCGTAGCGGTCGGCGAGCGGCCCCACCAGCAGCTGACCCAGCCCCATGCTGAACAGAAACCAGGTGATGGTGCCCTGCATCAGGGTCACCTCGGCCCCCAGCTGCTCGGCCATCTGCGGGATGGCGGGCAGATAGATGTCGATGGCCAGCGGGCTGAACAGCACCAGGAGTACAAGCAGAAGAATCAATGGCATCAGTCACCTCAAGCCCTAGGGGGAAAATCGATTGGTGCGCGAGTCTACTGACTCAGAGTAATGAATTGAAATGGTATTTAATCACTTTGGTTATTCCTATGAGGAAACATGTATTTTATCTGCCTCTCAGCACGACCAGGGCAGCCCTCATCCGGTGCCGGATTGCAGGCAATTGGCGCTTTTACTAAACCCCTGCCCCGCATAGAATGCGCAGATTATTTTTGCGGAGGTGTGCGATGAACAAGCTTGTCCTGGCAACAGGGAACCAGAAAAAGGTGAAGGAATTGGCCGCCATGCTGGCCGATATGAAGATCCAGGTGATCCCACAGAGCGAGTTTGCGGTCTCCGATGCCGACGAGACCGGCACCACCTTCGTCGAGAATGCCATCATCAAGGCACGCCACGCCGCCCGCATCACGGGCCTGCCCGCCGTCGCTGACGACTCCGGCCTCGAAGTGGATCTGCTGCACGGTCGCCCCGGCGTCTACTCCGCCCGCTTTGCCGGTGCCGGTGCCAGCGACAAGGAGAACATCGACAAGCTGCTGGCCGAGCTGCAAGGTGCCCCCGACTACCTCAAGAGCGCCCGCTTCTGGTGCGTGCTGGTCTATATGCGCCACGCCGACGATCCCACCCCCATCATCTGCCAGGCGAGCTGGGAGGGGATGATCATCGACGAGCCCCGTGGTCAGCACGGCTTTGGCTATGATCCCGTCTTCTTCGTGCCGGATCACGACTGCACCTCGGCCCAGATGCCGGCTGAGCTCAAAAACCAGCTAAGTCACCGTGGCCAGGCCCTGGCCAAGCTCAAGGCGGCGCTGGCCGCGGCGCACTGAGACCCGACCGGGCTCCGGGATACGCCGGCACGCATTTCATCTACAATGGGGGCCGTCGGCCCCCGTGTTGCTTATGGCCTCCCGGTTCAACGAGCGCAGGCCCTCATTGACCATGGGGAGCCAGCCAGGCCCCCGTTTTGATTTTTGATTATTGGAAACCCCATGCTGCAACTGCCGCCCCTCTCCCTCTATATCCATGTGCCCTGGTGCGTCCAGAAGTGCCCCTACTGCGACTTCAACTCCCACGCCCAGAAGGGGGAGCTGCCCCACCTGGAGTACGTGGCCGCCCTGCTGGAGGATCTGAGCCAGGATCTGCACTGGGCCCAGGGGCGCCCGCTCTCCTCCATCTTTATCGGCGGTGGTACGCCGAGTCTGCTCTCCGTGGAAGCCATGCAGGCGCTGCTGGACGGGGTGCGTGGGCGCATCGCACTGACCCCGGATTGCGAGATCACCATGGAGGCCAACCCAGGCACGGTTGAGGCGGACAAGTTCGCCGGCTTCCAGCGCGCCGGCATCAACCGCATCTCCATCGGGGTGCAGAGCTTCCAGCAAGAAAAGTTGACCCGGCTCGGCCGTATCCACGGGCCGGAGGAGGCACGCAAGGCCGCCGAGCTGGCCCATGCCATCAAGCTGCCCACCTTCAACCTGGATCTGATGCACGGCCTGCCGGATCAGAGCCTGGAAGACGCCCTCTATGATCTGCAGCAGGCCATGGACTGCGCGCCGCCCCATCTCTCCTGGTATCAGCTCACCATAGAGCCGAACACGGCGTTCGCCTCCAAGCCGCCCAAGCTGCCAGAGGATGACACCCTGTGGGACATCTATGAGCAGGGCCACGCCATGCTCACCGCCCAGGGTTATCAGCAGTACGAGATCTCGGCCTACGCCAAGGCGGGCTATCAGTGCCGCCACAACCTCAACTACTGGCGCTTTGGCGACTATCTGGGCATAGGCTGCGGTGCCCACGGCAAGGTGACGGATCTCGCGAACCATCAGATCCTGCGCACCGCCAAGGTGAAGCACCCCAAGGGTTATCTGGACCCTGCCCGCTCCTATCTGGACAGCCAGTGGCAGGTGAGCGCGGACGATCTGCCGCTGGAGTACTTCATGAACAGGTTCAGACTGTTCGAGCCCGCCCCCAAGGCGGAGTTCGAGGCCTATACAGGGCTGCCGCTGGAGCGGGTGGAAACCATGCTGGCGGTTGCCCAGACCAAGGAGCTTATCGAAGACTTGGGAGAGTGCTGGCAGCTGACGTCTCTCGGCCATCGCTATCTCAACGTGCTGCTCGAGCTCTTTATGGACGAATAAGCCGACGGGGCATCAAGGTCTGGCTTCACCGCCAAAACAGAGAGGGTGCCCATGGCACCCTCTCTGTTTCAGTCATGCCTAGCGGCAGAAACCCGCTCAGCAGCAGACGCGTACCATCCGCTGTTGACCGGGCACCCACCGCTGGCCGTGCTTGGCCTTGCGCTGGTAGCTGCCCTTGCCCTTCTTGCTTGGTTCGACCCTGGCCTGGAAGAGGGTTGAGGTCACCAATGCCTTGAGGTGATTGTCCTGGATGACGCCCCGCCCATGATCGTGGGCCTGATCGATGATATCGACCCGCTTCTTCTTGGCCATATTGGCTCCTGTCTGTGTGGTTGAAACTGGCTAAAAATACGCCAGTGGAAATAAAAACGCGCCGATTGTGCGCCTCCCGGCCCCCGAGTGCAAGAGGCCGGGGCGGATTGCCCTGGCTCAGGGAGCGGGCCGGTAGATCACCCGCACCAGGCCGCTCGCCAGCACTGCAGTGGAGAGTGGGACAAGCCGCTCTGGCAGCGGCTCGCCGCCAAACAGCGAGACGCCCTTGCCCAGCACCACCGGCACCCAGAACAGGGTCAGCTCGTCCACCAGCCCGGCTTGCAGACCCTGCCTCACGACCTCGCCACCGTCCAGATAGAGGTGGCGCGCCCCCTCCTGCCACAGCTCGCTCAGCACCTGCGCCAGCGCCCCCTGCCGGAAAGTGACATGGGCACGGGGCGTGGCGGGCCTGTGGGTCAGCACGGTCACAGGTTTGTCGCCGTAGGGCCACTCGGGGAAGCCGAGCACGGTTTCGTAGCTGTTGCGCCCCATCAGCAGCAGATCTGCGCTGGCCATCAGGGCGCCGTAGCCGGTCTCCTCCTGGGAGTCGCCGCTATAGGGTTCCAGCCAGGCGAGATCGTTCCCCTCCCCCGCGATAAAACCGTCGAGGGAGAGGGCGAGGAAGGCAGAGACCCGGGGGCGATGGCGCTCAGTGCTCATGGTCGTGATGCTCGTGACGGGAAGGGGTGCCGGACTCCAGGGTCTCCAGGATGGCGCAGTGCTCCGCCGAGCGAGGGCCGCCGCAGCAGATGTCGGAGAGCGCCTTCAGGTTCTCCCGAAAGCGGGTCAGCTCGATAATCTTCTGCTCCACCTGGGCCAGCTTGGTGTCGGCCACCGCCTTCACCTCCTGACAGGTGACTCTGGCCTTGTTGGTGTCGAGGGCGAGCAGCTCGCCTATGTCCGCCAGGGAGAAGCCCACCGACTTGGCGCGGATGATGAACTCCAGCCGCCGCCTGTCCTGCTCCCCATAGAGGCGGTAACCCGACTCGTTGCGGATCCCCGGCGAGATGAGTCCGTTCTTCTCGTAAAAGCGCAGGGTGTCCGCCTTCACCCCGCACGCCTTGGCCAGTTCCCCGATCCGATACATCCTTCCTCTCCCGCCAAATATGGTACTCAATATAAACCGGATTCCACTATCGCCCCTTTGCCCGGCGATTGCCAGCCAAAGGCAGGAAAGCGGCAGCCAACCCCGGCCTTCCCGGCTCTTTACCCTCAAAACACTGAAAAGACAAACGTTTCACAAAAAATCATCAGAAAACGTTTAACACCGCACCACACAAGGCTTTGTCTCTTTAAAAAATCCACCACGGCTCACATTTTTTGTGTAGAATACGCGCCCACAAGAGAGCGTCGCGTCAAGCGGGCATTTCCTAAAACGCGTTTGCCAACAGCAGGTCTTTTTGGCGAGAGTGGTTTGCGAAATCCCCCACTTCCATTTATTTGGGGACTCTCTGTGTTGAGCCTCGCCTCCCATGGAACGGTCCCCGTTATGCTGAGGACGATAGTGTGATGGAACAAGCTCGACCCATTCGCCGTGCGCTGCTGAGTGTGTCTGACAAGACTGGCATCCTGGAATTTGCCAAGGCACTCAACGAGCGTGGCGTGGCCCTGCTCTCCACCGGCGGTACCGCCAAGCTGCTGGCCGATGTGGGCCTGCCGGTGACCGAGGTCTCCGACTACACCGGCTTCCCCGAGATGATGGATGGCCGGGTCAAGACCCTGCATCCCAAGGTGCACGGTGGCATCCTCGGCCGCCGCGATCGGGATGACGCCATCATGGCCCAGCACGCTATCTCCCCCATCGACATGGTTGTCGTCAACCTCTACCCCTTCGCCGCCACCGTGGCCAAGCCCGGTTGCACCCTGGAAGACGCCGTCGAGAACATCGACATCGGCGGCCCGACCATGGTCCGCTCCGCCGCCAAGAACCACAAGGACGTCACCATAGTCGTCAAGGCTGCCGATTACGGCCGCGTGATCGCCGAGATGGATGGCAACGGCAACAGCCTGACCCTGGCTACCCGCTTCGATCTGGCCATCGCGGCCTTCGAACACACCGCCGCCTACGACGGCATGATAGCCAACTACTTCGGCACCCTGGTGCCCTCCTACGGTGACAACAAGGAAGGCGACGCCGAGTCCCGCTTCCCGCGCACCTTCAACGCCCAGTTCATCAAGAAGCAGGACATGCGCTACGGCGAGAACAGCCACCAGGCTGCCGCCTTCTACGCCGAAGAGCAGGCCGCACCTGGCTCGGTGGCAAGCGCCATCCAGCTGCAGGGCAAGGCGCTCTCCTACAACAACATCGCCGACACAGACGCGGCGCTGGAGTGCGTGAAGGAGTTCGCCGAGCCGGCCTGCGTCATCGTCAAGCACGCCAACCCCTGTGGCGTCGCCATAGGTGAGGATCTGCTGAGTGCCTATGATCGCGCCTACCAGACCGACCCCACCTCCGCCTTTGGCGGCATCATCGCCTTCAACCGCGAGCTGGATGGCGCCACTGCGGCGGCCATAGTCGCTCGTCAGTTCGTCGAGGTGATCATAGCCCCCAGCATCAGCCAGGCGGCCCGCGAGGCGGTGGCCGCCAAGCAGAATGTGCGCCTGCTCGAGTGCGGCCAGTGGACTGCCCCGGCCCAAGGCTTTGACCTCAAGCGTGTCAACGGCGGTCTGCTGGTGCAGGAGCGGGATCACGGCATGGTCACCCTGGGGGATCTGACCGTAGTCAGCCAGCGTCAGCCGACCGAGGCCGAACTCAAGGACCTGCTGTTCTGCTGGAAGGTCGCCAAGTTCGTCAAATCCAACGCCATCGTCTACGCCAAAGACGGCCAGACCATAGGCGTGGGCGCCGGCCAGATGAGCCGGGTCTACTCCGCCAAGATCGCCGGCATCAAGGCCGAGGATGAAGGGCTGACTGTGGCGGGCTCCGTCATGGCCTCCGACGCCTTCTTCCCGTTCCGCGACGGCATAGATGCCGCCGCCGCCGCGGGCATCTCCTGCGTCATCCAGCCAGGTGGTTCCATGCGCGACAACGAGGTGATCAAGGCCGCCAACGAGCACGGCATGTGCATGGTGTTCACCAACATGCGCCATTTCCGTCACTGATGAGTCAGGGCCGCCACTGGCGGCCCTTTTGTTGTCTCTTTTCAACTGACTATTTTCAACCGCTGCCCCAGGCGGTTATCACAAATAGAAGCGAGCGATACGATGAAAGTACTGATCATTGGCAACGGCGGCCGTGAACACGCCCTGGCCTGGAAGGCCAAGCAATCCCCCATGGTGACCCGGGTGTTCGTCGCCCCCGGCAATGCGGGCACCGCCCACGAGGGCAGCATAGAGAACGTCGCCATAGAGGCGACCGACATCCAGGCCCTGCTGGCTTTCGCCAAGGCCCAGCAGATCGGTCTCACCATAGTCGGGCCGGAAGCGCCCCTGGTGAAAGGGGTGGTGGATGCCTTCCGTGCCGAAGGGCTCGCCATCTTCGGCCCGACCGCCGCCGCCGCCCAGCTGGAGGGCTCCAAGGCCTTCGCCAAGGACTTCCTGGCGCGCCACGCCATCCCCACTGCCGACTACCAGAACTTCACCGAGGTGGAGCCTGCTCTGGCCTACCTGCGCGAGAAGGGTGCCCCCATCGTCATCAAGGCTGACGGTCTGGCCGCCGGCAAGGGCGTCATCGTCGCCATGACCCTCGAAGAGGCGGAAGCGGCGGTACGCGACATGCTCTCCGGCAATGCCTTCGGCGACGCCGGCGCCCGTGTGGTGATCGAGGAGTTCCTGGACGGGGAAGAGGCGAGCTTCATCGTCATGGTGGACGGCGAGCACGTGCTGCCCATGGCCACCAGCCAGGATCACAAGCGGGTCGGCGACGGCGACACCGGCCTCAACACCGGCGGCATGGGGGCCTACTCCCCGGCGCCAGTGGTGACAGATGCGGTGCATCAACGCGTGATGGAGCAGGTGATCATGCCGACGGTGCGCGGCATGGCGGCCGAGGGCAACGTCTACACCGGCTTCCTCTACGCCGGCCTGATGATAGACCCCCAGGGCAACCCCAAGGTGATCGAGTTCAACTGCCGCTTCGGCGACCCCGAGACCCAGCCCATCATGCTGCGGATGCGCTCCGATCTGGTGGAGCTCTGTCTGGCCGCCTGTGCCGGCAAGCTGGATCAAGTCGAAGCCATCTATGATCCCCGCGTCGCCATCGGCGTGGTGCTGGCGGCGGGCGGTTACCCCGGTGACTACCAGCAGGGCAAGCCCATCAGCGGCCTGCCGGTGGAAGAGGCGAGCGGCGAGAAGGTATTCCATGCCGGCTCCCAGCTGGCGGGAGACACCATAGTCACCGCCGGTGGCCGCGTACTCTGCGCCACCGCGCTGGGCCACACCGTCGCCGAGGCGCAGCAACGCGCCTACCAGCTGGCGGGTCGCATCCAGTGGGACGGTGTCTTCTATCGCAAGGACATCGGCTGGCGCGCCATCGAGCGCGAGCAGGCCAAGTAAAGGCCGTCTCCCCCCATCGAACACAAGGGCCTGCGGGCCCTTTTTGCTGCCCGGGCCACCTGGGGCGCGGATAACCGCCCAGCCAACCCCAGACTTCCCCCTAAGCCCGACATGGTGGTGGCAAGGAGGCATTCATCCCCTTGGCACCTCTCTCCGCCTCGGGTCTGCGGCCCTGGGTTGTCGCCCATTTTCCGCCCCCAGCCCACCCCCTTCTGACTACATATGTACAGCACAATGCACACATTTCGTCACAATTGGTCGCACTTTCCCCATACAATTGCCCCGCTTTCATGGCATCATGCTGTATGATACCGCACTCAAATGAGTGCCATAAGAACCTGCAATATCGTCGTCTCATAAGGAAATCCCATGTTGAAAACTGTGCGCCCCCTGCTGCTGCCCCTGATGTTTGGCCTGATGACCCTGCCCGCCATGGCCGGCGATCTGGAGCAGCCGATGAAGAAGATCGGCTTCAACTACAAGCAGGCCGTCAAGGCAGATGATGCGGCCACCATGGAGAAACACATCAAGGAGATGAAGGCCCAGCTCGATGTGGCCAAGGAGAGAAACATGCCGGCTGCCAAGAAGGAGAAGTTCCTCGAGGGCATGAACAAGGTGCAGAGCGAGCTGGATGCCAGCCTGGCGGCCCTGCAGGCCGGTGATCAGGAGAAGGCCCAGGCCCATCTGGCCAAGGTCAATGACCTGAAGAAGGAGTACCACCAATATGCCAAGCAGAAAGGCTGATCCCTTCCACTGGGATGGCCTGGTCCGCCTCACCCACTGGGGTGTGGCAGCGGTCTGCATCGGCAACCTCTGGCTCAACGAGGCGGGCGAAGAGTGGCATGAATGGCTGGGCTATGGCGCCATGGCCCTGATCGGGTTGCGCCTGCTGTGGGGGCTCACCCTGGCACGGGGCCATGCCCGCCTTGGGGCCCTCATCCCGAGCCGGGACGATTTCCGCCAGCAGGCGGTGGCGCTGCGCGAGCGCGCACCGGCGGCGCCCGGCCATCACGGCAGCGGCAAGCTGGCGGTCTGGGCACTCTGGCTGCTGGTGCTGGCGACCGCCGGCAGCGGCTGGTTCCAGAACACCGAGACCGGCTTCGAGCTGGGGGCCGACGACTGGCATCTCTGGTGTACCTGGGCACTGCAGGCCATGATAGCTCTGCACCTGTGCGCCATCGTCTACACCTCCTGGCGTCAGCGCAGCAACCTGGTGACCCGGATGCTGCCCCGCCGCCGGCGCCGGGTACCAGAGCGCCAGCAGGAACCCCACTCCTGAAGCAGACGGGCACCAGGGTGCCCGTCTTCCTTTCCCCGCTTGTCCAACCGCAAGGCCACCTCTTCCAGGCGGCCGCACCGGCTTTACCCCCTCAACGGCGCGACGCCCCCCCCTCTTTTGCCCGGCCGCCATGAAAGCATTTTCATTCACACTTCTTAACTAATCCCGGCTGTACGATTTTCAATCTCCTCGATTTCATGAATGCTACAGAGCCGAACGAGGTTGTCTGTGGTCCGTTCGACATGATGACAGTGACACGTCAATAACAAGATCGAAGGGAAAATCGTCATGCACAACACAGTGTTTCGAACCGCCATGCTCGCCGCGGTGCTGGGCTCATTCACCCACACAGCCGCCGCCGAAGGGGTCATGGTCCATCTGTTCCAATGGAAGTTCAACGACATCGCCAACGAGTGCGAGACAGTGCTCGGTCCCAAGGGGTTCGGGGGCGTCCAGATCACTCCGCCCGCCGAGCACAAGCAGGGGAGCCAGGTCTGGTGGACCGTCTACCAGCCCGTCAGCTTCAAGAACTTCAACAGCTTCGGCGGCAGCGAGGCGGAACTCAGGAGCATGATCACCCGCTGCAATGCGGCCGGGGTCAAGGTCTATGCGGACGCCGTCTTCAACCAGCTGGCCTCGGGCACCGGGACAGCCACCGGCGGCGGCAGCTACAACTCGGGGCAATATCAGTATCCCCAGTTCGGCTACAACGACTTCCACCACAGCGGTGACATCACCAACTACGGCGACAGCAACAACGTCTGGAACGGCGCCCTCTACGGCATGCCGGATCTCAATACCGGCTCTCCCTACGTGCAGGATCAGATAGCCAGCTACATGAAGACCCTGCTGGGTTGGGGCGTGGCGGGCTTTCGCATCGATGCGGCCAAGCACATGGCCCCCGGCGAGGTGAAGGCCATACTCGACAAGGCGGGCAGCCCCAAAGCCTATCTGGAGGTGATAGGTGCAGGCGGGGAATCTCCCGACATCCAGCCGGGTCGCTACACCTATATCGACACTGTCACCGACTTCAAATACGGCACGGATCTGGCCGCCAACTTCAACGGCCAGATCAAGAACCTCAAGACCCTCGGCGAGAGCTGGGGCCTGCTCCCCTCCAACAAGGCCTTCGTCTTCGTGGTCAACCACGACCGCGAGCGCGGCCACGGAGGCGGCGGCATGCTCACCTTCATGAGCGGTGCCCGCTACGAGCTGGCCAACACCTTCATGATGGCCTGGCCCTATGGCTGGAAGCAGGTGATGTCGGGCTACCGCTTCGAGAACATGGGCACCTATGAAACCGACAAGGGGGCGCCGGGCAGCACGCCCTGCACCGATGGCCAGTGGAACTGCGAGCAGCGTCGCCCGACCATCATGAACATGGCCCTGTTCCACAACAGAACCGAAGGGCAAGCTGTCAGTCACTGGTGGGATAATGGCAACAACCAGATAGCCTTCGGTCGGGGAGACAAGGGTTTCGTCGCCATCAACAACGAGAGCGGCAGCCTGGTGGCCTCGGTGCAGACCGGCCTGCCGGCGGGCGAGTACTGCAACCTCCTGGGTGGCAATGACTACTGCAGCGGGGGCTATGTCACCGTCGACGGCAGCGGCAAGGCCAGCCTGAACGTGCCGGCCATGAAGGCCGCCGCCATCATCGCCGGCTGCACCAAGGCCAGCCCCTGCGGCGGCACCGCCCTGCCTGGCAACAAGTTCAGCAGCATGAACCTGCGCGGCACCCACAACGCCTGGGGCAACACCCCCATGACAGTCGATGCCAACCGCGTCTGGTCCGCCACCCTGACCCTGACCGGCAGCGGTGACGCCACCGGCGCCCAGCGCTTCAAGTTCGACGTCTTCGGCAACTGGACCGAGAACTACGGCGACAACGAAGGGGACGGCATCGCCGACAAGGGCAGCAGCAAGGATATCCTGGTCAGCGGGGCGGGCAGCTACCGCATCACCCTGAGCGAAGGCGATCTGCGCTATACGGTCACCCCTCTCACCAGCAACCAGGCACCGGTCGCCGCCCTCTCACCCAAGGTCCTCAGCGTCAAGACGGGGGAGAGCGTGGTGTTCGATGGCTCCGCCTCCACCGACGATGAGGGGGTGACGAGCTACAGCTGGTCTACCGGCGGCAGCGCCCCCACTGAGACAGTCCAGTTCGATACCCCGGGCACCCATACCGTCACCCTGACAGTCACCGATGCCGAGGGGCTGACCGCCAGTGCCAGCGCAACTGTGACTGTCACCGACAGCAACGGCGCCTACAACAGCGTGCTGCCGACCCTGAACTTCCGTGGCACCCCCAATGCCTGGGGCTCGCTCGCCATGACGCTGGTTGCCGACAACCAGTGGGAGGCCTTGGCCACCTTCAACGGCCAGGCCAACCAGCGCTTCAAGTTCGACGTCAAGGATGACTGGACCCAGAACTATGGCGACACCAACAAGGATGGCGTGGCCGAACAGGGGGGGGCCGACATACTGACCCCGATCAGCGGCCAGTACCGGGTGCGCTTCAACGACCAGACCCTGCAATACAGCCTGACCCCGGTCAGCGTCGGCTATGCCAAGAACCTCGCCAGCCTGAACATCCGTGGCACCACCAATGGCTGGGGCACCACCCCCATGATGCTGGTGGGGGATCACCAGTGGCAGGCCGGCGTCACCTTCACCGGGGCCGGTGATGGCAGCGGCGGCCAGCGCTTCAAGTTCGACGTCAAGGGTGACTGGACCCAGAACTACGGCGACACCAACAAGGACGGCGTGGCCGAGCTGGCCGGAGCCGACATCACCACCGCAGTGGTCGGTGCCTATGTGGTGCGCTTCAACGACCAGACCCTGGCCTACAGCCTGAGCGCCCAGTAAGCCCCAGGGGCGTGACGCCCTTGTGACCTTCGGGCATCCCATGGCCTCCTTCCCACAGGGCAGGAGGCCTTTTCATGGGCCCGATGGCGCCATCACGCTGCCCCTCTGCCAGCCCCCCCGTTCCCAGTTCGCCGACGGGCAGGCATACTGCCTCCACATCCCCATGCAGGAGCGCATATGAAACTATTGGAAACCCTCAAGGCCGAGGGACGGATCGAAGAAGCCCGCCAGCACGGCCTGCTGCAACTCATCGAGCACCCGCAACACGCCGAACTGCATTATGAAGTGGCCAGCCTGCACGACATGCAGGGTCGCGAGGCACAGGCCATCCCCCTCTACCAGAAGGCCATCAGGCTGGGGCTGGGCGAGGCCTCCTTGCGCGGCGCCTGGCTCGGCCTTGGCAGCTCCTATCGCTGCACCGGGCAATATGCCGAGGCCCTTGCCGCCTTCGACCAGGGGTTGGCTCGCTTTCCGGACGCCACCGAGTTCAGGGTGTTCCGTGCCATGGCCTGCTACAACCTGGGGCACCACAAGGAGGGGATGGAGACGCTGCTGGCGGTGCTGGCCGAGACGACTGCAGATCCTGCCCTCGTCCCCTACAGGCGCGCCATGGCACTCTACGCCGAGGATCTCGACAGGCGCTGGTGAACGCCAGAAACGACAAAGCCGCTCATGATGAGCGGCTTTGTCTGAATGTGGTGGCCCCTGCCCGACTTGAACGGGCGACCAATCGATTATGAGTCGACTGCTCTAACCAACTGAGCTAAGGGGCCAGAATCTTGGTTTTGCGGCGTGGATTATAGGGGATGTGAGATAAGCCGTCCATAGGCAGATCAACCACTTGGCGAGTTTTTGTCCACTATTCCGCTAATCTTTTGCACCCAGGCTTCCGGATAAAACAAAGCCCCGCATGGCGGGGCTTTTGAGACAGGGCTCAGGCAGTGCCTCAGGACTATTCGTCCAGGAAGCTGCGCAGCACTTCCGAGCGGCTCGGGTGGCGCAGTTTACGCAGTGCCTTGGCTTCGATCTGACGAATACGCTCACGGGTGACGTCGAACTGCTTGCCCACTTCCTCGAGGGTGTGGTCAGTGTTCATGTCGATACCGAAACGCATCCGCAGCACCTTGGCTTCGCGGGCAGTCAGACCGGCCAGCACTTCGCGGGTGGCGTTGCGCAGGCTCTCGCTGGTCGCCGCATCCGCCGGCAGGGCCAGGGTGGTATCTTCGATGAAGTCGCCCAAGTGGGAATCTTCATCATCACCTATGGGCGTCTCCATGGAGATAGGCTCCTTGGCGATTTTCAGTACCTTGCGGATCTTGTCTTCCGGCATGCCCATGCGCATGGCCAGCTCTTCCGGGTTCGGTTCGCGACCCATCTCCTGCAGCATCTGACGGGAGATACGGTTGAGCTTGTTGATGGTCTCGATCATGTGCACCGGGATACGGATGGTACGGGCCTGATCCGCGATGGAGCGGGTAATGGCCTGACGGATCCACCAGGTGGCATAGGTCGAGAACTTGTAACCACGACGGTATTCAAACTTGTCCACCGCCTTCATCAGACCTATGTTGCCCTCCTGGATCAGATCCAGGAACTGCAGACCACGGTTGGTGTACTTCTTGGCGATGGAGATCACCAGACGCAAGTTGGCCTCGACCATCTCTTTCTTCGCACGGCGGGCCTTGGCCTCACCAATGCTCATGCGACGGTTGATGTCCTTGATCTGGGCGATCGACAGACCGGTCTCTTCTTCGATCTGCTGCAGCTTGCCGATGGAACGCAGCACTTCTTCGTCCATCTCGAGCAGACGGGGAGACCAGGCCTTGCCAGCCTGCTTCTGGTATTCAAACCAGGCAGTCTCGCACTCGTTGTTGGTGAAGGCCGCGACGAAGGTCTTCTTCGGCATCTTGGCCTGCTCAACGCAGAGCTTCATGATGATGCGTTCCTGCACGCGAACCCGCTCCATCATCTCCCGCATGTTGTTGACCAGGCGATCGAACTGCTTGGGCATCAGGCGGAATTGACGGAACACATCGGCCAGCTGGGCGATGGCAGCCTGGGTGTCGTCGTGGGCGCGACCATTCTTCTGGATGGAGAGACGGGTGACTTCGTACTGGGCACGCAGTTCACCGAACTTCTCGCGGGCGACTTCCGGATCCGGACCACCGTCCCCATCGTCGTCGGAGCTGTCGCCGTCTTCGTCTTCATCCTCGTCTTCATCTTCGTCTTCGTCAGCGAGATCGTCTTCACTGAGTTCAGAACCGATGTGAGTGGCGGTCGGCGCCACGTCGTCCGCTTCGTTCGGATCGATAAAGCCGGAGATGATGTCGGACAGACGCAGTTGCTCGGCTTCGTACTTGTCGTACTGTTCGAGCAGGTAAGTGATGGCTTCAGGGTACTCGGCAACGGAGCTTTGTACCTGATTGATACCGTCCTCGATCCGTTTGGCGATGTCGATTTCGCCTTCACGGGTCAGCAGTTCGACGGTACCCATTTCCCGCATGTACATGCGGACAGGATCGGTCGTGCGACCAATCTCAGATTCAACAGATGCCAGAGCCTGGGCCGCTGCTTCGGCAGCGTCCTCATCGGCGGTACCACCTTCGGCCATGATCAGATCATCGGCGTCCGGGGCGTTTTCCACTACCTGGATACCCATATCGTTGATCATCTGGATGATGTCTTCGATCTGGTCAGAGTCGACAATGTCTTGCGGGAGGTGATCGTTCACCTCGGCATAGGTCAGGTAGCCCTGTTCTTTACCTTTGGCAACGAGGAGTTTAAGCTGAGACTGCGGGGTTTGCTCCATAGAACTCATCCGGTTGGTGTTGCTAGGTTGCGCGTACAGTGCGCTGCTGCGCAAATAGCCAATTCTAATAGAAAACCGCCAGACATGCTATGTCTGGTTGCGGCGTCGGTCATGAGAAACCCCTGCCCGCAGTATTGTCGGGGCCAGGCGGTTATAAAATGTTTGCTTTTAATCCCGTCGATTCGGGCAACGGTATTCATATTGGGACTAATCACTCAAATATCAAGCCCCGCTCTCATTTCTTTTCTCAATCTGTACCTCTCTGATCAGCATCATCAGCTCCTGTGTTTCCTCAGAGCTTAGCCCTTCCTGGGCCACCTTGGCCTGCAATTCTTCGATTCGTTGCTTCAGAAACTGGTTGATGAAACCGACGAAGGTATCCTGCAATTCTCCCAGAATATCCGGCTCCTGGTCGAGTTTGATCTCTTCAAACAGGTCGTGCATGGCCAGCTGAGCCAGGATCTCCCCCTCCTTGGTGCCGCGCCAGTGCTCCAGCAAGATGCCGGTGGTGATCCCTGGCTGAGTCAGGATCTGCTGATGCAGCTGCAACAGGAATTTGATGCCCTGCACCCGCAGCCCAGCCAGCTCCGGCATGGCCGGCAGTTCAGCCGTCACCGCCGGATATTGCACCATCAGAGCCAGTGCCCGGCGAATGGGAGTCAGTTTGGCGGCCTTGGGCTTGCTGACTTCGCCCTTGGGCTGGCTATTGCGGGCAAACAGCTCGGCGATCCGCTGCTTATTCTCCCCCCAGCGCATCATGCTGGAGAGCCGGGTGATCAATCCCTCGCGAGTAAAGCCCTCCGGCACGCGACGGATCAGTTCGGCAGCCTTGTTGGCCACTTCAAACTTGCCCGCCTCACCAGAAAGGGCGGCATCACGCCCAAGACGTTCGAACATGAAATCGGCGAAGGGCTGAGCCTCGTCCAGCAAGGCCTCAAACCCCTCCTTGCCGATCTGGCGGACCAGAGAATCGGGATCCTCCCCATCCGGCAGAAACACGAATTTGAGTTCGCGCCCGTCCTGCAGATGGGAGAGGGCGTTGTCCAGCGCCCGCCATGCAGCTTCACGGCCGGCGTTGTCGCCATCGTAGCAGCAGACCACCTCCGCCGTGGTACGAAACAGGGTGTGGATATGGTCACTGGTGGTGGCCGTCCCCAGCGCGGCCACCGCATAGTCGATGTCATACTGACCGAGCGCCACCACGTCCATATAGCCTTCCACCACAAGGATCCGACGAGGATCCTTGTGTGCCTGCTTCACCTCGTAGAGGCCGAACAGTTCACGCCCCTTGTGAAAGATGGGGGTCTCCGGCGAGTTGAGGTACTTGGGCGTGCCATCCCCCAGCACCCGGCCACCGAAGCCGATGACCCGACCCCGCTTGTCACGGATGGGGAACATGATGCGATCACGGAAGCGATCATAGCTGCCAGGACCGCTGTCGCGGGGGATCAGCATGCCGCCGGAGATGAGCAGCTGTTCGTGATCCCGGCTGGTCCCGAAACGGCGCCTCACCTGATCCCAGTCTCCCGGGGCATAGCCGATGTTGAAGCGCTTGACCACTTCCCCGGTCAGGCCGCGTCCCTTCAGGTACTCCACCGCATGGGAAGCGCTCTTCAGGTTGCTTTCGTAGAAGCGGGCGATCTGGTTCATCAGCTCAAAGAGATCCTTGCTGACGGCGGGTTGGGCACTGCCAGAACCGCCCAGGCTCTGCTCGCGAGGCACCTGCATGCCTTGCATGCTGGCGAGCTCTTCGATGGCGTCGGGGAATTCGAGTCCGTCGTACTCCATGACAAAGCCGATGGCGTTGCCGTGGGCGCCACAGCCGAAGCAGTGGTAGAACTGCTTCTCCTGACTGACGGTGAAAGAGGGGCTTTTTTCGTTATGAAAAGGACAGCAAGCCTGATAGTTCTTGCCGGCCTTCTTCAGCCGCACCCGCGAGTCGATCAACTCGACGATATCGGTGCGTACGAGCAGATCATCGATAAAGGATTGTGGGATCCTGCCTGCCATAACCGTCCTGTTTCATTACTCGGAAAAATAAAAAAGCCGCGCATTCACAGGGAAGCACGGCTTCTTTCGACTAACAAGAGAAATGCCTGTTACGCCAAGCGGGTTTTCACCTGAGCACTGACGGCGCCGACATCGGCACGCCCCTGAATCTTCGGCTTCAAGACAGCCATGACCTTGCCCATATCAGCCATGACGGCAGCACCACTTTCAGTGATGGCTTGCTCGATCAGTGCGGCAATTTCGTCTGCGGTCAGCTGTTGCGGCAGGAATTCCTGCAGCACAAGGATCTCTGCGGACTCTTTGTCGGCAAGATCCTGACGACCGGCAGCTTCAAATTGGCTGATGGAATCGCGGCGCTGTTTGACCATCTTGGTCACGACAGCGAGGATATCCTCATCATTGAGCTCGATACGGGAATCAACTTCACGCTGCTTGATTTCTGCCATCAACAAACGGATCGTCCCCAGGCGAGCCTTATCTCTGGCAAGCATGGCGAGTTTTTGTTGATCCTTGAGTTGATCCTTCAGAGACACGACATTATCCCCCGATTAGTACAGGCGGATACGACGTGCGTTTTCGCGGGACAGCTTCTTGGCGTGACGCTTAACGGCAGACGCTTTGGCGCGCTTACGGATGGTAGTCGGCTTCTCGTAGAACTCACGGCTACGAACTTCAGACAGGATACCGGCCTTTTCGCAAGAACGCTTGAAGCGACGCAGAGCAACGTCAAACGGCTCATTTTCACGGACTTTGATTACTGGCATGTGCCTTTCACCTCAGTGATATATTGTTAGCTGACCATCAGTCGATCAGCATGTCTTAAAATGGTGCGAAATTATACTCTGGACAGGGAATGAAAGTAAACCCGCAGAGATCGCTCTGGTTTAAAAAACCCGCGAAGGTTACCATAGCCGTCTCATTTTAGCAGTGAAATTTTTTAGCAATGCGTGTATTGGGCATAGAGACATCCTGTGACGAAACCGGGATCGCGATCTTCGACGATCAAAAAGGGATCCTTTCCCATCAGTTATACAGCCAGGTCAAGCTGCATGCGGACTACGGTGGCGTCGTCCCCGAGCTCGCCAGCCGGGATCACGTCCGCAAGACGATCCCCTTGATCCAGGCCGCATTGCAAGAGGCGGGACTGGGTAAAGATGACATCGACGGCATCGCCTACACTGCGGGGCCGGGTCTGGTTGGCGCCATCCTGGTGGGGGCGACCATAGGCCGTTCCCTCGCCATGGCCTGGGGTAAACCCGCCGTGGCGGTACACCATATGGAGGGCCACCTGCTGGCTCCCATGCTGGAGGAGCGGGCCCCCGAATTCCCCTTCGTGGCGCTGCTGGTCTCCGGCGGTCACTCCATGCTGGTGCGGGTCGACGGCATCGGCAGCTATCAACTGCTGGGGGAATCCATCGACGATGCCGCCGGCGAGGCCTTCGACAAGACCGCCAAGCTGATGGGACTGGACTACCCGGGCGGCCCCCTGCTCTCCCGTCTGGCCGAGAAAGGCACCACGGGACGCTTCACCTTCCCCCGTCCCATGACGGACAGACCCGGTCTCGACATGAGCTTCTCCGGCCTCAAGACCTTTGCCGCCAACACCATAGCCGCCAACGGCGATGATGAGCAGACCCGTGCCGATATCGCGCGGGCGTTTGAGGATGCTGTGGTCGATACCCTGGCCATCAAGTGCCGCCGCGCCTTGAAGGAGACAGGCCTCAAGCGTCTGGTGGTGGCCGGTGGCGTCAGCGCCAACCGTCATCTGCGCGCCCAGCTGGCCGAGCTGATGGAGAGCCTCAAGGGCGAGGTGTTCTATCCGCGCACCGAGTATTGCACCGACAACGGCGCCATGATCGCCTATGCTGGCATGCAGCGCCTGAAAGCGGGCGTGTTCGAGCCGCTGGTCGTCAAGGCGGTGCCGCGCTGGCCGCTGGACACCCTGGATCCCGTGTGATCCCAAGGATCCTCTCGCAATGAAAAAGGGGCCTCTGGCCCCTTTGTTGTGTCTATCGTCGGCATAATAGCCGTCCGTTGGTTAACGATTAATTGGTTCTAAACAGGGCCTCGATGGAGAGCCCCTGCCCCAGCAGTATCTCCCGCAGGCGGCGCAGCCCCTCGACCTGGATCTGGCGCACCCGCTCCCGGGTCAAACCAATCTCGGCCCCTACATCTTCCAGGGTGGCCGGCTCGTAACCGAGCAGGCCGAAGCGGCGCGCCAGCACCTCACGCTGCTTGGGATTCAGCTCTTCCAGCCAGTGGACTATGCTGCTGCGCATGTCATCTTCCTGAGACTCCAGCTCTGGCCCCATGCCGCGCTCATCGGACAGAACATCGAGCAGGGCCTTGTCGCGATCGCCGCCGATGGGGGTATCCACCGAGGTGATCTTTTCGTTGAGCTTGAGCATGCGGTTCACATCGTCGACCGAGCGATCCAGCGCGAAGGCGATGTCTTCGGCGGTGGGTTCATGGTCGAGGCGGTGGGAGAGTTCACGCGCGGTGCGCAGGTAGACATTCAGCTCCTTCACCACATGGATCGGCAGCCGTATGGTGCGGGTCTGGTTCATGATGGCCCGCTCTATGGTCTGGCGGATCCACCAGGTGGCATAGGTAGAGAAACGGAAACCCCGTTCGGGGTCGAACTTCTCGACCGCCCGGATGAGACCGAGGTTCCCCTCTTCGATGAGATCCAGCAGCACCAGGCCGCGGTTGTTGTAGCGCCGGGCAATCTTGACCACCAGGCGCAGGTTTGATTCGATCATGCGCTTGCGCGCGGCTTTGTCACCGCGCAGGGCACGACGGGCGTAGTAGACTTCCTCTTCGGCCGTGAGCAGGGGGGAGAAGCCGATCTCCCCCAGATAGAGCTGGGTGGCGTCCATCACCTTGTTCAGTTCCGGCACCATGAGCTCATCGGAGATAGTCTCCTCAGCCTCGGCGGCAACCTCCTGAACCTCTTCTTCCTCCTGGGCCTCCAGCTCTTCGTCGAACTCTAACTCTGCATCCTGCATTACCAGTTGTTCTTGGCTCATGATATGTCTCCCTGACCTGAACCAGAGTAAGACCTAGCTCTCTGGGTTAACGCTTTGGCAAATAGCCCATCGGGTTGATTGACTTGCCTTTGTACCGGATTTCAAAGTGCAGGCGCACATCCGGCGCATCCGTGCTACCCATGTTGGCGATGACGGCTCCGCCTTTGACGGAGTCTCCCTCCCTGACCCTCAACTCGTCGTTGTGGGCGTAAGCAGAGAGGTAGTCATCGTTGTGCTTGAGAATAATCAGCTTGCCGTAACCCCTGAGTGCACTGCCCGCGTAGACCACTTTGCCGCCGCTGGCGGCGTAAACTGGTTGGCCCTTCTGGCCGGAGATGTCGATGCCCTTGTTGCCCTGTTCCGCAACGGAGAAGCCTTCGACTATCCGTCCCTTAGCTGGCCAATGCCAGGAGAGAGTTGACTGGGAACTGACGTTTTTTTGTTCTTTCGCCTGAGCGTATGCTGTTGACGGTGCAGGAGCAATCGTTTTCTGAGCAATAAACGGGGTGGTCGTACCTGCCGGTGCCGTCGCCATGGGTTTGGGCCCGGAGCTGGTCACCGGCGGAGTGGTCGCCGCCACCATCTGGCCGCCTGCCGCCGCACTCGCCCCCACGTTGAGCACCTGGCCAACATGGAGTGAATAGGGGGCCTGCAGGTTGTTGCGCTGTGCCAGAGTCTGATTGGAGACATTGAACTGGCGACCTATGCTGCTCAGGGTATCCCCACGACGCACCTCATAGGTGCCGTTGCCGCTTGTGGCAGGGCGGCTCATCGCCATGCCGGTGCTGACCACGACGCCGGAAGAGCCATCCAGCCTGAGCTGCTGGCCCGGATAGATGTTGTAGGGAGGGCTGATCCCGTTGAGGCTGACCAGGGATGCGACATCCATGCCCGAACGGAATGCGATGGAGTACAGGGTATCCCCCTTCACCACTGTGTAACTGCCACCCTGCATGCCCGAATTGGCCATGTTTTGACGAGTCGGGATGGTCGAGGCAATGGGGTCATTGCCCAGACTCTGTACCGGGGCAGCAGTCTTGCTGGAAGAGCAGGCAAGCAGTAGCCATGACAACACGACGACACTGCTTCCTTGCCAAACACGCGAACGCATAGTGGATCCTTAACGACTAAACCAGAAATAGGCCGCAATGGCCAAACCAATACAGAGCCAGCCGAGCACATCCACATAGTGCATCAGCTTGCGCTCCATCTTCTCACCCCCCCACCGCATCAGGCCCGCGACCAGGAAAAAGCGCATGCCACGACCGATGAGGGAGGTCACGATAAATGGCAGTAGCGCCATATGAAGCAAGCCCGCCGTGACGGTAAACACCTTGTAGGGGATCGGCGTGAAACTGGCAATAAAAATCACCCAGATCCCCCACTGCGTGAACCACTGCTCGGCCAGCGCAATCTTGTCTTCATAGCCGACAGATACCACCAGCGGCTGGACCACGGGCTCCCACAGGGCATAGCCCAGGGCATAACCAAACAGCGCCCCCAGCACAGAGAAGAAGGTTGCCAACCCGGCGTAGTGCCACGCCTTGTGCGGCTTGGCGAGCGCCATGGGGGCCAGCATCACGTCCACCGGGATCGGCCAGAACACCGACTCGATAAAGGCGGTGATGGAGAGATACCAGGGGGCGTGCTTGTGGCGGGCCCACTGCATCACCAGTACGTACAAACGGGAAAACAGCTTCACTCCACATCTCCGTCAATCAGGGGGACAAAACGCACCGGCTCCAGGATCCGGCTGGTCAGCTGGGAGCCGGATCGCTCGATCAGCTGCAAAGTCTGCTGACTATCCCCCACCGGCAGCACCAGACGCCCGCCTTCGGCCAGCTGATCGGTCAGGGCCTTGGGTACCTCGCTCGCCGCCGCCGTCACCAGAATGGCATCGAACGGTCCCTTGTTGGGCCAGCCCAGCCAGCCGTTGCCGTGCTTGGCCGAGACATTGTGCAGGTCGAGCTGGCGCAGTCGGCGCCGTGCCTGGAACTGCAGCGACTTGATCCGCTCCACCGTGTAGACATGCTCCACCAGATGGGCCAGCACTGCGGTCTGATAACCGGATCCAGTGCCGATCTCCAGCACATGGGCCGGATCGTTCTGGATCAGCAGCTCTGTCATCCGCGCCACTATATAGGGCTGGGAGATGGTCTGACCGTGGCCGATGGGCAGGGCCGTATTGTCCCAGGCCTTGTGGGCCATGGCTTCATCCACAAACAGCTGGCGCGGCACTTTCGCAATCGCCGCGAGCACGCGGAAATCACGAATGTCCTGGGCAATCAGTTGATTCAACAGGCGCTGTACTATCACAACGTCATCCCTGCAGATCCAGCCAGGCACCCAGACTCGCCAGACTGTCATAGGCAGTCATGTCGATGGTCAACGGGGTGATGGAGACATAACCCTGCTCGATGGCGGCGAAATCCGTGCCGTCTCCCGCATCCTGCTGGCTGCCGGGGGGGCCTATCCAGTAGATGGGTTGACCACGGGGATCCTCGCTGCGGATCACCGACTCGGCGGGATGGCGGTTGCCAAGGCGGGTCACCCTGATCCCCTTGATCTGCTCGAGGGGGAGGTCCGGCACATTGACGTTGAGGATCTGATCGGCTGGCAGGGGGTGTTTCATCAGCCCCTTCACCAGCAGGACCGCATGGTGGGCCGCCGTGGCGAAGTGGGTCTTGCCTACCAGGGAGATGGCGATGGAGGGGAAGCCGAGGTGGCGCCCCTCGGTGGCCGCAGCGACCGTGCCCGAGTAGATGACATCATCCCCCAGGTTGGCACCGTGGTTGATCCCGGCCACCACCATGTCCGGTTCCGGGCGCACCAGCTCGTTGACCGCCAGGTGCACGCAGTCGGTCGGGGTGCCCTTCACCGCATAGCTCTCGCTGCCATTAAAGCCGGTTTCGCCAAGGCGCGTAACCCGCAGCGGCACTTCCAGCGTCAGGGAGTGACTCGCGCCGCTGCGGTTGCGATCCGGCGCTACCACAATGACTTCGCCGCAGGCAGTCAGCGCCTCGCTGAGGGCACGAATGCCCTCGGCATGTACTCCATCGTCATTACTGACCAGAATTCGCATCGGTTGGGTTCCTGAAACCGTGATCGGCCTCTTCGGCCTGCATTAACTCGCGCACCACGCTGGTGGCAAAGGCACCGGCCGGCAGGAAGAAGGAGAGGGTCAGCACCTCGCCATCCTGCTGCCAGCTCATCTGCTCCGGCTTGAGCAGCAGCGGACGCCTGTCCTGATCCAGTCCGGCCTTCTCCAGCCCGTCACACCATTCGGCGTAAGGAGCCAGCACCGCCAGTTCAAACTCGGCGGCGGCACCCTGGCTCGCCAGCCGGCCACGGCCCCACTGGGGGGCGGTGAGCTGCACGTCGCCGGAGGCGAGGCGCGCCTCCAGCTCCGGGGTCAGCACCTCTTCACTGAAGATGGAGTGGCTGCCCCTCAGCATCACGCAGTCACCGGCCAGCAGCTGGTGTGCCAGCCCCTGCTCGATGCGGGCGCTGACGATGGCGTTGAACAGCATGCTGCGGGCGGCGGAGAGATAGAGGGAGCGCTTGTTGCGATCCTTGATCCGCTTGCCAGCAAACATGGCCTTGGCCGCGTCCAGGTTGTTGCCATCCCGGCCAAAGCGCTGCTCGCCGTAGTAGTTGGGCACCCCCTGACTGGCGATGGCCTGCAGCCGGGCTTCCAGATCGTCTGCCTGTTCCAGACCGGTGAGGCGCAGGGTGAAGTGGTTGCCCTTGAGGTAGCCAACCCGCAGCTTCTTGTTGTGGCGCTTGGCCTGCAGGATCTGGATGCTGTCGCTCTGGATGACAGAGAGATCCGGTTCGCCCTTGCCCGGCAGGTGAATGCCGAACCACTGCTCGGTCACCGCGTGGCGATCCTTGAGACCCGCCCAGGTCACCGCATTGCGATTGACGCCGGCCGCATCGGCCAGCAGGCCCGCCACCCAGGCGGTGTTCTCGCCGGTTTTGCGCACCCGCACGAAGATGTGCTCCCCTTCCCCGCAAGGTTCGAAGCCGAGATCTTCATTCACCACGAAGTCGGCGGCCTCGGCCTTGAGGATGCCGCGGGCGACAGGCGCCCCGTGCAGATAGCTCAGCTGTTCCAGCATCATTGTTTCACCAGTAAGACGACGGCTTCGGTGGCGATCCCTTCCTTGCGCCCCGTAAACCCAAGTTGTTCTGTGGTGGTCGCCTTGACATTCACCCGGTTCAAATCACATTGCAGATCGGCCGCCAGCACGGCGCACATGGCCGCGATATGGGGGGCCATTTTGGGGGCCTGGGCTATGATGGTCACATCCAGGTTGCCGATGGCGTAGCCCGCCTGCTGTACCCGGGCAAAGACGTCCCGCAGCAGGATGCGGCTGTCGATCCCCTTGAACTCGGCTGCGGTATCGGGGAAGTGGCGACCTATGTCGCCGGCGCCTATGGCCCCCAGCAGGGCATCGCTCACCGCATGCAGCACGACGTCACCATCGGAATGGGCCAGCAGGCCCTGCTCATAGGGTACCGGGACGCCACCCAGCATGCAGGGGCCAACCCCGCCAAACTTGTGCACGTCAAAACCATGTCCAATTCGCATCATGCCTGATCCCCCCTCAATACACAGAAATCTGTCTCGTCAAAACCATGTCCAATGCGGATCATGCGGGCCCCTCTGCGGGTCAATCGGGTCGCGCCTGCTGGCGCGCACTCTGTTGTTGTAAAAAGAGCTCGGCCAGGGAGAGATCTTCCGGTCGGGTCACCTTGATGTTGTCGGCACGCCCCTCCACCATCTTCACGGTAAAACCGGCGCGCTCCATGGCGGAGGCTTCGTCTGTGATGAGGGCCCCCAGTGCCAGCCCCTCCTCCAGCGCCCGTTTCAGGGTGCCGGTGGGGAACATCTGCGGCGTCAGGGCATGCCAGAGCTGTTCGCGCTCGACGGTGGCCACTATGTTGCCTGCCCCGTCGGTGCGTTTCATGGTGTCCCGCACCCGGCTGCCGAGGATGGCTCCATCGCACGCCATGGCTGTCGCGATCAGCTTGTCGAGATCGCCGTGACAGAGGCAGGGACGAGCGGCATCGTGCACCAGCACCCACTTCCCTTCCGCCACATGCAGGGCGTTGAGCACCGAATAGGCGCGCTCGATTCCTCCCTCGACCCGCAGAATGTGCGGGTCGGCCGCCACGGCCAGTTGTTCGAACCACTCATCGTGCGGCGCCAGCGCCACTATCACCCGGGCTATGGCCGGGTGGGACAATAAACAGCCGAGCGTATGCTCCAGGATGGTCTTCCCTGCCAGTGTCAGGTACTGCTTGGGGCAGTCTGCCCCCATGCGGCTGCCGATACCGGCGGCCGGAACTATGGCGGTCAGCCCGCTGTGGCAATCAGTCATCGTAGGGGACGCCGTCCGGCTCCGTTACTTGGTCTTTGTCTTTGGGAATGATCCGGTAGAAGGTCTCGCCCTGTTTGATGTAGCCAAGATCGTTGCGCGACAGCTCCTCGATGGCCTCAAGGCCCGAGGTCAGATCGTCGATCTCCCGGTAAATCAGGTTGTTGCGGTCCTTGAGAACCAGATTGTCCTGCTGTTGCCGCTCGATGGCATTGGAGAGCTCCCGATAATCGGATAGACCGTTTTTCCCCAGCCAGAAGTCATATTGCAGCCCTCCCAAGAGGAGGAGCAGGATAAGAGTGAGTAGCCGCATGCACTGAGTCTCCTTCAAGCGGCCTAGTTTCCCATATTCGCAGGCAAGACAAAAGAAAGCCGGTGTGCCAGACGGGCCGGGGGAATAAAAAAGATGGCGGGGTCCCGCAGACGAGAGTCAAAAACCCGCGCTATCCCCAGGAGGGACGGCCTTGGCGCCAGGTTGGCGGCAACCACACGAAAACCGCCGCCGATCAGGGGCTGGCCTGACAATTGGGGGGCGACGGATATAAAAAAGCCCCGCCAGCGTGGCGGGGCTTTTCAACAGCTTAAGAATTGCAGGCAGTAATTACTGGCCTTTTACTTCTTTCAGGCCGCGGAACGGAGCCTTGGCACCCAGGGCTTCTTCGATACGGATCAGCTGGTTGTACTTGGCAACACGGTCAGAACGGCTCATGGAACCGGTCTTGATCTGGCCAGCAGCGGTACCCACGGCCAGGTCGGCGATGGTCGCGTCTTCGGTCTCACCGGAGCGGTGGGAGATGACGGCGGTGTAGCCAGCGTCCTTGGCCATCTTGATGGCAGCCAGAGTTTCGGTCAGGGAACCGATCTGGTTGAACTTGATCAGGATGGAGTTGGCGATACCGTTGTCGATGCCGCGCTTCAGGATCTTGGTGTTGGTTACGAACAGGTCGTCACCCACGATCTGGATTTTCTTGCCCAGTTCAGCAGTCTGGTAGGCGAAGCCTTCCCAGTCAGATTCGTCCAGGCCATCTTCGATGGAGACGATCGGGAACTTGGTGGTCAGGTCGGCCAGGTAGTCGGAGAACTCGTTGGAGGTGAAGATACGACCTTCGCCCTTCAGGTTGTACTCTTTCTTCTCTGCGTCGTAGAACTCGGAAGCAGCGCAGTCCATGGCCAGGGTGATGTCGGTGCCCAGCTTGTAACCGGCAGCGGCAACGGCTTCGGCGATCACTTCCAGCGCTTCGGCGTTGGACTTCAGGTTAGGTGCGAAACCGCCTTCGTCGCCCACTGCAGTGGCGTAGCCCTTGGACTTCAGTACCTTGGCCAGGTTGTGGAAGACCTCGGCACCCATGCGGATGGCTTCTTTCAGGGTCTTGGCGCCAACCGGCTGGATCATGAACTCCTGGATGTCGACGTTGTTGTCGGCGTGCTCACCACCGTTGATGATGTTCATCATCGGCAGCGGCATGGAGTAGACACCCGGGGTGCCGTTCAGCTCGGCGATGTGGGCGTACAGCGGCAGGCCCTTGGCAGCAGCAGCGGCCTTGGCGTTAGCCAGGGAAACGGCCAGGATGGCGTTGGCGCCGAACTTGGATTTGTTCTCGGTACCGTCGAGGTCGATCATGATCTGGTCGATAGCGGCCTGGTCCTTGGCATCTTTACCCAGCAGAGCCTGAGCGATCGGGCCGTTAACAGCTTCGATGGCTTTCAGCACGCCTTTACCCAGGAAACGGCTCTTGTCGCCGTCACGCAGTTCCAGCGCTTCGCGGGAACCGGTGGACGCGCCAGACGGAGCGGCTGCCATACCAACAAAACCACCTTCCAGGTGAACTTCGGCCTCAACGGTCGGGTTACCACGGGAGTCGATGATTTCACGACCGATCACTTTAACGATCTTGGACATGTGTATTTCCTCAGGTTTCGTAAAAAAACAACAAAAATATGCCAAAAAAAGCGGCTGCGGCACAGAGCCCCAACCGCATTTATTTTCAATTACTTCAAATTACGCTTCTGATACTCGCCTGCCGCCTTCACAAAACCGGCGAACAGGGCGTGGCCATCACGGGGAGTCGAGGTGAACTCCGGGTGGAACTGCGCCGCCACGAACCAAGGGTGATCCGGAATCTCGATAATTTCCACCAGCTTCTTGTCGGCGGAGAGACCGGTCACCTTCAAGCCGGCCGCTTCGATCTGCGGCAGCAGCTTGTTGTTCACCTCATAACGGTGACGGTGACGCTCGTAGATGGTCGGGGTGCCGTACATCTGACGCACCTTGGAGCCTTCTACCAGATGGCAGAGCTGAGAGCCCAGACGCATGGTGCCACCCAGATCGGATTTCTCGGTACGGGTCTCGACGTTGCCTTCTTCATCCACCCATTCGGTGATGAGGCCGACAACCGGGTAGGCGCAATCTTTCTTGAATTCGGAGGAGTGAGCCCCTGTCATGCCAGCCACGTTGCGAGCGAACTCGATCATGGCAACCTGCATCCCCAGGCAGATACCCAGGTAAGGGATCTTGTTCTCACGGGCATACTGGGCGGCCAGGATCTTGCCTTCCACGCCACGCTCACCGAAGCCACCCGGTACCAAGATGGCGTCCAGACCTTCCAGCAGCTCGGAGCCACGGGTCTCGATGTCCTGGGAGTCGATGAACTTGATGTTGACGGAGAGGCGCGTCTTCAGGCCACCGTGCTTGAGCGCCTCATTGACGGATTTGTATGCATCCGGCAGGGAAACATACTTGCCGACCATGCCGATGGTCACTTCTGCGGTCGGGTTGGCCTCTTCATAGACCACCTGTTCCCACTCGGACAAGTCAGCTTCTTTGCACTCCAGGCCGAAACGGGCGATGAAGTAGTCATCCAGATTTTGGGACTTCAGCAGCGCCGGGATCTTGTAGATGGAGTCGACGTCCTTCATGGAGATGACGGCGCGCTCCGGCACGTTGCAGAACAGGGCGATCTTGGCACGCTCGTTGGCCGGGATGGCGCGATCGGAGCGGCAGATCAGCACATCTGGCTGGATCCCGATGGAGAGCAGCTCTTTGACGGAGTGCTGGGTCGGCTTGGTCTTCACTTCACCGGCAGCGGCCAGATAAGGAACCAGGGTCAGGTGCATGAACATGGCATTGTCGCGGCTCACTTCGGCAGCCAGCTGACGAATGGCTTCGAGGAACGGCAGGGACTCGATGTCGCCCACGGTACCGCCCACTTCGACTATGGCCACCTGGTGGCCTTCGGCGCCGGCAATCACCCGCTCCTTGATGGCGTTGGTGATGTGCGGGATGACCTGGATGGTGGCGCCCAGATAGTCACCACGACGCTCTTTGCGCAGCACGTCGGCATAGATGCGGCCGGTGGTGAAGTTGTTGCGACGGGTCATCTTGGTGCGGATGAAACGCTCGTAATGGCCCAGATCCAGATCGGTCTCGGCCCCGTCCTCGGTTACGAACACTTCACCGTGCTGGGTCGGGCTCATGGTGCCCGGATCCACGTTGATATAGGGGTCCAGTTTCATGATGGTCACATCCAGACCACGGGCTTCCAGAATGGCTGCCAGAGAAGCTGCGGCAATGCCTTTGCCGAGGGATGAAACAACGCCACCAGTTACAAAAATATATTTTGTCGTCATGCTGAACCTGAAAGAAGTTTAGGGAATTTTAAGGGGTGCTTCGGGGATGAAGCAGGACGGGGAAACAGTATACCAAAACCCCCTCTCCCAAACAATGAACAAAAATCTATCAGGCTCGCCGCCCCCTCGTCTTGCGCCAAATCAACTTTGCTCGGTTTCCTTGGCCCGACCCCAGGCTGCATCCAGCTTCTCCAGGGTGCAATCGGTCATTTTCAGCCCTTCCGCGGCAATAAACTGCTCAACTTGACGAAAACGGCGTTCGAACTTGGCGTTGGCGCCCCGCAGCACCTGCTCCGGATCCTTGCCCAGATGGCGCACCAGATTGACGGTGGCAAACAGCAGATCCCCGAGCTCGTCGCTCACCCGCGCCTCGTCCACGTCGACCATCAGCGCTTCTTCCATCACCTCCTCGATCTCCTCGTGGATCTTGTCCACCACAGGGCCGAGGGTCTTCCAGTCGAAGCCGACTGTGGCGCAGCGCTTCTGGATCTTGGCGGCGCGGGTCAGGGCCGGCAGCGAGAGGGGGATGTCGTCCAGCACGCTCTCCTTGTCGAGAGCGGCACGCTCCTTGGCCTTCTCCGCCTCCCAGTTCACCTTGACCGCCTGCTCGTCACCGAGGTCCGCATCGGAGAACACATGAGGATGGCGGCGAATGAGCTTCTCGCTCACCGCATCGACGACGTCGGCAAAATCGAACAGTCCCTGCTCCTTGCCAAGCTGGGCGTAGAAGACCACCTGGAACAGCAGATCCCCAAGCTCTCCCTTCAATCCGTCCCAATCCTGGGTCTCGATGGCATCGGCGACCTCATAGGCCTCCTCCAGGGTGTGGGGCACTATGGTCTGGAAGCTCTGCTTGAGATCCCAGGGGCAGCCCCCGTCCGGGGAGCGCAACTGAGCCATGATGTCGAGCAATTGAGGGAGGTCGTAACGTTGGGACATGAGAGGGTCGCTTCACTTCGTTGAAAGGGTTAAAACAGGACCGGCCACGGAGGCCGGTCACTTTTTATGGGGTATCATAGGCGCTTGGCGCTGATCACGTCGTTGAGCTGGCTGAGCTTGGCCAAGGCCCGGTTGAAGGCGTTGATGTTGTAGATCTCCAGCTCCATGTCGATCTCGGCGGTCTGCTCGCGCACGTTGGAGCGCGAGCGCACCCCCATGACGTTGATCTTCTCGTTGGCCAGCACTGTAGTGATGTCCCGCAGCAGGCCGGATCTGTCGTTGGAGAGGATGCGGATGGTGAGACCATAGCCGCCGGAGTAGTTCTCCCCCCAGACCGCATCGATCAGTCGCTCCGGATTGCGGCGAGAGAGCTCTTTCAGCTGTTCGCAATCTTCCCGGTGAATGGAGACACCACGACCCATGGTGATGAAGCCCTGGATGGAGTCCCCCGGGATGGGCTGACAGCAGCGGGCAATGTGGGTCATCAGATTGCCGACCCCTTCCACGACGATGTGATCCTTGGCCTTGGGACGGAAGGGCGCATTGGCCTTCTGCTCCAGCTTCTCCAGCAGGCGGCGGTCTTCTTCCTCCGCCGTCGGCTTGTTGTAACGAGTGTCGAGGTAGTTGAGCAGCTGGTTGATGCGGATGTCGCCGCTGCCGATCCCGGCCAGCAGATCCTCCAGCTCCTCCGCATGGAAGCGTTCCAACACCACCTTGTCCACTTTGGAGAGCGTCAGGTTGTGCCTGTCCAGCTCCTTCTCCAGCAGCTCCTTGCCAGCGGCAATGTTCTTGTCCCGATCCAGCTTTCTGAACCAGGTCGCCACCTTGGCCCGCGCCCGGCTGGAGCGCAGGAAACCCGCATTGGGGTTCATCCAGTCCCTGCTCGGGTTCGGTTCCTTCTGGGTGATCACCTCCACCTGATCGCCGGTCTGCAGCGTGTAGGTAAAGGGCACTATGCGGCCATCCACCTTGGTCCCGATGCAGCGGTGGCCGATCATGCTGTGAACGTGATAGGCGAAATCGAGCGGGGTAGCCCCCGCCGGCAGGTCGATGACGTCCCCCTTGGGGGTGAACACATAGACTCTGTCCTCGAACACCTGACTGCGCAGATCGTCCAGCAAAGAGCCGCTCTCGGAGAGATCCTCCTGCCAGGCGAGGAGCTTGCGCAGCCACTCGATCTTGTCTTCGAAGGTACTGGTCTTGGCGGCGGCCTGAGCCCCTTCCTTGTAGCGCCAGTGAGCCGCGACGCCGAGTTCGGCATCCTGATGCATCTGCTCGGTGCGGATCTGGATCTCCACCGTCTTCCCCTCCTCCCCCACCACCACTGTGTGGATGGACTGGTAGCCGTTGGGCTTGGGGTTGGCGACATAGTCGTCAAACTCGCGGGGAATGTGGTGGAAATGGGTGTGAACTATGCCAAGCGCCGCATAGCAATCCTGCAGCCGCTTGGTGATCACCCGCACCGCACGCACGTCGAACAACTCGTTGAATTCGAGGTGCTTCTTCTGCATCTTGCGCCAGATGCTGTAGATGTGTTTCGGGCGGCCGTAGACTTCGGCCTCGACCCCGGCCTCCGCCAGCGCATCGCGCAGGGACTGCACGAACTCGCGGATGTAGCGCTCCCGATCGAGTCGTTTCTCGTCGAGCTGCTTGGCGATCTGCTTGTAGGTATCCGGGTGCAGGTAACGGAAGGCGAGATCTTCGAGCTCCCACTTGAGCTGACCTATGCCGAGGCGGTTGGCAAGGGGCGCATAGATGTTGGTGATCTCCTGGGCCATCAGCACCCGGGTCTCCTCATCCGCCAGCTTGGCCTCCCGCAGGCAGGCGATCCGCTCCGCCAGCTTGATGACGACGGCGCGCACATCCTCCACCATGGCGAGCAACATGCGGCGCACGTTGTCCACCTGCTCCGGCGAGGTCTCGCTGCGGTGCAGGGTCTGCAGGGAGCGGATGGCCTCCATCTCCAGCACCCCTTCCACCAGCTTGGCGATCTTGGGGCCGAAGTCCTCGTTCACCTTCTCCTGCTTGATGAGACCGGCTTCGACGAAGGGATAGAGAATGGCCGACTTGAGGGTGGCGAGATCCATGCTGAGCATCAGCAGTATGCCCACCATCTCGACCCCACGCACCAGCAGGCGACTGGTGAGCGCCTCGTCGCCAAGCGTCAGACAATACTGGTAGACGGTTCGCAGTTGATTCTTGTCACTTTCACTTAAGGAGAGGGAGCTGACCCACTCATCCAGGGTGAAATTGTCTTTCAAATGAATTTCGCGCACCGCAACCATGGTATCAATCCTTAAAATTGTGGGGCCGGAAAGCCGATGCTTTCTGCCATCCCCTCATCAGCTGATGACTGCCTCAAATGGGGATGCACGAAAGAGTTTTCAAGGCATGTTGCCGATCCCGGCAACAGGTTTCTCTCGCACATCAGGTCCATTTTTGCAGATCTAGATTACCCTAATCACCCCTGCTCAAACAGCGCTACCGGCATCGGAAGGCCGACAAAACGCAGCCCCGGCAATCTGAAAACAGCCTGCTCAATCCCGTTCAAACAGCGCCATGGACTCCAGGTGGCCGGTGTGGGGGAACATGTCCAGCATCCCCAGACGGGCCAGTCGATAACCCCCCTTCACCAGCACCTGGCTGTCCCGGGCCAGGGTGACAGGGTTACAGGAAACATAGACCACCCGCTTGGGCGAAAGTGCCGCCACGTGGCTCATGACTTCCAGCGCCCCTGGCCGGGCCGGATCCAGCAGCACCAGATCGAAGCCTTCCCGCGCCCAGGACATGCCGACTATGTCGCCGCTCAAATCCGCCTTGTAGAAACGGGCGTTGTCGATGCCGTTGCGCCGGGCATTCTCCTCGGCACGGGCCACCATGGCGAGTTCCCCCTCGACCCCCACCACTTCACGGGCCTGACGGGCCAGCGGCAGGGTGAAGTTGCCGATGCCGCAGAAGAGATCCAGCACCTTGTCGTCCTTGGTCGCCCCCAGCCACGCCAGCGCCTGGGTCACCATGCTCTGGTTGATGGGGCCGTTGACCTGAATGAAGTCGCCAGGGGCGAATGCAAGAGACAGGCCATCGAGGGTGTAGCTCGGCTGAAATTGTTGGCGCAGGGGTTCGATGCGCTCATCCGCCGCCTGAAGGTAGAGGTCTATCCCCTGGGCTTCGGCAAACGCCACCAGCAGGGCGCGATCCGCCTCGTTGGGGCGACCTGTGTGGCGCAGCAGCATCATGATGCCCTGTTCGGCCTGGATGAGCTCCGCATGGCCCAGCTCGCGCTGGCTCTTCAAGCGATTGAGGCACTCGCGCAGGGGGGTGATGAGGGCAGAGAGGGGATCGGCCAGCACGGGGCAGCCCGCCACCTCCACCAGATCATTGGATTGACGGCGACGGAAGCCCACCCGGGTGCAGCGACCGTTCTTGTCAAACTTGATGGCGAGACGGCAGACCCGGCGGTAGGCGCGGGACTCCCCCTTGAGCACGGGCTCGAGCGCCGGCGCCTTGATGTTGCCAAGGCGCTCGAACAGGCTGACCAGCCCGGCCTCCTTGACCGCCTGCTGATCCGCTTCGCCGAGGTGCTGGGCACTGCAACCGCCGCACTCGCGATAATGGGGGCAGAAGGGATCGATGCGATTGGCCGCCGGGGTCACTATCTGTTGCAGGGCGGCGTGGGCATAGTGCTTCTTGTCATCGAGGATGCGAGCCTTGATCAGCTCACCGGGGAGTGCCCCTTCGACGAAGATGGCCTTGCCCTGATGACGGCCGACACCGACACAGTGGTGGTCCAGACTGTCTATCGTAAATTCAATACGTTGGGGCTGGGTGGATTTCTTTTGGGGCTTGAAAAACTGGGCCATAAAACTTGGTGCCTATAGGTGGCTATGTCATGATTGTGGAATCTGCAGCAGGCCATTGTCCCACAAGAATAATAGTATGACCAAATGCGGCCTGAGGGCCCGAGCTGCGGCCTCTGCCCCATTGCCCAATCTGACCATAAGTGGCCCATTGATATGACAGGATACGGCCTGAGCGCCCTTACGGTGACATCGACTGTATTGCCAGCCCTCCCCCTGCGCCCACAGGCCCCCGGGGCTATGGTCTTCATCATGTTTGCCGGCGGTTTATCAGCATGACCAAGTACGGCCTCAGAGCCCGTGTACTGGCATTTACCATATTGCCAACCCTGATCATCGGCGGCCTGATCGCCGGTTACTTTACCTTCCACCGCTACCATCAGCTGGAAAACAACCTGATCGATCAGGGCATCAACATCATAGAGCCCCTGGCCATCGCCAGTGAATACGGCATGACCCAGCACAGTCGCGAATCCCTCAAGCGGCTGATAGGGCTGACCCATCGCAAGAACTCCCCCTTCATCAAGTCCATCGCCGTCTTCACCCAGGACAACCAGCTGTTCGTCACCTCCAACTATCACAGGGACTTCAGCCAGCTGCGCCTGCCGGACGGCAGCGCCATCCCGGCCCTGACCAGCGTCACCTTCAACGGCGATGACATCATATTGCGCACCCCCATTCAGGCCGAGACCAGCTTGGACGGCTTCCCCCTGCCGAGCGATCTGGAGCCGCCGGTCATCGGCTACATCTCCATGCAGCTCGCCACCGACAGGGCCATAGTCCTGCAGTATCGCGACGCCTTCTTCGCGGTCATCATAGTGCTCATCGGCCTCGCCATCAGTACCCTGTTCGGCTTCCGCCTGGTCAAGAGCGTGACCCAGCCCATCACCGATATGGTGCAGGCGGTGCACCGAATCCGGGAGGGGCGCCTCGATACCCGGGTCAGCGGCCAGCTCACCGGCGAGCTGGACATGCTGAAGAACGGCATCAACGCCATGGCCAAGGCGCTCTCCGAATACCATGAGGAGATGCAGCAGAACATCGATCAGGCGACCTCGGATCTGCGAGAGACGCTTGAACAAATAGAGATTCAGAACGTCGAGCTCGACATGGCGAAGAAACGGGCGCAAGAGGCGGCACGGGTCAAATCCGAGTTTCTGGCCAACATGTCCCACGAGCTGCGCACCCCGCTCAACGGCGTCATCGGCTTCACCCGCCAGCTGCTCAAGACCAGCCTGACCCCGAGCCAGACCGACTACATGCAGACCATAGAGAAGTCGGCGCGCAACCTGCTCGGCATCATCAACGACATCCTCGACTTCTCCAAGCTGGAGGCGGGCAAGCTGCAGCTCGAACATATACCGTTCAGCCTGCGGGACACCCTCAACGAGACCATGCACCTGCTGGGGCCGAGTGCCCACGACAAGCAACTCGAGCTCTCCTTGCAGGTGGACGCCGCCGTGCCGGACTACCTCACCGGCGACCCCATGCGCCTGCAACAGGTGCTGACCAACCTCGCCGGCAACGCCATCAAGTTCACCGAGCGCGGCAACGTCGATGTGCGCGTCGAGCAGACCGGGGCCCCCAACGGCAGCAAAGTACGCCTGCGGGTCCTCATCCGGGATACCGGCATCGGCATCTCGGAAGAGCAGCAACGCCAGCTGTTCCAGGCCTTCAATCAGGCCGACTCCTCCATCTCCCGCCGCTATGGCGGCACCGGGCTCGGCCTCGTCATCACCCAGAAACTGGTGCAGCAGATGGGAGGCCAGATCCGCTTCGAATCCGAACTTGGCAAGGGCTCCGTCTTCTCCTTCAACCTGGAGCTGGATGTCTCCCCCCTGCCCCAGACCGAGCGGCTGCCGCTGGATCGCATCCTGGGCAAGCGGGTCTGGCTGCTGGAGCCTGATCCCTTCACCCACGCCTCCCTGCTCGCCCTGCTGGCCGAATGGCAGCTGGACGTGCAGTCCCTGACCATGACCGACGACTGGCCGGAGATGGGCAGCCAGGACATGGTGATCATCGGCAGCAGCACACTGCACACCCCGCAGCAGGTGATCACCCGCCTCGATGGCCTCAGCGGGCAACAGAACACCATAGTGCTGCTCAGCAGCCACGAGCCAGCGCTCTATGACGCCATGCTGGCCCATGGCGCCGCCCACTGCCTCTCCAAGCCCATCAACCACCGCAAGCTGCTGCACGCCCTGCTCTCCCCCGAGGCGGCCAGGCGCACGCCGCTGCCCGCGCCGACTCCCCACCGGGTACAGGCCGTCAAGGTGTTGGCGGTGGATGACAACGCCGCCAACCTCAAGCTCATCGCTGCCATGCTCAAGGAGATGGTGACCGAGGTGGTGGTGTGCAAGAACGGCAAGGAGGCGGTCAACCTGGCCCAGAGCCAGCCGTTCGACATCATCTTCATGGATATACAGATGCCCGTCATGGATGGCATCAGCGCCACCCAGGCGATCCGCCATCACTCCCTCAACACCGAGACCCCCATAGTCGCGGTCACCGCCCATGCCATCCCGGGCGAGCGGGAGCGCCTGATCCGCCAGGGCATGGACGACTACCTGGCCAAGCCCATCGACGAGGGCATGCTGGCGCAGCTCATCACCGACTTCGCCCACAGGCGCCACCAGAACCAGGGGGATCAGCAGATAGACTGGACCCTGGCGGTGCGCCAGGCGGCGGGCAAGCCGGAACTCGCCAAGGAGATGCTGACCATGCTGCTGGCCAGCTTCGACGAGGTGGAACCCATGCTGGACGAGGCGCTGGCGGGCGGGGTGGAGGATGCCGAGGTGCTGGCCCAGCTCCATCGCCTCAACGGCGGCTGCGCCTACTCTGGGGTGCCCGGCCTGCAACGCCTGCTCTCCCAGCTCGAGCAGCAGCTGCGCGACGGCGTGCCCGTCAGCGAGCTCGAACCCGAGCTGCTGGAGCTGCAAGATGCCCTGGAGCAGGTGCGGCGGGAGGCCCCCCGCTATCTCTCCCTGGCCGAGTGAGGCGCTTTTTCTGACTGCGGGGCCCGCAGATGGTAAAATCGCGCCGTTTCCACAGGAGTCAACATGACCAACAACGATATTCTGCGCCGCCTGCGCTACGCCCTCACCATCAGCAACGATCAGATGGTCGAGATGTTTGCCAAGGGCAACCTGACCGTCGATCACGCCCAGCTCCACAGCTGGTTGCTTAAAGAGGCAGCGGAAGGGGAAGAGCAGGAAGCAGGCTATGCCGCCTGCCCGGACTCGGCCCTGAGCCAGTTCCTTGACGGCTTCATCGCCGTGCGTCGCGGTGTGCGGGAAAATGCCCCGCCCCAGGTGATCCCGAACCGGATCAACAACAACCTGATCCTGCGCAAGCTGCGCATCGGCCTCGACTACAAGGAAGAAGACATGCTGGGCACCCTCAAGCTCGCCAACTTCAACCTCTCCAAGTCCGAGCTGAGCGCCCTGTTCCGCGCCAAGGATCACAAGCACTACCAAGATTGCGGGGATCAGATCCTGCGCAACTTCCTCATCGGCCTCACCGCCAAGTACAGGTCAGAGCCATGAGCCCGCGCGCGCACGTCACCCTCAGACAGCGCGCCTGAGCCATGGGCCAGCGCACCTGCCCCCCGTCATTCCGCCTGGGCGGCAGGCCGCGCTGGCCATCCCTTGTTTCCCCCTTGCCAAACAGATGCCGCACCATACTGCTGTCACTCTGCCTGCTGCTGGGGCTCGGCGCCTGCCAACCGGCGCCTTATCAGCTCTCCACCCGTCATGTCAGTGCCAACCAGAATGAGCGCATCGCTTTTCTGATCCTCCACTACACAGACGAGGACGACGCCCGCTCCCTGCGCCTGCTGACCAAACCCGAACACAAGGTGAGTGCCCACTACCTGATCCCCCGCGACACCGAGCAACGCCCGCTCCCCGTTTACCAGCTGGTTCCCGACAGCCAACGCGCCTGGCACGCCGGTCGCAGCCGCTGGCATCAGTATGCCGGGCTCAACGCCAGCTCGCTGGGCATTGAGATAGTCAATCTGGGTTATCCCACGGAAGACGAATCCCTGCCCGCCCACCTGAGGCGCTGGCAACCCTATACCCGGGCCCAGATCGCCGCTCTCGGCGCTCTGGCCCGGGATCTGGTCGATCGCTACCGGATCCCCCCCACCCAGGTGCTGGCTCACAGCGACATAGCCCCCGAACGCAAGCAGGATCCCGGCCCCCACTTCCCCTGGCGCGAGCTGGCCCTTCACCATGGCGTCGGCGCCTGGCCAGACGAGGCCAGAGTGGCCGAACTGCGCCAAGCGCCACTCCCCGTCTGGGATGCGCAACAATGGCAGCAACAGCTCGCCCGCTACGGCTATGGGGTAGCGCCAAGCGGCGCCTGGGATGAGCAGAGCCGCGCCGTCCTGCGCGCATTCCAGCTCCATTTCCGCCCCGCATTGATCACCGGGGAGCCGGATGCCGAGAGCCAGGCCATCCTTATGGCCCTGCTGGAGCGCTATTTCCCCGAGCCGGGCTGAGCCCCCTTCCCCGAAAACAACAAGGGACGCCGAGGCGTCCCTTGTTTATGCGATGCTGGCAGACCGGCATCAGATCCCCTGACGGGCTTCCTGCATCAGCAGGCGCATGTCGCTGACCGCCTTGGCCAGACCGTCGAAGGCGGCACGGCCTATGATGGCGTGGCCGATATTGAGCTCATAGAGCTCGGGAATGGCGGCGATGGCCTTGACGTTGTGGTAGTGCAGGCCGTGGCCGGCATTGACCTTGAGCCCCTTGCCAGCGGCATAGGAGGCGCCGGCGGCGATGCGCTTGAACTCGGCGTTGCGCTCCGCATCCGTGGTGGCATCGGCATAGCGACCGGTGTGGATCTCGATGAAGGGGGCACCACTCTCGGCGGCCGCATCTATCTGGATGGGGTCGGCGTCAATGAAGAGAGACACCTGGGCGCCGACGGCGGCGAGGCGGGTCACCGCATCGGTGATCTTGTCCAGCTGACCGGCCACATCCAGGCCGCCCTCTGTGGTCACCTCGGTGCGCTTCTCCGGCACCAGGCAGACGAACTGGGGCTGGATACGGCAGGCGATGCCGATCATCTCCTCGGTCACCGCCATCTCCAGGTTCATCCTGGTCTGGATGGTCTGACGCAGGATCTCGACGTCACGGTCGGTGATGTGGCGGCGATCTTCGCGCAGGTGAACCGTGATGCCATCGGCACCGGCCTGCTCGGCCACGAAGGCGGCCTGGACAGGATCCGGATACTGGGTGCCGCGGGCGTTGCGCAGAGTGGCGATATGGTCGATGTTCACACCCAGATAGATTTCACTCATTGAGGACTCCTTGAAACTCTTCATCTGTTGACTGCGCGGTCAGCGAAAACACGCCCGCGCCGATATCCGTTCGTAGGTTCGATTAGCGCAGCGTAATCGGACGTCGGTAACATTCTTACCCTGTCGGGTTACGCCGCAAAAGTGTTAGCCCAGACTGCTTCGTCGCTTCAAAAACAACTCCCGGCTCTTTAACTGGCGTTTACCCAGATAGGGCTGCAGCGCCAGCCGGCTGAAACGCTTGGCCGCCTGCAGCAAGGGAGGGGTATCGAAGCGCCCCTCGGCGAAGGCCAGCAGGTGGGCGCCGAGGAACAGGGTACGGGGATCCGGCGCCCGCTCGCAAGCGACAAAGCCTAGCTCCCGCTCGAAGCCGTAGAGCAGCTCGGGCTGGATCGGGGAGTCGTCGTCGGCGGCATATTCGAAGTCCACCGCATAGCCGAGCGCCTGCAACAGCAGAAACTCGAAGCGGCGCAGGGGCAGCTCTGGCGTCTCGCCGTCCGCCAGCGCCATCAGGGCACGGGCATAGGCATCAAACACCTCGGGAAAGGGGGTATGGGCTTCGAGCAGGTAGTAGACCAGCTCGTTGAGATAGAGACCGTAGAAGAGGCGATCGCCACCGAGTCGCAGGGAGTGATCCGGGCATTCGACCTGGGCGAGGTTCTTGAGATCCCCCTTGCCACGCCAGCTCATGGTGAGCAGGGTGAAGGGTTGCAGCAGCCCCTTCAGAGGGGAGCGTGGCCCGCGAGAACCGCGAGCCACCAGGGTAAATCGGCCGCTATCCTGGGTGAAGACCTCGACCAGCTGACTGGTCTCCCGATAGGGCCGACTGTGGATGACGAAAGCCGGGTTCAGCAATCAGTCAGCGCCACTTAGTCATCACCGTAGCCAAGACTGCGCAGGGCGCGCTCGTCATCGGCCCAGCCGGACTTGACCTTGACCCACAGCTCCAGGTGCACCTTGTTCTGGAACAGCCGCTCCATGTCGAGGCGAGCTTCGGTACCGATCGTCTTGATCTTTTCGCCCTTGTTGCCGATGACCATCTTCTTCTGGCCATCGCGCTCCACCAGGATGAGGCCGTGGATGTGGTAGAGACCGTTCTCTTCCACCTTGAAGCGCTCGATCTCCACCGTCACCGAGTAGGGCAATTCCTCGCCGGTGAAACGCATCAGCTTCTCACGGATGATCTCTGAGGCCATGAAGCGGGACGAGCGGTCGGTCACGTAATCTTCCGGGAAGAAGAAGTTGTTCTCCGGCAGCAGATCCTTGGCCCACTCGCGGATCTTCTCCACGTTGGTGCCCTTCTCGGCACTGATGGGCAGGATGTGGGCAAAGTTCATCTGCTGACCCAGCCACTCCAGGTGGGGCAACAGATCTTCTTTCTCTTTGACGTTGTCTACCTTGTTGACCGCCAGCACCACGGGGCAAGGCAGATGGCGCAACTTGCCGAGCACCATCTCGTCGTCCTTGGTCCAGTGGGTACCGTCGACCATGAAGACCACCATGGCCACATCACCCAGGGAACTGGTGGCGGCACGGTTCATCAGGCGGTTGATGGCCCGCTTCTCTTCGATGTGCAGACCCGGGGTATCCACATAGATGGTCTGATGGTTCTCCTCGGTGTCTATCCCCAGAATCCGGTGACGGGTGGTCTGGGGTTTCTTCGAGGTGATGCTGACCTTCTGGCCAAGCAGCTTGTTGAGCAGGGTGGACTTGCCCACATTGGGGCGGCCCACGATGGCGACAAAGCCGCAGTAAGTCGTATCTGTCATGACAGTTTTTCCAGTGCTTGCTGCGCCGCAGCCTGTTCGGCCTTGCGGCGGCTGGTGCCGACCCCGACCAGCGGACCATCCAGGCCATCCACGTCACACTGGACGGTGAACTCCTGGTTGTGGGCTTCGCCCTTGACGTTGGTCACTGTGTAGGTCGGCAGGGATTTGCGGCTTCCCTGCAAAATTTCCTGCAGCCGGGTCTTGGGATCCTTCTGCTCTATGCCTGGTTTTATCTCGTCCAGGCGGCTGGCGTACCAGCCGAGCAACAAAGTCCGCACCCGCTCCAGATCGGTATCCAGATAGACGGCGCCGATCACCGCCTCGACAGTGTCGGCCAGGATAGATTCGCGACGGAACCCACCGCTTTTCAGCTCGCCGGGCCCCAGGATCAGGTGATCACCGAGGTCGAACTCCCGGCCGAGTTCGGCCAGGGTCTTCTCCCGCACCAGGGTGGCGCGCATCCGGCTGAGATCCCCTTCCGCCGCTTGCGGGAAGCGGTGGAAGAGGTCATCGGCAATCACCAGACTCAGAATGGAGTCCCCCAGAAATTCCAGTCGCTCGTTGTGACGGGAACCGGCGCTGCGGTGGGTCAGCGCCCGGGTCAGCAGCTCTTGATCCTGAAAGACATGCCCGAGACGGGACTGCAGTCTGTTCATCTTGATATTCATTTACTGTATTCCGCCGATGCGGTTGAAGCGCACGCCAGTCGGCACCCAGCTTGGCAAGCTGGAACCTTCCTCGCGCTCAAATTCGAAACTGATCCAGATGGCAACCGCCTTGCCCACCAGGTTCTGCTCGGGCACGAAGCCCCAGAAACGACTGTCGGTACTGTTGTCGCGGTTGTCACCCATCACGAAATAGTGGCCTTCCGGCACCACCCACTCATCCGGGTAGGTACCGGGCTGGCGATAGTAACGGTCCACCAGGTCCGGCATCAGGGGGTTACGCAGGGTCTCGTGAGAAACTGTGCCCAGCTGCTCGGTGTAGCGATCCAGCGGGATCCCCATCTGGCTGAACTCCCCCCGTTGCTCGAACTTGACGTCGAGCTTCTTGAAGCCCGGGCACGTTTTCCCTTCCTGCTCCTCGCACTTGGGCCGGATCATCAGCTCCTTGTTGCGATAGATCACCCGATCGCCGGGCATGCCGACCACCCGCTTGATGTAGTCCACCCGGGTATCCAGCGGATACTTGAACACCACCACATCGCCACGCTCGGGAGAACCTGTCTCGAGGAACTTGGTGTTGGTCACGGGATCACGCAGGCCGTAGGCGAACTTCTCCACCAGGATGAAGTCGCCCACCAGCAGGGTGGGCATCATGGAACCAGACGGGATCTGGAACGGCTCGAAGATGAAGGAACGCAGGATCAGCACCAGCGCTATGACCGGGAAGACACCGCCGGTCTGCTCGATCCAGACCGGCATGGGAGCCACCTTGGCCAGCGTCTTCTCATCGATGTTCGGGCCGGCGTTGGCACGGGCAGCCGCAATCTTGGCCGCCCGTTGCTTGGACCAGACCAGCTTGTCGACTGTCCAGATGATGCCGGTCAGCAGAGTGACTATGGCCAGGATCAGGGAAAAGGTGCTTGCCATCTATTAATCCTTTCCGACGTGGAGAATGGCGAGGAAGGCCTCTTGCGGCACGTCGACACGGCCCAGGGACTTCATCCGCTTCTTGCCTTCTTTCTGCTTGTTCAGCAGCTTTTTCTTACGGCTCACGTCACCGCCGTAGCACTTGGCGGTTACGTCCTTGCGCAGGGCCTTGACCGTGCTGCGGGCGATGATCTGGTTGCCGATGGACGCCTGAATGGCGATGTCGAACATCTGGCGCGGGATCAGCTCGCGCATCTTCTCAACCACCTGGCGACCGCGATACTGGGCGTTCTCCTTGTGGGTGATGATGGCCAGGGCATCGACGCGCTCACCGTTGATCATGATGTCGAGGCGCACCATCTCGGAGGTTTCGAAGCGCTTGAAGCCGTAATCCAGGGAGGCATAGCCGCGACTGGTGGATTTCAGGCGGTCGAAGAAATCGAGCACCACTTCCGCCATCGGGATCTCGTAGGTCAGCGCCACCTGCTTGCCGTGATAGACCATGTTGGTCTGCACGCCACGCTTCTCGATACAGAGGGTGATGACGTTGCCCATGTACTCCTGCGGCAACAGTATGTTGCACTCGGCGATGGGCTCGCGCATCTCCTTGATATTGTTGACCGGAGGCATAGCCGCCGGGCTGTCGATGTGGATGGTCTCGCCGTTGTTCAGCTCGATTTCATACACTACGGTCGGTGCCGTGGTGATGAGATCCAGATCGTATTCCCGCTCCAGACGCTCCTGGATGATCTCCATGTGCAGCATGCCGAGGAAGCCACAGCGGAAGCCGAAGCCCAGTGCGGTGGAGCTTTCCGGCTCGAAGAACAGGGAGGCATCGTTCAGGGAGAGCTTGTCGAGCGCATCACGGAATGACTCGTAGTCATCGCTGGAGATGGGGAACAGGCCCGCATAGACCTGCGGCTTCACCTTCTTGAAGCCAGCCAGCGCCTTGTCGGCACCGTTCTTGGCTTGCGTCAGGGTATCGCCTACAGGGGCGCCGTGGATGTCCTTGATGCCGCAGACGACCCAACCTACCTCGCCACAACCCAGGCCCATGGTGTCCACTTGCTTGGGGGTGAAGATACCGATGCGATCCACGCCCCACACCTGACCGGTGCTCATCACCTTGATCTTGTCGTTCTTCTTAAGCGAACCGTTCTTGATGCGCACCAGGGAGACGACGCCAAGGTAGGAGTCGAACCAGGAGTCGATGATCAGTGCCTGCAGCGGGGCATCCGGATCACCTTCCGGTGACGGGATACGGGCCACTATCTCTTCCAGCACCAGATCGACACCCAGGCCGGTCTTGGCGGAGCAACGCACCGCATCGATGGCGTCTATGCCCACTATGTCCTCGATCTCTTCCGCAACCCGCTCGGGTTCTGCGGCAGGCAGATCGATCTTGTTCAGGATGGGCACCACTTCCAGCTCCATCTCCATGGCGGTGTAGCAGTTGGCCAGAGTCTGTGCCTCAACCCCCTGACCGGCATCCACCACCAGCAGAGCCCCTTCACAGGCCGCCAGGGAGCGAGAAACCTCGTAGGAGAAATCCACGTGGCCCGGGGTGTCGATAAAGTTCAGCTGATAGGTGTTACCGTCTTGTGCCTGGTAGTTCAGGGTCACACTCTGTGCTTTGATGGTAATGCCGCGCTCGCGCTCCAGATCCATGGAGTCAAGCACCTGAGCCTGCATCTCGCGGTCGGACAGGCCGCCACAAGTCTGGATCAGACGGTCCGACAGGGTCGATTTACCGTGGTCGATGTGCGCAATAATCGAAAAGTTACGAATGTGTTTCATCGAGCAAGAATCACTCAAAATTAAGTTAGGGTCGGATATGAGGGCAGGATTTTACTGGATAACCAGGTCGACGGCCAATCTTTAGTCGGCGGGCACCAGAAATAGCGCCTTGTCTGGCGGGCCCTCTGCACCAAAACGGCGGCGACGGGGCCAGAAAAGGGGAGCGCCGCTCAGGAGAGGTGGCGGGTATTGAGTACCACACCGAGCATGCGGGGACCATATTCCCCTTGCTCGAGCCGGGCAGAAAAGTAACGAACCAGTAAAAATCCGACTGTGCCCCCCAGCAGACAGCTGAGGATGGTGACGCCCTCCCCCGCCGACAGCAGCGGCGCCAGCCAGAGCTGACCGAGCAGGGCTCCGAGCAGCAGGCAGAACAACGGCAGCACATAGACCAGGGCGGCCCCCCGCAAGATGCTCGCCTGGGGAATACCAAGGCGGATTTGCTGGCCAACCAGGACCTCGGCGGTCAGCGCCACCCGCAGTCGCTGCGACTTCAGGGAAAAGGCCTTGGCGACTGTGCCGGTACCGCAGTTGGACTGCTGATGGCAGCCGCTGCAGGCGGAGCGCCGTTCGCACTCCACCCAGGCATAGGCCCCCTCGACGGCCACCACTGTTGCCAGCTCTTCGCTCATGTTACTCACAGGATGACTCCAGACGAACGGCTATGTATTTACCCGATCTCAGCACGGTCGTCCCGGTTCGGCAAGTGGCAGCATGCCGCCTCACTGTACCGCCTCGTTGCGGGCCAGCGGCTGCACCGACTCGGCAATGCGCTTGGCCGTCTCGGTGGGAACTTCCCCAACCACGGTGATCTCCACCCCGACCTCGTTGACGAAACTCACCAGCGAGGTGGCTCCCTGGCGGATCAACTGCTGGCGCACCGCCTGCTTGGGATCGACCCGGGAGACATAGACGGAGAGATCCACCACACCGTCCGACAACATCATGTAGTCCACCGGCAGACTGGTGCTGACCAGCTGATGCCTGTCCTGAGAGAGTACCTTGAATCCACCCGGCAGCCAGGTCAGGTGCCAGCTCAGGGTCTGCTGGGGGGCGGGATAGGCGTCTTCCAATGCCAGCGCATCGGGCAGCTTGCTGCGGGCCAGGGTGACAAGCCAGGGCGCCGGCGCGGGCTGCCTGTCAAGATCAACCCCCAGCACCTGCTCGACCAGGTTGCCCTCCTTGTCCACCATGTCTACCCGCAGCAGCAGGTGACTCTGCTCGTCGACCCATAGCACAAAGCCGTACTTGTCCGCCTCCTTGGGCACCAGTCTCACGACCTGGGCCACCAGGCCGGCTACCCGGCTGCGACCGGCCAGCACGGGATCATAGCTCTCCAGCACCCGGGGCAGTGGCATCTTCACCAGGCTCGACCAGACGCCCGGGAAACGCGCCCCCTTGAGGGTGTAAGGTTCGTGGGTGTTTTCGAAGAAGGTGTATTCGTTCTGGCGTTGCAGGTACTCCACCGCCTTGCCGTCGAGATAACTCAGATGAGCGACCTCCTTGCCATCGATCACTCCGTGGCTGAAGCGAATGGGCTCGAGGCGTCCCTGACGGGCCTTGACCATGGACAACTCAAAATTTTGTTGCGAAACGGCACTCTGCATCTGCTGCAACAAGGCCTCGGCCGACAGATCGTCGGCCGAGGCCTTGGCACAAATCAGCAGGAGAGAGGCCAGCAGAATGAGGCTGGACTGGCGCACGGTCTGATCCCTAAAGATGCGTTATTCCTGAATCTGCTTGTCTTGCAGCAGACGCTGTTGCAATTGATGGTCTCGCAGGAAGGCGTTGATACGCTCGCGCTGCTCCTGCATCTGTTGCTCGTTCAAGCCTTGCTGGCGAGGAGTGGCACGGTTGCCCTCCTGGGGATAGTGCACGCTCACTGGCGTCGCACTGCCACCGACCGGTATGGTGTTGAGCACAGGGTTGGCCGGCATGCCGTCGTTGCCCTGATACTGCTGCACCCCGAAGATGACGGCGGCAGCCACGGAGGCGGCAATGGCATACTGACCCATTTGCTGGCCAAAGCGACGGATCAGAGGCACCACCTTGCCAGCTGGCTTCACCTGAGGCGCAACAGGTTGCACCGGCTTGGGCGCCAGTATGACGGGTTCGTCTTCCAGTGCCAGCATGATGCTGTCACTGAGATCCAGTTGCAGATTGACCGGAAGGTCTCCCCGCATGGCATCACCGATCAGATGGTAACGAGCCCAGGTATCTTTCAGAGCGGGATCCGTTCCCAGCTCGTTCAGAACCTCCATGTCGCTGAGGTCACCATCCATCAGGGCTGAAAGTTGCTCTTTATTTGCCATAAGTTTGCCTGTCTTTCCCCAGTTTAATTCTCGATCAGAGGTTGCAGCTTTTTGTCGATTGCTTCCCTCGCCCGAAAGATACGGGATCTCACCGTACCCACAGGGCAATCCATGATCTCCGCAATCTCTTCGTAGCTCAGCCCTTCCATTTCACGAAGGGTGATCGCTGTTCTCAAGTCTTCTGGCAAGGCTTCTATGGCGGCAAACACAGTGCGCTTGATCTCGTCGGTCAGCGCCAGGTTTTCGGGGGTGGCCACTTCTTGCAGGGCTTCACCACCACCATAATATTCAGCCTCGTCCGCTTCGACATCACTACTGGGCGGTCTGCGCCCCTGTGAGGTCAGGTAATTTTTGGCCGTGTTCACGGCGATCCGATACAACCAGGTGTAAAACGCGCTCTCGCCACGGAATGTCGGCAACGCACGGTAAGCCTTGATAAAGGCCTCCTGCGCCACATCCGGTACATCGCCCGGATTGTTGACATACCTGGCCACCAGGTTGACCACCTTATGCTGGTATTTTTTTACCAACAGGTTGAATGCATTTTTATCGCCACGCTGGACCCGTTCAACCAGCTGTTCGTCCAGTAGATTCTGGTCGCTCATCAGAGCCGTAAAACCCCCATCAGGTTATCGTTCTTCTTTTCCGGCCCCTTCTAAGCGCACAAGTTCAGACAGGGAGAATCAGAGAAAGTTCGCTTGCATTGAAAAAAATGTGATGCGGGCTGCATCACAACCCCCCTTGGGCTACCATGGGGCCAGTTCTTAATCCAGGCCAATGATACTTATGAAAGCAAGTGTTGAATACCTTTGCGACGTACTGATCATTGGCAGCGGTGCCGCCGGTCTGTCCCTCGCGTTGCGATTGGCAGACCAGGCCAAAGTCCTGGTTCTGAGCAAGGGGCCCATCAGTGAGGGGGCCACTCTCTATGCGCAAGGAGGCATCGCTGCCGTGTTCGACGAGACCGACAGCATCGAATCCCATGTGAGCGACACGCTCAACGCCGGCGCCGGGTTGTGTGACCCGGCGGTGGTGGAGTTCACCGCTCGCAACGCCCGCGACTCCATCCAGTGGCTGATCCAGCAGGGCGTTCCCTTCGATCAGGAAGAGGATGCCGAGGGGGAATCCCACTATCACCTGACCCGGGAAGGGGGTCACAGCCATCGCCGCATCTTCCACGCGGCGGACGCCACCGGCAAGGCGGTGCAGCTCACCCTGATCGATCAGGTCCGCTCCCACCCCAATATCCAGCTGATGGAGCGCTTCAACGCGGTCGACCTCATCACCACCCGCAAGCTGGATCTGCCGGGCAACAGGGTGCTTGGCGCCTATGTCTGGAACCGCAACGTCGAGCAGGTCGAGGTGATCCGCGCCCGTTTCGTGGCGCTGGCCACCGGCGGCGCCTCCAAGGTGTATCAGTACACCTCCAACCCGGACGTGAGCTCGGGGGATGGCATCGCCATGGCGTGGCGCGCCGGCTGCAGGGTGGCAAACCTGGAGTTCAACCAGTTCCACCCCACCAGCCTGTTCCACCCCGATGACCCCAACTTCCTGCTGACCGAAGCCCTGCGCGGGGAAGGGGCCTATCTGCGCCGTCCCGACGGCAGCCGCTTTATGCCGGACTTCGACGAGCGGGCCGAACTGGCGCCGCGGGATATAGTCGCCCGTGCCATCGACCACGAGATGAAACGCCTCGGCGCCGACTGCATGTATCTGGACATCAGCCACAAACCGGCGGATTTCATCATCAAGCACTTCCCGACCATTTATGAGCGCTGCCTCGCGGTCGGCATCGACATCACCAAGGAGGCCATGCCCATAGTGCCGGCGGCGCACTACACCTGTGGCGGCGTGATGATCGACAACAACGGCCAGACCGATATCCCCGGCCTCTACGCCATCGGCGAAGTGACCTACACAGGGCTGCACGGCGCCAACCGCATGGCGTCCAACTCCCTGCTCGAATGCGTAGTCTACGCCCATCAGGCGGGGGCCGACATCCTGGCCAAGCTGCCCATGAGCGTGGAGCCGCCGAGCCTGCCCGCCTGGGACGAGAGCCAGGTGGATGACTCGGACGAGCAGGTGGTGATCCAGCACAACTGGCACGAGCTGCGGCTGATGATGTGGGATTACGTGGGGATAGTGCGCACCAACAAACGCCTGGCCCGCGCCAAGCGCCGCATCGACCTGCTCAAGCAGGAGGTGCAGGAGTACTATGCGAACTTCCGCGTCTCCAACAACCTGCTGGAGCTGCGCAACCTGTTGCAGGTGGCCGAGCTCATCGTCAACTGTGCCCTGGAGCGCAAGGAGTCCCGCGGACTGCACTATAACCTCGACTACCCGGACATGCAGCCGAACCCCAAGCCGACAGTGCTGACACCGGATCGGGAGTGATCCGGCGCAAGCCAGAGGCGTGCTGCGGACTCCACTGCCTGCACCCGGACTACCCGGACAGGCAGCCGAACCTCAGGCAGACAGTGCTGACGCCGGATCGGGAGTAAACGACGCCCACCGCCGTCCCTCAGATGACCCCGCCCCGGCGGGGTCATCTGTTATGGGGTTAAGCCGGGGGGTTGGACGGGGCCAGATGAATGGCGCGGGCCAGGGCGCGGTAGTGCTCGGGTGCCAGGGCGTCGGAGAAGAGCCAGAGGTGGCGCTCGGCGCCCTCTTCTGTCACCAGCCTCAGCCAGAGCACCCCGGGCAGGATGCGGCTGTGGTCATCCAGTCGATGGCGCCGGCCTTGCCACTCCAGCCACTCCCCGTCCCAGAGCAGCGCCTGGCGCCCCTGGGTGACGGGGCGCCAGGCCAGCCAGAGCCCCAGCGACCAGCAAGGGAGAAACAGCCCCCATTGCCAGCCATGGATCAAGGCGGCAACCGGCCAGAGCAACAGCAGAAACAGGGCAAGCAGCAGCAGGCGCTGCCGCCGGGAGGGGATGACGGGCATCAGGACCCGCATCGGGGATCAGCTCAGACGATCGTGACGGGCCTGATTGCGCTCCAGGATCAGGGGGATCATGGCGGCGAAATCGGGGTCGTTCGGCACACCGTGGCCCATGCTCCAGCGGAACAGCTCGGGATCCTCGCACGCCAGCAGACGGATGAATGTCTGCTGCTCGGCCTCGCTCAGGGAGTCGAACTCGTGCTCGAAAAAGGGCATAAAGATCACATCCAGCTCGAGCATGCCGCGACGGCAGGCCCACTTCAGGCGGGACTTTTCAATTGGGCTCAACATGGAACTCTCCTTACAAAGACCCGAGGATGGTAGCAGCTGGATTTTCCGGCTGACAAACATTCCTTACGTCTTTACCATGCAGGTCACATACTTTCTGTCTCTGGAATACCATCGTGAGCCTGCCGACCCCTGTTCTTCCTGCCGAGCCAACCCTGTTTCCCCTGACCGATCTGGCCATCACCCGCCTCACCGGCAATGATCGCGTGAAATATCTGCAAGGCCAGGTCACCTGCGACGTCAACGCCCTGCAACCTGGTCAGAGCACCCTCGGCGGCCATTGCGATCCCAAGGGCAAGCTGTGGAGCGATTTTCGCCTGCTCTGCCTCGATGAGAGCCTGCTGCTGCTGACCAAGCCGTCGGTGCTGGCGCGCCAGTTGCCCGAACTCAAGAAGTTTGCGGTGTTCGCCAAGGTGGAGATCGGCGAATTCCAGGGCCAGGTGGTCGGCCTGGCCGGTCAGGGCACGGATGCCTGGATCGCGGCGCAATACGGCCTTCAGGAAACCGGCCTTGTCGAGGGCGGCATGGCGGTCAGGGTGGAAGCCGATCGCTGGCTGCTGGCAAGCGAATCGCCACTGGCGCTGGGCCTGCCTGCTGGCGACGAAGCGCTCTGGTGGGGTCTGGACATCAAGGCGGGGATCCCGCACCTAGAGGCGGTCCATCAGGGTGAGTACATTCCCCAGATGCTGAACCTGCAGGCCCTGGAGGGCATCAGCTTCACCAAGGGCTGCTACATGGGGCAGGAGATAGTGGCCCGCGCCAAGTACCGCGGCGCCAACAACCGCGCCCTCTTCGTGCTGGCCGGGCAGGCCAGTGGCCCCGTTGCCAGCGGCGATACCCTGGAGATCCAGCTCGGTGACAACTGGCGGCGCAGCGGCATGGTGCTGAACGTCTGGCAGCAGCAGGGCCAGCTGTGGCTCACCGCCGTGCTGCCAAAAGACACCGAGGCCGACGCCAGCTTCCGCCTCAAGCAGGAGGAAGGCTCCCGCCTCGCCCTGCAGCCCCTGCCCTACTCCCTGACCGAGTAAGGTCGGCTAACGAGGCACCCGCGCCAGCAGGGCCTCCTTCAGCCAGCGCCCCGCCTGCCCCAGCGGGCGGGCGCGATACCACTGCAACTCCAGCTCCAGCTCGGCCTGGGGAATGAAATCCGGCTTGAGCACCACCAGCTCCCCCCGCGCCAGCGGCCGGTGCAGCAGAAACTCGGGTACCGCAGACCACCCCAGCCCCAGCTTGACCAGCTCCAGGATCCCGAGATCCCCCTCGACCCACCACACCTGTGACGAGAGGCGGAAGCGATGGCGCTCCGTCCCCTCCCGCCGTCCCGTCACCATCAGCTGGCGGGCCCCTTGCAGATCGCTCTCGTGCAGCGGCGTCTTGTGGGCCAGGGGGTGATCCGGGGAGACCACCAGGGGCATGGCGACGCTCCCCAGGGAGCGGGAGACCAGCTCCCGCTCCGGGTGCGCCTTCTGGTAGCTGATGCCGAGCTGGGCCCGCCCGCTCTTGAGCAGCTCGGTCACATCCTCCATCAGCGGGAACAGCAGCTCCAGCTCCACAGTCGGATAGCGGCCGGCAAACTCCTCCAGCAAGGCACCGAGCCAGGGCAGATGGGAGTCATCGTCGATGGCGAGCGTCAGGCGCGACTCTATGCCGCTGGCCAGCTCCCCGGCGATGGCTTGCAGCCGCTCGCTCTGGGCCAGCAGCACCCCCGCCTCCTGACTGATGCGGGCCCCCGCCTCGGTCAGCACAGGGTAGCGGCCGCTGCGATCAAACAGCTCGAGGCCGAGATCTATCTCCAGGTTGGCGATGGCGGTGCTCACCACCGACTGCGCCTTGCCCAGGCGGCGCGCCGCCGCCGAGAAGGATCCCGTCTCGGCCGCCGCCAGTAACGCCTTGAATTGTTCCAGTGAAGGGGTCATCCGTCTGCTCCAGCCCTGTTATTGCACCCAGATCCATCTATTTTAGCGATAGATACCAACGTGAACCTATCGAAAAATAGCGATAAATTGGCCGCCATACACACCCGAAAAGAGAAATAGAGAGACAGACAATGCGTAATACCCGTGATCGCCTGCGCCACGCCATCGGCTTCGAATTGATTGGCCTGCTGATCGCCGCCCCCCTGGCAAGCTGGGTCACCGGCGTCGGTCTCAACCACATGGGGCCCCTGGCCCTGTTCTTCTCGGTGGTCGCCACCGTCTGGAACTATGTCTACAACATAGGGGTGGACAGGCTGCTGCTGCGCCTGCAGGGCCACACCCACAAGACGCTCTGGCAACGGGTGCTGCATACTTTCGGTTTCGAGGGGGGCTTGCTGATCGTCGCCCTGCCGGTGATGTCCTGGTGGCTCGATATCGGCCTGCTGGAGGCGCTGGTGCTGGATCTGGGCTTCGTGCTGTTCTACCTGGTCTATGCCTTCGTCTACAACTGGAGCTATGACAAGGTGTTCCCCATCCCGGGCCAGGGGGCACAGCGGGTCACGGGGTGACAAGAGAAGGGATAAAACGAGGCACCATCATGCGACTGGCATGATGGTGCTGATCTGGATCCTCGAGGGGCAGGTATTCAGGCTTGCGCCTTCACCTCGTCGGCAGGGGCCTCGGTCTGGGCCGCTTCCTGGTTCAGCATGGCCTCGAGGTCGCTCTGATACTGGTTCAGCATGCGCTGGGCCGCGACCATGTCTCCCTTGTGCAGACGCTCGAACAAATGGTGTTGCACCACGCCGTTGAGGTACTCCACAGTGATGGGTTGCTCCAGGGCAGACAGCAACTCTTCTTTTTCCAGCTCCGCATTGATTTCATCGACACTGGTACGCAGCAGACCGGCCAGTTGCACCAACATGCGGCGCTCGCCTTCACGCAACAGGCTCAACATGCGGTTTCTCTGCTGCTCATTCTGTTGGGTCATACATTTCCTTACGTAGAGTGGGAACAAGCCCGCTCATTCTGCCCTGTCCTTTTCACAGCGTCTATCTCGGGCGCATCACTAATTGAGCGTCCCGCCAGCCGGGCGCGGGCCGGGTGCTATTTGCCCCTTTGCCCGGTATAGTAACCGCTGTTCCAGAGGGCCCTTGCGCCCCCGCTGACGAGACTGCCAACCCCATGACCGACGCCATTCTGGTGCTCTGCACCTGCCCTGATGAAGCCAGTGCCGACCACCTCTGCGAGCAACTGCTCAACCAGCGCCTCGCCGCCTGCATCAATCAGCTGCCAGGGCTCACCTCCGTCTATCGCTGGCAGGGGAAGATAGAGCGGGCACGGGAGATCCAGCTCATCATCAAATCCCGCCAGCCGCTCTTTGCCGAGCTAGAGCGGTGCATCCTGGCTCACCACCCCTACCAGGTGCCGGAGATCCTGGCGATCCCCGCCAGCCAGGGTCATCAAGCCTACCTCGACTGGTTGACACAGGAGACCTCATGACTCTGCGATCCCTGCTTTCCCCCCTGTTACTCCTGCTGAGCCTGCTCGCGGCCCCCGCCCAGGCCAGCAGCCAGGATCTGCTAAGCAGCCTCGGCATCGAGGCCAGTGCCCAGCCCAAGTTTCTGAAAGTGGACGAGGCCTTCGTCCTCGAGAGCGAGCAGCAGGGAAACAAGCTGCTGCTGACCCTGCGCCTCGCCGACGGTTACTACCTCTATCGCCACAGCATCAGCGTCAAGGGGGAGAACCTCGTCTTCGAGCCCCTCGCGCTGCCTGCGGGCACCGAGCATGAGGATGACTTCTTCGGCAAGACCCGGGTCTTCTATCAGGAGCTGCAGATCCCCGTCACCTTGACCCAGGTGGGGGACTCCGCCAGCCTGCAGATAAGCTATCAGGGGTGCACCGAGGGCCTCTGCTATCCCCCCACCGACAAGCGGATCCCGGTGCAGCTCCTCGCGGCCACTGGCGACGCCGGGCAAATAGACCCCGCAGATGCCACAGAGGCGCCGACCGGCAGTCAGCAGGATAGGCTGGCGGCCGCCCTCGGCAGCCAGGGCTTCTGGCTCAGCATCGCCGCCTTCTTTGCGCTGGGACTGGGGCTCGCCTTCACCCCCTGCGTCTTCCCCATGTACCCCATTTTGACCGGCATCATCGCCGGTGCCGGCCAGCATCTCTCCACCCGCCGCGCCTTCCTGCTCTCCTTCGTCTATGTGCAGGGGATGGCATTCACCTACACCCTGCTCGGGCTGGTGGTCGCCTCGGCGGGCCTGAAGTTCCAGGCGGCGCTGCAGCACCCCTATGTGCTGATCGGCCTCTCGGTGATGTTCGTGCTGCTGGCACTCTCCATGTTCGGGCTCTATACCCTGCAACTGCCGAGCAGCCTGCAAACCCGGCTGTCCGGCCTCTCCAACCGCCAGCAGGGCGGCTCCGTGGTCGGGGTCGCCATCATGGGGATGATCTCCGGCCTGGTCTGCTCCCCCTGCACCACGGCCCCGCTCTCGGGCGCCCTCATCTACGTGGCCCAGAGCGGCGATCTCTGGCTCGGCGGGGCGGCCCTCTATGCCCTGTCGCTGGGCATGGGGCTGCCGCTGCTGCTGCTCGGCACCTCGGGGGGCAAGCTGCTGCCCAAGGCGGGTGCCTGGATGGATGTGATCAAGCAACTCTTTGGCTTTGCGCTGCTGGCGGTGCCGATCCTGCTGCTGTCACGGCTATTGAGCGACCAGGTCGCCACCCTGCTCTGGCTCGGCTGGGCGCTGCTGTTGTGCGGCTATCTCTATCACCACAACCAGCATCGCCCCCACTCGGTGGGCAAGAGCCTCGGCGGCTTCGTGCTGCTGCTGGCGATGATGAGCCTGGTGGTGGTGGGCAAGGACCTGCTGCTGCCCGAGCCTGGCGTCAAGGCCAGCACCGGGGCCGAGGCTCCCCGGTTTATCCGCATCAAGACCCTGGATGACCTCAAGACCCGGCTCGAGGCCGCTCGCGGCAAGCCGGTGCTGCTGGACCTCTACGCCGACTGGTGCGTGGCCTGCAAGGAGTTCGAACACAAGACCTTCAGCGATCCCGCCGTGCGGGCGCGCTTTGCTGACATGGTGCTGCTGCAGGCTGACGTCACCGCCAACGACGATGCCGACGTGGATCTGCTCAACGGCCTGAACGTGCTGGGGCTGCCGACCCTGATCTTCTTCGATGCCGCGGGCAACGAGGTGAGCGGGCAGCGGGTGACCGGCTTCATGGGGCCCGCCGAGTTCCTCGGCCAGCTGGACAAGCTGCGCTGAACCATGGCGGCCCGCCTTGCCGCGCGGGCCGCCCTCTCCTCTGCGCGCTGATTTTTCTGGCCATCCCTTGTATATGACAGGCGCCATGGCAGAATTTGCCCTTTCCCGTCTCGCATCGTCCGGAGTTTTGATGAAAAAGTGGTTCATCCCCCTGCTGGCCTGCTGGCTCTATGGCTGCAACTCAGGTCCAGGTGAAGAGGCGATCCAGAGCCAGGTCACCGCCAAATTGCAGGCCGACACGGATCCCGCCCTGTTCGAGATCAGCGACTTCGCCATTCTCGGCAAGGAGGAGCGGATGGAGGGGGTCTATCTGGTCAAGGTGAGTTACCGGCTCCACTTCAAGCAGGGGCTGGATCAACTGCAGGTGCTGCACGACGAGGATCTGGTCTATGACAGGGTCGGCCCCTTCCAGCAGGAGATGGCCCTGATGGAGCTGGAGCGCAAATACGGCGAATTCGAGGCAGGCCAGGCACTGGCGCAGGAGAGCCAGGTCTGGATGATGAAGACGGAGCAGGGCTGGCAACTGGCAGAACCGGCGCAGCAGGGAGAGGCGCCCTCCTCCCTGCCGCCAGCCCTCCCCTAGAGCAGATCCTTCATTCTGTGCCACAGCATCCCGAGCGCCAGCAAGGGGGAGCGCAGGGCAGGCCCGCCTGGGAAGGTCATGTGGGGCACGCGGCTGAAGAGATCGAAGCCCCGGCTCTCCCCCCTGATCGCCTCGGCCACCAGCTTGCCCGCCATGTGAGTGGCATTGAGGCCGTGTCCCGAGTAAGCCTGGGCATAGAACACGTTGGGGTACTCTTTGAGGCGCCCTATCTGCGGCAGCCGGTTAGCGCCTATGCCTATCATGCCCCCCCACTGAAACTCGATGGCGGTGCCCGCCAGCTCCGGAAACACCCGCAGCAGCTTCGGCAGCATAAAGGCCTTTATATCGTGAGGGTCACGGCCGGAATAGTTGCAGGCACCGCCAAACAGCAGGCGACCATCCGCCGATAGCCGGTAGTAGTCGAGCGCCACGTTCTGATCGCACACCGCCATGTTTTGCGGCAGCAGCCGCTGGCGCAGCCGTTTCTCCAGCACCTGGGTGGCGAGTATGTAGGAGCCCGCCGGCAGCACCTTGCCCCCGAGTTCGGGATTGAGCTCATTGAGGTAGGCGTTGCAGCCGATCACCAGGTAGCTGGCGCGGCAACGGCCGTGGGCCGTGGTCACCTCGACCCGATCGCCATACTCGATGTGAGTCACCCTGGACTGCTCGAACAGGGCGACGCCCAGGCTGGCCGCCGCGCGCGCCTCACCCAGAGCCAGATTGAGGGGATGCAGGTGGCCTGAGCCCATGTCGATCATGCCGCCGATATAGCGATCCGACCCCACCACCGACCTTATCTCCCCCTTGGGGACCAGCTTGAGTTCGTGCCTGTATCCCAGGCTGGCCAAGTGCTCGGCATCCTCCTCAAATCCCTTGAGGTGGCGCGGCTTGGTGGCGAGATCGCAGTAGCCCCAGGTCAGGTCGCAGTCGATGTTGAACCGCGCGACCCGCTCGCGCACCAGCTGCACCGCCTCCAGCCCCATCAGGTCCAGCTCACGTACCCCTTGCTCGCCTATCCAGCGGGCAAACTGGCTGGTGTCGTGACCTATGCCGCGAATGAGCTGGCCGCCGTTGCGTCCCGAGGCCCCCCAGCCGATGCGGTTGGCCTCAAGCAAGACCACCTTGTAACCCGCCTCGGCCAGATTGATGGCAGTGTTGAGGCCGGTGAAGCCGCCGCCTATGATGCAGACGTCGGCATCCAGCTCACCGCTGAGCTCGGGCCACTGCTGATGGTCGTTGCGGGTGGCCGCGTAATAGGAGGCCACGTGCTCCTGGTATCCGTTGTGTCTTCCTGTCTGCATGCTCAGCATCCTGCCTTGGTTGCACTTGTTTACTAAATTAAACGGAGTGTCATCGATAATACCCAGCCCAGGGTCACCAATCCAGCCTGTCAGGATCACAGAAATGCAAAAGGTGTCCCGAAGGACACCTTTTTAGAGGCCAGCCGAGGCTGGCCGCAATGAAAGAGGCGCCCCGCAGGGCGCCTCTTCAGCAATCAAGATACGGTAACGAATTACAGTACGTTGATGGCGTTCAGGTCGGAGAAGGCTTTCTCCAGACGGGCGATCATGGAAGTCTGACCGGCACGCAGCCATACGCGCGGATCGTAGAACTTCTTGTTCGGCTTGTCGGCGCCTTCCGGGTTGCCCAGCTGGCCTTGCAGGTAGGCTTCGTTGGTCTTGTAGAAGTTCAACAGACCTTCCCAGGTAGCCCACTGGGTGTCGGTGTCGATGTTCATCTTCACGACGCCGTAGGAGATGGATTCGCGGATCTCTTCCAGGGTGGAACCTGAACCACCGTGGAACACGAAGTCCAGGGACTTGGCAGGCAGACCGAACTTCTCGGAAACGTATTTCTGGGAAGCGTCCAGGATGGACGGGGTCAGCTTGACGTTACCCGGCTTGTAGACACCGTGCACGTTGCCGAAGGAGGCAGCGATGGTGAAACGCGGGCTGATCTTGGACAGACGCTCGTAGGCGTAAGCCACGTCTTCCGGCTGGGTGTACAGGGCGGATTGATCCATGTGGCTGTTGTCCACACCGTCTTCTTCGCCACCGGTGCAACCCAGTTCCAGCTCCAGAGTCATGTTCATCTTGGCCATGCGGGTCAGATACTCGCAGCAGATGTCGATGTTCTCTTCCAGAGACTCTTCGGACAGATCCAGCATGTGGGAGGAGAACAGCGGCTTGCCGGTTTCAGCGAAGTGCTTCTCGCCCGCTTCCAGCAGACCGTCGATCCACGGCAGCAGCTTCTTGGCGGCGTGGTCGGTGTGCAGGATGACAGGTACACCGTAAGCTTCGGCAACGGCGTGCACGTGCTTGGCACCGGAGATGGCACCGATGATGGCAGCCTGCTGGCCTTCCAGCTTCAGACCCTTGCCGGCGGTGAACACGGCACCACCGTTGGAGAACTGAACGATGACCGGGGCTTTGACCTTGGCGGCAGCTTCCAGCACGGCGTTGACGGAGTCGGTACCCACGCAGTTCACGGCAGGCAGAGCGAAGCCGTTCTCTTTAGCGATGGCGAACACTTTCTGAACGTCATCACCAGTGATCACGCCGGGTTTTACGAAGTCGAAAATTTTCTTAGACATGTTTAATCGTCCTGTTCTCGTATGCCGTTAATAAAAAATGGGGGGTTCATCATGAACCGGCACAGCGGCCACATGATAAACGAAACGGGAGGCTTTTGCCCCCCGTCCCGGGTCAATTAGGCTTTGGCGCGTTCTTCAAGAATCGCGACAGCCGGCAGTACCTTGCCTTCTACGAACTCCAGGAAGGCGCCGCCGCCGGTGGAGATGTAGGAGACCTTGTCGGCGATGCCGAACTTGTCGATGGCAGCCAGAGTGTCACCACCGCCAGCGATGGAGAAGGCCGGGGAAGCGGCGATGGCTTCGGCGATCACCTTGGTGCCTTCGGCGAACTGGTCGAACTCGAACACACCGACCGGGCCGTTCCACAGTATGGTCTTGGCGTTCATGATGATGTCGGCCAGGGCCTTGGCAGAGTCAGGGCCGATGTCGAAGATCATGTCACCGTCGGTCACGTCAGCGACGGACTTGATGGTGGCCGGAGTGGACTCGGAGAACTCGGTACCTACAACCACGTCTGTGGTCACCGGAATGTTGGTCTCGGCAGCCAGCTTCTTGGCGGTGTCGATCAGGTCGTGCTCGCACAGGGACTTGCCAACGTTGTGACCGGCAGCGGCGATGAAGGTGTTGGCGATGCCACCACCGACCACCAGCTGGTCAGCGATCTTGGAGAGAGATTCCAGCACGGTCAGCTTGGTGGAGACCTTAGAGCCGCCAACGATGGCAACCATGGGGCGCTCGGGCTTCAGCATGGCCTTGCCCAGGGCATCCAGTTCACCGGCCAGCAGGGGGCCTGCACAGGCAACCGGGGCGAACTGGGCCACACCGTAGGTGGAACCTTCGGCGCGGTGAGCAGTACCGAATGCATCCATTACAAAGACGTCACACAGGGCGGCGTATTTTTTGGCCAGCTCTTCGGTGTTCTTCTTCTCGCCTTTGTTGAAACGGCAGTTTTCCAGCACAACCAGCTCACCGGCGGCGACATCTACGCCATCCAGGTAATCCTTGGCCAGGCGCACCGGGCAGGACAGAGCGTCTTTCAGATAGTTGACTACCGGGGCCAGGGAGAATTCTTCGTTGTATTCACCCTCGGTCGGACGACCCAGGTGGGAAGTGATCATCAGCTTCGCGCCCTTTTCCAGAGCCAGCTTGATGGTCGGCAGGGTAGCCACGATACGTGCGTCGGAGGTGACCTTGCCGTCTTTTACCGGCACGTTCAGGTCAGCACGGATCAGAACGCGTTTACCCGCCAGATCCAGGTCGGTCATCTTGATAACAGACATATTCAGTCCTCTATATATTTTCAGGTAATGTTAAAAAAACAGTAACCTTGCGCCCGGTGCAGGCTCTCAGCCTGCGGCCATCATGGCCCGGGTGGTATCCAGCATGCGGTTGGCGAAGCCCCATTCGTTATCACACCACATCAACATCTTGACGAGGTTGGCATCGCTCACCCGGGTCTGGGTACCATCAATGATGCAGGAGTGTGCATCATGATTAAAGTCTACGGAGACCAGCGGCTCTTCCGTGTAGTCCAGGATACCCTGTAATGTACCTCTGGATGCCCGTTGCAGGGCTTGATTTACGTCACTAACTGTCACTTTTTTACGAACAGTAATGCTCAGATCCATGGCGGTGACGTTGATGGTCGGCACCCGCACCGCGATCGCCTCGAACTTGCCGGCGAAGTGGGGGAGGATTCGCTCCAACCCCTTTGCCAGCTTGGTATCCACCGGGATGATGGACTGGCTGGCGGCCCGGGTTCGACGCAAGTCACTGTGGTAGGCATCGATGACTTGCTGATCGTGCATGGCCGAATGAATTGTCGTAATAGTACCACAATTTATCTCGAATTCTCGATGCAATGTTTCGATGACGGGCACCACGCAGTTGGTGGTACAGGAGGCGTTGGAGACGATCCGCTCCCGTCCCGTCAGCACCTGATGGTTCACCCCGTAGACTATGGTGGCATCCACGTCCGCATCCGCCGGATGGGAGAAGAGCACCTTGCCCGCCCCCGCCCCAAGATGCAGTTCGGCATCGGCCCGGGAGCCGAATACCCCGGTGCAGTCCAGCACCACATCCACCCCCAGCGCCCGCCAGGGCAAGCGCGACGGATCCCGTTCGGCAAACAGGGAGATGAGATCCTCCCCCACCAGCATGCTGTTGCCCGCAAGCTGCACCGGGTAGCCGAAGCGGCCGTGGCTGGTGTCGAAGCGGGTGAGGTGCACCATGGCTTCGGGGGCCGCCAGTTCGTTGATGGCGACTATCTTAAGCTGGTTATCGCGGCCGCTCTCGTAGAGGGCCCGCAACACGTTGCGACCGATGCGCCCGTATCCGTTGATGGCAATCTTGATCATGAAAAATCTGTGTCCTTACCTGCGACAAAGTGACGGGCCCCTGACTGCTTCAAGACAGCAGGGCCTCCCGGAAGACGCCCCTGGCCAGCAGCGCGGCCCCGAACACACCGGCACTGTCACCCAGGGCCGGGGCAATGATGGGGGTGGCGAAGCGGGGATTGAAGAGAAATGGCAGCACAGTCTGCCGACCGACGCTGTAGAGACTCTGCACGTTGCCCACCCCACCGCCGATGACAATGACGTCCGGATCCAGGATGTTGACCACGTTGGCCAGGGCCTGGCCAAATAGCAAATGCAGTCGGTCGATGGTGAGTTTGGCCACGTGGTCGTGAGCCGTCGCCGCCGCTATCTGGGCCAGGGAGAGGTGACGCCTGGCCTTGGCTTCATACCAGGCCTCCAGCGCCGGGCCGCTGATGAAGGTCTCGACACAGCCGCGCTTGCCGCAGTAGCACTCGGGACCGTCGGGGGAGAGCACGTTGTGGCCCCACTCCCCGGCGATGCCGTGATGGCCGTTGAGGATCTGGCCATTGATGACGATGCCGGAGCCAACCCCTGTGCCCATGATGATGCCGAACACCACTTTCGCTTCGGGATGGTGCTGGCGCACCGCCCCCAGATGGGTTTCCGCCAGGGCGAAGCAGTTGGCGTCGTTGGCGATGAGCACAGGAACGCCGAGCCTGCGTTCCAGATCTTCCTTGAACGGCTTGCCGTTGAGCTCTGTGGTGTTGCAGTTCTTCATCAGCCCGGTCTGGGGATCCCGCGCCCCCGGGGTGCCCATGCCGAGGATGGCGGGACGCTGGCCGAGCCGCTCGGCGCACTCGTCCACCAGCTTGGCGATCTGGCCTATCATGTGCTCGTAACCGCCACGGCGCTCGGTGGGAATGCGATGGCGCAGCAGCACCTCGTCACCCTCGAGCACCACGCACTCGCACTTGGTCCCGCCAAGATCGATACCCCAGTCCCAAGAACCCTTGCTCATCCTGCCTCCTGCCATGTTCAACGACGCCCTCACCCAGTCGTCAGGAGGCGTACTCGCCCATCCTGTCCTCGACCCTGTTCAGTGGTGGTGCAGTGTAACCCGAGCGGTGACCAGGATGCAGCCCCCGCGAGGCCGGGCAGCAAAACGGGGCCCGCAGGCCCCGTTCTCATTGTGCTGTCTGCCGCGCTCAGCGACCGTGGTACTGAGCCGACAGCTCGTGCACCGCGTTCACAAACACCCCGGCGTGCTCAGGATCCACATCCTGATGGATACCGTGACCCAGGTTGAAGACGTGGCCGTTGCCGCTGCCAAAGCCCGCCAAAATGGTGGCGACCTCCTCGCGAATGCGCGCTGGCGCGGCGTAGAGCATGGAGGGATCCATGTTGCCCTGCAGCGCCACCTTGTCGCCGACCCGGCGCTTGGCGTCCGCTATGTCTGTGGTCCAGTCCAGACCCAGGGCGTCGCAGCCGGTGGCGGCGATTTGCTCCAGCCACTGACCGCCGTTCTTGGTGAACAGGGTGACAGGCACACGGCGCCCCTCATTCTCACGGATCAGGCCATCGACGATCTTGTGCATGTACTGCAGGGAGAAGTCGCGGTAATCCCGCGGGGTCAGCACGCCGCCCCAGGTGTCGAACACCATGACGGACTGGGCACCGGCCTTGATCTGGGCGTTGAGATAGGCAATCACGCTGTCCGCCAGCTTGTCCAGCAGCAGGTGCAGGGTCTGCGGCTCGGCGTACATCATCTGCTTGATCTTGGTGAAGGCCTTGGAGCTGCCCCCCTCCACCATGTAGGTGGCCAGGGTCCAGGGGCTGCCGGAGAAGCCGATCAGCGGCACTTCACCCTTGAGCTCGCGGCGAATGGTGCGCACCGCGTTCATCACGTAACCCAGCTCGTCTTCCGGATCCGGGATGGGCAGCGCCTGCACGTCGGCCATGGACTTGATGGGGCGCTCGAAGCGCGGGCCTTCCCCGTGCTCGAAGTAGAGGCCCAGCCCCATGGCGTCGGGCACGGTCAGGATGTCGGAGAAGAGGATGGCGGCATCGAGGGGATAGCGGCGCAGGGGCTGCAGGGTGACTTCACAGGCCAGCTCGGCGTTGCGGCACAGGGACATGAAGTCCCCCGCGACGGCGCGGGTCGCCTTGTATTCCGGCAGGTAGCGGCCAGCCTGACGCATCATCCACACCGGGGTCATGTCCACATCCTGGCGCAGCAGGGCACGCAGGTATCGATCGTTCTTCAGCTCTTTCATCCCAGTTCCTGAGTTCATATCCAGCATAAAATGGCGGATATGATACCACTTTGTGCGAGGCTGAGGGCGGCACAAACGCGCCGCAGGGTCGCCGGAGTGCAAAGATGTGAGGGGGCGCAAACCAGGACCCCGCTTTTCAGGGCCTCGCCCTCACCGCTTCTCTGCGAGGCTCTGCTCGATCAGCCGCCGCGCTATGGTGCCGTGGGGGGGCAGCCGTGGCAGTTGGTCCGCCTCGAAGAAGTCGGCAGCCACCAGCTCGTCGTCCTGCACCTTGATCTCGCCGCTCTGGTAGTCGGCGGTGAAGCCCATCATCAGGCTGTGGGGGAAGGGCCAGGGCTGACTCGCCACGTAGCGCACGTTGCATACCCGGATGCCGCTCTCCTCGAACACCTCCCGCGCCACGCACTGCTCCAGGTTCTCCCCCGCCTCCACGAAGCCCGCCAGCACCGTATACATGGGATCGTCGGCCTGATAGTGACGGCGATGGGCCGCCAGCAGGATCGCCGGGCCCTTGCGCACCGCCACTATGATGCAGGGGGAGATGCGCGGATAGACGACATGACCATGATGGCACACCTGTGCCCACTCCCCGCTCTTGGGTGCCATGGGGGCGCCACACTCGCCGCAGAAGCGATGGCTGCGGCGGAAGGTGGCCAGCTGCCAGGCGCGTCCGGCGAGGCGAAAGCCCTCTTCATCGCCGGCCACCATCAGCTGGCGCAGCCCCACCAGGGGGCAGCTCCCGGCATCCGGTCCCAGATCCAGCAGCTGGCAGGGCAGTCCGTCCCACTCGTCGAAAGGCTCGAAATGGGCGGAGTGCAGATGGGCGGGCAGGCAGGCCTTGGGGCCCTGGGGGATCTGCCCCCGTTCATCCAGCAGGACGAGGTGATCGCCCCCCAGCACGAACCAGCGGGCCTGTTCGGTTGATGACATATGTGAAGGCTCTTGTTGAGAAGGGTGCCCGGGGCACGGGATAGTTCGGCTCATCTTACGGCCGCAGAGGCCCCCTGGCGACCCCCGACATGGTCAAGATCCCGCCCCGATGCGCGACCATGAAAAAAGGCCGCCGTGGCGACCTTTCTCGTTGCGACCGTCCGGGCGATCAATTCATCCAGCGCTCGCTGCTCTTGCGACGACGAGGCAGCATGGGGAGCAGAATGCCGAGCAGTATGCCCCCCAGCACCATGGCACCACCGCGGATGAACCAGTCCATCTGCATGTCGTGCTCCTGGTTGTCATAGCTCTGGGTCAGGGCGTCGTTCTGTTCCTTGAGGCTGCTCATCTCTGTGCTCTGGCTGGCGAGCTGGGCCTTCAGGCTGGCGATCTCCTTGCTCTGCTCGGTGATCTGGCCATCCTTCTCGGCGAAGCGTCGCTCGTTGTCGCCATTGAGGTTCAGCAGGCGGGCCTTGGCCTCATCCAGCTCTTTCTGAACCTGGGGCAGACGCTCGCGCAGGCTGATCTCCGCCTGCAGTTCGCTGTTCTTGATCCAGCCTTCACGACCACGGCCGTCCACCACCTGGGTGAAACCGGCGTCGTTGTTCACCGCCTTGACCTCCAGCGGTTCACCGGCCTTGACGCTGCCGAGGATCCGGTACTGGGTGCCAGGACCGTTGTGGATATAGGTAAAGATGTTGTCTGAGACATAACGGGTATCGGCCAGTACCTGTTGGGCACACAAGCAGATCAAGATCCCGAGAAGGGCGCGCATGGTCGATCGATTCTCTTCGTTGAATTAGGTTGCAGGCCGAATGTTAAGCCGCCAGCGGGTCAAAGGACAAGCAAAGAAAAACGGCGCCCCCCTGACTGAGAGGCGTCTCACGGCTTCTCCGGTTTGCCACGCGACCATTCCAGACGCCGCAGGCTACTTCTGTTGCAATGCCTTCACCTCGGCGCGCAGGGCCTTCAGCTCCTGCAGCAGTTGCGCCTGCTGCTCGCTCTGCTGACGCCGCCATAGGGTGGTGTCGTCGTTGGTCTTGCCGGGATGCACGAACAGGCTGGCCATGAAACCGCTGAGGGCACCGAACAGACCCACACCAAACAGGATGAGCAGGCTGGCGACGAAGCGCCCCTCCTCCGTCCTGGGCACCAGATCCCCGTAGCCCACGGTAGACAGCGTCACAAGCGTCCACCAGAAGGCATCGTAGGGCGTCTGGATCAGGCTCCCTGGCTGGCCCGTCTCCAGCCAGTACATGACGCCCGAGCCCACCCCCAGCAGCAGGAAGAAGAGGAAGAGGATGCCGGACAAGGTGGTCTCGTTGCGCTCCCGGCGAAACATGACCAGCAGGTCCGGCCTGTCTCGCAGCAGCTGATAGACCCGCCACAGCTGGATCAGCCGCGCCCAGCGCAGTTGCTCCACCATGGGCAGGCTGCCCGGCAGATAGAACCAGTTGGCCTTGAAGAAGGCCATGCGATCGGGGGCCCTCACCCAGCCGTAGGCGAAGTGGGCGAGGAAGAAATAGCAGATCAGGCTGTCGACGTCATAGAAGAGTTGCAGGGTCTGCGGGCTCCACTCGCGGTGACCCCACCAGCGGGCGCAGACCAGACAAACGGAGATCACCGACAGAAACGCCATCAGCAGATCCATGGATCTCAGGCCAGAAGAGTGATGTCGCATACATTTTCCTACTTTAGGCACAGTGCGAATTAATAAAACGGAAGATAATGCCGATAGTCCTGAGGACAAAGGAAAAATGGCCATTAAGAAGGAGAAAGGTTATGCAGTTAAACTCGCTGGAGAGGCGAATGAGCAACATCCGACTGGTGCCCAAGGTGGTGCTGCTCATGGTGTTCAGCACGCTGCTCTTGCTGGCCAAGCTCTGGTTCGATGCCAGCAACCTGGAAGCCACCCTGCTCGGCGAGGGCATAGACGCCGCCAAGGCCAATGCCATTGCCGATCGCCTGCTCTGGACCGGTCTGATGGAGACGGCGCTGATGGGGATCGTCTTCGTGGTGCTGCTGCTGACCGGCTCCCGCCTCATGGTCAAGCAGGTGCATTACCTGGTGGGTCTGCTGGAGCGCTTCGCCCGCAAGGATCTCAGCCACAGCGTGCTGCTCAAGTCCCGGGACGAGTTCGGTGACATCGCCAAGGCGGTCGCCCACTCCCAGGAGAACCTCAAGGAGGTGTTCGGCACCCAGCGCGCCGCCTGCAAGGAGCTCAACGACATAGCCTCCCAGGTGACTCTGTGCATGGATGAAGCCAACGAGGCGATCAACGAAGAGTTCACCCAGATAGAACAGCTCGCCAGCGCCATGAGCCAGATGGTGGGTGCCATTCGCGAGGTGGCCAACCATGCGGAGCAAGCCTCCCACGCCACCGCCGACGCCAGCGCCCTGGCCGAGGAGGGGAGTCGCTGCGTGGCCGCCACCGTCAGCACCATAGACACCCTCTCCGGCAACATCCAGCGCTCCTCCGCCGTGGTCAACGAGGTGGAGCACGGGGTCGATCGCATCGGCTCCGTGGTAGACACCATCCGCAGCATCTCGGAGCAGACCAACCTGCTGGCCCTGAACGCCGCCATCGAGGCCGCCCGCGCGGGCGAGGCGGGACGCGGCTTCGCCGTGGTCGCCTCAGAGGTGCGCGAACTGGCGAACCGGGCTCAGGCCGCCACCGTCGAGATCCAGAAGATGATCGAGCTGCTGCAGGGCAATGCCCGCCAGGCCGTCGGCCTGATGGCCGAGAGCGTGCAGCAGGCGGACAAGGGGGTCGAGCAGGTGACCCAGGCCGGCACCCAGCTCGCCACCATAGTGCAGCGGGTACAGGGGGTGGCCGACATGAATCGCCAGATCGCCGCCGCCTCCGAGCAGCAGAGCTCGGTGGCCGAAGAGATGAACGCCAACCTGGAGCAGGTCAAGCAGGTGGTGGAAGGATCCGTGGTGGTGCTGCGGGAGCTGAAAGATGCCTCCGAACTGGTGGAGCACCACAGCCAGACCCTGGATACCCATATCCAGGCCTTCAAGCTGGCCTGAGGTCGTGAATTGAGTAAACTGGAAGGCCCCGCGAGGGGCCTTTTTTCATCTCATGTCACGGCAAGGAGCCAGGATGCAGCACACCCAATCCCCACTGGAGATCAGCGACGACAAGGGACGGCTCGATGTCCCCCTCATTCACCATTTCCTGTCCGAGGAGGCCTACTGGAGCCTCGGCATTCCCCTCTCCACAGTGCAGCGGGCCATCAATCATTCGCTGTGCTTCGGCGGCTATGTCGACGGCCAGCAGGTGGCCTTCGCCCGGGTCATCACAGACAAAGCCACCTTCGGCTATCTCTCCGATGTATTCGTGCTGCCCGCCCATCGCGGCCAGGGCCACAGCAAGGCCCTGATGGCCGCCATCCTGGCCCATCCCGCCTTGCAGGGGCTGCGCCGCCTCATGCTGGCCACCTCGGATGCTCAGGGACTCTATGCCGGTTTTGGCTTCGCGCCGCCCCGCGCCCCTGGCAGCCTGATGGAAAAATACGACCCCGAGATCTATCAGCGCCCCTGAGCCTGCGCCGGCGGCCCATTTTCCCCGCCGGCTCATGCTTCTCTCTCCCGGGCTGTGACGCAGGCGCGGGACAATGCTAGATTGGCTGCCGGTGTTTTCATTCCCTCTGCAGACCCGTTAATCACAAGGACGGCAACCGTGGCCCAGCATTCCTCTTCTCTTCCCCCATCTCCGGCATCCCTCTCCACTCTGTCACCCCTGCTGCAGGATCAGGCCGGGCGCCAGTGGCAACGGCTGCTGGCGCTGACCCCCGACTATGGTGATTTGCCCGCGCTGGAGCAGCAGACCCTGCTGACCCTGTTTGGCCTCTCGGATTTCGTCGCCGACTCCCTCATCAAGCAGCCCGAGCTGCTGGCGCAGACCCTGTCCTCCGGGGATCTGGCGCTGTCCGAGCGCTGGCCCGCCTACCAGGGCGATCTGGCTGCGCTACTGGTCGAGGTCAATGACGAGGAAGCGCTCAAGCGGGTGCTGCGCCAGTTCAGACGCAGCCGCATGCTGGTGATCGCCTGGCGCGAGCTGCTGGGTCAGGCCCAGGTGGAAGAGAGTTTCATCCATCTCACCAGGCTCGCGGACGCGCTGATCTGCGGTGCCCGGGACTGGCTCTACGCCAGACAGTGCGCCGAGCTTGGCACCCCCATGGACGGCAACGGCGACCCTCAGCCTCTGCTCATCCTCGGCATGGGCAAGCTGGGGGGCGGCGAGCTGAACTTCTCCTCGGACATCGACCTTATCTTCACCTTCCCCGACAACGGCTACACGGTCGGCGGGCGGCGCGAACTCGCCAACCAGCAGTTCTTCATCAAGCTGGGCCAGCGCCTGATCAACGCCCTGCACCAGCCCACTCAGGATGGTCAGGTGTTCAGAGTCGACATGCGGCTGCGCCCCTTCGGCGAGGCGGGGCCGCTCGCCATCTCCTTCGCCGCCATGGAGGATTACTACCAGCACCATGGCCGCAACTGGGAGCGCTACGCCATGGTCAAGGCGCGGGTGCTGGGGCCCCAGTGCGAGCACGCCCAGGCCCTCACCGAGTTGCTGCGCCCCTTCGTGTTCCGCCGCTACATCGACTTTGGCGTCATCGACGGCCTGCGCCAGATGAAGGCGATGATAGCCGCCGAGGTACGCCGCAAGGGGCTGGAGGGCAACATCAAGCTGGGGGCCGGCGGCATCCGCGAGGTGGAGTTCATCGCCCAGGCGCTACAGCTCATCCGTGGCGGCCGCGAGCCCGCCCTGCGGGTGCGCCACCTGCCCGAAGCGCTGGCAGCCATAGCCCAAAGCGGCGCCCTCGATGAGGAGCGCTGCGCGCGCTTGCTCCAGGCTTATCGCTTCCTGCGCCGGGTCGAGAACATATTGCAGGAGATAGGGGATCAGCAGACCCAGACCCTGCCCACCGAGGAGCGGGATCGCCAGCGACTGATCGCCGCCACCGGCTTCGCCGACTGGGAGCGCTTCATGACGCACCTCGACGAGGAGATGGCCGTAGTCCATCAGGAGTTCGTCGCCGTGGTGGGGGAAGAGAAGGAGGCCCCCGCCCACCTGGAGCAGCTCTGGCTCGATCTCTGGCGCACCGAGCTCGATGCCGCCGAGCTGGAGAAACTGCTCACTACACAGGGAGTTAGCGATCCGGCTCCCCTCTGCGCCGCCCTGCTGCGCTTCAAGGAGGAGTACAAACGCCGTCAGGTGGGGCCCCAGGGGCGCATCGCCCTGGACTGGCTGATGCCTGAGCTGCTGCGACTGGTGGTGGCGAGCCGTGAGCCCGCCCGCCTGTTCGAGCGGGTCTGCACCCTGCTGACCCGCATCTTCACCCGCAGCGCCTACCTGCAGCTGCTGGCGGAGAACCCCGCCGCCCTGCGCCAGCTGGTGCGCCTGTGCGACGAGAGCAACCTGGTGAGCGAGCAGCTCGCCCGCTACCCCATCTTGCTGGACGAGCTGCTGGATCCCCAGCACCTCTACCACCCCACCCCGCTGGATCAGTACAAGCCCCAGCTGCGCCAGTTCCTGTTGCGCATCCCCGAAGAGGACGTGGAGCAGCAGATGGAGGCGCTGCGCCAGTTCAAGCAGGTACAGCTGCTGCGCATAGTCGCCGCCGACATCGCCGGCGCCCTGCCGCTGATGAAGGTGAGCGACCACCTCACCTGGCTGGCGGAAGCCATCACCGAAGAGGTGGTCAATCAGGCCTGGGCCCAGATGAGCGAGCGCTACGGGGTGCCCCCCGAGGTAGCACTGAGCGGCCAGCGCGGCTTCGCCGTGGTGGCCTATGGCAAGCTGGGCGGCATAGAGCTGGGCTACGGCTCGGATCTCGATCTCGTCTTCCTGCACGGCGGTGACCCCAACGGCTACACCGACGGGCGCAAGCCCATCGACAGCCGCCAGTTCTACCTGCGCCTGGCCCAGCGGATCCTGCACCTGTTCAGCACCCGCACTCCGTCCGGGATCCTCTACGAGATCGACATGCGGCTGCGCCCCTCCGGCGACGCCGGCCTGCTGGTCTCCTCTCTCGCCGCCTATGAGCAGTATCAGCAGCACGAGGCCTGGACCTGGGAGCATCAGGCCCTGGTGCGGGCCCGCCCCATCTATGGGGACGAGGGTGTCATCGCCGACTTTGCCCGCATCCGCCGCGCCGTGCTGGCCAAGGAGCGCGACCTCCCTACCCTGGCCCGCGAGGTGCGCGAGATGCGCCACAAGATGCGGGATCACCTGCTCAAGGCGGGCGAGGGGGAGTTCGATCTCAAGCAGTCCCCGGGCGGCATGGTGGACATAGAGTTCATCGCCCAGTACCTGGTGCTGGCCCACGCCTGTGGCGAGCCTGAGGCCCTGACCCGCTGGTCGGACAACGTGCGCATCTTCGACGAGTGCGTGATGGCGGGGGTATTGACCCTGGAGCAGGCGGAGGGGCTGAAACACGCCTATCTGGAGATCCGCAACCAGGGCCATCGTCTCAACCTCTCGGAGATCTCCCGCAAGGTGGGGGACGATCAGCTGCTGACCGAGCGGGGCCATGTGCTGGCGGTCTGGCAACAACTGCTGGGGGAGTAAGACTCTCGCCGCATCAGCAACAAGGGGCGCCACGGCGCCCCTTGTTGTATTAAGGCCCGCTCGAACAGAACCCCTCGATTTATTTCATATACAGCTCAATAGCGGTGAGCTGGATCCTGTTTCAGGCATTCACATCTTGGCATCGTATGGCGCTTTGCTGAATATGGTCAGAGATATGGGTATCTGGGTCACAGGCATACCGTTAATCCAGAGAGAAGCATCCAACCCCTACTGAACAGTACCAACACAATGCGTCGATGCAGAGAGGAAATAATGGATTTTTCAGAACAGCTACAGAGCCTAGCCAAAAAGATCACTCAGCAGTCATCCATGATCGCAACCGAAGAGGCAACAAAGAACGCCTTTGTCATGCCATTTCTCAACCGCGTACTCGGTTATGATGTGTTCGACCCCACTGAAGTCATCCCCGAGTTCACCGCAGACACGGGCATCAAGAAAGGCGAAAAGGTTGACTACGCCATTCTCAAGGATGGTCAGGTGCAAATATTGGTGGAGTGTAAGAAATACAGTGAGAAACTCTCTGCCAAACATTCAGGACAACTGTTCAGGTATTTTTCCGTCACCAATGCCCGTATCGGCATACTGACCAATGGTGCTCAATACGAGTTCTATACCGACCTTGATGCCCCGAACAAGATGGATGAAAAGCCATTTCTGACGCTGGATCTGGAGGATATCGATGAGCATGTAGTACCCGAGGTACTGAAGCTGACCAAGACTGCCTTTGATGTAGAATCCGTGGTCGACGCGGCGGGAGAACTGAAATATCTCAGTCAGATCAAGAAATTGCTTGCCGAGCAATTTGGCTCGCCAGAAGAAGACTTTGTGAAATTCTTTGCATCCCGTATTTATGACGGCGTCCTTACTGCACGAGTGAAACAGTCTTTTACCGACATAACCAAGAAAGCCCTCAGCCAGTTCCTCAATGACAGCATCAATGCCAGATTGAAATCGGCGATAGGTAGCACTGTCAATGCCTCAACAATTCAGCCCGCCTTTGACAGTAGTGGCTCAAACGATAGCAATGAGGTTGAGAGTAATAATGAAGAAAAATCGAAGATAGACACCAGCATTGAAGAGGTTGAAGGCTTCAACGTCGTCAAAGCCATCCTGAGGCAGCGGTTTGATGTAACCAGGATAGCGGCAAGGGATACCCAGAGTTATTTTGGTATCTTGCTCGACGACAATAACCGCAAGCCTCTGTGCCGATTACATTTCAATTCGAAGCAGAAATATCTTGGTTTATTTGATGCCGACAAGAAAGAAACCCGACATCCTATTGGCTCCGTTGATGAGATATTTACCTTTGCCGATCAGTTGCTGACTGCAACAGCTGTCTACGAATAACCCTGATCCAGGGGGAGCGACGCCTCCCCCTTTTCCCTCCAGAAAAACCCCTAGCGTCCCCCGGCCAGATCGATAAAGGTGCCTGTGGCATAGGAGGCTTGGTCCGACAGCAGCCAGGCGATGGCGGCGGCCACCTCCACCGGCTGGCCGCCCCGTTGCAGCGGAATATTGCCCTTGATCCTGTCCACCCGACCGGGCTCGCCGCCATCGGCGTGCATCTCGGTATAGATAAAGCCCGGGCGCACCCCGTTGACCCGGATCCCCTGGGCCGCCACCTCCAGGGACAGGCCCCTGGTCAGCACGTCGATGGCCCCCTTGGAGGCGGCGTAGTCCACGTACTCCCCCGCCGAACCGAGCCGGGCGGCGGCGGAGGAGACGTTGACGATGGCGCAACCCGGCACCATGCGGCGTACCGCCTCCCGGCAGCAGAGGAAGTAGCCGGTCACATTGGTGGTCAGGGTCTTGTTGATGCGCTCGGCGCTCATCTCCAGCACCTTCATCTGGGGCTGGAGTATGCCTGCGTTGTTCACCAGATGGGTGATCACCCCGAGCCGCGCGTCCATCTCCTCGAACAGGCGCACCACCTCGGTCTCCACGCTGACATCCGCCTGCACCGCTATGCAGGAGACCGGATGGCGGGCCCGGATCTCGGCCACCAGCGCCTCGGCACTGGCCCTGTCATGACGATAGTTGAGGCAGAGGTGATACCCCTGCCCCGCCAGATAGCGGGCCGTCGCCGCCCCTATCCCCCTGCTGCCACCTGTGATCAGCACCTGCTTGTTCATGGACGCTCCCTGTTCCTTGTCTCTCGTCTCGACCCGGATATTACCCCATCCTCGGGGCCAACGCCTGGCCCCATAGCGCTATGTTCGGCAACAAAGAGCCCGCACTGGGCGGGCTCTTTGTGGCGATAAGACGCGGGGCCAGGGTTATTTGAACAACCCCTTGAGCAGCTGATCCGCCACCCCCTTGATCTGCTCGTCGTCGGCCTTGTCTCCCAGCAATTTCTTGAGGCCGCGCTCGGCCTCCTTGCGGGCCTTCTCCTCCAGCACCTTGTTGTTGCCGAGCAGCTCCTTCACGTCGAGCCGGTAGCTCGGGGCCTGCCAGTGGCCGCCGATGCGCACCGGTATGGTGACGTCCTTGAGCTCGTCCACGCTCTTGCCCCCCTGGCCCTTGCTGCTCTCCACCACAGAGGTGAGGAACAGGAAGTCGAGGGTCTCGGGCACCAGGGCACTCTGGCCCTGGCCCTTCACCCGCAGGGCGGGCGCGAGCAGCTGGATGTCGTCGCTGCGAGCCACGCCATTGGCGACCTGGAAGTTGGCGGTCAGGGCGCTGAAGTCGGTCTTGCGCGCCTCCTTGACCTGATCCGCCCCCTTGCCGGTCAGGGCGGCCCGCGCCTCGCGGATCATCTCAGCCAGGTTGATGCCGTGCAGGGCGCCGTCGCTCAGCCTGAGGCTCAGCTTGCCCTGCATCTGGCTGCGCAGGGCCTGCTCGGACAAGCCTGTGCCCTGCACCTGCACCTCGAGATCCCCCTTGCCTTCCAGTCGATCGTTCTGGGCCAGGGTCTGCAACAGGGGCCGCACATCCACCCCTTGTATCCGCTTGTGCACCTGATAGCGGGCGGGTTGCTGGCGGGCGTCGAGCACGCCGCTCGCCGTCACCTGACCGCCTGCCACTGCGGCGCTGAACTGCTTGAGGCTGAGCTGGCCCCCCGCCAGGGCGAGCTGCAGATCCACGGTGCCGAGATCCAACCCCTTCAGCCGCAGGCTGCCCAGTTGCAGCCGGCCGGCCAGGTCCATTCGTTTGAGGGCGGCGAGATCGGGCTCTATGGTGGAGAGCGCCTTGGCGGCGGGGGCGGCCCCCTTGTCTCCCCCTTTCGCCGGTGCGGCGGGCGCAGCAGCCGTCTTGACCGGTGCAGCCTGACCGAGCCAGGCGTCGAGATCGAGTTTCTCCCCCTTGAGGTCGAACTCCACTTTGGGCACGGCCCCCAGGTGGACGGCACCGCTGCCGCTCAGCAGGGCGTCATCGGCCCCCATCACCAGGTTGCTGAGGGTGACGGTCTGCTTGTCCAGCTCGGCACGGGCAAAGCCCGCGAGCTTGAGGTTCATCTGCGGGCGCGGCAGGGCCTCCCCCTTCAGGTTGGCGCTCAGCACCGCATCCGAGACCTCCAGCAGTTGCAGATCCTTGTCGAGCCGCGCCTTGAGGGTTCCCTCCAGGGTGCCCGCCAGGGTCGGCTGGTCCGCCGCCCCCTGTGCGCCGCTCAGGCTCAGAGCGAGGCTGCTCCACTGCCCCAGCGCCAGCCGGTCAGCCTTGAGGGAGAAGGCATCGAGCCGCTGTGCCGGCTCGCTCAGGCTGCCGCCCAGGGTCAGATCCTTGAGCTCGCTGGCCTTGACCTCTCGAGCCAGCTTGAGCTGGGCCTGTCCCTTGAGATCAAAGGCCCTCTCCCCCTGCGCCCCCTTGGCGGCCAGGGTCACCGGCACCCACTCACCCGGGATCAGCTGACCCAGATCCAGATCCAGCCTGTCGAGACGGGAGACGGCGCCGCTGCGATCGTCCCGCACCAGGGCGCTGGCCTCGACAAGTGCCACCCCTTGCAGGCTGATCTGCCAGGGTTTTTCTTCGGTGACGGCGGGCTGGCTATCACCGGCAGGGGATTGAGCGCCATCGCCCTTGTCGGCGGTGGCTGTCTTGACCAGACCGTTCAGGTTGGAGCTGCCGTCGGCCTTGGTCTGGATGAAGAGATGGGCGCCACTGAGGGTCACCTTGCCAATCTCCAGCCGGTGGGAGAGCAGCGGCAGCAGGGCCACAGAGGCGTCACCCTGCGTGAAGCGGAGCAGGTCAGGCTCGGCAAAGCCGGCGGGGTTGCGAAGTTGCACCTTCTCGAGAGAGAGGCCGAGGCTCGGCCAGAAGCGCCAGCCGATATCCCCTTCCATCACCAGCTCGCGGCCCGTGCTCTTGCGCACCTGCTCCGCCAGCTGTGGCTTGAATTGATTGGGGTCAATCAGCGACCCCAGGGCGGCGATGGCCACCACGGCCGCCAGCGCCAACCCCAGCAGTATGTAGATGATCTTTTTCACGATGAACTCCTCAATGCAGATCCTGTGGCTGACTATACCACCGGGGGCGCGGCGCAGGCTGTACAGGCCCCAAAACGGGCAAATGGCGAGACAGGGATGGTCGCGCCCGCCTGCCCCACCACAAAAAAGGGCCCCGCAGGGCCCTGGTCTCACTGGATGGTCGGCAGTTGCCGGTAGCCCATCTCGTACAAGGTGAAGGCATAGATATCCGCGCTCTGCTCGATCAGCTTGGCCACAGGCGTGCCCGCCCCGTGCCCGGCATTGGTCTCGATGCGGATGAGCTGGGGATGCGGGCCTGCGTCGTCGGCCTGCAGGGTGGCGGCGAACTTGAAGGAGTGGGCCGGTACCACCCGATCGTCGTGATCCGCCGTGGTCACCAGGGTCGAGGGATAGCGGACCCCAGGCCGCACATTGTGCAGGGGCGAGTAGCCCTTCAGGTAGTCGAACATGGCCTCGTTGTCGGTGCTGGTGCCATAGTCGTAGGCCCAGCCCGCCCCGGCGGTGAAGCTGTGGTAGCGCAGCATGTCGAGCACCCCCACAGCCGGCAGGGCGACCCGCACCAGATCCGGACGCTGGGTCATGACGGCCCCCACCAGCAGGCCGCCGTTGGAGCCACCGCGGATCGCCAGCCGGTCGGTGCGGGTGTAGCCCTCGGCCTTAATGTACTCGGCCGCCGCGATGAAGTCGTCGAACACGTTCTGCTTGTTCATCCTGGTGCCCGCCAGGTGCCAGGCCTGGCCGTACTCGCCGCCCCCCCGCAGGTTGGCCACCGCATAGACACCCCCCAGATCCAGCCAGTTGGCCACCGAGACGCTGAAGCTCGGGGTCAGGCTCACGTCGAAGCCGCCATAGCCGTAGAGGATGGTAGGGTTGCTGCCATCGAGTTTGAGCCCCTTGCGGTAGCTGATGATGAGCGGCACCCGAGTGCCGTCCTTGCTCCGGTAGAAGCGCTGCTCACAGACGTAATCCGCAGGTTTGAACGGCGCCGCCGAGGCACGATAGAGGCTGATGGCCCCGCTCTTTGGCTCGAACCGGTAGAGGGTGGGCGGCTGGGCATAGTTCTCGAAGCCGAAGTAGAGGGCGGGATCATCCTGCTTGCCGCCAAAACCGCTGACGCTGCCGAGCCCCGGCAGCGCCACCTCGCGCACAAGCTTGCCTTCGTAGTCGAACTGCTCGACCCGGGCGGTGGCGTCCACCATGTACTCGGCGAACAGGTAGCCGCTGCCGCTGTGCACCCTCAGCACCTGCTGGCGCTCGGGGATAAGGTCGCGCCAGTGCTCGGGGCCCGGGTTGTCGGCCTCCACCCTCACCAGACGGCGGTTGGGGGCATCACGGTTGGTCAGCAGGTAAAGCGTGCCGCCCTTGTTGTCCACCAGGCTCACGTCCGCCTCCAGATCTCCCTGCACCGTCAGCAGCGGCGCGTTCTCCTGGCCCAGATCCTTCACATAGAGGCGGTTGCCCGAGGTGGAGTTCGCCGCCGAGATGAGCAGGAAGCGGTCATCCTCGGTAACGCTGGCCCCCACGTAGCGGTGCTGCTGGGCCGGGATGGCGCCGAACACCAGGCGGTCCTCCTGCTGCGCCGTGCCGAGCCGGTGGAAATAGAGCTTGTGCTGATCTGTCTTGGCCGACAGCTCGCTGCCATCTGGCTTGTCGTAGCTCGAGTAGAAGAAGCCCTCGTTGCCGAGCCAGCTGATGCCGCTGAATTTCACGTCCTTGAGGGGGGCCTCCAGCGGCTCTTTGCTCTCCACGTCCATCAGGTGGATCTCGCGCCAGTCGCTGCCGGCCAGGGACAAGGAGTAGGCCAGCAGCTTGCCATCCCGGGAGAAGCTCAGCTGATCAAGCGCCGTGGTGCCATCGGGGCTCAAGCGGTTGGGATCGAGGAACACCTCCGCCTGCTTGCCCGGCAGCTGGCGCCACAGCACATTCTGGTTCTGCAGGCCGTCGTTCTTGAAGAAGTAGTGGTAGCGCCCCTCGCGAAACGGCGCCCCCTCCTTGGCGTAGTTCCAGGAAGAGGCCAGCTTCTCCTTGATGGCGGCGCGATACGGAATGCGGGCGAGGTATTCCTGGGTCACAGCGTTCTGGGCCCTGACCCAGGCCTCGGTCTCGGGGCTGCGATCGTCCTCCAGCCAGCGATAGGGATCGGCCACGGCCTGGCCGAAGTAGTGATCCACCTGCTCGCTCTGGCGGGTGGCGGGGTAGTGAAGGCGCGCTTTCCCTGACATGGCATCCTCTTTGGTTGGCTGGCCGCTGCAGCCACTCAGCAGTGACAGGGCCAGCAGGCTGACAATGGCTCGCATCGAGGCGGCTCCCTGCGGTTTGGGTGAAACGGGCAGGTTAGCAAAGAGTGCCAGGTGGCCCAACCCCCTAGGGGGGCCCCTCGCCTGTGTAGCCAAAGCCTGCGCCCGCTCTGTGAGCCAGCTCCCCCTGCTGGCGCACCGTCTGTGCCATCCTGACAGGGAGAGCAATGAGAGGAGAACCCCATGTGGATCGAGGCGGAGCCCGTCTACGGCGCCCTGGTATCACTGGCCATAGGGCTCATCATAGGACTGGAGCGGGGCTGGCAGGTGCGCCAGCTGGGGGACAACCAGCGCATCGCCGGGATGCGGACCTATGGTCTCATCGGCCTGCTCGGCGGCGTCTGCGCCCTGCTGCTGCCAACCCTGGGATCCTGGTTGGCCCTGCTCGGCCTGCTGGCTGTGGTGGCTGGCTGCGGCCTCTCGGTCTGGCTGGCCCAGCGCTGGCAGGGGGAGTTTGGCCTCACCAGTTCGGTGGCCATGGTGCTCACCTACCTGCTGGGGCTGATGTCTGTGCTGCAGAGCCCGAGCGAGGCGGTGGCCTGCGCCGTGCTGGCGGCGCTCTTGATGGGGCTCAAGGGCCAGATCCAGCAGGGCATGCTGTTTTTGAGCGAGACGGAATTTCACGCCACCCTGCGCTTCCTGCTCATCTCTCTGGTGCTGCTGCCGGTGCTGCCCGACGTCGAGATGGGCCCCCTCAACGCCTTCAACCCCTTCAAGATCTGGCTGATGGTGGTGGTGATCGCCGGCATCTCCTTCTCGGGCCACTTCGCGGTGCGCCTGCTCGGCACCCGCGCCGGCCTGGTGCTCACCAGCATGCTGGCGGGGCTCGCCTCCTCCACCGCCCTCACCTTGCAGTTTGCCCGCCTCAACAAGGAGCAGCCCGGGCTGGAGCGGCTGCTGGCCACCGGCATACTGCTGGCGGGCGCCACCATGTGGTTGCGACTGCTGGTGCTGGTGCTGCTCATTCACAACGAGCTGGCCATGCGCCTGGCCCTCCCCCTGCTGCTGCTGGCGGCCATCGTCTATGGCTTCGCCTTCTGGTTCTGGCGCCAGCGCGAGGAAATGACCGACAACCCGGTGCAGCCCGAAACCCGCAATCCGCTGGATCTCGCCACCGCCATCAAGTTCGGCCTGCTGCTGGCGCTGATCGGCTTCATGGCCACACTGCTGCAGAGCAAGGTGGGCAACTCCGGGGTCTATCTGCTGGCACTGGTCTCCGGCATCACGGACGTGGACGCCATCACCTTGTCTCTCTCCCAGCTCTCCCACAAGGAGCTGGCCCTGGAGGTGGCGGCCCGGGCCATTCTGCTGGCCGGGCTGGTCAACTCCCTGGTGAAGGGGCTGCTGGCGCTGGTGATCGGCGGCCGCCGCCTGGGGCTGAGGGTCATGCTGCCCTACCTCCTCTCAGTGCTGCTGATCCTGCCCCTCCTCTGGCTGGGCTGACCTGGTCATCAGGGATCCCCTGACGCCGCCCTGCCCGTCACGTATACTGGCGCCTCTTGGCACATGAGAGGAGGTGAGCATGGCAAGCGACTGGGACAAGGTACTGGCGGGAGGCGCCCTGAACAGCCAGAGCGAGGAGATAGCGAACGACCGCATTCGCGGCCAGGCACTGCTGGCGAGACTCAACGCCACACCGGCGGGGGATCACCAGGGGCGCCAGAGCCTGTGCGCCGAGCTGTTCGGCCACTGCCCCGACTCCTGCTGGATAAGCTCCCCCTTCATCTGCGAATTTGGCCGCAACATCCATCTGGGGGAGAAGACCTTCTTCAACTTCAACGTCACCATACTGGACGTGGGCGAGGTGCACATCGGCAGCCATGTGCTGCTGGCCCCCAACGTGCAGATCTACACCGCCACCCACACCATGGACCATCTGGAGCGCCGCAACTGGACCGCCTACAACAAGCCGGTGCGCATCGGCGATGACTGCTGGATTGGCGGCGGCGCCATCATCTGTCCCGGCGTCACCATAGGGCCGCGCTCCATCATAGGCGCAGGCGCCGTGGTGACCCGGGACATACCGGCGGACTCACTGGCGGTGGGCAACCCGGCCCGGGTGATCCGCACCCTCAGCCCGGACGAGCCCCGGGATCCGGCACTGCTGTCATGATGGCCCTGGCCCTGCTGCCCCTGATCGGTACCGCCTGGCTCGGCATTGAGGGGGCCAACTGGTGGCCGCTGGCCCTGGTCACCACCATGAGCCTGCTTACAGTGCTGGCCTACGCCCACGACAAGCGCCAGGCCATTCGCGGCGGCTGGCGCGTCCCGGAATCCCGCCTTCATCTGCTGGAGCTGCTCGGCGGCTGGCCCGGCGCCCTGGTGGCCCGCCACTGGCTGCGCCACAAGACCCAGAAGGGGAGCTACCGCCTGGTGTTCTGGTTTATCGTGCTGCTGCACCTCAGCCTGTGGGGGCTCTGGGTCAGCCGGCCGCTCTGGCAGGCCTGACCCCCTTTTCCTCGCACGGTAAACACAGATAGGGCCCAACCATAGGGTTGGGCCCTCTCGTCATTGCGAATGCATCAACACCCGCCGACCGCCCGAGCCTCTCGGCCCTGACAGGGTCGGCGCGGTTTCCGCGTTCACACCGCCAGCGCCGCCGACATCTCGGTCTTGATGTTGTCGGATCGAGTGCCGAAGATGGCCTGCAGGTTGTTGCCCACCACCAGTACGTCGATGGCGCCAAGGGCCTTGATGCGCGGAATATCCGCCAGCTTGATGTCATGCAGGCTGACCCGCAGCCGGGTGATGCAGGCATCCAGATGAACTATGTTCGCCGCCCCGCCCATGGCCTCGACCAGATCCAGCGCCAACTCGTCTTGCTCCTTGATGTCCACCGCCTGCAGCGGCTGGCTCTCCCGCCCCGGGGTCTTGAGGTCGAATTTGCGGATGAGGAAGCTGAACAGGCTGAAATAGAGCAGCGCCCAGAGCGGCCCAATGATCAGGAACCACCAGGTGTTGTGGGTCTGGGGCAGGTTCAGGTAGAGGAAGAACTGCAAGGTGCCATGGGCGAAGTCGGTGCTGTGCACTATCCCCAAATAGTTGGTCAGCGCGAAGGCCACCCCGGTCAGCAGGGTGTGGATCACATAGAGCATGGGAGCCACGAACAGGAAGGCGAACTCCACCGGTTCGGTGATCCCGGTCAACCAGGAGGTGAAGGCCGCAGACAGCATCAGCCCCCCCACCAGCTTGCGTTTCTCCGGGCTGGCGCAGCGATAGATCGCCAAAGCTGCGGCAGGCAGAGCCCACATGGAGTACATGTAACCACCGGCCAGACCACCGGCACTGGGGTCTCCCTTGAAGAAGCGCACCAGCTCCCCGGTCACCACCTCCCCGGTCTGGGGATTGGTCCAGCTGCCCAGCTCGTTGAAGAAGAAGGCATTCCAGATATGGTGCAGGCCGGTCGGGATCAGGGCGCGTTCCACCAGGCCATAGAGGCCGAAGGTGACCGACTTGTTCAAGGTGCCCAGGTAGGCGGTGAACTCGAAGATGGCGCTGCCCACCACGGGCCAGATGAAGCCGAGCATGACCCCGAGGAAGATGCCGCTAAAGCCGGTGATGATGGGCACGAAACGCTTGCCGGCGAAGAAGCCCAGGTATTCGGGCAACTTCAGGGTGTGGAAGCGATTGAAGAAGTAGGCCGCCAGGGATCCCATCAAGATGCTGCCGAGGATCCCCATGTTGAGGGTCGGAATGCTCAGCACCTCTGTGTTGGTCTCCAGGCCGCGCAACACCACCGTCTTGCCGAGGGCCGCATTCATGGTGATGAAGCCCACCACGGCGGCCAGGGCGGCGGTGCCGTCGTTGTTGCGGGCAAGGCCGATGGCGATGCCGATCAGAAACAGCAGCGGCATGTTGCCGAAGATCCAGTCCCCCGACACCATGAGCACGCTCCAGAAGGAGGGGGGCAGGAAGAGGTGCCCCTGGGCACCGAAGTTGCCTATCCCCAGCATCAAACCGGCGGCAGGCAGGGTCGCCACGGGGAGCATCAGGCTGCGCCCGACCCGCTGCGCCTGGGAAAAAAATGATCCGGACATGTCTCAATTCCTCTTTGATGGTTGTCCAGAACAGGGTATAGGGTCGGCGCCAGCCATGAGTATCAATAGGCTATGGGATTGTAATCAAACGCTTACAAAGGGGATGCCTCATCCCTTGGAGGAGGCGCTGCGCGCCACGGCGCCGAGGCGGCGGATCACTCCCTCCCTGTCGAGATCGGGCTGATTGAAGAAGCGATAGAGCTCGCTCTCCACCGCCTTCTGATAGAGGGGATGCAGGGCCATGGAGTCCGCCACGCTCGGCATCAGGTTGCCCGCGGCCTCCGCCCTGTCATAGTCGATGCGCGACAGCTGGGCGCAGGGGTTGAAGTCAGCCAAGGATAGCTCCCTGCGCACCGGGATAGACCCCTTGGCCCGGTTGAAGGCGAGCTGAAAATCCGGGCTCGCCAGGGCCCGGGCAATGGTCAGATGATCTTTGGGCAGGTTGGCGTTGAACATCACGAAGCTGTCCATGTTGTAGACATAGAGCCCCTGGGTGCCAGGGGCTGGCAGGCATTGCACCTGCTCGGGCACGGCCACGCCACGGGCCAGCAGATCCCCCAGCACCCAGTCCCCCATCAACTGGAAGGCCGCCCTGCCCTCGGCGAGATCGGCGGTGGCCTGATCCCAGCTCTGGCCGCTCAGGGTGGGCAGCACCAGCTCGCTCAGCTCGCGAAAGCGGTCCAGGATCTGACGACTGGTGTCGCTGCCGAGCGCCACCGGATCCAGCTCGACGAAGGCCTTCTGGTAATACTCCTTGCCCCCCATCCCCAGCGCCAGGCTCTCGAACAGCAGGGCCACCTGCCAGGGGTCGTTGCCGAGCGCCAGCGGTTTGATGCCCTTGGCCCTGAGGGCTCGCACCGCATCGAGAAAGCCGGGCCAGTCGGTGGGGGGATCCATGTCGAGGCGGGCCAGCAGGGCGCGGTTGACCCACATCCAGTTGAGACGATGCACGTTGACCGGGATCCCCATGTAGTGCCCCCCTATCTTGTTGACCCTGGGGGCCACCCCCAACAGTTGCCGATCCCACTCCTGCTCACCCGCCACCTCGTCCTGGGGCTGGATGAAGCCGAGCAGAGTCCAGGAGGCGATGGCCTGCCCCTCCAGCTGAGCCAGGGCCGGGGGATTGCCCGCGATGGCTCTGGCCTGCAGCACCTCCATGGCGCTGTTGCCCCCGCCGCCGAGGATGGCGGCATCCTTGAGATCCACTCCAGCCCCTTGCAACTGGGTCGTCACCACGGCGAAGGCGGCCTGCTCCCCTGGGGAAGTCCACCAGTGCAACATCTCCACCTCGCCGGCCAGGGCGTCATGGAGCGGCAAGGCCAGCAACCAGGCCAGGGCACGCAGGGAATTAGTCAAGGTTGAGCTCCAGTACCAGGGTCAGACCATGGGGTTGATGATTATGAAGATGAATGTCGCCGCCGTGGATACGGGCGATGTGGCGGGCTATGGTGAGGCCGAGTCCGCTGCCGGGCAGGGCCTTGGTCGACGCGACTCGAAAGTAGGGATCAAATACCCGCTCCATCAGCGCCGGACTGATGCCCGGCCCCTGGTCGCTGAACGCGATCCTCACCTTGTCCCCCTGGTGCGTCACTTGCACCCGCAGGCGCTCTCCGTACTTGATGCCGTTATCTATGATGTTTTGCAGACAGCGCTTGATGGCCAGCGGCTTGCCGACCAGCATCAGGCTGGGGGGCCCTTGCAGCGTCATCCTCAGCTCATCGTGGTTATGGAGCTCGCCGCAGCGGCGCAAGATCTGCATCAGATCCAGCGCCTCTATCTCCTCGTGAATGTGGGTCTCTTTCATGCACTGCAGGGCCCCCTTCACCATCAGTTCCATCTCGTCCAGGTGGGCGGCAAACTTGCTCTGCTCCACTGGGTCTGCCAGCATCTCGGTGCGCAGCTTGAGACAGGCCAGCGGGGTCTTGAGATCATGGGACATGGCGCTGAACAGCAGGTCCCGCTCGTGCAGATGGCTGCGGATGCGTCGCTGCATCTTGTTGAAGGCATGGATGGCAGCCCGGGTCTCGCTGCTCCCCTCCTCCTGCACCTCGGGCACCTCGCGCTTGCTGTCGAGCAGGGTGGCAGCCCGCGCCAGGTTGCGGATGGGCCTTATCTCCTTGCGCACCACCCACCAGGTGGCGATCAGGATGATCAGCGCCGACCCCAGCATGAAACCCAGCTGGCTCGGGGTGAAGAAACGGGGATCCAGGCTCTCGTAAGGGGCGGGTAGAGCCGCCGCAAGATAGAACCAGGCGCCGGGCGCGACGGCAATCTGGATCACCAGGATCGGCGGATTGAGCTCACCCAGGGCCAGGCTGTAGTGAGCCCAGTTCAGGGGCAGATCGTCGATGGGGATTTCTGTGTTGAATACCCGCAGCTCGGCGCGACTGGTGAAATCGACCCGGGTGGTCACCTCCCTCCCCAGCTCCTGTTGCAGCACCCGCTCCACTTCACCCACCATCTGCGCCCGGCGCTGCGATCCCGAGATGGGGGTCACCGGCAGCGGGTGGTTGTTGAGGGAGACGAAGAAGCGGGTGCCCCCCATGTTGCGTAACTGCTCCAGCACCAGATGACGATAATCCTGGGGCAGCTTGCGAAAGAAGGCGATGGTGGAGGAGGCGCTCAGGGCCATGCTGCGCACAGTGCTGATCAAGCCCTGCTCCTGTGCCTGGTTGCTGTGGCGATACCAGAAAAAACCGGCGCACAGTTCGGCCGCCAGTATGACGCACAGCAGAAACAGACTGGTACGACTGGCCAGGGAGCGGGGCCCCCAGCCCCGGTTAGGCCTCATAGACGGTCTCGGTCGCCAGCATGTAACCCTTGTTGCGCACCGTCATGATCAGGGTGCGATCCTTGTCATCCAGGGCCTGACGCAGCCGGGAGACTTGCACGTCTATGCCCCGCTCGAAGGGATCGCTCTCCCTCCCCCAGATCTCCTGGGAGATGAGATCCCGGCTGAGCAACTCGTTGGGGTGGCGAATGAAGAGGCCGAGCAGGGTGTAGTCGGCCCCCGACAGCTGGCGCGGCGCCTCCCCCGCCCGGGAGAGCTGGCGGGTCACGCTGTCCAGGGTCCAGGGGCCGAAGCTGATGCGCCTGGCGGTCGCCGCCTGCTGGGTGAGGCGACTGCGCCGCAGCAGTGCCTTGATCCGGGCCAGCAGCTCGCGGGGATTGAAACTCTTGGTGAGGTAATCATCCGCCCCTATCTCGAGCCCGGCGATGCGATCGGCATCCTCGGTCACGGCGGTCAGCATCATGATGGGCACGTTGGAGAGGCGGCGCAGCTGGGAACAGAGGGTGAAGCCGTCATCCCCCGGCAGCATCACGTCCAGGATCACCAGATCCGGCATGCCCTGGCGCACCTGCTGCCACATGGCCTCGCCATCGCAGGCGGTGCGCACCTCGAAGCCCGCACGGCCCAGATACTCGGTGAGGGTATCGGTCAGCGCCTGGCTGTCATCGACGATGAGAATGACTTTACTGTCCATGGCATTATCAATCTGGCTACGAAGATCGGCCCTAAGTTACCAGCACAGGCGCGCCAGGGTCGAGGCAATTGGCGGGCTTTTTGTAACCAGATGCTTACAAATCGCCGTCACCCCGACCGGTCACTGGGCAAGGTTCCCCCAGGGTGACAAAATGGCTCTACTCACCCCGACGGGGAGCAGATGACAGGGAGGCAATATGAGTCTGTGGACAGGCATAGTCCTGATCGTCTTTATCAGCGTGCTGTTCGGCTATCTTGGCAAACGCGCCCGCTACCAGCTGGGGGATGCCCGCATCACCGACCGTCTCGGCAAGCAGGATCTCATCATCAGGGACTTGCAGGAGCGGGTCGCCAACCTGGAGGCCATAGTGCTGGAGCAGGAGAAGCGCCGTCCTTTCGACGAGCTATAGGGATGCCGCCGGGCAACTAGCAGGAGACCGGCGCCCCGCACAGCCCCCTGACGAAAAGCCAATGCAGCAGGGGCGGGAGCAGGAATAAAAGAAACGGCAACCAAGGTTGCCGTTTCTTTTATTCACTCGAACCCCGGACTCCGGGGCGGCTAGTCTGCTGCAGGCGGCATGGCCTCTTGCATGCTTCCTTGCATGGCATTGGCCAACGCCTCCCCGCCCCGCTCACGGGCCCCCTGGATGGCGCCCTCCCTGTCTTCTTTCTCCTTGTTCTGACTCAGCTTGAACTTGCCGACCAACTGATGGATCTCGATCTCTATGCCCACCACAGCCTGCACCATGGCCTCGATATAGTCTCTCGGTGCATCCGCCATCTTCCAGGGAGCGGGCTCGGCGGCCTCATGTACCCGCGTCAGGCCCGCCAGCAACCGGCGCACGAAGCGGGCATCGTCCCGCACCCGGATGCGGCCGTGGGCATGCACCACGGCATAGTTCCAGGTGGGCACCTGTTTGTGGTGCGCCTGCTTGCTCGGATACCAGCTGGGGGAGATATAGCCCTCGACGGCCCTGAAGATCACCAGCACCTCCTGCCCTTCCTTCACCTCCTGCCAGAGCGGATTGTTGCGCGCCACATGGGCCCGCAAGATCCCATGCTCCCCCTCATCGGCATCGAACTCGAACGGCAGGTGATTGGCATCCAGCCCCTGCTCGCCCTGGGTGACCAGGGCCCCCAGGGGATGAGCGCGCATCAGCCGATGCAAAGAGGCGGGATCTGTGGCGGCGAAATGGGGTGGCAGATACATGCAGGCTCCTTATATCCGTGGTGGTATGTCCGTACTAAACCCGTCGAGATGATCCCATGGCGGGAAAGCATCATCTCGAGTTTGCCTGCCGAGCGCCACCGAAGAAAGCCTTGGCCGCCACCGGATATCCGCTGTCACCCGTTCAGGGCAAAGGGCTCCCTTTGGCCAGATAACCGATGCGATAGGCATCGGCCCCTGCCGGTATCGCCTGTGGGAGCGACGCCAGGAGATCCACCTCCAGCCACTGCCAGCGGGAGAGGTCCCATCCGCTCAGCATGGCCCCGGTGCGCAGCTCGGCCAGGCTGGAATAGGGGGCAATGGGAGTACGCCGCAAGATGGCCACCCTGGCCTGCTCGAGATCCTCCATCTGCGGGGCTGACAGCAGCTGCCAGGTCTCGATATGGGGCCAGCCAAACTGCCTGGTGAGCGCCGCAAAGCCATCGCTGACAATGAAGCTGCGCATCGCCTCGGCGCTTTGCCACACATAGAAGGGGGCATAGCGATTCTCCCGGTATGGCAGCGCGGCCTCGTCATGGCGGCCATAGAGATAGGCCTTGAACAGCAAGCCGGGGAAGCCGTCGAGTCTGGCGCCATTGCTGGCAATCCGTGCCTCGATGAGCCCCATGTCGTAGTCCGCCGGCAGGGTGAATCTGTAGTGCATGGCGATCATATGGCCACCTCCTGCCGAAACATCAGACCCCGTCCGAAGCTCCACTCCTCGCAGCCGTTCAGCTGGATCACCACCATGAGGTTGTCGGGATGGATGCCCAAGTCCGCATGCAGGCGCTCGGCGAGCCGCTCATAGAGCCGCTGCTTGACCACAGTGCTGCGGGGCTTTCCCGCCAGGATCTGGAACAGGATGAAGTCGCCGTCCCGGCGGCCGGTCTGGTAGTGGGGGTGATAGACGAGGGCCCTGGCCGGCAAGGCCTCCAGGATCTGGAACTTGTCCTCCTGCGGCACATCAAACACCTCCACCAGGGTCTGGTGATAGAGATCGGAGAGCTGTTGCAGGCGCGCGTCACTCATCCCCTCGCGCACCGTGATACGGGTCAGCGGCATGGGTTGGCCTCCTCGCGGGCAGGCAGCAGGCTCACGGCGGTGACAGCGGCGGGCAAGCCGGCGTAGAAGGCGAGATGGGTGAACAACTCCTCCAGCTGATCCCGTGTCAGGCCATTTTGCTGGGCGAACGCTATGTGCCAGGGCAGCTGTTGCACCCGGCCCAGCGACGCCAGTATGGCCAGGGTGATCAGACTGCGCTCGCGGGCTGACAGGGCGGGCCGCTGCCAGATATCGCCAAACAGCGTCTCTTGTGCCAACTGGGACAGTCTCGGTGCCACCAGCGCCAGGTCGTCACGATCAAGAACAGGGTGGGTCATGGCAATCTCCTTGGATGGTGAAGCCACTCTCTCCCACTGCTACAATTTAGAAAATCGAAATATCAAAGACCAATAATCCCGATTATCAGGACAATTATGACGCCCCTTCCCCTGAACCTGGATCTCGATGCCCTGCGCAGCTATGTCGTCGGCATGGAGTGCGGCAACTTTGCGCTGGCGGCGCAGCGGCTGTGTCGTTCCACCTCGGCAGTCAGCGCCCAGTTGAAAAAACTCGAGCAGCAATGCGGCACGGCGCTGGTCGCTCGCAGCGGGCGCCACCTGGTCCCGACCCCCCAGGGCGAACTGCTGCTGGGGTATGGGAAACGGCTGCTGGATCTCAATGACGAGGCCATGCGCGCCCTCAAGGGGGAGTTGCTGCAAGGAGAGATCAGGTTGGGAGTACAGGAGGACTTTGGCGAGTCTTTGCTGCCGGCTGTGCTGGGGCCCTTCTGTCGCCTGCACCCTGGGCTGCGCATGACGACCCGCATCGATCGCAATGGGCCGCTGACGAAAGGGATCAGGGAGGGCAGCCTCGACATTGCCCTGACCTGGCAGCCACAAGATGAGGGGATGGATGCCCGGCTCATCGACCTGGTGCCACTGCAATGGATTGCGCACCCGGACTGGGAGCTCACCCCTCGGCTGGCTCGGGGGGAGCCTCTGCCCCTGGTGGTCTTCGATGCCCCCTGCCTGATGCGATCACGGGCCACCCGGGCCCTCGACGAGGCCGGGATCCCCTGGCGCATCGCCTTCACCAGCCAGAGTCTGGCGGGTATCTGGGCGGCCTTGCAGGCAGGGCTCGGGCTCACGGTGCGCTCCACCCTAGGCATGCCGGCCACCCTATCCCCCTTGACCGATGTGCTGCCGTCACCGGGCACCCTGGGGATCGCCCTGCTGAGGGCCGGCAATGAACCCAATGAGGCCGAGCACCAGTTGCAGACCCTGCTCACCGATGCCGTGCATCAGGCCAGTGCCAGCAAGGGCTGAGGACCCTCGCTGACATAGCCGCAGACTTGCCCGCACAATAGGGCACATAAAAAAACGGCAACCCCGAGGTTGCCGCTTTACTTTCCATTGCGATGGCACTCCTCGCGGATCAGCCAGCCCGCTTGGCCAGCCACTGTTCGGCGGCACCGAGGGCCGCATCCACCAGCTCGCGGGCGACGCCGCCCTTGGCGACCCGCTTGGCCAGGGTGGCTTCCAGCTCCAGGTTCGGATAGACATCCTCCCCCACCACAGGGCTGAAACGCTGGAACTCAGGCAAAGAGAGCTCCTCCAGCGGCTTCTTCACCTGGATCGCGTAGACCACAGTCTCACCGACGATATGGTGCGCCTCGCGGAAGGGGATCCCCTTGGCCACCAGATAGTCCGCCAGCTCGGTGGCGTTGGCATAGCCGCCCTGGGCCGCCGCCTTGGTGCGCTCGCCGTTCACTTTCAGATCGATCAGCACCAGGGCCGCCATGTCGAGGCAGTCGTGCCAGGTGTCGAGGGCATCAAACAGCCCTTCCTTGTCTTCCTGCATGTCCTTGTTGTAAGCCAGCGGCAGCGCCTTCAGGCTCATCAGCATACCCATCTGGGCGCCGACCACCCGGCCTGTCTTGCCACGGATCAGTTCGAGGGCGTCCGGGTTCTTCTTCTGGGGCATCAGCGACGAGCCGGAAGTGACCGCATCGGAGAGTTCCACGAAGCCCGCCTCGCCGGTGTTGTAGAAGATAAGATCTTCCGCAAAACGAGAAAGGTGGGTCATGGAGAGGGACGCCACGTGCATCAGCTCCACCACGTGATCCCGATCGGAGACCGAATCCAGGCTGTTGCGGGTGGCGCCACTGAAGCCCATGTCGAGCGCCAGCGCTTCCCGATCGATGGCATACGCCGTACCCGCCAGGGCGCCACAGCCGAGCGGGCTGGTGTCGAGGCGCTTCAGGGCATCCTGCAGACGGGAGTGATCCCGCTCCAGCATCTCCACATAGGCCAGCGCCCAGTGGGCGAAGGTGACCGGTTGGGCGCGCTGCAGGTGGGTGTAACCCGGCAGCACCGCGGCCTGGTTGGCACGGGCGGAAGCGACCAGCCCCTGTTGCAGCGCCGTGATGGAGCCGAGCAGCAGCTCACCCTGGGCCTTGCACCAGAGCTTCAGGTCGGTGGCGACCTGATCGTTGCGTGAGCGGCCGGTGTGCAGCTTCTTGCCCAGGGTGCCGACGGCATCGATGAGCTTGCCCTCGACCCAGGAGTGGATGTCTTCGGCATCCGAACTCAGGATTTGCTGGGGATCCTGCTGCACCGAGGCCAGCAGCACCTCCATCGCCTGCTGCAGTTTGCCTTGCTCATCGCTGGTCAATACGCCCACCTTCACCAGCGCCTTGGCCCAGGCCATGGAGCCCTGAATATCCTGCTCCGCCAGCCGGTAATCGAACCGCAGCGAATCGTTGAACTGCTTGAACCGGCTATCGGCTCCCTGACTGAAGCGTCCACCCCAAAGTGCCATACTGCTCTCCTTGAATGCGTTGTCGGCGGCGCTTTGGCCCCCGAGCCTGAAATCGTGCCCTGTTTTTCTGCGAGCCTGTTATCTCACAGAAGCGGCCAAGGCGCAGCCGCTCTCATCGCCCTCCCCCGTGCTGAGCGAAGGTACAACGCGCCGTTTATAAAGGAGGGGGCAAAGCCCCCTCACCGGTATCAACGGGTCATGTCTTCAGATCAACCGTGGGTGTGGTCACCGCCGATGGCCTGATGCTGCTCCTTCATGGCGCGGATCCGGCTGGCCAGGGTGTAGAGACGGATGAAGCCTTCTGCGTGGCTCTGGTCGTACACTTCGTCGGCGCCGAAGGTGGCGAAGTCTTCGGAGTAGAGGCTGTTCGGCGACTTCTTCTGCACTGCAGTGACCTGACCCTTGTACATCTTCAGCACCACTTCACCGTCGAGATCTTCGGCGATGGCGTTGGCGGAAGCGACAATGGCCTTGCACAGCGGGGTGAACCAGCGACCGTCATAGACCAGGTGGGAGAACTCGGCACCCAGCTTCTCGCGCCAGGCGCGGGTCGGTCTGTCCAGTACCAGCTCTTCCACGGCGCGCAGCGCGGCGACCATGACGGTACCACCCGGGGTCTCGTAGCAGCCACGGGACTTCATGCCCACCATGCGGTTCTCGGTGATGTCGATGCGGCCCACACCGTGCTTGCCGGCACGCTCGTTCAGGGTCATCAGGATCTGGTGCGGAGTCAGCGGCTGGTCGTCAACGGCCACCACTTCGCCCTGGGCCACGGTCAGCTTGACGTATTCCGGCTCGTTCGGTGCCTGCTCGGCGGAAACAGTCCACTGCCAGACCGCTTCGGACGGCTCGTTCCAGGTGCTCTCCAGCTCACCACCCTCGGTGGAGATGTGCCAGGCGTTGGCGTCGCGGCTGTAGATCTTCTTCAGGGTTGCCTTGCAGGGGATGTCGCGGGCTTCCAGATAGGCCAGCAGATCTTCCCGGGAGCGCATGTCCCACAGACGCCAGGGGGCGATCACTTTCAGCTGGGGCGCCAAGGCCGCCACGGCGCCTTCGAAACGCACCTGATCGTTGCCCTTGCCGGTACAGCCGTGGGAGATGGCGTCTGCGCCTTCCGCCAGGGCCGCTTCCACCATCGCCTTGGCGATGATGGGACGGGCCATGGAGGTACCCAGCAAGTAGGTGCCTTCGTAGACGGCGCCTGTCTTCAGGGTCGGATAGACGTACTCCTTGACGAACTCTTCCCGCAGATCCTTGACGATGCACTTGGTGGCGCCGGAGGCGATGGCTTTTTGCTCGATCCCTTCCAGATCGTCACGCTCCTGACCGACGTCGGCGACGAAGGCGATGATCTCCGCATCGTAGTTCTCCTTCAGCCAGGGAATGATGGCCGAGGTATCCAGTCCGCCCGAGTAAGCCAGTACGATCTTGTTGATTCCGCTCATTTACTTCTCTCCGTGATGATTCGATAAGGTTGTGATTCAGGGTCGGTTGCCGCGTTACTTGTGCCCGAACAGGGTCAGCAGCACGGCATTCTGGATATGCATCCGGTTTTCTGCCTCATCCATGATGAGGGAGGCTGGTCCGTCCATGACCTCCGAGGTGATCTCCAGCTCCCGGTGCGCCGGCTGACAATGCAGCACATGCTGGATGCCGGTGCGATCGAGCAGGGCCTGGTTGATCTGATAAGGCATGAAGATATCTTTTACCTGCTCCATTGGTGTGTTGTCACCCATGGAGACCCAGGTGTCGGTATAAACCACGTCAAAGCCTTCGATGGCGCCCACGTCATCGCTGATGTGGATCTGCGCGCCAGATTGCGCCGCCAGCGCCTGGGCCTGCAGGAAGAGCTGGGTATCCGGGCCATGGCCCTTGGGGCAGACCAGAGTCACATCGGTGCCGAGTGTCGCCCCCAGCAGCAGCAGGGAGTGGCTGACGTTGTTGCCATCGCCGAGGTAGGCCAGCTTCACCTTGGAGAGATCGCTGTAGTGCTCGCTGATGGTCATGAAGTCCGCCAGCCCCTGACAGGGGTGGTAGAGGTTGCACAGGCTGTTCACCACCGGCACAGAGCCATGCTCCGCCAGCTCGACCAGGGTCTGGTGATCGAACACCCGGGCAACGATGGCGTCACACCAGCGGGACAGGTTGGCGGCGAAATCCTTCACCGATTCCCGCTTGCCGAGCGCGCCGTTCTGCTGATCCAGATAGACGCTGTGGCCACCGAGCCGGGCGATGCCGATGTCGAAGGTGACCCGGGTGCGCAGGGAAGGCTTCTCGAACAGGGTGACCACGCTCTTGCCCGCCAGGGCCTGGCTGTATTTCTTCGGATCGGCCTTGACCGATTTGCCCAGGGCTATCAGCGCCTCGATCTGTGCCTTGCTCAAGTCGCTGTCTTTCAGAAGATGTTGCATCGGATGTTCCTTTTTCCGGCAAGGGTTAGAGGGTGACTTGGGTGCCGACGGCGCCGCCCGCCAGCAGCTTGAGCAGCTGATCCGGGTAGCGCCAGCTGGCAACACAGACAGGTTTGCCCAGGGTCTCTGCGGCGTGCAGCGCGGCTTTCACCTTGACCGCCATGCCATCACGAATAACGCCCTTCTCCATCAGGTCCAGCGCGCTCTGCTTGTCCAGTTGCGGCACCAGCTTGCCCTTGCCATCCAGAATGCCGCTCACGTCCGACAGCATCACCAGATCGGCACCCAGCGCCTCGGCAATGGCGGTGGCCGCCTGATCCGCGTTGACGTTCATCAGCTGACCGTCAGCGGTGATGCCGATGGAGCTCACCACCGGCAGGAAGCCCTGCCCCAGGATGCCGGCCACCAGCGCCGGGTTGCCCGGCTGGCAGTCACCTACGGCGCCGAGATCCGGGTCGAGCTGGGTCACCTGGCAGAGGCCGCCGTCGGCGAGGCAGAGCCCCACAGCCGGGATGCCGGTGGCGATGGCCTTGGCCATCATCATCTTGTTCGCCGTGCCCGCCAGGGCCCCGGCGATGAAAGGGATCTGCTCGAACGGGGTGACCCGCAGGCCGTTCTTCTTGGTGGAGGTCATCCCCAGCCCCTTGAGCAGGTCATCCACCAGGCAGCCACCACCGTGCACCAGCACCAGGGGACGGTGCTGATCGTCCAGGAAGGTTTTCAGGGTAGCGAACAGGGCGGTCAGGGCCTCGTCGTTCTCGATCAGGGCACCACCCAACTTGATTACCAGCGTCTGCTTGTCCATCTTCTCGATCCTTCCTTAAAGCGTTAAATCAGGCCGGTGGCCGGTTCAAAACCAAACTTGATATTTATGCACTGCATCGCCTGGGAGGCGGCCCCCTTGAGCAGGTTGTCGATGGCGGACACCACCACCAGCATGTTGCCCTGCTGCTGCCAGGCGAGGTCGCAGTAAGGGGTATTGGCCACGCCACGGATGGAAGGCATCTGGCCGGTGAGGCGTACCAGGGGCTTGCCTTCATAGGCCTTGAGATAGGCTTGATCCACCTGGGTCTGCGTCACGCCATCCGCCAGTTGCACATAGATGGTGGCCAGTATGCCCCGCACATAGTTGCCGAGGTGGGGCTGGAACAGCACCCCCTTGCCCAGGTGGTGGCTGATCTCCGGCTGGTGTCTGTGATTGAAGGTGCCGTAGGGGCTCAGGCTCACTTCGCAGAAGCTGGTATTGATGGCGGCCTTGCGGCCGGCCCCGGAGACGCCGGACACAGCGTTGATGATGGGCTGCCATCCCTCGGCAATCAGACCGGCCTGCTGCAGCGGCTTGAGGGCGCAGAGGGACGCGGTCGGGTAGCAGCCGGGCACCGCAATCAGCTGGGCGGCGGCAATGGCATCGGCATTCCACTCCGCCAGACCGTAGACGGCCTGTTCCAGCCACTGCTCGCTCTCGTGGGTGAAGCCGTAGAAGGAGGAGTAGAACCCCTGATCCTTGACCCGGAAGGCACCGGAGAGATCGAACACCGGCAGTCCCTTGGCCAGGAACTTGGGGGCAAGCTCGGCGCTCACCTCGTGGGCGGTGGCCAGCAGCACCAGATCGGCCTGGGTCAGGATCCGGGTCATGCCGTCCTCGTCCAGCGGCAGCAGCGGCTGATCCAGCTCACCGACCCACTGGGGATGCAGAGAAGAGAAGCGCTTGTGTGCGTCCTGGCTGCCGGCGGAGACATAGAGGCCGAACAGCTTGAGCTCTGGATGGTTCTGGACCAGTGCGGCCAGTTCGGCCCCCGCGTAGCCACTGGCACCGACGATAACGGTATTGAGCATGTTTGAGTATTCCAAGTCTGGGTTCGAAATTCACAGCGTGGTGCTGCGGTGCAAGGGGTCGGCTATCGCCCCTTAGATGCAACGAGTGCGGAGGGGCAATTCAGGCGGATATGCGTCGTCGGTTACAGATCAGGTGACAGAACATTAACTTTCCCTTACAACTAGAAGCCTTGTTGATGAGCGCTCGAACAGAATATTCATGCACTCACTTTGCATTTGTATTTTCTAACAGAAACACTCCGGGGACGCAAGGAGCAGCTGATGGCCAATCTGGATTTTTTTTCACTTTATAAGAATATTATTGCGATTCCCTCTATCAGCAGCACGGATCCCCGCTGGGATCAGAGCAATGAGGCGGTGATCCGGCTGCTGGCCGACTGGTTCGGCCAGCTGGGTTTCCAGTGCGAGGTGACGGCGCTGCCCGACCTGCCGGGCAAGTTCAACCTGGTGGCGACCTATGGCCAGGGGGAAGGCGGCCTGCTGCTGGCGGGCCACACCGATACTGTGCCCTTCGACGAGGGGGGCTGGAGCAAGGATCCCTTCAAGGTGACCGAGGAGGGCAACCGCCTGTACGGGCTCGGCACCATCGACATGAAGGGCTTCTTCGCCTTCATCGTGGAGGCGCTCAAGGAGGTCGATCTCAAGACGCTCCGCAAGCCGCTGCGCATCCTGGCCACCGCCGACGAGGAGACCACAATGGCGGGGGCCCGTGCCATTGCCGCGGCCGCCGAGATCAAACCCGACTATGCGGTGATAGGTGAGCCCACCGGGCTGGTGCCCGTGGTGGCCCACAAGGGCCACATGTCCGAGGCCATTCGCATCACGGGCAAGAGCGGCCACAGCTCGGATCCCGCCAACGGGGTCAACGCCATGGAGATCATGCACAAAGCCATGGGCCAGGTGCTCAAGCTGCAGCGGGATCTCAAGGAGCGCTACGCCGACCACAGGTTCGCGGTGCCGCAACCCACCCTGAACCTCGGCTACATCCAGGGGGGCGACAGCCCGAACCGCATCTGCGGCTGCTGCGAGCTGCACATCGACATGAGGCCAACCCCGCAAGTTGGGCCGGATGAGCTGATGGGCATGCTGAAAGAGGCGCTCTCCCCCATCGAAATCCACCAGCCGGGTTGCCTGCACCTGCAGCACCTGCACGAACCCATCCCGGCCTATGCCTGCGAGGAGGGCTCAGATCTGGTACGGGAAGCCGAGAAGGCGAGTGGCCGCGCCGCCGAATCCGTGAACTATTGCACCGAGGCCCCCTTTATCCAGCAGTTGGGATGCCAGACAATAGTGATGGGCCCGGGCCATATCACCCAGGCCCATCAGCCGGACGAGTATCTGGATCTGTCGTTCGTCAAACCGACCACGGCTGTGCTGCAGCACCTGATCCGGCGTTTCTGCGTCTAGCTCGACGGGAATGTAAGTAAGTTACATGACAAGCCGCCCAGGGACAGGTGAGGGAAATACATGTTCTGAATCGGCTTGTTATTTGACCTTGCGCAGACAATCTGGGTAGATTGTCCCCCTAAGATGACGGAGCATATGTTGTAATCGCACAACAATAAGTGAGGCTGCCTCTCCCCCCGGAAGGTCAAGGGGCACCAACAAAAATAAGGATGTGGAATGAACGAAAAGTACGCCGCACTACGGGCCAACGTAGGCATGTTGGGCCAACTGCTGGGTAAATCCATCAAGGATCATCAGGGTCAAGCCTTCCTCGACAAGATTGAGACCATTCGTCAACTGGCCAAGTCCTCCCGCAAGGGCAACGAGACAGACCGGGAACGCCTGCTCGAGACCCTGCGTACCCTCTCCGATGACGAGCTGCTGCCGGTGGCCCGCGCCTTCAGCCAGTTCCTCAATCTGGCCAACGTGGCGGAGCAGTTCCACACCATCTCCCGCCGCTGCGAAGAGCAGGAGTGCACGCCGGACCCGCTTGAGCAGATGTTCGCCAAGCTGAAAGCATCCAACCTCTCCCAGGAGGCCATCATCCAGGCGGTGCGCGAGCTGGACATCGATCTGGTGCTGACCGCCCACCCCACAGAGGTGACCCGTCGCACCCTGATCCACAAGCACGTCCAGCTCAACGACTGCCTGGAAGCGCTGGAGCTCTCCGATCTGCTGCCCCGCGAGCGGGACAAGATCCTCAATCGCATCGAACAGCTGGTCAATCAGGCCTGGCACACCAACGAGATCCGCGAACAGCGCCCGACCCCGGTAGACGAAGCCAAGTGGGGCTTCGCCGTGGTGGAGAACAGCCTGTGGCCGGCCATTCCCGAATTCATGCGCAACCTGGACGAGCGTCTGCAACACCACCTGGGTGTGCGCCTGCCGCTGGATGCCGCGCCGGTCAAGTTCACCTCCTGGATGGGCGGTGACCGCGATGGCAACCCCTTCGTCACCGCCAAGGTGACCGCCGAGGTGCTGGAGCTGGGCCGCTGGATGGCGGTCAACCTCTTCTACAAGGACATCAAGGAGCTCACCTCTGAGCTCTCCATGGCCGACTGTACCGAGGCCCTGCGCGCCCAGGTCGGTGACAACCCCGAGCCCTACCGCGCCCTGGTGCGCGAGCTGCGCGAAGCGCTGCGCGAGACCCAGGAGTTCCTCACCGCCAAGGTGCAGGGTCAGGCGAGCGAGAGCCGCGATCTCATCAAGACCACGGCCCAGCTGCGCGAGCCCCTGGAGCTCTGCTACCACTCCCTGCACGCCTGCGGCATGGGCAACATAGCCGACGGCATGCTGCTGGATGTGCTGCGCAAGCTGGCCTGCTTCGGCATCCATCTGGTCAAGCTGGACATCCGCCAGGATGGCGAGCGTCACGGTCAGGTCTTCTCCGAGCTGACCCGCTACCTCGGCATGGGGGACTACGCCGAGTGGAGCGAGGACGACAAGCAGGCCTTCCTGCTCAACGAACTGAACTCCCGCCGCCCGCTGATCCCGACCGACTGGGCGCCGAGCGACGAGACCCGCGAGACCATAGATACCTGCCGGGTGATCGCCGGTCACGACCCGGATGCGTTCGGCATCTACATCATCTCCATGGCGGGCGCCCCCTCGGACGTACTGGCGGTGCAGCTGTTGCTGAAGGAAGCCGGCTGCAAGTTCCGCATGCCGGTCGCACCGCTGTTCGAGACCCAGGAAGACCTGATGGCGGGCACCGCCGTGATGGATCGCCTGCTGTCGGTGGACTGGTATCGCGGTTACATCCAGGGTCGCCAGTACGTGATGATCGGCTACTCGGATTCCGCCAAGGATGCGGGCATGATGGCCGCAGGCTGGGCCCAGTACGCCGCCATGGAATCCCTGGTGGGGCTGGCTGAAGCCAACAACATCCGCCTCACCCTGTTCCATGGCCGTGGCGGCACCGTCGGTCGCGGCGGCGCCCCCGCCCATCAGGCGATCCTGTCCCAACCGCCGGGATCCCTGCGCGGTGGTCTGCGGGTCACCGAACAGGGGGAGATGATCCGCTTCAAGTTCGGTCTGCCCAAGGTCGCCATCCACAGCCTGAACCTCTACACCAGCGCCGTGCTGGAGGGGAACCTGCTGCCGCCGCCCAAGCCCAAGGAGTGCTGGCGCGCCGTGATGGAGCAGCTGGCTACCGTCTCCTGCGATCACTACCGCAGCATAGTGCGCGGACACCCGGACTTCGTGCCCTATTTCCGCGCCGCCACCCCTGAGATGGAACTCGGCAAGCTGCCGCTAGGTTCCCGTCCCGCCAAGCGCAAGCCCAACGGCGGCGTCGAGAGCCTGCGCGCCATCCCCTGGATCTTCGCCTGGACCCAGAACCGGCTGATGCTGCCGGCCTGGCTCGGTGCCCACAAGGGCCTGCAGCAGGCCATAGATGACGGCCAGAAGAGCGTGCTGGACGAGATGAGCCGCCAGTGGCCCTTCTTCCGCACCCGCCTCGAGATGCTGGAGATGGTGTTCCTCAAGGCCGACCTCTGGCTGGCGGAGTACTACGACACCCGCCTGGTGCCGCAAGAGCTGTGGGCCCTCGGCAAGCAGCTGCGTCAGGAGCTTGCCGACTCCATCCAGGTGGTGCTGGAGCTGCGCCCGCAGGGTGACCTGCTGGACGACCAGCCCTGGATCAAGGAGTCCATCAAGCTGCGCAACCCCTACACAGACCCGCTCAACGTGCTGCAGGTCGAGCTGCTGGGTCGCTCGCGCAAGAACCCTGAGACCCTGCACCCCGAGCTGGATCAGGCGCTGATGGTCACCATAGCCGGCATAGCGGCAGGTATGCGCAACACGGGTTGATGGCCGGGCTATCCAGCTTCACTTCCTGACATAAAAGGGCGCCTATATGGCGCCCTTTCTATTTTGGCTATCCAGCCCCTAGGCAATACGGTTGCGTCCCTGGCGCTTGGCCTCGTAGAGGCGCTGATCCACGCACAGCAGCCAGTCATCCATGCAGCGGTAGCCCATCTGATAGGGGGTGAGGCCCACGCTGATGGTGACGGCTATTGGCTGGTGCTGATGCAAGAAGGGGTGCTGCTCTATCTGCTGGCGGGTGCGATCCATGATGGCGCGGGCCTCCTCCTGGGTGGTGCCGCGCAGCAGCATGATGAACTCCTCCCCGCCGAACCTCGCCACCAGATCCTGGCTGCGCACCGCCTGCATCAGCAGACGGGCCAGCTCCTCGAGCACGGCATCACCGGCAAGGTGGCCATGCTCATCGTTGATCTGCTTGAAGAAATCGATGTCGATCAGGGCCAGGCAACAGGCTTCCCCCTCGGCCGGATGGCGCTGGATGTGCTCGAGCAGCACATTGGCCTGACTGAAGAAGCTGCTGCGGTTGGGCAGTTTGGTGAGAAAGTCGTGTTCGGCGTTGAAGCGCAGCACCCGCTCCATGTGGCTGCGTTCGTCCTCCAGATTGCGGGCGTGGATCAGGGTGCCCAGGGCAGTGGTGAGCGGCTCCAGCAAGCTCACCAGGGTTTCGTCGAAGCCGCCCGGGCGGTTGGCCAGGGCTATCATGCCGATGGCTTCCCCCTTGTGGCGTATGGGAATGCCGAGAAAGCTGTCCAGATGGGGGTGACCCCGGGGAGAGACGCCGCGACTCGCCGGATGACTCGGCAGATCGTTGCAGCACACCAGGGTGTTGTGAGTGACCACGTGGCCGAACAGGTTGTCGAGCTTGTTGAAGATGAGCCCCCCTCTGCTCTGGCGTTGCTGCTCGTACCAGGCGTGGGTCGCCTGATCCCAGGAGATGTTGGAGATGGAGGGGATGTAGAGGCTGGGACGCTCCTCTTCGTACTGGATGATGCCGATGAAGCCATAGGCGCTCTGACTCACGCTCAGCAGCCGCTCGAAGACGGTGTCGCAGGCGGAGCCGAGATTGCGATCGAGCAGAAAGCTCTGGTGGGCGGCCACCACTATGTCGAACAACTGGCTCTGCTGCTCGACGCGCTGCTCCGCCAGCACTTCGGGGGTGATGTCATGGGCCAGCTTGATCACCCCGAGCAGGGTCCCCGCCTCGTTGGTGATGGGCATGTAGGTGGCGTGGATCCAGACACTGCCGCCCCCGCGCATGATGCGGCGAAACGACCCCGAGCGGATCTCGCCGCTGAGCACCCCCTGCCAGAAGCTATCGTGCTCCTCCTGCTGCTCGGGGGGAAGCAGCAACAGGTGGGACTGACCTATCAGCTCCTCGGAGGCATAGCCGATGAGGTCGCAGAACAACCCATTGACCGACACCATGCGGCCATCGAGATCGAACTCGGCTATGCCATAGGCTCGGTCCAGGGCGGTCAGCCGGGCAAGGGCGTCATAACGCCCCAGGGTGCCCATGTCGATGAAGCTGTTTACCGGGGTATTCATGGCCAGGATTCCTTTCGATCGCCAACACCTGCTCACAGCCAGTATAGGCAGGGGGAGAGACAGCCCCAGATCATAGGTGTGAGGCGGCCGTTTCGCGAATATGGGCCACCCCCAAGATGAGCACCATCGAGGACGGCCACTTGCCATGCCCGCCGACCGGGCGCAGACTGTCTGGCCTTGTTTAGGCCCGAGGAGACCCCATGACACCTGCCATCAACCTGCTGAAGAAGCTCAAGATCCCCCACAAGCTCTACCCCTACGAGTGCGAGGCCCACGACGATTTCGGCAAGCATGCCGCGACCCAGCTCGGCCTGCCCCAGGCTCAGGTGTTCAAGACCCTGCTGGCCCACCACGACAAGCAGGCGGTGGTCGCCATAGTCCCCTCCTCCGGCATGTGCAGCCTCAAGCAGCTCGCCAAGGCCACCGGGCTCAAGAAGGTGGAGATGATGAAACCGGCCGAGGCCGAGAAGCTGACCGGCTACAAGGTGGGGGGCATAAGCCCGCTGGCCCAGAAGAAGCTGCTGCCGACCGTGCTGGACGACTCCGCCATGGCGTTTGACGAGATACTGGTGAGCGGCGGCAAACGTGGCCTCTCGGTCGGGGTGGCGCCGCAGGACATGCTGACCCTGCTGAAGTGGATCGCCGCCCCCATCGGTGAACACTAAGGGACGAGCACCATGAGTAAGGCCACTCGTTAAGCAAGATCCAGCATGAGAGAGGCCCCGCAATCGGGGCCTCTCTCGTTTTGCCAGTGGGGCCCGGGACCACAGGCTTATGGCGTCATCCGGCAGGCGGCGGTCAGCTCTGAGAGCCGCAGCCGCTGGCACCCCTGTTCGTCGAAGTTGGCATCCGCCAGCCAGCGCTCGAAACAGCCCTTCAGGGCGGGCCACTCGCCGTTTATCACAGAGAACCAGGCGGTATCCCGGCTGTGCCCCTTGTCCACCCTGGCCTGGCGGAAGGTCCCCTCGTAGCTGAAACCAAGGCGCAGCGCCGCCTGCCAGGAGGGCCGATTCAGGGCATTGCACTTCCACTCGTAGCGGCGATAGCCCAGGGCGAAGGCATTGGCCATCATCAGCGCCATGGCCGCCGTCGCCAGCCGCGACTGCTGCAGGGCTGGCGAAAAGTGCAGCCAGCCCACCTCCACGCTGCCTGCGGCGGGGTCGATGCGCAGGTAGCTGGCAAGCCCCAGCGCCCGGCCACTCCCCTCATCGACAATGGCATAGAACTGGGGATCGACCCTGGCGGCGACTCCTCGCAGCCAGGCCAGCATGGCCGCCTCGTCCTCGAAGGGGCCGCTGGTGAGATAGGTCCACATGGCCCCACTGTCGGCACTGAAGGCCTGCCACAGGCTGCCGCCGTGGCGCTCGGGATCGAGCGGTTCGAGACGACAGCCCCAGCCCCTCAGCACCCGGTGAGGGGGGAACTCGGCGCCACGCCAGTCGGGCAGAGACTCGCCCAGGGGCTGGCCATGGCCGTTGAAGACGGGGTCAGCAGGCACAGGCGATCCCCCCTTCCAGCAGCACGCCGGCCTCGCTGCCGGTAGCGACGGCGAAGCCGTCCTGGCGCCACCAGTGCAGACCGCCGATCAGCTCCTTGACCCTGAAGCCCAGGGCCGCCAGCTTGTAGGCCCCCTGGGTCGAGCCGTTGCAGCCAATGCCATCGCAGTAGCAGACATAGACCTTGTCCCGCGACAGCCCCTGCGTGGTCGTCGGGCTCATGGTGCTATGGGGGAAGGAGATGGCACCGGGAATATGAGCCTCGGCGTAGTGCGCGGGGGAGCGGGTGTCGATGACCACTATGCTGCCCCCCTCAGCCGCCTCCCCGGCCAGCAGATCGGCGGCGAGATCCGCCGGATCGGTACGAAACTTCAACTGGGCCTCGAAGAAGGCGCTGGCCTCCAGCGGGCTCGCGACACCGGTACTCAATACATGACTCATCCTGAACCTCCTTGTGATTAGAGCGCTATCTCTGTGGTGACGACTGTGTTGACCGAGTTGGCGATAAAGCACTCCTCGTGAGCCTGATGGTGCAGCCGCTCCAGCGCGGCGAGGTCGGGCTGGCGCTCGCCGCCAAACCGCACCCTGGGGCGCAGGGTGACCCGGGTGATGGATTGGCGACCCCGCTCGTTTCTCTCCATGAAGCCGACCGCCTCATCCCGGTAGCTCTCCACCAGATAACCCGCCCTGGCGACCAGCCAGAGGAAGGTCAGCATGTGACAGCTGGAGAGGGATGCGACGAAGGCCTCCTCGGGATCCACGTGCTCGGCCACCGACCAGGGCAGAGGCACCACATGGGGGGAAGAGGAGGCGGGCACCCTGACTCCGCCGTCAAACGCCCACTCATGGGCCCGGCTGTAGCGCTGATCGACAAAGGGCTCGCTGGCCCCTCGCTGCCAACTGATGGTGGCGCTGTATTCCGACATGCAGACTCCTTCTGTGACCAATGTGTGTTGCCAATGGGATTGCTTCACTGCCTTGTCCACCAATGTAGCGACAAAATGGCCTTGCCACGCCGACCAATTTTGCCAATATGGGCAGACCAATTTATCCGCAACGGGAAGTGTCATGACAGTCCTGCCGACCCTCTTTGCCAATCAGCAACAAAACGATCTTCCCCTGCACGAACAGCTGGTGCGCACCCTGCGGGAGGCCATGTCCGGATGGGGGGGCCACCTGCCCCGGCCCCGCGGAGGCCAGTCATGACAGTCCTGCCGACCCTCTTTGCCGACCAGCAGCAAAACGATCTTCCCCTACACGAACAGCTGGTGCGCACCCTGCGGGAGGCCATGTCCGGATGGGGGGGCCATCTGCCCCAGCCCAGCGGAGGCCAGTCATGACTGTCCTGCCGACCCTCTTTGCCGACCAGCAACAAAACGATCTTCCCCTGCACGAACAGCTGGTGCGCACCCTGCGGGAGGCCATGTCCGGATGGGGGGGCCACCTGCCCCGGCCCCGCGGAGGCCAGTCATGACAGTCCTGCCGACCCTCTTTGCCGACCAGCAGCAAAACGATCTTCCCCTGCACGAACAGCTGGTGCGCACCCTGCGGGAAGCCATACTGGCGGGCCATTTGCCGCTGCACGGCAGGCTGCCGGCCAGCCGCATGCTGGCCCGGGATCTCGGCGTCTCCCGCAGCACGGTGGAGCTAGCCTATGGCCGGCTGGAGGCGGAGGGGTATCTGGTGCGCAAGGTGGGGGCCGGCAGCTTCGTCGCCCTGGCGGCGGTGCGCCCCGCGCCGCGCCCGCCCCAGTCGGCGGCGGGGCTCTCTCGCCGTGGTCAGGAGATGGCGCAAGGGGGGGCCTGCCACGAGGTGCCCGAGGTGGGCAGCTCCTTTGCATCCAGCCAGCCGGATCCCCGCCTCTTTCCCCAAGCGCTCTGGGGTCGCCTGATGCAGCAGCAGTGGCGCCAGGGTGCCAGCGACTGGATGAATTACGGGGATCCCCAGGGGTTGGGGGAGCTTCGCGCCGCCATCAGCAGCTACCTGGTGCAGTCGCGGGGCGTGGTGTGCGAACCGGAGCAGATCCTGATCCTCACCAGCTCCCAGCAGGGCATATTGCTGGCGACCCAGCTGCTCATCGATGCCGGTGACACCGTCTGGGTGGAGGATCCGGGTTATCCCGGCGCCCGTACCGCCATGGAGAGCGCCGGCGCCCGTATCCACCCGGTGCCGGTGGACGAGGAGGGGCTCAATCCTGCCGGTGAACACCCCAGTCCCAGGCTCATCTACTGCACCCCGGCCCACCAGTACCCCCTGGGCGTACCCATGAGCCTGCCGCGCCGCATGGCACTGCTGGCGGAGGCCGAGCGGCGCGGGGCCTGGATCCTGGAGGACGACTACGACGGGGAGTACCAGTACGATCAGCGGCCGCTCCCCGCCCTGCAGGGGCTGGATGGCCAGGGGCGCGTCCTCTATGTGGGGACCTTCAGCAAGGTGCTGTTTGGTTCCTTGCGTCTCGCCTACCTGGTCTTGCCACGCCCCCTGATGGAGGCCTTCAGCCGAGCCCGCGCCGCCGTCGATGGCCACAGCAACCAGTTGCAGCAGGCGGTCACCGCGGACTTCATCCGCGCCGGGCACTTCGCCACCCACCTGCGCCAGAGCCGCCTCGTCTACCAGAGCCGGCGGGATCTGCTGCTGGCCGAGCTGGCCGAGCACTGCCCCCAGCTCACCCCCATCCACAGCGGCGCCGGGCTGCAGTGCGCCGTGCGGCTTCCCGCCGGGGGCGAGGCCCGCTGGACCGAGGCGGCCAACGCCCGGGGGTTGGGGCTGCGCCCCCTGCACCAGTATCACCTCGCCCCTCCTACCCGGGAGGGCTGGCTGCTCGGCTTCGGCTGCCTCGACAACCAGACCCTGCGCCAGCTGTGTCGCCAGCTGGGCGCGCTGATGGAAACCGTCTGAGACCAGGCCCAGAGGTCAGAGGAGCCGGGGGCCATTAGTGCTGTGTCGCCGCTGGGGCACCGAACTATAATGGGCACAATCCCGTTGTAGAACCCGGCCAAGATGTATCGACTCCTGCTCCTGCTCCTCACGCTCTCCCTCTCCTCCTCCCCGATGGCGGCCACCCGATTTACCCTGCTCAGCCCGGAAAACGAACAGGATGCCCGCATGGACTACTACCGGGAGGCGATGCGGCTGGCGCTGGAGAAGACCCGCCAGCAATATGGCGACTACGAGCTGCGCGACTCCCTCAAGATGAACAAGGCGCGGATGCGGCTCGAGGTGCAAAAACCGGGCAAGAGTGCCCTCTTCATCGTCGACAGCTGGCCCCAGAAGACTCCTCACTCCGAGGTCAGCCTGATCCCCTTCCCCATCGATCTCGGCATTCTCGGTTACCGGGTCTGCTTCGTCGGTGCCGACCGTGCGGATGCCCTGGCCGGGGTCCGTACCCTGGCCCAGCTTCAGGCGTTCAGTCAGGGGAGTGGCAAGGGGTGGCAGGATGCCGACATCCTGCGCCACAACGGCTTCCAGGTGCAGGAGGTGGACAACTACGAGTCGCTGTTTCGCATGGTGGCCCGTGGCAGGGTCGATCTTTTCTGTCGCGGCGCCAACGAGATACTGGCGGAGTGGGAGACCCACCACCCCAGGCTGCCGACCCTCACCGTCGATCCCCATGTGGCCCTCTTCTACCCGCTGATCCACGCCTTCTACAGCCATGCCACCTACCACAAGGAGCGCGAACGCATCCAGCTCGGCCTGCGGCTGGCCTGGCAGGACGGCTCCCTCAAGCGGCTCTGGCGCCAGCACTTCCAACCCTCCCTGGCGTTCACCCAACTGGCCTCGCGCCAGCTGTTCAGGCTGAGCAACCCCCAGCTGCCCGGCGAGGGGAGCGACTACAGCTCCTATCTCTATGATCCGGCCCGGGATGCCTTCGGCATGCCTCCCCACGACAAGGCGGACAGGGTCGGCAAGTAGCGCCTAGCCCCGCGCCCCCTGCTCGCGACACAGGGCGAGCCAGGCCTCGGCGGTGCGGGAGAGGTAGCGCCGACTCGGCCAGATCACTCCGAGACGCCAGCTCAGCTCCGGCAACAAGGGGCGCAGCACCAGGCCGTCCGGGGTCAGCCGCCGGCAGATGGGCTCGGGCAGGAAGGCGACCCCCATGCCGCTGCGCACCATGGCGGTGAGAAAATCCCACTGGCTGCTGCGCGCCGCCACCTGGGGCACGAAACCCGCCTGCTGGCAGGCCTGCTCCAGCCGCTCGCTCAGGGTGAAGGCCTGGGTGTAGAGCAGGAAGGGCTCCTCTTTCAAGTCCCCCAACCGGATCTCGCTGCCCCCGCGCCAGCGCGGCAGGTCCGGCAGCACCACCTGAATGGGATAGCAGTCCAGCTCCAGGGCGCTCAGTACCCCCTCTTCCTTGGTCGGCAGCATGGTGATGGCGAGATCCAGCTCCCCCTCCAGCACCGCCTGCTCGATGCGGCGCCCGCCGTACTCCACTATGGAGAGCTCCACCTTGGGGTAGCGGCTGCGGTAGGCGCGGATGAGATCCGCATAGACGTGACCCACCATGGGGGGGATGCCCAGCGCCAGGCGCCCGTGCTGCAGGCTCTGCAGATCCGCGAGCTCAGCCTCCAGCTGCTGCATCTGGGCCAGGATCAGCTGGCCACGGGCAAACAGCACCTGGCCGCTGTCGGTCAGGGTGAAGCTGTGCCCCTCCCGATTGAGCAGGGGCTGGCCCAACTCCTCCTCCATGCTGCGGATCATCTTGCTGATGGTGGGCTGGGTGACGAACAGCTTCTCGGAGGCGCGGGTGAAGCTCTTCTCCCGCACCAGTTCGACAAAGTAACGCAGGGCTCGGATATCCATGGGACGCTCGTCTGGGGTGATCGCCAAATAATGCCAATTTGGCATATTTTTCATAATTTAAATTCATTTTTTGCAGGTTTGGCCCCCGCTTATACTGTGACCAGGTTCACAGAAAGACGCCCATCATGAAAGCCTTCTGCCTTCGCTGGTTGCAAACCCCCTTCCAAATCGCCCTGCTGGCCGCCATCTGGCTGCTGGCCGACACAGCGGTACGCACCTTCCACCTGCCCCTGCCCGCCAACCTTACCGGCATGTTGCTGCTGCTCATCTGCATCCTTCTCGGGGTGGTCAAGGCCCAGTGGTTCAGCGCAGGTGCCCGCTGGCTGCTGGCGGAGATGCTGCTGTTCTTCGTGCCCGCCGTGGTGGCCGTGGTCAACTATCAGGAGCTGCTGTTGCAGGAGGGGTGGCGCATCATGGTGGTGCTGGTGACAAGCACTGTGCTGGTGCTCGGCACCACGGCCCTGGTGGTGGACAGGGTCTATCGCCTGGAACTGAAGCTGGCCCGCCGGAGTCGCCGCCATGTCTGACACCCTGCTCGGCCTGCTCTGCTTCGCCCTCACCCTGCTGTTCTACTACGCCAGCAAGTGGCTCTATGGCAAGAAGCGCATACTGCCGCTGATGCCGCTGCTGCTGGCCCCCGCCCTGCTGGTGGCGGTGGTGATGCTGTTCCACATCCCCTATCAGGACTACATGGCCGAATCCCACTGGCTGCTCTGGCTGCTGGGCCCGGCCACCGTCGCCTTCGCTGTGCCCGTCTACGAGAACCGCGCGCTGATGCGCCGCCACTGGCTCTCCCTGTCGGTGGGGGTATTTGCCTCCGTGCTCATGGCGGTGGGCAGCACTGTGCTGCTGGCGCGCTGGCTGAACCTCTCCGAGCTGCTGCAGCGCAGCATGGCCATGAGATCCATCACCACACCCTTCGCGGTGGAGGCGACTCGCTCTGTGGGTGGCAACGCCGATCTCACCGCCCTGTTCGTGGTGCTGACCGGGGTGATCGGCATGGCGGTCGGGGAGAGCGTGCTGACGGTACTCGCCATCCGCAGCCGCCTCGGCAAGGGGGCGGGTTTTGGCGCCTCGGCCCATGGGGCGGGCACGGCCCGGGCCTATCAGATGGGCAACGAGGAGGGGGTGGTCTCCAGCATGGTGATGATGATAGCCGGCATGGCCACAGTGCTGCTCGCCCCCCTGCTGGGCAAGCTGTTCTGGTAAGGCATTGTGACCACCAACGAGAAGAGGCGCCCAGGGGCGCCTCTTCTTTGTGTCATCCACCAGGCTCTTAGAGGCTGGCGCAGATCTGCCAGAGATCGTACTGAATGGCGGCTGCGGTCACTTCCCGGCCAGCCCCCGGCCCCTGAATGACCAGGGGGTTGGTGCGATAGCTGTCGCTCTCGATGGCGAACACGTTGTCACAGGGCAGCAAGTTGGCGAACGGGTGGTGAGGCTCCAGGGTCTCCAGTCCGACCCGCGCCTTGCCATCGTGCTCGAAGCGGGCGACGTAGCGCAGCACCTTGCCGACCCGACGTGCCCCCTCGAACGCGGTCTGGATGGGATCATCCAGATCTTTCAGCCTGTCCATGAACTGATCCGTGCTCACCTTGCGCAGGGAGACGGGCACCAGGTTCTCCAGCTCGATGTCGGCGGAGTCGAGCTCGAAGCCCGCCTCCCGCGCCAGAATGAGCAGCTTCCTGCGCACGTCCTGGCCGGAGAGATCCTCGCGAGGATCCGGCTCGGTCAGACCGTGCTGCCAGGCCTCGTCCACCAGCTCGGAGAAGGGGCGCGTGCCGTCATACTGCTGGAACAGCCAGGAGAGGGTTCCGGAGAAGATGCCGGAGACCCCCTGGATGCGATCGCCACTCTGGCGCAGCATCTGGATGCTGGACTGGATGGGCAGCCCGGCACCGACGGTGGCGTTGTAGCGCCACTGCACCTGGTGATCGCGACAAGTCTGCTTGATGCGCTGGTAGAACTCGCTGTCGGCGGCACCGGCAAACTTGTTGGCCGCTATGATGTGGATACCGAGCTGGGCAAAATCCGGGTAGTAACGGCTCACCGTCTCACTGGCGGTCATGTCCAGCGCAATCAGGGCATCGAAGCCGTGCTGCTCCAGCTGACCCAGCAGCTCCGGCCAGATCAGCGGCTTGGGATTGAAGTTGTCGCGCACCTTGAGGGGATCCAGCCCCTCCTCGTCCAGCAGGCCCCCTTCCGAGCTGAACACCCCGTAGAGGGTGAGCGCCATATTGAGCTCGTGCTCGAGCCGCGCCTTCTCGCGGGCGTAGAGCGCCAGCCAGTGACCGCCGATATTGCCCTTGCCGAACACCACCAGACCGACCCGGGTCGGGCGGCTGAACAGGGCGCTGTGCAGGGCGATGAGCAGGGGCTCCAGCACCACCTGGCGCACCACGGCCACCAGACTCAGGCCGTCTCTGGCCACCTGGACGAACTCCAGGGGCTGATCCGCCAACAGCTGATAGAAGCGGTGACACTGCTCGGCGTTGTCGGTCACGCCGGCCCCCACCAGGGCCACCAGACTGAATCCCTCTTTCTGGATGAGACCGGTGAAGCTGCCCTGCAGCTGGAAGTCGCGCAGTATCTCGAAGGCCCCTTCCGCCACTTCCAGGGTGTAGGCCAGGCGCAGCACCCGCCGATCCGGCTGACGCTGCAGGGTGAGCGGGTTGAGGCGATGACGGGCCAGATGGGCCTCGATGGCGGCCACCGTCTGCTCATAACCTGTCTGGGGCAGCACCTTGAGTTCGATGAGGGCTATCTGATCCACCGAGGAGACGATGCGCGCCCCGCCGGAGCGCGGTGCCCGGCGCAGTATGTGGGTGCAGCCCTCGTCCGGGTTGTAGCTGCAGCGCAGGGTGAGGCGCTGGCGGCTGTCGGCCACGGGTTGCAGGGTACGGGAATGGAGCACGGAGGAGCCGAGACGGGCCAGCTCGTTGGCCTCCGCCAGACTCAGGCGCTCCAGCAGGCGCGCCTCCTTCACCCGGCGAGGATCGGCGCTGTAGACACCGGCCACGTCGCTCCAGATGGTGGTGGACTCCCCGTCCGCCAGGGCGGCCAAGAGGCTGGCGCTGTAGTCGGAGCCGTTGCGGCCGAGCAGCAAAGATCTTCCTTCCATGTCGGCGGCGATGAAGCCGGTCACCACTATGCGGCCGGGGTGCTCCGCCAGACGCGCCTTGAGCAGCTCGCCGGAGATGGCGGCATCCACCTTGACCAGGGCGCCATCCTCGGCGCGCAGGAAGCTGCGGGCGTCGAGCCAGATGGCCTTGTCGCCACGGCTGGTGAGCAGGGCGGCCAGCAGGCGCGCCGACCACACCTCACCGAAGGCCAGCAAGCCGTTGCGCTCGAAGCGATCAAACTGCCCTTCCAGGGTCTTGGCGATCTGCTGCATGTCGTCGGTCAGCTGCTTGCTCAAGTCGAGCAGCAACTCCCCCTCCAGCAGGCCGTCGATCAGGCTCTGCTGGTAGGCGTGCAGGGCAGTGATGGCTTCGCCCGCGGCCTCGTCACCCGCCTCGGCCAGCTCCACCAGCTGGATCAGCCGGTTTGTGGTCTTGCCAGCGGCGGAGACCACCACCAGCTCTCTGCCCCCGCCCTGCTGCTCGGCCTGCTGTTCGAGAATGCTGGCGACCCGGCGATAGCAGACAGGATCCGCCAGACTGCTGCCGCCAAACTTGTGCACATGACGCCGCTTCAAGGCTCTCTCTGCCGCCACCGCACTCTCTCCTTGTTGTTGCTGTTCCATTACTTCACCTGTTCTGCCTGTTGTGCCAACTGCGCCTGTTCAAAGCCTTGAGCCAGATCGGCCACCAGGTCTTCACCGTGTTCTATGCCCACAGAGAGGCGCAGCAACTGGGCGCTGATGCCCGCCGCCTGCTGCGCCGCCGGAGTCATGGCCCTGTGGGTCATGCTGGCCGGATGGGCCACCAGGCTCTCCACCCCGCCGAGGGACTCCGCCACCGAGAACAGCCGCAGCGCCGCCAGGAAGGCACGCAGCCCCGTCTCGTTGCAATCGAGTTCAAAACTTAGCATGGCGCCGAAGCCGGACTGTTGACGGCGCGCAATCTCGTGGCCCGGGTGGCTCGGCAGGCTGGGGTGATAGATTTTTTTGACCAGCGGCTGCTGCTGCAGGAAAGCGAGAATGCGATCCGTGTTCTCCTGATGGGCACGCAGGCGCGGCGCCAGGGTGCGCAGGCCACGCAGGGTGAGGTAGGAGTCGAAGGCGCCGGAGGTGAGCCCCAGACAGTTGGCCCACCACACCAGGGACTCGGCCAGTGCCTGCTCCTTGGCGATCGCTACCCCGCCCACCACGTCGGAGTGGCCGTTGATGTACTTGGTGGTGGAGTGCACCACCACATCGGCACCCAGCGAGAGCGGCTGTTGCAGCAGCGGGGAGAGGAAGGTGTTGTCCACCACCACCTTGGCACCCACCTCATGGGAGGCGGCGGCGATGGCGGCCACGTCCACCACCCGCAGCAGCGGGTTGGAGGGGGTCTCTACCCACACCAGGGCCGGTTGCTGCGCCAGGGCCTCGGCGAGCGCGGCTTCGTCCCCCTGATCGACGAACTGCACCCTGTAGTGGCCCTTGGCCGCCAGATACTCGAACAGCCGCCAGGTACCGCCGTAGCAGTCGTGGGGGGCGATCAGCAGATCCCCCGCCTTGAGCAGGGCCGTGGTCACCAGATGGACGGCGCCCATGCCGGTGCCGGTCACCACGGCGCCGGCGCCCCCTTCCAGGGCCGCCAGCGCGTCCGCCAGATTGGTGCGGGTCGGGTTGCCTGAGCGGGCATAATCGTATTGACGGGGCTCGCCAAAGTCGGCAAAGGTGTAGTTGCTGGAGAGGTAGATGGGGGGCACAACGGCACCGTGCTGTGTGTCTGTCTCAATCCCGGTGCGTACCGCCAGGGTGGCCTTATGACTCATGATGCTCTCCTTGGCGCTGTGACTGTGCAGTTGATCTGTCTCTATGTCCGATACAACGTACCGCCAGGGTGGCCTTGTGGGTCATTTCCGCTCTCCTTGAAGTGTCTCTGGACGATGGCCGCTGTGCCTCTGCCACGGCTATCCTGCCATTGCTGGCCTATGGTGAACCACCTTACGCCACCTCAAAAAAGCCGTCAACACTTCTAGACGTCTAAATGGCTTTGCTGTTGGATTGCCATTGAATTCCTTAAGGGTTAAAATCCGCGCTCACGGCCAAACGAGAACAGGTGGAACATGGGTACAGAGTGGAACGGCGACTACGTCAGCCCCTATGCGGAGCACGGCAAGAAGAGCGAACAGGTCAAGAAGATTACCGTCTCGATCCCGCTCAAGGTGCTGAAAGTGTTGACCGATGAGCGCACCCGTCGCCAGGTGAACAACCTGCGTCATGCGACCAACAGCGAGCTGCTCTGTGAGGCCTTCCTGCACGCATTCACCGGTCAACCGCTGCCCTGTGACGACGATCTGCGCAAGGATCATCCGGACAGCGTCCCCGCCGAGGCGCGCGCCATCATGGAGGCGCTGGGCAAAGAGATCGAAGATTTCGACGCCGAGTAATACGGCGGCCCATGGCACATAATCCCCCCTCTTCGATGACGCGGCCCGGTGCCGCGTCATCCCTATCCGCCCCCTGTCCGTTCAGCCTGCGCCGCTACCAGAGCGACATCAGCAGCCACAGCCACGACTTCGCCCAGCTGGTGATCCCCCTGGACGGCCCCCTCGAGATCGAGGTGCAGGGCCAGGGGCGCCGCCTCGCCCCTGGCTTTGCCTGCGTCATAGCCCCAGGTGAACGTCACGACTACGCCGCCGATCCGGCGCTCTCCTTCCTGGTGCAGGAGAGCCACTGGCTGCCCGAGGCGCTGGGCGAGCGCCCCTTCATCCCCCTGGACGAGCCCCAGCGCCACTACCTCGCCTTCCTGCATCAGATGGTGCGCCAGGGTCGCCATGTGGCCGGCATGGAGCAGATCTGGCTGAGCCTCCTGGCCCAGGGTCAGGGTATGGGCCCCGCCCTGGCTCCCCGCATGACAAGAGTGCAGCGCCACATCGAGGCCCACCTCGCCGAGCCCCTTGGCAACGAACTGCTCGCCGCTGTTGCCTGCCTCGGCCAGAGCCAGTTCAAGCACGCCTTTCGCCAGCAGTTCGGCATGAGCGCCTCCCACTACATCCGCGGGCGGCGCATGGCGCTGGCACGCACCCTGCTGGCCCACGGCACCCTGCCCATAGGGGAAGTAGCCAGCCGCTGCGGCTATCAGGATCAGGGAGCCTTCGCCGAGCGCTTCCTGGCCGAGACGGGGCTGACACCGTCGCGCTGGCGCCAGCAAAACGGCCGGCAGCCATAACAGTCCGGCCCCTTGCCGAAGACAGGGGCTGCCGTTTCGAGGCATGCTGGGGCCAATGCGAGGTGTGTGAAAGGAGGAGCCAAGATGCAGACCATAAGCTGGCAAGAGTTCGAGATGGTGGAGCTGAGGGTGGGCACCCTGGTGCGGGTCGAGCCCTTCCCCGAGGCGCGCAAGCCTGCCTACAAGGTGTGGGCGGATTTCGGCCCCGAGCTCGGGGTGCGCAAGAGCAGCGCCCAGATAACGGATCTCTATCAGCCGGAAGATCTGGTGGGGCGCCAAATCGTCGCCGTGGTGAACTTCCCTGCCAAGCAGATAGGCCCCATACAGTCGGAGTTTCTGCTGACCGGCTTCTACCGGGCCGATGGCGCCGTGGTGATGGCCATCCCGGAGCAGGCGGTGGAGAACGGCGCCAAGCTGGGCTGATGCCCTGGCTCCATGAAATGAGAAGAGGCGACCCCGGGGTCGCCTCTTCTTTTTCTGGCCGCAGCGCCGCTGTTACTTCAGCAGGCTGAAGACCAGGGCCGAGACAGCCAGCGAGCCGGTCAGCAGGATAAAGCCGTTCACCCAGCCCTGGCGGAAGCGGGCCAGCGCCTCCACCTTGTAGATGGCCACCACCGGCATGATGAAGAGGATCATGGCGATGACGGGGCCGGAGAGGGTCTCCATCAGACCCAAGATGCCAGGGTTGATGACAGCAGCCCCCCAGATGGCGAAGAACATCAGGGCGATGCCGAGCTTGTCCGCCTTGGCCAGCGACAGCCCTGTGGGCTTGGCGATCAGGCTTTTCAGGCTCTCCCGGGCCCCGAGGAAGTGGCCGAGGAAGGAGGAGCTGATGGCGATGAAGGCGATGAGCGGCCCCAGGGTCACTATCACAGGGTTGTCTGTGATGTTGGCGAGATAGGAGAGCACGGAGACGTTCTGCGCCTTGGCCTCGGCCAGCTGGGCCGGGGAGAGGCTCAGCACGCAGGAGAAGACGAAGAAGAGCACGAAGCCCACCAGCATCACTGTGGTGTTGCGCAAGATCAGGCCGCTCTTGGCTTCTGCCTGCTCGCCATATTCACGGCGCTGCACGTTGGCAAAGCCGGAGATGGCGGCGGCGTGGCTGAAGGCGAACACTGTGACCGGCAGCGCCAGCCAGACGGTGTTGAGGAAGCTGCCACCCTCAAAGGCGGTCACTTGTGGCCACTGCCACTGGGGGATCAAATAGCAGGAGAGCGCCGCCAGAATGGCCGCCAACGGGTAGACCATGAAGGCAAAGGCCCGCAGCATCGCCTTCTCCCCCGCCATCATCACCGCAATCATGGCGAACACCAGCAGGCCGGAGAGCATCACCCGGTTCGGGGCATCCATGCCGAGCTGGTTGATCATGAAGCTCTCCACCGTGTTGGTCAGCCCGACGCCGTAGATGAGCAGGATAGGGAAGATGGAGAGGAAGTAGAGCGCCGAGATGAGGCGACCGGCCATCTTGCCGAAGTGCTCCTCCGCCACCTCGGTGAAGTCGGCGTGGGGACGGGAGGAAGAGAGCACGAAGCGCGCCAGCCCGCGGTGAGCCAGGAAGGTCATGGGGCCGGCCAGCACGGCGACGATAACCAGGGGCCAGATGCCCCCCAGACCCAGGTTGATGGGCAGGAAGAGGATGCCGGCACCAACGGCGGTGCCAAACAGGCTGATGACCCAGTGGGTATCGTGACGACGCCAGCCGGTGCTGGCAGTGGTGGAGTGGGAACCGGATAACTCCCGGGAGATCTCAGCAGATGAACTCATTGATAAACCACTTATATATAGTATTAAAATCTAAGAATATTGTGCTCCTTTAGCATTTAATTCTCAAAAATGGAGGTTGGCAGATCTCACTGGCAAAGCTCGGCTCAGCCAGTGAGATTGGGCGGAATTTCCAGTCCACCTTGTTCAGTTAAACCTTTAAACAGGCAATTTATCGAAATATAAAACCAAAATATCACTATTGGTCGATTTTTTATTTCGACCGATGCGGGGTTTTTAGAATTACCTGAAAATAGATGCCAGCACTTTGGGTTTGGCTGTGATGATCCACTACAGCAATCCATGAAAGTAGCGAATACCCCTGAATATGCCGTTGCAAGCCAGCGGATAACACCAAGCAATCAGGCGGCCACGAGGCCGCCTGATTGGATGATTCGGCTACATTTCAACCGGCTCAGTGAGTCAGGATCTTGCCCCAGGCGAGATCCGGGTCCCCCATTACGATGAAGTCAGGGTTCTCCAACGACTCGGTTTCGTTGTAGCTGAGCGGCTGCAACGCCAGGCTGAGGATGCGCCCCCCCGCCGCCTCGACGATGCACTGGGCGGCGGCGGTGTCCCACTCGCCGGTGGGGCCGAGGCGCACATAGCAGTCTGCCGCCCCTTCCGCCACCAGGCAGGACTTGAGGGAGCTGGAGCCAAGCGGGATCAGCTCGTAGTTGATGGCCGGGTTGAGGCGGCGGGTCAGGTTCTCCAGCTTCTGGCGACGGCTGATGGCCACCACCAGGGAGTCGGGCTGGTCGTGCTCGTGGTGCATGGCGCTGATGGGATGCACCTCGCCGTTCACCTCCTTGAAGGCGCCGTGGCCGCGCACCGCCCAGTAGAGCACGTCGGCCTCGGGGGCATAGATGACACCAAGCACGGGGACATTGTCCCGCACCAGGGCGATCAGGGTGGCGAAGTCACCGCTGCCGGCGATGAACTCGCCGGTGCCGTCCAGGGGATCCACCAGCCAGTATTGCCGCCAGTTGGCACGCTGGCTGAAGGGCACATCGGCCGCCTCTTCGGTCAGCACGGGCACATGGGGGGTGAGCGCCGACAGCGCCTGCTTGAGGTAGGCATCGGCAGCAAGATCGGCACTGGTGACCGGGGTCGCATCCTCCTTCAGCTGACGCTCGAACTGACCGCCGTGATAGATTTCGTGAAGGATACGTCCCGCTTCGCGGGCTATCTCCTTGACCCCAGGTATCCAGGCCAACAACTCCTGCATCTTGTTATCCTCTGTTTTTATTACCTTTGCCCAGGCTTGGGCTAGCTTTCCTGTTCCGCCAGCCATTTGCTGGCCAGCAGCAGGGCACTGATGCTGCGCGACTCGGTGAAGTCGGGTCGCGCCAGCAATTCGTCGATGCGATTGAGGGGCCAGGGGATCACCTCGAGGGGCTCGGGCTCATCGCCGATCCGCTGCTCGGGGTAGAGATCCCGCGCCAGCAGTATGTCCATCCTGCTGGAAAAATAGCCGGGAGCCAGGGAGACCTGCTTGAGGGGAATAAGGTCACGGGCCCCGAAGCCCGCCTCCTCCATCAGCTCCCGGTTGCCCGCCTCGAAGGCATCTTCGCCGGGATCGATCAGCCCCTTGGGAAAGCCCAGCTCGTAGGAGTGAGTGCCCGCCGCGTATTCGCGCACCAGCAGCAGGGTGTGGGCATCGAACAGGGGCACCACCATGACGGCGCCTCTGTTGCCGCCGCGCATCCGCTCGTAGACCCGCTCCTCCCCATTGCTGAATTTCAGATGCAGGGATTCCACCTTGAACAGCCGACTCTCGGCCACCAGCTCGGCCTTGATGATCTCCGGCTTGCGCTTGTCGTGGGCCATGGCCTCGACGCGGACGTGTTCGGGTTTGCACTTGTGGGGGTCACTCATCGGGGCTGACTGCTCGTTAAAAAAGAGTGCTTCAAGAGTAAACGACTCCCCGAGGGAACACCACGGGGCAAGGGCCGGAAAGGTGCCTGAAAAATCCGTTATAATGCGCCCCGTTTTCCCCACTCAGTCCGACACAAAGAGGCCCCATGCCCACCCCACTGCCCTGGCACCAGATAGACACAGTTTTGCTCGACATGGATGGCACCCTGATCGACCTTCATTTTGACAGCCACCTCTGGCAGCAGCTGGTGCCCGAACGCTACGCCGCACGCCTTGGCCTGCCGTTGGCCGACGCCAAGGCGCAGATCGAGGCCCATTATCAGACCGTCAGCGGCACCCTCGACTGGTACTGCGTCGATTACTGGAGCCAGACCCTCGGGCTCGACATCCGCGCCCTCAAGCAGGAGATCCTGGACAAGATCCAGTGGCGGCCCCATGTCATCCCCTTCCTGGCCGCCCTGCGCGCGGCGGGCAAGCAGTTGGTGCTCTTCACCAATGCCCACCCCGCCAGCCTGTCGGTGAAGGATGCGCGGCTCGGCCTCGCCGAGCATCTGGATCTTATGGTGAGCACCCATGAGCTCGGCTGGTCGAAGGAGAGCCAGCACTGCTGGCAGGCGCTGGCCGAGCGACTGGCGTTCGATCCGGCCCGCACCCTGTTTGTCGATGACAGCGAGCGTATCCTGCGCGCCGCCGCCGACTACGGCATCGGTTATCAGCTCGCCATCCAGAACCCGGACAGTCGCCAGCCGGAACAGCAGATTACCGCCTTCCCGGCGATCCGTGACTACGCCGAACTGCTGCCGCTGACCCTTTGACTAGGCATTTGGCGCATCTATGGGGAAATCACTGGCCGCCTTCCCCAGCATGTTCCGCGACTACGCCGAGTTATTGCCGCTGGCTATTTGATACAGATACGGGGACAGGATTCACCGCCCTCCCCGATGTATTCCGCGACTATGCCGAACTGCTGCCGCTGACCCTTTGATCCTTAGGCAGGGCCTCCCCCCCCTGCATGCCGGGCAGCTGAGGGGCCGAGACGCACAATGAAAAGGGCTGCCTGGGCAGCCCTTGCTCCTTGAGATCGGGTGTACTAGTCCACCCACTCCACCAGCCGGTACTGCTTCTTGCCCCGGCGCAGCAGCAGGTAGCGCTCAAACAACAGATCCTCTGCACTCAGCTGCTCATCCTGTCTTGTCTCGCCGTTGAGGCTGATGGCGCCCGCCGCCAGCAGCTCGCGGGCCACCCGCTTCGAGCTCGCCAGGCCGCTCTCCACCAGCAGGGTCACCAGATCCCTTTGCTCCTCGATACGGCAGCTCGGCATGCCATCCTGGGCCAACTGGGCGAGATCCCCCTCCCCGAGCCGGGCCACGTCGCCGCAAAACAGCAGCTCGCCGATGCGCCGCGCCGCCGCCAGCGCCCCCTTGCCGTGCACCAGTTCGGTCAGCTCGTCCGCCAGCACCTGCTGGGCATGCTTGCGTCCCTGCCGACCGGCGTCTTCCGCCTCCAGCGCCGCAATCTCGGCCAGCGACATAAAGCTGTAGTAGCGCAGGAAGCGGTAGACATCCTCGTCTGCGGTACCGAGCCAGAACTGATGGAAGCCGTAGGGCGAGGTGAGCGCCGGATCCAGCCAGATGGCGCCCCCCTCGGTCTTGCCGAACTTGGTGCCGTCCGCCTTGGTGATGAGGGGCAGTGTCATGCCGTGAACCTGGGCCTGATGCAGCCGGCGGGTGAGATCCATGCCGCTGGTGATATTGCCCCACTGATCGTTGCCGCCGATCTGCAGGGTGCAGCCGAGGCGCTGGTTGAGCACGGCGAAATCCTGGGATTGCAGCAGGGCGTAGGCGAACTCGGTAAAGGAGATCCCCTGATCCGGGCGGGCCAGCCGCTGGCGCACCGACTCCCGCGCCAGCATGGCGTTGACCGAGAAGTGCTTGCCGATGTCACGCAGAAAATCGAGGGCGGACATCTGCCCCATCCAGTCGGCGTTGTTGACCAGCACAGGGGCCGCCAGCCCCTCGCTCGCGGGCAACAGCGCCCGGATCTGGGCCGACAGGCTGGCCACCCAGCCCTGCACGGTTTCGGCGCTGTTGAGGCTGCGCTCGGTCGCCTTGAAGCTGGGATCGCCGATGAGGCCGGTGGCCCCGCCCACCAGGGCCACAGGGGTGTGGCCCGCCAGCTGGAAGCGGCGCAACATCAGGAGCGGCACCAGGTGGCCTATGTGCAGGCTGCCGGCGGTGGGATCGAAGCCGCAGTAGAGGGTGCGCGCCGTGGCGAGGTGGGAGGCCAGGGCCGCCGGGTCGGACATCTGGGCCACCAGGCCGCGCTCGGTCAGGTCGGTGAGCAAATGGGGGTCGATCATGGGGTCTCCAACAGCAGGGGAAAGTCGCCATACTCGCCGTTCTGGCCCGTGGCAGATATGTCCCCCAGGGGACAGTTTTACCACTCTCATGCTAGCATCCCGCCCATATCGGGGAGCCTGTCCCCGCCACCCGGAGCCCGTCGCCATGAGCCAGCCCCTCGCCACAGACTCGCTGACCCAGAGCCTGACCGACGTCGTCGATGCCCTGCACAGCCCGGCCTTTGCGGCGGCCCTGGTGCGCCTCATCCAGCAACAGGTAGCGTTCGACTGCGCCCTGCTGCTCGGGGTGGGGCAGCGGCCCGTCTACCTCTACGACAACCTCAACCATCAGCGAGCCCTGCTGTTTGACAGCTACCTCACCAGCCACTTCAGCCAGGATCCCTTTATGCAGGCGCTCAAGGACGGTCTCCCCGCCGGAGTCTGGACCCTGGCGCAGGTGTCTAAGGGGCGACTCGATCCCGAATACCGCCACCACTTCTATCAGGCCACCGGCTGGCAGGAGGAGGTGGGACTGATCCTGCCGGTGCGCGGCGGTCTCACCCTGATGCTGTTTCTGGGCCGCCTCGACAAGCGCCAGAGCCTTCGCCAGGAGGAGCGCGCCAAGCTGGAAGCCTTGTTCCCCCTGGTGCATTCCCTGTGCCGCCAGCAGTGGCGGGAGGCGGTACCGCTGCTGGCCCAGAGCGCGGCGATGAGGGCCACGGATAGTACGGCGAAGAGAACGGCAAAGGATAGGGTGCAGGGCGCACCGGCAAGCCTGGACGGTGCCAGCCTCAAGGCTGCCGTGGAGCAGGCGATGACCAGCGTGGGTGGTGACAGGCTCACCCGCAGGGAGCGGCAGGTGGCGAGCCTGCTGCTGCAGGGGCTGGATACCGAGGCCATTGCGGCCGAACTCGGCATCGGCAGCGGCACAGTGAAGAATCACCGCAAGCACCTCTACGGCAAGCTGCGCCTCGGCTCCCGGGCCGAGCTGTTCAGCCTCTTTCTCAACCACCTCATCACCAGATCGACGAGCTAGCGCCCCACCATCGGCCTGACCCCATCACAGTACAGCCCTGACACCTTGGTGATTCAAGATGACTGCCACCCCTGGTAACTGGTGAGGCAATAGCCTCTCGCCGCGATCAACTCAGGCAAGGCCGGATCGGTGAGGATGGCAAGCTCGGTGAGCCTGGGTTGGTGATAAGCGCTGCGCTGCACCTCGAGATCGATAAAAGCGGGGTGGCACATGATCTCCAGGGAGCGGACCCCCTGTTCATTGGCATCATCCAGCAGTTGCAGCAACAGCTCCCGGGTGAGTGATTCACCATAGAAGCGGCTGTCAAAACGCTGGCAACTGAGTTCATGGTTGACGGTCAGGCCGTGACGGCGCACTTCCTCCCGATCGATGCGCATCGCAATGCCCTGCTGGCGGGCGAAGGCTTCCACCAGGGGATAGAGGCTCGGCAGCATATGCACATGGTGATGGCTGTCGATGTGGCTGGGCGAGCGGCCAAACAGGGTGACGAAACGGTCGAACTGCTGCCTTAGCTCTTCCATGATTTCCCTTGCGACCAGCAGACCCTGCTCGTTTTTTTGCCAGATGCTCTTGTCCAGCTCGCCCTGGGCATTGACCAGGCAGGAGAGAGGAGAGAGCGGCTTGCCCCAACTGAGCACGAAGTGCAGCCCGATGGGCAAGTCAGGGAAGCGTTTGGCCAGCCAGGCCGCGTGTTCTATGGCCGGGGAGTTGACCATGGCGGTGGTCGAGCTGACCACCCCATGCTCGAAGGCTTCCACTATGCCGTAGCTCTGGGCAGGGCAGAGACCAAAGTCGTCGGCGTTGATAATCAATCTTTTATGCATCTCTATCTCCTGTATTGCCCCGCCGATGATCAACGGGGCCCAGTGTTCTCAGGCGAGATCCGCAATGACGGCGGCAAACTTGGGCAGGTGTTCGCGGTGTGCCAGCAGCAGCTCCTGGGCAACGATTTTTGCTTCGTTGTCCGAGTGGATCAACGGATTGAGGTTCATGGCCAGCAGCAAGTCATCGAAGGAGCCGCTCAAGGCAGCCTGGGAGGCGGCAATCTCGAAGCTCTTGATGAGGTGAATGAGCCCGTTGACCTTGTCGTCGAAGCGGGTGAGGCGCGGGTGAGGAATGGCGCCATCACGGCCCACCAGGCAGGTCATCTCGACGGTCCAGTCGGCCGGAATGTTGGTGACATGGCCATGGTGGGGGATTATCACATACTGTTCGCTGCGCTTGTCGTTATGGATGGCGCTGATCACCTCGCAGGCCGCATCCGAGTAGTAGGCGCCGCCGCGCAGCTCCAGCTCCTTGGGCTTCTCGTTGAGTTCAGGGTTCTGGTAGAGTTCAAACAGCGTTTTCTCGACTTGTTGCACCACCTGAGCCCGGGCGCCACCCTTGTAGAACTCGCCCATCTCGATCCCCAGCATCTCTTTCTCTTTGAAGTAGTAACGCAGGTAGGAGCAGGGCAACAGGCGCAGCCCGCGCATCAGGCTCGCATCGAAGGGCAAATCGAAGATGTTCTTGACCGAGCTGGCGCTGGTGAGGCTGCCGTCTATCACCCCCTCGAGCAGTTCATCGAAACGCGATACCCCATTGACCAGCACATCGCCGATGAACACCAGGTGATTGAGGCCGAAGATGTCGATGGAGAGGGAGTCCTCTGCGCTGACCTTGAGGGCATCGCGCACAAACATCTGCATGCCGACCGGAATGTTGCACACCCCGATGAAGCGGCGGAAATGGGTGTGGCGATGCACGGCCTCGGTCACCATGCCGGCCGGATTGGTGAAGTTGATGAGCCAGGCATCCGGGCAGATCTCCTCCACATCGCGGATGATGTCGAAGATGACGGGGATGGTGCGCAGCCCCTTGAACAGGCCGCCAGCACCATTGGTCTCCTGACCCAGCAGGCCGTGGCTGAGGGGAATGCGCTCGTCTTTTTCCCGGGCCTGCAGCTGGCCGACCCGCAGCTGGGTGGTGACGAAGCTGGCGCCTTGCAGCGCGGCGCGGCGATCCAGGGTCTTGTGCAGCGTCATGGGGATGCCGGCTTTCTGGATCATGCGCTGACAGAGGTCGAAAATGATGTCCAGTTTCCCCTGACCTTCGGGGACATCGACCAGCCACAGCTCGTCGATGGGCAATTCGGCGTAGCGTTTGATGAAGCCATCGACCAGCTCCGGGGTGTAGCTGCTTCCGCCACCTATGGTGACCACTTTAAGCGTCTTGTTCATAAACACCTCTTTCATCATTCTCAAATTGGGTTGAATAAGGGGCCGCCCTGCATCTGGGGTGCAGTTAGCCGCAGCCACCTGTGGCAGGGGCCGTTAAATGGCGTCAGTTTATTGGCAACCTTCTGTTTTAAATGAAAATATCTTTAGCCTTCATCAGGCCGGGGTTTCAAATTTCGGATAGAGATATTTTCGGTAACTGCCCGGGGTAAAGGAGGTCAGCTTCTTGAAGTTTTTGATAAAGAGGCTGACATCGTTGTAGCCGGTCTCGAAGGCAATGTCGGCCACAGAGTCGTTGGTGACTTCCAGCTGCATCTTGGCGTAGTTGACCCGGATCTCGTTGATGATCTGCATCGGCGTCTTGTTGTAGTAACGCCGGGTGGCACGGGTCAGGTACTCCTGACTCTTGCCGGAGAGATGGATCAGATTGGCCAGGGCATCTTCGGCAAACAACGGGCGATCGTGCATGCGCTCAACCGCCTCATGGAGCCAGAGCGGAAGATCCTCGCTGGCCGAAGCGTCCTTATGGTGACGCAGCCGGTTCATCACCGAATAGGTCACCACTTCGAGAAATTCGGTCAGCGCCTCTTCCCGAAAGCCAGGGGAGACCAGCACCGACTCGATATAACTCAGAAATTCATGCTTGAGCGGATAGGCCTGGGACGCCACGAAGTGTTCCGGCAGCAGGTACTTGAAGTGCTCGTCAAAGTAGCTGCGGCTGATCCCGACGTTGAAAATCCGGGTGGTGCCGAACTCGTAGAAGCTCTGATGGGATGAGCCCAGCGGAATGAACACCAGATCGCCGCGCTCGAGCAGTACCCGCTTGCCGTTGACCTCCTGGTAGTAACGACCGGTCAACACCAGGGTGAACTCGTAATAGTCGTGCTGATGCAAACCGGTTCCGCTCACCTGCTTGTTGTAGATGAACATGTGGAAGGGTCTGTTGTTAAACAGCTCGTTTTCCCGGATGGTCTTGACGCTCATTATTCGCCCCTTTTGACTGGCCGATGCCGCTGTTACTTGCCGAGCAGTTTTTCGTGCACGTCGATGAGTTCGTTGATGAGCTCCCGCGCCAGCATGGAGGTCATCAGGTGATCCTGGGCATGCACCAGCACCAGCGTGACCGGGATCTTGCCCTCGCCCTGGTCGCTCTCAATCAGCTGGGTCTGCACCTGGTGGGCGGCGTTGAGGGCCTCGCGGGATTGGGTCATCAGCTGACGGGCGGCGGCCATGTCGCCCTCCTTGGCCTTCTTAAGGGCGCTGTAGGCCAGGCTGCGAGCCTGCCCCGAGTTGATGATGAGCCCCATCACCACCTCTTCCATGTCATCGCACGTCGTGGTCTCTGCCTCAATGTGGTCCATATCGAACATCTCTTTATCCCCTTGATTACAGCTAGTTGATTGAAAGCGGTTTAATTGAATCTCACTTAATTGAAACCATGATTGCGTGCCACCTCGGCGAACCAATAGCCACTCTTCTTGATGGTGCGGGTCTGGCTTTCAAGATCCAGCCGGACCAGGCCATAGCGATTCTTGTAGGCATTGAGCCAGGACCAGTTATCGATGAAGGTCCAGAGGTGATACCCGCAGCAGGCGCTGCCCTCTTGCAGGCCACGATGCAGCCACTCGAGGTGACCACGAATAAAGTCGATGCGATAGTCATCCTCTACCCGTCCCTCCGGGCCGATGAAGCGCTCTTCCCCCTCGACCCCCATGCCATTTTCCGAGATGTAGCAGCGGGGGTTGCCATAGCCAAGGCGCAGCTCGGTGAGGATGTCGTAGACCCCTTTCTCATAGATCTCCCAGCCCCGGTGCGGGTTCATCTTGCGACCCGGCATCTGGTAGAAATCGAAGAGATCTTCGGGGGTGTGCGGCGCCCCTGCGCAGGGCTGCTCCTTGGCCTTGACTCGCCTTGGCTGGTAGTAGTTGATGCCCAGCCAATCCACTCGCCCGGCACTGAGTAGCGCCTTGTCACCGGCTTCCACCTCTGGCAGTAAATCATGCTGGCGCAGCAGAGCGACCAGTTCGGGGTCATAGCTCCCCTTCAGGGCCGGATCGAGGAAACTCTTGTTGAGCAGCAAGTCGGCCCAGCGCGCCGCCTGGCTGTCTGCCGCCGAATCGGATCTGGGGTAGGTGGGGCTCAGGTTGAGGATGATGCCAATCTCGCCACTGGCATGAGCATCGCGAAAGGCCTTGACCGCACCGGCATGGGCCAGGGCGGTGTGATAGGCGACAGTGACGGCGCGGCGAAAATCCACCACACAGGGATAGTGGAAGTGGCCGAGATATCCGCACTCGACTGGCACTATGGGCTCGTTGAAGGTAAACCAGTGCTGGATGCGCGAACCAAACAGCTCGAAACAGATGCTGGCGTAGCGCACATAGGCGGCCACCACATCCCGGCTCTCCCAGCCACCCTGCTCCTGCATGCACAGGGGCATGTCGAAGTGGTAGAGATTGATGAAGGGGGTGATCCCCTCGGCCAGCAGGCGGTCAAAGACTGCATGGTAGAAAGCGACGGCCTGCTGATTGACCTCGCCCGTCCCGTCCGGGATCAGTCGGGACCAGGAGATGGAGGTACGAAAACTGTTGTGATTGAGCTGCTTGAGCAGTGCGATGTCGCTCTCGAAACGATCATAGAAAGTCGAGGCTTGCGCCGGGCCTATGCCCTGATGGAAGCGCGTCGGCTCAATGGCGTGCCAGTAGTCAAAGATGTTGTCGGACTTGCCATCTCGGCTGGAGGCTCCCTCCGTCTGGGGCGCCGAGCTGGCGCTGCCCCACCAAAAATCGTCCGCAAAGCGATACATCATCTTCTTCTCCTTCGGCTTGAAGAGGGAGGAGCCAGGCTCCTCCCGGGAGTGTCATCAGAATTTCAGGGCCAGCGCGATATCCTCTTCGCTCTCCTGTTCTTCCTCGATAACGGCCTGGGCCTTGTTGGCAATCAGCACGAAGGGGACATACATCAGGGTGGCTATCCCTAAGTTGAATATCGCCAGCAGGGCTGCGGCTATGCTGCCGTTGGTGTTGAAGAAGGCCCCCAATCCGGCTGGCATGGTCCAGGGTGCCATGTTGGTGATGGGCGGGATAAAGCCGGTGTTGTAGGCGAACAGGGTGATGGTCGCCAGTACCGGCTGCACCATCACGAAGGGGATAAGCAACACAGGGTTCATGATGACCGGCAGGCCAAACAGGATGGGCTCGTTGATCTGGAAGATGCCGGCGGGCATGCCCAGTTTGGCCACCTGACGGTAGTCATCGCGACGCGACACCATAAACACGGCAAGGATGAGGCCTAACGTTGCACCTGTACCACCTAGGAAGATGTAGGAGTCGAGCATCGGCTTGGTCCAGACGTGGAAGGTCTTGCCGGCGGCGATGGCGGCTTCAACGGAGCCGTATTGGGTATAGAGGGCGACGTTTTCCAGGGTGAAGGGCACTAGAATGCCGTTCTCCAGTGCCGACAGCGCCAAAGAACCATGGACCCCGAAGAACCAGAGCAGCGGGGAGAAGAGCACATAGACCCAGCCGACCAGGCCACCCATGTTGGACAGGGGGGTGGAGATGGTGTCCATGATGATCTGGTGGAAGTTGGTGCCCTCTGTCTGGAGCAAGTAGGCGACTATCCCCATGATGGAGAGGATGATGAAGCCGGGGATCAGCGCCGAGAAGGAGCGCGCTACCGAGGTCGGTACGCTGTCAGGCAGGCGGATCACCCAGTTGCGGCGAATGACGAAAGCAAACATCTCGGCCGAGACGAGACCAATGATCATGCCGGAGATGATGTTGGCGCCACCCAGCCAGTTGGCACCGACCGCATAGGCCTCGCCGACGCTGAAGGGGGTGACCGTCATGAAGGCGGCGACCGAGAGCAGACCGGCCGAGAGGGGATCAACCTTGCGCTCTTCTGCCATGGCATGGCCGATGAAGAAGGGCGCCATCAGGGACATGATCCCCAGGGTACCGTTATAGACGCTGCCGCCAATGCTCTTGAAGCCGTCCAGGGTGGCTATGGTGGCGGGATCGAGTCGCACCCCCATGGAGTAGAAGAAGGATCCCTCCCCAAAACTCAGGAAGACGTTGTTGATCAGGACGAACATGGCCCCGGCCAGGGTCAGGGGCATCAGTTTGATGAAGCCATTCTTGATGGCGTTGACATGAGGCTGCTTACCCAGCTTGACGGCAATGGGCAATATGGCCTTTTCCAGCGATGCGATCATGGTGCTCACGGTGTTCTCCTTACTGAGCGAGGCTCTTCTTGATGGATGCGACGGCGGCCTTGAGGACACCTAACCCATCGACCTTGCCATAGAGCAGGGAGTCGATGACTTCGACCGGCTTGCCCGGTAACAGTGTCTGGATTTCCGGCAACATGTAGGCAATTTGAGGACCCAACAGGATCAGGTCGGCATCCTGACCTTTCTCTCCCGCCAGCGTTTCCGGATAGGCATCGATCTCCACGGGCACATCATATTTTTCTGCCTGTGCCTTCATCTTCGAGACCAGCAGTGACGTCGACATCCCGGCAGAGCAAAACAGGTAAATACGCTTCTTTCCCATAACCATTTCCCTCAACACTTGAAACAAGATGAATAGATCGGCCGAGATGACTGCTTGTCGTGCTCTCAAGACAAATAAAACATCTCTGATTGACATCATTCTAGCGACCCTGAGGTTAACTCGGTATTTCGGCAAGTAATAAGATCGTCTTAAATTGACCATTCATTTCGCCAATGCTCACATTTTTTAATGAGATGAGCCGAAAAAATGTCGTGACATGTTATGAGAAACAAGATTCTTTTATTTTTTTAATATTAATTTCAATGAGTTAAACAAATTGGTCGATATAACCCCTCGTTCCATATTAAAAATATCAATAATCAGCTCCAGCTCACACTATAAAGTAGTAATGAAACATTATTGATATTCACCTTCCATGGGAACAGGATTCCGCTGCCTACCTCGATAGGGTTTAATTGACCATGTGTGGTGGATGGAGATTAATTGGATCCCGCTGCGGCAGCGCATTTGACTGTTCGGGAAAAGAGGGAGGCGATTCTAGATGCCACTACGATGTGGCGGTCATCGACGCGGTGCGACGAATGAGCGGGGAAGATAGAGCCGACCCCGGGATAAACCGGTGTCGGCGAAGGCCGGATTAGATCCGGCCCTGATAGCGCAGCGGGAAGCGGCCCTGGCCGTCGGGTTGACCGAGGAAGGGCAGCCCCTGCTTCATCTGATCCGGCAGCTCGGGCCCAGGCTTTAGGGTGCCCTGGAACAGGTACTGGCGATTGGCCTGCAACTCCAGCTTGCCCTGCACCTGCACCGCCTCGGAGCCCTGCTTGAGCTCGGCCACCAGACGGGAATCGAGACAGGTCAGCTTGAGCTCGGGATCCCCCAGCAGCAGCTTGCCCGCCGGGGTGTCGGCCTCGGCGCCGTACCAGTTGAGGTTGCCGTAGAGCTCCTCACACCAGGGCTTGCCCTGGGCGAACTGATCGACCTTGAGTTGCAGCTGACCCGCCGCCGTCAGGGGGAAGGGCAGGCGCGTGGGAACCCGCGCCAGCAGCCAGGGAGCGGGGGCGTTGAGGGTGATGTCACGACCGAAGGCGGCGCCATTCCAGCCGATCACCCCCTGACCGTTGAGGCCGGCGCGATCGCCGAAACGCACCGACACCTCGGGAGCCAGACGCAGCAGCGACCAGCCGTCGAGCTCCCAGCGCAGCTGGGTCAGGGACTCGCTGGCATATTGCAGCCGGGCAATCTGGCCGCTCCAGAGGGTACCGCTCACTCCTTCCAGCTGCACCAGGTTGGGGGGCAGCGGCAGATGGCGCACCACCAGGGTGGCTGGCAACTTCACCAGCAGGAAACCGAGATAGGCCACCAGAAACAGGGCGGCGATCAGGACTTTTTGTTTCATAGAACAGGACTCGACTGCAAGGATCCGGCCCGGGCCAAGCCTGGAGCCAACACGGAACGCCATGCCAAAAACCGGACGGCGCTCGGTACGTTTGGTGTCATTGGGGACGGCTCAGCTGCAAACGCCTGACCTTGACCAGGCCGGGCGCCAGCCCCTCCCGGGCCACCTCGATGATCTGCACCTGGACTCCGTACTGATCGGAGAGGGTCGCGAGCCAAAGCAGCAGATCCTCGAACGGGACTGTGTCTATCCACACCTGCAGCTCCTGCCCCTGGGGTTGCAGCCGGGCTATCTTGATCTTCTGGTTGAAGGCAGTGCGGTTCACCACCCCGTCCAGGGTGCCGCTGGTGTCGATCTGGCGGCCTTGGCCCCCCTGCATCGCCAGCACCTCCTGCCCCTTCTCTTTCAACCAGGCGAGCGTCTGCTGCTGGTTGGCCACCTGCCGCTGCCGCTCGTCGATGCGATTGGCGACGGGCTGCCAGATGACCCAGTAGCAGAGCCCGATCAGCAGGGCGCAACCCCCCACCGCCACCAGCCGCTGTTCGCGGGGGCTGATGCCACGCCACCAGCCTTGCAGTTTGTCCATCATGATGATTTCCCCTTCAGCACCAGCGCCCCTTCCACCTTGCCCTCATGGCTTCGCACCTCACCCTGCTGCACCTCGAAGCGCTTGCCCGCCAGCTCGCGAAAACGCTCGATCTCGGTAAAACCCGGGGCCGTGACCTGCAACCTGAGCTCGCCCCTGGCCGCGTCGAAACGCATCACTTCGGGCTTGAGACCGGGCACCTCGGCAAACACCGGCGCCAGCTCGGTCAGCAGCAGCAGGACCCCACCCTGCGGGGCCTGCCCCAGGGACTTGAGGTGCTGGTTCATCTGGCTGCGAACGTTGACGATCCGGGTTTCCCCCGGGAAGATCCGGGTATAGACCTGCCGGATTTCGGCCTTGAGGGCCTTGTCCTGCTCCGCCAGTTGATAGAGCTGCACCCCGCGCTGGGCCAGGGCGACCAGCAGCAGTATCCCCGCCAGCACCGCCACCTTGCGCCACTGCAGCCAGTAACGGCCGTATTCGGTCTGGGGTCGATAGGGCCCCTGCAGCAGGTTCGCCTGGCAAGCGATCGCCCCTTTCGCCAGCAGCAGCATGGGCAGTTCGGGATCCGCCGCCTGCCAGTTGGCGGCCGCGATGGCGGGAGCCGGGGTATGGCTATGGATGGTGACGGGTTCGGGCTGGGCCGCCAGCAGCATGGCCAGCAGCGGCTCGTCGGCGACTATCCCCTGGACGGGGTCCTGGCGGATCAGCCACTCGGCGCCGAGTTGCAATGCAGACCACCCCTCGGCGGCGGGCGGCAGGGCCAGCACGTCCGGCAGCAGTTGCAGGGTCTTGAGCCCCGCCTGCTGCAGCCACGCCAGCCACTCCTGCATCTTCGCCTTGTCCACCGCCATCAGATCCACGTCCTGCCCCTGATGACCCAGCACCACCAGATGCAGCTCATCCACGTCGGAGGCGATCTGCTCCTCGAGCAGATAGGGCAACGCCGCCGCGGCCTGACGGCTGTACTTGCCCGGCAGGCTGACCCGCCGGAAGATGAGATCGCTGCCGGGCACCAGGGTCACCACGGGGCGACCACCGGCACGCTCCTGCAGCTCACCCAGGGCATGGGCCGAGGCCAGGGTGCCGGAGGCGATGATCTCCTGCTCCTGCGTCGACCACACCAGCCAGTGCACCGGCTGCTGCGCATTGGTCCCCAGACGGATGACCAGACTCTCGCTCACAAATAATTCTCCTGCCATGCCCGCCAGCATCCTCGTCGATGGGCGGGGCCGCAGCCGTCGGCTGCAGTCCAGATATAAGGGGCGGGACAGAGGGGGCCAGAGGCCTGCCATCTCCCTGTTATTCGGCACCGTCGTTCAGACGGCGCAGCATCACCAGCTTGTTGTCCTTGCCGCGCTGGAAGACAGTCTCCAGCCGGGCCCGCACATCGCCCACCTCGGCCAGCAGACGGGCCTCGAAGAAGCTGCTCTTGATGTCCAGCGCGCCGTCCAGCCCAGTGATGCTGCCCGGTTGTATCGACAGCTCATCCGTCATCTCCTTCTTCTCCTTCCACCCCTTCTTGGGGCGGTTGGTCAGCACCCGCTTGGCGTCGTCCAGCCCTATCTTGCCCTGGTAGAGCCCCACCAGCAGGGCCGCCTGCTCCGGCTTGATGGTGTTGATGTTCACCACCAGCTTGTCGTTTGGCAGGGTGCACACATAGGGGGCGAGACGGGCGTAGAGCTCGCGGCTCACCCCGCGCACGGCCCGCAATTCGTCCGTTCCCAGCAGCCACTGGTTCGCCACCAGATAGGGGGGATTGAGCCCCTCGTAATAGGCATCCTCGGCCCCGTTACTCGAGACCAGCTGGGTATTCTTGTCGGTCCAGTCGCGGATGGCGTCGGTGAGCTGCACCGCCTCGTACTCATCCACCTCCAGCGCCTCGAGCAGCGCCCGGAACGCCTTGAATTGATAGGGCTGCGCATCGAGGTCATCGCCGCTCTCCCCCTCTTTCAGGGCCAGGCTCAGGCTGTTGAGGTTGAAACAGGATTGCAGATCCCGCACCCGCCCGGACAGGGTGCCGTCATCCACCGGGAAGACCGCATCCTGCCGTGCCCAGTTCTGACCCAGGTTGACCACATCGGGGGCATCCTTGAAGTCCTGGTTGAGCACCTTGATCACCAGTGCCTCCGCCGACATGGCATACCACCAGGCCTGCTTGCCAGCCGTGAGGTTGCTGGTCCGGCGCAGCTCCAGCTGCAACCGGCCGCTCATGTTGCTGGCGATGATCACCATCACCGACAGAATCAGCAGCACCACCAGCAGGGCCATGCCCCCTTGCCGGCCAGGGCGGGAGCGACGCCTAGCTGCCATTGTCGGCCCTCTGGCCACTGGCTCCGATCAGGAACTGGCGACGACTAAGGGTACCGTCATCCGCCATGACGGCCGGGGAAAAATGAAGATCAATTACCATTTTCAGCCCTCTGGCCGCCGGCCCCGATCAGGAACTGACGACGAATGGTGCCGTAATCCGCCAGATCCAGCTCCACCGCCAGCCCATAGGGCAGCAGGTCGCGCTGGGTCCACTCCTCCTTCCACATGCCCTTGTCGTAGAAATAGAGCCGCAGGGCCGTCACCCCGGTCAGCACGGGCTGAATACGCGGCTCTGTGCCGATCGCGGGATCCGGGTAGAGGTAGCTGAGCCGCTCCAGGGTCTGCTCCTTGAGTCGCCAGCCCACCCGCTGCAAGCCGGATCGCGGCAGCATGCCGTCCGGATTGAGCCAGCCGCCACGGATGAAGGCCATGCCCCAGTCATCGCTCTGCTGGCCGAAGCGGGAGGCCGCCAGCAGCACCTTGTTGTTCTCGCCGTCGATACGGCCGCTGCGCGGCACCATCTGGGTGATGTCCCGCTCCAGCAGGCTGAAGGCGAGCTGCAGCTCGGAGAGGCGAACCTCCTTGCGCTTGGCCACCTCGTCGCTGGTGAGCACCCCCTGCAGCACCTGATAGGCACCCATGCTGAGGCTGGCGAAGATGGCGATGGCCACCAGCATCTCAAGCAGGGTAAAGCCGGCCTGGCGGACAGAGCGTCGGCCTGAGGTCACCGACATGGGCGATGGCCGCAGCAACATCTCAAGCAGGGTAAAGCCACTGTGGCGGGAAAGGCGGGTGTTGCTTTGGATCATCGGCTGATATAGGTCCGCATCATGGCCACAGGGCTCTCTGCCTTGGGCGCGGTGCGCACCTCCACGTCCAGGGCCTTGAAGTTGTTGTCGCTGGTGGCGACGCCACGATAGCGCCAGTACCAGGTCTGCCCGGCCATCTCCTCGTCCCCTTCCACCCAGCTGTCTCCCGGCCACTTGCCCTCGAGCTTCTGCTGCACCAGCTGGTTTTCCACCACCCAGGTCGCCAGGGTCTTCTGCTCCAGGTAGTTGAGGCCGGAGAGGTGCTCGCTGGCGGTCTTCATCACAGCAAGGCCGGCGATGGCGAACACCGCCAGCGCCACCATGACCTCCAGCAGCGTCATGCCGCGCGCCCTGGCGGGCCCGCCCGCCGGGGTGATGCTGCGAACTCCCTCGCCGCCTGCGCTGGTGCCCGTCACTCTTCTTCCTCTTCGTCTTGCAACAGAGAGAGGCGACCGAACTCGTCCCCCTTGAGGGTGCGCAGGTAGCTCAGATCCTCATCCTGCTGGCTCAGGGTCAGCACGAAGGGGGTGAGCTCGCCCCCCGGAAAGATGAAGATCTGGGGCGTGCGCTCCTTCTCGTCACGGCCCTGCTCGCTCTTCTCGTCCGAATCGGTGCGCCAGCTGAACCCCTCCAGCTCGACGGCCAGAGTGATCCCCTCCGGCAGCTGCACAGGCCCCAGCAGCTTGTCGCCTGTCAGTGCCTGCCACTTGCGATCCTTGGGGTTGCGGGACATAAACTGCCAGCCGCTCTCCTCGACTCTCAATCCCAGCAGCCGGCCATCCATCACCGAATACTCCTGCGCCTGTTGCAGGGTCGCCATGAGACGACGCGCCTGCTTGTCGAGCTCCCTGTCCCCCCGGGCGCCCCCCATGCTGAGGACGACAGCGGTGGCCACCAGTCCCATCAACATGGCGACCAGCAAGACCTCCAGCAGGGTGAAGCCCGCCTGACGATGGCGCCTCATGGGCACAGGATCCGCTTCAGCGGGCGCTCAGACACTTATTGGAAATCCTTCAGGTTCCAGTTGCCTATGTCGTCATCCGTCCCGGCTTCGCCGTCCAGCCCCATGCTGAAGATGTCGAGCTTGCCGAACTGGCCCGGGCTCAGCAGCTGGTACTGGTTGCCCCAGGGATCCTGCGGCAGGCGCTTGATGTAGCCCCCTTCCCGGTAGCTGCGCGGCTCGGGCGATGCTGTCGGCTTGTTGACCAGGGCATCCAGCCCCTGCTCTGTGGTCGGGTAGCGGTTGTTGTCCAGCTTGTACATGTCGAGGGCGTTTTCCAGCGCCACTATGTCGGAGACGGCTTTCTGCTGATCCGCCTTCTCCTTGTTGCCCATCAGATTGGGCACCACCAGGCTGGCCAGGATCCCCAGGATCACGATGACCACCATGACTTCCAGCAGGGTGAAACCGGATTGACGACGCTTTTGCATGACTTACTCCCTAACGAAATGAGATGGCGCAGGCCATCAGAGATTGACCATATTGTTGAGTTCGAGGATCGGCTGCAGGATCGACATCACGATAAAGAGCACCACCCCGGCCATGGAGACCACCAGCATGGGCTCGAACACCCCGAGGGCGATATTCACCTGGGTTTCGAACTCCCTGTCCTGGTTGTCCGCCGCCCGCTCCAGCATGCTGTCGAGCTCGCCGCTCTGCTCGCCGGAGGCGATCATGTGCAGCATCATGGGCGGGAAAATCTTGGTTTCATCCAGCGCCTTGCGCAGGCTGGTCCCCTCCCGCACCCGCTCGGTCGCCTCGCCAATGCGGTGGCGGGCAAAGTCGTTGGAGAGCACCTCCCCCGAGATCTTCATCCCCTCCAGCAGCGGCACTGCGCTGGCGTTGAGGATGCTTAAGGTGCGGGCGAAGCGGGCGGTGTTGAGGCCGCGGCTGACCCGGCCGATGACCGGCAGGCGCAGCACCACCTGATGCCAGTGGCGGCGCCGTCCGGCGTCCGTGAGCCACCAGCGCCAGACCAGGCCACCGATGCCGAGCAGCACCAGGAACCAGAGGCCGTAGTGCTGCATCAGCTCGCTGGTGCCGATGAGGAAGCGAGTGGTGGCGGGCAGTTGCTGGCCCATGTGTTCGAACTGGGCCACCACCTTGGGCACCACTGCGGTGAGCAGTATGGAGATGACGCCCACGGCCACCAGGGTGAGGACTATGGGGTAGATCATCGCCTGCAGCAGCTTGGTGCGCATGTGCTGGCGCTGCTCGGTGTAGTCGGCGAGGCGGTTGAGCACCTTCTCCAGGTGACCGGACTTCTCACCGGCCGCCACCATGGAGCGAAACAGCTGATCGAACACATGGGGGAAGGCTCCCAGCGAATCGGCCAGCGAGTAACCTTCTACCACCTTGCTGCGCACCGTGGCCACCAGGCTGCGCAGGTGGGCCTTCTCGCACTGCTCGGCCACTGCCCGCAGCGCCTCTTCTATGGTCAGTCCGGCGCCCACCAGGGTCGCCAGCTGACGGGTGATGAGGGCCAGCTCGGAGGTGGAGGCGCCACGGCGAAATAGCACGAAGCGGTTGGCCTCCCGCTTCGCCTTCTCGGTGGTCTCGTTCACCTCGAGGGGAGTCAGCCCCTGCTCGCGCAGCAGCTGGCGCACCTGACGGGCGGAGTCCCCCTCCATCACCCCGGACTTCTGTCTGCCTCTGGGGTCGAGGGCCTTGTATTCGAAGGCAGCCATCTTAGTCTTCCCGGGTCACGCGCAGCACCTCTTCGAGGCTGGTCTGCCCCTGGAGCACCTTGTCGATGCCGTCGCGGCGTATGCTGGGGGTATGGCCCCGGATCAGGCGCTCTATGGCCAGCTCGCCGCTGGCACTGTGAATCGCCTCGCGCACCGCCTCGTCGATCACCACCAGCTCGTGGATGCCGGTCCGGCCGCGATAGCCGGTGTGGTTGCACTGCTCGCAGCCCATCGGGCGCCACATCTGTTGATCCGGCGCCAGCTCTATGCCCATGGCGATCCGCTCCTGCTCCGAGATGGGATGCGGGGCACGGCAATCCGGGCAGAGGGTGCGCACCAGCCGTTGGGCCAGCACCGCCAGCAAGGATGAGGAGAGCAGGAAGGGCTCTATCCCCATGTCCCGCATCCGGGTGATGGCGCCGATGGCGGTGTTGGTGTGCAGGGTCGACATCACCAGGTGGCCGGTGAGGGACGCCTGCACCGCGATCTGGGCGGTTTCGAGGTCACGGATTTCCCCCACCATCACCACGTCCGGATCCTGGCGCAGTATGGCGCGCAGGCCCCGGGCGAAGGTCATGTCAACCTTGGTGTTGACCTGGGTCTGGCCGACCCCTTCCAGGTCATATTCGATGGGGTCTTCTACCGTGAGAATGTTGCGATCCCGGGAGTTGATCTCGGAGAGTGCCGCATAGAGGGTGGTGGACTTGCCCGAGCCGGTCGGGCCCGTCACCAGTATGATGCCGTGGGGCTTGCGGATGAGCTCGCTGATGATGTTGCGATTGGCCAGCGTCATGCCGAGCTGCTTGAGCTCGAGGCGCACGTTGTTCTTGTCCAGCAGTCGCAGCACCACCCGCTCGCCGTAGCTGGACGGCATGGTGGAGACCCGCACGTCGACGGCGCGACCGCCGATGCGCAATGAGATGCGGCCATCCTGGGGCACCCGTTTCTCGGCTATGTCCATGCGGGACATGACCTTGATGCGCGACACCAGCAAAGAGGCGAGCTTGCGATGGGGGCGCAGGATTTCCCGCAGCACCCCATCGATACGGAAGCGAATGACCAGGGCCCGCTCGAAGGTCTCGATATGGATGTCGGACGCCTCTTCCTTGATCGCCTCGCTCAGCATGGCGTTGATGAGGCGGATGATAGGGGCGTCGTCGTCGGCGTCCAGCAGATCCTCGCTCTGGGGCAGCTCTTCGGCCAGGGCGAAGAAATCCATCTCGTTGCCGAGATCCTCCATCAGCTGGCGCGCCTCGGAGGAGTCGCGCTGATAGTGGGCCATCAAGAGCGTCTCAAACTCGTCATGACCCAACTGCTCCACCGCGAAGGCGCAGCCCGCCACCCGGCGCACCTCCAGCAAGGTCTGCGGTGTCACCCCCTGACGACAGAGCAGCACGGGGGCGCCCTGGCGTTCGGTCAGGATCACCCCGAAGTTGCGGGCGAAGGCAAACGGCAGCTCGGGCAGTGCCGCCGGTTGCGCGACCCCGTCCAGTGAGTAGCTCGCCATCAGGGTTGACCCTGCACGAAGGGTTGTCCCTGCGCCTGGGTTTTGGCCCCGGTGGCGGTGGACTGCTGCTGGGCCCTCATCAGGTCAATCTGCTTTTGCACCTCGGGGGAGAGCATCACATCCTGACCATAGGCCGGCAGCACCTGGCGGGGGGGCGAGGTGGCATAGCCCTCCTCGGCCGCCAGGTTCAACTGTTCGGCCCTGAACAGGGTGTACTTGTTGCTGGAGACCCCGGAGTAGACGTTGGCATCGCGCAATATGGTCGGCCGGATGAAGACCATCAGGTTGCGCTTGGCCGTGGTGTTGGAGGTGGAGCGGAACAGGTAGCCCAGCACCGGGATATCCCCCAATATTGGCACCTTGGAGACCTGCTCCTTGGTCTGCTCGTCCATCAGGCCGCCCAGCACCACGGTTTCGCCGCTCTTGACCAGGACGGCGTTCTTGACGGTACGGGTATCGAAGGTGGGGCCCAGGTTGGCGGTACCCGTCGCCTGGGTCTGGGCCACGCTGGAGACCTCCTGCTCTATGTTGAGCAGCACCGAATCCCCTTCGTTGATCTGGGGCGTCACCACCAGCTTGGTGCCCACCGTCTTGCGCTCTATGGTGTTGAACACCTGGTCGCTGGTGGTGGAGCTCTGGGAGCCGCTCTGCACCGGCACTTCCTGGCCGACGTTGAAGGAGGCTTCCTTGTTGTCCATGGTGACTATGCTCGGGGTCGAGAGGATGTCGTTCTTGGTGTTGGTGGAGAGCGCCGTCACCAGCATGGCCCAATCCCCCTTGTAGAAGCCCGCCGCCATGCCGCTGAAATCACCGAGCAGGTTTTCGAGCCCGTCGGTGTTGCCGTTGTCCTTGTAATCCTTGCCAGCGATGATGGCCGGCCCGATCGGCAGACCGGTATTGGTGAACTGGGTGCCGCCGCCGTTGGCGTTGCCCCACTGCACTCCGAGGTTGAGGCCGTCGCCATCCTGGATCTCGACGATGATCGCCTCCACCAGCACCTGGGCGCGGCGGATGTCGAGTTTGGCGATGACCTGCTCCAGCTCGGCCATGACGTCAGGCTGGGCGGTGATCACCAGGGCATTGGTGGTCTCGTCGGCGGAGATGGCGAGCTGGCCGCCCCCTATGCTGGCGCCACCACCGGTGGCTGTGGTGGCCGCGCCGCCCTTCTTGTCGGCGGCGATGCTGGAGCTGACCCCCTTGAGCACGTCCACCAGATCCTTGGCCTTGCCATATTTGAGGTAGAAGACCCGGGTGTTGCCCTGGCTCTGCAGATCACGGTCGAGCTGGCGCACCATCTGGATGATGCGGGCACGGGCCTTGGGTTCACCGCTGATCACCACTGAGTTGGTACGCTCGTCGGCCACCACCTTGGGAGAGAGCAGCAGGGAGGCGTTGGCCCCCTGATTGCTGCCATCCTTGTTGAGGTTGGTCACCAGTCGCACCATCTCGCCGGCGGAGGCGAATTTCAGCTTGATGACGTCCATATCCTGATCACCCGCCTTGTCGACTCGGCGCACCACCTCGACCAGACGATTCACCACGGCCGCGCGGCCTGTGATGAGCAGCACGTTGGAAGGCTCATAATGCACCACGTTGCCGCCACCGGCGTTGTCATTGAGCTGGCGCAGCAGAGGCGCGAGTTCCCGTACCGAGACGTTGCGCACCGGCACCACCCGGGTCACCATCTCGTCACCCACGCCGGGGTTGCTGTCATCCACCACAGGGATGGCCGAGGTCTTGGCATCCTTGGAGCGCACCACCTTGAGCACGCCGTTGTTCATGGGCACCACGGCGAAGCCATAGACGTCGAGCACGCTCAGGAAGAACTGGTAGTACTGATCCTCATTGAGCAGATCGTAACTGCGGACGTTGATCTTGCCGCGCACCGAGGGCTCTATGATGATGGTCTTGTTCAGGTTCTTGCCGACCGTGTTGATGAACTCTTCGATGTCGGCATTCTTGAAACTGGCGGAATACTCGGTGGCCCAGGCAGAACCAGCCATCATCAAGGCTGCCGCCACAGTGGCCAGACGCCAGCCCTTCCCTTTATTTATCATTCTTGGTGCTACTCCAATTCATTATTCTGACAAGCCGACATAGACGTCGTAGAGCTGTCCTTGCCGCTCGACGGTGACGGTCATTTCCGTGGCGCCCGCCACTTGCTGCATCGCCTGCATGGCCTGTGCGTTGTCCCGCAGATCCAGACCATTGATGCTGACCGCCAGATCGTTGGCGACCAGTCCGAGTTGATTGAACACTTCAGGATTGCTGCCCGGATTGAGGCGATAGCCGACCATGCGACCATCCACCCGGACCGGAGAAATATTGAGATAATCGGTGATCTTGCCAGGATTGCTCATCAATTCGCTGCGCACGGAAGAGAGCTCGGCCCCCTGTCGCGTCACCTTGGGCAGCGGCTTGCCGTACTCTTCCCCATCCAGCATCAGGGTCTCGTCACGGCCGTCCCGGGCTATGATGACCCTGTCGGCAAACACCTGACGGATCCTGGCCTGGGTGCCGTCGATGTAATCCCCTATGCCATAGGAGTTCTGCAGGCCGTTGTGGGCGATGATGGCGATGGACTTGCTGGGTTCTGTACTGGCCAGCACCCCGTTGAGCTGGGCATTGAGCTGGGTCTTGGGGGCATCGGCTGCGACGGCATCTGCCACCTTGTCGCCCTTGGGCTGCGGCGCCTTGCCAAACAGGGAGAGACGGCTGAGGTTGCCAAGATCGAGGCGGGCAGGTCCGGCGCCCTGGCCCGGAGTGACCGCTGGCTGCCAGGGCAGCGGCCGGGGGGATTGGGTGAGATCGAACAGACGCCAGGTGAGCACGGCGCACTGCTGGGCCAGCAACAGCAGCAGCAGCCAGAACAGAGGCTGGCTGAAACGGGAGAGTGGCACTGACTTGCAGCGAGCCAGAAGGGAGCTCAACAAGTCATCCCTGAACGGTAGCGTCATCTTTATCAAAATATTCTGGCATCCAAATCGGTTGGCTATTGTGTACGGCAATGGACCCAGAGACAACCGACCGGATGGGATCAAGCTGTGAAAATTCAGATTCCGTCACACCCCGCTTCCCCCTGTTTCTATCCCGGGCCCTGCCTCTGGTATAATCAGGCTCCCTTTTCAGCCATCCCGGAGCCGATCCATGTCGAATCCAGCACAAAGCAGCACTCAGGTCCGCCTCGACAAGTGGCTGTGGGCGGCACGCTTCTACAAGACCCGCAGCCTGGCGCGGGATCAGATCGACGGCGGCAAGGTGCACTACAACGGCCAGCGCAGCAAACCGGGCAAGGCCGTCGAGGTCGGTGCCCTCGTCCGTTTCTGGCAGGGCCAGGACGAACGGGAGGTGCGGGTGCTCGAGGTGAGCGAGCAGCGCAAGGCCGCCCCCCTGGCCCAGCTGCTCTATGAAGAGACCGAGGAAAGTCTGAAGAAACGGGCCCAGAACAGCGAGGCGAGGCGCTTCAACAGCCAGTTCGCCCCAAGCCCGGAGCGCCGCCCCGACAAGCAGGAGCGACGCCAGCTGATCAAGGTCAAGCAATACTGACTCGCCCTTGTGGCCCCTTTATGACGACAGGAGCGGGAATTAGTTCCTAACCACCTGTTTAACAATGTATTTATCTTTTCCCCCAGAAAACCCTAGGAAAGCATGATGAGTAACCAAGATCTCCTGTATCGCTATCTGTTCGAAGAGTACGAAGTCCGGGGGGAGCTGGTCCAGCTGGATAGTACCTATCGTCACATCGTCGATGCCCAGAACTACCCGGTCCAGGTACAGAAGCTGCTGGGTGAACTGCTGGTCGCCACCAGCCTGCTGACCGCCACCCTCAAGTTCGAAGGCTCCATCACAGTGCAGCTGCAAGGGGATGGCCCGGTGCGTCTGGCGGTGATCAACGGCGATCACAACCAGCAACTGCGCGGCGTGGCCCGCTATGAAGGGGAGCTGCCGACCGACGACAAGCTGCAGAGCCTGGTAGGCAACGGCCAGCTGGTGATCACCATCACCCCTGAAGAGGGCGAGCGCTATCAGGGCATCATAGCCCTCGAGGCCGACACCCTGGCGACCTGCCTCGAGCAGTACTTCGCCCAGTCCGAGCAACTCGCCACCCGGCTCTGGATCCGCACCGGCCACCACCAGGGCCAGCCCCGCGCTGCAGGCATACTGCTGCAGGAGCTGCCCGCCCGGAGCGAGGATCACGGCGCCGACTTCGACCACCTGATCCAGCTCACCAGCACCATCAAGGATGAAGAGCTGTTCGGTCTGGAGGCCGAAGAGATCCTCTACCGCCTCTACCATCAGGACAAGGTACGGGTGTTCGATCCCCAGGCGATCGAGTTCCGTTGCACCTGCTCCCGCGAGCGCTGCGAAGGGGCTCTGCTGCAGATAGAGAAGGAGGAAGCTGTGGCCATGGTGCAGGAGCTCGGCAAGATCGACATGCACTGCGATTACTGCGGCGCTCACTACCAATTTGATGGAATAGACATCGAAACCCTGTTCAGCGGGGCTCCCGGTAATGATGCAAACAAGTTACACTAAATAAAGGCGGGCAAAACCCGCCTTTAACTTAAATAACAAAAAAATACCCTATTTTATAAAGTTTGATGGCGATCGCTAAAAACTACCACCTAGGTAGTAGTATGGACGCCAGATAGAACCCTACACACCTCTGAACCCAGGAGAACATAATGACTATCGTGGTAGAACCCGCCCTGGCACAACAACTGAAACTGGACCAGTACGGTATCAAAAACAGCCAGGAAATCGTTCGCAACCCCTCCTATGAGCAGCTTTTCGCAGAAGAGACCCGCCCAGACTTGGAAGGATTCGAACGTGGCGTCGTTACCGAACTCGGCGCCGTCAATGTCAACACCGGCATCTTCACCGGTCGTTCCCCGAAAGATAAATATATCGTCAAGGACGGCACCACCCAGGATACTGTGTGGTGGTCTGACCAGGGCAAGAACGATAACAAGGCAATCACCCCGGAAGTGTGGTCAGATCTGAAATCCCTGGTGACCAAACAGCTCTCCGGCAAACGCCTGTTCGTGGTGGATGGCTACTGCGGCGCCAACCCTGACACCCGCCTGGCGGTGCGCATCATCACAGAGGTGGCCTGGCAGGCGCACTTCGTGAAGAACATGTTCATCCGCCCGAGCGAGGAAGAGCTTAAGACCTTCAAGCCGGACTTCGTGGTGATGAACGGTGCCAAGTGCACCAACCCGAACTGGAAGGAGCAGGGTCTCAACTCCGAGAACTTCGTCGCCTTCAACATGACAGAGAAGATGCAGCTCATCGGTGGCACCTGGTACGGTGGCGAGATGAAGAAGGGCATGTTCTCCATGATGAACTACTTCCTGCCCCTGCGCGGCATCGCCTCCATGCACTGCTCCGCCAACGTGGGCAAGGATGGGGACGTGGCCATCTTCTTCGGCCTCTCCGGTACCGGCAAGACCACCCTCTCCACCGATCCCAAGCGCCAGCTCATCGGTGACGACGAGCACGGATGGGACGACCACGGCGTGTTCAACTTCGAAGGGGGCTGCTACGCCAAGACCATCAAGCTCTCCAAGGAAGCCGAGCCGGATATCTACAACGCCATCCGTCGCGACGCCCTGCTGGAGAACGTGACGGTCGCAGCCGACGGCACCATAGACTTCGATGATGGCTCCAAGACCGAGAACACCCGCGTCTCCTACCCCATCTATCACATCGAAAACATCGTCAAGCCGGTCTCCAAGGCGGGTCACGCCAACAAGGTGATCTTCCTGACCGCCGACGCCTTCGGGGTGCTGCCTCCGGTCGCCAAGCTGACCAAGGAGCAGACCAAGTACCACTTCCTGTCAGGCTTCACCGCCAAGCTGGCCGGTACCGAGCGCGGCATCACAGAGCCGACGCCGACCTTCTCCTCCTGCTTTGGCGCCGCCTTCCTCAGCCTGCACCCGACCAAGTACGGTCAGGAGCTGGTGAAGCGGATGGAAGCCTCAGGAGCCGAAGCCTACCTGGTGAACACCGGCTGGAACGGCACCGGCAAGCGCATCTCCATCAAGGACACCCGGGCCATCATAGATGCCATCCTGGATGGTTCCATCGAGCAGGCGCCGACCAAGGTGCTGCCTATCTTCAACCTGGAAGTGCCGACCGAGCTGCACGATGTGAACCCGGCCATCCTCGACCCGCGCGACACTTATGCCGACCAGGCCGAGTGGGACGCCAAGGCCCAGGATCTGGCCCAGCGCTTCATCAAGAACTTCGAGCGCTTCACCGACAACGACGAAGGCAAACGCCTGGTCGCTGCGGGCCCGCAGCTGTAAGCTGCGCCCCGCCCAGGTGACAACCCCATACCGGTCAGCCCAGCTGGCCGGTATTTTTTTGGCCTATGCGCGGCATATGGCTCCCGCCAAACCTTGCCTTGCAGGCGGTTGCGCGTTAGATTCAGCCAAACTTTATACAATATACAATTTTGCAACCTGCCCGTGACTCAAGCATGACCCTACCCTACAAGACCCGAACCCAGATGGTGATGGAGAACCTCCGCGGCCGGATATTGCGTGGGGAGTTTCCCGCCGGCGCCCCCTTGCGCCAGGATGCCATCGCCAAGGAGCTGGCGGTGAGCCGCATTCCGGTGCGGGAGGCGCTGATGCAGCTGGAGGCCCAGGGGCTGGTGAAGTTCGAGGCCCATCGCGGCGCCGTGGTCACCATGCTGGACGCCTCGGCCATCGAGGAGCTCTTTTATTTGCGGGCGCTGCTGGAAGCCGATACCCTGTTCCACGCCGTCGACCTGATGACGGAGGAGACCTTCGCCAAGGCGCAAGCCATCCTGGCCCAGTTTGATCTGGCGCTGGAGTCCGGCACCCAGATCGAGCACTGGGCCGAGTTGAACCACAGTTTTCACGCCACCCTCTATCAGGCCGCCAATCGTCCCCAGGCACTGGATCTCATCGCCCAGATCAATCTGAGCTGCGATCGCTACGTGCGCTTCGAACTGCTGTTCGCCCAGGGCGGCGTGGACAAGGCCGAGCGCGAACACGCCCACCTGCTGGATCTGTGCCGCGCCCGCCGCAAGCACGAGGCCGTGGTCCTGCTCAAGCAACATATCGAGGCGGCAGGCCAGTCGATCCGACAGATCCTGGCAAGCGGCCACAATCAGTGAACACTCACATCATCACAATCTGGCAATAACGACATGAATCATTTCGAGATTATTGAAACCCGCGTCGCCCAGGTCAGGGCCACTCTGGCCACGTTGGAACTGGACGCCTTCATCGTTCCCCACGACGACGAGCACCTGGGGGAGTACATTCCCGCCTATGCCGAACGTCTGGACTGGATCACGGGTTTCAACGGCTCCGCCGGCCTCGCCATCATACTGGCGCAGCGGGCGGCCCTGTTCGTCGACGGTCGTTATACGGTGCAGGCCCGCATGCAGGCACCGGCCGAGCTGTTTGAGTTTCTTCACCTGAACGAAGATCCCCACGTCCAGTGGCTGGCAGAACAACTGCCGTCCGGCGCCCGGGTCGGCTTCGATCCCCGCCTGCACAGCCTCGCCTGGTACCAGAGCGCCAAGCCGATCCTGGCCGAGCGCGGCATAGCGCTGGTTCGGGTCGATGAGAACCCCATCGATCTGCACTGGAACGATCGCCCCGCCCCGACCAAGACCCCTGTCATCCTCTACAGCGAGGAGCTGGCGGGCCAGTCCAGCCAGGCCAAGCGCGAGCTGCTGGCGGCAGATCTGCGCAAGCGCGGGCTGGATGCCGTGCTGCTGACCCAGGCCGAGCCCATCAACTGGCTGCTCAACCTGCGTGGCCGCGACGTGGAGCGGCTGCCGGTGGTGCTGGGCTTTGCGGTGCTCTACGCCAACACCAGCATGGATTTCTTCGTCGACACCGACAAGATCGACTGCATCGCCTTCACCCGCCACGTGGGGCAGGATGTCTCCGTCTACCCCATCGACAAGCTGGGTGACGTGCTGCAGCGCATCGGCGAGGATCAGCAGAAGGTGCTGGCCGACCCCAACACTGCCAACGCCTGGACCCAGCTCACCATGGAAGAGGCGGGCGCCATCCTGGTGGCAGGGCAGGATCCGACCATGCTGCCCAAGGCGTGCAAGAACGCCGTGGAGCTGGCGGGCATGCAGCGCGCCCATCTGCGCGATGGCGTCGCCGTCACCCGCTTCCTCGCCTGGCTGGATCGCCTTATCGCCTCCGGCGACTATCAGGATATGGATGAGGGCACCCTGGCCGATCGCCTGGAAGCCTTCCGCCGCGAGCAGGATCACTACGTCGAGCCGAGCTTTGACACCATATCGGCGCTGGGCCCCAACGCCGCCATGTGTCACTACCGTCACACCAACGGCACCCCGCGCCCCTTCGGTCAGGACAGCATCTACCTGGTGGACTCCGGCGCCCAGTATCTTGACGGCACCACAGACATCACCCGTACCGTCAAGGTCGGTGAAGTCACCGACGAGCACAAGGCCATGTTCACCCGGGTGCTGCAGGGTCATATCGCCCTGGATCAGGCCCGCTTCCCCCGCGGCACCGCCGGCATCCAGCTCGACGTGCTGGCCCGCATGCCCCTGTGGCAGGCCGGTTACAACTACGACCATGGCACAGGCCACGGGGTCGGCCACTTCCTGAGCGTGCACGAAGGCCCGCAGCGCATCGCCCCCAAGGGCAGTCTGGTGGCCCTGCAACCGGGCATGGTGCTCTCCAACGAGCCGGGTTACTACCGCGAAGATGCCTTCGGCATCCGCTGCGAGAACCTGGTGGTGGTGACCGAGCTGGAGCAGGTGGGCGAGCTGGCGATGCTGGGCTTCGAACGGCTGACCTATGTGCCGTTCGATACCCGCCTCATCGATCGCAGCCTGCTGAGCCAGGCCGAGTTCCGCTGGATCAACGACTACCATGCCGAGGTCTACCGCCGCCTGAGCCCGCTGCTGGACGGCGAGGATCTCGCCTGGCTGGAGCAGGCGACCCGCCTCATCTGATCGCAGACAACCGAGTTTGTCCGGTGAAACAGGGCCTGCGGGCCCTGTTTTTTTGCCCTAAGAGCAGCCGATATCCCTTACCGGGCGCCGCGATCTGTTCATCTCCCCTGTCCGCCCTCCGAACCAGACCCGCTTGCATCGGCCTGACGGGCCCACTACCCTGTGCCCTCTTTTTGACTGCCCCCCGGCAGCCGCCATCACAGGAGCCCAGATGCAGCCGTCCCCCGTTTTGCGCATTGCCACCCACGCCGACATGCACGCCATCTGGCAGATAGACGCCGACGTCTTCGGGGAGGATGTCTACCCCGCCTTCTTCTTCCGTCAGGCCATGGATCTGTGGCCCGCCCTGCTGGTCGTGGCGGAACTGGAGGGCAGGCTGCTGGGTTATGCCCTGGGGGGCCTGGGTCAGGATCGGTCGCAGGGCTGGCTGCTCTCTCTGGCGGTGCGGCCCGAGGCCCGCGGCTTTGGCCTGGCCGAGCGCATGATGCTGCGAGTGGAGCAGGCACTGGCAGAGCTGCAGGTGGCGCGAGTCAGGCTGACCGTGGATCCGGCCAATCCGGCCCAGCGCCTCTACTTGCGCCTGGGCTACGCCCTGCTGGCCGAGGAGTCCGGCTATTTCGGCCCCGGGGAGGATCGCCTGCTGCTGGAAAAAGCCCTGACCTGACCCGTTTCGGGGCTGACCGCCGTTCAGGTCACATAATTGGTTACACTTTGCGGGTTTAATGCACAATCCGGTTGGCGTAGAGTGGATTGCATCAAACCGATTAACCCGATGCCCGCCCAGGAGGCCCATCATGTTGAAACGTATCGCTCTCGTTACCCTGCTGGCCGCCACTACCGCCATCACCGGCTGTGCCAACAGCGACGTCTACTCCGGCGATGTCTACACCAAGGATCGCGCCAAGCAGGTTCAGACCGTCAGCTACGGCACCATCATCTCCACCCGTCCGGTGAAGATCCAGGCCGATGAGAACTCCCTGATCGGCACCATAGGCGGCGCCGTGGTCGGTGGCCTGCTCGGCAGCACCATAGGGGGCGGTCGCGGCAGCGACATCGCCGCCGCCGGGGGTGCCATAGCAGGTGCCGCCGCGGGCAAGGCTGCCGGTGACAAGCTCAACCAGGTCGATGGCGTCGAGCTCGAGATCAAGAAAGAGAGCGGCGAGTCCATCGTCGTGGTGCAGAAGGCCAGCCCCACCTTCGTGCCCGGCGCCCGAGTCCGCATGACCCAGGGCAATGGCAGCATCAACGTGGCCGTGGTGAACTGAGCCCGGCGGGCGCTTTCCATCAGCCAACAAAAAGGTGAGCCTGGGCTCACCTTTTTTGCATTCAGTGCAAACCTGAACCCTCAAGAATCCAGGTGCAACCAGGCCGCTATGGCCAGTTGCAGGCCCACGAGATCGGCGCCGTGCAGCAGGGCCGAAAGCCGTTCTTCCCCCGCCTCTGCCAGCAAGCGCTGCTGCACCCTGAGTGCGGGCAACCAGGCAGGGGACTGCGCCAGGTTCTCGGCGGCCTCGGCCACCAGGTCACAACCCTGCAGCATCCCTTGCAGTGCCAGCGGCCGTTCCTCATCCTCGCACTCCAGCCAGAGCTGCTCGTGATGCTGCCAGAGCTGCAGGCCGAGCGTGATGCAGGCCTTGCCATCTAGCCCGCCGACATCCGGCAAGGGTTGCGCCGCCAGGGGCTTGCCGAGCCCCGCCAGCCGATAGCCGCGCTGCGCCTTGGATTGGGCCCCCAACCGGACGCCCCCCAGCTCCGCCAACCGCGCGGCCAGCCCGAACAGGGCGCGGGCGTCGCCTGACTTGAGCTCCAGCTCAAGCTCGTCGATCTCGGTGCGCCCCAGGGTGCCAACAATCTCCCCCCGATCCCAGGCCAGCTCTATCTGGGCCCCCTCGAAGGCGATGAGCCAGTGACGGCGCAGGAAGTCGGTGCTGAACTGGGCCACCAGACTGGACTGGATCTCGTCGCGCACGGCCAGACTCGGCCAGATGCCATCAGGGAAGGCGGACAGGGTCGGCAGATCCCCGCTCACCGGGGCATTGTATTCGGGTCTGGCGTGCAGCCCGCCGACCACCTGGCCACGGCATTTAATCGTCTGCTCGGAAAAATGGTCGCTGCGGCGGATCCGCAATCCCATGTCGAGCCGGCGTAAATCCAGCTTGGGCGTATCGAAATAGACATTGCCGAGCCTGACTTGCTCAGAGGAGATAATTTCAAGTGAATTCAGAAAGTTGGAGAGAGATTCTTGAATATTGCTGGTGACGAAAAACTTTATCTCGATCTCAGTTTGCATAGTCATTCCGGGCAGGCAGGCAACTTTGGGGGGCATGATCCGGGTCGCGAGGATATAATGCCAGCGATAGATAAGGATTAATTCACGGTTTTATTGATGGCACAGTTCGGTTATCCTGCGCCCCTCATAAAATCGTATCGAGTGTTTTTTCACCGACACAGGTTTGGCCATGCCAGTAAATACTATTTTGGGTCTTTTTGCCAAGTCCCCCATCAAGCCGCTGCAGAAGCATATCGTCAAGGTTCACCAGTGCTCCCAGCAATTGGTTCCCTTCTTTGATGCCGTTGCCGAAGACCGTTGGGAAGATGCCGAGAAAATCCGGCAACAGATAGCCCAGCTGGAAAAAGAAGCGGACATTCTCAAACGCGAAATTCGCCTCAAACTGCCTCGCGGTCTGTTTCTGCCGGTCGCCCGTACCGATCTGCTGGAACTGCTGACGCAACAGGACAAGATTGCCAACCGTGCCAAGGATATTTCCGGCCGCATGCTTGGCCGCAAAATGGAATTCCCCACCGAGATGCGTGCCGATTTCATGGCCTATCTCAAACGTTGTATCGATGCGACCGCCCAAGCCGAAAAAGCCATCGGAGAACTCGATGAGCTGCTCGAAACCGGCTTTAAAGGACGTGAAGTTGAAATGGTTGCCGAGATGATCCACCAGCTGGATCTTATCGAGGACGATACTGACACCATGCAGATCGGGCTGCGCCAACAGCTGCAAGCCGTTGAGCACAAGTACAATCCGATCGACGTTATGTTCCTCTACAAGATCCTCGAATGGGTAGGTGACCTGGCTGATCAGGCCGAGCGCGTTGGCGCCCGTCTGGAACTGATGCTGGCTCGTTCGTAATCGACTGACTGGGTAAACACTACTAATGGACATTATCGCAAATTACGGCACCACCCTGGTGCTCGTGGCGGCCTTGTTCGGCTTTTTGATGGCCTGGGGCATAGGTGCGAACGACGTCGCCAACGCCATGGGCACATCGGTCGGCACCAAGTCTCTGACCATACGTCAGGCGATCATCATCGCCATGATCTTCGAGTTCGCCGGTGCCTATCTGGCTGGCGGCGAAGTCACGGCGACCATCCGCAACGGCATCATAGATACCAATGCCTTCACCGATACCCCGGATCTGCTGGTGCTCGGCATGATAGCCTCCCTGCTGGCGGCCGGCCTCTGGCTGATCCTGGCCTCCTACTTCGGCTGGCCCGTCTCCACCACACACTCCATCATAGGAGCCATCGTCGGCTTCGCCGTGGTGAGCGTCGGCCCGGAAGCGGTGCAGTGGAGCAAGTTTGGCGGCATAGTCGGCTCCTGGGTGGTCACACCGGCCATCTCGGGCATCATCGCCTACTTCATGTTCATCAGCGTGCAGAAGCTCATCTTCAACACCGACAACCCGCTGGCCAACGCCAAGCGCTATGTCCCCTTCTACATGTTCCTGACCGCGCTGGTCATCTGTCTGGTGACCATCAAGAAGGGGCTGACCCACGTTGGTCTGCACCTGAGCGACGGCGAGGGGATACTGCTCTCCATCGCCATCTCGGTGACCCTCTCCATCGGCGGCTGGTTCTACATTCGCGGTCAGCAGTACAACCCGCAGGATGACAACAAGATGCACTTCGCCAACGTGGAGAAGGTGTTCGGCATCCTGATGGTGATCACCGCCTGTGCCATGGCCTTCGCTCACGGCTCCAACGACGTGGCCAACGCCATAGGCCCGCTCTCCGCCGTGGTATCCACAGTCGAGAGTGCCGGCCAGATCACCGGCAATTCCCACATCGCCTGGTGGATACTGCCCCTTGGCGGCATAGGTATCGTCATCGGTCTGGCCACCATGGGTGAGAAGGTGATGGCCACCGTTGGCACCGGCATCACCCACCTGACCCCGAGCCGTGGCTTCGCCGCCCAGCTGGCGACCGCCGCCACAGTGGTGATCGCCTCGGGTACAGGTCTGCCCATCTCCACCACCCAGACCCTGGTCGGTGCCGTGATGGGGGTGGGTCTGGCCCGTGGCATAGCCGCCCTGAACCTGGGGGTGCTGCGCAACATAGTGGTCTCCTGGGTCATCACCCTGCCCGCAGGTGCCATCCTGGCCATCGCCATCTTCTACGTGCTGCAGGCCTGCTTCTCTTAAGCAACCTCACAGCAAAAAGCCCGGGTCACTGACCCGGGCTTTTTTATGCCTCTGCGTTGCCTCAAACGGTCGCCGACGCTTAGTTCATCGACCCTGCAGAGGCGCTTATTCCTCGATAAAGGTCCACTCGTCGCGCACCCGGCTGATGGCATCGAGCCGGCGCTTGGCGAGTTGCTCGCGGATCCCCTCCCCCTTGAAGCCCGCCGCCACTATCTCCTTGACCGGCACAGCCTGGGCCGCAGCCAGGGCCTGGGCCACATAGTCCGGCTGGCTGTAGACCTTCTCTTCGAAACCGGTACGACCGTGGAAGTCGGCGCGGCAGGCATCGAGCAGCTGGGCGAAGCGATCCGGCCTGCGCCAGGCATCCGCCTTGTCGAACACCTTCAGCAGGGTCGGCGGCTTGAGATCGAAGGCGATGTGGATGTGGGTGTGCAGATCGCTCACCAGCAGGGCCAGATCGCGGCAGTCGTTCGGCACCCTGAACCGCTCGCAGAAATCCCGGATGAGCGGCAACCCTTTCTGGCCGTGGCCGTGATGGCTCGGCCAGAACGCGGGCGGGGTCAGGCCCTTGCCAAAGTCGTGGCAGAGGGCGGCGAAGCGGACCGGCAGATCCGGGGAGAGCTGGCAGGCCTGATCCAGCACCATCAGGGTGTGAATGCCGGTGTCTATCTCAGGGTGCCACTTGGCGGGGGCCGGCACCCCGAACAGGGCATCCAGCTCGGGAAAGAGCGCCTTGAGGGCGCCACAGTCGCGCAATACCTCGAAGAAGACCCTGGGAGTCTGCCCCAGCAGCACCTTCTCCAGCTCCTTCCAGACCCGCTCCGGGGTCAGGTGGGCCAGCTCGCCGGCGTCGGTCATCTCCCGCATCAGGGCCAGGGTCTCGGGGGCCACCACGAAACCCTGCTCATGGAAACGGGCGGCGAAGCGCGCCACCCGCAGGATGCGCAGGGGATCCTCGGCGAAGGCCGGGGAGACGTGGCGCAGCAGCCGCGCCTCCAGATCCCGGAGGCCGCCATAGGGATCGTGCAGTTGCCCGCTCTCATCTTCGGCGATGGCGTTGATGGTGAGATCCCGGCGCAGCAGATCTTGTTCGAGCGTCACCTCGGGGGCGGCGTGACAGACGAAGCCGGTATAGCCCTGCCCCTGCTTGCGCTCGGTGCGCGCCAGGGCGTACTCCTGCTGGGTGCTGGGGTGGAGAAACACCGGAAAGTCGCGGCCGACCTGGGTGAACCCCAGGTTCAGCATCTGTTCCACAGTGGCACCGACCACCAGATGGTCCCTGTCCCCCTGGGGCAATCCCAACAGGCGGTCACGGACCGCCCCCCCAACCAGATAAATCTGCACGCGCACTCTCCCTCGATAAACCTGCCTCGATGATACCGCTTTTGGCCGTCATAGACGATGCGCCCGCAAGAGGCCCGCCCGCCACCCCGGGAGAAAGCACCGGAAGATGGCCGCTTATTGCCATAATCCGGGCGCGATCACCCCAGGCATTTGGGGCACCGGCTATGATGCCCCTCTTATGGCGTCCGGGTCTTTGACATCCCTCTGGGGAGGCTTTAACCTGCCGCCCATAACAATGGAATGGATCCTTATGTACACACAGTTCTTCGGTCTGTCGGAGCCCCCGTTCTCCATCTCGCCCAACCCCAAATACCTCTATATGAGCGAACGTCACGGGGAGGCCCTCGCCCACCTCAACTACGGGTTGCAGGACGGTGGCGGCTTCGTGCTGCTGACGGGGGAAGTGGGTACGGGCAAGACCACAGTCTCCCGCTGCCTGCTCCAGCAGTTGCCCGCCGAGACCGAGATCGCCTACATCCTCAATCCTTCCCTGACCGAGCGGGATCTGCTGGCGGCCATCTGTGACGAGTTCCAGTTGCCCTATGCCCAGGAGGCCAGCCTCAAGCAGCTGTTCGATCTCATTCGCGATCACCTGCTGGCCAATCTGGCGGCGGGCAAGCGCAGCGTGGTGCTGGTGGATGAAGCCCAGCATCTGCTCCCCGGCGTGCTGGAGCAGTTGCGACTGCTCACCAATCTGGAGACAGACGAGAAGAAGCTGCTGCAGGTGGTGCTCATCGGCCAGCCGGAGCTGCAACAGATGTTGCGCCAGCCCCTGCTGCGCCAGCTGGCCCAGCGCATCACGGCCCGCTATCACCTGCTGCCGCTCTCCCGCCAGGACGTGGATGCCTATGTGCGCTTCCGGCTGCAGGTGGCAGGCTGCGTCCAGCCCATCTTCACTCCCAAGGCGATCCAGACCCTGCATCGCCTCTCCGGCGGCATCCCGCGCCTCATCAACCTCATCTGCGATCGCGCCCTGATCGCCGCCTTCGCCCGCGGCAGCCACAAAATAGTGCACGGCGACATCAGCCAGTCGGCCTATGAAGTGAGCGGCATTCGCGACGAGGGCACCTGGCAGTCCGGCCTGCTGGTCGCGCTGGCCGGCGCCCTGCTGGTCGCCACCGGCTGGTGGGGCTGGCAGTGGTTCGGGGTCTTCCCGACCCGCCCCCTGGTCAAGGTGGAAGTGCCGGTCAAGGTGGATGACACCCCTGAGCAGCAGGAGCAGCTGACCCGCGCCATCAATCAGGCACTGGACCCCGGTGTGGCCATGCAGAATCTCTACAGGGTGTGGGGCTACCAGACCGAGCTGGAGGAGTCGACCTGTGACGACGCCCCCCGCGCCGGGCTGCGCTGCCAGGAGGGGGAAGCCAGCCTGGCACAACTGCAGGCCCTGCAACACCCGGCCCTCATCAGCCTGACCGACGAGACCGGCGGCCTCTACTATGCCACCCTGGTGAGTCTCGGGCCGGACAAGGCCTCCTTGCTCATCGGCAATCAGAGCTGGCAGGTGGACAGGCAGTGGCTCTCCGACGCCTGGGGGGGCAGTTATACCCTGCTGTGGCGCATGCCCAAGGGCGGGGTGACCCTGATCGGCAGCAATGCCGGTGCAACCCAGGTGCAGTGGCTGGACAATGCGCTGAGCCGCGCCATGCAGCAACCGGATCGCAAGGTGAGCCGCTTCGATGCCACCCTCAAGAACAAGCTGCAGCAGTTCCAGCGCGAGCAGGGACTGACCCCGGACGGCATCGCTGGCAGCAATACCCTGCTGCGCCTGAATGCCGTGGCCGGTGAACCCATGCCGAGGCTGGAGGATGAATCCCTGCGTGCCAGCACCCCTGTCGATCTGGATGCCGTGGTGGATGACGCCATGGATCCCCTGGTGGAGGAGGCCTCCTGATGTCTACCCTGCTCAAGGCCTTGCGCCGCGCCGATCAACCCCAGTTTACCCCCCACATGCCCCTCATGGGCCTGCCCGTGAGCCAGGAGGAGGAGCCTGACCGCCGCTGGATCTGGTGGCTGCTGGCGCCCCTTGCCCTGATCATGGGGGCGGCCGCCAACTATGGCTGGCACCTCTACCACCTCAAGCCCATCGAACAGCAGATCGAGGTGAAGGAGGTGGTGACGCCCCCCTTCGTGCGGGTCGAACCCAGACCCATGATCACCCGCCCGCTGCCTCCGCCCCTGCCAGAACCCGTGGTGCAGCCCAAAGCCGTTGCCACCGCGACGTCGACCGCCGGCAACGGCAACGGCACCCAGAGCCTGGCAGAGCGCATCATGATGGCCCTCAACAACACCCCGCTGGTGGAAGAGACGGCGCCCCAGGCCCAGCCCCAGTCCGGCGCCATGCCGATCAGCGCCCTGGATCCTGCGCTGAAGCAGCAGGTGCCTCCCCTGACCTATGGCGCCCACAACTTCTCCTCCGACCCGGCCAAACGCGCCGTGGTGCTCAACGGGCGGGAGTTGCACGAGGGCAGCGAGGTCGCCCCCGGGGTGCTGCTGGTCGCCATCGCCCAGGATTACATCATCCTGCAGGTCGGCGGTCAGCATGTCAGCCTCAAGGCGCTGCAGGACTGGCGCGGCTGAGCGAGCCACAATGGCAAGCCGGGCCTGCGGGCCTGGCCGGCATTTCAAGAGGGAGCCCGAGAGCTCCCCTTTTTAATCAAAACATGAGAACCCCGTGAGCCATTCAGATAACAGCACTTTCGCCACCCGGGCGTTGTACTGGTATCAGCACAAAGACTGCTGCACGTGGATTAATTTTGTTTTAAATCAATTGCATGAGAACAATGTGAGCAACTCAGATAACGCGACTTTCGCCACCCGGATCCTGGACTGGTACCAGATCCACGGCCGCAAGACCCTGCCCTGGCAGGAGGACAAGACCCCCTACCGGGTCTGGGTCTCCGAGATCATGCTGCAGCAGACCCAGGTAGCCACCGTCATCCCCTACTATCAGCGCTTCATGGCCCGCTTCCCCGATGTGCTGGCGCTGGCCGACGCCCCCATCGACGAGGTGCTGCACCACTGGACCGGGCTCGGTTACTACGCCCGCGCCCGCAACCTGCACAAGGCGGCCCAGCAGATCCGCGATCTGCACGGCGGCCTGTTTCCGGAGCGGCTGGACGAGGTGATGGCCCTGCCCGGGATAGGTCGCTCCACCGCCGGGGCCGTGCTCTCCCTCTCCCTCGGTCAGCCCCACGCCATTCTGGACGGCAACGTCAAGCGGGTGCTCACCCGCTGGCTGGCGCTGCCGGGCTGGCCAGGCCAGAAGCAGGTGGAAAACGATCTCTGGGAGCTGGCGACCCGCCTCACCCCGAGGCTAGGGGTGGCCCACTACAACCAGGCCATGATGGACATGGGCGCCACCGTCTGCACCCGCAGCAAGCCCGCCTGTGATCGCTGCCCGGTGCAGGCCGATTGCCAGGGGCTGTCGCAGGGCAACCCCACCGCCTACCCCAACAGCAAACCGAAGAAGAGCATTCCGGCCCGCAACGGCATCATGCTGATCATTCGCCACGGCGACCAGCTGTTGCTGGAGAAGCGGCCCCCCCAGGGGATCTGGGGCGGCCTCTACTGCTTCCCCCAGGTGGAGTCCCTGGCCGAGATCGAAGGGCGCCTGCAGGGGCTGGGTCTCGATGAGACCGGCTACCAGGAGCTCGCTGGATTTCGCCACACTTTCAGTCACTTCCACCTCGATATTCGGCCCTTGCTGATCGAAATGGCTGCCCCGCCGCCCCCCTTGCTCATGGAAGCGGATTCCCGACTCTGGTATAACTTACGCCATCCTGCCGAGGTGGGATTGGCGGCCGCCACGGCCCGCCTGCTCGCCTACCCAGACTTACAACCACAGAGGTCAACATGAGCCGTACCGTATTTTGCCAGCGTCTGAAAAAAGAGGGTCCTGGCCTGGATTTCCAACTCTATCCCGGCGAACTCGGCAAGCGGATCTTTGACAACATCAGCAAGGAAGCCTGGACCGAATGGCAGAAGAAACAGGTGATGCTGATCAACGAGAAGAAGCTGAACATGATGAATCTCGAGCATCGCCAACTGCTGGAAAAAGAGATGGTGAACTACCTGTTTGAAGCGGGTGAAGTGGCCATCGACGGTTACACCCCTCCCAGCCAGTAAACCGAGTCGTCGAGCAGGGCGCAGAGTGCCGAAGCCCGGCATCTGCGGCCATGGGGCTCCCGGCACTGTGCCAATGCGTTGTCCCCGTGATCCAGGTGAGTGCCCATCGACGGCTTGCCCTCTTCTGGTTCAAGGCAAATGAGTGACGGGCGGCCCCACCGCCCAGTTTGAGGATCTTATGGGTCGAATTTTTTGGCTGCTGTGCGCCCTGCTGTTTCTCTCTGCCTGCTCCTCTTCTCCCAAACCCGGGGCAGAAGACGAGGATCTGGTCAACGGCAAGGACATCCGCGGCTTCGAACACATGATCAGTGCGCTCTCCCATAACGTGAACGAGATATGGGGACGCGAGGCACTGTTTGCGGGCAAGTTTGACTACGTCAAATACACGGATCAATACAAGAGCCGGGCCCACGTCGACTTCTCCAGCGGTCACATCATGGTGGAGACTGTCTCGGGCATAGATCCCCGCGCCCACCTGCGCCGTGCCATCATAGAGACGCTGCTGACCCCGGACGATCCGGCGGAAGTGGATCTCTATTCGGACAGAGAGATCATGCCGGGTGGCGAACCCTTCCTCTATGGCCAGGTGCTGGACACCCAGGGTCAGGCCATCCGTTCCGGCTGGCGCGCGGAGCGCTATGCCGACTACCTGCTGGCCAGCGCGATGAAGAAGCGCACCCTCGGCATCCGCACCATCTTCTTCGTCGATATCCCCATGGTGGCCAACCATGAGGACAAGCGCGGCTACAAGTACGCCAGCATCATCCGCGAGGCCTCCCGCAAATACGGCGTCGCCGAGAGCCTGATCTATGCGGTGATCAAGACAGAGAGCAGCTTCAACCCCTATGCGGTCAGCCATGCCAATGCCTATGGCCTGATGCAGGTGATCCCGGCCACCGCCGGACGGGACGTCTATGTGCGGGTCAAGGGCAAGAACGGCCAGCCGACCCGGGAGGATCTGTTCAATCCGGCCTACAACATAGACGTGGGGACTGCCTATCTGCACCTGCTGCAGACCGTCTATCTGGCGGATATCCAGGATCCCCAATCCCGTCGCTATGCGGTGATCTCCGCCTACAACGGCGGGGCGGGCGGGGTGCTCAACACCTTCTCCAGCAACCGCAAGGCGGCCCCTGACATGATTAACCGCCTCTCTCCCGAGGCTGTCTATCAGGTGCTGACCGAGCAGCACCCCAAGGCGGAGGCCCGTCGCTACCTCTACAAGGTCAATCAGGCCGAGAAGGGGTTCAAGCGTACCGTCGCCGTCCGGGCGGGCTGACGGCAGACACAAAAACAGCAAGGGCGCTTATGTAGCGCCCTTGCTGTCAGCATGGTCTGCGAACTTACTTGGCGATGAAGCCGCCCTTGCTCTGGGGAGCGGCACCTACCTTCTCCAGGTGCTCGACCTCTACCTCTGTCTTGTTCCAGCTGTGGTCAACCTCGCCGCGGATGCGGATCAGATCGTTCGGGCCCACTTCGACACCGCGCCACACGTCCCCGTCCACTTCCACTTCCACTTCGCCGCTCTCATCGCGGAAAGTGTAGTTCTCGCCGCCAAGGTGCTTGACCAGCTTGCCTTCCAGGGTCACCCACTGATCATCTGCCACGTCTTTCAACTGCGCGACCGAGACCTTGTTCTGCTCCTGGGGGCCAGTGTAGGCCGCCATGGCGAAAGAAGAGACGGACATCAGGGCCACCAGGCCGATTACCTTTGCTTTGTTCATTTTCACGCTCCTGTCATTGGGGTATGCAGGCATCTTGCCCGGGCTGGCGTGAAACAAACGTGAAGCCTCCCCCATCCAGGGGAGACCAATGTGACCGCAATCGATTTAATGGCCATGGCTTGCTGCAAGATTGTATTCGAGTGGATACCGTGCAGCCTGGCAACAGGGGTCCCCAGCCCCTTGCCTTCGAGGAACAGCCCGCAGGCAGCGCCTGCATCCACTCCATGAGAACAGCAAGATGAACAAATGGCTTCTGTGTTTACTGGGGCTCTTCGCCCTGACGGCCCATGCCGCCGAGACGCGTCCCCCCTTCTCCCGCATAGTGATGTTCGGCGACAGCCTCTCCGACACCGGCAAGATGTACGGCAAGATGCGCGGCTATCTTCCCTCCAGCCCGCCCTACTACCAGGGCCGCTTCTCCAACGGCCCCGTCTGGCTGGAGCGGCTGACCCAGCCGTTCCCGGGGCTGAAAATAGTCAATGAAGCGGAGGGGGGCGCCACCGCCGTGGCCTACAACAAGATCTCCTGGAACCCCAAGTATCAGGTCATCAACAATCTGGACTATGAGATCACCCAGTTCCTGGAGAAGGACAGCTTCAAGGAGGACGATCTGGTGATCCTCTGGGTCGGCGCCAACGACTATCTGGCCTATGGCTGGAATACCGAGCTGGACGCCAAGCGGGTGCGCGACGTCATCAGCGACTCGGCCAACCGCATGGTGCTTCATGGGGCAAAACAGATCCTGCTGTTCAACCTGCCGGATCTGGGCCAGAACCCCTCGGCCCGCAGCCAGAAGGTGGTGGAGGCGGCCAGCCATGTCTCCCGCTATCACAACGAGCTGTTGCTGAACCTGGCACGCCAGCTTGCCCCCACCGGCATGGTGAAGCTGTTCGAGATCGACAAGCAGTTCGCCGAGATGCTGCGGGATCCGCAGAATTTCGGCCTGAGCGACACAGAGAACGCCTGCTACGGCGGGGGCTATGTGTGGAAGCCGTTCTCGTCCCGCAGCGCCGCCACCGACAGCCAGCTTGCCCCCTTCAATGCGCAGGAGCGCCTCGCCATCGCCGGCAACCCCTTGCTGGCCCAGGCCGTTGCCAGTCCGATGGCTCGCCGCAGCGCCAGCGAGCTCAACTGTGAAGGCAAGATGTTCTGGGATCAGGTCCACCCGACCACGGCCGTGCACGCCGCCCTGAGCGAGCGCGCCGCCACCTTCATCGAACGGGAGTACGAGTTCATCCCCCAGTGATGGGTAAGCAGATGCAAGAGGCCGACTTCACGTCGGCTTCTTTATTGGACCTGACTGGCACCCACAACGAACCAATAAAACTCGTATGACACTCATCACAGAATCGGGTCATACCCCCACAGTCATCAGCCGACTCCTCTATGATGCACATTGTTATCACAATATGTTTTATATCAGTTGCTTGTGATTTTAAAAAAGCGAGCTATTTTTAAGCGAGTTGCGGCTCGAAAAAGGCCCAACCCATGAGGCGAGGCGACACAAATTCGATCTCTCCCACAGACAAATTGCAGAGGCTTCATATGAACAAAACACTGATTACCTTGCTGGTTTCAGGCTTGCTTGCGGCCAACGCTCAGGCAGCCGGACAAGACAATACCTGGTATGGCGGTGCCAAACTGGGTTGGTCCAACTTCTACGGCGTCGACGAGAGCAACAGCATCTCCACCGAAGACAAGGATGACGACGAAGTGGGCGCCGGTGTCTTCGCCGGTTACCAGATCAACCAGAACCTGGGGATCGAGCTCGGTTACGACTACCTTGGCAAACTCAAATACAACGGCACCCGAAATGCAGCCGTCTTCAACGACGATGTCGAGGCGCAGCTGGCGCAGCTGACCCTGAAGCTCGGCTTCCCGGTAGCTGAAAACCTGGATCTCTATGGTCGCGTCGGCGGTGGTTACGGCTGGACCAGCAGCGACAAGCTGGACAACGACAACGACTTCACCTTCGTCGGTGCGCTTGGCGCCGAGTACGCCTTCAACCTGGACTGGGCTGCTCGCCTCGAGTACCAATACAGCACCCCTTACGGCAGTCGTGAAGACACCGGCCTGCGCATGGACAACGGCCTGCTCTCCCTGGCCGCCGTCTATCGCTTCGGCCAGGTCCCGCCGGCCATGCCGGTTGCAGCCCCGGCCCCGGCCCCCGAGCCCGTGGTGGTCGACAAGCAGTTCACCCTGAGTTCGGATGTGCTGTTTGACTTCAACAAGGCCACCCTCAAGCCGGAAGCCGGCCAGGCACTGGATACCCTCTACACCCAGATTGAGGAAGCCAGACCCAAGGATGGCTCTGCCACCGTCATCGGCTATACCGACCGTCTCGGCTCCGATGCCTATAACCAGAAGCTGTCCGAGCAGCGCGCACAGACAGTCGCCGACTATCTGGTTGGCAAGGGGCTGCCTGCCGGCAAGGTCAACGTGGAAGGGCACGGCGAGAGCTCTCCTGTCACCGGCGAGAGCTGCACCAGCCAGTCCAGGCGTGACCTGATCGTCTGCCTGGCCCCGGATCGCCGGGTAGAGGTCAAGGTACAAGGGGTATCGGAAGTTCAGCAATAACCCCAGCGTCAGATAACAAAACGGGAGGCCCAGGCCTCCCGTTTTTCATTGTCCCGTTCAGCTGCGGGTGCGTACATCCGCCGCTATCTGATCGAGCAGTTGCTGCCAGCCCTGCCCCAGCTCGTCGACGAGGGCACCATACCCATCGGCCGGCAAGACCCGCTCCTGCTGGAAGGGTACATCCCGCAGCACCACTCCCTCCTCCGTCAGCAAGCGCCAGCGACCGCTCAGCAGGGCGCGGCCATCGTGCCGTCCCTGGAAGCGTTCAACCGAGATGGTCAGCACGGGTCCCTTGCGGGCCCCATCCTGCCGTATCACCCAGCCCGGCAGCCTGCTGGAGAGGCCATTGAGGGTAAGCTGGTTCAGCTGGGCATCCAGCGAACCCGCCCAGCGATGGTACTCGGCAAAGTGCAGCTCCTTGCCCTCCAGCTGATAGACCAGACTCATCCGATCCAGCTGGCCAGAGAGGGCGACGGGACGCAGCACCAGCTGGTGCTGGGGCTGCGCCATGACGCCGTTCGACTGCGGGATCTCCGCGTCCAGCGAGTAGTAGTGCAGTGCCGTCGGGGCTGCGCTGCATCCCGCCAGCAGGCCCAGCAAGGCCAGGGTCATCATCCGTTTTTTCATCATTTTCCTCGCTTGGGCTCAGGATCCTGGGGGAATGGATGCGGTCGAAGATCTACGAATTTGGCCTCTCGATTAGGGGTTGGCAAAATCAGGGACATCATCATTTTCCTCGCTTGGGCTCAGGGTCCTGGGGACGGGAGCGGTCGAAGATCAGCGAACTGGGCTGCTCGTTCAGTGAATGGACCAGGGGTTGCAACTCCCCCATCAGCTGATTGAGAGACTGCACCGACTGACGCAGCTCCTGGTTGGTCTGGGAACCGGCATCATAGGTCTGCAGGGTCTCCTGCAACTGCTTGAGACTCTGGTTGAGCGACTCGGGCAACTGCTGGGTCGAACGCTGACCGGTGAACTGCTCCAGATTGGCACTCACGGCCTTGATGTGCTTGAGGGTCTTGTCCAGGGTCGCCAGGGTGGTATTCACCTGCGTCAGGGTGGTGGCCATGTCCATGTCGACGAACTTGTCGAGGATGAGGTTCACCTTGCGCTCTATCTGATCCAGCCCGGCCTGCACCGTCGGGAACACCTGATAGCCTGCCAGCTTGATGGGCTCATAGGCAGGGGCATCCGGATAGAAGTTGAGATCCACCACCTTGCCGCCGGTCAACAGACTGGACGTCTTGAGGCTGGCCCGCAATCCCTCCTTGAACTGCTTGCTGAACAGGGCCCGCCACTGCTCCCGCTCCGCGTTGGCGTAGCGATGGGAGAGGCGTTGTACCTCGATGCGGGCCAGCACGGGGATCTGCCGGCTCTTGAAGATCTGCACTCCCTTGTCGTCGATGAGGTAGGGGGCAGAGATGACGGTGCCGACCCGGATGCCGCGGTACTGCACCGCCGCCCCGGGGTGCAGGCCACCCACGTTGTCCTCGAACAGGAAGACGTAGTCGATGAACTGATCCAGGCTACCGGCCAGCACGCTCGCCTCGTCCTGGAACAGGGTGAAGCTGTCCATCTGCTTGACCGGCTCACCGGGTGTCCAGCCTGGCGGCAGCCCCATGGTGATGCCGCCGTCCAGCAGGCTCTCCAGCGAGTCCATCTTCACCTTCATCCCCTCACTGCTCATGGAGACCTCGAAGCCCGGCGTCAGCCAGAAGCGAGAGTTGCTGCTCACCAGGATGTCGTAGGGGGCATTGATGAAGAGCTGATACTGCATCTCGCTCTTCTCGGGCAGGAACTTGGCCTCCTCTATCTGGCCTATGGTAAAGCCCTGATAGCTGATGGGGGAGCCAATCCCCAGGGCACGCGCATCGCGGCTGCTGAGGGAGAGCCTCAGCCCCTTGGCGTCCACTGAGGCGAGCGGGGGCTTGTCCAGCATGGCGTATTCACCGCGCGCCTTGCCCTTCTTGCCCGGGGCGAGTTCGATGTAGGCCCCGGAGAGCAGGGTGCCAAGACCCGACACCCCTTCCCGCCCGACCCTGGGTTTGACCACCCAGAACTGGCTGTCCTTCTTGAGCATGCCGGCGGCGGCATTGGTCAGACGAGCCTTGAGCACCGCATGGCTGTAGTCATCGCTAAGCTCCACCGCCTCGATGCGACCCACTTCCACCTCGCGGGAGCGGATCACCGTCTTGCCCGCCACTATGCCCTCGGCGGTGGCGACCGTCAGGGTGAAACTGGGGCCCTGTGAATACCAGTGCTGGAACAGCATCCAGGCTCCGATGAACAGCGCCAGCAGTGGCACCATCCAGATAGCGGCGGCCGAGCTCATAAAGTCAGAGCCCGGTTTCCACCTCGTCTTACGCTCACTCACGTTCGCGCTCTCCTTGTTGTAAATCCCAGATCAGGCGGGAATCGAAACTCATGGCGGCCACCATGGTGATCAAAACGACCCCGGCAAAAGCAATGGCCGCGGGGCCCGGGTAGATGGTCATCAGATTATCGAGCCGGATGAGGCCAGCCAATATGGCCACCACGAAGACGTCGATCATCGACCAACGTCCCACAAATTCGGTCATACGATAGAGCTTGAGCTTGCCAAGGGGAGAACCGACCCGGCCACGCTGCACCATGTAGCAGAGCCACAGCAGTGCCAGTATCTTCACCAGGGGCACCACCACGCTGGCGAAGAAGATCACCGCGGCTATGGGGTAGGAGCCCATGGCCCAGAGCAACACCACACCACCCATGATGGTGGAGGGAGTGTCGTCCCCCAGAAAGACGGTGTCCATGATGGGATAAAGGTTGGCAGGGATATAGAGGATCACTGAGGTGATGAGCAGTGCCCAGGTGCGGTTCAGACCGCCCGGCTTGCGGTGATGGAGATGATCGCCGCAACGGGAACAGCTATGGGCAGCGCCGTCATTGAGCGCGCCGCAGATGTGGCAACCCACCAGCCCGCACGCCAGGGCACTGGCTTCGGGATCCAGTTCCCTCACCTCGGTCGGGCCGAACAGCCGCTGCCACAGCCACATCCGGTCCAGGGACGAGATCATCTTGATCAGCAGCACGGTGTAGCCTACGAAGGCCCAGAACGAGAGCCCCATCTTGACGTCCGCCATGCCCATCAGCTTGACCAGGGAGATGAGCACCCCGATGAGGAAGACATCCACCATCAGCCAGGGCTTGATCCGGCACAGCAGTCGGCCGAGGGAGCGCAGGGCATTGCTGTGCAGATCCTTGTCGAGCCGCCAGAGCACCAGCATGATGGAGCCGATATAGACCAGTGGCAGGCCGATCAGGGTCAGGCTCAGCACGGCCCCCAGAAACAGATAGCCCTGATCCACCAGGGTGGTGATGCACTGCAGGAAGGTCATCTCCTGCCCCACTCCCTTGGCCGAGAAGGACATGAAGGTGAAGGCATTGGAGAGCACGAACATGATCAGCGCCGCAAAGCCGTAGGCGATGGGCCTGCGCTCCTGCTGCGGCAGGTGTGCACTCAGGGTGTGACCGCAACGGGGACAGCTGCTCGTCTCCCCCACGGCCAGCGCGGTGGCCGGCACCAGCAGGTCACACTCTTCGCACGCGGTCGCGTCATGGGTATAGGTAATTGGGTGTTGGTGTGAAACCGGATGCAAGATAAGACCCCAGCATGAGGCCGCGAACGGCCAGAGGCGCCAATTATTGCAGCCACCGCCGCTAACCACCAGCCCTGTTCATGTACAGGGCCTTAAGGGACGCGAGATACATAGGCATAGGCGCGGCCTGGAATGGGGGTCTTGTTGCATCGATCGACTCTGCATCCAGGGAAGAGGGGCATATTTATCTGCAGATTTGCTCAAGCCCATGCACATCAGCCCCTGTTCACCGATGCTTTGGCGGCGGGGTGAGAATGACTTTGACAAGCCTGTGACCATTTAGCACAATCAAACGCCACTTTTTTTCCGCGGGACAATAATTTATGACAACTGAATCCCCAAGCTACTCCACCATCGAGCAGGCCTTCTCTCTTGGGAACGGGCAAGATTCTGCCCTCAACTGGTTGCGCAAGAACCGCAGTCAGGTCGCCATCTTCCTGGTGAGCGGCATCAAGCTGGAGGGGACCATCAGCGGCTTCGACCAGTACAGCGTGCTGTTGACCGATGCCCATGGCAATCAGCAACTGGTCTACAAGGCCAAGATCTCCACCATCGCCATGCACTCAGGTCGCCCGGCGGTCAGCATCCAGCGCGCCCGCAAGCCACGGGTCTCCATGGCCCCGCGCCCCCACGGCGGCCCGAGCCGTTATGACGACAATCAGGGCGGTAGCAGCGAGCAGTGATGCTCGCCTCCTCCTCGCTCTGAGCTTGCCGCTGCGTCAATCGGTGACGACGCGCATCCCCACTCTCATGTCATGCCTGTCCCGTATGAGAGTGGGTCTTCTCCCCCAGGCGGCCTCGATGGCCAACCCGTTTGCTCAGTAGGTCAATCCGACCGGCTTCCCTTCCTTGACCATGCACACCTGCATGCCCGCGGCCTCACCGGCCTGCGCCCCTATGCCAGTGTCCTCGAACACCAGACAGCCCTCAGGCTCGACTCCGAGTCGCTGTGCCACCAGCAGGAAGGTATCCGGGTGGGGTTTGTGCAGCTCCACATCGTCGGCGGTCACCACCACGGGGAAGTAGCGATCCAGCCCGGTATTGCGCAGCACGGCCTCGGCATTGATGCGGGGTGAACCCGTGCCTATGCCCATGGGGATGAGACCGTGATAGCGCCTGACCAGATCCAGCATGGCCGGGAAGGGGGTCGCCTTGTGCAGGTTGGCAACGTAGTGCTCCGTCTTGCAACGCGTCACCACCAGCGGATCCAGCGCGATCTGCTGCACCTCGGCCACCAGCAAGGCTATCTTGCGACTGGGCATGCCACCCAGCTCATAAAACCAGTCGGCATCGAACTGAAAGCCAAACTCGCGGGCGGTATGCTCCCAGGCGGCCAGGTGCAGGGGCATGGAGTCCACCAGGGTGCCGTCGAGGTCGAAGACCAGGCCTTGAAATCCGGAGAGGGTCATGGTGCAGGATCTGTCTGTGGAAAATGGGCCCCCATTCTAGCCAGACCCGTGGATCATCGCCACGCATCAAGGGGCGAGAAACGCTTGCGACCACATTTATGCCGAGGAAGAGGGCCGCCGCCCTGATGCCGCGACAAAGGAGAGAGGGCCGGCGTCAGCGATAGGCCAGGGTACAGGCCCGCCCCTGGGACTTGGCGTGATAGAGCGCCTGATCCGCCTGCTCGGTCAGGGTCTGCCACCCCTTGTCCGAGGAGGGGATCAGATAGCTGAAGCCGATGCTGACGGTGAGCGTCGCCGCCACCCGGGAGGCCGGATGGGGGATCTGCAGGGCTTCCAGTCCCTGGTGGATCTGCTCCGCCAGTCGCTCCGCCTCCCCGGGTTGCGGGGCGCACAGCAGGATCACGAACTCCTCGCCGCCATAGCGGGCCACCAGATTGGTGCGCCGCCGCTCCGTCTCCTGCAGCAGGGCCGCGACCCGTTGCAGGCACTGATCCCCCTTGCCGTGGCCGAAGTGATCGTTGTAGGACTTGAACTCATCCACGTCTATCATCAGCACCGCCAATACCCCCTGGTGGCGACGCGCCCGCTCCCACTCCCGCTCCATGGTGATGTCCCATTGACGGCGGTTGGCGATCCCGGTCAGGGGATCCTCCAGCGACAATAAGGAAAGACGCCGGTTGGCCTCCTCCAGCGCCCGGTTGGTGTCGGCAAGCTGCCGGGTCCGCTCCTGCACCCGCAGCTCCAGGTCACGGTTGAAACGCTCGAGCGCCGCCTGGGTGCGCTGGCGGATCAGCAACTGGGAGAGCACGGCGGCATACTGCTTGAAGATCTCGCTCTGATACGCCTTGAGCGGGCGGCGCCAGAGCAGGTTGTCGGCGGCGATCCAGCCGATGGGGGTACCCCCGTCCCAGAGCGACACCATGGCATTCCAGCCACGCCCCACCTCCTGCTTCTCGTAATAGAGCGGGGTGTCTTCCAGCACCAGCACATAGTCCTTGCGGCGCAGCGCCTCCTGCACCGTGGGATGCTCCGGAATGGGGCTGATGAAATGGCGCTCGTCGATGAGCTCGCCCGCCTCGTTGGTGCCCCAGGTCCCGTGCATGGTCTTGAATTCGCTGTCCGTCAGGAAGATGGCGATGCGATCGAACTGCAACTCCTGGCGCGCCAGCACCACGGCATCGTGCAGCAGGCGATCCTCGCTGTCACAGCGCGACAGCTTGACCCCCACCTGGTGCAGCGCCTGCAGCATGCTGAGGAAGGAGTCCTGCAGGGCCTGGCTGCGGACTAGGTCGGCCTGGGTATGGATCCGCTGATCCCGCTCCAAATCGACCTGACCGGCGAGCCGCCGGCTCTCCAGCTCGGCGGCGAGGTAGTGCATCAGCAGTTGTATGCTCTGCTGCTGGCGCCTTGGCAGGCGATCGAGGCGGCGCCGGGTTTCCAGATAGACCACGGCCTCCAGCCCCTTGTGGCGTTTGAGCGGGAAGCAGGCACGCAGGCGCGGGGCCTCAGGCTCGACGCTCTCCCAGATGGCGCTGGACGGCGCAATGGGCTCTACCAGCAACTGGCCGAGATCGAGGGAGCGCTCTATGAAGAGGAGGGGCAGGTCGAGGGAGCTGAGCAGATCGGCGCTCAGGCAGAGCAAGCCCTGCTCGGGCCTGTAGTGATAGAGCTGGGGCGTCGGCGCCCGCAGCCACAGATAGATCTGCTCGGCCTCGGTCTTTTCTCTGACCGCGGCCAAGGTCACTTCACAGAGATGTTCAAAACTGGTGAAGTGCTCCGGATCCCATTCTTGCATGCCAATTCATCCTTGGTTGTATCCAAGCGAGTATATCGGCAAAGCCTGGCCATTAATTGACCTGGCAGTCAAAAGCGAGATCCAGAGCCCAGTTTTTACAACAGATTCAACGCCTGCATGGCGGCGCGGATCCGCTCGCGGGTGGCGTCAGACAGCGGCATCACCGGCAGACGGCACTCCTCGCTGCACAGGCCCAGCAGGGAGACGGCGTACTTGGCGCCCGCCGGGCTGGGCTCGGCGAACATGGCCTGATGCAGCGGGATCAGCTTGTCCTGCAGCTCGCGGGCGGCTTGCCACTCGCCGGCCAGGGTCAGGTTCTGGACCTCGGCCACCAGCTTGGGGGCCACGTTGGCCGTCACCGAGATACAACCCTGGCCACCACCGATGTTGTAGGCGACGGCGGTGGCGTCTTCACCGGAGAGCCAGGCAAAGGGTTTCTTGATGAGCTGGCGTTCGGTCCAGGGGCGGGCCAGATCGCCGGTGGCGTCCTTCACGCCGGCGATGCGCGGCAGCTCGGCCAGGCGGGCCAGGGTCGCCGGCTGCACATCGACGATGGCGCGGGGCGGAATGTTGTAGACGATGATGGGCTTGGTGGTGGCGTCGTGGACCGCCTTGAAGTGGTGGAACAAGCCTTCCTGATTCGGGCGGTTGTAGTAACCGGCCACATGCAGGGTGGCATCCGCCCCCATCTGCTCGGCGAAACGGGTGTATTCAATGGCTTCGACCGGGTTGTTGGAGCCCGCACCGGCGATGACAGGGATCCGTCCCGCCACCTGCTTGACCACCAGCTCCACCACCCGGCAATGCTCGTCGTGGGTCAGGGTCGGGCTCTCCCCCGTGGTACCGACCGGCACTATGCCATGGGTCCCCTGCTCTATGTGCCACTCCACCAGGCGAGCCAGTGCGGCCTCGTCCAGCTGGCCCTGTCGAAATGGGGTGATCAGGGCAACTATCGAACCTTGAAACATGGGATTTCCTTCTCCTAAACAGATGGACTGGTCAATAAAAAGCCCCGGTACGGGGGTCGCTACCGGGGCTTGAATCGTCTCAGGGATGAGAGGTTACGCGCGCACGCCAGCAGGCCCGAATGTCAGGCTGTATTTATGCTTTCGTTTCGATACGCATGACCGCATTGCATCATCTCTGGATAAATAAGGTGTCTGGGCATATTTCGGGAACACAGCATAAATGTCAAGGCGAAAGCGGCCATGTATAATGGCCGCCCAAAAAAGCGTGGAGAGTCCCAATGAGCCGTCCTGTCAGTGCCGTCAGCCAGATGCTGGAACGTAATCAAGCCCTCTTTGTCGGCAAACGGCTGTTGGTGTGTGGCGCCCTGGAAGATGATTACCCTCGTCAGCTGGCCGAGCTGGCCGACTCCCTGACGGTCTTCACCACAGACTACTGCTATTTCCTCAGCCAGCAGGCGCCCCTGGGTGAGCGCATCCTGTTCGATCACCAGCTCGGCGGTGCCCCTCGTTTCGATGCCCTGCTGCTGCTGATGCCCAAGGCCAAGGCCGAGGCGCAATACCTGCTGGCCATGATGGCGCCGCTGCTGGAAAGCGGTGCAGACCTGTTCCTCGCTGGCGAGAACCGGGGCGGCATCAACGGGGCAGACAAGCTGCTGGCCCCCTATGGCGGGAAGCCGATAAAACGCGACTCCGCCCGCCGCTGCTCCCTCTATCACGGCGAGCTCGGCAAGCCGGTCGCCCCCTTCGAGCTGGATGCCTGGTTCAGCCGCTATGAGTGCAGCGCCGGGGATACCGAGCTGACCGTCATGGCACTGCCGGGGGTGTTCAGCGCCGATGGCCTGGATCTCGGCAGTCAGATGCTGCTGGCGAGCCTCCCTCCCATGCAGGGCAAGCTGCTCGACTTTGGTTGTGGCGCCGGGGTCATCGGCTCCATCTTGGCCAAACGCAACCCGGCATTAGCGGTGAACATGGTAGACATCAGCGCCCTGGCGCTCGAGTCCAGCCGCCGCACCCTGGCGGTCAACGGCTTGCAGGGACGAGTCTATGCCTCTGATGTCTATTCCGATATTGCCGAAAGATTCCAACATATCGTCTCGAATCCCCCCTTCCATGCCGGGCTCAAGACCTTCTATGCCGCCACCGAAACCTTCCTGGCAAGGGCACCCGAGTTTTTGACCGCCGATGGCGCCCTGACCATAGTCGCCAATGCCTTCCTGCGTTACCAACCTATACTGGATACGCACTTCAAACGGACCGAAGTGATAGCCAGCGATGGCAAATTCAAGGTGTATCTGAGCAAAGCCTAAATAAGTGCAACGGTTGTAATAAAACAAGTAGAGAGTGCCAGACGGGATCTGCTAAGGTACCAAGAAAACGTTTGCCACCCCTTTAGGGGTGTTTTTTCGCGGCAACATGAAAACCTTTTCAAAGTATGAATTCAGGGAGAGAAATACGATGGCAGGCATACTCACCATGATATTGGCTGGCGGCGAAGGAACCCGACTCCAGCCACTGACCACCACCCGCAGCAAGCCCTCTGTCCCCTTTGGCGGCAGCTACCGTTTGATCGACTTCGTGCTCAACAACTTCGTCAACGCCGACTTCCTGCGCATCTATGTGCTCACCCAGTTCAAGTCCCAGTCCCTCTACCTGCATATGAAGAAGGGCTGGAACATAGTCGGCATCACGGATCGCTTCATCGATCCCATTCCGGCCCAGATGCGGATGGGCAAACGCTGGTATGACGGCACCGCCGACGCCATCTATCAGAACCTGCGCTTCATCGAGATCTCCGACCCCGAGCACGTCTGCATCTTCGGCTCCGACCATATCTACAAGATGGACGTGAGCCAGATGGTGAGCTTCCACAAGCAGAAGGCCGCCGCCCTCACTGTGGCGGCCCTGCGCATGCCCATCGAGGAGGCGAGCGCCTTCGGGGTGATCGAGGTGGATCAGGAGGGTCGCATGATAGGTTTTGAAGAGAAACCCAGGCATCCGAAGCCCATCCCCGGGGATCCCACCCAGGCCCTGGTCTCCATGGGCAACTACATCTTCGAGACCGAGGCGCTCTACCGCGAGCTCAAGCGCGATGCCGCCGAGGAAAACTCCAGCCACGATTTCGGCAAGGACATCATCCCCAGCCTGTTCCCCCGCGCCCCCGTCTATGTCTACGACTACAGCACCAACGTCATCCCCGGTGAGAAGCCCAACGTCTACTGGCGCGATGTGGGGACCCTGGATTCGTATTGGCAGGCGCACATGGACCTGGTGGCCGACGATGCCCCCTTCTCCCTCTACAATCGCAAATGGCCGCTGCACACCCACTACCCGCCCCTGCCCCCCGCCACCTTCATCGACACCGATGAGTGCAAGGTCAAGATTGCCAACTCCTTGATCTCCGGCGGTTGCTTCATCCAGGGCAGCCAGATCCAGCGATCCATCCTGGGTTTTCGCTGCAACATAGGCCCATGCAGCCACATCAGCGAATCCGTGCTGCTCGGGGATGTGAAGATAGGTGAAGGCTGCTCAATTCGACGCGCCATCATCGACAAAAACGTTGAAATTGCACCCGGCACCGTGATCGGTGAGAATCTGGACCATGACAGAGAGCGATTTACCGTATCCGAAGGCGGAATCGTCGTGGTACCTAAGGGAGCAAGAGTTGGCTATTAACCCACTGAAAGTCCTGTTTGTAGCCTCTGAGGTTGAGGGGCTGGTGAAGACCGGGGGCCTGGCAGATGTGGCCAAGGCCCTGCCGCAGCATCTCGCCCGGGGGGGTCACGACGTTCGCATCATCCTGCCCTTCTACAAGACGCTCAAGCGCCGGGACGAGGCCGTTCTTCTCGCCTCGCGCTGGTTGCCCACCCCTCAGGGGCGGGACGACATCAGCTATCGCATCTATCAGCTGGAACTGGACGGGATCTGCGTCTATCTGCTCGATTGCCCGCCCTATTTCGAACGGCCCCAGCTCTATGCCGAGAACAATCAGGCCTACCCCGACAACGGCGAGCGTTTCGCCTTCCTGGCGGCGGCGGCCCTGCACGCCTGCGAGCAGCTGAACTTCGCCCCTGACATAGTTCACTGCAACGACTGGCACACCGGCCTGCTGCCGCTGCTGCTCAAGACGCGCCACGCTCACAATCCCTTCTTCCAACGCACCCGGTCGGTCATCAGCATCCACAATGCAGCCTTCCAGGGGGTGTTCGATCGCCAGCAGTTCTGGGCCGTGCCGGAGATCCAGGACTACGAGCAGCGTATCAACTACGACTACGGCCACATCAACCTGCTCAAGTGCGGTGTGCTCTATGCCGACAAGATCAATGCGGTCAGCCCCAACTACGCCAGCGAGCTGCTGACGCACCTGGGTGCTCACGGCATGGCCAGCGTGTTCCAGCAACGGGCGAGCGACTTGCGCGGCATCCTCAACGGCTGTGACTATCAGGATTGGGATCCCGCCTTCGATCCCCTGCTGCCCGCCACCTATGACGCCGACCACCTGGCCGGCAAACACGCCTGCAAACGGGCCCTGCAGCAGGAGACGGGGCTGCCCGTCGGCAACCTGCCTATCTATGGCATGGTGTGCCGACTGACCGAGCAGAAAGGGGTGCACCTGCTGATCCCGGCCTTGGACAAGTTTTTGCAGCATCAGGTGCAGGTGGTGATCGTGGGTTCAGGCGATCCCTCCCTCGCCGCCCAGTTGCAGACCATAGCCCAGCAACATCCCGGCAGGTTCGCCTTCATCAATGCCTATGACGACCGTCTGGCCCACCTGGTGGAAGCGGGCTCCGATTTCTTCCTGATGCCCTCCCTGTTCGAGCCCTGCGGCCTCAACCAGATGTACAGCCTGGCCTATGGCACCCTGCCGCTGGTGAGAGCCGTCGGCGGGCTCAAGGATACAGTGGTGGACTGGGACGCCGATCCGGAGCACGCGACCGGGTTCTGCTTCAACGATCCCACCGCCAGCACCTTGCTCGATGCCATGCGCCGCAGCCTGCTCCACTACCTGCAGGAACCGGAGCGGTTTGCCCGCGTGCAGCAAAATGCCATGCACACCCGCTTCGACTGGGCCGACTCTGTTCCCCTGTACGAGCAGATGTATCAGGACGCACTGGCCCCGGTGTGACCCAGATTGCTGAAGTTTTGTGCCCTTGATACGGCTTTATCCGTCAACAGCGAAAAAAGTCCCCTTTGGCTGTTGACGGCCCCCCAAAACTCTATAAAATCCCCCACCGCAGTGATGCGAAGGTGGCGGAATTGGTAGACGCGCTAGCTTCAGGTGTTAGTGTCCCACGGATGTGAGGGTTCGAGTCCCTCTCTTCGCACCATACTGCAACATGCTCCATCGATGGCATGTAAAACAAGATTGATGACAATGTGCGAAGGTGGCGGAATTGGTAGACGCGCTAGCTTCAGGTGTTAGTGTCCCACGGATGTGAGGGTTCGAGTCCCTCTCTTCGCACCATGCTTTTATCAGACAGCATGTAAATCCAGACTGATAACCCGAATGTGCGAAGGTGGCGGAATTGGTAGACGCGCTAGCTTCAGGTGTTAGTGCCCCCCGGGTGTGAGGGTTCGAGTCCCTCTCTTCGCACCATGCTTTTATCAGACAGCATGTAAATCCAGACTGATAACCCGAATGTGCGAAGGTGGCGGAATTGGTAGACGCGCTAGCTTCAGGTGTTAGTGCCCCCCGGGTGTGAGGGTTCGAGTCCCTCTCTTCGCACCATGATTCTGACATGTAAACACAGAGCAATGCGCTCCAACCGCATTTAAAACCAGCTGGAGAAAATCAGTGTGCGAAGGTGGCGGAATTGGTAGACGCGCTAGCTTCAGGTGTTAGTGTCCCACGGATGTGAGGGTTCGAGTCCCTCTCTTCGCACCATTCATTCTGCAAAAGGCCCATCACGAAAGTGACGGGCCTTTTGTTTTTGCCCCTGCCATGGCTATGCTGTTGAGGATGCCATGCCACCACAGGGGTTTTCCCATGATCCTGGATACCGACATTCACAACTTCTATGAACATCTGGTGCTCAAAGAGATAGAAAAACAGGGACTTAACCAGAGACTGACCCCCTACCAGCTGGCCGATCTCTGCTGCCTTACCCTCAATCAGCTCCCCTCTCACTACATACGTCACAACGTCGACATGATCTACTTCACCACGGATGCCGAACGCACCGAGATGGAGCAGAAGGTCATGACCTCACTGCGCCTGGCCTATGACAAGATCCAGGCCGTTCCTTCCCGCTGAGCGCTTTCCTATAGCCAGCTTTGCTGCCAGAGCAGGGTGACGACCCCCGTCATGCCCGCGACCGGCAGCAGGATCAGCGCCGGCCTCAGCCTGGGTTCCAGCATGACCCAGGCTGCCAGCAAGAAGCCCAGACTCCACAGGCCGTACGCCTTGTCCTGACCCCAGCCCAACACCGCCAGCAAGGCTGCCAGCAAGAGACACCGCACTATCCAGATCATGATGATGCTACCCACAGAATCAAACGATAACGATTATCGTTTGTGATTATGGGGAGTGCAATCGGACTTCTCTATGGGTTTTGGCTATTTGCCCTGCATCGGCCTGATATTCAAAAAAAGCGCCGATGAGATCAACTAATGAGTAGATTTATCAAACATTAATGCATTTTTGCTAAATAAGTTGGGATTTTGCGCCCCGGGTTTGTGGTAGATTGCGGCCTCTTTTTGGGCCGGCCCCTCGGGATACGTGTATCCACAGGACGAGAGGGACCGACCTTGGCGAGCAAGAGTTTAGGAAGTATCTATGCAAAACCAACACAACCACATCCGATTGCCTGGCATGACGCAGGTGTTTGCCTGCCTGGCCATTTTCCTGGCCCTGGCCTTTTCGTTCACCAGCGTGCTCGATCTGCCGATCCAGCTGGCGCTGTTCATCGCCTGGTTCGTCATCATGGGGCTCGGCATCCGGCTCGGCCATGACTACAAGTCCCTGGAGCAGGCCGCCGTCGACGGCGTCGCCAAGGGGATGGGCGCCATATTGATACTGGTCTCCGTCGGTGCCCTGGTCGGCACCTGGATCGCCGGCGGCATAGTCCCCAGCATCATCTACTTCGGCCTCAAGGTGATACACCCCTCCATCTTCCTGCTGGCGACCCTGATCATCTGCTCCCTCACCTCCCTGGCCACCGGCACCTCCTGGGGCTCGGCCGCCACTGCCGGTATCGCCATGATGGGCATAGGCCACAGCCTGGGGGTGCCTGCGCCCCTGGTGGCCGGTGCCGTGCTCTCCGGCGTCTACTTCGGTGACAAGCTCTCCCCCCTCTCCGACTCAGTGGTGCTGGCGTCGACCATGTCCAACGTCGACGTGGTGGAGCACATCAAGGGGATGCTGCCCATCAGCCTCTTCTCCTACGTCATCACGGCGGCCCTGTTCACCGTGGTCGGCATGCAATACTCCGGCAACGTCAGCCTGGAGCAGGTCAATCTGGTGATGGAGGCCCTCGACAAGCAGTTCAACATCACCCCGCTGGCCATAGTGCCGGTGATCCTGGTGCTGGGCCTGCTGGCAAACCGCAAACCCGCCTTCCCGGTGATCAGCTTCGGCGCCCTCCTCGGCCTTGTCTGGGCCATCGCCTTCCAGGGCATGGATCCGATCAAGGCGATGCACTCCGCCTACAGCCCCTTCCCCATCACCTCAGGGGTCGACTTCATCGACAACATCCTGGGTCGCGGCGGCATGGAGTCCATGCTGGGCTCGGTGGCCGTCATCATCTTCGGTTTGGGCTTTGGCGGTCTGCTGGAGAAGGTCGGCATACTGGCGGTGATCGCCAGCGCCTTCGAGAAGCGCATCAACAGCGTCGGCAGCCTGACCAGCCACACCATAGGCACCGCCTTCCTGGCCAACGTGTTCGGCTCCGCCATGTATGTGTCTCTGATCCTGACCCCCAAGATCATGGCCAAGAACTACGACCGGCTGGGACTGGCGCGCAAGAACCTCTCCCGCAATGCCGAGTTCGGCGGCACCCTCACCTGCGGCATGGTGCCCTGGAGCGACAACGGCATCTTCATGGCCGGGGTGCTGGGGGTGGCGACCCTCGACTATCTGCCCTACATGTGGCTCAGCTTCACCTGCATCATAGTGACCATCACCCTCGCCTATCTGGGCAAGGCGGTGAACCGGGTGCCGGTGATCGAGGCGGCCAGCTCCCGCTAACAGCAGGAAAAATAATGATAAAGGCGCCATCACGGCGCCTTTTGCTTGGGGGAAGTTCGGGGTTAAGCTGGCAGTCAACCTCGTCGCCCGTGGCAGGATGCCCAGATGAATTTTACCTTTCGCCAGATCCGTTACTTCGTGGCGGTGGCCGACAGCTTCTCCGTGAGCCGCGCCGCCGCCGAACTGCACATCTCCCAGTCGGCGGTCACCAGCGCCATCCGCGAGCTGGAGACCGAGCTCGGCGCCGCCCTGTTCGAGCGCAACCCGCGCGGCGTCACCCTGACGGCCCAGGGCCACCAGTTCCTGCTCCATGCCAGGCGCATTCTCGGCGCCATGACCGAAGCCGGCCAGTCCCTCAAGGCGGTTGCCCAGCAGGATCAGGGGCAGCTCACCATAGGGGTGACCACGCTGGTGGCCGGCTACTACCTGTCGGAGGCGATCGGCCGCTTTCGCCGTGCCTTTCCGGCGGTGCGCATCGAGGTGAAGGAGGATGAGCAGCCGTTTCTGGAGCATCAGATCGTCAACGGCGAGGTGGACGTGGGGATACTGATGACCAACCGCACCATACGCCAGGAGGCGTTCGATACCGAGCTGCTGACCCGCTCCCCCCTGCGGCTCTGGCTCGCCGCCAACCACCCCCTCTGCGCGGAATCGACCCTCTCCCTCAAGGCGTTGGGGGACGAGCCCATGATCTCGCTCACCGCCGATCAGCTGGATCAGATCATAGGGGCCGGCCTGCGCCGCTACGGCATCTCCCCTCGCACTGTGCTACGCACCGCCTCGGTGGAAGCGGTGCGCAGCCTGGTGGCGAGCCAGCTCGGGGTCGCCCTGCTGCCGGACTTTGCCTATCGCCCCTGGTCTCTGGAGCAGGAGCGGGTGGAGGCCCGCCCCATCAAGGAGCCCATCCCCGCCATCGACATCGGTCTGGTGTGGCGCCGCGGCTCGCGGCTCGACTGGACCGCCCGCGAGTTCATCGACATAGCGCGGGATCAGAGCCGGCTGCGGGCCCGCCAGCCGGTCTCCCGCTAGCCGGCACCCTCAGGGTGATCGCCGTGCCGTCATCAAAAACAAGATTCATCTGCACTCGATATCGATTTGGCAGATACCTCTGGCGTTAAAAATTGAAATTCTCATTACCACTGCCTTCTCCTACGCTCATGACTGGTTAACAGGATGTTAATTGCCATTGCAGTATCGCATGGCTCCAGATCATGCAAGGAGAGCAAGATGAAACTGACCCCCCTGACCCTGGCCCTGATCCCCGCCCTGCTGGCAGGCCAGACCCAGGCCGCCCCGACCGAGCTCGGCAAGGGTGAAGGCCAGCTCAATATCGTGGCCTGGGCAGGCTACGTAGAGCGTGGCGAGACCGACAAGAACTACGACTGGGTGACCGGCTTCGAGAAGGAGACCGGCTGCAAGGTCAGCGTCAAGACGGCCGCGACCTCGGACGAGATGGTGGCCCTGATGAACGAGGGGGGCTTCGATCTGGTGACCGCCTCCGGCGACGCCAGCTTGCGCCTCATCGCGGGGGGCAAGGTGCAGCCGCTCAACCTGGCCCTCATCCCGAGTTACGGCAAGATAGATCCCCGCCTGCAGAATGCCCCCTGGCACACAGTGGAGGGCAAGCACTACGGCGTCCCCTACCAGTGGGGCGGCAACATACTGATGTACAACACCAAGGTGTTCCCCAAGGCGCCCGACTCCTGGTCCGTGGTGTTCGAGGAGCAGACCCTGCCGGACGGCAAGTCCAACAAGGGGCGGGTGCAGGCGTTCGACGGCCCCATCCACATCGCCGATGCCGCCCTCTACCTGATGACCCACCAGCCGGCACTCGGCATCAAGGATCCTTACGAGCTGAACGAGGAGCAGTACAAAGCCTCCCTCGATCTGCTGCGCAAGCAGCGCCAGCTGGTGGGGCGCTACTGGCACGACGCCTTCGTCCAGATAGATGACTTCAAGAACGAGGGGGTGGTGGCCTCCGGCTCCTGGCCCTTCCAGGCCAATGCCCTGATCGCCGACAAGCAGCCCATCGCCACCACTGTACCCAAGGAGGGCGTCACCGGCTGGGCCGACACCAGCATGGTGCACAGCGAAGCCAAGCACCTCACCTGCGCCTACCAATGGCTGGAGCACTCCCTGAACAACAAGCTGCAGGGGGATCTCGCCTCCTGGTTCGGCTCTGTGCCCGTGGTGCCCGCCGCCTGCGAGGGCAATGCCCTGCTGGGCAAAGAGGGCTGCAAGACCAATGGCATAGACAACTTCGACAGGGTGCACTTCTGGCGTACCCCAGTCTCCCAGTGCAAGAGCCAGGGGACCTGCGTGCCCTATTACCGCTGGGTGTCCGACTATATCGCCATCCTGGGTGGCCGCTGAGTCCAGGCAGCCCACACCAGCAAATCGCCCCACCACGGGCCGGGGGGAGACCCGGCCCTGTTCGATGACAAGGACGTACCATGACAGCCGTACAATTTGACCGGGTCAGCCGCCACTATGGCGAGGTGAAGGCGGTCGACGACATCTCCTTCCAGATCCCCTCCGGTGAATTCTTTACCCTGCTGGGCCCGAGCGGTTCCGGCAAGACCACCTGCCTGCGGATGATCGCGGGCTTCGAGTACCCGAGCGAGGGGGAGATCCGCCTGTTTGGCGAGCCCTGCTCCCGGGTGCCGCCCTATGATCGCAACCTCAATACCGTATTTCAGGACTACGCCCTCTTCCCCAACATGGATGTGCGAGACAACATCGGCTACGGCCTGATGATCAGGGGAGTACCCAAGGCGGATCGCCACCGCAAGGTGGAGGAGATGCTGGAGCTGGTGCGCCTGCCCGGCGTCGGCAGCCGCAAGCCGGGGCAGCTCTCCGGCGGCCAGCGCCAGCGCATCGCCATCGCCCGGGCCCTCATTAACCAGCCGCGCATCCTGCTGCTGGACGAACCCCTGGGGGCGCTGGACCTCAAGCTGCGCGAGCAGATGCAGCTCGAGCTGAAAGCCTTGCAGCGCCAGCTCGGCATCACCTTCATCTTCGTCACCCACGATCAGCAGGAGGCGCTCTCCATGAGCGACCGCATCTGCATCTTCAATCAGGGCAAGATAGAGCAGATAGCCGCGCCCGATACCATCTACGATGCCCCGGCGACGCCGTTTGTGGCCCGCTTTGTTGGCACCGTCAATCTGTTCGAGGGGGAGCAGGCCCGGCGGCTGTGCGGTGACGAGCACCAGATGATGGTGCGCCCGGAGCGGATCCGGCTCGGCGAGGCCGGCATGCCCGGCTGGTCCGGCGAGATCTGCGAGGTGGAGTATCTGGGCCCCTTCGTGCGCTACCGGGTCAGCCTGGGAGAGCAGCTCGAGATCATCGTCAACCACCCCAACGAGGGGCAGGCCCGTCTGGCCCGTGGCGCCCGGGTCAGCCTTAGCTGGCCTGAGCAGGCCATCCACCGCCTGAGTGCCTCAGGATCGGGGGCTCAGCCATGAGCCTCCCCCACAGTGCGAGTCTAGCCATGAGCCACGCCACCGAACCTGCACGCTTGCGGCCGCTGCGGCGCCTCTCCACCCTGCTCTACGGGCGGCCAGGTCTGCTGCTGGCCATCCTGCTCGGGCCGCCCCTGCTCTGGCTCGGCATCATCTATGTCGGCTCCCTGCTGATGCTGCTCTCCAACGCCTTCTTCGGGCTGGACGAGTTCAGCGGTCAGGTGCGTCACGAGCTGGGGCTGCAAAATTTCATCGCCCTGCTGCGGCCGGAGAACCTCGACGTCATCGGGCGTACCGTCGGCATGTCGCTGCTGGTGACCCTGGCCTGCGCCCTGCTCGGCTTCCCCATCGCCTACTACATGGCGCGCTACACCAGCGGCAAGACCCGGGCGCTGTTCTACGTGGGCATCATGCTGCCGCTCTGGTCCAGCTATCTGGTGCGGGTCTATGCCTGGAAGCTGATCCTGGCCAAGGAGGGGGTGATCAGCTGGCTGGCGGACAGCCTGGGGCTGGAGTGGCTGCTGGACAGCATCCTCTCCCTGCCGATGATTGGCGGCCCCTCCCTGTCGTTTTCGCGGCTCGGCACCTTCATCGTCTTCGTCTACGTCTGGCTGCCCTTCATGATCCTGCCCATTCAGGCGGCGGTGGAGCGGATCCCGTGCTCCCTGCTGGAGGCGAGCTGCGATCTGGGGGCGACTCCGGCCCAGACCTTCCGCACCCTGATCCTGCCGCTGGCCCTGCCCGGCGTGGTGGCGGGCTCCATCTTCACTTTTTCCCTGACCCTTGGTGACTACATCATTCCCGGCATCATAGGCAACTCGACCATGTATATAGGCCAGGTGGTCTACATGCAGCAGGGCACGGCGGGCAACCTGCCCTTCGCCGCCGCCTTCTCACTGGTGCCCATCCTCATCATCGCCATCTACCTGACCATTGCCAAACGTCTGGGGGCCTTCGATGCGCTCTAATCCACCCATGAACCAGGCCTCCGGCCTGCTCAAGTACGCCGCCATCGGCGGTCTGCTGTTCCTGCACTTCCCGATCCTCTTCATCTTCCTCTACGCCTTCACCAGCGAGAGCAAGAGCTACCAGTTCCCGCCCCCCGGACTCACCCTCAAGTGGTTCGAGGTGACCCTGAACCGCCCCGACGTGTGGCGCGCCATCCAGCTGTCGCTGGAGGTGGCCGGGCTCGCGACCCTGGCGGCCATGGTGCTCGGCACCCTGGCGGCGGGAGCCATAGCCCGCAGCCGTTTCTTCGGCCAGGAGGTGGTCTCGCTCTTGCTGGTGCTGCCCATCGCCCTGCCCGGCATAGTCACAGGCATCGCACTGCGCTCCGCCTACGGCCTGATGGAGATCCCGTTCAGCTTCTGGACCATCGTCATCGGTCACGCCACCTTCTGCGTGGTGGTGGTCTACAACAATGCCCTGGCCCGTTTTCGCCGCACCAACAAGTCGCTGATCGAGGCGTCCATGGATCTCGGGGCCGACGGCTTCCAGACCCTGCGCTACGTCATCCTGCCCAACCTCGCCACCGCGCTGCTGGCGGGAGGCATGCTGGCCTTTGCGCTCAGCTTCGACGAGGTGATAGTCACCACCTTCACCGCGGGCCAGCAGACCACGCTGCCCATCTGGATGTATCAGGAGCTGATCCGCCCCCGTGACAGACCCGTCACCAACGTGGTGGCCCTCATCATAGTGGCCGTGACCACCATTCCCATTCTGCTTGCCTACTACCTCACCCGCGACGGCCAGGACGTCGCCGGCAGTGGCAAATAATGACTCAACGCCTGCGCAAGGATGCAACCATGAAATTCTCTACCCAACTCTTGATCGACGGCCAGTTCGTGACCGGTGATGGCCAGGCCGAGCCCATCCTCAATCCCGCCACCGGGGAGCTGATCGCCTCGGTGCCCGAGGCGTCGTTCGAGCAGGTGAACCGGGCGGTGAACGGCGCCCAGCGCGCCTTCGCCCAGTGGAGCCGCACCACCCCGGCAAGCCGCAGCATCCTGCTGCTGCGCCTGGCGGATGCCATCGAACGCCACGCCGAAGAGTTCGCGGCGCTCGAATCCCTCAACTGCGGCAAGCCCTATCTGGCGGTGCTCAATGACGAGCTGCCCGCCGTGGTGGACTGCTTCCGCTTCTTCGCCGGGGCGGCCCGCTGCCTGCAAGGGCCACTGGCGGGGGAGTACATAGAGGGGCACACCAGCATGATCCGTCGCGACCCCATAGGGGTGGTGGGCAGCATAGCCCCCTGGAACTACCCCCTGATGATGGCGGCCTGGAAGATGGCACCAGTGCTGGCGGCAGGCAATACTGTGGTGCTCAAACCCTCGGAGCAGACCCCGCTCACCGCCCTGCGCCTCGCCGAGCTCGCCAGCGAGATCTTCCCGCGCGGCGTCATCAACATCGTCTGCGGCCGGGGCGAGAGCGTGGGGGCGCCGCTGGTGGAGCACCCGCTGGTGCGAATGGTATCGCTCACCGGTGACATCGCCACCGGCCAGAAGATACTGCAGAGCGCCGCCCGCACCATGAAGCGCACCCACCTTGAGCTGGGTGGCAAGGCGCCCGTCATCATCTTCGACGATGCGGATCTGGAGGCCGTGGTGGCAGGCATTCGCACCTTCGGCTTCTACAACGCCGGGCAAGACTGCACCGCCGCCTGCCGCATCTATGCCCAGGGCAAGATCTACGACAAGTTCGTCGCGGCCATGACGGAGGCCGTGGCCTCCATCAAGGTGGGGGGCCAGCGTGAAGAGGGGGTGGAGATGGGGCCGCTCATCTCTGACCGCCAGCGCAACCGGGTCGCCAGCTTCGTGGAGCGGGCCCAGAGCAGCGGCCACGTGGAGGTGACGACTGGCGGCAAGATCCGCCCCGGCAACGGCTTCTTCTTCGAGCCGACCCTGATAGCCCACGCCCGCCAGGAGGATGAAATCGTGCGCCGGGAGGTGTTCGGCCCAGTTGTGTCGGTAACCCGCTTCAACGATGCCGAACAGGTGGTGCAGTGGGCCAACGACTCGGACTACGGCCTCGCCAGCTCGGTGTGGACCCGGGATCTGAGTCTGGCCAGCAAGGTGGCCAGCCACCTGCAATATGGCTGCACCTGGATCAACACCCACTTCATGCTCACCTCGGAGATGCCCCACGGCGGCATGAAGATGTCCGGCTATGGCAAGGATCTCTCCCTCTACGCGCTGGAGGATTACACGGTACCGCGCCACATCATGGTCAAGCTCTGAACATGATTCAGGCTGGCCCCGGGGCCAGCCTGAATGCGTAAACAACGACCCAAATCCCCTGCCAGATACCTCCCCCTACGACAGCCGCCACAGCCAGTGGTGATCCAGAATAAGCAGACCGAACAGCAACATCAGGTGATAGATGGAGAAGCGGAAGGTGCGCATCGCCTGACCGGGTCGATCCGAATACTTCAGCAACCAGCCATGCCAGCAGAACCCGAGGTTCAGCGCCAGACTGCCGATCAGATAAAGCAGCCCGGACATGCCGATCAGGTAGGGCAGCAGGCAGACCAGGGTCAGGATCAGCAGATAGAGCAGTATGGCCGTCTTGGTGAATGCTATGCCGTGGGTGACGGGCAGCATGGGAATGTTCGCACCGGCATACTCATCACGCCGGTGGATGGCCAGGGACCAGAAGTGGGGTGGTGTCCAGGTAAAGATGATCATCACCAGCAGCCAGGGTTCGGCCGAGAGTCCTCCTGTGATGCTGGTCCAGCCCAGCAACGGTGGCATGGCGCCCGCCAGCCCGCCGATCACGATATTCTGTGGCGTGGCCCGTTTAAGCAGCAGGGTATAAACGACCGCATAGCCAAACAGGCTGGCCAGGGTCAACCAGGCGGTCAGGGGATTCACGCCCCAATAGAGCAGGACGAAGCCCATCAACGCCAGCCAGAGTGCAAACGCCATCGCAGACTTGGGCCCGATCCGCCCCATGGCTACCGGTCGCCAGCGCGTTCTGCGCATCTGGGCATCGATGCCGTGATCCAGAGAATGATTCATGGCCGCGGCCCCGGCCGCCAGCAGCCCTATCCCCGCCAGCCCCAGCACCATCTCGTCCAGGGAGGCCTGGGTCGGCTCGGCCAGCAGCATGCCGACCCAGGCGGTCAGCAGCAGCAAGGCCACCACCTTGGGCTTGGTCAGTTGGTAGTAGTCCCGCAGCAGCCGGGTGTCGATGAAGCGGGCCAAGGACTTGCTGTTCATGTCTGACTCCTGATCGCCTCAGGCGACAACGAAGGGGAAATCCGGGGGCGGGAGAGCCGCCCACGGGCCAGCACACAACACACCAGCAGGTGTGCCGCCACCAGGTTGTGCGCGAGGGCGTTTGCCAGCGGCAGGGCCAGGTGGACGTTCGCCAGCCCCAAGGCAATTTGCACGAGCAGCAGGACCAGCAAGAGCCCCCCCAGTAAGCGCAACGGGGCCCCCTGACGGATCAGGGCGAGGGCAAAGCCCCCCACCAGCAGGGCGGTGACAAGGGCCCCCAGACGATGGGCGATATGGATGGTCTGGCGCGCCTCCTTGCTCAGCACCCCGAACTCATAGCTGGCGTGGCCGAGTGGCAGATGAAAGGCCTCCTCCCAGTTCAATTGCGCCTGCCAGCTCCCCTGGCAGAGAGGCAACTCGACACAGGCCATGGCCGCATAGTTCGCCGACGTCCAGCCACCCAGCGCTATCTGCAGCAGCAGCACGCCGCAGGCCGCATTGCCGAGCCAGGGCAAGCCCTGACCGCAGCAGACGGGCGCGTTCGCGGGGAAGCGCTCAAGCTCGGCCCGGTAGAGCCAGAGCAGAGTCAGGATGGCGAACCCACCCAGCAGGTGGCTGGTCACCACCAGAGGGTGCAGCGCCAGCGTCACCGTCCACATGCCCAGCGCCGCCTGCCCAACCACCAGCACCAGCAAGGCCCCAGAGAGCCGACGCAGACGACCGCCAGCATGCCAGCTCAGCACGAACAGCAGCGCAATCACACCGCCCAGCACACCGGCAGAGTAGCGGTGCACCATCTCGCTGCGCGCCTTGTGGGGCTCCAGCGGCGTGTCCGGGTAGAGCTGGGCCGCCCGCTCCATATGCGCGGACTGGGGGACGGCCAGGGAGCCGTAACAGCCGGGCCAATCGGGGCAGGCCAGCCCGGCATCCGTCAGTCGGGTATAGGCCCCAAGCACGATGACCAGTACCGCCAGTGCGATAGCGATCGATGCCAGCCGCTTCTGTATCTTCATACGGCACCTCGCTGACGCTTGTCTCCGGATGATGGCGACAGGACACACGACACAGTCCTCAGGTGCGCGTTCATTTCACACCTCGCTGATACTTGAGCAGTTGCTGCAGATCCGACAGCACTGCCTTGCCAAGCAGTGGCCACGCCGCCGTGCTGGCCGGTACCTCGTAGCGCAGGATGGCAAGCCCTTGCGAGTCCACCAGCATCATATCGCCCGCCCGCACCGCTCCGTTCACCCCGCGCGGCGGCGTATCGGTCAGTTGCACCAGATCCAGCTTGTCCAGGTTGCGGCCTAGGGCGCTTTGGATCCGCGACATCAACTCGGGCACCTGCTGACATTGCGTCTCACAGCGCCGGGCGGCCAGATAGACCAGCCGCCATTTACTCTGATGGGGCGGGAGCGGTTGCAACAGATAGACCTCCTGATCCAACCAGGCCCCCTTGTTGCGGGTGCCGGGTTCATACCAGCCCTGCCTCAGGGTCAGTGCAGCCAGAACCACAGGCAGCAGTATCACCAGCGCAAAGAGAACAGGTACCTTCCATCTTGACCATGAGTTCATGGGGACAACCTCCTTGTCAGCACCAGGCCCCCCACCAGCATCACCAGCGCCAGCCCAAGCCATTGCACTGCATATGCCCTGTGCTTCTCGGGCGGCATGACATTCGGCTGGTAGTGATAAAGGAAGGGAGTCTGCCTTTGATAAAACACGGCATCGGCGAGGGGTGAACCGAGGATCTCGCTCAGGGCATCCACCCTGATGGACTGCAGCCGGTTAGGATAGGGGCCGGACTCGATGTTCTGACCCAGCAAGACGCCACCGGGGGCCGTGCGCAGCAGACCGTCGAGCTCCAGAGTTGCCGGAATGACGGGCCTTGGCAGCTGCTGCCGGCTGGCGGGTGCAGGCACCCAGCCCAGATTGACCAGCAGCAGGGGACGGGCATCACCGGCCCGTACCGGTATGATGACGTCATAGCCGATCTCGCCCGCCACCGCCTGGTTGTCCAGCAACCAGACATGAGGGGACACCCATTCGACCTCCCCTCCCAGTGACATGCCATCAAGTGACTCAAGATTGCGCCAGTCGATCCGGGCAAGCGTCATTGGCGCCACCTGCTGTGCCACCGCCATCCGCCCCAGCCAGGCCTCTTTCTCCATCCCGCGCTGCCACTGCCAGAGCGACAGCTTGCACAAACCGGCCGTCACAACCAGAGTGAACATCAGTACGATCCAGCGCCTGTGATGCCATGGTCGCTGCTTATCCCATGTTGCCATGTCACGCATATAACGGAGGGCTCCAACATGTTGATCAAGATAGTGCTGGTACTGATGCTGCTGCTCATCATAGGACAGCTGTTTCATGCCCTCTGGTTGATGATGACCACGGGTCACCCCCAGAAGATGTCGGCCCCGCTGGGGCGCCGGGTGTTCTTTTCCCTGCTGGTGGTCGTCATCCTGCTGCTCTCCCTGATGATGGGCTGGCTGGAGCCCAACCCGCGCCCTTACTGATCCCGACCTCAGAGCAGGTAGACGAACACGAAGAGGCAGAGCCAGACCACGTCGACGAAGTGCCAGTACCAGGCCGCGGCCTGGAAGGCGAAGTGGCGCTCGGCGGTGAAGTGATCCTTCAGCACTATCCGCAGCCAGATGATCAGCAGGAATACAGTCCCCAGGGTGACATGCAAGCCATGGAATCCGGTCAGGATGAAGAAGGTATTGCCGTAGATGCCGGAGTCCAGTCGCAGCCCCAGATCCCGGTACGCATGCAGGTATTCATAGCCTTGCAGCCAGAGGAATGCCAACCCGAGCACCACGGTCACAAGCAGCATTCCCTTGAGACGACGGCGTTTTCCATTCTCCAGGCCGGTATGTGCAAACAGCAGGGTGACGGAGGATGCGAGCAGGATCAGGGTATTGATGAGGGGGATACCGTGCCAGGGCATGGCCTGGGTCGTGGTGCCTCCCGGGGTCTTGACCATGGGCCAGTGCGCGGAGAAATCCGGCCACAGCAACTGGGCCGTCATCGCCTTGTTGCCCGCGCCATCCAGCCAGGGCATGGCAAGCTGGCGGGCATAGAACAGCACCCCGAAGAAGGCCAGGAAGAACATCACTTCGGAGAAGATGAACCAGACCATGCCTTGCCGGAAGGAGCGATCCATCTGGGCGCTGTAGAGCCCGGTCATGGACTCCTGGATGATGTGGCGAAACCAGCCAAACAGCATGAAGACCAGCAAGGCAACGCCAGCCATCATCAAATACCGGCCGACCCCGGCCTGCTCGCTCGCCACCTCATTGACCAGATGCCCCGCCCCGAAGGCCAGGAAAAACAAGGCCACCGCCCCTATGATGGGCCAGCGGCTCTGGTCCGGGACATAATACGTCTGGTTCACTTTGGCCATGATTATTTCCTCTGCGCCAACGTCGGGGCTGGGGTGGACTGAGTGATGTCATAGAGTGAATAGGAGAGCGTGATGGTGTTTATGTTGTCGGGCAAATCGGGGTCGACATAAAACTTGAGCGGCATCAGCTTGCTCTCCCCCGCCTGCAACTCCTGACGGTTGAAGCAAAAGCACTCCACTTTCTTCAAGTAGGCGGCGGCGGGACCGGGGGAGACCGACGGCACCGCCTGACCAATCATGGTGCGATCGGTGGGATTGAACACCCGATAATTGACCAGCTTCATCTCACCCGGCCGCACCGACAACCGCGCCGTTTCGCCGCTGAACTGCCACGGCATCTGGGTGTCCGCATGGGCAAGAAACTCGATCTGGATGGTCCGTTTGCTGTCGATCACCGCCCGCTCAGCCGTGGCAGGCTGTACTGCAGTCTTACCGTTGAGGCCGGTGATCCTGCAGAAGACGTCATACAGCGGCACCAGTGCAAAGGCGAACCCGAACATGACAAGCACCACCAGGGCCAGCTTTCTGAGCAGGGGACCGTGATTGACCTGAGCCATATGCTCTCCTTACCGCACCTCTGGCGGAGTCTTGAAGCTGTGGTAGGGAGGGGGGGATGAGAGCGTCCACTCCAGCCCCTCCGCCCCTTCCCACACCTGATTGCTCGCCTGCCGCCCTCCCCTGATGCACTTGATCACCCCCCAGACGAACAGCAACTGCGACAGCCCGAAGGCGAAACCGCCGAGACTGATCAGCATGTTGAAGTCGGCAAACTGCAGCGCGTAATCCAGAATGCGACGGGGCATGCCCGCCAGACCGACGAAATGCATGGGGAAGAAGAGCACATTGACCGAAATGAGCGAGCACCAGAAATGCCACTGCCCGAGTCGCTCGTCATACATGTGCCCCGTCCATTTGGGCAACCAGTAATAAGCGGCGGCCAGGATCGAGAAGACGGCGCCGGTAACCAGCACATAATGGAAATGGGCCACGACAAAATAGGTATCGTGATATTGGAAATCGGCCGGGATCATGGCCAGCATCAACCCCGAGAAGCCGCCTATGGTGAACAGGGTGATGAAGGCGATGGCAAACAACATGGGGGTCTCGAACGTCAGTGATCCCCGCCACATGGTGGCGACCCAGTTGAATACCTTTACCCCGGTCGGCACAGCTATCAGCATGGTGGCGTACATGAAGAACAGCTCGGCGACAACGGGCAGCCCAGTGGTAAACATGTGGTGAGCCCAGACCATGAATGACAGCAAGGCGATGCTGCTGGTGGCATAGACCATGGAGCGATAGCCAAATAGCTGCTTGCGAGAGAAGGTGGGAATGATGCTGGAGACGATACCAAAGGCCGGCAGTATCATGATGTACACCTCCGGATGGCCAAAGAACCAGAAGATGTGCTGGAACAGCACAGGATCCCCGCCCCCGGCCGCATCGAAGAAGCTGGTCCCGAAATACTTGTCCGTCAGTACCATGGTCACCGCCGCCGCCAGGACCGGCATGACAGCGATGAGCAGGAAGGCAGTGATAAGCCAGGTCCAGACAAACAACGGCATCTTCATCCAGCCCATGCCCGGCGCCCGCAGGTTGAAGATGGTGACGATGACGTTGATGGCCCCCATGATGGAGGAGATACCCATGATGTGGATGGCAAAGACGAACAGCGCCGTGCTGTTGCCGCTGTATTTGGTGGACAGGGGGGCATAGAAGGTCCAGCCCGAGCTGGGGCCACCGCCCTCCATAAACAGGCTCGACAGCAGGATCAGAAACGCAAACGGCAGGATCCAGAAGCTCCAGTTATTCATCCGGGGCAACGCCATGTCCGGGGCACCTATCATGATGGGGATCAGCCAGTTGGCGAGGCCAGTGAAGGCGGGCATCACGGCGCCAAAGACCATGATGAGACCATGCACCGTGGTCATCTGGTTGAAGAACAGGGGCTCGACCAGTTGCAGCCCGGGCTGGAACAGCTCGGCCCGAATGACCATGGCCATGGCGCCACCGGTGAAGAACATGGTCAGGGCGAACAGCAGATAGAGGGTGCCGATATCTTTGTGATTCGTGGTGTATAGCCAGCGCCTCATGCCCGATGCAGGTTGGTGGGCGTGCTCGCTGTGCAGGGTATCCGTGATTCCATCACTCATGCTGGCGCCTCACTTGTCCTTGTTTGGATCGACTGGGTTCAGAAGGGACTGCACCTCTGCAGCCTGAATGACATCACCGGTCTTGTTGTCCCAGGCATTGCGCTCGTATGTCACGACGGCGGCGAGTTCCTGGGCCGTCAGCTGCTTGCCGAAGGGCTGCATCGCCGTTCCGCTCTTGCCATGCAGGACTATGTCCAGGTGCTGGGCCCTATGCTCTGGCAGCGTCGCCACCTTGCTGCCCTTGAGGGCCGGGAAGATGCCGGGCAAGCCCGTACCCGCGGGTTGATGGCAGGCGGCGCAATAGCCCAGATAGACCTTCTCCCCCAGCTCCATGGCCTGCGGCAGCGTCATGGTCTGACTGGCCAGGTCTTGCTGCTGGGCCTTGGCTGCCGCCTGATCTGCCGCTGTCTTGGCGATCCAGCCATCAAACTCCCCGGCCGGCTTGGCCACCACCACTATGGGCATGAAGCCGTGGTCTTTGCCGCACAGCTCGGCACACTGCCCCCGGTAGGTGCCAGCCTTGTCGATCCGGGTCCAGGATTCGTTGATGTAACCGGGATTGGCATCTTTCTTCACCGCGAAGGCTGGAACCCACCAGGAGTGGATGACGTCATCCGAGGTCATCAGGAATCGGATCTTCTTGCCGATGGGCAACACCAGAGGCTGATCCACCTCCAGTAAATAGGTGCCGCTCTTGGGTTCGTCCCCCGAGATCTGCTTCTTGCTGGTCGCCAGCAAGGAGTAAAACTCCACAGGATGCTCGAGGTATTTGTAATGCCATTTCCATTGCGAGCCAGTGATGAGCACGGTCAGGTCGGCTTTGGAGGTGTCCTCCATCTTCAGCAGCGTCGAGGTCGCCGGGGCCGCCATGGCGACCAGGATCAGCACAGGTATGGCCGTCCATAACAGCTCGATGCGGGTGCTCTCGTGGAATTGAGCGGCCTTGGCGCCGCGAGACTTTCTGTGGTGGACTATGGACCAGAGCATGGCCCCGAAGACGATCAGGCCAATGGCGCAGCAAATATAGAAGATCGTCATATGCAGGTCATACACCTGCTGGCTGATGGCGGTCGCCCCGCGCGTCATGTTGAATGTGATGTCGTTGGCGGAAACACTGCTGCTGGCGAGCCACACCATCCATGCGCCATGGTTGATTGCATTTTTTCCCACATTGCACTCCCTGTGCACGTTAGAAAAGATGGCAAGCATTGACAGTTCAAACGCTAACCATCTGAAAATAATGCATTTATTAAACGTTCAGTCACACTCAAGTATTAGTCCATATTCTGAAAAAACCAAAGTGATGCCAGCCGACGAGGGACTCGTCAGAGCAGTTGGCATCCTATCCGGGGTAAACGAGGGGTGTGCTGGCGGCAGCCATTGCCCCATGGCATAACCCAGAACGGCTCAATCACAGGATCCCTCCGGTAGCGAGCAGCCAAAGCGTTCGACAAAAGAGAAGGGGCCACCCGGGCCCCTTGTTCATCTGTGGTGACCAGCGGTGCCTTCTCGCGCCGCCGCGGCCATGTCGTTCGTCGTCAGGCCATGGGCGCCGGTTTGTCAAACAGCCGGGCCAGCAGGCTGCGCAGCTGCTTGATCAGCGCAGGCTTGCCAGCAACACCCAACGTCTTTGCCAACTCGGCCCAGGGCACATACTGCCAGATGGAGGCGATCAGCAGCCGACGCTCGTCGGGAAGCAGTTCATCCAGCACAGTCAACCGACTGGCCAGCCAGCGTTGCAGGCAGGCTTGGCACAGCTCGAACGGTTTGTGATGATGGGCAAAGCACATCAGCTCCTGATACTGGAACTCATCCAGATCGGGCGCTTCTGCGGCCGCGTTTCCTCTCAGGCATAGCCAGACCAGTTCGGGATCCAGCCCCTTGAGCTCTCCTGCCAGCAGGGTCGGCAGCTGGCTCACGAAGCGCCGTCGCCATTGCGCCAGCTCCGAATCGAGCTCCGCTTTCAGCGGTTTGAGCAACAAGGCCGCATGGCTGCCGCTGGCCGCATCCCGCTGCAGACCGATGCGCAATACCGTCAAGCCCCCCTTGAGCCAGAATGGCAGCAGATCGGGACTCGCAGAAAAGGCTGACCCCAGATAGTCGTATCCCTGCGTGCGGTAGTGTGTTTCCAGCTGCGCCAGCAACAGAGAACCCAGTCCCAGCCGATGCAAAGCGGGATGAATGGCGATGCGCATCACCCTGGCATAGGTGCGCTCCCCTGCCGTGATGAAGCCCGCGTGTGCCAGCAGCGACTGGGGCAAGAGATGACCACGGGGGCGTCTTCGCCCAGCCCAGATGTCGTGAGCCAGCGCCGGCGCTATGTTTCCTTCCCGGGCCACCAGGGCAACACCGAGCAACTCTTTATCCTGCTCCAGCAGGTGGATGTCGAGATCCGGGCTCTCCAGCAAATACCGCAAGTCACTCGGACTGGTCTGATAATGGGCCAGGACGAGCAGACCGAACACCCGATTGAGCAGAGCCTCATCACCGGCCAGCGCCTCCTGTTCCAGCCGTCGCCAGCTTGATGCTTTCGGGGGAGCCGGTGCCACTATGTCGGCATTGAGGCCGAGCAGCCGGAAGATCAGCGGCTCCAGCGGATCATGCCGGCTCCAGCGGATGGGTTCCGCCAGATGCAGCTCCTGCCAATCCGGGGTCTGCCTATCGAGCACCCGCTTGAAGCGCAGATGAAAACCACGCCCCGTCCCCTCATAGCCGTGCTCAGTGGTGGCGAATACGATGCGGCTGTGATGGGCCAGGATGGCTTCCAGCAGCGGGGTCGGAATGGCGGCGGCCTCATCCACCAACAGCAGATCCGCTTGCACATCCCCTTGAGCCGCTCGGTCTGGCGACACATAGGTCAGGCCCGCCAGCCGCTCTGGCGTGTCTGCAAGCGCGGCCGAGGCATGGGCAAAGAGCGTGGCCACAGTCGCCTGGGAAGGAGCCGTCACCACTATCTGCAGGCCGGGATCCTGGCGCAGCAGATCGGCGCTGGCCAGACCCAGCAGCGCACTCTTGCCACGGCCACGATCCGCACTCAGCACCAGCGGACGACGACGATGACCATGCAACACCTTGTGAATGGCTGGCAGCGCACGGGCTTGATCGGTGCTGAGTGGCCGGCTTGCGTCAAGAGGACACCAGGGTTCGCCGCCGACGGGAGGGTTCAAGGAGAGGGCTGGATCCCCTGCCAGCAACCGCACCAAGCGGGCGATAAAACCATGACCCGCCAGCTTGGCATCCTCAGGCTGGGCGACCAGTCGCAGCCTGTCCGGATCCGGGTAGGCTGGCCACGTCTCTCTGGGGGGCGTCAGCAGCAGCAGCAGACCACCGGCGCGCAACGTGCCCGCCAAGGCGCCGAAAGCATCGGGATGAAAGCCGCTGAAGGCGTTGAACACCAGGGTATCGCACTCCTGACCCAGCCGTTGCAGCGCCTTGGCGGCGGGCAGCGGGCCATGGCATGCGGGGCCGTCCCCCAGCCAGAAGACCGCCTCCCCCAGCAAGGGTTCGGCGCGGGTGATGCAATCGGCTTCGAGCCCTTCCAGCCAGATCAGGCGACGCTCACCGGTGCGAGCGAGGGCCTGGCGCAGGAGATCCACCTCGGCTGGGCTCATGAGGCTGAACTGTCGTCCGGCTTCACCCGTGGCTCAAACATGCGCTCCCCCATCTGATCGATGAAGGTATGGGCTTTTTGCACCATGAAACGCTCGGCGTCGGCCGGGTTGGAGAACAGATCGGAGCGGATGAAGCGGTGAGTCTGCAGCACACCATCCACATCCTTGGTGATGCGCCCGGCAAGCCGGAACTGCCCCCCTTCCGCCATGGGTTCGGGATAAATGAGATAGCCGGTGTATTCGGTGGGCGTGACGTCGGCGGTCTGGGCGGGTTGCCCCTTGAACAGGGCACTGAATAGTTTCTTGAGCATGTTCGTCTCCTCTCTGATGGTTGCATTCTCCTCAAGGGGGGAATCACTGGCAAGCAGGGGATCTTATTACCATTCGTTCTTTGCACTACGAACCATTCTCATTTAGATTTCATCTCATTCCAGCATGAGGTCCATTATTATGTACGTGTGTTTGTGCCGCGGCATCACAGATAACCAGATCCGCAAGGCGGTACAGGCAGGCAAGACCGAGTTCAGACAGCTGAAACAATCGCTGGAAGTCGGTGCACAATGTGGCAAGTGCGTGCGCATGGCGATGGAGATCATCGCCACCGAGATCGACAAGATGGAGTCGGAGCAGGCGCCCCTTTATTACGAAGTGGCATGAAATACCTCTCCCCTCACCTCATCGAGCGGATGCTCTTCCTTTCGGGGTAGGCGATTCGCCATCCTCTTATGGTCATTTTTCTCGACTACGCTCTAGTGATCGGTGCCCTAGGCTCGAACACGAGGAGTAATGTCGATGAAAGGAGATCCCAAAATCATTGCCCACCTCAACAAGGTGCTGGCCAATGAGCTGGTTGCCATCAACCAATATTTCCTGCATGCCCGCATCTACGATGACTGGGGCCTCAAGGGGCTTGGGCACAAGGAATATCATGAGTCCATCGATGAGATGAAACATGCCGACGAGCTGGTCAAGCGGGTGCTGTTTCTGGAAGGACTGCCCAACTTGCAGGATCTGGGCAAGCTGCGTATCGGTGAGACAGTCGAAGAGATGCTGCGCTGCGATCTGTCACTGGAAATGGATGCCATTCCCGACCTGAAAGTGGCCATCACCTATGCCGAGTCCGTCCATGATTATGTCAGCCGTGACCTGTTCCAGGAGATCCTGGAAGACGAGGAGGAGCACGTAGACTGGCTGGAAACCCAACTGGACCTCATCGCTCGCATCGGCCTGGAAAACTATCAGCAATCCCAGCTTCATACCGCATCATCCTGAGTGCGGATGTCATTAAGATCTGTCCCCAACCCGCCAAGGCGGGTTTTTTCTGGGCCACCATCTTGAAGCCCAGGCATGAATTTGAAATATATGGACGTTAATGTCTGCCAGATAGCTGGCCAACCGGGGTGTTTCCCTAAGTCCGCCAACCCCCTTCACGATACTGGGCGCACCGCCGGATCCGGCGAACGAGGCACAGCCCAAGCCGGATTGAACCATTGCAGTGATCACAGTTACGATGCAGGGCAGAGCAGCGCACGCCGCTTTCGATTAGGATACGGCCCTATTCCCATCACTTTGCTACGGATGATTTCCATGGAACTGATTGCACGTGAGATGGCCCCCCACAAGCGGGTGGCCCTGGTGGCTCACGACAACATGAAGACCCCATTGCTGAACTGGGTGCTGCGCCGCAAGGAGGAGCTCAAGCTCCACCACCTCTATGCGACCGGCACCACGGGTACCCTGCTCGGCAAGAAGGCACAGCTGCCCATCACCTGCCTCTTCTCCGGCCCCATGGGCGGCGATCAGCAGCTCGGCGCCCTGATTGCCGAGGGCAGGATCGACGTGATGATCTTCTTCTGGGATCCCCTCAATGCCGCGGCGCACGATCCGGACGTAAAGGCGCTGCTGCGCCTCGCGGCGGTCTGGAACATCCCGGTCGCCACCAACGAAGCGACGGCGGACTTCATCATGGACAGCCCGCACATGCAGCAGGCATTCAGCGTACAGGTGCCCGACTACGCCGGTTATCTCAAGGCAAGAACCGAGTAACCCCAACCAGATAGCAAAAAGCCGGACAGTGTCCGGCTCTTTTGTCTGAAGGATGGTGGCGGCTCAGCGCTGGAAACTCTTCTGGGCGAACTTGGGTCTGGCGTTCATGATCTGCTCCACCTGCTCGTCGCTCATCTTGCCACGCGACAGCCCCAGCACCTTGTAGGTCAGCAGCGGCCGTGCCGGCAGTGCAATCATCAGGGCGCGGATCTGGTTTTCGTCCTCCTTCTCTCGCACCGGCTTGCCATAGGCATAGGTCAGCACCCCGGCATCCATCAGGTTTTTGACGGCAGGTTCGGTGATCGGCAGGTTTATGACGCTTTTCCGTTGCAGCACAAACTCGCGCAGCACCGCCTTCTCGTTGAAGTCGAGGAAGCCTATCATCTGGGCCAGCTGATCCTGTTGACGGCGGGATTGCCACTCGTCGCAGGCCCATTCCCAGGCGATCAGGAAACCCTGGCTGCAGAAGTAGGAGATGGCGATCAGCATGCCGACCCCCAGCCAGGCGGCGTGAGCCGTGGCCCACTGGCTGACGGCGCCTTTCATCAGCCCGGCCGGGAACAGCAATATGATGCTGCAGCAGAGCAGCAGCCAGACCATCAGCCAGTTGAGGCGATTCAGCTGGTAAAAATGTTGGATCCACCGTTTCATCGTTCACCCTTCCCAAGTCAATGTGGACAGTAGTCAACTCATAGCAATCCCTGTGCCAAGGCGAGGATCCTGTGGGCGGGATCTGGATCCTGGCGGGTAGATCTGATGGGATGGGCCTGTGGCCAGGTTACATCCCCTTACAAGTTGCCGGGGGGACGAGCCGTCATTTTCCTTGTGGGGCGACCCATCTCTTGATAAAAAGCCCGCACTGTCATTGGGGAGTAGCAACCCGCCCGAGATCCGGGCAGGGCTCATGTCAACATTCTTGGATCATCAGATCCATGGCATGAGCGGCGATAGCATCTATCGCTCTGCAAGACCTTTGGCCTCGATACGCAAGCCAGCCGGGCGAGCCGTATCGGGTCCATCGGTTGTTCTGCTCGCCTGGCGGTTGCCTATTATGTTGATCACCCTGCTGTTATTTCTGCTCTCTGCCGTCACCATCTACCTGGCCTGCGAATATTTCGTCAACGGTATCGAATGGGCCGGCCATCACTTCAAGTTCTCCCAGAGTGCCACCGGTTCCCTACTGGCGGCCCTCGGCACTGCCCTGCCCGAATGCATAGTCACCCTGACGGCCCTGCTGATGGGGGATGCTCCCGCCCAGCAGCAGATAGGAATAGGGGCCGCCCTCGGCGGTCCCCTGGTGCTCTCCACCATAGGCTATGCCGCCGTCGGCCTGACCCTGCTGCTGTGCATGGGCCCTGAACACAGAGTCATAGATGGCGAGGTGCAGCGAGAGACTGGTCGGGATCAGGCCTGGTTTGTCGCTATCTTCCTGGTGGCGGTGGCCCTCGGCATGGTGGCCTTCACCGGCAAAACCTGGCTGGCTCCGCTGTTCGTGCTGGTGTATCTGGTCTATGTGCGGCGCGAGCTGAAACAGACCGACAGCCACGAGACCCCGTTGCCAGAGCCCCTCAAGCTGGACCCCGAGGCCGAGATCCCGGCGCTACGCAAGGTGCTGCTGCAGACCCTGGTGGCATTGGTGGTAGTGGCGCTGGCGGCCCAGCTGTTCGTCCATCAGCTGGAGAGCATGGGCGAGCTGTTTGGCCTCTCCCCCGTGCTGGCGGCCCTGCTGCTGAGCCCGGTGGCGACCGAGATGCCGGAACTGATGAACGTGCTGATCTGGGTGCGTCAGGGCAAATACCGGCTGGCGCTGGCCAACATCTCAGGCGCCATGATGATCCAGGGCACCATTCCCAAGGCGTTTTGTCTGCTGTTCACCCCCTGGTTGCTCGACAGCACCATGATGGCCTCCTCCCTGGTGACCCTGCTGGCGGTGGCACTGCTGTGGTGGGGCTTCAGCCGGGAGCGGATGACGGCGGGCAGGCTGGCCGGCATAGGGCTGGTGTACCTGGGCTTCTGCGGCTGGCTGATGGTGAGCTGAGGGCGCGCTCTATGTGAAGATGGCGCCATAGGAAAGGGCAGGATCGGATCCTGCCCTTTGTTCATGGGGTTAGGTTCGCGGGTTGAACCCCGGGATCAGAACTGCTGGAACCAGCGCTGGATCTGGGCCGGATCCTTGCTCTGGGTCAGGGAGAGCATCAAGAGGATGCGCGCCTTCTGCGGGTTCAGGGTGCCGGCGGCCACGAAGCCGTACTTGGCGTCATCGATCTCGGCATCCAGGGTGGTGGCACCGGTCGGCACGCGGGCGGAGCGCACCACCCGGATGCCGTCCTCGCTCGCCTTGGCCAGAGTATCGAACAGGGTGTGGTAGAGGTTGCCGTTGCCCACCCCGGCGCTGACGATGCCGTCAAACTTGGCATCCACCATGGCCTTGGCCGGCAGATCGGTGGCGTTGGCATAGTTGTAGACGATGCCCACCTGCGGCAGCTTGTCGAGCTTGCTCACGTCGAACGGCGTCTTGCTGGTGTGCAGGCGGGCCGGGCTGCGCTGGTAGTCGATCTTGCCGTTGTGGATGTAACCGAGCGGGCCGAAGTTGGGGGCGGCAAAGGTCTGCACCCCTGTGGTGTTGGTCTTGGTGACGTCCCGGGCGTCCAGCACTGTGTCGTTCATGGCGACCATGACGCCGCGTCCCTTGGAGCTGGGGTCGGAGGCGGTGACCACTGCGTTATACAGATTCAGCGGGCCATCGGCGCTCATGGCGGTGGAGGGACGCATGGCGCCGACCAGCACCACGGGCTTGTCGCTCTTGACGGTGAGGTTGAGGAAGTAGGCGGTCTCTTCCATGGTGTCGGTGCCGTGGGTGATGACGATGCCGTCCACGTCATCCTTGGCCAGCAGCTCGTTGACCCGCTTGGCCAGCTTGAGCCACACCTCGTCGTTCATGTCCTGGGAGCCGATCTTGACCACCTGCTCCCCCTGCACCTCGGCCACGTTCTTCATCTCGGGCACGGCGGCGATCAGGGTCTCGATGGCCACCTTGCCTGCCTCATAGTTGGATTGGGTGGCGGACTGCCCCGCACCGGCTATGGTGCCACCGGTCGCCAGAATATGAACCTGCGGCAGGGCCATGGCCAGGGGGGAGAGTGTCATGCCGAGGACGACGGCGAGCAGGGTCTTGCGGATAGGGTGAGTCATGCTGCAATCCTTTTGGGTTAGTTGACTGCAGCATTTTCATCCACTTTAAATCGTTTTTAAGTGATCACTCTCAACAATAAAAACAAGTAAACAGAATATTGGTCTGATTTTTACCCATATAGGGATAAATCACTCCGCATTGAATCCCTGGACTTCGATCAGCGCGATCAACTCGCCCTTGCTCAGCTCGCTCTCGATAACGGCTTTACGGCTGCCAAAATCGACCCGGGCCTGGCTGACGGCGCTCTGGGCCAGCAGCGCCTTCTGCAGGCTGGCGGCGCAGCCACCGCAGGACATGCCGGAGACGGTGAGTTCTATGGTCATGGGATATCTCCTCTGTGGATGTGTTCCCAGCCTAAAGCTGACGCCCGCGGCAAGGTCAAGCCCTAGCGGGCCACCACGGATTCACGCACCACCAGGCGCCCCTGGAATTTCTGCTGCTCATCGGCCGGTCGCAGACTCTGCGCCAGCTGTGCTTGCAACACCCGCACGCTCTCCTGGGCCAGCCGCTCACTCGGGTATTCGATGCAGGTCAACGGCGGGGTCAGCTGGCTCGCCAGGGAGGAGCCTTCCAGGCTGATGACGGAGACATCCTGAGGGATATGGAGGTTGAACTCGCGCAACAGCCTCATGGCATCGGCAGCCTGGGCATCTTGCTGCACCACCAGCGCGGTGAAGGGCAGGTAGCGATTGAGCAAGCCGAGCAGCGCCTGCTGGTTGTCGGTACCGTCGATCACCAGCTGGCTGTTATAGGGCAGGGATTGCTGCTGAAGTGCCTGCTGATAACCCTGGATGGCGCTCTTTCCGGCTGGGGACAGTTTGTCATCCAGCATCAGCACCAGCTGGCGATGACCCTTGCCGAGCAGGAAGCGACAGGCGCTCTCGGTGGCAAAGGTCAGGTCATAGCTGAGATTGAGGTTGCCGGTGTCGCTCACCCCATCGAGCTGAATGAGGCGCGGGTCCGGATTCAGAGGCTGTTTGGTACCGAGGACCAGGACGCCATCACAACGCCCACCAAGCAGTTCATCGACCGCCAGCTGCTGTTGCTGTGCCTCGTCGGCAAAGCGCACCAGCATGCTCTTGCCCGTCTTGGCCAGCGCTCCTTCCAGCAGCGGCAGCATGCTGGCCAGACGATTGCCAAGCTGGGGGGAGAGGATGATGCCCACACAATCCGTCGCCTGGGTCGCCAGGGAGCGGGCCGTGGCATTGGGTCGGAAATTCAGCTGTTCGGCGGCTTGCAGCACGGCCAACCGACTCTCTTCACGCACGCCGCGCGAGCCGCTCAGGACGCGGGAAACGGTGGCTTTAGACACATTCGCGAGGCGCGACACATCGGTAATATTGGCCATGGCTTCATCAACGGTAACCGGTTAACAGGCCTCCATCCTAGCACAGGCCAGCGACCTCCGGTAAGGGCCGGCAGCCTGACCAATGGAAAAGGGGGGCCCTTGCCCCCCCTCTGCCAACCTGGCTTCCATCAGAAGAAATATTTGAAACGCACCCGGCCACCGTAGCGATCCATGTTGTCCACCTCGCCGCTGTCGACATTCAGCTGGGACCAGTAGGCTCCCAGATAGATATCGAAGTTGCTGAGATCCAGCACGCTCGGGATCTTGTAGGAGGCGTAGACGGTGTTGATGCTGTGCTTGCCGATCATCTTGCTGAAGTCGGCGCTGGTGTTGTTCAGATTGGCACTGCTGATGTCGTTGATGGCGTAGACATAACCCAGACCGGCATTGTGCCAGAGCAGGTTGGCGCCCAGGGTGGTATCGGTTTCAGCCTCGGCATCCATGCGGGCCAGGTTGGCATTGATGACCAGGGCATCCTGGGTCCAGCTGGTGGTGAGGCCATAACCCATGCGATCGGACACCGAGACGTCGTCGCTGGTGACGATGGCGTCGCTGATCACATTGCCCTCGGCCCCCAGGGCGACTTTCAGGTTTTCACCTTTCCAGGCGATGACGGGACGCACGATGATGGAGTCTTTGGCCTTGGTCAGCGCATAGCCGTGGTATTGCTGGCCTGCAAACAGATTGGTGCGATCTCCGATCAGGGTGGAGAGCTCCAGATACCAGTTGCCCGCCTCCTTGTTGAGCAGCAGCTGACCCCCCTTGCCTGCCCGGCCACGACCCTCCTTGAGCATGTAGACATAGCCATTGCCATCGGAGTAGAGGTCGTTGGCGCTGTCACCGGAATGCTCGACAAAGATGTCCTGACCCAGCGGGAACATGTCGTAGGCCTCGAAACGACCGACCTTCATCCCCCAGTTGCTGCGCTGGCCGAACCCCAGATACGCATCGTCGGCACCGGCACCACCATTGGTGCCTATGGTGGGCTGGATCTGGATCTGGCCATAGCGACCATCTTCCAGCTCCCGTACCCCGAGGAAGTTCAGCAGCAGGCGACCATCCTCGTCCCAGCGATCGGTGCGGGTCTCGCTGGTTTGACCCAGCACGTTGCCACGGGTGGTATTGGACGCGTTCAGGTTGATCTCCGCATCGCCCCCCAGGCTCAGGCGCCCGAAGTCAGTGTTGGTTTCCACCACGGCGCGGGCCATGAAAGGGGTGCTCAGGGCCAGGATCGCAAGGAGCTGGGCGGACAGGTTTGTCAGTTTCATTATTATCATTCCTTGAGTTTTATGTTTTTGATATACAAGCACTTATTTATCTGTCTCCCCGAAGGGAGGACAAATTCGGGCATGCCTTTCCCCCATCGCGACGCAATGTGGGGCAAAGGGCATGGATCAAATCGGGTGGGGACTAGGGCCCGAGGCAGTGTCTCAGCCTCTGACAGGCATAGCCCACCGGGGCAGGCGAGTCGGCGCGCTCTCCTCGGCCAAGGCTCAGATGGCCCATGTGGTGGCTCCTTCGACGCAGCTCGGCAGCCAGGCGGCGCCGCGTACCCCGCTGCTGTCCCCGTAGCGGGCAGGCACTATGGGGGTGAGGCACTGCGCCGAGAACAGGTAGGGAATCACTGCCGCGGGCAGATCACGATAGAGGGAGGCGATGTTGGAGAGGCCGCCCCCCAGTACGATGACATCCGGGTCCAGCACATTGATCAGGCTGGCGACGCTGCGGGCCAGGGCCTGGATGAAGTGGTCATAGTGGACCTCGGCCTCCAGATCCCCCTCGGCGGCGGCCGTGATGATCCCGAGAGGCGACAACCCGCGGCCATGACGCTCCACGAAACGACCGGCAAACCCTGTCCCGGAGACGAACCGCTCGATGCAGTTGCTGCGCCCGCAGTAACAGGGCTGGGTTGGGCCATCAAGCGCCGGGTCATAACCGGGCAGCGGATTGTGTCCCCACTCCCCGGTGATGGCGTTGGGGCCGACGATGAGCTGGCGATTGACCACCAAGCCGCCACCACAGCCGGTGCCGAGGATGATGCCAAACACCACCCTGCCCGTCTCTCCCGCCCCGTCGACGGCCTCCGAGAGGGCGAAACAGTCGGCGTCATTGGCGAGCCACACCGGCTGGCCCAGCGCCTGGGTCAAGTCTCCTTTAAGGTCTTGTCCGTTGAGAAACAGACAGTTGGCATTCTTGATGCGACCCGTCTGCGGGTCGATCGCCCCGGGCAGCCCGATGCCGATGGTGAAGGCGCTGTCCATCGCCTGCCGTATCTCCCTCACCAGATCGGTGATGGCCGCCAGGAAATCGCCGTACCCCGTGGTCGGGGTCGCGATCCGCTTGCGCAGCAGGCTGACGCCCTGGCCATCGAGCAGTTGAGCCTCGATCTTGGTGCCGCCGATGTCGAGTCCGAGTCGCAACATGATCGTCTTCCTCAGGCAGCCAGCTTGCGGTGCAGCTCGATGAGCTCGGTGACCAGCTCTCGGGCCAGCATGGCGGTCATCAGGTGGTCCTGGGCATGGACCAGGATCAGCGTGACCGGGATCTTGCCCTCCCCTTCATCCGCCTCGATCAGCCTGGTCTGTACTGCATGGGCGGCATTGGCTGCCTCGGCGGCCTGGCGCAGCAGGTCATCGGCCTCCGCAAACTGACCGGCCCTGGCCTGACGCAGCGCCTCGAAGCAGAGGCTGCGACTCATGCCGGCATTGATGATAAGACCCATGACGGTCTCTTCCAGATCGAACATACACACTCCTTGGTGATGGGCGCCGGCCCTGGGGCTGGCGCTCTTTATAGGGGGCAAGTGACAGAATAATCAGTCAAAGCCATTCTCACGGGCGGCGGTGGCAAACCACTGGCCGCTCTTCTTGATGCGCCGGGTCTGGCTCTCCAGCTCCAGCTCGATGAAGCCGTAACGGTTCTTGTAGGCATTGCTCCAGGACCAGTTGTCGATGAAGGTCCAGAGGTGATAGCCCCGGCACTGACAGCCCTCCGACAGCCCCTTGTGCAGCCAGATGAGGTGATCCCGGATGAAGCCGATGCGGTAGTCATCCTGGATCTGGCCGCCCTCTCCCTTGAACCTGGCCTCCCCCTCCACCCCCATGCCGTTCTCGGAGATGTAGCTCGGGATGTTGCCGTAGTGGTCGCGCAGGTTGACCAGGATGTCGTAGATCCCCTGCTCGTAGATCTCCCAGCCCCGGTGCGGGTTCATCTTGCGGCCCGGCATCTCGTAGTAGTCGAAGAACCACTCCGGCATGAAGGGGCTGGCAGGATTGACCGCGTGGCTGCGCGCCTTGACCCGGCGCGGCTGGTAGTAGTTGACCCCCAGCAGGTCTATCTTGCCGGCCGCCAGCAGGGCGGCATCGCCCGGATCGCAGGCCGGCAGCTGATCGTATTCCCGCAGCAGCTCGACCAGCTCGGCGGGGTATTCCCCCTTGACCGCCGGATCCAGGAAGCTGCGGTTGAACATCAGATCCGCAATGTTGGCCGCCTTCAGATCCGCCGGGTGTTGCGAGCGCGGATAGGAGGGGGTCAGATTCAGGATGATGCCGATCTGACCATCCTGACCGAGCTCCCGGTAACGCTGCACCGCCATGGCGTGGGCCAGCATGATGTGATAGGCCACGGTGGCGGCGCGGCGAAAGTCCACCACGTTCGGATAGTGGAAGTCGTAGAGGTAACCCCCCTCCACCGGCACGATCGGCTCGTTGAAGGTGAACCAGTGTCTGACCTTGTGGCCGAACAACCTGAAACAGGTCTCGGCAAACTCGGCGTAAGCCTCGATCACTTCCCGGCTTTCCCAGCCCCCCAGCGCCTGCATGCTCATGGGCATGTCGAAGTGGAACAGGCAGATGAAGGGCTCTATCCCCTCGGCCTTGAGCTCGTCGAGCATGGCGTCGTAGAAGGCGACGGCCTGTGGGTTGGGCTCTCCCCGGCCAGCCGGGATCAGCCTGGACCAGGCGATGGAGGTGCGGAAGCTGTTGTGACCAAGCTGCTTCAGCAGACGGATGTCATCGCGAAAATGCTCATAAAAACCGGAGGTCTGCGCCGGCCCTATCTGCTGATGGAAACGGTTGGGGGACTGCTCGAACCAGTGATCCCAGATGGTGGGCGCCTTGCCGCCCTGGAGGCTGGCGCCTTCGGCCTGGGCGGCGGAGGAAGCGCTGCCCCACCAGAACTGTTCAGGAAAACGGTATTGCATCTCGTGTTACTCCAAGCTTGAAAAAAGAGGCCGCCAGGCGGCCCCGGCAGGCAATCAACGGGTGGCGGCGGCCAGCTCCGGCGTTTTCGGACTCTCTTCCTGCTCTTCCTGTTTGAGCAGGGTGCGCTCATAGGCTTTCAGGAAGGGGTAATACATGGCAGCGGCGGAGCACATGCAGAGCAGGCTCAGCACCATGGGGCTGATGGCCCAGTTGGCAGCCCAGGAGGCGCCGATGGGGCCAGGGGTGGTCCAGGGAGTGAGAGAGACAACCCGCTCCACCAGACCTATATCCAGGGCAAACCAGGCCAGAGTGGCGTTGATCATGGGCACCAGGATGAAAGGCAGGAAGAAAACCGGGTTCATCACTATGGGCGCACCGAACAGGATGGGTTCGTTGATGTTGAACAGGCCAGGCACCACGCCCATCTTGCCGATGGATCTCAGGTGGGCGGCCTTGCTGCGCAGCAGCAGGAAGGCCAGCGGCAGGGTGGAGCCGACGCCACCGATCAACAGGTAGTGATCCCAGAAGCCCTGCAGGAAGATGTGGGGCAGCGCCTCACCGGCCGCCATGGCGGCCTGGTTGTTGGCCAGATTGGCCATCCAGAACGGGTTCATGATGCCGGTGACAATCAGGGCACCGTGGATCCCCGCGAACCAGAGCACCTGGCACACCAGCACCGCCAGCAGCATGGCAGGCAGGGAATCGGAGGCCGCCACCAGCGGCTTGACCAGAGACATGATGGCCTCCGGCAAAATCATGCCGGTGGTGCTCTCCAGGATCAGGTTGAGCGGGTGCAGGGTCAGGATGATCACCAGCACCGGGACCAGCACCTCGAAGGAGCGGGCGACCCCCGTCGGGACCTGGGGCGGCAACTTGATGGTGATGTTGTTGCGCTTGAGGAAGGCATAGACCTCGGCCGCATAGATGGCGGTGATCAGGGCCGTGAAGATCCCCTGACCGGAGAAATACTGCATGGAGATGGCACCATCCTTGACGGGGGCGGCCACCAGCATGAAGGACATCAGGCAGAGCAGGCCTGTGGTGACGGGGTCAAGACCGTTCTGCCGCGCCAGGCTGGCGCCTATTCCCACCGAGATGAACAGGGTCATCAGCCCCATGCTCAACTGGAACGGGAGCAGCAACTGGGACTGATAGGTCGACGAGAAGTCGAGCCAGGCACGGGCAAATCCCCATTGGGTCTGGGGTGAGAAGGGGGGAAAGATGAACACCAGCATGAAGCTGCCGACGATCATGAAGGGCAAGGCGGCGATGAAGCCGTCACGGATCGCCTGCACGTATTTCTGCTGGCCGATCCGGCCGGCCAGCGGGCTGACCCGGTTCTCTATGGTACTGACAAAGCGCTCGTAAAGGGTGTTCATGAAGGTTTCCTTGTGACATTCACTGGTTGGGGTCTGCGCATCAGCCGATCAGGGTGAGGGCGTGGTCGAGGACCTTGTCACCCCGTTGCATGCCGTAATCCATCATGTTGATGGTGTCGACAGGCACGCCATGAGCCGCCGCTCGCTGCTGCAGTTCGGCCTGCATGTATTTGACCTGGGGCCCCAGCAGCACCACCTGGTAGTGGGGCATCTGCAGATCGAACTCTGCCGCACCGAAGGCCTGTATCTCGGCGTCCAATCCCCGCTTGTCCGCCTCCTCTTTCATCTTCTTGACCAGCAGGCTGGTGGACATGCCGGAAGAGCAGCACAACATGATTTTTTTCATTTCCCGATTCTCCAGACGTTCATAACGGATGGCGCATTCTGGACCGAATGGATTTACTTTGGAAACCGGTTTCCAAAGTAAATCCATTGATGTGTGAGAAGGATCGACTTTTTCCGGTTCAAGAGGTCGGGAAGTGTGAGCGAGGTAATGAAATGGCAAAATGGTCGAGGATATTACGGAAACAAAACCACAAAGCCGTCAAAATGGCGTCCAAGCCTCGTGATGACAAGGGGTATCAGGATGACAAGGAACCGAATAACGTGATGAATCTGCAATGGATGGCAATGCTGGTCGGCATGATAGAGCAGCGCATGGTACCGTTTGCCAACTGGCTGACCCGCAGTCGCCATGTGCTCTCGTTGCGCGATGGTTTTCAGCTGGCCATGCCCTTCGTCATCGTCGGCAGCCTGCTGGTCCCCATCCTCTATCCTCCCATCGCCCCCGACACGCCGCACGCCTTCGGACAGTGGCTGCACTGGCTGGCGCGGGCGCTGCATCCTTTCCTGTTTCCCGTCTACTCCCACACCCTGGGGTTGGTGGCGCTGATCATCGCCTTCGGTGCGGCGTCCAGCCTCGCCAAGGCATACGAAATGCCGGAGCGCCTGTGCGGCCTGGGGGGCTGCATGGCCTTCCTGATGCTGATCGACTTTCGCTCGCTGCAACCCGGGGTATTTGGCTATCTGGGGGGAGCCGGGATTTTCACCGCCCTGCTGATGGCGTTCTACTCGGTGGAGGTGACCCGGTTCTTCTATCGCCGGGGCTGGTACATCCAGATGCCGGACGAGGTGCCGGTGATGACGAGGCGGGGCTTTCAGCTGATAGTGCCGCTGCTGTTCATCATGCTGTCGCTGAGCCTGTTGCGGCTCTGGTTGAAGCAGCAGTTCGGGATCAGTCTGCCGGACTTCATGGCCGCCCTGTTCCGGCCCCTGATCGTGGGGGCCGACACCCTGCCCGCCCTGCTGATCACCCTGCTGATCGCCCATCTGCTCTGGTTCATGGGGATCCACGGCGCCCTGATAGTGACCGGATTGCTGTCACCCTTCTGGATGGCCGGGGTGAGCGCCAACCAGGCCGCGCTGATGGCGGGAGAGCCCCTGCCCCATATTTTCCTGCAAGGGTTCTGGGACTACTACCTGCTGATCGGGGGGATTGGGACTACCTTGCCACTGGTGTTTATGGCCATGCGCAGTCGCTCTCACTCGATTCAGTCGGTGGGCAAGCTGGGTTTCATCCCCTCGATGTTCAACATCAATGAGCCGCTGTTGTTCGGTTTTCCCATCATCATGAATCCGCTGTTCTTCCTGCCCTTCATCGGCGTCCCCCTGATCAACGCAGTGCTCGCCTGGCAGCTGACCCAGTGGGGGTTTCTCGACAAGTTCATCGCCCTGCTGCCCTGGTCAATGCCCTCTCCTCTCGGTGCCGCCTGGGCGGCCAACGGCAGTTGGAGCAATGGCCTGATGAGCCTGGTCTGCATCCTCAACAGCTATGTGCTCTACCGCCCCTTCTTCCTGGCCCATGAAAAAATGGTGCTGGAGCAGGAGCGTGAACGCAGCTGAGACCCTGGGCTCGAACGATAGGCTGTTCAACCCCCTGGCCAGTGGTAGCGAGCGAACTCAGGGGGATGGCGGCCATGATGTTCGCCGCCAATGCGCGCCCCATGGCCGGGGCAGTCACATGGCGACAGTGCCTTACCCCATCAACCCCAGGTAGTTCATCAGGGCCGCCCCCAGGCTGGTAGTCACAAGCGAACCCAGCGTGGTGGTGGCTATGATGTTCGCCGCCAGGGCGCTGTCGCCCCCCATGGCGCGGGTCATCACATAGCTGGCGGCGGCGGTGGGGGTGGAGCTGATGAGGAAGAGGATGCCGAGGGCCTGGGGACTGAAACCGAGCGCCCAGGCCCCCAGCACCAGCAGCACGGGAATGCAGAACAGGCGGTTGGCGGTGGCCCAGCCGGTCAGCATGGCGCCGCCGCGCAGGGCCTTGAGGTTGAGGCTGGCGCCGGTACAGAGCAGCGCCAGCGGCAGTGTCATGCTGGCAAAGTAGTTGCCCGTGGTGATCACCAGCTGGGGCAGCTCTATGCCGAGCAGGCCGAACGGCAGGGCCGCCAGTATGGCGATGATGAGGGGGTTTCTGACGATCCCCTTGAGGATGGGTTTGATCCCTTTTCCGCCCCCCAGGCTGCGGGTCAGGGTGATCACCGCGAGGATGTTGTAGAGCACTGTGATGGAGCCCACCAGCAGGGCGGCGGCCCCTATGCCCTCTGGGCCGTAGGCGTTCTGCACATAGGCCAGCCCCATGATCCCCATGTTGCCGCGAAAGCTGCCCTGCACGAAGATGCCGCGCAGACGCCGCTCGGGGATGAAGCGAGCCGCCAGCAGCTCGAGCACCAGGAAACCGGCCAAAGTGCCGAGCAGGCCGTAGAGGATGAGCCAGGGGCTCGGCATGGTGGAAAAGTCGGTGCGCACCATGCTGAGGAACAGCAAGGCCGGCAAGGTGACCTGAAACACCAGTCGGGAGGCGGACTCGACGAAACTGTCGGGCAAGAGACCGAGCCGCTTGAGCCAGATCCCGAGCACCAGTACCAGGCAGATGGGGCCAGTGATGGAGAGGGAGAAGTGCAGACTTGCCAACAGATCCATGATGCGCGTCCTGTGCAATGGCGGGGGAGTCGCCTGGGCAAATTGGCATTCTAACGCCATGGGCTTGTATTCACAGGACTTAATCACAACAATGTCTGCATCCCGGTTGTCGCCCTCCCCTGTCACGGATCCCCCATGGAAAAGAAACTGACCATCCTCGATATCGCCCGCCTGAGCGGGGTCGGCAAGTCGACCGTCTCCCGGGTGCTCAATCAGGATCCCAAGGTCAACGCCCAGACCCGAGCCAGGGTCGAGGCGGTGATCGCCCAGCACGACTTCGTGCCGAGCAAGTCGGCCCGGGCCATGCGCAGCCAGAGCCAGCAGGTGATCGGCATAGTGGTGTCACGCCTCGACTCCAGCTCGGAGAACCAGGCGGTGCGCGGCATGCTGGAGACCCTCTATGCCCGCGGCTACGACGCCGTGCTGATGGAGAGCAAGTTCTCCCCCGCCAAGGTGAGCGAACACCTGGCCGTGCTGGAGCGGCGCGGGGTGGACGGCATAATACTGTTTGCCTTCAACGATCTGGACTACGCCGCCATGGCGCCGCTCAAGGAGAAGCTGGTGCTGATGGTGCGCGAGCACCCCGGATTCTCCTCCGTTTGTTACGATGACGAGGGGGCGGTGCGGGCGGTGCTCGAGCACCTCAGGGGGCTGGGTATAGACCGGGTGGCCTATCTGGGGGTCGAGCGCAGCGATCTCACCACTGGCCTGCGCCGTCACCAGGCTTATCTCGACTACTGCGAGGCGCTGGGTCGCACGCCCCACAGCGCCCTCGGGGATCTCAGCCTGCACAGCGGCTACCGGCTGGCTGCCGAGCTGGTCACCCCCAGCACCCAGGCGCTGGTCTGCGCCAGCGACACCCTGGCCATAGGCGCCGCCAAATACCTGCAGGAGCAGGGGCGTACCGACATCCTGGTGAGCGGCCTCGGCAGCAACCCCATGCTTACCTTCCTGTTTGCCAACGCCCTCAACCTGGATTTCGGCTACAAGGATGCCGGCATTCTGGCCGCCAGACAGCTGCTCGACCAGATTGAAGAGGGCCAGGCCCCCAGAGCCACCATAGCCCCCTGTCAGCCCCTGTAGTCTATCTTTTCCTCTCATTACCGGCGTTTTGCACTTTTTGTGACCACCGCCACGAATTGGGAACGTTCCCATTGCTGATGTCGGCCACTGGCTTCATGCTGATTGGGAACGATACCAATAAGCGGGCGGTCATTGGCCAGCCGGCAAAGAAACGACCATTATTCATCGAGTCACAGAGGGAAGGCTCATGTCAAAAGTCAACACACAGCATCTGGCACAGCTGATCGAACGGATCGGCGGCAAGGACAACATCACCACAGTCAGCCACTGCCTGACCCGACTCAGGTTCGTGCTGGCCGATCCGGCCAAGGCCGACCCCAAGGCCATCGAGACCATACCGGCGGTGAAGGGCAGCTTCACCCAGGGCGGCCAGTTCCAGGTGGTGATCGGCAACGAGGTGGATCAGTGGTACAAGGCGCTCACCGAGGAGATCGGGGTGAGCGGCGCCAGCAAGGATGCCGCCAAGCAGGCGGCCCGCCACAACATGAATCCGCTGGAGCGCGGCATCTCCCACCTGGCGGAGATCTTCGTGCCCCTGCTGCCCGCCATCATCACCGGCGGCCTGATCCTGGGTTTTCGCAACGTCATCGGCGACATCAAGATGTTCGACGACGGGACCCATACCCTGGTGGAGATCAGCCAGTTCTGGGCCCAGGTCCACGCCTTCCTCTGGCTGCTGGGTGAGGCCATCTTCCACTTCCTGCCGGTGGGCGTCTGCTGGTCTGCGGTGAAGAAGATGGGGGGATCCGAGATCCTCGGCATAGTGCTGGGTATCACCCTCGTCTCGCCGCAGCTGATGAACGCCTACGGCATAGGTCAGCAGACCCCGGAAGTGTGGGACTTCGGCCTCTTCGTCATCCAGAAGGTGGGCTATCAGGCCCAGGTCATTCCGGCCCTGCTGGCGGGTGTCTTCCTGGCCTGGGTGGAAACCAGTCTCAAGCGCATCATTCCGGCCTACCTCTATCTGGTGATAGTGCCCTTCATCTCCCTGCTGCTGGCGGTGATAGTGGCCCACGCCTTCATCGGCCCCTTCGGTCGCTGGATTGGTGAGGGGGTCGGATTTGCCGCCAAGGCCGCCATGACAGGGTCCTTCGCCCCCATAGGCGCCGCCCTGTTCGGCTTCCTCTATGCGCCCCTGGTCATCACCGGCATCCACCACACCACCAACGCTGTAGATCTGCAGCTGATGCAGAGCATGGGTGGCACCCCCATCTGGCCGCTGATCGCGCTCTCCAATATCGCCCAGGCGTCTGCCGTGGTGGGGATCATCCTCATCAGCCGCAAGGAGAACGAACGGGAGATCTCGGTCCCGGCCGCCATCTCCGCCTACCTGGGCGTGACCGAGCCGGCCATGTACGGCATCAACCTCAAGTACAAGTTCCCCATGCTGTGCGCCATGGTGGGATCCAGCCTCGCGGCCCTCATCTGCGGTTTCAGCGGCGTGATGGCCAACGGCATCGGGGTGGGCGGCCTGCCGGGCATCCTCTCCATCCAGCCCCAGTACTGGGCCATCTACGCCGTCGCCATGCTGGTGGCCATAGTGGTGCCCGTGGTGCTGACCCTGCTGGTCTACAAGCGCCAGCAGGCGGCCGGCAAGCTGGATCTGGCCACCGCCTGATCCCCAAGACATCGGCGGAGCCCAGGCTCCGCCCTTTTTATTGGCCTGTTCAACCCAGTTTCAACCAATGAGCGATCCAACCATGACACAGACACCCTGGTGGCAAAGCGCCGTGATTTACCAGATCTACCCCAAGAGCTTTCAGGATTCCGCCGCTCGCGGCACCGGCGATCTCAAGGGGATCATGGCCCGCCTCGACTATCTCAAGACCCTAGGTGTCGATGCCCTCTGGCTGACCCCGGTCTACGTCTCTCCCCAGGTGGACAACGGCTACGACATCGCCGACTACCTGGCCATAGACCCGGCCTACGGCACCATGAGCGATTTCGAGGCGCTGCTGGCGGCCGCCCACGGGCGCGACATCCGCATAGTGATGGACATAGTGGTCAACCACACCTCCACCGAGCACGCCTGGTTCAAGTCGGCGCTGGGGAACAAGAACAGCCCCTACCGCGACTACTACATCTGGAAGGATCCGGTGGAAGGCGGCGTGCCCAACAACTGGCAGTCCAAATTTGGCGGCAGCGCCTGGGAGCTGGACCCGGCCACCGGCCAGTACTATCTGCACCTGTTCGCCCGCGAGCAGGCGGATCTCAACTGGGAAAACCCGGCGGTTCGCGCCGAGGTCAAAAAGATCATCCACTTCTGGGCGAAGAAGGGGGTAGACGGTTTCCGTCTCGACGTCATCAACCTTATCTCCAAGGATCAGGCGTTCCCGAACGACGAGATAGGCGATGGCCGCCGTTTCTACACCGACGGGCCGCGCATCCACGAATTCCTGCAGGATGTGAGCCGCGACGTCTTCGCTCCCGTGGGCGCCATGACGGTGGGGGAGATGTCCTCCACCAGCCTGGAACATTGCCAGCGCTATGGCGCACTGGACGGGTCGGAACTCTCCATGGTGTTCAACTTCCACCACCTCAAGGTGGATTACCCCAATGGCGACAAGTGGACCAAGGCGCCGTTCGATTTCCTCGAACTCAAGCGCATCTTCAACCACTGGCAGAGCGGCATGCACGGCAAGGGGTGGTCGGCGCTGTTCTGGTGCAACCACGACCAGCCGCGCATCGTCTCCCGCTTCGGCGACGAGGGCGAACATAGGGTTGTCGCCGCCAAGATGCTGGCCAGCACCCTGCACGGCCTGCAGGGGACGCCCTACATCTATCAGGGGGAGGAGATCGGCATGACCAACCCGGGTTATCAGAGCATCGATGACTATCAGGATGTGGAGAGCCGCAACATCTTCGCCATCAAGCAAGCCGAAGGGATGGAGGATGCCGAGATCCTCGCCATTCTCGGCGCCAAGTCCAGGGACAACTCCCGCACCCCCATGCAGTGGAGCGCCGCCCCCAACGCCGGCTTCACGAATGGCACACCCTGGCTCAAGCCCGCCGCCAACTACCCCGAGATCAACGCCGAGGCGGCGCTGGCCGACCGCGACTCCGTGTTTTGGCACTACCGGGATCTGATCCGGCTGCGCAAGAGCCATCCCATCTTCACGCAGGGGGATTATCAGGAGCTGCTGGCGGGGCATGCCCGGATCTGGGCCTATGCCCGCCGCGCCAACGGCCAGACCCTGCTGGTGGTGAGCAACTTCTACGGTGAGCCGGTGGAGTTTGCCCTGCCCGCCGAGCTGGCCGGTGGCGAGGGTCGCCTGCTGCTTGGCAACTACCCCGACAGCCCGGCCCGGCCGCAATCCTGCGAGCTGCGTCCTTATGAATCCCTGATCTGGCTGATGGAACAATGATGACTGAGACAATCACAGCGCCACGGGCAGCCGAGCGCTGCCCCGAATGGCAGAAGATGGTGGCGGGAGAGCCCTATGATGCGGGCCACCCCGAGCTGAAGGCGGCCCGCGAGCGCTGCCGCAGCCTCTATCACAGCTTCAACACCAACTGGCAGGAGAAACCGGAGCGGGATGCCCTGCTCCATGATCTGCTCGGCGGCCGAGGCGATCTGTGCGCCATCAACCCGCCCTTCTTCTGCGACTATGGCGCCAACATCTTCGTGGGGGAGAACTTCTACGCCAACGTCAACTGCACCATCCTCGACGTGTGCGAGGTGCACATTGGTGACAACGTGCTGCTGGCCCCCGGGGTGCAGATCTACACCGCCGCCCATCCGGTGGCGGTGGCGCCTCGGGTGGCGGGGGTCGAGTTCGGCAAGCCGGTGCGCATCGGCAACAACGTCTGGATAGGGGGCAGCACCGTCATCTGCCCGGGTGTCACCATAGGGGACAACAGCGTCATAGGGGCGGGATCCGTGGTCACCAGGGATATTCCGGCGGGGGTGGTCGCGGTCGGCAACCCTTGTCGGGTGTTGCGCCCCATGACGGCGCAGGAGCTGGCGGAGATCTGACACGACCGGGGCAGCTAATACTGCCCCGGCTTGTACTCGGCCCTGTGGCCAAGACCTGCAAACCACTCTTGTTCACGACAGCCTGCCAATGGCGTGCAGGCACGACCCCGCAGCGAATTCTCCGCGTCAGGCTGGCAGCAAGGCCCCGCAGCGCTTGTGCTGCCCCATGACCACCAGGGTCTTGAAGCTGCGCACCTGCTCCCTGGCATGCAGCACCCGCCGGGTGAACTGCTCGTAGCTCTGCATGTCCCGCGCAGCCACCTGCAGCACGAAGTCCTGCTCACCCGTCACATACCAGAGGTCCATGACCTCAGGCTCCCCCTTCAGGCAGACAATCATCTCATCGACGATACGGCCATGATCCCGCTCCAGGGTGACGAGCACCAGCATGGTGATGGGCCAGCCCATGGTCGCCGGTGCCACCAGCGCCACCTCCCGCTCTATAAGTCCCGCCTCCCGCAGCGCCCGGACACGGCGGTAACAGGCGGGAGTGGAGAGGCCGACCCTGTGGGCCAGCTCTGGAATGGGTAGACGGGCATCCTGCTGCAGCTCGGCCAGGATGAGCAGATCGAACTTGTCGGTCATGGGGGATAAAGAGATAAAAATTATCGAGTGGGGCCAGTTTTAGACCGAAATTACGGCTATCGCCAGATATATTTTACTTCCCCTTCCCTGCTCAGGTTTGAACAAGATGCCGCCGACCACCACAGCCCTCTCCTCCCTGCTGGCGGTCATGCTCGCCATGCTGTCGATCACCCTGGGCGCCTCCCTGGCCAAGTCGCTGTTTCCCTTGATCGGGGCCGCCGGCACCACCTTGTTCCGGCTGGGGTGTGCCGCCCTGCTCCTCTCCCTGGTATTCAGAGTCTGGCGAGCGCCACTCGATAGACGCACCCTGCTGGGGGCCATCCCTTATGGACTCTCGCTGGGAGCCATGAACCTGCTCTTCTATCTGGCCATAGAGCGTATTCCCCTCGGCGTGGCGCTGGCCATCGAGTTCATAGGCCCGCTGACGGTGGCGCTGCTCAGTTCCCGCCACCGGGAAGACTTCATCTGGCTGGCGCTGGCCATCGTCGGTCTGCTGTTGCTGCTGCTGCTGCGGGCCGCCGAGCAGGCCATAGATCCCCTGGGGGCCGCATTGGCCCTCGGCGCCGGCGTGTTCTGGGGGCTCTATATGCTGACCGGCAAGCGGGCCGGTGCCTTGCTGGGGGCCCAGGCCCCGGCCCTTGGCATGTGGGTGGGAACCCTGCTGGTGCTTCCCTTCGGTCTCGGCGGGGCGAGCGAGGCCAGCTTCACCCTCCCCCTGGTGCTGACCATAGCGGGGGTGGGGCTGCTCTCGAGTGCCATCCCCTACTCCCTCGAGATGTTTGCCCTGCGCCGGTTGCCGCTCAAGAGCTACGGCATACTGACCAGCGGCGAACCCGCCATGGGCGCCCTGATGGGGTTGCTGTTGCTGGGAGAGCAACTGCCCCCGTCCCAGTGGCTGGGAATAGCCGCCATCATAACCGCTTCGATGGGCACCACCTGGCATGGGGGACGACGGCGCGCCGACCCAGCGTGATCCCCTCAACTGAGACGGCGGCCCCCTCATATCTTGTTCATGTTTTTTGAACATCTAGACCAGTTTATCTCGATAACAACCAAGCGATGACCTGTTTACCATTCATTCATCGCTTAGGCAGGATCGCCAAGTGGCCAAATAACAGGTTGTTCCAGGCTGGGATACCCAAAACAGGGTGTCTGATGTCAGTAAAAGAACTACATAGTATTTGAATAACCTCTTGCAAGGATGCATTGATGCGGGCCTCTCCGGCCTTGCCAATGACATAAAGATCAAGAGAGTGAATGAACATGAAAAACCTAATCAAGATGCTGGCCGTCGCAGGCCTGATGACTGCCGGTGTTGCTCAGGCTTCCGTTCCTGCCGATTTCAATGCCGCCCCTGGCGTATTGTTCGTGAACTGGCACGCCAGCGCGACCATGGCTGGCAAGGCCAACCCCATGCTGGAGGTACGCGACGAGTCTGGTGATCTGGTGGCCTCAGTCCACGCCAACCTGATGGGCACCCAGCAGGTGCAGATCCCGAGCCGCACCCAGGGCAACCTGACAGTGAGCCTGGGGGACCAGAGCAGCGACTACCGCATCCCCTTTGGCATCGGCAGCGGCAACCCGCGCTGATCCCGGCCTCGCGACCAACGCTTTCACTCCGTCCGGTTGCCACAACCCGGCCAGAAAGCGTGAGTGAGCCCCATGACAAAGGCGCCATAGAGGCACCCTTGTCGTTTCTGCCGACTCGTCAGCGGCTAATGGGTAAACACGGGGCCAAAGCCGGATCCCCACAGAATGGCCGTGGCTGCCAGCACGCAGACCAGTAGCACCAGACCGACGGTGACCACAGAGCTGGCGTAGATGAACCCCTGCTCCTTGGGGATGTGCATCAGAATAGGCACCCCCACATAGAGCAGGTACACCGAGTAGCTGAGCCCGATGAGACCGATGATCATCATGAACCAGAGGTGCGGGAAGAAGGCGGAGAAACCGACCATGAACAGCGGCGTGGAGGTGTAGGCCGCGAGCTCTAGCGACGTCGTGTAGCTGGGATCCGAACCGAAGGTATGGCCCATCCAGTGCACCAGATAGGAGAGCGCGAGAACGCCGATGATGAGCGTCACGTACATGGCGATCGACAGCATGAGGGCGCTGTTCGCGGTCAGGGTGATGGGCTCACCGACGCCAATGCTCCAACCTATGTGCACGGCGGAATAATAGGCACAGATGGGCGGGATAAGGGCCACGATCAGGATATGAGTCAGACTGTTTCGGAAACTGTCATGTCTCTCGTCTATGGTATGCCATTCGGTGTGAGGATGCGCATACAATCCCCATAAGTGATTCAATATCATAGCGTTATTCCTTCTCTGCTTCGATTGTGGACTGGTCGATACCGCTCTCGCTCCCTTGTTTTTTCTCGTGCAACATTCGGTGCGCCATCCATCGCAAGCGCGACCCATGACTCTAAATAAAGTCGCTCCACTGCCGGTGCGTCAAGGAAGAGCGCCATCCCCGCCGTGCTGGCGGGTTCTGGCGGTTGGCCAGTCCCTGGCGGCGGAGCAAGTGGTGCACCGCCGCCAGCGCTATCGTCAATACTGCTTGGTCTTTGAAGCAAAGCCGGCGAGGAAGAGGCCGGTCAGAAACATGCCGCAGAACGCCTCTATGGCCGACAACAACTGGAGGGGAGAGGAAGTCTGGGATATATCGCCGTAACCCAGGGTCACGAAGGTCACTATGCTGAAGTAGAGGGAACGCCCCAGGTGGCCATGGGTCACGGACTCAGGCGCCAGGAAGTAGGTCAGGGTCGCCAGCAATATGACCCCCATCGACATCAGCAGACTTCTTATCGGCCGCTCGCCAAATCCCCAGGTGATGAAGCTGACAAACTTGCTGGCGCACTTGAGGTAGCACAACAGGGAGAGCCACCCCTTCGTCATCAGGCCGCTGCGTAGCCAGCGCTCCCTGAACAGCTCCCTCGGGCTTGCCAGGGATTTCATCTCGTGCAGCTTCTCCTTGTAATAGCATTCACCGGCATCGACGGTGTCCCCCACGCTGGAGAAGATGCGCTTGGCATTGCGGTACAGCTTGCTGGCCTCGTTGTGATCGATCCGGCCATTCTCGTTGTAGACCACCTGCACCTTGTCCAGATTGGTGTGCTCCATGGTGGCATCGAAGTTCTTGGCACTGACGTTGAAGTTTTTCAGCACGGCCCGGGAGGAGTGAAAACGGATCTCCTCGCACTCTATGGTGAAGTCCTGAAACACCCCGTCCTCCAGCGCCAGCTCCCGCTTCTTGGCCCAGGCCCTGTGATCCCACAGCAGGGAGTCGAACAGATCGAGGCCGATCACCCCGCCATTGACCCTCACCCCCTTGGCCGAGCAGTGCCACAGATAGACCTTGGAGTTGTTGACGGCGCCATCCAGCGAGAGCTCGTCGAGGCAGGTGAAGTCCAGCAGACGGCCTGAGATGATGGGGCTCTTGAGCTCGACGCCGCCAATGTTGAGCAGCCGATGCTTGCCCAGCACCTGGGCCTCCCCCTTGTTGTTCTCGGAGACGGAGAGCAGGCTCTGCACCCGCTTCACCTCTGCTTTGCCGTGCCTGGCGGCCAGCCACATGGCATAGGGCTCGAAGCGCGTCTCGGAGCGGATAAGGCCGCTCTTGCGCAGGGACTCCAGCGCGCTCGAGGCGGTCTCATAGAGCCTTATCTTGTCGTCGCTCATGTAGACGCAGAGGCTGAGCACGGATCGCGAGCTGATGAAGCGGGCTATGCCGATCTGGAAGATGACGCTTTTCTCTATTTTCTGCTCTGTCATCCAGTCGTCGAAATGGGGCAGCGAGGCCACCAGCAACTCCCAGATCAATGGATAGTCATTCTCCCGTCGCCACTCGTTGAATTGTTCGGGAGAAAGCTGCCACAGCTCAGTCGCATTCATAGATTACCTCGATCATGGATTTGTCCCTCCCAGAGTGCCGAGGGAGCGGATCAGGAGCCTGCACGCCCAAAGAGAGATGCCAGTTCGCAGGAAAACGGGGGGCACAGGCCGGTCACGCCATCATACTAGCCGAGAGGATGGCTGTAACTCACTGACAGGGAAGGTATAAGGAGCGGGGAGCGACAAATTGTCGCGGGACTGAAGAGGGAGCCGGCAGCAGGATCGCCATGCCAGGCGGTTTCGCCCGTCCGGGAAGCGGGAGCCCGGACAAGCAAAAGGGGATGCCATGGCATCCCCTCTTCACATCAGCTGAACTGCGTCAGCTTATTGCTGTACTTCCTGCACGCCGGAGACGCGGACTTCGACGCGGCGATCCGGTGCCAGGCAGGAGATCAGCTCGTTCTTGCCCTTGACGCCGTCACACTGGGTGCCGGTGACAGGGTCGGCTTCACCGCGGCCCTCGATGGCGATCTTGCTGGTGGCCAGGCCCTGGCTCACCAGGAAGTCGGCCACGGTACGGGCACGGGCTTCGGAGAGCTGCTGGTTCTGGGCATCGGAACCTATGCGGTCGGTGTAACCAACGACGATGGCGCTGCCATCCTTCGGCTGGAATTCAACGATCTGCTGGTACAGACCGCTCAGGGCTTCCACACCTTCCGGCTTCAGATCTGCCTTGCCAAAGGCAAACAGCACGTCGGAGTTCAGGGAAAAGTTCTTCTCGACAACCACAGGGGCCGCTTCTGCCACTACAGGAGCAGCTACAGGCTCAACGTAGGAGGTACGGAACGGGTGATATACGGCTTCCAGCGTCGCTACGCTCTGGTTGGATTTGTACTGCTCACCGGTGGAGGTGGTCAGATCGGCCACGTCCCACATGTAGCGGTAGCGCGCCTGCAGATCCAGAGCATCGTTCAGCTTGTAGGTCAGACCGACGCCGGCCAGCGGAGAGACGCGGGTGTCGCTGTTGTCCAGGCCGTCGGTATGGGCCCAGTAGGCACCCGCTTCACCGAACAGGGAGAAATCTTCGCCAAGGGGCAGACGGGCGATACCGGACAGGGTCGCGCCCTGGTTCTCGTAACGCTCACCATCGGCACTACCACGGCCAGCGTACTGGTAACCCAGTTCGGCACCGAAGGTCTCGTTGAAGTTGTAACCCATGAAGAGGTTGGTCGCGGCGGCATCTTCAGTGCCGGTTTCGACGGCAGCGTTGTTCAGGCCGTTGAAGTGAGCGGCACCGACACCGGCACCAAAGTAGATGTCGTCGGTAGCGTGAGCTGCTGTGGTTGCCAATGCCAGTGCAATCCAGACAGGGGTCAGTCTTAAGTTCATTTATAGCCTCATCAATACTAAATGGCGGGCGTTGGGCCCTTGTTATATGTGGTCTCCATTTTATAGGTGAAATCATGTACAGGACCTTAAGCGCAGGCTATTTACCGCCCATTTTACTGCTTGTTTTTCATGCACTTCTCGGCTTTCAGCAGAAAAACGTTTTCACTCGATAGCGGGTTTTCCATGCCCTGAAATACGGGAGCCTGAGGAGCCATGGGATTATCGAGCACATAAAAAAAGACCCTTGTCTTGCGACAAGGGTCTTTTTGAAATGGCTCCTCCTACTGGACTTGAACCAGTGACATACGGATTAACAGTCCGCCGTTCTACCGACTGAACTAAGGAGGAATTGTAAGTGGTGCCCAGAGACGGAATCGAACCGCCGACACGGGGATTTTCAATCCCCTGCTCTACCGACTGAGCTATCTGGGCAAATGGTGCCGGCTACCGGAATCGAACTGGTGACCTACTGATTACAAGTCAGTTGCTCTACCTACTGAGCTAAGCCGGCACACTTAAACTATTGTGCATGAACAAATTTTTCTTTCATGGCACCAAAATTGGTGCCCAGAGACGGAATCGAACCGCCGACACGGGGATTTTCAATCCCCTGCTCTACCGACTGAGCTATCTGGGCGTGGGCGCTATTAAACGGATTTTAAGGCGGGTGGTCAACGGGAAATTTCACTTTTCGTCTCGTTCGTCTCTTTTTTGCGCAGCATCACTCGTTTTAATCACTTCTGTGGGAGAAGCCGCGCCTCGGCGGCCCCAGAGTCGAGATTCCTCACCCCTGAGCAGGCGGGTGATGTTCTCGTGATGGCGCACCAGGATGAGACAGGAGAGCAGGGAGACCGGCAGGGTATATTCCGGTTTGAGTAGGTAGGTAAAGAGCGGGGTCAGCAGCACTGTAATGATGGAAGCCAGCGACGAGTAGCCGCTCACCAGCAGCACCAGCAGCCAGGTGGCGATCGCCGCCCCCCCCATGGCAAAGCCGATGGGCAGCATGGTGCCGAGCGCAGTGGCGACTCCCTTGCCCCCCCGGAAGTGGAAGAAGATGGGGTACATGTGGCCCAGACAGGCGGCGACGCCGATGAACCCCAGGTAGACGGGCTTAATCTGCAGATACCAGGCGAGGTAGACGGGAGCCATGCCCTTGAGCACGTCGAGCAACAGGACGATGAGCGCGGCCATCCGGCCACCGAGGCGCAGCACATTGGTCGCCCCCGGGTTGTGGGAACCATGGTCGCGGGGATCCGGCAGACCCGTGAGGCGGGAAACCAGCACGGCGCTGGACAGCGAGCCGCCCAGATAGGCCAGAATAATCATCAAAATCGTCAGGGCCGTCATCTTGGTCGTTTTTACCACGATATGAATGGGGTATGATGCGGGCCACATTCTCTGGTCTGGGCTTGCCCGAAAGCCTGTCGCCCAAACCGGCCGCCAGCGGCAATCGGCTTGCCAGGCCTGCATCCCTGCGCTGTTTTCACAGCCCATCAAGAGTAAAGAAGAAGTACTGTCATGGACAAGGTGTTTATTCGCGGACTCGAGGTTTTGACCACCATAGGGGTATATGAGTGGGAGAAAGGCATTCGCCAGAAGCTCTGTTTCGATCTCGAGATGGGATTCGACAACCGACCCGCCGCCGCAACTGACGATATCAATCTGGCACTGGACTACGCCACCCTCTCCCGCAAGATCTGTGATCACGCCCAGAGCAAGGTCGTCGAGCTGGTCGAAACCATGGCCGAGCAGGTGGCCGCCCTGGTGCTGGCCGACGAGCGGGTGCAGTGGGTCAAGGTCACCCTGACCAAGCCGGGTGCCGTGCCCAATGCCGCCGGCGTCGGGGTCGAGATCCTGCGCCACCGGACCCCGGCCGCGAGCGCCTGCTGATGACCCGCATCTATATCAGCCTGGGTTCCAATATCGAGCGGGAGCACCACATCCGTGCCGGCCTAGATGCCCTGCATGCCGAGTTTGGCGAGTTGCAGGTTTCCCGGGTATTCGAGAGCGAGGCGGTAGGCTTCAACGGCCGCCCCTTCTATAACCTGGTAGTCGGCGCCGACACCGACTTGCCCCTCGCAACCCTGTGCCAGCGGCTGCGGGCCATGGAGTTCGCCCACGGCCGCGAGCCGGATGCCAAGAAGTTTGCCCCCCGCACCCTGGATCTCGATCTGCTGCTCTATGGCGACCTGGTCTGCGACGAGCCTCTGGTACTGCCCCGTGGCGAGATCCTCACCAACGCCTTTGTGCTCTGGCCGCTGGCGGAGCTGGCCCCCGGCCTGCGCCATCCCACCGATGGCCGCACCCTGGGCGAGCTGTGGCAAGGCTATGACAAGGCCTCCCAGCGCCTCGACCCAATCCCCTTCCACTGGACGCCGAGCGGCATCCTGGCCGATATCCAGGCCTGATCCACGCCAGCATGGGCGCCCGGGCGGTTTCCTCCGCCCGGGCGCCCTCGCCCTCCCTCACTAGCTCCGCCTCAGGTCAGGGGCGACGCCAGACTATTTCGCTACATGACAGTGGGATGACAGAACCCATCGAATCCCAAACGCGAAACCGGCGGAATAAAATGCTAAAGCCGCCTTCAGAATATATCTTCAGCGCCGATACGCTAGCCAACTCCTTTGCCCCTTGAGGTCGTCGTGAACGTCAAACAGAAACTTGTGTTATCCGCCATCCTGGTGGCCGGGATCCAGGCCGTCGTCATGGGGGTCATGTTTTACTTCTCCGGGCAGGAGTCGCGCAGCAACGCCGAAATGCTGCAGGCCAAGCAGGTGGAGGCCGACCTCGTCGCCCTCACCCTGCAGGAGAGAGAGTTTCTGTTGAGCCGGGACCCCGCCGCCGCCACCGCCTTCACCACCCAGAGTGACCAGGCCAGCCGCCTGCTCGCCGAGATGGCAAGAGACCATGGGGGCTCGCAGCAGGCCGACATACTGGGCTTTGCCACCCAGCTCAAGGAGTACAGCCGCCAGTTCGAGACCCTGCGCGCCCAACAGGAGAAGATAGGGCTCACCCCCACCAGCGGCCATTACGGCGCCCTGCGTCAGGCCATCCACGCACTGGAGCAGGAGCTCAAGGCCCGGGGCCAGCAGCAGGAGAGCCTGCTGATGCTGCAACTGCGCCGGGACGAGAAGGACTTCATGCTGCGCCGCGACATCAGCTATCGTGCCAAGTTCGAACAGAACCTGGCCCCCCTGGCCGAGGCGCTCGTCGGTGAACCGGCCCTCGCCGCCCTGCTGGAACGCTACCGCCAGAACTTCCTCGCCCTGGTCACTGAGGATCAACGCCTGGGTCTGAGTGCCGGCGAGGGGCTGAGGGGCGAGCTCAATCGCAGCGCCGAGCAGATGCGCCAGGCGGGCATGACCCTGACCCAGGCCCTGACCCAGGAAGCCGACGCCACCCATGAACGCACCCTCAGGGTCATGGTACTGCTCTGCCTCCTCGGCATACTGGCCGCCCTCGGCCTCAACCTGCTGATCGGGCGCGACGTCATGACCGGCCTGCAACGGCTGGCGGACACCATGCGTCGGGTCACAGCCAGCAGCGATCTGACCCTGCGCACCCGCATCGGCTCCAGGGACGAATTTGGCGCCATGGGCCGCGACTTCGACACCATGCTGGAGCACTTCAACCAGGTCATAGGCCAGGTCGTCTCCTCGGTCACGGATCTGGAACGCCTCACAGCCCAATTGCAGCGCAACGCCAACGCCGCTCAGGAGGGTACCCAGCAGCAGTTGCAGGAGAGCGATCTGGTTGCCACCGCCGCCACAGAGATGGAGAGCACTGTGCAGGAGATCGCCAGCAACACGGAGAGCGCCGCCGAGAGCGCCCGTACCACCAACCTGAGCGCCCAGCAGGGCCGGGAGAGCGTGGAGACCACGATGGCGGTGATCCATTCCCTCTCCGCCAAGCTGGAGGCCTCGGGCAAGGAGGTGATCGCCCTGGCCGAGGAGAGCCGTCAGGTGGGCAATGTGCTGGAGGTGATCCAGGCCATCGCCGAGCAGACCAACCTGCTGGCCCTCAACGCGGCCATCGAGGCCGCCAGAGCCGGCGAGCAGGGGCGAGGTTTCGCCGTGGTCGCCGACGAGGTGCGCAACCTGGCCATGCGCACCCAGCAGAGCACCAGCGAGATTGCCGCCATAGTCTCCGGCTTGCAGGCCCGTACCCAGAGCGTGGTCACCCTGATCGGCGAGTGTCGCACCCAGGGGGAGCGCAGCGTCGAAGCCGCCGGAGAGGCAAGCACCCAGCTCGCCAACATCACCCGTCAGATGGACCAGATGATGGACATGAGCACCCAGATAGCCACGGCAGTCGAAGAGCAGAGCTCGGTGGCAAGCGAGATCAATCGCAATGCCGTGGTGATCCGCGACATCGCCAACGACGCACTGACCCAGGCCGAACAGAACAGCCGCGCCAGCCAGAACGTGGCCGAGCAGGCGAGCCTGCTCCACCGGGCGGTCGATCAGTTCAGGGTCTGATCCCCCAATGAGAGAGGGCGGCCAGGGCCGCCCTCTTTTTTTGCCGTGCCACCCGCGTGGCCATCAGACCGGATCTTGGCGACGACCCTCCTTCACATTATCTCTGGCAAGCTGGGCGAAGGCCTGCTCCACCCGCGCGGCCATCAGACCGGACCTTGGCGCCGTCCCTCCTTCACATCATCTCTGGCAAGCTGGGCGAAGATCAGCGCCGCCAGCATGGACATCAGACAGGACCTTGGCGACGTCCCTCCTTCACATTATCTCTGGCAAGCTGGGCGAAGATCAGCGCCGCCAGCATGGACATCAAACCTATGCACAGATAGGTGAGGTGGAAGCCGCCGAGCCAGCGTTCGCTCACCTGTGCCGGCTGCCCGGCGGAGAAGAGCCCGAGCAGGCTGGCGGCGATGGCCACCCCCAGGCTCATGGAGAGCTGCATCACCACCGACAGCAGGCCGTTGCCGCTGCTGGCATGCTCGGCACTCAGGTCTTGCAGGGTCAGGGTATTCATGGCGGAGAACTGCAGGGAGTTGATGGCACCGAAGACCGCCAGCCAGACCAGCAGTACCCAGTGCGGCACCTGGTTGTCGATGAAGTAGAAGCTGGCGATCATCACCCCCAGCGCCAGGGTATTGCCGATCAGGATGCGGCGATAGCCGATGCGCGGGATCAGCTTGTTCACCAGCGTCTTGGTCAGCATGGCGCCGATCACAGTGGGGATCATGGTCATGCCCGCCTTGCTCGGCGAGAAGCCCAGCCCCAGTTGCAGGAAGAGCGGCGTGAGGAAGGGCATGGCGCCGCTGCCGAGGCGGGCGAACAGGTTGCCCCAGATGCCGATGGCGAAGGTGGTGGTCTTGAACAGCGCCAGGCTGAACAGCGGCTGCGCCACTGTGGCGGCATAGAGCCAGTAGCTCGCCATGGCGGCCAGACCGAACAGCAACGCAAACAGCGCCCAGCCGGTGGAGATGCTGTGCTCCCCCAGCCCCTGCAGGCCCACCGACACCAGCACCATGCCGACGCTGAACAGCACGAATCCCTGCCAGTCAAACCTGGCGGTGTGCTGGCGCAGATCGGGCATGAAGTACCAGCTAGCGATGAACCCGAGCACGCCCACCGGCAGGTTGATGAGGAAGACCCAGTGCCAGCTCGCCACTTCCACCAGCCAGCCCCCGAGTGCCGGGCCCATGAGGGGCCCCAGCAGGCCGGGGATGGTGACGAAGGACATCACCCGCAGCAGCTCATGCTTGCTGTAGACCCGCAGCACCGCAAGGCGCCCTATGGGCATCAGCAGGGCGCCGCCCACCCCTTGCAGCACCCGGGCGGCGACCAGCATGGGCAGGGTATTGGCGGCCGCACAGGCCAGGGAGCCCAGGGTAAACAGCAGTATGGCGGCCAGGTAGACGCGGCGGGTGCCGAACCTGTCCGCCAGCCAGCCGGAGGCGGGAATGAGCAGGGCCACCGTCAGCATGTAGGCGATGATCACCGACTGCATCTGCAGCGGGCTCTCCCCCAGGGCCTCGGCCATGCTGGGCAGGGCGGTGTTGAGTATGGTGCCATCCAGCGTCTGCATGAAGAAGCCGACCGCGGTCAGCCAGGGTAGCCACTTGCGTTGGGCGGGGGTCACCAGGTGAGTGCTGTCAGGCATGAGTCTTTGTCTCCTCAACAGATAAGAAAAGACCCGCACGGGCGCGGGTCATATCAGCATATCAGGCATCCGGCTGGCCGAGCATGGCTCTGAGCTGCTCTTCCAGACTGGGCTCCGGGGCCTTGAGCGTATCAAGGAACAACCGCTCTATCCCCGCCTTGTCCTGGCTCTTCACGATGAACACCAGCCGGGACTGGGCCTTGCCCTCGGGCCACTCCCCCAGGGCCTGCAACGGATAGAGCTGGCCGTGCACTCCGTGGATCACCACGGGCTGGCTCTCGCCCTCCAGCTGCAAGATCCCTTTGAGGCGCAGCAGGGCGTCGCCATACTGGGCCTGCACCGCATCGATGGCGGCCAGCAGGCGGGACGGCTTGAGCGGCTCGCCGATGCGCAGGGAGAAGCTCTCTATGTTGCCATGCTCGAAATGAGTCGGTGCGGCCGTGCCCACCTTGGCGGCAAAGGGCTGCATCTTGGGTTGCATGGGAGATGCCAGCCCCTGTCGGGGTGACTCGGTGCGCAGCCAGGCCAGCAGTTGGCGCAGGTCGCGCCCCGCCGCCTCGTTGTAGGCGCCAAGCTTCTCCAGCACAACGGGTGAGAGCACGCCGTTGCTGACCCGCTGGATGGGGGCCGCCGGGTTGAGGGATGCCAACTGGCTTTCGACCCGCATCAGGGTCTCTTCCTCCACCAGATCCCCCTTGCTCACCACCAGCAGATCCGCCAGCGCCACCTGCTTGACCGCCTCGTATTGCTGGCCGAGCTGCTGCTCTATATGACCGGCATCCACCACTGTCACTGTGCCATCGAAGCGGTAGCGCTGGGCGATGAAGCCCTCTTCCTTCAGGGTAAAGAGCACGGGCGCGGGATCCGCCAGGCCAGTGGTCTCGATAATCAGTCGCTTGAACGGCTTAATTTTCCGTTGAATGGCCTTCATAAAGAGTCCCTGCAGCGCTTCCACCAGAGAGCCCTGCACCGAGCAGCAGATGCAGCCGGAATCGAGCAGCACCACCTGCTCGTCCACCTGCTGCACCAGATGATGATCCAGCCCCACAGAGCCGAACTCGTTGATGAGCACGGCGCACTCGCCGAGCTCCGGCTGCTTGACCCAATGGTTGAGCAAGGTGGTCTTGCCGCTGCCGAGGAAGCCGGTCAGCAGGGTCACGGGGATACGGGTGTCTTGTGGGTCTGTCATGTCACATCCTTAGCGCCTGTTGTCATGGGGCTTGAAGAGGCTATCTCTTCCCCTCCTCCCCAACCCTTCTCCCACCAGGGGAGAAGGGAGCAAAAAATATCGCCCTTTTCCAAGAGGCCATCCTCACCGGTTGGCGAACAGTTCGCCGAGCCAGCGGTTCTCGAAGCGGCCGTTGGGGTCGAGCTCGCGCTTCAGGGCCAGGAAGTCGTGCCAGCGCGGCAGCAGGGCCGGGAAGTCGTAGAGATCCATCGCCAGGTGCTTGCCAAAATGCGGCGTACCGCCGAGCGGCACCAGCAGTTGCTGCAGCTCGCGCATCTGCTCCATGGAGCCGCCCACGAAGGTGCCGTCTGCCGCCAGATAGACCAGGAACCCTATCCAGCACACCGACTTGCCATAGGCGGCACTGAGCCAGGCCTCGGAGGGGCCGGTGCAGCGCAATATGAAGGGGTAATGCAGCGCCCCCGGGTTGCGCTCCTGCCAGTGCTGCAGAATTTCGAGCGCCTCCTGCATGCGCTCGAGGGGTACCGCCACCTCGCAGTTGATCTGGGGCGCCGGTATCCCCTTGCAGAGGATCTGGTAGACGTTGCCCACCAAATCGGAAGCGTCCTTGAAGCGGCGCACCGTCTCGAAATGCTCCCCGGCCCGCGCCTCGTCCTTGGTGTCCCGCGCCATCTTCTGCAGGGTGGCATCTATGGTGTCATTGAGTGCGGTGTTCATGGCGCCGTCAACGCCCTCCTCCAGCAGCAGTGGCTTGCTGCCCCCGGCGCGGTAGCGGACCACCTCCTCCTCGGAGGCGGGATCCACCAGCCAGATGTGGCTCTCGCCGGTCCAGGCGAACCACCAGCTCTTCACGAAACCGTGTTCACGGTTGAGCCGCTCATTGTGTTCCAGCAGGAAGGGGTAGTCGGTGGTGAACTTGGTGCAGCGCATGATGCGGTTCGGCACAGTGCGAAGGCGCACGTCGAGCAGCACACCTAGCATGCCCATGCCCATCACGAAGGCGCCGAAGCGCGGATCGGTGCGATCCACCTGGATAATATCCCCATTGGCCAGCATAACGGTCAGGGCCTCCACCGCATCGCACAGGGAGGACTGGTGCAGCCCCTGGCCGTGGGTGCCTGTGCTGAGCGCGCCCCCCAGGGTCTGGATGCCGATGACACCGGGGGATGCAGGCAGCATCCTATCCATGGCGATGAGATCCCCATAGACGGTATCGAGGGGCGTGCCCGCCTGGTAGGTGACGGTATCGGCGGTTTTCGCCAGCTGGCCACGCAGATGGTGCAAATCCACCAGCAGCGCCTGACTGCCCTCGGCATAGACGCTGTGAATGGGTTCGAAGGAGAGGCCGGAGCCGATCAGCCGCAGCTTGCGCGTCGGGTATTCACGCAGCAGCGCCTGCAGCTCGTCGCGATTCTTCGGGCGCCACACCTGATCCAGGGCGCCGAGGGGGTTGGTCCTGGACCAGTTGAACAGCACCTCCCGATTGCCAATCGCCTTGATGCTGTGAAATGCCTGGAACCTGACCGTCATACCGCGCCTCATCTGACTTCAAAATGAGCGGCAATTCTACCGAAAAGCGAGCGCCAAGGCATGAAAAACAAGCCCCTACAGTCGAGGGTGGATAAGGGGGGGCCAGCCCCCTTCTCCTCAGCGTGATTGCTGGGTCAATGCCAGCAGCATGCCGAATCCCACCAGCAGACCGCCAAACACCCGGTCGATCCAGTGGCGCACCGCCAGCAGACGAGCCCGCACCGACGCGCTGGAGAAGAAGAGCGCCACCGCGCTAAACCAGAGGGCATGGGCCAGCACTATGAAGGCGCCATAGCCGAGCTGGACCGCCAGCGGCGTCTGCGGCTGCACCACCTGCATGAAGAGGCTGACGATGAAGATGGTGGTCTTGGGGTTGAGCACATTGGTCAGAAACCCGGTGCGCAGCGCCCCCAGGCTGGAGAGGGCTGGTTGACTGGCCATCTCTTCACCGGTCGCGGGTTGGGCCCGCAGCATCTTGATGCCGAGGAAGATGAGGTAGGCCGCCCCCGCCAGCTTGATGAGGTTGAACAGCCAGAGGGACTGCTGGATCAGCAGGCCCACCCCCAGCAGGGTGTAGCTCACGTGGACACAGACCCCGGCCGCTATGCCGAGCGCCGTCAGCACGCCGGTGCGACGGGAGAGCAGCAGGCTGTTGCGCGACACCATGGCGAAATCGGGGCCCGGGCTGATGACGGCAAAGAAGGTAATGGCGACTACGGCTAACAGTTCGGTCATGAAAATAGTCCTGATCACATGGGATATCGGCTATTTTATTTGGCAATAAACCCAATGACGAACGATAACTTCTGACATGAACGGTGAGAAAAATTCACAGAAAAGCCTGTCGCTGCCCTCCCTGACAGCCCTGCGCTGCTTCGAGGTGGCGGCCCGCACCGAGCACTTCGGTCGCGCCGCCGACGAGCTGCACCTCACCCATGGCGCCATCAGCCGGGCGGTGCGCCTGCTGGAGGAAGACCTGGGCGTCAGGCTGTTCGAGCGGCGCCAGCGTCGGGTCTTCCTGACCGAGGCGGGCGACCGGCTCTATCAGGCGGTCAGGGAGGGGCTGGGCCAGATCCGGGAGACGGCCCAGGCGCTGCGCCAGCAGAGCCGCCCCCAGTCGCTGGTGCTCTCCTGCGAGCCCACCCTGCTGATGCGCTGGCTGATCCCGCGCTGGCCCGCCTTCCAGGCCCTGCACCCCGAGCTGGACGTCCACCTGATGGCAGGGGGCGGCGCCCTCAGCTTTGGCAGCGGCATCGATCTCGCCATCCGGCGCAATGACTTCGACTGGCCCAAGGATCTGCACAGCCAGCTGCTGTTCGAGGAGCTGACCGGGCCTGTCTGCCAGCCGGGCAAGGTAGCGCAGTTTTTCGAGCCGCGAGGGGAAGAATCCGCCCTGCGTCCCTCGGCCCCCCGCCTGCACACCAAGACGCGCCCGGATGCCTGGTCACGCTGGCAGGAGAATGCAGGGCAACCCCAGAATGACGAGGCACCGACCCAGACCTTCGAACACTTCTACTTCAGCCTGCAGGCCGCCGTGGCGGGCCTTGGCGTCGCCATAGGCCCCTGCCGGCTGGTGTGTGACGATCTGGAGGCTGGGCTCTTGGCTGCTCCGCTCGGCTTCGTTCCGGATGGCACCGGCTACCACCTGCTCGCCCCCGCCAGACCCGAGCCCGGCAGCGCCCACGAGAAACTGGCGAACTGGTTGCACAGCCTGAGCTGAGCGCTCACTGTTCCTCCCCGCACGGCAGTGTTGACCTCGGGGACTCACGGCAGCCAGCCGTGACCTGGCTCAGTTGGCCCGAAAGGCACTGCCACTCTGTTGCGCCGCCAGCAGCAAGGCATCCACCAGGACGCGCACCTTGAGCGGCATGTGCTGGCTCCTGGCCCAGAGGAGATTGATCGGCATCTCGCCGCCGGAGTGATCATCGAGCACCGAGACGAGGGAGCCCGAACCCAACTGCTCGTTTACCAGCCAGGTCGGCACCTGCACCAGCCCAAGGCCAGCCAGTGCCGCTGCCCGCACGGCTTCCCCATCCCCCATCTCGTAGCGTACCGGGATGTCATAGGCTTCCGTGTTGCCCGCCCCATTGCTGAGCAGCCAGCCATGACGATGGCCGGCTCGCCAGTCGATGATGCAGTCGTGCCGTGACAGCTCATCCGGGGTCAAGGGCACCCCGCGCCTGGCCAGATAGGAGGGCGCCCCGCAGATGACGAGCCTCTGCTCCCCCAGACGGCGCGCAACGAGATCCGCCTGGTCTTCCAACGCCCCTATGCGTACCACCAGATCGATGTTGGCCTCGATGAGATCGACCTTGCGCTCGTTGAAGGTCACCGACAGATCCAGCTGTGGATGCTGGCCAGCCAGTTCCAGCAGGATAGGCAGCACGTGCCTGCGGCCAAACGCAGCGGGAAGATCGATGCGCACGCGACCCGACGGGCTCTGCTTTCCCGATGCAAGGCTCTGTTCCGCCTCCTCCAGCACCCGGATAGCCTGAAGACAGCTGGCCAGATACGCCTCTCCCTCCGGGGTCAGGCTCACCCGACGGGTTGTTCTGTGCAGCAGCTTGACCCCCAGTCGCGCCTCCAGGCGCACTATGCTCTTGCTCAGCGCCGAGCCGGTCAGCCCCAGCCCCAGCGCCGCTGCGGTAAAACTGCCTGTCCGAGCCACGGCGACAAAGTGTCTGACGCTCAGAAAGGGGTCCTGTACTGTCATCTACTCGGTCCTTGAAGGAATTAGAGATTGGAATGATAGCTACTTAATCAACCTCAAGGAATCAATCACACTGTAAACAGGTTCATTCAACACCACTCCTTGCTTGGGGTGGCCTGGATAGCCTTGAGTTCCCAACTCGCTCAGACCTTGCTTCATCACCAGACAGGAGAGATCAGATGTTGACCGTCAAACCCCTCAGTGGACAAGTTGCCTTCGTACAAGGTGGTTCCCGCGGCATAGGTGCCGCCATTGTGAAGCGCCTCGCTCGCGACGGTGCCGCCGTGGCCTTTACCTATGTCTCTTCCGCCAGCAAGGCAGAAGAGCTTGTCGCGACCATCACGGCGGCGGGCGGCAAGGCCCTGGCCATCCGTGCCGACAGCGCGGATGCCGTGGCCGTACAGCACGCCATACGCCAGAGCGTCACCCGCTTCGGACGGCTGGACATTCTCGTCAACAATGCCGGGGTACTGGTATGGGGCCACCTTGAGGAGCTGACTCTGGATGACCTGGATCGCACCCTGGCGGTCAACATCCGCAGCGTCTTCGTGGCCTGTCAGGAGGCGGCTCATCACATGGGCAAGGGGGGGCGCATCATCAACATCGGCAGCACCAATGCCGATCGCATCCCCATGGCGGGCGGATCCGTCTACGCCATGAGCAAATCGGCCCTGGTCGGCCTGACCAAAGGCATGGCACGGGATCTGGGCCCCCGGGGCATCACGGTCAACAACGTGCAGCCAGGCCCGGTCGATACCGACATGAACCCGGCTGACGGGGAATCGGCGGAGCAGCTCAAGGGGATGATGGCGCTGGCCCGCTACGGCAAGGATGACGAAATCGCCAGCTTCGTCGCCTACCTGGCGGGATCTGAAGCAGGCTATGTCACAGGCGCCAGCCTGACCATAGATGGCGGCTTCTCCGCCTGACTTTCCCTCTGACCTCAGATACAAAAGCCCCGGCACTCGCCGGGGCTTGGTCATCAGGGGGCATCACTGCCGCACACTCGTGATGCGGTTTGCGTGGCAGCTCCGCTTCAGGCTGGTTCAGGCTGTTCCTCTTTGGCCTCAATCGCTGGCGAGGCCGCCTGCGCCAGCTGCTCGTCACAGAATTGCCGGACGGGCACGGGACGGCCGAACAGGTAGCCCTGCAGATAGGTCACCTTGCCCTTGAGATACTCCGCCTGCTCGCGGGTCTCGACCCCTTCGGCCACCAGCGCCAGGCCGAGGCGGTGGCCCAGATCGATCACGTTGTCGACTATGTGCTCGGAGAGGGACTCGGTACCGATACGACGAATGAAGGACTGATCGATCTTGAGGTAGTCCACATGGAACTGCTGCAGATAGACCAGGCTGGAGTGGCCGGTGCCAAAATCATCCATGGCCAGCTTGACCCCCATCTCGTTCAACGCCTGGAACAGCGAGAGGGTATGGGGATCCGCCACCAGCAGCTCCCGCTCGGTCAGCTCCAGCACCAGCGTCACCTTGCCAAGTGCGAAGCGGGCGAGGAAGCTGCGGCACTCCTCCAGCAGGCTGTCGTCCCGGCAATGGGCCGCGCTGATGTTGAAGCTGATGTGGAAGCCATCGGGCAACTGCGCCTGGCTTGCGACCAGCTGCTGCCCCACCCTCCCCATGATGAGGCTGGTCATGGGCACTATCAGGCCACAGGCCTCCGCCTGGGGAATGAAGAGATCCGGACGGATCAGCCCCACGTCAGGATGCTGCCAGCGCATCAGCACCTCGACCCCCATGATGCTCTCGCTGCCGCTCTCCACCAGGGGTTGCAGGTAGGGGACGAACTCTTTGGCCCGCAGGGCCCGGGCCAGCTCGCTGGTCGGGGAGCGGGGGCGACCCAGCAGCCACCACATGAGCACGGCAACACCGGCACTGAAGGCAAACAGCAGCCAGATCCCGAAGCCATGATGCCGCCACAGCCCCATCAGGGTGGGAGCAGAGGAGTAGCCCGCATAGATGGAGAGCGGATAGCCAGCAGCCTGGAGCTCGACATGCTCCTGACTCGCCAGGGAAGGCGTGGCGGCGAAGAAGTGGCCCTCCTCGTCGAGCCAGCCATCGCCCACCCTGAGCATCAGGGGCATGGCTCCCTGGTTGAGGCTCAGCATGAAGTTGAGGTAATCCCCATCGATCAGGGTCATCACGGCCCCTTGCACAGTGCCGGTGCGCACCGAGAGGACGGGATGATGCCGCCGCACCTCGTTCCCCTCCATCAGGCGCAGCTGGCCCTGGCTGTACTGCTCGGCGGTATAGGGGATCCGGCGCCGGCCAAACTGGGAGGTACAGTAGACGCTGTCCCCCTGGCTCAGGTTGACCGAACGCACGAAGGGCACCATGGCGACCAGGGATCTGAGGGTCGGCAGCGCAGTGGCGCAGGGCTTGCCCAGAAATGGCAAGGCCTGGCGATTGGCCGCCTGGGCATGAGACAGCATGGTCTCCATCAGCGCCAGGGTATGGCTCGCCGCCTGATGGGACTCCCACTGCAGATCGACCCGATAGCGAACGAGCATGGCCCAGTTGCCGAGCAGCATGGGCAGCGCGAACATCAGCAAGGTGATCAGCAGTCTTGGCCTGGGTCTGGCCGTGTCGGCCGCGGAGCAATAACGCATGGCGGATCCCGTTCGTAAAGGGTCGCCATCTTAGCAACCCAAGCTGAACCCAGGCCTAACCGGTCAAATAACGAGCAGCCACACTGCGGGACTCAGGCGGAGGAGGCGCGACCGGCAACTGGCTGGCTATCCGCCTCCCCTGCCGTCAACCCCTGACAGAACTGACGCAGCGGCTGGGGGCGCGCGAACAGGAATCCCTGCAGATAATGCACCCCCTTGCCCCTGAGGTAGGCGGCCTGATGCTCGGTCTCGACCCCTTCGGCGACCAGGGCCAGGCCCAGCCTGCGACCGAGATCGATCACGTTGTCGACTATGTGTTCGGAGAGGGACTCGGTGCCGATCCGCCCGATGAAGGAGCGGTCGATCTTGAGATAGTCCACATGGAACTGCTGCAGGTAGATCAGGCTGGAGTGGCCGGTGCCAAAGTCATCGATGGCGAGCTTGACCCCCATCTCGTCCAGCTGTGCGAACAGGGAGAGGGTATGGGGGTTGGCCACCAGCAGCTCCCGCTCGGTCAGCTCCAGCACCAGCGCCACCCGCCCCGGCTGGAAGTGGGCGAGGAAGGCGCGGCACTCCGCCAGCAGGGAGAGATCCCGGCAGTGGGCGGCGCTGATGTTGAAGCTGATGTGAAACCCCTCGGGCAGCTGGCTCTGCACCTGCTTAAGGCGATGGGCCACCACCTTCATGAGATGGGTGGTCATGGGCACTATCAGCCCGGACTCTTCCGCCTGGGGGATGAAGAGATCCGGGCGGATCAGGCCTGAGCTCGGGTGCTGCCAGCGCATCAGCACCTCGGCCCCCACCATGCGGTCGTCCTTGCTGGCCATCAGGGGTTGCAGGTAGGGAACGAATTCCCCCGCCAGCAACCCGCGCCTCAGCTCGTCTGTCGGGGAGCCCGGGCGACCGAGCACCCACCACACCAGCAGCGCGAGCAGCACAGAGGTGCCGGCCAGCCACAGCAGGGCCAGATGGCGGGCCTCCCAGAGTGAGTGCCAGTAGAGCGGCATGGCATAGCCCGCATGGATGGCGAAGGGGTAGCGGTGGGAGGAGAGTTCAAGACGAGTCTTGCTGTGCAGCCTGGGGGGCTGGCTCTGATGATGGCCGGACTCGTCGATCCAGGCCGACCCGACCTGCAGATAGAGCTCGCTGGCGTCGCTGCTCATGGCGAGCATGAAGCCGAGCTGGGTGCTGTCGATGGCGCTCAGCACCGCATCGCGCCCGCGATCATGGCGCACCACCAGCAGCGGATGATTCTGACGCACCTTGTTGCCGCGCATCAGCAGCAACTTGTCCTGCGTGTAGACCGACCTGTCATCCAGCTCATGGACAGGTCCAAACAGCGAGGTGCAGTTGATCACCCCGTCTCTCACCAGATTGACCGAGCGCAGGAAAGGCTCGAGGGCTACTCTCTTGCGCAGTTGCAGCAGGTTGCCGGTACAGGGCCGGTTCACCAGCGGCAATGCCTCCAGGTTAGCCTGCTCGGCCTGATCCAGCATGCGCTCAAGCAAGGTTCTCGCCTTGTAGGCGGAGGCGCTGGCGTCGCTCCTCAACTCCTGCTCATAGCTGCGGTGCACCATCCAGCCCCCCGCCAGCAGTGGCAAGGTCAAGACCAGCAGGGCACAGCCAAGGCGCCATCTCGTACGGGCAAGATCAATCCGGAACAGGAACATAGCAACCACGCCGCAATTCGCAGGCTTGCCCTGGCAAGCACCGCAGTGAAATAACGCCCATCTCGCACAGAAGACAATGGGACCATTCAGGCCAGACAACCTAACGCAGCGCGCTGGTAAAAGAAATCGACGACGCAGTGGCGGCAGATTGGCGGCCCATTATCGCGCAACCCCCACAAATGGAAAATGCCGCGTCAGGACGCGGCATTGTTATTTCCAGTGGTCAGACCGACCAGGCTTAGACCGCCTGTTGCAAAATCACCGCATCGGCCTTCTTGGTGTAGGAGGCGATTTCGTTGAAGTTGAGGTAGCGGTAAGTGTCGGCCGCCGTGGCATCCAGGGTCTTGGCGTATTGCAGGTACTCCGCCACTGTCGGGATCTTGCCGATGATGGCGGCAACCGCGGCCAGTTCGGCAGAGGCCAGGTAGACGTTGGCCCCCTTGCCCAGACGGTTCGGGAAGTTGCGGGTAGAGGTGGAGACCACCGAGGCCCCTTCCGCCACGCGCGCCTGGTTGCCCATGCACAGGGAACAGCCCGGGATTTCGATGCGGGCACCGACGCGACCAAAGATGCCGTAGTAGCCCTCTTCGGTCAGCTGATCCTTGTCCATCTTGGTGGGCGGGGCAATCCACATGCGGGTCGGCAGCTCGCCCTGGTACTTCTCGAGCAGTTTGCCGGCGGCGCGGAAGTGGCCGATGTTGGTCATGCAGGAACCGATGAACACCTCGTCGATCTGGCTGCCAGCCACGTCGCTCAGCAGACGGGCGTCGTCCGGATCGTTCGGCGCACAGAGGATGGGCTCCTTGATGGTGGCCAGATCGATCTCGATGATTTCGGCGTACTCGGCGTCCTTGTCCGCTTCCATCAGCACCGGATTGGCCAGCCACTCTTCCATCCCCTTGATGCGGCGGGTGATGGTGCGCACGTCGCCGTAGCCTTCGGACAGCATCCATTTCAGCATCACGATGTTGGACTTCAGGTACTCGATGATCGGGGCCTGATCCAGCTTGATGGTGCAACCGGCGGCGGAGCGCTCGGCACTGGCGTCCGCCAGCTCGAACGCCTGCTCCACTTTCAGAGTCGGCAGACCTTCGATCTCGAGGATACGGCCGGAGAAGATGTTCTTCTTGCCCGCTTTCTCGACGGTCAGCAGCCCCTTCTGGATGGCGGCGTAGGGGATGGCATGGACCAGATCACGCAAGGTGATGCCAGGTTGCAGCTCGCCCTTGAAGCGCACCAGCACGGATTCCGGCATGTCCAGCGGCATGACGCCGGTGGCGGCGGCGAAGGCCACCAGGCCGGAGCCCGCCGGGAAGGAGATGCCGATGGGGAAACGGGTGTGGGAGTCACCGCCGGTACCCACGGTGTCCGGCAGCAGCATGCGGTTCAGCCAGGAGTGGATGACGCCGTCACCGGGACGCAGGGAGACACCGCCACGGTTCATGATGAAGTCCGGCAGGGTGTGGTGGGTCTGCACGTCTATGGGCTTGGGATAGGCCGCTGTGTGGCAGAAGGACTGCATGGTCAGATCGGCGGAGAAGCCGAGGCAGGCCAGATCTTTCAGCTCGTCACGGGTCATGGGGCCAGTGGTGTCCTGGGAGCCGACCGTGGTCATGCGCGGCTCGCAGTAGGTGCCCGGGCGTATGCCCTGCACGCCGCACGCCTTGCCCACCATCTTCTGGGCCAGGGTGTAACCCTTGCCGGTGTCGGCCACAGGCTGCGGGCGACGGAACACGGTGGAGAACGGCAACCCTAAGGCCTCGCGGGCCTTGTCGGTCAGGCCGCGGCCTATGATCAGCGGAATGCGGCCACCGGCGCGCACTTCGTCGATCAGCACCTCGGTTTTCAGTTCAAAGCGGGCCAGCACCTCATCGGTGCCGTGACGGGTGATCTTGCCCTCATAGGGGAAGATGTCGATCACGTCGCCCATTTCCAGCTTGGAGACATCCACTTCGATGGGCAGGGCACCGGCATCTTCCATGGTGTTGAAGAAGATCGGGGCAATCTTGCCGCCGAGGCAAACGCCACCGGCGCGCTTGTTCGGCACGAACGGAATGTCGTCGCCCATGAACCAGAGCACCGAGTTGGTGGCGGACTTGCGGGAGGAGCCGGTACCGACCACGTCACCGACGTAGGCCAGCGGGAAGCCGGTCTGCTTGAGCTCTTCGATGGCCTTGACCGGGCCTATGACGCCGTCCTTGTCCGGGGTGATGCCGGGGCGGGCGTTCTTCAGCATGGCCAGGGCATGGAGCGGGATGTCGGGACGGGACCAGGCATCCGGTGCCGGGGACAGGTCGTCGGTGTTGGTTTCGCCGGTCACCTTGAACACGGTGACGGTGATCTTCTCGGCCAGGGCGGGGCGGTTCAGGAACCACTCGGCATCGGCCCAGGATTGCAGCACCCGCTGGGCGTGGGCATTGCCCGCCTTCGCCTTCTCTTCCACGTCGTGGAAGGAGTCGAACATCAGCAGGGTGTGGGACAGCCCCTTGGCGGCAAGAGGAGCCAGGGAGGCGTCGTCCAGCAGATCGATCAGCGGCTGGATGTTGTAGCCACCCTGCATGGTGCCGAGCAGCTCGACCGCTTCGGCGGCGGTCAGTATCGGGGAGTGGGCCTCGCCCTTGGCGACGGCGGTGAGGAAGCCGGCTTTGACATAGGCCGCTTCATCAACACCCGGGGGAACGCGGGAGGACAACAGTTCTTTCAGAAAATCATGTTCACCGGCGGGCGGGTTCTTGAGCAGTTCAACCAGGGCGGCGACCTGCTCTGCATCCAGAGGTTTGGCAACCACGCCCTCGGCGGCACGTTCTGCGACGTGTTTACGGTATGTTTCAAGCACGACTAATTCCTCTTTGGTCTTTTTTTTGGGGTTCGCCCAAGCTCGCGGCGATCGTCCTTGCGGGACACCCGTAGGGTGCCCCCCACTATATAAGTTTTAACGAGTAATTAAAATCCAAACCCTGTGCAGTTATTCGCCAAACCAGCATAACCATATAAGCCGCTTAGGTTTTTTTAAACTGACAAGAGACACAGCACAAACAAGTTAACAAAAAGTCAGCATTTCACCCTTATTGGAACGTAGTGCCCAATTGCAGATAGAACATGTCGTGTCCCCCCTCCGCCATGCCATAGCCGAGGAAGATGGGGCCAAGGAAGCTCTCCACCCCCACATAGACGGAGCCCGAGGTATAGGAAGATTCCAGGCTGATGTCGGCCCCCTTGTTCCAGACCCCGCCCTGCTCGAGGGAGCCCCCGAGGAACAGGGGTGCCTTGATGGCCCCGAAGTCGTTGTCCGCCACCCGATAGATGTATCGCAGACCGCTGAACAGGCTGTAGCGGCCGCTCAACTGGTAGTGCTGGAAGCCGGAGAGCCGGAACAGGCCGCCGAGATCCTGCACGAACAGCGGCACCTCTTCCTCCGAGGAGGAACCGCCCCCTTCCAGCATCAGGTTGAGGCTGTGCCGCCCCCATGACCAGGGCTTGATCATCGCCATGTGGTAGTTGAGCCCCTCGGTGTTCTCTGTCGGCTCGCCGGTCGGCTCTATCTTGATGTGGGAGTAACCCCCCTTGATGTCCCAGTAGACCCCCGCGTAGGGGAAGTAGCGACTGTCGAGGGTGTCGTGTTCGAAGCGAATGTAGGGCCCCCAGGCGGTGGCATCCGCATTCGCGTCGGACAGGTTCTGGACATCGACGCCGCCCACCTGGCCTTCCAGCCCCAGGGACAATCTGCTCCAGGGCTGGCGGTTCCAGCCGACGGCGAGATCCATGCTGGTGAAGCTGTACTCAGAGTCCAGATAACGGACCCCGGACGATTTGACATCCTCCTCCGGGAAGAAGACCCGGCGCTGGGTCTTGTCATAGGCCAGGCTCGCCTCGCCATAGAAGGTCTGGGAAGGCTCGAGCGGCGTGTAGAAGTCGGTCTTGAGGTGCTTGGCCGTGCCGAGCGACGCCTCGGTCAGCCACTCGGCGCCCCAGTCGTTGACGTTGGTCAGGGTATAGGACATGCCGACGTTGTAGTTGGAGCTGCTCTCGAAGTCATCGGAGAAGCCGAGCTGGAAGTTGAGATAGCCCGGGCCCCAGTTCTTCTCGCTGGCATCCACCACCAGCACGTTCTCGCCATCCCGCTCCTCCACCTCGTAGGTGATGCGGTCGAACGACTCCAGGGCGTAGAGGCGGCGGATCCCGGCCTCCAGGCTCTCATAGGTCTGCACCTTGTCCGGGCGCACCTTGAGCATGGCCCGCACCGTCTCGTCGGAGAGGCGCGACTTGTTGAGGATCTCCACCTTGTCGATGTAGTAGGCCGGCTGCCCGCTGCGCTCGGCGCGGCGGCTCAGCTTCTTGTTGCGGTAATCCGCGTAAGCGTCGGGGGAGAGCGACAGGGCATCGAGCTGAGCGGAGGCGCGGTCAGCCACCGCCTCCCCCTGCTTGATCCCCTCCGGCATGCGGGCAAAGTCGGCGATCCCCATGTCACCGAATTCCGGGCTGAGCAGCACGTCCTTTGGCCCCAGCAGCGCCTTCTGCTTCTCGCTGCCGACCTGGGTCATGTAGGTGGTGAGCTGGTCTATCATGGCCAGCCCGGATTTGAGCGACTCCCGGGTGCGCAGCTTGGCGCCTATGTCCACCGCTATCACCACGTCGGCCCCCATGGCCTTGGCCACGTCCACCGGCATGTTGTTGACTGTGCCACCGTCGGCCAGGATGTGCCCTTCCCACTCCACCGGCTTGAGGGCACCGGGGATGGACATGGAGGCCTGCATCGCCTTGGCCAGGCTGCCACTGTCCAGCACGAAGGGGGTCACCGTCTCCATGTCGGTGGCCACGGCGCGGTAGGGAATGGGCAGATCGTCGAAGCTCTTCTGCGCCGGCAGGTTGGAGGTGGCATGGCGCAGCAAACTGGCCATGGATTGGCCCTGGAAGAAGCCGTCAGGCAACTGGGTGGAGTCCCCGTTGACTCCGATGTCGGTGCGCAGCTGGTACTTCTCGCTCTGCTGCTTCTTGCGCAGGGAGAGCTCGTCACGACCGACCTTGTCCTGATAACCCTTGTTCCAGTCGATGGCGAGGGTCATGCGCTCCACCTCCTCGGCACTGAGCCCCATGGCGTACATGCCCGCCACATAGGATCCCATGCTGGTGCCGACGACGATGTCGACCGGGATCCGCTTCTCTTCCAGCACCTTGAGCACCCCTATGTGGGCCGCCCCCTTGGCGCCGCCGCCGCTCAGCACCAAGGCTATCCTGGGTCTCTCCGCCTTGCCTTCGCCGCCGTGCACCCTGGCCTTGGGCCCGGTGTCACTGGCCTGGGCTATCCCCGCCAATGGCAGAGTTGCCAGCAGAAGCATTAGCAGATGGGTCCATCCCCGATGAAAGATGCGCATATGAGTGTCCATTGATCCGTGCGAGTCGAGCGAGCAGCCCGCCGACATGAGTGCTGCCAACTATAAGTTCCAGAACTTTAACTGCAAGCGACCCTGCTGGCGAGATGTCATCACCCCCCGGGGCCCCAGAGCCAGGGATAACCGGCGCCAATCCAGTCCCGGCCTGATGTGAGCGCAAACGTTAATCGGCAATAATCGCCGCCACCACCTCAAGAGCGCGCCAAATCAGCCGTTAATATGTACTCAACCTTAGGCCCACACCCCGAGTCACCCTTATGTTCGCAAGCCTGACACTCAAACAGAAAATTCTGGCCACCGTCATCCTCGCCGTGGCTCTCTCCTGCCTGCTGGTGGGCTACTTCAGCCAGCGCTCGGCCCAGCAGCTGATCGAGACCCGCATGTTCGAGCAGGAGCTTCCCAACCTGACCCAGCGCATCGGCAAGGAGATCGAGAAGGATCTCACCTCGGTCGCGAGCGCCGCCAGACAGCTGGCCAATGACCGCTTCGTGCTTGACTGGGTGGCCCGCGGCATGCCCAAGGAGCAGGAGTCCATCCTCATCGACCAGCTCAAGGACATGACGAGCCAGTATGGCCTGGTCACCGCCTCCTTCGCCGATCGCCAGAGCGCCGCCTACTACAACCAAGAGGGCTTCCTGCGCATCCTGAACCATGAGCAGGACAACTGGTTCTACGACTACACCAAGAGCGGCCAGGACCTGATGCTCAGCATCTTTCGCGAGAGCAATGGCGAGGTGAAGCTGTTCGTCAACTTCCAGCAGCTCGACGGGCGCGGCCTGGCCGGGCTTGCCAAGTCTCTCGACAGCATGGTCAGCATGCTCGCCAACTTCCGCATCGGCGACAGCGGCTTCGTCTTCATGACAGATGGCAGCGGCAAGGTGAAGCTGCACCCGGACGCCGCCCGCATCGACAGAGACAGCCTGAGTCAGCTGGCAGGCCCGGGCGCCGGCGCGCTGATGACCAGGCAGCCCTTTGCCGCCACCCACGCCGAAATAGATGGCCAGCCCGTGGTGCTCGCCACCAGCTATATCCCCCTGCTCGACTGGTATCTGGTAGCCCAGGTGCCGGAAGCCGAGATCTATGCCGAGCTGGACAAGGCGCGGCTGCACATAGTGCTGGTGAGCCTGCTCATCGCCGTCGGCATGGGGCTGCTTGGCGTCCTGCTGGCCGGCTCCGTCAGTCGCCCCCTCAACGAACTGGCTCGCCTGTTCCGGGAACTGGGCAGTGGTGACGGGGATCTGACCCAGCGCCTCAAGGTGGAAGGACGGGACGAACTGAGCCAGGTCGCCACCGGCTTCAACAACTTCGTCGCCAAGATCCACGGCTCCATCGAGCAGGTGGCGAGCAACTCCCGCCAGCTCGCCGCCACCGCCAACGAGGTGGCCGCCAAGGCCCAGCTGACCCAGCACAACTGTACCGCCCAGCGGGATCGCACCGTCCAGGTCGCCACCGCCATCCACGAGATGGGCGCCACCGTCAGCGAGATCGCCGGCAATGCGTCGCTCGCCGCCGACGTGGCCAGGCAGGCCAACGATCAGGCCGATGCGGGAGCGGTCGTGGTGGCGCAGGCCCGCCACGGCATAGTCGGCCTCTCGGGGGAAATCGAGCAGGTGGCCGGAGTCATCGAATCCCTGGCGAGCCAGACCGACTCCATCGGCAGCATACTCGACACCATCCGCAGCATCTCGGAGCAGACCAACCTGCTGGCGCTGAACGCCGCCATCGAGGCCGCCCGCGCCGGTGAACAGGGCCGCGGCTTCGCCGTGGTGGCCGACGAGGTGCGCAACCTCGCTAGCCGCTCCGCCGCCTCCACCGCCGAGATCCAGGGCATGATCAACCGCCTCCAGGAACAGAGCGCCCGCGCCGTCAGCGCCATGGCCCAAGGCCGCAACCAGAGTCTGGAGGTGGTCACCCAGGCAGATGCCGCCAACGGGGCGCTCGGCCAGATCACCGCCCACATCACCCAGATCAGCGACATGAACATCCAGGTCGCCACCGCCACCGAGGAGCAGTCCAGCGTGGTGGGGGAGATCAACCGCAACGTGGAGGACATCAACCAGCTCACCATGGAGACAGCCGACATCGCCCACCAGCTGACGGAGTCCAGCCGCAGTCTGCAGCAGCTCTCCGGCGAGCTCGACAAGCTGGTCGGCAACTTCCGGCTATGAGATGAAAGAGCGCTTCGGCGCTCTTTTTCGTCCGGGTCGGCAGGGAGTGTCGGCCCGGGCATGACGGCAAACCGTCATGACAAGCCGCTACATTAGCGACATAGCAACACACCAAGGAGCCATCATGCTGGCAGGCAAGATCACGATCAAAACCCAACTCATCCTGGCCGTTACCGTGCCCTGTCTCGCCCTGTTGCTGGTCGGCGCCGCCAGCCTGCGCAGCATGGGCAACATCAAGCAGCAGGCCGATGAGTTGTTCCAGAATACCGCCACCCCCATGCGGGCCATGGCGGAAGTGGCCTCCCGCATCCCGCGCATGCGCGTCGGCATCGACATGATGCTGCTGCAAGACACCTCCCTGCGCGACGAGAAGGGGGTGCTGACCCGGGTCAAGGAGACCCGCGAGGAAGATATTCCCGAGATGCGTCAGGCCATGCAGCAGGCGGTGACGGCCCAGGTCGATCCCGCCGCCCGGGCCGAGGCCGAACGGCTGCTCGGCCAGTTCGAGAAGATGGAGCGTGAGGAGCTGATCCCCATGCTGCAGGCACTGGAGAAGGATGAGATGGAGGTGGCCCGTACCATTTATCGGGACAGCTACAGCCAGACCTATGGGGAGATGCGAAAGGGGGCCAACGCCCTGCTCGACGGCCTCATCGGCCAGGCCCAGCACCGCAACGAGCTGAGCCAGAGCAGCTATGACAGCGGCCGCAACCAGATGATCGCCATCATAGTCATCGCCATTGCCATCTCGCTGCTGGTCTCGACCCTCATCCTGATCGGGTTACGCCGCCGGGTCTCCTTCCTGCAACTGCACATCGGGGATGCCGCCCGCCATCTCGCCCTCGACAGCAGTGCCAGCCTCACCGGCAAGGACGAGCTGGCCGAGATAGCCAGCAGCTTCAACCAGTTCGTGGCCCGCATCCACGGTGCCATAGAGCAAGTGGCGAGCAACTCCCGCCAACTCGCCGCCACCGCCAACGAGGTGGCTGCCAAGGCCCAGCTGACCCAGCACAACTGTACCGCCCAGCGGGATCGCACCGTCCAGGTCGCCACCGCCATCCACGAGATGGGCGCCACAGTCAGCGAGATCGCCGGCAATGCGTCCCTGGCCGCCGATGTGGCCAAGCAGGCCAACGATCAGGCCGATGCGGGAGCGGTCGTGGTGGCGCAGGCCCGCCACGGCATCGTCGGCCTCTCCGGTGAAATCGAGCAGGTGGCCGGAGTCATCGAATCCCTGGCGAGCCAGACCGACTCCATCGGCAGCATACTCGACACCATTCGCAGCATCTCGGAGCAGACCAACCTGCTGGCGCTGAACGCCGCCATCGAGGCAGCCCGCGCCGGTGAGCAGGGTCGCGGCTTCGCGGTGGTGGCCGACGAGGTGCGCAACCTCGCCAGCCGCTCCGCCGCCTCCACCGCCGAGATCCAGGGCATGATCAACCGCCTCCAGGAGCAGAGCGCCCGCGCCGTCAGCGCCATGACCCAGGGCCGCAACCAGAGTCTGGAGGTGGTCACCCAGGCGGACGCCGCCAACGGGGCGCTCGGCCAGATCACCGCCCACATCACCCAGATCAGCGACATGAACATCCAGGTCGCCACCGCCACCGAGGAGCAATCCAGCGTGGTGGGTGAGATCAACCGCAACGTGGAGGACATCAACCAGCTCACCACAGAGACAGCCGACATAGCCCACCAACTGACCGCGTCCAGCCGCAGTCTGCAGCAGCTCTCCGGCGAGCTCGACAAGCTGGTCGGCAACTTCCGCCTGTAATCTTCCAGCGCCTCTTTCTGACCCATACAAGGGCGCTGCGGCGCCCTTCGTCATAACCACGGCAAGCCGTGACGCACGGTCTTTGCGCCGTATCCAACCGCCCTGCCACACACCTCATAATCAGGAAAACGAGAGGAGGTGTTATGGGCAAGCTTGTGGTGATGATCATGCTGGGTGGGCTGCTTGCTGCCTGCAGCAGCGGGCCGGTGCGGGTGCACGGCGCCGATGTGAGCGTGGACGATACCCGGATCCGGGTCAGCGAAGGGGATCGCGGGGGCTACGGCACCTTCTGTCCACCGGGACAGGCCAAGAAGGGGCGCTGCTGACCGGCCACCTGATCCTGGAAAAACAAAAAGCCGCTCATTCGAGCGGCTTTTTCATCTTGGCGGAGAGAAGAGACTTACTTCTTCTTCTTGGCCTTGGCGTTCGGCAGGTCGGTGATGGAGCCTTCGAATACTTCGGCTGCCAGGCCCACGGACTCGTGCAGAGTCGGGTGAGCGTGGATGGTCAGCGCCAGATCTTCGGCGTCGGCCCCCATCTCGATGGCCAGACCGATCTCGCCCAGCAGCTCACCACCGTTGGTACCCACAATGGCACCACCGATGACGCGGTTGCTGTCCTTGTCGAAGATCAGCTTGGTCATGCCGTCGGCGCAATCGGAGGCGATGGCGCGGCCGGAAGCAGCCCAGGGGAAGGTGGCGACTTCGAAGTTCAGGCCCTGTTGCTTGGCTTCCTTCTCGGTCAGACCGACCCAGGCCATCTCTGGCTCTGTGTAGGCGATGGACGGGATCACTTTCGGGTCGAAGTAGTGCTTCTTGCCGGCGATGACTTCGGCCGCCACGTGGCCTTCGTGCACACCCTTGTGAGCCAGCATCGGCTGACCGACGATGTCACCGATGGCGTGGATGTGAGCCACGTTGGTACGCAGCTGCTTGTCCACTTCGATGAAACCGCGCTCGTTGACGGCAACACCGGCTTTCTCGGCGTCCATCAGCTTGCCGTTCGGCACACGACCGACAGCGACCAGCACGTTGTCGTAGCGAACCGGCTCGGCCGGGGCGTGCTTGCCTTCGTAGGAGACGTACAGGCCGTCTTCACGGGCTTCAACTGCGGTGACCTTGGTCTCCAGCATGATGTTGAATTTCTTGGCAACGCGCTTGGTGTAGATCTTGACGATGTCTTTGTCCGCAGCCGGTACCAGCTGATCGGCAAATTCCACTACGTCGATCTCGGAACCCAGGGAGGAGTAAACGGTACCCATCTCCAGGCCGATGATGCCGCCGCCGATAACCAGCAGCTTGCCCGGTACTGTGGTCAGTTCCAGCGCATCGGTTGAATCCCAGACGCGGGGGTCATCGTGGGGGATGAAGGGCAGCTTCACCGGACGGGAACCGGCCGCGATGATGGCGTTGTCGAAGGTCACTGTGGTCTTGCCGTCGGCGCCTTCCACTTCGAGGGTGTTCGGGCCGGTGAACTTGCCGAAGCCGTTCACAACCTGGACTTTACGCATCTTGGCCATGCCGGCCAGACCGCCAGTCAGCTGGTTGATGACCTTCTCTTTCCACAGACGCACCTTGTCGATGTCGGTCTGCGGGGCACCGAAGACGATGCCGTGCTCGGCCAGCGCCTTGGCTTCTTCGATCACTTTGGCAACGTGCAGCAGCGCCTTGGAGGGGATGCAGCCCACGTTCAGGCAGACGCCACCCAGGGTGGAGTAGCGCTCGACGATAACGGTATCCAGACCCAGATCGGCGGCACGGAAAGCAGCGGAATAACCGGCAGGGCCAGCACCCAGTACTACGACCTGAGTTTTGATTTCTTTACTCATCATGACCTCTTTGTCGTTCTATATCCCCGGACAGCACAGTCTTATGCCAAAGAAGGCGGCTGCAGCCGTGAAAAAAACGGGGCAAGTTTATAATTTTGTTAATGAAATGAGAAGTGAAAAGGGCGAGCTCTGTGCTCGCCCTCTCATTTACATTTACAGAACCAGTCGACGAATGTCGGACAGCACACCACTCAGGGTGGTGACGAAGCGAGCACCGTCGGCGCCGTCGATGACGCGGTGGTCATAGCTCAGTGCCAGCGGCAGCATCAGACGCGGCACGAACTCCTTGCCGTTCCACTTCGGCTTCATCTCGGACTTGGAAACGCCCAGGATGGCCACTTCCGGCGCGTTGACGATCGGGGTAAAGCTGGTACCGCCGATGCCACCCAGGCTGGAGATGGTGAAGCAACCGCCCTGCATGTCGGCAGCGGTCAGCTTGCCGGCACGGGCCTTCTTGGAGATCTCGGCCAGATCGCGGGACAGCTCATAGATGCCCTTCTTGTTGACGTCGCGAACGACCGGTACGACCAGGCCCCCCGGAGTGTCAACCGCCACACCGATGTGGATGTACTTCTTCATGATCAGCTTGCTGCCGTCTTCGGACAGGGCGCTGCAGAAGCGCGGGTGCGCTTCCAGGGCCTTGGCGGCGGCTTTCAGGATGAACACCAGCGGGGTGATCTTCACATCCAGCTTCTGCTTCTCGGCCAGCATGTTCTGCTCTTTGCGGAAGGCTTCCAGATCCGTGGTATCGGCTTCGTCGAACTGGGTGACATGAGGAATCATGGCCCAGTTGCGGTGCAGAGCAGGACCGGAGATCTTCTGGATCCGGGTCAGTTCCAGCTCTTCGACCGGACCGAACTTGCTGAAGTCTACCTTCGGCCATGGCAGCACGTTCATGCCGTTGCCATTGCCTTGACCTGCAGCTGGGGCGGACTCGGCGCGCTTGACCGCATCCTTCACATAAGCCTGCACGTCTTCTTTGACGATGCGACCCTTGCGACCGGAGGCCTTCACCTTGGCCAGGTTGACGCCGAACTCGCGAGCCAGACGGCGAACCGCCGGGGAGGCGTGAACATAGGCATCGTTGGCGACGAAGTCGGAGGCAGCGGCAGCCGGGGCAGCAGCCTGAGCAACCGGCGCAGCGGCAGCAACAGGTGCGGCAACGGGGGCAGCAGCCTGGGCAACCGGGGCGGCGGCAGGGGCAGCACCAGCGACTTCAAACACCATGATCAGGGAACCGGTGGAGACCTTGTCACCCGCCTTCACCTTGATCTCCTTGACCACACCGGCGAACGGTGCAGGGACTTCCATGGAGGCCTTGTCACCTTCCACGGCGATCAGGGACTGGTCGGCTTCGACCTTGTCACCCACGGCCACCATGATCTCGGTGACTTCCACTTCGTCACCGCCGATGTCAGGTACGTTGACCTCTTTGGCAGCGGCAGCAACCGGGGCAGCAGTCACGGGAGCGGCGGCTTGAACCGGCGCGGCAACGGCGGCAGGAGCGGCGCCAGCCACTTCGAATACCATCACCAGAGAACCGGTAGAGACCTTGGCGCCGGCGGCGACCTTGATCTCGACCACGCGGCCCGCGAACGGCGCCGGCACTTCCATGGAGGCCTTGTCACCTTCCACGGCGATGATGGACTGGTCGGCTTCAACCATATCGCCCACGGCAACCATGATCTCGGTCACTTCGACTTCGTCGTCACCTATGTCAGGTACGTGCACGTCTTTGGCAGCGGCAGCAACAGGGGCAGCCGGTGCGGCGGCAACCGGAGCGGCAACCTGAGCCGGAGCGGCGGCGGCAGCGCCTTCCGCTTCGAAGATCATGATCTGGGAACCGGTGGCAACCTTGTCGCCCACCTTGATCAGGATCTCTTTGACGATACCCGCGGCCGGAGCCGGGACTTCCATGGAGGCCTTGTCACCTTCCACGGCAATCAGGGACTGGTCGAGCTCGACCTTGTCACCCACGGCGACCATGATCTCGGTCACTTCAACTTCATCGGCACCGATATCCGGCACCATAATCTGTTTGGACATTGTGCTTTATCCTCTTACGCGTACGTTTATCGCGTTAACCTTGGCAAGAGCAGGTTCCGACTCGTTGTTGCCGTCCGGACCCTGTATGTCCTCTTACCCTTATGTCGCATTAACCTGGGCAAGGCCCTGTCCGGCACGCAGGTCCGGACAGGGCGCTCAATCCTCTTACGCGTACAGCGGGTTAACCTTGTCGGCATCGATGCCGTACTTGGCGATGGCGTCGGCCACAACCTGCTTGTCAATCTCGCCGCGCTTGGCCAGTTCGGTCAGGGCAGCGACGACGACGTAGAACTCGTTCACTTCGAAGTGACGACGCAGGTTGGCACGGCTGTCGGAACGGCCATAACCATCGGTACCCAGTACACGGTAGTTCTCGGTCGGCACGAAGGCACGCACCTGCTCGGCGAAGGACTTCATGTAGTCGGTCGCGGCTATGGTGGCTTCGGAACCCAGTACCGAGGTGATGTAGGGCACACGGGCGGCCGCGGTCGGGTGCAGCATGTTCCAGCGATCGGCGTCCTGACCATCACGAGCCAGCTCGTTGAAGGAGGTCACGCTGAACACGTCGGAACCCACGCCGTACTCGCTCGCCAGGATCTGGGCGGCGGTACGGACGTGACCCAGGATGGAGCCACAACCCAGCAGCTGTACCTTGGCCTTGTTGCCGGCCACGGACTCCAGCTTGTAGATACCTTTGCGGATACCTTCCTCGGCGCCTTCCGGCATGGCCGGCATGGCATAGTTCTCGTTCAGAGTGGTGATGTAGTAGAAGACGTTCTCCGGCTTATCACCGTACATGCGGCGCAGGCCGTCCTGCACGATCACCGCCACTTCATAGGCGTAGGACGGGTCATAGGAGATGCAGTTCGGGATGGTGCCGGCCAGGATGTGGCTGTGACCATCTTCGTGCTGCAGGCCTTCGCCGTTGAGGGTGGTACGACCGGAGGTCGCGCCCAGCAGGAAGCCACGGGCTTGCTGGTCACCGGCTGCCCACGCCATGTCGCCGATCCGCTGGAAGCCGAACATGGAGTAGTAGATGTAGAACGGGATCATCGGGCAGTCGTTGGTGCTGTAAGAGGTCGCAGCAGCCAGCCAGGAGGACATGGCGCCCAGCTCGTTGATACCGTCTTGCAGAACCTGACCCTGCTTGTCTTCCTTGTAGTAGGAGACGATGTCGCGGTCTTGCGGGGTGTATTGCTGACCGTGCGGGCTGTAGATGCCGATCTGACGGAACAGACCTTCCATACCGAAGGTACGGGCTTCGTCGGCCAGGATCGGAACTATGCGCTTGCCGATAGACTTGTCTTTCAGCAGCACGTTCAGGGAACGCACGAACGCCATTGTGGTGGAGATCTCGCGCGCCTGCTCACCCAGCAGCGGGCCGAAGGCATCCAGAGCCGGGATTTCCAGCTTGGTGGTGCTCTCGCGCAGACGGGTCGGTACATAGCCCTTCAGCGCGGCACGGCGAGCGTGCAGGTACTTGTGCTCTTCGGTACCTTCTTCGATCTTCAGGTACGGCAACTCTTCCAGCTGCTCGTCGGTGACCGGCAGGCTGAAACGATCGCGCAGGTGACGAACTGAGCCCAGATCCATCTTCTTGACCTGGTGAGCGATGTTCTTGCCTTCGGCCGCTTCGCCCATGCCATAACCCTTGATGGTCTTGGCCAGGATGACGGTCGGCTTGCCCTTGGTCGCTGCGGCCTTGGAGAAGGCGGCGAACAATTTACGGGGGTCGTGACCACCGCGGTTCAGGGCGAAGATCTCCTCGTCGGTCATGTCTTTGACCAGGGCGGCAGTTTCCGGATAACGGTTGAAGAACTGCTCACGGACGTAAGCGCCGTCGCGGGACTTCATGGTCTGATAGTCGCCATCCACGGTTTCGTTCATCAGCTGGATCAGCTTGCCGGAAGTGTCTTTCTTCAGCAGCTCATCCCACTTGCGACCCCAGATGACCTTGGTGACATCCCAGCCGGCGCCTGCGAACAGACCTTCCAGCTCGTTGATGACCTTGCCGTTGCCGACAACAGGACCGTCCAGACGCTGCAGGTTGCAGTTGACCACGAAGACCAGGTTGTCGAGCTTTTCACGCACGGCAACGGTCAGGGCGCCCTTGGCTTCCGGCTCGTCCATCTCGCCGTCACCCAGGAAGGCGTACACGGTCTGCTCGGAGCAATCCTTGATACCACGGTCGGTCAGGTACTTCAGGAAGCGAGCCTGATAGATGGCGGCGATGGGGCCCAGACCCATGGAAACGGTCGGGAACTGCCAGAAGTCCGGCATCAGTTTCGGGTGCGGGTAGGAAGGAATGCCCTTGCCGTCCACTTCCTGACGGAAGTTGTCCAGCTGCTCTTCGGTCAGACGACCTTCGGCGAATGCACGGGCGTAGATGCCCGGGGAGATGTGACCCTGGAAGTAGACCAGATCGCCACCGTCCTTCTCGCTGCGAGCGCGGAAGAAGTGGTTGTAGCAGACTTCGTAGATGGTCGCGGAAGAGGCGAAGGAAGACATGTGACCACCGAGGTCCAGGTCTTTCTTGGAGGCGCGCAGCACTATCATCATGGCATTCCAGCGGATGATGGCGCGGATGCGACGTTCCATCTCCAGGTCGCCCGGGTAAGCCGGTTCGTCGCTGGCAGGAATGGTGTTGATGTAGTCGCGATTCGCCTTCTCAGCCACGTCAACACCGCTGATGCGGGCTTTCTCGGCCAGTTGTTCAAGGATGAACTGAGCGCGTTGCGGACCCTCTTCACGCAGCAGGGATTCCAGAGAGGCAAGCCACTCCAGCGTTTCTATCGGGTCCACATCGTTCTTCAGGATATCAGACATGGCTGGTTCCTATTTTGTTGTGATTGCACGGCATTGCACGGCGAAGGGCGCAAGCATTCGACAATAGAGCCTTGTGGGATTAGTTATCCTGCTGACGGATCCGACGCATGGATCGCTGGATCCGGCTGTCTTCCCTCTGCATATCCAACAAGGTGTCCTCGATAAAGGCCAGATGCTCATGACAAGCAGCCCTGGCCCGCTCCGGAGCCCCCGACAGGATAGCCTCGATCAGGCTCGCACGATGGCGACGGATCTTGGCTACCACTCCCGGACGGCGATTCAAAATCTCGTTATTTCGTAAAATGTTCTGTTCGAGCATGGGGCCCATGGCCCGCAGCAGGTGCAGCAGCACCACGTTGTGGGACGCCTCCGCCACCGCCAGATAGAACTGGGTGACGGCGGTCGACTCGACCACCAGCGACCCCTGCTGACCCGCCTCTTCGATGGCGGACTGCGCCAGACGGATCCGCTCGAAGTCGGCCTCAGTCCCCCGCAGCGCGGCATAGTAGGCACAGATGCCTTCCAGCGCGTGACGAAACTCCAGCAGGTCATACTGGGCTTCCGGGTGGGTACTGAGCAGTTCGAACAGGGGATCGGCGATCCCCTTGCTCAAGGCATTCTGTACATAGGTGCCACCGCCCTGACGGCGATACAAGAGTCCCCTCGCTTCCAGACGCTGGATGGCTTCGCGCAGGGAAGGCCGCGACACCTGAAACTGGATGGCGAGTTCCCGCTCGGGGGGCAGCTTCTGCCCCGGCTGCAAGCTGCCTTCCAGAATCATGCTTTCCAGCTCGGCGACTATGGCGTCGGCCAGCTTGGGCTGAGTTATCTTGATATAGGGCATGAGGCTACTTTGTTAAATTGGTATTACCAATTCTATGATTGGGGCGAAAATTAGCAGAGGGCTTGGAAAAAGTCCACCCAAAATATGATCTGCATCAAGAACGATGCTTGCCACTTTAGGGGTAAAAAAGCGAAATCATGATATAGCTCATAGAAAATGGTCTGACCAATATTTATGAGCTTGCTCACAGATAACATTTGGCCAACAGCATGAAAAATGGCTCACCCAAAAGGCAAGCCATTGATTTTAAAAACACAAACTAATGTTTGGATTTTTTACTCAAAGTTGAGCATCCCACGATAGCGCTGCCATTCGAAACTGGTGCCAGGATCCGTCTTGCGACCCGGCGCTATGTCACAATGGCCGACGATGCGTGATGCCGTCACCTCGGGATACTGAACAGAGATGGCCCGACTGAGGCCTGCCAGCACCTCATACTGTGCATCGCTGTACGGCAGCTCGTCGGTACCTTCCAGCTCGATGCCGATGGAGAAGTCGTTGCACGCCTCCCGCCCCTCCCAGCTCGATACTCCCGCATGCCAGGCTCGCGCAGTGAACGGCACATACTGCACCAATTCGCCATCGCGACGGATCAGGCAGTGGGCCGAGACCCTTAGCTGATGAATGCCGGCAAAGTAAGGGTGAGCATCGGGATCGAGGCGACCGAGAAACAGCTCGTCGATCCAGGGGCCGCCAAATTCTCCCGGTGGCAGGCTGATGCCGTGTATCACCAACAGGGAGATATCGTTGGGGCCGATCCGTTCATTGTGATGGGGCGAAGGCACCCTGCGGGCCTGTTCACACCACCCAGCTGGATCGATGGAAAAAATGGTTGTGGGTTCAGTCATCGTCTACTCGACTCACAATGGGGAGAGGGACGCCATGGACTGTGCCCGCCGCCGCAAGAAACCGGAAACAAGCCTCTGAATCCATGGGTAAAGCTGTGTTAGGCTGAGCCATCACTTGCAAGGCACTGGACCCCATATGCACCCGATGGCACGCCGTCTCTGGCTGCTGGCCTGGCTCTCACTGCTGGGTCTGCTGACCCTTTACTTCTACTCCAGCGCCAAACCTAGCGTGACCGCCAGCGGGGAGCTGCTGCTCAAGGCCGACGCCAGTGGTCACTATCGTCTGGAGGGTGCCATCAACGACCAGCCGGTGCAACTGCTGCTGGACACGGGGGCCACCCGGGTGACCATACCGAGCCAGGTGGCGTCGCGCCTCGGCCTCGTCGCCACTGGTCGCAGCCTGGTCAATACGGCGGCGGGCCAGATCCAGGTCGAGACAGGCCGGATCGAAAGCCTGGCGATGGGCCCACTGACCCTGTACGATTTGTCCGTCTTTATCAATCCGGCTGCCGACGGGGAGGAGATCCTGGTGGGCATGAATGCCCTGGGCCGGCTGGAATTACGTCAGAAAGACAGGCAGTTGCTTCTCAGACCCTTGCAGGAATAAGGCATGTTACAACAGGACATCAGCCGCGCCGTGCGCGCCGCACTACTCGAAGACTTGGGCGATGCCCTCACCGCACTGGATCAACCCGATGCCAGCGCCGACATCACGGCCCAGTTGATCCCGGCCGATCGCATCTCGACGGCGCGCGTCATCACCCGCGAGGCCGGCGTATTCTGCGGTCAGCCCTGGGTCGACGAGGTGTTTGCCCAGCTTGGCGGCGAGGTCAAGGTGGAATGGAAGGTTCAGGATGGTGAGCGCCTCTCCCCCAATCAGGAGCTGTTCCGCCTCCACGGCCCGGCCCGGGTGCTGCTGACCGGCGAGCGCAATGCCCTGAACTTCGTGCAGACCCTGTCCGGGGTCGCCACCCTGACCGCCCGCTACGTGGCCGAACTGGAAGGGACCGAGTGTCGCCTGCTTGACACCCGCAAGACCCTGCCCGGCCTGCGTAGCGCCCAGAAATATGCCGTCACCTGCGGCGGCGGCAAAAACCACCGTATCGGCCTGTTTGATGCCTACCTCATCAAGGAGAACCACATCCTCGCCTGCGGTGGCATCCGGGAAACCATTGCCGAGGCACGCCGCCTCAACCCGGGCAAACCGGTGGAAGTGGAGGTGGAGTCCCTGGCCGAATTGGAGCAGGCGCTGACCGCCCAGGCTGACATCGTGATGCTGGACAACTTTGACGTGCCCATGATGAAAGAGGCCGTCCGTCTGAACCAGGGCCGCGCCAAGCTGGAGGTCTCCGGCAACGTCACTCTGGAGACGCTGGCCGACTATGCCGCCACCGGCGTCGACTTTATCTCGGTGGGAGCACTGACCAAGCACATGCGGGCGCTGGACCTCTCGATGCGCTTCATCGAAAGCTGAGCGAGTAAAACGAGTCCACCTGGCCCAAAAATATTACAGGGCTCGAAACTTGCAAAAGGCGCCATCGGCGCCTTTTCTATATGCAGGATCCCACGACATAAGGAGTGTGAAGATGGGCCCTCCCCAATCTTGAGAAGCGTCATTAGAGACCATTTAATCCTTGATTTTGCTATCATTTTCACTAAATGACAGAAAAGTGGTTAACAAGGGCCCTGCCTCTGTTGCCAACCCGAAGCGCTCGGATAAGATGCTGGAGTGTGGATAGATTTCCACCAGCACTTTTCAGGAACCATGGACAAAAGGATATTTGACATGAAAAGACAGTCAGGGTTTACGCTAATCGAATTGATGATAGTCGTTGCGATCGTCGCCATTCTGGCCGCCATCGCCTTGCCGGCGTATCAGAGCTACACCAAACGCGCCAAGTTTTCGGAGGTTATTGCCGCCGTTGGGCCGGCCAAAACCGCCGTCGAGGTTTGTGTGCAGGGGTGGGCTGGTGTCTCTACCGCAGTTGGTAGCAACTGTGCAACCGCTGGCCAGAATGCTCTTTCAGGCGCTAGTGCTGTCACACAGAATTTTGCCAGCGCTGCAGTTACTAATGCTGCCGGAGTTATCACAATTACAGGTACTGCCGCCGCAGCCTTGGATGGCTCGACTTATGCACTCGTCACTTCTGGAGCAGTCCAAGCCGGACGGCAAGTTTTGTGGACAATTTCTGGCTCTTGCGTCACCGACGGCAAATGCTAACGCATGACCTCTAGCCTCAATAGCGGCCTGGCGACCAGCCTGGCCGCTTCTTCCCTCCTCAGTGAGCCGGACTCACAGCGCTATCTGAGCCAGGCCAGGGCGCAGCGCAAGCCCTTTGTCACCTTCCTGATCGAGAATGACATCCTCGACAGCAAGGCCCTCGCGGATTTCTGCGAGCTGGAATATGGGGTACCTCTGCTGGATCTTGCCGCCTTCGATCTCTCCGAGATCCCGCAGAAGTACCTCAATCAGAAGCTTATCGAGAAGCATCATGTGTTGCCCATCTATACCCAGGGCCACACCCTCTATATCGCCATGTCGGACCCGACCAATGTGTCGGCCCTGGAGGATTTCGGCTTCAGCTTCGGCCTGCACACGGAAGCCTTGCTGGTTGAGGAGAGCAAGCTCACCGCCGCCCTCGGCAAGCTGATGGACACCGAGCAGGACACCCTGGGCATGGATCACATCGACGAGGCCGAGATCTCGGAGCTCGAGGTTTCCGATGAGGGTTCGCGCCTCGACGAGAGCGTCAATACCGCCGACGACGATGCCCCCATAGTCAAATACATCCATAAAATCATGATGGATGCCATCAAGCGTGGCGCATCCGACCTGCATTTCGAACCCTATGAGACCAAGTACAGGATCCGCTTCCGGATCGACGGCATACTGCACGAAATCGCCACCCCGCCGGTCAATCTGGCGAACCGTTTCGCGGCCCGTCTCAAGGTGATGGCGAGACTCGATATAGCCGAGCGACGCCTGCCCCAGGATGGACGGATCAAGCTGAAGATCTCACGCAGCAGATCCATGGACATGCGGGTCAACACCCTGCCCACCATGTGGGGTGAGAAGATAGTCATCCGCTTGCTGGACTCGTCAGCTGCCCGCCTCAACCTCGATCAGCTCGGCTTCGACGACCGCCAGAAGGCGCAATACCTGCATGCGCTCTCCAAGCCACAGGGCATGATACTGGTCACGGGCCCCACTGGCTCGGGCAAGACGGTGTCGCTCTATACAGGTCTCAACATTCTCAATACCAGCGAGGTCAACATCTCCACCGCCGAGGACCCGGTGGAGATCAATCTGCCCGGCGTCAACCAGGTGCAGATCAATCCCAAGGCGGGGCTCACCTTCGCCAGCGCCCTGCGCTCCTTCCTACGCCAGGATCCCGACATCGTCATGGTGGGGGAAATACGGGATCTGGAAACCGCCGAGATTGCCATCAAGGCCGCCCAGACAGGTCACTTGGTACTATCAACCCTGCACACCAACTCGGCAGCCGAGACCCTGACCCGGATGATGAACATGGGGGTGCCGGCCTTCAACATCGCCTCCTCGGTGACCCTGATCATGGCCCAACGTCTCGCCCGCAAGCTGTGCGATCACTGCAAGGCCCCCGAGGTGGTGCCCGACGCCGAACTGCAAGAGCTGGGCTTTACCCAACAGCAGCTGGCTGCCGGACTGCGGCTGTTCAAGCCGGTCGGCTGCAAGGAGTGCTCGGGAGGATACAGAGGGCGGGTCGGCATCTATGAAATCATGCTGATGTCGGACAACATCGCCAAGCTGATCATGCAGGGAGCGAACTCGCTGCAAATCGCGGCCATCGCCCAGAAGGAGGGCATGCGCACGCTACGCATCTCCGGCCTGGAGAAAGCCCGTTTGGGAGTCACCAGCCTGGCCGAGATCAACAGGATCACGACCAACTGAATACGCAGTGTTAGAGTCATCAAGCCGGGTGAGGCCCATGCAGTCACCCTGATGATGTTCTTCAAGCCAAGATGAGCCGGACAGGCAACATCCTGATCCGGCCAACGTCGCCCAATTGCAGGATGCAGTGATGGCTACATTAGCTCAAAAACAAAACGCACCAAAAAAGGTCTTCTCCTTCCGCTGGCACGGCGTCAATCGCAAGGGACAAAAGGTTTCCGGTGAGTTGCAAGCCGACAGCATCACGACAGTCAAGGCGGAGCTGCGCAAGCAGGGCGTCAATGTCACCAGGGTCAGCAAGCAGGGCCAGGGAATGTTTTCCAAGGGCGGCGCCAGGATCAAGCCGATGGACATCGCCGTCATCTCCCGCCAGATCACCACCATGCTCTCTGCCGGCGTGCCGCTGGTGCAGAGCCTGCAGATCATTGCCCGTGGCCATGAAAAGGCGGCGGTGCGCGAGCTGATCGGCCAGATCGCCGCCGATGTGGAGACAGGCACCCCCCTGTCAGATGCGCTGCGCCGCCACCCCCGCCACTTCGATGCCCTCTACTGTGACCTGGTGGAGGCGGGGGAGCAGTCAGGCGCGCTGGAAACCATCTACGACCGGATTGCCATCTATCGCGAGAAGAGCGAGGCGCTCAAATCCAAGATCAAGAAGGCCATGTTCTATCCCGCCATGGTCATCCTGGTCGCCATCATAGTGACCTCCATACTGTTGCTGTTCGTCATCCCCCAGTTCGAAGAGATCTTCAAGAGCTTCGGGGCCGAGCTGCCCGCCTTCACCCGATTCATCATTGCCATCTCCCGCTTCATGCAGGATTGGTGGTACGCCATCTTCGGCGGCATAGCCCTGACAGTATTCCTCTATGTGCGCGCCTGGCGCAGCTCCCAGAAGGTACGTGACAACACCGACAAGTTCATCCTCTCCATTCCAGTCGTTGGCAACATACTGCACAAGGCGGCCATGGCCCGTTTCGCCCGCACCCTCTCCACCACCTTCTCCGCCGGTATTCCCCTGGTGGATGCCCTGGTCTCCGCTGCCGGGGCCTCGGGCAACTATGTCTATCGCACGGCTACCCTGGCCATTCGCAACGAAGTCGTGGCTGGCATGCAGATCAACGTCGCCATGCGCACCGTGGATCTTTTCCCCGACATGGTGATCCAGATGGTGATGATAGGTGAAGAGTCCGGCGCCATCGACGACATGCTCTCCAAGGTCGCCGCCATCTTCGAGCAGGAGGTGGACGACATGGTCGATGGTCTCACCAGCCTGCTCGAGCCCATCATAATGGTGGTGCTGGGGGTGCTGGTCGGCGGCATGGTCGTCGCCATGTACCTCCCCATCTTCAAGCTGGGCTCTGTGATACACTGAGCCCCTTCGGCAGAGCGACCAGCGGGCATGGCTCGTTCTGGTCCTCTGCCATCCTGATTCTCAACGCAAGCGGTTGATTTATGGTGCCTCTGATCGAACTGGCCCAGGGCCTGCCCTGGCTCTATCTCTCCCTGGTTTTTCTCTTCTCCCTGATGGTTGGCAGCTTCCTCAACGTGGTGATCCATCGCCTGCCCATCATGCTGGAGCGGGAGTGGCAGGCCGAATACAGTGACTACTTCGGCAGCGAAGTGGCCACCTCCCCCGCCGAGCCCTACAACCTGATGGTGCCGCGCTCCCGCTGCCCGCACTGCGATCACCCCATAGGCGCGCTGGAGAACATCCCCCTGTTGAGCTGGCTCTGGCTCAAGGGGCGCTGCCGGCAATGCAAGGCGCCTATCTCGGCCCGCTATCCCCTGGTCGAGCTGCTGACCGCCCTGTTGTCGGTCGCCGTCGCCGCGACCCTGGCTCCGGGATGGGGTACCCTGGCCGCACTCTTGCTGACCTGGGTACTGGTGGCCCTCACCTTCATCGATCTGGACAAGATGTTGCTGCCGGACCAACTCACCCTGCCGCTGCTGTGGGGCGGTCTGCTGTTCAATCTGGCGGGGGGCTTAGTGCCGCTGGCCGATGCGGTGATCGGTGCCATGGCCGGCTATCTGGTGCTCTGGGGCCTCTACTGGGCGTTCAAGCTGCTGACCGGCAAGGAGGGGATGGGCTATGGAGACTTCAAGCTGCTGGCGGCGCTCGGAGCCTGGCTGGGCTGGCAGGCGCTGCCCATAGTGCTGCTGCTCTCGTCACTGGTCGGCGCCATCATCGGCATAGGGCTCATACTGCTGCGCAACCATCATCAGGGCAAACCCATCCCCTTTGGCCCCTATCTCGCCATCGCGGGCTGGATAGCGCTGCTGTGGGGGGATAACATCACCCGCTGGTATCTGGACATCGTTCTCTAGCAAGGGGATCACAAATCTATGTATGTGGTAGCCATCACTGGCGGTATCGGCAGCGGCAAGACGAGCGTCGCCAACCAGTTTGCGGCCCTGGGGATAGAGGTGGTCGATGCCGACCTGATTGCCCGCGAAGTGGTGGAGCCCGGCACTCCGGCCCTGGCCGCCATTGCCAGCCATTTTGGTCCCGGCATCCTGGATGAACAGGGGCGACTGGACAGGCGGGCCCTGCGCGAGCGGATCTTCAGCGATCCGGCGGCCAAGTCCTGGCTCAATGCCCTGCTCCACCCGATCATCCGCAGTGAAATGCTGCGCCAATGCGCGGCAGCCAACTCCCCCTACTGCCTGCTGGTGGTGCCCTTGCTGGTAGAGAACCGGCTCACCGAGCTGGCCGATAGAGTGTTGGTCATCGACGTGGATGAGACGACCCAGATCGAGCGAACCTGTCGCCGGGACGGGGTCAGTCTAGAGCAGGCCCAGGCCATACTGGCATCCCAGGCGAGCCGCAGCGAGCGTCTGGCGATGGCCGATGACGTGCTGGACAACCAGAGTGGCACGACTGAGACCATACGGGAGCGAATTTTAGTGCTGCACGAGACATATCTGGCATTTGCCTCTCAACAAGCCCCCCAAGTGTGAGTACACTAGGCCGGTTTATGGCTGGCCAGGATTAGGCATGATTTACGATTTTCCCCTCAACGAAAAAAGCCGGACCTATCTTCGTCTGGAGTCCCTGTTTTCCCAGATCCGCGACAATCTGGAGAGTGACCAGTCCTGGGCACACATCGCCTTCTTCAAGGGGTTGTTCGATTTGCAGGAGTTGCTGGAGCGCGGTGATCTGCGCGCCGATCTGATCAAGGATCTGGAGCGTCTCGGCCAGCGTCTGAGCCATTGGGCCAGCCTGCCGGACGTTGACCTCGAGCAGATCCAGCGGATGCAACAGGAGAGCACCCAGCTTTCCCGCAGCCTGCTCAACTCCCCTCGCCCCGGCGCCCGCCTGAAAGAGGATCGTCTGCTCGGCTCCATCCGCCAGCGCTTCTCCATTCCCGGTGGCCTCTGCGCCTTCGACGTGCCACAACTGCACCACTGGCTGGTGACGCCGGCCGTGGCTCGCCATCAACAGATGCAGCAATGGCTCAGCGACATCAACCTGCTGATGAACGCCATCTCCCTGCTGCTGCGGCTGTGGCGTGAATCGGGCCACTTCAGCGATCAGGTTGCTACCAACGGCTTCTTCCAGGATACCGCCGAGGGGGCCGAGTTGATCCGCATCCGTCTGATCGGCTCCCAGTCCTGCTACCCGACCCTGAGCGGCCACAAGAACCGCTTCGCCCTGCGTTTTCTGCCCACCGCAGAACAGCCGATCGGCGATGTGCCTTTCCAGCTCGCCTGCTGCTAAGGAGCGCCCATGGTAACCAAGGTAAAATGTCCGACCTGCCAGACTGAGCTGGAGTGGGGTCCCCAGAGCCCGTTTCGTCCCTTCTGCAGCAAGCGCTGCCAGCTGATCGATCTCGGCGAGTGGGCCGATGAAGAGAAGCGGATCCCGGGGGAGATCAATCCGGATCTGCTGCCGGATCCGGAAGAGGGCGACCAGTGGCTATAAGCCCTGGCGGTTTCGCCTCTGCAAAATGAAAAAGGGCCGATTGGCCCTTTTTCATTGTCTCTTGCTACCGGTTCACGCCAGCGCGGCCTGCAGCCGCGCCACTATGGGGCCATTGGCATCGGGGAACTGGTAGTTTTGCAGCTCTGCCAGCGGCACCCAGCGGCACTCCTGCCCTTCCTTGCCAAAGGGCTCGCCCAGGAAGCGGGTCACCCTCCAGATATCCAGCAGCACCTGCTTGTCCGGGTAGTCGTGGTGCAGCTCCATGAAGGGAGCGCAATCCTGCACCCGGATGCCTATCTCCTCCCACAGCTCCCGATCCAGCGCGGTGAGCAGGTCTTCCCCCGACTCCACCTTGCCCCCGGGAAACTCCCAGCGATCACCCTGATGACGATCGGAGGAGCGCTTGGCGATGAAGATATCGCCCCGTTCATTCTCGATGACGCCGACCGCCACCCAGATCCGCTTTTTCTGTTCCATCTTGTTACCTTTGCACTCTCTGCCTGATCGGGCTGCTCTATGACCCCAACACCCGGCTGGGTGAGCTGCCGATGATGCCTAACAGCCGATTTCGCGTCGCCATCTGACAAAAACAAGGCGGGCACCGGGCCCGCCTTGTCATGGCATCACGTCAATCAGGTCAACTGACCGTGACAATGCTTGTACTTCTTGCCGGATCCGCAAGGGCAGGGATCGTTGCGACCGACCTTCTGCTCGTCGCGCACGAAGGTCACCGGTGCCGCATCGGCCTGGGTCTCTTCGTCGGCCAGCTGATTCTCGGCGGCGGCATGGGTATAGGTGCGGGGAGCCGCTTCCGCCTGCTGGCGCTGCTGCTCTTCCATCGCCTCTACGTCGCGCTCTTGCACCTGAACCCGGCTCAGGATGCTGACCACGTCGCGCTTGAGGGTTTCCAGCATCTGGGTGAACAGATCGAAGGACTCGCGCTTGTACTCCTGCTTGGGGTTCTTCTGGGCGTAGCCGCGCAGATGAATGCCCTGGCGCAGGTGATCCATGGCCGCCAGATGCTCCTTCCAGAGGCCATCCAGGGTCTGCAGCATCACCGCCTTCTCGAAGTTGCGCAGCACATCGACGCCGACCAGCTCCTGCTTGTGGGCATAGAGCTTGGTGGCCTCTTCCAGGATCCGCTCGCGCAGCTTCTCTTCATAGAGCTTGTCGTCTTCCGCCAGCCACTGCTGCAGCGGCAGATCCAGCGCGAAATCAGACTTCAGGCGCGCTTCCAGACCCGGCACGTCCCACATCTCTTCCAGGGACTGGGGCGGAATGTACTCGTCGATCACGCTGCCATAGACGTCATCGCGGATGACGTGGATGGTATCGGAGATGTCGTTGGTGTCCAGCAGCTCGTTGCGCTGCTCGTAGACCACCTTGCGCTGGTCGTTTGCCACGTCATCGAATTCGAGCAGGTTTTTACGGATGTCGAAGTTGCGACCCTCCACCTTGCGCTGAGCATTCTCGATGGCCTTGGTTACCCAGGGATGTTCTATGGCCTCGCCCTCTTCCATGCCCAGCTTCTTCATCATGCCGGTCACGCGATCTGAGGCGAAGATCCGCATCAGGGTATCTTCCATGGAGAGATAGAAGCGGGAGGAGCCCGGGTCACCCTGACGGCCGGAACGGCCGCGCAGCTGGTTGTCGATACGGCGGGATTCGTGACGCTCGGTACCGATAATGTGCAGGCCGCCAGAGGCCAGCACGGCGTCGTGACGCACCTGCCAGGCCGCTTTCAGCTCGGCAATCTGCTCGCTGGTCGGGTTCTCCAGCGCGGCGATCTCGGCCTGCCAGTTGCCCCCCAGCACTATGTCGGTACCACGACCGGCCATGTTGGTGGCTATGGTGACGGCGCCGGTCTGACCGGCCTGGGCGACGATTTCCGCTTCCATGGCGTGGAACTTGGCGTTCAGCACCTTGTGCGGGATGTTTTCCTTGGTCAGGATGCTGGACAGCAGTTCGGAGTTCTCGATGGAGACGGTACCGACCAGCACCGGCTGACCACGCTCGACACAACCACGGATGTCTTCGACGATGGCGGCGTATTTTTCTTGGGCGGTCAGGTAGACCAGATCGCCCATGTCCTTGCGCACCATCGGCTTGTTGGTCGGAATGACCACGGTATCCAGACCATAAATCTGCTGGAATTCAAAGGCTTCGGTATCCGCAGTCCCTGTCATCCCCGCCAGCTTGTCATAGAGACGGAAATAGTTCTGGAAGGTGATGGAGGCCAGGGTCTGGTTCTCGTTCTGGATCTTGACCCCTTCCTTCGCCTCGACCGCCTGGTGCAGGCCGTCGGACCAGCGACGACCCGGCATGGTACGGCCGGTGTGCTCATCGACGATGACGATCTCGTCCTTCTGGACTATGTAGTCGACGTTGCGTTCAAACAGGGTATGGGCACGCAGGCCGGCGTTGACGTGGTGCAGCAGGCTGATGTTGGTGGCGGAGAACAGGGAGTCCTCTTCCGCCAGCAGCCCCTCTTTCTTGAGCAGCTCTTCCACGAAGATCTGGCCGTTTTCGGTCAGCAGAGCCTGGCGGTTCTTCTCGTCCACAGTGTAGTGGCCGTCGCCGGTATACTCTTCCGAGTCTTCCTTGTCCTGCTTGACCAACAGCGGGATCAGCTTGTTGATCTGGGTATACATGGCGGAGCTGTCTTCCGCCGGACCCGAGATGATCAGCGGGGTACGGGCTTCATCGATGAGCACCGAATCCACCTCATCCACCAGCGCGTAGTTGAGCGGACGCTGCACGCGCTGCTCCGGCGAGAACGCCATGTTGTCGCGCAGGTAGTCGAAACCGAATTCGTTGTTGGTACCGTAAGTGATGTCGGCGGCGTAGGCGTCGCGCTTCTGGGACGCATCCATGCCGGGCACGTTGCAGTCGACCGTCATGCCGAGGAAGGTGAACAGCGGGCGGTTCGCCTCCGCATCACGCTTGGCCAGATAGTCGTTCACCGTCACCACGTGCACACCGCGACCGGTCAACGCGTTCAGATAGGCAGGCAGCGTCGCGGTGAGGGTCTTGCCTTCACCCGTCTTCATCTCGGCGATGCGGTTGGAGTTCAGCACCATGCCGCCGATCAGCTGCACGTCGAAGTGACGCATGCCGAACACCCGGCGGGACGCCTCGCGCACTGTGGCGAACGCTTCCGGCAACAGCTGCTCCAGGGTCTCACCCTGCTCCAGGCGCTGACGGTACTCGGCGGTCTTCGCCTGCAGCTCGCCATCGGACAAGGCCTCGAACTGAGGCTCCATCGCATTGATCTGTTTTACAATTTTGCGCAAAGCCTTGAGCGTTCTGTCGTTCCGGCTGCCGATAATCTTGGTGAGCAGTGTGCTAATCATGTGTACCAACTGTTTTGGTTATATAAGCGTTCCGTCACTGGAACCTGAAGAAAAAACCTAACCCCGTCTGGCATTCAGAAAGCGTGCGGGGTTGACCTGACGACCATCTTTCAACACTTCGTAATGCAGATGGACCCCGGTCGCACGACCGGTACGCCCCATCAGGGCAATCTTCTGGCCCTCATCGACCAGGGTGCCCACATCCACCAACAACTTGGAGTTGTGGGCATAACGGGTCACCAGACCATTGCCATGGTCTATCTCCACCATGTTGCCAAATTGCGGGTGGCGGCCTGCCCAGCTGATGATCCCCTTGCCGGTCGCCAGGATGGGAGTGCCGGGCTTGCCACGAAAATCCACCCCCTTGTGCATCTTGGCGCGACCGTTGAACGGGTCAACCCGTCCACCGAACCCGGAGGAGATCCAGACTCGCTCCTGCTTCACCGGTGAACCCGAGATGAAACCGGCATCGGTGATATGGTGATTCATGATGAAAGATTCAAGTACCGACAGCTGTTCTTCACGGCTGCTGAGCTGCTGGCTGAGGTGTTTCATGGAGGCTTGCAGCTCGCCCAGGTTCACTTCCAGCTCTTCGTCATAGGAAGGGCCACCCATGGGGGGCAGCTCCTTGAAATTGAACTCGTCGGGATCGAGGTCTGCCTTCTCGGTCAGACGTTCGCCGAGCGCGTTGAGGCGACCTAGCTGCCCCTGCATGGTGCCCACCTGGGCGGCCAGCATGGCAAGCTGTTCACGGGCTTCATCGGCCCCTTGCGTGGATTTTTGCTGTTCGGCCATGGCCAGCGCGACTTCCAGCGCCTCCATTTTCTGGTGCCAGCTCTGCCAGAGCCAACCACCACTCAGTGCCAATACAGTGAAGAGGATACCGCCGACCCAGGCCAGACGTTGTTTGGGTAAGTGCAACTTGCGGCGCTGCTTACCGTTGAGGATCAGGGTAATGCTCATAGAAATCTGTCTTCTCGGTCAGGTGAGGCCAGGAGCCTGCACGGGCAATAAAACCGGGAGATAATCGGTATTAAAGGATGGAATAAACAAATGACAGGACGTCGGTGCGGAGAGATGACCGACGTCCTGTTGCACAGCTATCAGGCCAGAACCAGACCGTTATCGTAGTAAGCGATAGGCGCTTTGTCGCCCTCACCTTCGAAGGTCACCAGTTCCCAGGCCTCCTGCTTGGCCAGCAAGGCACGCAGCAGTTTGTTGTTCAGGGCATGGCCCGTCTTGTAGGCACGGAATTCGCCGATGATGCTGCGGTTGCACATATAGAGGTCACCGATGGCATCCAGCATCTTGTGCTTGACGAACTCGTCCTCGTAACGCAGACCATCTTCGTTCAGCACCCGGTAGTCATCCAGTACCACGGCGTTTTCCAGGCTTCCGCCCAGGGCCAGGTTCTGGGAACGCAGGTACTCGATGTCACGCATGAAGCCGAAGGTACGGGCACGGCTGATCTCTTTCACGAAAGAGGCACCGGAGAAATCCAGCACGCAACGCTGGTTGCGGCCTTCAAATACCGGATGCTGGAAATCGATCTCGAGATCCATCTTGAAGCCGTTGCGATAGGGGTGGAATTCCGCCCACTTGTCGCCGTCTTCAACCCGCACGCTCTGCTTGATCCGCACGAACTGCTTGGGCGCATTCTGCTCACGTATACCCACTTCTTGCAGCAGGTAGATGAACGGGTGCGCACTGCCATCCATCACCGGGATCTCGGGGGCATCAACCTCGACATAGAGGTTGTCGATCCCCATCCCGGCCAGGGCGGCAGAGAGGTGTTCGATGGTTGACACGCGGACACCGGCTTCGTTGACCAGAGCGGTACAAAGCACGGTATCACGCACCTGATCGGCGTTGGCTGGCAGCGCGACCACAGGATTCAGATCGGTACGCAAGTAAACGATCCCTGTGTTAACAGGCGCCGGACGGAACGTCATTGTGACTTTCCGGCCCGAATGCAGGCCCACACCGGTGGCCTGGACACTCGTTTTCAAGGTTCTTTGTCTAATCATGGGCGTATCCGCTTAACAGCTCAAATTCCTGACCAGATGGTCGTTGCCGGGCCATCTTAGCACAATCCTTAAGCAACAAACAAACCAGGTCCATGCGAGACTTAGTCAGCTTGCTTGCGCAGGAACGCAGGAATATCGAGATAATCCGGTTCGCGACGAGCTTGCGGCTCGGCGTTCACCACCTTGGCCGGGGCCTCTTCCATCACGCGAGACTGCAGGGCTTCGCTGATCAGGGGCTGACGGGCCGGACGCTCTTGTACCATGTTGTTCTTGACCAGGGTGATGTCGGGCTTGCGCTCGGCACCGATACCGGTGGCCACCACGGTCACCCGCAGTTCGTCGTGCATTTCCGGGTCGATTACGGTACCCACCACCACGGTGGCGTTCTCGGAGGCGAAGGCCTTGACCGCGTTACCCACGGTTTCGAACTCTTCGATGGTCATGTCCATGCCGGCGGTGATGTTGACCAGGATGCCACGGGCACCGGCCAGATCCACGTCTTCCAGCAGCGGGCTGGAGATGGCCTTCTCGGCGGCTTCTTCGGCACGGTCATCACCGGAGGCGGAGCCGGTACCCATCATGGCGGTCCCCATCTCGCGCATCACGGTACGCACGTCCGCGAAGTCGACGTTGATCAAGCCCGGACGGGTGATCAGCTCGGCAATGCCCTGTACCGCACCCAGCAGTACATCGTTGGCCGCCTTGAAGGCGTCCAGCAGGGAGATGCCACGACCCAGCACCTTCAGCAACTTGTCGTTGGGGATGGTGATCAGGGAGTCGACGTTCTTGGACAGCTCTTCGATGCCGTGAGCGGCGAAGCCCATCCGCTTCTTCCCTTCGAAGGAGAACGGCTTGGTCACGACGGCAACGGTCAGGATACCCATCTCGCGGGCCACTTCGGCCACGATAGGTGCGGCACCCGTACCTGTACCACCACCCATGCCGGCGGCGATGAAGACCATGTCTGAACCGGTCAGCAGCTCACGCAGCGCTTCCCTGTCTTCCATGGCAGCATCACGGCCCACTTCCGGATTGGCTCCGGCTCCCAGACCCTTGGTGATACCACCGCCGATCTGCAGAGTCGTGTTGGCACTGGAGTTGCGCAGTGCCTGGGCGTCGGTGTTGACGGTAATGAACTCAACACCCTCGATGTTTTGACGAACCATGTGTTCGACTGCGTTGCCGCCGCCGCCACCCACACCTATCACCTTGATGACGGCTTCGTCAGTGTGGCTATCCATAAATTCAAACATGTTGTCTCTCCGCTTTATTTGCTGACTGACGCAAAATCTTTAGAACTCGCCACGCAACCAGTTGCTGACCCGTTTGACCAGCCCACCTACGCTTGCCTTGGCGGCATATTCCTTGCTACTGCCGGTGGATTGATTGGTACGGCCGTACTGCAGCAGCCCGACCGCGGTCGAGTACACAGGTGCCTGCACGTAATCGCTCAATCCCCGAATGTTCATGGGTTCGCCCACCCGGACCTGGCTCTGGAAGATCTGCTCTGCGCACTCCACAATGCCTTCGATCTGGGCCGCGCCACCGGTCAATACCACACCGGCCGCCAGCTGATGCTTGACCCCCTGTGCCTTCAATTCGCTCTGCACCCGTACCAGCTCGTCATTCACCATGGAGAGCAATTCCGTGTAACGGGGTTCAATCACTTCAGCCAGTGTCTGCCGTTGCAGGCTACGCGCCGGGCGACCGCCGACACTGGGGACTTCAATATTGTCTTCTTTGCTGACCAGGCGGCCGAGGGCGCAACCGTAGCGCACCTTGATCGCTTCGGCGTCCAGCGGCGGTGTGCCGAAGGCGTAGGCGATGTCGCTGGTCACAGTGCTGCCGGCGTACGGTATCACCTTGGTGTGACGCAGGGCACCGCCGGTAAACAGCGACATGTCCATGGTACCGCCACCTATGTCCACCACGCAGACACCCAGCTCCTTCTCGTCTTCGGTCAGCACGGCATAGCTGGAAGCCAGGGCCGAAAAGATCAGCTGATCCACTCGCAGACCCACCTTCTCCACACACTTCTCGATGTTGCGAGCCATGTCGTTGTGGCAGGTGATCAGGTGCACCTTGGCCGCCATCCGCACACCGGAGAGACCGACCGGATTCTTGATGCCTTCCTGATAGTCGATGGCGAACTCCTGGGGCAGCACGTGCAGCACCCGCAGTTCGTCCGACAGTCGCACCGACTTGGCGGTATGGATGACGTTGTCCACGTCCTCCTGGGTCACCTCTTCATCGGAGATGGGCACCATGCCGGTTTCGTTGCGGCAATCGATGTGCTTGCCGGACAGCCCCAGATAGACGGAACTTATCTGGCAGTCGGCCATCATCTCGGCCTCTTCCACCGCGCGGCGCAGGGACTTGACCACGGAGTCGAGGTCATTGACCCCGCCCTTCTCCATCCCGCGAGAAGCGTGGCTGCCCATGCCGATGACATTGAGTTCGCCATCGGGCAATACTTCGCCAACCAGTACCGCCACCTTGGTCGTGCCGATATCCAGTCCGACAATCAAATTTCTATCTGCGGTGTTGGTCATTCACTTTCTCTTCGCTTTTCTTCCAGCCAACTGCCATTCCGGTGTCGTATCGAAGATCCACGTAAGCAACCCGCTCACGGGGTTCGATGACCGGAAAGGCATCGATAAACCGCTGCAGGCGAAGCGCGATATCCGAGCGCCCCACGAACAGCTGAATGTTGCCATCCAGGGTCAGTTCCCAGGCATGGCGGGGAGTCAGATTCACCCCCAACAACTTGTATCCCTTGGCCGCCAGCAGCGTCTCGTACTGATGGCTGGCTTCCAGCACCTTGGCGGCCTGATCATCGGGCCCGGACAACTGCATCAGGGGTTTCTTCACCCTGTCCGGTGCACTGAACACCTCACCCTTGGTGTTGACGAAGCGGTTGCCGTTCCAGCGTGCCGCCACCGCCTGTTCGGTGAGGTAGACCTTGATCTTGTTCGGCCACTTCTTGCGTACAGAGACCTGGGCCACCCAGGGCAGGGCGTTCAACCGCCCCTGCAATTCGTTCACGTCCAACTCGAAGAAATTGCGCAACTCGGCGCCATCCAGCACGGCGGCGCGCAACTCATCGGCTTTCAAATATTCGTGTTGCCCCTGCAGCAACAGCTCGCTCATGGGCAACCGACTGGCATCTGTCAGCCAGTCTTTAACATCCAGCGCAGTCTGGTAGAGCCCCCACATGACCAGGATGAAAAATGCCACCCCGGCGATGAAGCCCCCCTTGGTGCGCCCTTGTGCCCTTGCCTCCACCCGATCTATCCCCGTATAACGCGCCATGCCGGCCACTTGCAGACCGGTTCGCCATTATATAGGCCTCGGCTTGGCGGTCAAAATACTCATTGGGCCCTCAGGCACCGGATTTCATGCTATCCACGCTCAATTTCATCTCACCGAGACGGCGGGCCAGTGCCCCAACGTTACCGGCGCCCTGAGTCAGCACCAGATCCCCCTCGCCGATCAGGTCGGCCAGCACGGCCGGCACATCGTCAGGGGTTGCGACAAAGATGGGTTCCAGGGTGCCGCGAGAGCGGATGGAGCGGCACAGGGCACGGCCATCGGCCCCCGGGATCGGCTCTTCACCGGCGGCATACACCTCCAGCATCACCAGCACATCCACCTTGGAGAGCACGTCGGAGAAATCTTCATAGAGATCCCGGGTCCGGCTGTAACGGTGCGGCTGGAACACCATGACCAGTCGCTTCTCGGGCCAGCCGGCGCGGGCGGCATTGATGGTCACCTTGACTTCGCTCGGGTGGTGGCCGTAGTCGTCCACCAGCATGGCCTTGCCACGGCCCGTCTCGAACTCGCCATATTGCTGGAAGCGGCGACCCACACCTTCAAACTTGGCGAGCGCCTGGATGATGGCCTCGTCGCCAATGCCGTCTTCGGTCGCCACCGCGATGGCGGCGGCAGCGTTGAGGGCGTTGTGGATGCCAGGCAGATTCAGGGTGACGGTCAGCTCGCCGGCATCCTTGCGGCGCACCCGGAAGCGGCTGCGGTTGCTGGTCTGCACGAAGTCCAGCACCTGCACATCGGCATCCTCGGCAAGGCCGTAGGTCAGGGTCGGACGGGCGATTTCCGGCAGCATGCCACGGATCACGGGATCATCCACGCACACCACGGCCAGACCGTAGAACGGCAGGTTGTGCAGGAAGTCGATGAAGGTGGCCTTGAGCTTGGAGAAGTCGCCGCCATAGGTGTCCATGTGATCCGCTTCGATGTTGGTCACAATGGAGACCATGGGTTGCAGATGCAGGAAGGAGGCGTCGCTCTCGTCCGCCTCGGCGATCAGGTAGCGGCTGCTGCCCAGGCGGGCGTTGGTGCCGGCGCTGTTGAGCAGACCGCCGATGACGAAGGTCGGGTCACGGTCGGCTTCGGCATAGATGCTCGCCACCAGGCTGGTGGTGGTGGTCTTGCCGTGGGTGCCGGCGACGGCAACCCCGTGGCGGAAGCGCATCAGCTCGGCCAGCATCTCGGCACGGCGCACCACGGGAATGCGCAGCTCACGGGCAGCCAGCAACTCGGGGTTGTCCTGCTTGATGGCGGTGGAGACCACCACCACGCTCGCCTCGTTCACGTGCTCGGCACTGTGCCCCACGAAAATATGGGCCCCCAGGGACGCGAGCCGCTCTGTCACCGCATTGCGGGACAGATCGGAGCCGGAAATCTGGTAGCCCTCGTTGGCAAGCACCTCGGCGATCCCGCCCATACCGGCACCACCTATGCCGATGAAGTGGATGCGACGCACGCGGCGCATTTCGGGGATCACGGTACGCAGTTTTGCCAGTTCAACCTTGGTCATAGCTCTCTCTTCAAGTCTGCCGTCAGCGGTTTGCGCTCGGCGGCATCAATAAATACGGGGACAAGACTGCACGGCCTGGCCTGTGCAATCTTGCTCAACATGCTTTCTCGCTCTGCCCGCTGGCGAGCCGCTTGCACTCATCGGCAACCCGCTCGGCGGCATCTATGATGGCCACGCGACGGGCGGCCTGGGCCATGTTCAACAGTGTCTCCCTGCGCCCGGCGAGCCAGGAGAGACGCGCGGCCAATGAGGCCGGGGTCAGCTCGGACTGGGGCAGGAACTCGGCCGCCCCGCCGTCGACCAGGGTCAGGGCGTTGCGGGTCTGGTGATCATCCACCGCATGGGGCAGCGGCACGAAGATGGCGGCCACACCGGCGGCAGCCACCTCGGAGACCGTCAGGGCCCCGGCGCGGCACACCACCAGATCGGCCCAGGCATAGGCATCGGCCATGTCCTTGATAAACTCGCTCACCTCGGCCTCGACGCCCTGCTCTGCATAGGCCTGCGCGACAGTCTCCCGGTTGCCCTTGCCACACTGGTGACGCACCTCGATGGGCACGCCAGCCGCCGCCACCGCAGGCGGCACCTGTTCGTTGAGCACCCGGGCCCCCAGGCTGCCACCGACGATCAGCAGGCGCAGCGGCTCGCTGCTGCTGCGCAGCTGGGGATCCGGCAAGGCCACCACTTCGGGGCGCACCGGATTGCCGACCACTGCGGTGCGGGCACTCGGCGCAAAGGCGCCGGGGAAGGCCATCAGCACCCGCTTGGCGAGGCGGGCCAGCAGCTTGTTGGTGAGGCCGGCCGCCGCGTTCTGCTCGTGCAGCAGCAAGGGAATACCGGACAGCCAGGCCGCCACCCCGCCCGGGCCTGAGGCGAAGCCCCCCATACCGAGCACTACATCAGGGCGAATGCTTTTCAGCACGCGGCGCGCCTGCAACACGGATTTGACGATGCGATAGGGGGCGACCAGCAGTCGCTTGATGCCGTTGCCACGCACCCCCTGAATGTCGATGAAGGAGATGGGATAACCGTGGGCGGGCACCAGCTCGGCCTCCATCCGGTCGGCAGTACCGAGCCAGTGAATGGTCCAGCCCTGGGCCTTGAGGCGATCGGCCACGGCCAGCCCGGGGAACACATGGCCCCCGGTACCACCCGCCATCACCAGTAACGTCTTGCTCACGAAACCTCCCGCACACGCGCCTGGGCACTGGCCTGGCGCAACTCGAAATCGATACGAATCAACATGCTCACCGCCACCATCATGATGATGAGACTGGAGCCGCCGTAGCTGACCAGCGGCAGGGTCAGGCCCTTGGTCGGCATCATGCCGCTGGCGGCACCAACGTTGACGAAGGTCTGGAAACTGAACCAGATGCCGATGCCGATGGCCAGATAGCCTTCATACAGCCGTTCGGACACCAGCGCCTGATGACCGAGCTTGAGCGCCTTCACCGCCAGCGCAAAGATGAGGAAGAGCGCACCCAGCACCCCCACGTAGCCCAGCTCCTCGCCCAGGATGGCGAACACGAAGTCGGTGTGGGCCTCCGGCAGGTACTCCATCTTCTGGATGGAGTTGCCTAGCCCCTCGCCAAACCAGCTGCCACGGCCGAACGCCATCAGGGACTGGGTCAGCTGATAGCCGCTGCCGAAGGGATCGGCCCAGGGATCCAGGAAGGAGGTGACCCGCCGCATCCGGTAGGGCTCTGCGATGATCAGGGTCACCACGGCGCTCACCCCCACCAGGATGAGACCGATGAACTGCACCATGCGGGCCCCCGCCAGGAACAGCATCCCGAGGGAGGTGACGAACATCACCACCACGGATCCCAGGTCGGGCTGGGCCAGCAGCAAGGTGGCCACCACGAACAGCACCGCCATGGGTTTCATGAAGCCGATAAAGCGCTCGCGCACCTCGCTCTGGCGGCGTACCAGGTAGCCCGCCAGATAGACGAACAGCGCCAGCTTGCCGAATTCCGCCGGCTGCAGGTTGAAGGGGCCGAGCGGCAACCAGCGCACCGAGCCGTTGACGCTGCGCCCCACCAGCAGCACCAGCACCAGCATCACTATGGCGAGCAGCAGCATGGGGCCGTTGTACTGCTGCCAGCGCGCCATGGGCACCTGCAGCACGAACCAGGAGATACCGAGCGCCATCACCAGGAAGAGACCGTGCCGCTTCACGAACATGAAGGGGTCATCGCCCAGGGCAATCCCTTCGGGAATGGAGGCAGAGGCCACTATCACCAGGCCCACCGACATCAGCGCCAGCGCCAGCACCACCAGTTGCCTGTCGTAGAGACCGGCGGGACGCGCCGGCAACAACCAGCGCTGCAAGAAGCCTGCAACGGCGCGAAGGGCGTTCATAGGGCCATCACCAGTTCAGCGGTAAGGCGATCACCGCGAACGTCGAAGGATGTGAAGAGGTTAAGCCCGTCCAGGCTGGCAAGGGGCGCGTTCATAGCATCAGTACCAGTTCGGTGAAGCGATCGCCGCGAGCCTCGAAGGACTTGAATTGATCCAGGCTGGCGCAGGCCGGTGCCAGCAGCACCCAGTCACCGGGTCTGGCATCGGCGGCGGCCTTGGCGACGGCGTCGTCGAGGGAGGCGACCTTCTCGGTCTGCTCACCCAGCGCGAGCAGTATGTCCGCGTCCTGACCGAAGCAGTACATGTGATCGATCTGGCTGCCGAGCAGTGCCTGCACAGGGCCGAAATCCTGTCCCTTGCCCTGACCACCGGCCAGCAGCAGCAGGCGCCCCTTAACCGATTCACGCACCCCGGCCACGGCGGCCAGAGTGGCCCCCACGTTGGTGGCCTTGGAGTCGTTGATCCAGCGCACCCCGTTCACCTCCCGCACGAAGCGGGCACGGTGGGGTAGGCCTTCGAAGCGGCGCAGCACGGCGAGTTGCGGCTCGCGGGGAATGCCGACCGCATCGCACAGGGCCATGGCCGCCAGGGCGTTGGCCTGATTGTGGGCGCCGACTATCTTCATCTCGTCCACCGCCAGCAGCGGCTCCCCGTGCAGGGTCAGCCAGTGGCGACCCGCCAGCTCGCAGCGGCCGTAGCCGTTGCAATCCAGCCCGAAGCTCTGCCACACCTGACCCACATCGGGCAGGGTCTGGGGATCGTCCCGGTTGACCAGGATGTGCTGGGAGTGCTGATGGATCTCCTGCTTGGCGGCGCGGTAATCCGCCATGCCCTGATAGCGATCCATATGATCTTCACTGAGGTTTAACACCACGGATGCCGCGGCACGCAGGCTGTAAGTGGTCTCCAGCTGGAAGCTGGAGAGCTCCAGCACGCAGAGATCCATGGGCTGCTTGAGCAGCTCCAGCGCCGGGGTGCCGATGTTGCCACCCACCCCCACCTTGAGCCCCGCCTCGGCGATCATCTCGCCGACCAGGGTGGTGACTGTGCTCTTGCCGTTGGAGCCTGTGATGGCAATGACGGGGGTCTGGGTCTCGCGCACGAACAGCTCTATGTCGCCGACGATGCGTACCCCGAACTCGGCAGCGGCCTTCAGCTCGGGGGTCGCCAGGGCGATGCCCGGGCTCGCCACTATCATGTGCGCCTGCTTGAGGCGCTCCGCGTCCAGCCCGTGGATCAGTTCCACCTCGGGGGGCAGTTCATCCTTGCCAGGCGGGTTGGCGCGGGTATCCATCACCAGGGGCGTGACACCACGACCGAGGAAGTAGTCGACGCAGGAGAGTCCGGTTTTGCCGAGTCCTATGATGATGACCATGGCTTACCTCACCTTCAGGGTGGCGAGGCCGAGCAGCACCAGCATGAGGGTGATGATCCAGAAGCGCACTATGACGCGCGGCTCCGGCCAGCCCTTCTTCTCATAGTGGTGATGGATGGGTGCCATGCGGAAGATGCGCACGCCGCGCAGCTTGTAGGACCCCACCTGCAGGATCACCGAGACTGTCTCCATCACGAAGACGCCCCCCATGATCACCAGCAGGAACTCCTGACGCACCAGCACGGCTATGGTGCCGAGCGCCCCGCCGAGGGCCAGGGAACCGACGTCCCCCATGAAGACCTGGGCCGGATAGGTGTTGAACCAGAGGAAGCCAAGCCCCGCACCCACTATTGCGGTACAGACGATCACCAGCTCGGAGGTATAGGGCACGTAGGGAATGTGCAGGTAGTTCGCGAAGTTCACGTTGCCGGTGGCCCAGGCGACAAAGGCGAACCCCCCCGCCACCATCACGGTCGGCATTATGGCAAGGCCATCCAGACCGTCGGTCAGGTTGACCGCGTTGGAGGTACCGACGATGACGAAGTAGGTCAGCACTATGAACATCAGGCCGAGCTGCGGCATCACATCCTTGAGGAAGGGTACCACCAGCTGGGTCTGGCCGTCATGGGTCGCGGTGGCATAGAGGAATACCGCCACGGCCAGGGCGACTGCCGACTGCCAGAAGTACTTCCAGCGGGCGATCAGGCCGTCGGTATTCTTGCGCACCACCTTGAGGTAGTCGTCGGCAAAGCCGATGGCGCCGTAGGCACCGAGCACGAACAGCACCAGCCAGACATAGGGGTTGTCGAGGCGGCTCCAGAGCAGCACAGAGATGAAGATGGCCGCAATGATCATCAGGCCCCCCATGGTCGGGGTGCCCTTCTTGCTGAGGTGTGACTCTGGGCCGTCGTTGCGGATCACCTGACCGAATTTCAGGATCTGCAGGCGGCGGATGAGGCGCGGCCCCATCCAGAGCGCCACCACCAGACCCGTGATGATCGACAGGATGGCGCGGAACGTCAGGTAGGAGAAGACGTTGAAGAAGGTGAAGTGCGGGGTGAGCAGTTCCGCCAGCCAGACTAGCATGTGGCTGACTCCTGACGGTCAACGACCATCTTGACGATATCTTCCATGCGGGAACCGCGGGCACCCTTGACCAGGATCGAGATTTCTTGATGTGTATTTATCATTTGCGCAAGCACTTCAAACAACGACGCCTTGTTATCGAAATGTCGACCCGCCGCGGCATCTGCGGTGTGACGACTCTGTTCCCCTACCGTCAGCACGGCGTCGAGGCCCTGCTCGCGGGCGTGGTGTCCGACCCGGGCGTGCTGGGCCGCGGACTCCTCACCCAACTCCTTCATGTCACCGAACACCAGCACCTTGTAGCCGCCCATGGCGGTCAGGGCATCGATGCCCGCCAGCACGGACTCCACGCTGGCGTTGTAGGTGTCATCCACCAGGGTGAGACCACCCCAGCGTTGCACGCAAAAGCGGCCCTTGACCGGCGACATCTGCTCCAGCCCCGCCTTGACGGAAGCGAGGGAGGCGCCCAGCGCCAGGCAGCCGGCGGCGGCAGCCAGGGCATTGGCCACGTTGTGGCGGCCCGGAATGGCCAGGGTCAGGGTCAACTCTCCCTGCGGAGTCACCATCACGAATTCGGCGCAGCCCTGCCCGTTGAGCGCTATGTCACGGGCATGGAAGGGCTGGCTCTGATCTTCGAGGGAGAAGGCGCACCGAATGCCCTTCGCCTGCCACTTGGGCCAGAACTCGTTGTCGGCATTGACGATGGCGGTGCCACCCTCGCCCAGGCCCTCAAAAATTTCGCTCTTGGCGTGGAACACCCCTTCCAGGGAGCCGAAGCCTTCCAGATGGGCGGCGGCCACGTTGTTGATGAGGGCGGCATCGGGCCGGGCCAGGGAGGTGGTCCAGGCGATCTCCCCCGGGTGGTTGGCACCCAGCTCCATCACCGCAAACTGGTGCTGCGCCTCGAGGCGCAGCAGGGTGAGCGGCACCCCCACTTCATTGTTGAAGTTGCCGGCGGTGGCCAGCACCTCCCCCTCACCGCGCAGGATGGCGGTCGCCATCTCCTTCACCGTGGTCTTGCCACAGCTGCCGGTGATGGCCAGCACTTTCGGGTTGATGCGCTCGCGCACCAGCTTGCCGAGGCGACCCAGTCCCTTGAGGGTATCGGCCACCACCAGTTGCGGTATGGCGAGCGGCAGCTCGCGCTCCACCAGCAGGGCAGAGGCCCCGGCGGCCAGGGCCTGGTCGCAGAAATCGTGGGCGTCGAAACGCTCGCCACGCAGGGCGACGAACAGCGCCCCCTTGCCCAGGGTGCGGGTGTCGGTACTGACTGCCGTGATCTCGTGATCGCCGCCGATCAGACGGGCATCGAGCACCTGCGCCAGGTCGGCAAGCCTGAGGGTCATCATCTGAATGACTCCATTAATGTGTGCAAGGCGGCCGCGACGGTTTCCCGGTCGCTGTAGTGCCGCTTGTCGGTTCCAATGATCTGATAATCCTCGTGACCCTTTCCGGCCACCAGGATGATGTCCTGCTTGCTCGCCTGACTGAGGGCCAGCCGGATCGCCTTGACCCTGTCGTGCTCGATCTGCACGGCAGCAGGATCGCGAAGGCCCGCCACCATGTCCGCCATGATCTGTTCCGGCGCCTCGGTACGGGGATTGTCGTCGGTCAGGATCACGCGATCCGCATGTTGCTCCGCCATGGCGGCCATCATAGGCCGCTTGCCGCGATCCCGGTCGCCGCCACAGCCCACCAGGCACCAGAGCCGACCTTCGCAGTGCACCCGCAGGGCCTGCAATGCCTTCTCCAGCGCATCCGGGGTATGGGCATAATCGACCACCGCCAGCGGCGCCTTGCCACCGCCGAAGCACTCCATGCGACCGGTCACGGGCTGCAGTTTCGGGGCACTGGCCAGCAGTGCATCGAAGTCATAACCCAGTACCAGCATGGCGCCCATGGCGGCCAGCACATTGCTGACGTTGAAGCGGCCGAGCAAGGGGGCGGATAATACACCATTCCCCCAGCTGGAGTTAATGCGCGTGTCAAATCCTTGTTGGTGGAAATGGGGATCCTGCGCCGTCAACTGTCGCCCGGTATGGTTTTCAATCGGGCCATGCACGCCGAAGGCCACCGCGCCGGGGTAGGCTGCCAGCCACTGGCGCCCCAGACGGTCGTCGGCATTGATGACGGCGCAGGGCTCGTCCACCAGTTTCAGCAACTCTTCCTTGGCGGCGCCATAGGCCTCCATGGTGCCGTGATAATCCAGGTGATCCCGGCTCAGGTTGGTGAACACAGCCGCGGAAAACGGCAGGGCCGCCACCCTGTGCTGCACCAGGCCGTGGCTGGAGACCTCCATCGCCACCAGATCGGCCCCCTGCTGTTGCAGGGCGGCAAGATTGGCCTGCACCTGGACGGCGCTGCCTGTGGTGTTTTCCGCTTCCACCAGTTCACCGAACAGGCCGTTGCCTATGGTGCCCATCACCCCGGCCTTGCCTCCCAGCAGGGTGCGCCAGTTGGCGACCAGCAGGGCAGTGGTGCTCTTGCCGTTGGTGCCAGTGATGCCCACCAGTTGCAACTTCTGCGCCGGATAGTCATAGAAATGGCCGGCCAGTTCGGAGAGGCGAGCGGGCAGATCCTTGAGCCCGAAACAGGGGATCGAGGTTGCGGGTACCACGAATTCCCCATCCTCCTCAAACAGGACGGCGGTCGCTCCCTGAGCCACCGCCTGTTCGATGAAACGCCTGCCATCCATCTGGTGGCCCCGGATTGCCACGAAGAGAGAACCGGGCCCGACTCGCCGGCTGTCGAGCTGGATGTCGGTGAGCGCGAGCGCCGGAGCATGGATGCCAAAATGGCTCATGAGTTGATCAAGTGCGCGGGGCGGCAACATGGGAAGCCTCCGAATGGGCAGGAATGCAGGCGCTCAGGGAATGGGGCGCCATGGAAAACACCCCGACAGTCGCGGGGTCGACAGAGAGAAACGGATGCCAATCAGGTACGAGGTGCGCCATGGGCGGCCTCCGTACGGGCAAGCTTCGCCGGCACCTCGGGGGGGATGGCGTCGGGACGAATGTTGAAGAGCTGCAGCACGCCCCCCATGGCCTCGGCGAAGGGCGGGGTCGCCACGGCACCGCCGTAATAGGCATCGCCCTTGGGCTCGTTAATCACCACCACCATGACGAAGCGGGGGTTGCTGGCCGGGGCGAAACCGGCAAACCAGGCCATGTAATCCTTGCCGTAGCCACCGGCGACGGCGACCTTGGCGGTCCCACTCTTGCCGCCGACCCGATAACCCGGGATCTGCGCCTTGGGAATCGCATTGCTCACCACGTACTCCAGCGCCTGCAGCATGGCGGTGGCGTTGTTGTGGTCGATGACCTGCTCACCCTTGGGCGGCGTGGTCACCTTGATGATGGAGAGCGGCACCCGCTTGCCCTTGTTGGCCAGGGTCGCGTAGGCGGAAGCCAGCTGCAGCGGGGTGACCCGCAGGCCATAGCCGAACGAGAGGGTCGCCCGCTCGATGTCGGACCAGCGGCGGCGCTGGGGCAGCATGCCGCCGCTCTCCCCCATCAGACCACTGCCGGTATCCATGCCGAAGCCGACCATGCTGAGGGTATTGATCATCTCCTGGGCCGGCATCCGCAGCGCGATGCGCGACATGCCGATGTTGGAGGAGTAGCGCAGTATGTCGTAAAGGTTGGTCGCCTTGTGAATGCTCACATCGCGGATCTGCTTGGCCCCGATGAACAGGGGACCACCGGGTATGGTGTCCTTCCAGCTGGTGACGCCCGCCTGCAGGGCGCTCAACAGGATCAGCGGCTTGACGGTCGAACCCGGCTCGTAGGTGTCCGTCACCACCCGGTTGCGCACCCGGAAGCTCTGGTACTGGCCACGGTTGTTCGGGTTGTAGGAGGGGGTATTGACCATGGCGAGCACTTCGCCGGTCTTCACGTCCAGCATCACCATGGAGCCGGAGGTCGCCTTGTTCTCGTCGGTGGCGCGCTTGAGGGCGCGATAGGCCAGCGCCTGCACCCGTTGATCTATGCTCAGCTGCAGATCGTTGGCGTGCTTGCCCTCCTTGACCAGTCCGAGCCGCTCGATGACCCTGCCCTGCCTGTCCTTGCGCACCCGCATCTCGCCAGGGGTCGCGGTCAGCCATTCGTTGTAGCTGCGCTCTATCCCCTCGATGCCGCTGCCGTCTATGTTGGTCACCCCCACCAGGTGGGCGCTGATCTCGCCGGTCGGGTAGAAACGGCGCGCCTCGGGGCGCAGGTAGATGCCCCCCAGCTTCAAACCCTTGATGTATTCCGCCACGGCAGGGGTTACCTGGCGCTGGAGATAGACGAAGCGCTTGCTGGGGTTGGAGATGCGGTGCTTGAGGGTGTTGATGTCGAGCTTGAGCACGGCGGAGAGCGCCAGCCAGGCGCGCTCGTTGTGGATGGCGCCGGACTCGTGCACCGTCTTGGGATCGGCCCAGACCGCCTCGACCGGCACAGAGACCGCCAGCTGTTCGCCGTTGCGGTCGGTGATCATGCCGCGCACCGCCTGGGTGGAGGTGGTTCGCAGGGAGCGCATGTCCCCCTCCTGGCGCAGCCTGTCCGGATCAATCACCTGGATCCAGGCCAGCCGCAGGATCAGGCCGGCAAACGCAATCCCGATGAAAAACACCAGGGTGCGAAAGCGCCACGGGTAGAGTGACGGAGCTTTAGCCTTGGCTTTGTCCTTTGCAGGAGCCTTGGTGGCGGCCTTGCGTGTCATGGTTGTGTAATTACCTTCTCGGTGGTCACCAGCGGGCGAGCCATCTGCAATTTATCCATGGCCAGACTCGCGACACGGGAGTGTTCGGCCAGGGTGCCCTGCTCCAGCAGCAGGTGCCGCCACTCGATGTTGAGCCTGTCCTCTTCCGCCATCAGGTCATTCTGCTTGGCCGTCAGCCCCCGGGTCATGTTGGTCACCAGGATCACCGCAAAGGCGGTGATCAGCACGGCCAGGGTCAGCACGACCTGCAGCTTGTGGCGCCAGAGATCACCGATGATCTCCCTGGACAGATGAATGCGTACCTCGCTCATGACTCAATCCGCCAGACGCTGGGCGACTCGCAGCACTGAGCTGCGGGATCGGCTGTTTTCGGTGACTTCATGTTCGGAAGGTTTGAGCGCCTTGCCGACCGACTTCAACTTGCGGCCACCGGCCAGTTGCGCCTCGGTCAACGGGATGCCATGGGGCACTTCCGGCCCCTTCTCGTGCTTGCGAATGAAGTGCTTGACCAGACGGTCTTCCAGGGAGTGGAAGCTGATGACGGAGAGGCGACCCTCGGGCGCCAGCGCCTGCAGGGCACCGTTCAGCGCTGTTTCGATCTCGTCCAATTCGCTGTTGATATAGATGCGGATGGCCTGGAAGCTGCGGGTCGCCGCATGCTTGCCCTTCTCCTTGCTCGGGTTGACCCGGGCAATCATCTCCGCCAGCTGGCGAGTGCGCACATAGGGTTCGGTGACGCGGTCATGGACGATGGCGCGGGCAATCTTCTTGGCGAAACGCTCCTCGCCGAAGGTTTTCAGCACCCAGGCGATGTCATCCACATCGGCCTTGGCCAGCCATTGCGCCGCGCTCTGGCCCGTGGTCGGGTCCATCCGCATGTCGAGGGGGCCGTCTTTCATGAAGCTGAAACCGCGCTCGGCGTCGTCAAGCTGGGGAGAAGAGACCCCCAGATCCAGCAGGAAGCCGTCGACTTTGCCGAGCAGACCGCGATCGCTCAGGTAAGTGGTGATGCCGGAGAAGGGACCGTGCACTATCTCGAAGCGGGGATCCTGGATCTTGGCCGCCTCGGCAATGGCCTGGGGATCCCGGTCTATGGCGATCAGTCGCCCCTGCGGACCGAGATGCTGGAGAATGAGACGAGAGTGACCACCCCGGCCAAAGGTACCGTCGACGTAGATACCGTCCGGCTTGATGGCCAGCCCTTCGACGGCTTCGTGCAACAGCACTGTGATGTGTTCAGCGGCTTGGGTCATTTATAAAGAAAAATCCTGTAGTCGTGGTGAACTTGCCCAGTCGTCCTCGGGCAGGCCCAGGATGTCGTCATTGATCTGTTGTTGCCAGCGGGCTTCATCCCACAACTCAAACTTGTTGAGCTGGCCCACCAGCATGATCTTCTTGTCCAGCCCGGCGTGGCTACGCAGTGGCTGGCTCAGCAGCAGACGGCCATTGCCGTCCAGTTCGCACTCGGTTGCATGTCCGAGCAGCATGCGCTGCAGGCGGCGTTCCGCCGGATTGGTACTGGAAAGGGTCTTGAGCTTGCGCTCTATCTCTTCCCATTCACTCAGGGGGTAAAGCAGCAGACAGGGATGGGCTATGTCGATGGTGCAGACCAGCTGGCCGTCGCGCTCGGAGCGCAGCCAATCTCGATATTTGGTCGGAATCGCCAGTCGCCCTTTGCTGTCCAGGCTGATGGCGTGAGCGCCACGCAACAAATTGCAGTCCCCGAAGGTGAGTTATGGAGGCAAATTGCCCAATAAAACCACTTTGATCCACTTTTCTCCACCATGAAGTTTAAGGACGAGCAGGGGGCTTTTCAAGCAAGGATCTCGGGCATGGGGAACATATTGACGCAGCGCGGGGAGGCTACAGATTAACTGAGTTGATTTTCCACAAGTTATTCATGATCGAATTAAATTTATCCAATCATCTGGGGGCCATAAATAATCGGTTTCAGGGTGAAATGATGAAACGAAACAGCACGACGGCACACAGAATAATGCTCACCCCCACCACGGGGTAGATGATATAGCCATCTCCTGCCCGCCGGGCACGCAGCACCACCAGCTGGCAGAGCAGCAGGTTATAGAGGATCAGAAGAAAAGTCAGCAGGAGGTTGGAACCAAATGTCAGCTCATCGGCATACATGACATAGAGCCACATCAAACCAAAATTAACGAGGATCAGATAAAGCAGAAATTTCTGAATCGCCCTGCCCGCCTTTGGGGTCTTTTTTACTCGTGTTATCATGCTTATCACGTCCTGGATACCACATGAACAGTCGACAGATATTGTCAAAAACTGTTGAGATACATCGTGTTTTTATCATTTACCCGCCAGGCAATGTCCTTTTTTGTCAAATTGTCACTTCGCCTTCTCACCGGCTTGTCTCTGCTGAGCAGTGCCAATGGCCATGCCTACGATAAGTATCATTGGCAGGCGGGCTTTCCTACCCCCATCGGCGGCGCGGGTGCCGAACTGGTCACTCAGCAGACCCGGTTTCTGCTGCAGCAACGCAGCCACCTGCAGACCAGGATCACCCAGTCACAACCCATGATCCGCTGGGTGGAGCAACAGGTCAGCGCACGCAAGCTCCCTGCCATGCTGGCCTTCCTTCCCCTGATCGAGAGCAGCTATCGGCTGGATGTGGTTTCCTCTGCCGGTGCCGCCGGCCCCTGGCAACTGATGCCCGACACCGCAGCCCGCTTCTCCGTCCCCATAACGGCCAGCTTCGATGGCCGTTATTCCCTGCCCCTGGCAACGGAGGCCGCGCTCTCCTATCTCGGATGGTTGTATCAGTTCTTCGGGCAGGACTGGCTGTTGGCACTGGCGGCCTATAACGCGGGAGAAGGGCGGGTGCTCAAGGCGGTGCTCAAGGCCGGGACGCGCAATCTGTGGGAGCTTCAGCTACCGACCGAGACGCGCCTCTATGTAGCACGTTTCATCGCCCTCTCCCAGTTGCTGGACAGGGCGGCGTACCATCAGTTTCTCCTGCCATCCTGGCAGGAGGGAGAGAGTATCAGGGTGTGGCGGCAGCCGGGTGACTGCTCCTTGCTGAGCTGGGCCATGGCTCGCGGAGTGTCCATGAACGAGGCCAGCCGGTGGAATCCGGCCTGGCGATTGCCCGAGGCCCAGGGGGTGAGCGACTGCCCCATCGTCTATGGGCTGGGCAAGGCCCCCACGGACAACCGGCCGAGTGAGCGACCACTGATGGCGCGCGCCGTGTCGCTGGAGAGCCTGCACGACCCGCTGCTGTTGCAGCCGGCAAGGGGACTGGACATGGGACGAGGGGGGATCAGTCTTGAGCGGTTGCCGGATCCACTGGGATTGGAGCAGACACGCCCTCTGCTGGCGCCATGAAGCAGTGGCGCCAGTGGCTGAGCACGGGGGCGAGATCGACGGACTCGGGATCGGCCCAGCGCGCACCGTAGAAACTGAGGTACTGGCCTATCACCCGGCGGTGGGTGATCCGGCACTCCAGCACTATCTGCGGTGACAATGACAGGCTGACGGTGTCGGGTAGCACGAAGCGGGCCGGGGCCAGAAAGCCGACACCACCCGGCCCTATGTCCTTGATCACCGCCCGACCTATGCGCTTGTCAAACAGCAGGCCAGACACCATGAGCCGGGCCGCGATGCCGCAGCTCTGGGACTCCAGCGGCGTGCTGCCATCGTGCAGATACCAGCGGGGTACCTTGCGCCTGGGATCGTTGAACGGGGTCACTTCCGGCAATTCGAGATCAGGGGTTCCCATGGGCAATGGCATCCTTGGCTTGCTGGGTGGCGGCTTGGGTTTGAGCACTGAACAGCTGCTCCAGGCTCTTCTCCGCCTGAGTCGTCATCACCAGCAGTTCGATGCGACGGTTCTGGCTGCCTCTGGGGTCGGCGGTGTTGTCCAGCATGGTGTCCGACATGGCAACCACCTGCCCCACCCGCTCGGGGGGCATGCCGCCGGCGAGCAGGACCCGTCTCGCCATCATGGCGCGATCGGAGGAGAGCTCCCAGTTGCTGTAGTTGTCACCGGCAAAGGGCGTGCTGTCGGTGTGACCGGAGATCATGACCCTGTTCTCCACGCGCTGGAATATAGGGGCAAGCGCCATCAGCAGATGGCGGAAGTAGGGGCTGATGCGGGCGCTGCCACGGCTGTACATCTCCCGTTCGTCATCATCGCGGATCAGGATGCGAAGTCCCTGGGGCACCAGTTGCAGCTCCAGGTTGTTCCTGGCCTGCATCTGATCCGCCATGGAACCGATGAAACCGGCCAGCTGCTTCATCTGCATCTCCCCCTCGATCTTGCCCACCAGCAGGTTCTCGTAGCCCCCCTGTGCGCCGTCGGTGAAGATGCTGCGATTGCGCTCCATGTGTCTGGGCATCCGCTGCCCCTCTTCCACAAACTGCGGACTCAACTCTTCCAGCACCGAGGGATTGCCGCCGAGATCCACCGGATAGGGGCTGTTGCGGATATCGAAGGGATTTGCCTCGCTGTCCATGATGCTGTAGTCACGCAGACGGCTGGCCACCGCCTCGCGCTCCTCCTGGCTGGAGACGGCCAGGATCCAGAGCACCATGAAGAAAGCCATCATCGCCAAGGTGAAATCGGCAAAGGCGACCTTCCATGCCCCGCCACCCTTTGGGCCACTGCTGCGCCGCTGCTGGCGCTTGATGATGATCTGCTCGTGATTGCGCATTACATGGCCCTGTTGGTCACCCAGTCTTCCAGTTCAAGGAAGCTGGGTTTCACATCGGGCTCCAGCATCTTGCGGCCGGAATCGACCGAGAGCAGCGGCGTCTTGCCCCGCAGCTGGGCGATCAGGATCGACTTGATGCACATCAGCATGCCGATGCGGCGCTTGACCATCTCCTCCATGGCATTGCTGATGGGCTCCAGCAGGCAGTAGCAGAGGAAGATGCCGATGAAGGTGCCCACCAGGGCAGCGGCCACATGGACACCGATGTTGCTGAGGGGGCCGTCGAGCTGCTGCATGGTGATGATGATCCCCATCACGGCCGCGAGGATCCCGAAACCGGGGCAGGCCTCCCCCGTCTTGTGCAGGGCGTGGGACGGCTTGAGCATGTCCTCTTCGATGGCCATGATCTCCTGCTCCAGTATGGTGTCGAGCTCATGGGGGGTAATCTTGCCCATGCCCAGCAGGCGCAGGTTGTCGATGATGAAGCCGAGCAGTTGCGGATCTTCCGACACCTGGGGATACATGAGGAAGACGGAGCTCTGCTGCGGGTTCTCGATGTGCTCGTCCAGCGCTTTCATCCCCTTGTTGCGGGTCTCTTCCAGCAGTTGGTGCATCAGGGTCAGCAGCTCGCGGTAGATCTCTTTCTCATCCTTGTTGGACTTGAAGCACTGCTTCACCTGACGCCACATCTCATGCATCACCTCCTTGGAGTTGCCAAGGAACATGGAGCCGGCGGCGGCACCTATGATGATGATGAGCTCGGCGGGCTGCCACAGGGCGATGGGCCGTCCTCCGGCCATCATGAAGCCGCCAAGCACACAAATGAAAATGACACCAAGACCGATCTGTTTTTGCATGGATGCTCCCGCAGAATTCAAGAAGACTCCCCCCACAGGGAGAGGCATTAATATATGGAGTCGACCAAACGCTGCTTGAGCTGAAGGACGCACTGCTTGTGCAGCTGGCACACCCGCGATTCGGTCAAACCTAGTACCAGCGCTATCTCCTTCATGTTCAGCTCCTGCTGGTAATAGAGGGAGAGCAGCAGCTGCTCCCGCTTGTCCAGGGAGCCGAGCACCTTGCTGAGGGTCATGGCCAGGTCCACGTCGTCGGACTCCGAGGCCGGCGCCCTGCCACCGTTCTCCAGCCACTCTTCCAGACTCTGCAAGGCTTCGGCCTGGCCGGCATAGGCCAGCTGGCGCACCTCTTCCACTGAGCAGCCCAGCGCCTGCGCCATCTCCTGTTCGGTCGGGTTGCGACCCAGCCGGTTGAACAGCTCCCGCTGCACCTGGTTGTGTCCATGTACCTGCTGGCGCAGCTGACGGGGGCGCCAGTCCAGCCGGCGCAACTCGTCCAGCATGGCGCCACGGACCCGCTTGAACGCATAGCTCTCGAACTGGGCATCCGGCTCGCTGCCATAACGGCGCCAGGCCTCCAGCAAGCCCATCATGCCCACCTGCTCCATGTCCTCCTGATCGAAACAGGCGCTGACCTGACTACGCAGGTGAGTGGCCGCCCGCTTCACCAGCGGCAGATAACGGGTCAGAATCGCCTGCTCGCCGGTACGGGGGGGCGAGGGGGTCAGGTCGCAGGGAGTATCCCAGCCAGCGTCCATCATGTCCGTTACTGCACCAGTACCTTGGTGACCAGCACTTCATCCAGATAGGGCTTGTAGCCATACCCTTGCAGTGTCGCTACCAGCTTGCCGAGCAGAGAGGTCTGCAGGGCGGAGATGTTTTGCAGCTCCAGCTTCACCGCATCGTGGGAGCGATGGCTGAAATATTGCACCATGGCATTGCGGATCAGGGGGGTCAGCTCGTTGAGCGTCTCCAGCTGCTGGGGATTGTGGGTCACCAGCGCCAGCTCCAGCACCAGATAATGAGGCTCAGAGTCCCCCTCCAGGCTGATGACGAAGCGCTCCATCGGCTTGAACAGCGGCGTCTTGCTCAGCTCGGGCTTGGCCTCTGCCAGACCCAGCCAGACGGCAACCGTATCTCGCTTGAGATAGGCGCCATAGGCCAGCGCCGCCAGCAGGCACAGTGCCATCACCATCAACATCATCCACTTCATGACACGCCGCATAATTTGAAATCACTCTCGCTATTGCCAGATTGTAAAAATGTCACACCAGGGTATTGAGCCAATCCTGGCCAGCACCGCCCGATGTCTCCTGTTCTTCCTGCCACTGTCTTCGGCCCGCCAGGATCTTCTCCTGCTGCCAGCGATCGCCCCGCTCCTGCTCACCCCCCTGGCCGACGTTCACTTCGACGCCGCCGGCATGGTGAGGGGCCAGGCTCATCCGCAGCCGCTCCATCGACTGGATCATGGCCTCACGCACCGCAGGGTTGGTCACGTTGAGCTGCACACTGAGCCGATCCCCCTCGACCCTGACCGTCAATTCGAGGCGCCCCAGCTCAGGGGGATCGAGGCGAATGTGCGCCTGCTTGATGCCCTGATTCACCTGCAGCTCGAGCTTGTCTTTCAAGACGTCCACCAGCTGCTGCCCCCATTGGGTCTGGTTGTCACTCAGACGGGCCGGGGCCCATTGATAGTCGGCCGTCCTGGTCAGCGGCGAGGGCGCCAGAGCCGACATGCCTCTGAGATCCGGGACAAGGGACTCCCGCTCTGACGAGCCATCCACACCGGGCAAGCCCACCATCGATTTGCCGTGCAGCAGTGACGAGTCGACCTGGGCGGCCGGTTGCATCAGCTGACGGGCAAACTCCCCGGTGAGCGAGGCGCTCATCTCCCGGCGTCCCGACACCAGATCCATCGGCAGGCTTCGATCCGTTTCCAGCCGCTCGTGGCGCACCAGGGCACGCAAGGCGGGCGAGACGGTGGGGGCGTCATCCTGAACGCCTCCGGCATCCTGCGCCAAGGAGGCAGACATCTCCGGGTTCTGACGCAGTGGCGGCAGACGGCCCCCCTCGTCAGGGCGGACAAACACAGGCTGCATATGGGTAAAGGCGTGCAGTTGCTCGGTCGCATCCTGCTCGGACAAGTCCGTCTCCTCGACCTCGGATTCCGGGGTCGGAGCTTCATCGAGCGGCAAGATGACAGGGGCTTCCTGCTGGAACTCCAGAGGTTGATACTGGCCCCCCTGCCCCTCGGGTTGACGAGCGAGGCGCGTGAAGCCAGTGGTATCGAGATTGGGGGCCGGGTCTGAGCCGACGAAGGGGATCATGCCCATGCTTGCGCCTCATCATAGGCTTGCAGCCCTTCCCGCTTGAGGGAGAGGGCGTCCCACTCCTGCTTGCGCTGGGCGGTCTCCTGCTGGCAAAGCGCGAAGGCTTCCTGATGCCAGTGACGCACCTGATCCCGGGCCGGTACCAGGGATTGCCACAATGCCGGTTGCTGGCGCAGATGGTCGATGAGCTGGGCCAGGCGATGATCCGCCAGACGCACCGCATCCCACTGCCCGGCACGGGCCTGCTGTAATATCAGACGTCCCAGCCCCAAGAGCTGGCGCTGGCGAGTCTCGCGTTCCGTGCTGGGCGGCACGGCCCCGGTCATGGACATGATGATGGCCCCAAAATAAGACGACCTTGCCAGTAAGCAAGGAGCAGGCCAGATATGTAGTCGTGGTATTTCAATGCGTTAGCCGCGGCACCTGGTGGATGAGGAAGGGGGGCTTCCGCATCAGCGAGGATGGCGAGCCATGGCTTCCCAACCCTCTTTCAGCTCCTGCAGGATGCGACGCACCTCGGCAAAACCTGCGACGTCGTTGCCCACGCTGATCTCGAACAACCGCTGCCCGCAATAGTCGTACAGGCGGTGCAGGTTGGCGGCCAACTCACCCCCTTTGTCCATGTCGAGAGCACTGTCGAGCCCCCCCAGGATCTGCAGACACTTGTTGATGGACTGCCCCTTGCGCTCATACTGCCTGGCCAGGATGTGGCCCTCGGCCCTGGCGATCTCGTCGAGCAGGCCATCCATCAGCATCAGCACCAGCTGGTGCGGGTCGGCGCTCGCCGCCTTGGCCTGGGTGGCGGCGAACTGATAGGCGTCGTAGCCTTCTTGGGGTTCAAACATGAAAGACTCACTTATTCAGGAAATACGGGATCACCGACTCACAACGCGCCCATGGTTTGCAGCATCTGGTTCATGGTGGTGAACTGATTGAGGTAGCGCTTATACGCGGAATCCATACGACGATCCAGTGCCTCCATGCGCTCGTTGACCCGCTTCTCGTTCGCCTCCAGACCCGTCTTGCGCCCCTTGAGCGCACCGTCCCGCTTGGTGTAGGGATCGAGTGCGTTGCTCATCCGCTTGAGCAGGCCGTCATCCCCCATCAAGGCCTTGCCGAGCAGCTCGGGATCCTTCTCCAGCGCCTTGTTGAAGTCGGTCTCGTTGAAGGAGAGCTTGCCCGCCTTGTCGGTCTTGATCCCGAGGCTCCCCAGGGTCAGATCACCGGGCAGGTCCCGCACGCTGCGGGCCAGCATGCTCTTGAGACTGCGCACCCCACTGTCGGAGGAGAGTGCCCCCGGCGCCTTGGGATCGCTGGAGGTCATCTTGGCCAGCTCATCCACCAGCTCGTTGTAGCTGTCGACGAATTTCTTGAGGGAGCCGGTGACCGCCTCCTTGTCCTGATCCACCGTCACCAGCAGGGGCGCGTCATCTACCTTCTGCGCCTTGGTCAGCTGAAAGGTCAGGCCGTCCACCACATTCTCTATCTTGTTGCTGGCGGAGGTGATGGTGAGCGGGTTGTCGCCCCCCATCCGCAACTTGGCGTCCTGCGCCTGGGTAATGTCCGTCTTGCCGGTGACGGCCACCCCGAGGGCATTGGCGGCATCGCCGCTGTAGCCCAGGGTGATGGCGTTCTCCACCCCGCTATCCTTGCTGGTCAGCACCATGCTGACCTTGCCGTCGGTGCGCACCAGGGTCGCCTTCACGCCCGGGTTGTCCTTGGCGTTGTTGATCTGGGAGACCAGATCCTTGGCGGTGGCACCGGCCGGCAGGGTCGCCAGATCGATATCGATGGTCTTGCCCTTGACGGTCAGGGAGAAGACGCCGTCGGCGGGCAGCGGCGCAGTGTCGCTGCCGAGCTGCAGGCCGACCTGATGGGACTGGGCAAGCTGCTCCACGAAGAAGTTGTACTGGCCCGAGCTGGCCTTGCCATTGCTCGTCACCGTCATGATCCCCTCCTGGGACATGGTGGCCTTCTGCGCCTGCAAGCTGGTCGCCTTGTTCAGGTCCTTGAGCAGGGTCTGGAAGCTCGACAGCTTGGTGGTGAGGCTGCTGATGGCGCTCTGCTGTCCCTTGACGCTGTCCAGCTGCTTCTTCAGCAGCTTGTCCATGTTCTGGCGCTCTATGGCCACCAGTTGCATCGCCGTGCTGGCCGGATCTATTTGCATCTTTATCCCCTTATTCAGTGGCATGCCTGTTGGAAAACACCGGCTCGGCCCTTTCCAACCGACAAGCGATTGTCAGACAAGGGCCGCCCCTTTCGGAGCGGCCATGCAACCCATCAACGCAGCAGGGAAGTTACCATGCCGGTCATCTGGTTGGAGTTGGACAGCACCGACATGCCAGCCTGCATCAGCATCTGGTTCTTGGTCATGTTGGTGCTCTCCTGGGCAAAGTCGGCATCCATGATGCGGCCGTTCGCCATGTCGGTGTTCTCTTTCATGTTGGAGAGGTTGTTAACGGTGTGCTCAAGACGGTTGATGTTGGCACCGAAGGCAGAACGCACTTTGCCAATATTATCCAGCAGAGTATCCATTTCCCCCATGGCAGTAACCGCATCAGCTTGGTCAGCCAAAGCCGTTGCAGGTGTAGCCACCTTCGTTACGTCGGTCACAAGTTTCAGGTCATCTTTAACATCTACACTCACCTTTTCTGCCGACTTACCACCGACCTGGAAGTCCACTGCTGCAGCAAACTTGGTCGTGAGCAGGTTAGTGCCACCAAAAGTGGTATTGTCAGTGATGTTCTTCAGTTCTTTTTGCAGTTCACCAAACTCTTTATTCATGGCACTGAGATCGTCAGCATTGTTGGTGCCGTTGGCGCCCTGGGTGGCCAGATCTTTCATGCGCTGAACGATATTGGTCATCTCGTCCATGGCCCCTTCGGCGGTCTGCATCATGGAGACGGCATCCTGGGCGTTGCGCATGCCGACCTTCTGACCGCTGGACTGGGACTGCAGGCGAGTAGCCATCTGCAGACCGGCGGCGTCATCGGCGGCGGAGTTGATACGCAGACCGGTGCCCAGGCGCTGCATGGCGGTGCCCAGCATCTTGTTGGTGTTGTTGAGCTGGCTCTGAGTGGTCAGAGAGGCGAAGTTGGTGTGAATGGACAAACCCATGATCTATTCCTCGAAGAAGGCTGCTACCGCAGCGGATAACCGTACGAAGAAGAGAAGCGACAGGAGCGATGGAAGACTTGAGCTACGGGTGAAAAAAATGACAAGAGGAGCAAAGAGGGGAAATAGGAAAAAGGCACCCACCGGGAGGATGGGTGCCACAGATATCAACGCAGCAGGGAAGTCACCATGCCGGTCATCTGGTTGGAGTTGGACAGCACGGACATGCCAGCCTGCATCAGCATCTGGTTCTTGGTCATGTTGGTGCTCTCCTGGGCGAAGTCGGCATCCATGATGCGGCCGTTCGCCATGTCGGTGTTCTCTTTCATGTTGGAGAGGTTGTTGACGGTATGCTCCAGACGGTTGATGTTGGCACCGAAGGCAGAACGCACTTTGCCAATGTTATCCAACAGGGTATCCATGTTACCCATTGCAGTAACCGCATTGGCTTGGGTATCCAAAGCCGTTGCCGGTGCAGCCAGCACCGTTACGTCAGTCACAGCTTTCAGGTCATCTTTAACATCTACACTCACTTTCTCTGCTGACTTACCACCAACCTGGAAGTCCACTGCCGCAGCAAACTTGGTCTTGAGCAGGTTAGTGCCACCAAATGTGGTGTTGTCAGTGATGTTCTTCAGTTCTTTTTGCAGTTCACCAAACTCTTTATTCATGGCACTGAGATCGTCAGCATTGTTGGTGCCGTTGGCGCCCTGAGTAGCCAGATCCTTCATGCGCTGAACGATATTGGTCATCTCGTCCATGGCCCCTTCGGCGGTTTGCATCATGGAGACGGCATCCTGGGCGTTGCGCATGCCAACCTTCTGACCGCTTGACTGGGACTGCAGGCGGGTGGCCATCTGCAGACCGGCGGCGTCATCGGCGGCGGAGTTGATGCGAAGGCCAGTGCCCAGACGCTGCATGGCGGTGCCCAGCATCTTGTTGGTGGAGTTCAGCTGGTTCTGGGTGGTCAGGGAGGCGAAGTTGGTATGAATGGACAAGCCCATGATGTATTCCTCGAGTTAAGCGCTGCGTTGCAGCCTGTTAGGTTGACATCAGAGATAGGCGACCCCTTTCCCGGGAAAATGTAGTCCTGCCCCCGCATATTTTTTGTCAGGCACCACAGTCCTGACACTGACCCATCCGGCATGCTTATTGCTTTTAAAATGTCCTCTCTCATTACCGGACCGCGACATGGCAACCTCGCTCTACACTCCTCATTTCGTTCAACATTTCCAATGCATCGGCGATCGCTGTGAAGACAACTGCTGTCATAGCTGGACCATCTCCATCGACAAGCAGACCTTCCGCAACTACGAGCGGCACCCGGATCCCGCGGTCAAGTCCCTGAGCAAGCTGCACATTCGCAAGGTGAAGGAGAGTAATGCACGCTGGGGGGAGATCAAGCTCGATGAGCAGGGCGCCTGCCCCTTCCTCGATGAGAATCGCCTGTGCCAGATCCACAGCAAGGTGGGGCCGGAGGCGCTGAGCCACACCTGCAAGACCTACCCCAGGACCCAGACCCGCATCGGCAACCAGCTCAAGAAATCCCTGATGCTCTCCTGCCCCGAGGCGTGCCGTCAGTTGCTGCTGGATCCCCTGGCGATGCAGACAGAGGTGAGCGAACTCGCCCAGCTCCTGCCCTTCGCCACGCCCCCCTCCACCGCCATGGCGACCCTGCACAGCCTGAGCATCCATGTGCTGGCAGCCACCGATGTCCCCGTCGAGATACGGCTGTGGCTGATCGGCATGCTGATCCACCGGGATCCCTTGGCCCTGTCCCACGAGGCCTTCCTCGATCAGGTGGCGGCGCTGGCAGAGCGGGGGGAGCTCAATACCATGTTCGAGCAGTTACCCACCCTGCCGCAGTTGCAGTGGTGGGGACTGAGGACCATCACCCACCAGTTGCTGGCGTATTCACAAGGGCGCCGGGGACGGCAGACGATGCAGCACTGCCTCGACAAGATCAATCTGGTGCTGGAGGGGGTATATGATGAGGGCAAGCTGGCGCGGCTGCAGCAGATCTGGCATGACAGGGTCGCCCCCTTCCTGGCCGAGCGCCCCCATATCATGGACAACTACCTGCTCTACTACGTCTATCACCACAACTTCCCGCTGCTGCAGAGCGGCCGCTTCCAGGCCTATCAGTTGCTGGTGATAGATTATTTCCTGCTGCGCAACTATCTGTGTCTGCTGGCCATGGACAAGGAGCTGGAAGAGCAGGACGTGATCAACCTCTTCTACAGCTATCACACCATACGTCAGCACAACGCGAGTTTTCTCAAGACCATAGAACAGGGACTGAGTGAGTCAGGCTTTGCCTCGGATCTCAGCCTCTACGCCCTGCTGAAACCCTGAAAACAAGAAACCGCCAGGGGAATCCCCTGGCGGTTTCTTTTTCGGGCCGGGCGTGCCGACCCTAGGTCAACAGTGCCACCACGTTCTGGCGCGACACATTGGCCTGGGCCAAGAGGCCGGACATGGTCCCCATGAAGCCCCCCTCCTTGAGTTGCAGGCTGAGCTTGCCTTGCAACTGCGCCAGCTCCTCCTGCGGCATGCTCTGGCTGCGTGACTTCACCCGATCGAGCTGCTTGACCATCTTCTGGCGGAACTGCTTCAACTCGCGCACCGACTGCTCTATCTCGCCGAGCAGCCGCTTCAGGCGCTGCTGCTCCTGCTTGAGCTCCCCCTTGTCGAGCCCCTCGCCGAGCTGGGTCAGCTGCCCGGCCCTTTGCTTGAACTGCACCGGAACCGGGTTGCCTGCAGGAATGCGGATGCCTTCCCCGCTCAGCAGCACGGGTTCATCCAGCTTGCGCCTGTGCTGATCCGGCACGCTCAGCTCCAGCTTGCCCAGCTCGTTCAAGCGAGCCTGGATGTGCTCCTTGCGCAGCGCCCTGTCCAGACGGGAGGCTGCCTCCGACTCGCTGGCATCGGCGGGCAGCAGCACCTCGACGGCGCTGCTGGTCTGCGGGAAGGAGAAGACCAGCCGCTCGGCGCTCGCCCTGGGGCTCAGCAGATCGAGCCGCTCGGCACCGTAGTGCACCCGGCTATCCGTCGCCGACGCCAGCAGGCGGGGCTTGAGCTCCGAGGTCAGGGGGGCCTTCGGCTGGGTGAGCTTCTCTTCCAGCAGCTTGAGTCGGGAAACCAGATCCCCGCTCGCCGCCTTATGCTGGCCCAGCTGTTGTTCGAGGCGCTTCAGCTCGCCCCATACCTGGCTCAGGGCCTGCTCGCCCCCCTGGGCATGGGCGATGCGCTGCTGCGCCGTACCGATCAGGGCCCAGCGATCCAGCCGGATGACATTGGGCTGGCGCTCGTTGCGGGGAGTCTGCTGGGAAGTGGCCTGGGCAGTCGAACGTCCATGCAGTCTGGGCTGGGCCGGCGTCTCGGCCACACCGCCCGGACGGGTTTGTTGAATCTGCATCCTGGCTCCTTAGACAGACTTAGGGCATGTAGTTGAACAGGCTCAGCCCGTTCACCTTGGCGAAGGCCTGCTGCTGCACCTGCAGCGCCATCAGCACATGAGCCTGCTGGGTCACGGCCCCTGCGTAATCGAGGGACTCTATCTGATTGCTCACTTCCTTGCTATAGGTGCTCTTCTCGGCGTGCCCCTCGTCCACCTGATCCAGCAGATTGATGCGTGCCCCTATGGTGCTGACCATCTGGCTGATGTCATCTTGCAGGATCAGACTGCGATCCAGCATGGCTCTGGCCTGATCGGTCGCATCCGCAGCACCGCTGTCGAAGGCTGCCACCATGTCGTCGAGCTGCTTGAAGAAGTCCCCGTTCTGGATGAACAACTTGTCCGCGGTGTGATTGAGTTCCACCGTGACCCCTCTGGCGATGCCGACCTCGCGCACCAGGGCATCCCCCTGATAGAGATAGTCGCCGCCCGCTCCCTTGACGATGGGAGCCTTGTCCACCTGGCTGCCGCTGAACAGGCTGGATCCACTCTCGTTGCGGGCATTGGCCAGATCCAGCAAGCCGTCCTTGATGATCGCCAGCTCGCTGGAGACGGCCCGGCGATCGTCCTCGGAGAGGGAACCGGTGGCGGCAGTCTGGGTCAGATCCCGCAGACGGCTCAGCATGTTGGTCATGGTCTCGAGCTGGATCTCCCCCTGGGAGAGCTGGCTCTTGGCGTTGGCGATGTTCTTCTGGTACTGCGCCATCGCCGCCTGCTCCTTCTTCAGCCCGAGCAGTTGCACGCTGCCCACGGGATCGTCCGAGGGCTGCAGGATCCGCTTGTTGGAGGAGATCTGGCGATCGAGGCGGGCATATTCGCCGAAACCCTGCTGCAGGTTGTCGAGCATGCTGAGCTGGATCTGGTTGGTGCTGATGCGCATGCGGACTCCGTCAGAACTTGTTGAGGATGGAATTGAAGAGCTGGTTTTGATTGGTGCTGATACTCATGCCGGCCTCATCAGAACATGTTCAGGATGGAGTTGAAGAGTTGATCCGAGGTGCTGATCACCTTGGCATTGGCCTGATAGGCCTTGGTATAGGCCATGATCTTGACCCCCTCCTCGTCGGTGTTGACCCCGCTGACGCTGCTGAGCTTGGTCGCCAGCTGCTTCTCCATGTTGGCATCGGCCTCCATGGTCGCCTTGGCCTGGCCGCTCTGCACCGCCATCTTGCCGAGCAGGGCGCTGTAGGCCTCATACTGGCTGTCCTTGATGGTCAGCAGCTCCTGCAAGTTGCGGTTGTCACCCGTGCCGCCGCCCGCCTTGGCGAAGGCCAGGTGGTCACCGGTAAAACCGTCGGCCACCTTGAGGGTGCCGGAAGGGTTGAGGGGGTCGTAGCTGAACAGGGGTTTGCCCGGGTCACCGTTCAGGTCGATGCCCCCCGCCTGCTTGGCGTTGAAGTCGTCAGCCAGCTTCTTCGCTATCTGGTTCAGTTCGTCGCGCAGGGGGCGCAGCACCGTGGTGCGATACTCCAGCACCCCGGCCAGGGTGCCTCCCTGCAGCTTGGGCACCTCGAAGGATTGCGGCCCGAAGCTCAGACTCAGGGTATCGCCGGTGAGGGAGAGGGTACTGCTGCTGCCCGCCAGCACCAGGGGCTGGCCCTGGGGCAGGCTCAGTGAGAAGGAGCCGTCGCTCTGGCGGTTGACCCGCACCTCCATGAAGGTCGACAGCTCACGCACTATCTGCTCGCGGCTGTCTTCCAGGGCCGAGGTGTTGACCCCCTTGGAGGCCTGCTCGCCGATCTGGGTGTTGAGCTCGGCCACCTGTTTCAGATAGCTGTTGACCTGGGTGATGGTGCTGCCGAGCTGATCGTCGATCTGCTTCTCCTGGGTCAGCAGGCTCTCGTTCAACTGGCCGAAGCGGTTGGCCAGCGCCCCGGCAGAGCTGACGATCTGGCTGCGCTGCGCCGGCGTCTCCGGGCTGTCGAGGGCGGCGCTGAGGGAGGCGAAGAAGCTGTCCAGCCCCTTGGTGATGTTCATCGATTCGCTGCCAAGCAACTGCTCTGTGGTGTTGATGTACTGATGAAACGCATAGGAGGAGCCGGTAGAGGAGCGGCTGCGCCAGTGCTGGGACACCAGATAGTCATCGGTGATCCTGCGGACCCCGGTCACCTCGACCCCCATGCCGTTATCCAGTCGGCCAAAGCCGGACAGGCTGCCCATCATGGCTTCCTGGCGGCTGTAACCGACGGTGTTGACGTTGGCGATATTCTGGGCGGTGACGTTTAACGCGATCTGCGCCGCGTTGAGTCCGCTAAAACCGATATTGAGCAGCGACATCAGTCAACTTTCCTCATTTTTGCCGAATTCAGAGGCTGACTGAAGGCAGCCAGGGTCTGGGGTTCTGAAGCGACCACTGGCTCGGCATTCTTTAATGTGGGGGCCAGTTGATTGACCATCTGCTCCTTGAGCCCCATGCCGCCACGCTTGACCATGCTCATCGCCAACTGGCTGTCATACATGTCGCGGTAGAGCGCCTCTCCCTTGATGAGCTTGTCATCGTCATCCTGCATGGCGTCGGAGGCCGATCGCATGTGCTTGAGCACCGTCTGCAGGAAGCTCACCTCGAACTGGCCGGCCGCCGCCTCCAGGGCCGCGCGCTGATCCGGGTTGCTCTTTATCTGCTGCAGTTCATTGAGATCCTGATAGAAACCAGGCTCAGAGGTAATTCTGGTCATAGAGATCCTTAGATGACCACCAGCTCGCCTTCGAGGGCTCCCGCCTCGTCGAGGGCTTGCAGAATGGCCATGACATCGTCCGGGGTCGCCCCCAGGGAATTCACTGCCTTGACGATCACCTCCAGGGAGGTGCCATCCGGCCAGACAAACATGTTGTTGCGCTCCCGGTCAACCTGAACCTGAGAGTTGGGCGTGGTGGTGGTCCGGCCGTTGGAGAAGGCATTGGGCTGACTGACCGTCTGGCTCTCGCCTATGGTCACCGTCAGGCTGCCGTGGCTGACCGCAGCCTTGCGCACCTTGACGCCCTGCCCCATCACCACAGTGCCGGTGCGGCTGTTGAAGACCACCCTGGGTCGCTCCTTGCCCATGTCCACCTGGATGTCCTGCAGCAGGGCCATGAAGGAGATGCGCTGGCTCTCGTCGCGGGGCGCCGCAATCTGGATGCGCCCGGCGCTGACCGCCTTGGCCACGGGGCCGAGCTGACGGTTGATCTCCCGCTCTACGTTGCGGGCCGTCTTGAAATTCGGCTGATGCAGGTTGAGGGTGACCTCGGGCTTGTCCGAGAAGTTGCTGACCGCCTCCCGCTCTATGATGGCCCCGTTGGGGATGATGCCCGCCGTCGGCACATTGATGGTGACGGAGGAGCCGGACTGGCCCTCCGCCTTGACCCCGGCCACCACCAGGTTGCCCTGGGCAACCGCATAGACCTCGCCGTCGATGCCGCGCATGGGGGTCAGCAGCAAGGAGCCGCCCCGCAGACTCTTGGCATCGCCGATGGAGGTCACAGTCACGTCCACCAGCTGCCCCTTGCCCGCCAGGGCAGGCAGGGTCGCCTGCACCGAGACCGCGGCCACGTTCTTGAGCTTGGGATCTATGTCATCGGGCAGTTGCACGCCAAACTGCTTGAGCATGTTGGCCATGGACTGACCGGTGAACTTGACCTGGCTGCGATCCCCGGTGCCGGAGAGGCCGACCACCAGGCCATAGCCCACCAGCTGGTTGGTTCTCATCCCCTGCACGTCGGCTATGTCCAGCAGCGCCCGCTTGGCGGGCGCGGCCGCCCCGGCCACCCCAGACAGGGAGAGGTAGAGCAAGGCGATATACCATCTGTTCATCGAAATCCTCACAAGGGGGCGAAGGCGGAGCTGAAGAAGCGCGACAGCCAGCCCATCTGGTTGCTGTCGGCGAGGGCACCGCGTCCCGCATAGGTGATGCGGGCATCGGCGATGCGCTGGGAAGAGATGCGGTTGCTCTGATCGATGTCCTCGACCCGCACCATGCCCCCCAGACGTATGTACTCATCCCCCTGATTGAGGCGGATCCACTTCTCCCCCCGGATCCCCAGCACGCCGTTGGGCATCACCTCGGCCACGGTGACAGTGATGGCCCCCGCCAGTGTGTTCTGCTGGCTGGAGGTGGCACCGCCATCGAAGTCCCGATCCGCCGAGACAGAGGCGCCCCAGTCGGGCCGCGACACGCCGCCGATGGAGGGAGCTGGCACATTGAGGCTGCTGTTCTTGTTCATGCTGGTGTTGGCTTTCTTGCTGGACTGGGTCCGCTCTTCCAGCATCACGGTCAGGATGTCGCCGATGCGATAGGCGCGACGATCCTGAAACAGGGTCATCATGTAGTCACCACGGTAGAGGCTGCCATCCTCCCCCACCCCTGACTTCGTCATCTGGGAGCGGGAAGGTGCCCACTTCTCGTCACCGGGCTCGGGAGCCTGCAGTTCATAGGTGGAGCAGCCCCCCAGCAGCAGGGCGAGCACGATGCAATACCACACCTGCTTCATCATCACAGCGCCTGGGTCACGAACTTGAGCATCTGATCCGCGGAAGAGACCACCTTGGCATTCATCTCGTAGGCGCGCTGGGTGGTGATCATGTCCACCATCTCCTCCACCACGTTGACGTTGGAGCTCTCCAGGGTGAACTGCTTGATGGCCCCCATGGCCTCTTCCCCCGGCACCCCTTCGATGGCCTCACCGGAGGCGCCGGTCGCCCGATAGAGGTTGCCCCCCAGGGCTTCCAGACCGGCCGGGTTGGAGAAGTTGGTCAGGGTGATGCGCCCCAGCTCGACGTTCTCCTGCTGGCCCGGCAGGGTGGCGCTCACTGTGCCGTCGGTGCCGATGGCGATCTTGGTGGCGTTGTCCGGGATCTGGATCTGCGGCAGCATGGGCAGGCCATCGGCGTTGACCAGCAAGCCTTCCGCGTTGCGGTGCCACTGACCATTGCGGGTGTAGGCCGTCTCGCCATCCGGGCGCTCGACCCCGAAGAAGCCGGCACCGACCACCGCCATGTCCAGCTCCTGATTGGTGTTCTGGAACTGGCCCGGGGTGAACACCTTCTGGGTACCGACCACCCGCACACCGTTACCCATCTGGATGCCGATGGGGGACAGGTTCTGCTGATCCTGCTGGGCCCCGGGCTGACGCTGCACCTGATAGAACAGATCTTCGAACGCCACCCGATCGCGCTTGAAACCGACCGTGTTGACGTTGGCCAGGTTGTTGGAAATGCTGGCCATCTTGGCATCTTGTGCCGACAGACCCGTTTTACTCACCCAAAGCGCTGCATGCATTTTCGTCTCTCCACCGATTCATTCGGGAGCGCTCACGCGCCCCATCAACTCTTGTTCACGGTCGGCCGGGGCCACCGCCTTCAATGCCGTCAGCCCTGGCCCGAGATCAACCGGGCGCCCTGCCTGGCCTGATCGTCCGCCGTCTTCATCAGCTTGACCTGCAACTCGAAGTTGCGGGTCAGGGACATGCTGCTGATAAGCTCATCCACCGCGTTCACGTTCGCTCCCTCGAGGAAGCCCGAGGCCAGCACCACCTGTTCGCTGATCTCCGCATCCCCGCCCTGACGCTGACGGAACAGGCCATCCGCGCCCTTGACCAGATCGGCCGGGTCCGGATTGACCAGCTTAAGGCGACCCACATCCAGCCGGGCGCCACCGCCGGGCGGGGTGATGCTGAGGGAGCCATCCTTGCCAAAGCTCAGGTCACGGTAAGCCGGCAGCACCATCTCGCCGCCGTCCCCGAGCACGGGGCGACCATTGAGGGTCAAGAGCCCCTCCCCGTCCACCTCCAGATTGCCGGCACGGGTGTAGGCCTCCTTGCCATCAGCCGTCTGCACAGTGATGAAGCCTTCACCTCGTACCGCCACATCCAGCTTGCGGCCGGTCTGCATCAGGGCGCCCGCCCGAAAGTCGGTCCCCGCCTGCTCTTCCCGGGCCATGACCCGGCTCTGATAGCCGTCGCCGGCCAGGGCATAGGCGGAGGCCCGCTCGAAGTCGGCCCGAAAACCGGCGGTATTGACGTTGGCCAGGTTGTTGGCCCGGATTTGCTGGGCCATCAGGGTGTGTTGCGCCCCCGACATGGCGGTATAGATAAGCTTTTCCACGCATCACGCCTTAGAAGGAGTTGAAGAGTACCTGAGTCATCTTGTCAGCCGAGCTGATGGTCTTGGCGTTGGCCTGATAGTTGCGCTGGGAGGTCATCAGGCTCACCAGTTCACCCGTCAGATCGACGTTAGATGCCTCATAGGCCCCTGCCGTCAGACCGCCCAGAGTCCCGGTGCCCGGCGCGCCCAGCACCGGCTGGCCCGAGCTGAACGACTGCTGCCAGGTGGTGTTGTTGGTCTGCAGCAGGCCGTTGGGGTTGGTGAAGTTCGCCATCACCACCTGGCCCTGGAGCAGGCTCTGGCCGTTGGTGAAGGTAGCGTAGACACCGCCATCCGCATCCACCCGTACCCCGGTCAGATCCCCGGAGGTATAGCCGTTGGACTGGTTGCGGGTGGCGTTGAAGTCGGAGGCATACTGGCTGACCTTGGCCAGATCCGCCGTGAGGCTGATCGGCTCGGCGCCGGCGGGGGCCAGGTTCAGCACCGGGGCCGTGGTCGGCGTCTTCAGGGTGCCGTTGGTATTGAACTCCATGGCCACCGGGGTGCCGGTCTGGGTGCCGTTGAAGGCGTAATTGACCTGCCAGCTGTTGTCACCCGTCTTCACGAAGTACTGGGTGACAGTGTGCTCGACCCCGAGGGAGTCATAGACCTTGCTGGACTGGGAGTAGCTGAAGCTGTCGGACTTGGCGGGATCGAAGGGATGCACGGCCTGATCGATGACGCTGGCGTCCGCCTTGAGGTTGGCCACGAACTCAAGGCTGTCGGACGGTTTGGCGGGCAGGCTGCCGGTCTTGACCTGGATGTCCCCTACCACGCCAGATTGCAACTCACCGGCCTCGTTGGTGGTGTAGCCCTGCAGACGGGTGCCGCTGGCGGTGGTCAGATAATTGCTGGCATCCCGCTGGAACATGCCAGCCCGGGTGTAGGAGGTCTGGCCGTTGCCATCCTTGAGCACGAAGAAGCCGTTGCCGGAGATCGCCAAGTCCAGCCCGCGCCCGGTCCGGGTCACGTCGCCGTTGCGATCGAAGTTCTGGGAGACGTTGTTCATCTCCACGCCACCGGCCTGGCCGCCGCCGTAGATGGCGGCAAACTCGGCACGGCTGGACTTGAAGCCCGCGGTGCTGGCGTTGGCCACGTTGTTGCTGATGACACTCAATTCCTGGTTGACGGCGCGCAGGCCGCTCAGTCCGATACTAAAAGACACAGTTTCGCTCCTATCTGATTACGCCGACTTGCCGAACTGGACGGCACTGAACAGGGGAACATCCCCCACGCCTGCCACTTGCAACATGATCTCGCCCGTGCCCGGCAGGTTGACCCGTTCAACCTCGCTGGCCACATAATTCTTGGTGGTGGTGGCAACCCCGGCGAGGGAGGCCTTCACCTCGAAGCTGTATTCACCGGCGGGCAGGGTCGGCAGCGCATAATCCAGCGCCCCCGCCTTGCTCTCGCCCCAGCCCTTGGTCGCGACCAGGGTGCCGTGTTTGTCATACACCTTCAGCTCGACCGTATCTGCCGCACCGGCCAGCTCCACCTGACCGCGGATGGCCCCCTCTTTCTGCTGGTTCAGGGTCTGGCTCGGCACCATCACTTCCTGGCCGATCAAGTTAGTGCTCTGCAGCACCTGCTGGGTATCCATCATGTTGATGGACTTCTGTTGCAGCACCTTGAGCCCTTCCACCCCCTCCACCATGCTGAACTGCGCCAGCTGGGTGACGTACTGGGCCCCGTCCAGCGGGTTGGTCGGATCCTGGTTCTGGATCTGGGCCACCATCATCTGCAGGAATTCGTTGCGCAGCTGCACGCCCTGACCGGCAGTCGTGTTGTTGCTGGCGATATCGGGCGTCGCCGAGTACTGGCTGGCACTGCGGGCGGTATCCAGACCGCTGACCTGTGGCAGGCTCATTTATGCCCCCTGGCCGAGACGCAGCAGCCCTTGCTGCATGCTGTTGATGCGGTTGATCACCTCGACCGAGGTCTCGAATCCCCGGGAGGCGCTCATCATGTCCGCCATCTCCTCCACTGCATTGACGTTGGAGTAGTAAACGAAGCCGTCGCCATCGGCCAGGGGGTTGGTCGGCTCGAGGCGCTTCTCCACCTGGCGGTCCGACTGCACTATGCCGGCGATCTGCACCTGGGCGGCGCCGAGCCCCTCGGCATCCTGGACCCGTTGGTAGAGGGTGGAGAAGACCGGCTTGATGGCCCGGAACGCGGCATCTTCGCTGCCGGCGGCGCTGTCGACGTTGGCGAGGTTGGAGGCGACGGTGTCGAGGCGGACGGTTTGCGCCCGCATTGCACTGCCGGCGATGTCATAGATGCGATTGAACGACATGATTAACGGCCCTCGATCGCCTTGGCGATCCCGGTGATTTTCATATTCAAGAAGGTGAGGCTGGTCTGAAAGTCGGTGGCATTGCTGGCAAACTTGCTCTGCTCCACGCTGAGCTCGGCTGTGTTGCCGTCCATGGAGACCTGGTAGGGAATGCGATAGAGGGGATGCTGCATGTCGGTCTCGCCCTGGCTGATGGCGCTGCCCTGCTCGCCCGCCGCGACCTGCCGGGCGACGCGCCCGAGGATCGACTTGTAGTCGACATCTCGCGCCAGATAGCCAGGGGTATCCACATTGGCCAAGTTCCCTGCCAGAATACGGGCTCTGTCCGCCCGCACATCGAGGGCATAGGGGTGCACGCCAAGCGCGCTGTCAAATGAGATACTCATGCTTCATCCTTCTTGTGAACCAGTCAGACCAGTGCATCCTTTATCAAGACTCATGCCAATCGTGAAAACCCGTTATTTCCGCTGGTCGGGGCATAGACAGCGGCCGAGACTGCAGGCAAAAGGGGAAGCGTTGTTTCCCACATGGAAGCGGGGTGGCCTGCTCGCCCTGCTGATCCTGGCGCTGCCCCTGCGGGCCGAACCCGAACCGCTGGCGCAACGGCTGAGCGACGGACTCAAGGAAGATGCGACGCTGGCCCTGCGCGACTATCTGCAGCAACAGGGCTGGCCGGATACCCAGGCCGACTACCAGGTCTGGCTCTCCCCCGCAGTGGTCCATCTTCCCCCCTGCCAGCAGGCGGTGCGCTACCAGGCGGGCGGGCAGTATCGCCAGCCCTGGGGGCGGCGACCCTATCTGGTGGAGTGTACCGAGCCGGCCTGGCAGCTCAGGGCGCGGGTGGAGGTCACCCTGATGCTGCCGGTCTGGGTGACGGCGCAGGAGATCCAGAAAGGGCAGACCATAGGGCCGGGGGATCTGCTCGAGAAGTCCCTCGACGTCAGCCGGTTGCAGCGGGGTTTCGTCCCAAGCAATGAGTCTCTGGTGGGCAGCAAGAGCACCCGCCATCTCAGGATGGGCCAGCTGGTAGGGGAACTTGACTTGCAACTGGCCTGGGCCGTCCGGGCGGGGGAAGGGGTATTGATCAGGGCGGGCCAGCAGGGCTTTTCCGCTACCACCCGTGGCACTGCGCTGACCAATGCCGCCATTGGCGAGGGGGTCAGGGTCAGAAACCTCAGTTCGGGCAAGGAGATCCAGGCCTGGGTGATCGACAAGGGGGAGGTCGAAACCCGTTTTTAGCCCACAAAAGGCGAGTTTGATTCAAGTTCGGCCGCCTTCGGGTCGCCTGTCAGAGATAGACCATCAGGAATTGACGTTATGAAAATCACACGCACCGACCCTATCTATGTTCAACCCCAGCAGCAGCGCAAGGCCGATGCCGCGCCCGCAGCCCAGCCACGGGCCGGCCAGGGGGATGCCCTGATCAGCAGCACGGCCCAGAGCATCAATCAGGCAAGGTCCCAGCTGGCATCCACTTCCGACGTGGACATGGAGAAGGTGAACCAGATCCGCCAGGCCATCAGCGAAGGCCGGCTCGAGCTCGACATGGATGCCCTGAGCCAGGCCATCCTGGACATGCACCGCCGATGAGCATGGCCCCCAAGCTGAGGGTCAAGGAGCTGATCATCGGCATCCAGCAGGACTGCGGCCGCTACGCCGACCTGCAGCAGTTGCTGCTCAACCAGCACTCTCTGCTGGCCAGCCACGATGTCGACGGGCTGACCGGGCACAACCGGCAGCAGACCCGGCTGATGGCCGACATCCAGCAACAGGCCCAGCAACGCTGTCAGCACCTGCTGGCGCTCGGGCTCAAGCCCGACGAGCAGGGCATGGCGACGCTCATCACCAGACTGCCCGACCCGCTGCAACAGCGCGTCGGCGAGCAATGGCAACGCCTCGAGTGGCTGTTGCGGCAGTGCCGGCGCCAGAACGAACTCAACGGACGCCTGCTGGCCGGCCAGATCGAAACGATCAACACCCTGCTGGGCCAGGAGTCATCCTATGGCAGGCAGGAACACTTCCCCGATTGAATCTTTAGCGCCCCTGCAGGGTGCGATGACGCAGGCTGGCGAGCTCATCCAGTTGCCGCTGCTCCCCTGACTCCTGCCGCTGGCGCGCCGCCAGAGCCCGCTTGTCCAGCAACAGCTCCAGCCCCTTGACCCGGCCAAACTGCTTGAGCAGTTGTCCCTCGTGGCGCGCCAGATCCAGGCTGGCCAGCGCTGACTGCTGCACCTGGTGATCCAGCAGGTGGCGCAGTTGCCCCTGCATCTGCTGCTTGTTCTGCCACAGCAGGGGATGGAAGCTGGCCGAGCCCGGTTGCAGCGTCGCTATCACCTCCTGCAATTTGAGGGCCCGCCGCTCCTCACGCAGCGCCACCTCCCGCAGCCGCTGCCGCTCCTTGCCCATGGTATCCAGGGCATCCTGTTGCAGCCCGAGGTAGGATTTCAGCATGGGGCGTCCTTAGGCTCTGCCAAGCACTTGCTTGAGGCCGCTCACCACCTGGGTGATGGGGGTCTCTTCATGGATGCCCTGCTGCAGGAAGCTGGCGATGGCGGGATAGCGCTGCACGGCTTCGTCCATCTGGGGATCGGCGCCGGGCTGATAGCCGCCGAGGGGCAGCAGTTCGCGCACCTGCTGGTAGCGACCCCACAGCTGGCGCAGGTTCACCGCCAGTCCCTGCCATTCTGGAGGCACCACCTGCGGCATCACCCGGCTCACCGAGGCGCCGATGTCGATGGCGGGGTAGTGCCCCTCCTCCGCCAGCCGCCGCGTCAGCACTATGTGTCCATCGAGAATGGCCCTGGCGGCATCCACCACGGGATCCTGCTGATCATCCCCCTCCGCCAGCACCGTATAGAAGGCGCTCAGGCTGCCGTCGGTGCGGATGCCGTTGCCCGCCCGCTCCACCAGCTGGGTCAGCATGCTGAACACCGAGGGCGGATAGCCACGGGTGGCGGGCGGCTCTCCGATCGCCAGGGCGATTTCCCGCTGGGCCTGGGCATAGCGGGTCAGGGAGTCCATCAGCAGCAGCACGTCCTGACCCTGCTCACGGAAATACTCGGCGATGCGGTGGCACAGCTGGGCGGCCCGCAGGCGCATCAGGGGGGATTGGTCTGCGGGGGCCGCGATCACCACGGCGCGGGCCAGCCCCTCTGTTCCCAGGCTGTGCTCGATGAACTCCCGCACCTCCCGTCCTCGCTCGCCGATGAGCCCCACCACCACTATCTGGGCGCTGGTATTGCGCGTCATCATGCCGAGCAGCATGCTCTTGCCCACCCCCGAGCCGGCAAACAGCCCCAGTCGCTGGCCCTTGCCGACCGTCAGCAGGCCGTTGATGGCGCGAATGCCCACATCCAGAGGCTCGCGCACCGGGGTGCGCAGCAGGGGGTTGGGGGGGGAAGAGAACAGGGGAACCCGCTCCCCTTCCTCTGACAGCGGACGCCCGTCCAGGGGGTGCAGCAGGCCGTCGAGCACCCGGCCGAGCAGGTGCTCGCCGACCACTATGGTCTCCTCCCCGTCGATGGGCAGCACCCGGGCACCGGCATAGAGGCCGCTCATGGGCTGCAGGGGCATCAGATAGGAAATATCCCGGTTGAAGCCGACCACCTCGGCCAGCAGGGAGTCACCCGTTGCCGTTTCCACCCGGCAGCGCTGCCCCATCACCAGCTGGCAGCCCACCACTTCCAGGGTCAGCCCGGTGACGCGCACCAGGCGGCCATAACGACGAAAGCCCGGGATCTCGTCCAGGCTGTCCAGCGCCGAGGTCAGCGCCTGCTGCAACGCCTCATGCATCCCGAGGCAGTTCCAGGGTCTGGTTGAGCTGCTCGATGCAACGACCGAGGCGCTCCCCCGTGTTGATCTCGATCACCGCGGCCCGGGTCTCGATCCGGGCGTCACCGACCCCCAGGGCCCCATCCACCTGCAGCGGCCACTTCTCGCAGCGGGTCACCCCCTGCTCGGCCAGCCGCTGCCTGTCCCCCTCATTGAGGTAGATCACCAGATCTTCCGACTCGCTCGGCAGGGTCGCCATGGCCTGTTCGACCTGCTGGAGCACCTGCTGCGGGTTGAGGGTAAATTCGGCCTGGATCACCCGCTTGGCCACCTGGGCGACCAGCTGGGCGATCAACGCCTTCTGCTCCAGCATCCGGGCCCGGGTCAGAGACTCCCACTGCAACTGCAGCTTGGCAAAGGGGACCATGGCCTGATCGAACGAGGCCCTGCCCTCGGCCAGCCCCTGGGCCAGGCCACGCACCTGTCCCTGTTGCAGACCCTTGGCCTCCCCTTCAATCAGGCCGCTGGTCAGCCCCTGCTGGTAGCCGGCCTGATACCCCTCTGTCTGTCCCTGCTCCAGCCCTTGCTGATAGCCGTATTCGAACTCTTCCTGCTGGCTTCTGGCCTCTTCCCCGCTCTGTCCCAGTGCCGGGAAACGGTAGAGACGGGTGGCACCGGCCGCCAGTTTGCGAACATGCTGACTCATGCCTGTCTCCTGTTAGCTGACGGTGGCTTCTTCGAACAGCTGGAACTCGATCTCGCCCTGCTCCACCAGTTCCCGCACCAGTTGCATCACCTCTTCCCTGGCCTGCTCCACCTTGCGCAGGGAGACGCTGCCCTGATCCTGGATCTGGGCTTCCAGTGCCTGCGCCATCCGCTTGGGCATGGCACCCAGCACCACCTTGCGAAAACCGGCGTCGGTATTCTTCAGCGCCAGCGCCAGCAGATCCGCCGGCAGCTCCTGCACCAGACGCTGCAGGGTGTCGTCGCTCTGGCGACGCAGGGCCATGAAGTCGAACATGTTCTTCTCGATCTCGAGGGCCATGTCGCCGTCGTGTTCCCGCAGCAGGGAGAGCATCTGCTCCTTGTCACCCTGATAGCGGTTGAGGATGTCGGCCACCTGGCGCACCCCGTTCACCTTGGCCCCGGACTGGTCAGCCACGTAGGCGAGGCAGCGATCCAGGGTCAGCCTCAGCTCCGCCAGCACATGCTCGCTGACCGAGCTGAGGCTGGCGACCCGGACCAGCAGATCGTCGTGGAGCGACCCCGGCAGGGCATCGAGCACGGCCGAGGCGGTCTGGGGCGGCAGGAAGGCGAGCAGCACCGCCTGCATCTGGGGGTGTTCGTTGCGAAAGAAGCGGGCCAGGACATCCGCGGGCACCCATTGCAGGCGCTGGATGTCCTGGCTCATCGCATCGCCATAGAGGCTGTCGAGCAGGCTGCGGGAGAGGCGCTGACCCAGCGCCAGATCCAGGGTCTGCTCCAGGTACTCCCGAGACGCGCTGCCGATGCCGCTCTGCTCGCGATACTGGTTGAAGAACTGCTGCAGGGTCCACTTTGCCTCTATCGAACTGACGCCGGAGAGGCCCGCCATCTTGGAGATGAGCCGTTGCACCTCGTCCCGCGACAGCTTCTGCATCACCTTGGCGGCCGCCTCTGTGCCCATGCTCAGCAGCAGGATGGCGGCCTTCTCGAGGTTGTCGATGTCGATGTCGACCGCGCTCTGGTTCAGATTACCGTTGTTCATTGCCACTCACCCATTGTCTGACCACTTCCGCCACCCGGGCAGTGTCTTTATCCACCAGCAGTTGCAGGTGCTTGAGCTGCACCTCGAGCTCGGAGCCAGGCTCCGGCAGCGCCTCCAGATCCAGTGAGGAGAACTGGGGTTCCAGCTTGTATTCCGCCTGCTGCAGGCTCTTGCCAATCGCGGTACCGTCAGCCTCGTCATCCCCTTCACGGCGCATGGAGAGGCCTATGGTCGGTTCCTGCTCTTCATCCTGCTCCTTTTCCGACTCGGCATCAGGATATTGTTGGGTACGCACCAGGTGCTTCACCAGGGGGCGAATGCCGAAGAACACCAGGGTCAGTCCCAGCAGGCCACCCACCAGGTAGCGCAGGGAGTCTTGCCAGTAAGGGGTCTCCAGCCAGCTCGACTCAGGTGGCGTCACAGGCACGGCGCCGGTGAAGTCGAACACCTGCAGGCTGATCTGATCGCCACGCACGCCGTCAAAGCCGACGGAGCGTTCCACCATCTGGCGGATCTGCTCCAGCTGCTCCGCACTCCAGCCCCCCTTGGGGCCGCTCTGCTGATTGAGCAGTATGGAGACGTTCATCCGCTCCAGTCGTCCCTGCTGATAGCGGGTATGCACTATGGTGCGGCTGTTCTCGTACTGCTTGCTGACCTCCTGCCGTTCGGTGCGGGTGTCATTCTTGGCAGGCTCCGGCGCCGCCGCATTCCCCTCGGCAGCCGGTTCGGTCTGGGGCGCCGTCTCGGGAGGACGGTTGGACAGGGCCCCCGGAATGCCGAGCGCCAGGGCATCTATGGTCTTGTCGGACTTGTTGGATTCCTTGGTCACCACACCGTTGGGATCCAGCTGCTGCTGGGTCTCTTCCACCGCGTTGAAGTTGACGTCAGCGGCGATCTGGACCCGGAAGTTGCCGGTGCCCAGCATGGGGTAGAGCATGTCGCTGGCACGCTGGCGGATGTACTGCTCCAGCTTGCGCACGTACTCCATCTGCTGGACGCTCTGCTTGCCGAATCCCGCCTTGTCGCCAAGTTCGGCACTCAGCAATTGGCCCGCCTGATCCACTATGGTCACGGCACCGGGCTTCATGCCCGAGATGCTGCCCGCCACCAGGTTGGCGATGGCCTCGACCTGACCCGGCTCCATGGACTGGCCGGGTTGTAGATCCAGCATCACGGAGGCGCTGGGTTTCTCTTCGTCACGGCCGACAAACAGGGTTCGCTTGGGGATGGCCAGATGCACCCGGGCACTGCGCACCGCATCCAGCGAGATGATGGTTCTGGCCAGCTCCCCTTCCAGGGCATGGCGATAACGCGCCCCTTCCATGAACTCGCTGGTGCCAAGACCTGTCACTGTGTCCAGCCCCTCGAGGCCGGCCGGCATGGCCGCCCTGACCCCGCGCGCCGCCAGTGCCATGCGCACGTGGGCGAGCTGGCTCTCCGGCACCAGGATCTGGCCCGAGCTTTTCTCCAGCCGGAAGGGCACCTGCTCCTTCTCCAGCATCTCCATGATGTTGGCGGTGTCGTAGAGCTCCTGCTTGCCGTAGAGCGGCACATAGTTCTTGCTGGAGGTCCAGAGAATCACCACTATGGTGCCCGCCACTATGGCGGCAAGCAGCGCTATGGTCAGGATGGATTTGTTGTCCCGGGACAGGGTGCGCCAGTTGCGCATCCCTTCCTGTACCCGGGCGATCAGGGAGCCCGACGCCCCCGGCGAGGATGATACCAATTCAGTCATGACCTACCCTCAGAGCGGCATGCGCATGATGTCATCGAAGCCTGTCATCAGTTTGTTGCGCACCTGCATCAGGGCGGAAAAACTGAGACCTGCCTTCTGGCTGGCCACCATGGCCCCCACCAGATCGTCGCTCTGACCCGCGTCGACGGCGGTCATCAAGCTGGACGCGACATTCTGCTGTTCGTTGACCCGGCCGACGACGTCACGCATGGCGTCGCTGAACGAGACAGCCGAGGCGTCGTTAGGCTCGATGGAAGGGGTGTGACTGGCGACGCGCTGCATTTCCTGCATCTGCTGCAGTAGCGTCACCTGTGATGACATGATCTCAATCTTCACTCGGTTATCCCTTAGTTTTGAATCTGCTGCTCGACATCGATGCCCTGCTCGCGCATGGCAGCCAGCTTGTATCTAAGTGCCCGGGTCGTCATCCCAAGGGCTTCGGCCGTACGAGTCCGGTGACCACGAAAACGGCGCAACGTCTCCAGGACGAATTGAAATTCGGCATGCCGTTTGGTCTCGCTGAGCCCCTCCGGGGCCGCAAGCGTATGCGGTAACAGGTTGTCGGCTTCGACGGCATAATGGGGCAGCATCAAATCGACCGCCTGAATATGCAATCCGCGAGCCATAATTAGCGCCCGCTGGATCACGTTGTCCAGTTCGCGCACATTGCCCGGCCAGTCATAGGAGAGCAGCTGCTTGCAGGCGCTCTCGCTGAGGCGGTATCCCTGCTGGGCGGCGTAGCGCTCGATGAAATACTCCGCCAGCGGCAGTATGTCGTCCGGCCGCTCCCGCAGGGCGGGCCAGCTCATGGGCAGTACATCGAGCCGATAGAAAAGGTCCTCGCGAAACTCCCCCTGCAGCACCAGCTCCCTCAGGTCTCTGTTGCTGGCGGCGATGATCCGCACATCCAGCGCAATCACCTGATGGCTGCCCAGCCGCTCGACCTCTTTCTCCTGCAGTACCCGCAGCAACTTGGCCTGCAATGCCAACGGCAGTTCGGAGATCTCGTCGAGCAGCAGGGTGCCCCCCTGGGCCAGCTCGAACTTGCCCTGCTGGCTGGCGGTCGCGCCGGTAAAGGCTCCCTTGCTGTGTCCGAACAGGATGGATTCGAGCATGGACTCGGGGATGGCTGCGCAGTTGATGGCTACGAAGGGCTTGTTCGCCCGGCTGGACATCTCGTGGATATAGCGGGCCAGCCGCTCCTTGCCCGTCCCCGACTCGCCGCCGATGAGGATGGTGGCCGAGGTTTTGGCTGCCCGCCTGGCGAGCTGCAATACCTGCAGGCTCAGGGGCGAGGTCGCGATCAGGTTGGGAATGGCCTGACGCAGGCGCAGGGCTCCCCTCACCACATCGAGGATCTGGCGCTGACTGAAAGGCTTGATGATGTAATCGATGGCGCCGGCCCGCATGGCCTCCGCCGCCAGATAGGCCTGGTGCTCATTGACCAGGATGACGCAGTCGGTACCCGCCAGCTCCTGCACCATTGAGGGTCCGGCCTCTGTCATGACCGCCATGTCGAGCAGCACGAGATCAGCGGAATGATTAGAGAGAAATTGCTTGGCCAGCGGGACAGAATTCAGGCAAGAAACGCGATAGCCTGCATTCAACAATATTCCCTCAATATCGTCTCCATTTGATAACGAAGAGGAAACTAATAATAAATGTGCATGAGATTCAATACCGACGGGTATTGAATTTTCCTTGATAGATAAATCAGAAAACATATTAACCCGAACCTGTGATTGCACATGAATCAATCAACAGAACTGACGCTCAAAAAATAAAAACGCACCAGGACGGGGTAGCACCTCTTATTGAGCACTTACCCTATATCGGTATGAAAACAAGGCTGGAATCATGACCTTGGTAACCCCGCTATCATTAGCATCAATGCCGTTAGACCGGAGGCTTTGCGTCCTGACTTTTCAGTTCAGTTTGCCTTTATCATGCGACGACCCGTATTAGGATGGCATGGCTTGGTTGTCCTTCAAGCCATGTGACACATCTGACTGTTTCTATTTTATTTTTTCACTGTCAGTCTATGTCGCGTCAAAAGCCGTCACATCATAACGGCTTTATATGACAATTCAAGCAGATGTGCGGAATAGTCTCTTCCTGCCGGCATATGGGCGTGGCAATTCCACTTCAGCCCAGGGTGCCAATTACTTCGACCCGCAAATCTTCCGGGATCTCGTTATAAGAGAGCACTTTGAGACCTTTCGAGAAGGATCGGGCATAGCGGGCGATCAGGGGCCTGAGCTGGGGCATGACCACCAGCACGGGCGCATACCCCTGCTGCTGCAACTGCTCCTTCACCAGCGGCATGTTCTGCTGCAACTGCGCCAGCAATTGCGGGTCGACCGGGAAGCTGTCCAGCTGGATTTTTCCCTGCTGCTGGGACTGGTTCATGGCCGTCAGCAGGGTCTGCTCCAGCCGGTCGTCCAGGGTGAAGGCCGCCAGTATGTCGCGGGATCCGATCGCCTGCCTGACGATCTGGCGCTTGAGGGCGCAGCGCACGTCCGAGGCCAGCAGCACAGGATCCTTGGTCAGCTCGCTCGCATCCAGCAAGGTGGTGGCTATGGTGCGGATGTCGGTGAGGCTGATCTGCTCCTTGAGCAATTGACGGAAGACCCGCAGTTGCTGCATCTGGGTCAGGGCCAGATTGAGCTCTTCCGCCAGGCGGGGGGACTGGGTGGCCAGATACTGCCCCAGCTTGCCCACCTCGTCATGGCCGAAGAGCCCGTCGAGCTGCTCCCTGAGCAGCTTGCTGGCATGGGTGGCGATAACGGTGGCGGAGTCGACCACGGAGTAACCCAGGTTGAGCGCCTTGGCCTTGTTGTCCGGCGAGATCCAGACCGCGTTCATGCCATAGGCCGGATCCTGGGTCAGCTCGCCGTCCAGGGCGCCATAAGTCTCGCCGCTGCTGATGGCCATCAGCCGCTGGCAATCCACATTGCCCGTGGCCAGAGCGATGCCAGACAGCTTGATGCGATACTGCTCCGGTTGCAGTTGCAGGTTGTCACGCACCCGGATCTCGGGCAGCAGGAAACCATACTGCTCCGAGAGTGTCTTGCGAATGCCGCGCACCCGGGCGAGCAGCTCGGCCCCCTTGTTCGCCTCGGCCAGCGGCACCAGCCGATAACCCAGTTCGATGGCGACCGCATCCACCGGCGGCAGATCCTGCCAGTCCAGCCCTTGCGGCTCCGGCTGCACCATCTGCCTCGTCAGCTCCTCTGCCGCATCCAGAGCCGGATCCTTTGCCCGGCGCTGACTGACGCTCCAGCCGGTCCAGGCCAGCACGGCGGCAAAGCTGAGGAAGGCCAGCATGGGCATGCCGGGCACCAGGCCCAGGATCAGCATGATGGCCGCCGCCGTATAGATGACCCGGGGAGAGGCTAGGATCTGCTGGCCGACCTGATCCGACATCTCTCCCTCGTCGCTCACCCGAGTGACTATGATGGCTGCCGCGGTGGACATCAGCAGGGAGGGGATCTGGGCGACCAGACCATCACCTATGGTGAGCAGGGCATAGATGCGGAAGGCATCGGAAACCGGCAGCGAGTGCTGGAAGATACCGATGGCGAGACCACCCACCAGGTTGATGATGAGCACCAGCAAGCCGGCGATGGCATCGCCACGGACAAACTTGGAGGCCCCGTCCATGGCGCCGTAGAAGTCGGCTTCTCTGGCGATCTCTTCCCGCCTGGCGCGGGCCTGGTGCTGATCCAGGGTGCCGGCGTTGAGATCGGCATCTATGGCCATCTGCTTGCCCGGCATGGCATCCAGGGTGAAGCGGGCGGAGACTTCGGAGATCCGCTCCCCCCCCTTGGTGATCACCACGAAGTTGATGATCATCAGGATCACGAACACCACCATACCCACCACGTAGTTGCCGCCTATCACCACTTCCCCGAAGGCCTGGATGACCTTGCCGGCGGCATCGTTGCCCTCATGACCATGGAGCAGCACCACCCGGGTGGAGGCGACGTTGAGCGACAGCCTCATCAGGGTGGCCACCAGCAGCACGGTCGGGAATACGGAGAAATCGAGGGGGCGGCGAGCGGAGACAGAGACCAGCAGCACCAGCACCGCCAGCACTATGTTGAAGGTGAACAGGGCGTCCAGCAGCCAACCGGGCAGAGGCAGTATCATCATCGCCAGGATGGCCAGCAGCATCATGGGGATAGCTGTATAGGATTGGGTCAATACACGCCAGTTCACAACTTACCTCTCAGGTTGACGTAACTCGGGCGGCACATGCAGAGGTGCAAGGGGATTGGGTTTTCTGCCCTTGCCTGCCTCATAGGCCCGTAACTGCAATACGTGGTTCAATACATAGGCGACCGCTGTGTAGAGGCCCGCCGGCACTTCCTGATCCACCCGGGTGGAGTAATAGATGGCCCGGGTCAGATCCGGCAGGCTCATCACCATCTTGTCGTGCTGCCTGGCGACCTCGCGGATCCGCTCCGCCATGCCGTCTATGCCCTTGGCAATTACATAGGGGGCGTTGGCCCGCGCGGGATCATACTTGATGGCGACCGCGTAATGGGTCGGGTTCACTATGATCACGTCTGCCTGCGGCACCCGTTGTTCGATGCGCGCCCGCGCCAGCATGCCCTGCACCTGGCGGATCCTGGCCTTGATCTCGGGGCGCCCCTCGCTGTTCTTGTGCTCGTCCTTGACCTCCTGCTTGGTCATCTTCAACTGCTTGTTCAAAGACCAGCGCTGATAGGGGACATCCAGCACGGCGATCAGCATCTGCACACTGCCTAGCAAGATAAATGCCTGAGAGAGGATGCGCAGCGCCTGTTCCATGGCTGCCTGGGGCGGCATGCGGTTCATCATCATCAGCAGGGGCCACTGGTGCTGGAGCATCAGGGCCAGGGTGCCGCCGATCAGCAGCACCTTGAGAAGGGATTTCAGCAGTTCCATCAGGCTGTGGGTCGAGAACATCCGCTTGAGGCCCTTGAGCGGATTGAGCTTCTCCCCGCTTGGCATCAGCTTCTTCCAAACCAGCACCATGCCCCCCGGCACTATGCTGAGCAGGATCAGCAACAGGGCGAGCAGGCCGAACAGCGGCAGCAGGACCCACAACATGCCGATCAGCGCATCGGCGGTCCACTGGATCATCATCTGCGGATCCCGCGCCCCCTGCCAGTTGAAGCGTTGGGGCTGCTTCATCAGCTCGGCAAAGAAAAGACCGAAGCTCGGCACCATCCACTGCATGGCCAGCCCACCTATCAGCAGCAGACCGGCGGAGCTCAGCTCCTTGGAGCGCGCTATCTGCCCCTCTTCCCGCGCCTTGCGCCGTTTCTGGGTGGAGGCCTCTTCGGTTTTGTCCTGGGCGCTGCTCTGACTCATGTCGGGGTCAACGCCCTGAGCTGGGCCAGCACATTGGCGACCAGATCCAGATACCGGGCCGGCACACCGCTGATGGAGATGGCCATGGTGAGCAGCCCCAGCAACAGCGTCATGGGGAAGCCCAGAGAGAAAATGTTCAGCGAGGGGGCGGTACGGTTCAGCACCCCGAAGGTGAGGTTGACCATCAGCATGGCCACCACGGCCGGCAGGGTCAGGATCAGGGCCGCCCCTATGCTCCAGCCGAACAGGCCTATGACACCCTTCAGGTCCAGCGCGTAGAGGGAGGCCCCCGGTGGCCAGCTGCGCAGGCTCTGCACCAGCACCTCCAGGGTCACCAGATGACCGTTCAGGCCGAGGAACAGCAGCGAGCAGAAGATCAGCATGATCTGGCTGACGATGGGCGCCGTGTCCCCGTTGGACGGATCATTCATCACCGCCATCGCCAGACCCATCTGCATGGAGAGGATCTGACCCGCCATGGTCATCACCATGAACAGCATCTGGATGCAGAGCCCGAACAGCAGACCGAACAGCAGTTGCTCCAGGGTCAGCACCATCATGCCGACGCTGAAGGGATCCAGTGCCGGCATGCTCTTGAGCATGGGGGCGATCAGCAGGCTGATGACGAAGGCCAGAAAGATGCGGACCTGGGCCGGGATGCGGCCATCACCAAACACCGGCATCACCCAGAAGGCTGCCGCGATACGAATGAAGGGCCACCACCACTGTCCCAGCCAGGCGGTCAGCTCGGCCGCACTGAGCGACAGCAGGGAGTTCATCCGATGAGCCCGGGGATCTTCTGAAACAGGTCGGAAAACAGGGTGGTGATCTGCGACAGCAGCCAGTTCCCCGTGAAGATCAGCGTCAACAGGGTCACGATGAAACGGGGCAGGAAGCTGAGGGTCTGCTCCTGGATCTGGGTCGCGGCCTGGAAGATGCTGACCACCAGACCGACGATGAGCCCGGGCACGATCAGCACCGAGACCATGATGACCACCAGGTTCACGGCGCCCCCGACCAGGGCAACGCTCTGTTCAGGTGTCACCTCAGCCTCCGCCGCCGAAACTGGCCGCCAGGGTACCGACCGTCATGGACCAGCCATCCACCAGCACGAAGACCATCAGCTTGAATGGCAACGAGATGATGAGGGGCGAGAGCATCATCATCCCCATCGCCATCAGCACGCTGGCGACCACCAGATCGATGACCAGGAAGGGAATGAACAGCATGAAGCCAATCTGGAAGGCGGTGTTCAACTCGCTCAATACGAAGGCGGGCAACAGCACGCCGAAGGGCACCTCGCTCTTGGCGAGGGTGGTGGGCTCGCCGGAGATGCGCAACATCTGCTCCAGATCCGGCTCCCGGGTCTGGGCCAGCATGAATTGCCGCAGGGGTTTCTCCGCCCGGGCCAGCCCCTCGGACAGGGTAATCTCGTTCTGGTCATAGGGCACGAAGGCGTGCTGATACATCTCTGTCCAGACCGGTCTCATGATCACCAGGGTCAGGATCAGGCTGATGCCGATCAGCACCCGGTTGGGGGGGCTCTGCTGCAACCCCATGGCCTGACGCAGGATGGCCAGCACTATGATGATCCGGGTGAAGCTGGTCATCATCAGCAACAGGGTCGGCAACAGACCCAGCAGGGTCATGAAGAAGAGGATCTGCAGCTTGATACTGTAATCCTCGCCCCCGGTATCGCTGGGGGAGACAGAGAACAGCGTCATGTCTGCGCCCCAGCTCGGCAGCGCGAACAGCAGCAGGGCAACCGGCAGGTAACGCATCAGTCGTTCATGCCGCCCAGCAATTTAGTGTCCACGACGTCCACCAGCCGCAGCCCGTATTTGCCATTCACTACCACCACCTCGCCCTTGGCCAGCAGGCGACCGTTGACCCGCACATCCAGCGGTTCGCCCGCCAGCTTGTCCAGCTCGATGACGGCCCCCTCTTCCACCTTCATCAGTTCACCCAGCGCGACTTCGGTGCTGGCCACTTCCAGCGTCACCTTGACCGGGATCTGATGGAAAAAGGAGAGATCCCGCTGCTTGCTGCTACTGGTGGGCGCCATGTAGTCGGCCGCACTCGGCATGCTGATATCATCACCAAACAGCTGATCCAGGCCATCCAGATCCAGCGGGTCATTCATGTTGTGCTCGTTCACGATTCGACTACTCCTCTACCACAGTCGCAACCTGATACACCAGGCTGCCTTTATGTTCAGCAATGCGTCCATTAAAACAGGGGCGGTTGCCGATCAGGGCCGGCACCACCTCGGGCAAATCCAGCGAGAGCACATCCCCCACCTTGAGGCATTCCAGATCCGCCAGTGTCATGGACATCTGCCCCATGACCACCCGCAGTTGCACCGGCACCTGGATCAGGGCCTGCTCAAGCTGCGCCTTCTGTACGGGATGACCGGCTCCTATGCTGAGGGTCTCCTCGGGAGGCGCCAGCCAGAACTGCCAGTCATGGGTGCTGCCACCGGCCAGCATGCTGGCCTCTGTCACCCAGAGCCGGGTTGCCGGCACCGCATCCCGGGTGATCAGGGTCAGCTGCCAGGCGAGGTCTCCCTGACCGAGGCAGGCAGACCAGATATCGATCTGGTACTGGCATAACCGCAGCAGCAATCGCTGCTCGGTATCGGTCAATCCCCTGCCATGGGCGGTCGTGGCGCCCTTGTGTTGCAGGGAGCCACCAAAGAACAGCACGGCAAGTTGATAGATGACGGTGGGAGAGATGGAGAAATAGGCGACACGCTGGGCATCCAGCGGGGTGCGCGCCTCGACCCAGATCAGGGTATCGTCGCGATCCTGGGGCAGCGCGGAGGAGAAATCCTGATAGCCCAGTTCGCAATCCGCCGCATTGAACAGCTGGGCCATGCAGCCCGATGCCTGCTGCGAAAAAGAGCCTAACTGGGCGTTGAGCTGCTTGAGCCGCCCCTGATTGGCTCGCTCGACGCCCAGCAGATCATAATGGGGAAGGGTTTTGCCCCGCTGCGCACAGAGCAACCGGGAAGGTGTGAGCATTACGCCGCTTGATGACATTACAAATCCACCTTTGCCATTTTCATCTCGCCCTACTGCCATATAGAGACTCTCATCAGGCCAGCCGCGTGATCGATACCAATAGTCCAGCCGACATAGAGCGACCGAAACGGGCGAGAACTTTATTACAAAACCCCAAAAGGCGCCACGCGACCGCATGGCCCGCCGAAAATAAAAATCCCGGCACCAGAGGTGCCGGGATTTTAAGGTAATCACTTACCAGAAATAGGTCGGAGTCGGCCTGTAAGCCGGGTTCTGTACCGGGTTGCCCCGGGTAGCAATCATTCCTCTAGGCCAGCAATCGCCCACTGGCTCAAGCAACCTACCCGCCCCCAACGCGGGCCGCGCCAATAGGGGCCTATTTGGTCTTGCTTCGGGTGGAGTTTACCGTGCCACGAACTGTTGCCAGTCGCGCGGTGCGCTCTTACCGCACCCTTTCACCCTTACCTGATCCCTTGCGGGCCATCGGCGGTTTGCTCTCTGTTGCACTGGTCGTAGGCTCGCGCCTCCCAGGCGTTACCTGGCACCCTGCCCTATGAAGCCCGGACTTTCCTCCCCTCCGCCCGTCTGTCCCGAGGGACACAACGACGAAGCAGCGATTGCCCAGCCGACTCCGAGGCGCGGATTATAGCCTCGTGACACAGTGGGGTAAACCGGCAATTCCCGTTTGCAGCAATTAATAGTGCGCCAACCCCCGCCGGCCGGGCCCACTCTTGCGGGCCCCCTGGCTTGCACCAGTCAGTACGCTCTCATTTTGCCTATTTTTACGCCTTGGCGGTGCTCATTTGACCTGCTTGCACGGCTCAGTGGTGCTCGAGACCGTATTTGTAGAGGGCATTCTTTTTCACACCGTGGATCTCGGCGGTGAGAGCCGCCGCTTTTTTCAGCGGCAGCTCCGCCACCAGCAGCCCCAGGGTGCGGATAGCCTCGGCGGGCAGCTCTTCATCCACCTTGCTGGCACCGGCGACCACCAGCACGATTTCGCCACGGCAGCGATTATCGTCTTCCCCAAGCCAGGTCAGCATCTCGGAGGCAGGCAGGCCGTGGATGGATTCGAAAGTCTTGGTCAGTTCGCGGCACACCACCACCTGGCGTTCACCGAGAATGCGAGCGATGGCTTCCACCGTATCCTGCACCCGGCGCGGCGACTCGTAGAACACCAGGGAGCGGGTATCCTCGATGACGGCCTGCAGCCTGTCGTCGCGCCCCTTGGCTTTTGCCGGCAGAAACCCTTCGAAGGCGAAGCGATCTGTGGGCAGACCGGCGGCAGAGAGTGCAGTGATGGCGGCGCAAGGGCCCGGCAGCGGCACCACCTTGACCCCGGCCTCGCGACAGCGGGTGACCAGGTGATAGCCGGGGTCGCTGATGAGCGGCGTACCCGCATCCGAGACCAGGGCAACGCTCTTGCCTTCCTTGATCCGGCCGATCAGCACATCCGCCTTCTGCTGCTCGTTGTGATCGTGCAGGGCGAAGGTCGGCACCGAGATCTGGTAGTGGCTAAGCAGGATGCCGGAGTGCCGGGTATCTTCGGCGGCCACCAGATCGACGCTGCGTAAAATGTCCAATGCACGCTGGGTGATATCCGCCAGATTACCGATGGGAGTGGGGACTATATACAGGGTTGGGGTGTCACTCATGGGATCTCCGAGTGTCCCGACAATTGTGTCGCCATATTGGCCCGTTTACACTATGGAGAACTTCAACACTGGTCGGGGAATGAACTTGAACCGGGTTACAAAGCAGCTAAGTGTATCACGACTCTTCGGCATCATACTCGCGGCAGTACTGCTCGCCGCCTGTGCGTCGGAGCCCAACCCATCTTCCGCGGAGCCCGGCATGCCGTCGGCGTTCTCGGATCTGACCAAGAATGCCCAGTGGTATCTGGAGCAGGTGGATCCCGCCAAACCGACCGAGGCCTTCACCTGGCAGGTGATGGCGGCGCGCAGTTATCTGGCGCTCGGCCAGGCCAAACCGGCCGCCGCCCTGTATCAACAGTTGCAGAAGCAGGCCGGCAACCCGGTGCAGCAGGCACAACTGCAACTGCTGCAGGCGCACCTCTTGCTGGCTCAGGGCAATGCCAACCAGGCGCTGATCCTGCTGGAGGGCAAGCCGGAAGTGGCCCTCGATGCCGATACCCAGAAGGATTGGTATCGCCAACGGGTGGTGCTGCAACTGGACATCAACAACAAGTTTGGTGCGGCCAAGTCGCTGATCCTGCTGGAGCCTTACCTGGCCAAGAATGAGCTGGCCACCAACCACCAGCAGATCTGGTCACTGCTGAAAAGCATGACCCCCTCCACCCTGCAGGCGCTGGAAGAGGCGCCGGCCCCCGACGTGACCACCGGCTGGCTGCGACTGGCGGCACTGGTGAACGAGTTTGGCGCCCAGCCAAGTCAACTCGCGCGCCAGCTCGCAGGCTGGAAACAGAGCTTCCCGAACCACCCGGCCCAGACTGACATGCCGGCCGGCCTCGGGGATCTCGCCACCACGGATACAGGAGCACTGCAGCAGGTCGCCGTCTTCCTGCCGCTCTCCGGCAACCTGGAGGCGCAGGGCGCCGCCATCCGCAACGGCATGCTGATGTCCTACAAGGATAATCAGGGGCAATTCACCCTGAACTTCTATGACACTCAGGGCAAGGCGATGGGGGATCTCTACAAGCAGGCGATCCAGGAGGGGGCCAACATGATCATTGGCCCACTGCTCAAAGACCAGGTCGAGGAGCTGCTCAAGGCCAATCCGGCCGTGCCGGTGCTGGCGCTCAACGAGCTGGACAAGCCAGTCATCAACGACAACACCTTCTACTTCTCCCTCTCCGCCGCCGCCGATGCGAGCCAGGCCGCCCAGTACCTCTATGGTCAGGGTTACCGCAAGCCGCTGCTGATCGCGGCGCAAGGCCGGATTGGCTACAGCAGCATCAAGGCATTCGAGCAGGCCTGGGCCGGCGTCAGCCAGGAGAAACCCGTGGTCGCCACCTTCGGGGCGCGCAACGAGGTGCAGGGCATGGTCAAGAATGCCCTGAGCGGTCGTTCCACCGCCCGGGCCGGGGAGATAGTGCAGCTCTCTGATGCCGCGCCGCGCAGCATAGATGCCGTCTATGTGGTGGCCAACAGCCTGGAGACCCGGATGATCAAGCCCTATGTGGACATCTCGGTCAATCCCATGGGCAGCCTGCCCATCTACAGCAGCTCGCGAGGCTATGACAGCGGGGCGACCGAGGTGGCTTCCGAACTCAACGGCATGCACATCTCCGACATGCCGCTGCTGCTGGGAGGCTATGAGCAGCAACGGGAACAGATAGCCCTGCTCTGGCCACAGACCCAAGGTGACCTGCTGCGCCTGTTTGCCCTCGGCTACGATGCGGTCAGCCTGGCCGGCAACCTGCCGCAGATGCGCAAGCTCAATGCCATGCAGCAACCGGGCATGAGCGGGCAGCTGAGCGTGGATCCCCAGGGCAACATAGTGCGCATGCTGGACTGGGCCACCTACCAGAACGGCAAGCTGGTCAGCGACAGCGCCGTGCCCCAGCTGGAGGACGCTACCCATGAAGAGGCTACTGGCACAACTGCACCAGCAGTGGTTGAACCTGTTGCCGTCGGCAGCGACGAACAAGGGACAGCACTTTGAGCAAGTAGCGGAATGCTGGTTGCAGGCCCGCGGCCTGCAACCCGTGACCCGCAACTACCGCTGCCGTGGTGGTGAAATAGATCTCGTCATGCGCCAGGGGGATACCCTGGTGTTTGTCGAGGTCAGATATCGCGCTCGGGCCAGCCATGGCGGAGCCGCCAGCTCGGTCACCCGGCGCAAGCAGCACAAGATCGTGCTGGCCGCGCGCCACTATTTCAAGCAACATGCCATCAACGAGGCCAGCCAGGCCTGCCGATTCGATGTGATCGCGTTCGAGGGCGACCAGCCAGACTGGATCCAGAACGCTTTTTAAGAGGACCCCATGACTGATCCCATCAAAGAGAATTACACCGAAAGCATCCAGACCAAGATAGCCGCCGCCGAGGCGCTGCCGGACGCCATCCACACCGCGGCCCAGATGCTGACCATCTGCCTGCTCAATGGCCACAAGGTCATGGCATGCGGCAATGGCCCCTCCTCGGCCCTGGCACAGCTGTTCATCTCCGAGCTGGTCAACTGCTACGAGACACCACGCCCCTCTCTGCCCGGCCTGGCCCTGACCCCCGACATGGCCACCATCAGCGCCATCGCCACCGATCACGGCTTCGAAGAGGTCTATGCCAAGCAGATCAGGGCTCTGGGTCAACCCGGCGACATCCTGGTGGTGCTCACCACCACGGGCAACAGCCGCAGCCTGATCAAGGCCGCTGAGGCGGCACTCTCCCGCGACATGACCATCATAGTGCTCGGGGGGGGCGACGGTGGTGAGATAGCCGGCCTGCTCGGGCCCAATGACGTGGAGATCCGCGTGCCATCCGCCCGCCGTCCTCGCATTCTGGAAGTGAATCTGTTGACCCTGCACTGCCTCTGTGATCTCATCGACCAGACACTTTTCCCGCAACAGGAAGATTGAAACCATGAAGAAGCCTATTCTCGCACTCGCCCTGCTGACCGGCGCCCTGCTGCTGCAAGGCTGTGCCGCCGTGGTAGTGGGTGGCGCAGCCGGTACCGCCAAGGCGACCGGGGATCGTCGCACCCTGGGTGCCCAGTGGGACGATCAGACCATAGAGCTGAAAGCGGCCAATCTGCTGGCCGACAACAAGTCGCTGAGCGCCTCCAGCAAGATCAGCGTCTACAGCAACAACGGCCGTGTCTTGCTGGTCGGTCAGACACCGTCTGACGCTTACAAGCAGGAAGCGGGCAAGATTGTGGGCCGGATCGAAGGGGTTCGTCATGTCTACAATGAGCTGCGCCTCGGCAAGCCGGTGAGCATAGGAGTACGCAGCAACGATACCTGGATCACCTCCAAGGTACGGGCCGACATGCTGGGCACCAAGAACTTCGACAGCACCAAGGTCAAGGTGGTCACCGAGAACAGCGAGGTGTTTCTCATCGGCCTGGTGACCCGTCAGGAAGGGGATCAGGCAGTGGAGATCGCCCGCCACGTCAGCGGGGTCAAGCAGGTGATCAAGGCCTTCGAATTTGCCCAGAACTAAGCGGGCAATGATGGGATAAAAAAACGCAGCCAGTTGGCTGCGTTTTTTATTTGATGACTTTCAGGGTCGGACGACCCGTCGGGCGCGGTGGCTCCGGCTCGGGTTCTACCGGCGCCTCGGCCTGCTCCAGCCAGAGATCGTAGCCAGGCTCGGGCGGGAACAGGGTTCCCACGCCGTTTTCCCTGGCATGAATGGCCAATATGGCCGCCATGGGAATGTAGACCTGCTGTGACACGCCACCGAAGCGAGCGCTGAAGCTGACGGCATCATTATCCATGTGGAACTGGCCCACGGCCCGAGGCGCTATGTTCAGGACGATCTGCCCATCCTGCACGAACTGCATCGGCACCATCACATGGGGGATATTGGCATTGACCACCAGATGCGGGGTCAAGTCGTTATCCAGCAACCAGTCAAAAAATGCCCGCAACAGATAGGGGCGACTGGGTGTCATGGTCGGTTCCATACTACTCATACGCTGGCACGGATCTCGCGTTCAGCCTCGGTCAGGGAGGCCTGGAAGGATTCACGTTCGAACAGGCGGACCATGTAAGCCTTCAGCTCTTTGGCACCACGACCGGTGAAGTCGATGCCCAGGCTCGGCAGACGCCACAGCAGCGGAGCCATGTAACAGTCAACCAGACCGAACTCTTCGCTCATGAAGTAGGGCATTTCACCGAAGATCGGCGCTATGGCCAGCAGGTTGTCACGCAGCTCGGCACGGGCGGCTTCGGTATCGGTGCCCGCCATGATCTTGTCGGCCAGCGAGTACCAGTCCAGCTCGATGCGATGCATCATCAGACGGCTGTTGCCGCGAGCCACCGGATAGACAGGCATCAGGGGCGGGTGCGGGAAGCGCTCGTCCAGATACTCCATGATGATGCGCGAGGTGTACAACGCCAGCTCGCGATCCACCAGAGTCGGTACAGTGTTGTACGGGTTCAGCTCGGCCAGCTCGTCCGGCAGGTTGCTCGGGTCAACCTGGCAGATATCCACGCTAACACCCTTCTCCGCCAGGACAATACGCACCTGATGGCTGAACATATCGTTGGCACCGGAAAACAGCGTCATTACCGAACGCTTATTGGCAGCTACAGCCATTGAACCCTCCCGTCATTAAAAAGCAGAAACGGCAATGAAGCATCTTGATCTCCATTGCCGTGCGTCATATTACTCCGATCTGGTCGCTTAGTGAACGTCGCGCCAGAATTCCTTCTTCAACAGCACAGTGAAGATGAAGAAGATTGCGATGAAACCGAGCACCCAGAAGCCCATGCGTTCGCGCTCCTGCTGCACCGGCTCAGCCGAGTAGACCAAGAAGTTTACCAGATCCAGTACCGTCTGATCATATTCTTCGTTGTTCATTTCACCATTGCCGTCAGATTTGATGCTGACGACTTGCTGCATCTCCACTCCATCCAGGGTGTGCGTCTCGAACTCGGCACGGGGAGTCCCCTGCAACGGCTCCAATACGTGGGGCATGCCTACGGACGGGAAGACCGCATTGTTCACACCAAACGGCCGGGTTTCATCCACATAGAAAGAACGCAGATAGGTGTAAATCCAGTCGGCGCCCCGCACCCTGGCCACCAGGGTCAGATCCGGTGGCGGTGCCCCGAACCAGCGCGCCGCATCCTTCTCGGACATGGCGCTCTTCATCAGATCGCCAATCTTGGCACCGGTGAAGACCAGGTTTTCCCTCATCAGCTCTTCCGGAATGCCGATGTCGGCGGCAACCCGGTTATACCGCTGATATTGGGTGGAGTGACAACCGGCACAGTAGTTCATGAAGGTCGCAGCCCCCCGTTGCAGGGATGCCTTGTCACTCAGATCGTACTCTGCCTTGTCGAGGGGGAAGCCACCGCCAGCGGCCAATACCAGACCGGGCAGCAGGGCCAGCACTGCAAAAATTATTCTTTTCATTTGAATGTCACCCTCTCCGGCAGCGGCTTGGTGTTCTCATTCTTGCTGTAGAAGAACAACAGGATGAAGAACCCGAAATAACCCAGAGTGCAGAGCTGCGCAATCAGCGTCAGCATAGGCGTCGATGGCAGAACGCCCAGCACACCCAGGATGACGAAGCAGACCACGAACTGGGCGATGTTCAGCTTGTGCAGAGTGCTGCGGTAGCGCACCGAACGCACCTTGCAGCGATCCAGCCAGGGCAACAGGAAGAGTACGACGATGGAGAGCCCCATCATGATGACCCCCAGCAGCTTGTCCGGCACAGCGCGCAAGATGGCGTAGAAGGGGGTGAAGTACCAGACAGGGGCTATGTGCGCCGGCGTCTTCAGCCCGTTCGCCACTTCAAAGTTCGGTTTCTCGAGGAAATAGCCCCACATATCCGGCTTGAAGAAGATGATGGCGCAGAACAGGAACAGGAAGCCCGCCACCCCTATCATGTCCTTCACAGTGAAGTAGGGATGGAATGCCACCGCATCCAGCGGCCAGCCTTTCTCATCCTTGTGCTTCTTGATATCGATGCCGTCCGGGTTGTTGGAGCCCACCTCGTGCAACGCCAGTATGTGCATGGCAACCAGCATCACCAGCACCAGCGGCAGGGCGATGACGTGCAGCGCGAAGAAGCGGTTCAGGGTAGCCCCCGAGATGACGTAGTCACCCCGGATCCACAGGGTCAGATCGTCACCTATGACCGGAATGGCGCCAAACAGCGAGATGATGACCTGGGCCCCCCAAAACGACATCTGTCCCCAGGGCAGCAGGTAACCCATGAAGGCTTCGGCCATCAGCACCAGGAAGATCAGCATGCCGAAGATCCACAGCAGCTCGCGCGGCTTCTGATAGGAGCCGTAGATCATACCGCGAAACATGTGCAGATAGACCACAACGAAGAAGGCGGAGGCGCCGGTGGAGTGCATGTAGCGCAGCAGCCAGCCGTAGTCCACGTCCCGCATTATGTATTCCACGGAGGCAAAAGCCCCCTCCGCCGACGGGTTGTAGTTCATGGTGAGCCAGATGCCGGTGATGATCTGGTTGACCAGCACCAACATGGCAAGGGAACCGAAGAAGTACCAGAAGTTCAGGTTCTTGGGAGCCGGATACTTGGCCATGTGGTCGTTGTACATGGCCGTGAGCGGGAAACGATCGTCAATCCAGCCCATGAGTTTGGCAAACATGGTCAGGCCTCCTTGCCATCGGCACCGACCAGAATGGTGGTGTCGCTAAGAAATTGGTATGGCGGAATGACCAGGTTCAGCGGTGCGGGCACGCCCTGGAACACTCGACCGGCCATGTCGAACTTGGAACCATGGCATGGGCAGAAGAAGCCGGAGGTCACCCCTTGCACCTGCTCGCCGAAGCTGTCCGGCAGGTAGGAGGGGGAGCAACCCAGATGGGTACAGATACCGACCGCCACGAAGATCTCCGGCTTGATGGATCTGTAGCCGTTGTGGGCATAGTCCGGCTGCTGTGGCTCATCGGAGGCGGGATCGCGCAGTTTGTCATCGTGCGTGGCCAGGGCATCCAGGGTCTGCTTGGTGCGCTTCACCACCCAGACCGGCTTGCCGCGCCACTCGACGCGGATCAGCTGACCCGGTTCCAACTTGCTGATATCCACCTCTACCGGTGCCCCGGCCGCTTTGGCTTTGGCACTCGGATTCCATGACTTTATAAACGGCACTGCGGTAAAAGCAGCTCCTACACCGCCAACGGCAACCGTTGACCAGGTAAGAAATCTGCGGCGACCGGTATCAACTGGCGCATTGCTCATCCAAAAACTCTCCCATGTGGACTCCGCTCATTCTTATAGTGTCCCCGTTTCCTATCTCCTCTCCCTCTGACAACTGCGGCGGAAGCGGAGTGGCAATTGACACAGAAAGACCATGGAAATTTTAAAGAAAAGATAACAATTTGACAAGAAAGAGAAGCGATGGGCAAAAACAATAAATACACAAATTTTTGTCTTTTGTGACGTATGGTTAGCATTGGCGTATGTAATATTACCAATAAAAAAAGCCTGGCACATGGCCAGGCTTTTTTGACACTCGTGAGAGTGCGTACCAAAAGCGAATTAACGCTTGGAGTACTGCGGACGCTTACGCGCTTTGTGCAGACCGACTTTCTTACGCTCAACCTTACGGGCATCGCGAGTAACAAAGCCAGCTTTACGCAGTTCGCCACGCAGGGTCTCGTCGTACTGCATCAGAGCACGAGTGATACCGTGGCGGATCGCACCAGCTTGACCGGAGATGCCACCACCGTTAACGGTGATGTACAGATCCAGTTTCTCGGTCATCTCAACCAGTTCCAGCGGCTGACGAACTACCATGCGGGCAGTCGGACGGCCGAAGTATTGCTCCAGGGAGCGCTGGTTGATTACGATTTTACCGCTACCCGCTTTGATAAAGACGCGAGCAGTGGAGCTTTTGCGACGGCCGGTACCGTAGTATTGATTTTCTGCCATGTTGCCAGTTCCCGTTAGATATCCAGTACTTGAGGTTGCTGAGCAGCATGAGCGTGCTCTGCGCCTGCGTAAACTTTCAGCTTACGGAACATGGCACGGCCCAGCGGACCCTTCGGCAGCATGCCCTTGACGGCAGCTTCGATTACCATTTCCGGCTTGCGCTGAATCAGCTTGTCAAAGCTGATGGACTTGATACCACCCGGGAAACCGGAGTGAGAATGGTACATTTTGTCGGTAAATTTCTTACCGGTTACGTGTACCTTCTCAGCGTTTACAACGATGATGTAATCACCGGTGTCAACGTGCGGAGTGTATTCAGCTTTGTGCTTACCACGCAGACGAGCAGCGATCTCGGTTGCGATACGACCCAGAGTTTTACCTTCTGCGTCCACAATGTACCAGTCACGTTTTACGGTTTCTGGCTTGGCAACGAAAGTTTTCATTAAGTTAAACCCAATTACCTGTTACAGACCCAATTGCTTATGGGGGCTCTCCCACAAACAACAAACGATGGCCTACCTGTACCCCTTCGAATACAAGTAAAGCTTAAAGTGTTGCTGTCTTATCGACAGCTGTAACGTGGGCCGGGCGATTATAAGTGAAGTTGCCTTAAATATCACCTGCTAATTTCACTGCCATGAAGCTAGCAAATGTCGCCCGGCCCTACCTGCCGCAGATGCCCATCCGACTGGCAGGCGCGGTATTGTGACTAAGGAAGGTGCACTCTTGCAAGGTATTCGTGCGATTGCATTTCCTGAAGCCGTGAAAGACAGCGCTTGAATTCGAAATTCAGCAGGCCATCTCCGTAGAGCGCGGCCATAGGCACCGCCGCCGACAGAATGAGTTTGACGTGTCGCTCATAGAACTCGTCCACCATGGCGATGAAACGGCGCGCCGCATCGTCCGTGCCTGTGCCCATGGGCTGCACGTTGGCCAGCAGGACGGTGTGAAACTCCCGGGCCAGCTCTATGTAGTCCCCCTGGGATCGCGGAGTACAGCAGAGCTGTTCGAACTCCATATAAAGCACTCCTTCCCCCACGCCCAGCGCGCTCAGCTGACGATGGTTGATCTCAAGCGTGGCGGCCGCGATCTGCCCCAGCCCGGTCAGTTGCCGAAAATAGCGGTCCAGATTGGACTTGGCCTGCTGATCCAGCGGGAAGTGATAGATTTCCGCCTGCTCCAGGGTGCGCAGCCGGTAGTCGACGCCACCATCCACATTGAGTACCTCGCAGTGGTGCTCTATGAGGGCGATGGCAGGCAGAAAGCGGGCCCGCTGCAGTCCATTGCGATAAAGATCCCGAGGCGGGATGTTGGAGGTGGCCACCAGCACAACGCCATGACCAAATAGCTCCTGGAACAGGGTGCCCAGCAGCATGGCATCCGTGATGTCGGAGACGAAAAACTCGTCAAAGCAGATGATGTCTGTCTCGCCGGCCAGCTTGCTGGCGATGAGCTTGAGCGGATCGGCCTGACCGGTCAGCCCCTTGAGTTCATCGTGCACCCGATGCATGAAACGGTGGAAGTGGACGCGCAGTTTGCGCTCCCCCGGCAGGCTGTCGAAAAAAGTATCCATCAGCCAGGTCTTGCCTCTGCCCACTCCGCCCCACATATAGAGACCCAGGATGGGCTCGCGGGCTTTCGGCTTTTGCAGCCAGCCGAGCAGGCCACGGGATCTGGTCGGAGTCGGGCTGGCGCACAAATCCTGATAGAGTCGCTCCAGGCGGGTCACGGCCATCGCCTGGGCCGGGTCGGCCAAAAAGCCGGGACGCTGCAAATCCTGCTGGTATTTTTGCTGCGGGGTCATCCTGTAAACCGCCTCCAAGTCCCTGAATGAGGGACAAAATGGTATCACGCTCTCGGGGTGCACGGTATAGTGCCAACGAGGCATCGCGGTCAATCCGGCCGCCTCAAACTCATCGATTTAGCTGTAACAAGGAGCTTCTATGACTCTGTTAAACGGGATCCTGCTGGCGGTAGCCGCCCTGATCATCGGCGTGTTGATCGGCCGTTTCACTGTCCGCAGCCGGGATGCCGGGCGCCTGGAACAGGAGCTGAAAAAGGCTCACAAGGAGCTGGAAAGCTACCAGGGCCAGATCACCACCCACTTCGCCGACAGCGCCGCCCTGATGGAGCAGTTGGCCGATCAATACCAGACCCTCTATCGCCACATGGCCGAACAGAGCAAGTTCCTCGCCAAGGCGCAGGAACCCTTGTTCCGCGAACCTCAGGTGGAAGAAGGCAACGCTGACTCCGCCAGCGAGGAGCCGGGCCAGCCGCCCCGTGACTACGCCGGAGCCTCCGGCCTGCTCAAGCAGCCCGGTTAGCCTCTGGTGGAACTAATTACGCCTTATCGTGGTCAGACCTTGACGATTGCATTGCAACTTTTTCTGGGAGCTGTTTCTCATATGCGTAAATCTCTTTCTGTATTCAGTGTGTTAGCCCTCAGTGTCGGTATCGCCCTGTCAGCCGCGCCGGCACAAGCCGCCCTGCCCCTGATGGGCAACAGCCAGGAGATGCCGAGCCTGGCCCCCGTCCTCGAGCAGGTAACCCCTGCCGTGGTCAACATCTCCGTCTCTGGCAAGAAGATCACCCGCCAGCGCCTGCCGGAACAATTCCGCTTCTTCTTCGGCCCCAACATGCCCGATGAGCAGGTGAGCGAGCAGCCCTTCCAGGCCCTTGGCTCCGGCGTCATCATCGATGCCAAGAAGGGCTACGTGATCACCAACGCCCACGTGGTCCACGAGGCGGACGAGATCAAGGTCAACCTGAAAGACGGTCGCGAATACGCGGCCAAGAAGATAGGTGAAGACAAGCAGTCCGATATCGCCCTGCTGCAAATCAAGGCGGAGGACCTGGTGCAGATCAAGTTCGCCGACTCGGACGAGCTGCGGGTCGGTGACTATGCCCTGGCCATCGGCAACCCCTTCGGCCTGGGTCAGACCGTCACCTCGGGCATCGTCAGCGCCCTGGGTCGCAGCGGCCTCAACATCGAGAACCTGGAGAACTTCATCCAGACCGATGCGGCCATCAACTCGGGCAACTCGGGTGGCGCCCTGCTCAACCTGCGTGGGGAGCTTATCGGCATCAACACCGCCATCCTGGGCCCGAACGGCGGCAACATAGGTATCGGCTTTGCCATCCCCTCCAACATGGTGCGCGATCTGTCCGAACAGATCGTGAAATACGGTGAAGTGCGCCGTGGCCAGTTGGGGATCACCGGCACAGAGCTGACCACGGATATCGCCAAGTCCTTCGGTTACAACAAGAAGGATGGTGCCTTCGTCAACCAGGTCATGCCTGACTCCGCCGCCGCCAAGGCGGGCATCAAGGCCGGCGACATCATCATCAGCATAGATGGCAAGCCCATCCGCTCGTTCGGTGAACTGCGTGCCAAGATCGCCACCATGGGCGCCGACAAGCAGGTTGCTCTCGGCCTCATCCGTGATGGCAAGGAGCAGACCGTCAAGGTCACCCTGAAGAAGGCAGATGACAGCGAGATCCTCGCCAGCGCCCTGCACCCGGCACTGGAAGGGGCCAAGCTCAGCACCACCTCGGATCCGGTGACCGGCGTAGCTGTGGCCGACATAGATCCGCGCTCCCCTGCCGCCGCAGCCGGCCTGCAGAAGGGCGACATCATCATCGGGGTCAACCGTCTGCGCATCAACTCCATGGATGAGCTGACCAAGGCCTTGAAGAACAAGCCGGAAGTCCTGGCGCTGAACATACAGCGCGGCGACTCCTCGCTCTATTTGGTGATCCGTTAAGTCCCTCACACCCGCGGCGACCGCCGCGGGTGATTTTTATCCACCGATAATGTTATTCTCTGCGCGCAGCATGTACGGACGAGAATGACATGAAAATCCCACCTTTGATCAGTTACTTGGGCAAGTCTGTCGGCTTTGGCCTCACCGTGGCTGCGCTCCTGCTGCTGCTGTTCCCCAGTTTTCGGGGCGGCGCCCCCCTGCCGGGTCTCATCACCAATGCCCGCGAGCTGAGTTTCTCCTATGCCGCCCACCGCGCCGGCCCTGCCGTCGTCAACATCTACACCCGCAGTTTCGCCGGCAATCGCGGCGAGAAGGCGGAGCTGAGGCCACAGGGACTGGGCTCAGGGGTCATCATGAACCAGCGCGGCCATGTGCTGACCAACTACCACGTCATCGCCGATGCGGACCAGATCATAGTCGCGCTGCAGGATGGCCGGGTATTCAGCGCCGAGCTGGTCGGCACCGACAAGCTGACCGATCTCGCCGTGCTCTACATAGAGTCGGACAACCTGCCGGTGATACCGCAGGATCCGGAGCGGCTGCCGGACGTGGGCGATGTGGTGCTCGCCATCGGCAACCCCTACAACGTCGGCCAGACCATCACCCAGGGCATCATCAGTGCCACCGGCCGCATAGGTCTCTCCAGCATGGGACCGGACAGCAACGGCCGGCAGGATCTGCTGCAGACAGATGCCGCCATCAACGAGGGCAACTCGGGTGGCGCCCTGGTGAATGGCCGTGGCGACCTGGTGGGCATCAACACCGCCGCCTACCACCTCAATGGCAATCAGGAGAGCTACGGCATCAGCTTCGCCATCCCCTACAAGCTGGCCAAGCGGATCATGGACGAGCTGATCGCCAATGGCCGTGTCATTCGCGGCTACCTCGGCATCTCCAGCGTCGAGATCAACCCCATAGTCGCGCGCATGATGAATCTCGGGGATCTGCAGGGTCTGGTGGTGGAGAGTCTGGATCCCGACGGCCCGGCCACCAAGGCCGGCCTCAGGCGCGGGGATGTGCTGCTCAAGATCAACGGCGAGGCCATCAGCGGCGTGCGCCCCGTGATGGACAAGATCGTCGAGAGCCGCCCCGGCACCAAGCTGACCATCTCGGTGATCCGCAATGGCAAGCCTCTGGACGTCGACGTCATCATAGAGGAAGACGTGCGCTACCAGAATCTGCCCACCAGCAGCGCATCACCCGCCAGCTGACGGCAAGGGAGCCAACAGAGGGGCCATCAAGGCCCCTTTTTCGTGCCTCCTTCTCAGGCCCCCCTTTCCTGGCGTGAGATGACTCACAGTTTCCACCGGCACACGACCGGGCGGCTGCGGGGTGAAACTGTGGTCCCGCTCACACGACACCGGGGTCAATCCCCTCCCTTTCCCCCTTGCCGCCACAAATCCGGCCTCTTTCGGGGCTTTTTGCCCGGAATTTCCATTTCGAATCGGAAAAACAGTGCCTCCTCCTGCTCTCTTCCCCGTCTTAAGGTAATCCCATCCTTTCTGCCAGCCTTGGAGAGCAGACCTTGACTACCGACACTCATGACACAGCCCTGACCCCGAACAGCCCGGCGTTGCTGCGCAAGACAGATCTCACTCTGGCGCGCATCCACAGCCTGCTGGCGGATCAGGGCATCATCCCCAACGAGGTGCAGAAACAGATGCTCGCCTCCCACGTCAAGGCCATGGTGTGGCGCTCCCACAGCGGTGAAGCCCTGCCCGAGGTCGACCTCAGTCTGTTCGAGGAGATCTCCCCCCTCTCTCTGCGCCTCGCCGAACAGGTGGTCGGCTGGCTGGACAGGCTGGCCTATGAAGAGGCCCATCTCTTGTCCGTCCATTTCGAAGTTGCCAAAGAAAATGAACTCAGCTCAGTCAAAGGAGAAATCTAAATGTCAGCCATCAAACTCGTGATTGGAGATCGTCTCGGCAAAGGTCAGAAGGTAGGAGCAGGGGCAGAGGCCGCCGGCGCCACAGTGACCGTCATCCCCGGCATGGCCGCCGACATGAAGCTCGGTGATGTGATGAACAAGGAGCAGGCGGATCTCGGCATCTCCTTCTGCGGCAGCGGTGGCGCCGGCGCCATCACGGCCCAGACCAAGTACGGCTACAAGTGCCGCTACGGCATGCGCTCCGTAGAGGAGGGTGTGACCGCCATCAACGAAGGCTGCGTGGTGCTGGGCTTCGGCTTCATGGACAAGGAAGAGCTGGGCCAGAAGCTGGTCGAGGCCTTCGCCAAGAAACACGGGCGCGCCTGATGAAAGAGGACTTCACCACCCAGGTCATGGTCAACGGCAAGGGGGCGACCCGCCAGCAGGCGTTTGCCGCCGCCCTCGGTCAGGTGCAATCCAGCCTGCTCAAGGACAACCCCAGAGTGATGCTGCGCATCGAGCCGCTCGAGGTACGGGTGCTCAAGGCCGAGGAGTCGGTGCGGGTGGAGAAGTTCCTGTTCTTCTTCCTGCCGCGCCAGCGCCGCGAGTTCCGCGTCCAGCTGGAGATCTCGGTCAAGGTCAGCAGCCTGGATGTCGACAAGGTGGATTTCACCAGGGCGTAACCCCACAACCAAAAGGACATGTTGGATGTTTCTAATCATTTTGATGAAGTCACTCATCATCGGCGGCCTGGTGGGCGTCGGCGTGGGAGCCGGTGCGGCGCGGATGTTCCACGCCCCGACAGTACAGGGCATGGGTGCCTTCCGCACCCTGGGTGAGCTCAACTCCTGCGAAGGGGATCCCGCCTCCCACTTCTCGTTCGGGCTTGGCTTCTTCTTCAATGCCTGGGCCTCAACGGTCGCGGCCGGTGCCTTCACCCAGGATGTGGATCACCGCATCATCCCGCACTGGGCCACGGCCGCGCTGCTGTTCAAGAACCGGGATCTCGCCACTACCCTGCACGACCCGAAGAAGATGGCCATCGCCGGCGGCATCATAGGTGCCATAGTCGTCGCCTTCCTCAACAGCACGGCTGCGGCCGTGCCCGAGGCCCTGCAGGTCACTGCGGTCAAGGTGCTGGTGCCGGCCGCCAACCTGCTGGTCAACACCGTCATGCCGGTGATCTTCTGGCTGGCCGCCATAGAGGCGGGCAAGAAGTCCGGCTTCTGGGCCACCATCTTCGGCGGTCTGGCGCAGCTCATCATGGGCAACGCCGTGCCGGGCCTGGTACTTGGCATCCTGATCGGCAAGGGAGTGGAAGAGAGCGGCTGGAACCACGTCACCAAGGTGATGATGAGCGCCATAGTGCTGCTGTTCGTGCTGAGCGGTTTCTTCCGCGGCTTCGATATGAAACTGATTGAGTCCTTCCACCTGGGCATTCCCCTGTGGTTGGAAAACGTCCATCACCTGCTTGGCAGTAAATAAGGGACCACCACATGGATGAGAAACTGAGAAACAACTTCTGGTACGCCGACTGGTCCTTCCCCATCTTCGTCGGTCTGCTGTCGGCCGGGGTCTTTGCCGGGACCCATATGTTCTACCTGTACGGGGTCGGCGCCTTCAACGAGGTGGCCTTCGTCGCCATGCTGAAAGCCGGGATGGACACAGGTGCCTACGGCGCGGTCGCAGCCTTCGGTGCCAGCTTCCTGTTTGCCCGCATCATAGAGGGCTCCCTGGTGGGGATCCTGGACATAGGCGGCGCCATCCAGACCGGCGTCGGCCTGGGGGTTCCCGCCCTTCTGCTAGGGGCCGGCATCGTCTACCCGGTGGAGAACTTCGGCGCCTCCCTGGTCACCGGCATGGCCATAGGCCTGGCCATCGGCTACGTGATCATCCTGGCGCGCAAGTTCACCATCAACCAGAGCAACTCCACCTACGGGGCGGATGTGATGATGGGGGCTGGCAACAGCTCGGGCCGCTTCCTCGGCCCCCTGATCATCCTCTCCGCCATGGGGGCCTCCATCCCCATTGGGCTGGGTTCACTGGCGGGAGCGCTGCTGTTCTACATCTGGGAGAAGCCCATCACAGGCGGCGCCATCCTGGGTGCCATGCTGCTCGGTACCTTCTTCCCCGTCGCCCTGGCCTAAGCCCCCGCCGCCCTTCGGGGCGGCATTTCAGAGGTCATCACCATGTATGACATGATCATCAGAGCGGGACGCCAGGGAAATGGCCAGCTCATCGACATCGCCATCCAGGACGGCAAGATAGCGGCGCTGGGTGCACTACCAGAGTCCGTCGAGGCGAAGCGAACCCTCACACTAGCCGGGCAGGTTCATATGAGCGCCGGCTGGATTGATGGCCACACCCACTGCTACCCCGCCTCCCCCATCTATCAGGATGAGCCGGACAAGGTGGGTGTCGAGTCCGGTGTCACCACAGTCATAGACGCGGGCAGCACGGGGGCCGACGACGTGGACGACTTCCAGCGCCTCGCCGCTGGCTGCAAGACCCGGGTCCATGCCCTGCTCAACATCTCCCGCATCGGCCTGCTGCGCCAGAACGAACTGGCCAACCCCGCCGACATAGACCCTGAGCTGGCCAAGGCGGCCATTCGGCGTCACCCCTCCTTCATCGTCGGCATCAAGGCGCGGATGAGCGGCAGCGTGGTGGGCGAGAACGGCCTGCAGCCCCTGCGCATGGCTAAACAAATCCAGCGGGACAACGGCCAGCTGCCGCTCATGGTGCACGTGGGCAATACGCCGCCGGATCTCGACGAGATAGTCGCCCTGCTGGGAGAGGGGGATCTGCTGACCCACTGCTTCAACGGCAAGCCCAACCGCATCCTGACCCCGGCTGGCGAACTGCGCCAGGCTGTACGCGAGGCTATGCAACGGGGCCTGCGCCTCGACATCGGCCACGGCGGCGCCAGCTTCAGCTTCGAGGTGGCAGAGACCGCCATCCGGCAAGGGATACTTCCTCACACCATCAGCTCGGATATCTACTGCAAGAACCGCATCAAGGGCCCCGTCTACAGCCTGGCCCACGTGATGTCGAAGTTTCTCGCCATCGGCATGACCCTGGAGCAGGTGATCGCCTGCGTCACCAGCCAGGCCGCCGATGCCCTGCGTCTGCCCGGCAAGGGACGACTCGAGGTGGGCGCCGATGCCGATCTGACCCTGTTCGAGGTCATGAGCGGCCCGACGCTCTTTACCGATACCGAAGCCGAGTCCCGCCACGGCGACCGGCAACTGCGCCCCCTCGCCGCCCTGGTCGGCGGTGACCTGGTTCTCACTCAATATGGACAATCCCACCATGCCTTCCGTGTATGAGAAATATCAGCTCAAACCCGTGATCAACGCCTCCGGGCGCATGACCATCCTCGGCGTCTCCACCCCGGAGCAGGAGGTGGTCGACGCGGTCAACTTCGGCCTGGGCCACTACTTCGAGGTCAAAGACCTGGTCAACAAGACAGGTGCCTACCTGGCCAATCTGCTCGGCGTGGAAGACGCCGTGGTGGTCTCCTGCGCCAGTGCCGGCATAGCCCAGTCGGTGGCCGCCGTCATAGTACGCGGCGATCCCTACCGCCTCGAGCAGTTGCATGCCCATGCCCACGGGGTACCGAGCGAGATAGTGCTGCCCAAGGGTCACAACGTGAACTTCGGCGCGCCGGTCGGCACCATGGTCAACCTGGGGGGCGGCAAGGTGGTAGAAGCTGGCTATGCCAACGAATGCTCCCCCGCCCAGCTGGCTGCCGCCATCAACCCCGGTACCGCCGCCATTCTCTACATCAAGTCCCACCACTGCGTGCAGAAGAGCATTCTGTCAGTCTCTGAGGCAGCCGAGGTGGCCAGGGCCCACGGACTGCCGCTCATCGTCGATGCGGCGGCGGAAGAGGATCTGCGCCTCTATTACCAGCAAGGGGCGGATCTCGTCATCTACAGCGGCGCCAAGGCCATCGAAGGGCCCACCAGCGGCCTGGTGCTCGGCAAGCGTCAGTATGTGGAGTGGGTCAAGCAGCAGGCCAACGGCATAGGGCGCGCCATGAAGGTGGGCAAGGAGGGGATCCTCGGCCTGACCCACGCCATAGAGCGCTACCTGGAGAAAGAGCAGGAGAGCGGCGCCGCCATGGCCGCCAAGATGGCATCCTTCATCGAGCGCCTGAACCTGCTGCCCGGCGTTACCGCCCGGGTGGTGTGGGACAGTGCGGGGCGCGACATAGCCCGCACCGACATCGCCTTCGACCACGCTCAGATCGGCATGACGACGGTGCAACTGGTGGCTCGCCTGCAGCAGGGCAATCCGGCCATCTACTGCCGCGGCTACAAGGCCAACGAGGGGCACATCGAGATTGACGTGCGCAGCGTCAGCACGGCCCAACTAGACCAGATCCATTCCGCCATTGCCCACCTCGTTCAGGAGAACCGCTGATGTCCCTTGTTCCCAACTACTACCGTGATCGTGTCTGTCTCAATGTGCTGGCCGGGTCCAGACAGAATGCCGTCGACATCTATGAGGCGGCCGAGGGCCATGTACTGGTCGGCGTGCTCTCCAAGAACTACCCGGATGTGCCCTCCGCCGTTGCCGACATGCGGGAGTACGCCAGGCTTATCGACAACGCCCTCTCCATCGGTCTGGGGGCGGGGGATCCCCGCCAGTCCGCCATGGTGGCCGAGCTGGCTCGCCAGCTGCAACCCCAGCACGTCAACCAGGTGTTCACCGGAGTAGGCCCCAGCCGGGCGCTGCTGGGTCAGCCTCACAGCCTGGTCAACGGCCTTGTCTCCCCCACCGGCACCCCCGGCATGGTGAAGATCTCCACCGGCCCCCTCAGTGCCCAGCAGCCGGACGGGATTGTGCCCATCGATACCGCCATCGCCCTGCTCAAGGACATGGGCGGCAGCTCGGTCAAGTTCTTCCCCATGGGAGGCCTGGCCTGCCGCGACGAGTATCAGGCGGTGGCCGAGGCTTGTGCCCGTCACGGCTTCTGGCTGGAACCCACCGGCGGCATCGATCTCGACAACTTCGAGGAGATAGTCCGCATCGCGCTGGAGGCCGGGGTCGAGAAGGTGATCCCCCACGTCTACAGTTCCATCATCGACAGCGAGAGCGGCCAGACCCGCCCCGAGGATGTGCGCACCCTGCTCGCCACGGTGAAAACGCTGCTGGCATAACGACCCCCGCAGGCACCGGTCCGATCACAGGCCGGTGTCTGGCTTGTTGATGATCCCCTTGTTAACATCGACCCTTTATTTCGCAACAGGAGTCTTGCCTCACCCCATGATCAAGCTGCCCCACCCCAGGCTCCATCAACTGCTGACCCAGCTCCATGCCGAACCACTGCCGCAGGAGGAGCTGGCCCGTCGCCTCAATGTCTCCACCCGCACGGTGCGCACCGACGTGGCGACCCTCAACGAGCTGATCGCCACCCAGGGCGCCCACCTGATCCACCAGCGCGGCACCGGCTATCAGCTCAAGATTTACAATCAGGGGCTGTTTGATGCGCTGCTGGCGGCACAGGAACAGGAGAGCAGCCTGCCGCGCACCAGTCGCGAGCGGGTGCTGCATCTGCAGATCCTGCTGCTGACGGCGGAGCAGGGGATCAAGCTCGACGAGCTGGCGGATACCTGGTATCTGAGCCGGGCGGCCCTGCAGGGAGACATGGCACAGGTGAGGGAGCGGCTCGCCCACTTCGGGCTCACCATAGAGAGCAAGCCACGGCTGGGCATGCGCATTCAGGGGAGCGAGACGGCGATCCGCGCCTGTCTGACCCAGCTGCTCTGCCAGGAGCTGCTGCACAACCACCCGTTGCAGAGCCTGTTGCCCACCCTCTGTCCCAGCAAGACCCTGGAGGTCGTGGGCAATCACATCCATGCCCAGCTCGGCCGCCATCAGTTGCGCCTCGCCGACGAGAGCCTGCAACAACTCGCCATCTACTGCGCCGTCGCCCTGTTGCGTCAAGCGGCAGGCCACGAGCTGCGCCAGTTTGCCCGCGACGACATCACCCAGACCCTGGCCGCGGTGGCCCGCGACATCTATGCCGAGCTACCGACCCTGACCCCGCCGGGGGAGGAGGAGATCGCCTGCCTCGCCATCCAGATCCAGGCCCGGCTCACTGCCGATACCCCCCAGCTCAGCCCGGCCATGGCCGCCGAGAGCGAGCAACTGGTGGAGCATCTGCTGACCTACATCCACCAGCACTACCCCTATGATCTGCGTGCCGACCCGCAGTTGCGGGCCGACCTGCAGACCCACATAGGTGCCATGCTGCTGCGGGTCAAATACCAGATAGGCAGCCACAACCCGCTGGCGGACCACATCAAGCAGTACTATCCCCTCGCCTACGACATCACCCTGGCCGCCATCTCGGAGTGGATAAGGCAGACCCCCTACCGGCTGACCCATCACGAGATAGGCTATCTGGTGATCCATATCGGGGTCGGCCTGGAGCGCCACTATGATATCGGCTACACCCGTCGCCCCCAGGCCATGCTCCTGTGCGATGCGGGCAACGCCACCTTCCGGGTACTGGAGGCGCGCATCAGGCGGGAGTACCCCCAGCTGCAGCTGACCACTCTGGAGTCGGTACGGGATTACGAGGGACTGGCACAGATCGAGCAGGACTTTGTCATCAGCACCCTCAAGGTGAGCGAGAAGAACGCCCCCGTGGTACAGGTCGCCCCCTTCCCGACCCAGTACCAGCTGGAGCAGCTCGGCAAGCTGGTGCTGATCGATCGCACCCGCCCCTACCTGCTGGACAAGTATTTCGATGCCGACCACTTCATGGTGCTTGATGAACCCCTCAGCCAGGCGGCGCTGTTTGATCGCATCTGTAGCCAGCTTGAGGCGGAGGATCTGGTTGAAAGCGGATTCCGGGGATCCTTGCAAGAGCGGGAGCGCATCGTCTCCACCCTGCTGGGAGAGGGCATAGCCCTGCCCCACTCCCTCGGTCTGCTGGCCCGCCGCACCCTGGTCTATACAGTGCTGGCCCCTCAGGGAATCGACTGGGGCAATGGCGAGACCGCCACCCTCATCTTCGTGCTCGCCATCAGCAAGGCGGACTACGAGGAGGCCATGGGGCTCTACGATCTGTTTCTGGCGCTGATGAACGAAAAAGCCAGCAGGGCTCTGCTGGCTTGTCGGGATTTTTGCGACTTCAAGGCGCTGGCGCGCGCCGGATCATGACGGCAAGGGAGACGCCGCTCACTCCTCGTTGAAGCCCGAGGTGAACAGCGCCACCACGGCGGCCAGGGCCTCCACCTCTTCGGGGCCCTCGACCTGCACCTCCACCTGCTTGCCCTGGGCAGAGTCCAGCATCAGCAGGCCGATCACGCTGTCCGCATCGGCCTCGATGCCGTCCTCGTTGCGCAGCAGCACATGGGCATCGAACCCCTGCACCAGCTCGAACAGCATCATGGCCGGTCTGGCATGGATTCCCAGCTTGTTTTTGACTTCTACCGAGGCGGAAACTGTCATCTGAACATCCTGTGGGTCTGTCAGGCTTGGGTGGAGCGCTTGTCCAGCGTGCGGTGACGGATCTGCACGTTCTTGCCAAGCAGTCGGAAGGTGCTGGCCAGCCGCTCGGCGATGAACACCGAACGATGTTGTCCGCCGGTACAACCTATGCCGACGGTCACATAGCTGCGATTGTTGCGCTCCAGGTGGGGCAGCCAGGTCACCAGCATGTTCTCTATCTGCTGGATGAACAGCATCACGTCCGCCTGGGCCGAGAGGTAGTTGGCCACGGGCTCATCCTGACCGGTAAACGGCTTGAGCTCCGGGATCCAGTGGGGGTTGGGCAGGAAACGGGCATCGAACACGAAGTCCGCATCCTTGGGGATGCCGTATTTGAAGCCGAACGACTCGAACACCAGCACCAGCTCGTTCTCTTTCTTGCCGAGCACCCGGGTCTTGATGAGCTCGCTGAGGTCGTGAATGCTGAGGTTGGTGGTATCGATGCGCAGATCGGCGGTCGAGGAGAGGGGCGCCAGCAGGTGGGTCTCTTCCCGAATCGCCTCATCCAGCGACAGCTGCTTGCGAGACAGGGGGTGCAGCCGGCGGCTCTCGCCATAGCGCTTGAGCAGGGTCCCGTTGTCTGCATCGAAGAAGAAGCTGGAGAACTCCACCCGCCCTTCGTTGCGCACCTGGGTCAGCAGGTTGTCCAGCTTGTCTGGCTGGGTCGGCAGATTGCGCACATCTATGCTGACCGCCAGCTTGTCATACTGACTCTCCACCGAGACGATCAGCTGGGGCAGCAGGTTGACCGGCAGGTTATCCACGCAGTAGTAACCCAGATCCTCCAGCACCCTCAGGGCCACCGTCTTACCGGAGCCCGAACGACCGCTTACCACTATTAACTGCATCTTGTCCCCTCACGCCAACGTGGCTGCGTCAGACCCGGCATCAGGCCGAGGTCATGATCTGATAGAGTTCTTCGTCGCTGGTCGCCTGGCGCAACTGGCGGCAGACGGCCTTGTCACCCAGCTTGGATGCCATCAGGGAAAGGGTCTTGAGATGCTGCTTGCACTCGCTTTCCGGCACCAGCAATGCAAAGAGCAGGTCAACCGGTTGATTGTCGATAGAATCGAAAGGGATGGGTTCGGAGAAGGTCATCAGCACGGCCGTCGGCGCAAAGGCGTCGTCGATCCGGCCATGGGGAATGGCGATACCGGCACCGATCCCGGTACTGCCCATCTTTTCCCGCGCCAGCAGGCTTTCAAACAGTACCTGGCGGGAGGCGCCGAGGCGCTCTGCGGCCAGCTCACTGATGATCTCGAGGGCGCGTTTCTTGCTGGTACAAGGGACCGCACTCTTGGTGCAGTCCCGACTCAGTATGTGTTCAAGTTGCATAGTTATTTTTGATTTAACTTATCTTTGTGCTTGATGATCTGCCGATCCAGTTTATCCAGCAGGGTATCAATCGCCGCATACATGTCGGCATGCTGCGAATTGGCGAACACCTCACCACCGCTGACATGCAGCTTGGCTTCGGCGATCTGGTTCAGTTTTTCGACGCTCAACACCACATGTACGTTGTTGATATGGTCAAAGTGACGCTCGAGTTTGGCAAATTTGTTATTCACATAATCACGCAGAGCTTCGGTAATCTCGACATGGTGTCCGGTCAGGTTAATTTGCATAACGTCTTCCTTTTGTTTGCCTAAACCAGGCGTTTGCGCTGATTGGATGGCGGGATCAACAAGGATTCACGGTACTTTGCGATCGTGCGTCTCGCCACCATAATACCCTGTTCGGCCAGCAAATCCGCGATCTTGCTATCACTAAGCGGTTTGGCCGGGTTTTCGGCCGTCACCAGCTTCTTGATCAGGGCGCGAATTGCGGTCGATGAGCACTCTCCTCCTCCCTCCGTGTTGACATGACTGGAGAAAAAAAACTTCAGTTCAAAGATGCCACGGGGCGTATGCATGTACTTCTGGGTCGTCACCCGTGAAATCGTCGACTCGTGCATCTCCACCGCCTCGGCGATGTCGTTGAGTACCATGGGTTTCATGGCCTCTTCACCGTATTCGAAGAAGCCCTGCTGCTGCTCGACTATGCAGCTGGCCACCTTGAGCAGGGTGTCGTTGCGACTCTCCAGGCTCTTGATGAACCATTTGGCTTCCTGCAGATGGGAGCGGATGAACTGGGTATCCGTACTGCTGCGGGCATTGCGTGCCATGGCCGCATAGGCCTCGTTGACACGGATGCGCGGCGCCGAATCCGGGTTGAGCTCAACCACCCACTTAGCCCCCTTCTTGACCACGGAGACGTCCGGGATCACGTATTGAGATTCACTCTGGATGATGCCATTGCCGGGTCTGGGTTCCAGCTGCTGGATAAGATCCAGCACCTCCTTGAGGTCGCTCTCCTTGAGCCGGGTCTTGCGTGCCAGGGTGCGGTAGTCGCGGTTGCCGAGCAGATCCATGTGCTCGCGGATCACCTCCCTTGCCTCATTGAGCCAGGGCAGATCCGGCGAGTACTGGCCAAGCTGGATCAGCAGACACTCCTGCACCGAGCGCGCGGCTATGCCAACCGGATCGAAATGCTGCACCCGCTTGAGCACGGCTTCCACTTCATCCAGTTCAACTTCTACCTCTTCGCTGCTGACTGCAGCCTGAATATCTTCGAGAGAGACGGTCAGGTAACCGGACTCATCGATGGCATCGATGATGGCGAGGGCGATGGCGGCATCCAGATCGCTGAACGGCGTCAAGCGCATCTGCCACAGCAGATAGTCCTGCAGGTTCTCGGTGGTTTCCCCCTGATAGACGCTGTCTTCCCCATCATGGATGGGGCCGGCGCTCTGGGCCGTACCGGCGGAGTAGACCTCATCCCAGGTGGTGTCCACCGGCAGTTCATCCGGCATCTTATCCTGCGCCATGGCGTCGCTGGAGTCGAGTTGACTGGCGTCCTGGGGCTCTATCGGGCTGGTTTCCTGCGCCTCATTCTCCTCCTGCTCCAGCAAGGGGTTATTATCGAGCGCTTGCTGAATTTCCTGCTGGAGTTCCAGGGTGGAGAGCTGGAGCAGACGAATCGCTTGTTGTAATTGTGGCGTCATGGTCAGTGACTGACCGAGGCGCAACTGTAATGTCGGCTTCATCTACGTCGGGATATCCTTATGTTCAGCGAGGCAGTCACCTAACAAAAATGAGGGGTGCCCCCTTACTATAGACTGAATTGATCGCCCAAATAGACGCGCTTGACCTGCTCATCGGCGAGGATATCGGCCGGAGCACCCTCGGCAATCATCTTGCCGTGGCTGACGATGTAGGCCTTCTCGCACACATCCAGCGTCTCTCTGACGTTGTGATCCGTGATCAGCACACCCAGCCCTCTTTCCTTCAGATGCTGGATGATCTTCTTGATGTCTATGACCGAAATAGGATCAACACCTGCAAAGGGTTCATCCAGCAGGATGAATCGCGGCTCTGCCGCCAGCGCCCGGGCAATCTCGACCCGGCGTCGCTCCCCGCCAGACAGGCTCTGACCCAGGCTGTCGCGAATATGGGTGATGTTGAACTCTTCCAGCAACTGCTCGACCTTATCCTCACGCTCCTCGCGGCTCAACCTCTTGCGGGTCTGCATGACCCCCATCAGGTTGTCGAACACCGACAGACGGCGGAAGATGGAGGCCTCCTGGGGCAGATAGCCGATGCCATTGCGGGCACGGATATGCATGGGCTGCAGGCTGATGTCCTGCTCGTCGATAGTGATGAGACCTGCATCCCGCTGTACCAGGCCCACGATCATGTAGAAGGAGGTGGTCTTGCCGGCACCATTCGGGCCGAGCAGCCCCACTATCTGGCCGGTGCCCACTTCCAGGCTCACGTCGCTGACCACCATGCGGCGCTTGTAGCTCTTCTGCAAACCCGTTGCTTTTAACACTGCCATGGCTTCTGTTTCCTACTTCTTCTGATCGGCGGGTTTGTCGAAGTTTTCTACCTGATCCGGCAGGAACACCGTCTTGACCCGCTGGGTGGGTCCCTTGCTCTCGGCGATCATCTTCTGTTTGACGATGTCGTAGCGGATGAGGTCGCCGGTAACCTGGCTGTCTTCCTGCTTGAGCTGACCGTTGCCCGTGATGGTGACCAGGCGGTTCTTCAGCTCGTAGCGAATGCTGTTGCCGTGGGCATTGACCGGCTTGCCGTTGTCCAGGATCTGGAAGAAGGTGGCGGGATTGCCATAGGCGGTCATCACCTCGGCGCCCTTGTCGCCGGAGCGGATCACCACCACCTTGTCGGCCTTAATCTTGATGGTGCCCTGGGTGATGATCACGTCTTCGCTGAAGGTGATGCGGTTATCCTGCATCTCGGCCACTTGCTTGACCGCATCCACATAGACCTTCTCGGCAAAGTCGGACTCTTTGGCGCTCACTGTACTGCACAGCAGCAGGGCCGCGAGGGCCAGATTAACGTTTTTCATTGAAATAAGTGGCATGGCCTTTATCCAGTAATTCGAAATATTTACGTTCCAGATGGCCCTTCAGGCCAACGCCCTCGGTCTGGAATTCCTGACCCACTATGCTGATGTGCTGGTTGCTTCTCACGTCCTGAGTCACCAGATCCAGCTCCAGATAAGGGGTATCCAGCGTGGAGATGAAAGACGCCGGCAGCAGGCCGTCCAGATGTACCTTGTCACGCAGTATCACGTTGTCATCTGTGTTGAGCACCCCGGTTTCGGCCGTGACTTTCCATTCGGCCTCCCCCTGTTCATCGAACATGTAGACCACCGGCTTGTCGAAGGTGGCCTGCTCGAGGATCTGGTAATACTCCGCATATTCGGACTCCAACCGCTCGGTTCGTTTGCCCTGCTCGTTGAAGCGGGTCGTGACCAGATTCTTGGCAGTGAAGTCCGGTTGATAGTTCTCTACCTTGGCAGCCGGTTCGGGCGCCAGCTCGATCTCGCCAAGCTGCCAGGCGGCGAGTGCCGCCAGAAACAGCAGGGCAAACAGAAACGTCTGCTTGTTCATACCGAGGCCTCGGGTTGGTAGTCGCCCAAGCCCTGCGCTTGCAGGATGAGATCGCACACCTCACGCACCGCGCCCACTCCGCCCCCCAGACGGGTCACCAGATCGGCACGAGCCAGCACCAGCGGATGGGCATCCGCCACTGCGATGCCGAGGCCGCAGGCCTGCATCACCGGCAGATCTATGGTGTCGTCCCCCATGTAGGCGGCCTGTTCCGGCGTCAGGCCCAGCTTGGCCAGCAGTGCCTCGAAGTGGGGCAGCTTCTGATCCGCCCCCTGCACCAGGTGCTGCACCCCCAGGCCCCTCATCCGATCGCTGACGATGCGGGAGTTACGCCCTGTGATGATGGCAATCTCGATGCCGGCGTTGAGCAGGGCACGCATGCCAGCACCGTCGCGGGTGCAGAAGGTCTTCAGCTCTTCGCCGTTATTGCCCATATAGATGAAGCCATTGGAGAGCACCCCATCCACATCGCACACCAGCAGGCGGATCTGCGCCGCCTTCTCGTACTGGCTGCGCGTCACCGGACCATAGAGGGTCGGTACGTCTTGCATCAAATCACCCCGGCTCTCAGCAGGTCGTGCATGTTGAAGGCGCCAAGTGGCCGCCGCTCTTCATCCACCACCAGCAATCCGTTAATCTTTCTGGTTTCCATCAGTTTGACGGCCTCAGCCGCCATCATCTCAGGCCCTACGGTAACACAGTTGGCCGTCATTACGCGGCTGATCGGGGTGTGGTGAATGTCCACCTGCAGATCCAGGATCCGGCGCAAGTCACCGTCGGTGAACAGACCGGCAAGCAGCCCCTGCTCATCCACCACAGCCGTCATGCCAAGGCCCTTGCGGCTCACTTCCAGCAGCGCCCGGCTGATGGTGGCATCTATCCCCACCCGGGGCAACAGCTCGCCGCTGTGCATCAGATCGCCGACCCGCAGCAAGAGCCGCTTGCCCAGCGACCCGCCCGGGTGGGAGAGCGCGAAGTCATCGGCGGTGAAACCGCGAGCCTCCAGCAGGGCCACGGCCAGGGCGTCCCCCATCACCAGGGTCGCCGTGGTGCTGGAGGTCGGGGCCAGACCCAGCGGGCAGGCCTCCTTCTCCACCTTGATGCACAGGTGCACGTTGGCCTCCTTGGCCATGGTGGAGGCCGGGTTGCCGGTCATGCAGATGAGCGGAATGCCGCGACGCTTGAGCACCGGCAGCAGGGCGAGGATCTCGTCACTCTCGCCTGAGTTGGAGATGGCGATGATGAGGTCCCCGGCGGAGATCATCCCCAGATCCCCGTGGCTGGCTTCGCCAGGGTGGAGGAAGAAGGCAGGCGTGCCTGTGCTGGCCAGGGTCGCGGCAATCTTGTTGCCGACATGACCCGACTTGCCCATGCCGGTGACCACTATCTTGCCGGCGCAGCGCAGCACCATCTCGCAGGCGCGCTCGAAGGTCTCGTCGAGGTACTGGTAGAGCCCATCGATGGCTTGTTTTTCTATGTCCAGCACCGCACGGGCACTGCGACGGAAATCGAACAATTCAGACACTTTTTCAGGCTTTACAGACATAAAGGCACAGCTCCGGGCCGAAATTTGCTGCGGGATTATAAAAAAGTCTGCCGAGATAAGCGAATCGGATGCGGGACGCTCTGCCGCTGATGCAAGTTGTTACATAAAACTGTCGCGTATTTGGGGGGCAAAGCCGCTCAATAGTTGTTCCTTGCTGTTGCTTAGACCTAGACTAGCCCATAAAATTCGCTCTTCATTTATACCGGATGGACAATTGTTTGAACGATGACCTGATCACCATCTCCGACCTGACCTTCAGTCACGGAGATAGGTTGCTGTACGACAGGATCAACCTGACCATTCCCCGTGGCAAGGTCACCGCCGTCATGGGCCCCAGCGGCATCGGCAAGACCACCTTGCTGCGCCTGATCGGTGGCCAGCTGAAGCCTGAGTCCGGTCATATTCTGTTTGACGGGGAAGACATCCCCACCCTCTCCCGCAGCCGTCTGTATGAAGTGCGCAAGCGGATGAGCATGCTGTTCCAGAGCGGCGCCCTGTTCACCGGCATGACTGTGTTCGACAACGTGGCCTTCCCGCTGCGGGAACACTCGGGTCTGCCGGAAGAGCTGATCCACACCATCGTCATGATGAAGTTGCAGGCTGTGGGTCTGCGTGGTGCCGCCCGCCTGATGCCCTCCGAGCTCTCCGGCGGCATGGCCCGTCGCGCAGCCCTGGCCAGATCCATAGCGCTGGATCCGGATCTCATCATGTATGACGAGCCCTTCGTCGGCCAGGATCCCATCACCATGGCGGTGCTGGTCAAGCTCATCAAGGAGCTCAACGATGCCCTCGGCATCACCTCCGTCATCGTCACCCACGATGTGAAGGAGGTGCTCAGCATCGCCGACTACGCCTACATCATCGCCAACCGCAGGGTGGTGGCACAGGGCACGCCGGAGCAACTTCGCGAGGAGCACAATCCCGAGGTCGAGCAGTTCCTCAAGGGATTGCCCGACGGTCCTGTTCCGTTTCATTTTCCGGCAGGCGACCTGCTACAGGATCTGTGATGTTCATAAGTCAGATAAGCAAGCTGGGGCGGAGCGGGGTGCGCTTCATCAGCGCCGTCGGCCGCGCCACCATCATGCTGTTTCACGCGTTGGCGGGCAAACCCGAGCCCCGCAAGCACTTCCCCCTGCTGGTACAGCAGCTCTATGTGGTGGGGGTGCAATCGGTCGCCATCATACTGGTATCGGGTCTCTTCATCGGCATGGTGCTCTCCTTGCAGGGTTACAACGTACTGAAGGACTTCGGCGCCGAGCAGAGTCTGGGGCCCCTGGTCTCCCTCTCCCTGCTGCGGGAGCTGGGCCCTGTGGTCACCGCCCTGCTGTTTGCCGGTCGTGCAGGTTCGGCCCTCACCGCCGAGATCGGCCTGATGAAGGCCACCGAGCAGCTCTCCAGCCTGGAGATGATGGCGGTAGACCCGTTGCGCCGGGTAGTGGCGCCTCGCTTCTGGGCTGGGGTCATCAGCATGCCGCTGCTGGCCTTCATGTTCAGCCTGATCGGCATCTTCGGCGGCAAACTGGTCGGGGTCGACTGGCTGGGGGTGGATGAGGGCAGTTTCTGGTCTGCCATGCAGGCCTCCGTCGACTGGCAGGACGACATCATGCAAGGGGCCATCAAGAGTGTGATCTTCGCCCTGGTGGTGACCTGGATCGCGCTCTTCAATGGCTATGATGCCAAGCCGACCTCGGCCGGGATCAGTCAGGCGACGACCCGTACCGTGGTCCACTCATCCCTGGCCGTGCTCGGTCTGGATTTTATACTCACCGCAGTCATGTTTGGATAAGGGAAAGATGAAGTTCAGCAAAGTAGAATTCCTGGTCGGTGCCTTCATGCTGGCTGGCATCGCAGCCATTCTGGCGTTGGCACTGCAAGTGGCGGGATTGAGTTTCAAACCGGAAGGAGAAACCTATACCCTGCGCGCCCATTTCGATAATATCGGCGGCCTGAAAGTGCGCTCGCCGGTCAAGGTCGGCGGCGTCGTCGTCGGTCGAGTCAGCGACATCACGCTGGATGCCAAGAGCCAGGTGCCCATCGTTTCCCTGCAGATGCAAAAGAGTGCCGGCGAGTTCTCAGAAACCAGCACCCTCTCCATCCTGACCTCGGGTCTGCTGGGCGAGCAGTATGTCGGCCTGGCACCGGGCTTCACCGATGAAGAGATGGGCACCAGCATGCTCAAGGATGGCGATATGATCGAAGACACCAAGTCCGCCATAGTGCTGGAAGACCTGATTGGCAAGTTCCTCTACAGCCAGTCTTCCCCGGCCACCGATACGCCAGCAACCAAGGAGTAACCATGTTCAAGAAGATCGCCCTGCTGCTGGGTCTGATGACCAGCATGCTGTTTTCCGTCTCCGCCCTGGCGGCGGTCAATGCCGCCGATCCCTATGCCCTGGTGGATCAGGCTGCCCAGCAGACCTTCGCCCGCCTGAAGGCGGACAAGTCCCAGGTCAAGAGCAACCCGGATCACCTGCGGGTGATCATCCGCGAAGAGCTGCTGCCCTATGTGGACAACCGCTTCGCCGCCTACAAGGTACTTGGCAACCAGATCAAGGAAACCACCCCGGCCCAGCGCGATGCCTTCGTCCAGGTGTTCACCGAGTACATGGTGAGCTCCTACGCCGATGCCCTGGCCCATTTCGACAAGCAGACCGTCAAGGTCCAGCCTGGCAAGGCGCCCGGTGACAGCAACATCACCGCCGTCAACGTCAGCGTGAAAGAGGCTGGCAAACCGGACATCTTCCTCGAGTTCAAGCTGCGCAAGAACAACAAGACAGGGGAATGGAAGGCCTTCGACATGGTTGCCGAAGGGATCAGCCTGCTCTCCGCCAAGCAGAGCGAGCTCGGTGGCCTCATTCGCCAGAACGGCATAGATGCGGTGATCGCCCAGTTGCGCGAGCACAATGCCAAGCCGCTGGTGCTCAAGTCATGACACTCCAGGGGGAGCTGCAGGCACCGCAGGTCAACGCCCTGTGGCAACGGCGATCCGAGTGGTGGCAAGACGATGCGCTCGATATGAGCGGGGTCACCACCCTGGATTCCGCCGGCCTGGCCCTGCTGGTCAAGTGGGCCAAAGCCACCCTGACACGGGGGGCCACGCCGCAACTGGTGGGCGCCTCCACTGATTTTTATACCCTGGCCAAGCTGTACGGTGTGGCCAGTCTGTTTCAACCCACCCCGCCCAACACCGAGGACGCATAATGCAAGTCTCTGAAATTGAAGCGATACTCCTTGAGGCCTTGCCATTGTCCGAAGTCCATGTCAAAGGCGACGGCAGTCACTATCAGGTGATTGCGGTCGGCGACATGTTTGACGGCATGAGCCGGGTCAAGAAGCAGCAGGCCATCTATGCCCCGCTGATGGACAAGATCGCCAGCAACGCCATCCACGCCCTCTCCATCAAGGCCTTTACCGATGCCGAATGGAAGCGCGAACGTAAATTTCTACTGCCCTCCTGATTTGGTATCTAAGTAAATGGACAAATTCAAGATCACCGGCCCCTGCACCCTCTCCGGTGAAGTGACCATCTCCGGCGCCAAAAACGCCGCCCTGCCGATCCTGTTCGCCACCCTGTTGTGCGACGAGGAGATCCAGCTCTCGAACGTGCCGCGCCTCAAAGACGTAGGCACTACCCTCAAGCTGCTGGAGATGCTGGGTGCCAGCACCAAGGTCAACGGCAACGTGACAGTGCTGACCGGCGCCGTGAACAACCACGTCGCCCCCTACGAGCTGGTGAAGACCATGCGCGCCTCCATACTGGCACTGGGCCCGCTGGCCGCCCGTTTCGGCGCGGCTGACGTCTCCCTGCCCGGCGGCTGCGCCATCGGTGCCCGCCCGGTCAACCTTCACGTTCACGGCCTGGAGCTGATGGGCGCCAAGATCGCCATCGAAGATGGCTACATCAAGGCCCGTGTCGACGGTCGCCTCAAGGGTGCCCACATCCTGATGGACATGATCTCCGTCACCGGCACCGAGAACCTGATGATGGCCGCCACCCTGGCCGACGGTCGCACCGTGATCGAAAACGCCGCCCGCGAACCGGAAGTGGTCGATCTCGCCAACTTCCTCAACGCCCTGGGCGCCAAGATCCAGGGTGCGGGTACCGACACCCTGACCATCGACGGGGTCGAGCGTCTGCACGGCGGCAGCTACAGCGTCCAGCCGGATCGCATCGAGACCGGTACCTTCCTGGTGGGCGCCGCCGTCACCGGGGGCAAGATCACCTGCCGCAAGACAGACCCTTCCCTGCTGGAAGCCGTCCTCGTCAAGCTGGAAGAGGCCGGTGCGCTCATCGAGAAGGGGGAAGACTGGATCTCCCTCGACATGACGGGCCGTACCCTCAAGCCGGTCACCATCAAGACGGCCCCCTACCCGGCCTTCCCGACCGACATGCAGGCGCAGTTCACCGTGCTGAACGCCGTGGCCAAGGGCACCGGCATGGTCACCGAGACCATCTTCGAGAACCGCTTCATGCACGTGCCCGAGCTGGTACGTATGGGTGCTGACATCGAACTGCAGGGTAACGTGGCAATCTGCCGCGACACCGAACAACTCAAGGGTGCCCAGGTGATGGCAACCGATCTGCGCGCCTCCGCCAGCCTGGTCCTCGCCGGCTTCGTGGCCGAGGGCACCACCATGGTCGAGCGCATCTATCACATCGACCGTGGCTATGAAGACATAGAGCACAAGCTGCAAGGCCTGGGCGGCTGCATAGAGCGCATCAAGGAGTGATCATCACCCCTTGCCGATGAGCACTAACAAGGCCCCCTCGCCAGGCGAGGGGGCCTTTTTCATTTCCGTGTCCCGTCCTGAATATGGTTTACACCTTCCCCCCAATAAATGGAGACCCCGATGGGACAAGGTGTGAAACGGACACAGCGCGATTACTCGCTGACTTTTAAGCTGGCCCTGGTCGAGCAGATTGAAAAAGGCGAGCTCACCTACAAACAGGCTCAGGCCCGTTATGGCATTCAGGGCCGCTCCACCGTTCTGGTATGGTTGCGTAAACATGGTCGGCAAGATTGGAGCCAGGGGGCTTCTGTGCGCGCCGGCAGGAGTATCACCATGCCTGACCCCGACAACCAGACGCCCGAACAGCGCATCAAGGAACTCGAGCAGCAGCTGGCGCTGATGAGCCAGAAGGCCCAGTTCTTTGAGGCCGTCGTCGATGTCCTGAAGAACGACTACGGCGTCTCCATCGTAAAAAAGCGACCCGGCAAGTCCTCTCGCAGCGGCAAGTCGAGAGGCTGACCATCGTCAGGGCTTGCCGGTTTCTGGGGATAAGCCGTCAGGCTTACTACAAGCGCAATCGAGTTGCCGACCTGCACCATGCACAGGGGTTACAGGTAGTGCGCTTCGTGCGTCAGGTCCGGTTACACCAGCCACGGGTGGGCACCCGCAAGCTGCATTATCTGCTTCAGGGTCAGGATGATGGCGGGCTCAAGGTCGGACGGGACAGGCTGTTTCAGATATTGGCCGAGCACCGCCTGCTGGTGCAGCACAGGCGGGCGTATCACAAGACCACCCACAGTTTTCACCGCTTCTACCGTCATCCCAACTTGCTCAAGGCTGGGTCGGAGCAGGGTAATCCCCCCGAAAATCCGAAGTGCTCATAAGTAGAATTTTCTCGTATCTTGCACGCAGGAGGCTCTACATGAAAACATCACGCTTTAGCGATGCCCAAATCATCGCCATCCTCAACCAGGCCGAAGCCGGTTCACCCGTCCCCGAGCTATGCCGTATAGTGGTCAACTAAATCCGGACACTTGGTTAGGCCGATCCTCGGCTTTTGCTGGCGCGCTCCCGTCATTGTGTTGATGTGGACGCCGCCAGTTGTAGTAATCCATCAGGTAATAGCTGATATCCCGCTTCGCCTCCCGCAGGTTCATATATCCCGTTGTCGGGAGCCACTCTGTCTTCAGACTCCTGAACAACCGCTCCATCGGTGCATTATCCCAACAGTTGCCACGCCGACTCATGCTCTGGGTCATGCGATGGCGCCACAGCCGCTGCCGAAATGCCCGGCTGCCATATTGGCTGCCTTGGTCTGAGTGAAACAGCACACCTGATGGGCAACCCCGCTGCTGATAGGCCATCTCGAGCGCTTTTATTGCCAGCTCTGCATCAGGCTTGTCAGACATCGCCCAGCCCACGACTCGGCGGGCATAAAGGTCGAGCACCACCGCCAGGTAATTCCAACGACCACCTGCCCAGACGTAGGTGATATCGCCACACCACACCTGATTGGGTTGTTGGACATCAAATTCACGGGCCAGCAGATTGGGAATATCCGGTCGTTCAGACCGGGCGACCTGATAGCGATGAGCGCCCGGTTGCTTGGATACCAGACCGACCTCCTTCATCAGACTGCGCACTTTGAATCGGCCAATCTGATGCCCCAGCGCTCGCATCATCGACATCAAGGCGCGGCTGCCCGCTGAGTTCCGGCTCTCTTTGAACAAACGGCGCAACTCGCTGCGTTGCTGCATCCGCTCACGGTTAATCGTCCGCTTGCGGGCCAGATAGTCGTAAAAACAGGATGTTGGCACATCGAAAGCGCAGCAGACCAGAGTGATGGGGGCTTGCTCCCTTAATCGGTCTATCAGCGCGTACGTTTGAACTCGTCCGCCATCAAGAGAGCAGTAGCCTTTTTTAGAATGTCCTTTTCGCGCTCGAGCTGGTTGATGCGGGCTTCCAGCTCCTGGATTTTCTGCTGCTCCGGGGTCAGCGCTTTGCCGATTGGGGTGGTGCCGGTTCGTTCGGATTGGAGCTGCTGAACCCATCGGCGAAGTATGGTTTCACCGACATCCAGTGAACGGCTGGCTTCGGGGACAGAGTATCCCTGGTCGAGTACCAGGGATGCGGCTTCGAGTTTGAATTCAGCAGTAAATGAGCGACGTAATCTGGTCATTGAACACCTCAAGTCATGGTGGCGACTGTACCACCTAAAATGGTGTCCGGGATGATTAGACCACTACACCGCGAGCATAGCATCAGCAGCGCCACCTTCTACAAATGGCGCGCCAAGTTCGGCGGCATGGACGCCTCCCTTATGGCCCGTCTCAAGGACTTGGAAGAGGAAAATCGCGGCCTCAAGAAGATGTATGCCGAGGAGCGCCTCAAGTCCGACATCCTCCAGGAGGCCATGGCAAAAAAGTGGTGACGCCATCTGCCCGACGCGAGATGGCCACCCAGGCGGTCGCTCACTGCGCCATCTCCATCCGGCTCGCCTGCCGGGTGTTCGGGGTCAGCGAAGGCTGCTATCGCTACCAATCGGTGCTGGCCGAAGAGAACCAGCTCATCGCCGACTGGCTGTTGCGTATCACGACCAGCCAGCGCAACTGGGGCTTCGGGCTCTGCTTTCTCTATCTGCGCAACGTCAAAGGGTTTGGCTGGAACCACAAGCGGGTGTACCGGATTTATCGGGAACTTGAACTCTACTTGCGGATAAAGCCCAGGAAACGGCTGGAGCGTGCAAAACCGGCAGCGTTGGCAGTGCCTGAAAAACCCAATACCTGCTGGTCGATGGACTTTATGCACGACCAGCTCAGCGATGGCCGCTCGGTGCGGTTGTTCAATGTGATAGATGATTTCAACCGGGAAGCGTTATGTATCGAGGTAGATTTTTCGCTCCCCGCCTTGCGGGTCAAACGGGTGTAGGAGCAGGTGATAGCGTGGCGTGGCAAACCAGCGGCCATCCGCTGTGATAACGGTCCGGAATACATCAGCGAGGAGCTCAAACGCTGGGCGAAACAGCATGACATCACGCTGAACTACATCCAGCCAGGTAATCCGCAGCAGAATGCCTATATCGAGCGGTTTAACCGCACCGTGAGATATGACTGGCTGGGGCATTACTTGTTTGAGTCGCTGGATGAATTGCAGGAATTTGCCACGCAATGGCAATGGGTTTATAACCATGAGCGGCCTAATATGGCGTTGGGTGGCTACACGCCAAAACAGCACCTGGCGCGGGCCGCCTGACCTCTACTTTTGAATGCCCCTGAATATGGGTGAATTACCACGGATGCTTACTCACGCAAGATAGTGGGCCATCACGTGCATGAGGGGATGCACGCCGAATCGGTGGCCATGGCGTTTAAGAAAGCGCTGAAGCAACGGCGTGGCAGCGGGGAGCTTATCCATCACTCGGACCGCGGCGTGCAGTATTGCTCGGGCCTGTATCAGTCATTGCATGAACGGCACGGGGTACGATGCTCAATGACGGATGGGTATGACTGTTACCAGAATGCGTTGGCGGAGCGGGTGAACGGGATATTGAAAGGAGAGCTGTTGTTGCAAAGCCCGCAGGACCTGGCGCAAGCGCGGGAGATGGTGCGTGAGGCAGTGGATATTTACAACCTGGAGCGACCGCATCATGCGTTGAAATACAGAACCCCCGACGCGGTGCATCGGGGGTTCTGAGTCACGTGAAGCTAGACGAAAATGTGTAAACCTATTTCAGGACTAGACACCGGGTTGCCCCGCGTTGGTTCGGGATGTCTCTCCGCCCCCTTCTCCCCTTCTTTTCAAATAAGCGGGAGCAGGAGCGGAGATGAAGGGGTCACGCTTTTTCCCCCTTCTCCCCTCGCGGGAGAAGGGGCGGGGATGAGGGGTCTTGACTAGCCTCAGGCCGTCAGCCGCTCCATCTCGCCGATAAGCCAGACGGCCTCCTGGCGGTGCGAACCGCACACATCCTGCATGGGCCTGAAGCTGCTGCACACCGCAGGACGCTCGGGCTGGCCGAAGATCTTGCAGCCCAGCCACTGGTCGAGCTGAACACAGGGAACGCCGGCCAGCTTGCCCTCCGGCATGCCGGGGATGGCACTGCTGATACTGGGGGCTGTGCAGCAGGCACCGCAACCTTGACGACATTCCATATGATGCATTCCTGTGCATGGCGAAGCAGTCTATCAAAGGGCCCCGATTCCCCTTAGCCTTATCCGCCCTGTCCCTCGAAATAGTCCAGGCCCCGGCGCGCGGGCAACAAAAAGCCCGACGGCAGCAGCGGTCGGGCTTTTCAGTGACAGGGCTTTCGCGCATCAGAGAATGATGTCGCGTACCACGCTGTCCTTGCGATCCAGGAAGTGGATCGACTTGATGCGGCGGCATGAGAGGACGGGACTTGCCGCCACTCAGCACACCCTCATCACAGGATGATGTCGCGTACCACGCTGTCCTTGCGATCCAGGAAGTGGATCGACTTGATGCGGCGAATGGTTCTGGACTTGCCGCGGATCAGCAGGGTCTCCGTGGTCGCCATGACGCCATTGCTGGTGATGCCTTCCAGCAGATCACCCTTGGTGATGCCGGTGGCCGAGAAGATGACATTGTCATTCTTGGCCAGATCTTCCAGCTTGAGCACCTTGGTCACGTCGATGCCGAGCTCCTGGCAGCGGGCAATCTCCTGCTCGCCCAGGGCACGCACCTCGGGGCTGTCACCCTTGACCTGATGACGGGGCACCAGGCGCGCCTGCATGTCGCCGTCCAGGGCACGGATCACCGCCGCCGAGATGACCCCTTCCGGGGCGCCGCCGATGCCATAGAGCATGTCCACTTCGCTGTCCGGCAGGCAGGTGAGGATGGAGGCCGCCACGTCCCCGTCGGGGATGGCGAACACCCGCACGCCCAGCCCCTGCATCTCCTTGATCGCCTTGTCATGACGCGGCTTGGCCAGGGTGATGACGGTCAGGCGGGAGAGCGGCTTGCCAAGCGCCTTGGCCACGGCCTTGAGGTTCAGCTCCAGGGCCTGATCGAGATCGATGGCACCCTTGGCACCCGGACCCACGATCAGCTTCTCCATATACATGTCGGGGGCCTTGAGGAAGGAGCCCTTGTCGCCCACGGCCAGCACGGCCAGGGCATTGGACTGCCCCATGGCGGTCATGCGGGTGCCCTCTATGGGGTCGACCGCGATGTCCACGGCGTCGCCCTGACCCGTGCCCACCTTCTCGCCGATGTAGAGCATGGGGGCTTCGTCGATCTCGCCCTCGCCTATCACAATCTCGCCATCGATCTGGATCTGATTGAGGATGTGACGCATGGCCGCAACGGCCGCGCCATCGGCGATATTCTTGTCACCACGTCCGAGCCACTTGTAGCCAGCCAGTGCAGCCGCTTCCGTCACTCGGGAAAATTCGATTGCCAGTTCACGTCTCATCGCATATCCAACCTTAGGAGCTCGAAAACGGGCGGCATTCTACCACAAGGGCAAACCTTTGCGCGCAAAAGTGGCGGCTCGCCACATAAATCGCGGTTTTCATCCCGCTGACATGAAACCGCCACGGTTTGTTCACCGCACGGTCACCCCGCTGTCATCTGCCCCTCCTAGCATGGCCCCGTCTTTTAAAACAGAAGCTTGCAACACAAGGGATCATGATGAAAAAGCTGACAGTAGTAGCATTGGCTCTCACCGCCGCCTTCCAGGCTCAAGCCGTCGAAGTCTATAAAAATGACTCCACTCTGCTCGATCTCTATGGCCGCATCTACGCCGGCCAGTTCTTCGGTGAGAAGAAGGAGCTGGATGCCAATGGTGACATCAAGAACGAATACAGCGACAAGCAGGGCGCCAACCAGTTTGTCCGCCTGGGCGCCAAGGTAGAGAGCGAGATCAACCCGGGTCTCAAGGCCCTGGCCCAGTATGAATTGCAGATCTACGTCAATGACAGCGAGAAGACCGTCAGCGAGAACTCCGACAACATGCGCACCCGCCTGGCATTCGCCGGTGTGGGCGCCGACTGGGGCAATGTCACCTTCGGTCGCCAGAAGGGCGCCCCCGGCCTGTTGGCCGACTGGACCGACGTCTCCCTCTCCGACGGCTACGGCAACGACGCCCTCGGCGCCAAGACAGATACCTTCGCCACCAACCGTGCCGGCTCTGTGCTGAAATACTCAGGCCTGTTCAACGGCTTCCAGGTCGATACCAGCTACAAGTTCGACGGCGGTGACACCGAAGAGACCACCAGCAAGGACAGCGATGCCGCCTACGGCGCCGCCCTGGCCTACACCTTCCCGTTCAACCTGGCCCTGGGTACCGCCTACAACGTGGGTATCCGCGACAAGAGCGGTGAAGAGGATGCCAAGCTGTGGCTGATCTCCGCCAAGTACGACAACAAGGCCGTCTATGCCGCCCTGAGCTACGCCGACGGCAGCGACTTCCTGGCCACCGGCAAGGATCACACCGGCTGGGAAGGGGCCCTGGGTTACAACTTCGAGAGCGGCTTCGGCCTGATGGCCCTGTGGAACAAGCAGAAGGTGGAGCAGAGCGGCAAGAGCGATTACGACTCCATCGACTACTACACCCTGGGTGCCCAGTACAAGTTCAACAAGAACCTGCGGGTCATCGGCGAGTACCGCATCAACAACCTCGACAGCAATGACAGCGGCAAGCTGAACACCAAGGATGACTTCCAGCTGGCGGCCCGTTACGACTTCTAACTCAGGCCCCAGACAAAGCGGCGCGCAGATCCCTCTGCGCGCCGTTTTTCATTCTCCCCTCCCGCCTTGGCGGCTGAGCCACAGAGGCTAGAGCTTCTTCTGCCAGAACAGGGCCCGGCCCACTTGCGGGCTCAGCTCATAGCCCTCGAAACCGCTGGCCTTGTAGGCGGCCTGCGCCACCTTGTTGCCCTCCAGCACCTCCAGGGTCAGCTTGCAGCAGTCGAGCTCCCGGGCGAGCCGCTCCACCCCGGCCAGCAACGCCTTGCCGATGCCGCGGCCACGATGGGCCGGGTGCACCGCCAGATCGTGGATATTGAGCAGGGGCCGGCAGGCGAAGGTCGAGAACCCCTCGAAGCAGGTGGCCACCCCGACCGGCTGGTCATCCACCCAGGCCAGCAGCACATGGGCACCACTTCTCGCCGCCAGGGCCTGCGCCAGATTGGCCTTCACCTCGTCGGCGAGGGGGCTGCCACCGCCCATCTCGTCCCTGGCGTATGCGTCGAGCAGCGCCACCAGCGCCTCGCCATGGTGCCGGTTATGAAGATCCGCCCTGATGATCTCTGCCATGTCCCTCTCCCTTCCTGTTCAATCCGTGATGCGCCATGGCGCGTTCTGGCCATGGTAACCCCGCCGCTCACCCATCTCCAAACCGGGGCATGAACCCGGCTGGTGCCGTCTGACTGCGCCCATTTCCATCGATGTAGTTTTCTTACATCTTTCCCTTGCAAGGCAAATGAAAATCAATATCATTATCGCCCTCTCGAAACGAGAGACACCAATAACTACAAATAAATCAATAAGTTCAGGCCAACAGGCCGATAAGAGTCACACCCAGATGCATAACCCCAACTCCCCGCGCGCCCTGCTGGGCGTCGCCTTGCTGGCCTTCTGTGCCAGCCCCCGCGCCGAAGACGAGACCCTGACCGTGGTCGGCAAACGCAGCCAGCACGAAGAAGTGGCCACCGCAACCCGCACCGCCACCCCGGCCAAGCTGGTGCCCCAGACCATAGACAGCGTCAAGGCCAGCGAGCTGACCGCCTACGGCCAGCCCAGCCTGAGCGAGGCCCTGACCGGCATCCCCGGGGTCAACGCCAGCGGTGATACCCGCTTCGACAGCGTCAATATCCGTGGCTTCAACGCCAGCAACGACTTCTACCTCGACGGCCTGCGGGACGACATGCAGTACACCCGCGACCTTGGCAACATAGAGCGGGTCGAGGTGCTCAAGGGGCCGGCCGCCGTGCTCTACGGCCGTGGCAGCACCGGGGGCATCATCAACAGGGTCAGCAAGACGCCCCAGCGCGGGCAGGCGTCCAGCGTCAGCGCCAGAGTCGGCAGCTTCGACAGCCGACGCTTCGCCGCCGACCTCAACGCCGAGGCGGGGGAGCGGGTGCAACTGCGCCTCAACCTGGCCCAGGAGGACAAGGAGAGTTTTCGTGACGACGTGACCAGCAAGCGCACCCTGCTGGCCCCCGCCGTGAACTGGGAGATAAGCGACAGCCTGAACTGGCTGGTGCAGTACGAGCGCAACGAGCACGACCGCACCCCGGATCGCGGCATCCCCGGGGTCGATGGCCGTCCCGCCGACGTCCCCATAGAGAGCGTCTACAGCGACACCAGTCGGGACTTCATCGACGATCTGGCCCAGTCCACCCGATCCCGCTTCAGCTGGGACATCAACGATCAGTGGCAGTTGCGCCAGCAGCTCGGTTACACCAGCCTCGACAGCCAGTTCGACAACACCTATGTCACCGCCGTCAAGGGTGACAAGGTGACCCGTGCCCGCTGGCAGCAGGATCTCAAGGCCAACAACCTCACCAGCAACACGGAAGCCGAGGGCCAGCTGCAGACAGGCCCCGTCGCCCATCGCCTGCTGGTGGGCTTGGAGCAGGGCTGGCAGGAGCGCACCCCCAAGCTCTACCAGAACGCCACCCCTATTCCCCCGGGGGATCTGTACGATCCCGGCTCACTGCCGAGCTACAACGGCACCATGAAGCTCTCCAGCGACGCCAGGCACAGGGTGCGCGGGGTCGGTCTCTATGTGCAGGATCAGCTCAGCCTGGGTGACTGGCACCTGCTCGGCGGCCTGCGCCGGGACGCGTTCACCGTCACCAGCCGCCGCAACGATCTCGACAAGGAGGAGACCCTCTCGGTCACCAGCCTGAGCCCGCGCCTGGGCCTGGTGTGGAACCCCATAGAGGAACATGCCTTCTATACCTCCTACAGCAAGACCTTCACCCCTGTGGGCGGGGAGCTGATCGGCATCACCCCGGGAGACAAGAACAACAACCTGGATCCCCAGCACACCCGGCTCTACGAGGGGGGCGTGAAGAGCGACTGGCTGAACGGTCGCCTGGCCACCACCCTCTCCCTCTACAGGCTGGAGATGTACAACAAGCGCAGCAAGGATCCGCTGGATCCTACCCGCGTGATCCTCACCGGCCTGCAACGCACCGACGGCATAGAGCTGAGCGCCCGCGCTCAGCTGACCGACGCCTTCTACCTGCACGGCGGCATCGCCATCCAGGATGCGGAGCAGGTCAAGGCGGACGCGGATCTGCAGGGCAAGCGCCCGAGCAACGTCTCCCGCGAGAACGGCCAGCTGTTCGCCGGCTACCAGAACGGCCAGCAGGGCTGGTATGGGGAAACCGGGGTGACGGCGGTGGGGGATCGCTTCGCCGACAACGCCAACACCACCACGCTGCCCGGCTACGCCCGCTATGACGCCCGCGCCGGCTACCGCTGGTCCCGGTGGGATGCCCAGCTCAGCGTGGAGAATCTGACCGACCACGACTACTTCGTCAGCGCCACCAGCGCGGCCCAGATCATGCCGGGCAGCCCCCGTCAGCTGAATCTCACCGCCGCCTACCGCTTCTGATCCCCCTTGCCCACAGCCCCACTGGCCAGCCTCTGCTGGCCAGTTTTTTTATGACGCGCCACCATGAAGAAACCCAAGAGACTCCCCCTTCACAACAACAAGTGGGTGCGCCGCATCCACGCCTGGGCGGGCTTTGCCACCCTCACCCTGATGCTGCTCTACGGCCTGACCGGCCTCTGGCTCCAGCACAGGGCCGTGTTGCCCCTGCCCGGCCCCCACACCGAGAAGTCGAGCGAGGAGATAACGCTGGCCGCGCCGCTGGCGAGCCCGGACGCCCTGAAAGCCCTGCTGCAACAGCACTACCCTGAGGGCTTGGAGGAGGGGCGGCTCAGCATCACCCCGGCCCGGACCCTGCCCACCCCCACAGGCCCCCTCACCCTGCCGGCTCGCTGGGAGCTGCGCGGCGTCACCCTCAGCCAGAGCCTGGCCGCCAGCTATGTGGAAGGCACCCTGCTGGTGCAGACCGAGCTGCAACGGGCCAACGTCGCCGCCAGCCTCAACCGGCTGCATCGCGGCATGGGTACCGGCCTGGCCTGGCAGCTGTTTGGCGATCTGGCGGCGCTCTCCATGTTGCTGCTGGCCCTCACCAGTTTGCTGATGTGGAACAAGCTGCACGGCCCGGCCGGCCGTGGCATAGCCCTGCTGCTGACGGGCGCCATCGCGACGGCGCTGGTCGCCCTGCTCTAGGGCTTTTACCGACACTAAAACGGGATCCGCCTCCCACCCGGGGTAACCCTGCCCTCCCCCAGGGTAACAAAGGGTAACCGGCCACCGATGGGGGTCACAGTTGACGACCCCCTGGCTGGAAGAGGCATGTGCCCGGCTGCTAGGGTGCCGGGTTTCAGCCGTCGGAAACCATAATGCGCATCTCCAGCATCGAGTGCGGGCGAGTCCTGGCCATCCTGGCCGTGATGACCATTCACCTCTCCCCCTTCAGCAATCCGTTCGATCCCACCCTCTGGGACGGCACCCCCTACCTCTGGCTCGGGGCCATCATCAACCAGCTCTGCCGCTTCGCGGTGCCGCTCTTCTTCCTCTGCGCCGGCTACTTCCTGCAACCCGCCCTGGCCGCAGGCAAGCCTATGGCGGTGGCGCTGCGCTACTGCCGCCCCCTGCTGGGGCTCTGGCTGGCCTGGAGCCTGCTCTATCTGGTGGTGCCCTTCAACCCGGTCGCGGCCATGACGGAAGGCTATCTGCCCGCCATGGCGGGCCAGTGGCAGATGCAGCTGGGGGATCCCCTCAACGCCTGGTGGGTGGGCGGTATGATCCACCTCTGGTTCCTGCCCGCCCTGATGCTGGCCGTCCTGCTGATGGCCCTCTGCTGGCGGATCAGGCTGCCCCGACTGGCTCTGGTGGCGGGTGCCCTGCTCTACGGGCTTGCCCTGATCGGCGGCTCCTATGGCTCGCTGCTAGGGGGCGAGTGGGCCCTGCTGACCCGCAACGGCCCCTTCTTCTCGCTCTTGTTTGTGGCGCTCGGCGCCGAGCTGCGCCTGCGTGGCTGGCAACCCGATGCCCGGCGCAGCGCCCTGCTGATGGTGGCGGGTATGGGTCTCTATGCCCTGGAGGCCGCGGGCCTGCTGCGTTTCGCCGCCGTGCCCCTCAACCGTCATGACTTCCTGCTGGGCTCCCTGCCCTGGGCCCTCGGCCTGTTCGGCCTGCTGCTGGCCAACCCAAGCTGGGGCAAGGGCAGCTGGCTGGAACGCCAGGCCCCCAAAGTGTTGGGTCTTTACTGTCTGCACATGATGCTGGTGGTCTGGCTGATGGTGTTCGGCCCCCAGGGCAAGCTGCTGTGGTGGGAGCTGGTCAAGGTGCCGGTACTGCTGGCGCTCTCCCTGCTCGCCTGCCGGCTGCTGGCGACGAACCGGATCAGTGGCTGGCTGCTGCGGGCTCGCTGAGGGGGCTAGCGCTGGCCGCTGCGGATCCGCTCTTCCCTGCCAGCAAGTCGGCGTGGGCCAGGATGCACGAGCAGCGGGTACTCGCCATGGGCGCCAGCGAGGTGCAGTTCAAGCTGTTTGACGTGAACGAGCCCCTGAGCCGCATCACCTTCGGCATCCCATAAACCGGCCCGGAAAGCGAGCTCAGAACCTCAGGGTCAAGCCGATATTGGCCTGCCACTGGGTGAGCAGATCCCCCCGCACCCGGAAGGCGCAGACCTGTGGGTTGCAGAGAAAGGCGCTGTCGTCATTGAGCAGAGAGCCGTAGCCGCGCACCTCGGCCCGCAGCGCCAGATGTTCCCCCAGGCGCGGCTGCACCCCGAGCGCCAGGGACATGGAGGGGGCCGTCTCGCTGTCATAGGCATCGAAGCGGGTCACCCCGATCCCGGCACCTATATAGGGCGCCATCAGGTTGTCCGAGAGGGTGAGGGCACCGGCGAAGTGCAGGGTATCCACCGTCAGCCTGTCAGGCTGATCCGGGGAGATGGGGGTGGACTGATGGCTGTAGAGCAGCTCCACCATGCCGGGATCATCCACCTCCCGGCTGATGAAGAGACCCCAGTTGCCCGAGCTCTCCCCTTGCAGTGAGTCGATGCCGGTCGAGTGCGGCGTGGGGGCGGGTTCATCCATGGCCTCGAAGTCGATGGACGAGCTGTAACCCAGGAAAGGGGTCAGCTGCCAGCCCGAGGTGGCGGACTCGGCCGCCCCGCCCGTCAGCGGCAAGCACAGTCCCAGCAGCATCATGGTCGCTCGCGTCACGCTCTTCTCCCTGGTTGCATGGATTGCGTCAAAAGCATATCAGAGCCTGTTCCATCCGACCCTTGACGGGGGCTGTATCGCCCCATTTTGGCGACCCGCCCCCCCTCCCTGCCCTCGATTTCCATCAAAGCTTGCGCAGGCTCACATTATTCATCTGGGATTAACCTCTGCCACGTAAGCTGGCGGCGCCACAGAGGTGGCGTCAACAGGACGAGGATCTCAGGAATGGTTGCCGCGCAACTCAACGACCCACAAAGCAAGCTCTCCGATACCCTGCGGGCCACAGCCCACGCCATCGAGGAGAGCCACATCAGCCTCAGGGAGATGCTGGCCCTGGTGGGCGAACAGGGCATGCTGCTGTTTTGCGTGCTGCTCACAGTCCCCTTCCTGTTGCCTGTCTCCATTCCCGGCGTCAGCACGCCCTTTGGGCTCTTGATCCTCTTTATCGGCATCGGCATCACCCTCAACCGGGTGCCCTGGCTGCCCGCCGTCCTGATGGAGCGTCGCTTCGCCGCCGAGCACCTCAAACCGGCCCTGCACAAGGGGGCCGATCTGCTGGCCCGCATCGATCGCTTGATCCGGCCGCGCCTGCTGCTGCTGACCGGCAGCTCCGCCATCAATCGCTGCAACGGCCTGCTGATCATGCTGGCGGCCCTGCTGCTGATGCTGCCGCTCGGCGCCATTCCCTTCACCAACGCCATGCCCGCCTGGGCCATACTGCTGCTGTCCATCGGCATGCTGCAACGGGACGGCCTCTTCGTCGCCCTCGGCTACGCCCTGGTCAGCGCCACCCTGGTCTGGTTCAGCGTGCTGGCCATAGGTCTGCTGATGGCGGGCCAGAACATCTCGACCCTGTTTGGCTAAGGCTCGGCAAACAAGCACCAAGGCGACACTTTGGCCAAGGCCGGGTAGCGACAGATAACAACGAGGGCGACACAGTGTCGCCCTCGTTCGTTGCAAGCCAGAGCACTCTTCAGGGATCCCCGTCGTGGGCCACCTGGTTGCGCCCCCCCCGCTTGGCCCGATAAAGCCACTCGTCCGCCCGGGCCAGCACGGCGCTGAGCTCCTCCCCCGGCCGGATCAAGGTGGTGCCCAGACTGACTGTGACGGGGGCCGGATCCGGCGCCATGGCCGCCACAGCGGCGCGGATCCGCTCCGCCACCTTCAGCAATATCCCCTCGTCTATCTGCGGCAGCAGGATCAGAAACTCCTCGCCGCCGCTGCGCACGAACAGATCCTCCCCCCGCAGTTGGGCAGAGACGCAGTCGCAGACGCGGCACAGCACCCTGTCCCCGGTCTGGTGACCGTAGCGATCGTTGATCTGCTTGAAGTGATCGAGATCCAGCATGATGAGGCCGGTGAGCGGCTGGCCCTGCACCCTCTGGTGATATTGATCGAAGAAGAAGTGGCGATTGTAGAGGCCGGTCAGCTGATCCGTCTCCCCGAGCCGCTTGAGCCGCAGTTGCAGCTCGTGCTGGCGGGTGATGTTGCGGGTCATCCAGGCCACCGCCCGCTTGCCGTCGTAGAGGGAGGGCAGCGGCGCTATCTTGCCCTCGAAGCGCTGCATCCCCTGGGGCCCCGCCTCGGCATCTATGCCCTCCACCTCGGCGGGAGAGAGATCGTACTCCACCACCTGCACCTGGCCGCTGGCCAGGGCGCGCGCCACCTGCTCCATCACCCAGAACGCCTTGTCTGCCGGCAGCACATCGAACAACCGCTTGCCGATCAGGGGGTTGCCATCCTGATATGACTGCTGCTCCACCCCGCCTATGTATTCGATGTAGTGACCATCTTCACTGAGGATGAAGACGGGGTCGGGCAACTGGGTCATCACTTCATAGAGTTGTGCCACTGAGAGAGCCATAGGTGCTCCTTTTTATCTGCGGGGAGGGCCCTGTGTTGTCTGTTATACACGACCCGTTCAGTATCGCATACGGCCAGAATGCCGTGGCAAACCGCCGCCAGCCTTGACCTGGTGGATGCCGTTTGGATATTAATGGGATTTGCCTGCCCCAGGAGGCCCCTAGATGAAACTCACCCCACCCCTGCCCCCGATTGAGCGGGATCTCGACGCCCTGCGCATCGGCCTGTCAGGCTACAACCAGGCGGTTGCCGGCAGCCATCTGCGCGAGCAGGTAGCCAGCTTTATCAAGGATGAACAGGGGCTTGTGCTGGGCGGCATACTCGCCGACATCAAGTGGGGCTGGCTGCACATCGACTGGCTCTGGATTGACGAGCGCATTCGCAAGGAGGGCTGGGGCGGCCGCCTGCTCGCCACCATGGAGCAGTATGCCGAGAGCAAGGGCATCACCAATGTCCATCTGGAAACCACCAGCTTCCAGGCGCTGCCCTTCTACCAGAAACAGGGCTACGCCGTGTTCGGCGAGCTGCCGGACATGCCGCCCGGGCATATCACCTACTTCCTGAAGAAGCGGCGGGACTAGGGCACGAGGGGGACGCCGAGCGCCAAGGCGCGCGCCTTGCCCTCCCCCAGCTCCCCGGTGCCTTGATACGAAAACGCCATCGAGAGGGGCTCGATGGCGTTTTCGGTGGCCGGGATGGCGGGATCAGCGGCTGGCGGAGCGGCTCCCGCTCCAGAGCAGCTCGCCGCTCTTCAGATCCATCAGGCTCATGGCGAGGCGGTAGCGGCTCCCCTCGGAGAGCAGATCCCCGTAGAGCATGTAGCCGGCCCCGGTCTGGCGACCCAGGCGCACCAAAGAGGCCGGATTCATGCCCCCCTGCTGGTACTCGAGCTGACCCGTGATGGCCGCCACCTGGCCGGGATCGGCGAAGCGAAAGCCGCTGTTTGCCTGAATGCGCTGGCTCATGGCCACCGCCATGGGCTGGGTACTGAAGGGTTCACCCGTGCCGTTCTGGGGCGCCATCAGCAGCAGCACAGGGCTGCCATCCTGGCTCAACGCCTGCACCTCCGGGGCCTTCAGAAAGGCATCCGCCATGGCGAGTGCCAGCCCGGTCGGGGCCACGGGTTCGGGCGCAGGCACAGGCTCTGCCTTGTCGGGCTCGGCCACAGGTTTCTCTGGCTGGCTCACCGGCTTGTCCGGCTCGCCGACCGGCGCCGGGGTGCTTCCATAGGGATTGACCGCACAGCCGCCCAGCAAGAGGGCACCCACCATCAACAAGGAACGCAGCTTCATCTTTTCTCTCCACCAGAAGTCCGCAGGACGGACTTCGCCAAAAGCCCGTGGGGGCGGAGCACCAGCCCCGCATCCCTCCCATGCTAGAGACAAACCGGCCCCGGGTCGATGCGCACATGGGCCGGGGGCGACAAAGGCTGGCGAACCGGGGCATACAAAAAGGTGGCAAGGGTCCTTCCGGTTCCGTTAGGGTAGCTTGAGCCCAGACCCCAGAGGAGCACCCCATGCACGGACCCGACCCCGCCAACCCCCACCCCATGAAGGGCTTTCCCCAGGTGTGCTTTATCAAGAACACCATCAAGGGGCCCAATATCGAGGTGGGCGACTACAGCTACTACGACGACCCGGAGGATTCCGCAGGCTTTGAGCGCAACGTCCTCTACCACTTCCCCTTCATCGGCGACAAGCTCATCATCGGCAAGTTCTGCGCCATCGCCCGCGGGGTCAAGTTCATCATGAACGGCGCCAACCATCAGAGCTCCGGCTTCTCCACCTACCCCTTCTTTATCTTCGGCAACGGCTGGGAGAGCGCAGCCCCCGCACCGGGCAGCCTCCCTTACAAGGGGGATACCGTCATCGGCAACGACGTCTGGATTGGCTATGACGCCCTGATCATGCCGGGCGTCAAGGTCGGCAACGGCGCCATCATCGCCGCCCGCTCCGTGGTCACAGGCGACGTACCCGACTACGCCATCGTCGGCGGCAACCCCGCCAAAGTGATCCGCTACCGCTTCGACGACGACACCATAGCCCGCCTCAACAATCTCGCCTGGTGGAATTGGCCGGTGGAGCAGATCAGCCTGAACTTAAAGCTGATTGGCGGCGGGGATATTACGGAGCTGGAGAGAGAGGGCTAATAAGAAGTACCGTAGGGTGCAATGAACGAAGTGAATTGCACCTCAATACACCCAACCACAAGGTACCGAAAATGGTGCAATGCGCTCCGCTTATTGCACCCTACGTTGATACCGCTTATGTATTGTCGCGTGGTATTTCATATGCTGGCGTGGCGGTGTCTCCCCATGACAAGGGATATCTGCCCTGTTTAACCCAGCGCTGGAAAGTGGAATAGGGCCAATCCCTTGGTGCCATCACCAATCCATGTTTGACGGGATTGATATGTATGTAATCGAGATGATGATTGAAATCTTCCTGATCGCGGATCAGATGCTCCCAATAACGTCGCTGCCAAATCCCCCGCTCGCCACGCTGCCAACGAGATTCTGAGCGAGCTTCTGAATTGGGGATTGCTCGTGAAAACCTGCTTTTGATTTGGCGCCAGCGCAACGGAAAATTGGTATCCCCTTCTGGTAACTCCAGCAAGGCATGCAGATGTTCGGGCAAGACTACCCAGCCGTGGATCCGGAATGGATGGCTCTCTTGTACCTCCCTGACAACCTTCCTCAACAGATCAATCCGTTCGACCAGTAGATGGTTGTTCTGACGTTCAGCCAGCACGACCGTAAAAAACCAGGTTCCCCCCGGTTGCCATGCCCGTTTGTAATTCGCCATTTCTTGCCCAACCCACAATCAACCGTGTCGTTAAATGTGGTCCAAACGAGGCAAAACGTAGGGTGCAATGAACAACGTGAATTGCACCTCTTGCCACAAAAGCGGTGCAATGCGCTCCGCTTATTGCACCCTACGACTACCCCCTGAGGTTATGGTGGGCACGGTTTTGGTTCCCCCTCCAGTCCGCCGAGGGGAAGGGGCAAGGTCAGGAGCGCCATCAGGGATGATGGCGCAGACGCAGCCGGCACAGGGATGTGCCGTCTGCGGCGGTCCGTCCGACCTTGCTCCTGATCCGAGGGCAACCGCACAGCGGTCGGATTGTCGGGGGTGGCCTTTCTTTTGGTGACTTTTCTTTGGCCACGCAAAGAAAAGTTACTCGCCCAGGCCCGAAGGGCGGGCGAAACCCCGTCGAGGCCAGCAGCCTCGCGTCCTGCTCGGCAAGGCCGTGCCACCACACAACGGCTCCTGCCGCCAACACCATACCTCGGAACGGACGATTACGCCTGACGGCTAATCGACCCTACAATTGCACGGCGCAGCCGTGCCCTCTCGCCACAGGCACAGAGTCTGGCTGGACGCCCGGATGCCACCGACAAAGGGGGCCTGGCCGCCCCTATCGGCCCAAAAACGCCTCCCAGTCCTTAAACACCGGCTGCAACCCTGCCTGCCGCACGGCATCGGCCACCTCCCCTAAGGATCTGTCGTCGTGGATGGCGAACTGCTCCAGCTCCTCCTTGTCTCCCTCCGCATAGCCGCCGGGCTGGGTGCGCGATTCCGCCGACATCTGGGTGATGCCAAGGCGCAGGGCGCCGTTGCGAAACGCCGGGGATTCCCGGGTGGAGAGCGACAAGTCCAGGGTCGGCGAGAAGAGGCGCCAGGCGCAGATCAGCTGCACCAGCTGGCGATCCGACATGCATACCTCGGGCTCCAGCCCCCCGGTGCAGGGGCGCAGCCGCGGGAAGGAGAGCGAATAGCGGCTCTGCCAGTGGTGGCGCTCCAGCCAGCTCAGGTGCTCGGCGACAAAATAGCTGTCGGCGCGCCAGTCAGGCGACAGGCCGATCAGGGCCCCCAAACCAATCTTGTCGATGCCGGCGCGTCCCAGCCGATCCGGGGTGGCGAGACGCCACCCGATATCCTGCTTGTTGCCGCGCAGGTGGTGGCGAGCGTAGGCGGGGGCGTGATAGGTCTCCTGGTAGACCATGACCGCATCCAGCCCCAGGGTCTTGAGCTCGGCGTATTCGGCCTCGGACAGCGGCTGCACCTCCATCGCCAGGGTGCTGAAGTGGCGGCGGATCCGCGGCAGGTGCTCACGAAAGTAGTCCATGCCCACCTTGGTCTCGTGCTCGCCGGTCACCAGCAGCACGCTGTCGAAGCCGCGCGCCTTGAGGGCCAGGCACTCGCGCTCAATTTCCTCGCTATTCAAGGTCTTGCGCTTCAAGCGGTTGCTCATGGAGAAACCGCAATAGCTGCAATCGTTGGCGCACAGGTTCGACAGATAGAGGGGCACGTAAAAGCCGACCGTATTGCCGAAACGCTGGCGGGTGAGGCGCTCCGCCAGCTGGGCCATCCGGGGCAGGAAGGGCTCGGCGGCCGGGGAGATAAGCGCCATAAAGTCCTGCAGGGTGCGACGTGGATTGGCCAGCGCCCGCTCCACGTCCCGGGCCGTCTTGGCGCGGATACTCATGCCCACGTCGTCCCACTCCAGCTCGCGCCAGCGGTCGGCAAAATCCAACCCCCTCCCGGCCTCCCCCTTGGGAGGGGGAGGAGCGCAGGGCTCGCCCCATTCAAGAGCCGAGTCAGCCTCGCCCCTCACCCCCAGCCCCTCTCCCAAAGGGAGAGGGGGGCAAACACTTGGCTGAGTTTGTGGTACAGAACCCATAGCTGCAGCATCTATCACCTCTAAACCCTGGCTCATAACGCCCCCAGAAAATCGGTCAGGGGGCTGGAAGCCTGGGCCTGGCTGCCGCGTGCCCCGAGGCCCGCCTCATAGGCGCTGCGACCGGCCTCGCAGGCGAGCGCGAAGGCGCGGCCCATGGCGACCGGATCCCCGCACACCGCGATGGCCGTGTTCACCAGCACGGCGTCGGCACCCAGTTCGAAGGCCGCCGCCGCATGGCTGGGGGCCCCGATCCCCGCATCCACCACCACGGGCACATTGGCCTGCTCGACGATGATGGAGAGGAAATCCCGGGTCACCAGCCCCTGATTGGAGCCGATGGGAGCGCCCAGCGGCATGACGGCGGCGCAGCCCACTTCTTCGAGCCGCTTGCAGAGCACGGGATCGGCCCCGCAGTAAGGCAGCACCACGAAGCCCTCTTTCACCAGCTGTTCGGCGGCCTTGAGGGTCTCTATGGGGTCTGGCAGCAGGTACTTGGGATCGGGGTGGATCTCGAGCTTGAGCCAGTTGGTGCCGAGCGCCTCCCGGGCCAGGTGGGCGGCAAACACCGCTTCGGCGGCTGTCTTGGCACCGGAGGTGTTGGGCAGCAGCTTGACCCCGAGGGCCAGCAGCGGAGTGAGGATGTCGTCGTGGCGCTTGCCCGGCTCCAGGCGCTTGATGGCCATGGTCACCAGCTGGGAGCCGCTCGCCGCTATGGCGGCGGCCATCAGCTCGGGGTGGGCAAACTTGCCGGTGCCGGTAAAGAGGCGCGATGAGAAGGTGTGATTGGCAATGGTCAGCATCTCAGCCTCCGGCGATGGCAGTGAAAAGGTGGATCTCGTCCCCGTCATTGAGGCGGGTCTCTGGCCAGCGGCTGCGGGGCAGCACGGCGCCGTTGAGGGCCACCGCCACCCCCTGGGGGGCAATCTCCTGCACCGCCAGCAGCTCGGTCAGGCTCTGGCCGGTGGGCAGCGTCAGCTCGATATCGTTCAATCGAATATTCATTGGTCATCCTTATGGCTGCCACACACCGGGCAGTCGGGATCGGGGGGCAGCTGCAGGCACTGCCACTCGTGGGCCAGGGCATCGAAACGGCGCAATGTGCCCGCCACCGGGCTGGGGCGCCCGAGCAGCAGTTTGAGCGCCTCCAGCGCCTGCAAGGAGCCCATCACGCCGACCAGGGGGCCGGTGACGCCGCTGCGCTGGCAACTCTCTTTAATCTCGGTGTCCGCCGGGTAGAGGCAGGCGTAGCAGGGGTGCTCAGGCGCGCTTCGCACCATCAGTTGCCCTTGCCAGCCGACGGCGGCGGCCGAGATCCAGGGTTTGCCCTGCACTACGCAGGCGGCGTTGATGACATGGCGGCTGGCTAGGTTGTCGCAGCAGTCGACAACCAGGTCCACCTCGGCCACGAAGGCTGGTAGGCTATGGGCGTCGAGACGCTGGTTGATGGCGATCAGCTCCACATGGGGGTTGTGAGCCGCCAACCGCTCCCGGGCCAGCTCGGCCTTGGAGCGGCGCAGGCCCTCGCCATCGAACAAGATCTGGCGCGGCAGGTTGCTGGAATCCAGGATGTCGCCGTCGGCGAGCCACAGCGTCCCGACTCCGGCCCCGGCGAGATAGAGCGCCAGCGGCGAGCCGAGCCCACCGAGACCGACGATCAGCACGGAGGCGCCCTTGAGCCGCGCCTGCCCCTCCTCCCCGATCTCGGCGAGCATCAGTTGCCTGCCATAGCGCAGATACTCTTCGTCACGAAGAGACGCCTCGTCAGTGCGCATGTGCCACCTCCTGCACTGCTATGGCGGAGCGCGCCGGATCCCCGGCCCCCACGGCGGCCAGCAATCGGGCCGTGGCCCCCTGCCAGTCGTCGCTCCCTGTGATGGCGGAGACCAGGGCAATGCTGCCCACCCCGCTCTCCTTGACCGCTGCCACCCGCTCCTCGCTGATGCCGCCGATGGCGACAGTGGGCCAGTCCTGCATCAGGGCGCGGTAGTGGTGCAGCCGCACCAGCCCCTGGGGGCGGGAGGGCATCTGCTTGGTGTTGGTGGGGAAGATATGACCCAAGGCTATATAGGAGGGTGCCAGCTCCCGGGCCCGCATCAGCTCGAAGTAGCCGTGGGTGGAGATGCCAAGACGCAGACCAGCAGCCTGAATGGCGGCGAGATCGGCTGATCCCATATCCTCCTGCCCCAGATGCACCCCATAGGCACCGGCCGCTATGGCCTGTTGCCAGTAATCGTTGATAAAGAGCCGCGCCCCGAAGCGGCGACCCAGGGCCACCGCCGCCGCAATGGCGGGCATCACCTCTTCGGCGGACAGATCCTTGATGCGCAGTTGCAGTGTCCTGACCCCGGCTTCCAGCAGCCGCTCCAGCCACTGCACCGAATCCACCACCGGATAGAGGCCGAGACTCTGTTCGGTCGGGGCAAAGGGCCCCTGGGGCAGACGGGTGGTACTCACCTCATAAAGACCGAAGCGACGATCCAGGCTTGATCCCGCCAGCACGGCCCGGGGGAAGTGGGCGAGACTGGTTGGCCAGCCGAGGTGGGCTATGGGGCCGGGGCCTGCCCCTACCCCCTGCGCCTCTGCCAGCCCTTGCTGCAGATAGGCACGCGCCAGGGTGATAGCGTCTTCCACCGGGTAATCCAACGCCTGGACCGCGGCGATGGCGCTGGCGTAGCAGCAGCCGGTGCCGTGGCCGTGGCGGGTGTCGAGCCGCGGCGCGGCGAGCCAGAACTCCCGCTCTGCATCCTGGTAGTAATCGAGACAGAGATCCCCGCTCCACTCAAGGTGCCCCCCCTTGACCAGCACGGCGCGGGCGCCGAGTTCACGCAGTCGCACCGCTCCCGCCCGCACCAGCGCAGGGCTGGTCGCCGGAATGCCGGTCAATGCTTCCAGCTCGGGGCCGTTGGGGGTGATAAGCGACAGACGGGGCAGCAGATGCTCGCGCACCGCCGCCAGCATGTTGGGCTCCGCCATGGGGGTGCCTGTGCTGGCGATGGCCACGGGGTCATAGACCACGAAGGGGGCGCTTAACGTATCGAGCCGCCGGGCCAGCACCTCCACATGGAGCCGGGTCGGCAGCAGACCGATCTTGATGGCGGCCGGGGGCAGATCGACGCCGAGGGCGTCGATCTGGGCGCAGAAGGTCTGCATCAGCACGGGATCCACCATCTTCACCGCCACCGAATTCTGGGCCGTGATGGCGGAGATGACGGAGCAGCCGTGCACGCCGAGGGCGTGCAAGGTGTGCAGATCGGCCTGAATGCCGGCACCGCCCCCCGAGTCGGAACCGGCTATGGTCCAGACGATGGGCTTGGTGCTCATGCTTCTTCCCGCTCCTCTTTGAGGGCCGCCGCCTGATGGTAGAGCTCGCCCCCCTTCTCCTTGAAGGTCTCGGCCATACGGTTCATACCGCTTTCCACCTCGGCCACCACTCGCTCCTGCTGGCCATCCATGCCCACCAGCTTGATCTCCACCGCCTCGAGCTTGGCGGCGTAGTCGCGCACATCCTGGGTGATCTTCATTGAGCAGAACTTGGGGCCGCACATGGAGCAGAAGTGGGCCACCTTGCCGGACTCCTGGGGCAGGGTCTCATCGTGATAGGCACGGGCGGTTTCGGGATCCAGCGCCAGATTGAACTGATCCTCCCAGCGGAACTCGAAGCGCGCCTTGGACATGGCGTTGTCGCGGATCTGGGCGCCCGGGTGACCCTTGGCAAGATCGGCGGCGTGGGCGGCGATCTTGTAGGTGATGAGCCCCTGCTTCACGTCCTCCTTGTTCGGCAGCCCCAGGTGCTCCTTGGGGGTGACGTAGCAGAGCATGGCGCAGCCATACCAGCCGATCATGGCGGCGCCTATGCCGGAGGTGAAGTGATCGTAGCCGGGGGCTATGTCTGTGGTGAGCGGGCCTAGCGTATAGAAGGGTGCCTCGTGGCAGTGCTCCAGTTGCTCCGTCATGTTGCGCTCTATCATGTGCATGGGCACGTGACCCGGCCCCTCGATCATCACCTGCACATCGTACTCCCAGGCGATCTTGGTGAGCTCCCCCAGGGTGTGCAGCTCGGCGAACTGGGCCTCGTCGTTGGCGTCATAGACGGAGCCCGGACGCAGGCCGTCACCGAGGGAGAGGGCCACGTCATAGGCGGCGCAGATCTCGCAGATCTCGCGAAAATGCTGGTAGAGGAAGTTCTCCTTGTGGTGGGAGAGGCACCACTTGGCCATGATGCTGCCGCCACGGGAGACGATGCCGGTGAGGCGCTTGGCGGTCATGGGCACGTAGCGCAGCAAGACGCCGGCGTGGATGGTGAAGTAGTCCACCCCCTGTTCGGCCTGCTCCAGCAGGGTGTCGCGGAACAGCTCCCAAGTGAGATCCTCGGCGATGCCGTTGGTCTTCTCCAGCGCCTGATAGATGGGCACAGTGCCTATGGGCACAGGACTGTTGCGCAGTATCCACTCCCGGGTCTCGTGGATGTAGCGGCCGGTGGAGAGATCCATGACGGTGTCGGCGCCCCAACGGGTGGACCAGACCAGCTTCTCCACCTCCTCCTCGATGCTGGAGGTGACCGCCGAGTTGCCTATGTTGGCGTTGATCTTCACCAGGAAGTTGCGGCCGATGATCATGGGCTCGGCTTCCGGGTGGTTGATGTTGCTGGGGATGATGGCGCGGCCGGCGGCCACCTCATCGCGCACGAATTCGGGGGTGATGTTTTCCGGCAGGCGGGCGCCGAAGCCCTGGCCCGGATGCTGGCGCAGCAGCAGCTCGGAGCGCACCCGCTCGCGACCCATGTTCTCGCGAATGGCGATGAACTCCATCTCAGGGGTGACCATCCCCTGACGGGCATAGTGCAGCTGGGTCACCCGGCGGCCCGGCCTGGCACGCAGCGGCTTGGGCAAATTATCGAAGCGCAGGTGATCCAGCCCCTCGTCGGCGAGGCGCTCCTGGGTGAAGGCGGAGCTCAGACCCTCGAGCGCTTCGGTGTCGCCACGCTCCAGCACCCAGTTTTCACGCAGGCGCGGCAGGCCGCGGCGCACGTCTATCTCGGCACTCTCATCCCCATAGGCCCCCGAGGTGTCGTAGACGGGCACGGGATCGTTGGGCTCGAACTGGGGGTCTTCCTTGCTGCCGCCGACCAGGGTGTCGGCCAGGACTATCTCCCGCAGCCCTACCCGGATGTCGGGACGGGAACCTTCGATGAAGATGCGTCTGGAGTTGGGGTGGGCCATGCCCTTGAGGTTGTCGATAAAGGCCTGGGCACTGGAGCGCTGCTCCCGGCGGCTGGCGGGCACGGACTTGCTGTTTTCAGAAGAGGTAGACATAGCAAAACTCACATTAACTGGTTGAAGTTATGGGTGTTTGCTTGTCTGGAGTTCGAGGAGAAGTGATGAACTTGCAGTCTGGGTGCGCTCTCAGGAGGGAGCGAGCACGGGATGGATCATCCCTGCTCTGCCGTCCCATCCCCCTTGTGGGGACATTCGCCGCCCTGACGGGCAAGCGGCGGGACGACCTCCCTCCTGTGCGCCAGCCCTTGCCCGGGGGTTCCCCTCAAGGCAAGGGGGAAGTGGCTACTCCCCCGGCGCGGCAACTCGCAAGTTACCCTTGTTTCCCTTCGCAGGTCTTAACCTGATCAGGTTCCACGGATCCCGAATTAACGGTCTCAGCTTTGCGTCGTTCGACGGTCAGCACTCCGACAAGATGTGCGCCAGTATAAGTGGGGAATTTTAAAGTACAAGTCATTAACAAGGGGAAAGAACAACCAGCCAAGGACACGGCTCACTCATCGGAATCGAGTGTTTCCTCCGGGTTGGGGATCAGGATCTCGGTCAGACGGCCCTCATCATCCCGGCTCAGCACCAGCCTGCGGCCCGGTTGCAGATCGGCGAGGCTGCCGTTCACCCAGCGGGTGCCGGCATCAAACACCAGCACACCCAGCTGCTGCATCAGCAGGCTCTCTCCTGCGGTGGCGACCAGCCTGTCATCCGCCCGCAACCACTGGCTGCTCTGGGCCGGATCCGGCCCAGTTGCGAGTACCTGGATCTGCTCGGCCACGCCGTACCGGCTCTGGATGGCGAGCTGCATGCCGGGCCTGAGATCGTCAAACTGCGCCGCTCCGACCAGGGCGGCGCTGCCGAGCTCGAGCTCGGCCCCCTGAAATTGCAGGCGGATGCCGTCGTTGTGCTCCAGCTCCACCAGCCAGAGCTCGGGCTCGTCGGCAAGGGCGTGAAAGGAGAGCAGCAGGAACAATGCGGTTCTGGTCATAGCAAGCAGGCCCATGGTCAACCCAGCGAGGAGGTTTAACTATGGGCCTGGACGGGTAATTTTTCCGGTTCACTGGTGCGGCGGATCAGTCGTCCTCCCGACAGCGGCTCAGACGCATGCCGTCGAAGCGGCACTCCAGCTCCAGCCAGCGTCCCTCGAAGGGGGCCAGGCTGTCGTCCGAGGTGACATAACCCCATATCCGCCCCTGCTCCACAGGCCCTTCCAGCTCCATCTCATGCTTTTCTTCCAACGGCTCCACCTCGCGGACCAGCCGCCTGTCTCCCTCTATCACCCCTTCCAGATCGACCCAGGTGCCGCCGAGATCGTCTTCGTCCAGACCGTCCTTGAAGCGGGTCTGCTCATCGATCACGAAGGGAATGCCGTTGACCATCAACTGGCCCAGTTGCCAGCTGGTGCGGCCGGTCAGCTTGAACTCGGCCGCCTGCACCAGACCAAAGGGCAATAAAATCAATAGCCAGAGGGCGCAGAGAGACTTCTTCATCGGGGATCCTCGGGGTTACACTGGCACACAGGATGTCTCATCCGGTGTGAAATGGCCGTGAAATCTCGGCCCAAACCAGGAGATCAGAGCATGAAAATACTGGTGGTGGAAGACAGTCCCCAGGTGGCTGAGACCGTCATGGATTATCTGGAGCTGGCCGGGCACAGGGTGGACTGCGCCTATCACGGCCAGGCCGCCCTGCAACTGCTGGCGGAGCAGCGCTTCGACGTCATCATCATGGACGTCATGATGCCGCGCCTCGACGGCCTGCGCACCGTCGAGCGGCTGCGCTCGGACGGCATCGCCACCCCTGTGCTCTTTCTCACCGCCCGCGACAGCCTGGACGACAAGCTGGCAGGTTTCAAGGCGGGGGGCGACGACTACCTGGTCAAGCCGTTCGCCATGGAGGAGCTGGAGGTGCGGTTGCAGGCCCTGGCCCTGCGCGGCCCCCGCAGCGACATGGGGGCGCTGGCATTTGGCGAGCTGGCGGTGGATCCCGGCGCGGGCCGTGCCACCCGCGCCGGGGTGGAGCTCAAACTCGGCAAGATCCCCTTCCAGATCCTCACCCTGCTGGTCAGGCGTGCCCCCCAGCTGGTGACGCGCCAGGAGGTGCTCGACACCGTCTGGGGGGATGAGGAGCCCGACTCGGACGCCTTGCGCAGCCACATCTACGCCCTGCGCAATGCCCTGGACAAGCCCTTCCCCAGCCCCATGCTGGAGACAGTGCACGGCCAGGGTTACCGGCTGGTCAAACCATGAGCCTCCCGGCCTCCCCGAGCCAGCCAGCCTTGAGCCTGCCGAGCCTGCGCAAGCGCCTGATCCTGGCGCTGGGCGGGGCCGGCTTGCTGCTGCTGCTGATCCTGAGCCTGCTGATGGTGGTGGCCGAGAACAAGATGGAGGAGCTCAGCCTGCGCCACTGGCTGGAGGCCGAGGTCACCCGCTACAACGATGACTGGCTGCGGCTCGGCCAGGTGGCGCCCGCCCCCAGCCCGCGCCAGTTCTCCAGCTACTGGACAGAGGCGGGGCGCCTGCCCGTATGGCTCAAACCCTACCAGACCCCCGGTTTCTTCGAGCACCAGCTGGGGGAGGAGGACAAACACTTTCTGGTGCGCGCTCACCCCTCGGGCCAGGGCCTGCTCTATCTGGTGTTCAACGACGACGCAGACGACTACCTGGATCCTTACGAAGACAGGCTGCACCTGGTCACCCGGCTGATCGGGCTGGCCCTGTTGCTCGGCTGCATAGCGTTCGGCATCTGGCTGGTGCGCCACATCACCCGGCCCCTGGACAGGCTGCGCCAGCGCGTCGCCCACCTCACCCCGGATCAGGTCGACTTCGTGCCGGACGCCCCCTGGCAGGAGCTGCGAGAGATCGAGCTGGCGCTGCTGGCGGGCAAGCATGAGGTGGCCGCCGTGTTCGCCCGGGAGCAGGAGTTCAGCCGCTTCGCCAGCCACGAGCTGCGCACCCCCAACATGGTGATCCAGGGCTCGGCCGCCCTGCTCGGCAAGGTGAGCGACCTGCCCGCCCCCGCCGCCCGGGCCGCCAGCCGCATTCGGGCCGCCAGCGACGAGATGGCCCTGCTCACCGAGACCTTCCTGCTGCTGGGCCGCAAGGAGGCGGTCGAGCGCCCCCGGCAATTGGTGGCACCGCTGATCCAGCGGGAGCTGGCGCGCCTCGCCCCCCTGCTGCAGCGCGAGAGCCTGGATATCCGCCTCAATCTGGACGAGCAGAGCGAGGTGCTGGCCCCTCTCTCCCTGCTCGCCATCGCCCTGGGCAACCTGCTGAAGAATGCCCTGAGCTACGCCGAGGGCCATATCGAGATCGCGCTTCAGGGGCAGGTACTCACCATCAGCAATCCCACCGCGGCGGCGCCGGATCAGATCCTGGGCTACGGCTGCGGCCTCACCATCATCCAGCGCATCTGCGAGAAGCTGGGCTGGCAGATAGAGACCCGGCTGGAGGATGGCGTTTTCAGCGCCAGGCTGGCGATGAACGCCCCCGACCTCACGCAGGCATAGTTCCCCCCTCATCCCCGACCCTTCTCCCGCAAGGGGAGAAGGGAGACAACGCACTCCCCGGCAAGCCAACAAGCCAGATAACAACAAGGCGCCCGAGGGCGCCTTGTTTGCAGAGGATAGGAGGGCGGCTTATTCCGCCGGCTTGTGCTTGCGACTCGCCTTGAGCTCCAAAAAATCGATGATCTTGCCCGCCACATCCTTGCCGGAAGCGGCTTCGACCCCTTGCAGACCGGGGGAGGAGTTCACCTCCAATACCAGGGGGCCACGGGCACTGCGCAAGATATCCACCCCGGCCACGTCCAGCCCCATGATCTTGGCGGCCTGCACCGCAGTCGCCCGCTCTTCCGGGGTGATCTTGATGGCCGACGCCTCGCCGCCACGGTGCAGGTTGGAGCGAAACTCCCCCGGCTGGGCCTGACGACGCATGGCCGCCACCACCTTGCCACCCACCACCACGCAGCGAATGTCGGCGCCATTGGCCTCGCGGATGTACTCCTGCACCAAGATGTTGTTGTTGGTCTGGATGAAAGCCTCGATCACGCTCTCGGCAGCCTTCTGGGTCTCGCACAGCACCACGCCTATCCCCTGGGTCCCCTCCAACAGCTTCACCACCAGCGGCGCCCCGCCGACCATGGTGATGAGGTCGGGCACGTCGTGGGTGCTGTGGGCATAGCCGGTGATGGGCAGGCCTATGCCGTGGCGGGAGAGCAACTGCATGGCGCGCAGCTTGTCCCGGGAGCGGCTGATGGCCACCGAGCTGTTGAGGGCCATGGTATTCATCATCTCGAACTGGCGCAGCACGGCGGTGCCATAGAAGGTGATGCTGGCACCGATGCGCGGGATCACGGCGTCATAGCTCTCCAGTTCCCGTCCTTCGTAGTGGATGGAGGGGCTGTGGGAGGCGATGTTCATGTAGCAGCGCAGGGTGTCGAGCACCTCGACCTGATGCCCGCGCGCCTGCGCCACCTCGACCAGACGGCGGGTGGAGTAGTTGTTGGGCTCGCGGGATAAAATGGCAATATTCATGGAAATGACAGACCTGATAATCGGACTGGAGAGTATAAGGTGCCATGAACGACTGGCAACGCCAATCCTTTCCCCTCACCATTCGGCGTTCTGCAAGAACCGCTGAATACCAGATTCAATGAGGACCACGCAACGCCTGCTGCAGGCTCAGCAGCAGCGCCACCTCCTGCAACCGGCGCGCCGTGGTCCTGGCCCAGCCGCCCACCGGCACAGGCGCCAGCAGGGTTTGGGCTATGCAGTCGCGATAGAGGGGCCCCTCATGTTGCCAGCCCCGCATACCATCGACGCCGTGAAAATGCAGCCACTCCAGATTGCCGCTGCGAAGCAGCTCTATGCGCCGCCCATCCTTGAGATGCAGGCATAACCCCTTCTTCTCGACCCCGGATCCTGCGTACTTGTCGAGCCAGAGCCTCAGGGGCACCCCGGCCGCCTCGCCGCGCAGACAGGCGCGCCCCTCGGCGGTTTCGAGATCACCACTGGGGATGGGCTGGCCCAGCCTGTCGGCTACCCCGTCAGCCACCAGCGTCAAGCTGTCATCCCCGCCGAGGGCCACCAGCAGCTCGCGGATCATCGCCAGCAGATGGGTGCCGATGTCGAGGATCACCCCGTCGGGATGACGCAGGACCCGCCGATCCGGCTCGCCGGTGGCGAAGTTGAGGGCATAGGGGTGCCCCTGCTCGTCAAGGCCGCAGGGCTCCAGCAGGAAGCCCTCCACCGAGGCCACGTCGGCCAGGGTGACCGGCGAAATGGGGCCGGTCTGCCCGGCTTGCGTCCGCCAATCATCCCCCAGCCCGCCGCTGAGCAGCCGCTGGACGGCGTTGCGGGCCATCCAGTGATCCAGCGCCAGCACCCGGGGGGCGACCCCGGGATCCGCCAGCAGGGCCTGCAGGCGAGCCTGCTGGGCCAGGGTCGCCACCACAGGCTTCTCCACCAAAATCAAGGGGATGGAGCTTGCCAGCGCCTGCTCCAGCACCGGCAGGTGCAGCAGGGAGGGGGTGGCAATGACCAGCCGATCCAGGGGCAGCGCCAGCAGGGCCTCCAGGGTCGGCAACGATCTCACTCCCGGCAGGCTGCGGGCGGGGTCAAATCCCCAGATCGCCATCTCTGGCGCCAGGGCCCGCAATGCTGGCAGATAGGCGGTCTCCACCACTGCCCCCAGGCCAACGAATCCAATCTTCATAGCACCTCAGCTTGCGTGGGCCAGTTCAGGCCGGGCAACGGGATCAATTCAGGTTCGGCCCCAGCCAGCGCTCGGCCTCCACCAGCGTCATGCCTTTGCGCTGGGCATAGTCTTCCACCTGATCGGGCTGGATCTGCGCCACCGCGAAATACTTGCTCTCGGGGTGGGAGAAGTACCAGCCGGACACCGCCGCCCCCGGCCACATGGCGTAGGACTCGGTGAGCTTCATGCCGATGGCCTGCTCCACACCCAGCAGCTCCCAGATGCTGCCCTTCTCGGTGTGCTCCGGGCAGGCGGGGTAACCCGGCGCCGGCCGTATGCCGCGATAGTTCTCGCGAATGAGCTCCTCGTTGGAGAGCGCTTCATCGGGGGCATAGCCCCAGTGCACTTTGCGCACCTGCTCGTGCAGGTATTCGGCGAAGGCCTCGGCGAGACGGTCGCACACCGCCTGGATCAGGATGGCGTTGTAGTCGTCGTGATCCGCCTTGTAGGCTTGCGCTATGGCCTCCTCGCCGATACCGCCGGTCACCGCAAAGGCGCCGATCCAGTCCGCCTTGCCGCTCTCCTTGGGGGCCACATAGTCCGCCAGACAGTAGTTCGGGAAGCCCTGCTTCTCGCTCTGCTGGCGCAGGTGGTGCAGCACCTTGATGACCTCGGTACGCGACTCGTCGGTATAGACCTCTATGCTGTCCCCCACCCCGTTGGCCGGGAACAAGCCTATGATGCCGGCGCAGCGCACGCTCTTGTCCTGCTCCAGCTGGTCGAGCATGGCGTTGGCATCGGCAAACAGCTTGGTCGCCTCCTCACCTATGATCTCGTCCTCCAGGATGCGCGGATACTTGCCCGCCAGCTCCCAGCTCAGGAAAAACGGCGTCCAGTCGATGTAGGGGCGCAGCACAGAGACGGGCACGTCCTCGAAGGTTTGCACACCCGGCGCCCTGGGCTTGGGCGGTTCATAGCCGACCCAGTCCAGCTGCTGGCGATTGGCGCGGGCGTGGGCCAGGGAAACCGGCTTGGAGCGCGGTTGCTTGCGGGCATGCTGATCCCGCGCTATTTCGTACTCCTTGTCGATGCGGGCGACGAAGGCGGGCTTGAGCTCGGGGTTCAGCAGGCTCTGGGCCACCCCCACCGCGCGGGAGGCGTTCGACACATAGACCACGGGTTCGGAGTAGTTCTGCTCTATCTTCACCGCTGTGTGGGCCTTGGAGGTGGTGGCGCCGCCGATCAGCAGCGGCAACTTGAAGCCCTGGCGCTCCATCTCTTTCGCCACGTGCACCATCTCGTCCAGGGACGGAGTGATGAGGCCCGACAGGCCTATGATGTCGGCCCCCACTTCCCGCGCCGTCTTGAGGATGGTCTCGCAGGAGACCATGACCCCGAGATCGACGATCTCGTAGTTGTTGCACTGCAGCACCACGCCGACGATGTTCTTGCCGATGTCGTGCACGTCCCCCTTGACGGTGGCCATCACTATTTTGCCGTTGCTGGAGCCGCCGGACTTCTCCGCCTCTATGTAGGGTTGCAGGTAGGCGACCGCCCGCTTCATCACCCGCGCCGACTTCACCACCTGGGGCAGGAACATCTTGCCGGCGCCAAACAAGTCGCCCACCACGTTCATGCCGTCCATCAGCGGCCCTTCGATCACGTGCAGCGGCTTCTCGGCCCCGGCCCGCGCCTCTTCGGTGTCCTCCTCGATGAAGTCGGTGATGCCCTTGACCAGGGCATGCTCAAGGCGCTTGCCCACGGGCCAACTGCGCCACTCCTGATCCCGGGGATCCTCGGCCTGGGCGCCGGCACCGCGATACTTCTCGGCGATGGCCAGCAGATCCTCGGTGGCACTGTCACTCAAGTTGAGCACCACGGCCTCGACCTTGGCCTTCAGCTCCGCCGGAATGTCTTCGTAGATGGCGAGCTGACCGGCGTTGACTATCCCCATGTCCATGCCGCTGCGGATGGCGTGGTAGAGGAAGACGGCGTGAATCGCTTCCCGCACCGGCTCGTTGCCCCGGAAGGAGAAGGAGACGTTGGAGACGCCGCCGGAGATCATGGCGTGGGGCAGGTGCTCCTTGATATCCTTCACCGCCTCGATGAAGTCCACCGCGTAGTTGTTGTGCTCGTCGATGCCGGTCGCCACCGCGAAGATGTTGGGGTCGAAGATGATGTCTTCCGGCGGGAAGCCGACCCTGTCCACCAGGATCCGGTAGGCGCGCTGGCAGATCTCGAACTTGCGGGCACGGGTATCGGCCTGACCCACCTCGTCGAACGCCATCACGATGACGGCGGCGCCATAGCGACGCAGCAGTTTGGCCTGCTCGATGAACTTGGCCTCCCCCTCCTTCATGGAGATGGAGTTGACCACAGGCTTGCCCTGCACGCACTTGAGACCCGCCTCCAGCACCTCCCACTTGGAGGAGTCGATCATCACGGGCACCCGGGCGATGTCCGGCTCGCCGGCGATGAGGTTCAAGAAGCGCACCATGGCCGCCTCGGCGTCCAGCATCCCCTCGTCCATGTTGATGTCGATGATCTGGGCGCCGCTCTCCACCTGCTGCTTGGCCACATCCAGGGCCTCGTCATAGAGCCCCTCCTTGATCAGCCGCTTGAACTTGGCGGAACCTGTGACGTTGGTGCGCTCCCCCACGTTCACGAACATGGACTCCGCCGTGATGATGAGGGGCTCGAGGCCGGACAGCCGGCAGGCCACCGGCAGCTCGGGCAGGGGGCGCGGCTTGATGCCCGCCACAGCGTCCGCCATGGCACGAATATGGGTCGGGGTGGTGCCGCAGCAGCCCCCCACCAGGTTGAGGAAGCCGCTTTGGGCCCACTCGCGGATATGCTCTGCCATCTCACCCGCATCGAGATCGTACTCGCCGAAGGCATTGGGCAACCCGGCGTTGGGGTGGGCGCTCACAAAGGTCTCGCTGATGCGCGACAGCTCCTCCACATACTGGCGCAGCTCGTCCGGGCCCAGCGCACAGTTGAGGCCGAAGGAGATGGGTTTGACATGACGCAGGGAGTGATAGAAGGCTTCCGTGGTCTGGCCCGAGAGGGTGCGGCCCGAGGCATCCGTGATGGTGCCTGAGATCATCACCGGCAGGCTGTAGCCCAGCTCCTCGAACACCAGATCCACCGCGAAGGCGGCCGCCTTGGCGTTCAGGGTGTCGAAGATGGTCTCTATGAGGATGAGGTCTGCGCCTCCCTCGATCAGGGCGTGAGTCGATTCGGTGTAGGCGGCCACCAGCTGGTCATAGGTGACGTTGCGCTTGCCAGGGTCGTTCACATCCGGCGAGATGGAGCAGGTGCGGTTGGTGGGGCCCAGGACGCCTGCCACGAAACGCGGCCTGGCGGGATCCTTGGCCGTCCACTCGTCCGCCACGGCGCGGGCCAGACGGGCCGCCTCGCGGTTGATCTCGGCGGAGAAGGCTTCCATCTCGTAATCGGCCATGGCGATGCGAGTGGCGTTGAAGGTGTTGGTCTCGAGGATGTCGGCCCCGGCGGCACAATATTGATCGTGGATCTCGCGGATCACCGCCGGCCGGGTCAGCACCAGCAGATCGTTGTTGCCCTTGATGTCGGTATGCCAGTCGGCGAAGCGCTCGCCGCGGTAATCCGATTCACCGAGCCTGTAACCCTGGATCATGGTGCCCATGGCACCGTCGATGATCAGGATCCGCTCCCTGAGACAGGCTTCCAGTTTCTTTGTTACGTCCGACTTCTTGCTCGACTCTATGCTCGACACCGCTTCTACCCCTTACATCCATGCAACTGCGTGAGCTCCATCCTAGCAGCAAAAAAATCAAATGGAAATCTAGCCGTCTATCTGTCCGAAATCTCGAGCATATACTCACAAATGGGTAATGAGTAAGATGTGGCCCGAGAGTACCCTATGCCCGTCCTCAACGGGGATACGTGCTTGCTGTTTACTAAAGAGAAAAATAACTATGAGCGTCTACTACACACTCTGTTTCTTGGCAGCCTTGGCGATCTTCATCGCCTTTGCCAACCAGTATGTCGTGAAGATCCAGACCACCATCGCCATCACAGCCGGATCCATGCTGATCTCCGCCCTGATGGTGCTGTTTGGTAAGTTGGGTTGGTTCAATCTGGAACCTCTGGCCGTCGAGACCATGGAAAGCATCGACTTCCAGAACTTCCTGCTGAAGGGGATCCTCGGATTCCTGCTGTTTGCCGGCGGTCTCGGCATCAATCTGAAGGCATTGCGCAGCCAGAAGTGGGAGATCACCATTCTCTCCATAGCGGCGACCCTGCTCTCCACCTTCATCATCGGCTATGGCTTCTGGTTCATCGCCAAGCTGCTGGGCTGGGAGCTGCCGCTGGTCTATTGCATGCTGTTCGGTGCCCTGATCTCCCCCACAGACCCCATTGCCGTGCTCGCCATCGTCAAGAAGATGAAGGCGCCGCCCCAGATCGCCATCCAGATCGAAGGGGAGTCCCTGTTCAACGACGGGGTCGGCCTGGTGATCTTCGCCACCGTCTTCGCCGTGGCCTTTGGCGGTGTCGAGCCCACCTTCACCAGCGTGGCCGGCCTGTTCCTGCATGAAGCCCTCGGCGGCATACTGTTCGGCGCCGTGCTGGGCCTCATCGCCCACGTGATGATCAGCGCCACAGACGACGGCTCCCTGGAGCTGCTGCTGACCCTCTGCATCCCGACCGCAGGCTTCGCCTTTGCCAACATGATAGGCGTCTCCGGCGCCCTGGCCATGGTGGTCACCGGCATCATGATAGGCAACTGGACCCGCCAGTCCGGCTTCTCCGAGCAGAGCCGCCACCACCTGGATCACTTCTGGGAGTTGATGGATCAGTTCCTCAACGCCCTGCTGTTCCTGCTGATCGGCCTGGCCCTGGTGCTGCTGGATCTCGCCTGGCAAGACTGGATCCTGCTGGTCATAGCAGTGCCGCTCTGCCTGGCCGCCCGCTTCATCAGCGTCTCCCTGCCCTATGTGGCCTTCCGCAAGTTCCGCAGCTACAACCGCTTCTCGGTGCGCATCCTCACCTGGGGCGGCCTGCGCGGCGGTCTGGCCATGGCCATGGCACTGGCGCTGCCCTCGGGCGTCATGGTGCTGCCGGAGCACGGCGTCGATCTGCGGGAGGTGATCCTGGTGATGACCTATTCTGTGGTGATGTTCTCCATAGTGGTACAGGGCATGACCATCACCCCCATGATCACCGCCGCCAAGAAGGCCAGCGGCGACTACTGAGTCAGTCGCAGGCAGTGACTGGCAACAGCAGAAGGGCTCCCTCGGGAGCCCTTTTCGTTGGTGGCGTGGCAGTGAAAAATGTGCCACCGTCACGACATCTCACAATTAGTGTTTGCTTTTTATTCATTTCGAGGAGAGAATGCGCGCCGGCTAGTTAATCAGCCCTGTTTATGTTCGCAATGCTTCAACGTTAGATGAATCCTGCCAGTACCCACATAACCTTCCTCTGATTTACTCGCCTTGAGAACCGTCAGGCTGTCTGCCTGCGTTGCCCGGCTCTCACGGTGCAGACCCGATCTGCCCACCCAATTTGAACTATGCATCCGCATATTCCTTGATAGTGCAGACGCCCGTGACTCGGGCTGGGTATTCCTGCGCGGATTCTGACCGCGTCTATTGACCTAACATTTGCCAAACAAGGAGCAACTATTTAATTTATATAGAGAAATACCATGATGAAAGCCGTACAGACACACAAACCCCTGCGTCGCAGCAAACCCATCAACCTGCCCGTGCAAGAGCATGACTATGATGCGTTTCTGATCCAGTTCAGCACCCGCTCCAGCGGTGGCTTCGCCATCTCCTGTGATGGTATCCCTGGCGAGTTCTCCATCGAAGAGCTCAACTGATCCTGCCCACCGGCAGCCTCAGATGCAGACAGGCCGCAACTCACGGCGGCCCCCTTGTCTCCCTCGCCTCCAGCCTTGTGATCCCCTCTTCTGATTGACGGCCCTGCCATCCCTCAGACAGTGCAGGCCTGGATATCGGCCGCTTCCAGCAACAGACACTCGTCGGCATCCTCGCTCAACCTGACCAGACGGCTGCGCACCAGACCCAGCTTGCCCAGCAGCGCCACAGATCGCTGGTTGCCCGGGGTGACGATGGCGATGACCCGCTCGATGCCGAGCCGCTCCCGCCCATCCAGCAACGCCGCCCGTGCCGCCTCTATGCCGTAACCCTGACCGCGATAGGCAGGCAGGAAGGCGTAGCCTATGTCTTCGCACGGCAGGGTATCGCGCTTGATGAGCCCGCAGATGCCGATCCTGGCCTCGTCTTCCCGTCGCATCACCAGATAGAGACCATGCCCATGACGGGCATAGCTGACCGCCGGCCCCTGTTGTATGTACTCTTCGGCGTCACTCAGGGTGCGCACCCCGCGATCGCCTATGTAGCGGTGGAAGTCGCCGTCGTTGAGCAACTCGAGGATAAAGGGGGCGTCAACCGTGGTTAATTCGCGCAGGGCGAGGCGCTCGGAGAGGATCATGGCAAAGGCTCGTGTGGTGGGAACAACAGCCATCAAGACTGCCCCCATGACGGGCGCTTGGCAAGATCCCCGGCCAAAAGGAGGCCGTCATGGACCGCAAGCCGGCCGACCGCAGCCGACATTTAGTCCCTGCCACATGAGTCGCGCGGCGGTTCCGGCTATACTGCCCGCCCTATCCCACAGAACAACAAGCAGGACATTCCCCATGACGGACGACACCGAATTCTTTGACGAACAGACGCTGCTGGAAATGGTTGAAAACCAGCTCGCCGACGGCCATCCCCTGCAGGTGAAAGCCACCCTGATGCGGCTGGTGATGAAGGGCACCCCGCGGGACGAGGCGCTGCAATACATCGCCTGCGCCCTGGGTGCCGAGCTGATGGCCATGGAGGCGGATCAGGGCCCCTTCAACCTGACCCGCTACGCCGAGTTTCTCGACAGCCTGCCCGAGATGCCCTGGGCCGAATAACGCCCCTCATCAGGCAAGGCGGACGACCAGCCATTATCATTACTGCCACCACCAATGACGGGAGTAGGCAGATATGCGCTGGCAAAATCGCCGTGAGAGCAGCAATGTGGAGGACAGGCGCCAGGAAGGCGGTGGCAGCGGGGGCGGCGGCCTGCCCATAGGTGGCAAGGGGCGCCTCATCCTGATCGTGGTGGTGATGGTGGCGGGTTACTACGGCGTGGATCTCAGCCCCTTGCTCGACGAACCGTCCCAGCAGAGCCAGGCGCCGCGCCAGAATGTGTCTCAGCCGGCCAGCGATCCCCTGGCCAGATTCACCTCAGTGATGCTCGCCTCCACCGAAGATACCTGGGGCGCGATCTTCTCCCAAAGCGGCAGCCAGTATCAGCCTCCCAGGCTGGTGCTCTATCGCGGCGCCACCCAGACCGGCTGCGGCCAGGGCCAGTCGGTGATGGGCCCCTTCTACTGCCCGGCGGACAGCACTGTCTACATAGATCTCTCCTTCTATCAGGACATGCGCGACAAGCTGGGGGCCGATGGCGACTTCGCCCAGGGCTATGTGGTCGCCCACGAGGTGGGCCACCACGTGCAGCACCTGCTCGGCATCTCGACCAAGGTGCGTCAGCAACAGCAGGGGTTGAGCCAGGCCGCGCAGAACAGGCTGTCGGTCAAACTCGAGCTGCAGGCCGACTGCTTCGCCGGCGTCTGGGGCCACCATATGGAGCGGGAACAGGTGCTGGAGCACGGCGATCTGGAGGAGGCCCTCAACGCCGCCCAGGCCATAGGTGACGACCGCCTGCAGCAGCGGGGTCAGGGCCGGGTGGTGCCGGACAGCTTCACCCACGGCAGCTCGGCCCAGCGCCTCGCCTGGTTCAAGAAGGGCTTCGACAGCGGCAAGCCCGCCAGCTGCGACACCTTCGCCGCCCGCTGAGCCGGGCCAGACGACAAGGCCGGATCCCCAGGGATCCGGCCTTGTTGCATTCAGCAGACGGGAGATGGGTCTGCCGCCCTCCCGGGCAACTAGCCCTCAGGGGGCCTCGCCTGGCAGCAGATCGGTAAAGACGAAGCCGTCCCGCACCACTGTCTCCCCCACCCGGATGGCCAGGGGCCGCTGGAACATGGGGCCATCAAAGGCCAGGGTGTGGAACTCGCCGTTCTCGCCGCAGGGATCCACCCCGGCGGGCAGGGCCGCCAGCAGGGTCGGATCGAACTCGTGCCCACCCAGGCTGGCATCCAGCTTGCCGGGATCCAGGGTGCAGACCCTGGCCTTGAGGCCAGCGGCCATCATCTGCTGCGCCAGCTCCCTCGTGTCGCTGCCCCAGAGCGGGAACAGCGGCGCTATGCCCGTGCCCGCCAGCTGTTTCTCTCTATAGGCGCGCACATCCTCGAGGAAGAGATCCCCGAATGCCATGTGGCGGATCCCCATGGCCAGCACATCCTCGATGAAGCTGGCCATGACCCGGCCATAGTCCTCGTTGCTGCAGGGCCAGGGCAGATCGATGCAGTGCAGTGGCAACCCCACGCACGCGGCCTGCTCCGTCAGCAACTGCTTGCGCACCCCGTGCATGGCCACCCGCTCGAACGCCTGATTCAGGGTGGTGAAGAGCCCCACCACCTCGATCGCCGGATCCTGGCGCAAGCGATGCAGGGCCCAGGCGCTGTCTTTTCCGCTGCTCCAGGAGAGCAGTACCTTTTTCTTCGTCATGACCTCTCCAATCCCTTGCCGCAAGGTGCTGCAAGACAGTGTTGCGAATTGTGCGATTTACTTCCTGGGATACAAAAGCATACCCTCGTGGGTGAGCGTATCCCCGCAGAGCATGGGGGAGAATAACTAAAAAAACGATGGGAAACATAAGGATATGACCACAGTTACCGGCACACACGATCACAATCGCCCCCTCAACCGACAGGATTACAAGACCTTAAGCCTGGCGGCACTGGGCGGCGCCCTCGAATTCTACGACTTCATCATCTTCGTCTTCTTCGCCGTGGTGATAGGCGAGCTCTTCTTCCCGGCCGACATCCCCGAGTGGTTGCGCCAGTTCCAGACCTTCGGCATCTTCGCCGCCGGTTACCTGGCCCGCCCGCTGGGGGGCATCATCATGGCCCACTTCGGCGATCTCATCGGCCGCAAGCGCATGTTCACCCTCAGCATCATCTTGATGGCGCTGCCGACCCTGCTGATCGGCCTGCTGCCCACCTATGCCACCCTCGGCATCGCCGCCCCGCTGCTGTTGCTGCTGCTGCGGATCCTGCAAGGGGCCGCCATCGGGGGCGAGGTCCCGGGGGCCTGGGTCTTCGTGGCCGAACACGTGCCCGCCCGTCGGGTCGGCGTCGCCTGCGGCACCCTCACCGCAGGGCTGACCGCCGGCATACTGCTCGGCTCTCTGGTGGCCACCGCCATCAACCGCGGCATGAGCCCGGTGGAGGTGAGCGAGTGGGGCTGGCGTCTGGCCTTCGTGCTCGGCGGTGTGTTCGGCATAGTCGCCATGTACCTGCGCCGCTGGCTGCACGAGACCCCTGTCTTCGCCGAGATGCAGGCCAACAAGGCCCTGGCCGAGGAGCTGCCCCTCAAGACGGTGCTCCGTGAACACAAGGGCAGCGTCATCGTCTCCATGCTGCTGACCTGGCTGCTCTCCGCCGGCATAGTGGTGGTGATCCTGATGACCCCGACCTATCTGCAGAAGGTCCACGGCATCAGCCCGGCCGATGCCCTGACCGCCAACTCCCTGGCCATAGTCGCCCTCACCCTGGGCTGCATCTTCTACGGCCGCCTGATAGACAGCCTCGGCAGCGGCCCCACCTTCGTCCTGGGCTCATTGCTGCTGGCCGGTGCCACCTATGCCTTCTACCACGGCCTGGCGGCGGGCATGGATCAGCTGGTGCCGCTCTACATACTGGCAGGCTTTGCGGTGGGGATAGTCGGCGCCGTGCCCTATGTCATGGTCAACGCCTTCCCGCCCGTGGTGCGCTTCTCCGGGCTGTCGTTCTCCTACAACGTGGCCTACGCCATCTTCGGCGGACTCACTCCCATGCTGGTGACGCTGTGGATGAAGAACGACGTGCTGGCGCCCTCCCACTATGTGGTCAGTCTGGCGGCCCTCGGCTTCGTGCTGGGTCTCTGGCTCTGGCTGCGCCAGCGCACTCAGCGTCAGGTCACGCCACAAACCGCCTGACAGATGCGGGCCCCGGACTGTCGGGGCCCCTTCGTTCCGGCTATATTCAGCCTGGCTGCCGTAGAGTAGCCCCCCCTTAAGGCCAGACCCGCGTCTGGCCCTGTTGTTTTTCAACCACCCCGAGGTGCAAGATGTTTTTCCAGGTCGTATTCATCGCCTTGCTCGCGCTGCTGCCCATGGTCAATCCCCCCACCACGGCTACCCTGCTGCTGGGATTGAGCAAGGGCATGTCCCGTGAGCACGTACGCCGCCAGATCAACCTGGCCGCCATCTATCTGTTCGCCACCCTCTGCGTCAGCTTCTTCATCGGCTCCTCCATCCTGGATCTGTTCGGGATCTCCATTCCCGGCCTGCGGCTGGCCGGTGGCCTCATCATCGCTTTCATCGGTTTTCGCATGCTGTTCCCCGCCCCCAGCCAGTCCGCCGGGGTCGACATCAACCAGAGCATCGCCTTCGTGCCGCTCACCATGCCCAGCATGTGCGGGCCGGGCACCATGGCCCTGGTGATCAGCGGCGCCGCCCAGATTGCCGAGCTGCCCGACGAGTACAACCGTTTCGTCATCTATGCCGCCATGGTGACCGCCTTCGCCCTGATGAGCCTGCTCAGCTGGGGGGTGCTCAAGCTGGCGGATCCGGTCTGCAAGATCCTCGGTGCCACAGGCATAGACGCCATGACCCGCATCATGGGCTTCCTGCTGGTGTGCATGGGCATGCAGTTCTGCATCAACGGCATCAAGGAGGTGGCGCAGGATCCCGTGTTCCACGGTGCGCCCGCTGTGCAGACGGCCCCGGCGCAGTCACACGCATCCGCCGCCCTCGATCATCTGCCCGCCGCGCGCCAGCCCTGACTGAAAACGCTGTCATCTCAGCTCGAGGATCGTCGCCGAACTTGCGCCTGATCATGTTGCCTGCCCACGGATGGAGTAGTGTGTTTTTTGTACAGGCAAGGTTCAGAGGGTCGCTGCTAACGTGACCCGCGCAGACCCAATCACTTGAGGAGACATGCAAATGGAAAAGATGCTGACCGAGATTGGAAGCTACAGCCTGTTTCACGAATATCTGAACGTGGTCGGGGCCGTCAGCCCCGCCCTGACCCGGATCAAGAGCAGGTGGGAATACAAGCGAAGCGATCGGCTGGTCGCCCAGATCAGGATAGATCCCCAGGGCAACGCGCGATTCTATATCGACGCCCGTGCCATATCGGCCAACTGAGCCCCATCAACCCCCTTCACCCACCCCGGTCCACTGACCGGGGTTTTTATTTGTGCGCCCCAGAGAAAACAAAACCCCGGCTGCGGCCGGGGTTTGGTGGTGTAGGGTCATGCCACTGCGCGGCCAAACCAACCTAGGAAGTGCCGCCCACTGTGAGCTGATCCAGCTTGAGCGTGGGCTGACCGACGCCGACCGGCACGCTCTGCCCCTCCTTGCCACAGACCCCGACCCCGCGATCCAGCGCAAGATCGCTGCCCACCATGGAGACCTGGCTCATGGCCTCTGGGCCGTTGCCGATAAGCGTTGCGCCCTTGATGGGGGCGGTGATCTTGCCATCCTCGATGAGGTAGGCCTCGGAGGCGGAGAAGACGAACTTGCCGGAGGTGATGTCCACCTGACCGCCACCGAAGTTGGGGGCATAGATGCCCTTCTTCACCGAGGCGATGATCTCCGCCGGATCGTGCTGACCCGCCAGCATGTAAGTGTTGGTCATGCGCGGCATCGGCAGGGCGGCGTAGGATTCGCGGCGACCGTTGCCGGTGAGTGGCACCCCCATCAGCCGGGCGTTCTGCTTGTCCTGCAGGTAGCCCTTGAGGATGCCGTTCTCGATCAGCACGTTGTAGCCCCCCGGGGTGCCCTCGTCGTCGATTGAGACGGAGCCGCGTCGGCCCACCAGGGTACCATCATCGACTATGGTGCAGTGCCTGGAGGCGACCTGCTCGCCGATGCGACCGGCGAAGGCGGACGAGCCCTTGCGGTTGAAGTCCCCCTCCAGGCCGTGGCCCACCGCCTCGTGCAGCAGCACACCGGGCCAGCCGGCCCCCAGCACCACCGGCATGGTGCCGGCCGGCGCATCTATGGCCTCGAGGTTCACCAGCGCCTGGCGCACCGCTTCGCGCACATAGCCGAAGGCGCGGCTCTCCAGCCCGTCCAGCTCCAGGAAATAGTCGTAACCGAAGCGGCCACCGCCGCCGGCGCTGCCGCGCTCCCGGCGATCCCCCTTCTCGGCGATGACGGTCACCGAGAGGCGCACCAGGGGGCGCACGTCGGCGGCCAGGGTGCCATCGGTGGCGGCCACCAGTATCTCTTCATAGACGCCGCTGATGGAGGCCATCACCTGATTGATGGCGGGATCCAGGCTTCTGGCGAACTTGTCCATCTGCTCCAGCAGGGCAATCTTCTGCTGCTTGTCGAGGGTCTGCAGCGGGTCCATGGCGGGATAGAGCAGGTTGGCCTCGGTGCGAGCCCAGGCCTTCACCTTGCCCTGGGCGCCGGCGGCGGCTATGCCGCGGGCGGCGGTCACCGACTGTTGCAGGGCCAGCAGGCTCAGCTCGTCCGAGTAGGCGAAGCCGGTCTTCTCGCCGCTGACGGCGCGCACCCCGACCCCTTGGTCGATGTTGTAGCTGCCATCCTTGACGATGCCGTCTTCCAGCATCCAGGACTCGTGCCAGCTGCGCTGGAAATAGAGGTCGCCGAACTCCACCTGATGGCTCATCAGGCTGCCGAGCAACTGCTGCAGGCGCCCTTCGTCGAGATCGTTCGGGGCCAACAAGGAGGCACTAACCTGGCTCAATAGACTCAATCTTTCTCTCCACTCTCGATGCGAGACGTCGTAACGGTGAATTCATCCGGTGTGGCCCGGTGACAAGTTCGTATTCGTCGGGTGCAATGAACGAAGTGAAGTCCATCGCCAACCCCAAGATCGACACAGGTGCAATGCGCTTCGCTTGTTGCACCCTAGGTCAATCAACACCCCAGAATCACAGCAACCGGGCGTGTTGCAGCACGGGCATGGTGCGTTTCAATTCGTCGACAAGGCCGGGCTCCATCTTCACCAGCACAGTGGCTGTGCCCGAATCCTGGCAGGCCAGCACCCGGCCCCAGGGATCGATCACCATGCTGTGGCCCCAGGTCTGACGCCCCGTCTCGTGGCTGCCCCCCTGATTGGCGGCCACCACATAGCACTGGTTCTCGATGGCGCGGGCCCGCAGCAGCGGCTCCCAGTGCGCCTCCCCGGTCACGGCGGTGAAGGCGGCAGGCACCAGCAGCACCCGGGCACCGGCACGGGCCAGCTGGCGATAGAGCTCGGGGAAGCGCAGATCATAACAGATAGAGAGGCCGAGGGGACCAAAGGGAGAGTCCACCACCACGTACTCCTGACCGGGGCTGAAGGTCTCCGACTCCCGGTAGCGGCCGTGGTTGTCCGCCACGTCCACGTCGAACAGGTGGATCTTGTGGTAGTGGCCTTTGAGCTCGCCGTCGGGAGCGAACACCAGGGAGCTGGTGTGGATATGGTCGGAACCGGCGATGGTGGTGGGCATGGCCCCGGCCACCAGCCAGATGCCGTGGGTTTTGGCCCAATTGGCCAGTTGCTGCTGGATTGGGCCATCTCCCAGGGGTTCGGCCCCATCCAGATAGCCCTGGCGCTCGCCGAACAGGGCGAAGTTTTCCGGCAGCAGCACCAACAAGGGGCGCTCCTTGGGCAGCGCCGCCAGCTCGGCGGCAATCTGTGCCTTGTTATCCTGCCAGTGACGGCCCGAGATCAACTGTATGGCGGCTAGCCACATGACGCGCTCCTTGTGATGGGGCAAGCCGCCGGACTCTGCATCCTCGGCTCGCGGGGGACTCCCAGCACTATGAGGGGTTCGGGCCCGGGACGAAAGGATTTTGGCACCGGACGCCACTCCTCAGCGCTGGGCTGGCCCGCCGTGCTTGGGGGTCAGCAGGAAGGGGCTGACCTCCTCGGCGGGCAGGTTGGGCGCCACCGCATCCACCGCCTGCTTCTGCTGCTGGTTGAGCTTGATGCGGGCGCGATCCCGGCCGGCCTCGATCAGCTTGGGGGAGTCCAGCGGGCCCGAGACCCGGAAGTCGATGCGGGTCACCACATCCACCACAGGCTCCAGCAGCTTGGAGAGCGCCAGCACATAGAGCCCGGTGATCGGGGTCAGCGAGAACGCAGCCACCACCGGCAGTGTGCCGCCCAGGTTCGGGGAGAAGCTCAGATCGTAATCGAGACGCCAGCGCACCAGATCGGCGATGCCCTCGCCACGCAGGTTGCCCGCGGCCCCCTTCATGTAGAAATCGTTGTTCTCCACCACCCCCTGCTTGATCTTGGCGGAGGCCGACATGGACTCGAAGTAGAAACCCTTGTCGAACACATCGCGAAAATCGAGGCGCAGCTTGCGCATCAGGGAGTCGAGGCTCAGCAGGGAGAGCAGGCGCGCGCCCTTGTCGTTGACCTCCCGCAGTGTGCCCCCCTCCAGCTGGTAATCTGCACTGCCTGCCAGGGTCGGCAAGTCCAGCCGGTAGGGCACGTCACGCCAGCTCAGATCCAGTGCCAGCTTGCCAGGCGCGTCGCCTATGGGCGAGGTGAAGCCGAGCCGCTTGAGCAGCAACTCGCTGTTCTGGGTGCTGAGGTGGGCGCGGGCCCGGGTCTGCATCTGGCCGGGCTGCGCCAGCCACTCGGCGCTGCCGCTCAGGGTGCTGCCGGCGAGCCGCATCTCCAGCTCCTTGAGAGCGAGCCGGTTGGCGCCTGGCACCAGTTCCCCTTTGAGCTCCCCGAGCGGCAAGGCGCCGAAGCGACAATCCACGCAGCTGAAGGTGAGCCAGGGAATGGCATCCATGATGGCCTTGTCCTGCCTCGCATCGGGCTCGGGGCTGAGATCGGATCCCTTGCCTGACCAGTGAATACGGGCGAACTTGGCGTCTATGGGCTGCCTGTCCGTCACGGGAATGCGCACTACCCCCATCACCTCGGGGCTGTCGATCATCACCTCGGTGGCCAGGTTCACCGGCCCCACAGTGAAGTGCACCGCCTTGAGGTTGGCGCTGCCGATATCGGCCCGGGCGAGCAGACCATCGACCCACCACTCCTGAGGCAGGAAGGCGGGGCCGACCACCGCATTGCCGCTGCTCCCCGCCCCCTTGCCCGGCAACCAGCGCGTGAGCCGTGCCAGCCAGCCGGCCACGTCGGCCTGGGGCTGATTGATGGCGAGCAGCATGGGCTTGTCTTGCAGCACCCTGGCCCCGGGCTGACCGACGTTGACCCGCACCCGGCTGAGGTAGGGAGCCCCCTCGCCGTACACCAGCCGGCTCTGCATATCCACATCGGCCCCCAGCACGGCGCGAATGTCGGCACTGCCGTCGCGGCCCCGTGCCGTCACCTTGAGGGGGAGCCGGCTCCCGGGCGCCTTGGTCAGCGGCACCGGCAGATCCAGCCCCATCCCCTGCAGGTTGGAGTCCAGCGCCAGCTGGAAGCTGAAGGCCTTGTTCTCGGGCAGGGTCAGCCCCAGGGTCCCCGTCCAGTTGCTGCGCCCCTTGAGCATCTCGAGGGCGGGAATGTCCTGGCGCTGGCGACTGCTGTCCCAGAGTCCCTTGAACTTGAGATCCGCCTGATAGCCGTGGGGCAGCTGCTTGCCCCGGTAATCCAGGGTCAGCGGCTGGTTCCACAGGCTGGCCTTGAGGTTGCTGAAGTGCGTGTGCTCGTTGTCATATTCGAGCCGTCCCTGCACCTTCTCCAGGGGCAGATCCAGGGTGGCGATCCTGACGCTGTTGTCATGGAAGTTCGCCTCTCCGCTGGCCTTGACCTCGCCCTTGCCACCCAGCGGTATGTCCAGCTTGACCGTGCCATCCATGGGGCCGCGGATCTCGATCTCCCGCAGCGCCTGACCCACGGAGCCCGCGAGGGGAGAGTCCTGCAGGTAACCGCTGATGGCCTGCCCCTCCCCCTGGACCTTGGCATCCACGTAGAGGTGCGCCCCGGGGGAGAGATCCGGGATCCAGGCATGCACAGCGTCGGATCTGGCCTTGCCGAGCCGGGTGGCGCTGCTGCGCATGTCCAGACCCGCGTTCTGGAACAGGAGGTCTATCTGCAGCTCGGTGAGCGGCAGCCAACCGGGGAAGAACTCGTAGGTGGCCTGCTCCAGCGGCACGGCGACCTGGAAGACCCCCTTGCCGTTGTCGTAGGGGAAGTCGCGGAACTCCCCATACCAGAGCAGATCGGCCCCCTTGGCCTTGCCCCCCTTGATGGCGCCGCTCAGGTAGTCCACCAGGCCGTCGCTCATCACGGCCAGCGGATAGTAGCGATCCGCATGGGCCGCATTCTTCACGTCGATGCGGCCGGTCAGGGCGAGGAAGGGGTGCTCGAACAGCTCGAGACGGAAGCGGCTGGCGAGGGTCAAGTCCTCGTTATCCAGCGCTATATCCTGGCCGTAGAGCACCCAGCCTTGCGTCTCGCGCCACCAGTCGAGGCGCGCAAAGAGGCTGTCGACCGGGATAGGCACCTTGAAGTGACGGGCGGGATCCACCTTGCCCTTGCCCAGGGTCAGGCGGGCGCTGCCCCCGGCCGGGGTCAGCCAGAAGTCGCCATCCAGTTTCTGCAGCCCTGGCACGTCGTGCCAGGCCTTGGTCTCGAAGCCCCTGAGCTGCCCGCTCAGGGAGAGCCCCTGCCAGTCGCCATCGGCCTGCAGCACCAGCTCCTGCACCTTGCCCTTGGGCTGGGTGTGCTTGAGGGTCTCGGCCAGGCCGGGATAGAGGCCCGAGACCAGCTGGCTCAGGTTGGCCATCTGGTTGAGATCGATGGCGGGCACATAGCCCTGGATGCGGGAGCCGACCCGCTCGAGCTGCAACCGGCTCTGCAGCCAGGTCGCCCCATCGAGCTTGAAGGTCACGTAATGGCTGGCGAGCTGCCACTCCTCACCGTCGCGCCGCAGCTGGATCTTGCCCCCCTGCAGATCGAGCCGGTGCGGCTCGCCCTTGAGCTCGTCCTTCCAGATCAGGTGGTTGTTGCCAAAGGCCAGCAGGGAGTTGCCGAGCCTGCCCCCCTCAAACTCGCTCCACAGCTGGAAGTCGAGCTGGCCGGTCACCTTGGGTTCGCCGGCGTGGATCCGCGCCAGCATGGGGCTGATGTCCAGCTCGCTGGCCCCCAGGTAGAGCTGGCCCTTGAGCCTGTCGAGGCGCACTTGCGGGGCATCCACGTCGATGATGAGATCGATGGCGCTCTCGCCCACCCCGTTGATGAGGTAGGCCTTGCCCACCCCCTGATGGCGCTTGCCGCGATTCTGCCAGCGCAGCTGGGCGATGTTGAGGGCGCGCACCTCTCCGAGCGCCGTGGTCACGCTCAGGCGGCTGTCATGAATGTCGAAGGTGGAGAGCTGGGTCAGCAGGAAGCGCAGCAGGGCCCGCTGCTGATCCGGGCTCTTCTCGCCGGTCGGGGCGGCTGGCTGCGCCAGATCCAGCGCTATGTCGCCGTCGCTCAGCAACAGCTGGCCGAACACCGGTTTCCAGTCGTTGAGGGAGCGCCAGAAGTCGAGGTGGGCCCACACCTTGCCAAGGCGCAGGGAGAAGCGCCCCGAATCGGGTGCGATGGCCAGCCCTTGCAGCTCGAGGGCCGGGCCGCGCTGGGTCCAGCTCAACCCGACGTGCTCGACGCTCACCTCCAGCTGGCTGTCGCCGAGCAGGGTGGCGATCAGTGCCTGCCTGTGCTGGTTGAGCAGGGGGCCGCCAAGGCGTACCACGCTGACCAGGATGGCCAGCAGCACGAAGAAGACCCCGAGGGCTAACCAGCCCCGACTCAGCCAGCGGTAGATCAATTACATCATCACCACATCGAATTGTTCCTGCCCACAGAGCGGCTCCGTCACCACCCTGACCTGCTTGCCGATGAAGACTTCCAGCTCGGCCAGACTGTGGGACTCCTCCCCCCGCAGGTAATCGGCCACCGAGGGGGCCGCATAGACGGTGAACTGATCCGCATCGTAGGCGCGGTTGACCCGGATGATCTCCCGCAGGATCTCGAAGCAGACCGACTCCACCGTCTTGACCCGGCCACGCCCCTTGCACTCGGGGCATTCGGAGCAGAGCACGTGCTCCAGGCTCTCCCGGGTGCGCTTGCGGGTCATCTCCACCAGCCCGAGCTGGGAGAAGCCGTTGACGTTGGTCTTGGCGCGGTCTTTCGCCAGCGCCAGCTCCAGGCTGTGGAGCACCCGGCGGCGGTGATCCTCGGACTGCATGTCGATGAAGTCGATGATGATGATGCCGCCGAGGTTGCGCAACCGCAGGTGGCGGGCGATGGCGGCGGTGGCCTCGACGTTGGTGTTGAAGATGGTCTCTTCCAGGTTGCGATGGCCCACGAAGGCACCTGTGTTGATGTCCACCGTGGTCATGGCTTCGGTCTGGTCGATGATGAGGTAGCCGCCGGATTTCAGCTCCACCTTGCGCTCCAGGGCGCGCTGGATCTCGTTCTCCACGTCGTAGAGATCGAAGATGGGCGACTCGCCGGAGTAGTACTCCAGCTTGTTCGCGAGCTCGGGCACATACTCCCCGGTGAAGTGCGAGAGCAGCTCGAAGCTCTGGCGCGAGTCGACCCGGATCTTGTCGAGCTCGGCGCCGACGAAGTCGCGCACCACCCGGAAGGCCAGGCTGGGATCCTCGTAGAGGATCTTGCAGGGCGGGTACTTCTGCTTGCGCTCCAGGATCTTGCGCCACAACCGCTTGAGGAAGGCGGCGTCCTGCTCCAGCTCCTGCTCCCCCACCCCTTCGGCGGCGGTGCGGATGATGTAGCCACCCAGCTCGTCCACATAGCCCGCCACAGTGCGCTTGAGGCGTTCCCGCTCAGCTTCGGACTCGATGCGCTGGGAGACGCCGACGTGGGCACTGCCCGGCATGAAGACCAGGTAGCGGGACGGCAGTGTGATGTCGGTGGTGAGGCGGGCCCCCTTGGTGCCCAGGGGATCTTTCACCACCTGCACCATGATGTCCTGGCCCTGGCGCACCAGCTCGGCGATGTTGCCCGCCTGGAACTGCTCCTTCTCCTTGATCGCCACGCACTCGGTGTGGGGCACTATGTCGGAGGCGTGCAGGAAGGCGGCCTTGTCCATGCCGATGTCGACGAAGGCGGCCTGCATGCCGGGCAGCACACGGCTGATCTTGCCCTTGTAGATGTTGCCCACTATGCCGCGCTTGGCCTGACGTTCTACATGCACTTCCTGCAGCAGCCCGTTCTCGACCAAGGCGACCCGGGTCTCTGAGGGGGTGACGTTCACCAGCAGTTCTACTGACATAAGTTACCTTGCCTTTCTAGTTTTGAATTCTGGCACGACGAACAATGGGTAACTCAGCAGCGAACTGCTGACGAGGGGATTACCGAGTCTGCTCGAGGTGCTGCTTGATCAACAGATCCGTCTCCAGCAGGGGCAGGCCGACCACGGCGCTGTAGCTCCCCTCGATGCGGCTGACGAACTTGCCGGCTATTCCCTGGATGGCATAGGCACCGGCCTTGTCGCAGGGTTCACCCGTGCGCCAGTAGGCCTCGATCTCGGCCTCGTCCAGCTTGCGAAACGCCACATTGGTAGTCACCAGCCGCACGTCGCAGCGCTCCGGGGTGGCCAGTGCCACCGCCGTCATCACCTGATGGACCTTGCCGGAGAGCGCCTCCAGCATGTCTTTGGCATCGAGCAGGTCGGAGGGTTTCTCCAGCACCCTGTCCCCCAGCACCACTATGGTGTCGGCGCCCAGCACAGGCAATGCGGTCGGGGCCGCGGCCACACCGGCCATCGCCTTGTCACGGGCGAGCCGGCAGACGTAATCCTGGGGCTTTTCGCCCGCTTCCCGCTGCTCGGGCACATCCAGCCTGAGCACCTCGAAACGGTAGCCCAGCTGGGTCAGCAGTTCATGCCGGCGGGGCGAGCCCGAGGCGAGATAGAGTTGCAGTTCGTTGTGCTTGTTCATATTCACTCAATGAGATGAGACGCAGTTACAATCCGTTGTTTTTGCTCATGTTCACTTGATATTGAAGCGACGGCGTACCTTGCGCAAGACCATAAAAATCCAGGGCCATATTAACATCGTTGTCAACGTCGACCAAAAATAGGCCAGGTTGAGGCTGGCACGGCTGAACAGATGCTCGGCCCAGAACACGGTGATCTTGCCCACCAGGGAGAGCAGACCGATGATCAGCGCCTGCTGCCAGAGGGAGAAGTTGCGGATCTTCTGGAACTGGAAGGCCGCCAGATAGGTGGTGATGGCCATGGCCATGGCCCGCACGCCGAGGGTGCTGCCGAGCAGCACATCCAGCAGCAGGCCCGCCACCCAGGCGGTGCCGACGTTGGTGCGGTGCGGCAACGCCAGCGCCCAGTAGATGAGCACCATGGCGAGCCAGTCCGGCCTGAAGGGTTCGAATTGAAAGGGAAGCGGCAGGATCGAGAGGCACAGGGCCAGCAGGATCGAGATCCAGATCCAGATCCTGCCGCTGGCGGGTTGCAGCATCAGCGCGTCGCCTCCGCCGCCGAGGTGGCCGTCGCCGCAGAGGGCGCCGCCGCCGGCGTCATGGCCTCGTCGTCATGCACTTCCGGCTTCTTGTCGGTCCACAGCAGCAGCAGGTAACGCAGCCTGTCCAGCGCCACCAGGGGCCTGGCCTCGATCTGGGCGAAGGGCTTGCCCTCCACGTAATCGGATCGGGTCACGGTCGCCACCGGATAACCTTCCGGGAAGCGGCCGCCGAGGCCCGAGGTGACCAGCAGATCGCCGACCTGGACGTCGGTGTTGCGCGGCAGGTTGCGCAGCTCCAGCTTGTCCAGCTCGCCGCTGCCGGAGGCGATGGCGCGCAGATCGTTGCGCAGCACCCGCACCGGAATGCCGTGGCTGGAGTCGGTGATGAGCAGGACGCGGCTGGTGGTGGAGCCCACGTGGAGCACCTGGCCGACCACCCCCTGATCGTTGATCACCGGCTGGCCGTTATAGACGCCGTCCAGCGCCCCCTTGTTGATCAGCACCTGATGGCTGAAGGGGTCGGAATCCACCGACAGCAGCTCGGCCACCATCTTGCGGGACTCCTTGTGCACCGGCGAACCGAGCAGCTCGCGCAGGCGCTGGTTCTCGTGCTCCAGCTGATCCAGCTTGAGCAAGCGGGAGCGCAGGGTGAACAGCTGCTGCTCCTGCTGCTTGGTCTGCTCAATCAGGCTGGATCGGGTCTGCACCTGGGTCGACATGGTGTCGAGCAGGGTACCTGGCGCATTGGCGATGTATTGCAGCGGGCTGACGAGGGAACTCAGATAGACGCGGACGTGCGTGAACACACCGAAGCGGGAATCCGCGACGATGGCAGCGACAGAGATGATGACGGCGAGAAACAACCGTAACTGAAGCGAAGGGCCTCTACCAAAGATGGGTTTCATGAGTCGTCAAAAAAGAGCCGGCGCTCGGCCGGCTTTGGGTCTTATTCGTAGTGGAACAGATCGCCACCGTGCATATCGATCAGCTCCAGCGCCTTGCCACCGCCACGGGCGACACAGGTGAGGGGATCTTCAGCCACGACGACCGGGATGCCGGTCTCTTCCATCAGCAGACGGTCGATGTCTTTGAGCAGGGCGCCGCCACCGGTCAGCACCATGCCGCGCTCGGAGATGTCGGACGCCAGCTCGGGCGGGGACTGCTCCAGGGCCACCATGACGGCGGAGACGATGCCGGACAGCGGCTCTTGCAGCGCTTCCAGGATCTCGTTGGAGTTCAGGGTGAAGCTACGGGGCACACCCTCGGCCAGGTTACGACCACGAACTTCAATCTCGCGCACCTCTTCGCCCGGGTAGGCGGAGCCGATCTCGTGCTTGATGCGCTCGGCGGTGGCTTCCCCGATCAGGCTGCCGTAGTTGCGGCGCACGTAGCTGATGATGGCTTCATCAAACTTGTCGCCACCGATACGCACTGACTGGGAGTAGACCACGCCGTTCAGGGAGATGATGGCCACTTCAGTGGTACCACCACCGATGTCAACCACCATGGAACCTGTTGCTTCGGAAACCGGCAAGCCGGCACCGATGGCGGCGGCCATGGGTTCGTCGATCAGGTAAACCTCGCGGGCACCGGCGCCCAGCGCGGATTCCTTGATGGCACGGCGCTCGACCTGGGTGGAGCCGCACGGCACGCACACCAGCACACGGGGGCTGGGGCGGAAATAGTTGTTGTCGTGAACCTGCTTGATGAAGTGCTGCAGCATCTTCTCGGTCACGTAGAAGTCGGCGATCACGCCGTCCTTCATCGGACGAATGGCTGAGATGTTACCAGGGGTACGACCCAGCATCTGCTTGGCGGCATGACCGACGGCAGCGACCGATTTGGCGTTCCCGCGCTCTTGGCGAATGGCGACAACTGAGGGTTCGTTAAGGACGATCCCTTGATCTTTTACGTAGATCAGGGTGTTGGCAGTTCCCAAATCGATCGACAGATCGTTGGAAAAGACGCCTCTGAGCTTTTTGAACATGGCTACGGGAAATCCTAAGAATTTGGAGGTGCAGAAAACCGGCTAACTTTACCAATGCCCACCCCAATGGGCAAGCGCTCAAACTGTCGCCAGTCAATCAGGCGCGACAAAAATGCGAGTCATCACTCACCCGCTCAGGCCGACAAACACTACGAAACAAGGAGATAAGACGCAGGCCCACCCCAAAGCGCCCCTCTCCTTGTCCCCATATCATTTTCAGGGCATCACTTCGCGGCGATAAATAATGCGATCGTTGCCCCGGCCCAGCCCGAAAATCGCCATGCCATCCAGACTGTCAGGGTCGGAAAGCCAGAGCGGTCGCCGCCCGGGTTGCTGTTCTGACTCCGGCTGCCTGGCCAGATCGATCCGGAAAGGAATGCGTACCGCCCTGTCCGGGGCAGCAAACTGCAGGGTGATGACCCCATCCTTCGCCCTCTGGATCATGGCGCCGGGGGCGATCGGGCCAAGGCCGAGCCGGATACGAGTGTTGCCATCCAGCGCCAGATCGCCGCTTCCCCCATCGAAACTCTGACTGCCATCGGTGAACTCGACACCCCCATCTTGCAGGGAGAGCCGGGTACATTGGTCCGCCTTCATGGCATGCCAGGCGCCAGCCTCGTGATATTGCAGTTGCAGCGGCACCGCCAGCCCGGCCGTGGCCACCCCTTGGCGGGTGCCCGCCTGCACCCGACCGAAGTACGCCTCCATGGGCACCTCGTCGATGAGCCTGGCATTACAACTGGCGCCACTGCATGACCCAGGCTGTCCGTCGTTGAAGTCGGGATTGGCGATCAGGGTCTGTTCCCCATCGTTGTCCCGCATATAAAGACCAAACAGAAGCGCGCGATAGGGGCCGTCTGGCTGACCATCGGTGCGGCGGGCAAACTCGGTCGGCCCGTTGAAATCAGCCTCTCCTGCCTTCCAGGGCAGATCCCCCAGACTGCGTAACCGGGCGGAGAGCGATACCCCGTCTCTGTTGTTGGCCGCACTCAGGTAGGCATCCCCCTTGGCGAAATCCCCTCGATAGTTTTGGGTTGTCTCGCCAAACTGATTGCGGGCCTGAATATTCAACTCCGCCAGGAAGGGCTGACCCATATAGGACCACTCACTGCAGGCGGGCACTATGTCACCGCTCACCAGATTGAAATCCACCGGAAAAAAGCGCCCCATCGGCACGCTGGTAGCGGGGGGTATGGTGTAGTTGAAATAACCTGCTGTCGGTGGCGTCGCCGTCATCCGGAACACCCCGACCTCGTTGACCGACTGACCGACGCCGTTGAGGTTGTTGCTGCCCTTCTGGTTGGAATGGTCATAACGGGGTGTGCCGACCACCGCCTCTTCCCCGGGTTTGGGCGCCACCAGCTCGCTGCCCAGCGCAATATTGGCCAGCGCGAAGTTGGGAGTCGCCAGATTGCCGCTGCACAGGTCCTTGTCATCGTCCGCTTGCCAGGCCACCCCTTTGATATTCAGCTGGAACGCTTCACCGGTCTTCTTGAACACAGGGCAACTGGCATCCCCTGCCGCGCAGGCCCCTTGGGCGGGCGTGATGCAGAGCCCGACCGGGCGGCTGACGAACAGATCCGAGCCCGTCATCACCAGGCCCGCGGTGTCGCCGCTGCCATCGTGGCGGGCATTGAGCCGCATCTGGCCCGCATCCGGGTAACTCACATCCTTCAGCGTGGTTTCGCCCAGCTCATTGAAATAGAGATCCATGGCAGTGGGAGCCCCCGCCGTGGTGGCTATGGCCGTCTTATCAATCCTTATCTGGCTGCCAAAGAGATTGGTCGCAGGCACGTTGTAATCACTCCAGAACGTGATTCTTTTAGTCTGCTTCTGAAAGCCGGGCACGCACAGCTGGCTCGTGTTGTCCTTCCTGACCGCCGTCATCACCACTTGCTGGGGTTTGTTGGCCAAGGTATCCAGCACGTTGAACACAAAGCCGCTGTCGGCAAAGCTGAGGGTACAGGCGGCGGCGCTCAGGGCACCGCTGCCCGCCCGGCAAAGCGTCTCGCTAAGCGGCTTGGTGGAGGGAATAGAGCCACTCACCCCCACCCTCATGGCACTCGCCAGATTGTTGCGCAGCTGCAATTTGGTGGTGCCGTCGCTGAAATTCACGGTCGCTGTGTTGCCGCTGTAGCTCACCTGGCTATCGGCTATCCAGCCATTGCTGCCATTTTTAAGCGGCGTCAGGGTAGCGCTCACCGGGTCCGTGAACAGCTGGCTGCAGCTGGCGTTGGCGCAGGCCCGGATGATGAGGGTCTCCGGGTTGCAGGTCAGGGCCTGGCCGGAGTGATCGAACTCGAAGTGATCGATCTGGGTCCCCACCGGATTGGATTTGAGGGCGCAAATCCGGACGTTGTCGATCTGGTGGGCGTTGGTCGCATCCCCGGTCGAGCCGGTCAGTGACAACAGAAGGTTCTCCGGGATCGCTGCCTGGCCGCTCTGGGCGGCGGCATTGAAGCTGTCGATAAGGGTGCTGTAAACCCCTCCGGTATTGCGCTCCACCTTGACCAGGGACTGGCCGCCGATGCGCGAGTCGATAGTCAGGCGATAGCGATGGGGGCGATTGCTGTCCGAGCCGCTATCCACGGTCGGTGACAGGCAATTTCCGCCGGTATTCTCGGCGCCGTTGTTGCAGGTGCCCTTGAGGTAGTTGTAGCCGCTGGTGCCAGAGCCCGAGCCACGCACCACCACGGACTGCTTGCGTCGCCCCTTGTTGGTCGCCCCGCCTTCACCCGAGAAGTTGCCGTACTCATCTATGCCCACCCCGAGCCAGCCACCAGCAAAGCCGTTGACCCCTGGCTTGAAACCATACCCGAGGGGCCCACCGAAGGCGCCCGGTTGGGGGGTCACCCTGGCATCGGAGAGCACCACCGCCATGCCGTCCGCCCCGTTGCCACCGTGGGCATACTGGTCGAACTCTATGGTCACCAGGTTGTTGGCGGCGGGGAAGAGCCGCTGGTAAGTCGCCGAGGTGGATTGCTTGGGGCTGGCCTGGGTCATGCCGAGCCGGCCATTGACGATGGCGGGGGTAAAGTCGCCGCTGCTGCGAGCCACCACCCAGTTGTTGCTGAGGGTGCTGGCGGAGAAGTCGTCACTGAAGCAGGTCAGATCCTCTTCACAGATACCGGGCCAGTCACCGCTAAAGGGCTCATGGATGACCTTGCTGTTATTCGTCATGGTGATATTCACCGCCGACACGGCCCCCGTCAGCTGGGCTTGTCCGCTCATGGCCAGATCGCCCGCATTCACATAGAGAATGGCGTTGAGTTTGGCATTGTCGCTCATGGTGACCTTGCCAAAGTGGTAGAGCCTCAGGTCATTGGCTTTGCCCCCGGCATTGACCTCCATCTGGTCGCTCAGGGTCAGGTCACTCTTGAGGTAGAGCTGGGCCGCAAAGCCGGTATCGAAGATCAGCTCATCGTTGCGACCAAGCTCGAGCTTGTCGATCCAGTGGCTGCCGCCGCGGAAGTAGAGCCGGATGTCGGACGTGCTCTGATGCTTGAAGGTCTTGACGTAATTTGCCTGCAAGTAGCCATTGATGACGCCGTTGTCGCTCACCTCCAGGGTCTGATGCAGTTTGAGGGTCAGATCGCTGCGACTGCCCGCCGCCGTGATCTTGCCCTGTCCCTCCATATCTAGCTCGTAGACACTGAGGGTACTCTGCCCCTCCAGCGTCATGACGCTGTTGTCCTCGACCGTCAGTTCCCTGATGGCCCAGTCCCCCGCCGCCATGGGCATCTGGCTCTGCCCGCTCAGGGCGACAGCCTCGGCATAGTGGGGCTGGAAGCGGGCCGTGACGTTGCCAATCGAGCTGGTCGACAGCGCCAGGCTGTCGTAGACGGTGACGTTCGCACCGGAGAGCTTGCCGTTGCCGGAGACCGTCAGCTCATTGACGTGCAGGTTGCCACTCCCCTTGATGCCATCCGAGTACCCCGTGACCTGCACCGTCTTGGCATAAACGGTCGCACCATTGAGGTTGAGCACGGCCCCGTCGGAGAGCGACAGGGTGTTGAAGCGATAGGTTTGCCCGGATTGCAGGGTGGCCAGGCAGTTGCCGCTGCTCCAGGAGGCATTCTTGTAATTACCGGGTGCGGGGGTGAAAGCGCTGGTACACGCCAGGTTGTTCTGGCCACTAAAGGTGGGGAAATCGCCTGGCTCGGGCGGGAAATCATCCGGATCGCCGATGAATGCGAGATCCTTGAGTGGACTGGCCAGAGCGCCGCTGACGTTGCAGCTGGAAATCCAGGTACCCCCGTTCCAGTAACCGCCGTTATTGCAATTGGCGTTGGGCTGGATGGTTTTGCCAAGGAAGGGGTAATTGGTGTCCATGGTGGCGCTGGTGATCCGGCTCTCGCCACTCATGGCTAGCCGACCTGGAGAAGCATGGCTCTGAACCGGGTAGGTGAAGGCCGCAGTACACTGGCTGGCGGCCTGCACCGAGGCGGTGCACCAGAGCAGCGCCAGCCACAGGCCTGAACTCAAGCGGGGCATCATGGGTGCTCACTCCTCATTGGGGATCTCACTGTGTCACTCCATCAAAGGCTTCCGCCACCAGGGTGCGGCTGACGGCAAAATCCGGGTTGGCACCCGCCTGAGCTTCTGTACCACAGGTGCCCAGACTGGTGAGTCGGTAGGTGGTGCTGGTCTCTCCCCCCTGACTGGCCTGGATCTCGTTGCAGCTCACCGAGACCCGACACCCGCTCAGGCCGGGATCCTTGTCGAATACCCGGGACGCCGCCACCCTGGTGCAGGCGGCGGGCAACTCGGCGCCACTGCGATTGGGAAACAGCTGATAGAGGGCGATTTCCAGCCCACTCTGGGCCGCCATCAGGGCACGCACCCCGCGCACCTCCACCGTATTCTTCTCGCCGCTGTCCACCAGGAAGCGGCCCATGGCCGCCGCCAGCAGGGCCATGATTACAATGACGAAGAGGGCGATCATGATGGCGCTGCCGCGCTGGGGCGCCAACCTGCGGGGAGGCCTAGGGAACATTGAGCGTCTCCAGCTTGTGGTTGAAGAGAACGCGCTCGCCGCGCTGCTCAAGCTCCATCCGCAGCCCCACCTCGCTCTGGCTGAAGGCGGCTGGCTCACGGTAGAAATAATAGGGCGCAGGGCGGACATGCTCGGCCATCAGGGCCGGCGTGCTCTCGTGAAAGTCAGTGCCTATGGCGGCGCTGGCCCGGGTCAGGGCTGCATTCGTCACGCAGTAGCGCACCTGTTGGCGGGAAAAATAGATGCGCTGCCCCGGCGACTCCTTGGTGAAGGCGCCATCCACCGTCAGCGGCAAGGCTCCCGAGACAGGGCTGCCCACCGAAATAACCCTGGCCACGCAGTTGCCATGGAGGCACCCCTGCTCCAGGTTGAGAGCCGGATCGGCAAGGGGGTAGACGATGGCCTGGTCCTCCTCCCGGGGCAGCATCTCGGGCTCCACTATGGTGAGCCCGCCGCTGGCCGCTGAGCCCAGATAACGGCTGGCGGTGGCAATGGGCCAGAAGCGCAGGCAGGCCCCCTGATCCAGAGGGTTACCCGCCGCATCCTCGATGCGCACCGAGCCAGGCACCGCATCGCGCAGCTCGCGGTTGAGCCGCTCCAGGGCGAAGCGGGCATCGCTCATCAGCTGCTCCCGGCGGCTGGCATCCCCGTAAATCTGGGTGCCGATGCCGATAAACTGGCTGGTAAAGGTGGCCATCACCCCGAGCAGCAAGATCACCATCACCAGTTCCACCAGGGTGAAGCCTCGTGCCCGCCCAGGTCGGACGCGGTAACGGGTTGTGGTAACGGATGCGTCATCGGACGCGGCATAACGGGAATGCGGCTTGTCCATCAGTAATTCCCCCGGTAGAGGGTGAAAGCCAGCTCGCTCTGGTCCGGCAGGCGCACTGTCAGGGCGACGCGCTTGCCGATGGACTCGGCCCCCAGGCCTGAGCTCCCGAACAGGGTATCCGGGGTGACGGCGATCCTGACCTGATAGTGGCGATACTCCTCGTCGCTGACGCCCTCGGCATTCGTCTGGGTAAACTGGTTGGCGTCCACCCAGTTGCCCGCGGTATCGAAGTCATCCACGTCGTTGAACTCGTAGGGGCGCGTCTCGCCGCCATCCGGGCCGTAATCGGCGACCGGGGTGCAGGCGGGATAGGTCACCGCAGGGGTGCCGACCGTCTCGCCGCAGCGAAAACGGCCGCCATTGTGATCCGAGTGTTCATCGAAGGATTTTTGCAGCACCTCGCCGAGGATCCGCTGGGCCAGCTGGGCGCCCCGCACCTGCAGCACCGGATCCACCCCCTGGGGGGCCTGATTGATGAGAAGCCCCAGGATCCCGGTCAGGGCGATGGCCAGCAGCACAATGCCGACCACGAATTCGATCAGGGTGAAGCCGCGACGGGCCTTAAGGGAGGGCATGGATATAACCTTCCGGCTCTATGCGCAGTCGGGCGCTCTCCTGCCCGCTGCTCACCACCAGGTTGCAGCCATTGACGCAGGTGGACGGTGAGAGTGGACGGCCGCTGCGCTTGTCGAAAGAGAAGCTACCTTGCGGCAGGGAGATGTCGCCGGAGGCCGTGACAACGCGCCCCCGGCTCCGCTCGTCTGCACTCCATTTATCTATGATGGACCCGGGCGCACAGCTGCCCGTCTGGGTCAGGTGAGCGAAGCGACTCTGCTCCAGCACCAGCTGGGTGCAGCGCGCCTCCCCTTCATGCATGTTCATGGTCTGCACCAGCCGCAACCGGGTCACCAGCTCGTCACGCAGGGTATGGGTTTCAAAGCCGCCTTTGCCCAGCCACTTGGGCACGGCAAAGGCGGCCAGAATCCCGAGCAACAGGATTACGATAACCAGTTCTATCAGGGTAAAGCCCTTGTTTCTCGGCATTTGGTTGCTCATTGAATAATGAAAAAGCGAGGCCGAAGCCTCGCTTGTCAACACGTATTACTTACAGTTTTGCAACTCGGTTTTGAAAGGAACAGTATCACTGGTTGCGGCTGTGTATTTTACGGTACAAGTATTGCCACTGGTATTAGCAGGGGCAAAAGTTGACTCGAGAGCAGTTGCGCCAGAAGCTGCAACCCAGCCGTCCAGGGTTACAGCAGCGGAAATGGTATCAGCGGTCGGGTAGCCATAGATAACCTTGACACCGGTCATCCCAGTCAAGTCTGTACCACCTGCCGCAGATGCCTTTTCCTGCCCATTCAGAGCTGCCTTGCTATAGACCAGATTGGCAGCGCTGGACAACGCTGCCTGCACGCCCTGCGCGGCAGACTTCTTAGCATCATCCTGCAGATTCAGGAACTTGGGCGCGGCGGTGACCGCCAGAATGCCCAGGATGATGATCACGATCACCAGTTCGATCAGGGTAAAACCCGCCTGCTTTTTCATTACATTTTCCTCTGTTTATCAATTGATATTGGTAGTCACCTGGCCGGAGGCCGGGCGGTAACTGAAACTCATGTAGGCATCGGTGCTCCCTTGCGGGTCCTGATAGCGCCCATCACTTCCCTTGCTCAGGCTGTTGACCAGATAGTAACGGCAGACCGAATCCAGTCCATTGTTGCTCACCGTGGCATAGAACTTCAGGTCATTGCCGCTACCGCGCACCTCGTCAAAGTTGGCAGTCGCCTTGGGAGGATTCTGCAACAAGCCCTCCCAAATATTGAGACAGCGGGCCGCCGTCAGATTGGCCGGATCCACATCGGGAGCGCCGCTCGCCGCCGTGTCCATGGGATAACCGGGGGAGAGCTCGCCATTGCTGACCTGGCTGTCGGTCGGCGTGGTCAGATAGAAACGGGAACCGTCGTACAGCACAGTGTTGAGGCTGTCCTGCTTGGCACGCCCCTCGGCTTCCCACTGGGCCCGCACCAGGGAGACCGCTGTGGCGAAGCCGCCCGATACCCCTTCCACGCTGGCCTTCTTCGCCTCGTCGGTCACGTCGAGAAAACGGGGCAAGGCGGTGACGGCCAGGATCCCCAGAATCACGATGACGATCACCAGCTCGATCAGGGAAAAACCGGTCATCTGACCTGGTCCCTGGCCGGCGCTCACTCTCTTTGCTGCCATGCTGCCTCCGTAATGTTCCGCATTATTTCATGCAGATAGAAAAAAATCATGTCGCTGAAGTACTTGAGAGATCGACTCAAGGCTTCGTCAGTACCCGGCCATCGCTGAAACGGTAGAACAGCCAGTGCCCTTCCCAACCAAACTCGCAGCCGTCCCCATGCTGGCTGGCGAGAGCCTGCCAGGACGGCAACCCCGGATCCTCGGGGCCGATCAGCCTCAGCCAGAGCTGACGGCAGTTGGCGGAGGGTGACTGCAGCGGCAGCACCGCCAGCGGCCAGCCCCGCCCATCGAACTGCCAGGCCACCCCTTCTGCATGCAGCACCTCGGGGCGCCGCTCATCGAGCCAGCGCCCGTGCAGTCGCTGGGCCCGCTCGGCAAATTGCTCCCCCAGCAGGCTCAGGCTGACCGCCAGCGCCTCCTCCCTGTGGCTGCGATAGCTCAGGGCCAGGGTGGCAAGGATGACCAGCAGCAGGAGACAGGCGACCATCCGCCTGTAGCCTCCCAGCCAGCGCTCATCCTGCTCGGACTGTCTGCTCATGCCTCTCCCGCATCTTGTCTACCGCAAACCGCACGCTTCATCATGCCCCACCATCAGGGGAGTGAGGATGCGGTGGCCTGTCACTGACCGCGAACGGCACGCATCATGTCCCACATGGGCGTAAAGATACCGAGCGCCAGCACCAGCACCATGACGGCCACTATGCCGATGAGGATGGGCTCGATGCGGGCGGTGAGGCTCTTGAGGTCATAATCCACCTCCCGCTCGTAGTATTCGGCCGCCTCGTGCAGCAGCTCGTCCACCTGGCCCGTCTCTTCCCCCACAGCAATCATCTGCATCACCAGGGGGGTGAACAGGCCGCTGGCACCGGCGGTGCGCAGCAGGCTCTCCCCCCGCTCTATGCCCGCCCGCATGTCGCGGATCTGCCCCGCCATATAGGCGTTGTCTACCGCATCGGCCACCAGGGTCAGCGCCGTGTTGAGCGGCACCCCGGCCTTGAGCATCATGGAGAAGCTGCGGGCAAATCTGGCCAGCAGGGAGCGCTCTATGATGGTGCCGACTATGGGCAGCCTGAGCTGCCAGCGATGCCAGGTCAGCTTGCCCTGGGTGCTGGCGACCCAGCGGCGCCAGCCAAACACCATGCCCGCCAGGATGGCCAGCAGCAGCCACCAGTAGTGGACAAAGAAGTGGGAGGTGGCGAGCAGGATCCGGGTCGCCAGCGGCAGCTCGACCCCGAACTTGGCAAACATGCCGGCGAAGACAGGGATCACCATGATGTTGAGGATCACCATGGCGATGCCGATGGCAATCATCACGAAGCTGGGGTAGCGCATGGCGGTCTTGATCCGCTTGCGGGTCTCCAGCTCCAGATCGAAATAGTTGGCGAGCTGCAGGAAGGCCTCCTCCAGCTGGCCTGTGTTCTCGCCGACGTGGATGATGGCGACGAACAGGCTGTTGAACACCTTGGGGTGCGCCTGCATCGAGCTCGACAGCGGCCGCCCGTTGCCGAGATCCTCCCCCAAGGCGTGCAGTGCCCGCTTGAGGGGCTTGCTGTGGGCGCTCTCCTCCAGCCCGGCGATGGCGCGCAGTATGGGAATGCCCGCCCGGGTCAGGGCATACATCTGGCGGCTGAACACCACCAGCTCCTCCAGCTTGACGCTCCCCTCCAGCAGCAGCGACCAGTCGATGCCGGCAGACTTGGCCTTGCCCGCTTTGAGCTCGGTGGGCATCACGCCACGGCGCATCAGCTGTTCGGCGGCGGCCAGCTCGCTGGCGGCCTCCACCATGCCGCTGACGGCCTGGCCCTGACTGTCGCGCCCCTTGTAGTTGAAGCTGCCCATGGCTTATCCCAGATCCTCGGCCAGCCTGAGCACCTCATCCACCGAGGTGATCCCCTCACGGGCATAATCGAGTGCCGTCAGGGCCAGGGGCCTGTAGTGCTCGTGCTCGCGCGCCGCCCGGGCAAAGCCCTCCGCATCGTTGCGGCGCAGGGCATCCATCATGGGTTGATCCAGCTCCAGCAGCTCGTAGACCCCGATCCGGCCCGCATAACCGGTGAAGTTGCAGCTCTGGCAGCCACGCCCCTTGCGATAGACATGCTGGCCGGGTGCCTCGCCGGAGAGCATGGTGAGCCAGGTGGCCTGCCCCTGGTCCGGCGCCGTCTCGCAGGCGCAGTGTTCACACACCCGTCGCACCAGGCGCTGGGCCACCACGGCCCGCAGGGCGCTCGCCACCAGATAGCCGGGGGCCCCCATGTCGATGAGACGCAGGGCGCTGGTGACGGCGTCATTGGTGTGCAATGTGGTCAGCACCAGGTGGCCGGTGATGGCGCCGCGCAGGCCTATCTCCACCGTCTCGTTGTCCCGCATCTCCCCCACCAGCAGGATGTCGGGATCCTGACGCAGGGTGGAGCGCAGCACCTGGGAGAAGGTGAGCCCTATCTTGGGGTTGACCTGCACCTGGTTGACCCGCGGCAGCCGGTATTCCACAGGATCTTCCACCGTGATGATCTTGTGGCTGGCCTGGTTGAGCTCGGAGAGGGCGCCGTAGAGCGTCGTGGTCTTGCCGCTGCCGGTGGGGCCCGTCACCAAAATCATGCCGTGGGGGCGTTTGAGCTGGCGGCGAAACCGCGCAAGGATCGCCGGTGGCATGCCGGTTTCCGCCAGCGACAAGATGCCGGAGGATTGATCCAGCAGTCGCATCACCACGGATTCACCGTACTGCACCGGCATGGTGGACATACGCACATCCACGTCCCGGCCGCGCACCTTCATGGCGAAACGGCCATCCTGGGGCAGCCGCTTCTCGGAGATGTCGAGCCCGGCAACCAGCTTGAGGCGCAGCACCAGCGCCTGGGCGATGCGTACCTCGTTCAGTATGTTTTCGTGCAGCACGCCGTCGATGCGCTGGCGAATGCGCAGCACCTTCTCGTCCGGCTCTATGTGGATGTCGGAGGCCCCCACCTGCACAGCGTCCTCGAACAGGGAGCGCAGCAGCTTGGCCACCGTCGCCTCCCCCTCGTCACCGGCCCCGAGATTGCCGGCACCCAGCTCGAAGCCGGCGTCCTGATACTCTTCGTGCAGCTGCTCGGCGAAGCTCTCTATCTCCCGGGTACGGCGATAGAGGCGGTCGAAATACTCCAACAGCTGGCCTTCCCGCGCCACCGCCAGCACCATTTCGCGGGGGCTGAGCAGGGCAGCTATGGCATCCAGGGCGCTCAGGTCGGCGGGATCCGACATGGCCACAGTCACCTTGTCGTCGCTGAGGTTGACCGCCAGCGCACGATAACGGCGGGCCTGCACCTCGGGCAACAGGGTCACGGCCGAGGCGTCTATGGTGAGGTTGTTGAGATCGAAGAAGGGCACGTCCAGCTGGCGGGCGAGGAACTGCAACAGTTGCACCTCGCTGATGAAGCCGAGATCGATGAGGGTGGTCCCCAGCTTGCGCCCGGTCTGACGCTGCTGCTGCAGGGCGAGCTGCAACTGATCATCCGAGATGATCTGCTCCTGTACCAGCAGGTCGCCGAGGCGCATTTTCAGTCTGGGTTGTGCCATTGTTACTCCGATTCCTGTGATTGCACGTCATTCAAACCTGTTGCCACATTCGATGGCGAATTGGGTACCAGAATCCGTCACCTCGTCCGATTACGCCGCTGCGCGGCTAATCGAACCCAGGGGTCGCAACAACCCCACCCCAGCCCTCCCCTTGGTAAGGGGAGGGAGCGAACTACTCCTCCCCCTTTCGAAGGGGGAGGCCGGGAAGGGGTTGTTGTGTCAAGGCGTCAGCTCGGCGATCCGCTGTTCCAGCCAGCGGGTCGATGCCTCGCCGAGGTTCCCGTGCAACTGGGCATTGCCATAGGCGTCCAGCGCCCGCTGGCGGTGGCCCTGACCATCCTCGGCCACCCCCAGCCCCAGCCACCAGCGCCCCTGATCCGGCTGCTGGCGCAACAACTTGACGTAGAGCTCGGACGCCTGGGCGGGCTGGCCCAGCTCCTGGGCTAGCCCCGCCCAGGTGGCGTAATAGTCCAGATTGGCGGCCAGATCCGGCTGATAGCCGGTGAGCCAATCCAGCGCCTTCTGGCGATCGCCGCCGCTGATGGCCACCCGGGCCAGCAGCAGCCGCAGATCGGCCTGCGCCGGATCCAGCCTCAACCCCTCTTCCAGCACCTGGCTGGCCTCGGTCAGCCGACCCTCGCCGTAGAGCAGGCCCGCGAGCTGCTCGCGCGCCCCCTGATTGTGCGGATCATGGACCAGCACCTGGTAATAGTTGTCCTGGGCCTCCCGCATCTGCCCCTTGGCCATGGCGGTAGTCGCCTTGCGCTCGGCCAGGGCCGCCAGCTCGGGCTCGGAGAGATCCACCGTCTCTATCTTCAGCACGCCGGGTTTGCGGGGAGCAGCGGCTACCTCCTGGGGGGCCGCCTCCTGCTCTGCCGCCAGCTCGGCATAAAGATCCGGCTGCAACTCTTCGTCGCTCGGCGTGACCTCATCCTCCGGCTGCGTCTCGGCCAGGGTTTCTGACACCGGGGCCTCGTCGGCGAGCACCTCGGTCGCGGAAGATCCCTCTGCCACCCCGGCGGGCGCGCTGGCCCTTGCCATGGCGGCCACTGGGGCAACATCCAGAGCGACAGCCCCGGAGGCGGCCCCCTGGGGCTCGGGGGGCGCCGCGACCACCTCGGTGGCAGAGGAGGCAGACTGCGTCTGCGCCTGGCTCGCCGGGGCGAGCTCGGTCGTCAATTGAACCATCGGCTGCGCCGTGCGCTGGCTCTGCTGCCAGTAGATCCAGGTGCGCCAGCCGAGGATGACCAGCGCCAGGGTGCAGAGCAGGGTCAGCACCAGCATCCACCACCCCTGCTGACGCGTCGGCGCCACATAGACGGCGGCGCCATCGGATCCTGGCTGGCGCTGCTCCAGATCTTTGAGCATCTGATTGATCACGCTCATGACCAGACTCCATAGGCCAGGGCAGTGCCCAGCAACAACAACAGGGGCCACCAGCGTACGAATGAGCCACCGCGGGCGTCATCGGTATCGCGAATGGCGAGGCGCACCAGGGCGCTGTCGATCCGCCGCGTCCCGCGGCCGTAGGCCAGCATCAGACACTTCTGGGCCAGCACGTTGATGAGCCGCGGAATGCCGCGGGATGCCCGCCACAGCAGGCGCAGGGCCAGGCCGCCAAACAGCGTCGCCCCGCGATAACCCGAGACGTGCAGCCTGTGCTCCAGATAGGCCCGGGTTTCGTCGCACCGCAAGGGGCGCAGGCAGTAGGAGAAGCCGATGCGCTGACGCAGCTGGCGCAAGTGGGGTCTGGCCAGCCGGACATCCAGCTCGGGTTGGCCGAACAGCACGATTTGCAGCAGCTTGCTGGACTCGGTCTCCAGGTTGCCGAACAGCCGGATGGCCTCCAGGGTCTCGTCCGGCAGGGCCTGCGCCTCGTCGATCAGCACCACCACCCGGCTCCCCTGCTGGTGCAGGGCGATGAGGTGGCGATGGATGCGATCCGTGAGATCCAGCTCGCTGCCCCCCTGCACCGCCAGTCCCAGCTCCAGGGCCAGGGCGGTGCGCAGCTCACCCGGGGTGAGGTGGGGATTGGGCAGCCAGGCCAGGCGCACCGGGCACGCCTCGGAGCCGAGCTCGCTCAGCAGCTTGCGGCAGAGCAGTGTCTTGCCGGTGCCCACCTCGCCGGTCACCTTGATGAAACCCTCCCCCTGGGCCAGCGCCCAGTTCAGCACCTGCATGGCCTCCTCGTGGGGAGGCAGGCCGTAGTAGAAGCCGGTATTCGGGGTCAGGCCAAAGGGGGCCTCCTGCAAACCGAAATGGTTCAGGTACATATCCCCTCCCAGTCCCCGTCACGGCCAACGCCGATCAGGCCGAAGGAGAACACCTGCAAAACAACATGGTTCAGGTACATGAGGACGCCCCCCCCAGGCAGAGCTCAGAGGCTCGCGGCAGGGAAACACCGGGAATAGACCGATTAAGCATCATGGCTTAGCCCTTGGGCGGATACCATTTGTCGAGCAGCTCGGAGGAGCGTTGCAGCTCTTTCTGCCAGGTGTCTTTCTCCACCACTGTCGGCTTGAGCAGGATCACCAGCTCCACCTTCTTGGTGCTCTCCCGGCGGTTGGTAAAGGCTTCGCCGACCCAGGGAATGTCCCCCAGCAGCGGCACCTTGCTGACGATCTCCTGCTTGTCGGTCTTCATCAGGCCGCCGATGACGATGATGTCGCCATTGTTGGCCTGCACTACGGTATCCGATTCACGAATGGAGCTCTTGGCCAGCGGCAGCACCAGGGGATCCGCAGTGCCGACGTTGATGGTCTTGCTCTGCTCCTCGGTGTCGATGACGGAGGGGTGGATGTGCAGCAGTACCCGGCCGGCCTCGTCGATCTGCGGGGTCACGTCCAGGGCTATGCCGGAGAAGAAGGGGGTCAGCTCCACGTTCGGCGTCACTATGGGCGCCGAGTTGCCCGAGGTGGTGGTGGTGGTCGAGGCGTTGGTGACGAAGTATTCGTCCGTCCCCACCTTGATCACCGCCTTCTGGTTGTTGGTGGCGGTGACGCGCGGGCTCGAGAGGGTGTTCACGTCCCCCTGGGTCTTGAGCAGGCTGACCGCCACGTTGAAGTTGCCATCGGAGATGGTGAAGCCGGCGCCGCCCCCCAGGGCCCTGAAGATCTGGTTGGGGGTCGAGGCGATGGGGCTGTCGAGCAGGGAGCCGCCCCCCGTGATGCCCTTGTTGCCGTCCCAGCTGGCGGAGAGACCGCTCCAGTCCACCCCCTGTTCGTACCCCTCGTTGAGGGCCACCTCCAGGATCCGCGCCTCCAGCACCACCTGGCGCTTGAGGTGTTCACCGGACTGATCCAGGAACTCGCGCACCGCTTTCAGCTCCTTCGGATAGGCACGCACAGTGACCAGACCCGCCTGGGGGCTGGTGATGACGGCCCGGCCCTCGCCTGTGCCGATCAGGGTCTGCAGGGCGTCCCGCAGATCGCTCCAGTAGTCGTTGTTGCTGTCCGTCTCGATCCGGGTGCCGTTGCTGTTGTTGCTGTTGCCGTTGTCCCCGTTGGAGGAGCCGAGGTTGTTGTTGCCGTTGTTATTGTTGCCGCTGCTGTCGAAGTTGTTGTTGCCGTTATTGTTGTTGTCGTTGGCCGTCACCCCGCCGGTACTGACCGAGGTACGGGAGAGGCCGCGGCGGGCCATCATCAGGTAGTTGACCGGGATTGTCTCGGTGCGAAGGCCCGCCGGATAGACGTGAAACACATTGCCCTTGCGCTGCACGTCGAAGCCGTACATGTCGCCGACCGTGGCCAGCGCCTCCTGCAGGGTCACGTCTTTCAATTCCACCGAGATGGCACCGGCCACCCCGGGATGAACGGCGACGCTGTAGCGGGAGCCCTTGAACAGGGAACCGAAGAACTCCACCGCATCGACATCATGGGCCGCGATGCGCAGCCGTTTCTCCGGAACGGCCAGGGGCTGCTGGGGACGATTGAGCTGCAGCAGTTCGCTCTGCACCGAGGGAGGCAAAGTGGTCAGCGGCGCGGTCGGGGTCTGCTCCTTCATGGCCTGCTTGAGGGCGTCTTTGGCCTGCACCGGTTCGGGGTGCTGATAGCTGGTACAAGCCGCCACCGCCAATGCGAGGGGAAGCAGACAGAAATGGTGTTTTTTCATGTTATTGGTGCACCTGACTCGCAATGAAACTCGACAAACCTGGCCCGCAGCATCCCGCGCGGAACCGACTTCACATCCGGATCTTGCTGCCAAACAGGGTCAGTGTCTGACGCTTGCCCGCCTTCTCCAGTACCACGGCATCGGCGCTGATGCCCACCAGCAGGAAACCGTCTATCCGCTGGCCCACCCGATAGCTCTGACCGTTGAGCACCGCCAGCGCCGGTCCGTTACCCAGGATGACGCTCTGCAACCTGGGCAGACCGGCCCCCTTGCTGGGGCTCGCCGCCGCGCCACTGCCGGCCAGAGGGGCGGTCGGATCCTGCAACACCTCCGCCTGGGCCAGCGGGCCCAGCAGGCAGCACAACAATGTCAGCCACTTAGCCACGAATGAACTCCTTGCTGGTGCTCAGGGTGTAGATCTCCATCTCCACCGCCGCCTTGGGGTGCTCGACCACCCTGTAGTCGAACCCTTTCCAGTAGAAGTGGCGGGGCAGTGCTTCCAGCGCCTTCAGGTACTGGTAGACATCGAAATAGCCCCCCTCCAGCTGGAGCCGGATCCCGTGCTTGAACAGGTTGGCTTTCTGCTCGCCGGCCATCAGCGGCTCGGGCTTGAGGGAAGTGAGCGCCAGCATATGCAGGTTGGCGGAGCGAGACAACAAGGCTTCCAGCACGGCCGGCATCTCGTGGGCCGGGATCAGATCCACCGTCTGGGCCTTGAGCTCGGCGTCCAGCCGGCCGAGGGACGCCTCCACGCCGGCCAGTTGCTGGCGCACCTGGGCGTTGGGATCCCGCCCCAGCCGGGCCTGCTTGCCCTGGTTCTCCAGGATCAGGATCTCCAGATCCCGTTGCGCCGCCGTCAGCGCCTGCCGCTCCTGGCTCAGCCGGGTATCGGCAGCATCCAGCCAGCCGTAGATCCCGGCCGCCCCCAGCAGTATGGTGCCCGTCAGCAGGATCAAGACCCGCTCCCGCAGGCTGAGGGCCGCCACGCGCTGTGCCCAGGCCCGCCACTGTGCCGTCATCTCCATCATGGGGCCTCCCGTGCTATGCCGCTGAGCTGGAAGGCCAGCTGGCCTGCCTTGTCCCGGCTCAGGGTCAGCTCGCCAAACTGCTTGCCCGCCAGGGACGGGGTCTGCTTGAAGCGGTTCACCCAGGCAGGTACATCCTGACTGCGCTCGGCCACCCCGGAGAGGTTGATGTGCCCGTCACTTATCTCGATCCGTTGCAGGGAGAGGCGGGCATCCCGCAGACGGGCCAGATCCGCCATCACGCTGGCGTAGCCCTGGGATTTTTGCAGGGAGAGGCTGCCGAGCTGGCGTATCAGCGCCTGCTTGGCGGCCAGCTCCTCACGCTTGTTGACCAGCTGCTGTTGCAGCTGACCGTCCGCCTGATGGCGCGCCAACGCGGCATCGAGCCGTGATGCCTCACTGCGCTGCACATCGAGCACCGCACGTACCTGGGCCAGCTCACGGTCGACGCCCCTCTGTTGCCAGCCATAGAAAAAGGTGGCCGCAATCAGCAGCAGCAGACAGCCGCCCCAGACCAGGGCCATCTGATTGAGGCTGGCCCACAGGCGCCTTGGCCTGAATTCGGCGCCATAGAGGTTGATATGGTGTTTCATCCTTCGCTCCTGCCAAGGGCGGCGCCGTAAGCGGAGAGATACTCGACGCCGGCCAGCACCGCCTTGTTGGCCATGGCGGACACAGGGAAGCCGAACGCCTGCTCCAGGTGGCGCACCAGGGTGCCGATGAAGGGGGAGCCGATGGCGAGCTGCATCTGGCCCGGCTCAGGCAGCTTGAGCTGACCCGCCAGGTAGTCGAGGGAGCGCTGGATCTCCAGCGTCAGCCCGTCGAGCATCCCCTGATCGGGCTCATGGGCACCGGTGAGGCTGACAAAGCCGCGCAGCGGGCGCGAGAAGCAGAGACCTCCCCGATAAAAGACCAGCAGTTGCAGCTCCTGCCCCCTGGGCTGCCAGAGCAGCATGCGCACCGTCTGGTCCGCCTCGTAGAGGGCCGTCATGGCCAGCTCGTCGCTGACGATGGCCTCCAGGGTCGCCACGCCGTTGACCGCGTCCGCCAGCTGCTGCACCCGGCTCTTGGGAACGCAGATCACGTTGATCCTGGGCCGGCCCGCAGGGGGGGTCGGCAGATCCACATAATCCATGGCGAGCTGCAACACGGGTTCGTTGACGAAATCCTTGATGGCCCAGGGCAGGGCCCCCGCCATCTCGGCGTCGGGCACGGCGGGCTTGTCGATCTGGATCTGCTGATAAAGGCTGGCGGCCAGGGCCACCCGCACCTTAGACTTGGCCAGGCCATGCTGGGCAAACAGCTCCCCCATGGCCTTGGGCCAGTCGTGGGGACCATTGATGGCGCGACTGGTAAAGATGGGGACGGGTTCCACACAAGCCAGCAGGATGCGATCGCTGGCCAGCAGGAGTCCCACCTGATGGCTGGGGGGCGAACGTCGGAAAAGTGACTTCATCGAGACCTGGACCTGACCGCATGAAACGGACTAAACCTTAACATAAACAGGCCATTAGCCTCCATATTTATGACAAACGATGCATTGACCGCCAAGAGGGCGTCCTTAGGGGATGCCATCCTGGCCCCCGCTCAGCTCCCCTCGCCCCTGCACCCCGTCCACCATCCTCTGCTGGATGCCCAGGGTGTGCGGCTCTGGTGCAAGCGGGATGATCTGATCCACCCGACCCTCTCCGGCAACAAGTGGCGCAAGCTCAAGTACCACCTGCAACAGGCGCAGGTGCAGGGCAAGACCCACCTGCTGTCGTTTGGGGGGGCCTACTCCAATCACATCCACGCCCTGGCAGCGGCCGGACTCAGGTCCGGGCTGCGCACCACGGGCATCATACGCGGTGAAGCCGACACCGTCAGCAACGCAACCCTGAGTGCGGCCAAAGGCTGGGGAATGGGTCTCGTTTTTGTGGACCGCCAGAGCTATCGGCGGCGCCAGGATCCGGACTGGCTGGCCCAGTTCAAGGCGCCGGACACCCTGATCGTCCCCGAGGGGGGCAGCAGCCCGCTCGCCATCCCCGGGGTGGCCGAGCTGGTGGCCGAGGTGCCCTTCTCGCCGGATCTCTGGGTGCTGCCCTGTGCCAGCGGCGGCACCCTGGCGGGGCTCATCGCGGGCAAGCGGGAACGGGAGCAGATCCTCGCCATCGCCGTGCTCAAGGGGGGCGCCTTCCTCCACGATGAGGTGTGCCGGCTTAATCCGGCGGCGGCCACCACCGGCGGCTGGCGGATAGCCCAGGAGCACCACGACGGCGGTTACGCCAGGTTCAGCCCGGCCCTGTGGCAATGGGTGCAGGCCTTCAGTGCCCACACAGGCCTGCCGCTGGAGCCCATCTACAGTGGCAAGGCGATGTGGGGACTGTTTCGGGAGCTGGCCGCAGGCCGGATCCCCCGCGGCAGCCAGGTCGTCTTCATCCACACCGGCGGCCTGCAGGGGCTGGCGGGTCTCAGGGAGCAGGGCAGGCTGTAAGCCAGGGCCATTCGGTCGCCCTTGGGACTGGGGCTGCCCAGCAGGCAGGAAGTCAGGCCCTTAGCGGCGGACAGGCTCCGTCATGTGGGCATCACCAGCCGCTCAGGTTCGGCGAACCAGGGCCCCTGGCCCGCGTGCACGCCGAGGTGGCGCAGCATCTTCCACTCGTCGCCGCTCTCCACCCCCACCGCAATCACCCGGGCCTGGGTATTGGCACAGCCCCCCACCAGGCTGCGCACCGCCATCTGGTTGACCTGACGAAGGTGGATCTCCCGCACCAGGCTGGGGTGCAGCTTGAGGAAGTGGATCTCGAACTCCTTGATGTACTGGGTGCTCACCACATCCTGGCCCGCGTGATCTATGGCCAGTCGGCACCCCAGCATGCGCAGCGCCCGCAGTGGCCGCTTGAGCGCTTCGTAGTGACGGGTCACCTGGGACTCGGACAGTTGCAGTATCAACCCCTCATTGATGCTGCGCGGCAACTGGAACAGCTCGAAGAAGAGCTCCCGCTGGAACTCCCGGTTGAGCAGGTTCTGGGCGCTGAGGGACAGGCTGACGGGGCAGCTCGACTCAGGTCGCTGGCGCAGCAGGCGAAGGGTCTGGGTGATCACCAGCCGGTCCAGCGGCAGCAGCAGGCCGGCCTTCTCCGCCATGGGCATGAAGACCCCCGCCTGCAACTCCCGCCCCTGCTCGTCATGGAGGCGGATCAGCAGCTCCTGTTGCAGCACCACCTGATCTCGCTCCTGCTGCACAGATTGCAGATAGAAGGAGATCCCCTGCTCCTCGATGCGGCGGTTGATCAGGGTGCGCCAGCGCACTGTCCCCTTGTTGCTCGCCTCTTCGTCCAGGGACTTCTCGTAGAGGAACCAGCCGCTGTGGCCCTGCAGCCGCGCGCTCTTGAGGGCCAGCTCGGCCTCTTCCTGCACCTTGAGCAGGGAGTCCTCTGCCTGATAACAGACGGCGCCGAGGTAGACGGCCGTGTCCAGATTGACCGACTCGGGCCAGTGCAGCCGTTGCAGGCTCTTGAGCAGCTGGCTGGCGCCATCCACCATCTCGCTCTCGGACATGTTGGGCAGCAGCACGGCAAAAACCTGGCCGGCGTAGCGGGCCTGCAGGGCGCCGCTGTGCTTGCGCACGAAGGTACCGATGGAGGCGCTCGCCTCCATCAGCAGATCCTGGCTCGGGCGTCCGCTCAGCTCGGGATCCAGCTCCTCCAACCCCGCCAGCTCGATCAGCAGGACGCCGCCGCTGATCACGCTTGCCTCCATGATGGCGTTTTCCAGCCGGTTGTCGAAGAAGAGGCGGTTGCCTATGCCGGTCGTCTTGTCGACGAAGGCGTTGCTGCGGATGAAGTTGTCGAACCGGCTGCGCTCCTTGCGGGCATCGGCCAGTTCGGCCAGCAGATGGGTGAGGGCCTGGCTGGCGGAGAGGGGCCACTCGTCGGCGGGATCATGGGCCAGCTTGGTCAGCTTGCCATCCAGGATCAGCTGGGCGCGCTCCGCCAGCAGCTCGGCACCGCGCAACTGCTGGCGCAGCCAGCGGATGGAGTACCAGAGGCCGAACACTACTATGAAGACCCCGAGGGAGATGCCGAACATGGCCTGCATGGAGTACTCGAACTCCTTGAAGGGCCTGTCCAGCTTGAACTCGGCCTGCATGCCGGCCTGATTGGGAATGGCCTTGCTGTAGGGGATCAGCAGACTCTCGTCCGTCTGCTGCTGCACATCGCGAAACCAGTAGACCCGCTGACTGTCCTGGCGGATCTCCAGCTCGACCACGTGGGAGGCCCGCAGCAGGGAGGGCAGCCAGCGGGCAAGGGCTTGCTGGTCATCGGTCACCCCCAGCTGCTTGTCGATGATCTCCACCAGGGAGTCGACCCGGTTTTGCTGCAGCTCCATCCCCATCTGGCGGAAACTGAATACCCCGCCGAGCATCACCACGGCCATGGCCGAGATCACGCACAGCGTAATAAAAGAGACGAGTTGAGTGGTCAGTTTCATGTGCCTTTCCGTAGCCGACAGCATCCATAAGGCCTCATGGTATCAGCCTTGGCCAAACCCCGCCTACGGTTGAAGATCCCGCTTCTGCAAATAAGCGTCAGGGCCCTTCATGCCCGGGGGCGGGCCGCTTGTGAGGGAAAAGACTCGGGGGAGGGGAAAATCGGGCCGCCAGCTGGGCAGCGGACAGAAAAATGGTCCCACTGCGGGGACCAAAAGAAACACTCATATCAAAACTAACACTCTGTGCTACTGACAAAAATAGATACAGGAGTATTGAACACACGGTGAGTCAAACCGCACCGCTACTCTAGCCATTTCAGATAAGCTGGACAATTGTCATTTATGACAGGTCAGCGATTGAATCTTCACCACTCGTTTTGTCATATTGTTGTTTATCAATGAATTATGAATGTTGTTCCAAGTGTGACCGATACAACTCAAATTGATGCAGCTAATGCTATGATGTTGCCATCCATTTGTATCCCATGCACCCATCAGGCAGGTACCCCTTGCGACGAGCCTCTCCCTTCTGGATCAGTCTGCTGCTGCTCTGCCTGCCCGTGCTGGCGAGCCTGCCCCTCAGCCAGCTGCTGGGCAACCCCCTGGCCCACCAGCTGCTGCAACAGAAGAAGGCGCAGATAGAGGCCGCGCTGGCGGAGCGCCACGAGGCGCTGGATCAGAGCATTCGCTCCCAGCTCTCCAGGTTCGCCTTCGATTGCGGCCCCGCAGACATGGCCCTGCTGCGGGATCCCCGTTTCTACAGCCGCCACATCCGGCTACAGGGGCTCAAGCTCGCCTCCGGCGGCGGTTGTTCCAGTCTGGGGGAGGATTTCCCCCTGGCCACTGTCGAGCTGCCCCCCTATCCCGAGCAGGAGCAGTTTGGTCTCGCGGCCACCCAGCCCCGCTTCAACACCGAGCAGGAGGTCGTCGCCTATTACAGGAAGGGTGGCAATGTCGCCTATTGGGTGCTGAACAACAGCTGGAGCCACGATCAGCTGCAATCCCCCTGTCCGGGCTGCTTCTATCTCGAGTTTGGCCAGCAGAGTCCGGGCAAGGTCACCACCTTCTTCCCCCGTGGCGACAAGTCCATCAAGCAGGAGCCTGGCAACCAGAGCCTGAGCTTCTTCGATCCGGATCCCCAGATCAGGCAGACCCTGTGGGCGGGCAAGGCGCTGGAGGAGTATGCGAAGCGGCAGGCCCGCCACTATGGCCTCTTGTATGGCGGCGCGCTGGGACTCCTGCTGGTCGCCGCCTACTGGGTGCTGCGCAACTACCGCCGCTCCCTCAAGGGGCTGCTGCAGGCAGCCCTGGTGCGGCGCGAGTTCGTCCCCTTCTATCAACCCATAGTGGACAGTCGCAGCAGAAAGGTGGTCGGTTTCGAGGCGCTGCTGCGCTGGCAGCGGGGTCGGGAGCTGGTGCCCCCAGGCACCTTCATCGACTATGCGGAGGAGCAGGGGCTGATCCTGCCCATGACGGAGCAACTGCTGGAGAGGGTCATCGCGGACCTGCCCTGGCTGGAGCCGACCCAGTGGGTCAGCGTCAACATAGTGGCCGCCCACCTGGAGCAACCCAATCTGCGGCCCCTGTTGCAGCGCCACGACTGGCCCTCCCCGGCCAGGCTCACCTTCGAGCTGACCGAGCGCAAGCCGATCACCGATATCAAGGCGGCCATGGGGGAGATAGCGCAGCTCCAGGAGAAGGGGTATCACTTCAAGCTGGATGACTTCGGCACAGGTTATGGCGGTTTCGCCTACCTGCAGCGCCTCGGCATCCGCCAGATCAAGATCGACAAGATGTTCGTCGACACCATAGGCACGGACGATCTCAAGCGCACCCTGCTGGACTCCATCATCGCCTTCGGCCACGAATCCGACATGGAGATGATAGCCGAGGGGGTCGAGACTCTGGAGCAGGTCGACTACCTGCACCGCCATGGAGTCCACCTGATCCAGGGCTATGTCTATGCCAAACCCATGGCCCTGACCAAGTTGAAGATCTGGCTGCTGGCATGGCGGCAGAGCCAGCCCGGCGGGCAGTGAGAGAGCAACATCAGGGTCCCCGCCTAGGGATCCTCATCTCTTGCAACAAAATGATTCTCCTCTGACGGGACAACTCCCTTTATCATGGACTGGCGCGCCACCCCCGTGGCGCGACCTGTTGTCTCCCTACCCGTCGGCCACGGCCGCCCCGAGATGAGAACCACTGCCTATGAAGTCATTTATCCGGCAAGAGATTGCCCTGCCCGTTGGCCTGCTGACCCTGCTCTTCTTCAAGACCCTGGGCAGCGACCTGCTGACAGAAGCAACCCCCCTTGCGGTTTACCTGCCGGTGTCACTGGCCCTGTTCGCCATCGTCACCTGGGCCATCTTCTCCGTCGTGCGTCACTCCGACGCCCTGGCCATCAAGCTGGGTGAACCTTTCGGCACCCTGATCCTGACCCTGTCGGTCATCTCCCTCGAGGTGGTGATGATCTCCTCCGTGATGCTGACCGGCGACCCCAACCCCACCATGGCCCGCGACACCATGTTCGCCGTGGTGATGCTGGTGACCAACGGCCTGGTGGGCTTCACCCTGCTGTTTGGCGGCTGGCGCTATCACACCCAGAACTTCAATCTGGACGGGGTCAAATCCTACCTGGTCGCCATCATTCCCCTGGCCCTGCTCTGCCTGGTGCTGCCGAACTTCACCCGGGGCGGTACCCTGGGCAGCATGTCCAGCGCCATGTCCTGGATGCTGATCATCATCTCGGTCCTGCTCTACGGCGTCTTCCTGCTGATCCAGACCCGCAGCCACAGCCACTTCTTCGTCGACAGCGACCACGAGGACCACGAGGAACACCACGGCATACTACGCAGCAACGTCTATCACACCCTGCTGCTGCTCGCCTACCTGGTGGTGGTGATACTGCTGGCCAAGACGCTGGCGATCCCCATCAACTACGGGGTCCATGTGCTGGAGGCCCCGGCGGCCCTGGGCGGCTTCATCGTGGCCTGTATAGTGCTCGCGCCTGAGGCTGTCGGCGCCATCAAGGCCGCCTTCAACAACCAGTTGCAGCGCGCCATGAACCTCTACTTCGGTTCCGTGCTGGCCACCATAGCCCTGACGGTCCCCTCTGTGCTGTTCATCGGCTCCCTGCTCGGGCAGGAGGTGCGCCTCGGCCTCTCCGCCGCCGACATGGTGCTGCTCATCACCACTCTCATGGTCTGTAAAGTGACCTTCAGCAGTGGCCGCACCAATGTGCTCCATGGCGCCACCCACCTGGTGTTGTTCGTCGTTTATCTGTTCCTGATGTTCGAGCACGAATAGCCGGCGCCAGCGCCCAGCGATGCTGTTCGTGGTCTAGCTGTTACTGATGTTCGAACACGAATAACCGCATCCAACCAATGCCAGAAACGCAAAGACCGCCCATCGGGCGGTCTTTTGTTATGGGCGGATAGCCGCTTAGAGACTCGGCAGCACCCCGGCCGGGATCAGATCGTTGTAGCTGGCTCGACCCAGCAGGGCGGCGGCGGCCTCGATGTCCGGCGAGAAGTACCTGTCCTTGTCATAGAAGCTGACCTCTTCACGCAGTCGTCCCTTGGCCAGCTCGATGAGCTCTGTGCTGCGCAGGGGGGCGCGGAAGTCCAGCCCTTGGGCGGCGGCGAGCAGCTCGACCGCCAGTATGCCGCGGGTGTTCTCCGCCATGTCGGCCAGACGGCGACCGGCGAAGGTGGCCATGGAGACGTGATCCTCCTGGTTGGCGGAGGTGGGCAAGCTGTCCACCGAGGCCGGGTGGGCTAGCGTCTTGTTCTCGGAGGCGAGCGCCGCCGAGGTGACCTGGGCGATCATGAAGCCGGAGTTGACGCCGCCGTTGTTGACCAGGAAGGCCGGCAGGCCCGACATGCGGGAATCGATCAGCAGCGCCATGCGTCGCTCGGACAGCGAGCCAATTTCCGCGATGGCCAGGGCCAGGTTATCGGCGGCAAAGGCCACCGGCTCGGCGTGGAAGTTGCCGCCGGAGAGGATCTCCTCATCCTCGGCAAACACCAGAGGGTTGTCGGAGACCGCATTGGCCTCGCACACCAGCACCTCGGCGGCGTGGCGGATCTGGGCCAGACAGGCCCCCATCACCTGGGGCTGGCAGCGCAGTGAGTAGGGATCCTGCACCTTCTCGCAGTTGTGATGGGACATACCGATCTCGCTGCCATCCACCAGCAGGTGGCGGTAGCAGGCGGCGGCCTCGATCTGGCCGCGCTGACCGCGCACCTCATGGATGCGGGCATCGAACGGGCGGCGACTGCCCAGGGCGGCCTCCACGCTCATGGCACCTATGGTGATGGCGCCGGCGAACAGATCCTCGGCGTGGAACAGGCCTTCCAGCGCAAACGCCGTGCTGGCCTGGGTGCCATTGAGCAGCGCCAGCCCCTCTTTGGGTGCCAGAGCGATGGGCTCCAAACCCGCAATCTTGAGTGCAGTGGCGGCGTCGATCAGCTCGCCCTTGTGGCGGGCCTTGCCCTCCCCGATCAACAAGCAGCTCATGTGGGCCAGGGGCGCCAGGTCGCCGGAGGCGCCGACGGAGCCCTTCTTCGGCACCACAGGATAGACTTCGGCGTTGATGAGGGTCATCAGGGCCTCGAGCACTGTCAGGCGGATGCCGGAGAAGCCCCGCGCCAGCGAGTTGACCTTGAGCACCATCATCAGCCGCACGGTGGCGTCATCCATGTACTCGCCAATCCCGGCGGCGTGGGAGAGCACTATGGAGCGCTGCAGTTCATCCAGCTGCTCCACCGGGATGCGGGTGTTGGCCAGCAGGCCAAAGCCGGTGTTGATGCCATACACCACGCGGTTTTGCTCGATTACCTTGGTGACCACGGCGGCGGAGGCGTGGATCCCAGGCAGGGCGGACGAGTCCAGGCTGAGATGGACAGGCTCGCGGCTGACGCGGCGCAGGGTGGCGAGGCAGAGCTTGCCCGGTTGCAGATTGAGTTCAAACATCTTATTTCACCCCTTTGCCAGCTGTGTTCAGCATCGGCAGATCCAGTTTCGCCTCATGGGCACAGTTGATGGCAATCTCGTAGCCAGCGTCCGCATGACGCATCACGCCTGTGGCCGGGTCGTTGCGCAGCACCCGGCCGACCCGCTTGGCGGCGTCGTCGCTGCCGTCACAGACGATCACCACGCCGGAGTGCTGGGAGAAGCCCATGCCGACGCCACCACCGTGGTGCAGGGAGACCCAGGTCGCGCCACCTGCGGTGTTCAGCAGGGCGTTGAGCAGCGGCCAGTCGGAGACGGCATCGGAGCCATCCATCATGGATTCGGTCTCCCGGTTCGGGCTCGCCACCGAGCCGGAGTCCAGGTGATCGCGACCTATGACCACGGGCGCTTTCAGCTCGCCATTCTTCACCATCTCGTTGAAGGCCAGGCCCAGGCGCACCCGATCCTTGACCCCGACCCAGCAGATCCGCGCCGGCAGGCCCTGGAAGGCGATGCGCTCGCGGGCCATGTCGAGCCAGTTGTGCAGGTGGGGATCGTCCGGGATCAGCTCCTTCACCTTCTGGTCGGTCTTGTAGATGTCTTCCGGATCCCCGGACAGAGCCACCCAGCGGAAGGGACCTATCCCCTCGCAGAACAACGGGCGAATATAGGCCGGTACGAAGCCCGGGAAGTCGAAGGCATTCTTCACCCCTTCTTCCAGCGCCATCTGGCGGATGTTATTCCCGTAATCGAGCGTGGCTGCACCGCGGGCTTGCAGGGTCAGCATGGCTTCCACCTGGCGCGCCATGGAGTGACGAGCCGCCTGGTTCACCTCCTGGGGGGCGGATTTTTGCAGCTCACGCCACTGGGCGACGCTCCAGCCCTGGGGCAGGTAGCCGTGGATGGGATCGTGGGCCGAGGTCTGGTCGGTCACCACGTCCGGGGTGATGCCACGGGCCACCAGTTCGGCAAAGACGTCGGCGGCGTTGCCAAGCAGGCCGACGGAGATGGCGGTACCGCTACGTTTGGCTTCCTCGACCATGGCCAGCGCCTCATCCAGGCTGTGGGCCTTCTTGTCGACGTAGCGGGTCTTCAAGCGGAAATCGATGCGGGTCTCGTCGCACTCCACGGCAATCATGGAGAAGCCAGCCATGGTGGCGGCCAGGGGCTGGGCGCCGCCCATGCCACCCAGACCGCCAGTGAGGATCCAGCGTCCTTTCGGTTCCCCGTTGAAGTGCTGGTTCGCCACCGCGAAGAAGGTCTCGTAGGTGCCCTGCACTATCCCCTGGGTGCCTATGTAGATCCAGGAGCCGGCGGTCATCTGGCCGTACATCATCAGGCCCTTCTTATCGAGCTCGTTGAAGTGCTCCCAGTTGGCCCAGTGGGGCACCAGGTTGGAGTTGGCGATCAGCACCCGCGGCGCGTCCTTGTGGGTCTGGAACACCCCGACCGGCTTGCCGGATTGCACCAGCAGGGTCTGGTCTTCCTCGAGACGGGTCAGCACCTCGACTATCTTGTCGTAGCAGGCCCAGTTGCGGGCGGCGCGGCCTATACCGCCATAGACCACCAGGGACTGGGGATGCTCGGCCACTTCCGGATCCAGGTTGTTCATCAGCATCCGCAGGGGCGCCTCGGTCAGCCAGCTCTTGGCGGTCAGCTCGGTACCGCGGGGGGCACGGATTACCCGGCTCGGGTCGTGACGGGGATCCTGGTGTTGCACAGACATAGACACTCCTTGTTTATCAATGCAGCCGCCATGCGGGGGCACAGTGCCCCTGGCGAGTCGGCCGGCTACTTGGTTAGTTGATGGACCAGCCGGGCGGCCACGCGGGCGCTGCGGTTGTCCAGATCCAGACTCGGGTTGTACTCGGCCAGATCGGCGAGCCTGAGCTTGCCGCTGGCCCGGATATGGGCGATCAGGGGTTCGATGACGGCCAGCTCGACGCCGCGGGCGGCGGGGGCGCTCACCCCCGGCATGACGGCGCCGGGTAACACATCCAAATCTATGGTGAGATAGAGGTGATCGCAGCGGGCGATAAAGGCGTCCAGCCCCGCCAGCAACACCGGCAGCTCGGCCTGGGTCATCTCCTCGTCCAGCACATGCCAGACTCCCAGCGTCTCGGCGCGGGCAAAGAGCGCCGCCGTGTTGGCGGTCTCGGCCACCCCGAGGCAGGCGTAAGTAAAGGGGGTGCCCTGTGCGGCGCACTGCTCGGCGATCTGGAAGAAGGGGGTGCCCGAGCTCGCCTGCTCCTGCTTCATGCGCAGATCGAAGTGGGCATCGAAGTTGATGATGCCGACCCGGCCCTTGCCACCCAGATGACGGTTGAGGCCGCTCCAGCTACCGAAGGCCACCTCGTGACCACCTCCCAGCACCAGCGGGAAGTGGCCCAGATCCAGCGCACGGGCGACCCGCTCCGCCAGACGGTCGTGGGCGGCATCGAGATCGCCGTCCTCGCAGCGCACGTCGCCGCCGTCATGGACGGGCCGACCCAGGTGCCAGGCGGTGTTGGCGAGCAGCTTGCGCACCGCCAGCGGGGCAGCGGCGGCGCCGACCCGCCCCTTGTTGCGGCGCACCCCTTCGTCACAGGCAAAACCGAGCAGCACCACGCCGGGCTCACTGTCGGCTTGCCAGGGTTGCACCTTGTTGTGCCAGCGCAGGGCCAGTTCACCATCTTCCGGATCCTGGCGCCCCTGCCAGACCGACATGTCGGCCACGTTGAACTTATCCATGGAGCGTCTCCTCCCCGTTGAGAACCCGGCTGACCAGCTGATCGACCCCGATCAGGTAGCTGATCTCCGAGGGGTGGGCACAATTCCAGACCAGAAAATCGGCCTGCATGCCCACTCTCAACTGCCCCAGACGCTCCTGCTCGCCGAGCGCCCGGGCGGCGTGACGGGTCACCCCGGCCATGGCCTCGACCGGGGTCAGGCCGAACAGGGTGCAGGCCATGTTCATGGCCATGCGCAGGGAGACGATGGGGGCCGTACCCGGGTTGATGTCGGAGGAGACCGCCATGGGCACGCCCGCCTTGCGCAGGGCGGCAACCGGCGGCAGCTTGGTCTCTTTGAGGAAGTAGAAGGCGGTGGGGAGCAGGGTGGCGACCACGCCACGGTGGGCCAGCGCCTGGATCCCGTCCTGATCCAGATATTCCAGGTGATCCACCGAGAGAGCACCGAAGTTGGCGGCGAGCGTGCTTCCCCCCAGGTTGGAGAGCTGCTCCATGTGCCCCTTCACCGCGAGGTTGTATTGACCCGCCGCCAGATAGACCTGCTCTGTCTGGGCCAGGGAGAAGCCGATATGCTCGCAGAAGACGTCCACCGCATCCGCCAGACCCGCCTCGGCGGCCGCCGGGATGATCTCCTGGCAGATGGTCTCGACCCAGGAATCGGGATCGTCGCGGTACTCCGGCGGCACCGCATGGGCGGCCAGCAAGGTGGTCTTGACCCGGATGGGCAGCGCCTCCCCCAGGCGACGGGCGACCCGCAGCATCTTGAGCTCGTCCGCCAGGGTGAGGCCATAGCCGGACTTGATCTCCACAGTGGTGACCCCTTCCCGGATCAGGGACTTGATCCTCGGCACCGCCAGCTCATAGAGCTGATCCTCGCTGGCCGCGCGGGTGGCCCGTACGGTGGATAGTATGCCACCCCCCTTGCGGGCGATGTCGCTGTAGGGCACGCCCTGCTGGCGCAGCTCGAACTCCTCGGCCCGGCTGCCGGCAAAGATGAGGTGGGTGTGGCAATCGATGAGGCCAGGAGTCACCAGCCTGCCCTTCATGTCACGCCAGTGGGCGGGATGGGGTCCCTTGAGATCCTGCATGGGGACCAGGGCGTGGATCCTGCCTTCATGCACGCCGAGGGCATGGGGTTCCAGCAGACCGTAGTCCGCCAGATCGGAGCGCAGGGTGGCGGGTGTCACGTTGAGCCAGACCCGCTCGCAGTTCAACAGTTCCTTGTTCATACCGACCTCTAAATGTATATACAATAATTTATAGCCGATCTCTGACGAGAAAGAAAGGATCAAGTTCACATCTTGATAACAGCGGTTTCATTAGAGTTTAAGCACAAAAAAGCCCACCAATGGGTGGGCTCTTAAAACAAGATATGTATATACAATCAAGTCAATCGGGTCTTGGAGCTCAGCTTGTAGCGGGAGCCTGGCGAGAGCAGCCTGGCGTAGGAGACCAGGAAGCCATCCGACCAGGTGCGCCGATGCAGCAGCAGGCAGGGGGTATCGACCCTCACCTGCAGCAAGCCTGCCTCGCCGGCGCTCGGCAGCACAGCCTCCACCACGTGCTCCATCTCGGAGAGGGGGCAGACTTCCATCAGATAGCTGTTCGGCGTCTGTTTCGTGAAGTCCTGCTCCCCATAGCCGGGCAGGCGCTCGGCATCGACGAAACGCTCCTCCAGTTGCAGCGGCTCCCCATCTGCCTGATGGACGATGAGGCTGTGGAAGGTGGGCGCCCCGACCCGCAAACCCAGTCGCACCGCCACCTTCTCGTCCGCAGCCTGGCGCTGCAGGCGGATCACCCGGGCGCTGTACTGGCTGCCCCGCTCGGCGATCTCGTCGGCTATGTTGCGAATGGCCAGCAGCGGCGACTCGGCACGCCTGTCCGCCACGAAGCTGCCGGAGCCGGCGGTGCGATTGAGCCAGCCCTCGGCCACCAGTTCACGCAGCGCCTTGTTGACCGTCATCCGGCTCACGGCAAACTGCTCGCACAGGGCGGCCTCGGTCGGGATCCTGTCGCCTGCCTGATAGTGGCGTTCGCGGATCCCGTCCAGGATGTGCTGTTTGATCTGCAGATAGAGGGCGGGTGCCACCAATGGGTTCCTCAGCGACGACGGTGAGGCGGACGCATGTCCGGCCAGGCACGGTAGACGTCCGGGATCTGATCCGGGCCGCTGATGCAGAGATCGAGATCGTGCAGCAGACCATCCTTGATGCCGTAGATCCAGCCGTGCACCGCCAGCTCCTGCCCCTTGCGCCAGGCATTCTGGATGATGGTGGTGTGGCAGACGTTGGCGACCTGCTCGGCCACGTTCAGCTCGCACAGGTAGTCGAAGCGCTCGTGCTCATCCTCGATGGCTTCGAGCTGTTCGCCGTACTTGAAATAGACATCCTTGATGTTGCGCAGCCAGTTGTCGATGAGGCCCAGCTCCTGGTTCTGCATCGCCGCCTTGACGCCGCCGCAACCGTAGTGGCCGCAGACGATGATGTGCTTCACCTTGAGCACCTCCACCGCGTATTGCAGCACCGAGAGGCAGTTGAAATCGGTGTGTACCACCAGATTGGCGACGTTGCGGTGGACGAAGACATCCCCCGGCAGCAGGCCCATCAGCTGGTTGGCGGGAACCCGACTGTCGGAGCAACCGATCCAGAGGTACTCGGGCGCCTGCTGGGCGGAGAGGGTAGCGAAGAAATCGGGATCTTCGGCCTTGATCCGTTCCGCCCACTCGCGGTTATTGGTAAACAGGTCGTTCAACAGTTTCACTTCTGCTCTCCCTAACTGTGGCAGTGGCGGCAACATACCATACACAAGGGTAACCAAGGCAAGGCCGACCAGATCCCGATGAAACAAAAACAGGGCCATCAGGCCCTGTTTTCTACAAGAGAATGCCCTCAGGCATCCATGGCGTCTTTCAGTTTCTTGAGCGGTTCACAGGCTCGGCGAATGTCCTCAGGCGGCCATCGCATCCTTCAGCTTCTTGAGCGCGTTCTTCTCAAGCTGACGCACACGCTCGGCGGATACACCGTAGTTGTCGGCCAGCTCCTGCAAGGTGGTCTTGCTCTCCTCATCCAGCCAGCGGGCGCGGATGATGTGCTGGCTGCGCTCGTCCAGGGTGGCCATGGCCGCACTCAGGCGACGGGTGGCGTGGCTGTCCCAGTTGTCGTTTTCTATGGTGGCGGCCAGATCGGAAGACTTGTCTTCCAGATAATGGACGGGGGCGAAGCCACCTTCATCCTCATCGTCACCGACCAGATCGAAGGCCTGATCGTAGTTGCTCATGCGCGCTTCCATCTCGGTGACGTCCGCGGCAGAGACCCCGAGATCCGCGGCAACGGCCTGCACCTCTTCGTGATTCAGCCAGCCCAGACGCTTCTTGGACTTGCGCAGGTTGAAGAACAGCTTGCGCTGGGCCTTGGTGGTGGCCACCTTGACCATGCGCCAGTTGCGCAGCACATATTCGTGGATCTCGGCCTTGATCCAGTGCACGGCGAAGGAGACCAGACGCACCCCGACGCTCGGGTCGAAGCGCTTGACCGCCTTCATCAGGCCGATATTGCCTTCCTGCACCAGATCGGCCTGAGGCAGGCCATAGCCGGAGTAGCTCTTGGCCACGTGAACGACAAAACGCAGATGCGACATGACCAGCTGACGGGCAGCCTCGAGATCGCCACCCTGCTGCAAACGCATCGCCAGTTCACGCTCTTCCTCCGCGCTCAGCACGGGGATCGAGTTGACGGCTTGGATATAGCCTTCCAGACTACCTTGCGGAATCAGAGCCATAGTGCGTTGCAATGAAGTTCCCATGTTCTACCTCTTACTTTTCAATCGAATCAGTCTAACACCCTGAGAGGGCCTGTCTACCGACCGGGGGTCATTCTGCGGCCCACATCAAACATAAGTCAAACATCGGCCCCAGCATGAACCCGGGCTATCTTAGGCTGACGGGATGAATCATAAATGAACGGTCAAAAAAAAGGGGTCACAGTGAAGGACCCCTGAAAAGTAGCATGCTAAGTCCATTGTTGCGGAGCTCGCAACCTTCACATGCTTGCCAAGTCAGACGAGCAAGGCAGAGGGGCCACACCCGTATAAATTCTGTTGCACTAGATAGACTGTTTATAAATCAAAAGGTTCACAGGATCCAAATATGATCCTTGGTGCAGGCCTCATTCAGATTACTCTGAGAAAGTAGCCCGTGCCAGAAACGGGCCACTCTTTTACTTGATCCAGTTCGCAAAATCCAGCGCTTTAAAATGCTGACAAATTAATCAGGATGGTTCTATGTCGCGAATGTGCCTGTGAACCGAGAACCAGGACGCAATCAGCCCCAGCAAGGCCCCCAACAGTATGAGATTGAAGCCGTCGAACGCCCCCATCCCTACCAGCCGGAAGTTGCTGTTGTAAAGCCCCGCCAGCTCCTTCACCACCCCCTCGCTCCAGATCACCATGACCTCGGTCAGCCACCAGGCCAGCATGCCGCCGATGACCCCGAACCAGATGCCGGTGTAGAGGAAAGGACGGTGAATGAAGGCGTCGGTCGCCCCCACCAGCTTGAGCACTTCGATCTCGGATCTCTGGTTGAGGATATTGAGGCGAAGGGTGTTGCCGACGATCAGCAGCACGGCGGAGAGCAGCAGCACCGCTATGCCGGTGATGGTGTGGCGCAGCAGATTCATGATCCCCTGCAGCCGGGTCAGCCACTGCAGATCCAGCTTGCCCTGCTCAATGCCGGGCTCATTCTCCAGCTTGGCGAGCAGCTCGGCGGCCCCTTCCGGATTCTGCCAGCGCGGATCCGGGATCACGCTCAGCACAGGCGGCAACGGGTTGCTGTCGAGGTAGTCGAGAGCATCGCCGAAGCCGGAGATCTCGCGAAACTCCTTGAGCGCCTCGTCCCGGTTCATGTAGGTGACGGACTCCACCTCGGGATAGAGCAGGATCCGCTGCTTCATGTCGAGGATGCTCTGCTCCGGCAGATCCTTGCGCAGATAGAGGGAGATCTGGGAGCTGGTCTGCCAGCTCCCTTCCACCACTTCGGCGTTTTTCAGCAGCACGTGGAAGCAGGAGGGGAGCGCCAGACTGACCCCGAGCACCGCCAGCGTCATCAGGGAGGCGAGCGGATTGCGCCACAGCTCTCCCAGACTGGCAAAGGCCTGACGCACGTGATCCACGCCGTACATCATCAGACGGCGCAGCGGCGGCTGTTTATGACGGACAATAGCCATCAGCACTCCCTCCCCTGTCGAATATCGGCGACCTGATCCATCCGAGTGACCATCATCAGAGGGCACAGAGGGGGCTGTTTATGACGAACTATGGCCATCAGCTCTCCTCCTGCTCTTGGGAATACATGCGCCCGGCCTTCAGGGTCAGGGTGCGATAGCGCATGCGGGCGATCAGCCCCAGATCGTGAGTGGCAATCAGCACAGAGACCCCGAAGCGGTTGAACTCTTCGAACAGTCGCATGATGTCCATGGAGAGCTGGGGATCCAGGTTGCCGGTTGGCTCATCCGCCAGCAGCAGGGGCGGCTTGTTGACGATGGCGCGGGCGATGCCGACCCGCTGCTGCTCACCACCGGAGAGCATGCGCGGCTGGTAACGCTCCTTGCCGAGCAGGCCGACCTTGTCCAGCGCCGCCGCCACCCGCTTGTTGATGTCGGCATGGCTGTAGCCATCGATCACCAGGGGCAGGGCCACGTTGTCGAACACGGTTCTGTCCATCAGCAACCGGTGATCCTGAAAGATCATCCCGATCTGGCGGCGCACATAGGGGATCTGGCTGCGCTGGATCTGGCTGACGTCATCGCCATGGAAGAAGACGCGACCATCGGTCGGCCGCTCCATCACGCTGATGAGCTTGAGGAGGGTACTCTTGCCCGCCCCCGAATGGCCGGTCAGGAAGGCCATCTCCCCCTTGCGCAGGTGGAAGCTGACCTTCTGCAGCGCCTGATGGCCACCGCTGTATACCTTGCTGACCTTGTCAAAACGAATCATAACGGTTCCCTGAGATTGACCAACCCCGACCGGGATCGAAGCATGGCACGCTGGCTCCTCGCGGCGACACCAGGCCTTGATGAAATAGCTGATCCGCAGCAATACACCTTGTCAGTCTTGTCGATACAAATCATACCCTGACAGTGACAAGCCCCGACCGGGATCGAAGCATGGCACACTGACTCTTCGCGGCGACATAAGCCCTTGATGAAATGGCCGATCCGCAGCCACGCACCTTGGCGGCCTGGTCGACACGAATCATACCCTGACAGTGACAAGCCCCGACCTGAGTCGGGGCATGGAACACTTGATCATCACGGCTGAGCTGACTCATCGCGGCCGGACTCATTCCTCGCGGCTGAAGAGCGCCTCGATAAAGTCGTTGGCAACGAAGGGACGCAGATCGTCGATCCCCTCGCCCACCCCTATATAACGGATCGGGATCTGGAACTTGTCGGCCACCGCGAAGATGACGCCGCCCTTGGCGGTCCCATCCAGCTTGGTGAGGGTGATGCCGGTCAGGCCCACCGCCTCGCTGAACAGCTTGGCCTGGCTCAGGGCGTTCTGGCCTGTGCCTGCATCCAGGGTCAGCATGATCTCGTGGGGCGCCTCTTCATCCAGCTTCTTCATCACCCGCACCACCTTCTTGAGCTCTTCCATCAGGTTGCTCTTGTTCTGCAGGCGACCGGCGGTGTCGGCGATCAGCACATCGGCACCGCGGGAGCGGGCGGCCTCGATGGCGTCATAGATGACGGAGGCGGAGTCGGCACCTGTGTGCTGGGCGATCACCGGGATGTTGTTGCGCTGACCCCACACCTGCAACTGCTCGACCGCGGCGGCACGGAAGGTATCCCCCGCCGCCAGCATGACGCTCTTGCCGTCGGCCTGGAACTGCTTGGCCAGCTTGCCGATGGTAGTGGTCTTGCCGACGCCGTTCACGCCGACCATCAGGATCACGTAAGGCTTCTTGCTGGTGTCGATCACCAGCGGCTGCTCGACCTGAGTCAGCATTGCCCCCATGTCCTGCTTGAGCAGGCCGTAGAGCGCCTCGGCATCCTTGAGCTGCTTGCGATCCGCGTGCTGCACCAGCCCTTCGATGATACGGCTGGTGGTATCCACGCCGAGATCGGCGGTCAGCAGCTGGGTCTCCAGCTCTTCAAACAGCTCGTCGTCGATCTTCTTGCCACGGAACAGGCCGAAGAAACCGGAGCCGATATTCTCCCGGGTACGCACCAGACTGCGCTTGAGGCGGGCGAAGAAGCCCTCCCGCTGCGGCTTGTCCTGAGTATCGTCGTCCACCTTGGCGGCCAGGGGCAGGGCTGCCAGCGCGGCGGCATCTGCCTCCATCTCGGCGACCAGGCGTAAATCTTCCGCTCGCTGGGCCTCTTTGGCGATACGGGCTTCCTCGGCAGCCTGTGCCTCGGCGGCAACACGAGCGGCTTCCGCGGCTTGTGCCTCGGCGGCAATGCGGGCAGCTTCCGCAGCCTCTGCCTCGGCGGCAATGCGGGCAGCTTCCGCAGCTTGTGCCTCGGCAGCAATACGGGCAGCTTCCGCAGCCTCTGCCTCGGCGGCAACGCGAGCGGCTTCCGCAGCCTGTGCCTCGGCGGCAATGCGGGCAGCTTCCGCAGCTTGTGCCTCGGCAGCAACACGGGCAGCTTCCGCAGCTTCTGCCTCGGCGGCAATGCGGGCGGCTTCGGCGGCTTGTGCCTCGGCGGCAACACGGGCGGCTTCGGCAGCTTCTGCCTCGGCGGCAACGCGAGCAGCTTCGGCAACCTGGGCCTCGGCGGCGATACGGGCAGCTTCGACGGCTTGTGCTTCAGCGGCGACACGGGCGGCTTCCGCAGCTTGGGCCTCGGCTTCGGCGGCGATCAGCGCCTCATTGACGATGACGGGCTCGAGTTCGGAGGCAGGTTCCTCCACCACCAGAGGGCCTTCGTCAGGGGTCGCCAGGGGCGCCTCGTGCGGTACAGCAGGGGCCTCGGTCAGGGAAACATCAGCGACGGGAGCGGGGGCAACGGTGGCCTCGGACTCGGCGACAGCCGGGGTGGCGTCAGGGGCCTGTGATTGGACGGCCTCAGCCTCTTCTTTCTTGCGGCCGAAACCCAGCCAGGAAAACAAACCTTTTGCCATCTAAAAAATACTCACTTCGTTGGCTGACTGCTAAGATAGCCGTCCCTCGGCGGGTCGGCATAAAAATGAACCGCCTTATACTACCACTTTATTTTCTGACGACGAAACGCGATGCCCAGAGTGAAATCCAGCCGTAACAGCCCGAGCAAGAGCCCAGCCCCCCAGGGGCGAGCGGGCGTGGTAAGAATCATCAGCGGCCAGTGGAAGGGCCGCAAACTGCCGGTCAGGGATGTTGACGGACTCAGACCCACCACGGATCGCGTCAAGGAGACCATCTTCAACTGGCTGGCCCCCCATGTCCGCGGTGCCCGCTGCCTCGACCTGTTTGCCGGCAGCGGCGGCCTGGGGCTGGAGGCGCTGTCGCGCTACGCCGAGCAGGTGACCCTGGTCGAGATGGACAAGGGAGCCGCCGATCAGCTCAGGAAGAACCTGGCCGCCCTCGGCAGTCAGCAGGGCGAGGTGATCCAGGCCGATGCGGTGAGCTGGCTGCAAGGCCCGGCCACCCCCTTCGATCTGGTGTTCCTGGATCCGCCGTTTCGCCGTGAACTGCTGCCCCAGGTGTGCGAGCTGCTGGAGCAGCGCGGCTGGCTGGCGCCGGATGCCCTCATCTATCTTGAACGGGAAAAGGAGATGAGCGATCTCCCCCTGCCTGGCAGCTGGCAACAACTCAAGGACAAACAAGCGGGTCAGGTCTGCTACCAGCTCTATCTGCGGGACACCAAGGATGACGCCGCGGTTTGAGTGCCAGGCGGGAGGGGAAATGAACGATTGCCACTCCCTGTCAACTTGGACAACAGCAACAACTCAAGGACAAGCAGGCCGGTCAGGTCTGCTATCAACTCTATGTACGGGAGATAAGCGATGAAGCGGGTGTTTAATCTATTGGCGATGGGCGTGCTGCTGTTCTTCTGGCTCGGCGTGGTGCTCGCCCTGCTCGGCACACTGCCGGGCAAACTGAACGGTTTTCTGCCGGTGTGCGGCGTCATAGTGATACTGATGCACTGGGTACAGGCCAGCATGATCAAGGCCGCCTGCAAGCCCTACTTTGCCATCACCCGCCTCGAGTTCACCCAGGTGCTGATCTTCGGCGTGTTCGGCATGATGGAGATCCGCGCCAAGCTGCAGGCCATCATAGACGCCAGGCAGAGGGGAGAAACCCCGCCCCGGGCTGACTGACCCGAGACCGCCAGATCGAACCTGAAGGAGTGACATGTCACTCCTTCACTTTTTTCCCCAGGCTGATGCCGAGCTTGATGGAGAGCACGGCGAGCAGCAGCAGCATGGCAATCAGGGAGAAGAAGTTGCTGCCAAGCTCGGGGTACTGCACCTTGAGCAGCGCCGTGTGCCCGAACGCCCCGATGAAGAAGCAGAGCAGGATGCAGCTGGGGGTGTTGCCGACTATGGGCTCGTGGCGATAGTGCTGATAGAGCTGGTAGGCCGCCAGCAGCAGGGCGATCAGGGGGAAGAAGGAGAAGGGCACGACCGACTCGGTCAACACCGACAGGAAGGCATCACCGCAGATGCCGATGAGCAGGGCCAGCAACAGGGGCTTCTTCGGGATCGCGTTCGATTCATGCATGGGACTGTCCATCCTTGACTTAAGAGAGAGATTCGCGGCGCTTGCGGTTCTGGACCTCGGCGCCCATGGCGATCATCCGCAACTGGCTGATGGTACGCTCCGACAGGGCCCGGCACTCCTCGGGGGTCATGTCGAGGGCGTCGGCACCGGCGCTGAAGACTATGGTGACCATGGCTTCGGCCTGGATGTAGGCCTCTTCCCGTGGCGCCTGCGTGGTCGCCTCCAGATAATCGGTCAGCTCGGCGATGAAGTGCTGGATCTCGCGGGCCACCGCCTGACGGAAGGCCGCAGAGGTGCCGGAGCGCTCACGGAGCAGCAGCCGGAAGATGTTCGGGTTGTTTTCGACGAATTCCATGAAGGTCTGCACCGAGGTGCTGATGACGCTGCCACCACCGGCGATGCGCTGGCGCGCCTGGCGCATCAACTGGCGCAGGGTCAGGCCGCCCTCGTCCACCAGGGTCAGCCCCAGCTCTTCCATGTCGCGGAAATGACGGTAGAAGGAGGTCGGCGCTATGCCCGCCTCCCTGGCCACTTCCCGCAGACTGAGGTTGGAGAAGCTGCGGTTGGCACAGAGTTGACTGAACGCCGCTTCGATCAGCGTACGCCGGGTCTTTTCTTTTTGTTGCGCGCGAATACCCACGAAAACAGTCACCTTGAGATTAGCGAGGCCAGATGATAACCCGAAGGCGGGGCCTGGATCAGGTTTGTCTCCGACTTTTTTACCATTGACCCGCATTCCGGCTCAATGGAGAATAGTGGACAGCTGTTCGCTGAATGGAGCCGAGTGAAATGGACCGCCCCCCGATCATCATGACCAACACCCTGCTGTTCGCCCTCTCCGGGCTGACGGCACTGATTGCGGTACCCTGGTACGGCCTGACCCATGGCTATGACCTCTGGCAGTGGGGCTGCTTCCTGCTGCTGTTCTGCTACTGCGGCATCTCCATCACCGCCGGTTATCACCGACTCTGGTCCCACAAGGCCTACAAGGCACACCCTGCCCTGCAATGGATCTTCGCCATCGGCGGCGCCCTCGCCCTGCAAAACTCGGCACTCCACTGGTCGTCCGATCACCGCCGTCACCACCGCCACGTGGATGACAACCAGAAGGATCCCTACAGCGCGGGCCGCGGCTTCTGGTACTCTCACATCGGCTGGATGCTGCGGGAATACCAGCGCGAGATCTACCACGACTACAGCAATGTGCGGGATCTGCAGAACAACGCCGTGGTCGCCTTCCAGCACAAGCACTATCTGGCCTTGACCCTGGCCACCAACATCGGCATCCCGCTGCTGCTCGGCCTGATCCATGGGGATCTGCTCGGCATGCTGCTGCTGGCGGGGGTGCTGCGCATGGTGATGACCCACCACACCACCTTCTTCATCAACTCCCTTGCCCACATCTGGGGCAGCCAGCCCTTCACCGATCGCAACAGTGCGCGGGACAACGGCATCCTGGCCTTCTTCACCTTCGGCGAGGGGTATCACAACTTCCATCACCTGTTCGAGAACGACTACCGCAACGGCATCCACTGGTGGCAGTTCGACCCCACCAAGTGGCTGATCCGCACCGCCGCCTGGTGCGGGCTGGCCGGGGATCTCAGATCCTGTCCTGAGGAGCGGATCGAGCAGGCCAGGCTGGAGATGCAGCTCAAACGCGCCCAGGCCAGGTTGCGCAAGGCAGAGGACAGGGAGCTGTGGCAGGCGCTGCTGCAGGAGGAGTACGACAAGCTGAGCCTGCAGATCCAGCACTACTACGCCAGCCGCAAGCTATTGCTGGAGCAGCGCAAGCGCAAGGCGCTGGCCCGCTACGACAGGCTCAAGCTGCAGCTGGAGTATCGCAACCTGCGGGATGGCTTCCTCGTTGCCAAGCGCAACTGGAGTCGCCTGCTGGCCGGCATCGCCTGAGGCGGCTGACCGACAGACCTGATTGCCCAAGACCGCCCGCTGGCGGTCTTTTCATGGGCGTCTGGCGATCTTTTGGCATAAAAAAATGGGGCGACATTCGCATGTCACCCCCTCGCAAATAGCATGTTCCATATTGGGATCCGGCAATAACGGGGCTGATGCGCGTCACGGGTTTCCGCTCCCGATCCGCACTGCCAGCCAGAACACGCTGGCCGACCCACTCCCTTGCTGCCCTCACCCACACGGCAGACCAGCCGCCGTGTTTGTCCTTGCAACCGAAATACTACGCAGTTAAATAAAATAAAAAACCGTTATATGCGGCCCTGTATGCAAGCGAGGGCGCTGCATCAGGTATCGCCTATCGACATAAAGTGATTAAAAACAATACGATAAAATCTCAATCCGGCTTTGGATGGCAAACGTTATCCTCGAAGGCGCACAAGGCTTTGCGAGATCTCGCACAAGCTGGGCCCCACTCACAGCCAGCGGCGCAGCGGCAGCCAGTCGCTCAGTCGCGCCAGCAGGCGCCGCAGCGTCGAGGGGGGCGCCACCACAGGATGGACCGCCGCCCGTTGCCAACCGCAGAGCCAGTGCCGCAGCTCGGCACAGAGCGCCGGGCAGCTCAGGTGCAGCATCAGCTCGGTGTTGAGCATCAGGGAGCGGGGATCCAGATTGAAGCTGCCGAGCAGCGCCTCCTCCTCCCCCATCAGGATCAGCTTGGCGTGCAGACTGCGCCCCTCATCCGACAGCTCGGCCAGCACTATGCCCTGCCGCTCCAGCCAGGGGCGGTGGCGCCGATAGGCGCCATACACCAGGGGCACGTCTGTGCTGGCCAGGGAGTTGGTCAGGATCTCGATGCCGACCTCGGCCTGACGCAGCCGCTTGAGATGGCGGCGCAGGCTCCGGGTCAGGATCAGGTAAGGACTCACCAACCGCAGCGTCCCCTGGTTGCCAGCCAGCTTGCGTCCCAGCCGGGGCGCCGTGGTCGGCCGGGAGATAAGCCCCTTGCCGGGCCTGTCAAACCAGCACTCCCCGACCCCAGGATGCCAACGCAGGGGGAGAGGCGCGTCATCAAACAGGCTGGCGGGCAGATCGTAGACCATGGCCACCGCCGGGTCGGTCAGGGTCAGCAGGAAGTCGTTCACCGCGCGGATCTCGGCGGGCAGCAGGGGGCGCCGCAACAGGCGCCGGATGGGGTGGCTCCAGCGGCTGCGCCAGAACAGCTCGAAGCCCTGCTCGGCCTGGCGGCAGAGGGGGCCGCGGCAGACCAGATCCAGATCGACGAAGTGAGGGAACGCCCCCAGCCCGAAGTAAGGATCGCCGATGTTGCGGCCACCGATCACCGCCTCGTGGCCATCCACCAGCAGCAGCTTGTTGTGCATGCGGTGGTTGATGCGCCGGAAGCTGAGCAGGCCTTCCAGCAGCAGGGTCAGGGGGCGCCAACCCCTGAGCCAGAACGGATTGAACAGCCGCACCTCGATGCCAGGCTCTGCCGCCACCACCTCCAGGAAGCGGTTGTCGCCGGCATAGAGATCGTCGATGAGCAGCTGGACCCGGACCCCGCGCCGCGCCGCATGGAGCAACTCGGCCAGCAGCAGCTTGCCGCTGCTGTCCTCCTCCCAGCTGTAATACTGGGCCTGGATCCGGCTGCGGGCGCCGCGGATCAGCTGGCAGCGAGCCTTGAGAGCGGCGCCGGGATCATCGAGCAAGGCAAATTCGGCGGGGATCAAGGGTCATCTCCTTGTCATGAGACGGTGGCATAACCCAGACAACAGCCCCGATTGCGGCGTGTCAAGGAGCCGATGATGGAAGTGCGCGACCACCCCTGCCTCAGCCAGAGACCCCAGGCCAGTCAGCCGGATCCCACTCCCGCCAGGCTGCTGACCCCCTGGTACCGGCAGCACAGGGATCAGGGCTGGGAAGCCCTCCCCTTTACCCCCGAGGATGGCCTGCCCGACCGGCACTGAGCACTCAGGGCTGGACCGCCTCCATGGCCTCTGTCTTGCCCTCCACCTGAGGCAGGCTGAAGCGGTAGGCCACGTAGTATTTGTAGATGGTGCCGACGTAGTTGATGGGGCCCTGGCCGACCTCGTTGGCCACCAGCTGCTCCACGTTGCCAAACCAGACATTCGGATCCAGCCCCCTCTCCCTGGCCTTGGCCTGCAACGCCTGCACCCGGTTCGGGCCCGCGTTGTAGGCCGCCAGGGCGAACAGGTGACGGTTGAGCCTATCCATCCCGGGATCGTTGAAGTAGGTATCGAGAATGAGCCGCATGTAACGGCAGGCCGCCTCCACACTGCCTTCCAGGCTGGTGAGCCTGGCGCCGCGGATCCCCACCTCGCCCCCCGTGCTCGGCAGCAGTTGCATGATGCCGACAGCCCCGCGGTTGGAGCGGACATTGGGATTGAGCCCCGACTCCTTGTAAGCCAGCGCCGCCAGCATCAGCCAGTCGAGCTCATATTTGTCGGCCTGGGTTTCCAGCACCTTGCGGATGGTCGACAACCGCCCCAGGGGATCCGGCGCCAGTATGTTGCTCATCTTGTCACTCTGGGCCAGCAGGCGACGCAGGGTCATGTCGCTGTAGAGGGTGCGTTTGCTCGACTCCGAGATATAGGCGTTCACCGCCTTGAGCAGCTCGGGGCTGTTGTTGCGCAGTGCCCAGGCGCTGCGCCCCTTGTCCCGCAGCGGGATCAGCTTGTGGGCCTTGAGGCCCCCTATCATGTCGAGCCAGATCCGCCCCTTGAAACTGTCGGTGACGGTCAGCGGTATGATGCCGGCCGCCACCATCTCCAGCAGATCCCCGTCCTGCAGGTACTCAGGCACTGTCTCTATGTAGACGGGGGGCAGCCCCAGCTCGCGGAACAGCCAGTTGAGCTGATGCAGGCTCTCGTAATAGCTTGAGCTGGCCCGCACCCAGATCCGCCGACCGGAGAGCTGGGTGATGCGGTTGAAACCCGTCAGCTCCCGCTGGCTCACCACCCACTCCTCGATGGGCGAGATGAGCGGCTGGGAGAAGGTGACCTGCTCGCGCCGGGTCGGCGTCACCGTCAGGTTGGCCGCCACCAGATCCCCCCGCCCCTCGGTGAGGTAGTCCAGCAGCTTGTCCTGACGCACCGGGATATAGATGATCTTGAGCTTGAGCTTCTCCTTGGGGAGATAGGTCTGGTTCAGCCAGCGCTCGAAGCCTTGCAGTTGATTGACCAGGATGCCGTACTGGGCCCCCTTGTCGAAGAAGAAGAAACCCCGTTCATAGACCACCAGTGCCCTGAGCTCCTTCTTTTGCAGTATGTGTTCGAGATCCCCGGGTTGGGGCAGGAGCTTGGGCTTGACGTCCGCGGCGCGCGAAGGGGCATCACCAGGCTGGGAACCGAGATCCGTCGCCAGCAGAGGGAGAGAACAGAGGACCAGCATGGCCCAAATCCATCGCATCATGAGGTAGCCACCTTCTGTTGGTCGACTCGCGCCTTGAGATTCTCGGCAGGACAAGGCCCGACACGCGGGACTCATGACGGGGTGCCATCATGGCACCTTCCTGCAGCGGAACGATTGGTACCGGACTGAAACCGGATCGTCCGTGGGATAACTCACTATACAACGCAAAGAGAGGGAAAAGGCGAGGGGCAAAGCAATACGGCAGGCAAGCCTGCCGTCTCATCGGGGGGCTCAGATAGAGCGGGCACGCATCTCGAAAATCAACTTCTCGGCGGTGCAGGTGAATTGCAGGCGGGCCTTCAGGATCACGCCGTTGGCGCCCTGGGTCAGTTCGCTGTCGATCACGGCTTCGGCGGTCACCTGCTTGGCCAGCGCCTCATAGGCTGCCAGCTTGGCGCGGGCGTCGGCTTCTGCCGCGGCCTCGATCACCAGCTCCATCACATCGTCGCCTTCACCTATGATGGTGCCGATCTCGGCGAAACAGCCGCAGCTGTCGCAGGTTTCATTCAATTCCACTTTTTCGTCTACAGACATACTTCCACTCCTACTCATTTCGGATGTACTTCATCGTCACGCAAGGCTTTACGAAAATCCCTGATGGCGGTGCCCAGATCCTCACCGGCGCCAGCCAGGCGTTTGCTGCCAAACACCACGACGACCACCACCAGCAGGATCAACAGATGCCAGATATGAATTCCACCAAGTCCCATAGGGCGACTCCTGACAGATAGATACCCGTTGTTTGTATCAAAAGAAGGCGCAACGATTGTTGGGCAAAATCAAGGCAGGCGCAAGTTGGCAGGAAAATCGTCAAAAAACATAAAAAGATACGGCGACCTTTGGCCGCCGTATGAGTCGGTGCTACTTGTCCCCTCAACCGCTACATCCTGTACCAGTCGCCATGAAGGCGAGAGACAGGTCGAGCATAGGGTCGCCAAGATATGAAAACAAATGGTATAAATTCATCTAAGAATTGAAGAGGATTCATATCATGTTGCTGGAACAGCTCGGGCGCATAGATCTTAATTTGTTGATTATCCTGCAAGTATTGCTGGAGGAGCGCAATGGCAGCCGGGCCGCCCGTCGCCTGCATCTGAGCCAGTCGGCCGTCAGCAAGGCCCTGGGTCGCCTGCGGGAGACCTTCGACGATCCCCTGTTCGTCCGCTCCGCCTACGGGCTGGATCCCACCCCGCGCGCCCTCGATCTGCAGCAGCAGTTGCAACCCATACTGCTCTCCCTGGACAACCTGATCCAGCCCCCCGCCTTCGATCCCGCCAGCACAGAGCGGGAATTCGTCATCGCCAGCATGGACAGCGCCTTCACCCTGTTCGCGCCGCTCTACCTGAGCGAGCTCAAGCGCCAGGCACCGGGGATCCGGCTGCGCTACGAGGAGTGGACAGAGCACAGCCTGACCGAGATGAGCCAGGGTCAGGTGGACATCGCCTTCACGGTGCGGGAGAACTGCATCAACTCGGATTTCAGGCTGGACACCCTGCCCAACGCCATCTGCCAGCGACTGCTCGCCATCGATGACCTCACCTGCCTGGTGCAGCGGGATCACCCGGCCCTGCGCGAACCCGAGTGGGATCTTCCCCGCTACCTGGCCCATCCCCATGTGCAGACCTATTGCGAGGGACGGGATCGCTGGATGCTGGATCACAAGCTGGCGGAGCAGGATCTCTACCGCCGGATCGAGGCGACTGTGCCCTCCTTCGAGGCGGCACTGCGCATGGGCATGCACTCGGACATGATAGTGACCCTGTCACGGCTCTATGCCCGCCACGCGACCCAGGTCTATCCGCTGGTGCCGCTGCCGTTGCCCATCGCCCTGGACAGCATCTCCCACCTGCTCATCTGGCATCAGCGCCACGAGGAGGATCCGGGACACCGCTGGCTGCGGGAGACATTGCTCACCCTCATCATGGGCAAGCTGGAGGCCCCGTCCCGCCCGGACGAGGCGCTGGCCGTCATGAACGCACAATAAGAAAGGGGCTGCCTGGCAGCCCCTTTCTTTTTACCCCTTGCCCGTCACCGCCAGATAGTGGTGCACGCCATCCAGCAGCATCTGCACCGAGATCATCACCAGCAGCATGCCCATCAGCCGCTCCACGGCGGTGAGTCCTCGCTCACCCAGCAGCTTGTTGAACAGCTCGTAGAACATCAGGATCACGGCGCTGGCACCCCAGGCCATCAGCAGGGCCAGGGACCAGTCCGCCATCCGGGTCGGCTCCTGGTTCGCCAGCAGCAGCAGGGAGGCCAGGATGGAGGGGCCCGCTATCATGGGGATGGCCATGGGCACCAGGAAGGGCTCCTCCCCCGCCGCCAGCCCGGTCACGCCCCCCGGGCTCGGGAAGATCATCTTGATGGCGATGAGGAACAATATGATGCCCCCGGCGATGCTGACCGCCTCCTGGCGCAGGTTCAGGAAGCTCAGGATCTGCTGACCGGCAAACAGGAAGCCCAGCATGATGGCCAAGGAGAACAGCAGCTCGCGCATCATCACCTTGCGCCGCCGCTTGGGATCGACATGACGCAGTATGGAGAGGAAGACCGGCAGGTTGCCCAGCGGATCCATGATCAGAAACAACATGACGGCAGCGGAGAAAGTATCCATACAGGTTCCCGGGCGTTGCCCAGGCCAAGCCTTTAACAGAGGGGGGAGAGGGCGAAATATAACAAAGGAGGCGGGATTCGGCGAGCGCCTCGGTACGCTCGCCGCGGGATCAGCCGTGGTTGCAGATCTTGTCGGCCCGGGTCTGGAAGCCCTGCTCTGACTCGATGAACTTGCCGCGTTTGGCCAGCAGGCTGATCAGCGCCTCTGCATCCATCTCGCTCGCGCTGCAGGTATGGAAGCGGGCATCGGCGCCAAAGCGCGCCTCAATCGCCTCCCTGAGGCTGGCCCGGGTAAAATGGCCACCCTCTTCCAGCATCATCTCCATCACTTCGTGACCGTGTATCGACTGGGACATCTCAAACCTCTTTAATCATCATGTCAGATGTCCATTAGAGCCTGAACCCCGGCCCCCGATCTTGATATAAGCCAACAAAACGCCTTTTTTAACTTCCCCGGGCTGGCCGCGAGCGTCGCTTTGTCGATAATGTGGCAACCTGATCGGGGGATGGCTACACTAGCGCCCCTTTGCCATCGCAGACAGAAAATAAGGACATTGGCGTCATGCTGTTCCATGGATTGGTCTTCAAGCCCTGGCGGATCTGGACCCGCCGCCCGCTCTGGTTGAAGACACTGCTCGGCATGCTGACCGGGATCGGGCTAGGACTCTGCTTCAGCGAGCAGGCAATGCTGCTCAAGCCCATCGGCGTCCTGTTCGTGAACACCATACAGATGCTGATGGTGCCCCTCATCTTCTGCTCCGTCATCGCCGGCCTCACCGCCCTGCTCAAGGGCAAGACCCTGGACAGGATCGGCAGCAAGGCCATAGGTCTCTACCTCTGCTCCACCGCCGTCGCCATCTGCATCGGCCTGGTGATGGGCTGGCTGCTGGAACCCGGCATGGGCGCCAACATGGGGCCCTACGAACGGACCGGCGTGATGGTGCAGCCGACCCTGGCCAGCGTGCTGAGCCATCTGGTGCCCCACAACCCGGTGCAGGCCATGGTGGATGGCAAGATACTGCAGGTGATCGTCTTTGCGGTGGCCCTCGCCCTGGCCCTCAATGCCAGTGGCCGGCGCGGTCGCCCTGCCATTCTGTTCTTCACCTCCCTGGCGGAGGGGATGTTCAAGCTGACCCAGATGGTGATGGCGCTGGCCCCCTATGGCGTCTGCGCCCTGATGGCCTGGATGACGGGCAAATACGGGGTGAGCCTGCTGCTGCCCCTGCTCAAGGTGATAGGCGCCGTCTACCTCGGCTGCCTGCTGCACGTGCTCGGGGTCTACAGCAGCCTGCTGATCCTGCTGGCCCGCCTCAATCCGCTGCACTACTTCAAAAGCATCGTCGACGCCCAGGCGGTGGCCTTCACCAGCAGCTCAAGCAGCAGCACCCTGCCCATCAGCCTGGCCTGCGCCGAGCGCCGGCTGGGGGTCTCCCCCGCCATCACCGCCAAGGTGCTGCCGATTGGCGCCACCATCAACATGGATGGCACCGCCCTCTATCAGGGGGTGACGGCGCTGTTCGTGGCCCAGGCGTTCGGGGTGGATCTGCACGTGGTGGATTACCTGACCATCATCAGCATCGCCACCCTCGCCAGCATAGGCACGGCCGGCACGCCGGGCACCGGGCTCATGCTGCTGACCCTGACGCTGACCGCGGTGGGATTGCCGCTGGAAGGGGTGGCGCTGATCGCCGGGATAGACAGGATCCTCGACATGGCCCGTACCACTGTCAACGTATCCGGCGACATCCTGGTGTCGGTGCTGATCGCCCGCAGCGAGAAGGAGCTGGATCTGGCGATCTATCACGATGCCAGCGCGGGGGAGGACATCGACTTCACCCTGCGCTGAGGGTGACGGGAGGGAAAGATCTCAGTGATCCTGGGGATCGTGATGGCAGCGCCAGCAGATATCGAAGTTGGCGCCGTTCTCCTCCCCGCACTGACCGCACAGCCAGCCATTGCCCTGGCGCTGCTGGTAGCGCTCTATGATCCTGCCTGCCCGCCGGCGATCCTGCTCGCACACCATCAGGGTGACCTGCAGCAGATCCACGGGCAACTCTCCCAACGCCCCCGAGAGTCCCTCCCCGCTGAGCCGCACCCGCACCCCTTCGACTTCCAGCGCCCCTTTCAAGGCATGCGCCTCCAGCGAGTGGGAGGCCCGATACAAGTTAATCCACTGCTCCATATATCCTCTCCTCGCAACCCCTAGTCGATGCACCGGCGACGCCGGCCCACGGACCATCACACTTCCTCCGCATGACCCCTTGCCGCTCACAGCAGGTTGTCGATGCCGTAAGTCGGGCCATTGGCCACCAGAAAATCGATAAACACCCTCAACTTGCGCGGCATCAGCCGACGCTCGGGAAACAACAGATAGATGGGCACCTTGGGCTGCTGCCAGTCCGGCAGCAAAGCCACCAGAGAGCCGTCGGCCAGCTCATCATGGCACAACATGGCGGGCAGGGAGGCGAGCCCCAGCCCGGCCTTCGCCGCCTCTCTGGCACAGGTGATGTTGTTGACCTGGAAACGGGACGGCGGATCCACCAGCACTTCCCGGCCATCCAGTTCAAAACACCAGTGGGAGGCGAGAAAACCGCTGCTCACCGCGACCCTTTCATGGCGCACCAGATCCTCGGGTCGGGTGATCGCCGGGCTGCGCGCCAGATAATCCGGGCTGGCGCAGAGCAGGCGCCCAGTGCTCCACAGACGCCGTGCCGCCAGGTTGGAGTCGCTCATGTCGCCGATCCGCACTATGGCATCCAGCCCCTCGCTGATGGGATCCACTATGCGGTTGGTCAGTTCCAGATCCACCCGCAGCCCCGGATAGGCTTGCAGAAAGTGAGCCACCAGCCGACCCACCACCAGCTGCCCAGTCTCGATGGGAACCGCCAGCTTGAGGGTGCCTGTCACCTCCTGCTGGCTGGCACTCAGCATCAGCTCGGCCTGGGCCAGCTCCTCCACCGCCTTGCTGCAGCGCAGGTAATACTGCTCTCCGGCCTCGGTCAGGGTGAGCTGGCGGGTGGAGCGATAGAGCAGCCGCACGCCGAGGTGCTGCTCCAGTTCGGCGATGCGGCGGCTCACCGTCGCCTTGGTCATGCCCAGCTCCTGGGCGGCGGCGGTAAAGGAGCCCTTGTCGACGATGCGCACCAGAATCAAGGCTGCGTTCAAGTCCATTGTCTCACCAGTGAAACTGTATATCTCATGAATGGATACTAATCGAAACAGTCTGCCGATGTTAGCCTGCCCGCCACAGTTCAGGAAAAGCAAAAATCATGAGTCAACACAAGAAGATCCCCCTGCTGGCAGCCCTGCTGCTGGCCCTGCTCGGCATGCTGTTTGCCGCCTACTGGTATCTGCACGGCCGCCATTTCCAGAGCACCGACAACGCCTATCTGCAGAGCGAGGTGACCGGCATAGGCTCCAAGCTGCCCGGCTATATCAGCGAGGTGCTGGTGACCGACAACCAGGAGGTCAAGGCCGGCCAGCTCATCGCCAGACTGGACGACAGGGAGTACAGAACCCGGGTGCTCGAGGCCGAGGCCGATCTGCACCTCAATCAGGCGACTGCGGAGAACCTGGCCGCCACCCGTACCCAGCAGCTGAGCCTCATTCGTCAGGCCGAGGCCAGGGTCACCTCGGCCAATGCCGAGCAGGTGCGGGCCCAGCAGCAGGTGCGCCGGGTCAGCCAGCTCAATCAGCGCAACTACAGCTCCCAGGACAGTCTGGACGAGGTGCGCGCCGGTCTGCAGGTCAATCAGGCCCAGGAGCAGGAGGCCAGAGCCGCCCTGCAGGCCGCTCGCGAGCGCCTGCTGGTGCTGGACGCCGAAGCCAAGCAGAACCAGGCCAGGCTGGCACTGAGTGAAGCCCAGCTCGAACAGGCCAGGCTGGAGCTCGGCTACACAGAGCTGCGGGCCCCGGCGGACGGCATCATAGGCAAACGCAGCCTGCGGGAAGGGCTCTATGTGCAGTCCGGCATGCAGGTGGCCAGCCTGGTACCGCTGCAACAGGTGTGGGTCGAGGCGAACTTCAAAGAGACCCAGCTGCAGCACATGCAACCGGGTCAGCGCGTGGAGGTGATCCTGGATGCCTATCCGGATCAGCCGGTCGAGGGGATCATCGACAGCCTGGCCCCCGCCACCGGCGCCAAGTTCGCCCTGCTGCCGCCGGAGAACGCCACCGGCAACTTCACCAAGATAGTGCAGCGGGTGCCGGTCAAGATCCGCATCCCCGAGCCGGGCGCACTGGCAGGCAAGTTGCGTCCTGGCCTCTCCAGCGAGGTGATAGTGGATACCCGCAATCCTGAGCCCATGGTCGCCGCCAACTGATGGAACCCATTCCACGTCGCAACTGGATCGCGGTCATGGGGGGCCTCATCGGCGCCTTCATGGCCATACTCGACATCCAGATCACCAACGCCTCCCTGAAGGACATTCAGGGGGCCCTCTCGGCCACCCTGAGCGAGAGCTCCTGGATCTCCACCTCCTATCTGGTGGCGGAGATGATCGCCATCCCCCTGAGCGGCTGGTTGAGCCGGGGCCTGAGCGTGCGCCGTTACCTGCTGTGGACCACGGGGGCCTTCATCGTCGCCTCCGTGCTCTGCTCGTTCAGCTGGAACCTCACCAGCATGATCGTCTTCCGGGCATTGCAGGGCTTCACCGGCGGGGCCCTGATCCCCATGGCCTTCTCCCTCATCGTCAGCCTGCTGCCGCTGCACAAGCGGGCCACCGGCATGGCGCTGTTCGGCCTCTGTGCCACCTTCGCCCCCGCCATAGGTCCGACCCTCGGGGGCTGGCTGACGGAGCAGCTCTCCTGGCACTACATCTTCTACCTGAACGTGCCTCCCGGCCTGCTGGTGATGGCCATGCTGGCCCACGGTCTGGACAGGAAGCCGGTGGACTGGGAGGTGATAAAACGGGTGGATCTGGTCGGCATCCTCACCATGGCGGTGGGGCTGGGTCTGCTTGAGGTGGTGCTGGAGGAGGGCAACCGGGAGGACTGGTTCGGTTCCAGCTTCATAGTGCGGCTCACCGTCATCTCTGTGGTGGCCCTGGTGTTCTTCGTCATCAGCCAGCTGCTGCGCCGCCATCCCCTGGTCAATCTGCGGCTGCTGCACAGCCCGCGCTTCGCCCTGGCCTGCTTCGCCTACCTGGTGCTCGGCATGGCGCTGATGGGGTCCATCTATGTGCTGCCGCTCTATATGGCGCAGATCCACAACTACAACGCCCTGGAGATTGGCGAGGTGCTGATGTGGATGGGCCTGCCCCAGTTGCTGGTGCTGCCCCTGGTGCCCAGGCTGGTCACCCGGATAGATCCGCGCTACCTGGTGAGCTTCGGCTTCCTGGTGTTTGCCATCAGCTGTTTCATGAACGTCAACATGAGCGCCGACTACGCCGGCCCCCAGCTGATCCAGTCGCTGATAGTGCGGGCCCTGGGTCAGCCCTTCATCATGGTGCCGCTCTCCCTGGTAGCCACCGCCAGCCTGACCCCGGAGGAGATCCCCTCCTCCTCCACCCTGCTCAACGTGCTGCGCAACCTCGGGGGGGCCTTCGGCATCGCCATCATAGCCACCCTGATCGACAACGACACCCGCATCCATGCCAGCCAGATAGGCAGCACCCTGGCCGCCACCAGCATAGAGGGACAGAGCTACCTGCTGCAGCTGGCCCAGACCATGATGGCCCAGGGCTCGGATCCCGCGCTCGCCCAACAGCAGGCCAGGGCCATGCTGTCCAATACCATCAACCGGGAGGCCGCCATCATGGCCTACAACCAGGTGTTCTACGTGATGGGCATCTTCCTGCTCATCGCCAGCGCCCTGATGCTGCTGCTCAGGCAACCGGCCCCCAGGAACTCGGACGCCGAGCCGCTGGAGGCGTAAGCCAGAAATCAGAAACGGGCCGCTAGGCCCGTTTTCTTATGGTCGACGAAGCCTGCTCATCCCGCCAGGGAGGCGGAGATCAGGAACTGGGCGGCGAAGTAGCTGCTCATGATCCAGGCCGTGGCATGGGGGAAGGGGCGGCGGAAGCGATCTAGCGCCAGCATGCTGTCGGAGAAGAGGAACATCAGCGCCCCCACCAGGGCCGCAGCAGAACCTGCGGTGAGAGAGGCGTGCCAGGCGCCGGCGGCGACCCAGGCCATGGCGATGATCACCAGCATGTAGCAGAACACAGGGATCTTCATCTCCCCAAGCTTGCCCCACAACAGGCCGAACACCATGCCGGCCACCAGCAACAGCAGCAGGCCATCCACCAGCTTGAGCACCAGGGGGCCCTGGGCGAAACCGACTATGTAGCAGAGGTGCGCGACAAAAAATGCCGCCAATCCCTGGATGAAGCGATCCCGTGGCAGCATCAGCAGCACGTCCCCGGCCAGCGACAGGCAGAGGCCGAGCAGGATCCAGGCGTGGGAACCGTTGTGGTCATCGCTCTGGTAGCCAAAGGCCAGGGCGATGATGAACAGCATGGTCAGCGGTTTGCTGATGTAGAACTGACGGGAGTCTGAGCCATAAGCCGCGCGGATGTGCCACCAGCCAGATGCGATGATCAAGAAACTCAATAACATGCCCTGCTCCTCACCGATTGCTCGCGGTCACACGGCAACCTCTTTAGTGCCCGCAAGAGTAGCAAATTCCCCCGCCCAGTGGCAGGGGTGTGAAGCAGATGACACCCTACACCTAAAGTCTAATTGCCCCCTGCTCGCGGCTCGGGCATAAGAGACAGCTCTGGAAGATCACCATGGAAGACGCAATGACCAACTACCTGCCAGCCATCGACATCATGATGTGCCACCTGGGGATCAGCTTCGAACAAGCGTGCGAACAGCTTGGTCTGAGCCCGCAGGAACAACAGACCCTGGATCAGCTGCAAAAGCAGAAGCAGACCCAGTCAAACTAGCCTGCCCGGTATTGAAAACGGCGCCATCGAGGCGCCGTTTTTATTGGTGGTGTCTATGAGCGGATGGCCCGTCGCCGTTGCAGCCAGACCACGGCCCCGAACAGCAGGAAGCCCGGGATCCACATCAGCTCCTTGTGCCAGCGCTCGGTCGGCGCCTTGACGGAGAGGATCTCCTGGTCAAACTCCATGCCGGCCGCCGCCGCCGGACTGCCGAAGGTGACGTTGTCGATCAGGGTCTTGCCGTCCTGCTCGTACAGGGCCAGCCCCAGGCTAGCCAATCGCGCTTCGCCATCGGCACCGGCCGGTACCGCCAGCAGCACTGTGGATTGACGCAGCTTGCCCACCGCATCCTCCCCCTGGATCCGCAGTCGCAGCGTGCTCTCCGCTTCCACCTCGCCCAGGGTCTGGGCCAGCTGGGCGGGGGGCGTCTCACGATAGGGATCGTGCACCATGTCCATCCAGAAACCGGGACGGAACAGGGTGAAGGCCACCAGCAACAGCAGCACATTCTCGTACCAGCGGCTCTTCACCAGGAACCAGCCCTGGGTGGCGGCGGCGAAGATCAGCATGGCGACCGTGGCCACCACGAAGATCAGCACGCCGTGGGCGAAGTCCACATCGATCAGCAGCAGATCCGTGTTGAAGATGAACAGGAAGGGCAGCGCCGCGGTGCGCAGGCTGTAGTAGAAGGCGGTGATCCCGGTCTTGATGGGATCCCCCTTGGAGACGGCGGCCGCCGCGAACGAGGCCAGCCCCACCGGCGGGGTCACGTCCGCCATGATGCCGAAATAGAAGACGAACAGGTGCACGGCGATGAGCGGCACTATGAGGCCGTTCTGCTGCCCCAGCGTCACCACCACGGGGGCCAGCAGGCTGGAGACCACTATGTAGTTGGCTGTGGTGGGCAGCCCCATGCCGAGGATCAGACTCAGCAGGGCGGTGAGGAGCAGCATCAGCAGCAGGTTGCCCATGGAGAGCATCTCCACCAGATCCGCCAGCACCAGGCCAACCCCGGTCTGGGAGACGGCACCGACTATGATGCCGGCGGTGGCGGTGGCGATGCCGATGCCGATCATGTTGCGGGCACCGGCCACCAGGCCCTCCTTCAAGTCCACCAGACCGTCGCGGGCCGAGCCGTAGTCATGCTTGCCGTCGGTGCGCAGCCAGTTGAGCAGCGGCCGCTGGGTCAGCAGGATGATCACCAGCATGACGGTGCCCCAGAAGGCCGACAGCCCGGGCGAGAGGCGCTCCACCATCAGGCACCACACCAGTACCACCACGGGCAGCAGGAAGTGCAGGCCGGAGAGCAGCACGGCGCGGGTGTTCGGCAGCTCGGTGAGGGGCTGCTCCGGATCCTCGGCAGGCAGCGGCGCATTGCTGGCCGCTATCTTCAGCAGACCCAGATAGACGGCCGCCAGCAACAGGGAGATCCCCGGCAGGGCGTAGTCCCCCAGCGCCGGCTTGAGCCAGCCCAGACCATAGTAGACCGCCATCGACAGGCCGCTGATGAGGGTGGCACCGAAGGCGAAGCCGGTCAGACGGCGCAGCCAGGGCTTGGGTTGATGGCCACCGATGGGCTGCATGCCGAGCTTGAGCGCTTCCAGGTGGACTATGTAGAGCAGCGCTATGTAGGAGATGGCCGCCGGCAGGAAGGCGTGCTTGATGATCTCCACATAGGGAATACCCACGTACTCCACCATCAGGAAGGCCGCCGCCCCCATCACGGGGGGCATGATCTGGCCGTTGACCGAGGAGGCCACCTCGACCGCCCCCGCCTTCTCCTTGGAGAAGCCGACCCGCTTCATCATGGGGATGGTGAAGGTGCCCGTGGTCACCACGTTGGCGATGGAGGAGCCGGAGATGACCCCGGTCAGGGCCGAGGCCACCACGGCCGCCTTGGCCGGGCCGCCACGCAGGTGGCCGAGCAGGCTGAAGGCAAGCTGGATGAAGTAGTGACCGGCACCGGCCCGCTCCAGCAGGGCGCCGAACAGCACGAACAGGAACACGAAGCTGGTGGAGACCCCGAGGGCGATGCCGAACACCCCCTCAGTGGTGATCCACTGGTGATTCGCCAGGGCGGTGAAACTCACCCCGCGGTGCGCCAGCAGCCCCGGCATCCAGGGACCGGCCAGGCTGTAGGCGAGAAACACCAGGGCGATCACCGCCAGGGCCGGGCCCAGGGCACGGCGGGTCGCCTCCAGCAGCAGCGGTATGCCGATGCAGGCGGTGACCAGATCGGCGGTGGTGAGGTTGCCGGGGCGCTGGGCCAGGGCCTCATACATGACGAACAGATAGGCGGCGGCACCGGCGGCGATCAGGCCGAGGGCGATGTCGCCGAGCGGCACCCTGTCTCTGGGGGAGCGCCGGAAGGCCGGGAACACCAGATAGGCCAGCAGCAGGGCGAAGGTGAGGTGAATGGCGCGGGTTTCGGTGTCATTGAGGACGCCAAATCCCAGCATAAAGGGCAGCGGAGAGGCGATCCAAAGCTGGAACAGGGACCAGGCCAGCGCCAGCCCGGTGATCAGCCAGCCCATGAGGCCGAGCGGCAGCCGGGCGCCCACGTCCTGGGCGATCAGTTCCTCGGTAGAGAGTTGTTTTTCTTGCATAGGGTTAACTTTTGCCTGCGAGTACAACGACACGACACCCGCTGCCGGTGTGGCGGGCGGGTGTCGAAGAGAACGATGGAAGGCCGGCAGGCCTTCAATCAGAGCCAGCCACGCTCTTTGTAGTAACGTGCGGCGCCTTCATGCAGGGGCGCGGAGAGACCCACCTTGATCATGTCGGCCTCTTTCAGATCGGCGAAGGCCGGGTGCAGACGCTTGAAGCGGTCCAGATTGTCGAACACAGATTTCACCAGCTGGTAGACCACTTCAGGATCGGCCTTGGCACTGGTGGAGAGCACCGCCTTGCCACCGATGGACGGGGTCGGCTGGTCGCTGCCCTTGTAGATGCCGCCCGGGATCTCGGCCTTGGTGTAGTAGCTCTTCTCGGCCAGCAGCTTGTCGATGTCGGCGCCGGTCACCGGCACCAGCACGGCGTCAGTGGTGGTGGAGGCTTCCTGGATGGCACCGTTCGGGTGGCCGACGAAGTAGCTCATGGCGTCTATGTTGTTGTCACCCAGGGCGGAGGCCTGCTCCGCCGGTTTCAGCTCGGAGACCAGGCCGAAGTCGCCCTTCTTCCAGCCCTTGACCGCCATGATCTCTTCCATGGTGTCGCGCTGGCCGGAGCCCGGGTTGCCGATGTTGACGCGCTTGCCTTTCAGGTCGTCGAAGCTGGCGATCTTGGCGTCGCGGCGGGCGAGAATGGTGAACACCTCGCTCTGCAGGGAGAAGACGGCGCGCATGTCATCCATGGCCCCTTCGGCCTGGAAGGGGGGCAGCCCCTTCATCGCCTTGTACTGGTGGTCGGACTGCATGATGCCGAAGTTGAACTCACCGCTGCGGATGCCGTTGACGTTGGCCACGCCACCGCCACTGGCCGGCGCGTTGCACTTGATCTGGTGATCGGCGGCGCCGCGATTGAGGAAACGACAGATGGACTGGCCCGCCACGTAGTAGACGCCGGTCTGACCGCCGGTGCCTATGGTCACGAAGCGCTCCTGCGCTTGCACCGGACCACCGAAAGTAGCACCGACCAGAGCCGCCGACAGGGCGCACGCCAAGGATAATCCTTTCATGTTCTTCATCCTTTTCATTGATTTATCTCACCCGATTCCCGGGTGAATATGAGACGGACCCGCATCAAGACTGGGTCTGCCTATACAGCCTCGTACGAGGAAATGGTCGAGCGGCGAACGCCCTTCCAGAAGCCACCATCATCCTGCGGTGAGATAATCAGCGTCATGCCGACTGAGGGTGATTCGACCACAAAATAGCCGGATCAAAAGTTGTAACCCCTTGATTAGGCACAGAGTGCCAACATAAATCAAACAAAATGGCAAAACGGTGGATTTAAATAGCGAGAAATTTGAACTGGATCATCAATTCATCGGTCGTGGATTAATTGGTTTTGTGTGCGCAGGCAGCGGGGAAATGGAGGGGGTGGATTCTTTTGTAGCCCTTGACTGGCAAGGGCTGCCATCTGGCTGAGGGCGGCCCGAGACAGGGTCAGGATAGGGGGCAAGACACAGGCCGGCGGGTTGCCCTCGCCGGCCTGATCTCATCTGCGAATCGGCGCCATCCCTGGCGCCCGGATCGCGGTTCAGCAACAAGCGGTTAACCCAGCCTTATGCCTTCTGTTTGGCCAGCTCCAGAATAAAGGCAAACTCCAGAGCTATGCCCTCGTAGGCCTTGCAACAGCCCGACTTGCCTGCGGCCGGTCACAACGGCTCATCCACCGCCTTATGCCTTCGGCTTGGCCAGCTCCAGGATAAAGGCGAACTCCAGGGCTATGTCCTCGTAGGCCTTGCAACAGCCCGACTTGCCTGCGGCCGGTCACAACGGCTCATCCACCGCCTTATGCCTTCGGCTTGGCCAGCTCCAGGATAAAGGCGAATTCCAGAGCTATGTCTTCGTAGGCCTTGAAACGCCCCGACTTGCCGCCGTGACCGGCATCCATGTCGGTGCTGAGCAGCAGCTGGTTGTCGTCCATCTTCAGCTCCCGCAGCTTGGCGACCCACTTGGCGGGCTCCCAATACTGTACCTGGGAGTCGTGCAGACCCGTGGTGACCAGCAGGTTGGGGTAGGCTTGCGCCTTGACCTGATCGTAGGGGCTGTAGCTCTTCATGTAGTCGTAGTAGCGCTTCTGGTTCGGGTTGCCCCATTCGTCGTACTCCCCTGTGGTGAGGGGGATGGACTCGTCCAGCATGGTGGTGACCACGTCGACGAAGGGCACCTGAGCGACCACGCCGCGATAGAGCGCTGGCGCCTGGTTGATGATGGCCCCCATCAGCAGGCCGCCGGCGCTGCCTCCCATGGCGTAGACCTGATCCCTGGCACCATAGCCCTGGGCCACCAGCGCCTCGGTCACGTCGATGAAGTCGTGGAAGGTATTCTGTTTTTTCAGCAGCTTGCCGTCTTCATACCAGGGGCGCCCCAGCTCTTCGCCGCCCCGGACATGGGCGATGGCGTAGACGAAGCCCCTGTCCAGCAGGCTCAGGCGCGAGCTGCTGAAGTCGGGATCCATGCTGGCGCCGTAGGAGCCGTAGCCATAGACCAGCAGGGGGTTCTTGCCCTCCTTCTTGAACAGATCCTTGCGATAGACCAGGGAGACAGGCACCGCCACCCCGTCGCGGGCGGTCACCCAGACCCGCTCGCTGGCATACTTGTCGGCCTTGAAACCCGCCACCGGCTGCTGCTTGAGCAGGGTGCGCTTGCCGCTGTCCAGGTTCAGCTCATAGGTGGAGGACGGCGTGGTCATGGAGGAGTAGCCATAGCGCAGGGCGCTGGTCTCCGGCTCCGGGTTGTAGGCGAGCCAGGTGACATAGGCCGGATCGTCGAAGGCGATCTCTTTCTGTTCGCCGCTCTGCCAGTTGATCTGGCGCAGCCGGGTCAGTCCCTTGCTGCGCTCCTCCAGCACCAGCCAGTCCCTGAACAGGGCATAGCTCTCCAGCAGCACGTCCGGATTGGGGGTTATCACCGCCTTCCAGCGATCCACCGGGCTCTCCCTGGTCTCGTAGAGGCCGAAGTTCTTGCCGTCCTTGTTGGAGCGCACATAGAAGCGGCCGCGGTAGTGATCCAGGCTGTATTCGTGATCCACCTGACGGGGCAGGAACAGGCGCGGCGCCTGGACCGGCGTGTTGGCGTCGATGAGGCGCGCCTCGCTGGTGGTGGTGCTGGAGAGGGCGATGACGATGAAGTCTTCCGAGGTGGTGGCATAGAGGCTGACGTAGAAGCTGTCATCCTTCTCCTCGTAGACCAGCTTGTCCTTGGCGGGGTCGCTGCCCAGCTCGTGGCGATAGACCTGATAGGGCAGCAATGTCTTGGGGTGCTTGCGCACATAGAACACCGTCTTGCTGTCGTTGGCCCACACCAGGTTGCCCGAGGTGTTCTCAAGCTTGTCGGCGGCCCAGGTGCCGCTCTCCAGATCGAGGAACTGGATCTGGTACTGACGGCGGGAGAGGAAGTCTTCCGCCACCGCCAGCCAGCGGTTGTTGCGGCTCACCTCCAGGGCCCCTAGCGCATAGAATTCGTGGCCTTCGGCGCGCTGGTTGCTGTCCAGCATCAGGCTGGCGTCCTTCTCCACCACCTTGGTGCGGGAGTAGATGGCGTACTCCTTGCCCGGTTCATAGCGGGTCTGGTAGCGGTAGCCGTTCTTCACATAGGGCACCGACTCGTCCTGCTGGGGGATGCGGGCCACCATCTCCTTGTAGAGCTGGTCGCGCAGCGGCTGGACTGGCTTGAGCATGGCCTCGGTGTAGGCGTTTTCGGCCTTGAGATAATCCAGCACCTCGGGCTTCTGCCGCTCGTCGTCACGCAGCCAGTAGTAGTTGTCGATCCGGACGTCCCCGTGCTTTTTCAGGGTATGGGGGTGCTTGGGGGCCACAGGAGGCAGGATGGGAGTTTCGCTTGTCGGCATGACGGGCTCTTCATTGGCATGGGTACAGGGCACGGCGGCCAGACAAGCCAGCAGCAGCAACCCTCGGGGAAAGATGAACATGTCGCATCCTTTGCGCTGTAACAGGGCAGGCAGGCTCGCGGGGAGCGCCATGAATTGACGATCAAGCCGCCGCCGCTCACTCCGCCGGTGCGGAAACAAGGCTGGCAAACCGGAACATCGCCCCTGAGAAAATAAATTGGCGATCAATCTGCCCCTTGTCGCCCTGGGTTGCAAGTGATCCCCGGACATTCGGCCCCAAACCATGAAAAAGGGCCACCCTCTCACAAGGGTGGCCCTCCTGCTCTGGCCATGAGCGGCACGGATTCGCTCAGGTGTGCCTCACATGATGGAGTGGTGCCGGCTCATGACCAGTGTTCGTCAGCCGGGATAGCTCGACCAGACCTTGGTCGCGCCCTCCTCGCTGATGCTCAGCACCTGATAGGGCTGACCCGGAATATCCATGCCCGGCGCACTCTGGGGCATGCCCGGAATGGTCAGACCGCGGATCGCCGGTTTTTCCTTGAGCAGCTTCTGCACGTCGGCGGCGGGCACATGTCCCTCCACCACATAGCCGTTCACCACCCCGGTGTGGCAGGAAGCCAGCTGCGGAGTGATGCCGTACTGTTGCTTGACGGGTTCAAGCTGCTCGGTTTCGACGACCTTGACCGCAAAGCCGTTCTCTTCCATGTGCTTGATCCAGGTCTTGCAGCAGCCGCAATACTGGGACTTGTAGACTGTCATCTGCTCGGTTGCCAGAGCAGAAAAACTGACGGTACCGGCCAGCACGGCCAGTAACAGAGACTTGTACATGACTCACCTCGGATAAGAAGAAATGCCCAAAAAACGGGTAACTCGACTCAAGCTGTCTGGCGAGGGGGCCGTTCGAGCCGCTCCAGCGGCGCCTCCGGCATGAAGAGGGAGGGGGAAATGAACGCTGGCATGTCGGGCTCAAGCCAGGCCACCGTCAGGCTGTCGCCGGTGAGCACCGTCATGGCGAGCGCCGAGGTGAAGCTGCCGCAAGGCATGGCTTTTTCCAGGGTGCGTTCGCTCTGGCTGCAATGGGGAGTCAGGGTACAGAGATCGGTCGCCGCCCGGCTGCCAAACGACATCAGCACCATCAGCAGACTCCACAGGGGGAGCCAGCGGCGGGCGCGAGCGAGTTGGCGACGGGTCAGAACCATGGGATGACTCAGTGATCGAAGAGGGCCTATGGTAACCCTTGGCCCAGGGGGAGGGTCAAGCCCTCCCCGCCGTCATGGTCATCAGGGTTGCTGGCGGGTGGCTGCCAGCACTATCTCGCGCACGCAGACGTTGGCGGGCTGGCTCCAGGCATAGAGCACAGCCTCGGCGATCACCTCGGGGGCGATGACGCCTCCCATCTCCTCTTTCCAGCCGTGGTAGCCGGCCTTGATGCTCTCGTCCGTGGTGTGGCTGAGCAACTCGGTTTCCACCGCCCCCGGGGCTATGGTCACCATGCGCACGCCGACGTCTGCCACCTCTTCCCGGATGTTCTCGGTCAGGGCGTGCACAGCGAACTTGGTGGCGCAGTAGGCGGCATGGTTCGGGAAGGTCTTGCGACCGGCGATGGAGCTGATGTTGATGATGGTACCGCTGCGGCGCGCCTTCATCCCGGCCAGCACGGCATGCACGCCGTTCAGCACCCCCATCACATTGATGTTGAGCATCTGCTGCCACTCGGCGGGATCCTGCACGTCGGCCTGACCCAGCAGCATGACGCCCGCGTTGTTGACCAGGCAGCCCACAGGGCCGAATCTGGCTTCCGCCTGCTGGACGGCTGCCTTCATGGCGGCGGTGTCGGTGACGTCGACCCCGACACAGAGCGTATCGGGCAGGTTCAGCGCCTGCATGGGCTCGACACGGCGGGCCAGCAGCAACAGAGGGTGACCGGCGGCAGAGAAGGCGCGGGCGATGGCGGCACCTATCCCAGCGGAAGCACCGGTGATCACGACGAGGGACTTGGACATGGGTATTTCCTTCTGATTCATTGAGGAACTGAGTCAAACAAGGGCTGGCCAGCACGGGACTCAATCACTATAGTCGCCACATCTATCGGTGATAAATATTGTTTTCCGCTGGTTATCATCTGAAAAAACTATGGTTGGTTTTATGCTGGACCTGAGATTGCTGCGCTTCTTCATCGCCATCTATGAAGAGAAGAACATCACGGCGGCGGCGGCACGCTGCCACGTCAGTCAACCCTCCCTCTCGGCGGGCCTGCGCCAGCTGGAGGAGGCCCTCGGTGACAGCCTCTTCATCAGAGGCAAGAAGGGGGTTGAGGCCAAGGACCCGGCCCACTATCTCTATCCCCACGCAGTCAAGCTGGTGGAGGAGGCGCGCCGCCTGCCGACCCTGTTTCGCCAGAAAGCGACGCGCGCCAGGCTCAACATCGCCATCATGCCGGACTTGAGCCGCCGCCGGCTGGCCGGGCTGCTGCAACGGGTGCAGGGAGTGCTGCCGGAGCTGGATCTCACCCTCTCCGACTACGGCACCCCTGCCGACTGCCGGCTGACCCTGGATGCCCTGCGCCGGGAGGACGAGATCTTCCTGCCGCTCTGGGAGGAGGACTATGTGCTCTGCGTCCCGGTCGACCATCCCCTTGCCAGTCGCGAGAGGATCCCGCTGGCAGAGCTGCAACATCATGATTTTATTGAATGTCCTCCTTGTGAGGCTCATCAGCAGACCATAGGCCTGCTGGCCTGTGACCGGCTCACTCTCAATCTGGTGGCCAAGGCCGAGAGCAAGGGGCTGGTGATGGCGCTGGTGCTGGCGGGGGTGGGCATCAGCTTCCTGCCCGACGGTCTGGTGGAAGATGAGCCGGGTCTGCGCACAGTGGCGGTGAACGGACCCCGGATGTTCCGCCGCATCGGGCTCTGTTATCCCGCCCACCAGACCCTGAATCCGGCGCTGCGCGACCTGATCCCGGAACTGGCGAGCCGGGGTGCTTCTTGATAACGTCGCAGCTCACCGCCCTTTTTTATCGGCACCAGGCCCCTCTTCAGGCTAGGACCCCATGAAACGCATTCTGATCATCTTTTCACATCCGGCCCTGCAGAGTTCCAGGGCCAACAGGCAGCTGCTGCAGGCACTCGACGGCCTGGAGGGCATCACCCTGCACGACCTCTACCACCACTACCCGGACATGTTCATCGACGTGAAGCGGGAGCAGGCCCTGCTGTCGGAGCACGACATCATCGTCTTCCAGCACCCCTTCTACTGGTACTCCTGCCCGGCCATCATGAAGGAGTGGATGGATCTGGTGCTGGAGTACGGCTACGCCTACGGTCCAGAGGCCCACGCCCTCAGCGGCAAGCAGTGGCTCTCTGCCATCACCACGGGGGGTGCTCCCGAATCATATTGCAGCGAGGGCTACAACCAGCGCCCGCTGCTCGACTTCCTGCTGCCGTTCCAGCAGACCGCGCAGCTGTGCGGCATGCAGTGGCTGCCCCCCTTCGTGCTGCACTCCTTCCACAAGCTCAAGGATCCGGAGGCGCTGCGCCGCTGTGGCCAGGAGTACCGCCAGCTGATCTGCGCCCTGCGCGATGAGCGGCTGACCCCGGCCCAGCTCGCGGGCAGCACCTATCTGCGGGATCTGCTGGGGGAGTTGTCATGACGACGGGCTGGATTTTCATCGGGCTTGCGCAGCCGGCCCTGACGAACAGAGACGAACGGAGGGCCGGCTGATGGGGCACGGATTGTTGTTTGACGCCTTGATCTATCTCTCGGCGGCGGTGATAGCGGTGCCGCTGGCCAAGCGCTGGGGGCTGGGTTCAGTGCTCGGTTACCTGCTGGCGGGCATCATCATAGGCCCCTTCCTGCTGGGGCTGGTGGGGGAGCAGAAGGACGTGATGCACTTCGCCGAGTTCGGGGTGGTGCTGATGCTGTTCCTGGTCGGCCTCGAGCTGCGTCCGGCCCTCTTGTGGCAGCTGAAGGGCCCCATCCTCGGCACCGGCGGCCTGCAGGTGCTGCTCACTACCGCCGCCCTGACTGGCGTGGCGCACCTGATCGGTCTGCCGCTGCAACAGGGGTTGGCCATCGGGCTTATTCTGGCGCTCTCCTCCACCGCCATAGTGCTGCAGAGCCTGCAGGAGCGCAAACTGATGCAGAGCGAGAGCGGGCGCTCCGCCTTCGCGGTGCTACTGTTCCAGGACATCGCCGTCATCCCCATACTGGCGATCCTGCCGCTGCTCGCCATAGCGCCGGTCGCCAGCAACGGCAATCCGGATCTGGCGGGCTGGCAGCACGGCCTGCTGGTGGTCGCCGCCATCGCCGGCATAGTGCTGGGCGGCCACTACCTGATGCGGCCGGTGTTCCGTGCCATAGCCCAGTCCCACATGCGGGAGATCTTCGTCGCCGCCGCCCTGCTGCTGGTGATCGCCATCGCCGTGTTGATGGAGTCGGTGGGGCTCTCCCCCGCCCTTGGCTCCTTCCTCGCCGGCGTGGTACTGGCAGACAGCGAGTATCGCCACGAGCTGGAGGCGGACATAGAGCCGTTCAAGGGGCTGCTGCTCGGCCTCTTCTTCATGTCGGTGGGGGCTGGCATCGATTTTGGCCTCTTTGCCGCCCATCCCCTGCTCATTCCATCCCTGGTGATAGGGCTGATGCTCTTGAAATGGGGGGTGCTGATGGTGCTCGGCCTGATCATTCGCATCTCGCCGAGCCAGCGTTGGACCTTCGCCCTGGCGCTGGCACAAGGGGGGGAGTTCGCCTTCGTGCTGTTCTCGTTTGCCGCCCAGAACAAGGTGCTGCCCGGTGACACCATCTCGCTGTTGACCCTGGTGGTGGCGCTCTCCATGGCGCTGACGCCGCTCCTGCTGATCCTCAACGATCGGGTGATCCAGCCCTGGTTCGACTACCGCAACCAGGCCGACCAGCCCGAACACGAGCAACCCGAACTGGTCGAGCACCCCGTCATCATCGCCGGCTTCGGCCGCTTCGGTCAGATAGTGGGGCGCCTGCTGCACGGCCACGGCATAGGCACCACCATACTGGAGCAGGACGCCAGCCAGATAGAAATGCTGCGCAAGTACGGCTATCAGGTATTCTACGGCGATGCCAGCCGGCTCGACCTGCTCCATGCCGCCGGGGCCCACAAGGCCAAGCTGCTGGTGCTCTCCATCAACGATCCGGCGACCTCCCTCGAGGTGATCGAGATGGTGAAGAAACACTTCCCGCACCTCAAGATACTGGCCCGCGCCCAGGACAGGCCCCATGCCCACGAGATCCTCCGTCACGGAGTCGACAGCGTGCACCGGGAAACCCTGGGATCGGCCGTGGATCTGGGTGTAGAGGCCCTGACCCAGCTCGGATTTCGGGCCAACCAGGCCTGGCGTGCGGGTCAGGTGTTCAAGCAGTATGACAACCGGCTGCTGCGGGAACAGGTCAACTACCTGGATGACGAGCACACCTATATCAACAAGAGCCTGCAATACCGCGAGATCCTCTCCGATCTGCTGCAAGACGACGAGGAAGGACAGGAGCGTACCCACGCTCACAACTGGAACAGCGGTCTGCCCGACAACGACAAGGAAGCAATATGATTGCCTATTACCCCATGCTCAAACACCTGCACATGACCCTGGCCATGGTCAGCCTGCTGCTCTTCATCTACCGCTGGAGCCTGGCGCTGGCTGGCAGCGGGCGCTTGCAACAGAAGTGGCTCAAGGTGTTGCCCCATATCAACGACACCTTGCTGCTGCTGTTTGGCGTGCTGCTGGCGGTCACCCTGCAGATGAGCCCGGGCCAGCAACCCTGGCTGATGGCCAAGCTGATCGCACTGGTGGTTTACATAGGCCTCGGCGTCATGGCGCTCAAGCGCCCTGCCCAAGGCCAGAAGCTGGTCGCCGGGGTTGCCGCCCTCGCGGTATTTGGTTACATGATTGGCGCCGCCATCACCAAGTCAGCCTGGTCCTGGCTGGCCTGAACGTCCTCTTTGCCGGTGAGGGGCCAGCCCCTCACCTCTTTCCCCCTGCTGAACGCCCCCCTCTCCCTTGGCTCTCTACACTTTTCTCCCCTGTCGTGACAACCGGGAAATACGAAGAGCACTTTATTTTGGCAAAATAAGGCTCCAAAAAGCTCCATTCATATTTTGTTTAACGATATTTATCAATTACTTATCTTGTTATGTATGAAAATGGCGACAGTTGTCGCAGCAAAACTTGCGACATAGACTGTCGCACACCATGGCTAGGATACACTCAACGCTAAACCAGTGAAGGCATGCACCATGAGTAAGAAGCTGTTACGACAACTGACCTTGGCGCGTTGCATCCCGCACCGCCCTTACAAGCTGACCGCCAGCCAACTCCAGGTAAAACTGGAAGAGGAAGGTATTCACGTCAGTCTGCGTACCGTGCAACGGGACCTGGAAGAGATGTCCGGCATGGGACTGTTCGACCTCACCTCGGATGAGCGCAGCAAACCACACGGCTGGTGCTTCGAGCGCCACGGTCTCAACGACTTTGCCAACATCATGCCGCTCTCCCTGGCGGTGGCCCTGAAAACCTGGAGTGATCAGGCGAGCCAACTGCTACCGGCGAGTGTATTGACCGAATTGAACCCCCTGGTCGACAAGGCCAGCCAGGTGATCCGCGACAGCCAAAGCGAACTGGCGGAACGCTGGCTCGAGAGCGTGCATCAGTCGCCACGCCCCTTTGCCGGCAACCCGGAGATCCGCCGCAGCACCCTGATCCGCGACGCCCTCTGGCGTGGTCGCAAGTTCAGCGCCGAGATCCAGCGTGTCATCAAGGAGCGCACAGTGTGGCTCTGCTATGACCGCATCAATCCGCTCGGGATCCTGAACCAGCCCGATGGCCCCATCCTGCTCTGCACCCTGTCCGAGCTGGATCCCAAGGTCTATGGCATCCCGTTCGATCACATCAAGAACGTGGAACTGACCAACTTCAGCGCCACCCAGCCGAAGGATTTCAACGTCCAGAAGCTGATCCGCGACCAGGGCTATCAGGACGTCAGCGGCCCGATCCGCTTCGTCGGACGCATCGATGCCAACTGCCCCACCCTGATCGATGGGCAGATCCCGGGCCACAACCCGCGCATGACCCGCTACGACAAGCGCAGCGTGGTGGTGGAGACCGAGGTCCAGGATACGCCGGAGTTCCGCTCCTGGTTGAACAACATGAGTGGCAACCTGGAAGTATTGGCCCCGGAGTCCCTGCGCAAGGCATATCCGACACCGGGTACCCGGGTCAGCTGAGCACAATCGGATAAATGATAAGAAGCCGAGCATGAGCTCGGCTTCTGTCTGTTTTTAACACATAATTATTCAATTAATTTTTAACTCTTACATCCTTTATTGAACCTTCTGTACCATCGTTTTCCTCCCTGTTTTTGGTTGTGAGAGATCCGCCATTCCTCCTGTAAGACCCCTCAGTGTCGAGCCGTACGTGAAGCTATCCCGAGAGCCTCATGCTTTCCTGAGAAACTAAATAACATGCTGATAAATAACATAAATTCAGATTTAAAGCTGATGCCTTTTTATCATCCGACGCTATCTGATGGCCTCTCATGCCTTGTTCCTGCCCACGATTGCCTTAGTATTAGTTTCACAAGGACGGCTGGTTCGGCAGGATGCAGGAACAGCGCATAAATAGGAAAAGCCGCAGGACGTGGCAGGACACCTCAGGATGAGGTTGATAACCCGGATGGTTATCACAAGGAATGACAGGACAACCGCAGGATGCGGTCGCAGGACACCTCGGGATGGGGCTGAGTGGCACGGATAGTCACTCTTAAGGATGATAGGAACCCCGCAGGAGCGGCAGGAACAGCTTCAGGATGAAGCGAGATCACCGGGATGGTTATCTGTCTGGATGACGCAAGGAACACCACGGGATGTGGTAATGGACACCTCCAGGATGGAGACGGTGAAGCAATCAGGAGTGATTGCCAGGCTAGGATGGCCACAGGACACCCCAATGGAATGGGAAGGGGAAATTCCAAAGGAAAGGATAGAGTCAAGGATTGCAGGGAGCATGGCAGTTCAGGGACTGGACGAGATGACTTGAGGGGACGGCAAACGCCGTCCCCTTTTCTTTATATGCACTCCAGCGATTCAGCTCATCCCAGGCGCGCAGCCCCGGAGCTGTTGCTTGAATCGCCTCACCCTCAGGCACGAGAAGCCTCCCGCGCACCTCGTTGACGACCCTGGCCACCAGGACCGAAATCAACATCCATTGCCCAGGGCAGAAAAGCAGAGCACCTCAGCCCGCCAGAGTGACACAACTTCATCACTTCTTCATTCACCGAGCAGCCAAGTCTGTTGAGTGGACAGTTGCTCCTCCCTCTACTTCGTATGCACGTGGAGGAGTGTCCAGGGAAGCCGTGTGAGCCGTGGTGACAAATAGAGGCCATGTGGCAATTCACTGATATTTAATGATGACTGTGGTGTTTCGGGGGAGCTTGAAACGAAAAAAAGCCCAGTCTTTCGACTGGGCTTCTTAAGTAGTGGCGGAGCGGACGGGACTCGAACCCGCGACCCCCGGCGTGACAGGCCGGTATTCTAACCGACTGAACTACCGCTCCGCTGTCTGGTTAGCATTTTGCTAAATTGTCTGCCGTTTCAACGAGGTGTCATCCTCTCGGCCAATCATGCAATGTGTGCACAACTGTTTAATTGGGTGCCTGGCAGTGTCCTACTCTCGCATGGCGAATGCCACACTACCATCGGCGCTACCGCGTTTCACTTCTGAGTTCGGCATGGGATCAGGTGGTTCCACGGCGCTATGGCCGCCAGGCAAATTCTTAATCTAGAAAGCTGACGTGAGTAATGATGTCGCTCGTGGCTTCATCACTATCACTGAATTAGTTAGTAGTTCATACACTTGCTACAAGGCCCAGAACACTTCTTGGGTGTTGTATGGTTAAGCCTCACGGGTAATTAGTATGGGTTAGCTCAACACGTCGCCGCGCTTACACACCCCACCTATCAACGTTGTGGTCTCCAACGGCCCTTTAGGACCCTCAAGGGGTCAGGGATGACTCATCTCAGGGCTCGCTTCCCGCTTAGATGCTTTCAGCGGTTATCGATTCCGAACTTAGCTACCGGGCAGTGCCACTGGCGTGACAACCCGAACACCAGAGGTTCGTTCACTCCGGTCCTCTCGTACTAGGAGCAACTCCCTTCAATCATCCAACGCCCACGGCAGATAGGGACCGAACTGTCTCACGACGTTCTGAACCCAGCTCGCGTACCACTTTAAATGGCGAACAGCCATACCCTTGGGACCGACTTCAGCCCCAGGATGTGATGAGCCGACATCGAGGTGCCAAACACCGCCGTCGATATGAACTCTTGGGCGGTATCAGCCTGTTATCCCCGGAGTACCTTTTATCCGTTGAGCGATGGCCCTTCCATTCAGAACCACCGGATCACTATGACCTACTTTCGTACCTGCTCGACCTGTCCGTCTCGCAGTTAAGCTGGCTTATGCCATTGCACTAACCTCCTGATGTCCGACCAGGATTAGCCAACCTTCGTGCTCCTCCGTTACTCTTTGGGAGGAGACCGCCCCAGTCAAACTACCCACCAGGCACTGTCCGCGAGCCCGATTCAGGGCCCTGCGTTAGAACATCAAACATACAAGGGTGGTATTTCAAGGACGGCTCCAGCGCAACTGGCGTCACGCCTTCAAAGCCTCCCACCTATCCTACACATGTAGGTTCAATGTTCAGTGCCAAGCTGTAGTAAAGGTTCACGGGGTCTTTCCGTCTAGCCGCGGGTACACCGCATCTTCACGGCGAATTCGATTTCACTGAGTCTCGGGTGGAGACAGCATGGCCATGGTTACACCATTCGTGCAGGTCGGAACTTACCCGACAAGGAATTTCGCTACCTTAGGACCGTTATAGTTACGGCCGCCGTTTACCGGGGCTTCGATCAAGAGCTTCGCTTGCGCTAACCCCATCAATTAACCTTCCGGCACCGGGCAGGTGTCACACCCTATACGTCCACTTTCGTGTTTGCAGAGTGCTGTGTTTTTGATAAACAGTCCCAGCCATCTGGTCACTGCGACTCCCAACTGCTCCATCCGCAAGGGACTTCACTGTCAAGAGCGAACCTTCTCCCGAAGTTACGGTTCTATTTTGCCTAGTTCCTTCACCCGAGTTCTCTCAAGCGCCTTGGTATTCTCTACCCGACCACCTGTGTCGGTTTGGGGTACGATGACTTGTAATCTGAAGCTTAGAGGCTTTTCCTGGAAGCAGGGCATCAATGGCTTCACCACCGTAGTGGCTTCGTCTCGTGTCTCAGTGTTGTGTCTCCGGATTTGCCTAGAAACACCACCTACGCACTTTCACCAGGACAACCGTCGCCTGGCCCACCTAGCCTTCTCCGTCCCCCCATCGCAATTACAAGTCGTGCAGGAATATTAACCTGCTTCCCATCGATTACGCCTTTCGGCCTCACCTTAGGGGTCGACTCACCCTGCCCCGATTAACGTTGGACAGGAACCCTTGGTCTTCCGGCGAGGAGGCTTTTCACCCCCTTTATCGTTACTTACGTCAGCATTCGCACTTCTGATATCTCCAGCATGCCTCTCGACACACCTTCGCAGACTTACAGAACGCTCCCCTACCACTCACACATAAGTGTGAATCCGCGGCTTCGGTGCCTGGTTTGAGCCCCGTTACATCTTCCGCGCAGGCCGACTCGACTAGTGAGCTATTACGCTTTCTTTAAATGATGGCTGCTTCTAAGCCAACATCCTAGCTGTCTGAGCCTTCCCACATCGTTTCCCACTTAACCAGAACTTTGGGACCTTAGCCGGCGGTCTGGGTTGTTTCCCTCTTCACGACGGACGTTAGCACCCGCCGTGTGTCTCCCGGATAGTACTTACTGGTATTCGGAGTTTGCATGGAGTTGGTAAGTCGGGATGACCCCCTAGTCCAAACAGTGCTCTACCCCCAGTAGTATTCGTCCGAGGCGCTACCTAAATAGCTTTCGGGGAGAACCAGCTATCTCCGAGTTTGATTGGCCTTTCACCCCCAGCCACAGGTCATCCCCTAACTTTGCAACGTTAGTGGGTTCGGTCCTCCAGTTGATGTTACTCAACCTTCAACCTGCCCATGGCTAGATCACCCGGTTTCGGGTCTACACCTTGCAACTAGACGCCCAGTTAAGACTCGGTTTCCCTACGGCTCCCCTATACGGTTAACCTCGCTACAAAATGTAAGTCGCTGACCCATTATACAAAAGGTACGCAGTCACCCCGAAGGGCTCCCACTGCTTGTACGTACACGGTTTCAGGTTCTATTTCACTCCCCTCACAGGGGTTCTTTTCGCCTTTCCCTCACGGTACTGGTTCACTATCGGTCAGTCAGGAGTATTTAGCCTTGGAGGATGGTCCCCCCATATTCAGACAGGATGTCACGTGTCCCGCCCTACTCGATTTCACTTCAAGGTCGTTTTCATGTACGGGGCTATCACCCTGTATCGCTGGCCTTTCC
>NZ_CP172298.1:125000-260000 GCF_044336385.1 Aeromonas mytilicola subsp. aquatica | reverse complement strand
TCTTTAGAAGCTAGCTTTACTTGGAGTAAAGCTCGACGATCAGCTGTTCGTTAATGTCGGCAGACAGGTCGGAACGCTCTGGCAGGCGCTTGAAGGCACCTTCCATCTTAGCAGCGTCAACCTCTACCCAAGTCGGCTTCTCGCGCTGACCAGCAACTTCCAGGGAAGCTTTGATACGCGCTTGCTTCTTAGCCTTCTCGCGAACGCAGATCACGTCCTCAGGGGATACCTGGAAAGAAGGAACATTCACAACGCGGCCGTTTACCATGATGGCTTTGTGGCTCACCAGCTGACGAGACTCAGCACGAGTGGCGCCGAAGCCCATGCGGTAGACGACGTTGTCCAGACGACCTTCCAGCAGCTGCAACAGGTTTTCACCGGTGTTACCCTTTTGACGGGCAGCGTCGCGGTAGTAGTTGCGGAACTGTTTTTCCAATACGCCGTAGATACGACGTACTTTTTGTTTCTCGCGCAGTTGCACGCCATAGTCAGACAGACGCGCTTTACGCGCACCATGTTGACCAGGAACGGTGTCAATCTTGCACTTAGAATCAATCGCACGAACACCAGACTTCAGGAAGAGGTCGGTGCCCTCACGACGGCTAAGCTTAAGCTTAGGACCGATATATCTTGCCATCTTCTTTCTCCAACAATCCTAGACCAAGTAGCTACAGCGTTATACGCGGCGCTTCTTGGGAGGACGACAACCGTTGTGCGGGATCGGAGTCACATCAGTAATATTAGTGATGCGGAAACCAGCCGCGTTCAGAGCGCGGATGGAAGACTCACGACCGGGACCCGGACCTTTGACCATGACTTCCAGGTTCTTCACGCCGTATTCTTTGGCGATCTCACCAGCACGCTCAGCAGCTACCTGGGCAGCAAACGGAGTGGACTTACGGGAACCACGGAAACCTGAACCACCGGAGGTAGCCCATGACAGAGCATTGCCCTGACGGTCAGTAATGGTCACGATTGTGTTGTTGAAAGATGCATGAACGTGCGCAATACCGTCGCTCACTTGCTTTTTAACGCGCTTGCGAGCACGAGTCGGAGTTTTAGCCATTTTCTACCTTCCCGTTACTTCTTGATAGCCTTGCGCGGACCCTTACGGGTACGAGCGTTGGTCTTGGTACGTTGACCACGAACAGGCAGGCTACGACGGTGACGCAAACCACGGTAGCAACCCAGATCCATCAAGCGTTTGATGTTCATGGAAATCTGACGACGCAAGTCACCTTCAACGGTGAATTTACCTACTTGCTCGCGCAGACTTTCGATCTGAGCTTCGTCCAAGTCTTTAATTTTCACATTCTCAGCAATACCGGCTGCGGCACAGATGGCCTTGGAGCGGGTACGACCGACGCCATAAATCGCAGTCAACGCAATGACTGCATGCTTATGGTCAGGAATGTTAATGCCAGCGATACGGGCCACTGTTCACTCCTACTTAGCGTAGATAACGACCACCACAAAGCCCGTGAGCGGATACGTGGCGGTCAACCAATACACAACAAAAGTTGGCTGGCTATATTAGCCAGCACAACTATTTGTTGCAAGTACTAACCGTAAAAAATTAGCCTTGGCGCTGTTTATGCTTTGGCTCGCTGCAAATCACACGCACCACACCGTGACGCTTGATGATTTTGCAGTTACGGCAGATTGCCTTAACGGAAGCACGAACTTTCATTGCTTAACTCCGTAACTACGCCGACCTTTAGCGGCCGTAGCCCTTCAGGTTGGCCTTCCTCAGGACGTCGCCATATTGATGAGACATCATATGGGTCTGAACCTGAGCCATGAAGTCCATGATAACTACCACGATAATCAGCAGCGAAGTGCCACCGAAGTAGAACTGTACGTTCCAGGCAGTCATCAAGAACTGGGGTACCAGACAGATAAAGGTTATATAGAGCGCACCTGCCAATGTCAGGCGAGTCATAACCTTATCGATGTAACGTGCTGTCTGCTCGCCCGGGCGGATCCCCGGGATAAAGGCTCCACTCTTCTTCAGATTATCTGCTGTCTCGCGGGGGTTGAACACCAGCGCGGTATAGAAGAAGCAGAAGAAGATAATGGCTGCTGCATAGAGCATCTCATACAAGGGTTGACCCGGCTGCAGGACCATAGAGACCTGTTGCAAGATATCAGCCACCTTGCCCTCGCCCTGACCAAACCAAGAGGTAATGGTCCCTGGGAAGAGGATGATGCTGGATGCGAAAATCGCAGGAATCACACCGGCCATATTCACTTTCAACGGCAGGTGTGTGCTTTGCGCGGCGAATACCTGGCGGCCTTGTTGACGCTTGGCATAGTTGACGACGATACGACGCTGACCACGCTCCACGAACACCACAAAGTAAGTCACTGCGAAAACAATCAAGCCCAGCAACAACAACAGCAGGATGTGCAATTCCCCTTGACGTGCCTGTTCGGCCGTAGCGCCAATGGCATGAGGCAGACCAGCAACGATACCCGTGAAAATAATCAACGAGATACCATTACCAATCCCACGCTCGGTAATCTGTTCACCCAACCACATCAAGAACATGGTACCGGTGACCAGACTCACAACGGCCGTGAAATAGAAGCCCAAACCCGGATGAGTCACGAGTCCCTGCATCATATTCGGCAGACCGGTTGCAATACCAATGGCCTGGAACGTTCCCAAAACCAGCGTGCCCCAACGGGTATATTGGCTAATCTTGCGACGGCCGGATTCACCCTCTTTCTTGAGTTCAGCAAGAGCAGGATGAACCACAGTCAGCAGCTGGATAATGATCGACGCCGAAATGTACGGCATGATCCCCAGCGCAAGAATAGAAGCACGCGAGAGTGCACCACCACTGAACATGTTGAACATCTCAATGATGGTGCCCTTCTGTTGTTGGAACAACTCGGCCAGTACGGCGGCGTCAATACCAGGAATCGGCACATAAGAGCCTGCGCGGAACACGATAATTGCCCCGAGAACGAAGAGCAGACGGCTCTTCAGTTCACTCAGGCCACCTTGTGCTTTAACATCCAATCCTGGTTTCTTAGCCATTGTACTGATTATTCCTCGATTTTACCGCCAGCGGCCTCGATGGCTGCACGTGCACCTTTGGTGACGGACAGACCACGAACGGTCACAGCACGGTCAATGTTGCCAGACAGAACAACTTTAGCGAAAACGATGTTCTTGGTAACAACACCAGCTTGCTTCAGAGTGCTCAAATCGACCACATCACCTTCTACCAGGGCGATTTCGTTCAGGCGCACTTCGGCAGAAACCAAAGATTTGCGAGAGAAGAAACCGAACTTCGGCAGACGGATTTTCAAAGGCATCTGGCCACCCTCGAAACCGTTGCGGACTTTACCGCCACCGGAACGAGAAGTTTGACCTTTCACACCACGACCACCGGTCTTGCCCAGACCAGAACCGATACCACGGCCCGGACGGTGCTTAACACGCTTGGAACCAGCGGCCGGAGACAGAGTATTCAGACGCATGCTTAGCCCTCCACCTTAACCATGTAATAAACCTGGTTGATCATGCCGCGTACGCAGGGAGTATCTTCCAGCTCAACGGTGTGACCAATGCGACGCAGACCCAGACCACGCAGAGTCGCCTTGTGCTTTGGCAGACGGCCGATAGAGCTGCGAGTTTGAGTTACTTTTACAGTGTTAGCCATGTCGCATTACCCCAGAATTTCTTCAACGCGCAGACCACGCTTGGCAGCGATCTGTTCCGGTGATTGACCGTGAACCAGAGCGTCTACAGTTGCGCGAACAACGTTGATTGGGTTGGTGGAACCGTAGGTCTTGGCCAGCACGTTGTGGATACCGGCAACTTCCAGTACGGCACGCATGGCGCCGCCTGCAATGATACCAGTACCTTGTGAGGCCGGCTTCATGAACACGGTGGAACCGGAGTGAACACCGCGCACCGGGTGGTGCAGAGTGCCATTGTTCAGTTCAACCTTGTTCAGGTTACGCTTAGCCTGTTCCATAGCCTTTTGAATGGCAGCCGGAACTTCACGGGCCTTACCGTAACCGTAACCTACACGGCCGTTACCATCACCCACCACGGTCAACGCGGTGAAGGACATGATACGACCACCTTTAACAGTTTTCGAAACACGGTTTACTGCAATCAGCTTTTCTTGCAGTTCGCCGGCTTGAGATTCGACTTTAGCCATCTTCGACTCCTAGCTTAGAACTGAAGACCAGCGTCACGAGCAGCGGTAGCCAGAGCGGCTACACGACCGTGATACTTGAAACCGGAACGATCGAAAGATACGTTCTGAACGCCTTTGGCAATAGCACGCTCAGCGATTGCTTTACCTACTGCGGTAGCTGCATCTGCATTACCGGTAGATTTGAGCGCTTCACTGATGGCTTTCTCTACTGTAGAAGCAGAGGCCAGAACTTCGGAACCGTTGGCTGCGATAACCTGCGCATAGATATGACGCGGGGTACGGTGAACAACCAGACGGGTAGCTCCCAGTTCCTGCATCTTTTTCCGAGCACGAGTAGCACGACGGAGACGAGCTGCTTTCTTGTCCATAGTGTTACCTTACTTCTTCTTAGCTTCTTTAGTACGCACTTGCTCGTTGGCATAGCGTACACCCTTGCCCTTGTAGGGCTCCGGAGCGCGGTAAGAACGGATATCGGCGGCGACTTGGCCAACCAGCTGCTTGTCCACACCACGCAGAATGATCTCTGTGGCGGACGGACATTCAGCGGTGACACCAGCCGGCAGCGCATGCTCAACCGGGTGAGAGAAGCCCAGAGCCAGCGCGACAGCATTGCCCTTGATGGAGGCTTTGTAGCCAACACCAACCAGCTGCAGCTTGCGCTCGAAGCCTTGGGTAACACCGATTACCATGTTGTTAGCCAATGCACGTGCAGTACCGGCCTGAGCGTCAGCACCAGCGATGCCGTCGCGCGGGGCGAACTTCAGTACATTGTCTTCTTTGGTCACTTCTACACCGGCGTGGATGGAACGAACCAGAGAACCTTTACCACCTTTGATGGACAGTTCCTGACCGTTCAGAGTCACCTCTACGCCAGCAGGAATAGTGACGGGTGCCTTAGCAACGCGAGACATTTCCGACCTCCTATTAAGCGACGTAGCAGATGATCTCACCACCCATGCTTGCCTTGCGGGCAGCACGGTCGGTCATCACACCTTTAGACGTGGACACGATAGCAACACCGAGACCGCCCATGACTTTCGGCAGATCAGTAGTGCGCTTGTAAATACGCAGGCCGGGACGGCTCACGCGTTGGATCAGTTCTACAACCGGCTTGCCCTGGAAATATTTCAGTTCAATTTCCAGTTCCGGCTTCACATCACCTGCTACGGAGTAGCCAGCGATGTAACCTTCTTCCTTCAGCACTTTGGCAATAGCCACTTTCAGCTTGGAAGAAGGCATGGAAACCGCAACTTTGCTCGCCGCCTGACCGTTACGGATGCGGGTCAGCATATCCGCGATCGGATCTTGCATGCTCATAGTCTAACTCCCGAGATTCTTACCAAGAGGCCTTTTTGAGGCCCGGAATTTCGCCCTTCATGGCATGCTCACGCACCTTGATGCGAGAGAGGCCAAACTTCCGCAGGAAACCGTGCGGACGACCAGTGATGTTGCAACGGTTACGCTGGCGGGACGGACTGGAATCACGGGGCAGCTGTTGCAGTTGCAAGACAGCATCCCAACGCGCTTCTTCAGAAGCGTTCATATCAACGATGATAGCTTTCAGCTCGGTACGCTTGGTCGCGAACTTGGCTGCCAGCTTCGCACGCTTTGCTTCACGTGCTTTCATGGATGTTTTAGCCATAACCCTAACCTTACTTGCGGAATGGGAAGTTAAAGGCAGCCAGCAGAGCACGGCCTTCTTCGTCGGTATTCGCGGAAGTGGTGATGGTGATATCCAGACCACGGACGCGATCGACCTTGTCATAGTCGATTTCCGGGAAGATGATTTGCTCACGCACGCCCATGGAGTAGTTACCACGGCCATCAAACGCCTTAGCGTTCAGACCACGGAAGTCACGGATACGCGGTACGGAGATGCAAATCAGCCGTTCCAGGAACTCCCACATACGCTCGCCACGCAGGGTTACTTTACAACCTATCGGGTAGCCTTCACGAATCTTGAAGCCCGCAACAGATTTGCGTGCTTTGGTGATCAGCGGTTTCTGACCGGAAATGGCAGCCATATCGGCAGCAGCATTTTCCAGCAACTTCTTGTCAGAGATCGCTTCACCAACACCCATGTTCAGGGTGATTTTCTCGATCCGAGGGACTTGCATGATAGTCTTGTAACCGAACTGCTTGGACAGTTCATTTACTACATCGGATTTGTAGTAATCATGCAGTTTCGCCATCGTTAAACTCCAATTACTTCACAAGTTCGCCGGTGGATTTGAAGAAACGGACTTTCTTGCCGTCTTCAATCCGGAAACCAACGCGGTCAGCCTTGCCAGTGGCAGAGTTGAACAGCGCGATGTTAGATACATCGATGGGGGCTTCTTTGGTGACGATACCGCCAGCCTGACCCAATGCGGGTACCGGCTTCTGGTGTTTCTTCACCTGGTTGATGCCTTCCACGATTACCTTACCTTTTGCAATCAGGACTTGAGTGACTTTGCCACGCTTGCCCTTGTCTTTGCCGGTAAGAACAATTACTTCGTCTTCGCGACGGATTTTCGCTGCCATCGTTCGACTCCTTACAGTACTTCGGGTGCCAGGGACACAATCTTCATGAACTTCTCATTACGGAGTTCACGGGTCACCGGGCCAAAAATACGAGTACCGATTGGCTGTTGGTTGTTGTTAAGCAACACAGCCGCATTGTTGTCGAAACGGATGACAGAGCCGTCCGGACGACGAACGCCTTTACGGGTGCGTACGACCACCGCGTTATACACATCACCTTTCTTCACTTTACCGCGAGGAATAGCTTCCTTGATGGAAACCTTGATGATGTCGCCGATGCCGGCATAACGGCGGTGCGAACCACCCAGAACCTTAATACACATTACACTGCGAGCGCCGGAGTTGTCGGCAACACCCAGCATACTTTGCATCTGGATCATCTTAGTGCTCCGCTTTGTTTACTTCTTATCCCTAATGGGATCTGGCTGCCTTCAAAAGGCGCGAAACTATAACACAGGTATTTTTGAAAAGGTAGCCTAAAAAACAAACGGCCCCGATGGGGGGCCGTTTGGGCTAAAAAGTACCGAATTAGGCCTTTTCTACGACAGCAACCAGGGTCCAGGACTTGGTCTTGGACAGCGGGCGGCATTCGCGGATTTCCACGAGATCGCCAGCTTTACACTCGTTGTTCTCGTCATGTACGTGCAGCTTGGTAGTGCGCTTGATGATCTTACCGTAGATCGGGTGCTTTACCTTGCGCTCGATAGCGACGGTGATGGACTTGTCCATCTTGTCGCTAATTACACGACCTTGCAGAGTACGGATCTTGTCAGTCATTACGCACCTGCCTTCTCAGTCAGTACAGTCTTGATACGTGCGACGTCACGACGCACTTGTTTCAGAGTGTGAGTCTGAGCCAGCTGGCCAGTGGAAGCTTGCATGCGCATGTTGAATTGCTCACGCAGCAGACCCAGCAGCTCCTGGTTCAGTTCATCGACGCTCTTTTGACGCAGATCTTGGGCTTTCATCACATCACCGTCTTAATTACGAAAGTGGTCTGAACGGACAGCTTAGCTGCGGCCAGGGCAAACGCTTCACGCGCCAGAGCCTCAGGTACACCATCCATCTCGTACAGAACCTTGCCAGGCTGGATCGGGCAGACCCAATATTCCACGTTGCCCTTACCTTTACCCATACGAACTTCGAGGGGCTTTTCGGTGATGGGCTTGTCCGGGAACACACGGATCCAGATCTTACCTTGACGCTTTACGTGACGGGTCATGGCACGACGGGCTGCTTCGATTTGACGAGCAGTCAGTTGACCACGAGATGTCGCCTTCAGGCCAAAGGTACCGAAGGATACTTCGTTACCAGAGTTGGCCAGACCGCGGTTACGACCCTTATGGGTCTTGCGGAATTTAGTACGCTTAGGTTGCAACATTTACCGAATCTCCTTACTTAGCAGCGCGGCGCTTGTTGTCACGCTTGGGCTTTGCAGGAGCTTGCTCTTGAGCAGCGGCAGCGTTAACAGCAGCCAGACCGCCCAGAACTTCGCCCTTGAAGATCCAAACTTTGACGCCGATCACACCGTAAGTGGTGTGGGCTTCAGAAGTTGCGTAGTCGATGTCGGCACGCAGGGTGTGCAAAGGCACACGACCTTCACGGTACCATTCGGTACGCGCGATTTCAGCGCCGCCCAGACGACCGGACACTTCTACTTTGATGCCCTTGGCACCCAGGCGCATGGCGTTCTGTACGGCGCGCTTCATAGCGCGACGGAACATTACGCGACGTTCCAGCTGAGAAGTGATGCTGTCGGCAACGAGTTTGCCATCCAGCTCCGGCTTGCGGACTTCGGAAATGTTGATCTGAGCAGGCACGCCAGCAATAGCGGCTACGGCTTTGCGCAGTTTCTCAACGTCTTCGCCTTTCTTGCCGATCACGACACCCGGACGAGCGGTGTGAATGGTCACACGGATGCTCTTGGCCGGACGCTCGATGGTGATCTTGGACAAGGAAGCGTTTTTCAGCTCCTTGGTCAGGAACTGGCGTACTTGGAAATCGCTGTACAGGTTGTCAGCGAAGTCTTTGGTGTTCGCGAACCAGGTAGAATTCCAAGGCTTGGTAATACCCAGGCGAATGCCATTAGGATGTACTTTCTGACCCATTGCTTATCTCCCAGCCTTAGCGTCGGATACCACTACAGTGATGTGAGCGGTACGCTTGAGGATACGATCCGCGCGACCTTTGGCACGCGGGCGGATGCGCTTCATGGAGGGACCTTCGTCTACCATGATGGTGGCAACACGCAGGGCGTCGATGTCGGCGCCTTCGTTGTGCTCAGCGTTTGCAATGGCAGATTCCAGCACTTTCTTCACCAGAACCGCAGCCTTTTTCGGGCTGAAGGTCAGGATGTTCAGAGCCTTGTCTACGGACAGACCACGTACTTGATCGGCTACCAGACGAGCTTTCTGGGCAGAAGTACGGGCATAACGGTGTTTAGCGATAGCTTCCATCATTTATCCCTTAGCGCTTCTTAGCCTTCTTATCAGCAGCATGGCCGCGATAAGTACGAGTCGGTGCGAATTCACCCAGTTTGTGACCGATCATTTCTTCGGTAACGAAAACCGGAACGTGCTGACGACCATTATGGACAGCGATGGTCAAACCGATCATGTTCGGGATGATCATTGAACGACGGGACCAGGTCTTAACCGGCTTTTTATCCCCGCTTTCCACCGCTTTCTCTACCTTCTTCAGCAAGTGCAGGTCAATAAATGGACCCTTCTTGAGAGAACGTGGCATGGTGATTCCTCTATGTTAACAATTACTTGTTACGACGACGTACGATGTACTTGTCGGTACGCTTGTTCTTACGGGTCTTGAAGCCCTTAGCCTTCTGGCCCCATGGGGACACAGGCTGCATGCCCTTGTTACGACCCTCACCACCACCGTGCGGGTGATCAACCGGGTTCATCGCCATACCGCGAACGGTCGGACGAATACCACGCCAGCGGTTTGCACCGGCTTTACCCAGTTGACGCAGCATGTGCTCGGAGTTACCCACTTCACCAATGGTGGCGCGGCACTCGGCCAGAACTTTACGTACTTCGCCGGAACGCAGACGCAGAGTTACATAGTTACCTTCACGAGCCAGAATCTGGATGAAAGTACCAGCGGAACGAGCCAGCTGGGCACCTTTACCAGGCTTCATTTCTACGGCGTGAACGGTAGAACCAACCGGGATGTTACGCATCGGCAGGGAGTTACCTACCTTGATCGCAGCATCAGCACCAGAAGCGATAGCATCACCTGCTTTCAGGCCTTTCGGAGCCAGGATGTAACGACGCTCACCGTCTGCATACAGCACCAGGGCGATGTTTGCGGTACGGTTAGGATCGTATTCCAGACGCTCTACTTTGGCCGGAATGCCGTCTTTGTCGCGTTTGAAGTCGACGATACGGTAGTGTTGCTTGTGACCACCACCGATATGACGGGTGGTGATACGGCCGTTGTTGTTACGACCACCGGACTTGCTTTTGCTGTCCAGCAGAGCGGCGAAGGGCTTGCCCTTGTACAGCTCTTGGTTGACGATCTTGACGACGTGGCGGCGGCCCGGAGAAGTAGGCTTGCACTTAACGATTGCCATTTTTGAGAACTCCTCTTACTCGGCTGCGCCCATGAAGTCGATGTCCTGACCAGCTTTCAGGGTCACATAAGCCTTTTTCCAATCGGAACGACGGCCTACACGCGCACCTGAGCGCTTGGTCTTACCCTTCATGTTCAGGGTACGGACGGTCTCAACTTCGACCTCGAACAGTTTCGCAACTGCAGCTTTGACTTCCGCCTTGGTGGCATCAACAGCAACTTTGAACACGATAGTGTTCTGCTTTTCTGCGACCATGGTGCTCTTTTCAGAGATGTGCGGAGCCTTCAGAACTTTCAACAGACGTTCTTCGCGGATCATGCCAGCATCTCCTCGATTTGCTTAACTGCGTCAGCAGTCATCAGAATCTTGTCGAAAGCGATCAGGCTGACCGGGTCGATACCGGCAACATCACGCACGTCGACCTTGTACAGGTTGCGAGCAGCCAGGAACAGGTTCTCATCGACTTCAGCAGTCACGATCAGAACGTCAGTCAGTTCCATTTCTTTCAGCTTGGCGATCAGTTCTTTGGTCTTCGGCGCTTCGATGCCGAATTTCTCGACAACGATCAGGCGCTCTTGACGTACCAGCTCGGACAGGATGCTACGGATAGCGCCGCGGTACATCTTCTTGTTTACTTTCTGGCTGTGATCTTGCGGCTTAGCAGCAAAGGTCACACCACCGGAACGCCAGATGGGCGAACGGATGGAGCCAGCACGGGCACGACCAGTACCCTTCTGACGCCACGGCTTTTTGCCGCCACCAGACACTTCAGAGCGAGTCAGCTGCGCACGAGTACCCTGACGGGCACCAGCGGCATATGCAACGACGACCTGGTGAACCAGAGCTTCGTTGAATTCGCGCCCGAAGGTAGTCTCGGAAACTTCAAGAGCGCTCTTGGCGTCTTTCATTACCAATTCCATTACTATCTCCTCAGACGTTACGCTTTGACGGCAGGTTTGACGATCACGTTGCCGTTGGTTGCACCCGGTACTGCGCCTTTGATGAGCAGCAGGTTGCGTTCAGCGTCAACACGAACCAGTTCCAGGTTCTGAGTCGTTACACGCTCAGCACCCATGTGACCAGCCATCTTTTTGCCCTTGAATACACGGCCCGGGGTCTGGTTTTGACCGATGGAGCCAGGTACACGGTGGGACAGGGAGTTACCGTGGGTCATATCCTGGGTGCGGAAGTTGTGGCGCTTTACAGTGCCTGCAAAACCTTTACCCTTGGATGTGCCGGTAACGTCAACCATCTTAACGTCAGCGAGAAGATCTACTTTCAGCTCGCTACCAACAGTGAAAGTTTCACCGTTGTTCAGGCGGAACTCCCACAGACCGCGACCGGCTTCTACACCAGCTTTGGCGAAGTGGCCAGCTTCCGGCTTGGTCACACGGCTGGCTTTCTTGGCGCCAGTGGTAACCTGAATAGCGTTGTAGCCGTCGGTTTCTACAGATTTGACCTGAGTTACACGGTTAGCTTCAACTTCGATAACAGTCACCGGGATAGAAACGCCATCTTCAGTGAAGATGCGAGTCATACCCACTTTGCGACCTACAAGACCGATTGTCATTGTTATCAACCTCTTTCCGTAATTAACCCAGGCTGATCTGGACGTCTACACCAGCTGCCAGATCCAGACGCATCAGGGCGTCTACGGTCTTGTCAGTCGGCTCAACGATGTCTACCAGACGCTTGTGAGTGCGGATCTCGTACTGATCACGCGCATCTTTGTTGACGTGCGGGGAGATCAGGACGGTGAAGCGCTCTTTGCGAGTCGGCAGCGGAATAGGACCGCGAACCTGCGCGCCGGTGCGCTTTGCAGTTTCAACGATTTCCGCAGTGGATTGATCGATCAGGCGATGATCAAAAGCCTTCAGGCGGATACGGATTCTTTGGTTCTGCATTGACAGAGCTCCAATAGATAAAAGAACATAAACCAACACCGCCCGACCGAGATTGCTCCCGCCAGAGGTGTGATTTTTCACGTTTCCTCCCATATCGGGAGGACTGTATGGCTGGCGACTCGTAAACGGGAAGCTCAGCAGCAGACATATCGTCTGGCATGCCTCATGGGCAAGCGGAGGGGATTATACGGATTTTTTCAATTCGCGCAAGAGAAGGCGGACAGATTGTGCGCAATTTTGTGTGACGGATGGATCTCGTCGGCGATCGCTCTCCTGCCAGCCACAAAGCGGTAACGACAATGTTGCAAACAGGCTGATAGACTGCCCCCTTGCCTCAGTCAGCGGAACGACCCCGATGCTCAAGAATCAGAAGAAAGCCTATCAATACGGACTCTGCGCCGTCGCCCTCTGGTCGACGGTAGCCACCGCCTTCAAGATATCCCTCGCCTACTTCGAGCCGGTGCAGTTGCTGCTGGTCGCCGCCATCACCTCGACTCTGACCCTGGGGTCCATCGTGGCGATCCAGGGCAAGCTGCCCCTGCTGCTGAGCTATCTCAGGGCCCGCCCTTTCTACTATCTGGCCCTGGGGGTGCTGAACCCCTTCCTTTACTACCTGTTGCTGTTCAAGGCCTATGATCTGCTGCCTGCCCAGCAGGCCCAGACCCTCAACTACACCTGGGCCATCACCTTGAGCTTGCTGGCCGTCCCCTTCCTCGGCCAGAAGCTCCGCCGCCGTGACGGCGTGGCCATAGTGCTTGGCTACTTCGGCGCCCTGGTGATCGCCACCAGGGGGGATGTGTTCGGCCTGCAGTTTGACAGCCCGCTCGGAGTGACGTTGGCCCTGGTCTCGACCCTCATCTGGGCCGGCTACTGGATCCTCAATACCCGCAATCAGGGGGATCCCATCGTCAGCCTGCTGCTCGGCTTCCTCATCAGCCTGCCTTTCATCGTGGTGGCGACCTGGCTGCTCGCCGACTTTGCCATGACCGCCTGGCAGGGCTGGCTCGGTGCCATCTATGTGGGACTGTTCGAGATGGGCTTCGGCTTTGTGCTCTGGCTGATGGCCCTGCGTCACGCCACCAACACGGCCCCCATCAGCAACCTCATCTTCATCTCGCCGTTTGCTTCGCTGGTGCTGCTCAACCTGCTGATCGGTGAAGCCATTCATCCCGCCACCCCCATAGGGCTGGCGCTGATCGTCGCCGCCCTGCTGATCCAGCAACTCAAATACGGCAAGCGCTACCGCAAGACGGCCGAGCCACAAGCCTGACAATGCAGAAGGGCGCATCCACTGATGCGCCCTTCGTTCAATCCATCCACTCCAGCGGCTGATGCTTGGGTAGCCGGATCTCCACCAGCAAGCCCCCCAGATCAGAGCGGCCCAGCCGGATGGTGCCGTGGTGCTGGGACACTATCTTGGCGACTATGGCCAGCCCCAGGCCACTGCCGCCGCCGGTGCGCGCCAGATTGCCCTGGGTAAAGGGCTTGAGCACCCGGGAATAGTCCTGCTCTGCTATCCCGGGGCCATTGTCGGATAGCCGCAACCTGACCCAGTGACCATCGTCCTTCAGCTCGGCCTGCAACCGGGTCGCACCATAACGTAATGCATTGCCCGACAGGTTGTTGAGGATGCGGCGGATGCTGATGGGATGGCAGGCCACCCGCACCGCCTGCTCCGGCAGGAGCAGCTCCACTTCCAACCCCTGATCGGTCTGCATCAGCAGCGCATCGTGGATGAGCTGGGTCAGGTCGATCGGATGGGCCTCCAGCCCCTCGTTCGGGCGTATGTAGTCGATGAACTGATCTATGATGCCGTTGGACTCGTCGATGTCCGCATTGATGCTCTCCTTGAGGTACTCATCCCCGGAGGACATCATCTCGGTCGCCAGCCGGATGCGGGTCAGGGGCGTACGCAGATCGTGGGAGACCCCGGCCATCATCAGGTTACGCTCTTCGATAAGGCCCTTGATGGAGTGCGACATGTGGTTGAAGGTGCGGGTCAGGCGGCGTACCTCCCGCGAACCGTGCTCTCCCAGGGCATCGGGGAACTGGCCCCGCGCAACGGCCACGGCCCCCGCCTCCAGATCTTCCAGCGGTCGCACCAGCTGGCGGGCAAAGCGCCAGGCCGCAAATAGGGTCACCACCAGCAGCACGCTCATGTAGATGATGAGAGGCTCTATGTCGTCATCCTCGATCTCGGTCAGGGGGATGCGCACCCACATCTGGCTGGCCTGGGGCGGCTGGATCCAGATGATGTAGTGGTCCTGGATCTCGACCCTGACCCTGGTTTCCCCCTTTAGCTCCCGGCTGATGTTCTCCTCCAGATAGGGGTAGGGCTTGGAATCCTTGAGTCCGTGCTGCTCCGCCTCGCTCTGGGTGTAGATGTCGCTGCCCGTGGTCACATAGACCAGCGCCTCGGCATCCTCGCTCAGTGCCAGCTGGTTGCTGTCGGCAGGGAAGATGAGCTTGACCTGATTGGCCAGCAGGTGGCTGATCTGCTTGACGGTGGGCGCCAGCAGATAGTTGTAGAAGGTGGCGTAGGAGACAACCTGATAGACCACCAGCACGGCGGCCAGGAACCAGAGCATGCGGGAGAACATGCTGCCCACTTTTTTCATTCCCCGTCACCGTCCGGCACGAAGACATAGCCCAGGCCCCACACTGTCTGCAGGTAACGGGGCTGGGCCGGGTCCTGCTCCAGCAGACGGCGCAGGCGGGAGACCTGCACATCTATGCTGCGCTCTGTGGCTGTGTATTCCCGGCCCCGGGCCAGGTTCATCAGCTTGTCCCGGGAGAGCGGCTCGCGAGGGTGGCTCACCAACACCTTGAGGACGGCAAACTCGCCGCTGGTCAGGGCGACCGGATCCCCGTCGCGGCTCAGCTCGCGGGTCGCCAGGTTGAGTTGATAGGCGCCAAAGCTCACCATCTTCTCGGCGGTGGACGGTGCGCCGGGCAGCTCGACGGTATGGCGGCGCAACACGGCGCGGATCCGGGCCAGCAACTCACGGGGGTTGAACGGCTTGGGCAGATAGTCATCCGCCCCCATCTCCAGACCGACGATGCGATCCACTTCGTCCCCCTTGGCGGTGAGCATCAGCACCGGGATCTGGTTGCCCGCCTCCCGCAGGCGGCGGCAGATGGAGAGTCCGTCCTCCCCCGGCAGCATCAGGTCGAGTACCATCAGGCTGAAGTTTTCGCGTGTCAGCAGGCGATCGGCCTGCTCTCCATTGGCAACGCCCCGCACCACAAATCCCTGTTCGGTGAGGTAACGCTCCAGCAGGGAGCGTAGTTTCAGGTCGTCGTCGACCACCAGGACCTTGTATTGCTGACTCATTGCCGCCTCTCCTCTCTGTCTCCTCCCAATACTAGGGCTCGCTCTGGCAACCACAAAGCATAAATATGTTACCGGTTATTACCCTTGGCCGGGGGATCTCGGGGATGGAACGGCGCCGAATGGGCCGCTTGTCATGCATTTCTGCTCGACACTCGGACGCCAATGGCTAAGATCCCGAGCAAGACGACGCAACCCACCATGCAGGCAGCAGGGACTGATAAGCCCATGAAAACCAAACTCATCACCCGTGAAGGCTACAACCAGCTCCGGCAGGAACACGACACCCTGTGGCGCGAGGAGAGACCCGAGGTCACCAAGAAGGTCGCCTGGGCGGCGAGCCTCGGGGATCGCAGCGAGAACGCCGACTACCAGTACAACAAGAAGCGGCTGCGGGAGATAGACCGCCGGGTTCGCTACCTGCGCAAGTGCCTGGAGGAGCTCACCATAGTCGATTACTCCCCCTCCCAGGAGGGCAAGGTGTTCTTCGGCGCCTGGGTCGAGGTGGAGAGTGAGGAGGGAGAGACCAAGCGCTTTCGCATCGTCGGCTATGACGAGATCTTCGGTCGCAAGGATTACATCTCCATCGATTCCCCCATGGCCCGCGCCCTGCTCAAGAAAGAGGTCGGCGACGAGGCCATAGTGCGCACGCCAGTGGGTGACGCCTGCTGGTATGTCAACGACATCAACTACCCCAAGTGACCCTGCCGGGGGAACATGGGCCCACCTGCCCCCGCGGGGTCAGGCTGGCGCCCTTGCCCGGGGTAGCATCCCCAGCGTCGACCTCATATAGTGCTCACACCCGGCGCCTTGCGGCGCCAACCGGCCGCAGAAGCGCACCGGGAGTCAGCTGACGAGCCAGCAGCCCGCCGCGACAACTCCCAACCACTGCCGGCCCGTAGGACAGACCCGACCACAGAGACCCCAGATGCACAGCCATGTAATTGAGAGACAGATTGCCGGTGAGCTGAATGCCCGCCCGGAACAGGTGCAGGCCGCCGTGCGCCTGCTGGATGAAGGCTCGACCGTTCCCTTTATCGCCCGTTATCGCAAGGAGGTGACCGGCGGTCTGGACGACAGTCAGCTGCGTACCCTGGAGAGCCGCCTCGGCTATCTGCGTGAACTGGAAGATCGCCGCCAGGTGATCCTTCGCTCCATCGAGGAACAGGGCAAGCTGACCCCCGAGCTGGCGCGCGAGCTGAACGGTGCCGACAGCAAGACCCGGCTCGAAGATCTCTATCTCCCCTACAAGCCCAAGCGTCGCACCAAGGGGCAGATGGCCATAGAAGCTGGGCTGGAGCCGCTGGCCAATCTGTTGCTCACCGATCCGATGAAGGATCCCGAGCAAGCAGCCGCCGCCTTCCTCAATGCCGAGCAGGGGATCACCGACAGCAAGGCCGCCCTCGACGGTGCCCGTTACATCCTGATGGAGCGCTTCGCCGAGCAGGCCGATCTGCTGGAGAAGCTGCGGGACTACCTGTGGCAGAACGCCACCCTGCGCGCCCGCGTGGTGGCAGGCAAGGAGCAGGAAGGGGCCAAGTTCAAGGACTACTTCGAGCACGACGAGCCCCTGCACAAGGCCCCCTCCCACAGGGTGCTGGCCATGCTGCGCGGCCGCAACGAGGGGATCCTCAACCTGGCGCTGGTCACAGGTGACGATGAGGGTGCCAGCCCCTGTGAAGGGATCATTGCCCATCACCTCAAGCTCAATCTGCAGAGCCGTCCGGCCGACAAGTGGCTGCAGGGGGTGGTGAGCTGGACCTGGAAGATCAAGCTCTCCCTGCAGATGGAAACCGAGCTTATCGGCCGCATCCGCGAGTCGGCAGAGGACGAGGCGATCAAGGTGTTCGCCATGAACCTCCAGGATCTGCTGATGGCAGCGCCGGCCGGCATGCGTTGCACCATGGGGCTGGATCCCGGCATCCGCACCGGGGTCAAGGTGGCCGTGGTGGATGCCACCGGCAAGCTGGTCGATCACGCCACCATCTATCCGTTCGAACCCAAGCGCCAGATTGACCAGAGCCTCAAGACCCTGAGCGAGCTGTGCCAGAAGCACAAGGTCGAGCTCATCAGCATAGGCAACGGCACCGCCTCCCGGGAGACCGACCGCCTGGTGAGCGATCTGTTCGAGCGCTACCCCGCCGCCAAGGCGCAGAAGATAGTAGTGAGCGAGGCAGGGGCCTCGGTCTACTCCGCCTCCGAACTCGCCTCCCAGGAGTTCCCGGATCTCGATGTCTCCATCCGTGGTGCCGTCTCCATCGCCCGCCGCCTGCAGGACCCCCTGGCCGAGCTGGTCAAGATCGATCCCAAGAGCATAGGCGTGGGCCAGTACCAGCACGACGTCGGCCAGAGCCAGCTGGCCCGCCGGCTGGATGCCGTGGTCGAGGATTGCGTGAACGCGGTCGGCGTGGATGTGAATACCGCCTCGGTCGCCCTGCTCAACCGGGTTTCCGGCCTCTCCCAGACCCTGGCCCAGAACATAGTCGCCTATCGGGATGAGCACGGCGCCTTCAAGAGCCGCCAGCAACTACTGAAGGTGAGCCGACTCGGGCCCAAGGCGTTCGAGCAGTGTGCCGGCTTCCTGCGCATTCGTGGCGGCAACAATCCGCTGGACGGCTCGGCGGTGCACCCGGAATCCTATCCGGTGGTGGAGCGGATCCTCGCCCAACTTGAACAGACAGTGGACAGCCTGCTCGGCAACAGCAGCTTGCTGCGCAGCCTGAAACCGGCCGACTACACGGACGAGCAATTCGGCGTGCCCACAGTCACCGACATCATAGGCGAGCTGGACAAGCCGGGCCGGGATCCGCGCCCCGAGTTCAAGACCGCCACCTTCAGGGACGGGGTGGAGAAGATAAGCGACCTGGTGCCCGAGATGGTGCTGGAAGGTGTGGTCACCAACGTCACCAATTTCGGCGCCTTCGTCGACATCGGCGTCCATCAGGACGGGCTGGTGCACATCTCCTCCCTGACCGACCGTTTCGTCAAGGATCCCCGCGAGGTGGTCAAGGCGGGGGACATAGTGCGGGTCAAGGTGCTGGAGGTGGATGCCCCGCGCAAACGCATCAGCCTGACCATGCGCCTCGACGAGAAAGCGGGGCAACCCGCCCGCAAGCCGGCGGAATCCCGCCCATCGGGTGCAGGCAGCGCCAGACCCAGGCAGGAACCGAAACCGAGCGCCCCAGCCGGTGGCGCCATGGGCAACGCCTTCGCCGCCGCCCTCTCCAAGATGAAGAAGTGATTGCCCCGAAACGACAAAAGCCCCGCGAGGGGCTTTTTTACATCGCCTGCATAGACCCGGACTCGCTCAGATGTCCTGGCTGAAGGTCTGACGAGGGGCGGGCCTGACGGCCTGCTGGTAGTGCTGGGCTATCACCTGATTGCGCCTCTCCATGTAGGCACCGAGCGGCCCGATTGAAGCGTCCCTGACCTCCATCAGCTCCTTGCGGGCCTGGGCCTCTTTGGCGGTGGCGGCGCGGGCCACGCTCAGATCCTGTGACGAGGGCTCTGCCGGTGCCAGGGCGGCGGCACGCACCTGCTGCATCTTGGCGAGAGTGGCAGCCGGGTCGCCCGGGATGGCGCCGATGTCGATGGCCACCTCACCCCCGGTGGCATAACGCTTGCCATCCGGCCCATGGGAAAACTGGTAGCTGGGGCTGCCCGCATGCTCGCCGCCTGCCATCTGGTGCGCCTGCTCATGCTTGCGTACCTCGAGATCCCGCTCAACAAACGCGGCCAGCTGACGCTGCTGCCTCTGTTGCTCCTGCTGTTCGGGATCCTGCTGCTGCCGGCGCTGGCTCTCCTCCCCCGTGGCCTCGACGAAGCGATGGGACGGGGGCGTCGGGCTGGCCTGCGCATTATCCCGGGTCGAAGCGGCGGGCGGATTGGGATTGGCCTGGGCGGCTCTGGACTTGTCTTTCTGGGAGGCAACGCCGGACTCGGCGGCGGAGGCCTCACCCTGACGTGCGGGAGGCACCAGCTCAGCACGGCGGTTGTCAGTCTGCGCCGATTCAGTCTGCGGTTGCAGCTGATTGGGGATCAGGGGCGGCAGACTGACGTTGATGTTCATCTCACACCTTGATGTCTATCAGGGTGCCCAGCATGTCGCTGGCGGTCTGGATCACCTTGGCGGAGGCGCCGGCATGCAGCTCGGCCACCTTGAGATTGACCAGCTCGTCCGTCACCTGTACCTGGTCGCCCGCCGGGGTGTTGAGGCGGGCGAGCTGCCCGGATGCCTGACCGGCCAGTTGCTCGGCCCGCTGGAATCCCTGTACGCCCGTAGTCATGGCAGAATCGATACGCATCGGCTCACTCCTTTCATGGTTGGCTGATTATCCACCACCTAGAGGCGTTATTGAAGCATGTCGCTCAAGGATCAGCCAATGAACTGTCGCAACAGGGTGATGAAAGGCTCCGGATGGGAGATGAAGGGGGCGTGGGAGGCCTTCTCCAGTACCAGGCTGCGGCTCGCAGGATAGCGCTCGTCCAGCAGCGGTATGGCCGCCTTGGGCACCAGGGAATCCAGCCTGCCATAGATGCGCAGCCAGGGCAGATCCAGGCCGACCAGCTCATCCCGCAAATCCACGTCGGCCAGCAGGCCGAGACCCGCCTCCAGCGCGGCAATCTGGGGGGCCGGACGCTCCATCAGCCAGTGGCGCAACTGGCGAATGTCGTTTCTGGCATGCTCGCTGCCCATGGCCTGGATCGCGAGGAAACGCTCTATGGTCTGCATGAAGTCCCCCGCCAGCATCTGGTTGAACCCCGCCAACACCTTGGGGGCAATCCCGGGCCAGTCTTCGCGGGCCATGAAGCAGGGGGAGCTGGCGACCGTGATGAGGGAGTGAAGGCGCTCGGGCCGGGTCAGGGCCAGCTGGCTCGCCACCAGACCACCGAGGGACCAGCCGAGCAGATGGCATTTTTCCGGCAGGACTGTGGCAACCTGCTCCGCCAGCCAGGGCAAGGAGTAGTCACTCCCCTCGCCAAGGGGGCTGTTGCCAAACCCGGGCAAGTCCACCAGGTGCAGCCGATAGTGGGCCGCCAACTGCTGGGCAATACCGTGCCAGACAGCACCATTCATGCCCCAGCCATGCAACAACACCAGGTCCTGACCCTGGCCAAACCGCTCAACCGATACGCTCATCTAGACTCAAGATCCCTGTTCATCTGCTTGGAGCCTGCATGTTAAAGCGGCTGCTCGCCAAAGCAAGTCCGATCCTCGGCAGCCGGTCCGACTGGCTCGGCCTCTGCCTGCTCTGTCGCCAGCCCTGTGATGACCAGCCTCTGTTGTGCAGCTGGTGTCAGCACTCCCTGCACCAGCCTTGCCGCAAATGCAGGCTCTGCGCGACCCCCTTGCCAGAGCACCATGCAGGAAACGAGCTGCTGTGCGGACGCTGCCAGCGCAGGCCGCCGCCCTGGGAGCGGCTGCAGGTGATAGGTGACTATCAGCTCCCCTACTCCCTGCTCATTCCCCGGCTGAAATACTCGGGCCAGATCCTGCTGGCGCCGCTGCTCGCCCGCCTGCTGGCCGACCATCTGGAGGGAGACGATCCCCCCGAGGCCATCATTCCGGTCCCCCTGCACTGGTGGCGCCAGTGGTGGCGCGGCTTCAATCAGGCGGAAGAGATTGGACTGGCCCTTGGCGCGCTCACCGGCATCCCCTGCGACACCCGGCTGCTGCGCAGGATCAGGGCCACTCCGCAGCAAACCCGGCTCAGTGCTGGCCAGCGGCGGCGCAACCTGCGCGGCGCCTTTCAGATAGCACCCCACAGCTATCGTCACGTAGCCCTGCTCGACGATGTGGTCACCACAGGCGCCACCGCCGGCCAGCTCAGCCGTTTACTCCGCAAAAGTGGCGTTGAGAAGGTGGAAGTGTGGGCACTTTGCCGCACGCAGAGGCACATCAAATAGCCGGGGCGGCATGGGTAGGAGGAAATAGCGGTCTGGCGTCTTGTCATGCGCTTGTTGCGCTCAGGGTCACATAGGGTAGCCATCGACACGCTACCCAAGCCCCGCCAAGCGAGTTATCATGAATACCCTAGTCGTACACTCAGGTTTATGAGGATAGTGATGATCAGCATTTCCGACACCGCCCAGGCCCACTTCCGCAAGTTGCTGGAGAAGCAGCCTGATGGCACCAACATCCGGGTGTTTGTGGTCAATCCGGGAACCCAGAATGCCGAGTGCGGCGTATCCTATTGCCCACCCGACGCGGTCGATCCGGAAGATCAACACCTGCCCTTCAGCGGCTTCGACTGTCTGGTCGATCCCCTGAGCGCCCCTTATCTGATCGATGCCACCATCGACTTCGTCACCGATCAGATGGGCTCCCAGCTCACCCTCAAGGCCCCCAACGCCAAGATGCGCAAGGTGGCCGACGATGCCCCCCTGGCCGATCGCATCGAATACGTGCTGATGTCAGAGGTGAACCCCATGCTGGCCGGTCACGGCGGCAAGGTGACCTTGATTGACATCACCGACGACAAGCTGGCGATTTTGCAGTTCGGTGGTGGTTGCAACGGCTGTTCTCAGGTGGATTACACCCTGAAAGAGGGGATCGAGAAGCAGCTGCTGGAGAAATTCCCGGGCGAGCTCAACGGCGTGAAAGATGCCACCGAGCACCAGCGTGGCGATCACTCCTACTATTGATTTGTCCTTTACGGCAAAGAAAAGGCCCCGCCAGCTGGCGGGGCCTTTTGCATTCTGCGGCGGGCAGGTTACTCGTCCTTCTTGTCTCGCGACAGCAGGGCGATGGCCGCCTCTTTCGGGTTCTTGCCTTCGTACAGCACCTTGAAGATCTGCTCGCAGATGGGCATCTCGACGCCACAACGGGCCGCCAGCAGATGCACCTCCTTGGTGTTGCGATAGCCTTCCACCACCTGACCGATCTCGGTCATGGCGGTTTCCACCGACTTGCCGGCCCCGAGAGCCAGACCGAAGCGACGGTTGCGGGACTGGTTGTCGGTACAGGTCAGCACCAGATCCCCGAGCCCTGCCATTCCCATGAAGGTCTTGGCATCAGCACCCAGTGCGGCACCGAGGCGCTGCATCTCTACCAGGCCCCGGGTGATGAGCGCGGTTCTGGCGTTGGCGCCAAAACCCAGCCCGTCGGAGAGACCGGCACCGATGGCGATGACGTTCTTGACCGCCCCGCCCAGTTGCAGACCGATGAAGTCCGGATTGGTATAGACCCGGAACGAACGGCCGCAGTGCAGCAGTTGCGAGAGATCGTCGGCGAAGTCGTCATGGGTCGACGCCACCGAGATGGCGGTCGGCAGGCCGGCGGCCAGCTCTCTCGCGAAAGTCGGACCGGAGATCACCGCCAGCGGGATAGTCTCCCCCAGCACGTCACGGGCCACGTCCTGCAGCAGGCGGCCGCTGTCCGGCTCCAGCCCCTTGGTGGCCCAGGCGATACGGGTATCCGGGCGCAGGAAGGGTTTGATTCGGGCCAGCACCTGACCGAACACATGGCTCGGCACCACCAGCAGCAACACGGGAGCAGCCTGCACCGCAGCTTGCAGATCGGCAGTCAGCTGCAGATCGGCGGGGAAAGGGACATCAGGCAAAAACGCCTTGTTGCAGCGATCTTGTTCCAGCTCGGCGACATGGGCGGGATCGTGACCCCACAGCAGGGTCGGATGGCCGTTGCGCGCCAGAGAAATGGCAAGGGCGGAGCCATAAGACCCCGCCCCCAAGACCGAGATTGCGATCTGGTCGGCCATTATCAGGCTTCCGCAGTCGCCTGCTGGGCCTGAACCTGTGCCATGTGCTGGGCAAACAGGGCGTCGAAGTTGACCGGTGCCAGATTCAGCTGCGGGAAGGAACCCTTGCTCACCAGGTTGGCCACGGCTTCGCGGGCATAGGGGAACAGGATGTTCGGGCAGAAAGCGGCCAGGCAGTGTGCCAGCTGCGGCTCCGGCAGGTTGCCAATGGTGAAGATACCGGCCTGCTGCACTTCACACAGGAAGGCGGTCTCGGTTTCCAGCTTGCAGGTCACGGTCAGGGTCAGCACGACCTCGTACACGCCGTCGGCCAGGACATTGGTCTTGGTGTCCATGTCCAGCTTGACGTCCGGCTGCCACTCTTTCTGGAAGATGTGCGGAGTATTGGGGGCTTCGAAGGAGACATCCTTGGTGTAGACACGCTGGATGTGGAATTCCGGTTGCACTTCCTGGTTGTTGATTTCGTCAGCCATTTCGTTTGATTCCTTTTTAAGACAATGAGTGGGCGCAGGCCCTTAAATCAGCGTTTTTTGGTCACCGGCAGATTATCTGCACGCCATTGGGCCATGCCACCGCTGAGCACATATACCTGTTTGAAACCGGCTTTGCTCAGTTGGCGACCCGCGCCACCAGCGGTCATCCCCGACTCGCACACCACTATGATGGGGGCATCTTTGTGCTTTTCAACCGGTCCCAGATTGTTCGCCTGGATCTGGGTGAGGGGCAGGTGATGGGCGCCGGCCAGATGACCCTTGGCAAACTCATCCTGACTGCGAATGTCCACCACAGTGGCATTTTCACGGTTGATCAGCAGGGTGGCGCCGTGATTGTTCACCGCCTTCACCGGAGAAAAACGAGCACGCACAGTGGTGTACACCAGGGTGCCTGCCAGGCCGAACCAGGCTGCTGCCAGCAGCGGGTTGCGGGCCGCAAAATCCAAATACTCTTGCATCTTCTACTATCCAGGGACCAAGACAAGGGCCCGAGTATACATGGGGCCCTTGATAAGATCAGCCATCTTGGCGGCAAAGCGAGAGCAAGCTCCCATCAGGGATTGTCCGCCCCCAGACCGGCTTGGGGACGGGGCTGCCACCCGCTGCGGGGGAGAGGCGCCAGGGGGAGAACCGTGCACAAAGACAAGCCGGCAACATGCCAAATACAGCCGGATAACAGGTAAAAACAGAGGTGGAAGAGGGACTTGGCTATCAGGTGACTATTTCGGCAGATGTAGTAATATTACGCTAGTTTCACTTCCCGCAATTCATTCCTATCCGAGAGGACATAGTCTTATGTCAACAGCTAAGAAACCTTTGGTTCTGGTCATCATGGACGGTTGGGGCTACAGCACCAAGCAAGAGCACAACGCCGTTGCCGCCGCCAAGACCCCGAACCTGGACCGCCTGGCCCGTGACTACACCAGCACCCTGATCTCCGGCTCCGGCCTGGATGTGGGTCTGCCGGACGGCCAGATGGGGAACTCCGAAGTGGGCCACGTCAACATCGGCGCCGGTCGCATCGTCTATCAGGAGCTGACCCGCATCTCCAAAGACATCCAGGACGGCGACTTCTTCCAGAACGTCGAGCTGGGCAAGGCTGTTGACGCTGCCGTGACCAAGGGCAAGGCCGTGCACATCATGGGTCTGATGTCCCCGGGTGGCGTACACAGCCACGAAGAGCACATCATGGGCATGATCGAAATGGCCGCCAAGCGTGGCGCCGAGAAGATCTACTTCCACGCCTTCCTGGATGGCCGCGACGTGCCGCCGCGCTCCGCCCAGTCCTCCATCGAGCAGTTCGACGCTCTGTTCGCCCGCCTGGGCAAGGGTCGTTTCGCCTCCATGATCGGCCGTTACTTCGCCATGGACCGTGACAACCGCTGGGATCGCGTGCAGCAAGCTTATGACCTGATGACCCAGGGCAAGGGCGAGTTCACCGCCGACAACGCCACCGACGCCCTGGCTGCCGCCTATGCCCGTGAAGAGAACGACGAGTTCGTCAAGGCCACCCGCATCGGCGACGCTGCCCCTATGATCGACGGCGATGCGCTGATCTTCATGAACTTCCGTGCCGACCGTGCCCGCGAGATCACCCGCGCCTTCGTCGACAGCGACTTCACCGGCTTCGCCCGTGCCGCCACCCCTGCCCTGAACTTCGTGATGCTGACCGAGTACGCGGCCGACATCAAGACCGCCTGCGCCTACCCGCCCACCGCCCTGGTCAACACCCTGGGCGAGTGGCTGGCCAAGCAGGGCAAGACCCAGCTGCGCATCTCCGAGACCGAGAAGTACGCCCACGTCACCTTCTTCTTCAACGGTGGCGAAGAAGATTGCTTCACCGGTGAAGACCGCGAGATCGTCGCCAGCCCGAAAGTGGCCACCTATGACCTGCAGCCGGAGATGAGCTCCGAAGAGCTGACCGACAAGCTGGTCGGCGCCATCAAGAGCGGCAAGTACGACGTCATCATCTGCAACTACCCGAACGGCGACATGGTTGGCCACACCGGCGTGTTCGATGCGGCCGTCAAGGCCTGCGAAGCCGTTGACCACTGCATAGGCCGCGTCACCGAGGCCCTGGCGGAAGTGGGTGGCGAGTGCCTGATCACCGCCGACCACGGCAACGCCGAGAAGATGCTGGACGAAGAGACTGGTCAGGCCCACACCGCCCACACCAATCTGCCGGTTCCCCTCATCTATTTCGGTCGCAAGGCCGAGGTACTGGAGGGCGGCAAACTGTCCGATCTGGCCCCGACCATGCTGACCCTTATGGGTCTTCCTGTGCCGCCGGAAATGACTGGCAAGCCCCTGATGATTCTGAAATAATCCTGCCCCATGCGGGGATGCGAAGTTATTTCACAGAAAACCAGTCGCGTCGGCCTGTTGGCCGGCGCGCTGTTTTTTTGCCTGGTCGGCGGCGCCGGCACGGCCCAGGCTGCAAACCAGCAGCTGGGGGCCATGCAGTCCGAGATAAAGGAACAGCAGAAGACCCTCAAGCTCAGCAAGCAGGAGCTTGCCAAGCTCAACACCCAGCTCAAGGCTGACGAGCAGGCCATCTCGGCCGCCGCCGCCAAGCTGGATCAGACCAGACTGCAACTGAAGCAGAACCAGCAGAAGCTGGCCGACCTGCAGCAGGACAAGCTGGCGCTGGAACAACAAGCCAAACACCAGAAACAGTTGCTGGCCAAGCAGGCGGAAAGCGCCTTCCAGGCGGGTAACCACGACTACCTCAAACTGCTGCTCAATCAGCAGGATCCGGCCAAGCTGAGCCGCTCTCTCGATTACTACGACTATCTCAACAAGGCTCGCATCGAGGCCATAGACGCCCTGCGCGCCACCCGCAACAAGCTGGCGAAAAACCAGCTGGCCACCAAAGAGACCGAGACCAGGCTGCAGACCCTGCTGAGCGAACAGCAGGAGCATCACCAAAGCCTGCTGGCCAGCCAGCAGAGCCGTGCCAAGGTGCGCAACCAGTTGCAGCAGTCGGTGCAAAACGACGAACAGAAGCTCACCAAGCTGGTCAAGGCGGAGAAGGCCCTGAAGGCCAGGCTGGAAGAGTTGCGTCGCCAGCAGGAAGAGAAGGAACGCCGCGAACGGGCCGAGCGGGAGCGCCTCGCCAAGATCAAGGCCGAGCAGGAGCGCCAGCGCCGCCTGGAGGCCCAACGCCTGGCCGCCGAGCAGAAGCGGATTGCGGAGCAACAGCGGATCGCGGCCCAGCAGCAGAAGGCGGGCGAACAACAACGGCTCGCCGCCGAGCAGCAGAGGGTCACCGAACAGCAGAACCGGGTGGCGAAGCAGCAAGCCGCCGCGCGCAGCAGCAGCACCAAGGCCAGTGGCGGCTACAACGGCCTCAGCACCAACGGCAGCCTGCGCTGGCCGGTACAAGGCCCCATCCTCATCTCCTACGGCTCGCCGCGCACCGCCGAGCTCAAGTGGAAGGGCACCCTGATAGGCGCAAGCGAGGGGACCCAGGTCAAGGCGGTGGCGCCTGGCCAGGTGGTCTATGCGGACTGGCTGGACGGCTTCGGCATGCTGCTGGTGATAGACCACGGCCGCGGCTACATGAGCCTCTACGGTCACAATCAGTCGCTGCTGCGTCAGGTGGGCCAGAGCGTGGAGCAGGGGGAACCAGTGGCCCTGGTCGGCGACAGCGGCGGCCAGGACAGACCCGGCCTCTACTTCGAGATCCGCTACCAGGGCGAGGCCATCAACCCGACCAAGTGGCTGGCCAGACGCTAAGCCCACCTTGGCGAGGCCCTCAACCCGGCCCACGACAGCTGGCCAGACGCTGAGCCAGCGCCCCCTCATCTCCAGCCCTTCTCCCGCGAGGGGAGAAGGGCGCGAACGGCGGCATACCCTCACCGCCCCCAGCAAAAAGCCTGCATCACGCAGGCTTTTTGCTTTGCAGGGGAAGAGCCGGGCCGCCCGTCCTGGTTGATGAAAACTTACATCGTTTTCCCCCGTCTCAGGGGAAGACAAGGATCCCTATCTGCTCCAGCAGGGTCTGCTGCTGCTCCTCGTTTATCTGCACCCCGTCCAGGTTGACCCGGCGCAGATCCAGCCCGGGCAGATCGCACTGGCGCAGATCGCAGCCCTGCAGGTTGAAGCTGGTCCAGTCGATCTGCCCAAACTCGGAGCCGCTGAGATCGGATCCCGCCAGCGAGGCCCCCAGCAGGCTGGCCCCCTGCCAGCGGTTGCCGCCGAGTTCGCACTTCTCCAGCAGGCAGCCGTCGAAGTTGGCGTAGCTGAAATTGTTCCCCGTAAGATGGGCCTCGCAGAAGTAGCTCTTGGCGGTGATCTGGTTGGCGAAGCTGGCGTGGCCGAAGTTGATGCCGACCGCCTGACAGTCACGCATCTCCAGCCCCAGACACTGGCTGCGGCTGCAATCCGCCAGGGTGAGATCGCAGCGCAGAAAGCTCGCCTCCCGCAGGTCGCAGCCTTGCAACAGGCAGCCCCGCTCACTCTCCCGATCGTAGAAGCTGCAATCGACGAAGCGGCTATCGCTCAGATCCAGCCAGGAGAAGTTGCAGTCGATAAAGCGGCACTCCGAGAACTGCTCCCCCTCCACCTCCTGCTGCTCGAACCTTTTCCCCTCGAAACACTTGCCCTTGATCATCCCCAGCCTCTCCTGTGATGGCGTCATATGCTGACTTTGTTGCGCAAAAACGGTAATGTTACATGTAACATTCTTTGCCGGATCCCGAGATGAACGACACCCGCAAGCGCCGCCCCACACTGCAGGACATCGCCGACCTGACCGGGGTCACCAAGATGACGGTCAGCCGCTACCTGCGTGACCCATCCGCCGTGGCCGAAGGCACCCGTGAGCGGATCGCCGCAGCGGTGGAGGAGCTCGGCTACATCCCGAACCGGGCGCCGGACATGCTCTCCAACGCCACCAGCAAGGCGATCGGCATACTGATCCCCTCCCTCTCCAACCAGGTCTTCTCGGCGGTGATCCACGGCATAGAGGCGGTGACCCGGCCCGCCGGCTACCAGACCCTGCTCGCCCACTATGGCTACAGCCCGGAGCGGGAGGAGGAGCAGGTTGCCTCCCTGCTCTCCTACAACGTGGATGGCCTCATCCTCTCGGACACCCAGCACACAGAGCGCACCCGCAAGATGATCGCCACCGCCGGCATTCCCGTGGTGGAGACCATGGATCTGCCGCTCTCCCCCATCGACATGGTGGTCGGCATGGATCACCGCGCCGCCGCCCGGGCCATGGTAACAGAGATGCTGCGCCGGGGACGGCGCAAGGTGGTCTACCTGGGGGCGCGCCTAGATGTGCGCACCCAGCTGCGGATGGAGGGCTACTACCAGGCGATGGCGGACTTCGGCCTGGATGGCCAGCACCTGCTGACCGAACAGTCCTCCAGCTTCACCCTGGGCGGCGAGCTGCTGGAGCAGGCCATGGCCCGCTACCCCGACCTCGACGGCCTGTTCTGCACCAACGACGACGTGGCGGTCGGTGCCCTGCTGCAGTGCCAGGCCAAGTGGATACCCGTGCCCCAGCAGATTGCCATCGCCGGCTGCAACGCCCTCGACATAGGCCACGCCATGACCCCCAAGCTGGCGAGCATCAGCACCCCCCGCGAGGCCATAGGTCGCGAGGCGGCCGCCATGCTGCTGGCCAGGCTCAATGGGCAACCCCAGGCCGAGCACCGCAAGGACATGGGCTTCTCCCTCTATGAGGGGGAGAGCCTGGGCTGATCCCGCCCCTTCACACCCACCCGGCGCCACTTTGGCGCCTGTGACCGCCATGATGGCGCGTCCTCCCGGGATCCCTCCCTGCTCACTGATTTATGCTGGCGCAGCTTGTCCCACATTCAGGAGCAGAAGATGAATCACACCGAAAGATTGAAGACCTGCCTGCAGCGCGTCATCTGCGATCCCGGCTTCACCCTGGCCGAGCTCGACACCTGGTTCAGCCCCGACTATTGCCAGCAGGTGAACGGCGAGACCCTCGACTACGCCGCCTTTCGCCAGCATATCGCCGCCTTGAGAGGCCATCTGGCGGAGGCCGCCATCGAGTTTGTCGCCACCCTGGAGCTGGGGCAACGGGTACATTCTACCCATCTGGTTCGAGCCACCCGTCGGGATGGCGGTACCCTGGCCTGCAAGGTGAGCGGCCTCTTCACCTTTCGCGATGGCCGGCTCTGTCACACCGAGGAGGTCACCTGCCTGCTGGCGGGGGGCAAGGAGGACGCAGATATAGGCTCACGGCGCTGAGCCACGGCCCTGCACCCGCGCCAGGGCCGCCGAGAAGGCCTCGGGATCCTCATAGCCGAGGATCCCGGCAATCTCGGCAGGCGCCATCCCCTGGTGTTGCAACTGACGGGCCCGCCCCATCAACACCCGCTCCCGCCACTGACGAAAACTGCACCCCAGCTGACGGGCAAAGAGGCGATTGAGGGTGCGCACCGAGGCGCCGCAGTCACGGGCCAGCGCCTCCAGCGTCACCTTGACGGAGGGGGCCTGGCATACCCTCTCCAGCACCCGTAGCAGGCGCGGATCCAGATCCACGGCCAGGGGGAGCTGCCCCGCCAGCGGAGCGGCGAGTCCCAGCTCGTGGCGCAGCACCCTCAGATAGGCGTCCCGCGTCTCTCCCTCCCCCAGCTCAGGCAGGCGGGCAAAGAGGCCCGCCAGCATGGGGTTCACCTGCAACTGACTGAAAGTGGTGCATGCCGGTTGCGGGCTGTAGAGCAGCGAGAGCCGGGAGTGGCGCAACACGCGAAACTCGTGTGCCCAGCCGGCGGGGATGAGGCAGAGCTGGCCGGCCACCAGCAAGCCGCCCCCATCGTGACCTGTGATGACGCCGCCGCCCTGGTGCAGGTAGCAGTATTGGGCCTGGGAGTGGCAGTGCAGGGCGGTGAGGTGCCCCAGCGGGTAGGAGTGGTGAAGAAAACTCATAAGGGGCGGCAACCTGAGGAACCGACCCCGACCTTAAGACAGCCGGCGGCGCAATGTAAATGGCTTTCCGGCCTCCCGGGGCCGCAAAAACGACAGGCCACCCGAGGGTGGCCTGTTCAATTTATCTAAACGATGGGCGCTTAGCGTTTAACCATTTCAACCGCTTCGCGGGAGAGGCGGGTCACCTCCTCCCAGTTGCCGCTCTTGACCGCATCGGCCGGCAGCATCCAGGAGCCGCCGACCGTGGCCACGCATTTGAGCGCCAGGTAGTCGGCCACGTTTTTCGGGCCTATGCCACCGGTGGGGCAGAATTTCACCTGGGGCAGGGGCGCGGCTATGGCAGAGAGCGCCTTGGTGCCGCCATTCGCTTCGGCCGGGAAGAACTTCAGGTGGTCGTAGCCCGCTTCCAGCGCCTGCATCACCTCGGACGGTGTCGCCACCCCCGGGATCAGCGGTGCAGTGCTCTTGGCCGCGTGGGCCAGCAGGGCCGGAGTCATCCCCGGGGAGATGACGAAGCGGGCACCGGCGGCCACGGCGGCGTCAAACTGTGCGCAGTTGAGCACTGTACCGGCACCGACCATGGCATCCGGCATCGCCTTGGCGATGAGGGCGATGGCGTCGAGGGCCACCGGGGTGCGCAGGGTGATCTCGAACACAGAGATGCCGCCATCCAGCAGCGCCTTGGCCATCGGCAGGGCCTGCTCCAGGTCGTTGATGACCATCACGGGTACCAGCGGAGAGGCGGCAAACACCTCGGCAGGGGTCACTTTCCAGTTCTGCATAACTCTTCCTCAGTCAAAGATGGTGGCGCCGCACTCGGCGCTCGATACCGCGCGACGCATCACGCTGAACAGTTCACGGCCCCACCCCTCTTGTTCCAGGGTGAGGTCGATGTCGGCCTGGGTGCGGCCGCTCAAATCGGTCAGGCAGTCGAGGCGGCCGCTGTCGGCGTCCACCCGCAGCAGATCGCCATCGGCAAGCAGGCCTATGGCCCCGCCGTGCAGCGCCTCCGGGGTGACGTGGATGGCGGCCGGGATCTTGCCGGAGGCGCCGGAGAGGCGACCATCGGTGACCAGGGCCACCTTGTGACCGGCCTTCTGCAGGTTGCCGAGCACCGGCATCAGCTTGTGCAGCTCCGGCATGCCGTTGGCGGCAGGGCCATTGTGGCGCACTACTATGACGGCGTCCTGATTGAGATCCCCCGCCTTGTAGGCCGCCTCCACAGCGTGCTGGGAGGAGAAGACCCGGGCCGGCGCTTCAATCACCCTGTATTCGGGGGCGACCGCCGAGACCTTGACCACGGCGCGGCCCAGGTTGCCACTGAGCAGTTTGGTGCCGCCTGTGGCCTGGAACACGCTGCCAGCGACGGACAGCACGCTCGGATCCGTGCTCTCCCCCACCGGCTGCCACACCAGCTTGCCATCCACCAGCGCGGGGCGGCTGAGGTAATCCTGCATCTCGCCAAACACAGGGGTGGCATCCAGGTGGATCAGGTCCGCCTCGGCCAGACGGCGCATCAGGCCGGGCACGGCGCCCGCCTGCTCGAAGGCGTTCACGTCCGCCGGGCCGTTCGGGTACATGCGCACCAAGAGCGGCACCACGTCGGAGAGATCGCTCAAGTCGTCCCAGGTCAGCTCCAGGCCGGCGGCGCGGGCCAGCGCCACCATGTGGATGCTGTGGTTGGTGCTGCCGCCGGAGGCAAGCAGGGCCACCAGGCCGTTGACCAGGGCGCGCTCGTCCAGCACCTGGCTCAAGGGGCGGTAGGCCGGGGAGCCCGGGATCATGGCGCTGATGCGGCGGGCCGCCTCGCACGTGAGGGCGTGGCGCAGTTCGCTGTGGGGGTGCACGAAGGCGGAGCCCGGCAACATCAGGCCCATGGCCTCGAACACCAGCTGGTTGGTATTGGCGGTGCCATAGAAGGTGCAGGTGCCGGCCGAATGGTAGGCGCCGCACTCCATCTTCAGCAGGGCATCGCGGCCCACTTCACCGGCGGCGTACTGCTGGCGCACCTTCACCTTCTCGTCGTTGCCTATGCCGCTCGCCATGGGGCCGGCGGGCACGAAGGCGGTGGGCAGGTGCGCATGGGAGAGGGCCCCCATGATCTGGCCCGGGGCTATCTTGTCACAGATGCCGAGCAGCAGGGTGGCGTCGAAGGTGTTGTGGGAGAGGGAAACCGCGGTGGCCTGTGCGATGAGATCCCGGGAGAAGAGGGACATGTCCATCCCCGGCTGGCCCTGGGTCACGCCGTCGCACATGGCGGGCACGCCGCCGGCGACCTGGGCGCTGTGGCCCAGCTCGGCCAGCGCACCCTTGATGATGTCCGGATAGCCCTGATAGGGCTGATGGGCGCTCAGCATGTCGTTGTAGGCGGTGACTATGGCCACGTTGGCGCGGGTCATGTCGAGGATGCGCCCCTTGTCGTCACAGCTGGAGGCGGCCACGGCGTGGGCCAGGTTGCCACAGGAGAGGGAGGCGCGGGTCTTGCCCTGCTCGGTCTGGCGCTGGATGCGGGCCAGGAAGGCCTGACGGCGAGCGACACTGCGCTCGCGGATGCGGCGGGTCACTTCGGTGATCACGGGATGGGTCATAGGATTGTCTCCAACACGGAAATACGGACGCGATCGACAAAGGCCAGGATCGCGAAATGGCTCATTGCACCTGCGCCAGGGCGGTGACGGCGCGGTCAACCACCTGCTCGAAGGTGCCATCTATGTCGACGCGAAACACACCGGCCTCGCCATCCGGCCGCTCCAGGGTCTCAAACTGACTCTTTACCATGCCTTCCCGCATGAAGTGGCCCTTGCGTGCCCGCATCCGGTCGAGAATGAGGGACTGGCTGCCGTCCAGAAACAGGAAGTGCACCGACTCGTTGCCCTCGCGGATCTGATCGCGGTACTGCTTCTTGAGGGCCGAGCAGACGATGACGCCCAGCTCGTTCTTCTGCTCCAGGCTGTAGGCCGCATCGCGGATCCGCTCCAGCCAGGGTGCCCTGTCTTCGTCGTTGAGAGGGTTGCCGCCCGCCATCTTCTGGATGTTGGCGCGGGGGTGCAGATCATCACCGTCGATGAACTTGGCGCCCAGGGCGCTGGCCACCTTGAGGCCTATGCTGGACTTGCCACTGCCACACACACCCATCACGATAATGCTCTTGCCCGCCATTATTTGACCTCTCTCTCACTTTTCAAAAAACGTTTACCTGATGGGTTCTAAGTTAGCACGTTACCGGTAACATGTTACCGGTAACGTTGCGCAATGTGAAGTGGAGCACAGAAATGTGCAGAACAACTACTAGAACCATTTGAGGACATTTTATGGACGGAGCGATGAACACACCCGATGTCGCCTACCTGCTCTCGGTAGCCGCTGGCGCTATCGTCATGCTGCTGGTGCTGATCATGCGATTCAAGGTACATGCCTTCGTGGCATTGACCCTGGTCAGCATGCTGACGGCCCTGGCCACCGGGGTCACCTATGACCAGGTGATCCCCACCATGCTGACCGGTTTCGGCGGCACCCTGGCCTCGGTCGCGCTGCTGGTCGGCCTCGGTGCCATGATAGGCAGGATCCTGGAGATGACGGGGGGCGCCAAGGTGCTTGCCGACACCCTGATCAACCGCTTCGGCTCCCACCGCGCTCCCTTCGCGCTAGGGATCGCCTCCCTGCTGTTCGGCTTCCCTATCTTCTTCGATGCCGGCCTCATCGTCATGCTGCCCATCATCTTCAGCGTGGCCAAGCAGTTCGGCGGCTCAGTCCTCAAATATGCCCTGCCCTCCGCCGGTGCCTTCGCGGTGATGCACGCCTTCCTGCCACCCCACCCGGGCCCGGTGGCCGCCAGCGAACTGCTGGGTGCCAACATAGGGCTGCTCACCATAGTGGGTCTGCTGGTCGCGCTGCCGACCTGGTATCTGGGTGCCTATCTGTTCGGGCTCTGGTCCGGCAAGAAGTTTGAGCTGCCCCTGCCCCCGAGCTTCACCGAGACCGCAGAGCGACTCTCCGACCAGGCGCCGAGCTTTGGCCAGGTGCTCTCCATCCTGCTGCTGCCGCTGGTGCTCATCTTCATGGATACCGGCCTCAACACCCTGAGCGTCATGGGGGTAATCGACAAGGGTGCCGACTGGGTGAACGTGCTGCGCATGGTCGGCAAGACCCCGGTGGCCCTGCTCATCACAGTGCTCTATGCCCTCTGGCTGTTCCGTCAGACCCAGGGCAAGGTGCAGCTCGAGAAGTTCTGCAACGACGCCCTGGCTCCCGTCTGCGCCGTCATCCTGGTGACGGGTGCCGGTGGCATGTTCGGCGGCGTGCTGCGGGCCAGCGGCATCGGCACAGCCCTGGCTGACGTGCTCTCCGACACCGGCATGCCGGTGATCCTGGCTGCCTTCCTGGTCTCTACCGCACTGCGGGTGGCCCAGGGCTCGGCCACGGTAGCCCTGACCACCACGGCCGCCCTGATGGCGCCGACGGTCGCGGCCACGGCCGGGCTGAGCGATCTGGATCTGACCTTCATCGTCATCGCCATCGCCGGTGGGGCGACCGTGCTCTCCCACTTCAACGATTCCGGTTTCTGGCTGGTCAGCCGCTTCCTCAACATGGACGAGAAGACCACCCTCAAGACCTGGACAGTGATGGAGACACTGCTCGGTACCATCGCCTTCCTCATCGTTGCCATGGCAAGCATCGTCTTCTAACTCCCCCATATCGGGGCCCCGTCCGGCGGCCCCGATATGGCGTTCCATCGACATTTTTACGGATTCTTGCTTGGGCCCATCGCCGCAGGTTGCTAGAATTGCCTATTCATCGCCCCGAGTGGAACGCTTCATCCCGTGATTTCAGGCTTCTCTATGCATTCATCGGCACATTATCGACAGTTGCTGGCACGTTTACCCCAGATCGCGGTTGCCGCAGATCAGTTCCAGGTACTCAACAGCGCCAAAGATTTCAAGAGCCGTATCCTCTCGCTCATCGCCAACGCGACCCAGCGTATCTATCTGATCGCCCTCTACCTGCAGGATGACGAGGCGGGACGGGAAATCCTCTCCGCCCTCTACGCCGCCAAGCAGCGCAACCCCGCCCTCGACATCAAGGTCTTCGTCGACTTCCACCGCGCCCAGCGCGGCCTGATCGGCAAGGGCAAACAGGGGGGCAACCACCTGATGTATCAGGCCATGGCCGCCCGCCATGAACACCAGATCGAGATCTACGGCGTGCCGGTCAAGGGCCGCGAGCTGCTCGGCGTCCTGCACCTCAAGGGCTTCATCTTCGACGACATCCTGCTCTACTCGGGTGCCAGCCTCAACGACATCTACCTGCACCAGCAGGAGCGCTACCGCTTCGATCGCTATCACCAGATCCACAGCCAGGCCCTGACCCGCAGCATGGTCAACTACGTGGATGACGTCTTCCTCAAGAGCGAGGCCGTGCAGCGGCTGGATCGCACCGGCATTCCGGGTGCCAAGCAGCTCAAGGGGCAGATCCGCCGCTTCAAGCACAACCTGCGCACCAGCCAGTACAGATTCGAGAGCATACCGGCCAACAGCCAGGAGATCGCCATCACCCCCATGGTGGGCCTGGGCAAGCGCGGCAACCAGCTCAACCGGATGATCCGCAACCTGGTGCGGGCCACCGAGCGGGAGATCTTCATCTGCACCCCTTACTTCAACCCCCCCAAGGAGTTGAACAAGGACGTGGAAGCCCTGCTAAAGCGCGGCTGCAAGGTGACCATAGTGGTGGGCGACAAGACAGCCAACGACTTCTTCATCCCGCCGGAGGAGAAATTCTCCACCATAGGCGGCCTGCCCTATCTCTACGAGACCAACCTGCGCAAGTTTGCCGAGCGCAACCAGCACCATATCGACAGCGGCCGTCTCAACCTGATGCTCTGGTGCTGCGACAAGCACTCCTATCACCTCAAGGGGATCTTCGTGGACGAGGAGTGGGCCCTGCTCACCGGCAACAACCTCAATCCCCGCGCCTGGGCGCTGGATCTGGAGAACGGCCTGCTGGTCCATGACCGCCACCACCACCTGCGCGTGCGCTTCCAGGAGGAGCGCGAGAACATACTGGCCCATACCCGTCGCATCAGCCACTTCGATCAGATAGAGCAGATCAAGGATTACCCCGAGCAGGTGCGCAAGCTGCTTGCCAGGATCCACAGGGTCAGGGCCCACATCCTGCTCAAGCGGATCATCTAGGCCTTATCCGCCTCCCCTGTCTGCCCCTCCAAAGGCCTGCCGTTTTCGGCAGGCCTTTGTCCTATGTGCCCTCTCACCCAGCTTGGGGGCCCCTGCCGCTGCAACGCGGCTTGCATCGAGACAGCAACAACCCCTATCATCTGGACATATTTACAGTGTTTTCGGGCATCTAATTGATGAAATTGGATAAAATTCCTCTCGATAGCCTCAAGGGCGTCGGCAGCAAGATGCTGGAGAAGCTCGAGCGGCTGGGGCTGGCCACGGTACAGGATCTGCTGTTCCACCTCCCCCTGCGCTACGAGGACCGCACCCAGGTGTGGCCCATAGGCGATCTGCCGCCCGGGCTGCACGGCGCCGTCGAGGGCGAAATCCAGGATACCCAGCTGGTCATGGGGCGCCGCCGCATGCTGGTGTGCCGCATCAGCGACGGCACCGGCAGCCTGACCCTGCGTTTCTTCAATTTCACCGCCGCCCAGAAGAACAGCCTGGCCCAGGGCCGGTTGATCCGCTGCTTCGGCGAGGCCCGTCCCGGCAAATACGGGCTGGAGATGGCCCACCCCGAGTACAAGCTGCTCGGCGAGGAGCAGGCCGGCCAGACCGAAGAGGCGCTCACCCCCGTCTACCCGACCACCGAAGGCTTGCGCCAGCTCAGCCTGCGCAGCCTCACGGGTCAGGCGCTGGCCCAGCTCGATCTCTACGGGGTGGAGGAGCTGCTGCCCGCCGGCCTCTACCCCCAGCAGATAGACCTCGCCGCCGCCCTGCGTCTGCTGCACCGTCCGCCCCCCTCGGTGGCGCTGGCCCTGCTGGAGAGCGGCCAGCACCCGGCCCAGCAGCGACTGGTGCTGGAAGAGCTGCTGGCCCACAACCTCTCCGTCCTCAAGGTCCGCGCCCAGGCCCAGACCCAGCTGGCCCGTACCCTCAAACCGGCCCCCACCCTGGTCACACAGCTGCTCGGCGCCCTGCCGTTCAAGCCGACCGGGGCCCAGAATCGGGTGGTGGCGGAGATCAGCCAGGATCTGCAACGCAGCCATCCCATGATGCGGCTGGTGCAGGGGGATGTGGGCTCAGGCAAGACGCTGGTCGCGGCCTTGGCGGCGCTGCAAGCCATAGGCAACGGCTGCCAGGTGGGGCTGATGGCGCCGACCGAACTGCTGGCCGAACAGCACGCAGTCAACTTCAGCAACTGGCTGGCCCCCCTCGGCATCAAGGTGGGCTGGCTGGCGGGCAAGCAGAAGGGCAAGGCGCGGGAGGAGGCGCTGGCGGCGATCAAAGACGGCAGCGTCAAGATGGTGGTGGGCACCCACGCCATCTTCCAGGAGCAGGTGGTGTTCCAGCGCCTGGCCCTGGTGATCATCGACGAACAACACAGGTTCGGGGTACACCAGCGCCTCGCCCTGCGCGAAAAAGGGGAGCGGGAGGGGGTGCATCCCCATCAGCTGATCATGACCGCCACCCCCATTCCCCGGACCCTGGCGATGACAGCCTATGCCGATCTCGACACCTCCGTCATCGACGAGCTGCCGCCCGGCCGCACTCCCATCACTACTGTCGCCCTGCCGGACAGTCGCCGTCAGGATGTGATCGAGCGGGTGAAACTCGCCTGCACCGAGGGCAAGCAGGCCTACTGGGTCTGCACCCTGATCGAGGAGTCCGAGGTGCTGGAGTGCCAGGCCGCCGAAGACACGGCCGCCGAGCTGCAAGCCAGGCTGCCCGGCCTGCACATAGGCCTGGTCCATGGGCGGATGCGCCCGGTCGAGAAGCAGCGGGTGATGGAGGAGTTCAAAGCGGGCATCTTGCAGCTGCTGGTCGCCACCACAGTCATCGAGGTGGGGGTAGACGTGCCCAATGCCAGCCTGATGATCATCGAGAACCCGGAACGGCTGGGGCTGGCCCAGTTGCACCAGCTGCGCGGCCGGGTCGGCCGGGGCTCGGTGGCCTCCCATTGCGTGCTGCTCTACCATGCCCCCCTCTCCAAGACGGCTCAGAGTCGGCTCGGGGTGCTGCGGGAGACCAACGACGGCTTCCTGATCGCCCAGCGGGATCTCGAGCTGCGTGGCCCGGGGGAACTGCTCGGCACCCGCCAGACCGGGTTGGCAGATCTCAAGATCGCCGATCTGGTGCGCGACCAGTCGCTCATTCCCCAGGTGCAGAAGATGGCGCGCTTCTTGATGGACAAGCATCCGAGCCATGTCGAACCCCTGATCCGCCGCTGGCTCGGCCTGCGGGATCACTATTCCAATGCCTGACCCGGGGACATGCAGAAGATGGTCAGATTCTTGATGGACCTGCATCCGAGCCATGTCGAACCCTTGATACGGCGTTGGCTCGGTTTACGGGATCACTACTCCAATGCCTGACCGAGGCAGATGCAGAAGATGGTCAGATTCCTGATGGACAAGCATCCCAGCCACGTCGAACCCTTGATCCGCCGCTGGCTGGGCCTGCGGGATCACTATTCCAACGCCTGACCCCCAACAGATCACAGGAGGAAAACACCGATGAATTCCTGGCTACGCGCCCTGCTCTATCTGTTTGCCTTCCTGCTGCTGTTCGTCTGGGTCGGCCTCGGCCTGTTCGACGCCGAGCGTGCCAAGGGCCCCATCGCCAGCTGGATCAGCCAGCAGACCGGCGTGCCAGTCACCATAGGGCGACTGGTGTTCAACCCGCTTCACCCCTACACCCTGCTGGCGGAGCAGGTGCAATACGGGGATGCGGTGCAGCTGGAGAAGATCTATCTGGAGATAGACAACATCGACTGGCTGAACCGGGACGTACGCATCGCCCACCTGGATCTCATCCGCCCCGTCATCAAGTTGCCGCTACCGAACCAGCTGCCGACCCTGCCGGTGCACTCCCTCACCATCAGCGACAGCACCATAGACAACCTGAGCCTGCTGAGCCCGGAGCTGACCCTGCGCGGCCTGAGCGCCACCCTGAGCGACTGGGAGCTGATCGATCCTAAACGCCAGCCCCAGGCCAACCTCAGCCTCGGCATCAACCAGCTGGAGACGCCGCAGCTCACCCTGGCCCGCCTCAGCCTCAAGGGGCGACTGGAGGGGCAGGTGCTGAGCACGGACAAGCTGACCACCAACCTGTTCGACGGTCTGCTGGAAACCGGCATGGTGCTGAACTGGCCGGATCGCAGCCTACAACTGCACGCCTTGAAGGCCCGTGGCATGCGGGTCGAACTGGGGGATATCCCTCAGGGTGAGTTCCCCCTGCGCCGCATCACCCTGGATCGGGGCCAGCTCGATCGGGTCAGCGTCAACGCCATAGAGCAGGAGCTCTCCCTCAACAACTTCAGCGGTCAGCTCACCGCCTTCGACTGGCAGGCGGGCAACCAGCCAAGCGGCTATCTCTCCGGCACCCTGTCAGATCTCGGCCGCGGCCTGTTCCAGCTGGAAGCCATCGAGGGCAAGCTCGCCTTCTTCCCCGGGCAGATCGATGCCGAACTGCAGGGCAAGGCATACGACGGGGAGTTCAATGTCGAGCTTGCCCTCGACACCCAACAGCAAAAGCTGACCCTCAAGGACCTGGCCCTGAGCGGCATGGACATCAGCCTGCCGGAAGGGTGGTGGCAGGAGTGGCAGGGCTGGCGCCCGCAGCAGATCGAGGTGCGCAAGCTGGCCTTCGACAAGCTCAAGGTGCTCTCCTTCGACGACACCCTGCCCCTCTCCCTGACCGGCTGGCAGCTCTATCTGAGCGATCTCAGCCTGAAGGGCAACCAGCCGGACCCGCTGCTGGGCCGGGCCAGCATCGAGAGCAAGTGGTTCGAGCTGGTGTGGGACGGCTTGAGTGCCCGCAACGGCGCCCTGGACGCGGAGCTGACCCCCGGCGCCTGGCAGCTCAACAGGCTCAGCAGCGAACTGCCGGATGAGGGCTCCCTCAGCCTGAGCGGCCAATGGGGCAAGGTGCCCGGGCAGGAGAGCCGCCTGCAACTGCAGGGCAAGCAGCTGGATCTGGAGAAGTGGGGCGAACTGCTCCATGCCCCCGTTTCGCTGGCGGGCAAGGTGGATCTGGAGACGGATCTGCAGGCGGATCTGGCCCCGCAGCCGGAGCAGGCCACCGGCAACTGGCGCCGCACCCTGCAGGGCAGCCTGAGCCTGGAGGCCAGGGATCCCTTCTGGGACAAGGTCGGGATAGACCCTCTGCTGGACAACTGGTTCAAGGAGGCGGCCCCGCCCACCCTGACCCCCGAGACCCTGTGGCAGGCGATGCAGCAGGGGGATACCCCCTTCTACCACATCAAGCTGAAGGCCAGGGCCGAGCAGGGCAAGCTGCAGATCGAGCAGGGCGGGGCCTCCACCATCACCCACCTGCTGGCGTTGCAGGGCGGGGTCGATCTCGCCAGCGACCAGTGGCAGCTTGATCTCGGCGTGCTGAACAAACGGCGCTGCGCCGAGCTGCTGGCGCGCTGGCGTGGCCCCCTTGAGAGCCCGGCCCTTGAATGGCGCTTCCCGACCGGGGAAGCCACTTGCGACTGGGAGACAGGCGTACGCTACCCGGCCCAGGGGCGCAGTGGCCCGCTCCGGCGACCCCAGATGCCCCCCGCCACCGCGGCGCAATGACGAACAAGGCCTCATCATGAGGCCTTGTTGCTAACGGATGTCGGACGGCGGGGTCAGTGTCCCGCCCGCTTGATGGGCAGCACCACGTACTGGCCGACAAACTCCACCGCCAGCTTGCGGCCGCTGAACAGCTGCACCCGCAGGCTGAACTTGGCGGACTCCCCGTTCTTGAGCGGCGCCAGCACGGCGGGCATCCCCTCCCGGGCGACCCTGGCCTCCGGCTCCTCGCTCACGGGTCTGTAATATTTGATGTTGCCCTCAGCCAGCACTGTATCCCCACCCAGACCGGCCTCCTTGAGCTGCAGCCAGATGAGGCCCCAGCCCGCCAGCACGCACTGACTGTAGATGCTGCCGGCGAACATGGTGTCGTGGACGTTGAGGTTGGCCGCCAGGTTGGCCTTGAGGTGGAAGGTCTGGCCATCGTAGTGGGTGATGTGCACCCCCATCTTCTCGCTGATGGGGATCCCCCTCGACCAGCGGGTGGTGAGATCCTGACACCACTCGGGGCGATACTGGATGGTCTGCAGCGGACTGATGGATTTGATCATCTGTCGATGGGGAATACGACCGAAGGAGACGGGCCCCTCACCCACCTCGAGAAAACCGCACCTGCGATAGAACTCTACCGCCTCCTGGCGCGCGTTCATCACCAGCCGTTTCACCTTCTCGTCCCGGGCAAGCTGTTCGAGATCCTCCACCATGCGGGCCCCTAGCCCCTGACCGCGAAACTCCGGGCGCAGCGCCATAAAGCGGATCTGGGCCTCGTCACCCCCGATGAAGAGGCGACCGACGGCGATGGGGGTACCGTCTTCGGCCAGCATCAGCCGATGAATGGCGACGGTATCGTATTCGTCACGCTCGGAGCCCACGGGCAGATTGAAGGGCTTGCGTAGGAGTTCCCAGCGTAACTGGTAGTAGGCATCCAGCTCGGCTGGGGTTTGGGGGGTAACTACCCGGTACATAAAGAGATCCTTGAGTTTGCGCCGACGGGCAGATTGAAGAGCTTGCGCACCAATGCCTCCCAGCGCAGCTGGTAGTAAGAGCCCCGCTCGGCTGCCGTTTGAGGAGTGACCACCCGGTACATAGCGACATCCTTGAGTTACACTGGTCGAAAGCCATCTTGCCGTGCAAATTCATGGACTTCAATCTGCAAGCGTACCAAGCCGATCACTTATTGCACCTCAGCGCCAAACCCGAACGCCGCCTCTCCATCCTGGAAAATGCCCGCCACCGCTGGCTGGAAATGGACGGCGTGGTGCAATCCGCCATGAGCCTGAGCCAGCCGGAACACCTCTGCCTGCCCCATCAACAGAGCATCGCCGAGCGGCTACCCGCAGAGGCGAGCCGGATCCTGGAGCTGGGGTTGGGAGGGGGGGATCTCACCCGTCATCTGGGGGCGCGCTGGCCCGAAGCCCGCCACGACTGCGTGGATCTGGACGCCGAGATCCTCACCCTGTTCCAGCAGTTCTTCCAGGATGCCTCGCAGCGCCCCCCTAGGCTGCATCATGCGGACGCCCTGCACTTCCTGCTCCAGAGCCAGGACGCCTACGATCTGGTGCTGCTGGACTTGTTCAGCCAGGACGGCAATCCCCTGCTGCTGTTCCAGGCGCCCATCTATCAGGCGTTGGCCAGATGCCTGCACGGCACCCTCATCGTCAACCTGCTGCCACGGACCCACCTCGAACTGGCGCAGGCGAAACGGCTGGCCGAGGAGTGGATAGGCCCCACCAGCGCCCACGGGGTGCCGGGTTATCGCAACGTCATATTGCACGCCACCAATCTCGCCTAGGGCCTGTTGCGGGCCCTCACTCTTGCTGGCGGGTCGCCGCGAGAGCCCTCGGCAGGGTGAAAAGCCAGGCATCCTCGGCCTGGCGCCAGCAATGATACCTACACCTGCAGCCAGAAGGTCACGGGGCCGTCGTTGAGCAGCCTGACCTTCATGTCGGCGGCAAAACGTCCTGTCTCGGTCGGCATGCCGCCCTCCTTGGCCCGGGCAACGAAGTAGTCACAGAGCCGCTCGGCATCGCTCGGGTGGGCACCGCCGGAGAAGCTGGGTCGCATCCCCTTGCCGGTATCCGCCGCCAGGGTGAACTGGGAGACCACCAGCAGGCTGCCTCCGACCTGGCCCACATTGAGGTTCATCTTGCCCTCTGCATCGGAGAAGATGCGATAGCCGCTCACCTTGTGCAGCAGCTTGTCGGCCTTGGCCTCATCGTCCCCCTGCTCTACCCCGAGCAGCACCAGCAACCCCTGGCCTATGGCCCCGGTCACCTCTCCCTCGACGGTCACGCTGGCCTCGGATACCCGTTGGATCAATGCAATCACATCCCTCTCCTCTCAAAACAGAACGACCGCCGCCGTCGTCATGACGGGGCGGTCGTTGATGCTACCAATAAATGCCCTGCCCGGGCCAACGCCTTTCCCGCCGGGATCGGGGCTATGGCAGGCTGGCCTCAGGCCAGCTCCTCGTTGCCCGGTTTCTCGTATTCCCCCAGGCAGGCGGTGGTCTCCGCGCCGAGCAAGACCACCAACCAACTCAGAGTGTTTACAAAGGCCCAGACGAACAGAATGGATATCGGTGCCAACAATGAGCAGCTGACTCAGGCCAGCTCCTCGTTGCCGGGCTTCTCATACTCTCCGAGGCAGGCGGTGGTCTCCGCACCGAGCAAGACTACCAACCAACTTAGATACACCCAGACGAACAGAATGGGGATGGTCGCCAGGGCGCCGTAGATGGCCTGATAGGAGGGGAAGTTGGTGATGTAGATGGAGAAGCCGCGCTTGGCCAGCTCGAACAGGGTGGCCGCCACCAGGGCGCCGATCAAGGCGTGGGTCAGCCGCACCTTGCAGTTGGGCACCACGGTATAAATAAGCAGGAAGCCGAACACAGAGAACAGGAACGGCAGGCTGCGCAGCACCAGATATCCTGCGCCAAACAGGCTGTCAGCGGCAAACAGCTTCAGCGACAGTATGTAGGAGGAGATGGCGAGGCTGGCCCCGATGAGCACGGGGCCCAGGGTCAGTATCATCCAGTACATGGCGAAAGCCTGGGCCAGCGGTCGATTCTGGGTCGAACGCCAGATGTAGTTGAGGTTCTTGTCGATGGCCGAGATCAACATCAGGGCCACCACTATCAGGGCGCCTATGCCGACCGCAGTGGTGTTGGTGGCATTGGCCACGAAGCCGTCTATGTACTCCTTGAGCATCTCGCCGGCGGTGGGCACGAAGTTGTGATAGACGAACTGCTCCACCTGCTGTTTCAGGGTCTGGAACACCGGGAAGGCCGACATCATGCCGAACACCACGGCGACCATGGGCACCAGGGAGAGCAGGGTCACATAGGCCAGGTAACCGGCGGTGACCGTCAGCCTGTCCTGCTGGAAACGGCCCCAGACAAACTGGGCAAAATGGGCGCCATCGTGGCGCAAGAAGGAGAGTGCGTGGGCCAGGCGGCCCCGGATTTGCTGCTGCATCTTGATTCTCGTAAGCGTCATCATGCAGATATTGTGTCAGATAGGGTGCCCATCTGACCACCCATGAGCCGATTCGCGGCCATCACCATCGACCAACCCGGAGCAAGAGGCCGCCGCGCGACCATAAAAAAAGAGGCCATAAGGCCTCTCTTTGGTCTGTCGATGAACAGCTATCGATCAAGCACGACCGGCGCGCTTGCGATCCATCTCGGTCAGCAGTTTCTTGCGGATACGGATGGCCTTCGGAGTGATCTCCACCAGCTCATCGTTGTCGATGAACTCGAGAGCCTGCTCCAGGGTCATGCGGATCGGCGGAGTCAGCACCTGGGCTTCGTCGGTACCGGAGGCACGCATGTTGGTCAGCTGTTTGCCCTTCAGGCAGTTGACGGTCAGGTCGTTGGAGCGGGAGTGGATCCCGATCACCTGGCCTTCGTACACTTCGGTCGCGTGACCGATGAACAGACGACCACGGTCTTGCAGACCGAACAGGGCGAAGGTCAGGGCCTTGCCGGTAGCGTTGGAGATCAGCACGCCGTTCTGACGCTCACCGATGCTGCCACCCTTGTGCGGACCGTAATGGTCGAAGGTGTGGTACAGCAGACCGGTACCTGAAGTCATGGTCAGGAACTCGGTCTGGAAGCCGATCAGGCCACGACTCGGGATCATGAAGTCGAGACGGACACGGCCCTTGCCATCCGGGGTCATGTTGGTCATCTCGCCCTTACGCAGGCCGAGTTGCTCCATGACGGAACCTTGGTGGATCTCTTCCACGTCCACGGTCACGGTTTCGAACGGTTCGTGCAGCACGCCGTCAACGGTGCGCAGGATAACTTCCGGACGGGATACCGCCAGCTCGTAGCCTTCGCGACGCATGTTTTCGATCAGGATGGACAGGTGCAGTTCACCACGGCCGGAGACGCGGAACTTGTCCGGATCTTCGGTCTCTTCCACACGCAGGGCCACGTTGTGGACCAGCTCCTGGTTCAGACGCTCCAGAATGTTGCGGGAGGTCACGAACTTGCCTTCTTTGCCGGCGAACGGTGAGGTGTTGACCTGGAAGGTCATGTTCACGGTCGGCTCGTCGACGGAGAGCGGTGGCAGGGCTTCGACAGCATTGTTGTCACAGATGGTGTCGGAGATCTTCAGCTCGCCCAGACCGGTGATGGCGATGATGTCGCCCGCTTGCGCGTCGGCCACTTCGGTACGGGACAGACCCAGGTAACCCAGCACCTGACCGACCTTGCCGGTACGGTTCTTGCCGTTGGCACCAACGATGGTGACCTGCTGGTTGGTCTTGACGCGACCACGGGTGATGCGGCCGATACCGATAACACCGACGTAGGAGTTGTAGTCCAGCTGGGAGATCTGCATCTGGAAGCCACCGGCGGGGTCACCCTTCGGCTGCTCGACGTTGTCAACGATGGCCTGGAACAGGGGTTCCATGTTGTCGGACTCGACGCTCTGGTCCAGGGTGGCCCAACCGTTCAGTGCAGAGGCGTAAACAACCTTGAAGTCCAGTTGCTCATCGGTGGCACCCAGGTTGTCGAACAGGTCGAATACCTGATCCATTACCCAGTCAGGACGAGCACCCGGACGGTCGATCTTGTTGATGACCACGATCGGCTTCAGACCCTGGGCGAAGGCTTTCTGGGTCACGAAACGGGTTTGCGGCATAGGACCGTCAACGGCGTCGACCAGCAGCAGCACGGAGTCAACCATGGACATGACGCGCTCAACTTCACCACCGAAGTCGGCGTGACCCGGGGTATCGACGATGTTGATACGGTAGTCATTCCAGCGGATCGCAGTGTTCTTGGCGAGAATGGTAATACCACGTTCCTTTTCCAGATCGTTGGAATCCATCAGACGCTCTTGACCATCAGTGGTACGGTCCAGGGTTCCAGACTGCTGCAGCAGCTTATCAACCAGGGTAGTTTTGCCGTGGTCTACGTGCGCAATAATCGCAATATTGCGTAAATTCTCTAACATTCTCGCCTCAAATCACCGGGTAAAATTGGGCGCTAATTGTACTCTCGCCTTTGTGATCTGCCTAGCAGAATTGCAGACCATTCGTGTACGACAGGGGATCTGGATCATGGACCCCGCGCCAAAAGCCTGCTTAGATGGCCTTGACACGTAGGCGCACCATCCTGGTGCACCAAAACGATCCAAGGTTGCACCACTTTGAGGCGCAGCCAAGCATGAAAGCGGGAGTCCCGACAGCCTGAAAGGGTGCAAATGCACTGAAATCAAGCTGTCACAAACTTGGCACGATACTGGCTTATGTGAATGTGATGACGCATTCACCCAAAGAGTTTTAACACCGGAGGTTACTTAGCATGTCAGCCCAGAACGTTTTGGCCCTGATCCAGGAACACGAAGTCAAGTTTGTTGATCTGCGTTTTACCGACACCAAGGGTAAAGAGCAGCACGTATCCATTCCTTCCCACCAGGTCGACGAAGACTTCTTCGAAGACGGCAAGATGTTCGATGGCTCCTCCATCGGCGGCTGGAAGGGCATCAACGAGTCTGACATGGTGCTGATGCCGGATCCGGCCTCCGCCAAACTGGACCCGTTCACCGAAGAGACCACGCTGAACATCGTCTGTGACGTGCTTGAACCCGCCACCATGCAAGGTTATGACCGCGATCCGCGCTCCATCGCCAAGCGTGCCGAAGATTTCCTGAAAGCCAGCGGCATCGCTGACACCGTGCTGTTCGGGCCGGAGCCGGAATTCTTCATGTTCGACAACATCACCTTCTCCAACACCATGGGCCACAGCTTCGTGAAGATCGAATCCGAAGAAGCTGCCTGGAACTCGGGTACCGAGTACGAGCACGGCAACAAGGGTCACCGTCCCTTCGTCAAGGGTGGTTACTTCCCGGTTGCGCCGGTTGACTCCTCCCAGGACATCCGTGCCGCCATGTGTCTGGTGCTGGAAGAGATGGGCCAGGTCGTTGAAGCTCACCACCACGAAGTGGCCACTGCCGGTCAGAACGAGATCGCAACCCGCTTCAATACTCTCACCCTGAAAGCTGACGAAGTGCAGGTGCTGAAGTACGTGATCCACAACGTGGCCCACGCCTACAACAAGACAGTCACCTTCATGCCGAAACCCATGTTCGGTGACAACGGCTCCGGCATGCACTGCCACCAGTCCCTGGCCAAGAACGGCGTCAACCTGTTCGCCGGCGACCTGTACGGCGGTCTGTCCGAGATGGCGCTGCACTACATCGGCGGCATCATCAAGCACGCCAAGGCCATCAACGCCTTCGCCAACCCGACCACCAACTCCTACAAGCGTCTGGTGCCGGGCTATGAAGCCCCCGTCATGCTGGCCTACTCCGCCCGCAACCGCTCTGCCTCCATCCGTATCCCGGTGGTGCCGAGCCCGAAAGCACGCCGCATTGAAGTGCGCTTCCCGGATCCGGCTGCCAACCCCTACCTGGCCTTCGCTGCCCAGCTGATGGCCGGTCTGGACGGTATCATCAACAAGATCCATCCGGGCGATGCCATGGACAAGAACTTGTATGACCTGCCGCCGGAAGAAGCCGCAGAAGTGCCGACCGTTGCCGGTTCCCTGGACGAGGCCCTGTCCGCACTGGATGCAGACCGCGAGTTCCTGACCCGTGGCGGCGTCTTCAGCGACGACTTCATCAACTCCTACCTGGAGCTGAAGCAGCATGACGTGGATCGTGTCCGCATGACCCCGCACCCGCTGGAGTTCGAGCTGTACTACTCCGTCTAATCCGGTGCCCATTGCTTCATCATGACAAACCCGCCATCTGGCGGGTTTTTTATCTAAGGGGCTGAAATATCATGACTCATGGCCTCACGCAGCATGGGGCTAGGGCTCAGCGAACCCATTTTTCACCGCCGATCCGACAATAAACCCGACCTTTTTTTCTCTGATAGGATTAAGGTGAACCCCGTCAAGGAGAGATGGATGAAAACAGTACACCCGACATGGACGCTGGGCCTCTTGCTGATGCTCTCCTGCACCGCCCAGGCGGCCAGAGTCTATTCCTGGGTCGACCCTCAAGGGGTGACCCATTACACCGACGCCCCTCCCCCCGGCAAGAACGCCAGGGAGTTAGACCTGCGGGTCTCCCCCCTCATCGGCACCTCGCCCCATTCGGTCCAGGTAGATGACTTCAACAGCCTGACCGGGGTCGATGCCAGGAAGGCCCAGGAAGCGGCCCCCCTGGAGATAGAACTGCTCTCCCCCGAGCCAGGCAGCACATTGCGCGACAACACGGGCAACATCGTCTTCCAGGCACAGGTCCATCCCCAGGCGCCGGTGCAATATGACGTGCGCCTTCTGCTGAACGACAAGGCCATTCCCCTCGTTCACAACAGCCTGGCCATCCGGGTTGAGAACCTCCCTCGCGGCGCCTACGAGGCGCGGCTCGAGCTGCTCACCAAAGACGGTACGATCCTTGCTAAATCCAAAGCAGCCACCTTTTACCTGCATAGAACGACTGTGAATCCGGCTCCCAAAGCCACCCCCAAGGCCAATTAGGGGTGATGTGACGCACCGATGCGGGTAAACTCAATGCACCATATCGGTGCATAACAGGTGTAAAGCACCGTTTTAGGGAGAAACCTGTGCCAACCCGCTCGGATCACGCCAAGACACTCTTGGACAACCTGCTGACCGCCGTCATCCTGATGGATGAGCGGCTCTGCATTCAATTCGTCAACCCGGCGGCCGAACAGCTGCTTTCCCTCAGCGAACGGCGACTGATCGGGATCGAACTGCCCCATCTGCTGGAGCACATCTCCCTCGACCTGCAACGATTCAAGCAGTGCCTCATTTCGGGGCAGGGCTTCACCGACAGCGAAGTCACCCTGGTGGTGGAGGGAGAGCCCAGGCTGGTGGAGATCAGCGTGAGCCCCATGGCCGACCACGAGCAGCGGCTGATGGTGGTGGAGCTGCGCAAAATCGATCAACAGAAGAAGATCAGCCAGGAGCTGCAACAGCATGCCCAGCAGCAAGCCGCCAAGGAGCTGGTGCGCGGGCTGGCCCACGAGATCAAGAACCCCCTCGGGGGTCTGCGCGGCGCGGCCCAGCTGTTGCAAAAGGAGCTGCCGGACCCGGCCCTGCGTGAATACACCGGCATCATCATAGAGCAGGCCGATCGCCTGCGGGTACTGGTCGACCGTCTGCTCGGCCCTCAGCGGCCGGGACGCCATCAGATGCACAATGTGCATTCGGTGCTGGAGCAGGTACGCCGCCTGGTAGACCTGGAGCTGCCGCCCCAGATCCGCATCGAGCGGGACTACGACCCCAGCATTCCCGAGTTCGAGATGGAGCCGGACCAGCTGCAGCAGGCGTTTCTCAACATAGTCCGCAATGCCGCCGAGGCCCTCGGTGACCAGACCGGGCTCATCCGCATCAAGACCCGCACCGCCTTCCAGATCACCATCCACGGCCAGCGCTACCGCCTGGCCGCCGAGATCAAGATCATCGACAACGGCCCCGGCATTCCCGATGCCATTCGCGACACCCTCTTCTACCCCATGATCACCGGCAAGGAGGGGGGCACAGGCCTCGGCCTCTCCATCGCCCAGAACCTGATCGATCAGCACAAGGGACGCATCGACTGCATCAGCTGGCCCGGCCACACCGAATTCACCATCTACCTACCACTTCGCAAGTAAGGGAACCTCATGACAGCAAAAGTGTGGATCGTCGATGACGACAGCTCCATCCGGTGGGTCCTGGAGCGCACCCTTGGTAGCGAAGGCTTCGAATGCGAGAGCTTTGCCGATGGCGAAGCCCTGCTGAGTTCGCTGGAGATGCGCTCGCCGGACGTGATCCTCTCCGACATCCGCATGCCGGGCATAGACGGCCTCAGCCTGCTGGAGCAGATCCACCGCCGCCAGGCGGATCTGCCCATCATCATCATGACGGCGCACTCGGATCTCGACAGCGCGGTCAACGCCTACCAGCGCGGCGCCTTCGAATACCTGCCCAAACCGTTCGACATCGACGAGGCGGTCACCCTGGTGCGCCGCGCCGAGAATCATCTGAAAGAGCAGCGCACCAAGCGCAAGGCTCGCCAGCAGGAGGCCACCACCACCCCGGAGATCATCGGTGAGGCCCCCGCCATGCAGGAGGTGTTTCGCGCCATAGGTCGACTGTCCCGCTCCAGCATCTCGGTGCTGATCAACGGCCAGAGCGGCACCGGCAAGGAGCTGGTCGCCCATGCCCTGCACAAGCACAGCCCGCGCGCCCACAAGAATTTCATCGCCCTCAACATGGCCGCCATCCCGAAGGATCTCATCGAATCCGAACTATTCGGCCATGAGAAAGGGGCCTTCACCGGCGCCAACAACATCCGCCACGGCCGTTTCGAGCAGGCCGACGGCGGCACCCTGTTTCTCGACGAAATAGGCGACATGCCCCTCGACGTCCAGACCCGGCTGCTGCGGGTGCTGGCCGATGGCCAGTTCTACCGGGTCGGCGGCCATCAACCGGTGCAGGTGGACGTGCGGATCATCGCCGCCACCCACCAGAATCTGGAGAAACGGGTCGCCGACGGCGAGTTTCGCGAAGACCTGTTCCACCGCCTCAACGTCATCCGTATCCATATCCCCGCCCTCAAGGAGAGACGGGAGGACATACCCCAGCTGGCCCAGCACTTCCTGCTGAGGGCCGCCAAGGAGCTGAACGTGGAGGCCAAGAGCCTGCACCCGGATACCCAGACCTACATCAGCCGCCTGCCCTGGCCCGGCAACGTGCGCCAGCTGGAGAACGTCTGCCGCTGGTTGACCGTGATGGCCTCGGGCCAGGAGGTGCTGGTCGGCGATCTGCCCACCGAGCTGCTGACCCCCATCACCAGTACGGCGGAACCCGGCCAGCCCGCGCTGACCGGTGGCTGGCAGCAACAACTGCAAGACTGGGTGGCCGCCAAGCTGGCGCTGGGGGAGACCGACATCCTGGCCGATGCCATGCCCCAGTTCGAGCGGATCATGCTGGAGACGGCACTGGAGCACACCCATGGCCACAAGCAGGAGGCCGCCCGCCTGCTCGGCTGGGGTCGCAATACCCTGACCCGCAAGCTCAAGGAACTCGACATTCCCTGAGTCTTCGGGAAAAACGATTCCCATCACGCCTTGAGGGAAAGCCTGACCAATCAGACCCCGTTTGCCTGCAAACGGGGTATCTTTTTCAAGATCCCCGCCTAGAATGGCAGGCTTTCCAACCCGACTCGCAGAAGGCGCCATCATGATTGACAGATCCCTCCCCCTGACCGACCTGCACCGCCATCTGGATGGCAACATCCGTCCGCAGACCATTCTCGAGCTGGGTCGCCTGCACAACATCCAGCTGCCAGCCGATGAGCTGGAGGCCCTGCGCCCTCACGTGCAGATCGTCGAGAACGAGCCGAGTCTGGTGGCCTTCCTGAAGAAACTGGACTGGGGCGTGGCCGTGCTGGCCGATTACGACGCCTGCCGCCGGGTCGCCTACGAGAACGTGGAAGATCTGCTGCGCGCCGGCATCGACTATGCCGAGCTGCGCTTCAGCCCCGCCTACATGGCGATGGCCCACAAGCTGCATCCGCAGGGCGTGGTGGAAGCCATCATCGACGGCGTGGCCGCCGGCAGCCGCGACTTTGGCATCAAGACCAACCTCATCGGCATCATGAGCCGCACCTTCGGCACCGAGCAGTGCAACAAGGAGCTGGCCGCCTGTCTGGCCCACCGTGACAAGCTGGTCGCCATCGATCTGGCCGGTGACGAGCTGGGCTTCCCGGGGGACCTCTTCACCGATCACTTCCGCAAGGTGCGGGATGCGGGTATGCGGGTGACAGTGCACGCAGGTGAAGCGGCCGGCCCCGAGAGCATGTGGCAGGCCATTCGCGATCTGGGCGCCGAGCGTATCGGCCACGGTGTCAAGGCCGTCCAGGATCCGGCCCTGATGGCCTATCTGGCGGAGCACCGCATCGGCATCGAGTCCTGCCTCACCTCCAATATCCAGACCACCACTGTCGCCAGCCTGACCGAGCACCCGATCCGCCAGTTCCTGGCCGCCGGCGTGCTGGCCTGCCTCAACACCGACGACCCCGCAGTGGAAGGCATTGACTTGCCCCATGAATACGAGGTGGCCGCCCCGGCCGCCGGCATGACGGCGAGCGAGATCCGCACCGCCCAGCAGAACGGCCTGACCCTGGCCTTCCTGAGCGATGGCGAGAAAGCCGAGCTGAGCGCCCGCGCCGCCAGCCGCTGAGTCTTGAGCCGCTTGCTTACTCCATAAAAAAACCGCCGAGAGGCGGTTTTTTTATCTTCAGCGCCGGGCTGCCGGTTCAGATCACCCGGGAGAACTGCTGCTGGCGCGCCTTGCTGCGCAGGTAGACATCGAAGCACATGCAGATGTTGCGAATGAGCAGCTGACCGGTGGAGACCACCTCAAGTCCGTCGTCTGTCATGCGCACCAGACCATCGTCGATGAAAGTCTGCAGCAGCTTGAGATCTTCGGCGAAGTACTCCCGGAAGACCAGGTCATGGGCCTGCTCGACGGCGGCGAAGTTCAGGGAGAAGTCGCAGATGAGGCGCTTGATCACCTCGCGGCGGATCAGATCGTCCCGGTTGAGGGAGCACCCCTTCCACTGGGCGTGGCCGAGCGTCTCCACCTGGGCGTAATAGGTTTTGAGATCCTTCTGATTCTGGGAGTAGGCATCCCCCATCATGCTGATGGAAGAGACCCCCAGCCCCAGCAGATCGCAATCCCCCTGGGTGGTGTAGCCCTGGAAGTTGCGGTGCAGCTTGCCCTCGCGCTGGGCCACCGCCAGCTCGTCATCGGGCTTGGCGAAGTGATCCATGCCGATGAACTGATAACCCTGACCGGTGAGGAAGGCGATGGTGTCCTGCAGCATGGCCAGCTTCTCCCGGGGCGCCGGCATGTCTTCCTCCTTCAGCTTGTGCTGGGCGGCGAAGCGGCTCGGCAGGTGGGCATAGTTGAAGATGGAGAGGCGGGCCGGATCCGTCTTGAGCACTTCCTCCAGGGTGTGGTGGAAGCTCTCCCGGTTCTGGTGCGGCAGGCCGTAGATGAGGTCGAGATTGGTGGAGCGGAACCCCAATGCCCGGGCGCGCTCCAGCATGGCGCGGATGAAGTCGTTGTCCTGCTCGCGGTTGACCGCGACCTGGACCGCCTTGTTGAAATCCTGCACGCCGAGGCTAATGCGGTTGAAGCCCAGCTCCCGCAGCACATCCAGCATGGAGAGTTCGATCTCGCGCGGGTCTACCTCTATGCTGATCTCCCCCTCATCCTCAAACCGGAAGTGCTCCCGCAAGATGGCCATCAGGCGACGGGTCTGCCCTTCGTTCAGATAGGTGGGGGTGCCGCCGCCCCAGTGCAGCTGGGTCACCAGCCGGTGTTTGAACAGGGGGGCCTGCGCCTTGATCTCCTGCTCGAGGTAATCGAGGTATTGATCGGCCTTGTGCTGGTGACGGGTGATCACCTTGTTGCAGCCGCAGTAGTAGCAAAGCTTGTGGCAGAAGGGGATGTGCACGTAGAGCGACAGATTGCGCGCCGGATACTGGCCCGCGGCCTGGACGAAGTCCGGATAACCGAAGCCCTCGTTGAACTCCAGCGCGGTGGGATAGGAGGTGTAACGCGGGCCGCTGTAGTTATATTTCTCGATCAGGGCCTGATCCCACACAATCTGTTCTGCTTGCACGCTTACTTCCTCTTTCTTTGTTATCCAGGGCTCACCGGCTTAGCTGAAAGTCCTTCAGTCGGGCGACATCCTTGAGGATCTGCGCCTCCAGCTCGGCCTCGTAGCCGCTGCGTTCGAGATCCATCTTCATCACTTCGTTGCGCTTGAGGGCTCGCCTCGCCTCGTGAGTCGGCATCTCCTTCACCTTCTCGTAGAGGCCATAGAGACCAGGGAATTCATTGGCGAAGGCTCGCCCTCCCTTGATCTGCAAGGCATCCAGCAGGTTGGTCAGCCGGATGGCCCCCTCCGAGTAGTCGCACTGACCATCCCGTACCGCATGGGCTATCACCCTGACGCTGTCGAGGATGCGCTCGTTGCGGGCCGCGATGGCCTGCCGCTGCATGTCGTGCTGACGCTTGAGACGTGCCAGCAGGGTGCCGGCATAGACAGCCAGCCCCAGCAAGACAAGGCCCCCCAGCAGGGCGGCCAGCATCCATCCACTCATCACTTCTTCTTCGGCTCGGGCTTGGGTTCGGGCTGATAGTCAACCTGGCTGAAACGCTCCCACAGCTCTTCCTCGGAGGCAGGCTGTCTTGGCTCTTCATACTCGACGTCGTCAAAATCACCGTCGTCATCTTCGTCGGTGTCTATGATGCCGAGCTCGTCCATCAGCTCCTGATAGCGATCGACGCGCTGATCGACCCAGGCCTGCTCGGCCGCTTCCAGAGTTTCGCCGGCATCCAGTCGATCCAGCAGATCGTTCAGGCGATCATCATTCTCGATGGAGGCCAGCTCCTGCTCGGGCGTCATCACCAACTTCTTCTCTTTTTGTGGTTTGGCCACCACGGACTGGGACTTCTTCTCTTCCACGATCAGCACGACCGGCTTGCGGGAACCGATGCGCGGATCCTTGGCCTGCTTGCCACTACCGCCCTTGTTACCTTGCTCGACCTGCTGACGGGAGCCCGCCTTCAAGCCCTTGCGCTTGGCGGCGCGTTTGCGCTCACGACCTTCCAGGGCACTGGCATCTGATTCTTTGCGCTTGCCGGTAGGCTTGCGGGTGGGTTGTTTGGCCGACATGAATGACTCCGACAAATAACTGGATTGAAACCCCCGGGATTGTTTCGTCCGGGGAGGATGCTGAAGTGGGGAACAGTAAATCTGGAACAAGAGTGGGATCCCGCACCAATTCGACCATATTCGGTCGCTGAACACCGCAGGATCGGCATCCTCTGGGCATGTTGCTGGTATTTTGACACAGAATGCCTTGGCGGGTTAATGACCCAACAGAAAAAAGGCAGCCGAAGCTGCCTTGATCCTGTCATGCGAGTCCCATTCCCTGGCTGCAAATCGCCTTATCCCTGGGCGTACCTCTGCGCATCATGTCGTTAGGTCTTCCTGACCCTTGTTGCTCGATCCTGAATGTGCGTGTGCTTGTCTAACCCATGAGGACAACATCCGGTCGTCTTTCTGGGGTGGTTGCCTCCCGCAGCCCCGCTCATCCCTGGCGGTCACCATCCTGGTCTCTGACTCTCTTGCTCATCACTTGTCTGCTGAGCCGACTCCCTGTCCAACCCGCACGCCAACAGCTCGTCAGGTCATTCCATGAGCTCACTGTAACAATTTCGTAGTCGGGCTCAATCCACCCGGTATGCTTTCAAATGAAGATAAGTGGCCATCTCATTTTTAACATATTGAAAGTTATAGCTTCCGCATCGAAGGCTGAACGCTGTTTCAGCCCCGACCGGACTCGGAAATGGGGGATCTCTTACAACAATGCAGGGCATTTGCAGGCATGGTGCCAGAAGCCCCAAAAAAGAGCAGGGAACCTTGAGAGTTCCCTGCTCTTTTCAACAAGATAGATTCAGGACCTTATCAGTGCAGACCCGCCACGTATTTGGAGAGGGCTTCGATATCCTGATCCGTCAGCTTCTTGGCCACATCCCGCATCATGCCATTGGGGTCATTGTCACGGGCTGCCGCACGGAAGGCGGTGAGCTGCGCCTTGATATACGCAGGGTGCTGCCCCGACAAGCTGGGATACTTGGCCTGCTCGACGCCGGAACCGCGCGGACCATGGCAGGCGGTACAGGCAGCCAGGCCACGTTCCATGTCGCCTCCCATATAGAGCGCCTTGCCTGCGGCAACCACGTCATCGGGCACGGCAACCGGAGTCACCTTCTGGCTGGAGAAGTAGGCCGCCAGGTCGTCCATATCCTGATCGGACAGAGGCAACGCCATGGGTCCCATGATGGGAGCAACCCGACCAGTTTGGCCAGAAGCTGCAGCCTTCAGTTCAACTAATTGTTTTTTGATATATGATGCGTGCTGACCAGCAATCTTGGGATACATGTCGACTGGGCTGTTGCCGTCCGGTCCATGACAGGCCGCACAGACGGCAGCCTTGGTTTGTCCCGCAGCGGCATCGCCCTTGGCTTGTGCCATCCCAGTTACGCCAACCATCAGAGCAAGTGTAATGACTAGGTTCTTCATGGCGTTCCAACTTTCTCGTTATTAGACTTCCAGATCCCATGCCGCCGAAGGCATGTTAAAATAAACGCGTTTAAACGACGCCATTTTACACGATTTCACAAAAAAGTAACTCTATAACCCTCTATCTCTATGGGGAATTTACGTTGGATACACAAACTCTGAATTTCAATAAGGTGCATTTTGTGACCAGCGCACCCGACATCCGCCACCTGCCAAATGATGGGGGTGTCGAGATTGCGTTTGCCGGGCGTTCCAACGCCGGTAAATCATCTGCATTGAATACCTTGACCAAACACAAGAACCTGGCACGGACCAGTAAGACACCGGGCCGTACCCAGCTGATCAACCTGTTTGAACTGGAACCGGGCAAGCGCCTGGTCGACTTGCCGGGCTACGGTTATGCGCAGGTTCCGCTGGAAATGAAGCTCAAGTGGCAAAAGTCACTGGCTGAATACCTGCAGCGCCGCGAATCCTTGAAAGGTCTGGTGATCCTGATGGACATTCGCCATCCGCTCAAAGAGACCGACATGAACATGCTGGAGTGGAGCTCACACCGCGAGCTGCCGGTGATGCTGCTGCTGACCAAGGCAGACAAGCTGAGCCCGGGCCCCCGCAACAACCAGGTGATCAAGGTGCGCCAGGCAGTAGCCGAGCTGGGTCCGCAGATCCAGGTTGAAGCCTTCTCCTCCCTCAACAACATAGGCGTCGAGAAGTTGGCCCAGACCCTGAGCGGCTGGTATCTGTCCAATGCCGAAACCGCTTCGTTCGACACAGAAGAAGACCACCAGATCGAGGAGTAAATCGCTCCTCTTCTTGCTGCAATGAGCGGAGTTGGCCCTCCGCTGATTGAAAGACTTTCAGTTTTTCCCTGCCTGGGCCTGTCCCGCGTCCCCTTCTGTTACAACCTCTGTTACAACCCATCCCTATAGCTTATAAGTCTTGTACATCAGAGAGATAGGACGTTAGGCTGCTGTGAGAATTAACTTTCACTCTCTTTGACACCGTTTTCATCCGTCCCACCAAACAAACCGGGAATAATGCCGAACATCAACAAAACTGAAAATTTATTACAAGAAAGGAATAGGAAGGGATAAAAATGAGGCCAGTCTCGCTGTCGCGGACCGGCCTGAAGAAATGAGTTCAAAAAATTGGGAAAAAGCGAGTTCTCGAGAACAAAGACGATTGGTTTTCCTCAAGAAACATCCCTATTCTAACAAAAGATTGTCCAGTTTAAAGCATTTACTCTAAACACTTCGCATAAAAAAACACCCCGACGATGACTCATCGGGGCTGCTATTCAGCCACATTCAATTACGTGAAATAAAAGGTCTGAAAGATAGAACATCTTACCTCTGTACCCTACGCCGATAACTGTATAGCAAAGCAGCAGAAAGTGAAAGTAATTTATGTAATTTAGTTTCACCAAAAATGGGGAAGGTAAATTTCTATATTTTTCAAATGGATAAAAAAATCCCCAGTATAAATACCGGGGAGTTATAAAGGTGACTAGCTAGCACTTCCTCAACTATCTAGTTAGTCAGCACCATTTCGCACAAGTTCCGCTGCTTTGAGAAAAAACTTGATAAACGTGAGCGACACTAGCCTGAAATCATCGCAACCCATTGTTACCTATCAATTTATATTTATTTTTATAATGGTGCTAATTTCATTCTCCCACGCACGGGGAGCACTTTCCCCCCGAGGAAGAGAGAGGTTCTGCTCAGACATAGGGTGTGACATCGCAACAGCCTGCCAGCAGGAGCGCACACTCGCGGTTGTGCCACTCCTCACCCGCTTGATAAGCGGACCGACTTACAGGGTGCCCAGATTGCGTTTCAGTTCTCTCAACACCTGCTTGGTGCCAGGCCGGATGCCGCGCCACACGGTAAAGGCTTCAGCAGCCTGCTCCACCAGCATGCCGAGCCCGTCCATGGTCTGACGAGCGCCATGCTGCTTGGCCCAGCCGATGAAGGCCGTGTCCGTCGCACCGTACATCATGTCGTAAATGGCGATATCGGCGTGGATCAGGGCCGGTGCCAGCGGTGGCAGCTCCCCTTGCAGACTGGCGGAGGTGGAATTGATGATGAGATCGAACGGCCCCGCCAGCTGTTCATAAGTCCTGGCACTGAGCGCTCCCAGATCCTGAAATTCGGCAGCCAGCTGCTGCGCTTTTCCATGAGTGCGGTTGGCGATGACCAACTCGCCCGGCTTCTCCGCCAGCAGCGGCGCCAACGCACCGCGAGCCGCCCCACCGGCCCCCAGCAGCAGGATCCGGCTGTCCGCCAGCGTCACCCCATGGGCCTTGAGATCGGCTACCAGCCCGGCGCCATCTGTGTTGTCCCCCAACAGCACGCCGTCATCGGTCAGCTTGATGGTATTGACCGCCCCTGCCCGCTTGGCCCTTGGACTCAACCGATCGACCAGGGCGAACGCCTGCTCCTTGAAGGGCACTGTGACATTGCACCCCTTGCCCCCCTGGGCAAAGAAGCTGCGCAGGGTAGCGGCAAACTCGTCGACGGCGGGCTCGGCCAACCCATACTCCAGCTCTTGCTGGGTCTGTCTGGCGAACAGGGTATGAATGAAGGGGGACTTGCTGTGGCGCACCGGGTGGCCAAAAACCAGATAACGATCCATCAAAGAGTTCCATCAGAGGGTGATCACCCGATTTAACGGGTTTTCTCAGTCGGGAACAAGCCGAATATCGGCCAGTAAAAAGGGGCCCGTCATGGCCCCTCGAGTCACAGCCACTCTCGTGGCGTGAGGTAGTCGGTATAGAGCAACGCCTCGGGGCTGCCCGCCTCCGGCTGCCAGTCATACTCCCAGCGGGCCAGGGGGGGCATCGACATCAGGATCGACTCGGTACGTCCGCCAGTCTGCAACCCGAACAGGGTGCCCCTGTCATACACCAGGTTGAACTCCACGTAGCGACCGCGGCGATAGAGCTGGAACGCCCGCTCCCGCTCGCCATAGGGCAGCGCCTTGCGTTGCTCGACAATGGGCAGGTAGGCATCGAGATAACCCCGACCTACCGCCTGCATGAAGGCGAAGCAGTCGGCAAAGGGCCAGCGATTCAGATCATCGAAGAAGAGGCCGCCCACCCCCCGGGTCTCGTTGCGATGCTTGAGGAAAAAGTAGCGATCGCACCAGGACTTGAACTCGGGGTAGATATCGTCGCCAAAAGGCTGACAGAGATCGTGGGAGACCTGATGCCAGTGCTGCACATCCTCGGCAAACGGATAGAAGGGCGTCAAATCGAAGCCACCGCCAAACCACCAGATGGGCGCCTCGCCCTCTTTCTCGGCGATGAAGAAACGGACGTTGGCATGACTGGTCGGCACATAGGGGTTGTGCGGGTGGATCACCAGCGAGACGCCCATGGCCTCGAACTTGCGACCGGCCAGTTCAGGGCGGTGAGCGGTCGCCGACGCCGGCATGGCATCGCCATAGACATGGGAGAAGTTGACCCCACCCTGCTCGATCACAGCGCCGTGGCGCAGCACCCGGGTGCGGCCGCCACCACCGCCTTCGCGGCGCCAGGCATCCTCCACGAAGTGCCCGGCGCCGTCAGCCTGCTCCAGTCCCCGGCAGATCTCATCCTGCAACTGCAGCAGGAAGGCCTTGACCTGGGCCACATCCGGTTTGCTCATCTTGTCTCCAGTCAGGCAGGATCTTGATCGTCCCGTCCATTTTATATTGTGGTGTCACGCCATGAGCACATCGCCCGTCATGACTGCAAATCAGCGCCCCCTCAGGAGGGACGAATGATGGCGCCGGTACGGGCGTCCTTGATCTCGGATGGATTGGCCTGTCCCCCGACTTCCCCAGGCAGGATATGGGCCAGCTGACTTGCCAGCAGCGCACCTATATCGGCCACCCGACGGGCAGGCTCCTCGCCGGTCAGGTTGGCACTGGTCGAGACCAGGGGTTTGCCAAAGGCGCGGCACAGGGCCTGCACTTGAGGATGGGCCGTGACGCGCACCGCCAGGGTATCGAACTGTCCGGTCAGCCAGGTCGGCGTGGTCGTGCGGGCAGGCATGATCCAGGTGAAGGGGCCGGGCCAGCTCGCCTGCACGCGAGCAAGCTGCTCGTTGCTGAGCTGGCTCAGGTCGATGTAATTCTGCAGTTGGGTCAGATCGGCGGCAATCAGGATCAGGCCCTTCTCCACCGGACGCTGCTTGATGGCCAGCAGGCGCTGAACCGCGGCCTCGGAGTCGGGGTCACATCCCAGGCCAAAGACGGCCTCGGTGGCATAGGCGATCACCCCTTCGCGGTACAGGGCGGCGATCGCTTGTTCAAATTCGTTTGGCATAGAAAAAATGCGACAGCCGGGCTGCCACCTCTCATCACTGGGTTGTAAGTTGAACCGACATGAGGGCACCTTGGAGCCCTCACCTCTTCAGTACATTCGGACGTTTGACCCGCCATCAGAGCCTCGGCTCATCATTGGCCACTGCAACGCCTGAGATGCCGGGCCACATGAACAGACCAAGAGGCTGGCGGCACGGCAGCATCGGGATCGGCGCCCAACGGCACGGCCGTAGAAGGGCGGTTCACAGCAAGAAGATAAATCCAGCTGAAGTACCCTCTTGCCAGCAAGCTGCCAGCCGGCTCATGGCGGCAGGATTATACCCGCTCAATCTGATGACAGCATTTCTTTTGCGGGCAGACCCAGCGCAGACTCCCTCTCACTTTCTTCTCGATCATGATGCCCCAGCCACACTCGGGGCAGGGCATGGGAACAGGCTTGTCATTCACCACGTATTTGCAGTGAGGATAGGCATCGCAGGAGTAAAACTGTTTGCCATAGCGGGAGGTGCGGCTCACTAGATGACCCTTGCCGCACTCCGGGCAGAGGATCTGGGTATCGTCGCTCTCCTGCAGGGACTCGATATGCTGGCAGGCCGGATACTGGGTACAACCCACGAACAGGCCGTAACGCCCCTTCTTGATCGCCAGAGGCTGGCCGCAATCGGGGCAAGCGGATCCTTCGAGCACCTTTTCGATGTCGCGGCCGGAGGGCGTCAGGGAACGAATGTAGTCACAGGAGGGGTAGGCTGAGCAGCCCAGGAAGGGGCCATGCTTGCCCTGACGGATCACCAGCTCGGCGCCACACTGCGGGCACGGTTCGCGCTCGAATGCATGTTCGTGGGCAGAAAAGAGGTGATGATCTATTTTTGACATGGGCCGCGCCTTGGAATCCAGATGGCCTGAATTCTACCAGCGCGGCACCGGACTGTCAGTGAATGACACCGTCTGACTCGTCAAACACCAGCTCCTCCATCTGCTGGTAGGCATTCTCACTGCCCGGGACGTTGAACAGCACCATCATGACGACCCACTTCAGGTCATCCAGCTCGATATCCGGCTTGTCCAGCTCCAGCAAGCGCTCGATACAGATTTCGCGGGTTTCGGCGTTCAGCACCTGAGCCTGTTCCAGGAACAGCAGGAAACCACGGCACTCGGTGCTGAGGCGAGCCAGCTCTTGCGGGGCGTAGATCCGCATCGAACCTTGCGCGCTGGCGGTGACATACACCTCCCGCTCGCTGTCATGCAGATTGGCCAGTCGTTCCAGCCAGTTGAGTGCCTTCTCAATCTCGTCCTGATTGAAACCGGCCCGGCTAAGTTCGTCGGTGAGTTCATCCTGCTCGACCATCACATCTGCATCGCTGTGGATGTAGGTCTCGAAAAGGTACATCAATACATCAAACATGATTCGCCCTCCTCGCTCTGACGTATCCACCGGCTACCGCCATCACTGCACCGGCCAGCTCCAGCTCTACCAACCTGCCCAATACCACTTCGACAGGAAGCTGGGCCCGCTCGGCAACGGTATCCACGCTCGTGGTCTCATAATCTACGTTATCCAACAAATCGGCATAAGGCAATTCGCTATTATGCAATGGCTCGGGAGAAGGGTTCGCCAGCCTCTTTAATGGCACAAGGGCTGGCAGCTCTTCCATGACATCCGCCGCATTCAAGACCAACTTGGCCCCCTGCTGAAGCAGGCGGTTGCACCCCGCAGCCTGGGTGTTTTGCGGCGCACCTGGGACGGCAAAGACCTCCCGGCCCTGCTCCAGCGCGTAGCGGGCCGTGATGAGTGAGCCGCTCTGTTCGGCCGCCTCCACCACCAGCGTACCCAGCGACAGGCCACTGATGATGCGATTGCGACGAGGGAAATGTTCCGCCAGCGGCCCCTGGTCCGGCGCCAGCTCGGAGACAAGCAGGCCGCCGTGCTCTAGGATCTGCATCGCCAGGCCCTGATGGCGCTTCGGATAGAGGCAGTCAAGCCCGGAGCCCAGCACCGCCAACGTCACACCGCCCGATGCCAAGGCCTGCTGGTGACAGATGCCATCAATGCCCAGCGCCAATCCGGAGGTGATCGCCAGACCGCTCTCCACCAGTTCGGCACACAAACGGGCTGCGTTGTCCTTGCCTGCATAGGTGGGGTGACGGGTTCCCACCATCGCCAGCTGTGGCAGAGAAAGGGATGCGAGATCCCCGCGGCAATAGAGCAACAGGGGGGCGGCGGGGATCTCTTTGAGCAGCGCGGGATAGGCGGGACTGTCCGGGCACAGCAGGTGATTGTCAGGTGCCGCGGCCCAGTTCAACCCCTGCTCCACCAGGGGTGATGGCCATCTCAGCTGCCGGATTTGGGCCGATTGCAGGCCAAGTGATTGCAGCACGCCATCATCACAGTCAAACAGGGCGTCGATGTCGCCGCCGAAGTGCGTAAGCAGCCGCGCGGCGGTGACCGGACCTATGCCGGTCACCGTATCCAGCGTCAACCACAGCGAGAGCCGCCCGAGTGGAAGTGGCACGTCAGAAGTTACTGACCTGATAACCCGAGCTGACCAGATCCTGGCTCTGCAGGATGAGGCCATAACTCAGCTTGTCATACACCTTGAACAGCATGACCCTGGCAACCGCTTCGGCGGGCAGGGACGACTTGCCAGCAGAGTGGAATGCCTTGTCATAGACGGAAGCATATTCCCGATACGAGACCTTGCCATTCTTGTCCACCATCTCGGCTCCCGGACGCAGGATCTCGAGCACATCGCCGGGGGCAATCTGATCCCGCAGCCCCTTGTTGATGAGGACAACGTCAAACTTGCCTCCCCCGCGCACCTTGCTCGGCAGCTCTATCACATAACCGGGGGAAATCACCGGCGCCGCCTTTGGCATAAAGACGGCAGAGAGGCTCTCCTGCGGTGGTAACGGGATGACCTTGTCTCCCTGATATACCTCGCGCCTGTTGTGCGTCAGCGTGACTCTGGTGCTATTGTTGACCTGGCGATCCTCCGCCCGCACAGTGCCGACAAAAATCGCCTCCTGGCCGAGCTGCTCACCGGTCAGCTTATCCTTGTAAGTCACCCCGGGGCGATAGATGCCGTAACTCTGACCCGGATTCAGCGCCCCCTGCACATAGAGGGTGTCCCCCTCCAGCATGCCGATATGCTTGTCGTTATTGCCAAGCACATAGGGCAGATCCTTGCTCTGCTGGCTGTCGGCCAGAATGTGATCGGTTTGCAGGAAGGGCACTATCTCGCTGAGGGGCAGGGTCGGAATGGGATTGGCCTTGTTCTCGTAGCGGTTCTTGGGAGACAGGTGAATGACCTGTTTGCCGCCCTGGCTGGCCTTGCCCAGACGCGGCTCACCATTGACCCAGCTCAGCTGCAGCACGTCACCGGGGTAAATCCAGTGTGGATTGGCGATCTGGGGATTGATGTTCCAGAGACGTGGCCAGAGCCAGGGTTCGGCCAGATACTGGCCCGAGATATCCCAGAGGGTATCCCCCTTCTGCACCACATAACTCTCGGGATAGCCGGATTTCAGCGTCAACTGCTGTGCCATGGCACCATTGGCCAGGGCTGTCGCCAGACAGGCGAGGATGATTTGCTTCAGATGCATAACACTCCCTGTTACTTCTGCACGCAAAGTGTTGCTGTTTTTTGTCGACGTAAATGACTAGAATTACGTCAATATTGACTGCGTTTATATGAAACTAAAGAAAAAACTATGGCCATTCTAGATGTATTGCGTTTCCCCGATGAGCGCCTGCGCACAGTCGCAGCCCCTGTCGAGACCATTACACCCGAGTTACAACAGATTGTAGATGATATGTTCGAAACCATGTACGCGGAGGAAGGCATAGGCCTGGCCGCGACTCAGGTCGACATTCATCAGCGCATCATCGTCATCGACGTCTCTGAAGACCGTGAAGATCAGCTGGTGCTGATCAACCCGGAGATCCTTGAGCAGTCAGGCAGCACTGGCATCGAAGAGGGTTGCCTCTCTGTCCCCGGCAGCCGCGCTCTGGTACCGCGTGCCGAGTGGGTCAAGGTCCGGGCGCTGGATCGCCACGGCAAGCCATTCGAGCTGGAAGCGGACGATCTGCTCGCTATCTGCATACAGCATGAGATGGATCATCTGGTCGGCAAGCTGTTTGTGGATTACTTGTCCCCGCTCAAGCGCCAGCGCATCCGTCAGAAGCTGGAAAAGATGGCCCGTGAAGATCGCAAAGTCCTCTGAGGATCTGCCCCATTGAATAAGCTGAAACTGATTTTTGCCGGTACCCCCGACTTCGCCGCCCGTCATCTGGCGGCGTTGTTGTCTTCCGACCATGAGGTCGTCGCCGTTTACACCCAGCCCGACAAGCCGGCGGGCCGCGGCCAGAAACTGACCGCCAGCCCGGTCAAGGAGCTGGCCCTCGCCCACGATCTGCCGGTCTACCAGCCGGCCTCCCTGCGCAATGAAGCCGCACAGGCCGAGCTGGCCGCCCTTGGCGCCGATCTCATGGTGGTGGTGGCCTACGGCCTGATCCTGCCCAAGGCGGTGCTCGACACCCCGCGCCTCGGCTGCCTCAACGTGCACGGCTCCCTGCTGCCACGCTGGCGCGGTGCCGCCCCCATACAGCGCGCCATCTGGGCGGGAGATGCCGAAACCGGCGTCACCATAATGCAGATGGATGTGGGGCTGGATACCGGCGCCATGATCCGCAAGGTGAGCTGCCCCATCGCCGCCGACGAAACCTCCGCCAGCCTGTATGACAAGCTGGCCGAGCTGGGCCCGCAGGCGCTGGTCGACACCCTTAACGCCATGGCCGCCGGTGAAACCGCTGCCGAGGCGCAGGACGATGCGCTGGCCAACTATGCCCAGAAGCTCTCCAAGGAAGAGGCGCGCATCGACTGGTCCATGGAGGCCGTCGCCATCGAGCGCTGCATTCGCGCCTTCAACCCCTGGCCCATCAGCTGGTTCGAGGCCGCGGAGCAGACCATCAAGGTGTGGCAGGCCGAGGTCATCGACAGCGACCATGGCCAGAGCGCCGGCACCCTGCTCAAGGCCGACAAGCAGGGGATCGACGTCGCCACCGGCAAGGGGGTGCTGCGTCTGCTGACCCTGCAACCGCCCGGCAAGAAGGCCATGTCCGTCCCGGATCTGCTCAACTCTCGCCGCGACTGGTTTGAACCCGGCACGCAATTGCATTGAACTGGATTGAATTGACACAAGCGGGGCCCAGGCCCCGACTTGCGCATCTAAGGTAACTCTATGAAAACACGTGCACAGGCCGCTCTCGTTATTCAACAGGTGCTGGATCAGGGCCAATCCCTCTCCGCTGTTCTGCCTGCTGCCCAGGAGAAGGTGGCGCCTCGCGATCGCGCCCTCCTGCAAGAACTCTGCTACGGCACCCTGCGCTGGCTGCCCCGCCTCGACGCTGCGGTGAGCGAGATGATGGACAAGCCGCTCAAGAACAAGAGCCGCATCTTCCACTATCTGATCCTGGTCGGTCTCTATCAGCTCATCTACACCCGCATTCCGGCTCATGCCGCCGTGGCCGAGACCGTCAATGCCGTCAAGCTGCTCAAGGGCACCTCACTGCGCGGCCTCATCAACGGCGTGCTGCGCAACTTCCAGCGCAGCGCCGAAGTCATACTGCTGCGCATCGACCGCGTCCCCAGCATTCGTCTCGGCCATCCCGAGTGGATCACCAAGCGCCTGCGTCAGGCCTATCCCGAGGATTGGGAATTCATCATGGAGGCCAACAACCAGCGTCCCCCCATGTGGATCCGCAACAACAGCCAGCGCCAGAGCCGCGAGCAGATGCTGGCCCGCATGGCCGAAGTGGGCATCAATGCGGTCGTCGGCGAAGAGGGTGAGGATTGCATACTGCTGGAGCGCCCTTGCGACGTGACCAAGCTGCCCGGTTTCGAAACCGGTGACTGCTCGGTGCAAGACGGTGCCGCCCAGCAGGCCGCCCGTCTGCTCGATCCCCGGCCGGGTGACTGGGTGTTGGACGCCTGCGCCGCCCCCGGCGGCAAGACGGCCCACCTGCTGGAGCTGCAACCCGCCCTCGCCGGTGTGGTAGCCGTGGATGCGGACGAGCACCGCCTCACCCGGGTGCAGGAGAACCTGGATCGTATCGGCCTAACCGCCCGGGTGATCCACGGGGATGCCAGCACGCCGGACCTGTGGTGGCCAGAGGGCCAGTTCGATCGCATCCTGCTGGATGCCCCCTGCTCCGCCACCGGCGTCATCCGCCGTCACCCCGACATCAAGTGGCTGCGCCGGGATCAGGACATCCGCGAGCTGGCCGAGCTGCAGCGCCGCATTCTGAACGCCCTCTGGGGCAAGCTCAAAAGCGGCGGCACCCTGCTCTATGCCACCTGCTCTGTGCTGCCGGAAGAGAACCGCGACCAGATCCGCGCCTTCCTGGCTGACACCAAGGATGCCCGCCTGGTGCCGCTGCACGAGCAGGACAACCCGGATTGCCCGGGTCGCCAGTTCCTGCCCGGCGAGGCGGAGATGGACGGCTTCTATTATGCCAAGCTGATCAAGCTGTAGGCCCTGCCCCCGGATGATGAGTCCGGGCGACAGGCTGGCTTGCCTCGTTTCGAAGCAACAATCTTGAGTAAGATGTCCATATGAAAATCATCATTCTGGGTGCGGGTCAGGTGGGTGGCACGCTAGCGGAAAACCTCGCCGGCGAGAACAACGACATCACCATAGTCGACACCGACAGCGACCGCCTGCGGGAGCTGCAGGACAAGTTCGACCTGCGGGTGGTGAACGGTCACGGCGCCCACCCCAGGGTGCTGCGCGAGGCGGGGGCCCAGGATGCGGACATGCTGGTCGCGGTCACCAACAGTGACGAGACCAACATGATCGCCTGTCAGGTGGCCTACTCCCTGTTCAACACCCCGAACAAGGTGGCGCGCATCCGCTCCCCTGCCTATCTGGTGGAGCGGGATCGGCTGTTCCTGCCGGAATCCGTACCCGTGGATCACCTGATCGCCCCCGAGCAGCTGGTGACCGACTATGTGCGTCGCCTCATCGAGTATCCGGGCGCGCTGCAGGTGGTTGATTTTGCAGGTGGCAAGGTGGGTCTGGTGGCGGTCAAGGCCTACTACGGCGGCCCCCTGGTGGGCAATGCGCTCTCCACCCTGCGGGATCACATGCCGAACATAGAGACCCGGGTCGCCGCCATCTTCCGCCAGGGCCGCTCCATCCGCCCGCAAGGCACCACCATCATAGAGGCGGATGACGAGGTGTTCTTCGTCGCCGCCGCCGGCCACATCCGGGCCGTGATGTCGGAGCTGCAACGGCTCGAGAGCCCCTATCGCCGCATCATGATAGTCGGGGGTGGCAACATAGGGGCCGGCCTCGCCCGCCAGCTGGAGAAGCGCTACAGCGTCAAGCTCATAGAGCGCAACCAGAAGCGGGCGGAGCAGCTCTCGGAGAACCTGGAAAACACCATAGTCTTCTGCGGCGACGCGGCGGATCAGGAGCTGCTGGCGGAGGAGCACATCGATCAGATCGACGTCTTCATCGCGGTGACCAACGAGGACGAGGCCAACATAATGTCGGCCCTGCTCGCCAAGAAGATGGGTGCCAAGAAGACAATGGTGCTGATCCAGCGAGGTGCCTACGTGGATCTGGTGCAGGGCGGCTCCATCGACATCGCCATCTCGCCCCAGCAGGCCACCATCTCGGCCCTGCTGACCCACGTGCGCCGTGCCGACATCGCCAACGTCTACAGCCTGCGCCGCGGGGCGGCCGAAGCCATCGAGGCCATAGCCCACGGTGACGAGAACACCTCCAAGGTAGTGGGCAAGACGGTGGGTGAGCTCAAGCTGCCGCCGGGCACCACCATAGGCGCCGTGGTACGGGGAGATGAGGTGCTGATCGCCCACGATCGCACCCAGATCCAGCAGGATGACCACGTGGTGATGTTCCTGGTGGACAAGAAGTACATCCCTGAAGTGGAACGCCTGTTCCAGCCCAGTCCTTTCTTCCTGTAAGCCCTCCATGCAACAGGCTACGACATCCAGACCCGGACATTTCCCAGAGGAAAGGTCCGGGTCTTTTTTCAATCAACGACCAGGTTATCTTGCATGATCAAGCTGCGTCCCATCGTCTTCACCCTCGGGCTGGTGCTCTCCAAGCTGGCCCTCTTCATGTGGCTGCCCACCCTGCTGGCGCTGTTCACCGGTTCCGAGGGCTTCGTCGAGTTTCTCAAGTCCGTGCTGATCACCCACGGCGCCGCCCTGCTCTGCCTGCACCATGGGCGCAAGGTGGAGTTTCACCTCGGGGTGCGGGAGATGTTCCTGCTCACCACCTCGGTCTGGGTGGTGGCCTGCATCTTCGGCGCCCTGCCTTTCTTCTTCATCAACCACATCGACTTCACCGACGCCTACTTCGAGACAATGTCGGGGGTCACCACCACGGGATCCACAGTGCTGTCCGGGCTGGACGGCATGGCCCACAGCATCTTGCTGTGGCGCTCCATTTTGCAGTGGCTGGGGGGCGTGGGTTTTATCGTGATGGCGGTGGCCGTGCTGCCCTACCTCAACGTCGGCGGCATGAAACTGTTCCAGACCGAGAGCTCGGATTGGTCAGACAAGAGCGCGCCCCGCGCCAAGACGGTGGCCAACAACATAGTGGTGGTCTATCTGGTGCTCTCCATGCTCTGCTTCCTCGCCTACTGGGTGAGCGGCATGACGCTGTTCGAGGCGGTCAACCACGCCATGACGACGCTGAGCACCGGGGGCTATTCCACCTCGGATCAGTCCATGTCCCACTTCTCCAACTCGGCGCACTGGATTGGCACCCTCTTCATGTTCCTCGGCGGCCTGCCCTTCCTGCTCTATGTGCAAGCCCTCTCCCGCCGTGACAACAGCCTGCTCAAGGATGCACAGGTCCAGGGCTTCTTCTGGCTGGTGGTCTGGGTCACCGTCGTCGTTACCTTCTATCTGTGGGTCCGGGACATCTACGGCTTTATGGATGCCCTGCGCATCAGCAGCTTCAACATAGTCTCTGTGATCACCACCACCGGCTATGGCCTCGGCGACTTCGGCACCTGGGGGCCCCTCACCAGCATCATCTTCATCATCTTGCTGGCGCTCGGCGCCTGCTCCGGCTCTACCGCCGGCGGGCTCAAGATCTTCCGGATACAGGTGGCCTTCGCCCTGTTCAAGAAGCAGATGCGCCAGCTGATGCACCCCTCGGGGGTCTTCCCCCAGAAATACAACGGCCGTCCGGTCAACGACGCCATCATCCGATCCATGATCTCCTTCGTGCTGGCCTATTTCGCCATCATCTTGCTGATCGCCGCCCTGCTCGCCGCCATAGGCCTGGATCCCCTGACCGCCATCTCGGGCTCCATCACGGCGGTGGCCAACGTGGGCCCCGGCATGGGGCCCGTCATAGGCCCCAGCACCAACTTCGCCAGTCTGCCGGATACGGCCAAGTGGATACTGTCGTTCGGCATGTTGCTGGGACGGCTCGAGATCCTGACGGTGGCGGTGATCTTCTTCCCCTCGTTCTGGCGCCAATGAGGCCGGAGTGGCGGATCACCATGACAAAAAGGGCAGCCCGCGGGCTGCCCTTTTTGTCTGCGTTCGACCGTCGCCCTTGCTTCAGTCGGCGGAGTCTTCCCGCTCCAGCGCGCGGTTGACCAGGGGCTCAGGCAGGGGCTTGGTGACCTCCACTCCCAGCTCGCGAAAACGCTCGACCTGGGCGATCAGGTTGCCACGGCCGTTGACCAGCCGACCCATCGCCTTGTCGTAGCTCTCCTGCGCCTTGTGCAGGCTGCCCCCCATCTGCTGCATCTCCTCCACGAAGAGCCGCAGCTTCTCGTAGAGGCGGCCGGCCCGCTCCGCTATCTGGCGCGAGTTCTGGTTCTGCCGCTCGTAGCGCCACAGGTTCTCTATGGTGCGCAGCGCCACCATCAGGTTGGTGGGGCTCACCAGCAGTATGTTGTGATCCAGCCCGTAACGTACCAGGGAGGGATCGGCCTCCAGGGCGGTGAGGAAGGCTGGCTCCACCGCCACGAACATCAGCACATAGTCCAGGGTGCGCACCCCGGGCAGTTGCTGGTAATCCTTGCGGCCCAGCTCGCGGATGTGGTTGCGCACCGAGGCAACGTGCTCCTTGAGCGCCACCGCCTTCTCCAGATCGTCGTCCGCGTTGTACCAGCGCTCGTAGGCGGTCAGCGACACCTTGGCGTCGATGATGATGTCTTTGTCCTGGGGCAGGTGGACGATGACGTCGGGCTGATAGCGCTTGCCCTTGTCCACCTCGATATTGACCTGGGTGTGGTACTCGTGGCCCTCACGCAGGCCGCATTCGGAGAGGATACGGGCCAGTACCACCTCACCCCAGTTGCCCTGCTGCTTGCTGTCACCCTTGAGGGCCCGGGTCAGGGCCGCGGCCTCTTCGGTCATGCGGGCATTGAGCTCGGCGAGGCGCTCCAGCTCGAACTTGAGGCTGTGGCGCTGGGCCGTCTCCTGAGCGTGGGTCTCCCCCACCTGACGACGGAAACCCTCGAGCTGCTCCTTGAGCGGTGTCAGCAGCAGATCCAGGCTGTGCTGGTTCAGTTCGCGGAAGTTACCGGAGTTTTGTTCGAAGATACGGTTGGCGAGGTTCTCGAACTGCTGGCTGAGGCGGGCCTCCGCCTGCTGTTGCAGTTGCAGCTTCTCGGCGCTGGCGATGCGCTCGCTGCGCAGGGTGGCTTCGGCATCCTTGAGGCGAGCGGTGAGCTTGAGCAGCAGGGCCTGCTGCTGCTCCAGCTTCTGCTGGCCCAGCATCTTCTCGTCCTGCAGCTCGTCGAACCTGTCCTGCAACGCCTGATGGCGCTCCTCGGTGAGCAGTGTCTCCTCCCGGGCCGTGCGACGCCCCGCCAGCCAGCCGAGGAGCAGGGCCAGCAGACCCGCCAGCAAGGCAGGCAGCCAGGTCGTCATCAGGATCATCGCCGACTCCGCTGACACAGGAAGCGCTGGACATCAACGCGTGCGGCGATCATCGGCGGCTCCGCTGGCGCAGGAAGAGTTCGAGATAACGGTTGAGCAGCAACCAGAACAGCACATAGATGAGGTAGGCGGCCAGCACCACCCACTTGTGACTGTTGACCCCGGTGTCGAGCTCGGTGAACTCGATCTCCTTGATACGGCAGTAGGCCCACATCAGCAGGGGGAAGATATACAGCAGAGAAGCACGCCACAGAAATAACCACATGAGTTCATCAGATCCCGCAAAAAGACCCGCCTAGCTTACACAAGGGCAACCCGGCTTGCGATCCTGGCTGGCGCTATTCTCTGGCTTGCCAGCGGAAAACTGGATAAAATTAACCCCTAATAGGTATAGGGGTGAGCATGACTCATTTTTTCTGTCGCTGGCTGACGCACGCACTGGGGGGCCCCCGCAAACCGGACGTGGTTTGCCACGAGGCGCGCCCGCCCTGGGCCATCGACGAGCCGCAATTCCTCGCTCAGTGCCGCCGCTGCGGCGAGTGCTTCAAGGCCTGCCCCAACGGCCTGCTCAAACCCGCCGACCAGCCCGAATATGTCGGCACCCCCATAGCCGGCACCCCTGTGCTGGATCTCGCCTGCGGCCAGTGCAGCTACTGTGGCAGCTGCGCCAGAGCCTGTCCCACCGGGGCGCTGGACCTGCGGCTCGGCCGCCAGGTGCAGACCCGGGTCAGGATAGAGTCGAGCTGTCAGGCCCGTCAGGGCTTTTATTGCCTGCTGTGCGAGGATGCCTGCCCCCAGCAGGCGATCAAGGCCAGCAGCGAGGGGGTGAGCGTCAACATGGCGGCCTGCGACGGTTGCGGCGCCTGCGGCCTCGCCTGCCTGCACGGCGCCATCACCCTGATCCCCCAGCTCTGACGACTCCAGCATCCGACGCACTCACATCCGTCCCCGGCATGCATGCCAGACAGCAAAAAGGGCCCCGAGGGGCCCTTTCACCGTCATGACCCTCAGGCCATGGTCAGGATATTGTCCTGCTCGATGCCAAGCAGGTGGCACAACCGGGTCGGATCCCGCACCGCATCCGCCAGGGTGTATTCCCCCAGCACCTCGAGGAAGGCGTTCATGGCGCGGCGCAGTATGCCCTGGATGCGGCAGCCGCCGGAGAGGCGGCAGTTCTCACGCTTGCAATCCACCGGGCAGAGCACGTGCTCCATGTCCATCACCACATCGCGCAGGTTGATGGAGACGGCGGAGCGGCCGAGACGGATGCCACCATGCTTGCCACGTACCGTTTCGATGTACCCCTTGATGCCGAGCTGATGCACTATCTTGACCACGTGGTTGCGGGAGATGGCGAAGGTGTCGGCCACTTCCGTGATGGTCGACAGGCGATCACCGGGCTGGATAGCCAGAAAGGTCAGGGTACGCAGGGCGTAGTCGGTAAATCGTGTCAGTTGCATGGTCGCACTTGCCTCTTACTACAAGCCAGAAATCAGGACGACAGCCAGTGGCCAGAGAGGTGAGACTGCACGTGCGCCCGCACAGGTGTCGCTTCTTCAGCCGGGTCGTGGAGTGACAAGGTTAAGAGCAGCTCTGGCGGGTGTCGACGAAGATGTACATAAATCGACACTTTCTTTGATTGATCGCAAACTTGCCGGCTCGGGGCGGGGTTTTGGCCATTTCCGGCGGCTAAATTCCATCGGCAGGCAGGGGGCCACAGTCCGGCGAGCGGGCAGGTTAGAGTCTGTCAGTGGGGATGTTTCAGCCAGGTTTTCAGGGCCTGGGAAGGGATGGAACTCTCGGAGGCGACCGCGAAGGCGCCCCAGTCCACCGCGCACTGCAGGGCATCCCCCATCGCCATGCCGCGGGCCAGACCGTGGATAAGGCCGCCGGCGAAGGCATCCCCCGCCCCCGTGGTATCGACCACGGACACCGGCCGCGCCGCCACCCGCACCTGCTCTTCGCCGTGGATGGCAACGGCCCCCGCCTTGCCCTCGGTCAGCACCAGCCATTCGAGCTGCTCCCCTGCGAGCTCCCTGGCATGCCGCCAGGGATCGCCCACCTCGGCGAGATCGGCGCGGGAGGCCACCAGCACGTGGCAGGGGCGGCGGGCCTGGCCGCCCTTGGGGTACTGGGCCACCACGAAGCTCTTGCCGAGCATCTGGCGCATGTAGCCGATGATGGCGGTGCCCGGATAGTTCACATAGAGGCAATCCACCCCCTCCAGCGGCAAGTCGCCTGGCAGATCCGGGCGGCGCGGACGCCTTAGAATGGTGCGCTCCCCGGTGGAGTCCACCAGCACCAGCAGCTCCCCCGTCTCGCCGCCAAAGCGCTCCACGTGGGAGCAGTCCAGTCCATGACCCGTCGCCTGCTCCAGCAGCCAGTCGCCGGTCTCGTCCAGCCCGATGCGGGAGGCAATGATGACCTCATGCCCCGCCCACACCAGCCCTATGCCGGTGTTGGCGGCGCCGCCGCCGAGCCTGCGCCCCTGATCCACGTATTGCATCCGTGCCCCCGCGACCAGGGGTTCGGCCAGGGAGAGCACATGATCACAGTTGAGATTGGCAAGCAGCAGGATGCGGGACATGGGGACCTCGGCAGGGCGGGTCCGGCATCCAGCGACGCCGGACCGATGACGGAAGACGACTCAGTAGACGGGCAGCTCCACCCCGACCAGCAGCTCGTCGATGCGCGCCTGGGTCGGCTGCTGCATCACGTTCTGGATCATCTCCTTGGTGAGATGGGGGGAGAAGGAGCTGATGAAGTCATACATGTAGTTCTGCAGCAGTATGCTCTTGCTGAAGCAGAGCTGGGCCGGGCAGGGCTCGAACAGGTGCTCCAGGTTGATGGCCACCAGGCTGGGGGCATCGTGGTCGTTGGCCACCAAGGATGAGATGATGCCGATGCCAAAGCCCAGCTCCACGTAGCGCTTGATGACGCCCGCATCCATCACAGTCATGTAGTAGTTGGGGCTGAGGCCGGCCGCCTGGAACACCCTGTCCTGCACCTGACGCCCGGTGGCGCCGCTCTCGTAGCTGAGGATGGGATACTGGCAGAGCTGCTCCAGGGTCGGTTTCTTCACCTTGGCCAGGGGGTGATCCTGCGGCACCACCAGCGACAGGGTCCAGAGGTAGGCGGGCAGCGCGATCAGCTCCTTGTCGAAGCCTATCTCGTGGGCCACGATGGAAAAATCCGAGTAACCCTTGCTGATCTGCTCCTTGGTGGCCGACATCACGGGGTGCAGGTGGAACGAGATCTTGGGGTACTTCTTGGTGAAATAGGTGACGCTTTTGGGCAGCAGGTAGCGGGCTATGGTGTGGGTGGTGTGGATGTTGAGGGTGCCCACTGTCGGGTCCAGGTACTCCCGGGAGATGGCCTTGATCTTGCTCTCTATGTTGAGCATGGCCTCGGCGCACTTGATGATCTCCTCCCCCACAGGGGTGATCCTGTGCAGGTGCTTGCCGCGACGCTCGAAGATGCGCACCCCCAGCTCGCTCTCCAGCAAGCCGATCTGCTTGCTCACTCCAGGCTGGCTGGTATAGAGCGCATCGGAAGCGACGGAGACGTTGAGATTGTGGTCCCGCACCGCGATCAGATACTTCAACTGCTGTAGTTTCAAGGTTGCACCCTCACAGGCTGGCGCGGCTGTCATCAGATGGACAAGGCCGCCACACAAATGGCGGCCAGTGTACCATCCGAACTGGGCATATCACCGCTTGATCCTTCATTTTGCTACAAAATCTAGCATCTGCCGGGGGGATATGACAAACGGACACTCAGCGCACGGCAGGGCCGACCGGCAGCATGCCGAGGAACTGCAGCAGCCACTGCATCATGGTGGCCGAGTCCACTTCTCCCTCCAGGGAGGAGAGGCTGCTCTGGTAGTGCTCGTCGGGCAGCCGATCCCGCCGCCGCTCGATCAGCGCCCGGTTGTATTCCACCGAAAACTCTGGGTGGCCCTGGATGGCGACTATGTGATCCCCCTGCAGGAACATGAAGTTCGGGCAAAAATCGTTGCCCGCCAGCAGGGTCGCCCCCGGGGGCAGCTGCTCCACCTGATCCTGGTGACTGGCCAGGATCCTGATGGTCTCCAGCCCTGGCTGCATCCAGGGTTTCGCCTCCTGCATGGGGTGGACGGAGACGCCGAGCCCCCAGCCCTTGGTGGACTTCACCACCTCTCCCCCCAGTGCCTGGGCGATCACCTGATGGCCGAAGCAGATGCCGGCCAGCTTGACGTTGGCATCGTGGGCCCGCCGGATCCAGTCGCGCAGCGCCAGGATCCAGGGGATGTCGCTGTAGGCATCGTGGCGCGATCCTGTGATGAGCCAGGCATCGCACTCGTTCAAGTCGCTCGGCAGCTCCCCATCGAGCGCCGACCAGACCCTGTATTCCAACGCCGGGGCCAGCGCCCGGAAGCCCTTGATAAACATCTCGGAGTAAACGGGGCCGAAACTCCCAACCAAGTCGGGGTCCAGCCGGTCACAATCGAGAATTCCCAGTCGCATCTGTTACTCCTTCACAGGGATAGCGGGACACGCCGGCGGACTCCTTCCGCCGGGCCATGCCAGGGCTAGCTGCTGCATGTAGATCATTTCATGGTCGGCATGGAGAACTCGGCGCTGGCCCGCAGGCTCTGGGGCCAGCGTGCAGTCACCGTCTTCATCCGGGTATAGAAGCGTACCCCGTCCGGCCCGTGCATGTTGAGCGGCCCGAAGATGGACCGCTTCCAGCCACCGAAGCTGTGAAACGCCATGGGCACGGGAATGGGGACGTTCACCCCTACCATACCGACCTGAACCCTTGTGGTGAAGTCCCTTGCGGTATCCCCGTCACAGGTAAAGATGGCGGTGCCGTTGCCGTACTCGTGTTCGTTGATGAGGCGCAGGGCCGTCTCGTAGTCCGGCGCCCGCACTATGGCGAGCACGGGGCCGAAGATCTCCTCCCGGTAGATGCGCATCTCGGGGCCGACCCGGTCGAACAGACTGCCGCCGATGAAGTAGCCCTCACCGTGGCTGACACCGCGACCATCGACCACCAGACTGGCGCCCTCTGCCACCCCCTGATCCACGTAGCCGCGCACCTTGGCCAGGTGCTCACGGCTGATGAGGGGGCCCATCTCGTTCTCCGGGATCGGACCAAGGCCGGGCCCGACCCGCAGTGCCTCCACCAGCGGCTTGAGCTTGGCCACCAGGGCATCGGCGGTGGCATCACCCACCACCAGGGCCACCGAGATCGCCATGCAACGCTCGCCGGCCGCGCCATAGGCCGCCCCCATCAGGGCGGAGACCGCCTGATCGAGATCCGCATCCGGCATCACCAGCATGTGGTTCTTGGCGCCGCCCAGGGCCTGCACCCGCTTGCCGTAGGCCGAGGCGGTGGCATAGATGTACTGGGCTATGGGGGTGGAGCCGACGAAGGACACCGCCTGTACCCGCGGGTCGGTCAGCAGCACGTCCACCACCTCCTTGTCGCCGTTGACCACGTTGAGCACCCCGTCCGGCAGGCCCGCCTGCTTGAGCAGCTCGGCCATGCGCAGGGCCAGGGAGGGATCCTTCTCGGACGGCTTGAGGATGAAGCTGTTGCCGCAGGCCAACGCCACCGGGAACATCCACAGCGGCACCATGGCCGGGAAGTTGAACGGCGTGATGCCGGCGCACACCCCCACCGGCTGCATCATGGAGTGGCTGTCCACTCCCCGGCCCACGTTGAGAGAGTGCTCCCCCTTGAGCAGATGGGGAATGCCGCAGGCAAACTCCACCACCTCCAGCCCCCGGGTCAGCTCCCCCTGGGCGTCGGAGAAGACCTTGCCGTGCTCACGGCTGATGAGGCGGGCCAGCTCGTCCCTGTGCTGCTCCATCAGCTCCTTGAAGCGGAACATCACCCGTGCCCGCACCAGCGGCGGGGTCTGGGACCAGTCGGCGAAGGCGCGTTCGGCGCTGGCGATGGCATCGAGGCACTCGGCGGCGGTGGAGAGGGCCACAGTGCCCTGCTGCTGGCCGGTGGCCGGATCGAAGATGGCGCCGAAACGCTCGCTGCGACTCTCTGTGGTTTCGCCGTCGATGAAGTTGTCGATCCTGTAACTCATAAATCCTCCGTGATGGGTCATTCGCGTCATCCTTGTGCGCGGCCGTGGGCATCAGGCACAGGAAGAGGGCGCCCGGCGGGCGCCATGCAACAAAGGGTAAGTATCAGTCCTGGGCCTGCAGGACATCCTGCAGCAGGGTGAAGAGGTCGTCGATCTCGCTGCGCTCGATGATGAGGGGTGGCGACAGGGCTATGATGTCGCCGGTCACCCGGATAAGCGCCCCCTTCTCGAAGCAGCGCACGAACACCTCGTAGGCCCGCTTGCCCGGCGCATCCGGCATGGATTCGAGCTCTATGCCCGCCACCAGCCCGTAGTTGCGCACATCCTTCACGTGCTTGCAGCCCTTCAGCGAATGGGCCGCCTCCTCCCAGTAGCCAGCCAGATCGGCGGCGCGATGGAGCAGGTTCTCGCTGCGGTAGATCTCGAGGGTCGCGAGCCCGGCGGCGGCGGCCACAGGGTGTCCCGAGTAGGTGTAGCCGTGGAACAGCTCGATGGCGCCCTTGCCGGCGGCCATCATGTCGTCATAGATGTGGTTCTGCACCAGCACGGCGCCCATGGGGATGGCGCCGTTGGTAAGCCCCTTGGCGCAGGTGATAAGGTCGGGGATGACGTCGAACTCCTGGGCGGCAAAGGCGGAGCCCAGGCGGCCGAAGCCGGTGATCACCTCGTCGAAGATCAGCAGGATGCCGTGTTTGGTACAGATCTCTCTCAGCCGCTTGAGGTAGCCCTTGGGGGGCATGATGACGCCGGTACTGCCGGCGATGGGTTCGACGATGACGGCCGCTATGTTGCTGGCATCATGGAGGAAGACTATCTTCTCCAGCTCGTCGGCCAGGCTGAGATCTTCCTCGGGCAACCCCTTGGTGAAAGCATTTTTCCCTATGTTGAGGGTGTGGGGCAGGTGATCCACACCCCCAAGCAGGGAGCCGAACCACTTGCGGTTGCCGGGAATGCCCCCCACCGAGATGCCACCGAAGCCGACCCCGTGATAACCGCGCTCGCGACCTATGAGCCGGGTGCGGGTGCCCTGACCGCGCGCCCGCTGCCAGGCCAGCGCTATCTTGAGCGCCGTATCGACGGATTCCGAGCCTGAGTTGGTATAGAAGACGTGGCCGAAGCCCTTGGGGGCTATCTCCACCAGCTGGTTGGCCAGCTCGAACGGCAGAGGGTGGCCCATCTGGAACGTGGGGGCGAAATCGAGGTGGGAGATCTGCTGGGAGACAGCCTCGGCAATCTCGCGCCGACCATGGCCCGCGTTGCAACACCAGAGCCCGGCGGTGCCATCCAGTATCTTGCGGCCATCCTCTGAGTGATAATACATCCCCTCTGCCGACTTCAGGATGCGCGGCGCCGCCTTGAACTGCTGGTTGGCGGTGAAGGGCATCCAGAAGGCGGACATGTCGGAAGGGGTATTGATGTCGCTAATCGGTTTCATGGTCACCTCATCCTTAAGGCGTTTAGTAACACTTGGCTGATGCCTATTAAATTAAACACCTGAATCCATAAAAAAGGGCCTTTTATCGCCCTGCTTGGTGTCACCCCCTCGGGGTGGTATAAGATATTTAACACAATTTTAATAATAGTAAACAGTCAAGGAGTGTCTATCGATGGATATCGGTCACCGCCTCAAGGCGGTTCGCACCAAGGCGGCCCTCTCCCAGCGCGAGCTGGCCAAGCGCTCCGGTGTGACCAACGGTTTTATCTCCCAGATCGAGAAAAATCAGGTGAGCCCCTCGGTCGCGTCGCTGCGCAAGGTGCTGGAAGGCATCCCCATGTCGCTCGCCAGCTTCTTCACCGATGAGACGGAGATGGATTCCGAGGTGATCTTCCGCGCGGACGACATGCCGGATCTCGGCACCCACCCCATCAGCTATCGCCTGGTGGGCCACAGCCGGGCCAACCGCGCCATCGGCATGATGCAGGAGGTACTGCCCCCGGGCGCCGATACCGGCGACGACATGCTGAGCCACGAGGGGGAAGAGTGCGGCATCGTCATCCAGGGTCAGGTGGAGGTCACCGTCGGCGAGCAGGTACACCTGCTGGCACCCGGTGATGGCTACTACTTCGACAGCCGCACCCCGCACCGTTTCCGCAACGTGGGGGAGCAGGAGTGCGTGCTTATCTCGGCCAACACGCCAGCCAGCTTCTGATCTCCATGGGTGACCAGGGCCGCTCGCCCCTCCACGAAACGGCCCTGCCGCCTGGGTAAAGTCCGCCGCAGATCGGGGTCTGGACTCGGGCATTGGGCGGCAAGTGTTTAATGAATTGTTACAAGATGGATTTACAAGCGGCAGGATGTTTAGCATATTGATACGCGGAGACTATCTTTGCCGGTTCAAGGAGTGAACATGAGTGACCTGACCCTGGCCCAGTGGCAACACAAGGCCGCCCATCTGACCCTGCCCTCGCAAGCCTTTATCGACGGCAGCTACCGGGACGCCGTCAACGGCGCCACCTTCGATTGCATCAACCCGGCCAACGGCCAGTTGCTGACCAAGGTGGCCTCCTGCGACGCCGCCGACGCCGAACTGGCGGTGCAGGCCGCCCGCGCCGCCTTCGATGACAAGCGCTGGAGCGGGCTCTCCCCGAAACAGCGCAAGCTGATCATGCAGCGCTTCGCCGAGCTGATGCGCCTTAACCAGGTGGAGCTGGCCCTGCTGGAGTCCCTGGACATGGGCAAGCCCATCGGCGATGCCATGGGCTATGACGCCCCCGCCGCCGCCAACTGCATCGCCTGGAACGCCGAGGCCATCGACAAGATCTACGATCAGGTCGCCCCGGTGGAAGAGTCCGCCCTGGCCCTGGTGACCCGCGAGGCGCTCGGGGTGGTGGCCGCCATAGTGCCCTGGAACTTCCCCCTGGTGATGGCCTGCTGGAAGCTGGGCCCGGCGCTGGCCACCGGCAACTCCGTCATCCTCAAGCCGTCCGAAAAATCCCCCCTCACCGCCCTGCGCATCGCCGGCATAGCGAAAGAGGCGGGCATCCCGGACGGTGTGTTCAACGTGCTGCCGGGCTTTGGCCACACAGTGGGTGAGGCGCTGGCCATGCACATGGACGTGGACTGCATCACCTTTACCGGCTCCACCAAGATCGGCAAGCATCTGGTGCAGTGCTCCGGGAAATCAAATCTGAAACGCGCCTTTATGGAGTGCGGCGGCAAGAGCCCCAACATAGTGCTGGCGGACGCGCCTGATCTGGACGCCGCCGCCAGGAGTGCCGTGGGCGCCATCTTCTACAACCAGGGCGAGGTGTGCACCGCCGCCTCCCGCCTGCTGGTGCAAAACAGCATCAAGGCGCAGTTCATGGAGCGACTGCTGGCCCATGCCCGCGAGTGGATAGCCGCCAACCCGCTGGATCCCGCCACCCGTATCGGCGCCATGGTGGACGGCATCCAGATGGAGCAGGTGTTGAACTACATCGCCATCGGCCAGCAGGAGGGCGCCAGACTGCTGCTGGGGGGCAAGCGCACCCACACAGAGAGCGGCGGCTTCTATATCGAGCCCACGATTTTTGACGAGGTGACGCCGCAAATGCGCATCTTCCGCGAGGAGATCTTCGGCCCTGTGCTGGCGGTGACTGGCTTCGACACGCTCGAAGACGCCATTGCCCTTGGCAACGACACCGACTATGGCCTGGCGGCGGCGATCTGGACGGCGGATCTCAACAAGGCGGTCAAGGGCTCCCGCGCCCTGCGCGCCGGCACCGTCTTCGTCAACAACTGGGATGGGGGCGACATGACGATGCCGTTTGGCGGCTTCAAGCAGTCTGGCAACGGCCGCGACAAGTCATTGCACGCGCTGGAGAAGTACACAGAGCTGAAAAGCACCTGGATCCAGCTCGAATAAGATCAGAAATGCCGCTCACCGATCGAATTGGGGGAGAAATCCCCCTTTTTCATTTTTACCCTTTCCTCAACGGCCTCAATCGATATAATCATCAAATAGACAAGCCCTTAAATATAAAGATAAAAATGCTGTTTTTTCTGGGAAGTGTACTGTTTCTGGTAGTGGGCCTGCCGCTGCTCTTCTTCATGCTGGGCGAGGGTGAGGCCTATGTGACCTGGGGTCCCTGGATCTCCGCCATCGCACTCATGCTGTGGCTGCTCATGGATGTAGAGAAGATCCGCCGCGGTGGCCGGCGCTGAGTCGATTCCATGCTGTAAAAATCTCGCCAAACGGCATTTATTAACTTCTTTCCCCCCAAAAGGATCGCTACACTGATTTTTTGCGATGTTTTCCAACATCCGACTCTCCAGTGAAGGTTATCCGCATGCAGCAACAGATCCAGCGCCAGGGCATCATCTATGCCCTGTGTGCCTATACCCTTTGGGGCCTGGCGCCCATCTACTTCAAGACCATTTCCGCCGTCCCGGCCGCCGAGATCCTGACCCACCGCATGATCTGGTCCTGCGCCCTGCTGATGGTGCTGACCCTGATCGGCCGCCAGTGGCACAAGGTGCAGGTCGTGCTGCGCCAACCCAAGGTGCTGCTCACCCTGGCCTTCACCTCCATCACTGTCGGCGGCAACTGGCTGCTGTTCATCTGGGCCATCAACAACGGTCACATGCTGGATGCCAGCCTCGGCTACTACATCAACCCCCTGTTCAACGTGCTGCTCGGCATGGTGTTTCTGAGCGAGAAGCTGCGTCGCCTGCAGTGGTGGGCGGTGGGGCTGGCGGTGATAGGGGTCGCCGTCCAGCTCATCGCCTTCGGTTCCCTGCCCTGGATAGCCCTGGTGCTGGCCTCGAGCTTCGCCATCTATGGCCTGATCCGCAAGAAGCTGGCCCTGGATGCCCTCACCGGCCTGCTGATCGAGACCATGATCATGCTGCCACCGGCGGCCATCTACCTGTGGGGATTCGCCGACAGCCCCACCAGCCACCTCACGCAAAACGACTGGCACCTGAACCTGCTGCTGATCGCCGCCGGGGTCGTCACCACGGCGCCCCTGCTCTGCTTCACCGCAGCCGCCACCCGGCTCAAGCTCTCCACCCTGGGCTTCTTCCAATACATAGGCCCCAGCCTGATGTTCATCCTGGCGGTCACCCTCTACGGGGAAGCGCTGGCGCTGGACAAGATGATCACCTTCGGCTGCATCTGGAGTGCCCTGGTGCTGTTCAGCCTGGACGGGCTGCGCAGCGGCAAGCGGCGTCAGGCTGCCGGTTGAGAAGGCGGGCGCGCGGTCCCTGCAATAATCTACAAGCCAGAAGCCGGATTTCAGGTTATCAATAGGCCATGAGCGCCTCTCCATCCCGCATCCACTACTGGCAATCCCGGCTGCTGCCGGGGGTTGAACTCTCCCACTCCCATCACAGGGAGTTCAGCTATGGCCGCCACGTGCACCTGGACTATCACATAGGTCTGGTGCAGCAGGGCGGCCAGAAGTTCATCCACAAGGGCAGCAGCCACAACCTGGTGCGCGGCGAGCTCTCCACCGTCAACCCGGACGAGATGCACGACGGCCTCAGCCTGCTGCCGGAAGGGTACGAGGTGCGGGTGTTCGCCATAGCCCCCGAGCAGTTGGCCCGCTGGCTGCCAGACAAGCCGGAGCCCTTCTTCGACAAGGGGTTGCAGAGCCGCCCCGATCTCTATCAGGGCTTCGCCCGGCTGCACATGTATCTGGATCAGCCCGAGCCCGACGCTCTGCTGGCGGAGAGCCAGCTCTTGGCCCTGCTCGGCGAGCTGCTGCACCTGGCACCGGAGCGCCATGCCCTGGCGGATCCCCAGATCAGATTCCTGCGCGACTACCTGCTGGGCCAGCTGGACGGGCACCACAGCCTGGAGGATCTGGCCGCCCTGTTCGGGCTGGATCGCTTCGCCTTCCTGCGCCAGTTCAAGAAGAAGACCGGTATGACCCCCTACGCCTGGCTCAAGCGGCTGCGTCTCGAACGCGGAAAACTCCTGCTCGCCCGCGGCCTGCCGGTGAGCGAGGTGGCGCTGGCGGTCGGTTTCTTCGATCAGAGCCACTTCCACCACGGCTTCCGCCAGGCCTTCGGGCTGACCCCGGCGGACTACCGTCAGCAGATGCTCCCGGGCTGACCTACCCCACTGCAATCTTTTACAAGCCAGCCCCTGCCTCCATCCCCCATGCTGCTGCCTCATCTTTGTAGCGAGGTATGCCATGTTCACCAGCCTGTTTCTGACCATAGGTCTCATCCATCTGATCGCCCTGGCGAGCCCGGGCCCGGATTTCGCGCTGATCCTGCGCACCAGCCTGCACAGGCCCACGGCGCTCGGGGCCGCGCTTGGCATCGCCATCGCCATCCTGCTCCATGCGACCCTCAGTCTCACCGGCATCAGCCTGCTGATCGCGAGCCAGCCCTGGTTGTTCCTGGCGGTGAAGGTGGTGGGCGCCCTCTATCTGGGCTGGCTCGGCTGGGGAGCCATCAAGGCGGCGCGCCGCAGTTCTGCCACTCAGGCACTGCGGGCAGGCGGGGAGCTGCAGGGCTGGAACCGGGGACTGAGAGCCGGGATCGCCACCAACCTGCTCAACCCCAAGGCGCTGCTGTTCTTCATGGGATTGCTGGCGGCCATGGTGACGCCCCAGGTGGATGGCCTGACCCGGGGCCTGCTGATCCTGGAGCTGTTTCTGCTCTCCCTGGCCTGGTTCGGGCTGCTGGCCTGGAGCCTCTCCACCGCCCGGGCCCAGCACCTGCTAAGCCGGGTGCAGCGGCCCCTGAACCTGGTCACGGGTCTTCTGTTTGGCGCCGTCAGTCTCTCCATCCTGGTGGATCTGACAAAACCCCTGATGGCTTGAGATAGAGGTTCAGCTGACCGACCACGGCAGGTCACCGGTCTGCTGTTCGGTATCACCTGCCCAGTCTATCCATCCTGGCCGAGCTGGCCGTCGAGGCGAGTGCCTATGTCTGAGGCCTTGGCCTGGCCCTGAGAGCGAGATTACCCCAAGCAAGCTGGCATCGGACTCATTGTGGGATTAGGATGCACGCCTTCACCACAATAACGTTACGGATGTATCGGCATGACTCGACAATGGTCGCTCCCCATAGTGGCACTCGCGGGGGTAGCCTTGCTCTGGCTCGGCACCACCTTCGGCATGAAGTGGGCCCTGATGGCACTGATCGGCTTCGGTTTCGGCTTCACCCTCTCCTTCAGCCGCTTCGGCATAGTATTCGGCTGGCGCGAGATGCTGACCAGGCGCAACAGCTACTACGTGCGGGTGCACCTGCTCACCATCGCCATCGAGATCCTGCTGTTCACCGCCTTCCTCTCCTTCACTCATGCCCTCTTTGGCGATGCCATGGTGGGCAACGTCATGGCCATAGGCGTCCCCTTCATCGTCGGCGCCTTCCTGTTCGGCATCGGCATGCAACTGGCGGGGGTCTGTGCCACCGGCACCCTCTACTGCTGTGGCGAGGGGCAACCCCGCTTCTGGCTGGTGTTGATCTGCTACGGCATCGGCACCCTCATCAGCAACCAGTTTCGTCCCGAGCTGGAGGCCAGCTTCTCCAGCCAGGTGGTGCTTGCCAAGGATTTGACCGGCAATCTCTGGAGCGGCATGCTGCTCAACCTGGCCCTGGTTGCTGTGCTCTTCCTGCTGTTTCGCAAGAGTGAATTGAAGCGCACCGGTGAGGTGAAGCCCATCTTCGGCGGCGGCAACCTGTTCTGGCGCGACGGCCGCTTCACCGTGCTGACCGGCGGCATCCTCATCGCCCTGCTCAACTCCGCCGTGGTGGCCCTGCACGGTTCGGCCTGGACCATCACGGGGGCCGTCTATGACATGGCGCTGCGCGGCGCCTCCTTGTTCGGCCTGTTCGAGGGCAACCCCAAGCTGGCCCAGCCACTCTTCATCAATCCCATGGTCGGCATGTTCTGGCTGGGGATCCTGGGAGCCGCGCTGGCCCGTTGCCTGAGCGGCGGCGGCAATCACACCCCGATCCGCATAGGCAACAGTCTGGCGGCCATCATTGGCGGTCTGCTGATGGGGATGGGGGCCATGTACAGCGCCTGCAACCTGGGCGGCTTCTTCGACGGCACGGCGTCGGGCAGCCTGCACGGCTGGGTCTGGATGCTGATGGCCCTGGCGGGCAGCATCATTGGCATACGCCTGCGGCCGCTGTTCAAACTCTGATGCAGTAGCGGGATGGCGCTATCCGGCGCCATCCCGCTCTTCTTCGCCAGGCGGGGTGCCCCGCCCGGCCCTCTCTCAGCCCAGCGCCCTTATCAGCAGCAGGATCGCGAAGCCGGTGAACATCACGGCAGACAGCCGGTTGATGCCCCTGGCGAAGCGCTCGCCATAGCCCTGCAAGCCCACCCAGCGAAACACCAGGCAGTAGCCGCCGTGCACCACCAGCACCACGGCGCTGAAGGTCAGCGCCAGCAGCAGGCACTGGCCCAGCGCCCCCTGGCGAAAGTCGATGAACTGGGGGAACAGGCTGGTGAAGAAGATGATCGCCTTGGGGTTGAGCAGGCTGATGAGCGCCCCCTTGACGAAGCTGCGCCAGCAATCCCTATCCGAGCTTTTGCCCATCACAGGGCTCACCGCGCGCTGACGCCAGGAGTTCACCCCAAGATAGAGCAGATAGAGGGCGCCCCCCAGGGTGAGGATCTGCTGGCCCCCGGCCAGCCAGTGGGTAAACCAGATCACCGCCAGCGAGGCCAGGGTCGCCACCATCAATATCCCCACCGCCACCCCGACAAAGCCGGCGATGGCGTGGCGGCTTCCCCGGGTCAGGGTGTTGCCTATGGTGTAGATCACCGCCGGCCCGGGACTGAGTACAGTCCCCAGGGCGAGCAACAGGTAGAGGGCGTAATAATCGAGACTCATCGCAGGGCATTTCCCGGTCGGTTGGATGCCGCCCAGTATATTGACAGCCGCTTCGCCAGCCAGACATAGTGGCGCTCGGCTTTATAAACCAGGAGTTTAGAGTGGACCGTCTGACCGCCATCGAGATCTTCGTCGAGGTCGCCCGCGCGGGCAGCTTCAGTGCCGTGGCGGACCGCTTCGAGATGACACCGGCCATGATCGGCAAGTACATCAAATGGCTGGAGGCCAGGGTCGGCTCCCGTCTGCTCAACCGCAACACCCGCTGCCAGAGCCTGACCGAGGCGGGCAGGGAATACCTCGGCGGTTGCCAGAGCCTGCTGCAACACTACAGGGCGCTGGAGCAGAATACCCAGGCCCACACCGGCCAGGCGGCGGGCAAGATCCGCATCAATGCCCCCATCACCTTCGGCAGCTATCGGCTGACCCCCTTGCTGTGCCGCTTCATGGCGCAGTATCCGCAGATCCGCATCGAGCTGGATCTCTGTGATCGGCTGGTCGACGTGATTGGCGATGGCTTCGACCTCATCTTCCGGGTCGGCCCCCCCAAGGATGCCGCCTACATAGCCCGTCCGCTGGCCCACTCGGCCTCGGTGTTCTGCGCCTCCCCGCGCTACCTGCAACGGCACGGCACCCCGCAGGAACTCGCGGATCTGGCCCGTCACCACTGCCTGGGCTTCGCCCCCTGGCTGACCCAGTCGAGCCTGGCCACTGAGTTTCCCCTCGAGCAGTTGCACCTGTGGGACAGCCCCTTCATCAGCAACCATGGCAGCGCCCTCAAGGTGGCGGCGCTGAATCATGCGGGCATAGTGCTGCAACCGCGGACCCTGCTGAGCCAGGAGCTGGCCAGCGGCGCCCTGCTGGAAATACTGCCGGATGCCCTGCCCGCCCCGCGCCCGGTCAACATGCTTTATCCGGCGAGAGAGCCCATGCCGCTAAGGCTGCGGCTGCTGATCGACTACCTCAGCGAGCATCGCCAGGCGCTGGACATGCCGGCGTGACACGGCGCCGTCCGGCTCACTCCCCCCGTTGTTTCACCTTGCGCAGGTAGAGGTACCCCTCCCCCGGGCTGCCCCAGCGCTGGCGGGCGCCGTTGTCATAGGCCCTGTCCAGCAGCCTGACGCTGTTGGGGCCTATCCAGAGGTACTGCACCAGGGTAGTAGCGCCGCCAAAATCGGTGGCACAGCTGCCGACCTTGCTGTGGCCCGCGTACTCTCCGCTGGCCTGGCGGGTCAGCCAGATCTCGCAGCCCTGGCGCAGGGAGAGTTGTTGCGGGGTGAGGGAGTCGAGCAGCTCGGGCTGGCGCCAGGCGCCGGCGAAATCGGTGGCCCTCGGCATGGTCAGCTCGGCCATCAGGATGCGACCATCGGGCAGCGGGGAGAAACGGTAGATGCGCTGACGGAACGGGCGCACCGCCCGCTCGGTCAGGAACTGCTCGGCATAGACCCAGCGAAAGGGGCCTTCCCCGGGCCAGATCTCCACCAGTCGCAGCTCGGCACTGGTGAAACGCGGGTCGTAACCGGCCTGCTCCTGGCTGGAGAACTCGCCGGTGAACCAGGAGAGCAGCGGCTCCATCTTCCCCTCCACCGGTGACGGACTGGCCACGAAGGGAACGGGGTTGGCCCACACCAGGCAGGCGTAAAACAACCCCAGCAGGGCCACCATCGGCTTTGTCATCGAATCCTTCCGAGTCGCTTGCATGGCGGCGATTATATGAGCGAACGGCGGCAATAACCTCTACCTTGATCAACTCCTCGCCAATCCGCTGAAAAATCACTGCGTTAGCGAAGAAGTACGACGCAGGACAGGGATCATGACAGCAGCAGGGGCCATCCGCTGCGCCAGGCTTGACGGCACCTGACTGGCGCACCGGGTCTCCTTGATCTTGCCGTGGGCCGCTTCCATGCTCATGTCTCAACGTCCATCCAGAGACAGCCCCATGAACCCACCCCGTTTTTCCCCCATAGACCCCATCTCCCGCTACTCGGAGATCCTGTTCGGCCTGCTGATGGTGCTCACCTTCACAGGGTGCTTCAACGCGCTCGAGGCGGGGCGCGCCGAGATCAGGGATCTGCTGATCGCCGGCATCGGCTGCAACATCGCCTGGGGCATGATAGATGCCATCGTCTACCTCATCACCACCCTGACCGAACGAAGCCGGGCCCTGCGGTTGTTGCAGCAGTTGCGCCTGCTGACACCCGGTGACGAGAGGGGAATAGCGGCGCTGCGAGACGCCCTGCCCGGCCCGCTGGCGGCGATCTGCCGCGACCCTGAACTCAGAGAGTGGCAGGTGCGTCTGCAACAGCGCCCCGAGCTGAGTCAGGGGGGCGTCTGGCGCTGGAATGATCTGCTCAACAGCCTGGGGGTCTTCCTCATGGTGTTTCTCTCCACCTTCCCCGTGTTGCTGCCCTTCATCTTCATGCAGGATCCCGTGCCGGCCCTGCGTCTCTCCCACGCCATCGCCCTGCTGATGCTGATGGGGATTGGTTACGGACTCGCCCGCTATGCAGGTTCCCCCCGCCCCCTGCTGATCGGCGTGCTCTTCGCCGCCGCAGGCGTCGCCATAGTACTGGCCACCATAGCCCTCGGCGGCTGAGGGAAAGCCCGGCCAGCGGCCAACTCCGGCGTGGGAGACTATTCTTGCTGCGGACCAACCGAGGAGGGCTCCCCCATGACGACTGGAACTGTGACACTGCACCGCGTACTCAAGGCCCCGCCGATGCGGGTATACAGAGCCTTTATCGAGGCGGACGCCCTGGCCAAGTGGCTGCCGCCCCATGGCTTCACCTGCCGGGTGGAGCATCTGGAGGCCAGCGTCGGCGGCACCTTCAGGATGGCGTTCTTCCATTTCGGCAGCGGCCACAGCCATGCCTTCGGTGGTGAATATCTCGAGCTGGAGCCGGGCAAGCGCATCCGCTACACCGACAGTTTCGACGACCCCAAGCTGCCCGGTGAGATGCGGGTCACCATCACCCTCACCCAGGTGCTGTGCGGCACCGAACTGGCCATAGAGCAGGCCGGCATACCCGCGCTCATCCCGGTCGAGATGTGCTACCTCGGCTGGCAGGAGTCCCTGACCCAGCTCGCCGCCCTGGTGGAGCCCGAGATCCCGAGCGAATAAGCCGATGCCATCCCGGGAATGCCGGGGCCCAAAAAGCAGAGAGCCTGCCGGATGGCAGGCTCTTTTCATTCCGGCAGGGCAGCGGCTTACAACCTATCCCAATAGGCGTCATTGTCGAAGGCAGTTTGGACACAGCCAGCGCGCAGAAACCGGAGCGTACTGGAGTACGTGAGGATTTCGAGCACTGCCTGGGTTCAAAATGGCGAGTTAAATAGCCTGATGGGATGGGTTCTTATTGCAGGTTCAGGCCACCCAGGTAGTCCTTCTTGCCGAGATCGACCCCGGCCTGGCGCAGCAGGGCATAGGTCATGGTCAGGTGGAAGTAGAAGTTGGGGATGCCGTACTCATGCACGCAGCTGTGGCCGTCCATCCCCTTGCCACCCGCCCAGTAGGGGTAGTAGTGGCCGCTCGCATACTGGCTGAAGTCGGCGTCCAGCTTGCTCTGCAGATAGGCGATGGTCTTGGCTACATGAGCGCGCAGATCCGCCATGGTTTTGGGATCATCCCCCAGCACCGGCGGCTCGCTCAGGCTGGCGGTGGCCACCAGGGCGCGGGCGCTGTCGCAGCAGATCAGCACCTGTTTGCTCAACGGCAGCATGTCGACGATGAGGCGCTCATTGAAGAAGTTTTCCACATTGAACTTCTTCGCCGCGGCATGGGCCTCGGCCTTGGCCAGACACTGGTCCAGGTTGGTCAGCATCTTGATGAACTGGGCGGCAATTTCACGATTCATAATGGGATCCCGGTTGGTTGAAGGCAGTTAAACGAGCGGCACCACTATAACCCATCCCTTTTCCGGTTCGAGCCTGTGGCAATGAAAAGCGGAGGCGACCCGCGTGCCCTGCGACAGGCAATGGCGGCCTCGGCGAGGCTCCCTTGCCAGCGCGCCCGGCTTGCCCGTCACCCTGAGTCCCTCTTTCCCCTTTTTTTGATCTGTGACAGGCATCTCGTTTTTTCGGAGGCGTAGTCTGGGCCCGTTGTCCCCGGCACGGGCCGGGGCCCACACCCGAAAAGGAGAATGCCATGAAGATCTACGATAGAAACCGCAATGTGCTGACCCTGGGCCAGCGCGTCATGATTGCTGCCACCGGCGCGGTCGACACCCTGAAGGAGGCTCACACCGACAACCTGACCCCCTATGAGGCGGAGCATGAGAAGTGCGTGCTGCTGGCAAACACCCAAGAGCGTTATGCGCCCATAGAGTTGATTAGACTAGGCTGATCCCCTTCCCCGTCACCCTACTCTTTACAATTCACCCGGCCGCCGCGCCCCAGCTGACGGCCGGGTTTCTGACTCCCAGCTTTTCCTATCCCCAAGATGTCGCCCGCCACCGGACGGCACAAGTCACTTGCATAATGGAAGTAAGGGCCGTATGGTTACTTCCATTATGCAAGTAACCTGATGACCCCAGATGCGCAAGAAGAGTCTGAGTGAACAGCAGTGCCCCATCGCCCGCAGCCTGGATCATGTCGGCGAGTGGTGGAGCCTGCTGATTATCCGCGATGCCATGCATGGCCTGTCGCGCTTCGATGAATTTCAAAAGAGCCTTGGCATCTCCCCCAACATACTGACCCGGCGCCTGACCGCCCTGGTCGAGGGGGGCCTGATGGAGAAGCGGCTCTACTCCGAGCGCCCCCCTCGCTATCAATATGCGCTCACCCCCCGCGGCCAGGATCTCAGCGCCGTGCTGATCGCGCTGCTCACCTGGGGCAATAACCACCTGGCGCCCGAGGGGGCCAGCATCCAGCTGAGGGATACCCAGACGGGCGAACTGGTCGAGCCCATGCTGGTGGACAGGCGCACGGGTCAGGAGATTTCACCCTTGCGCCACACCCTGGTGCCAGGACCGGCCGCCAGTGACGGCATGAAGCAGCGTCTTCGCCATGCCAATGGCGTGATGAGCGGCGATAACCCTTCGAAACAGGAATCAGAATCATGAGCTCAACTCGCATCGTGGTGACAGGAATGGGAGCAGTGACCCCGCTTGGATATGGGGTGGAAACAGTGTGGCAGCGGCTGCTGGCGGGCCAGTCCGGCTTGCGCCACCTGCCGGAGGCCTTCACCGAAGGGCTGGCCGCCAAGGTGGGCGCCATGGTGCCCTCCCTGGCAGAAGATCCCCTGGCCGGATTTAACCCGGATGCAGCGGTGCCGATCAAGGAGCAGAAGAAGATGGATCGCTTCATCCTGTTTGCCATTGCCGCGGCCAAGGAGGCCCTGCTGCAAGCCAACTGGGCCCCCAGGACGGCGGCGGAGCAGGAGCGAACCGCCACCATCATCGCCTCGGGCATCGGCGGCTTCCCCGCCATCGTCGATGCGGTGCGCACCACGGATGAGCGGGGACCGCGCCGCTTGTCCCCCTTCACCATCCCCTCCTTTCTGGTCAACATGGCGGCGGGCCATGTCTCCATCAACTTCGGCTTCAAAGGGCCGCTCGGGGCACCGGTCACGGCCTGCGCCGCCGGGGTGCAGGCCATTGGCGACGCCGCCCGGCTCATTCGCTGCGGTGAGGCCGACATCGCCATCTGTGGCGGGGCCGAAGCCACCATTGACCGCGTCAGTCTGGGCGGGTTTGCCGCTGCTCGCGCGCTGTCCTCAGCCTATGCCGATGACCCCGAAGCGGCCTCCCGCCCCTTCGATGTCGACCGCGATGGGTTTGTCATGGGCGAAGGGGCCGGGATCCTGGTGATTGAATCCCTGGAACACGCCCTGGCCCGGGGCGCCCCCCCCATAGTGGAGCTGGTGGGCTATGGCACCAGTGCCGACGCCTATCACCTCACCGCCGGTCCCGAAGATGGCGACGGCGCACGCCGCGCCATGATGGCGGCCCTGGCTCAGGCCGGCATTCAGGCGGCGGATGTCCAGCACCTCAATGCCCATGCCACCTCGACTCCGGTGGGTGACAGGGGGGAGCTGGCCGCCATCAAACGCGTATTTGGGGATGACAACCAGATTGCGGTGACCTCCACCAAGTCTGCCACCGGCCATCTGCTGGGCGCCGCCGGGGGCATAGAGGCCATCTTCACCGCCCTGGCCATTCGCGATCAGCGGGTGCCTGCCACCCGCAACCTGCAACAGCCCGACCCCCTCGCCGACGGCGTGGACATAGTACGGGGCGCAGCCCGTGACATGCGGATAGAGCACGCCATCTCCAACGGCTTCGGCTTTGGCGGCGTGAATGCCAGCGTGCTGTTCAAGCGCTGGCAGGGGGCCTGAGCTCGCCGACATCATCATCCTGGGACACCCAGACTTCCTGCCATAAAAAGACCCAAACTGAAGGCTCAGTTTGGGTCAGGTTGCGAGTCGGTTGACTAGCAGAGGGTCATTTTTTGCTGCTGATGTCGTCCAGGATCAGCAACTCAGGATCCACGCCACCGACACTGTCAGACAGGGCTGCGGCTGTCAGCACCTGGCCATTGGCCAGGGTGACCGGCAGGGGACCTATGACTGGGGTCTTGTCACCCGAGGCCGTGACGGTGACATGGTAATCCCCGGCGGCAATGGCAAGATAGCCGCTGTCTGCCTTGAAGGGCACGGCCTTGAGCGCCGGTGACGCGCTGCTGATGTCTGTGCCCGCAGTCAGATAGATGTCGACCGCCGGTGCCGTGGGGGCAGCATGGAGCACCCGCAGTTGGGCCTCGGTAGCAACCACCCGTCCGGTATCCATCAGCAACAGCGGCTCTATGGTTTCACCCGAGGGGTCCAGCAACTGGCCCACGGCAAACAGGGAGTAGCGAACCCCCGCCTTGAGCGGCACGTCGCTGGCACTGATCACCTCAGGGGTGGCGGCTCCGGTTGGCGTGACCACAAAGTCATAATCGGCGGCGGCCAGCCCCAGATACCCGGTGTTCCCCTTGAAGGCCAATCCTTGCAGCGGGGCCGCTGTCGGGGCAACGCCATTCACCCAGATGTCGACGGCAGGGGCATCGGCAACCGCATGGACCACTCTCAACTGAGCCTCTTCATCGACAGACAGGATGGGGGTTGCGCCAGCATCGCCGATGGCGAGCAACTGCACCGGACTTGGCCCCGCACCCAGGTTGTCTATTGCTGCGATCAGCAGGTCAGCCCCGGCGTTGAGCGTCTGCGGGCCAGAGTCATAAACCACATCTACCGTACCCGGCAAGGTCAGCCTGATCTGGTATTCGCCTGCCGGCAGGGTGAGGGGGTCGCTGTAGGTCTTGAACGGAATATTGGCCAGCGTCGGGCTGCTCAGGGCGGCCCCCGGCGCGGTGACATGGATGTCGACCGCCGGTGCACCCGGTGCGGCATGCAGCACCTGCACACGAATATCACCTCCTGTGGGCGCCTGGTTCGGCCGCTCAATCACCAGGGGACCAAAGGCGGTATCACCGCTGCCAGCCAGTTTGCCGACGGCCAGCACGTCGTACTGAGTGTCGGGTTTCAGCTCGAGAGTCACAGGGCCTATGACAGTCGTCGTCGTCCCCCCTGGCAAGATGCCGTCGACCGCGACTTCGTGACTGCCAGCCGCAACCGGCTTGAGCCCGCTGCTGCTGCCATAGTCAACGGCCGTCAGGAAAGCCGCACCATCGACCCTCACATCAACCTTGGGGGCATCAGGGGCCAGATGGCTGATCCTGATGGTGGCATTGGGCGGGCTGCTGTCATTATCACTCCCCCCACAGGCTGCCAGGGTTAATCCCATGGCAATGGCTGCACAACGCTGAAACCATTTCATTTGATCAATCTCCATTTGGTAAGTGGCCAGAGTGATATGACTGTCCCGAACGATTGGATCACAGCGCTCTGTGTGATGGCGGTTGACGAGATGAAAGGAAGGATGGGCGTTGGCATTCCAGGGTCAGCAGCGACACCGGGGAAGGCGGCGTGAATGCCGGCGAGTGGTTCAGGGGGGGCTGATCTCGCAGGCGGGTGAACATCATCATGCTGGCCGCCCGGGCGGCGAACCCCCGGCCCGGGCGTTCGCCGACTTTTTTCATCTTGGGACACCCAGCCTCCCCCAGGGGGATCCCCGCTCACTTGAATTTCGACTGGGCCTCCGCCAGACCGCTTTTCAGATCGTGCCACATCTGATCGGCGGTCAGCTTGACCTGATCCCAGGACTCGCCGCTCTCCCTGCCGAGCACCTCCATGCTGTCGGAGGCGGCATGCTGCCTGGCACGCAGGGCCTGAAGCTCCTTGGTCCCCTTGACCCTGAGGTCAGCCGAGAGGGTCTCCAGCTTGGCTTCCAGCAAATTGATCTGGCAGCCCCACTCCTTGAGCTGGGCGCTCATTCTTTCCCGGTAGGCTTGGTGCATTTCCATCTTGTGCTCCTTGAGCAAGCGACCCTATTGGGTCGCGGTGAGGGTCAGCTGATTGACGACATTCTCGACGCCATCCACCGCCATCGCGATCGCGCTGGCCTTGTCGCTGTTGGCTTGCGAATCGGCCGTCCCGGTCAGGGTGACGACACCGCCGACGGTGTCGACGCTGATCTGCAGTGATCTCAGGCCGGGCTCGCCGAAGAGCTTGGTCTTCACCTTGGTGGTGACTTCGGTGTCTGCCCAGGCCTGGGCGCTCTCGGCACCTTGCTGGCTCACCTTGTCTTCATACTTGTCGAGGGTGGCATCGACCTTCTTGCCAGTCTCGCTGGCCGCATCATCTATGCTCTTGCCGGCCTGTTCCGCCGACCCCGGTTTGTCGCATCCGCTCAGCCCCAAGGTGCAGAGCAGCGAGATGGCGACGAGGGTTAGGTTGCTGTGTGGCATCTGTTGATTTCTCCGAAGTGAACTTGGCTAGATCTTGCCGAGCAAGACCAGGATGAGCAGTACTGTCAGTACCAGTCCGATGGCGCCGCTTGGCGCGTAACCCCAACCCTGGCTGTGTGGCCAGCGGGGAATGGCGCCGATCAGTAACAGGACAAGCACGATCAGCAGAACGGTTCCAATGGTCATGGCTTTCTCCTAAAGGTTGCATCTGGGCGACATAAACGACCCATCTGATAGTGCGACCCGTCCACAGGCCCGGTCTGTACGCAAACACACAGACGGGGGAGATATATGGATCTTTCCCAGGCCAGGCGGGATCGACCGGCAGACCCCTCTCCTCTTCGATTCATTACCAGCAGTGAATTTTGATATCAGCTGAGTGCCATTTCAGTGAACACTCCACCGCCCTAGACTGCTTCTCGAACCTTAACGAGGAGTCTGTTATGAATTTCCCCCATATCCCTTTGCTGGCAGGCGCCATCGCCTCTGCCATGTCTTTCAACACCTTCGCCGGTGACCTTGTCTCGGTGCAGTTCAGCGATGGTCGCCCCGCCGTCACCGGGATCGAGGCGGTCAACGGAGTGCTCAACCCCATAGGGGTCAACGTGGTCACCGTCGAGATTCCCGACGGGGCCAGGCCGCTGCTCGAGGCCTCCCACCGCCGCGCGTTGACCAAAGCTGAGCACGGCGCCCTGATTGCGGCCTTCAACCTGAGTCAGGGGGATCTTCTGGAGCAGGCCAGGCTCGCAGGGCGCGAGCCTGCGGTGAAAGGAGGCGGCGTCGCGACCGAAGAGACGGGCGTCGGCCCCTACCCCAAGGTCTATGACCTGAAGGCGCTGGACGATCGCACCCGCAGCGCCGTGCTGGGGAAATACGGCCGCATGCACGTCAACTCCGCAGAAGACGGCACCGACATCGACGAGGTGATGACTGTGGTCAGCGGCGGCCCCTTCCGCTGGGGCTTTACCCTGAAAGACGGCAGCATAGCCCGCTTCCAGATCGACAAGGTGGGACTTGAAGACAAGGCAGTGCGGATCAGCTATCACGGGCTGGGCATGCACGCCGGGCTGATGGACGCCAAACAGGGGCTGCTGGTGGCCTTCGCCCATGGCCCCGAGGCATTCACCATGCGCTACCAGGCCGAGGTGCCCCACGCGCAGTTGCTCGGCACCAACCCCTGGGCCGATGTTGGCATCAGCCTGCCCCCCGCTCCCGGCAAGGCGCAGTAAGCCGGTGCGTGCCATCTGGCGGCGGGGCCCGGGCCCTGCCGCCTGCCTTATGCCTGTGGTCGCGGGGCCGGGGTGCCCGGGGCCCATCGCCTCTCTTGCGTCTGCGTGTCTGCCGGGCCCGCACTCCCCCGGAAGACCTTTATCCGGGCCGGTATTCCCACGGGCCGCTCTGTGGCTGGCGGCCGATGGCCGGGGATGGGGGATGGACAGCCCCGGGATCCGCACTATTGTGATAAAAGTGCGCAATGATGGAGCCATCATTTACCAGTAGTGAATTAACGGGGGCAGGATGAACAAGATCACGGCGCTGAACGTCTTTCGCCGGGTGGTGGAGATGGGCACCTTCAGGGCGGCGGCGGACGACCTGCGCCTCTCTCAGGCGGCGGTCAGCAAGAACATCAACGAGCTGGAAGCCTTTCTCGGCATCGCCCTCATCAACCGCACCACCCGGCGGCTGAGCGTCACCGAATCCGGCATGGCCTACTACGGCCAGATATGCGCCGTGCTGGACAGCCTGGACGCCGCCGACCAGTCCATCATGGCCGCCTCCTTCACCCCCAGGGGCAGGCTGAGGATAGGCATGCCCATGTCCTACGGGCTGATCCGCCTCAACCCCCTTGTCTGCGAGTTCCAGCGCCGCTACCCGGAAATCAGCATCGAGGTGATCCTGAGCGACGCCTATATGGATCTGGTGGATCAGGGGCTGGATCTGGTGATCCGGGGGGCAGGCAGCCTGGAGGACTCCACCCTGCGCGCCAAACCCCTGTGCGAGGTGCGGCGAGTGCTCTGCGCCGCCCCCGACTACCTCGAGGAGGCAGGCCAGCCCGCCCACCCGGAGGATCTCAAGGGCCACAACTGCCTGCTCTACAGCCTCTCATCCTCCCCCAACAAGTGGTTCTTTACCCGGGACGCGGAGAGCGTGGCGGTGGAATTGAAGCCCGCCAGCTTCTGCGCCAACAACGGCATAGCCCTGAAACAGGCGGCCGTGCAGGGGCTTGGGGTGATCCTGGTGCCCAAAGAGTTTGTGTCAGCCGAACTGGCAGACGGCACCCTGGTTAAACTGCTCCCCGACTGGCAACCCGACCCCCACGCCCTGTTCGCCGTCTACCCCTTCCACAAGGAGCAGTCCCGCAACGTGCGGCTCTTTATCGAATTTATCGTCAAGGCGTTTCAGCTGCGGTAAGCCCAGCAGGCGGGATCCTGGAGTTTGTGCCTCTCGGGCGAAACGCCGATAACCCAACTGTATGGCGGCGTGTAGGTTCGATTAGCGAAGCGTAATTGGACGTTCACCTAATCGGTCGATTCCCCTGACTACCGCCTGCCATCCAGAGTGATCACCCCCGCCTGAGTTGCCGATGTATCAGCAAATAGCCGCCTGCCGAGATGGCGGATCAGCAGCAGCGGAGGTACCAAGGTGAGCAGCAGCCAGTGGGTGTGGGGCAGGATAAAGGCCCAGATGATCTCGTGGGGCAGCCAGGTCGACGCAGTCGCCGTCATAAAGGCAAGTTCGTAGGTCTGCCACAACCAGAGCCCGGCAAAGAGCGGCAGCAACAGTGGGCGGGGCGTCAGCAAAAACAGCGGCAAGAAGGCAGAGGCGAGCACGACGCTGAACTCCAGCATGCTCGGGGCCAGCTCGGCAAAAGTCCGCCCCGAAGAGAGGCCGCTCCATTGGAGGGACATGTCCTCGGCCAATGCAGGCCACCAGGAAGCGTATTGAAATAGGGTAAACGAAACCATAAATAGCAGGCTGGTCAGCAGCGCCAGCGCCGTTTTTCGCAACAACCCCAACCGGCGCAGTGTCGGCATCCACTTAGACATCAATGACTCCCATCTGGTGACGGGGCAGCATGCCGTGGCATGGCCCGTCTTTAAAGCGTGACGGCTATTGCCCGTTAATTGCCGGAATATTGAAGCCAGTCACATCGGCATCAGCCTGAGCAGTTGCTTGGCCATAAGGCCCCATGCGAACCTTTCATTCTCGTTCACCACTAAAAATCATCATGTTCAGGCAAGTGACGATGAGTGCAACCCTGTTGATGGCCCGATCCAAGCTGAGTCAGGTCAGCGAAGAGGCAGGCAAGCAAGGGGTATGGAGAGCAAGCTGATCAATTGATCGGGTGTAAGCCAGTTACTTCAGCAAGGTGTAGTTTTACTAGCTATGCCTTGCTCAAAAAGATGGAGACCCTAGGTTTCGAATCTTTTTGAGTCCATCATCTAGTGATAACTAGCTCTGTACACACAGGTGATGGCAAGCTATGTTGAGCTAATTTTTGACATGGTATGTAGAATAAATGATGAATGCATTAAAGGTGTTTACAAACTTTTACGATTGATAATGAGATAAAAATGGCATGTGATGATGAAGACCTGAAGTTGGCTAAAGCTCAGGCACGAGAAATATGGAAGATACTTGAATATGTTCGAGGGGCATCGCCTATATCTAACTATCGTTCATTAGCATATTCAATTTTTTTTATGCGCTATCTTCAATCTAATACAGGTCAGCATTTTGAAGCATCAAGGTTCGATTCTTTTAATATCATAGCCCAGTCTTCTTACGAACTCATAAATAATGCCGTTCAACTTGGGTTAATTCATGGTGATGTATCTCACTTTCTGTGTGATTACTTAGAAAACACATTGAGAACATTTGGTGAGATTGATGAAAATTTTGTTCGCCATGCAATTAAAGACCGACTGATAAATACAAGCATTTCCGTTGCGTCGCTCTCTCTATCTGAGCTTGATTTACTTTTTGCAGAGAATGAAAGTAAGTCAGGAAGTGAATTCTATACACCTAAAGATGTAAACGACTTGGTCATGGAAATTGGATTGGGTTATAAACCAAAGTCAATCTGTGACCCGTTTGCAGGGGCAGGAAATACTGCATTTTCATTTTCCAACATAGGTTCAACAAGGACTCGCGTTGACACTCAAGAAGTTAACAAGGATGCCTACTTTCAACTGATAATTAAGAGAGTGATAAGACGAATTGAAGGGCATGATTATTTAGGTGACGCCTTGTCACAACCAATATATCAGAAAAACAAATATGATCTAGTCGTTTCTTTCCCACCTTTTGGGATGAAAATCCAGAAAGCCTCTAGGGAGGAGATATATTATAAAGTACGTAATCATTGGCTAGATATAGCTGGAGTTTTGCCTCAAAATAGAAGTGACTGGTTTATAACATTGTCAATGCTTCCAGCTCTTTCTGAAGGTGGTAAGCTAATAGTTGGTATGTCCCTTGGGGCTTTAACAAGAAGAGGCTCCGAGGCAAAAGTGCGTGAGTATTTAGTCTCTCATGGTATTATCGAACAAGTAATTTTATTACCTAAAAACATCCATTACTCGACGTCAATTCCCACAGTGCTTCTGATTCTAAACTCAGGGGTAAAATCATCAAATAACACAATAATTAAGTTCGTTGATGCCTCACTGTTTTACGAACCCGCTCGAGGCAGAAATATTCTCACACCAGACAATATCAATGAGATCGTGAAGGCTTGTCACAATGATGGCCGATTTAGTGCTAGCTATAATGTTAATCAGATCGCAGAGAGAGAGTTTAATCTAGATCCATCGCTCTTCGTTCGCAAAGACTTAAAGATTAGTGAGCTCTCAGTAATTAATTTTAGGGGATACTCCAACTTCAGAGTAGCAATGCATCCATCCTTGAGCGTGTTAGTTGGTGAGAATGGAGCAGGGAAAACCTCAATATTAGAAGCCGTAGCCTGTGGGCTTGGTCCTTTCCTTACTGCTATGCCCGACGCGAAAGGAAAGCTGATAAAAAAAACAGATATTCATGTAAGATCTAATGGTGTCGCTAACTATGCTCGCATAGCAATTGAAACGACATCGAGCTTGAGCTGGGATCTTGTCGCAAAGGGAGCAGGAACAGCCGAGCCACCAAAAATTGGAACAGCCGCACTAACTAGTTACGCCACTCAACTTGTAGATAACCAGTCTGAATTTCCATTAATTGCATATTACGGAACTGGTCGTGCTCTTACTCCTACAAATTCTAAGGTAGCAATAAATCCCTTTGAGAAAGAAATTCGTGGTGAAGGTTACGATTCTGCACTGGATGCTAAGGTAAACTACGGCATCATAAAGAATTGGTTTTCTAAAATAGAGGTAGATGAGCTTAGAAAACGCGATGAGAAAAAAGACCACGAATATATTCATCCAGCGAAGAAACTTGTTTCCGAAACGGTTTACCAGATCGTAGATAGAGCTACGAACCTAGAGTTCGATAAAAATAGCAATGATGTCGTGGTGCATTGGAAAAATGAGAAAGATGAGTGCGTAAAACTAACCTTGGAGCAACTGAGCGACGGTTATAGGAATATGGTTGCTCTAACGATAGACTTAGTGCGACGTGCCTATTTACTTAATCCTACTAGCAATAATCCATTAGCGGTGAACGGGATTGTTCTAATTGATGAGGTCGAGCTTCACCTACATCCTAGATGGCAACAGAAGGTTCTAAACGATCTCACTCATTTGTTCAAAAATGTTCAGTTTATTGTTACCACTCATAGTCCCCAAGTACTTACAACCATTAAAGCTGATTCTATTCGCATAGTGTCTGCCGATAATAGCGAAGCAAAGTTATTAATCGGGACCAGTACTTATGGCTCTGAAAGTTCAAGAATGTTGGAAGATGTTTTAGGTGGCAGTATTCGACCTCAACATCTTGAGATTGTCCAAAAGCTAAATCGTTATACCGAATTGGTAGAATCTGACAAATGGGATACAAGTGAGGCATTAAAACTCAAAGAGATTCTATATCAATGGGGTGGACAGACAGAAGCCGAGCTTCAAAGATTAGAAACAGATGTTCGTATTCGTGAGTTTGAGCGTGATAATGAAAAAGATAAATAAGGGGGTAGAGCCAAATCGATTAGGGGCATTCAAAGCTGCACACCCTGATGCCTTGTGGGAGAAAAATAAAGAATCCATTGGAGAAGCTTTCCGTTGTTGTAGTGCAAGGTACCAAGAGACGCAGCAACAACTACGGACAGATCAAGGCAATCTATGTGCATATTGCGAGCAGGACTTGCTGGCTGGAACCAATGGGGCATTAGATGACTGTCGCATTGAACATTTTCATCCGAAATCGAGACGAGAGCCGGGAGAACCTAATTGGGGGTTGGAGTGGACCAATTTGCTGGCTGTTTGTTGTGGAGGAAACCAAAGAAATGTTGTTAATCATGAGCAACGGTTTGATAGCGAATCAAATAATTATTCTTGTGATGTACCTAAGGACGACAAAATTCTGGATGCGATCATCTTAAATCCACTGCAATTACCTCACCTCAACGTTTGGAATTTTAATCGCTCAACAGGACTAATTACTGTAAATGAGAGTTCCTGTCTGTCTAATGGGCTGAACGTAGAAATGGCACGCAAAACCATAGATGAATTGAATCTAAATTCCCCTCGGTTAACACGAGCTCGAAAAGCTGTTCTCGATAGTCTAAATAATAATATTCAAGACATAGTTAATAGTGGGAGAACGATAGATTACGCTATTGGTTTAATAGCCAAATCAGTACTTAGAAAAAATAGATCGGGCGATTGGCCATCATTTTTCAGTGCGATACGTTTTTATTTAGGCCAACAAGCTGAGGAAAATTTAGTTCATCCACTTTAAGTGATTTATAGCTGGGAAATTCTGACTCCCACCATTGTGAGCCACGCACAACACTCTGACGAGAATTCTGGGCCACGGGCAGGCACGGTATTGATCCCCCTCCAATCCGCCGAGGGGAAGGCACAAGGTCAGGAGCGCCATCAGGGATGATGGCGCAGCCGCTGCGGGGCATGGATGCCCCATCTGCGGCGCTCCGTCCGACCTTGTGACTGACCCGAGGGCAGCCGCGAAGCGGTCGGATTGGCGGGGGAGAAGACCTTTGGTGACTTTGGGTCTTTCCAAAGTCACTCGCCCCAGCCCGAAGGGCGGGCGAAACCCTGTCGAGGGCCCAGCCCTCGCGTCCTGCACGGCGCCAGCCGTGCCATCAGCAGCAAGCGCCCCCTCATCCCCAACCCTTCTCCCGCGAGGGGAGAAGGGAGCAAAAGCGATCTCGGGAACTAGCCCTTCTCCCGCAAGGGGAGAAGGGAGCTAAGACGATCTCGGGAGCAAGCCCTTCTCCCACGGGAGGAGAAGGGGGCAAAGGCAATCTCGGGGATGATCCCCTCTCCCGTTGGGAGAGGGTCAGGGTGAGGGGATTAGAGCGCCTCCAATCTCGCGTAAGCGGTGACCAGCCACTTGGCGCCGACGTCGTCGAACTGGATCTGCACCCGGCTCTGCTGGCCGACACCTTCGAAGTTGAGTACCACCCCTTCCCCGAATTTCGGATGGAGCACCCGCTGGCCGAGCTTGATGCCGCTGGCGTCGAAGCTCTGCTGCACCTCGTTCTGGCTGAAGCGGCCGTACTGGGTCGGGCGGCTGACCTGGGTGCGCAGCCGTATCTCTTCCAGACACTCGGCGGGCATCTCGCGGATAAAGCGGCTCGGCTTGTGGAACATTTCGCGGCCATAGATGCGGCGGCTCTCGGCATAACAGATGTAGAGCTTCTCCATGGCGCGGGTCATGCCGACGTAACAGAGGCGGCGCTCCTCTTCCAGGCGGCCCGACTCCTCGGTGGATTGCTGGCTGGGGAACATCCCTTCCTCCACGCCGACCAGCAGCACCAGGGGGAACTCCAGCCCCTTGGCACTGTGCAGCGTCATCAGCTGCACCGCATCGGCGTATTCGTCCGCCTGATTCTCGCCGGATTCCAGCGCCGCGTGGGCGAGGAAGGCGGAGAGATCGCTCATGTCTTCCAGCTCGTCCGGGCGCTGGTACTGGCGGCAGGCGGTGACCAGCTCGTCCAGGTTCTCTACCCGTGCCTGGGACTTCTCGCCCTTCTCCGCCAGATACATGGCCTTGAGGCCGGAATTTTGAATGGCGATGTCCGCCTGCTGGTGCAGGGGCAGCATGCCAACCTGCTCTTCCAGCGCATCGATGAGATCCACAAAGCCGCGCACCGCATTGCCGGCGCGGCCGGTCAGTACCTTGTCGTTGAGCAGCGTCTTGGCCGACTGCCACAGGTTCTGGCCCTGATCCCGGGCGTTGTTGCGCAATATCTCCAGGGTGCGATCGCCTATGCCCCGGGTCGGGGTGTTGACCACCCGCTCGAAGCTGGCGTCGTCGCCTCTGTTGTTGATAAGACGCAGGTAGGCCATGGCGTCCTTGATCTCCTGGCGCTCGAAGAAGCGCAGGCCGCCGTAGATGCGGTAGGGCATGGCGTCCTGCATCAGCGCCTCTTCCAGCACCCGGGACTGGGCGTTGGAGCGATACAGAATGGCGCAGTCGGCCAAGAGGCCGCCTTTCTCTTTCCAATCCTTGAGGCGGCCGACCACGAAGCGGGCTTCGTCCACCTCGTTGAAGGCGGCATAGAGCGAAATCGGGTCACCCTCGGCCCCCTCTGTCCACAGCTCCTTGCCGAGCCGCTCCGAGTTGTTGGCGATGACGCAGTTGGCGGCTTTCAGGATATTGGCGGTGGAGCGGTAGTTCTGCTCAAGGCGTATGGTCTCGGCGCCCTGATAGTCGGTCAGGAAGCGCTGGATGTTCTCTATCTTGGCGCCGCGCCAGCCGTAGATGGACTGGTCATCGTCACCCACTATCATCACCTTGCCGGACTCGCCCGCCAGCATCCGCAACCAGGCGTACTGGATGCCGTTGGTGTCCTGGAACTCGTCCACCAGTATGTTCTGGAAGCGATCCCGGTAGTGCTCGAGGATATGGGGCCGGTTGAGCCACAGCTCGTGGGCGCGCAGCAACAGCTCGGCAAAATCCACCAGCCCGGAGCGATCGCAGGTCTCCTGATAGGTCTTGTAGATCTGCTGATAAGTGCGGGTGACGGGGTCGCCGTAGAGGTCGATGTCGCCGGGGCGCAGCCCCTCGTCCTTCTTGCCGTTGATGTAACCCATCACGGCGCGGGGGGCCCAGTGCTTCTCGTCGAGGTTGAGCGCCTTGAGCACCCGGCGGATGAGGCGATATTGGTCGTCGGAGTCGAGGATCTGGAAGTCCTGGGGCAGGCCCGCATCCAGATGGTGGGCCCGCAGCAAGCGGTGGGCGATGCCGTGGAAGGTGCCTATCCACATGCCGCGCACCCCGTCCCCTATCACCTTCTCGACCCGGCCGCGCATCTCGGCCGCCGCCTTGTTGGTAAAGGTCACGGCGATGATGGAGAAGGGTGAGCAACGCTCCACCTGCATCAGCCAGGCGATACGGTGCACCAGCACCCGTGTCTTGCCCGAGCCGGCGCCCGCCAGCACCAGCAGATTGCTGCGAGGGGCCGCCACCGCGTCTCTTTGCTTGTCGTTGAGCCCGTCGAGCAGGGTTGAAACGTCCATCACCACTCCTGTTTATTTATACAGGCGGCGATTATACGGCCTGAGCGGCCAGAGACCAACCGGCAGGATCAACGAAGGGGGCGGTGATAGTTCCGATATTGGCCCAACACATCACCGGAAAAGCTGAGCAGCATGGCGCGTGGTGCATCCAACACCTGATGGACAGGGTCAAAACGAAGGGAGGCTGCGTGCAAACGGCCTTCAGGCAAGGTCACTTCCGTGCCCCCCATCATGAGCTGGCCATCCTGATAATACCCATGCTGAAAGTGCACTATGGCGGCATCCACCATCAAGGTGCCCTGTTTCAACTGCAGTGACTCACGTTGCATTTCTCGCAACGCAAAGAGACTGGACAATGACGGACGCCCGCTGGGCATCCGCTGCAAGTATTCGCGGGTGATCAATTGATATTGCAACTGACCCTGACGATCGAAGACACGCTCCCGATAATCTTTGTAGCGTGCCAACATGCCGGCAGCTTGCGCCGCCGGCATCTGCAAAAAGAGCGCTCCCAACAGGAGCGCTTTGCATTGTTTACAGCTGATCGGCACAGCTGACCTTGTTGTCATCCAGATCGGTACAGGAGACGAAGACCTTGTCAAAGGTCGAACCAGCCAGCGGCGTCATCCGGGTTGACCAGTCATAGCTCACACCCTTGGCATAGATGGTGATGTAGGTGTTATCAGGTTCCTGCATCCAGCCAATGTACTCCAATGCACCGCGATCGCTCTCGGCAAGTGCCTTGAACTCGTCGCTCGAGATGAGACACATGGGCATACCCATTGCCTTGGACAACTCGGCATCCCGCTCGCCCACAGAACCAGCGCAGGCGCCCGCCACCTTGATGGTCACATCACTGCGATCCAGCATCTCATCGAAGAACGGCAACACATTGATGTTGTACTTCAGCCCTACGTCCTGAGGCTCCCAACCCATGCCAGTGTTGACGTACTCGGTCTCGGTATCTTCCCACTGGATAGTGGCCACCTTGCCCGAGAAATGGTCGGCCAGCAGATTCAGGGTCGCGGAATTGGCCTCGATCTCCTCCTGGCTCAGTGACTCGTCCAGCTTGCTCTGATCGATGGTCAGTGCGATGGCCACTGCATCCTTCAACTGCGCCTTGGCCTTGCCCAGACGAGACTTGGCATCGTCGGTCAGACGGAAGAAATCGGCGTGATTCACCAGGTTGTCCGGCTCGATATCCAGCTGACTGAACTGAGCCTTGAAGGTGTTGGCGCTCTCTTCATAAGTGGTGCTGGGCTGCATGCCCCAGGACTGTTTGATGTGCATGCGCGGCAAGGTCACCTCTTCTTCCTGGGTGGCATAGGCATTGTCCGGACCGTACTGGTAGGAGGCGGCAATATTGAGTGCCGATGCCATCGCCATCGCCGAGGCTCGCAGGGCCTTGGCACCGTCGAAGTTGAGGGTGACAGACTCGTCATCACCATAGGTAGCGCTGTAATCCGGATCCTGGATGTCAGCCAGGGTAGCGGCGACTTTTTCCATGCTGTCGGCATAGGCGCCCATCAGCTGGGCCACGTCACGGGTGTAACCCTTGCCACCTTTGAGAGCCACGGCAGCGGTGCCCGGGGTGTGGATGATCACATCGATCACCTTGGCCAGGCTGGTACTGTAACCACTGCCAATGGCAGAAGATGTGAAGCCCAGGCGCTCGGCAACCACGGGGTTGTTGGTCACTTCGAGCATGGCCAGCATGGCCAGCACTATCTGGCGATCTACCTTGCCACTGTCTGTGGTTTCAGCCTGCAGCGTGCCTTTGTAATCCTTGAGCTTGCTCTCGACATCCAGATTCTTCAGGTCGGTCAACGCCTGCAGATCGGAGAGTACCTTGTCGACCGCGACAGAGCGGCCATTGACCCCTGCCAGGGTGGCGGAGAGGTGGTCTTTCGCGGCGGCCAGGGAGACGACGTCCTTGGTCAGACCCGCGGTCTTCAGCGCCTCGACCAGTGAGGTGTTGAAGGCGTCGTCGCTACCCAGTTCGATAATCCCCAGTTGCGCAACCTGGGCCTTGTCGAGGGTGATGCCATTTTCTGGATTGCTGTCGCTGTCGAGCGTCTGCAGCAATGCGGCAATGCGGATCGCTCTCTCCTTGTCGTCACCGGCCAGGGTATATGGCGTCACCAGCGAGTTGCCAGCCTTGAGGGTCACGGACCCCAGACGCTGGTTACCCAGTGCGAAGGAGCAGCTGTCACCATCATCAAACAGGAATTCACCCTTGGCATTGGTCACACCAACGTAGTCGTCACACTGATAGTCGAGGCCACCGACGACCGAATCCAGGAAGACGGCTGTGTGCTGGGGCTTGCTGCCCGTATCGGTGCCACCGCCGTTATTGCCACCACCACTGTTGCCACCCCCATTATCGTCACCACCGCCCCCGCAAGCGGTCAACATGACACCGGACAGCACGCAAGCCACAGCCATACTCAGCACGTTTTTTTTCATTTTTATCACCCGAACAAATGTAAAAAATACGCCCCCATCCTGGGGGCGCAATCAATTCGGGCACACCCTAGCGTACTCATATGAAAAACACCAATGCATTTCCATATGAGTGTGGTCATTGTCACTAACGACAACCGCGATCGGGGGGCGGCACCAACCTGGCGGGCAACTCTGGGGGCATTTGCATCAATAAATCAGCAGCAACGTCATGGAACTGGATTAATAACGCCCCACTCACCTCTGCAGACCATCCGGTGACAGGAGCGGCATCCTCCCCCATGATTTGGTGCCGATAGAAACCACTTTTTTCATCGTCAGAGGAAAACGCTTGCGCATAACCTCATGAATAGAAACACAAATGTCGTTTGACGCCTATTAATCGCAGCATTTAACTCTGCAAACAAACCTAAAAACAAACACTTATAAAGCAATTTGCTTATATTTCAAACCGTTAACGCAAACGTTTTTCCTCTATGATCCCCTTGACCCACAGGCTGGCTCACTTACAGTTAGCCAGCGTGCTTTATGACCTGCCAAGACAGGTTGTGGACCCTCACATAACAATCAAGGATACGATCGTGACTAAAGTGCTCAAGCTGGCCACCGTGGCCGCCCTCACCCTCGCTGCCCTTTCTGCCCAGGCAGCCTCCGAGCCCGCCGTCATCTATGACACCGCAGGCAAATTCGACAAATCCTTCAACGAAGCCGTGTTCCGCAACGGCGTCGAAGTCTACAACAAGGACAAAGGCGTCAAGGTCAAGGAGTTCGAGCCCCAGAACGAAGCCCAGCGCGAGCAGGGCCTGCGTCGTCTGGCCAGCCGTGGCAACGGCCCCATAGTCGCCGTCGGCTTCAACATGGGTTCTGCGGTAGAGAAGGTGGCCACCGAGTTCCCGAACACCCAGTTCACCATCATCGACATGGTGGTCGACAAGCCGAACGTCCAGTCCCTCATCTTCAAGGAGCATGAAGGTTCCTTCCTGGTGGGTGCCCTGGCGGCCATCGCCTCCAAGACCGGCAAGGTCGGCTTCGTGGGCGGCATGGACATCCCGCTGATCCGCAAGTTCCAGTGCGGCTATGAGCAGGGCGCCAAGTACATCAATCCGAAGATCGACGTCTATCAGAACATGACCGGCTCCACCCCGGCCGCCTTCGCCGACCCGGCCAAGGGTGCGGAACTGGCCAAGTCCCAGTTCGCCAAGGGCGCCGACGTTGTCTATGCCGCCGCCGGCGGTACCGGCATCGGTGTCTACCAGGCTGCCAAGGACGAAGGCAAGCTGGCCATCGGCGTGGATTCCAACCAGAACCACCTGCAACCGGGCACCATGCTGACCTCCATGGTCAAGTCGGTCGGTCTGGCCGCGTACAAGAGCTGGGATGATTCCGCCAAGGGCAGCTGGAAGCCGGGTATCCAGTCCCTGGGTCTGGCCGAAGGCGGTGTTGACTGGGCGCTGGACGAGAACAACGCCAAGCTGATCACCCCGGAGATGAAAGCCAAGGTCGAAAGCATCAAGGCCGACATCATCGCCGGCAAGATCAAGGTGCACGACTACATGAGCGACAACTCCTGCAAGTACTGATACTGCAAGTACTGAGTCTCTGCTACGACTCTCAACCCAGACCGGCCCGCACGGGCCGGTTTTTAGTCTCTACTTCATGACCCGCAAGGACTGCATCATGGACCAGACAGATCGCTATGCCATCGAATTAAGAGGTATCGATAAGCGGTTCGGCGAAGTGTACGCCAACAAGCAGATCGACCTTCAGGTTCAAAAAGGCAGCATTCACGGCATAGTCGGCGAAAATGGCGCCGGCAAGTCGACCCTGATGAGCATCATCTACGGCTTCTATCACGCCGACAAAGGCGAGATGCTCATCGACGGCAACCCCTTCAAACCCCATGGCTCACAAGATGCGATTGCCGCAGGCGTGGGCATGGTGCACCAGCACTTTATGCTGGTGAACAATTTTACTGTTTTAGAAAACGTGATCCTCGGCGCGGAAAACGGCTGGCACCTGGGCAAGAGCCTGGCGGCGGCCGAGAAACTGCTCGGCGAGCTGGCCCGGGACTATGGTCTCGAGGTGCCGCTGCACGAGAAGATCGAGGATCTGCCGGTGGGCCTGCAACAGCGGGTCGAGATCCTCAAGGCGCTCTATCGCGGCGCCCGCATCCTGATCCTCGACGAACCGACCGGGGTGCTGACCCCGCAAGAGGCGGATCACCTGTTCGAGGTGCTGAAAAAGCTGCGGGATCAGGGCGCGACCATCATCCTCATCACCCACAAGCTGCGGGAGATCCTGGCCATCACGGATCAGGTCTCCATCATGCGCCGGGGCGAGATGGTGGCCCACGTCGCCACCAAGGACACCGACAAGGAGCAGCTCGCCGAGCTGATGGTGGGCCGCAAGGTGCGCCTCAAGGTCGACAAGGGCACAGCCCAGCCGGGCGAGGCCAAGCTCAAGGTCGATGGCCTCTCTTACGTCGATGACGCCGGGGTGGAGCGGGTCAAGTCCGTCAGCTTCGCGGTGCGGGCCGGGGAAGTGGTCGGCATCGCCGGGGTCTCCGGCAACGGTCAGTCCGAGCTGCTCAGCCTGCTCGGCGGCATCCTTCAGCCCAGCAAGGGCAGCTTCACCATCTCGGGTGACGCCCAGAGCCACGAGGTGAGCCTGACCCATCCGGCCGATCCGGAGCGGGTGCGCAACTTCGGCCTCGGCCACATTCCGGAAGACAGGCACAAGATGGGGCTGATCAATCGCTTCGAGGCGAAAGAGGCCTTCATCCTCGGTTATCACCGCCGCCCGCAATACAACAAGGGCTGGCTGCAGGACAAGGAGGCGATCCGCCAGGATTGCCAGGCCAAGATGGAGAAGTGGGACGTGCGCCCGCCGAGTCCGGAACACAAGACCGCGAACTTCTCCGGCGGCAACCAGCAGAAGCTGGTGATCGCCCGGGAAGTTGAGCAGGACCCGGATGTGCTGCTGGTTGGTCAGCCGACCCGGGGCGTCGACATCGGCGCCATCGAGTACATCCACCAGCAGATCATCGCCATGCGCGACAAGGGCAAGGCGGTGCTGCTGGTGTCGGTGGAACTCGACGAGATCATGAGCCTGTCTGACCGCATCCTGGTCATCGCCGACGGCCGCATCGTCGGCGAGCTGGACGGTGCCAAGGCGGATGAGCGCACCATAGGGCTTATGATGGCTAACATAGTGCCTGACGAGATTGCCAAGGAGGCCCACTGATGAGCCAAGTACGTATTCCTGCCTGGATCTCCGTGGGCGTGCTGCCCGCGGTCAACATACTGCTGGCCTTCCTGGTGTCGGCCATCTTGTTCTATTACCTCGACATCAACCCGGTCGATGCCGCCGAGATCATGTGGTACGGCGCCTTCGGCACCGGCGAGGGGATAGGCTTCACCCTCTACTACGCCACCGGCTTCATCTTCACCGGTCTGGCGGTGGCGGTGGCCTTCCACGCCGGCCTGTTCAACATAGGCGGTGAGGGCCAGGCCTATATCGGCGGCCTGGGCGTGGGGCTGGTCTGTCTGCTGCTCGGGGACGTGCTGCCGTTTGCCCTGCTGCTGCCGCTCGCCATCATAGCCGGTGGCCTGTTCGGCGCGGCCTGGGCCTTCATCCCGGCCTGGCTGCAAGCCAAGCGGGGCAGCCACATCGTCATCACCACCATCATGTTCAACTTCATCGCCGCCTCCCTGATGGCCTACCTGCTGGTCGATGTGTTCAAGCCGCCAGGATCCATGGCCACAGAGAGCAAGGTGTTCGCCGTGGCGAGCTGGCTGCCGAAGATGAGCGAACTGGCGGCTGGTTTCGGTGTGGAGATGCCGAACAGCCCCCTCAACATCAGCTTCGTCTGGGCGCTGATCTGTGCGGCCCTGGTGTGGGTCTTCATCTGGCATACCCGCTGGGGCTACGAGATCCGCTCGGTGGGGGCCAGTCAGAGCGCCTCCGCCTATGCGGGCATCTCCTACCCCAAGGTGGTGATCCTGGCCATGGTGATCTCCGGCATGCTGGCGGGCTTCTTCGCCCTCAACGTGCTGCAGGGTGAGCTGCACCAGATCAAGCTCAACTTCGTGGAAGGCTTCGGCTTCACCGGCATAGCGGTGGCCCTGATGGGTCGCAACCACCCGGTCGGCGTCATCATCGCCAGCCTGCTGTTCGGCTTCCTCTATCAGGGTGGCGCCGAGCTCAGCTTCGAGTTCGGGGTGGATCGCAACATAGTGGTGGTGCTGCAGGGTCTGGTGATCCTGTTCTGCGGCGCCCTCGAGCACATGCTGCGTCCGCGTATCGAGCAGGCCTACCTGGCGTTTGCCAACCGCTCAACCGCACAAGTGAAGGGAGTCTGATCATGTTCGAAATGCTGATCCTGATGCTGGACGCGACCATTCGTACCGCGTCCCCCCTGATCCTGGCTGCCATGGATGACAGGAATGTTTTGCGAGCCGAAGGGAGTCCAAGCCATGTTTGAAATGCTGATCCTGATGCTGGACGCGACCATACGTACAGCGCCGCCGCTCATTCTGGCTGCCATGGCGGGGATGTTTTGCGAACGCTCCGGGGTGGTCAACATCGCCCTGGAGGGCAAGCTGCTGGCGGCGGCCTTCGCCAGTGCGGCCGCGGCCGCCGTCTCCGGCTCCGCCTGGATTGGGCTGGGTGCCGGGGTGGGGGTTTCCATCCTGTTCGCCCTGCTGCACGGCTTCGCCACCATCACCCACCGCGGGGATCAGGTGGTGAGCGGCATGGCCATCAACATACTGGCGGCCGGTCTGACCGTCACCCTGGGCCGTTACTGGTTCGATCAGGGCGGCCAGACCCCGGCACTCTCCGGCGATGCCCGCTTCGCCCCCATCGACCTGCCCTTCGCCAAGGAGCTCTATGACGTGCCCGTCATCGGCCAGCTCTACAGCGAGCTCCTGAGCGGTCACTCCCTGCTGGAGTACGTGGCGTTCGCCGCCGTTCCCCTGGCCTGGTGGGTGCTGTTCCGTACCCGCTTCGGCCTGCGGCTGCGGGCGGTGGGCGAGGCCCCGGCCGCAGTCGATACCGCAGGTATTTCCGTGGTGCGGATGCGCTACACGGCGCTCATCATCGGCGGCCTGCTGGCCGGTATTGGTGGCACCTATCTGGCGGTGGCCCAGACCGCCCAGTTCATCCCCAACATGAGCGCGGGCAAGGGCTTCATGGCGCTGGCGGCGCTGGTGTTCGGCAAGTGGCGCCCCTGGAACGCCATGGCGGCCTGTCTGCTGTTCGGCTTCCTCGACGCCGTCGCCATCCGGTTGCAGGGGGTCAGCATCGGCGACTTCCCGATCCCGGTGCAGGCGATAGAGGCGCTGCCCTACATCTTGACGGTCTTCCTGCTGGCCGGCTTCATCGGCAAGGCGGTGGCGCCCAAGGCGCTCGGCACCCCCTACGTCAAGGAACGGGAATAGCACTCCCGCCCAAACAAGAAGGCCCGCACCAGCGGGCCTTCTCTTTTTCAGCCGATGGGGCGCACCAGCGCTGGCTGGGCGGGATCGCTGAGCCGCTCGGCGAGGTAGTCCACCAGCAGCCGCACCTTGGGGGAGAGATGTCGGTTGTGGGGATAGAGGGCCCAGATCCCCTCCTGCGGCGCCCGCAGCTCCGGCAGCAGTTCGATAAGCTCCCCCCGGGCCAGGTGCTCGCTCACGTAGTAGTCCGGCAGCTGGATGATGCCGATCCCCTTGAGCGCCGCGTCCAGCAGAGCGTGGCCGCTGTTGCAGTGGAGCAGGCCGCGCACCCGCACGCTGTGGGGTTTACCATCCAGAGTGAAGTGCCACTCGTCGCCATTGCCCACCAGGCAGTGGTGGCGGGCCAGCTCCGAGAGGCTGTTGGGCATGCCGTGGCGGGCGGTATAGGCGGGGGAGGCACACACATAGGGCACCCGCTGCGCCAGCTTGCGCGCCACCAGGGTCGAGTCCTTGAGGTGGCCGAGGCGGATCGCCAGATCGAACCCCTCGTGCACCAGATCCAGCAACTGGTTGGTGAGGTTGAGGGTCACCTCCAGCTGGGGGAAGCGCACCATGAAGTCGTTCACCAGGGGGGCTATGCGGCTCTCGCCGTAGGAGACGGGGGCCGTAATGCGCAGGGTGCCCTGGGGCACCGCCTGATGGCGCCCCAGTGCCAGCTCCGCCTCGTAGAGGTTGTCCAGCAACTGGCGGCAGTGGCGAAAGTAGATCTCGCCGAGCTCGGTGAGCCGCACCTGGCGGGTGGTGCGCAGCAGCAGCTTGGCCTGCAGCCTGTCTTCCAGCTGCGCCACCTGGCGGCTCACCTGGGCCACCGAGACCCCCAGCTTGCGCGCCGCCGGGGTAAAGCCCCCCTGCTCCGCCACGCTGACAAATTCACAGACCCCTTCCCAGCCGAACATTATTACCTATGTGTAAAAGTGATTTGATACTTAGCCTTATTATCACCAAATCGGCGGGAAACTACACTGAATGTCCGAACCCATTTCAGTTCACCCACACAACCACGAGGACATCATTCATGGCACAGGTTCAAAGCATCAAGTGCAAGGCCGCCATCGCCTGGGGCCCGGGCCAGCCCCTCTCCATCGAAGAGGTGGAGGTCATGCCACCGCAAGCGGGCGAGGTGCGGGTGCGCATCGTCGCCACCGGCGTCTGCCACACAGATGCCTTCACCCTGTCTGGCGAAGATCCGGAAGGGGTCTTCCCCTGCATCCTGGGCCATGAGGGGGGCGGCATAGTCGAGTCCGTCGGCGAGGGCGTCACCAGCGTCAAGGTGGGTGATCACGTGATCCCGCTTTATACCCCCGAATGCGGCGAGTGCAAGTTCTGCAAGTCCGGCAAGACCAACCTGTGCCAGAAGATCCGCGCCACCCAGGGCAAGGGGCTGATGCCGGACGGCACCACCCGCTTCTCCAAGGACGGCCAGCCCATCTATCACTACATGGGCACCTCCACCTTCAGCGAATACACTGTACTGCCCGAGATCTCCATCGCCAAGGTGGACCCGGCCGCCCCGCTGGAAGAGGTCTGCCTGCTGGGCTGCGGCGTCACCACCGGCATAGGCGCCGTGATGAACACAGCCAAGGTCAAAGAGGGTGAGAGCGTCGCCATCTTCGGGCTGGGGGGCATAGGCCTCTCCGCGGTGATCGGTGCCCGCCTGGCCAAGGCCAGCCGCATCATCGCCATCGACATCAACGAGAGCAAGTTCGAGCTGGCCCGCAAGCTGGGCGCCACCGACTGCATCAACCCGAACGATTACGACAAGCCCATCCAGGAGGTGATCGTCGAGATGACCGATGGCGGCGTCGACTTCTCCTTCGAGTGCATCGGCAACGTCAAGGTGATGCGCGCGGCGCTCGAATGCTGCCACAAGGGCTGGGGCGAGTCTGTCATCATAGGGGTGGCCGGTGCCGGTCAGGAGATCAGCACCCGTCCCTTCCAGCTGGTCACAGGCCGGGTCTGGCGCGGCAGCGCCTTCGGCGGGGTGCGCGGTCGCAGCGAACTGCCGAGCTATGTGCAGCGCTACATGCAGGGGGAGTTCCGGCTGGACGACTTCATCACCCACACCATGCCCCTGGAGCAGATCAACGAGGCCTTCGATCTGATGCACGAAGGCAAGAGCATCCGCACCGTCATCCACTACTGATCCCATCACAGCCCCGCCCATCGATGAATGGGCGGGGCAGAGGAGTCCTTCGATGAATCTGGACATTATCAGCAGCAACAAAAGCTTCGGTGGCTGGCACAAGCAGTACCGCCACAGCTCCACAGTGCAGGGCTGCGAGATGCGCTTCGCCATCTACCTGCCGCCCCAGGCCCTCACCGGCCAGAAGGTGCCCGTGCTCTACTGGCTCTCCGGCCTCACCTGCACCGACGAGAACTTCATGCAGAAGGCGGGGGCCCAGCGCATCGCCGCCGAGCTCGGCATCGCCCTGGTAGCGCCGGACACCAGCCCGCGCGGCGAAGGGGTACCGGACGATCCCGGTTACGATCTCGGCATGGGGGCTGGCTTCTATGTCAACGCCACCCAGCACCCCTGGCGGGCGCACTACCAGATGTATGACTACGTCACCCGGGAGCTGCCCGAGCTCATCGAGACCCACTTCCCGGTCTCCACCAGGCGCGCCATCAGCGGTCACTCCATGGGGGGCCACGGGGCGCTGATCGCCGCGTTGCGCGAACCCGGCCGCTACCGCTCGGTGTCGGCCTTCAGCCCCATCAGCCACCCGAGCCGCGCCCCCTGGGGCCAGAAGGCCCTCGGCGCCTATCTCGGCAACAATCCCTTGCTGTGGCAGGAGTGGGACAGCTGCCAGCTGCTGCGCCACCACGACAGCCAGCCCCTGCCGACCCGGGTAGACGTGGGACTGGACGATCCCTTCCTGGCGGAGCAACTCGGCATAGACGCCCTGGCCGAGATTGCGACCGCCAAGGAGTGGCCCCTGGCGCTCCATCGCCATGCCGGCTATGACCACAGCTACTACTTCGTGGCGAGCTTCATCGAGGAACACCTGCGCTTTCACGCCAGCCACCTCGGCGAACCGGCCCAGGGCTGACCAGGGGCCAGACAGGCACCCCATGGCCGCCCGCCCCTCATCTGCGGGCGGCCATAAACAAGGGAACAGGGAGACAAGGATGACGCTATTCACCACGCTGCTGGCCATGCCGGACCAGTTCGAACGACTGCTGGCACAGGTGCCCGCCGACCAGCTGGACTGGGAACCCGCCAACTGGGCAGGGACCCCAGCCGAGCGCTTCAGCGCCCGGGGGCACCTCTGCCACCTGCTGGACATAGAGACCCAGGGCTATCAGCTGCGCTTTCGCCGCACCCTCGAGGAGAGCCTGCCCGAACTGGCCTCCCTCGATGGCTATCAGCTGGCGCGAGACAACCAGTACCCGTTGCAGGATACCGCTGTGCAGCTGGACCGCTTTCGCACCGCCCGCCTGCAGACAGTGGACTGGCTCAAGGCGCTGCCCTCCAGTGCCTGGGCGCGGCGCGCCCGCTATGGCGGCTATGGGGAGGTGACCCTGGACGGTCTGGTGCGCCTGCTCGTCAGCCACGACCACCAGCACCTCGCCGGCATGCAGTGGCTGTTGATGCGGCTCAATGCGGATCTGCGCCTCGCGCTGCCTCTCGAGTGAGATAAAGCTGCGCGACCATGGATAACAAAACAGGCCCTGCATGGGCCTGTTATTTAGCTGTAATCGCGCCGGATACTCAGCTTCCTGCACGGGAGATGGCGCCGGACCCTGCGATCTCGCTCTCCAGCCTGGGGTTGCCCAGATAGCTGACCGAGCCGGAGCCGGCGATGCCGACCTTCAGCAACTCGCTGGCATTCACTGCTACGTCGCCACTGCCGGCGATATTGACCTCGACCTCCTCTCCTTTGAACTGCGCGCCCGACACGCCACCGGCACCGGCGATATTGAGCTCCACTTCCCTGGCCGAGCCCTCCCCCAGATCCAGGCTGCCCGCACCGGCAATATTGCCCTCCAGTCGATCCAGTGCCAGCTGGCTGGCGACTATATCCCCCAGGCCGGCCACCGACAGTACCAGCTCATCTCCCGAAAAACCGCTCAGATCGCCGCGAGCCAGACCCGCCAGCGCCAGCTCTTCCACCTTGGGCAGGGTGATGGTGATATCGATGGGCTCGGGGGGCTCGAGCCGGTAACCCTCCTTCACCTCTATCTCCAGCTTGTCGCCCTTCTCGGTCAGCTCCAGGTAGGGCAGCAGGTTCCCCTGCCCCCGGATGTGGATACCGCTCGCCGCCCCCGCCACCAGATGGATGTTGGCGGGCACCCCGGCCAGCACCCGGGTCACCTGCTGACCCAGGGGGTGGCGCTGCTCGATGACGGCGCCGTCACCGCTCACCTTGGTATTATCCAACTTGCTGCAACCACCGAGCCCCAGGGCCAGCATCACTCCCAGCATCCACTTCATTTCTCTCTCCTTGTTGATGGCCCTGTCCGGCCTGTCTGTACTCATCCGGGAATCAAGATGGCAATCCTCATGCCATAATCTCAACTGCATGATTTTTATGTTTTTTTATTATTTTAATTACCAGAGCCATCAGACTGTAACGCGCCATTCTGACTATATAGTGGTGAAATTGGCCATACCCAAATGGGAATTCACCTACCTGGCGAGTAGCCGCCATGACAACAAGTACCGACAGTTTTTGGTTGCCGCCCCGGTCTGTTGAGCCAATAGTGATACCTTGTGCGTATAGAGCTCTCCACCTAAGCATTTGTCACTGCCAACAAGGAGTCAGAGCGTGACCCAAGTCAGCCATCCATTCGCCAGCCCAGAGGGCCTGCCAGCCCCGACCCGCACTCCGCTGCTCGGCGGCGACGATCCCGAGCACAAGCGCCGCGAGCTGCTCGACTACTTCTGTCAGACCTTCGATCTCTACGACAGCCTGTTTGACTGCCTGGCCGATGAGCGGGCCTGGTTCAACAAGGCGATCCCCCTGCGCCACCCCCTCATCTTCTACTACGGGCACACCGCCGCCTTCTTCGTCAACAAGCTGCTGGCGGCCAACCTCATCGACCGGCGCCTCGATCCCCGCATCGAGGCCATGGTGGCCATCGGCGTGGACGAGATGAGCTGGGACGATCTGGACGAGACCCACTACGACTGGCCTGCGGTGGCCGAACTGCGCGCCTACCGTGGCCGCGTGCGTGCCCTGGTGTGTGATTTCATCGAGCGTATGCCGATCGCACTGCCCATCGACTGGCAGAGCCCGGCCTGGGTCATCCTGATGGGGATAGAGCACGAGCGCATCCACCTGGAGACCTCCAGCGTGCTGATCCGCCAGCTGCCCCTGGCCTGGGTGCAGCCGCAGCCCTATTGGCCCGCCTGTACCCAGGCCCGCCACAGACGCGACCAGGTGCCCGCCAACAGCCTGCAGCCGGTGGCGGGGGGTCGGGTGCGCCTCGGCAAGCAGGACGCCACCTACGGCTGGGACAACGAATATGGCGAGCGCCACATAGAGCTGGCCCCCTTCCAGGCCAGCCGCATGCTGGTGAGCAACGCCGAGTACTTCCCCTTCGTGCAGGCGGGCGGCTATGAGACCCGGGCCTGGTGGGACGACGAGGGCTGGGGCTGGTGCCAGTATGCCAAGGCGCGTATGCCCAGCTTCTGGGTCGGCGACCCCAACGAGCCCGAGCAACTGCAACTGCGGCTGATGACAGAGCAGGTCCCCCTGCCCTGGGATTGGCCCGCCGAGGTGAACCAGCTGGAGGCGGCCGCCTTCTGCCGCTGGAAGGCGGCCCAGACCGGCCTGCCCATACAGCTGCCGAGCGAGGGGGAGTGGATGCTGCTGCGCGAGCAGGTGCCCGGGGATCAGCCGGACTGGCTGGAAGCCCCCGGCAATATCAACCTGGCCCGCTTCGCCTCCTCCTGTCCGGTGGATGCCTGCCCCCAGGGCGACTTCTTCGATCTGGTGGGCAACGTCTGGCAGTGGACCAGCACCGCCATCGACGGCTTCGAGGGGTTCAAGGTGCACCCGCTCTACGATGACTTCTCCACCCCCACCTTCGATGGCAAGCACAGCCTCATCAAGGGCGGCAGCTGGATAAGCACAGGCAACGAGGCGCTCAAGTCGTCCCGCTACGCCTTCCGTCGCCACTTCTTCCAGCATGCGGGCTTCCGCTATCTGGTCTCACGCTATCAGGAAGCCATCACAGTGAACCCTTATGAAACCGACGCCCTGGTGGCGCAATACCTCGACTTCCAGTACGGCCCGACCCACTTCGGGGTGGCCAACTACGCCCAGACCCTGGCCAGCCTCGCCAGCGAGCTGTGCAGCCGCCATGAGCGGGCGCTGGACATCGGCTGCGCCACCGGCCGCGCCAGCTTCGAGCTGGCCCGCCACTTCCAGCACGTGGACGGGGTGGACTACTCGGCCCGCTTCATCGACGTGGCGCTGGCCCTCGCCAGCCAGGACAGCTTCCGCTACGCCCTGCCCCTGGAGGGGGATCTGGTGGAGTATTGCGAGGCGCGCCTCTCCAGCCATGATCTCGGCCGCGAGCAGGCCGAACGGGTCCACTTCAGCCAGGGGGATGCCTGCAACCTCAAGCCCAAGTACGAGCACTACGATCTGGTGCTCGCCTCCAACCTGATCGACCGGCTGCGGGAGCCGGCCCGCTTCCTGCGGGACATTGCTCCCAGACTGCGCAGCGGCGGCCTGCTGGTGCTCACCAGCCCCTACACCTGGCTGACCGACTACACCCCCAAGGCGAACTGGCTCGGCGGCATCCGGGAGAACGGCGAGGCCCTCTCCACCCATCAGGCACTGCAACGGCTGCTGGCGGCCGAGTTCGAGGAGCTGTGCCCGCCGCGAGACGTGCCCTTCGTCATCCGCGAAACCGCCCGCAAGCACCAGCACACGGTGGCCCAGCTCACCGTCTGGCGCAAACGCTGAGGGGGCGGCAAACGAAAGAGGGAGGCCCATGGCCTCCCTCTCTTTTTGCCCAAAGGCTTATCCCTCCTGGACCTGGGGCAGGGACTCCTGCTCGCGGTAGCGGCGAGCCAGCACCGCGCACACCATCAGCTGGATCTGGTGGAAGATCATCAGGGGAAGCACCATAGGCCAATGAGAGGGAGATGAACCACGGGAACCTTTGTCGCGCAGGCGAGAGGGCTCCTCTTTTTTTTATGGCGCACTCATTCGGAGAAGTGGCCGCGGCCCCCGCATGATATCGGCTTGCCCTGGTCAAGGTCGGCCGATTACCCTTGAGGATTGCGATGGAGGAGGTATCCCGTGAACTACGACGTTTCGTTGTTGGAGATAAAGCTGTTTCTGATGACCACCCGGTTTGGCAGCTTTTCAGATGTGGCGCGTCGGCAGGATATGACCCCTTCGTCCGTCTCGCGCAAGATGGCACAGCTGGAGGAAAAGGTGGGCTCCAAACTGCTGCACCGCCATACCCGCTCCATCTCCCTCACCGAGGAGGGGGTCGCCTTTGCCAAACAGTGCGCCGAGATCCTCCAGCAGTATGAGCGGGTGGTCGGCCAGATCGAGCAGCGGGCGGACACCCCGAGAGGCACCATCCGGATCAGCGCCCCGGTCGCCTTTGGCCGGCTGCACATCGCCCCCTATCTGACCGAGTTGCTGGAGCGCTACCCCCTGCTCAAGGTCGAGTTGCAGCAGACGGATCACTATGTCGATCCGGCGGCCGAGTCGATCGACCTGCTGATCCGCATCGGGATCTCGCAGGACTCCTCACTGCGGATGAAGCAGTTTGGCCAGCAGCACTACGTGATGGCGGCCAGCCCCGACTACCTCACTCGCCACGGCGAACCCGCCAGCCCGGATGATCTGGCACAGCACAACTGTCTGGTCTTCAAGGGGAGCAATGGCCTGCAGCGCTGGTTCATCGGCCAGGAGCAGCTGCAACCCTATGAGGTGAGCGGCACCCTCTACAGCAACAATGCCGATACCCTGGTTGCCGGGGCGGTGGCAGGCGCCGGGATTGTGGTGTTCCCCACCTGGCTCATCGGCGAGGAGCTGAAAACCGGACGGCTCAAGCCGATCATGACCCGGTTCACCGTCTCCACCAGCGTGGAGCAGCAGGTGATCAGCGCACTCTATCTGGAGACCGACCAGCTCGCCGCCAAGGTGAGGGTGGTGATCGATTTTCTGGCGGGGAAATACGGCTCTCCCTGCTACTGGGATGCCAGATAGGCTCAGCCAAACAGCCTCCCGGTCCGCTTGTGCAGCGCCGGCAGCAAGACAAAGGCGGCGCAGGCCACGATCACGCTGTCGATGAGCAGCAGCGTCAGCGGAAAGATGATGGCCAGCACGTGCAGGTATTCGCCAAGCGGTTTTTTCATAAAGCCTCTTATGTTGTCGCAGCGCAGCCAGTGGCAAGAGTGGTATCCCCTCGCCACTGGCGAGCCAGCTACAGCGTGGTTATGTCCCGGGTGCAGATAAATTGGGCATCCGTAGCAAAGGTTTCGAATTGACGGATCACCTGCTGCATCTGTGCACTCTGGCTCTCCTGCAGAAACTGCGTCTCCGACGCGATGCGGATCACTTCGAAGTAGTCCCACGGCGATGCACTCTGCTGCCCCAGCATCTTCAGCCCCTTGAACACCTCGAACGAAGTGACGCTGCTGAGCCGGTTCACGGTGGGCAGATCGACTTCCCGTGCCCACGCCAGATAATCCGCCTCGTTCGTCCCCGGTTTGAGATTGAAAAAGACCATCAGGGTTGTTGCCTGTTCACTCATTCACTTGTTCCTGTTGTCGGTTCGCCAGATAGATGCAGAGCAGCGCCGCAGCGACCGCCATCATGGCGGCAAGGCGCCAGTAGTTGAGGGGGATGGGGGCATTGCCCAGCCAGCCCATGGTATCGATCACCAGACTCATCACCATCTGCCCCAGAATGGTGGCCACAGTGGCGATGGCCATCCCTACCCGTGGAATGGCCGCGACCATCACCACCATGTAGACAATGCCGAACAGGGCACCGGCCAGCTGCCACTTCGGCACACTGAGCAGGGTCGCCTGATAGGGCGGCTCAAAGAAGAAGATCAGCAGGGCGGTCACCACAGTGCCCATGGTGAAGGTGAGCAGTGCGCTCTGCACCACACCAACCCGCGCTCCCAACTGGCCATTGATCGCCGCCTGGGCGCTGAGCGCCATGCCGGAGACGATCGCCAACACGATAATCAGCACCATCCGTTTGCTCCCAGATAGGTAAACAGCAGCGCCAGCGCGATGCAGCCGAGCGCCACCAGCCGCAGGGGGCGGGTGGCCCGTTTCGGCATGCCAAACCAGCCGAAGTAGTCGATGGCAAAGCTCTTGGTCACCTGCCCCAGCAGGACGCAGATCATCGTCATCGCCACCCCCAGCATGGGAGTAGATAGGGTGAGCGCCACCACATAGACGGGGCCGAGCAGGCCACCGATCAGCTGCCATTTCGGCACCCCATGCCACCCTGTGGATGGCCCACGCACCGTGAAGAAGCGGATCAGCCAGAGCAGTGCAGCCCCCACGCCGAAGATGCTCAGGGTGGCCCACAGATGGCCCACCTGTTCACCGAGCGGTCCCAGCAGGCCCGCTTCGAAGGAGAGGCCCATGCCGGCCATCACGATCAGCAAAACAGAGAGTGCGTTCATCGTGGATCAAACAAGGCGACGGGGGATTGACGGCTATAGGCCTTGCCCTGCGGATAGGAGACCAGCTCCAGCTGCATGCCCCATGGTGCAAGAAAATAGACCCCAGACTCCCCTGCTGTCGGCCCCTCTGTCATGCAGGTCGGTTCGCCCAGCACGGCATTTGCAAAAGGTAATGGTGTAGTCATCAGTGACGCCTCAGTAGTTGATAAGTTCGCCGTAGCGGATGAGGTGCATTATAGGGAGCGGGATTTATTGAAAAACCGGCGGGCCGGAACATCACTTATGCAGGATTTGCACAAATGGTACGGACAGCAAAACCATGTAGGAAAAAGCAAAACAGGCCCGTTGTGGGCCTGTTTCAGTCGGGGTTGTGGTGATCGGGAAAAGTCAGTCTTGTTGCTCGCGGTAGCGGCGGGCCAGCACGGCGCACACCATCAGCTGGATCTGGTGGAAGATCATCAGCGGCAGCACCATGACCCCGACGCTGGCGGCGGGGAACATGACGTTGGCCATGGGCACCCCATTGGCCAGACTCTTCTTTGAGCCGCAGAAGACTATGGTGATCTCGTCCGCCCGCTCGAAGCCGAGGCGGCGGCTGATCCAGACGTTCCAAGCCAGCACCAGCGCCAGCAACACGCAGCTCAGCAGCACTATGCTGGCCAAGTCATACCAACCCACCTGATGCCAGATCCCCTGCACCACGGCCTCGCTGAAGGCCACATAGACCACCAGCAGTATGGAGCTCTGATCCAGCTTGCCGATCAGCGGCCGGTGGCTGTCGACCCAGCGGCCGATGAGCGGCCGCGACAGGTGGCCCACCACGAAGGGCAGCATCAGCTGCACCATGATGGCCTGGATGGAGTGCCAGGTGTCAACCCCCTCCCCCTGAACATTGATCATCAGCCCCACCAGCACAGGCGAGAGGAAGATGCCGAGTATGCTGGAGGCCGAGGCGCTGCACACCGCCGCCGACACATTGCCGCCGGCCATGGAGGTGAAGGCGATGGCCGACTGCACGGTCGCGGGCAGGGCGCACAGATAGAGGAAGCCGAGGTAGATGGCCGGGCTCAGCCACTGGGGCACCAGCGGGGTGAGCAAGAGCCCCAGCAGCGGGAAAAGCAGGAAGGTGCTGGCCATCACCACCAGGTGGAGCCGCCAGTGGCCGAGCCCCGCCAGCAGGTTCTGGCGCGACAGCTTGGCGCCATGCATGAAGAAGAGCAGCGCCACCGCCAGCTTGGTCAGCAGCGCGAACCAGACGGCCACCTGGCCCTCGCAGGGGAAGAAGGAGGCCAGGGCCACCACCAGAATCAGCACAGAGGTAAAGGGATCCAGACGCACGGGGAGTCTCCAGGGAAAGCGCGTCCCGCACCGGATGGGGGACGACAGGGCACAGGAGGGCCATCCTCTGACGGCGACCCTCGATACGAAACCCCAGCTTACCCCGAACACAGGGAGGCGCAAAGTTGAGCGACGGCCCCAAGCATTCAGTGAAATTAAACGAGTTGATTTTTAGCGCTTTAAAACTGAACACCCAGGGCGGCCAAGGCAGGCGAGGAGACAAAAAAACGGGTGGCCAGAGGCCACCCGCGCTGCACCACAATCGGCACTCAGATCTGCCGGGCCAGGGTGTCGCCGCCGGCCTTGCCCCCGGCGGCCAGCTTGCGGGCCTGGCGCTTCTCGAAGCGGGAGATCCACCAGTAGGCCAGCGCCGAGAAGACGGCGGTCATGAAGACGTTGATGAAGAAGGCGCGCACCAGATCCACCCCGGCCGGGAAGGCGGAGGCACTCATGCTCACCACGAAGATGGCGATCAGCACAGAGACCACGCTCATGCCGAAGGTGCGCGATCCCATGCGGAACTCGCGGGGGGTGTCGTCGTGTTTCCAGCGGAACACGAAGTAGGCCACCATGATGAAGATGGGCGGCAGCATGGCGGTGCCGGCGGTAAGGTTGATGGCGGTGTTCATCATCTGCTGCACCGACTCGGAGCCGAAGCCGTTGACCACCAGCATCACGAACACGAACACAAACTGCCACCAGGCGGCGCGCACCGGCACCCCGTGCTCGTTGAGCTGGGTGGTCTTGTCGCCATAGACCCCCTGGGGGATCTCGGAGAAGTGGATCTTCACCGGCGCCGAGGTCCACATCATCATGGAGCCGAACATGGCGATGAAGAGCACCACCCCGACCGCGCGGCCGACCAGCGTCTCGGAGAGCCCGAAGTACTGGGCCATGCCGGTGAAGATCTCCACCATGCCGCCGGCGTAGGTGAGGCTCTCGCGCGGCACGAAGACGTTCACCAGCAGGGAGCCCAGCGCATACATGGCACCTATGACCACACCGGCGATGATGATCACCTTGATGAAGGACTTCTGGCCGCCTTTCACGTCATTGAGGTAGGCCGCCGCCGTCTCGGCTCCGCCCGCCGCCTGGAAGATCCAGCACATGATGCCGAGGGTCGCCCAGTTGACTGTCGGGGTCATGGCTTCCAGGGTGATGGGCTGGGCCGCCACATGGTCGCCGCCGAGGGCCATCAGGGCGCCCAGCACATAGATGGCGAACAGGGCGAAGACGCCGTAGGCCACCAGTTCGGCAATCTTGCCGAGCCAGCTCGCCCCCTTGGTGGAGATATGGGTCGCCGCCGCAAACAGCGCTATGGAGATGATCGAGGTGACGGTCGGCGAGAAGCTGTACTCATACCCCAGCATGGCGTAGGAGGCGTAGGCGATGACGTTCGGCAGCAGGGAGACGAACCAGAACAGGTTCACGAACCAGTAGAGGAAGGAGCCGAGGTAGGCCATACGGGTGCCGAGGGGTTTCTTGAGCCAGTCGTACATCCCCGACTCGGAGTCTTTATTGGCCGAGACGAACTCGGCGATGATGAAGACGAAGGGGATGAAGTAGACCAGGGTGGCCAGCAGGAAGATGGGGGCCGAGCTGAGCCCCAGCTCTATGTTGTTGTTGACGATATTGCGCACGTTGAACACGGCGGCAAAGGTCATCGACAACAGGGCAAACTTGCCTATGGTGCCGCGTACTGAATCAGACATATGTCCTCCAATGGACTCGCGCTCCCTGCGGGTAACGCTGTGACTCTGAATGTGTTCGGCAAGGGTCTGTCGGCCCCGCCATTTACTCTCTTGTTATGATCGGACCGCCAGGGCGGTCTCGTTGGCAAACCGGTGCCGCCCTGTGGCACCGGCGCTCAATCGTTGGTTCAGACGATGGGGGTGCCCGGCGCCATCGGCACGCGAGGCTGCAACAGCACGCTCTGGCTCTCGTCCGGGGTCTCGGCGCAGAGCAACATGCACTCGGAACGCTCGCCGCGCATCCTGGTGGGCTTGAGGTTGGTCAGCACCACCACCTCGCTGCCCAGCAGCTCCTCTTCGCCGTAATGGGGCACCAGGCTGGTGACGGTCTGCAGCGGCCGCTCGCCGCCCACGTCGATCTGGACGATATAGAGTTTGTCGGCCCCGAGGTGGCGCACCACCTCCAGCACCTTGCCCACCTTCATCTCGACCCGTTTGAATTCGGCAAACTCGATCGTCTCGCTCATTCCATGCTCCTTCTGTTCTGTGGTTCAACCTGTCGCGGGTGGCTGCCGCCACCCGCTTTCACTCTCTTGGCCACTCGGGCCCCATGCGTTGGGGATCAGGAGGCCTGGATGGAGACCTGCGCCGCCGGCAGGGCCTCTTTCGCGCGCGCTTCGGCACTCAGGGAGGCCTCGTATCTGTTGTATTTCCACCAGGCGAAGCCGAGGAAAATCACTATGCCGCCGACGTTGTAGAAGACGATGGTCATGATGTCGGCGCCGGTCGGGAAGGTGGAGGCGAGGAAGCCCACCGAGAAGATGGCGATCAGCACAGAGACCACGGCGATGCCTGTGGTGCGCGAGCCCATCTTGAAATCCCGCGGCAGGTGATCCAGCTTCAGGCGCAGATTGAGGTAGGCCAGCATGATGAACAGCGGCGGCAGCATGGAGGCGGCGGCCGTCATGTTGATGACGGTGTTCATCAGATCCTGCGCCGTGTTGGAGCCCAAAGTCGGGATCAGCATCAGGGGCAGCACTATGAGGTACTGGATCCAGGCAGCCCGGGCGGGCACGCCGTTCTCGTTCAGCTCGACCGTCTTCTTGCCGAAGATGCCGGCCGGGATCTCGGAGAAGAAGATCTTCACCGGGGTCGCGGTCCACATCAGCAGGGAGCCGAACATGGCGGTGAAGGAGACCAGCCCGACGAAGCGGTTCATCAGGATCTCCGGCAAGCCGAAGTAAGCCGCCAGCCCCTCGAATACCTGCACCGAGCCGCCGGTGTATTTCAGGGTGTCGCCGGGCACGAAGACGTTGATCAAAAGCGACGCTATGGAGTAGAGCACCCCGATAAAGAGCCCGGCGATGATGATCACCTTGACGAAAGATTTGGAGCCCCCTTTCACGTCATTGACGTAGACAGCCACCGACTCGGCGCCACCGGCTGCCATGAAGATCCAGGTGGTGATGCCGAGGAAAGCCCAGCTGAAGTCCGGGATCATGGCCTCTACCGTGATGGGGTCGGCCGGTTGTACGCCGCCGAGCAGGGCCGCGCCCGCCAACAAGATGTAGGAGAGGGTTAGCAGCAGCATCAGGGACGAGGTCACCGAGGTGATGGGGCCCAGCATCTTGGCGCCATTGGTGGAGACGTAAGTCGCAAAGGCGAACAGCACCATGCTTAAGAAAGTGGTCGCCAGCGGGGTGAAAATGTATTCGTAGCCCAAAAAGGCATAGGAGGCGTAGGCAATCACCCGCGGCAACAGCGAGGTGAAGAAGAAGAGGTTCACGAACCAGTAGGTGTAGGCGGAGATAAAGGCCCAGCGACCGCCGAGGGAGCTCTTCACCCAGGCATAGACGCCCGCTTCGGAGTTCTTGTTCAGTGACACGAATTCCGCGATGATCAGACAGAACGGAATGAAGTAAAAAATGGTGGCCAGAAAGAACATGGGGGCCGACGCCAGACCGATCTCGATGTTGTTGTTGATGACGTTGTTGAAGCTGAATACCGCCGCGAAGGTGAGCGACAGCAGACCGAACTTGCCTATCGTATTCCGCTTGGAATCGGACATGGTGCATCTCCAGACCTGTAGTTATTGTCTGCCAAAAGGCGGGGCATGAGTTGTAGGGTGGCCCCGCACTTCCGGCTTTTATCAGTGCAAAAACAGCGGCTTGTTATTTGTTTTTGAAGTAGCCGCCTTCGACCGTGACCTTGATGATCAGCTTGCGCACCGGCGCATCGCCGACGAAGCGGTAAGCCTCGTCGTTCTCGAAGATCACCACCTGACCCTTGCCGACTTTCTGGCGCTCACGCACCTCGCCGGCCAACCACTCGCGGTCGGTGGTGTCGTCATAGGCCTGCTCGACCCGCAGATCCGGCTTGGCAGCCCACTCCACCGTCTCTTCCCCTTCCAGGTAGTAGTGGACGTCGAAGTAGCGGCGCTGCCCCTCGAACAACGAGGTGGCCGGGCTGGCCCCCTCCTGCAAGCGGTAGGTGAGGGAGTCACCTATGGAGTGGCAGATGCCGGGCTTGAGGTTTGGCAGGTTGTTGATGGCCTCCACGCAGCGGCCCCACTTCTTGCCCTCCCGGTAGATGTTTTTGAACAGGGTCAGGTTGCCTAAGGTGATCATGCGAGGTTCCTCCCGCCGTTGATGCTGAGATCGATCCCGGCCAGGGCAGCCGGATTGAGGTTGCCGCGGGCGATGGGCAGCAGGGTCAGGCCGAAGCTGAAGGGCTCGAAGCGCACCCGCCAGGAGTCCAGCACCTCTGAGCCCCAGGAGTTGGAGCCCAGCCCCAGCACCTTGTGATCCAGATTGAGGGTGAGATAGCCACTCGGTTCCAGCTCGTTGATGTGCTGGGCGGCGTGGATATGCTCCCAGCTGTAGGGCCAGACGCTCAGGTTGATGGGGGCATCCGGCCGCACGTAGAGACCGGCGCCGTGACGGTTGGTCAGGGTTGCCCAGCGCACCTGCTGGCGGTTGCCGTTGTCCTGCGGGAAGGGGTAGTGCTCCCACATCTCGCTCACAGTGCTCTGGAAGCAGTCGATCCAGTTGCTCTGGCGGCTGTCCTGGTAGTTCTCACCCGGGCCCATGCCAAGGTAGTGCACCCGATCGAGGTCCTGACGAATGCCCAGCTCGAAGCCGATCTTGGGGATGATGTCGTCATAGCCGCCGTAGGGCTGACCGGAGAGGGCCACATGCAGCTGGCCGTTCGGGCTCAGGGTGTAGACGTAGCGACAGCGCATGCCGAAGTCGAACACCGGTGGCGCGATCAGGCTCTCCACCGTCACCTCGACCGCCTCGCCCAGCTGACGCCAGCTCAGAGTGCGGAAGTGCTCCTGCATGATCTGCAGGTGGTTCGGGTGCCAAAGGCTCTCGTACTCCTGCTTGTGGTTGTCGATCATCGGCTTGAAGAAGGTGAGGCGCGGCGCTCGCTCAATCAGCTCGATGCCGTCCTGCTGCCAGCTCACCAGCTTGCCGTCGAGGCGCGAGAAGCGCAGGGCGAAGCCGCTGCCGCTCAAGGTCAGCGCGAGCCGCTCATCGGCAATCTGCAACGCAGTGGCGTTGGGATTGGCAAAGAGCTGCAACTGGCGAGTCGACTCTTTCAGCTGGAACTGGTACTGGCCCAGCTCGTGCTCTGCCGCGCTGTAACGGGTGGCGGTGGCCTTGATGACCCGCAGCTGGACGAAGGTTTCCCGCCCATCCAGTTGCGGCAATTCGAGTTGCAGCTCTGTGGTAGCACCGGGAGCCACCCCTTCCAGCCGGAGCTGCTGGCTGGCCAGCAGTTCGCCCTCTGCCTTCACCTCGACCAGCAGGCGGATGTCGTCGAGATTGGAGAACCAGTAGCGGTTTTCCAGCTCAAGCCGACCGCTCGCCAGATCCAGCGCCCGCACCTTGACCGGGCAGATCACCTGCTTGTATTCGCGCAGGCCAGGCCCCGGGGTCTGATCCGGATAGATGAGGCCATCCATGCAGAAGTTGTAGTTGTTGGGGTAGTCGCCGTAGTCGCCGCCGTACTTGTAGACGGCGCGGCCCTGCTCGTCCTGATCCAGGATGCCGTGATCGCACCACTCCCAGATGTAGTGACCCTGAATGTGGGGATGACGGTCGAACACCTGCTGATATTCGCTCAGGCCACCCGGGCCGTTGCCCATGGCGTGGGCGTATTCGCAGATAATGCGCGGCTTGTCCATCGGGAACTCGCCGAAGCAGTTCATCTGGGAGACGCGCGAATACATGGTGCTCACCACATCCACCACCTCGGCATCGCGATCCTCTTCGTAGTGCACCAGCCGGGTCGGGTCGATCGCCTTGCAGCGCTGGTACATGGATCTGATGTTGCAGCCGTAGCCGGACTCGTTGCCGAGCGACCAGATGATGATGGAGGGGTGGTTCTTCTGGGCGTGCACATGGCGCTCGATCCTGTCCACGAACACCGGCTCCCAGAAGGGATCGTCGGTGATACGGCTGAGATCGCCGACGTTGGCGAAACCGTGGGTCTCCACGTCCGTCTCCGCCATCACGAACAGACCGTACTGGTCGCACAGCTCGTAGAAGCGCGGGTCGTTCGGGTAGTGGGCGGTGCGCACCGAGTTGAGGTTGTGCTGCTTCATCAGCACTATGTCGCGCTCGACCCGATCCATGCCGACCGCGCGGCTCTTGAGATGGTCGTTGTCGTGGCGGTTCACCCCGTGCAGCTTGAGGTAGTGGCCGTTGACATAGAAGAGGCCATCCTTGACCTTGATGTCACGCACCCCGACCCGCTGCGGGATCACTTCCAGCAGCTCGCCCTGACCGTTGTAGAGGGAGAGTTGCAGCTGATAGAGGTAAGGATCTTCGGCGCTCCAGAGATGGGGCTTGGCCAGATCCAGCGTGAAGCGGCAATCACACTTGCCATCGATGGCGAGATTGTCGAGCGAACCGCTGGCGATCTCGCTGCCCTGATCCAGCAGGGACCAGACCAGACGGTGATCACGAGCAGGCGCCCCCAGATTTTCCAGCTGGATATCGCAGCTCAGGGTGGCGCTGTCGTCGGCCAGCGCGGTGCGGATGAAGAAGTCCTGCACATGGGCGGCCGGTTTGCCCACCAGATAGACGTCGCGGAAGATCCCCGCCATCCACCACATGTCCTGATCTTCAATGTAAGTGGAGTCAGCCCACTGCATCACCCGCACCGACAGCAGGTTTTCACCGGTGTTGGCATAGGCGCTGATGTCGAACTCGGCGGTGAGGCGGCTCCCCTTGCTGAAGCCGACATAGTGGCCATTCACATAGACCTCGAAGTAGGTCTCCACACCATCGAACTTGATGATCACCTGCTCGCCATCCCAGGCCGGGCTCAGCACGAAGCTGCGCTGATAGGCGCCGGTGGGGTTGTTGCTCGGCACGAAGGGCACGTCTATGGGGAAGGGGAAGCCCTCGTCTGTGTACTGCAGGTTGCCATGCCCTTCCATCTGCCACATGTTAGGCACGGTGATCTGGCCCCACTCGTTCATGGGGCTGTGATAGAAGTCTTCCGGCACCAGCAACGGATGCTCGTAGTAGTGGAACTGCCACTGACCGCTAAGGCTCAGAAAACGGCGGCTCAGCTCGCGCTGCATGGTGGCTGCCAGCCCGTGATCGGCATAAGAGAAGAAGTAGGCGCGCGGAGCCAGCCTGTTTTCACCAACGAATTGGACGTTTTCCCAGTTATTCACATGTCCTCCCGGAACAAGACAACTTTGACTGGGTAAACTTTAGATAAACATTTACTAAATATCAGCGAATGATCGGTAAAGTTTTAACCCCATCACACAAGATGGCTGGATTTGTGAGCGAGATCAGAAGCAGAAGATAAAGGGAGAGAGAGCTGCCTGGATGGCATGAATGTTGACGAAGCGGGAATGAGTGAAGCAATTACCTATATATAACAATGTTATATGGAATAACGGGGACAGGGTGAAGCACGGGAAGGTAAATAGAGGGGCGCGCCACCTGGAGTGGCGCGACTACAGAACATCTTTTTTTACTAAAATTATCGCGTAGTACCACGCAGGGTCAGGCGGCTGGGAACCAGCACCCGCAGCGGCACTTCCCGCTCATCCCGCAGCCGTTCGACCAGCAGATTGACTCCCTGGGAGCCCATCAATTCGGAGTGGATCCGCACCGTGGAGAGCGGCGGGAAGGTGAACTTGGCGGTCGGGATGTCGTTGACGCTGATGAGCTCGATCTGCTGGGGAATGGCCAATCCCTTCTCGTGGATGGCTCTCAGCACGCCAATGGCGATGGAGTCTGAGGCGACGAACAGCGCCTTGGGCCAGTCCCCCGCCAGCATCTCTTTCGCCAGTCGGTAGCCGGAGGCGCTGGAGAAGTCACCGCGATAGAGGTCGTGCTCCTGTACCACTCCCAGTCGCTGGCCATAGTCGAGGAAGGCCAGCTCCCGCAGATCCGGCGCCTCATCCTGACCCCCTATATAGCCGATGCGGCCATGCCCCTGGGCGATGAAGAAGTCCACCACCTGCTGGCTTATGAGCGCCAAATCCACGTCCACGGAGTCAAATTCCCCCTGGGAGCGGCAATCCACGAACACCAGCTGGGCAGAGAGAGAATGTAGCGCAGCCAGCCGCTCCTCGGGCAGATGGCCGATAACCAGGATGCCGTCGACGGCGGAGAGCTCACGCCCCTCGGCGCCGTTGTAGAAATGGGTCAGCTCTATGTTGAAGCGGGCGCACTGGGTCTCGATGCCGTAGCGAATGGCGAGATAGTAGGGGTCGTTGACCTCGGTGCTCTGCGGGTAGGCATAGACCGCCAGAAAGTGCAGCTTGCTCTTGTGCACCCCTTTGCGGGCGCTGCTGGTCTTGTACTCCAGCCGCTCGGCAATCTCGAAGATCTTCTGTCTGGTTTCTTCCTTGACGCTCAGCGTCGGATCTTCATTGAGCACCCGCGACACAGTGGCCTGGGACACCCCCGCCTCCTGTGCAATTTCCTTCAACGTGGCCATGCATACTCCTCTGGCGATGACTCCCGACAATACCTGACCAAGAGTAACGGGCAAGCCGCTGACAGCCCAGCATTTTTACTAAAAGAAGCCAACCTGGATCGAAAAAATCCCAAAGCAAAAAGGCCTCCCGAATGGGAGGCCTCTTCTAAATAGGTGCCTGACAGTGTCCTACTCTCGCATGGCGAATGCCACACTACCATCGGCGCTACCGCGTTTCACTTCTGAGTTCGGCATGGGATCAGGTGGTTCCACGGCGCTATTGCCGTCAGGCAAAAGCTGTATTACTTAATAATGGTGCTGATACCCAGAGTCGAACTGGGGACCTCATCCTTACCAAGGATGCGCTCTACCAACTGAGCCATATCAGCACACTAACCGGTAAAGACCGCACTGTGTGCGCTATCTAAATCTTCTGTCCAACACAACCTTACGTCGTATCGCGACCAACCACATCGCTGTGATTGCTTAATTGAAGCCTGGCAGTGTCCTACTCTCGCATGGCGAATGCCACACTACCATCGGCGCTACCGCGTTTCACTTCTGAGTTCGGCATGGGATCAGGTGGTTCCACGGCGCTATGGCCGCCAGGCAAAAAACTTCAATCTCGGAAAGCTGACGTGAATAACGACTTGGCCTTATTGGCTGGTCGCTATCACTGAATTTGAGTAGTTCGTTCTATTTGCTACAAGCCTTAGAACACTTCTTGGGTGTTGTATGGTTAAGCCTCACGGGTAATTAGTATGGGTTAGCTCAACACGTCGCCGCGCTTACACACCCCACCTATCAACGTTGTGGTCTCCAACGGCCCTTTAGGACCCTCAAGGGGTCAGGGATGACTCATCTCAGGGCTCGCTTCCCGCTTAGATGCTTTCAGCGGTTATCGATTCCGAACTTAGCTACCGGGCAGTGCCACTGGCGTGACAACCCGAACACCAGAGGTTCGTTCACTCCGGTCCTCTCGTACTAGGAGCAACTCCCTTCAATCATCCAACGCCCACGGCAGATAGGGACCGAACTGTCTCACGACGTTCTGAACCCAGCTCGCGTACCACTTTAAATGGCGAACAGCCATACCCTTGGGACCGACTTCAGCCCCAGGATGTGATGAGCCGACATCGAGGTGCCAAACACCGCCGTCGATATGAACTCTTGGGCGGTATCAGCCTGTTATCCCCGGAGTACCTTTTATCCGTTGAGCGATGGCCCTTCCATTCAGAACCACCGGATCACTATGACCTACTTTCGTACCTGCTCGACCTGTCCGTCTCGCAGTTAAGCTGGCTTATGCCATTGCACTAACCTCCTGATGTCCGACCAGGATTAGCCAACCTTCGTGCTCCTCCGTTACTCTTTGGGAGGAGACCGCCCCAGTCAAACTACCCACCAGGCACTGTCCGCGAGCCCGATTCAGGGCCCTGCGTTAGAACATCAAACATACAAGGGTGGTATTTCAAGGACGGCTCCAGCGCAACTGGCGTCACGCCTTCAAAGCCTCCCACCTATCCTACACATGTAGGTTCAATGTTCAGTGCCAAGCTGTAGTAAAGGTTCACGGGGTCTTTCCGTCTAGCCGCGGGTACACCGCATCTTCACGGCGAATTCGATTTCACTGAGTCTCGGGTGGAGACAGCATGGCCATGGTTACACCATTCGTGCAGGTCGGAACTTACCCGACAAGGAATTTCGCTACCTTAGGACCGTTATAGTTACGGCCGCCGTTTACCGGGGCTTCGATCAAGAGCTTCGCTTGCGCTAACCCCATCAATTAACCTTCCGGCACC
>NZ_CP172298.1:80000-120000 GCF_044336385.1 Aeromonas mytilicola subsp. aquatica | reverse complement strand
ACGGAAACAAGAAGCCCGGCATGCTGCCGGGCTTCTCTGCTTATATAGCTAGCCAATCACTGTGGTCAGGATCAGTGGGCCTGATCCCAGTTGTCGCCGGTTCCGGCTTCCACCACCAGCGGCACGTGCAGCTCGGCAGCCGCGGACATCTTCTCCTTGATGAGAGCTATGTACTCCTCCAGCTTCTCCTCGCGGATCTCGAACACCAGTTCATCGTGAACCTGCATCAGCATGTGGATGGAGCCATCGGTAATGCCCCGGATCCAGCCATCGACGGCGATCATGGCGCGCTTGATGATGTCGGCGGCCGTGCCCTGCATGGGGGCATTGATCGCCGCCCGCTCGGCGCCCTTGCGCAGACCGGCGTTGCGAGACTTGATGTCCGGCAGATAGAGACGACGACCGAACAGGGTCTCGACATAGCCCTGGGCTTCCGCCTGCTGGCGGGTGCGCTCCATGTACTCCAGCACGCCCGGGTAGCGTTCGAAGTAGAGATCCATGTACTTCTGCGCCTCGGCGCGGCCGATCCCCAGCTGCTTGGCGAGGCCGAAGGCACTCATGCCATAGATGAGGCCGAAGTTGATCGCCTTGGCGCTGCGGCGCATGTCGGTGGTGACCGCATCGAGCGCCACGCCGAACACCTCGGCGGCGGTCGCCTTGTGGATGTCCTTGCCCTCGGCAAAGGCGGTCAGCAAGCCCTGGTCACCGGAGAGGTGCGCCATGATGCGCAGCTCAATCTGGGAATAGTCCGCCGCTACCAGCTTGTAGCCAGCGCTCGGGATGAAGGCCTGCCGAATCCGGCGCCCCTGCTCGTTGCGCACCGGAATGTTCTGCAGGTTGGGATCGGTCGAGGAGAGCCGGCCGGTCGCCGCCACCGCCTGATGGTAGGAGGTGTGCACCCGCCCGGTCTGGGGCTTGATCATCAGCGGCAGCTTGTCGGTATAGGTGGACTTGAGCTTGGCCAGGCCGCGGTGTTCCATCAGCAGGCGCGGCAGATCGTAGGTTTCCGCCAATTCAGCCAGCACCTCTTCGGCGGTGGACGGGGCGCCCTTGGGGGTCTTCTTGAGGATGGGCAGCCCCAGCTTGACGAACAGTATCTCGCCGAGCTGCTTGGGTGAGGAGAGGTTGAACTCCTGCCCGGCCAGCTCATGCGCCTGCCGCTCCAGCTCCGCCAGACGCACTTCAATCTCCTGGCTCTGCTGGTGCAGCAATTTGGGATCTATGGTGGTCCCGAGCAGTTCCATCCGTGCCAGCACCGGCAGCAGAGGCAGTTCGATCTCGGTGAATACCTTGGCAAGCGTAGGCTGTTTGCTCAGTTCGCCCCACAGGGTCTGGTGCAGACGCAGGGTGATGTCGGCATCTTCCGCCGCGTAGGGTGCGGCCTGCTCCAGTTCGATCTGGTTGAAGGTGAGCTGCTTGGCCCCCTTGCCGGCGATCTCTTCGAACGAGATGGTCTCAACGCCCAGATACTTCCTGGCCAGGGAGTCCATGTCATGACGGCTGGCGGTGGAGTTGAGCACATAGGATTCGAGCATGGTGTCGTAGGCGATGCCCTGCAGATCGATGCCGTGGTTCTGCAGCACGTTGCGATCGTACTTGAGGTTCTGGCCGACCTTGAGACGGGCAGGATCCTCCAGCAGGGGCTTGAGCTTGCCCAGCACCTGCTGTTCGGTCAGCTGGGTTGGAGCCCCCAGATAGTCGTGGCCGAAGGGAACATAGGCCGCCTTGCCCGGCTCGATGGCGAACGACACGCCAACCACTCGCGCCTCCATATAGTCGAGACTGGTGGTCTCGGTGTCGAAGGCAAACAGGGGCGCCGCTTTCAACTGTGCCAGCCAGTCGTCGAATTCGGCCTCCTCCAGAATGCAGCTGTAGTCGGTCTCGATGGCGGCAACCGGAGCGGCGGCGTCATCAGCGGCCTCTTCCTGCCCGGCGCCCTCTTCGCCACCGGACTCCAGCTCCTTGATCAGGTTGCGCAGCTCATACTCGCGGTAGACCGCCAGCAGGGACTCCTTGTCGATCGGGCCCAGCAGCAGCTCTTCGAGACTCTGCTCCAGCTCCACGTCTGTCTTGATGGTTGCCAGCTGGTAGGAGAGGCGAACCTGCTCTTCCTGCTCGCGGAATTTGTCGGCAAACGCCTTGGAGCCACGAAAGCCGAGGGCGGCGACCTTGTCGAGGTTGGCGGCGATCTGATCGATGCTGCCTATCCCCTGCAACAGCGCCTGGGCCGTCTTCTCGCCCACCCCTGCCATGCCGGGAATGTTGTCCACCTTGTCCCCCATCAGGGCCAGGTAGTCGATGATGAGCTCGGGGGGCACGCCGAACTTCTCGATCACCCCTTCCCGATCGGTCTTCACATCCTTCATGGTGTCGATCAGGGTGACATGGTCGGAGACCAGCTGCGCCATGTCCTTGTCACCTGTGCTGATGAGCACGGGCAGCTGTTTCTCGGTCGCCTGGCGTGCGAGCGTGCCGATCACGTCGTCGGCCTCGACCCCTTCGACCATCAGGAAGGGGAAGCCCATCGCCTTGATCATCTGGTGAATGGGAGCGACCTGGCTGCGCAGATCGTCCGGCATGCTGGCGCGGGTCGCCTTGTACTCGGGGTAGATGTCGTCACGGAAGGTCTTGCCCTTGGCGTCGAACACCACGGCCACATGGCTGTCGGGGTATTGCTTGCGCAGGCTGCGCATCATGTTGGCCATCACCCGGACGGCGCCGCTTGGCAAACCGGTCGATGTGCGCAGATCGGCCTGCTGGGAGGCGAAGAAGGCGCGGTAAAGATATGAAGAGCCGTCGACCAAGATAAGGGGATTGCTAGGGGCCATGAAATCGTCCTGCCAGGAATAAACAGTCGCTAGGATGCCACAGGGCCCGCGGCACACCAAGGGGCTGGCCCCCTCCCATTGGTACCATTAAGCGCCCCCTTCCCTGTGGATAACTCTGTGCTCAAAAATGGACTCATGGCTGCGCCATGGTGGCAAAGCTGTGGATTAAAAACAAAAAGCGCATATAAAACAGCACATTGAGATCGCAAAAACGAACCATGACGCCTTCATCATGATCTCGATCAATGTGGAAAAAAATTCAAGGGGGTCAACGAGGCAGGATCCAAAACGAAACAATCCTAGCACAGCAAGATGACTTGACCAGTGGAGGCCGAACGATAACCATACAAAAGTACAACAATCTACCCTGGCTCACATTTTCAACAACGAGGAGTCTGCCATGAAAAAAGTGGCCGTGATCTTGAGTGGCTGTGGCGTGTTTGATGGCGCCGAGATCCATGAAGCCGTCATCAGCCTGCTGGCACTGGCCCGTCAGGGCGCCACCACCCAGTGCTTCGCGCCCGACGTGCCTCAATTGCACGTCATCAACCACCTGACCGGCGAGGTGAGCGAGGGGGAGAGCCGCAACGTCCTGGTCGAGGCAGCCCGTATCTGCCGTGGGCAGATCAGGAATGTGGCCGAGCTGGATGCGGCCGATTTCGATGCCCTGCTGGTGCCAGGCGGCTTTGGCGCCGCCAAGAATCTGTGCGACTTCGCCGTCCAGGGCGCCAATTGCCAGATCCAGCCCGATGTGCTGAAGGCGTGCCAGAGCTTTGCCAAAGCCCGCAAACCTGCGGCCTATATCTGCATAGCACCGGCCATGATACCCCTCATCTATGGCGCCGGCACCCTGGCCACCATAGGCCATGACGAGGGCACCGCCAATGCCATCGAGGCCATGGGGGGCAGCCATCTCAACTGCCCGGTCAGCGAGTTTGTGGTGGATCAGGAACGCAAGGTCATCTCGACCCCGGCCTACATGCTGGCGCAGAACATCCTCGAGGCCGCCGACGGTATAGAGAAGACGGTCAAGCAGCTGCTGGCCCTGTGATCCCTACCCCTGCCAAAACAAGCGGGCCGCTCAAAGAGCGGCCCGCTTTCATTCCAGTCAGTCAAGACGGGATCAGATGGCATCGCCCATCTGGTCCATCTTGCCCAGCAGGGCGCGCAGACGTTCCTGCCAAGCAACGTGTTCGTTGCGCAGCTGATGGTTCTCGTCTTGCAGCTTGTTGTTCTGCTCTTTCAGCTCGTCCAGCTCCATTTTCAGCAGGGAGATGTTGTCGACGGCGGATTGTACTTTGGATTCGAGTTGCTCAAGGACTTCTAGTGACATATGCATACCTGTATGTTCAATTGCGATGCCCCACAGGGGGCGATCAAGCGCGTGAAGCCAGCATACCCTGATGCGCTCGGCACAAACAAGCCAGCGCGTTGCAAAATGCGCCCTCCGTACCTGTATTGCTTAAATATGCGTCGGTTTTTCTCGCAGGGGGCAGGAACCGCGATCCGGGACGCTCGCCGCGGCGTCATGGCCCCCTGCGAACCTGCCCCTCTCCCGCCGCCAATGTCAGCCGTTCAGGGTGATGAAGCCCCCCATCAACAGACAGGCCACCCCGTACATCAGCAACCCGTAGAGCAGGTTCCAGCGCAGCAGCAGTCCGGCGCTCAGGTTGTAGCGGGAGGCCAGCGCCAGGTTGGAGCCGGACAGCGGGCTGGTGCCGGTGGCGAGCCCCCACCCCAGCAGGAAACACATGCCGAGCAGGCTGGGATCCGGTGACAGCGGCCACAACAAGGGGGCCACCCCCGAGATGCTGATGAGGGGATGCACGCCTATGATGGCGACCAGGAAGATAAGCAGCAGGGTGAGGGATGCCTCGAGCCAGCCGAAGTGGTTGAACAGCGGCAGACCGTGACCTGCACCTAAGTCGATGACGGAGAGGGCGCTGTTGATGCCGGCAGCCAGCAGGCCTGCCCCCAGGAACAGCACCAGCTGGCCGCCGATGGCGGGGAAGCGTTCCACCACCTGTCGCTTGAGGGCCGCCCCGCGTCCCTGGCTTGGCATGAAGAGCAGTGCCAGCAAGGGGGCCACTAGCGCGATCACCGCCAGAATGCTGAGCCCGGGCCAGAGCCTGTGGATCAGCAGCACCAGCAGCGCCAGGGTCACCGGCAGCCCCAGGGTCTGCAACCTCAGGGGATAGCCTTCGAAGTCCGCCACCCCGAGCCGCTCCACCTGCCAGGCCGTCAGTCCCATGGCCAGCAGGGCGGCGAGGATGCCAAACGGCAGTATGCTGGCCAGCTGCAGGCCGGGGGCATAAGTGAGCGCCACCGCCATGGCGACGAAGAAGGGAGACCAGAAGGCCGCGGCGCAGAAGATCCGGCTCAGCACCATGACCTGGCGCCGCTCAAGGGTACCATTGCGCTCCAGCCGATCGCCGATGATGAAGAGCACAGATAGGTTGATGACGGCACCGAGCAGATTGAGGCTGGCCATGGTGCTCCACAGCCCCTTGCGCCCGGACCAGGAGGCGGCGCCTGTCAGCAGACCCGAAGTGGCGAGGTTGAGGGTGCTGACGGCGGCAAACATGGTGAGCATGTTGATGTTGGGCAGCAGCCAGTCCCCGGGACTGAGGCTGGCACCGCGCCACCAGGAGAAGATCAGCAACAGCAGTGCCGCCCCATAGAGCGCCAGCGCCTGACGACGGGCGGCACCCACCAGCCAGGGCCAGGTGAGCAAGGAGGCGGCCCAGGCCGCGACGGCAGCCGGCCAGGGGGAGAATCCCAGATAGAGGTGCAGCAGGTTGAGCAGCCACATCCCCAGGATCAGATAGCCTGACCAGCGCTTGACCATACAACGGCCTCGGTCAGGGGATCAGAGACACTGATCCATGTCCAGGGAGGGCTTGTCGCACTCGGGTCGGCCCACTATCTTGGCGGGCACGCCGGCGACCGTGGTGTGGGGTGGCACCGGATTGATCACCACGCTGCCGGCCCCTATCTTGGCGCCGACCCCCACCTCTATGTTGCCGAGCACCTTGGCGCCCGCCCCTATCATCACCCCTTCGCGGATCTTGGGATGACGGTCGCCACTCTCCTTGCCGGTGCCACCCAGGGTCACGCTCTGCAGGATGGAGACATCGTTCTCGATCACCGCGGTTTCACCTACCACTATGCCGGTGGCGTGGTCAAACATGATGCCCTTGCCGATCCGCGCGGCCGGGTGCACGTCGACCCCGAACACCACGGAGATCTGGTTTTGCAGGTAGAGCGCCAGCGAGCGACGCCCCTGGCGCCACAGCCAGTTGGCGACCCGGTAGCCCTGGAGGGCATGGAATCCCTTGAGGTAGAGCAGAGGTGTCGAGAAGAGGTCGACGGCGGGGTCACGATCCTGTACCGCGCAGATGTCGGCGGCCACAGCGGCCAGCAACTCGGGTTCGCTGCGCAGGGCCAGCTCGATCACCTCGCGCAGGGCGATGGCCGGCATTGTGGTGCTGTCGAGCTTGTTGGCGAGCTGGAAGCTCAGCGCCGAGCGCAGATCACTGTGATTGAGAATGGTGGAGTGAAAGAAGCTGGCCAGCATGGGCTCCTGGGCCGCCATGCTCTGCGCTTCCTGCTGAATTTTTTGCCACGTCTGGGCAACCAGATCATCCATGTTGCAGCCTACTGTTGTTCAGGGTGAGTGCCTTGTTGTTCTTTTGTCAGCACCGAGATGGGGTCCATGTGAATGATCACCTCCATCCGCTCAAAGGACTGGCGGACCGCCAGTTCAGCCTCGTCGGCTATCTGATGGGCCTTGACCAGGGGCAGTTGATCATCAAGCTCCAGATGCAACTGCACGAAGCGGGTCGGCCCGGATTGACGGGTACGCAGATCATGTACGCCATGCACCCCCTCTACGGCACAGCAGAGCGCCATTATTCTCGCTTGTTCTTCCTCTGGCAACTGACGATCGAGCAGGGCCTGTACCGATTCGTAGCCGATCTGGACGGCTCCCCACACCAGGAACAGACCGATCAGGATGGCGAACAGGCCATCGGCCCAGTACCACCCCTGACCCGCCAGCACCAGTGCCACCAGCACACCGGCATTGAGCAGCAAGTCAGAGCGGTAGTGCAGCATGTCGGCCTTGATGGCCACGCTGTTGGTCTTGCGAATGACAAGGCTCTGGAAGCTGACCAGCAGCAGGGTCAGCAGGATGGAGCCGGCACTGACCCAGATCCCGGCCTCGAGCCGCACCACGGGAACCTGGTTCAGCATCGACGAGATACCGTGCATCATCAACAGCAGGGCAGAGCCAGAGATGAAGGCCGACTGGATCAGACCCGCCAGGGACTCCGCCTTGCCGTGGCCGAAGCGGTGCTCCTCATCGGCCGGCGCCAGCGCGTAGCGGATGGCCAGCAGGTTAATGATGGAGGCGCTCACATCCATGAAGGAGTCGGTGAGGGACGCCAGCAGGCTGGAAGAGTCCGTCATCAGCCAGGCGATCAGCTTGCCCAGGATCAGCAGGGTGGCGGTGACGACCGCCGCCGTGCTGGCGAGGGTGACCCAGCGGGAATAGTGTTGGTGGCTCAAAACCGGCTTTCCTCTGACGCGTAAAAACTTATTATACCCTGACCCGAACGTCAGTTTGGCGTGCAAAATCAACGGAGTGACCCGAATGAACAAAATACTCCTGGTCGACGACGATCTCGAACTGACCCAGCTGCTCACCGAAATCCTGACCCTGGAAGGGTTTGACGTCACCGTCGCCGAGGATGGGGAGGAGGGGCTGCTGCGGCTGGCAGAGCAGGCATTCGATCTGGTGTTGCTGGACGTCATGATGCCCAGACTCAACGGGTTCGCCATGCTGACCAGGCTACGCAAGACCCACGACACCCCTGTGCTGATGCTGACAGCCCGGGGCGACAGCCAGGACAGGGTCAACGGGCTCGAAGCGGGGGCCGATGACTATCTGGCCAAGCCCTTCGACGACAGAGAGCTGCTAGCGCGGGTGCGCGCCATCTTGCGCCGCACCCAGAATCCCTCCCCCCAGCGCGGCGCATCCGACGAGCTGCGCTTCATGGATTTGGTGCTGCAACCCGGCCTGCAACAGGCCCGCTGCGACGATCAGCTGCTGGAGCTCACCGCCACCGAGTTCGGCCTGCTGGAGTGCCTGCTGCGCAGCCCGGGCCAGATCGTCAGCAAGAATCTGTTGTCCGAACAGGTGCTTGGCAAGAAGCTCGAACCCTTCGATCGGGCCATCGACATGCACCTGAGCAACCTGCGCAAGAAGCTGCCTGAGCGCAGCGATGGCCAGCCCCGCTTCAAGACAGTGCGTGGCCGAGGCTATCTCTGGCTGGAGCAGGCATGAAAACGGCCCGCACCTTCAATGGCCTCTCCACCCAGATCTTCCTCTGGTTCTGGTTCATGCTGCTGCTCGTGCTGGCCGCCGTGGTGATACTACCCACCCTGGATCCCCGCAACACCATACCCCTGCCCGAGCACGAGATGGCCAGGATGAACAACAACCTGCGGGCGCTGCAGGCCGGTGCCGACCCGAACCAGGATTTCGATCTGCAACAGGCCATCACGGCGGCCGGGCTGCTGCCGGTGGACAACGTCTACCTGCGCGACGCCAAGGGCCAGATGCAATCCACCACCCGGCTGAGCAAGTTCGTCATCCGCTTCATGCTGGATGCCGACAACCCGGCCAAGCCCATGCTGGGCAGCGAACACCAGCGGGCCATCGCCGGCCCCTTCCAGATGCAGCACCACGGCCAGAGCTATCACGTCTACTTCGGGCTCAACGTCGAAAACTCCTATCTGTTCCTGTTTATCCAGATCCTGGATCACCCCATCCAGATCCTGGGCATCGCCATGCTGGTCAGCACCCCCCTCTGTCTGTTGCTGGCCTGGCGGCTGACCCGCCCCATACTGCAGTTGCAGCAGTCGGTCTCCCAGCTGGCGCAGGGCAAGCTGGAGACGCGGATCCCCAACCTGGGGCGGCAGGACGAGATAGGTCAGCTGGCGGATCATGTCAGCCACATGGTGGACACCCTCAAGCGCATGATCCAGAAGCAGAAACAGTTGCTGTCCGACATCTCTCACGAACTGCGCAGCCCCCTCACCCGCATTCAGCTGGCGCAGGCCTTGATCCGCCGCAAGCAGGGGGACAGCTCGGAGCTGGCGCGGATCGAGAGCGAAATCGCCCGGCTCGACAAGCTGATCGGGGATCTGCTGGATCTGTCCCGGGTCCAGCAGCACGTGGAAGCCCCGGTGGAGCTGCCGCTGGCGGATCTGCTGGAGCCCATACTGGACGACGCCATGTTCGAGGCCAATCAGAATGGCAAGCAGCTCAGGCTGCCGCCGCTGCCGACCGAGTCGCTGCGGATGTGGCCCGAGCTGCTGGCGAGGGCCCTGGAGAACCCGCTGCGCAATGCGCTCAAGTATGCCCGCGAGTTCATCAAGGTGGATTGGTATCAGGAGGGACGGGAGTGGGTGATGACCATCAGGGATGACGGCCCAGGCGTGCCGGTGGAGCAGCAGCCCATGCTGTTCCTGCCCTTCTTCCGGGTCGATGATGCCCGCAACGCCAAGACGGGCGGCACCGGCCTCGGTCTCGCCATCGCCGCCGAGGCGATCCAGCGCCATGGCGGCACCATCAAGGCCAGCAGCAATCACCCGACCGGGCTCGTCATCACCATACGCCTGCCCATGGTGTGAGCCACCCCTTTTCATCGGCACGGACGCTGGGTATGCTGGCGCCCGTTTCGCACCACCCCAGCCCCGCATCAGGATCCCCCCATGCTCGACATAGTGCTCTATCAACCGGAAATCCCGCCCAACACCGGCAACATCATCCGCCTCTGCGCCAACACCGGCTACCGGCTGCACCTGATAGAGCCCCTTGGTTTCGCCTGGGATGACAAGCGGGTGAAGCGGGCCGGGCTCGACTATCACGAGTTTGCCGAGGTGAAGCGCTGGCCGAGCTATGAGGCCTTCCTCGCGGCCGTGGTCCCCAAGCGGGTGTTCGCCTGCACCACCAAGGGGCGCACCGCTCATTCGGCGGCGCAGTTTGCCCCCGGGGATGCCCTGCTGTTCGGGCCTGAGAGCCGTGGATTGCCGGCGGAGATCATCGAGAGCCTGCCGTTCGAGCAGCGGCTGCGCATTCCCATGCTGCCCCAGAGTCGCAGCATGAATCTGGCCAACGCGGTCGCGGTCTTCGTCTACGAGAGCTGGCGCCAGTTCGGCTATGAGGGATCCCTCTAGCCTAGGTCGGCGCGACGCCCCTCAGAGGCAGCGCCGACCGTGAAACCCGTCAGGCGGGTTCCCGGCCTTGATACAGCAAGCGGCCATCGCGCTCCAGTTGCCAGCATAGCCAGCCCAGGGTCAGTCCCCGCCCCGTCATCAGCGCCGCCATGGCGGCCCACAAGGCCGCCACGCCCCACCCCTGGCACAGCCACCAGACTGGGAAGAAGCCGGCAAACACCGCCACCAGCATGCTGTTGCGCATCTCCCGGGCCCGGGTGGCCCCGATGAAGACCCCATCCAGCAGGAAGCACCAGACCGCCAGCAAGGGCATGACGATGAGCCAGGGCAGTTGGCGGTTTGCCTCGGCGATCACCGCAGGAAGGTCGGTGATATGGGCGATGAGCTGCCGCCCCCCCAGGGCAAACCCCAGGGCGAAGGCGAGCGCGATCAGCAAGGCCCAGCCCAGGTTGAGGACTATGGCCTCCCGCAGCCCCTGCCTGTCCCGCCGTCCTATGGCGCGCCCCACCATGGCTTCCACCGCATAGGCGAAGCCATCCAGCCCGTAGGAGATCAGCATCAGGAAGTTGAGCAGCACCGCATTGGCGGCCACCGCCACGTCCCCCAGCCTGGCAGCCTGCAGGGTCATGAAGGCGAAACAGAGCTGCAGGCAGAGGGAGCGGATGAAGATGTCCCTGTTCAGCCCGAGCAGCCGCCGCACCGCGGGCCATTGCCACCAGCGCGACCAGGCACCCTGCCACACCTCGGCCGAGAGCTGGCGCAGGCGGCGGCTCACCAGCCAGAGCCCCACCCCGAGCGAGCTGTAGTCTGCCAGCAGGGAGGCGGCAGCCACCCCCCTGACCTGCCAGCCCAGCCCCAGCACGAACCAGGCATCCAGCACCATGTTGACCAGGTTGCTCAGGATCAGCAGCAGCATGGGGCTGCGCGCATCCTGCATGCCCAGCAGCCAGCCCATGATGACCAGGTTGCACAGGGCCGCCGGGGCGCTCCAGATCCGCACCGAGACATAGTCTCCGGCATAGACCTGCACCTCGGGGGATCCCCCGCTGAGCCCTATGATGGCAGGCAAGAAAGGCAGCACCAGCAACAGCAGGGCCAGCCCCAGCCCGACGGCGAGGCCGAGCGCCCGCGCCAGGGTGTCAAGCTGCCCCTCGGCGCTGGCGGCACCCTGAGCCTGGGCGGTCAGGCCAGTGGTGGACATGCGCAGGAAGCCGAGCAACCAGAACAGGAGGTTGATGAGGGTCGCCCCGACCGAGACACCGCCGAGGAACCAGGCCTGACCGAGATGACCGATCACCCAGGTATCCACCAGGCCGAGCAAGGGGGTGGTGACGTTGGAGAACACCATGGGCAGGGCCAGGGCAAACACGGCACTGTGGCGGCGAGGATCCCTCAGCCAGGACGGCATCAAGCTCAGCACGAACGACGCCGGCGGCTCACTCGTCGGCCAGCCGCACTATGCGTGCGAAGTCGGAGACCATGGTCTGCATATCCACATGAGCCACTTCACCCGGGGCCACCTTGGGGCGGAACATGGCCACCAGCTTGCCCTCGGGATTGATCAGCACGATCGAGGCCGAGTGGTCTATGAGGTAATCCTTGCGCTCGCTCTCCACGATGGAATAGACGAGGCCAAGGTTGCGCACCAGGGGGAAGAGGGCGCGGTGGGGGCCGGTCGCCGCCTTGAACTCCGGATGGAAGAAGGCGGTATAGCTCTTGAGACGGGCGCTGTCATCCCGCTGGGGATCCGCCGAGACGAAGACCACCTGGCTGCTGGGTTCGATCTTCTTCAACTTCGGGTAGATGGAGCGCAGATCCGCCAGGGCGGTCGGGCAGACGTCGGGACAATAGGTGTAGCCGATGAACAGGAAGGTCCAGTGCCCCGCCAGATTGGCGGCGGTGAAGGGCTTCCCATCCCCATCCGTGAGAGTGAAGGGGTTGATGTCACGCCCTACCGGATAATAATCCGCCTGCGCAGGCAGGGAGGGTTGGCTCCAGTAATAAGCCGCCATTATGCTGCCGACGAAGAGCAACAACAGCAGGGAAAAACGTGGTTTAACCATATAAAACAGAACCTTGCTAGTTCAACCAGCCAGATGGCGGGGCCAATGAAGGGCTATTGTAACCCGCCCGGCCCCGTTTCTGCCTAGTCCTGAGTCCGGATCCTGAGCAGGAAAGGGCCCCGTAGGGAGGAAACGGCCGCTATCTCCGGGCAATGGCGGGGAAAAGAAAAGCCCCACACCGGGTGGGGCTCACACACTGTTCGGGGGACAGGCTCAGGGTCGCAATCTGCGCTGCCCCTGAGGGCGCCGGATAGTGGCGCGCAGCGGAATGACCGGGGCCGTCCAGGGGGCATCTGGCAAGCCGATGTCGTGGTGGCGGCGGAACAGACGAACCAGGCGGACAATCTTGTCCTTGGGGCACCCCAGCCAGATGGTCCAGCCGTCGCCCTTGTGATACACCCAGAGCGCATAAAACCAGGTCATCCGACTGCCCTTGATGAATCGGGTGATGGAGGATACGGGGGTTGCGGTTGCGGCCGGACCCGGATCCCACGGCGAGCTTGAAGCCATACCTGTCCTCCTTGCTCAACAGGCCACGCCGACCAGTGTGACTGCCATCGGGATGGCAGACCAGGCACCGTCGCGTACTGACTGTATTGAGTCGTCCTGCTGCCTGACGACTCTCCCTGTCCCGCACCGCCTCAGTTGTGATGCATCCCTGCGATCCATGCTGACCTGGCGGCACACTCAAGGTCATGGCGGTTATCCGGCCATGACACTGCGGGCCTTCTCAAAGGATATATCCGAAATGCATGATGCGTGGCGGTACTGTTTGCGGTGGATCTGGGCGGCGGAAATGGCGGGGATCGGTGAGGAAAGAAGAGCGGGGAAAACGGCACAAACGAAGGGGCCTCCCGCAGGAGGCCCCTCGGCATGTTCGATGCTTACATCCAGTCGGCGTTGCGAATAACCCCGACTGCCAGCCCTTCGATGGTCAGGTGCTGGCTGGAGAGATCCACCTCGATGGGGGAGAGATCCTCGTTCTCCGGCAGCAGCCACACCTGGCTGCCCTTGCGCTGGAAGCGCTTGACGGTGACGTCTTCATCGAGACGCGCCACCACCACCTGGCCGTTGCGCACCTCCTGGGTCTTGTGCACCGCCAGCAGATCCCCATCCATGATGCCGATGTTCTTCATGCTCATGCCTTGCACCCGCAACAGGAAGTCGGCCCGCGGGTGGAACAGGGCGGGATCCACCTGATAGTGACTCTCTATGTGCTCCTGGGCCAGGATGGGCTCACCGGCCGCGACCTTGCCGATCAGCGGCAGGCCGTTCTCTTCTGGCGCAGCCTCCTCTTCCTCGAGCAGCAGGCGGATGCCGCGGGAGGTGCCGGGCATGATCTCGATGACCCCTTTCTTGGCCAGGGCCTTCAGATGTTCCTCGGCCGCATTGGCCGACTTGAAGCCAAGCTTCTGGGCGATCTCGGCGCGAGTCGGCGGCATGCCGGTCTCGCTCATGTTCGCCTTGATAAGCTCCAGCACTTCAGCCTGGCGGGGGGTAAGGGGTTTCATAGCATTGGCACCTGTCTTTTTATACAGCACACTGGCAGTATATACAGTGCTGTGGCCAAGGCAAGGCGTTGCTGATATTTGTCCCCGCCTTGTCGCAAAAATCCCGCACCTTCTATCCTGAAAAGGCACTCATCCTACCTCTCGGCGACAAGCTGTCGGTGATTTGCTATGCTCACGCCGCATTTTTTTGGAGAGCAGACGCACATGTCCCTTGGACAGAACATTTCCAGAGCCATCCTGCAATGGCCGGTCAGTGGCTTGGTCAATCACAAGAGCCTGCCGGAAAATCCCATCACGGAGCTCAAGCTGGATCCGGCAAGACCCATAGTCTATGCCCTGAAAACCAGTTCGATCACCGACCTGATGACCCTGCAACAGTGCTGCGAGGATCTCGGCCTGCCCGGCCCCTTCACGCCGCTGGAGCTGGGTGGCCAGCTGCTGCCGCGCTACGTCTGTCTGGATCGTCCGCCTCCCCTGTTTGGCACGCGCAACAAGCCGCTGCCCTTCCTGCAGGAGTTCCACCAGCTGCTGGATCTGCACAAGCAGGATCCCGAGCTGGATATCCAGGTGGTGCCCGTCACCCTGTTCTGGGGCCGTGCCCCCGGTAGGGAAGGTGAGGAAGCCTCCGGCTGGAACATCATCAGCAGCCTGGCCCCGAACCGGCTCAAGAAGGCGCTGATCGTGATCCTGAAAGGGCGCGAAAACCTGGTGCGCTTCTCCCCGCCGCTCTCATTGCGCTACATGGCGGACAAGCACGGTACCGACGAGGCCATAGCCCACAAGCTGGCGCGGGTGGCCCGTACCCACTTCAGCCGCCAGCAGTTGGCCGCCACCGGTCCCAAGCTGCCCAACCGCAACCTGCTGTTCAAGCAGTTGCTGGATTCCAGCGTGATCCAGCAGGCCATCGAAGAAGAGGCCAGACGCGAGGGCATCAGCCTGGAGAAGGCGCAGAAGCGCGCCCATGGCTACATGGACGAGATCGCCTCCAACTTCTCCTTCCGGCTGATCCGCCTCGGGGAGACTTTCCTCGGCTGGCTCTGGAACAAGCTCTACCGCGGCCTCTCGGTCAACGGTGCCGAGCAGGTGCGCCAGCTGGCCCAGGAAGGGCACGAGATAGTCTACGTCCCCTGCCATCGCAGCCACATGGACTACCTGCTGCTCTCCTACGTCATCTATCACCAGGGCATGGTACCGCCCCACATAGCGGCCGGCATCAACCTCAACTTCTGGCCGGCGGGCCCCATCTTCCGCCACGGCGGTGCCTTCTTCATCCGCCGCACCTTCAAGGGCAACCCGCTCTACAGCACTGTGTTCCGTGAATACCTGAACCTGCTGTTCGCCAAGGGCTACTCGGTGGAGTTCTTCACCGAGGGTGGCCGTTCCCGCACCGGTCGCCTGCTGCCGCCCAAGACCGGCATGCTGGCGATGACGCTGCAGGCCATGATGCGCGGGCTGGACAGGCCGGTGACCCTGGTGCCCGTCTATCTCGGCTACGAGCACGTGATGGAGGTCAACACCTACCACAACGAGCTCAAGGGCAGCCGCAAGGAGAAAGAGAGCTTCCTGCAGGTGCTCGGCATACTGCGCAAGCTGCGCAACTATGGCCGTGGCTTCGTCAACTTCGGCGAGCCGCTGACCCTCAACAGCTACCTCGGCGAGCAGGTGCCGCACTGGAAGGAGAGCATAGGCAAGGAGGAGCGCCCGGAGTGGATGGCCTCCACCGTCAATCAGCTGGCCGAGCTCTTGATGACCCGGATCAATGATGCCGCCGCCGTCAACGGCCTGACCCTGAGTGCCCTGGCACTGCTGGCCGCCGAGCGCCATGCCCTGACCCGGGACGAACTGCAGGCCCAGATCAATACCTATCTGGACCTGCTCAAGCAGGTGCCCTACAGCCCCCAGAGCACAATCCCGGACGAGGATGCCAAGACACTGCTGGATCAGGCCATGGAGCTCAACAAATTCGAGGTGAGCGAGGACAAGCTCGGTCAGATAGTCAGCCTGGACCGCTATCAGGCGATCCTGCTGACCTACTACCGCAACAACATATTGCACCTGTTCGCCCTGCCCTCCCTGGTGGCGGCCTTGATCGAGCGCTGCGAGGGGATCTCCCGCGGCGAGATAGTCGCCCGCTGCGTCGACATCTACCCGCTGCTCAAGACAGAGCTGTTCCTGCGCTACGAAGAGGAGGAGCTGCCGGAGCTGGTGGATGCCCTGCTGGCCGAGCTGCAACGCCAGCAGCTGATAGAGGCGCGCGATGGCGGCTACTGGGTCAATCCGGGCAACCAGATGCGCCTGCTGCTCCTGGCCGAGAGCATTCAGGAGACACTGCAACGCTACGCCATAGTGCTGACCCGCATGCTGGCCCAGCCCCACATAGAGGCGGAGCAGCTGGAGGCGGACGGCCTGATGATGGCGGAGCGCCTCGGCACCCTGCACGGCATCAACGCCCCCGAGTTCTTCGATCCCAAGCTGTTCAGCACCCTGATCCACACCCTGCGCAGCGAAGGCTATCTGGATCCGGGCTGCAAGCCGGATCTCGGCCGCTTCCAGGCCCTGGCCGACAACATAGTGCCGCTCTTGAGCAACAAGATCCGCCGCACCATACAGGCAGGCAACCGGCTCTGATCCTCGTCTTACCGCCAACAAAAAGGCCGCATCATGCGGCCTTTTTCATAGATAGACGTTTCTCACAGGTAGTGAGCGATCACCCCGAGCAGCACCAGGGCTCCCACATAGTTGTTGTTGAGGAAGGCCTGGAAGCAGGCCTCCCGCTGGCGCTCCCGGATCAGCCGCTGCTGATAGACGAACAGGGCCGCCGCCCCCAGCAGGCCCCAGTAATAGCCGGATCCCAGCGCCATCAGCTGACCCACCAGCAACAGGATGAGCAGGGTCGCCAGTTGCAACACGCCGATGATCCGCTTGTCGTGACGGCCAAACAGGATGGCGCTCGATTTGAGCCCGAGCTTGAGGTCATCGTCCCTGTCCACCATGGCGTACTGGGTGTCGTAGGCGATGGTCCACAGCAGGTTGGCGAGAAACAGCAGCCAGGCGACGGGCGGCAGGGCGTTGGCCTGGGCCGCATAGGCCATGGGAATGGACCAGGAGAACGCCATCCCGAGCACCAGTTGCGGGATCGGAATGAAGCGCTTCATGAAGGGGTAGCAGACCGCCAGCAGCAGGCCGGCGAACGACAGGCCTATGGTGAGCGGGTTCAGGGTCAGCACCAGGGCGAACGAGATGAGCGCCAGCACGGCAAACAGGATCAGCACCTCCCGCGCGTCGACCCGGCCCATGGGCAGCGGTCGCCCGGCGGTACGTTTCACGTGGCCGTCGAAGTTGCGATCCGCATAGTCATTGATGACGCAGCCCGCCGAGCGCATCAGGAAGACCCCCACCACGAACACGGTCAGGATCCAGGGGTCCGGCAGGCCACCGGCCGCGAGACAGAGCGCCCACAGGGTCGGCCACAGCAGCAAGAGGGTGCCGATGGGCTTGTCGATGCGGGCCAACTGCACATAGGCCAGTCCCCGCTCCTTGGTTAACAGCTTCACTCCAGCTCCTTATGCGATGGCAGCGAATGAGACGATAGCGAGGGCAGGAAGAGTTCGTGGACCAGCAAGGGCCACTGCCCCAGATAGAGACGGGAGCGGCGCCCCCAGACGGTGGCCGCCTGGCACCAGGGATTGCTCGCGATCTCGAAGCAGGCCAGTTGCAGGTGATCGCGCCGCGCCGGTGCATCACCGAAGATGCGCTCCCCCAGTGGTTGCTCCCCCAGATCCTGCAGACCGCTCCCTTGCAGCGCCGCCTCGGCAAACAGGGTCCAGCCCAGAATGGCTGGCCCGGCGTCACCGTGCAGTATGACCTCGCGGCAGATCCCCACGGGATCCGCAACGGCCACCAGCGCCTGCTCGTCCACCCCCAGCGACACGCTGCGATTGCCGAGCAGTTGCACCGAGAGGTGACTATTGTAGCGCCGCAAGCGCCGGGTCATGGAGTCAGCCTCCAGCAACCAGGGGCGCAGTGCCTCTGGGGGCTCACACTCTGCGGGTGCTCGCCAGGGGACGAGCTGGATGAGGGGAACAGTCAACTCGGACTTCACAGCTTCACCATCCGGAGATTTCCGTTGTCAGGTTAAAATCCCGTTTATTATCCGTAAATCAATGGCGAATTGTAAGAACATCCGTGCTTGACGGCCCCGATGGCAGCATCAAAAATGGGGCATCCGTCGCTGCCGAGCCATCTAGATGAAGATCTTCAGAATTCTGCTGGTGTTATCCCTGGGTTGTACCCTGTTGAATACCCACGCCTTCGCCAACGAGGAAGCGGCCGCCGATCCGGCCTCCGCCGCCGTCCAGCCGGGATTCGCCTATCATGCGCTGGATCCGGACATCATCACCAACTACCTCGGCGATGGCAAAACCCTGGGCTATGTGCGGGTGACGGTGGAGCTGATGGCCGAAAACGCCGCCGATCTCAAGTTGCTGGAACAGCACGACCCCCTGATCCGCGACGCCATCATCCGCCTGATTGGCAGCAAGACGGGCGCCCAGATCAAGTCGCTGGTAAGTCGGGAAGAGCTGCGCAAGGAGTGCGAGGCCAAGGTCAACGAACTGCTGGTCAAAGAAACCGGCAAGAAGGCGGTACGCGAGCTCATCTTCACCAAGTATCTTTATCAGTAATGAACGGCGAGCAGGGTGCCGACCGGCGGCCCGCTCTCCCTACCGCTCCCATTCACTGTCGAGGAAGTCATCGTCATGGGCCACAAGACGCTGTGTGAATGGCGCCGTCACGAGATCCCCGCCGATCTCAAGACACTGCGCAAGATATTGCGCAAACCCAAGTTCGTGTGCGGCAAGTGTGCCCGCAGCGCCAATGACAAAGAGTACCTGTGCCAGCCGCTGCGACTAAAGGAGAAAGGGGAATGAGTTCCCCCACTGCTCGTCGCTCAAGGGTCTGAAGAAGAAGGGGGTGCCCTATTGATCGGTCCAGCCCTGGCGCCCTTGCGCAAACAGTTTGCGGGCCTGGACGTCATTGGGGCAGACGCCACGGTACTCCTCCCCCGATCGCCCGGCCAGATAGAGGTGCTCCGGGCGGCAATACCAGGCCAATCCCTTCTGGCGACCCTGCTCCCACATGGCGACATCCACCTTGGTCCCGCACTGGGTCTGATGGAATTCCACCCGATCGGCGGCGAAACCCAGCTTGCCGTCTCCTTCCCCCACATCGCTCCACACCTTTTCGCAGGGATCGTCCGAGTTGGAGACACAGCCCCCGAGCAGGGTGGCACAGAGCATGATGACGAGTGAACGCATAATCATCCTTGGGCGTTGTTTGAGTGGTTTATGGCGTCTCTGGCCTGACGGGCATCCTTCTTCCCACAGCGCCATTTGAGCAGTTCATTCTAACCAGAGCCTCGCCCGGCCACCAAGGGGCATGCTGTCGAACGCACAAAAAATCGGGCGGGCCACCAGGCCCGCCCGCATGCGTTACAGGGAATCACTGATCGTCGAGAGGGTCATAGTCCTGCCAGCCCTCGTCGTCCAGCTCCTCCAGCTCGTCTTCCCAGGATTCCGGCTCCCACTCATCGTCGAGCTCGAAATCCGGCGTCTGCGTACCCATGCTCATTCTCCTTGGATAGTGCACCGGCCTTCAAAGTCTATCCAGAAAAATGGGGCTCGCCAGTGGACCCGGTCAGAGCTTGATCAGGGTGCGACCCGCCACCCGACCCTGGGTGATGGCCTCGGCGGCCTCCACCACCTGCTCCAACCCGATCTCGGTCACCGCCTGGGCGAAGAAGCTGATGGGCAGATCCCGCGCCAGTCGCTGCCACGCCAGTTGACGACGCGCCAGCGGGCACATCACAGAGTCGACCCCCTGCAAGCGCACGTTGCGCAGTATGAAAGGCATGACGCTGGTGGGCAGATCGAAGCCGCCCGCCAGCCCGCAGGCCGCCACGGCGCCGCCGTAGTTCATCTGGGCCAGCAGCTTGGCCAGCACCTGACTGCCAACTGTGTCGACGGCACCGGCCCACAGCTGCTTCTCCAGCGCCTTGGCCGGTTCCAGCAGTTCGCTGCGCGGCACTATGCGGCTGGCACCCAATGCGGTCAGCATGGCACCCTGCTCCTCGGAACGGCCGGTCAGGGCCGCGACCTGATAACCCAGCGCAGCCAGCAGGGCCACGGTGGTGGAACCCACCCCGCCTGCGGCGCCCGTCACCAGGATCTCGCCGCTCGCAGGAGTAACGCCCGCCTCTTCCAGCGCCAGCACGCAGAGCATGGCGGTGAGGCCGGCGGTGCCGATGCACATGGCCTGCCGCTCATCCAGCCCGGCCGGCAGCGGCACCAGCCAGTCGGCCTTGACCCGCGCCTGCTCGGCCATACCGCCCCAGTGTCCTTCCCCCACGCCCCAACCGGTCAGCACCACCTTGTCACCGCTCTGGTAGCGACTGTCGGCAGACTCCAGCACTGTGCCGACGAAGTCGATGCCAGGCACCAGCGGCCACTGACGCACTATCTTGCCCTTGCCGGTGATGGCCAGCCCGTCCTTGTAGTTGAGGGAGCTATGGCTCACCGCCACCCGCACCTCCCCCGCCGGCAGCTGGCTCTCGGCCAGCTGGGTCAGGGTCGCCTTGGTCTTGCCATCTTGGTTATCCAGTAACAGAGCCTTGAACATGCTTTCCTCTCGGGGTTGGGGCGCCGGCATCAGGTGCTCTGGCGCTTGTGCATTTTAAATTCGATGGTCTGGGTACCGTCTGCGGTACCTCGCCAGCCAGTTTACGCAGGATCATCTCCGCGGCCATGTCGCCCATCTTGCGATAGGGGATCTGTACCGACGTCAGGGCAGGATAACAGGCCTGTACCACATCCGAATCATCGAATCCGGCGATGGCCTGCTGATCACCTTCCTGCCGGTGTTCCTGCTGCCGATGCTGGGGGATCTCGGCTTTGCCAACACCACCTTCAGCGATGCCGACTTCGGCGTGGTGGGCATACTGCTGGGCCTGATAGTGCGCTGATGCCACTGCGTCCAGGCCAGCCTGCAGGCGCTGTCTATGGGCCGCGCCTGCTGTTAGCGGCAGCCCCAACCCCATCGACGCCGAAAATATGTGCAAACACAGTGCGTTGGATCGGATTTTCAACCCACAGCGGCAGCATCTGACGGGGTAGTGCGATATGCTGATGCGCTGACGTTCCACCCGACCTCACCCGAGGCCTCTTCCATGAAATACCTGGTAGTACAAACCAAACAGATAGGAGACGTGCTGATCTCCACAGCACTGTGCAACAACCTCAAGCAGCACGACCCCGCCGGGGAGGTTCACTATCTGGTCATGGATTACTGCGCGGGGATGGCAGAGGGGAACCCCAACATAGATCGCTTGATCGTCATCGAGAAGGCGCGCCGCAACGAGTGGCGTTACATGAAGGAGTTGCTGCTGGGCATTCGCCGCGAGCGCTACGACGTGGTGATCAACAGCCAGGGCCAGATGATAGGCCTGCTCACCTGCCTCATCTCGGGGGCAAGACTGCGGATCGGCTTCGACTCCTTCCCCTGGCGACTCGGCCACAACCGCATAGTGCGCTTTCGCCATGACACCGAGCATCAGGGCAACAGCACCCTGGTGGATGACAGATTCTCGCTGCTAAAGCCTCTGGGGCTCGCCAGGGAGGATCGCAACTACTATCTCTGGCTGAGTGAAGAAGAGAAGCAACGGGGACGGGAGACACTGCAGGCCGCCGGCATAGATCCGGGCAGGCCGCTGATCGCCATGGGGGTCAATTCCCTTGGGCACTACAAGCGCTGGCCCATCGACTGTTTCGCCGAAGTCGCACGCTGGCTGATAGAGCAGCACCACGCCCAGATCCTGATCTACTGCGGGCCGGGGGAGGAAGAGTACAACCGCAGCCTGAAGCCCTTGCTGCCCGCCGCACTGCAGGCCAGCGTATTTGACCACATACAGACCCGCTCGGTGCGGGAGCTCGCGGGCATCTTCGCCCATTGCCAGCTGTTCGTCGGCAACGACACAGGCCCGCGGCATATGGCACAGGCGCTGGACATACCGCTGCTGACCATAGTCTCTCCCCTGGGGCACTCCGCCATTGCCAATCCCGTCTCTCATCCTCGCTATCGATTCATCGATACCAATCACCAGCACCCAGAGCAGGAAGTCCTGGCCGTTCAACACCAGTTGAGCATGCTCTGGGACCAAGTGACGCTACCCCATGGCAAACCGGAAGAGCCTACCCCCGACCCAATACCAGTCAGGTAACCGACAGCGTCAGATCGTCACTTCCTCAGACGGAAGAACTCTTTCTGCCACTCATAGAGATATCCGGACCACCCCTTGGCCTTGGCCCGCAGGAATACGAGGCCGGATGAGCGCTTCCAGCTGTGCTGGAACCAGTGCGTCATATAACGCTCCGCGGCGGGCTCAAAATGAATGGCTTCCCCCTGATAGTTGTAGAAGTAATGAACGGGGGCGATCAGGGCAGCATCGCCGGACTGAGCCAGCTTGTCTGACACCAGTCTGGTCATGATCTCGGGCCCCATGTACATGGGAGAGGACATGATCTCCTCTTCGTAGAAGCGGACCAGCTCGGACAACATCACCGACTCTTTCCGGGCGTAGATGACAGCGGTGCCGACCAGCCGATCGGACTCGTAGCCTGCGCCAAACGCCACTGACTCGAAGAGCGGGAAGGGATCCTGGTTGATGGTGACATCGGTATCCAGATAGAGACCCCCTTCCTGGGTGAGGATCTTGAGGCGCAGGTAATCGGTCACGAAGGCCAGCAAACCCCGTCGGTAGCACTCCCGGGCAAAGGTGCACTCCTGGATCCAGCGCTTTATCTGTGGGTCCGTATCCAGCCACAGCTTGTAGTCGTAACCCTGCTTTCGCCAGTCGTCGATGCACACATGGGCCAGGGGAGGCAGCCGGTTGCCCAGCCAGATGGCGTGAATGGTTTTATTGGTCGCGCTCATGACTTGCCCCCGCAGTGCTTCATGTTCCACAGCGTCATTCTGATGAACCGGTAGCAGCGGTACAGCTCACGGGTCAATTTGAACCCCAGCGGTACCTTCTTCAGCTCGACCTGATTCTGGATGTCGCTACCCATGTCCCGCGGGCTGTAGATGGCATAGGGGATAAGGCCGGTGCAGATGAGACCGGTACGATAGGACTCGCCGATGAAGTTGTCGACCGAGCAGAGCCATCGCTTGCTGTGCGCCAGCAGGCGGCGGGCCCCCTGGGGCGAGATGCTGTAACCCGTGGTCCAGCAGGAGTTGTTGTGCCAGAACATCAGCTGCATGTTGTTTATGGTGGTCAATGCGCTGGCCGACCCGACCTGGGGTTCCACCTTCACATACTCATACTGCTCGTGGACCTTGGGCAGGGTCCCCAGCACTTCTTCAAAATACTGGGTAGGCAGGAAGTCATCTTCCAGAATGAGGATGGGCTCATTGAGTTCGACGCACTTTTCCCACAACAGGAAGTGGCTGGCATAACAGCCCTTCTCCCCCGGGGTCAACGGCCGGCTCCTGAAACGGATCCTGTGCTGGTCATCCGGCAAGGCCTGCAACCGCTCGGGGAGGCCTTCAAAACCATTCACCGCGTTGAAAAACTCGAAATCGATGCCTCTGGCCGCCAGGACGGACTCGACGCGACTGCGCCGCTCGACGGCCCGCTCCAGACTAATGACGTAAATTTTCATGACCTTCCTTTGCAAACTGCTTCAGTTTTCCATGCAGTGCAACCGAGTAGATGGCGCCCATGAAGACGCTGAATACCCACTGCCCGGAGCGCATGTAGAAAAAGGATTCAAAGTTGTTGATGATGAGCCAATAGATGATGAAAGAGATGGTCAGCATCTTGATGAAACGTGAAGAGAGCGAACAGGACAACACCTGACGAGCCACGGTGAAGAGCGTGCCATAGAGCACCAGGAATCCGGCAAGGCCCCAGCACACCAGAGTCTCCATGTTGGAGTTGTGCAGATGACGGAACTCCCGGGTGATGTAATCCGGCAGAGTCTTGGACAGGGTAATGACCAGTGATTGACTGCCATAGCCGGTGCCGAAGAGCGGGTGTGCCAGGAACCACTGAATGGCCTCCAGCCAGGTCTTCAGCCTCACCCCTATGCTGAAATCCCGTACCTCGGCCCAGTTGCCCGTCAAGATGGCATGCACATCCCCTTGATGCACAAAGCCTGACAGCAGCCTCTCCCTGATGAATGGGACCTGATAGAGGGCCAGCATGGTCGCCAGCAAGATGGCGTAGGTCATGACCACCTTGCGTGTTGGCCAATGCTCACCATCCCCCAGCAAGGGAAGGATAGCGAGGGAGACCGAGATGGCCAGCCAGGACTGGCGGGATTGCAGAATGATGGAGAAAATGCCGAACAACACTATGCCGAGCAGTATGCCCCCATTGGCCAGCGACAGTTTTCTGAATCTTGAGGTGAGCAGCAACAGGACGAAAAACAGAAAGCAGGCGCCCGCGATCAGGGAGCCGTGCTGGGCATTGCGGTAATTGAAATCCACCCTGGCACCGTCGAGCCCCGTCTCGAAGATGGAGAAAAAGGCCGAGTGGTAGGCAAAGGTGAAGACCACCCCGACGCAGAAGGTCAGCAGTGTGATGACGATGCGCCGCGGCTCCCCTTTCAGCCAGTAGGCGAGGCCGATGAAGAAGAAGAGGTAGGCCATCGACTTCACCGAAGGGTACTTGAGGGCATAGTCATGGACATAATATTGCGATGACACCCAGCTCAGGCACTGCACCACCACGGCCAGACAGAGCAGTTGAAAGACTCTGTTTTTTATGAAGAAAGCCCTGTCCACATAGAATGCCAGCAGGGTTGCGAAGACGATGATGGTCTGGCAGACATCGGCGATCAGCTGTATCGAATCCTTGAACAGGGTGTAACCCAGAATATTCAGGAAGATGAAGTTGCCGAACGCCTTGCCATGAAAAAAGCCGAGAAAATCGTGATTCGTCGACAGGGTCTGATCTTTCATCCCGAGCAATGTGTATTTTCCCATCAAGATTTTCTGAAGACATAGTTGCCACGGATCTTGCGCCACAACCCGAACATGTCGGTGCGGGGGAAGATGGCGATCCGGCGGATCTGGAGCGGATCCCGATGCATGGCTCTGGGGCCGCTGTTGGTGGCCACAGCATAGCGGTAGCCGGCGGCGCAGGCCTCGGCTTTCGCGCTCTCGTTCAGATCCCCGTAAGGGTAGGCAAACGACAGGAGCGGATGGCCAAGCAGCCGTTCCAGCCTCTCCTTGTTGGCCCGGATCTCGCGCGCCTGCTGCTCGGGAGCCAGCGTGCTGAGGCGCGGATGGGTCAGGGTATGTCCCCCTATCTCCACGTGACCAGAGGCCCCCAGCGCCCTTATCTCATCGCCATTCATCAGGGCCACCGGCGTATCGGGGTGGGTCGGGTGCTCCACGTCCCAGCGATTGTGATCCTCGCCTGTCACTATGTACACCACCGCCTTGTAACCATATTTTTCCAGCAGAGGCAGCATGCGGGTGAGGTTGTCACGATAACCGTCGTCGACGGTGATCATCAGGTACTTCTTGCCGTATTGCAGCCGATGGATGAAGCCCTTGTCCACCAGATCCGCGAACGTCAGCGTCTCGTAGCCGAGCCACTTCATCAGCTTGAGGTGTTTCTCGAACATGGCGACGGGCAGCCAGGTGCCGTGCACTCCCTTCTCGCTCTCATGCTCGATGAAGCGGTGATACATGATGACCGGCATCTCCCGGCGCAGGGTCTCGACCACGGCATCCTGATAGATGGACTCGAGTCCGCTCACCACCTGCTGCAAGTCATACTCCTGCCGGATGCGCTGGCGCAGGCTGTCCGGCACTTGCTTGCTGGCCAGTGACGGGGCTATCTGTCCCTTCAGCGCGGCAAAATCGATCGCCAGATCCTGGGGCCCTATGTCGCCGAAGTTGCTGGCCAGCGCCTCGTCCAGATTCTGTTCGGTCACCAGCCCTATGGCCTTGGCCTCGCCGATGGCAAACGCCGGACGACCGCACAGCAGGGCCTCCATCGCCACCCGGCCGGCTCCAATCACCAGATCGCACTGCACCAGCAGGGCGGGCACATCGTCCACATAGCCGACGAAATCGACCTTGTCCTGGAAGCGGGCAAAGCGCTCCGGCACCTTGGTACCGCTGACGACACGGACCTGGCAGGCGTCCAGATCCAGTACCTCGTCCAGCAGGCGATAGCAGAGCTCCCCCTTGGGGCCGCTCAGTCGACCTATGATGGCGATCACCGGCCTGGCGTTGTCCGGTGCCGGCACAGGCTGGAATCTGTCAGTCTCTATGCCGTTGCGCAGCACCTGCACCATGGCGGGATCCACCCCTAGGTTGTCGATGATCTGGCGGGCAATATCCTCGCACACCGCCACGGCCCGATAGCCGAGGGCGTGGAAGGCCTTGCGGGAGGCATGCACAGGCTGACGGCCATGAACTGTGGTGATCATGGGGGTGCCGGTCAGCTTGCAGGCCACATAACTGCTCCAGCCGGAGGCGCGGGAGTGGGCATGAACCAGCTGGATGTGGTGCTTCCTGATGAGATAGATGAGGTAAAACACATGCCAGAAGCGGCGCAGTATGTTGCGCTTGTTGAACCTCAGCTTGAATACGGGCCCTTGCGTGGGCTTGGTCAGGGTATCTGACACGTAAAAGACGTTGTGACCACGCCGGGTCAGCTCGTTGCCGACCGTGGTGGCATAGACCTCAGCTCCCGTGACTTCGAGCTGGGAGAGTGCCATCAATATGTTCATGCAAGCGCATCCGATCGACGGGCGGCCAGGGCCGCCCGTCAGAGGGGGATCAAGCCCGGTTCAACCAGGCCATGTAATCGGCCACGCCTTCGGCGACAGTCTTGAACTCGCCGTCATAACCGACGCCACGCAAGCGGGTCAGATCGGCCTGGGTGAAGCTCTGATAGCGACCCTTGAGGTGATCCGGGAAGGGGATGTACTCGATGGCGCCTTGCTGATGATGCTTGATCACGGCCTCGGCCACGTTCTGGAACGGCTCGGCACGGCCGGTACCGCAGTTGAAGATGCCGGAGTGCTGCGGGTTCTGCCAGAACCAGAGGTTCACCTTGCAGACGTCGTCCACATAGATGAAGTCGCGCATCTGGCCACCGTCCGGGAAGCCGTCACAACCCTCGAACAGCTTGGGATTGTCCCCCTGCTTCACCTGGTTGTTGAGGTGGAAGGCGACGGAGGCCATGGAGCCCTTGTGCTGCTCGCGCGGGCCGTAGACGTTGAAGTATTTCAGGCCCACGACCTGGGAGTCGATCTCCGGCAGCCAGCGGCGCACGTATTGATCGAACAGCTGCTTGGAGTAGCCATAGACGTTGAGGGGCTGCTCGAACTTGGGATCTTCGATGAAGTTGTCGTTGCGGCCGCCATAGGTCGCGGCGGAGGAGGCATAGATGAAGGGAATTTCCCGCTCGATGCAGTAGTGGAACAGATCCTTGGAGTACTCGTAGTTGACCTCCATGATGAACTTGCCGTTCCACTCGGTAGTCGCGGAGCAGGCACCTTCGTGGAAGATCACCTCGATGCCGCCATCCCACTCTTCAAACTCGTCACCGGAGACGATCCGCGCCTGGAACTCGTCCTTGTCCATGTAATCGGCGATGGTGAGATCGACCAGGTTGACGAACTTGGTGCCGTCGGTCAGGTCGTCGATGACCACGATATCGGTCCGTCCTTGAGCGTTCAGCTGCTTGACCAGATTGCTGCCGATAAAGCCAGCACCGCCAGTTACTACGATCATGGAGTTTGCCTCGCGTACGTTGATGGCCCCGTGTGACTGCCTGTTAAAGCTGTGTATAGTGGGCCAATTTGAAATTGCCGAAAAGTTTATCACGGGCCGCCAGGGGATTCGACCTCGGCGCACAGGGCCCGGCAGAGGGATCAGTGATGAAGACCAGAGACAGGATCATCCACAGCGCCACCGAGCTGTTCAACGATCAGGGTGAACGCAACATCACCACCAACCACATTGCCGCCCATCTCGGCATCAGCCCGGGCAACCTCTATTACCACTTCCGCAATAAAGAAGACATCATCCACTCCATCTTCGATCAATACGCCCGCCACCTGAGCGAGAGCTTCACGCCGGCCCGCAGCCACGAGATCAAGCTGGAAGATCTGATGGGTTATCTGGATGCCATCTTCTATCTGATGTGGCAGTTCCGCTTCTTCTACGCCAACCTGCCGGACATCCTCAGTCGCGACGAACCCTTGCAGCACAAGTACCTCAAGGCCCAGGAGCAGCTGCGCGCCGCCGTGGAAGCGCTGCTGAGAAGCCTGCGCGAGGGGGGCATCATAGACGTCAGCGACGAAGACCTGCCGGATCTGGGCCAGACCATCAAGATGGTGGTCACCTGCTGGATCCCCTTCCAGATTGCCCAGGCGCCCCATACCCGCATCACCAAGCCCTTGCTTTATCAGGGGGTCTTGCGGGTGCTCTTCCTGCTACGCCCCTATGTGCAGCCCCAGGTGATCGCCCAGATCCGCCAACTGGAGCAGCACTACCACCAACTGGCCCAACCAGCCGGGTGAGATCTGTTTCACAATTGTTGAATATCAGCATAATAATTTGAATTGGTGCGCAACGATTGCAGTAAAATGTTGCCCATTCCAGGGTCTGTCGACGTTTCGTCACGACCGCGACGACGTCAGTCCGTGCACCTCGCACGGCCCAAGATCCTGATAACACAGTCGACACAGTCAATGAGGACCGAGGATGTCTAACGGATTCTATCGTCACCTGGCCGAACAGCTCGAACAGGTCAAGGCGGAAGGGCTATACAAGCAGGAACGCATCATCACCTCGGCTCAGCAGGCCCAGATTGCGGTGGGCGGCGAGCAGGTTCTGAACTTCTGTGCCAACAACTACCTGGGGCTGGCCAACCACCCGGATCTTATCGCCGCCGCCCATCAGGGACTCGACAGCCACGGCTTCGGCATGGCCTCGGTACGCTTCATCTGCGGTACCCAGGACCAGCACAAGGCGCTGGAGCAGAAACTGTCCGCCTTCCTCGGCACCGAGGACAGCATTCTCTACTCCTCCTGCTTCGATGCCAACGGCGGTCTGTTCGAGACCCTGTTCGGCGCTGAAGACGCCATCATCTCAGATGCACTCAACCACGCCTCCATCATCGACGGCGTGCGGCTGTGCAAGGCCAGGCGCTATCGTTACGCCAACAACGACATGGCCGAGCTGGAAGCCCAACTCAAGCAGGCCAACGCCGATGGCGCCCGCTTCAAGCTGATCGCCACCGATGGCGTCTTCTCCATGGACGGTGTCATCGCCGACCTCAAATCCATCTGCGATCTGGCGGACAAATACGACGCCCTGGTGATGGTGGATGACTCCCACGCGGTGGGCTTCATCGGCGAGAACGGCCGCGGCACCCACGAATACTGCGGTGTGCTGGACAGGGTCGACATCATCACAGGCACCCTGGGCAAGGCGCTCGGCGGCGCCTCCGGCGGCTACACCTCCGGCAAGAAAGAGGTGATCGACTGGCTGCGTCAGCGCTCCCGTCCCTACCTCTTCTCCAACTCCCTGGCTCCCTCCATCGTCTCGGCCACCATCAAGGTGATCGACATGCTGGCCGAGGGTCACGCGCTGCGGGCCAGCCTGAAAGCGAACAGCGAGTATTTCCGCACCCGGATGAGCGCCGCCGGCTTCACCCTGGCCGGTGCCGATCACGCCATCATTCCGGTCATGCTGGGGGATGCCAAGCTGGCCGCCGAGATGGCGAGCCGGATGCTGGCGGCCGGCATCTACGTGGTGGGCTTCTCCTTCCCCGTGGTGCCCAAGGGCCAGGCCCGCATTCGCACCCAGATGTCCGCCGCCCATACCCGCGAGCAGCTGGACAAGGCGATCGATGCCTTCATCCGCATCGGCCGCGAGCTCGGTGTGATTTGATCACATGGCTAGCTGATTAAAACGGGGGCCAAGGTTGGGCCCCATTTTATTACCCTCTGTACCCGGCGCAGCGCCGTGAGGAATCTGTCATGAAAGCACTCTCCAAACTCAAATCCGAAGTCGGCATCTGGATGACGGACGTCCCGGCTCCCGAGCTCGGCCACAACGATCTGCTGATCAAGATCCGCAAGACCGCCATCTGTGGCACCGACATGCACATCTACAACTGGGACGAATGGGCCCAGAAGACCATACCCGTGCCCATGGTGGTCGGTCATGAATACGTGGGCGAGGTGGTGGCAGTCGGTCAAGAAGTGCGCGGCTTCGCCGTGGGGGATCGCGTCTCAGGCGAGGGCCACATCACCTGCGGCCACTGCCGCAACTGCCGCGCCGGTCGCACCCACCTGTGCCGCAACACCATAGGGGTCGGCGTCAACCGCCCGGGCTCCTTCGCCGAATACCTGGTGATCCCGGCCTTCAACGCCTTCAAGCTGCCGGACAACATCCCCGATGAGCTGGCCGCCATCTTCGACCCGTTCGGCAACGCCGTGCACACAGCCCTCTCCTTCGATCTGGTGGGTGAAGACGTGCTCATCACCGGCGCCGGCCCCATCGGCATCATGGCTGCCGCCGTCTGCCGCCATGTGGGTGCCCGTCACGTGGTGATCACCGACGTCAACGAATACCGCCTCGAATTGGCCCGCAAGATGGGCGCCACCCGTGCCGTCAACGTGGCCAAGGAGAAGCTCTCCGACGTGATGGACGAACTCGGCATGACCGAAGGCTTCGATGTGGGGCTGGAGATGTCAGGCGTGCCCAGCGCCTTCCAGGACATGATCGACAAGATGAACCACGGCGGCAAGATTGCCATGCTCGGCATTCCCCCCTCCACCATGGCCATCGACTGGAACAAGGTGATCTTCAAGGGACTGTTTATCAAAGGGATTTATGGTCGCGAGATGTTCGAGACCTGGTACAAGATGGCCAGCCTCATCCAGTCAGGCCTGGATCTCAGCCCCATCATCACCCATCACTTCCACATCGATGACTTCCAGCAAGGCTTCGAAGCCATGGGGTCAGGCAAGTCCGGCAAGGTGATCCTGAACTGGGATTGATGAGCCGTGGATGTCATGTGCAAAGGCCCGGTCCGGCACCGGGATCCTGAGTGGAGACAAGTCAGCCTTTTTCACGGCTGATTGCAAAAACCCGGCGAAAGCCGGGTTTCTTTTTGCTCTTGCCTTGCCTGCTGCCCCTGCTGCCGCAGAAACTTTGTTTGCAGATTGCTTAACACTTCACACACAAGCGTTTAAATGCCTGTAACTATTCGGTTATAATCCCGTCGTTTTCTAGGGATAATAAGAGCCTGCTGGGAGTACATGAGCGTGTTGAAAAAACTGAGCTATTTGCTGGCTGCCGGGATGGCGGCCGCCACCCTGTCCGGCGCCGTCTTTGCCGCCGATGAGATGTCGACGGAAGCCATTGCCGAGCGCATAGCCCCGGTCGGCCAGGTCTACACCGCCAAGGATCTGGAAGGCATTGCGACGGCCGCGGCCGCCCCTGCCGCCGCCTCCTCCGGTCCCCGTGATGGCGAGACAGTGTTCAAGGGCGCCTGCTTTGCCTGCCACGATACCGGCGCGGCCGGCGCGCCCAAGCGCGGGGACAAGGCTGCCTGGGAACCACGCATCGCCCAGGGGTTCGACACCCTGCGCAAGCATGCCATCGAAGGCTTCACCGGCAAGGCCGGCATGATGCCGGCACGGGGCACTTGCGCGGCCTGTAGTGACGAAGAGATCGAAAACGCCATTCACTACATGATCGACAAGCTCTAAGTGGTTGAAAGGGCTCCTATTGCAGCCCTTTCAATCCAATCACTTCCGACTACGCTTGTAGGTGAGTTTATTCGGGAGTATTGCATGTCAGTCCAGCCCCTCACACCGCCAGATCCCCCCCCCTTGCTGGCGGTCGTTTCTTCCATCATGGATTTTCCCGCGCCCGGCATCGCCTCCCCTGAGGATTACGCCAGACTGGTAGAGCAGCTGGGCAGACTCTGCCCCCTGCAGCACTTTGCCATGCTGGGGCTGGCCGATGGAGGCCTGCACTGGCTGTATGCACATCAGCTGCCCGAGGCGTTCAAGCAACAGCTGGGGCGTGAAGAGCCCCGTCTCACCGAACAGCTCACCCGACTCGATGAACATCAGGGATGGTGCGTGCAGGCGGTGGAGCACTATGAGGTGCAATGGCTGCTGGCCCGCGGCGCCCCCGAACAGACCCCGACCCTGAGATTGCTGCTGGAGTGTCTGGCCAAGCGCCTGCACGAAACCCAGACCGGCACCCAGCTGGCGGGGCAAGCCTCCCCCCTGATGCAGCGGGATCCCCAATGGCAGCAGAAGATTGAAAAAATCAGCCGTATCATGCGGTTGGCCCACAATCTGCCGCAGCATGCCCTGTTTTCCCAGCTGGAGGCCGTGCTGCGCCAGATGCTGGCCGTCAATGACATGCTGCTGGTCCGCCTCGACAACCAGCGGCTGGAGAAACTCTATCCGACGCGGCTCGCCTACGATGACGACGTCATCAGGGCCCTGTGCCACAGCACCAACAGCATAGAGCGCAGCGAGGCCGGGTTGTTCTGGCACAGCCTGCCCCTGCGACAGCAGCAACAGTATTTCGCCCACCTCATCATCAATACGGCCCAGCCGCTGGAAGCCGATGACAGGCTGTTCCTCGACTTTCTGCGCCACCAGTTGACCCTGCTGCTTGAGCTCAAGAGAGTCAGGCAGCAGCTGGATGAACTCAACTCGGAAGAGTCCATCAACCAGCGGCTCCAGCAGCTGCGCCAGACCAACCTGCGGTTGCAGAAACGGCTCAGACATCATCAGGAGCTGGAGCGGCGACTCCAGTTCAATGCGCTGCATGACCCGCTTACCCAGCTGCCGAACCGGGCCCTGCTGATGAACCACCTCCACCATGCCATGACCCGTTACCGCCGTTACCAGACGGCCGGCTTCACCCTGATCTTCGCCGACGTGGATCATTTCAAGCAGGTCAATGACGCCCTGGGCCACAGTGCCGGCGACCAGCTGCTGCAGGAGCTGGCCAAGCGTCTGCAGAGCTGCATCCGGCAAAATGACATGGTGGCCAGGCTGGGAGGCGACGAGTTCGTCATCTACCTGGACAACAGCCAGCAGGAGGAGGACGTCAGCCCCGTACTCAACCGCATTCTAGGCCGCATTGCCCACCCGTTCCGGCTTCAGGGCAATGAGCTGACCGTCACCGTCAGCCTGGGGGTGGCCAGCGTGTCGGAGCAGACCACGGACATCAGCGAGCTGCTGCACCAGGCCGATCTCGCCATGTACCAGGCCAAGCGCAATGGCCGCAGTCGCATCGTCATGTACTCAGACGCCTGCATGGAACACTCAGGCTCGCCGGAAGAGCGGCTGTTCAGGGCCTTGCGGGAAGGCAGGATAGTGCCCTACTTCCAGCCGGTGATCAGACTGAAAGAGAGTCGTCTGGTGGGGCTGGAGGTGATGGCGCGCTGGATCACCGAGGAGGGAGAACTGAAGGATGCCTTCGACTTCATTCCACTGGCCGAGCAGTGCGGCCTCATTCAGGATCTGGATCGCCAGATCCTCAGGCGCACCTGCCAGCAGCTGAAGGGCTGGCTGCAGATTTCGGACGGCGGTCGCTTCAAGATATCGCTCAACCTGTCCGGCAAGCACCTGGCCAGCCGCGAGCAGATCATGGCGCTGGTCCACATCATGGAGGAGGAGGGGGTGATGCCCGGCTACTTCATCTTCGAATTCAACGAGCGGGAGCTCTCCAGGCAGAGTGCCGACTCACTCACCTCGCTCCATGAGCTCAGGGCCAAGGGGATTCAGATCAGCCTGGACGACTTCGGGACCGGCTTCTCCTCCCTCAATGCCCTGTTCCACTTCCCGGTGGACTACATCAAGGTGGATGACAGCTTCACCCATCGCATGCTGAACTCCCCCAAGGACCTGGCGCTGATCCGTGCCATGCGGGACATCTGTCAGGATCTCGACTTCACCCTGGTGGTCGAGGGCATAGAGAACCAGCAGCAGTTGCAGAAGCTGATCGAGCTGGGCTGCGCCCTGGGACAGGGGCGCCACATATCCCCGCCTCTGCCAGGATCCGACATCATACCGCTGCTCACCCAGGCAGAGCCCCCGGCCGAACCTTCACTCAATCCTTCTTGAACAGGGCCCTCAGGTTGGCGACTCCGACCTGCCCCTTCTGCTGGCGCTCCTCGGCCGTCACCTTCTTCTGGTTTTCCCACTCCAGATCGTCCTGGGGCAGCTCCAGCAGGAAGCGGCTCGGCTCGGGACGCACCGACTCGCCATACTGACGCCGCTCCTTGCAGAGGGTGAAGGTCAGTTCGGTCTGGGCCCGGGTGATACCCACGTAGGCGAGACGACGCTCCTCCTCCACGTTGTCCTCGTCGATGCTGGTCTGGTGGGGCAGCAAGCCCTCCTCCATGCCCACCATGTAGACATAGGGAAACTCCAGCCCCTTGGAGGCGTGCAGTGTCATCAGCTGCACCTGATCCGCATCGTCTTCCCCTTCGTTGCGCTCCATCATGTCCCGCAGGGTGAGGCGAGTGACCACCTGGGCGAGCGTCATGGCCTCTTCCAGCTCGTCCCCCTCCAGCATCTCGGTGATCCAGCGATAGAGGGTGGAGACGTTCTGCATCCGCATCTCGGCCGCCTTCGGGCTGGGGGAAGTCTCATAGAGCCACTCCTCGTAGTGGATCTCCTTGATCATGTCCCGCACCGCCTCCACCGGGTTGCCCCGCTGCGCCTGATCGCCGAGCCGAACCAGCCAGTTGGTAAAGGCCTGCAAAGCCACCAGACCACGGCCGGAGAGGTGCTGCTCCAGCCCCAGCTCGAAGCTGGCGGCAAACAAACTCTTGCCGCGCTGGTTGGCGTACTGCCCCAGCTTCTCAAGCGTGGTGGGGCCGATTTCCCGGCGCGGCAGGTTGACCACCCGCAGGAAGGCGGTGTCCTCGTCCGGATTCACCAGCAGCTTTAGATAGGCCATGATGTCCTTGATCTCGGTGCGGGAGAAAAACGAGGTGCCGCCGGAGATACGGTAAGGAATCCGGTTGGTCATCAGCGCCTTCTCGAAGATGCGCGACTGATGGTTGCCCCGATAGAGGATGGCGTAATCCTTGAACCGGGTGCGATTCATGAACTTGTGGCCCATCATCTCAGCGGCGATCCGCTCCGCCTCGTGCTCCTCGTTCTTGGCGAACAGCACCTTGACCGGCACCCCGTAGTCGAGCTCGGAGAAGAGCGCCTTGTCGAACACATGGGGGTTGTTGGCGATCAGTATGTTGGCGCATTTCAGAATACGCCCCTTGGAGCGATAGTTCTGCTCCAGCTTGATGAGCTTGAGGCTGGGGAAATCCTCGTTCAGCAGCACCAGGTTCTGCGGCTTGGCACCGCGCCAGGAGTAGATGGACTGATCGTCATCCCCTACCACTGTGAAGCGGGCCCGCTCGCCGACGATCTGCTTCACCAGCTCGTATTGGCTGGTGTTGGTGTCCTGATACTCGTCGACCAGCAGGTAGCGGATCTTGTTCTGCCAGCGGGTACGCACCTCCTCGTTGTTCTTCAGCAGCAGGGTCGGCATCACGATGAGGTCATCGAAATCCAGCGCGTTGTAGGCCACCATCTGGCGGTGATAGCGCTCGTAGAGCTGGGCCATCAGCACCTCTTCCGGCCCCCGGGCGATGCGCATGGCGCGCGCCGGCAGTATGAGGTCGTTCTTCCAGTTGGAGATCTGGGTGATGAGGGCCGAGAGCTTGTCTTTGTCGTTGTCCAGCTCCGCCTCGGTCAATTCTTTCAGCAGCGCCAGCTGATCGGTGTCGTCGAACAGGGAGAAGTTTGCCTTGAGATTCAGACTCTTGTGCTCGCGACGTATGATGTCGAGACCCAGAGTATGGAAGGTGGAGACCATGAGCCCCCGCGCCTCCTTGCGACCCAGGGTCTGGCCGACCCGCTCCTTCATCTCCCGCGCCGCCTTGTTGGTGAAGGTGACGGCCGCTATGTTGCGGGCGTTATAGCCGCACTGCTGCACCAGGTAGGCGATCTTGTTGGTGATGACGCGGGTCTTGCCCGATCCGGCACCCGCCAGCACCAGGCAAGGGCCGGAGACAAACTTGACCGCTTCGTTCTGATTGGGGTTGAGCTTCATGGGCCGGATCTCTTGGCTTATGATGAGGGGCGGCATTGTAACAGAGATCCCGCGGGCAGCCGAAACCGGACACAGGATCCCGCCACTTCGCCTTGTGTTTGCCCGTCATTTTCCGGATCATGACCGACTTTTCCAGAGGAGATGAGGGGAGCATGAATCAGCAAGAGCACGCCCGATTGCGTAGCCAGTTTCCGGCCCTGGCTCAGGAGGTGAACGGTCACCCTCTGATCTATCTGGACAACGCCGCAACCACTCAGAAGCCGCAGGCGGTGCTGGATGCGATCAATCACTACTACAGTGCCGACAACGCCAATGTGCACCGCGCCGCCCATGCCCTGAGCGGCCGTGCCACCCGCGCCTTCGAGGCAGCCCGCGAGACGGTCGCCCGCTTTATCAATGCGCCCCGCAGCCATGAGGTGATCTGGACCCGCGGCACCACCGAGGCGATCAATCTGGTGGCCCAGAGCTGGGGGATGAGCGAGCTCAAGGCGGGGGACGAAATCGTCCTCAGCACCCTGGAGCACCATGCCAATATAGTCCCCTGGCAGCTGATTGCCGAACGCACCGGCGCCCTTATTCGGGTCATTCCGCTGGATAAGCGCGGGGATCTGGATATGGAGGCTTACCTGACCATGCTGGGGCCGCGCACCCGACTGGTGAGCGTGGCCCACGTTTCCAATGCCCTCGGTACCGTCAATCCGGTGGAGCAGATAGTGGCGGCCGCCAAGGTGGTTGGTGCCCTGACCCTGATCGACGGCGCCCAGGCGGTGGCCCACCTCGAGGTGGATGTGCAGGCCATTGCCTGCGACTTCTATGCCTTCTCCGGTCACAAGCTCTATGGCCCGACCGGCATAGGCGTGCTCTGGGGCAGAACCGAATTACTGGAGCGCATGCCGCCTTGGCAGGCGGGAGGCGAGATGATCGACAGAGTCAGTTTCAGCGGCACCACCTTCAATACCCTGCCCTTCAAGTTCGAGGCGGGCACTCCCCATATTGCCGGGGCCATAGGGCTCGCCGCCGCCATCGACTTCGTCAGGGCGCAAGACAGAGCTGCTCTGGTGCGCCATGAGCAGGCACTCACCGACTATCTGGTGACAGGCTTGCGCCAGGTGCCGGGCCTGCGCATCATCGGTGAACCGGCACAACGGGCAGGGGCTGTCTCCTTCCTGCTGGACGACATCCACCCCCAGGATGCCGCCACCCTGCTCGACATGCAGGGGATAGCACTGCGGGTCGGCCATCACTGCGCCATGCCGTTGATGGAGAGCTTAGGGATCGGCGGCACCATGAGGGCCTCGCTGGCCTGCTACAACGATCGGGATGATGTGGATGCCCTGCTGGCAGCCCTGCACAAACTAAGTGACTTCTTCTAAGGCAGACAAACCCATGAGCAGCCTAGCAAGCTATACCCAGATCGGCCTTGAGCCCAACGCCGACACCATCCGCCAGCAGTTTGCTGCCACCCACGGCTGGGAGAACCAGTACCGACTCATCATCCAGCTCGGCAAACAGCTGCCCGCCCTGCCTTCCGAGTGGCAGACCGAAGATAACCGTCTAAAAGGGTGTGAGAGCCAGGCCTGGCTAAAGAGCGAAAAGGGGGAGGATGGCTGCTGGCACTTTGCCTGTGATTCCGATGCCCGCATAGTGCGCGGCCTCATCGTCATCGTACTGGCGGCGCTCAATCATCAGACCGCCGACACTATCCAGACATTTGACGTGGATGGCTATTTCAGCGAACTGGGGCTCGAGAAACACCTGAGCCCGTCACGAGGTAACGGGCTCAGGGCGATCGTGCTGGCGATTCGGGCTCAGGCCTCCGCCTGATCCCCGGCCACCGGCGGCTGCGATATATCCTCGCGACTGTCCATGAGGGCGGCACGCTCCACCCTCGCGCCCCGCTCGGCAATCTTCTTCAATACCCGGGAGGCGGCCACCAGACCGAAGGTCGCCGTCACCGGCGTCACGGCGCCAAAGCCGGAGGCGCAATCCATCTTCATGTTGCCGTCGCTGGCCGCCTTGGCCTGACAGGTGCCGCCCTGGCCATCCGGGTAACTCAGCTGCTCGGTTGAGAAGACACACTCCACCCCGAATTTGCGCGCCGGATTCTTGCTGAAGTTGTGCAGCCGGCGCAAGTCGGAGCGCACCTTGGCGGCCAGCGGATCCTGAATGGTCTTGGCCAGATCCGCCACTGTGATTTGGGTCGGATCCATCTGCCCGCCAGCACCGCCCGCTACTATCACCGGGATCTTGTTGCGCTTGCAGAAGGCAATCAGCGCCACCTTGGCCTTGACCGAATCGATGGCATCCACCACATAGTCAAACTCCCGCTTGATATGCTCGGCCAGGTTATCGGCGGTGACGAAATCGTCCACCTCGATCACCTCGCAATCCGGATTGATGGTACGAATGCGCTCGGCCATGACTTCTGTCTTGAGGCGGCCGACCGTGCCCTGCATGGCGTGGATCTGACGATTGGTGTTGGTGATGCAGATGTCATCCATGTCGATCAGGGTGATCTGATTGATGCCGGCACGGGCCAGCGCCTCGGCTGCCCAGGAGCCGACCCCGCCTATCCCCACCACGCAGACCCTGGCCTGGCTGAAGGAACCAAGAGCGCTCTGACCATAAAGACGGGCAATGCCCCCGAATCGCTGTAGATATTCTGCTTTCATACCACCACCTTGCTTGAGGGCGGCCATTATAGCGGCAACCACGGTCAGCGGCGATGATCGGGTGATAATGGTGTTGATCCGAGGGGGAAATGAGTAGTGTCTGGATTCTTGAAACGAAAAAAAGCCCAGTCTTTCGACTGGGCTTTCTAAATAGTGGCGGAGCGGACGGGGAGGCGGACACGGTCCGGCTCAAGCACAAGGTGCCACAGGTAGGGACCGAGTTGCCAGTGGCAAGTCGCAGCCCTGTCTGTGGTCCCTTGTTTCCTTAATCCCGTTCGCGAATATCCAAAAGCAAAAAGGCCTTCCCGTGAGGGAAGGCCTTTCAAATTAGTGGCGGAGCGGACGGGACTCGAACCCGCGACCCCCGGCGTGACAGGCCGGTATTCTAACCGACTGAACTACCGCTCCGCTGTCTGGTTAGCATTTTGCTAAATTGTCTGCCGTTTCAACGAGGTGTCATCCTCTCGGCCAATCATGCAATGTGTGCACAACTGTTTAATTGGGTGCCTGGCAGTGTCCTACTCTCGCATGGCGAATGCCACACTACCATCGGCGCTACCGCGTTTCACTTCTGAGTTCGGCATGGGATCAGGTGGTTCCACGGCGCTATGGCCGCCAGGCAAATTCTTAATCTAGAAAGCTGACGTGAGTAATGATGTCGCTCGTGGCTTCATCACTATCACTGAATTAGTTAGTAGTTCATACACTTGCTACAAGGCCCAGAACACTTCTTGGGTGTTGTATGGTTAAGCCTCACGGGTAATTAGTATGGGTTAGCTCAACACGTCGCCGCGCTTACACACCCCACCTATCAACGTTGTGGTCTCCAACGGCCCTTTAGGACCCTCAAGGGGTCAGGGATGACTCATCTCAGGGCTCGCTTCCCGCTTAGATGCTTTCAGCGGTTATCGATTCCGAACTTAGCTACCGGGCAGTGCCACTGGCGTGACAACCCGAACACCAGAGGTTCGTTCACTCCGGTCCTCTCGTACTAGGAGCAACTCCCTTCAATCATCCAACGCCCACGGCAGATAGGGACCGAACTGTCTCACGACGTTCTGAACCCAGCTCGCGTACCACTTTAAATGGCGAACAGCCATACCCTTGGGACCGACTTCAGCCCCAGGATGTGATGAGCCGACATCGAGGTGCCAAACACCGCCGTCGATATGAACTCTTGGGCGGTATCAGCCTGTTATCCCCGGAGTACCTTTTATCCGTTGAGCGATGGCCCTTCCATTCAGAACCACCGGATCACTATGACCTACTTTCGTACCTGCTCGACCTGTCCGTCTCGCAGTTAAGCTGGCTTATGCCATTGCACTAACCTCCTGATGTCCGACCAGGATTAGCCAACCTTCGTGCTCCTCCGTTACTCTTTGGGAGGAGACCGCCCCAGTCAAACTACCCACCAGGCACTGTCCGCGAGCCCGATTCAGGGCCCTGCGTTAGAACATCAAACATACAAGGGTGGTATTTCAAGGACGGCT
>NZ_CP172298.1:0-75000 GCF_044336385.1 Aeromonas mytilicola subsp. aquatica | reverse complement strand
TGTGGCCGAGCAGAACACCAGCCAAGAAACATGCACCTTATATGTAGGCAACCTGCCCTACCGTGCCAACGAGATTGCCGTGCGCGAGCTCTTTGCCGAGCAGGGTCTGGTGATTTCCGTCCGTCTGATGAAAGACAAGGCCACTGGCAAGCGCAGGGGTTTCGGATTTGTTGAGATGCCGGTCGCCGATGCGGCCAAGGCCATAGCCGCGCTCAATGACAAGGAGTATCAGCAGCGCACCCTCAAGGTACGTGAAGCCAACGACAAGCGGGACAGGGATGAGAGGGAAGGCGCCGACGTCGACGCCTGAAGACTCAGCACAGCACCTCTTCGAGTGATGACAGCCCCCATGCTTGCAAGGGGGCTGTCAGTTTTTGGGCCCGGGCATCCAGCAGGCTGCAATAGGCGTGGCCCTGCCCTTCACCGGTGAAGGTGGATGGAAGCGCGGCCAGCAGATGGGCCACCCGCCTTGCCACCGCATTGCCCGAGTCAACCAGTTGGCACTCCGGCATCAGTTGCCGGATTTCATCCCCCAGCAGCGGGAAATGGGTGCAGCCCAGCACCAGGGTATCCGGCCTCTCCTCCCCTTCCATCCAGTCAGCCAGCACCTCTCGCAGCAGCCCCATGTTGACCGGCTGTCCCGCCAGCTTGCGCTCGGCCTCGATCACCAGCTCGGTCGCTCCCTTGAGCAACACCTGCTTGCCCGGCGCGAACTGGGCGATGAGCTCGTGGGTATATTCGCGGCTGACGGTGCCCGGGGTTGCCAGCAAACCGATGCAACCATTGCGGGTCAGGGCAGCGGCAGGCTTGATGGCGGGTACCACGCCCACCACAGGAATGCTCAGGGTAGCTCGCAGGGATGGCAGGGCTATGGTGCTGGCGGTGTTGCAGGCGATCACCACCAGATCGATGGCGTGTTCGGCCACCATGTGGCTGACCAAACCGGTGCAGGCAGAGATCAGATCTGGTTCGCTCAGCTCGCCATAGGGGAAGTGGGCGTTGTCGAAGCAGTAGAAATAGTTGTGCGCCGGCAGGGTGCGACGGATCTCCCCATAGACGGTCAAGCCGCCCATACCGGAGTCGAACACGAGAATATTGGCCACCAGAGCTCCCCCTTGGATGCGAGGCGGCGATCATACTCCCGCCAGCGGCCAATAGAAAAGGCCCCGCACATGGCGGGGCCTCGCTTTTTCCTCTCTATATAAGCAGAGCAGCAGATCAGAGACGGTAGTCGGCGGTCAGCTTGAACTCGGTGCCCGGTGAGGCATAGCCATAGGCCGGGACATAGTCACGATCGAACAGGTTGTCGATGCGACCGCCCAGGGTCAGCGCAGGCGTCACCCCGTAGCTGGCACCCAGATTGACCAGGGTGTAAGAGCTCAGCACCACCCGCTCTGCGGGGAAGCTGCTGAAGTCCTTGTCGTCCCGCTTGCCCACGTAGAGCAGTTCGGTCGACAGATCCACCGGGCCCAGCTGTGCCTGGGTCAGCCAGCTCGCCTTCTGCTTGGCGCGGCGCAGCAGCGGCTGATCGCCGTCGTTCTTGTCTTCGGTCTTGGTGTAATCGAAGCTCAGGTCATGATGGAGCGGACCGGTTTCCAGCCCCAGCGCCACTTCCACGCCACGGATCTCGGCATCCGTGTTGTCCGGCTTGCAGCTGGAGAAGGCGCTCTGGCAGGAGATCAGGTTCTGGATCTGGTTGCGATAGAGGTTCACTGACCAATCCCAGGCGGTGTAACGGCCGGAGAAGTCCAGCTCCAGGTTCTTGCTCTCTTCCGGCTTCAGATCCGGGTTCTCATAACCGGGATAGTAGAGATCGAGGAAGGTCGGCGCCTTGAAGCCGGTGCCGTAGCTCAGCCGCACATTGTGGTTGTCGTCTATGTCCAGCCCGCTGGCGGCGGACCAGGTGTTGTGACGACCATACTGCTCGTTGTCATCGGTGCGACCGGACAGCTCCCACAGCAGGGCCTGCCAGCGATAGCTGCCCACCGCAAACAGACCTGTGTTGTCACGATCCGGGGCATTGAAGGCCTGACCATAGCTGCGCGAATCGGACTTCATCTGCTCCTGCTGCCAGTCGGCGCCACCGGTCAGGTTGAGCCCCTCGATGCCGCTCCAGCTGTTGATCCAGGAGAAGCGGGTCAAGCCGGTGTGGATCGGCTGGGCGCTGGATTCCCCCTGGCTCTCCAGCCAGCTCTTCAGCTTGTTCTCGCCATAGCTGGCTTCCAGCCGGCTGGTCAGGGTCTCGCTCTGGAACTTGAGGCCACCGTCGTACTGGAAGGCCTTCACCCGGCTCTGGTCGGCCGACTGATAGGCATCGTCCATCTCGGTCTGGTTGTCATAACCCTGAGCGTTGAAATCGGCACTCCAGGCGTCGTTGAAGGCATGGTTCATACCGACCTGGCCATTGAGGCTATCGAAGCCGTCCCGATCCGGCTGCTGGGCACCGGCCACCACGTCGAACCCATCGGTGCGCTCATAGCCCACCAGCAGGTTCATGTCGGTCTGCTGGCCCAGAGCCTGCACGGTGCGCAGTTGGCCCTGACCATAACCATGGCTGCCTGCGCCGCCCTTCAGGTGGGTCTCGCTGCCACTCTTGGCGGAGGTCTTGGTGATGAGGTTGATGACGCCACCTATGGCATCCGAACCGTAGACGGCGGCCCGCGGCCCGCGGATGTACTCGACGCGCTCTATGTTGCCGAGGGGGATCTGGCTGAGATCGGGCGTGCCAGCCACCATGGCGGCGATGGGGCGGCCATTCATCAACACCAGGGAGTGGTTGGAGTTGGTGCCGCGGATGAAGAGGCTGCTCATATGGCCCCGGCCACCCAGGGTGGTGATCTGTACCCCGGGCAGGGTCTTGAGAAGATCCGTCAGGCTCGATACCTGGCGGGATTCAATCTCGGCGCGATCGATCACCACCACGGGAGCCAGCACAGCACTGACGGGTTGTTCCACCCGGTTGGCGGTGACCACCATGGTGTCATTGGCAGGAAGGGAAGGCTGGGCAAAGGCCGCCGTTGGCAACAGGGCAGCCGCCAATAATTTCTTGGACATGAGAGATCCTTAAGTTCGCGTAAGCATCTACTTCGTGGCCGGTTTCTCTCGGCCCGAAATACGAACTTTGGCAGGTCTTCGGGCTTGGGGGCTGATGGCCTACGGCGACGGCTTCCCACCTGACGGCAGTGCCCTGATGTCGCTTCGTTCCCCCTTACCGCTGCGCGCCAGCTCCGGATTCTCACCGGATTCCCTTTTAAGCATGATGCGCCAAAGCGGGGGGATTATAGGCAGAGCAGGATTGGATGTATAGCCATCTGGATTGCTGCCATCATTTTTTCCCACAAGAGGGTGTCGAGTGGCACAGATGCTGCCTTGCACCTCTGTCATGGCCGCCGTTGGGCACAATCCGAAGGGGTCAGACGCAAGAAATGTTGAGCCAGGTCCCACGGCTTTTTGGTAACATGCGGCAAACGTTTGACACCCCCGAGGAAGCCGTAATGACGACCCCCCCAATGATCGGCCTGGTAATGGGCTCTGACTCCGACTGGCCCGTGATGCAAGCGGCCGCCCGCATCCTCAAGGAGCACGGCGTGCCCTATGAAGCGCGCGTCGTCTCCGCCCACCGCACCCCGGATCTGCTGTTCGAATATGCCGCCAGTGCCCGCGAACGCGGCCTGCGCGCCATCATCGCCGGGGCCGGTGGAGCCGCCCACCTGCCGGGCATGCTGGCCGCCAAGACCACAGTGCCTGTGCTGGGTGTGCCCATCCCGACCCGTCAGCTCAAGGGGATGGACTCTCTGCTCTCCATAGTGCAGATGCCCAAGGGGGTGCCGGTCGCCACCTTCGCCATCGGTGAGGCGGGTGCCGCCAACGCAGCTCTGTTTGCCGTCTCCCTGCTGTCGGTTGCCCAGGATGGCGACGCCCCTCGCTATCACCAGCAGCTCGACAGCTTCCGTGCCAACGAGCGGGATCGGGTGCTGGCCCTGCAACTGGAGGACCCGGCATGATACTGCCCCCCGCTACCCTCGGCATGCTAGGTGGCGGCCAGCTCGGCCGCTACTTCGTGATGTCGGCCCACCGCCTCGGTTATCAGGTGATAGTGCTGGATCCGGATCCCGCCAGCATCGCCGGCGCCGCGGCCGACGCCCAGATAGTGGCAGCCTATGACGACGCCGAGGCGCTGCGCGATCTGGCCAGCCGCTGTGATGCCGTCACCTGCGAGTTCGAGAACGTGCCGGCCGCCTCCCTGGCCCTGCTGGAGCAGCACCTGCCGATACGCCCTGCGGCCAGCGCAGTGCGTGTCTGCCAGGATCGCCGGGAAGAGAAAGCCTTCCTGACCCGCGCCGGCGTGCCGGTCGCCCCGAACCTGACTCTGCTGCCGGGTGAGCCGCTGCCGGCCCTGCCCAGCGACCTCTTCCCCGCCATTCTCAAGACGGCCCGCGAAGGCTACGACGGCAAGGGACAGTGGACTATCCACCAGGCCGCAGAGCTGCCAGCGGCCCTGGCTGCCAGCGGCGTGGCCTGCGTGCTGGAGAAACGCCTGCCGCTGGAGGGGGAGTTTGCCCTCACCCTGGCCCGCAGCCCGAGCGGTGCCATCAGCGCCCTGCCTCTGGTGCAGAACTGGCACAGTGGCGGCATCCTGGATCAGACCCGCTCCCCGGCCAATGTCCCCGCCCTGGAGGCGGAAGCCCAGCGCATCGCCGAGCACATCATCGCCGCCCTCGACTACGTGGGCGTGCTGACGGTAGAGTTCTTCCTGGTCGGCGGCGCGCTGCTGGTCAACGAGATGGCGCCCCGCCCCCACAACTCCGGCCACCCCAGCATCGACAACGCCGGTTGCAGCCAGTTCGAGCTGCAGGTCCGTGCCCTGTGCGATCTGCCGCTGCCGGCAAAAGCCGAGGTGTGCCCCGCCATACTACTGAACTTGCTCGGGGATCTCTGGCAGGGCGGCACCCCTGACTGGGCCAGCGCCCTGGCCCTGCCCGGCGTGCACCTGCACCTCTACGGCAAGGGCGACGCCCGCCCCGGCCGCAAGATGGGCCATGTGACAGTCACCGGCACCGACTGGTCTGCGGTCGAGGCCACCGCGCACCAGTTGCGCGCCCTGCTGGGCCTGCCGCCGCGCTAAGCGTTGCTGGTACCAACGAAAAGACCCGGGCCAAGGCCCGGGTCTTCTTTTTTACCGCCGTGGAGACCAGGTCAGCCCCGATCCGCCGCCACCGCAACGGGAGCCGGCAGCCGTATGGTGAGGGAGAGCACCAGTGCCACCACCAGCAACACCAGAATGAGGTTGAAAGTCGCCATAAAGCCGCCGAACAGGGACGCGACTATGGAGCCTATGATGCTGCCCAGACCGAAGCCCAGATAGATGACACCGTAGTTCTTGGTCAGGTTGTTGAGCCCGAAGAAGTCGCTCACCAGGGAGGGGTAGACGGTAATGGTGCCGCCGAAGCTGAAGGCCACGCAGGCCACCGCCACGAAGAAGAGGTTGGCGTTGAGGGGCACGAACAGCAGCAGCACCATACCCGCCAGGGTAATCAGCTGGGCTATGGTGATGACACGGATGCGGGACATCTTGTCGGAGAGAATGCCCAGCACCAGACGGCCACCCAGGTTGGCCATGGCGATGATGGCGACGGCGTTGGCGGCGACCACGGCTGGCAGACCCACCATCTTCTCGCCTATGTCCTTGGCCACGCCGATGACATAGAGGCCGCTCATGCAGGCGGTGAGGAACATCAGCGCCAGCATCCAGTACTGCGGCTTGCGCATGGCCTCGGCCAGGGTGAAATCGCGGCTCTCGGTCTGTTGCACGGAAGTGGCCTGCTGGGGCGCATCCTTCATCAGCATGCCACCCACCAGCACCATGGACATGGCGATCAGCCCCCACAGCTGGAAGGTCGCCTCCAGCCCGTTGTTGGAGAGCAGCAGCAGGTTGATGTACTTGAAGCCGAGGCTGCCGAGGCCATAGGCACCGATGGAGCAGGCGGAGATCAGCCCCTTGCGCTCCGGGAACCACTTCACGCAGTTGGAGAGGGTCATCAGGTAGCCGGTCCCGTCGGCGAAGCCCACCAGTATGCCAGCGCAGAGGTAGAGCATGGCCAGGTTGCTGGCGTGGGCGGTGAGGAAGAAGCCGATGCCGAGCAGCACGCCAGCCCCCAGAGTGACGTTGCGCACCCCGAACCGCTCCTGCAGCTTGCCCGCCAGGGAGGAGGCCACCGCCAGGGAGAGGCTGAGCAGGCCGAAGGCGAAGGCCACCTGGCTCACCGGCTCGTCCAGCTTGTCGGAGAGCTGGGCGTTGAACAGGCTCCAGGTGTAAACGGAGCCCAGCGCAAACTGGGTGATGATGGTACCGATCAGGGTCAGATACCGGGTGCGATTCATCTCTTTAGTCATGATGCGTCTCGGGCGATGGCCATAAGGAAATTGAGGCCACTATAGGCAAGACGCGGCTCGCGCCGGCAGATTAAGGCATGAAATGCAGATCGGCGGGCATGAATGACAATCAGAGGCGCATCAGCTGACGGAACGCCTTGATGTTGCTGCGGCTGACCGGCACCTCGAACGGCAGATCATGGAGCCGGATGAGATAGGTGCTGTTGAACCAGGGCACTATCTCGCGGATCTTGTTGATGTTGACGCAGTAGGAGCGGTGGCAGCGGAAGAAGCCCTCCGCCGGCAGGCGGCTGACAAACTCGCTGAGAGCCATGGTCATCACGTAGCGATCGGTGCGGGTGTAGACATAGGTGAGCTTCTCGTCCGCTTCCGCATAGTAGATCTGCTCGCAGGGGGTGACTATGATGCGCTCCCCCTTCACCAGGTTGATGGTGCGATTGTGCGGGCTGCTCACCTCCCCCTGCACCGGTTGCGACTTGCCCGCATGTTCGAGCTTTTGCAGCAGATTGATGATGCGCGGCTCGTTGTAGGGCTTGAGGATATAGTCGAACGCCTCCAGCTCGAACGCCTCCACCGCAAACTCCTTGTAGGCGGTGACGAAGACGATGTGGGGCGGATGGCTCGACTTGTGCAGGTTCTTGGCCAGCAGCAGGCCGTCGATGGAGGGGATCTGGATATCCAGGAACACCACGTCCACCTCGTGATCCTGCAGGTATTTGAACGCCTCCAGCCCATCTTCGAAACTCGCCACTATCTCGATCTGACTGTGCTGGTTCACCAGATAGATCAGCTCCTCGCGAGCCAGGTATTCGTCTTCCACTATGATGGCTTTCAGCATGGCATTGCCCCCAGAGGGAACGCAGGAGAGGCCAGCGCCTCCCGCATCAAACATTCATCTTCGACATTAATGGCTTTCAACATGACAACGCCTCTCCAGTCAGCGACTCGTCTTCAACAGTGATGGCTCTCAACATGGCATCGCCTCCTGATCCGGCAGATAGAAACAGACTTCGGTACCCGGCTCCAGCCGCTTGAGGTGCAGGCCGTCCCCATAGAGCAGCTTGACCCGCTGATGAACGTTCATCAGGCCTATGCTGCGGCTCTCCACCCGGCCGGCGGCCACCCCGTCGATCACCGCCTGGCTGATGCCGTAGCCAGTGTCGCGCACCGCCACCCGGATGCCCCCCGCCAGCTGCTTCACCTCTATGGTGACCCGGCCCGGGGCACTGCGGGGCTGGATGCCATGCAGGATGGCGTTTTCCACCAGGGGCTGCAACAGCAGGCAAGGCACCTGGATGTGGACGTCGTCCACCTCGAACACCACCTCCAGCTTGTCGCCGAAGCGAGCCTGCTCGATGGCCACGTAGTCGCGCACCTGCTGCAGCTCCTCCTGGATGTCGATGAGCTCGTCCCCCTTGTTGAGGTTGTAGCGCAGGTAGTCCGCCAGGTTGGCGATGAGCTGGCGCGCCTGCTGGGGGCGGATGCGGATCAAGGATGAGATGGCATTGAGGGCATTGAACAGGAAGTGAGGGTTGATCTTGCTCTGCAGCGCGGTGAACTCCGCCTTGCGGGTCATCTCCTTGAGCTGCTCGATGCGCGACACCTCCATCTGGGTGGAGATGAGCTGGGAGAGGCCCACCGCCATCTCCCGCAACGAGCTGGTGATGCTGTGGGTGCGGCGATAGTAGATCTTGAGGGTGCCGCTGACGGCGCCATTTTCCCGCAGCGGGATGATGATGACAGAGTGAAAATCGGAGAGGTGATACTGGCGCAGATCGTTGTTGATGATGATCTGGTCCAGCAGCACAGCTCTCTGGGTCATGTCGCTGATGGCGTGGTGCTCGTCCAGCTCGTAGTAATCCTTGCCCACCCCCACATAGGCCAGCACGTCCCGGGTGTCTGTGATGGCCACCGCATCGGCGTCGATCTCGCGCCGGATCACGGCGCACACCTGACCGAGGGAGTGGCGATCTATGTTCTGGAAGAAGGGCAGCGTCTGGTTTGCTATGTCCAGCGCCAGCTTGGCCTGCTTGGCGGCAATCAGCTCCTTCTCGTCGTCCAGATCCTGCACCAGCTTGATGATGAGACCGATGCAGAGGGTCCCGGCGATCATCGGATAGGCGATGTGGCTGACGATCTCGACCCCAACGGCATGGGGCTCGGTCAACAGCCAGATCAGCAGCATGGTCAACCCCTCGCAGGCCATGCCCGCCAGTATGCCGTAGAGCCAGAGTCGCGACTTGCGGCATCTCAGGTGCAGCCAGGTCGCCAGCAGACCGGCGATGATGCTGGCGATGAGGCAAGGGATGGAGGTGTGACCATCCATGTCGATGAGGTAGCGGTGCAGACCCGAGATGACCCCGGCCGGGATGCCGACCCAGGGGCCGAACAGTATGCCGCCCGAGATGATGGCGATGATCCGCACGTTGATCAGCGCCCCCTCCACCGGAATACCGGTGTAGGTGCTGAACACCGCAAACAGGCCGAAGATGGCAGCCACCAGCAGCAGCTCAGCCGGGGTGTGATCCCGCTTCTGGAACAGTCGCTGGAAGGGTCTGGTACGGGTCAGGAGGAAGAGCGTCATCAGCATCAGCGCCGCCCGTTCAAACACCGCCAACAACATCATCTGATTTTCGAGCAAAACAGGATCCCCGGTAAGTGGCATGAAAGCGCCAAGGTGCAGGATCATACCCCGTATCTTCTGTCAGCTCATGGTGAATAGCAGGTCTCGAACTTAGCTTTCGACCCTGGATGCCGATAGAAAGAGGAACCCCATCAGGGGGAGCCTCGTTGCATACAGGAGATAGTTATGTCCAAAAAAATCATGGCGCTGGCCTTGTTGATAGGATGGAGCGGACTACCCGCTCATGCGGACACCCAGGCAAGCCAGCTGACCTGGCAGGCGACCGCCAGCAAGGACACCAGAATGGAAATATCACTCACCCATCCCGGTCACCAATACGTCAACTCAGGCCAGACACAGCATCCCGTTCATACTCTGGCGGCCGATATCAGCCATCCGGAATTCAATGCAACCTATCAACTGCAAGCTCGAAAACTGTATGGCAAGCTGTCGCAGCCAGACGGCAACCCGCTCAATCTGACCTTGAATGGGCAGCCGCTTTCAGCAACTCACCCCCTGACGCTGACGCAGGCCACCCGCTACTACCTCAGCTATCAAGCCACCGCAGCCAAGCCCGACCAGGTCGGTGAGGCCGCCTATGAGCTGATGGTGTACTGGCTCGGTTGATCAACTGGAGGCATGCCGGTCATGCCTTCATGCTTTACTCCACACTCTGGAGTTGGGTGGCTGCCAGCCTGACGACCTCATAATCTTGCCGCAGACGCGCCAGCGCTATCGGCAGCGTCCGCTCGTCGAGAACCCAGGACTCGATCTCGCTGCAGGTAGCAACCAACTGGAGTGTCCCCATGATCCTGGCGCCCCCTTTCAGCCGGTGCACCCTATCCAGGAATTGAGCGGCAGCCCCCTTCTCTGCTGCATTCTGCAACCCCAGGAGGTCATCGTCACTGGCACGGACAAACTCGGCCAGCAAGGGAGACATCAAGGTAGACTGGTGCGCTGTCAGCGGTCCCAGGTATTGCCTTATCTCCTGCATGCAGGTTGCAACATCAGCCTGCTCTTCCCGTAGCATATGCTGGCGCAGACAGTGATCGAGCGCCTCCAGCCCGACCGGCTTGAACAGGCAGTCATCCATGCCGGCAGCCTGGCCTTCATTGAGCTGCTCCTGACGAGCATCGGCCGTCAGGCCCAGGATCACACAAGGCCGCCAGCCATGGTGCCGCTCCCGTGCACGGTACTGTCGCGTCAGCTCGAATCCGTTCATTCCCGGCATGTTGAAGTCGGTAATGACGACATCCACCCGGGTATCGGCAAGCAGCCGCAAGGCCTGCTCCCCTGACTCGACAGCCGTGGCGTCATGCCCCAGATAGGCCAGTTGCTGGGTGACCAACAGCCGATTGGCGGGATGGTCATCGACCACCATCACTCTTAACCGCCGCCCTTGCTCCATGACTCTCCCCTGGGCGGGAGGAGCAGGCACCACCACGGCATCAGCGAGGGGCAACTTCATCTCGACGCAGACTCGAGTACCATGCCCGGGCTCGCTCTCGAGCAGCAAGGAACCCCCCATCGATTCGCAGAGGGTACGGGAAATCATCAGCCCCAGACCGGTTCCCGATTGCTGGATATGCTCCGGCTGGCTGGCTTGACGGAAGGGCTGGAACAGTCGCGCCTGCTCTACCGGATCAATCCCTATTCCGGTATCCCTGATGGCCAGTTGCAAGGTACACCAGCCATCGCTGGCTTGTGACGCCAGGGTCACTTTTACCGATCCCTGCTCGGTGTACTTGATGGCGTTGCTGATCAGATTGGAGAGTATTTGCTTGTAACAGAGTCCGTCTATCTGCACCCAGTGTGCTTGTCCTGCAGTGAGCTCCAGTCGCAGATTCTTCTCCCGGGCCAGGGCATTGAATACGGTCACGACAGACGCCGTAAGAGCCGCTATGTCATGAGGCTCCGGTGCCAGTTCAAGCCGACCAGACTCTATCTTGGAGATATCCAGAATGTCGCCGATCAGGCTCAGCAGGTCTTTTGCTGACCCATGAGCAATGGTGAGTGAGGATTGATCTTCTTCATGCAGGCGGCCCCGCTTGAGAGCCAGCTCCAGCAAGCCGATGATGGCATTCATGGGGGTGCGTATTTCATGACTCATGGTCGCCAGAAAGGTCGTTTTGGCACGATTGGCCTCCTGAGCCTCCTGGCTGGCCACCGCCAGTTCATCCAGCAAACGCACGCGCTCGCTCACATCGATCCAGCCGCCAATCCCCCCCTGAACATTGCCATCCAGGTCGTAATAAGGCTGAACCCAGTGATAAACATCCACCACGCCTGTCGCCATGACCAGCCGATGGTCTCCCTCTTGCGCAAGTCGCGCCTCACGGGAGAAAGTCAGGTCTGCAATCAGGGGGGCAAGAAAGGGCCAACGCTTGCGATCTTCATCCAGACTTGCACCCAGCAATCTGGCTTTGGGTTCACCAAAGAAACTCGCATAGCTGCTGTTGCAGAGGAGCAGGCGTCCATCCTGGTCCCTCGCATAAATTGGATGAGGTGTCCCGTCCACCAGATCGGCGATGAACTTGAGCTGGGTGCTCAGTGCCCCCTCCACCAACCGCCGCTCACGAACCTGCTTGCGCAGAGACAGACCCCACAGGCTGACCCAGATGGTCAGCAACAGGATCAGTGCGATGAAGACCCCGAACTCCCGTAGCAGTTCCTGCCAGGAGATAGCCTCCTGCTGAGCACTCACTCGCCAACGGTTGGACAGCCCTTCCAGCTCATCCGGCGGTATGATGGCAATCACCTTGTCCAGAATATCCCGCAGCATCTGATGGTCGGGGGAGACCGCAAAGGCGGCACTGATCGGAATGGAATCGAACAATTCCCCCGTGATGAACAGGCTGTCGGGAAATTTGCTGTTTATGTAGTACTTGGCCACCCGAAGCGGCAACACAGTCACATCACACACCTCATTAGCAACACAGCGCAGCGCATCTTCAATCTTGTCGAACTGACGTGTTGTCAGCTTTCCATATTCAGCCTCTATGGCCTGAGTCGAGATAAAACCCCGGACCACGGCCACTGTGCCGGACTTTAGCAAGGCCTCCGAAGATGTCTCTCTATGCCGCAACCCCACCACATATGACAAAGGATCGAGGACAAAGGCCCTGCTGAACAGATAGCGGTTCCTGCGCTCGGCTGACGGGCTCAGCACACCCGCATCCACCTGGCCGCCATCCAGCAACTGGGTCATCTGCTCGGGCGTCTTGACCGGAACCACCTCGATCTCCACCCCCAGCTTCGCCCGAATGACCTGCAGCAGATCGGCGACCACCCCATGCATGGTGCCAGTGACATCGAGAAAGCTGAGAGGTGGCACGCCGCTATTGACCGCAATCTGGATTTTCTCCCGCTTGCCCAGCCACTCCCACTGCTCGCTGGTCAAGTCGACCCTGCTGGCACCAATGGACAAGCCCCCCCCATTCCAGCGTTTGGCCACTTCCGCCCGCTTGCCCTCGAGGATCTCTCCCAGTGCTATATCTATTATTCTCTTGAGCCGCCGCTCCTTGGGGTTGAGGGCAAAGGCAAAACCATCGGTATCGATATAAAGCGGTTTCAATAATTGAACACTGTTCTGGTAAAACTTGTTGACAATAAAATTCCCGGAGATCATGTCAACCATGACGGCGTCCACTTGGCCATATGCCACCGCAGAGAGTGCGCTATAACGGGAGGGATATATTTTTACTTTGTAGTCTGACAAATACCGCATGATGTCCATGAATGGCAGATAATACTCAGGCACGGCAACCGTCTTTATTTCCCGCTCTTTTACTCGAATGTTTTTATAGATGGCAGGGTCATCCGCAATATATTTATCCGTTAACAAAAGTTGCTGCTCTTGCTCATAAGAATTTGAGGCACTCAGCAAGTCGATCTCCCCTCGCTTGAGTGCCTCTATGGCCGCCGCTCGGGAGGGATACCCTTTCACCATGATTTCGATGTGCAGCAAATGGGTCAGCATACCAACGATATCGGCCGTCACCCCCTCATAAGCATTGGCGCGCAGGGTGATGTCCATGGGAGGATTGTCGGGTCTTGGCACCCCCATGATCAGCCGCTCGCGCTCCTGCAGCCAGCGCCACTCTTCCCCATGCAATGGCAGGGGGCTGGCATCCAGATATTCCCCGCCATCTCGCGAATAGACCTGGAGCAGTGGCTCTTCCTGCGCATTGGCCGCGCACGGCCACGCGCAAAGCAGAACGAGGAAGAGCAGCAGGGATTTCATCGCTATCACAGCAGCTTCTGCCGTCTGGCCAGACTTATCAGGTCGATGATGTTGGTTATATTGAGCTTTTTCATCAACCGGGTCTTGTAAGTGCTGACTGTCTTTTCACTAAGCAACATGCTTTCTGCAATCTGCTTGTTAGTCTGGCCCTGACATATTTGGAGCAGCACGCTCAACTCGCGGGAAGAGAGAGTTGACAGCAGATCCTCCCCATCGACCGTATGGGCATGTCTGGCGCCGGCAATCACCTCTCGAGGAAAGTAGAGCTGTTTCTTTTCTATTTTTACAATTGCATCCTTCAATAAATACAGATCCTCCAGCTTGGACAAAAAACCATCGGCGCCGGCTTGCAGGCAGCGCACCATGACATGGTGGGTAGATTGTGCGGACAACACCAAAATCTTGACCCCCATATCCAGTTGCTTGAGTCTTTTAATCACCTCGATACCGTCCAGCTGAGGGATTCCAATATCAAGAATGACGATATCCGGTCGATTATTTTTGGTCATGGCGATCGCATCAACACCATTATCGACCTCGGCTAAAATAAGATGTCCATCCTGCTTCAGAAGCATGTTTACAGCCATTCTTATTGCAGGATGATCATCTACTATCACTACCTTCGCCATATACATGCCTTCTTTTTCGTTCTTTCCGAAGAGTATATTAACTACAAATCAAACAGCTACACCATACAGCCTCTTGTTGTTCATAATATGTTACAAACATATAAGTCAGCGTATTTAGAAGCGAATATTCATTATAGCCTCCCTATTTTTTATTTATTTATCAATCGATTACATTTAGTGCAGCCCATACGAATCTCTCCCATTGCCAGATTACGCCCCCTCTCTTCACTCTCCTCTGTCATTTCTCATCCCCTCTGAAAAAATCATAGAAAAAAATGAAAAAAAGATACAAATCAAATACATGACAACATTTCCCGCTCAGAGAAAGAAGCAAGAACCACAATATTCTGAAGTTTGCAGCCCATCACTCTTTGGGATTTTTCCTACACAGCATTCGATCGATCCAGGCAGGTCTGATCGCTATCTTAGTCGGCGAAGAAATGAGCTGGGCAACGGAACCATATGTTCCAGTGTTCGGCAGCAACCCTTGGTCAAATTGGCCGATGGGACGGCAGAGGAAAGCACCAGTGGTGCAATGAATCAAACAGGTGGCCATGTCCACCTATCGGGAAACGTGTAGGAAATACCAAGATGAAAAAGACTCTTATTGCACTGACAGTTGCAGGCCTGGGCTTTGCCGCCGCCACTCAGGCAGCCGTTGAAGCGTCCGCAGTAGCAACCTGGCAGGCCACCGCCAAGAAGGACACCACCTCAGAGCTGGTTGTTACCCCGCTCTCCAGCCTCTCCTTCCAATATGCCGAAGGGATCAAGGGGTTCAATACCGTCAACGGCCTGTTTGATGTCGCCATCAAGGGGGATGCCAGCGCGACCGACTTCACCCTGAAGGCGAAGAAGCTGAACGGCACCCTGAATCATCTGGGCGGCGACTCCACCGTCGATGTGGGCGTGCTGTGGGGCGGCGCACCGGTCAGCACCACCGCCTACACCACACTGATCGATACGGCGGCCGGCATCACGGGTGGCAACCTCTCCCCCATCGCCAATGGGTTCAAGGACGACTCTCAGCGCACCACGGCACAGGGCTCTTTCACCTTCAACATCGAGAGCGCAACCGCCGGTGGCAGCACCACCACCTTTGATGCCCTGCCAGACGGTCTGTGGAGTGGTGAAGTCAACGTCGAATTCGTTGCTAACTGGGTCTGACCCATCCACCGCACACCATTCAGGGCCCCGCGGGGCCCTTTTCAATCCCAGGAAATATCATGAACCTGAAAGTACTAGTGCCATGGCTGCTCCTCATGCCTGGTCTCAGCCAGGCAATCAATGTCGGCGCCGTGACCACCTTCATCGATGCGGGTAGCCAGGAAGTAGCCAAGCAAATCGAAAATGACAGCGATCAAGCCCGACTGGTCACTGTCACAGTAACGCGCATCTCCTCTCCGGAAGAGGGCGGACAGGAGATGCCGATGGAGGTCGACGGTGAACTGATGCTGTCACCCAGCCGACTGATGTTGCCCGCCAACGCCAAGAACAACGTGAGGTTCTTTTACAAGGGCCCGCAGGATGGCAAGGAGCGTTACTACCGCATCCGCTGGCTGGACACGGCACTCTCCGTAGACGATCAGCGCAACGAACGCAGACAGGCAGTGGCCACCACCTCAGCCCAGATAGGCACCATTCTGGTGGTCACACCGCGCCAGCAGCAATTTGCCTACGACCTGAAGGGCGACACCCTGACCAACAAGGGTAATGCCTCTTACCGCACAGTTGCATATGGACCCTGCCTGAAAAGCCAGGAGTTGTGCAAGGAAACCTACTACGACCTGCCGGGCAAGCAACGCAAATTCAAGCAGGTCAACATGAGTGACAAAAAGAGCCATTTAGGCCTCTGGTTGGGTCAGGAATTCGTCGTCGTCAAATAACCTTTGTGCTGGTACTGCCTTCACCATCCCGTCGGGTGGCGGAGCCCCATTGCCGAAATCTGGAGCCATGGTGCCTGATATGTTGAAAAAAGCCTGCCTGTTGCCACTCTTATGGCTGATTGCGATGTCAGTCTCTGCCAGCACCTCTCCCCTCAGGATCGCCAACGTCATCATTCCTGCCAGCTTTGCCAGCGCGCTGGAGGATGGGCTCGCGGTGCCAGTACGCCTGCAATACACGGATGAGGGCAATCGGATCGACACCCAGACCGATGACTCTATCGGCAATGCAACCCTGATGCTTCAGGATGGCAAACTGCATTTACTGCACATTGATTTCAGCGCCGGACAGCAGCAAGGTGTGCTGAACGACACCCTCACCACCATGCTCTCCAGCAAGAAAAGACGTACTTTTTCCGCTGATGGCAGTTTGCAGATCGACGGCAACGCCAGCATGCAGCTGGACCTGGTCGCCATGCTGCTGACGATCCGGGTTTCACGGGAAGCATTTGGCCAGGCCAAGCAGCCAGACAACCGTGTGGCATTGACTCCAACCGTCGATTCCTTGACTGGCGTGCATCGCTACAACCTGGGCTACTCCTTCATCAACAACCAGCAAAGCGGTCACAGCGACTCCAACTTCCTGCAACTGGACAGCACTGTCGGGCTGGGGGCCCATCATGTGGCCATGGACGCCTCCCTTTACAACCTGGGTCAACCGGAACAGAGCGGGGATATCTACCGCGCCATGTACGAGCGGGACCTCGATGATCGCCGGGTGGCGGCTGGTATGGTGTCCACCTGGGACTTGCAGACGCTGGGAGTGGTGACAGGCCTGACCACGGGTCGTATTTACGGGGCATCGTATGGCAACCAGGCACAATCTCGGAAACAGGCAACCAACGAGTCAACCACGCCGGTGCAAGTCTTCATGCCTGCCAATGGCGAAGCCAGGGTATACCGCGATGAACGCCTGATTGGCCTGCAGAACCTGCCCATCGGCAACCAGAACCTCGATACTTCTTCATTCCCCAACGGGGTCTACAACGTCACGGTCGAAGTCTATGTCGATGGGCGTTTGACCAGCACCACCACCCAACGTGTGACCAAGTTGGGCGGCAACCAGGGTTTTACCCGGGAGTGGGGATGGCAATGGTGGGGAGGCATGATGGAAAGCTCCCAGAACAACGGCGATTCTCCCCTGCTGGGTCTGTCACTCGCGCGTTCGCTGGGCACCCTTGAATTGGCCACCGCAACTTATGCCTTCAAGGAGGCGGCTGTGGGCGAAGCACGAGCCAGCTGGCAGGCGACGGAGCACCTCGGCACCCAGCTGCAAGGCATGTTGGCCTCCGACCATTCGTGGCGACTTGCTTCCAGTCTCTCCCTGCAGGTCCATGACAATGCCTCCTTGTGGGTCAGCCAGGAAAAACTGGAGGCAGGGAGCGCCTTGACGGTGGGCGAGACCGAACTCTACTCCGCCGGCATCACGCTCAATCTGGGGGGCTGGATCAGCGGCCTTGGCCAGCTGACATTCAACACCACGCACGACCGCCAGATGAGCAGCGACCGCAGCTATGTGGACTACTACCAGCACCTCTATGCCGGCCGCTACGGCAACCTGTCGATGCGCGCCAGCCTGCAGAGTGACAGCGGCACTCTCAATGGCTTCAGCAACAAGAGCATCACGCTGGATTACTCGATTCCGTTCGACAACCTGTTCAGTTTCGGCATGAGCAGCAATGAGCAGGGCCAGACAACGGCCAACCTCAGCTACCAGAAGCGCATGGAGGGTGTCATCAATCTGGCGACGTTCAACGCTTCGCGCATGGTGCACGGCAGCGATGAACACAATATGGCGCTCTCCGGCACCCTGGGTTTTGAGCACAGGGCCATAGGCGGCTCAATGACGCTCGGCCGTGGCCATGGTGGGGACATGAATGGCAACCTCATTGCACGTGGCGCCCTGATCACCACGGAGAATGATGTTATTGCATCGGGCAGGAGTACCTCAGGTGCCGGTTTAATCATCAATACCGGGATCAACCGTGAAGGGCAGATGATCGCCAAGGTGAATGGGCAAGACTATCCCCTGCAAGGGGAACAGGCATTCCTCGCGCTCTCTCCCTACCAGGAGTACGAAGTTGAGCTGCTAAACAGCAAGACGGGCAAAGACAGCTACGACATCAATACCGGCAAGCAGCGCTACACCCTCTTTCCCGGCAACGTCGCCACTCTGGATGCAGGCAGTGCGATCAAGGAGATGGTCACTGTCTTCGGCGTACTCAGGGCAGAGGATGGGTCACTGCTGGCCAACGCCCGCATTGACAACCATATCGGCACTACTGTCACTAACGAAACCGGCGAGTTTTCTCTGGATGTGGATAAAGCCAATCCCATGCTGACCTTCCGCCAGGGAAATGATTTCTGTGAAGCCGAGCTGGATCTTGAAAAACACACGGGCGCAGTCTGGGTCGGGATCGTGACCTGCCAGGGGCTGCCCACCTACGCCATGGTTAGGGAGTATTGATCATGAACATCACTCACAGATTGCTATTGGTCATTGCGCTTGGCGCTGGCTGGGCACAGTACAGCAGTGCCGCTGTCACAAAATATAATTTAGCGGATGCAGACCTGCGTCATTTATTGTTTATTGAGAATCAGGAAGACCATAATTTATTTATTACACCAACCGATTACCTGGACCCTCGTCTATCAGGCGGAAATTCATGGACGTCTGATTCAAGACAGGTCAGTCTGGCATATGCTGACAATGCGCATAACTACACTGTCACAAACTATAATATCGACATGTGGGAAAATGGCCCGATCCGTCATCCCTATATTAATCAGCGTTGCATCAAAAGCTGGGCAGGATGTGATCCTCAAACAGCTGAAGCGGTCAACAAGCCAGCAGTAGTAAATGAAACTGGTTTTTTTGGATTAATGAAGGCTGCGACTGGATATGCTCATGCAAAATTAAGCTCCAGCTTCTTTGATTACCTTCGTACCATGCCGGTAGGTACTATCCTTAATAGGGAGATGAATCTCTGCATGACGACCAGAATATATGATGCTACCGCAGGAGAACGCTGCATCGATCAAAGCAGTGGTACTTGGTACGTTAAGAAGGTTCGACATAAAAAGTCCGGTCATCTACGTTTTATACAAACCAATGCCATCAGTGAAATTATTGTTGATAGCAATGGTGTTCCATATGTACTGCCAGGCTCTCAAGGCTGTGAAAACTATCGGCTTGGCACGCGTGATGGCGTTCTCTGTCGCTTTCTTGACTACGATTTCAATCAGGATGGTAGCCAATCATTTTCCGATCCCTATGTATACACCAATATCAAAAATACAGCTCTTAATAGTGCTATTGCTGGTGCCGATGTACAGATGAGTACAAATCTCATCAATTGGGCATACAAAGGGGCTGACTACAATGTCAGCTATCTTAAAGGCCAGTCGTCCATTTATCTCTTTCTCTCCAGTAATTTCTTCAAACAAGTGGTTAGACTTGGCCTTCAAGATCAATTGACGAGAAGCATGATTAACTTCAATATGCGAAATATCAAAGCACCGGAAAGTGGATTCTATGAATTCAGTGGCACAACTGAAATAGTTATAAAGCCACGGGACTTTAGCGTTTCCATTTTATCTTCGGAAGGCGTCAGCAACCCTTACAGGGAGGGTCAGGTCGGAAAAGATATTTTGAGTTTCTCATACAATATCTCTGATAGCGGCCCCATCAGTGCCGACATGCTGGAAATTTCCATTTCACAGGACAGAGGTTCGCCTTATCAGGGATATTGCACTTTCTATCCTGCTGGCTCGTCAGCACCCGAACAGGCCGTACCTTTACCCACCAGGTTGGTATTCGATTCGGTGGCTCATGGTGCGGCTTCACGGCACGCCATTCGCTGCGATCGGACTCCGGTAGATATACGTAAATTGGGTATACAGGACAACCAGCCACCGCAGGAGTGGAACGATCCCGTCAACGGCCAGGGCATCACCCGGTTCTACAAGCTGGCGCTGGAGTTCGACCTGACCGACCCCATGGTGCAAGGCACAGTTGGCAATGAGATGTGGGAAGGTGAAGTAGAGCAGAGCGGCACCATTACCATAAAGGGAACCTGGCGCTGACAACGGAGAACAGCATGCATCGTATTCTTTGGCCTTTGCTGGCCGGCACCTTGGCCTCGCAGGCCATGGCTATCGACATCGGCGCCATGACCCTTGCCATGGCGCCGAAGGAAGACTTCATCACCCGCACCGTCACCAACAACAGTACCTCGCCCAAGGTGTACGAAGTGCAGATGGAGAAGATCAGTGACCCCACGGCCACAGGCCAGGCGGTTCCCACGACTCCGGGTGAACTGCTGTTTGCCCCCAAGCGCTTCACGCTGCATGCCAAACGTGCACAGAACGTCAAGTTCTACTACAAGGGACCGGCGGATGCCTTGGAGCGCTACTATCGCATCACCTTCACAGAGTCACCGGCTGCCCAGATTGACGAAGGTGGCCAGACACTGCGCCGGGGTGCAGTAGAGGTGAAGTTGGCATTGCAGTCCATCTTGGTCGTTCGCCCGCGTCAGGTGCACTTTGACTACAAGTTCGACCCGGCAAGGGGGAGCATCATCAATACCGGCAATACCTACTTTGAATTCATGGTGAAACAGGGTTGCCAACAAGCGGACAGCGAGGCTGACAGCAAGTACCTTCGGCCCGGTGAAACCTACCGCAACCCCAAGATCAGCCAGTCTGGCAATCAGAAGCTGATCGTCTATCAATCACGCTTTATCCCTGTCGGCAAGGATTGCTGGCCAGACTAGGCGTCCTGGACCGAGTGTCCTGCATGTTACTTCCCTGAGAGATCAGGATGAGAGCGTGGCCAGCCTGGCCGCGAAGCCCATGAAGAATAGGCCGATCAGGCCGTTGCCCAGCTTGGCGAGACGCACCTTGCGCGCAAAGAAGCGCGCCATCAGGGTGCCGCCGAAGATCAGCAGGGTGAGATAGACGAAGCTCATGGCCTCCAGCATGCCGGCCAGCACCAGGTAGGAGATCCAGGTGTGGGCATAGCTGAAGTCGATGAACTGCACGAAGAAGGAGACGTAAAAGAGGATCGCCTTGGGGTTGGTGAGGCTCAAGGTCAGCGCCTTGGAAAAATAGCGCTCCCCCAGCTCCACCGCAGATTCCTGCCCTTCGCCCTTGGCAATGAAGTTGGCATGGAGGATCTTCACCCCCAGATAGAGCAGATAGATGGCGCCGAGGTAGCGCACCAGGGTGAACAGCAAGGGGGTGGTGCGAATGAGGGAGGCGATCCCCAGGTAGGCGCAGAAGATGAGAATGGCATCGCCGACGAAGACGCCGAGGGCGGCGCGATAGCCAGGTCCTATGCCCCGCACCGCGGCGGTGCGCAGCACATAAATCGAGTTGGGGCCCGGCGCTATGATGATGAAGAAGAGCCCCACCAGATAGGTCCAGACATTGATGACTCCCAGGCTTTCGAACATGTTCCCTCCATGGCGGGCGATGGGCCGGATAGCGGCGGCAGGCTTTCTATACTAATCCGCCACGCGCCAAGCACAAGATCTGACCTGCCATCCACACACCTTCAGCATGAACGGCTTGCACGCCGATCGAGAGCAACCCCCGGCGTTCGCCCACTTTGGTTATGTCCAGATGCACCGGGATAGGGCATGGTAGAGGGAGTATGAAACCGCAGATACCTCACCCATGGACAAGACCTTGAGCACCGATACCTCTGTCACCGCGACGCCCTCGGCCGACCCTCTGAACACCACCACTTATCCGGTGATTGCCGCAATCAGCTTCTCGCACCTGTTGAACGACATGATGCAGTCGGTGCTGCTGGCCATCTATCCGTTGCTCAAGCTCGGCCTCGACCTGTCTTTCACCCAGATTGGGCTCATCACCCTCACCTATCAGTTCACGGGCTCGCTGTTGCAGCCGCTGATCGGCCTCTACACAGACCGCAGGCCCATGCCGTATTCGCTGCCCCTCGGCATGGGCTTTACCCTGATCGGCTTGCTCTCCCTGTCACAGGCGGGCAGCTTTGGCGCCGTGCTGCTGTCGGCCATGCTGATCGGCATGGGCTCGTCCGTCTTCCACCCGGAGTCTTCCCGGGTCGCCCGCATGGCGGCCGGCAGCCAGCCGGGCTTGGCCCAATCCCTGTTCCAGATCGGCGGCAACCTCGGCTCGGCCATAGGTCCGCTGCTCGCCGCGCTCATCATAGTGCCGCAGGGACAGGGCAGCGCGGCCTGGTTCTCGCTGTTCGCCCTGGTGGGCGTCATGGTGCTCTGCCTGGTCGGGCGCTGGTCGAGCCAGCACGGGGCCAACTTCCACAAGCGGATGAAAGCCCATGCAGGCAGTGGCCTGAGCCGCCGCCAGATCGGCTGGTCGCTGGCCATCCTGGGCCTGCTGATGTTCTCCAAATTCTTCTACATGACCAGCCTGAGCAGCTATTACACCTTCTACCTGATGGACAAGTTCAACCTGTCGCTGGACAGCGCCCAGTTCCATCTGTTTGCCTTCCTGTTCGCCGTCGCGGCGGGCACAGTGCTCGGTGGGCCGATCGGTGACCGCATCGGCCGCAAGCGGGTGATCTGGATCTCCATCCTGGGCGTCGCCCCCTTCACCCTGCTGTTGCCCCACGTCGACCTGTTCTGGACCTCGGTGCTCTCGGTGATCATCGGCCTCGTCCTGGCGTCGGCCTTCTCCGCCATCCTGGTCTACGCCCAGGAGCTGGTGCCTGGCAAGGTCGGCACCATCTCCGGTCTGTTCTTCGGCTTCGCCTTCGGCATGGGGGGCATAGGCGCAGCCCTGCTGGGTCAGCTGGCCGATGCGACCAGCATAGAAACCGTGTACCAGCTCTGCGCCTACCTGCCGCTGATCGGCCTGCTGACCGCTTTTTTGCCGACCATCAGAAAGGGTTAATAGATGCCCCGCACGGAAGACCGTCCATAAATAACGCGGCCTGAGAGGCCGCGTCTGAAGTTGATGAGAACGAAGGTTGGTCAGCAGTACTGACCGGCCACCCAGCCCGATGACCAGGCCCACTGGAAGTTGTAGCCGCCGAGCCAGCCGGTCACGTCCACCACCTCGCCGACGAAGTAGAGACCGGGCACCTTGCGCGCCTCCATGGTCTTGGAGGAGAGCTCGTTGGTATCCACGCCCCCCAGGGTCACCTCGGCGGTGCGATAGCCTTCGGTGCCGTTCGGCAGTATCTGCCAGTCCCCCAGCAGGGTGGCAACCGCCTCCAGCTCCCGCTCGTTGTACTGACGCATCGGCTTGCTGTTGAGCTGTCCCAGCTCCACCAGCTTGTCGACGAAGCGCTTGGGCAGCTCGCGCCCCAGCACGGTTTTCAGCTCCTGGGCCGGGTGCGCCAGCGCCCATGCCTTGAGGGCCGCCGGGATATCCAGCTCGGGCAGCAGGTTGATGTGGATCTTCTCTCCCGCCAGCCAGAAGGAGGAGATCTGCAGTATGGCGGGGCCCGAGAGGCCGCGGTGGGTGAACAGCATGGCCTCCTTGAAGCGGGTGCCATCCTCGGCGGTCACCGCCACCGGCAGGCTGACCCCGGCGAGATCGGCGAAGGCCTCTTTCTGTTCCTGATGCAGGGTGAAAGGCACCAGACCGGCGCGGGTGGGCAGCACTGTGAGGCCGAACTGCTCCGCCAGCTTGAAGCCGTAGGGGGTGGCGCCGAGTTTCGGCATGGAGAGGCCGCCGGTCGCCACCACCAGAGAGTGGCAACGGATCTCGCCCTTGCTGGTGTCGAGCAGGAAGCCATCATCCGTCTTGCTGACGGAGAGGATCTCGGTCTGGCACTGCAGGGTCACTCCGGCCCAGTCACACTCGGTGAGCAGCACCTCGACTATCTCTTTGGCGCTCTCGTCACAGAACAGCTGACCCAGGGTCTTCTCGTGATAATTCACCCCGTGCCTGTCCACCAGATCGATGAAGTCCTGCTGGGTGTAGCGCGCCAGCGCCGACTTGCAGAAGTGCGGATTGCCGGAGAGGAAGGCGTGGGGACCGGCCTGATGGTTGGTGAAGTTGCAGCGACCGCCGCCGCTGATGAGGATCTTGCGGCCCGGCTTCTTGGCGTTGTCCAGCAGCAGCACGGTTCGCCCCCGATAACCGGCCTGAGCCGCACACATCAAGCCAGCCGCACCGGCCCCGATCACCACCACATCACACTGCTTCATCATCACGCACCCATCAAAAGAAAAACGGCCCCTGCCAAGGAGCCGTCATCGCATCCGGCAGAAACCACAGCGGCGGTTTCATGGCTGCATCAATCGAAAACGGCCCACAAGGGGGCCGTATTGTACTGGCTGAACACTAAGTGTCCACGACTATCAGGCGTTGCCGTCCATGATGCTGGCAGGGGCGCCCTTGGCCAGCTCGGCCAGCTCCTTGTCGATGAAGTAGAGACCCTTGCCATCTTCGCCCACCAGCGACAGACGATCGACGATGCTCTTGAACAGCTTCTCCTCTTCGTGCTGCTCGGCCACGTACCACTGCAGGAAGTTGAAGGTGGAGTAGTCCTGGGTGGTGAATGCCACATGGGCCAGGCCGTTGATGCACTTGGTGATGTGGAACTCGTGCTCCAGGGTGGTGCGGAAGATGTCCCCCAGCGAGTTGAACTCGTGGGGAGGCGCATCTATGGCCCCCAACAGCGGCATGCCGCCGGTTTCGCTCACGTAGGTGAACAGGCGCTCCATGTGCTGGCGCTCCTCGGCGGCGTGCTTGCGCAGGAAGGTGGCAGCCCCTTCGAAGCCCTTGTCCTCGCACCAGGCGCTCATCTGCAGGTAGAGATTGGAGGAATAGAATTCAAGATTAATCTGCTCGTTCAACTTCTCGATCATGGCTTTGGCCAACATGATGATTCTCCACTGTGATTTGGTCACGATTGTCGCCACTGTTGCAGCCTGACGCAACCAGATACGACGGTCAACGCTCGCAGTTGTGACCCGGCCTCGCCTCATCCTGTCCCCCATACGGTTATAGAGAAGCAAAGAAACATGGTGTAGGTGGCGTCAGCCATTATGATGGCGCCAGTGGTCGGGGAAAGGATTCAATGAGATTCATTATGGCACTGGCGCTGCTCTGGATAACCCAGTTGCAGGCCACTCCCTCCTTGCTGGAAGAGGCTGAATTGCAGGCGGCGCGGGATCCCGTCGGCTATCTGCAGCGCCTCGACGCCAGCCCGCAGCAGGACATGGAGCTGTTCCATGCCAGGGCCCTTGCCCAGGCCGCCCTGGGACGCTACCAGCAGGCCCTGCTGGACAACGCCCGCGCCCGCGGGCTGGCCAGTGCCCAGCAAGAAAGCCAGCGCCTGCTCGACTTCAGATTGCAACAGATAGCCCTGACCCTGGATACCGAGGCCCCCGAGCAGGCCCTCCAGCTGCTGGCCCAGCTCAGGCCGGCCGTCCTGGGCCATGTCCAGCAGGAGTCCGAGTGGCATGCCCTCAATGGCCTCGCCCTCTACCGTACCCAGCAGATGAAGGAGGCGATCGCCGAGCTCAAGACCGCCTTCCAGCTCAAGCAGAAAGGGCCCAGAAGCACACTCTCCACCCTGCAGTGTGCCCGCCTGATGATGACCCTTGGCAACCTCTATGCCGATCTCAACCTCCACCGGGAGGCCGAGACCTACTATCAGGATGCCCTCGGACAGATGGTGCGACTGAACGAACCCAACAGTCAGGCCATCATCCGGGCCAACATGGCGCGGCTCTACATCGACATGGCGCGCCCCGATCGGGCGAGCGAGCTGCTCGATACCCTGCTGGCCACCCCCGGGCTCTCGCCCCACTATCGCGCCATCGTCCTCGGCTACAGGGCCATGGTGTTCAACGCGCAGCGAGACTGGCACTCGGCCTGGCAGAGCCTGGAGGAGGCGCAGGCCATCTATGAGGGGCTGGGTTATCCCCATGCCGCCTCCCGGCTGACCGAGATCCGGGCCAGAACCCTGCAGGGACGGGGGGAAACCCAGCTGGCCTTGCAACTGCTGACGACCCAGCCAGGCCCGGTCAGCATAGAGGGCAAGGCGATGCAGGCCAGGCTGCTGGCAGATCTGGGACGCTACCCCGAGGCCTATGGTGTCATGACCCGCTACATGCAGCACTACAGGCAGCACTTCAATCAGACCCTGAGCCAGCATGCCGCCGCCTTCCAGGTCGAGATGGACCTGGCCCGCAGCGAGGCCAGCAACCTGGCGTTGCAGCAGGAGAACGAGAACAAGCGCCAGCAACTGCTGTATCAGCAGAGCGCCCGCTACTACCAGCTGATGCTGGTCGTCCTGCTGGCTGGCGCCCTGATCCTGCTCGGACTCACCACCCACAGGTTGCACCGCAGCTCGCGCCACCTCTACAAGCTCGCCACTTTCGATCAGCTGACCGGGCTGCCGAACCGCCGCGCCTTGCTGGAGCAACTGGAGCAGCAGTGGCAGCTGGATGCGCCACTGACCCTGCTCATCATCGACATCGACCACTTCAAGCAGATCAACGACAGGCACGGCCACCAGACCGGGGACCAGGCCATACGGCAGCTGGCCCGGGAACTGAAGAGCTGGGCACCTGACCTGCAACAGGTCGGGCGTTGGGGGGGAGAGGAGTTTCTGGTAGCCATGACGCAGGACGGCGCCACCTGCTGGCGGCTGGCCGAACAGCTGAGAAACCGGGTCGCCTACCTGGCCGCCCCCCACATGACCATCAGCATTGGGGTGGCGGAGCGCTCACCGGACGATGACAGCCTCAGCCAGCTGATCCACAGGGCCGACATGGCCATGTACCAGGCCAAGCGTCAGGGGCGCAACCAGACCATACTGGCCCCGGCCCCCAACCAGCCAGCCTGCAACGTCGCCTGAGACAGGCACCTGACTCAGGGCAGCAGCTCGGTCAGGGAGGCGACATCCACCGGCGCCCCATAATCGACGCCGGGTAGCTCGAACCCGTTGAGCTCCATAAAGTCCTGGCGCAACCCGGCGAAGTCCCCCAGGGCGTGGAAGTTGTCCGGCGTCACCTTGGGCCAGAGCGCCGAGACGGCGGCCTGAATGGCCGGGTCCAGCTCGTGGTCATCCATCCGGATCAACCGGTTGCCGTCGGCCACCACCCCATGGGGCCCGTACATCTTGGCGGCAAACAGCCGCTGCATCTGCTCGATGCAGCCCTCGTGCACGCCCCGCTCCTTCATCACCCCCATCAGCAGGCCCAGATACACCGGCAGCACAGGAATATAGGCGCTCGCCTTGGTCACCAGCGCCTTGCACACCGACACCCAGGCGTGGCCACCGAGCTCGGCCAGCTGCAGGTTGATTGTCTCGGCGGTGGCGTGCAGGTGCTCCTTGGCGTAACCGATGGTGCCGTCTCTATAGAGGGGATAGGTGGATTCAGGGCCAATGTAGGAGTAGGCGACTGTCTGCACGCCTGGGGCCAGACAATCGGCCTGCTGCAACGCCTGCAGCCAGAGTTGCCAATCTTCGCCCCCCATCACTGTGACTGTGTCGCGGATCTCCTCTGGGGTGGCGGGAGACAATGACTGCTGCACCAGGGCGTCCTGCTCCAGATCCAGCCCCCAGCCGCTGAAGGGCTGGCCCGTGGTCTTGAGCACCGAGCGCACCTGGCGACCATCCGGCAGCACCCGGAGGCCGCTCGCCAGGGAGTAGATCACCAGATCCACCTGACCCAGCTGCTGGCGGATACCGTCGATGGCCTGCTGGCGCAGGGCGTCCGAGAAGGCATCGCCGATCAGGTTGATGGCGATGCGTCCCTCCAGCTCCGCCGCCTGGCGAAACCAGATGTTGTTGTACCAGCCCGCGCTACCGAGCCCCTTGTCGGAAGGCCCGCGCTCGAACGAGATGCCCAGGGTGTCGGCGCCGGCCCCGAAGGTCAGCGCTATGCGCGACGCCAGCCCGAAGCCGGAGGAGGCCCCCAGCACCAGCACCCGCCTGGGCCCGTTGAAGGGGCCCGCCGCCTTGACGCTGGCGATCTGCTGCTGCACGGCGGCGCGGCAGCCGATGGGATGGCAGTTGCGGGCCACGCAACCCTGGATCTGAGGATGAATAATCATGAGAGACCTCCGCTTGAATTGGCTACAGCATAGCCATGACGGAGCAGATTACCTTGATATAAAGGGGGTCGGAGCAGAGAAAGGAAGGTAAAAAAACAAGAGGGAGCACAAGGCTCCCCAAAGCGTTATTCAGATGCTTTTTGTTGTGTTGTGTTCATTGCGAAGCACGGGCACATCCTATTCCCCTCCCTGGGTCGGGGCAATAGAGCGGCTGTGATCGGCTTCAAACTCCTGTTCAAAATATGTGCGACTCTTTATCCGCAATGGCAACCAGGGTGTACGGGCTTGCCATGCAAATCCTGAAACTGTGGTGACATCGCCGTTTTAGTTTCAGCGGACATTGGTATAGTGAACCCAGGATCAGTGAGGAGAATTCCCATGAGTGGAACCTATTACAAGCACATACTGGCGGCGATCGACCTGTCGGAAGACAACCGCAAGGTGATCGACAAGGCGGTCGACCGGGCCCGTTCCAATGGCGCCAAGCTGTCGGTGATCCATGTGGACGTGGACCTCAAGGATCTCTACACCGAGATGATCGATATCGATATCGACAACGTGCAGGATCAGGTGATCGCCGAAGCGAAAGAGAAGCTGGAGGCCTTCCTCGCCTCGGTGGACTACCCCATCGAGAAGAAGCTGGTGATCTGCGGCGATCTGAGCGAGCGGGTCAATCAGGCGGTCAAGGATTACCAGATAGACCTGCTGGTGTGCGGCCACCGCCAGAGCTTCTGGAGCCTGCTCACCTCCAGCGCCCGCCAGCTAATGAACACTGTGCCCTGCGATCTGCTGGTCGTACCCTTGCAGAAGTGATCAAACAGGCGTAGCTTGATTTGCCATGAACATGACCATCGTCAATCACAACTACTGGTGGTGCTGCTTATAAACAGGCGGCACTGCTTTTCTATGTAATTTTTCCCAAAGAAAACACCGTGACCGCCGAGAGGCGGTCATTGTTTTCATCCCTTTGTCGCCTCCCGGCCCACCCCACTGGAGAGAGTGACATGCACAACCCCGTTATCCTGACCGGCGATCGCCCCACCGGCAAACTGCACATAGGCCACTACGTCGGATCCCTGCGCCAGCGCGTCGAGGCCCAGCACCATTACCGTCAATTCGTGATGATCGCCGATCTGCAGGCGCTGACCGACAACGGCCACAACCCGGCCAAGGTGACAGATCACGTGCTGGAGGTGATGGCCGACTACCTGGCCGCCGGCCTGGACCCGACCAAGACCACCTTCTGCCTGCAGAGCGCCCTGCCCGCCCTCGCCGAGCTCACCACCTATTACCTCAATCTGGTCAGCGTCGCCCGGCTGGAGCGCAACCCCACCGTCAAGGCGGAGATCCAGCAAAAAGGGTTCGAGCGCAGCCTGCCGGCCGGTTTTCTGGTCTATCCCGTCAGCCAGGCCGCCGACATCACCGCCTTTCGCGCCACCCATGTGCCGGTGGGCGAGGATCAACTGCCCATGCTGGAGCAGACCAACGAGATAGTGCGCCGCTTCAACGCCCTGGTGGGCAAGGAGGTGTTGACCGAGTGCCAGCCGATCCTGAGCGACACCGGCCGCCTGCCCGGTATAGACGGCAAGGCCAAGATGTCCAAGTCCCTCGGCAACACCATAGAGCTCGGCATGTCGGCGGAAGAGATCAAGCAAGCGGTGTTCGCCATGTATACCGACCCCAACCACCTCAAGGTGAGCGATCCGGGTCAGGTGGAGGGCAATACGGTGTTCGCCTATCTGGACGCCTTCCACCCGGACAAGGCGCTGGTGGCCGAGATGAAGGCCCACTACCAGCGCGGCGGTCTCGGCGATATGCGCTGCAAACAGGTGCTGAACGACTGCCTGCAGACCCTGCTTGCCCCGATGCGGGAGCGCCGTCAGGCAGCCATCGCCGACAAGGAGAAGCTGCTGGCTCTGCTCTATCAGGGCACCTTGCAGGCCCGCGCCCTCACCGACGAGGTACTGGCAGAGGTCAAAAGCGCCATGGGACTGGATTACTTCGCCGGGTTGCGCTGAGTCGGCGCACCCAGCGCGTCTGCACCGTAGCGCTCGAACGCGAGCCGGTGCAGCAGCCCCTTGAACCAGCCGATCGCCTCGTCGTGGGCGGTGAGCGGGTGGCCCGCCATCAGGTAGACGATGGGAATGGCGGGCTCCAGCTGATGCAGCCGCAGCGGGTAGTAGCGGCAGAAGTGGCGCCCTATCATCTCGGGCACCACCACCAGATAGCGGCCGGTCGCCATCAACTGCGGCACCGCCATGAAGCTCGGCAACCTGACCCCCAGCTCCCGCGCCACCCCGAAGCGGGCCAGCCAGAGATCCACCATGGCCTGGCTGTGCCCCCAGCTGGAGGTGTGGATGTGGGGGCGGCTCACCAGCTCGTCCGGCCCCAGCTCATCGGGCAGTTCGCTGCCGAGCGGCGACAGGCAGACCAGGGGATTGCTGAACCACTCCTCGCGCCACAGGCGGGGGGAGAGGTGGTTGGCGCCGGCAAAGCCGATCACCAAATCCAGCTCCCCCTTCTCCAGCTCCCGCTCATAGTCGCTGTCCGCCAGCTCGCACACCTCCAGCCTACAGTGGGGTGCCTGCTGGACCATGCGCTCCACCAGGGTCGGCACCAGGCCGTGCTCCACCGAGCCCGGAGTGGCGATGCGAAATACCCGCTGGGCGCTGGCGGGCTCGAATCCCTTGGCCTGGCGCAAGCCCTGCTCCAGCATGGCCAGCGCCTGGCGCACCGGCCCGGCCAGCGCCTTGGCCCGCTCGGTCGGCATCATCTCCCGCCGGCTCATAACGAACAGGGGATCATCCAGCGCCTGTCGCAATCGCCCCAAGGCGTGGCTGACGGTGGACTGGGAGAGGTGGAGCCGCTCCGCTGCACGGGTGACGTTGCGCTCCTGCATCAGCATGTCAAACACTGTGAGCAGGTTGAGGTCGAGGCGGGAGAGGGGGAGTTCCATCGATATTGGCCATAGTTGAATGACGACAATTCATTTTTGGCATAGTAGCAGATTGCATAGAATGCGCGGGCGAATTACATCGGAGATTAACATGCGTAGCTATCTGTTATTGCTGGCGATAGGCCTGTTGTGGGGCTCCCAGTTCATTTTCATGCATCAGGCCGTTACCGAACTGCCCCCCATCATGGTGGCGGCCGGTCGCGCCCTGTGCGGCAGCCTGACCCTGGGTCTGCTCTGCCTGTTCATGCGCCTCAAGAGCGAGCACACCCCCTGGCGTACCTATATGCTGATCGCCCTGCTCGATGCCACCATCCCCTTCATCATGGTGGCCTGGGGTCAGCAATATGTGGACAGCGCCATCGCCGCCGTGGTCATGGGTTGTATCCCCTTTGTGACCATTCTGGCTGCGCCCCTGTTTATTTCTGGTGAAAGAATCACCAAGGGGGGTCTGCTCTCCGTGGCCATCGGCTTCGTCGGCGTGCTGGTGCTGTTCTGGCCCAAGCTGGCCAACGGCATGAACGCCGGTCTGCTCGGCGCCATGGCCATACTGTTCGGCGCCAGCTGCTTCGCCATCGGCCTGCTGATGATCAAGCGCTTCGCCAAGGACCACCCCGTGGTAGTGGCCCGCAACATACTGATCTCGTCAGCCATCCAGCTGCTGCTGGCCGCGCCCTTCGTCACCGATCTGAGCGCCCTCACCCTGCCGAGCCAGCAGGCCATAGGCGCAGTGACAGTGCTGGGGGTCTTCTGTACCGGTCTGGTCTACTTCCTCTACATGGCGCTGATCCAGAAGGCGGGCCCGACCTTCGCCTCCTTCAGCAACTACCTGGTGCCGCTGTTCGGCGTCATGCTGGGTGCCCTCTTCCTCGGCGAGCAGGTGCACTCCACCACGGCCGTGGCACTGGCGCTGATCCTGGGTTCGGTCGCCCTGAACCAGTGGGCACAGCAGCGTCGTGCCCGTCGGGAGGCCAGCCTATGTCAGGCATCCTGACCACATTGTGCGGCGGTCTGGTGCTGATAGCCGGTTGGCAGTATCGCCACCGGCTGGCCGGACTGCTCGGCCTGCTGATGCTGACCCTGCCCTGGTTCTTCGACAGCAAGCTGCAGGCCATGCTGAGCTATGCCCTGAATGCCTGAATGCCTGAATGCCTGAATGCCTGAATGCCATCTCTGAATGTGTGACGAGAGTGTATCTCTCCTGTTTTTGGGACCGTTTTAAAAAAAACCTCCGATTTGTCCCCGCTACCGGCGCTCTGCGCCGGTTTTTTTATGCCGGTTTCCCGCCCTCCGACCAGTAGCGGTAGCTGAGCCGCTCGTTCTTCCGTGGCCCCCTGATCTCCCAGCCCAGCAGAAAGCCGCTCGTGGTCTGCGTCAGCTCGGCGCTGTAGTGATCCTGACCGCACAGGTGCGCCTCGGCGGTGAGCCAGCGGCCATCCCCCTGGGACAACAGCTCGAACAGCAGGACGGGGGCCTCATGGCGCAGGTGGGAGAGAGAAATCCCCCGCTCGCCGCGCTGCCACCAGAAGCTGTTGTGCATGGTGAGTACCCGGCCATGGGGCGTGGTGTAGCGCCCCTGCTCCGTAAAGAGCCAGCCACCCTGATGATCGGTCACCCGCACCTCTCCCTCGCCACGGCCGTTCCAGTCGGTCGCGGAACCCGCCCCGTTGCTCGCCTCGAAGGCGAAAGCGCCGATCTGTGGCAACTGCTCCCATAAACGCTGGATCGCGCTTTCCAACTCGGCCATCATAGCGCCCTCCAAATTGACAACTGACGACAATTCAATCACATGAACTACTTGATAGGGGTTACCCTGCTCTGGTCCTTCTCCTTCAGCCTGATCGGGGTCTACCTCGCCGGCCAGGTGGACGCCTACTTCTCGGTGCTGACCCGCATCGCCCTCGCCAGCCTGGTGTTCCTGCCCTTCCTGCGCCGCCGCTGGCTGCGCCCCGATCTGGTCATCAAGCTGATGGCACTCGGCGCTATTCAGCTCGGCATCATGTATCTGTTCTATTACCACTCCTTCCTGCTGCTGACGGTGCCGGAAGTGCTGGTGTTCACCATCTTCACCCCCATCTACGTCACCCTGATCCACGATCTGCTGGAGGGGCGCTTCAAGCCGACCTACCTGTGGGGGGCGCTGCTGGCGGTGCTGGGAGCGGCCGTCATCCGCTTCGACGGCCTGACCGAGAGCTATGTGATGGGGTTCCTGGTGGTGCAGGGGGCCAACCTCTGCTTCGCCCTGGGCCAGGTGGGTTACAAGGTGCTGCTGGCCCGAGAAGCGCAGCAACCGCCCCAGCTGGCGGTGTTCGGCTGCTTCTATCTGGGGGCCCTGGTGATCGCCCTGCCCGCCTGGTGGCTGCTGGGCCAACCGCAATACCCGACGAGTGGATTGCAGTGGGGCATACTGCTCTGGCTGGGGGTGGGGGCATCCGGGCTCGGCTACTTCCTGTGGAACAAGGGGGCCACCCTGGTCAGCAGCGGCGTGCTGGCCATCATGAACAACGCCCTGATCCCGGCCGGTCTGCTGGTCAACCTGGTGCTCTGGGGCAAGGATACGGATCTGTTCAGGCTCAGCCTCGGCGCCCTGCTGATGCTGGCCTCCCTCTGGGTCTGCCAGCGCCAGCCGGCGCGTAGCACGGAGTGACGAACCGCCAGGCCTGCCGATACAAGCCTCCTTTGATCCACAGGCGTCAGCGGGTGAGTGAGCGCTGACTAAAAATCAGCCAACCACAGTATTGCGTTCCCGCCTGGCCTGACCGTGGCAGGAGGCCAGCCGGGCCAGCAGGTGATCGAGCTGCTCGGCGTTCTGGCTCTGCACCAGGCCTATGCTGACGGTCACCGGCCGCTCGGGCAGCAGGCTGGCATCGGCAATCTCGAGACGCAGCCGTTCGGCAATCTCGAGGCCGCTCAGCCGATCTGTCTGGGACAGCATCAGGATGAAACCGTCCTCGTCCCAGCGGGCGAAGGGATCTTCCCGCCGCAATTCGCGGCGCACTATGCGGGCCAGCTTGGCCAGCATGGCGTCACAGGCGGCCTCACCAAACAGCTGCAATATCTTGCTGCGGTGATCCACGGTGAACTGCAGCAGGCAGAAGCTGCCGCTCTCGCTGGCCAGCCGCTCGTCCAGCAGCGACTCGAAGTGACTGCGGCTCTCGAGCCCGGTGAGGGGATCGGTGTCGTGACGATCGTCCAGCTGGGGCATGGCCGCATCCAGATGGCGCACCACCCCCAGCAGCTGGCCCCCTTCGTCACGGCGCACCCGTTCTTCCAGCCGGATGTAGTGACCCTGATGGTGCAGGATCCGGTACTCGAGCCGCAACCCGCTGCTGCGCCCCTCCCGACAGGCGTCGATGGCCTCCCCCAGGCGGGGTCCGTCATCCGGGTGCACCCGTGCCAGCCAGCCGAGATCATCCAGCTCGTTCCCCGCCAGCCCCAGCAGTTGCAGGCAGGAGGGATCGCGCCTCAGGCCCTGTTCCGCCGACCAGGTCCAGATCCCGGCCTCCAGCATCGCCATGGCTTCTGCCTTCAGCGTCACCTCAAGCGGGGTAATGACCTCAACCCCGGGAGTCTCATACCTTTCCATCACGCGCCTCGACACCGGATCTGACTGTCTGCCCAGACAGCAACATTCAATAAGTAACATTGGCGATTGCGCCGAGCAACAGCGTCAACTCGCTTTTCCCTGGTGCCCTCTCATCCGCCCCAGCGACTCCCTCAGCCTTGATAGCCCTTCATCAGAGCCTGCCAGTTCTCCGGCACGAAATGGAAGCTGGTATGCAGCTGGGACTCTTTGCTGAAGGAGCGCTGCAGCCGCTCCAGATTGGCCTGCTGCCAGTTGCCGGGGGAGCGGATAGCCCCCTTGTCAAAATCGATTACCCATACCTTGCCCTCCTTGTCGAGCAGCAGGTTGTGGCTGTTGAGATCGGCGTGATAGACCCCGGCCTCGTGCAGCCGGCGCACCGTCTGACCCACCCTGTGCCACACCTCGTCGGCGAGGGGCCCCTGCTTGAGCAGGGCCACCAGATCCTTGGCGCCGCGGATGCGCTCGATCAGGATGTCGGCGCGATAGAAGGGCCCCTGCTTGACCATGCGGGCCGCGAATGGCCGTGGCACCGGCAAGCCCTGCTCGCTCAGCTGGGCCAGCAGACGGTATTCGGCCATGGCGCGGCTCGATTCGACCCCTTCGAACCAGAAGCGATCCCGTACCAGCTTGCCCACCATGCCGCCGCGATAATAGTGGCGCAGCACCAGGTGGCGCGACTCATCCTTCACGAACCAGGTCACCCCGCGACCTATGGCGGAGCCCACCACCTGCCGATGGGTCTGCCACCAGGCCGGATCGAACAACGCGGGGGAAGGGTCGCGGAAGGCGCCTTCGGCATACCAGCAGATCTGGTTGTGGGCGGTCTGTGTCAGCATCATGAGTATTCCGGTCGATAGTGGGGCGCAATGCATCCCGTCATGGGGACTGTGCCGGTCGGGCAGCTGGCGCAATTTTACAATCCACAAGGGAGTTTGCATAATGCCATCCATCCATTTTGCCACCATTGCGCCACATCATGCCGCTGTTCCAAACGCCGCCCTCCTCTATCTGCATCCTGCGGCTCTCCGCCATCGGGGATTGCTGCCATGCGCTGGCGCTGGTGCGCGTCATCCAGCGGGCCTGGCCAGAGACTCGCATCACCTGGATTACCGGCAAGATAGAGGCGACCCTGTTTGCCGATCTGCCCGGGGTCGAGGTGATCCCCTTCGACAAGAGCAAGGGCTGGCGCGGCTACCGCGATCTCTGGCGCACCCTCAAGGGGCGCAAATTCGATGCCCTGCTCCACCTGCAGGCGGCCCTGCGGGCCAGCATCGCCACCCTGGGCATCAGGGCCAAGCTCAAACTCGGGTTCGATAAAGCGCGGGCCAACGACGGCCAGTGGCTGTTCACCAACCATCAAGTGCCGTCCCCCGCCTCCCCCCATGTGCTGGATGGCTTTCTCGCCTTCGCCAAAGAACTTGGCATCCAGGATCTGACCCCGGACTGGCAACTGCCCATCAGCGCCGAGCATCAGGCCTGGGCACGGGAGAAGATAGACGGCAAACCGACCCTGCTCATCTGTGCAGCCGCCAGCAAGGCGTTCAAGAACTGGACCGCCGAAGGCTATGCCGCCCTGGCGGATCACGCCGCCAACAAGGGGTTTCAGGTCTACCTCTGCGGCGGGCCGGCCAAACTGGAGCGGGATCTGGCCGCCGACATCCAGCGCCTGAGCCTGAGCCAACCGGTGGATCTGGTGGGGCAGACCAACCTCAAGCAACTGCTGGCGCTCATCAAGGAAGCCAGTCTAGTGCTGGCCCCCGATACCGGCCCCACCCACATGGCGACCCTGGTGGGCACACCTGTGATCGGCCTCTACGCCCATCACAACCCGGATCGCACCGGCCCCTATCTGTGCCGCGAACACGCGGTCAGCGTCTATCAAGAATTGATCGAGCAGGAGACCGGCAAGCCGCTGGCGGCACTCGACTGGCGCACCCGTCTCAAGGATCCGGACGCCATGCGCAAGATAACCAGCGAACGTGTCATCGCCGCCTTCGATCGGCTCTGTGCCGAGCGCCAGCTGCCGGGCTGAGGGGCAACTCGGAAATTCCGAGCCCTGAGGCAGGGATAATCTGATGGCCCAAGCCGGGTGCCGGGGGCAGAATAGCGGCCGATGTGGGTAACGCTCCCGCAGCAAGCAACGAATACTTTGATCGGCTGGAATATGATTCCGGCCGTTTTTTTATCCGCCCCCATCTGCTAACATTCGCCGCCTTTACAACCTCCCGACTCAAGAATTTCCCGCGTTTTGCGAGCGACTGTCTCCCTTTAGGGCACATGACGGCAGCCTCTGCTACAACCAAAACACGGGTCATCGCTTAAAGGTACAGACATGGCGCAACAAGGCACTCTCTATATCATCTCCTCCCCGAGCGGGGCCGGTAAGTCCAGCCTGCTCAATGCCTTGCTGACCCAGCACAACGACGCCGGCAAGATGCAACTCTCCGTCTCCCACACCACACGCGCCACTCGCCCCGGCGAAGAGCACGGGGTGCACTACCACTTCGTGCAGGTGGAAGAGTTCAAGGCGCTGATCGAGCGGGGCGATTTTCTGGAGTGGGCAGAGGTGTTCGGCAACTACTACGGCACCTCCCGCGCCGCCATCGAGGCCTGTCTGGCCCGGGGCATCGACGTCTTCCTCGACATCGACTGGCAGGGTGCCCGCCAGATCCGAGAGCAGATGGCGACCAAGTCCATCTTCATCCTGCCCCCGAGCCGGGAGGAGCTGGAGCGCCGCCTGATCGGCCGCGGCCAGGACAGCAGCGAAGTGATCGCCGGCCGGATGGCGAAAGCCATTGCCGAAATGGTGCACTACGACGAGTATGACTATGTCATTATCAATGAAGACTTTGAGCAGGCGCTGTTCCAGCTCAGGGCCATCATAGAGTGCCAGCGGCTGGAATTGCGCCAGCAGCAGCAGGCCCAACAAAACTTGCTGCAACAGCTACTGGCAGAATAGGCCAAAAACAAGTAAACTTTTGCGTCATTTTTAAACACTGCTTTTTCAAACACAGAAAGCCCAAACACTGGAGTCCTGCATGGCACGCGTTACTGTAGAAGATGCTGTAAAACAGGTAGGTAACCGTTTTGACCTGGTGCTGGTCGCCGCACGCCGCGCCCGTCAAATCGCGGTACAAGGCAAAGATCCCCTGGTCGACGAAGAGAACGACAAGCCGACCGTGATCGCCCTGCGCGAGATCGAACTGGGTCTGGTCAACAACCAGGTGATGGATACCCAGGACCGCTACGAGCAGCAAGAGCAGGAAGCCGCCGAGCTGGCTGCCGTTGCTGCCATCGCCGAAGGCCGCGGTTAAGTCAGTTATTTCTCATGGTCGGCGCCCGCCCGGGTGCCGACTGTTCTTCCCATTTACAACCGCTCGAAAACCTCGCAAACTCGAGGGCATACCCTCAATTCCACGGATTGTCGTTTCACCGCTGCGGGGACTGTCTTGTATTTATTTGAAAACCTTAAAGAAATAGCCAGTTCCTACCTGCCTTCAGAGCAGGTTGAGAAGCTCAGGCAAGCCTATGTGGTGGCCCGTGACGCTCACCAGGGACAGATGCGTTCCAGCGGCGAGCCCTATATCACCCACCCGGTTGCCGTTGCCCGCATTCTCGGCGACATGCGACTCGATCACGAAACCCTGATGGCCGCCGTGCTGCACGACGTCATCGAAGATACCCCGGTCACCAAGGACGATCTCGCCGAGCTGTTCGGCAACGCCGTCGCCGAGCTGGTATCCGGCGTCTCCAAGCTCGACAAGCTGAAGTTCCGCGATCGCAAGGAAGCCCAGGCCGAGAACTTCCGCAAGATGGTGATGGCCATGACCCAGGACATCCGGGTCATCCTGATCAAGCTCGCCGACCGCACCCACAACATGCGCACCCTCGGCTCACTGCGGCCGGACAAGCGTCGCCGCATCGCCCGGGAAACCCTCGAGATCTTCGCCCCCATCGCCAACCGCCTCGGTATTCACACCATGAAGAACGAGCTGGAAGAGCTGGGCTTCGAGGCGCTCTACCCCATGCGTTCCCGGGTGCTGCGGGAATCGGTACGCCGCGCCCGCGGCAATCGCCGCGAGATCATCGACTCCATCGAGAGCGAGATTGAGGGTCGCCTGCGCGAGGCCGGCATAGATGCCCAGGTCAGCGGTCGCGAGAAAAACCTGTTCTCCATCTACAACAAGATGGAGAAGAAAGAGTTGCAGTTCCATGAGGTGATGGATATCTACGCCTTCCGCGTCAGGGTGAAGGACATAGACACCTGTTACCGGGTGCTTGGGCAGATGCACAGCCTCTACAAGCCGCGCCCCGGCCGCTTCAAGGACTACATCGCCATTCCCAAGAGCAACGGCTACCAGTCCCTGCACACCTCCTTGGTGGGGCCGCACGGGGTGCCGGTGGAGGTGCAGATCCGCACCGAGTTCATGGATCAGATGGCCGACAAGGGCGTCGCCGCCCACTGGGCCTACAAGCAGGATGGCGACAGCTCGGGCACCACGGCCCAGATCCGCGCCCAGCGCTGGATGCAGAGCCTGCTGGAGTTGCAGCAGAGCGCCGGCAGCTCCTTTGAATTTATCGAAGGGGTCAAGACCGACCTCTTCCCGGACGAGATCTACGTCTTCACCCCGGAGGGCCGCATCATGGAGCTGCCCGCCGGCGCCACCCCGGTGGACTTCGCCTACACGGTGCACACCGACATCGGTCACGCCTGCGTCGGCTCCCGGGTCGACCGTCATCCCTATCCGCTGAGCAGTCCGCTGCATTCGGGCCAGACGGTGGAGATCATCACGGCGCCGGGCGCCCGCCCCAACGCGGCCTGGCTCAACTTCGTGGTGACCACCAAGGCGCGCTCCAAGATCCGCCAGTTCCTCAAGAACCTGCGCACCGAAGAGTCGGTGGTGCTGGGCCGTCGCCTGCTCAACCATGCCCTCGGCGCCAAGAACATCGAAGACATACCCGAGCCGCGCATCAAGCAGGTGCTGGCCGACACCAAGCACGAGAACCTGCAGGGCCTGCTGGCCGACGTGGGCCTTGGCAATGCCATGAGCGTCATGGTGGCCCGCCGCATGCTGGGTGACGAGTTGCCGCCGGAAGAGCAACCGAAATCCAGCAGCAAGAAGATGCCCATCAAGGGGGCCGACGGCATGCTGGTCACCTTCGCGAACTGCTGTCGTCCGATCCCGGGGGATGCCATCATCGCCCACATCAGCCCGGGCAAGGGACTGGTCATTCACCAGGAGTCCTGCCGCAACATCAAGGGCTACAGCCGCGAGCCGGACAAGTACCTGCCGGTGCAGTGGGAAGTGGACAAGGATCAGGAGCAGGAATTCCGCACCGGCATCAGCATCGAGATAGTCAACCACCAGGGTGCCCTGGCGGAGCTGGCCAACGTGATTGCCGCCACCGGCGCCAACATCCACGCCATCAGCACAGAAGAGAAGGACGGCCGGGTCTATCTGGTCACCCTGCTCATCACCACCAAGGGCCGCATCCACCTTGCCAACATAATGCGCAAGATCCGGGTAATGCCCAATGTGCTCAGGGTGAGTCGACAGAAGAACTGATCACACAGGCGGCGCGAGCCGCCTGATGCTTTTATAGAGACAACCCATGACCCCCGAACGCTTCAAGCGGATGTCCGACATGCTGGCCCAACGCCAGCTTGATTTAACCGTCTGCATGCACGGGAAGAGTGCACAAGCCTCACTGCATAGAAACCGATATGACTCCTGAACGCTTTAAACGGATCTCCGACATGCTGGCCCAGCGCCAGCTTGATTTAACCGTCTGCATGGAAGAGGTCCACAAGCCTCACAACCTGGCCGCCATAGTGCGCACCGCCGATGCCATCGGCATTCACCGGGTCCACGCCGTTTGGCCCAAGACCTGGATCCACAAGCGCAAGGGCACCGCCCGCGGCAGTCAGAACTGGGTCGACGTCAAGCTGCACCCGGACATAGGCAGCGCAGTGGCCGAACTGAAAGCCTCCGGCATGCAGATCCTGGCAACCCATCTCTCGGAGAGCTCGGTGGACTTTCGCGCCATCGACTACACCAAACCGACTGCCATCCTGGTGGGCCAGGAGAAACACGGCATAGGGGAAGAGGCGCTGGCCCTGGCCGATCACCATATCGTCATCCCCATGGTGGGCATGGTGCAGTCCCTCAACGTCTCAGTTGCCGCCGCCGCTATCCTGTACGAAGCCCAGCGCCAGCGCGAGCTGGCCGGCTGCTACCAGCGCGGCTGCCCGCTCGACCTGGAGGAGCAGAACAGCATACTGTTCGAGGGGGGCTACCCCATCTATGCCCAGCTCTGCAAAGAGAAAGAGATGCCCTATCCCCAGCTCGGCCCGGCTGGTGAGATCCTGGCGGACGAGGCCTGGTGGCAACGGATGCAGCTGACCCGCAAGGGCTGGGCCGCACAACAGGAAGATCAAGCGTGGCAGGAGGAGTGATGGAGAATCCCTTCGGTAGCTGGCTGGAATCCCAGGTCATACGGGATCATCTCAGCAACCCCAATATCGAGGCAGGTGACTACAGCTACTATTCCGGCTACTACCATGGCAAACCGTTCGAGGATCACTGCGTACGCTATCTGCTGGGTGACGGCTCGACCCGGGATACCTGGGAGAGCGGCATCTGGGGCGAAGTGGATCGCCTGATCATCGGCAAGTTCTGCTCCATAGGTTCGGGTGCAACCTTCATGCTGGCCTGCAATCAGGGCCACCGACTTGACTGGGTATCCACCTTCCCGTTCGACGCCACCCGTTTCGGTGATGGCGTACACGACGGCTTCCAGCGCAAGGGAGATACCCAGGTTGGCAACGACGTCTGGATAGGCTCGGAAGCCATGATCATGCCCGGTATCACCATAGGTGATGGCGCCGTCATTGCCACCCGGGCCGTCGTCACCAAAGACGTTGCCCCCTACACCATAGTGGGCGGCAACCCGGCCAAACCGATCCGTCGCCGCTTCACCGATGAGCAGATTGCCATGCTGCAGGCCATGCAGTGGTGGAACTGGCCCCTGCCCCGCCTGCAGGCGGCCATGCCCCTGCTTTGCTCGGGCGATATCCCAGCCCTCTACCAGCATTGGCAACAGGAGTACGCATCATGAACCGGTTATCTTCTGCCCTGCTGGCCCTGACCCTGTTTTCTGCCGGAGCCCTTGCCGTGACCAATCCCTATCAACTGACCACGGAAGCCGAAGTCCCCGCCCTCCATCAACAGACCCTGCCCGACTTCTGGCGCGACCATGCCGTCGAAGGGGAGTTCAAGGGCAAGGACGGGGTGACCATCCGCTACGCTGCCCTGCGCCAGGCCAAGGTGGACAGAGCCATACTGCTCGTCAACGGCCGGGTCGAGAGCTACCTCAAGTATCAGGAGCTGGCCTGGGATCTGTGGCGTCAGGGATACAGCCTCTACCTCATCGACCATCGCGGCCAGGGGCTGTCGGATCGCCTGCTGGCCGACAAGGAGAAGGGCTATGTCGCCGACTTCGACGACTATGTGCTGGACCTGAAGCAGTTCCATGACGACGTCATACTGGCGGACAAGCCTGCCAAGCTGTTCCTGCTGGCCCACTCCATGGGCGGCGCCATCTCGGCCCGCTATCTGGAGCGCTGGCCGGACGACATCAAGGCGGCCGTGCTCTCCTCCCCCATGATGGGCATCAACCTCGGCGGCCTGCCCAAGTGGCTGGCCCTGGGGCTGGCGGCCACCATGGATACGGTCGGCAGCTGGTGGGGCGAGCCCCCCTATGGCCCGGGCCAGGCCGGTTATGTTTCCCATGAATTTGCCGACAACGGCCTGAGCCACAGCGAGCCCCGCTACCAGGCATTCCGCCAGCTCTATGAGCAGCGTCCGCAGATCAAGCTGGGTGGGGTGACTGCGCACTGGATCCGCGAGGGTATCAAGGCCGGGGATGCCGCCATCGCGGAGGCAGACAGGATCAAGACGCCGCTGCTGCTGATCCAGGCGGGGGATGACGGCATAGTCGACAATGCGGCCCAGGACGAGTTCTGCACCAGGGCCAGTTGTGAAGGGGGCAAGCCGCTGCGGATCGAGGGGGGCTGGCACGAGCTGTTTATCGAGGCCGATGCACAACGTCTGCCTGCCCTGACCGCGACCCTGGACTTCTTCGCCCGCTTCTAGTGGCCAGTTGCATGACTTGCCAGGGGAGTGGCCAGCGTCCCGTGTCCAGCATGGCGTCACCTGCCACCTAGGCGCGGCCTGTTCTGGCACGGCAACAGACCCCGGGACTGGTTATTTTTTGGATCCCTAAATAAATGGGGTGGCGCAAGACGCTGGGGTACACTGCCCCGGCGTTCCACTGATGCCGAGGTAATGATGTTCAAGGTAGTTGTGTCCGATCTCGATGGTACCCTGCTCAACGGGCAGCACCAGATCTCCCCCCGCACCCGGGATACCCTGCACCGTCTGGTGGATCAGGGGATCAAGTTCGTGGTGGCCACCGGCCGTCACCATGTGGATGTGCGCAGCATCCGCGATGCCCTGGGGCTGGATATCTACCTCATCACCTCCAACGGCGCCGTGGTGCACGACAAGCAGGATACGCTCGTCTTCAACCAGGCACTGCCGAGCACGGTGGCGGCCGAACTGATCGCGCTGGAGCGCGACCCCTCCATCCACATCAACGTCTACTACGGCGACGAGTGGCTGGTGGAAGAGGAGATGCCCTGGCTGCTGCAGTTCCATCACGATTCCGGCTTCAGCTATCGTCTGACCGATCTCGCCAGCCACCCGCTGGACAAGATCAACAAGGTGTTCTACATCGGCGAGCACGAGAAGCTGCTGCAGATAGAGGCTGAGCTCAACCAGCGTTATGGTGATCGAGTCAACGTCACCTTCTCCCTGCCGGATTGCCTCGAGGTGATGCACGCCGGGGTACACAAGGGCAATGCCGTGCGCGCCGTGCTGGAGCAGCATGGCCTTGAGATGTCCCAGGCGGTCGCCTTCGGTGATGGCATGAACGACTTCGAGATGCTGAGTATGGTGGGCCGGGGTGTGGTGATGGGCAACGCCCATGATCGTCTCAAGCTGGCCCTGAGCGAACACGACAGAACCCTGAGTTCGGATGAGGATGGCGTCGCCGTCTATCTGGAACAGCTGTTCGCCATCAATCAGACTGGCGCGGCCTGATCCCTGCCATCATGGCGATCTCCCCGGGATCGCCATGACACTATGGCGCGCGAGCACCCTCATCGTTTGAAGCTGTGGTTGCAATCCTTGCACCAGTATTGCCGGGAGATCTGGCGATCCAGGGTGCGACCCAGCCATAGCCCGACCCCCCCACCGGTTGCACCGCCGACCAGAGCGCCGCTCAGGGCCCCTGCGATGGCGCCTATGGGTATCCCTATGCCACCCAGCGTGACCCCAGTCAGGAGTCTCATCCGCTGAGACCAGGCAGGCCCAGGCGATCCAGCAGGCTGCCGGTCGGCGTCCAGGTGAAACTCTGATTGGCGCCACCGTAGCACTCGGCCAACCGCAGCGGCACGGCGGCTCTGTGGCGGCGACCAGCCACATCCAGACACAGTGAAACCTGCCGGTTCAACAGTCTATCCCCCTGCCACTGCCATTGACGGCTGTCGTCCTGACACTCTCCCACTGCGAGGCCGTCATCCCCCCTGGCGATCAGGCAACCCTGCGCCAGCTGCAAGGCCCCCGCATCCCAGGTGAACAGCTGGCGGGGGCTCTGATCGCAAGGCTGGGTAAGCAGGCTACCCTGCTCGCTCAGGGCCACGCAGAAGCCGCCGCCAGTTACCAGGGTGGCCGGGGGAACTGGCGTTGACCTGGGGGCGGCACCCAGCAGAAGAGTCTCAGGTCTCGGCTGCAAGGCACAGCCGCCGAGCAGCAGTGCCATCAGGGCGAGCAATCGGATGTGAAGGGGCATGATGATGCATAGGCCTGTGTCTGAATGGGTCGCGGGTGTCCACTATTCTGGTGGCTCCCGGCCAAGCATACCGAACTCGCGGCGAACAGGCGCCTGCAGAAATGTAAGAAGAGGTGACAGAGGAATGATGGATACGCAGAAAAGCAAAAACCCCGCCTAAGCGAGGTTTTCAGAATGTGGTCGGTGATAAAGGATTCGAACCTTTGACCCTCTGGTCCCAAACCAGATGCGCTACCGGGCTGCGCTAATCACCGATGGGTATTTCCAAAATACAAAGATGACCATGTGGTCATCCTCGTCATACAGCAAGTATGGTGCGAAGAGAGGGACTCGAACCCTCACACCCGGGGGGCACTAACACCTGAAGCTAGCGCGTCTACCAATTCCGCCACCTTCGCATACCTGACAAGCTGTAAAATGGGGTGGCTGATGGGGCTCGAACCCACGACAACCGGAATCACAATCCGGGACTCTACCAACTGAGCTACAGCCACCACAGCTGTTTTGTTCCACAACAACGCCCGCTTAACTGGCGCACTTTGATGGTGCGCCCGACAGGATTCGAACCTGTGACCTCTGCCTCCGGAGGGCAGCGCTCTATCCAGCTGAGCTACGGGCGCTACGCTGTCGAACGGGGCGCATTATTGATGATGGCGCCCACCTTGTCTACTCTTTTTTTATCCCCACGGTTCAAGTGTTTGTTTTTCAATCTTTTCGTGCACTTTTATACCTCTTCTTCAGCCATTCGGCCAAAAATGTTCTCACTCGGCCCGCTTTTGGATCCTCTTCTGGCAGTAAAGTGGCCGGCATCCCTTGACTTGCTTTCCTCTCCACCTAGAATGAATGAACGTTCATTCACTCGCTGAAGTCTGATCATCATGGATAAGAAAGAACGGATTTTCGAGGCAGCGCACGAAATCCTCGGCGAGCAGGGCTTCTACGGCCTTTCCATCGCCGCGGTTGCCAAGAAAGCCAAGGTAGCGGCAGGCACCATCTATCGCTACTTCAGCGACAAGGATGATCTTGTCCGCCAGCTTTATCAGCACACCATTCTCAAGTGTCATCCCTTGGTCATGGAAGATGTGCAGATAGAAGAGGTGTCATATCGGCAGTATCGACGCCTCTGGCTCAATATCGACGCCCTCTTTGCCAGCCATCCCAATGTACTGAAATGCAAATTGCAGTACGAAAGTTCTCCATTGGGGGCTGAATTGGAGCGGGATCCGGTCATAATGGCGACATGGGCCCCACTTGAGCGTTTCTTCGAACAGGGACGCCAGCAGGGTCTGTTCATCGATTTGCCCGTTCTGGTGCTGCAGGCCCTGAGCCTGAGCTGCGTGGTCAACCTGGTACAACAACGCCAGGCTCACGAATTTGAGTTGACGCAAGAACAGTTGGAGACGGTCATCCGGGCCAGCTGGAATGCCATTTTAAACCCTAATTATTCCATCACAGGAGCCTGTTCATGAAAAAGTGGATGGCCATCATGTTGCTGATAGCACTCGCCCTGTTCGGCAGTGTCATCGGCTTCAATATGTTCAAGCAGAAGAAGATTGCAGAGTTCATGGCCAATCGACCCGAGCCCGAGTTCCCGGTGACCGCCATGGTGACCAAGGCGCAAGACTGGGTCCCCACCATAGAGGCGATCGGCTTCATCGAGCCTAACCAGGGGGTCACCCTTTCAAGTGAGCTGGCGGGCACCATAAACAAGATCAGCTTCGAATCCGGGGCTCAGGTCAAGGCGGATCAACTGCTGCTGAGCCTGGACTCCAGCGTGGAGAAGGCCAACCTGAACGCCTCCCAGGCCAGGCTGCCTGCAGCTCGTGCCAAGTTCGAGCGCTACCAGAACCTGTACCAGAAGAACTCCATCTCCCGGGATCAGCTGGATGATGCCGAAGCGGCCTATCGCTCACTGGAAGCGGACATCGACAGCCTGAAGGGCACCATAGCCCGCCGCGAAGTCCGCGCCCCCTTCGGTGGCGTCGTGGGTCTGCGCAACGTCTTCCTCGGTCAGTACCTGGAACCCGGTACCGAGATAGTGCGACTGGAAGACACCAGCGTGATGCGCCTGCGCTTCACCGTGCCCCAGACCGACATCTCCAAGATTTCCCTCGGTCAGACCGTCAAGATCAACGTGGATGCCTATCCCCAGACCCAGTTTGACGGCCAGATCACCGCCATCGAACCTGCCGTCAACTACCAGAGCGGCCTGATCCAGGTGCAAGCCAACATCCCGAACAACGACGGCCAGCTGCGCTCTGGCATGTTTGCCCGCGCCAGCATCATATTGCCTACGGTGAAAGACCAGATTGTGATCCCGCAGTCTGCCATCTCCTTCACCCTCTATGGCGAGAACGTCTACGTCATTCACGAGGCAGACGGCGTGAAACGCGCCAAGCAGGTGGTGGTGAAGGCGGGTGAGCGTCGCGGCAATGATGTCCATGTGTTGTCCGGCATCAAGGCTGGCGATCAAATCGTGCTGTCGGGTCAGGTTCGCCTGAGCAACGATACCAAGGTGCACGTGGTCGAAAACGATGCCCTTGCCGTTCCGGCACAAACCCCGATGCTGTAAGCGCGGAGATCTGCGATGCGATTTACTGACATATTCATAAAACGGCCGGTGCTGGCGATCTCGCTCAGCTTCCTGATAGCCCTGCTGGGCTTCCAGGCCATCTTCAAGATGCAGGTGCGGGAATATCCCGAGGTGATCAACACCGTCATCACGGTCAACACCAGCTACTATGGCGCCAGCTCGGATCTGATCCAGGGCTTCATCACCCAGCCCCTGGAGCAGGCGGTCGCGCAAGCCGACAACATCGACTTCATGACCTCCTCCAGCCAGCTGGGCAGCTCCACGGTGACGGCCTACATGAAGCTGAACACCGACCCCAACGCCGCGCTGTCCGACATCCTGGCCAAGGTCAACTCGGTGCGCTCCCAGTTGCCCAAAGAGGCGGAAGACCCTTCGGTCACCTCCTCCACGGGTTCCACCACAGCGGTGCTCTACATGGGCTTCACCAGCCCTGAGCTGAACTCCAGCCAGATCACCGACTACCTGGAGCGGGTCATCAAGCCCCAGCTGTTCACCGTGGGCGGGGTATCCAAGGTTGACCTCTACGGCGGGGTCGAGTTTGCCCTGCGGGTGTGGCTGGATCCGGCCAAGATGGCCGCCTTCGACCTGACCGCCAGCGACGTGATGACTGTGCTCAACAGCAACAACTATCAGTCCGCCACCGGTCAGGCCACCGGCTATTTCACCCTGTTCAACGGCAATGCCGAGACCCAGGTCAGCAATACCGATGAGCTCAAGCGTCTGGTGGTAGCGACCCGGGATGGCAAGGTGATCCGCCTCTCCGACATCGCCAAGGTGTCGCTGGAGAAGAGTCACGACATCTATCGCGCCAGCGCCAACGGCCGTGAAGCCGTGGTCTTGGCCATCAATGCCGCGCCGACCGCCAACCCCATCAACATCGCCCACGATGTGCTGGAGCTGCTGCCGAGCCTGAAGAGCAACATGCCGAGCACCATGCAGGTCAACATCCTGTATGACTCCACCATCGCCATCAACGAGTCCATCCACGAGGTCATCAAGACCATACTGGAAGCGGCCGCCATAGTACTGGTGGTGATCACCCTGTTCCTCGGCTCCTTCCGGGCCGTCATCATCCCGATCATCACAATACCGCTGAGTCTCATCGGCGTGGTGATGATGATGGACATGTTCGGTTTCTCCATCAACCTGATGACACTGCTGGCCATGGTGCTCGCCATCGGTCTGGTGGTGGATGACGCCATAGTGGTGCTGGAGAACGTCGATCGTCACATCAAGGAGGGGGAAGAACCGTTCAGGGCCGCCATCATAGGCACCCGGGAGATCGCCGTGCCGGTCATCGCCATGACGGTGACCCTGGCTGCGGTGTACGCACCTATCGCCCTGATGGGGGGCATCACAGGCTCCCTGTTCAAGGAGTTCGCGCTGACCCTGGCGGGGGCCGTGTTCGTCTCCGGCATCATAGCCCTGACCCTGTCGCCCATGATGTGCTCCAAGATGCTCAGGGCCAACGAGACCCCGAGCAAGTTCGAGAGCACTGTGCATCACCTGCTGGATCGGATGACGGCCCGCTACGACAGCATGCTGCATGCTGTCATGCAGCGCCGCATCGTGGTCATACTGTTCGCCGTCATAGTGTTCGGCAGCCTGCCGCTGCTGTTCAAGTTCATCCCGAGCGAGCTGGCCCCGTCCGAGGATAAGGGCGTCATGGCCGTGCTGGGGACGGCACCGTCCAATGCCAACCTGGACTACATCGAAAACACCATGGCGGATGTGAACAAGGTGCTGGATGACCAGCCCGAGATCGCCTACTCCCAGGTCTTCTCCGGGGTGTTCAACGCCAACCAGGCCTTCGGCATCGCCTCCATGGTGCCCTGGAGCCAGCGTGAGGCGAGCCAGAAAGAGGTGCTTGATCGGGTGGCAGGTCTGGTGAAGGACATCCCCGGGATGGCCATCACCACCTTCCAGTTCCCCGAGCTGCCAGGTGCCTCCAGCGGTCTGCCCATCCAGTTCGTCATCACCACCCCGAACAGCTTCGAGAGCCTGTTCCTGATCGCGGGTGAGATGCTGGCGGCGACCCAGGCCAACGGCCAGTTCGTCTATTCGGATCTCGATCTGAACTACGACTCGGCCACCATGAAGATCAGCATCGACAAGGACAAGGCCGGTGCCTACGGCATCACCATGCAGGACATAGGTACCACCATGGGCACCATGATGGCGGACGGCTACGTCAACCGGATCGATCTGGATGGCCGCTCCTACGAGGTGATCCCCCAGGTGGAGCGCAAATACCGTCTCAACCCCGAGTCCATCAAGGGTTACTACGTGCGCGCCGCCGATGGCAAGTCGATCCCGCTGGGCAGCTTGATCAAGATTGAAGTGGTTGGCGAGCCCCGCGCCCTGCCCCACTTCAACCAGCTGAATTCCGCCACCATAGGCGCCGTACCGGCACCCGGCGTGGCCATGGGGGATGCGATCAACTGGTTCAAGGCCACCGCCGAAGAGAAGCTGCCGCAAGGCTATCGCTACGACTTCATGGGGGAAGCCCGCCAGTTCGTGACCGAGGGCAATGCACTCTACGCCACCTTCGCCCTGGCCCTGGCCATCATCTTCCTGGTGCTGGCCATCCAGTTCGAGTCGGTGCGTGACCCCCTGGTGATCATGGTGTCGGTGCCCCTTGCCATCAGCGGGGCCCTGATTGCCCTGGCATGGGGCCTGGCCACCATGAACATCTACTCCCAGGTGGGGCTCATCACCCTGGTCGGTCTGATTACCAAGCACGGTATTCTGATCTGCGAGGTGGCGAAGGAGGAGCAACTGCTGCACGGCATGAACCGGATGCAGGCCGTGATGCAGGCTGCCAAGGTGCGTCTGCGTCCCATCTTGATGACCACGGCGGCCATGATAGCCGGCCTGATCCCGCTGCTCTATGCGGCAGGCGCGGGCGCGGCCCAGCGCTTCAGCATCGGCATCGTCATAGTGGCGGGTCTGGCCATAGGCACCCTGTTCACCCTGTTCGTGCTGCCGGTGATCTACACCTTCCTGGCCTCGGAGCACAAACCGCTGCCGGAATTCGACGAGTCCATTCCGGCCAAGGCGAAAGGAAACCATTGATCCTCAGCCAACAGCAACAAGGCCCCGAAAGGGGCCTTATTTTTATCCATTTGATGGCACACGACATGAGTCCATGAAGCAGTTAAACTAGGCCGTTCGCAATCCAGACCGCAAGGATGCCATGTCAGGAATCTTCTCCAAGGCCATAGGCCTTAACGGACTCTCTTATCGTCTGCTTTCCTACATTCTGATCTGCAGCACAGTGCTGGCGCTGGTCATCACTGTGTTGCAGCTCGCCTGGGACTACAACAAGGACGTCACCGTCATAGAGGCCAGCATCGACCAGATCGAGGCCTCCTTCCTGCAACCCATCTCCGCCAGCCTGTGGAACCTGGATGAAGAGCAGGTCAAGGTGCAGATCGAAGGCATCATGAACCTGCCCAACATGCAGTTCGTCATGGTCAAGGAGATGCTGGGCAACTCGGAAGTGCCGCTGCTGACCCAGGGGGTGGAGCAGGCGCAATACGACATCTCCCGCGAATTCAGCCTCACCTATCAGGGAGAGGTGGTCGGCAAGCTGTTCGTCGCCGCCACCCTGGATCAGGTCTACCAGCGCCTCATCGAGAAATCGGTGCTGATCCTGGTCAGCCAGACCATCAAGACCCTGGTCGTCTCGCTCTGCATCCTGGTCATCATCTATTACCTGGTGATCCGCCATATCAACCGCATCGTCAGCTACGCCCAGAAACTGAGTCTGGATCGGCTGGCGGTTGAGCTGACCCTGGAGGGGCGTCCCCTGCCCCGCAAACACCCGGACGAGTTCGATGCACTGGCCGCCACCCTCAACCAGATGCGCACCCGATTGAACGACGAGTTCAACGCCCGCCATCAGGCGGCGGATCAGCTCCAGCAGGAGCGGGACTTCTCCGCCACCTTGATCAACTCCGCCAACATGGTCATCTGCTGCATGGAGCCGGATCTCAACATCGCCAGCATCAACCCGGCCGCCATACTGCTCACCGGCTACCACCACGAGGAGCTGCTGCAGCACAACTGGCTGGATCTCTTCGTCAGCGAGGAGCAGCGGGCCGAGCTGGCGGCCACCCTGGCGGATCAGGGCTCCCTCGAGGACAGAGAGATCACCATGCATGACCAGCAGGGCAGCGAACTCGTCCTGCAGTGGACCTTCGCCCCCTTCTACGAGGGGCCGAATCTCAAGTATCTGATTGGCTTCGGTTATGACATCACCCCCCTCAAGAAGGTGGAGCGGGAAATCATACTGTTCAACGAACAGCTGGAAGGCAAGGTGGCGGAGCGTACCCGCAGCCTGAGCGATGCCAACGACCAGCTGGGCAAGGCCTATGACGATCTGAAACAGGCGCAGCAGACCCTGGTGGAGTCGGAGAAGATGGCCTCCCTGGGTTCCCTGGTGGCCGGCGTGGCCCACGAGATCAACACCCCCATCGGCATCAGCGTGACGGCCTCCTCCTATCTGCAGGAGCGAGTGGCCGACTTCAAGCAGCACCTAGAAGCCAAGCAGCTGTCGCGCTCCTATCTCAACGAGTTCACCCAGAACCTCGACGAGTCGATGCAACTGCTGCAGGGCAACCTGAGGCGGGCCTCCGAGCTCATCGCCAGCTTCAAGCAGGTGGCGGTGGATCAGTCGTCCGAGGCGCGCTACAACTTCAGCCTCGCCGACAACCTGCATCAGGTGGTGGTCTCCCTCGGCTACAAGCTGAAGAAGGCCCAGTGCGAGGTCGACATCCAGTGCGATCCCAAGCTGGCCATCTACTCCTTCCCCGGCAGCTTCACCCAGATCTATTCCAATCTGATCCTCAACTCCATCCATCACGGTTTCGACGGCTGGGACAGGCCCAAGAAGATCACCATCAGGGTGGAGCAGCAGGGTGACGAGCTGGTCATCGATTACAGTGACAACGGTCGCGGCATCCCCCCCGAGATACTGCCGCGCATCTTCGATCCCTTCGTCACCTCCAAGCGGGGCCAGGGTGGCAGCGGGCTCGGCACCCACATCATCTACAACCTGGTGGTGCAACTGCTCCGTGGCCGCATCCATTGCGCCAGCGAACCTGGCCAGGGTGCCCAGTTCCATATCCGCCTGCCGATCCGGCAGAACTGAACGCCGGCTCTTGTGAGCCGGCCACTTTGTCCCCATCATGCTGTGATTGCATTCTTAACGAGCGGAGAACCTCGCAATGGCACAGCATTTTGACTATATCGCCATCGGCGGCGGCAGCGGCGGCATCGCCTCGGCCAACCGGGCTGCCATGTACGGCAAGAAAGTCGCCCTGATTGAAGCCAAAGAGCTGGGGGGTACCTGCGTCAACGTCGGCTGCGTGCCGAAGAAGGCCATGTGGTATGCCGGCCAGATAGCCGATGCCCTGAGATACGGGGCCGACTACGGCTTCGACACCACCCTCAATCACTTCAGCTGGGCCAAGCTGGTCGAGTCCCGTCAGGCCTATATTGGCCGCATCCACAAGTCCTACGAGAACGTACTGGGCAAGAACCAGATCACCGTCATCAAGGGCTTCGCCCGTTTCGTCAGCAGCAACACTATCGAGGTTGATGGCGAGCAGTACAGCGCCGATCACATACTGATCGCCACCGGCGGCCGCCCCGAAGTCCCGACCATACCGGGCGCCGAACTCGGCATCGACTCCGACGGCTTCTTCGATCTGCAAGCCCAGCCAAGACGGGTCGCCGTGGTCGGTGCCGGCTATATCGCGGTCGAGATCGCCGGCGTAATGCAGGCGCTTGGCTCAGAGACCCATCTGGTGGTGCGCAAGCACGCGCCGCTGCGCAACTTCGACCCCATGATCCACGAGACCCTGGTAGAGATCCTGGCGCAGGAAGGGCCTAAGCTGCACACCCACGCCGTGCCCAAGGCCGTGGTCAAGAACGCCGACGACAGCCTGACACTGCAACTGGAAGATGGCCGTCACCTCACTGTGGACTGCCTGATCTGGGCCATAGGCCGTGTGCCCGCCACCGACAACCTCAACCTGGCCGCCACAGGCATCACCCTGGACGAGCAGGGCTTCATCCCGACCGACAAGTTCCAGAATACCGCCGTCGCCAACCTCTATGCGGTGGGTGACAACACGGGGCGCATCCAGCTCACCCCAGTGGCCGTCGCGGCCGGTCGTCGCCTCTCGGAACGGCTGTTCAACAACAAGCCCAACGAGCACCTCAACTACGATCTGGTGCCGACCGTGGTGTTCAGCCACCCGCCCATAGGCACCATAGGGCTGACCGAGCCGGAGGCCATCGCCGAGTATGGCGAGAGCCAGGTCAAGGTCTACCGCAGCCAGTTCACCGCCATGTATTCGGCACTGACCCAGCATCGCCAGCCCACCCGGATGAAACTGGTCTGCGTCGGGCCGGAAGAGAAGGTGGTCGGCCTGCACGGCATCGGCTTCGCCATGGACGAAATTCTGCAAGGCTTCGGCGTCGCCATGAAAATGGGGGCCACCAAGGCGGACTTCGACAACTGCGTCGCCATTCATCCCACCAGCGCGGAAGAGTTTGTGACCATGCGTTGAGGCTGGGGAAGGGGAACACCGATGTCCAACCGACAACTGCGTTCCCCTTCCCACCCCACCAGTGCAGAAGAATTTGTCACCATGCGTTGAGAGCCGCTGGCTTCGGCAACAGCATAACCCTCCCCGGTCCAGGCCGGTTTTTTTGATCTTCTCCCCGCTCAATTCCCTCTGAAAGTGGCCTTCTTTACGCCGATTTTACGCTCCCCCAATGCCCCTTTATGGCGCCTTTACGCCGGTTTTACATACCCTTTCAGCGTCAATGACACCAACGGGGTCGATATGGATATGCATCGACTCTCGACGCTAATTATCTCAACGGAGTCGTTATGAATTGGCTATATCTGCTGCTGGTCCTCGCCCTGATGGGTTACCTGATGCGCGCACTCACGCGTAGTCACGAGTGAGGAACTAGAACATGTGGCAAGAAATAATCTATCCAGTGGCCTTCGTGCTGCTGGTCCTGCTGCCTGCACCCCTGCTCGGCAGCTATATGTATCGGGTGTTCGAGGGCAAGAGCCGCTGGCTCGCGCCGGTCGAGCGCGCCACCCTGGCCTGCTGTGGCACGGATGGACGGGAGCAGGACTGGAAGTCCTACGCCCTCAGCCTGCTGGCCTTCAACGGCGCCGGTTTCGGTCTGCTGTTCCTGATCCTGATGGCCCAGGGCCTGCTGCCCCTCAACCCGCAACAGCTGCCGGGTCTGAGCTGGCAACTCGCCTTCAACACCGCCGTCAGCTTCATGACCAATACCAACTGGCAAGCCTATTCAGGTGAGGCCAGCCTCTCCTACTTCAGCCAGATGGTGGGGCTCACCACCCAGAACTTCGTCTCCGCCGCCACAGGTGCCACAGTCGCCGTCGCGCTGTTCCGCGGTCTCTCCCGCCAGCAGACCATACACCTTGGCAACTTCTGGCAGGATCTGGTGCGCTTCTGCCTCTACGTGCTGCTGCCCATGGCGTTGGTCATGGCGCTGCTGCTGGTTTGGCAAGGGGTTCCCCAGAGTCTGTCGGCCTATCTGCCGTTCCATGCCCTGGAAGGTCAGGAGCAGCTGCTGCCGCTCGGCCCTGCCGCCTCGCAGATCGCCATCAAGCAGCTCGGCTCCAACGGTGGCGGCTTCTTCGGCGTCAACTCGGCCCACCCGTTCGAGAACCCGACAGCCCTCTCCAACTGGCTGGAGATGGTCACCCTGCTGACCATTCCCGCCGCCCTGGTCTGTACCCTGGGCCGTTACGTGAAGGATTCCGGCCACGGCCGCGCCATCCTCTCCGCCATGACGCTGCTGTTCGTGCTGGGGCTCGGCCTCTCCGTCTATCAGGAGCTGCAACCGGATCCGGCGCTCGCCCAGCTCACCACCCAGGCAGGCAACTGGGAAGGCAAGGAGAGCCGCTTCGGCCCCGTGCTCTCCAGCATCTGGGAAGTGGCGACCACCTCGGCCTCCAACGGCTCGGTCAACGCCATGCACGACAGCTTCACACCGCTGGGTGGCATGGTCGGCATGATCAACATGCTGCTCGGTGAAGTCATCTTCGGCGGTGTGGGTGCCGGTATCTACGGCATGATGCTGTTCGTGCTGCTGACCGTGTTCCTGTGCGGCCTGATGGTCGGGCGCACGCCGACCTATCTCGGCAAGCGCCTCGGGATCACCGAGATGAAATGGGTGGTCGCCAGCATGCTGGTGATGCCGGTCGGGGTTCTGGTGATCGGCGGGGTAACGCTGCTGATGCCGGATGCCGCCACCATCATGGGTCACGACGGTCCGCACGGCCTGTCACGCCTCATCTATGCCTACGCCTCGGCCGCCGGCAACAACGGCTCGGCCTTCGGGGGCTTCGCCGCCGCGGACAACTGGCAGTGCGTCGCCATAGGTCTGGCCATGCTGCTCGGTCGCTTCGGCTACATCATTCCGGTGCTGGCCATCGCCGGTCAGCTCTCGCGCGCCTCGCAACAGGATGCCGGCGAGGGTGACTTCCCCATCCGCGGCCCGCTGTTCATCACCTTGCTGATCATCACAGTGCTGCTGATAGGCGGTCTCTCCTTCCTGCCGGTACTGGCGCTGGGCCCCGTCGCCGAGCACCTCCTGATACTGGGAGCGCTCTGATGACCCTGTCCATGTCAGTCACCTTACCGATGCCAATGGTCGAACATCTGATGCTGGGAGCATTCAAATGAGCAAGTCCATCTCCATCCCTGCCCGCACCGAAAAGGTTAAGGGCAAGGGCAAGAAACAGACCTCACAAGTCGTGCAGGCCATGATCGAAGCCTTCTATCGCTTCAACCCCAGGGCGCTGTTTGGCAGCCCCATACTGTTCACCCTCTGGCTGGCCGCCGTGATGGCGACCGTGGAGTCCCTGCTGGGTCAACCCCTGTCGGGAGTCACCCCCAGCCTGGCCTGGCAGCTGACAGCCTGGTTGTGGCTGACCCTGTGGTTTGCCAACTTCGCCGAAACCCTGGCAGAAGGCCGCGGCAAGGCGCGGGCCGACAGCCTGAAGGCGGGCATGAGCCAGCTTCAGGCACGCAAGGTGCGGGATCCGAAAGATGGCCAGGGCGAGTGGATCCCGGCCACCAGCCTGCAAAAAGGGGATCTGGTGCTGGTGCGCAGCGGCGAGATGATACCGGCCGACGGTGAAGTCATTGCCGGTATCGCCTCCGTCAACGAGGCCGCCATCACGGGGGAATCCGCCCCCGTCATCCGCGAGTCCGGCACCGACCGCAGCGGCGTGACCGGCAACACCACAGTGGTGTCCGACGAGATCTGGGTCCGTGTGACCAACAATCCCGGGGAGAGCACGCTCGACAGGATGATAGCGCTGGTCGAGGGGGCCAAACGCCAGAAGACGCCCAACGAGATGGCGCTCGACGCCCTGCTGGTGGGTCTGACCCTGATCTTCCTGCTGGTGGTGGCGACCCTGCCCTGGTTCCTCGACTACAACGGCACCCAGGTACCGCGCCTCTACCTGCTTGCCCTCTTCATCACCCTGATCCCGACCACCATAGGGGGCCTGCTCTCCGCCATCGGCATCGCCGGCATGGACCGGCTGGTGAAGCTGAACGTGATCGCCAAGTCAGGTCGTGCCGTGGAGGCCGCCGGTGACGTGCGTACCCTGCTGCTCGACAAGACAGGCACCATCACCTTCGGCAACCGCATGGCTGACGAACTGATCCCGGCCCCCGGGGTCGATCCCTCCCTGCTGGCCCAGGCCGCCATGCTGGCCTCCCTCGGCGACAACACGCCCGAGGGCAAGTCCATCCTGACCCTGGCTGGCAAGAGCATGGCCAAGCCGAGCCAGCTCGAGAGCGACAAGGTGATCCCCTTCAGCGCCGAGACCCGCCTGAGCGGTCTGGATCGCAACGGTCATCAATATCGCAAGGGGGCCGTGGACGCTGTGCTCAACTACCTCTCCCTCGATCGCAAGGGAGTGCCCGAGCTCATTCTGAAGGCGGTCGACAACATAGCCCGCCAGGGCGGCACCCCGCTGCTGGTCTGTACCCACGAGCAGTTGCTGGGGGTGGTGTACCTCAAGGACATCATCAAGCCAGGCATCAAGGCCCGCTTCCAGATCCTGCGACACATGGGGATCCGCACAGTGATGATCACCGGGGACAACCCGCTGACCGCCGCCGCCATCGCCGCCGAGGCCGGGGTGGATGACTTCATCGCCGAGGCGACCCCGGAGAAGAAGCTGGCCTATATCCGCCAGGAGCAGGCCGATGGCCGCATGGTCGCCATGTGCGGTGACGGTGCCAACGACGCACCGGCCCTGGCCCAGGCGGACGTGGGTCTGGCCATGAACGAAGGCACCCAGGCCGCCAAGGAGGCGGGCAACCTGGTGGATCTGGACTCCAACCCCACCAAGCTGCTGGATGTGGTGCTGGTGGGCAAGCAGTTGCTGGTCACCCGGGGTGCCCTGACCACCTTCTCCATCGCCAACGACGTGGCCAAGTATTTCGCCATACTGCCGGCCCTCTTCATCGCAGCCTACCCGCAGCTGGGGGCGCTGAACCTGATGCAACTCGGCAGTCCAGAGAGCGCCATACTGTCGGCCATCATCTTCAACGCCCTGATCATAGTGGCGCTGGTGCCGCTGGCACTGCGGGGGGTCAACGTGAAGGGCTCCGCTGCCAGCCTGCTGCGCCGTAACCTGCTGATCTATGGGCTCGGTGGCCTGATCGTGCCCTTCATCGGCATCAAGTTGATCGATCTGGTCATCACGGGCCTGGGTCTGGTGTGATGAAAACGCCGCACTATGGTATCCACGGCCAGATCGTGCCCCCATACATGGGCATCAAGCTGATCGACCTGGTCATCACAGGCCTGGGTCTGGTGTAACCACATAACGGGTGCAAGCCTGGCCTGCACCCCATCAATCTGTTTGGAGCAAGAGAATCATGATAGCAATCAGAACCCTGCTGACCCTGACCCTGCTGCTGGGTGTCGGCTACCCCCTGGCCGTCACCGGGCTGGCCCAGCTGTTTTTCCCCTGGCAGGCCAACGGCAGCCAGCTGACCGATGCCAAGCAGCAGCTGGTCGGCAGCGCCCTGCTGGCGCAGAAATTTGAACGGGCGGAGTACTTCCACTCCCGCCCCTCCGCCAGCGACTTCACCACCATAGGCAGCGGCGCCAGCAACCTGGGGGTGAGTTCCCCCCTGCGCAGCGAATTTGCCAAGGCCCAGGGTAATTACCAGTCCCCCGCCATGCTGACCCGCTCAGGTTCGGGCCTGGATCCCCACCTGCCCCTGGATGCCGTGCTGGCTCAGGTGGATCGCGTCGCCAAGCAACGCGGGCTGGATCCCGCTTCCCTGACGGAGCAGGTCAAGTCGTCGACACAAGCTGGTATCCTTGGCCCCCAGGTGGTCAACATCCTCCAGTTGAATCTGTTGCTCGATCAGCACAAGGACGCATGATGGCGCGCCAGGCTGACCCGAGTTGGAGGGCGACCCAGATTTTCGAACCGAGCCGGTGGTTGCTCCATAAGGATGATGATGCGTAATGAAGTAAAGACGGTTGCCCTGCTGGCAAGCCTGGAGCAGGAGCACGGGAATGCGTGATGAGGTTCGGGCCGATGCCTTGCTGGCAAGCCTGGAAGAGGAACACAAGGGCAAGCTGAAGGTCTTCCTCGGCGCCGCCCCCGGCGTAGGCAAGACCTACGCCATGTTGCAGGCGGTACGGGAACAGGCCAAGGAAGGGGTCGACATTCTCATCGGCGTGGTCGAGACCCACGGGCGCCAGGAGACCCTGGCGCTGCTCGACAAGCTCGCCATCCAGCCACGCAAGCTGCATCACCACCGCCAGCAACGGCTGGAGGAGATGGACCTGGATGGCTTGCTCGAACGCAAGCCCGCCATAGTGGTAGTGGATGAGCTGGCCCACACCAATGCCCCCGGCAGCCGCCACGAGAAACGCTGGCAGGATGTGGAGGAACTGCTCGGCGCCGGCATAGACGTCTACTCCACCCTCAACGTACAACACCTGGAGAGCCTCAACGATCTGGTGTGGCAACTGACCGGGGTCAGGGTCAAGGAGACCCTGCCCGATCAGGTGCTGCTGGAGGCGGACAGCATAGTCCTCATAGACCTTCCCCCCAAGGAGCTGCTCGGCCGGCTCAAGGAGGGCAAGGTCTATGTGCCCCATCAGGCCAAGGCCGCCCTGCAATCCTTCTTCTCCCTCAACAACCTGACCGCCCTGCGCGAGCTGGCGATGCAGACTGCCGCCAGCCACGTAGAGGGGGATCTGCAACTGCAGTGGCAGGCGGCGGGCAAGACCACGCTGCCGCTGCGGGGCAAGCTGATGGTCTGCCTCGGGGATCAGCACGGCTCGGCCCTGGTGCGCTACGGCCATCGCTTCGCCCAGCGCCGCCAGCTGCCCTGGCTGGTGGTGCACATCGACAGCAAGGGGCAGCGCTCCCCTGAGCTGGAGCAGGCGCTGGCGCTGGCCTCTCACCTCGGCGCCAAGGTGCTGACCCTGTCCAGCCCGGCGGTCGCCGATGCCCTGCTGGAGACGGCCGAACAGCAGCAGGTCTCGCAGCTGTTGCTCGGCAAGCCCCACAACCCGCCCTGGCGCCGCTCCCTGGTGCAGCACCTGCTGAAACAGGCACAGGGATTCGAGATCACGCTGGTGGATACGGAGAAGAACAAGCCAGGACTGAGGCTGCAACCACTCCACCCCAAGGACATTCGCCAGAGCCTGCTGGCCATCGTCATCATGGCGGTGACCTCAGCCAGCGCCTGGGGGCTCTCCCACTGGCTGCCGCCCGCCTCCCTGCCGCTGCTGTTCGTGCTGGGGGTTCTCGCCACTGCCCTCACCACCAGCCTGGTGCCCGCCATCCTGGCCGCCGTGCTGGGATTCGTCGCCCACAATCTGCTGTTCACCGCCCCCTACTTCTCCCTGAGCGTGGCCAGCCACAGCGACCTGCTCACCCTGTTCGTACTGCTCATCGTCGGCATGACGGCGGGGCGGCTCGCCTCCCGCCAGCGCCAGCAGCTGATCGGCCTGCGCGAGACCCAGCAGCTCGGCAACGCCCTGCTGTCCCTGAGCCAGGGGCTGGCCACCGCCAGCAGCCCGGTGGAGGTGCTCAGGCAGGGAACCCAGGCCATCTCCCTGGCCCTGGGGCAGCCCGTGTTCGCCCTGGATGAGGAGTACCAGTACAGAGCCGGGGACGAGGTGCGGGGACCGGGCCAGACCGACAAGGCCGCCATCGACTGGTGCCTGGCCCAGAAGCAGAGCGCCGGGGCCCACACCGCCACCCTCAATGCCGCCGAGGCCCAGTACCACCACCTCACCGACGAACTGGTGCTGGGGATACGGCTGGCCAGCCCGCTCGCCTCCTCCGCCGAACACCAGTTGCAGGCCCTGCTCACCGACATCCGCGCCGCCCTGGCCCGGATCGATCTCAACGAGCGGCTGGCCGACAGCCAGCTGCAGGCGGAGACGGATCGTATGCGCGCCGCCCTGCTCTCCTCCGTCTCCCATGATCTGAAGACGCCGCTGGCGACCATCATGGGGGCCGGCAGCACACTGCAGGAGTACGGTGACAGGATCAGTGCCGAGGATCGCAGCGAACTGCTCCACTCGGTGCAGGAGGAGGCGCGCCGCCTGCACAGCTATGTGCAGAACCTGCTGGACATGACCCGCATCGGCTCCCCGGACTTCCAGCTGAAGCGGGAGTGGGTCGATCTGGCCGATCTGGTGGATAGTGCCCGCAAGCGGCTGGACTCCTCCTGGCGCCAGCACAAGCTGCTGATCCACTTCGATCAGCAGATCCCCCAGCTCTATGTGCACGGCGCCCTGATCGAGCAGGTGCTGGTCAACATCCTCGACAACGCCTCCCGCTACTCGCCGGCCGGCACCCCCATAGAGTTCAAGGTGATGCTGGCGGACCCTGACCTCATCATCGACATCATCGACATAGGAGTCGGCATAGCCGAGTCGGATCGGGACAAGATCTTCAACCTCTTCTACACCCAGCCGGTAGGTGATTGCGGCAGTCGCGGCACAGGACTTGGCCTCGCCATTTCCCGCGCTATGATAGAAGCCCACGGTGGTCGCATCTGGGCGTTTGCCGGCCCCAACGGCAATGGCACCTGCATGCGTATCTCACTGCCGCTCTCCCTCAACTCACCCGAGGTATGATGCGCACATTCCGGGCTCCTGGGGTCAGCCGTCCCCAGCCCCCCAACACTCGCCTCTGGAGGCTAGATGGCCCATATCCTGGTCATAGATGATGAAGCGGCCATTCGCCGCTTTCTGCGGATCAGCCTGGTCGCCGAGGGGCACCAGGTGAGCGAGGCGGTGGGCGTCAACGAAGGGCTGGCGCAGTACCGCCACCTCAACCCCGATCTGGTGATCCTGGATCTCGGCCTGCCGGACGGGGACGGCATCCAGATATTGCAGGCCATCCGCGAACACCACCCCAACCCGGTGCTGGTGCTGTCGGCACGGGATTCGGAGCAGGAGAAGGTGCGGCTGCTGGATGCCGGGGCCAACGACTACATGAGCAAGCCGTTCGGCATAGGGGAGATGATGGCCCGCATCCGGGTGCTGCTGCGCCAGCGTGCCGGGGTCAGCAGCGGCGAATGCCGTCACTTCCCTCAGTGCGGCCTGAGCCTGGATACCGGCAGTCACAAGGTCACCATGGGGGATGAGGAGGTCCCCCTCTCTCGCAAGGAGTTCGCCCTGCTGCAGGCCCTGGTGTGCCACCCCGGCAAGCTGGTGCTGCAGACCCAGTTGCTCAACGACATCTGGGGGCCCAGCCACAAGGAGGATACCCACTACCTGCGCATCGTCATCGCCAGCCTGCGCAAGAAGCTGGGAGATAACCCCCAGCAGCCCAGCCTGATCGAAACCGAATCCGGCATCGGCTACCGCTTCATCGGCAGTTGAAACAGTCACAAGCAGCCCACCCCGTTCGAAACACCGTACCCGGCATCGGCTACCGCTTCATTGGCAGTTGAAGCAGCCGCAAGCAGCCCACCCCGCTCGAAATACCATACCCGGCATCGGCTACCGCTTCATCGGTAGCCGATGTTTCACGTGGAACGGCGCCCGCTGCAGAGCAGCGCCAGCAGACCGCAGCCGGCGAGCAGCAGTCCCAGATCCTGCAAGCCGGCTGCCACCGCCAATCCCAGGCTGAGCAGCAGGTAATAGGCCAGCCCGAACAGGGCACCGGCGCTGCCCGCCACCGCTCTGTAGGCTTGCAAGGCCTCACTCAACACATTGGGAATACCCACCCCATAGGCCACCACTGTTCCCATCATGGGCAGCAGGAACCAGAGCGAAGCCTGACTCGCCCAAACCAACAGCCCGCAAACCAGCGCCAGTGTGCAGGCCAGCCTGATCAGGGATGACGGCTGCCAACCCTTCCCCAGCAGCTGCTTGTTGAGCAGGCTGCCGAGCAGGGTCGCCAGCGCCAGCAAGATCCCGGAGTAGCCAAAGTCGCTCACCCTCAATCCCAGCCCGTCAAACAGGAAGGGAGCCAGGCTGTAGTAGCCAAACAGCATGCAGTTGAACAGGGCAACCAGGGCTGCGCTGCGCCAGAGCCCGCCATCCCTGGCCATCCTGGCTGCCAGCGGCCAGAGTGCGACTCGCTGTGTGCTGGCCGGACGGGTTTCCGGCAGCCACCGACCAGCCACCAGCAGCAACACAGCCGCCAGCACCAGCAAGCCGCTGAAGACCCCGAGATAGCCAAACTGCTCGGCAAGCATGCCACCGCTCACCAGCCCCAGCACGGGGCTGAGGGAGAGCGCCACGCCCATCACCGAGAAGACCCGCGCCAGCTCGCCCCCCTGATAGCTGTCGCGCAGCATGGTCTGGGTCACCACTGATCCCACGGCGGCGCCGAAGGCCGAGACGACCCTGGCCAGCAGCAGAGCCTCGAACTCACTGGCCAGCAGCGCCAGCAGGGTGCCGACCCCGTAGGTGAACAAGCCCGCCAGCATGGCGGGACGCCGCCCGACGAGATCGCAGAGCCGACCCCAGCAGACCACGCCCACCGCAAACGCCAGGAAATAGACCGATAAGGTCTGGGATGCCTGCCCCTCGCTCACCCCAAACTGGCTGGCAATCTGGGTCAATACCGGGCTGTAGATGGTCTCAACCATCTGGGGAAACATCATCAATCCCACCACCAGCCAGCGCGGTGGCAACTTGTTGTGCATGACAAACCTCCTTCACAAGAGGTCGTCATTCTAGAGAGATGCCGATTGTCTGATTACAATAAACAGGACTATATACATCAATAATCGGACACATGGCCTTTATTCTTCCCGATCACCCTTTCGACCCGGACAGCCACGCTGGCAGCGTGATCGGCATCGCCTCCGCGCTGGGCTGGCATGACTCCGGCCTGCACAGGCACCAGCGCCACCAGCTGCTGTTCGCCCAATCCGGCTGCATGACCATGGAGCTGGAAGGTCGGGTTTGCCTGCTCCCGCCGACGCGAGCGGCCTGGCTGCCGGCGGGCACGTCCCACAGGGTCTTGATGCGCGGTGTGGTGGCCTATCGTTCCCTCTACTTCCAGCCGCACCCCGAGTTGCCGACCACAATGGCGGTGCTGGCGGTCAATCCGCTGCTGCAGGCACTGATCGAACGGATGGCGCTCTGGCCATGGGACCAGCCACAAGAGGAGCAGCAGCGGACGTTGGCGCTGTTTATGGAGGAGTTGGGTCAGGCACCCCGGGAGTCCTGGCAGTTGCCGTTGCCGTCAGATCCGCGCCTGGCGGCCTGGCTGCAGGAGATAAAGCGGGGTGGCACCCTGCCCCCTCGGCTCAACCGGCTGGCCGAGGAGGTGGGTGCCAGTGACAAGACCATAGGTCGCATCTTCATGAGGGAGACCGGCATGAACTATCAGGCCTGGCGCCAGCAGTGGCGACTGCTGCGGGCCATGGAGTTGCTGGCAGAAAGCGAACCCATCTACCGGATTGCCGCTTCCCTGGAGTTTTCCAGCGACAGCGCCTTCATCAGCTTCTTCAAACAGCACTCGGGGCAGACGCCCCTGCGTCACCTCAACTCTCGGGGTGAGTCGCCACGGCGGGGCTGACCTCCACCACCAGAGTATCCAGTGCCAATGGCTGGAGGTTGTGGATGGCATCGAGCACCACGGCATGGGATGCCTGCTGCTGCTGGGCACGCATTTCCTGCGCCAGCTTGGTGCTATCCAGCTCGGGCCTGGGGTTGTCGTTGGCCATGACGTTCAGGCTCAGGCTGCTCAGTATCAGGGTCGCGATCAGGGTCTTCATCTGGCTTGCTCCGGTATGGTTGAGATGACCAGAGAGTTATTCCAATAGTCGTGCCAACTATATAAACAATTGATTTTGTTTAAATAAAATGAAAGCAGACGCCGTTTGAGGCTTTATTGCCCATCTTGCTGGTTATTTTGAAACCCATAAGTGGTTATTTTTACCACATCCAATTTCCGGGGCCCGTTCCACGTGGAACGTCCCATGATTTTGATCGACACCCGCTTTTAAACTGAGCTATGGTGCTAGCTCCCCCGTAACTGACTCTGGATCTGTCACCGAATGGAATTCTCCTTGTTCGGCGAGAAGTTCACTCGCCACGCCGGTATTACCCAACTCATGGATGACCTCAATCAGGGGCTGCTCAATCCGGAAGCCATCATGCTGGGAGGCGGCAATCCGGCCCCCATCCCCGCCATGCTGGAACGCTTTCAGACCGAGGCCAAGCAGCTGCTCGACAATGGCGAGCTGATCAAGGCCATGGCCAACTACGATGGCCCGCAAGGCAAGGACAGGTTCACCAAGGCGCTGGCCGCCCTGCTCAAGAGAGAGCTGGGCTGGGACATCTCGGCCCGCAACATAGCCCTGACCAACGGCAGCCAGAATGCCTTCTTCTATCTGTTCAACCTGCTGGCCGGCGAGTTCGCCGATGGCCGCAAGAAGAAGGTGCTCTTCCCCCTGGCCCCCGAATACATCGGCTATGCGGACTCGGCCCTGGCGGAGGATCACTTCGTCGCCTACAAGCCCACCATAGAGAAGCTGGCCGACGGCCAGTTCAAATACCATGTGGATTTCGAGAGTCTGGAGGTGGGCGACGACATAGGGGTGATCTGCGTCTCTCGCCCGACCAACCCCACAGGCAACGTGCTGACCGATGAAGAGATAGAGCACCTGGATCAGATCGCCCGCGACAAGGGGATCCCGCTGCTGCTCGACAACGCCTATGGCGTGCCCTTCCCTGGCATCATCTTCAGCGAGGCCAAGCCGTTCTGGAATGCCAACACCATACTCTGCATGAGCCTCTCCAAGCTGGGCCTGCCGGGCACCCGCTGCGGCATCGTCATCGCCGACGAGAAGATCATCCAGGCCATCACCAACCTGAGCGGCATCATCAACCTGGCGCCGGGCAGCCTGGGGCCCGCCATCACCATCCCCATGATAGAGAGCGGCGAGATCATCGCCCTGAGCGAACAGGTGGTGAAACCCTTCTACAAGCAGAAGGCCGACTTCGCGGTGCAACTGCTGCGCGAAGCCATTCCCGACCCGCGCTTCCACATCCACAAGCCGGAAGGTGCCCTCTTCCTCTGGCTCTGGTTCGAAGGCCTGCCGATCCACTGCCAGGAGCTCTACGAGCGGCTGAAGGCGAAGAACCTGCTGATAGTGCCGGGTCACTACTTCTTCCCCGGTATCGACGACCCAGAATGGCGCCACAGCCAGGAGTGCATCCGCCTCAACTACTCCCAGAGCGAGGAGCTGGTGCGACGCGGCATCGCCATACTGGCGGACGAGATCAACGCCATTTACCGCGGCAGCTGACTTGCCTGCAGATAAAAGAAAGGCCTGCGATCGCAGGCCTTTCTCGTCTCTGGTGTCAGGCACCCTGGCCTGACATTCCCGGCTTAGCTCGGCAGCGCCAGCTGATCGGGTTTGCCGATGGGGATGGCGCGGGGCTTGAGAGCCTCCGGCAATTCGCGGGCGAGATCTATGGTCAGCAGACCATGCTCCAGTCTGGCCCCCTGTACCTCCACGTGCTGGCTCAGCTTGAAGGCGAGCTCGAAGTCACGCTCGGCAATTCCCTGGTGGAGGAACTGACGCTCACCGGCCGCTGCGGCCTTGCGCCCCTTCACCTTGAGGGTGCCGTTTTCGGTCTCCAGCTCCAGCTCTTCGCGCTCGAAACCAGCCACGGCGACCGTGATGCGGTAGCCGTCATGCTCCCGCTTCTCGATGTTGTAAGGGGGATAAGCCGCCGCCTTCTGGTCGAACAGGCCTTCCAGCTCACGGGCCATCCGCTCGAAGCCGACGGCATTGGAAGAGAGGTGAGAAAAATCGAGGTTACGCATAATCCTATCCTTCTAATAAGCAACAGGTTTGACTCTCCACAGGCCCGTCATCGGCACCCGGGAAGCAGGTAAAAACACTGAGAGTTCAGGCTATCAGCCGTTGATCTCGATCTTGCGGGGTTTCATCGCCTCGGGCACTTCACGGGCCAGATCGATGTGCAGCAAGCCATTCTTGAGATCGGCCCCTTTCACCCGCACATAGTCGGCCAGCTGGAAGCGACGCTCGAAGCCGCGCTCGGCTATGCCCTGATAGAGATAGTGGCGCTCGGTGTCAGCCTGCTTGTTGCCCTTCACCGTCAGCAGATTTTCCTGGAAGCTAAGCTCCAGCTCTTCCTGGGTAAAGCCCGCCACCGCCATGCTGATGCGGTAGTCGTTGTCACCCAGTTGCTCGATGTTGTAGGGGGGATAACCGGCATTGCCATTGCTGGCCGCAGATTCGATGAGATTGGCCAGACGATCGAAACCAATGGCAGAACGATAGAGCGGAGAAAAGTCGATAGAACGCATAGTATTACCCTCTTGTGAGCGATAACGGATTGTTTGCCCTCCTGATGGACGGGCGCCTGGTCGAAACCTCTGTCGAGCGTTCCGGCCTTGTTACCTATATAGGGGCTCACTTTTTCCTTTCAAGGGAAAAAATGAAAAGAAATTTTTGGCCACCCGTCAAAACTCATTTTGGCCCGATTGATATGGTAATAGGCCCGCGGGCCACTCATCCCCTGATGCCCTCCGCGCCATACTGGCTGCGTCCCCCCACCAGAGACCGGAGCACACCATGCAAGTTACCCAGGTTCGCAATGCCACCCTGCTCATCCACTACGCCGGCACCCGCTTCCTGATCGATCCCATGTTGTCTGCCAAGGGCAGCCTCCCGGGGTTTGAGGGAACGGCCAACAGCCAGCTGCGCAATCCCCTGGTCGAGCTGCCCCTGCCCATGACTGAGATCCTCGATGTGGATGCGGTGATAGTCACCCACGATCACCTGGACCACTGGGACCCTGCCGCGCAGCAACTGCTGCCCAAGCATCTCCCGCTGTTTGTGCAACACCAGAAGGATGCCGACACCATAAGCGCCAGCGGCTTCAAGGATGTGCGCCTGCTGAGCGAGCTGGCCGAGTTTGCCGGGATCCGGTTGCACCAGACCGAGGGGCAACACGGCAACGATCAGGTCATGGCGGTGTTGGCCGAGCGGCTGGGTGAGGTATCCGGGGTGGTCTTCTCCCATCCCGCAGAGAAGACTCTCTATCTGGCGGGCGACACCGTCTGGAACGCCCAGGTTGAACAGGCGCTGCAACGGCACCAGCCCGAGGTCGTCATCCTCAACTGCGGCGATGCCCAGGTGCTGGGGCTGGGTTCCATCATCATGGGCAAGGAGGATGTGCGGGCTGTGTATCAGGCCGCGCCACAGGCCACCCTGATCGCCAGCCACATGGAGGCGGTCAATCATGCCCTGCTGACACGGCACGAGCTGCGCGACTACATCGGCAAACAGGGGATGGCAACGCGGGTGCTGGTACCCGAGGATGGCGAGTCCATCGTCCTCTGATGAGAGAGGGCCATGCCACCACATGGCCCTTCGGCTTTCTGTTGCCGCCCCTTATCATGGGGATCCGAGTGCAAAGGAGTCTGCCACCATGCCCAACCCCATCGTCGTCGCCGTCATCACCTTCGATCACTTCAGCCCCTTTCACTGCGCTGTGCCCTGCCTCATCTTCGGCGACACCATGATGCCAGGAGCCTCCTTGTTCGAACTCAGACTCTGCGCCGGCGATGCCACCCGCCAGCCCGGTTCCTCCCAGGGCTTTCGCATCGATGCCAGCCACGGGCTGGAGGGGTTGGTAGGGGCTGACATCGTCATCATCCCCTTCTGGCGCGATCCGGCCGAACGACCGGCCCAGCCCCTGCTCGATGCCCTGGTTGCCGCCCGACACAGGGGTGCTCAGATAGTGGGGCTCTGTCTAGGCACCTATGTGCTGGCCTATGCCGGTCTGCTGGAGGGACGCAGGGCCTCGACCCACTGGGAGTTCGAGCAGGACTTCATGGGCCGCTTTCCCGCCGTGCGGCTCGATACCAATGCCCTCTACGTGGACGATGAGGGCCTCATCACCTCGGCCGGCACCGCCGCCGGGCTGGACTGCTGCCTCTACCTGGTGCGCGAGCACCATGGCAGCCGCATCGCCAACAAGCTGGCCAGGCGCCTGGTGGTGCCGCCCCATCGGGAAGGGGGCCAGGCCCAGTTCATCGAGCAGCCGGTGCCCGCCTCCACCCGGGATGCCAGGATCAACCAGCTGTTCGACCACCTGCGCATGCACCTGGCCGAGCCTCACAACCTGGACACATTGGCAGAGCACTGCCTGATGAGCCGCCGCACCTTCACCCGTCGCTTCCAGCGAGCCACCGGCCTCTCCGTCGGGGAGTGGTTGCTGGCCGAGCGCCTCAGGCGCAGCCAAGAGTTGCTGGAGACGAGCACCCACTCCATGGATCGCATCGCCGAACTGGTGGGATTGAAGACGGCCACCAGCCTGCGCCAGCATTTTCGCACCCGTTTCGGGGTGTCGCCGAGTGAATGGCGCCGCACCTTCGGGGGCCTGCGCTAGCCATCAAAAAGCCGCTCACAGGGAGCGGCTTTGTTCAATCACGAGGGTGCGTCCGGATTAGACGTCGAGGTTGGCGACCCGCAGGGCGTTGGTCTCGATGAAGTCACGACGAGGCTCGACCGCATCACCCATCAGGGTGGAGAAGAGCTGGTCGGCGCCGACGGCGTCGTCTATGGTGACGCGCAGCATGCGACGGGCTTCCGGATCCATGGTGGTTTCCCACAGCTGATCCGGGTTCATCTCACCCAGCCCTTTATAGCGCTGGATGTAGATGCCACGCTTGCCTTCGCCCATCAGCCAGTCGACGGCTTCCACGAAGTTGGCCACAGGTTTGACCTTCTCGCCACGCTTGATGAAACCGCCGTCCTCGATCAGGTTGGCGATCTCCTTGCCCAGGGAGACCAGCTGACGGTACTCGGAGGATTGCAGGAAGTCGTAGCTGATCGGGTACTCCCGGTCGACACCGTGCTGACGCACCACGGCGTGGGGCACGTACAGGCTGCGCTCTTCGTCGCGACGTACCTGGATCTGGTACTGGATGCCGTGGTTGCTCTCGTTGAGCACGGCTTCCATCCCCTGGCACCAGGCCAGCAGATCGCTCTCGCTGGCCAGCAGGGTTTCGTTCAACTCAGGCTGATAGATCAGCTGGGTCAGCACGGCATCCGGGGCACGGCGGGACATGCGGGTGATCAGGTGAGAGACGGCACGGTGCTGGTTGACCAGACGCTCCAGCGCCTCGCCACCTATGGCAGGGGCAGACTCGTTGACGTGCAGGGTAGCACCGTCCAGCGCCATGGAGGTCTGGTACTGCAGCAGCGCGTCTTCGTCTTTCAGATACTGCTCCTGCTTGCCCTTCTTGACCTTGTAGAGCGGCGGCTGGGCGATGAAGACGTAGCCACGCTCGATGATCTCGGGCATCTGACGGTAGAAGAAGGTCAGCAGCAGGGTTCGGATGTGCGCACCATCGACGTCCGCATCCGTCATGATGATGATGTTGTGGTAACGCAGCTTGTCCGGGTTGTACTCGTCGCGACCTATGCCACAGCCCAGTGCCGTGATCAGGGTGCCCACCTCTTGCGAGGAGATCATCTTGTCGAAACGGGCCTTCTCCACGTTCAGGATCTTGCCCTTGAGCGGCAGTATGGCCTGGTTCTTGCGGTTGCGACCCTGCTTGGCGGAGCCGCCAGCAGAGTCCCCTTCCACTATGTAGAGTTCGGAGAGGGCCGGGTCTTTTTCCTGGCAGTCCGCCAGCTTGCCGGGCAGACCGGCGATATCCAGCGCGCCCTTGCGGCGAGTCAGTTCGCGGGCCTTGCGGGCCGCTTCACGGGCACGGGCCGCATCAATGATCTTGTTGACCACTATCTTGGCATCGCCCGGGTTTTCCAGCAGGAAGTCTGCCAGCTTCTCACCCATCGCCTGTTCAACGGCTGTCTTCACTTCGGAAGATACCAGCTTGTCCTTGGTCTGGGAGGAGAACTTGGGGTCAGGCACCTTGACGGAGATGACCGCAATCAAGCCTTCACGGACGTCGTCGCCACTGGCGGCAGACTTGGCCTTCTTGCTGTAGTCCTCTTTGTCCATGTAGGAGTTGAGGGTACGGGTCAGCGCGGTACGGAAGCCTACCAGGTGGGTGCCACCATCCCGCTGCGGGATGTTGTTGGTGAAGCAGTAGACCCCTTCCTGATAGGCGTCGTTCCACTGCATCGCCACTTCGACGCCGATACCGTCCTGCTCTGTGGTGAAGTGAAACACCTTGGGATGGATCGGAGTCTTGTTCTGGTTCAGGTATTCGACGAAGGCCTTGATGCCGCCCTCGTAGCAGAAGTGAGCCTCGCGGCCATCCCGCTCGTCCAGCAGACGGATGGAGACACCTGAGTTCAGGAAAGAGAGCTCACGCAGACGCTTGGCCAGGATCTCGTAGTGATACAGGGTATCGGTAAAGATGGTCGGGCTCGGCCAGAAGCGCACTTCGGTACCTGTGCCCGTGCTGTCGCCAATCTGCTTGAGCGGCGCCTGCGGCTCACCCAGGTGATAGGTCTGCTCATAGACGTGCCCGTTGCGACGTATGGTCAGCAGCAGCTTGTCAGAGAGGGCGTTAACTACGGAGACACCCACGCCGTGCAGGCCGCCGGATACCTTGTAGGAGTTGTCATCGAATTTGCCGCCGGCATGCAGCACCGTCATGATGACTTCGGCGGCGGAGCGGCCCTCCTCCTCGTGCATGTCGACCGGAATACCCCGGCCGTTGTCACGCACTGAGACGGAACCGTCGGAATGGATCTTGACCTGAATATCGGAGCAGTAGCCAGCCAGAGCCTCGTCAATGGAGTTATCGACGACCTCGAACACCATGTGGTGCAGGCCCGAGCCATCATCCGTATCGCCGATATACATCCCCGGGCGCTTGCGGACCGCATCCAGGCCCTTCAGCACCTTGATATTCGAGGAGTCGTAAGTATTTTCACTCATAGCTTACTCTCTGCCTTCTCTAACGTTTCGGAGATCTTGCCTTGTTCCACGTGGAACAGCTTGCAGTCACTCGCATCCATCATGTCTGCGAGCTGACCGGTATCGATGGCGGTGATAAACACCTGGGACGCGCACTGCTTCAGCCTTGCGGCCAGCAGGCGACGTTTGTCGACATCCAGTTCAGAGGCAAAATCGTCAATTAAAAAAATACAGCCACGGCTGCTATGTTGATTCAAATAGAGCCCTTGAGCCAGTCGCATGGCACAGACCAGCAACTTCAACTGACCCCTGGACAAAATATCCTGAGCGGGCACCCCGTTCGCCTTGAGCCGCACATCCGCCTTCTGCGGACCGACCCCAGTGTACCCCAGCGAACGATCCCGCTCGAACCCCGCCTCCAGCAAGTCGCCGAGGGGAGTCTCTCTCTCCCAGCCCCGATAGAAACCGAGGCTGATGTCGAATTCCGGCAGAAAATCCGCCGTCATCTCCTTGATCAGGGGTGTAATGGCCTGACAGTAACTGGCGCGAAACTCTGCCAGTTCACCCCCGAGCCGCACCAGCTCCTGATCCCAGAACGCCAGCTGGCGATACTGGCTGCTTTGGCGCAGCAGCGCATTGCGCTGTTTCAGCAGACGCCGTACCCGTCCCCACAGGGAGAAGAAGGTCGGCTCCTGATGGAAGACGCCCCAGTCCAGCCAGGCCCGGCGAGCCTGGGGCCCACCGGTCAGCAGGTTGAAACCATCTGGGTGGATCAACTGCACCGGCAACAGCTCGGCCAGATCGGCCAATCGCTGGGCCTGGGCCCCGGCGATCTTGAGCTGGGTCTCGCCCCCCTTGTCCTTGGCAAGCCCGATGGGCACCTGACGCCCCTCCAGCTCGCACTGGGCAAACAGGGTAAAGGCCCTCTCCCCCTGGCGGATGACCCGCCCGGTCAGGTGAGTACGAAAAGAACGACCGAGACCGAGGTAATGGATGGCTTCCAGCACGCTGGTCTTGCCGCTGCCATTGCACCCGACCAGGATATTGAGGCCGGGGGACAGCGCGAGACTGGCGTGCTGGATGTTGCGAAAGTCGCTGAGCTGGAGTTTGACCAGGGACACGACTAGATCCGCATCGGCATCACCACATACTGGGCATCTTGGCTGTCAAAATCCTCAATAATGGCACTGCTGATGGAATCGCTCAGGCTGATCCGGATTTGGTCACATTTTAACGTATTCAGCACGTCCAGCACATAGGAGACGTTGAAGCCGATCTCCATCTCGCCAGCGGCATATTGTACGTCAAGCAGCTCCTCGGCTTCTTCCTGTTCCGGGTTGTTGGCGGTGATGCGCAGCAGGTTTTCCTGCAGATTGAGACGCACCCCACGGAATTTCTCGTTGGAGAGGATGGCGGCACGGGCGAAGGCCTGGCGCAGATCCTCACGACCGGCGATCAGGGCCTTGTCGCTCCCCCGGGGAATGACGCGACGCCAGTCCGGGAAGCGGCCATCCACCAGCTTGGAGGTGAAGATGAAGCCATCCAGGGCGGCACGCAGGTTGCTGCGACCGACCTGCAACCGCACCGGCTTGTCTTCCGCCTCCAGGAGGCGCACCAGCTCCAGCACACCCTTGCGGGGCAGGATGACCTGATGATCGGGCAGCGATTCCCCGACCACTTCGCGGCGGCAGGTGGCCAGACGGTGACCGTCGGTGGCGACGGTGCGCAGGCCATGGCCCTCGCTCTCGAACAGCATGCCATTCAGGTAGTAACGCACATCCTGGCTGGCCATGGAGAACTGGGTCGCATCGATCAGCTTCTTCAGCTCCAGCTGGCTGATGTCGAACTCGAGCACGGATTCCCAGTCCTCGATGTTCGGGTACTCGGTGGCCGGCAGGGTCGAGAGATTGAAGCGGGAACGACCGGAGCGGATGATGAGGCGATCCCCTTCGGTGTTGAGACGGATATCCGCCCCTTCCGGCAGGCCGCGGCAGATATCCAGCAACTTGCGGGCCGGTACTGTGGTACGCCCATCCTGGCTGTCGCTGCTGAGATAGACCTGGCCTATCATCTCCACCTCGAGATCTGTCCCGGTCAGCGATAGCAGGCCATTGCTGACATCGAGCAGGACGTTGCCGAGAATGGGCAGAGTCGGCCGGCCACCCAGGGCACCGGACACCAGTTGCAGAGGACGTAACAGGGCCTCACGGCTAATTTCGAGCTGCATCTGTGCTCTCCGTTGTGATTAGGAGGAAAATTTTCGGATCAGGTTGGAATATTCGAGCCCCATCTGTCCACTCAGTTCCGTTATCAGGACGAGAGGGTACGGATCAGGTTGGAATAGTCTTCCTTGATGTCGTGACTCTCCTCCTTCAGCTGCTCGATCTTGCGGCAGGCATGAAGAACGGTGGTGTGGTCACGGCCACCAAAGGCATCCCCTATCTCCGGCAAACTGTGGTTGGTCAGCTCCTTGGCCAGGGCCATCGCCAGCTGACGCGGGCGGGCAACGGAGCGGGAACGACGCTTGGACAGCAGATCCGCCAGCTTGATCTTGTAGTACTCCGCCACCGTCTTCTGGATGTTGTCTATGGTGACCAGCTTCTCCTGCAAGGCCAGCAGGTCGCGCAGCGCCTCGCGCACGAAGTCGATGTTGATGGCACGGCCGGTGAAGTTGGCGTTGGCGATCACCCGGTTGAGGGCGCCTTCCAGTTCACGGACGTTGGAGCGCAGACGCTTGGCGATGAAGAAGGCCACTTCGTCCGGCAGATGGATCTGGTTCTCGTCCGCCTTGCGCATCAGGATAGCCACCCGGGTCTCCAACTCAGGCGGTTCGATCGCGACAGTCAGGCCCCAGCCGAAGCGGGACTTGAGGCGATCCTCGACACCATTGATCTCCTTCGGATAACGATCCGAGGTCAGGATGATCTGCTGGTTACCTTCGAGCAGGGCGTTGAAGGTGTGGAAGAACTCCTCCTGGGAGCGCTCCTTGTTGGCGAAGAACTGGATGTCATCGATGAGCAGGGCATCGACGCTACGGTAATAACGCTTGAACTCTTCAATGGCGTTATTCTGCAGCGCCTTCACCATGTCCTGCACGAACCGTTCGGAGTGCATGTAGATGACTTTGGCGTCTTTCTTGCGTTCCTTGATGGCATTGCCAACGGCGTGCAGCAGGTGGGTCTTGCCCAGGCCGGTGCCGCCATAGAGGAACAGCGGGTTATAAGCGCCACCCGGATTGTCGGCCACCTGACGGGCCGCCGCACGGGCCAACTGGTTGGACTTACCTTCGACGAAATTCTCGAAGGTGTAGTTCACGTTGGTGTTGCTCTTGTGGTTCGGCTCGGGCTTGGCTTCCGCCTTGCTTTCCCAGCTCTTGTGAGAGTTATTCACAGGATCGACACCACGCGCCGGCGCTCTGGCGACCGCGACGGGATGGGGACGATTACCGATGTCAAAACGCAGGGTGGGAGCATCGGCTCCGCACAGCTCGTTGATGATGCCATTGACCCGGAGCAGGTACTTGTCGCGTACCCAGTCCAGAACGAAGCGATTCGGTGCATACAGGGTCAGAGTATTGTCACTCAACTCCGCTTGAAGCGGCCGGATCCACATGCTGAATTCTGCCGAGGGCAACTCATCTTGCAGCCGGTTAAGGCACTGCTGCCATAGCGAAGCAGTCAC